>NZ_RKKE01000001.1 GCF_003797125.1 Shewanella frigidimarina
TAGCACTGGTGTTTAGCCTACAGACACCAATGAGTATTCACTCGATACAGAGTATAACGTATCAAATGTGTCCCATTCGTCTAGAGGCCTAGGACACCGCCCTTTCACGGCGGTAACAGGGGTTCGAATCCCCTATGGGATACCATATTTAAGATGGTTGAACATGATTCGAAACTGTTGTTTTAGAAAATGTGTTTGATGATCTATTTAGCACTGGTGTTTAGCCTACAGACACCAATGAGTATTCACTCGATACAGAGTATAACGTATCAAATGTGTCCCATTCGTCTAGAGGCCTAGGACACCGCCCTTTCACGGCGGTAACAGGGGTTCGAATCCCCTATGGGATACCATATTTTTCAAATTTTAGTTTTAGTCAGCTAGAATTTGGGGCTATAGCTCAGCTGGGAGAGCGCTTCGCTGGCAGTGAAGAGGTCCACGGTTCGATCCCGTGTAGCTCCACCAATTATTTGGTATTTAATGCATATATTGCATTAATAGATTAACCACCGGAAGGTGGTTTTTTTATGTCTAATTTTTATATATCCCTCCTTTTAATTAAGTCCATATAAACTCACATTCCTCAGCCAGCAACAAATACCATCCTCACATCACGATCAGCGCAAATGTGTGACATCCCACCCATAAAGATTTTTTTGCTGTGTGACAATCCACACATAAAATCACTCTCCTGTTTCCTTATTAAATTAAAGTTAATATATTTCATTGAGTTACAAATAATTAACATTCTGGCCTAATGCTTGCTATGTTTTATCTATCCTCATAAAGCGTTTATGGCGTACTTGTTCTGGGACAAGTCACCACCTTGAGGAAAATATAACACTAAAAAAAGGAAGTTAATTATCATGAAAAAATCTACCAGTACTTTTACACATCCGCTCAAGTCAATTGCTAAACTAGCGACTATTGCTGCTATTCTTGCAGCGAGCTTTAATGTTTTTGCTGAACCTATAGAAATTAAATTTTCGCATGTTGTTGCGGAAAATACTCCAAAAGGACAAATGGCACTTAAGTTTAAAGAATTAATTGAGCAACGTTTACCAGGTGAATATGTTGTTAACGTATTTCCTAACTCACAGTTATTTGGGGATAACAATGAGCTAGCAGCACTTCTGCTAAACGATGTGCAATTTGTGGCACCATCATTATCTAAGTTTGAGCGCTTTACCAAAAAACTACAGATTTTCGATTTACCTTTCTTGTTTGAAGATATGGCCGCAGTTGATCGTTTTCAGCAATCAGATTCAGGCCAAAAATTATTAAACGCGATGAACCGTAAAGGCCTTGTTGGTCTAGGTTATCTTCACAACGGTATGAAGCAGTTTTCTGCGAACGATCCTTTGGCATTACCAAAAGATGCGAATGGCAAAAAGTTCCGTATTATGGCATCTGACGTTATTGCAGCTCAGTTTGATGCTGTTGGTGCCATTCCAGTTAAAAAGCCCTTCTCTGAAGTGTTTACTCTGCTACAAACACGCGCTATTGATGGTCAAGAAAACACTTGGTCAAATACCTATTCAATGAAATTTTATGAGGTGCAAAGTCACATCACAGAAAGTAATCATGGCGTTTTAGATTATATGGTAGTGACCTCAAATACCTTCTGGAAAGGTCTACCCGCTGATAAACGTGCCATCTTTAAATCATCACTTGATGAAGCGATTGCTCTTGGTAATAAAATTGCTTCAGAAAAAGATAACCAAGATAGACAGGCGATTATTGATTCTAAGCGTTCAGAACTAGTCACATTAACGCCTGCTGCACGCCAGCAATGGGTTAACGCAATGAAACCAGTTTGGGCTAAGTTTGAAGATCAAATTGGTAAAGACATGATTGATGCAGCACAAGCTGCTAATACTAAATAGTCTCAACACTTGACGTGGTACTGATGCATTCTTGCATCAGTACCACCTTTTTTTATTCAAGGAGTATGACCGTGATTTCAAGACTATTTGGTTATTTTGAAGAAGGGTTCCTTAATTTATTAATTACATTAATGACGCTGCTGGTTTTTGGCGAAGTTATTGCCCGTTTCTTTTTTAATACCGGTTTTTTATGGATCCAAGAACTGACCCTTACTCTTTGTGGTTGGTTTGTACTATTTGGCATGTCCTATGGCGTGAAAGTAGGAGCACATATTGGTGTTGATGCGTTTGTGTCTAAGCTATCTGGTAAGCCACAGAAAGCGGTCGCTATCTTTGCGTGCCTGTGTTGCATTATTTACTGCGGAATGTTTTTAAAAGGAGCTTGGGACTACCTTAGCCAAATGTACCAAATTGGTATTCCAATGGAAGATATCGACTTTCCTGCATGGTTTATTCATCAATTGGATCCAGATTTTGCTTGGGAAACATTGCGCATCGATATAGAAGATGGCGCTGTTCCTATTTGGTTATCTCAAAGTATTTTAATTATCGGATTTTCAATGCTCACATGGCGTTTTATAGAATTATTTATCGCTATTTTGCGCAATAAAGCTGTTGGTTTCCAACTGGCCGATGAAGCAAAAGACAGCATGCATTTAATCGATGAAGCTGCGCTATCCACATCATCAGAACAACTAGAAAAAAATGATAAGGAAGCGAAATAATGACTATAGCAACCCTATTTATAGCTTTATTTATTTGCATGATGATTGGTATGCCTATTGCTATCGCATTAGGTTTTTCAAGCATGCTAACTATTTTGTTATATTCAAATGATTCGCTCGCTTCAATAGTTTTAAAACTGTATGAGTCGACTTCAGAACACTACACTTTATTGGCAATTCCATTCTTTATTCTATCATCGGCATTTTTGTCTACTGGTGGCGTAGCAAGACGTATTATTGACTTTGCAATGGACAGCGTAGGTCATATACGCGGTGGTCTTGCTATGGCATCGGTGATGGCTTGTATGCTGTTTGCCGCGGTATCTGGTTCATCACCTGCAACTGTGGCTGCTATTGGCTCTATTGTTATTGTTGGTATGGTACGCGCAGGTTATCCAGAAAAATTTGCCGCAGGCGTTATCACTACTTCAGGTACCTTAGGCATTTTAATTCCACCATCGATTGTAATGCTGGTTTATGCAGCTGCGACAGAAGTGTCTGCCGCTAGAATGTTTATGGCTGGTTTAATTCCAGGCTTAATGATGGGTTGTATTTTAATGTTAGCAATCTACATTGTTGCACGAATTAAAAAACTGCCTTCGCGCCCTTTCCCTGGAATAAAAGCACTAAGCATATCAAGTGCTAAAGCAATGGGTGGATTAGCACTCATTCTTATTGTACTGGGTTCAATCTACGGTGGTGTTGCCAGTCCAACTGAAGCAGCGGCCGTAGCTTGTGTGTATGCTTACTTTATTGCAGTATTTGGCTATCGGGATATTGGACCACTCAAGAATGTTGCTTGGCGAAATAAACAAGAGTCTTTAATCGTCGCCTCATTACGCAATATAGGGCACATGATGCTTGCCGTTATTAAAACTCCAACCGACAAAGAAATCCGTCATGTAGTACGTGATGGCGCTAAAGTTAGCATTATGTTGTTGTTCATTATTGCTAATGCCATGCTGTTTGCCCACGTATTAACCACCGAGCGTATTCCACATATTATTGCCGAAACGATTGTCGGATTTGGATTACCCGCATGGGGTTTTTTGATCATCGTCAACTTATTGTTATTAGCTGCGGGTAACTTTATGGAGCCTTCAGCTATTCTGTTGATTATGGCGCCAATATTATTCCCTATCGCAACCCAGTTAGGTATCGATCCTATTCACTTAGGCATCATTATGGTGGTCAATATGGAGATAGGCATGCTCACACCGCCTGTAGGGCTCAATCTGTTTGTCACAGCAGGAATAACAGGCAAAAGTATGGGGTGGGTAATTCAATCGTGCCTGCCTTGGCTGGTATTGTTACTCGGTTTCTTGATGTTGATTACCTATATCCCTCAAATTTCACTATTTTTACCTGAGTATATAGACAAATTAAACGGCTATTAGCTTGATAATTCGCGTATTATAGACGAGCCTTAATTTATTAAGGCTCGTTTTTTTACACATGCTCAATAATCATCATAACTATTACCGATTGGGAATATGCATGCTTTCATTCTCGACTACCAAAAAACGTAAAATTGTACTGAGCATCATGCTCATCATCGGGTTATTACTGACCCTAAAAGTTACGTATTGGTATTTACTTGAACAGGGCACAAAGTCCATTGCTGAACAATCTGAAAAACAAATCAATGAACTGGTAATTTTTATTGATAACGCCCTTTCACACTACGAAAATATTCCAGCAGTGCTCGCGCAAAACCCCATCTTAGAGCAAGGGTTACTTGATCAACGCAATCCTCAAACAATCGAAAAACTTAACGCTTATTTATCTGAATTACAGCAAGTTACAGAGTCGTCAGATATTTACCTTACTGATGCGCTCGGAGTTGCTATTGCCGCCAGCAATTGGGATGTACCCAACTCTTTTATAAATCATGATTATTCGTTTAGGCCCTACTTTATTGATGCTATATCAGGAAAGTCTGGACGATATTATGCAGTAGGTACCTCATCCAATAAGCGCGGATTCTACTTTGCTAATCCGGTATATCACAAGGGAGTGGTATTGGGTGTAGTGGTTGTGAAAGTTGATATAAGTTTGATTGAACAACAAAGTAGTGGCATTGCCATCGCAAGCCAATATGAGTTTATGATTAGCGATCCTGACAATATAGTGTTTCTTTCAAGCATTAATAGTTGGCGATTTAATTCATTAACGCCGCTAACACAGGCAAAACGTTTTGCACTTAATTCATCAAAACGCTATGCAAACCGGCCCATTGGTGAGCTTAGCATTACCCCTAATTTTGCCTTAGGTGAGTCAAGCACGACTCAGGTATACCAAATCTCGTCTTCTGAAGGCAAAGAGAAGTATTTAGAACGCCACCAGTTAATGCCTAATGCTAACTGGAATGTGCATATTCTAACCCCCATGAAACCGTTATATGAGTCTTTACCGCCTATTATGTTGCTAGCGGCGACACTTTACTTATTACTGGCCTTGTTTATTATTTACAGCTTAGAACGAAGAAAAAACTTTCTTCGGATGCGTCAAGCCCAAAACCTATTAGAACAACGCGTGAAAGAACGCACATTAGAGTTAGAACAAGCCAATACTCAACTTAAAGATACCCAAGACGAACTGATCCAAGCTGCAAAGCTTACGGTCATAGGCAGTCTGTCCGCCAGCATTAACCACGAACTCAATCAACCGCTAGCCGCACTACGTAGTTATGCGCAAAACACCCAAACTTTCATTGGCCGTAATATGATTGAAGATGCCAGCAGCAATATCAAAATCATGATAGAACTCACCGATAGGCTCGCAGATATTATTGGTCAGTTTAAAAGCTTTACGCGTAAATCTCAGGGTAAAGATAACGCCACCGAAATTAATCAATCGATTGAGCAAGCACTTACCATTGTTCAACCTGAAATGGACAAACAGGGCGTTAAGTTATCGCTGAAATTATTAACGGGTAAATGCCAAATATGGGGCGACAACGTGCGATTACAACAAGTGCTCGTTAATCTTATTAGTAACGCTATCGTCGCTATGCAACAATCTACCGAGCGACAATTACAAATCGAAGTCTACTGCGACAGTAAGGTCAATATAAGTATCCAAGACAGTGGTCCTGGTGTAAGAGAAAGCCAGATGAACAAAATTTTTGAACCTTACTACACCACCAGTGAGCGTCAAGGATTGGGCTTAGGGTTGTCCATCTCGCAGCGGATTATTGAGTCAATGCAAGGTTCTATTACTGTCGAGAATGCCATACCCGGTGGGGCTATTTTTCATATCATTTTGCCACTTTATTTACGCGAGGAAGTGTAAACGTGACTCAAATACAAGACATCAATAATTATCAAGTCATTATTGTTGATGATGAACCTCATATCGGTATCGTATTACAGCAATTATTTAAACTAGAGAATATCAGCGCGCTGGCGATTACGAACCCACAATATATAGCTAACCAAATAAGCGCTAACTGGCCAGGTATAGTGATTTCTGATGTCAATATGCCGCAACTCGATGGCTTAAGTTTATTGCAACAACTGAAAAAACAAGACAGTGACTTACCTGTAGTACTATTAACGGGTTTTGGTGATATCGCCATGGCGGTAGATGCACTCAAAAAAGGTGCTTACGACTTTATCGAAAAACCATTTAACAACGAACATATACTCGATGTGACCAAACGCGCATTAGATAAACGTGCGCTAACACTTGAGAACCGTAAACTTAAACGCGAACTTGAATCGCACATAGCACCTGGCCCACGTATTTTAGGCAGTAGTCCTGGTGTAATGAAAATGCGCCACCTTATTGACCAAGTGCTAGACACACCGGCAGATATCATGATTGAAGGTGAAACAGGCGCAGGTAAAGAACTGGTCGCCCGATATCTGCATGACCACAGCTATCGTAACAAAGCCAATTTTGTCGCCATTAATTGCGGTGCAATCCCTGAAAACCTCATTGAAAGTGAACTCTTTGGTGCTGAATCGGGTGCTTTCACTGGCATAGACAAACGCCGGATTGGTAAGTTTGAATATGCTAATGGTGGCACGCTACTTCTAGATGAAATAGAAAGCACTCCTATGGCTTTACAGGTTAAATTACTGCGAGTGTTGGAAGATCGTAAAGTCGAACGATTAGGATCAAATACACCGATAAATTTAGACATAAGAGTTATTGCCGCAACAAAATTAAACTTGCAACAACTGTGTGAAGAAGGGAAATTCAGACAAGATTTATTGTACCGACTTAACCTGGTGACCATTGTCATTCCTCCACTACGAGATCGCCGAGAAGACATTCCATTACTGTTTTTACATTTTGCCAGAATTGCTTCTGCTCGTTACCATAAAGCACTCATTGCATTAAATCCCCAGCAAACCATGGTGCTAACCTCTCACGACTGGCCAGGCAATGTACGCGAGTTGCGCAACTTAGCAGAGCGTTATGTATTACTGGGTGCAGAAGCCGCTTTTGCGGGCAATTTAGACAGCCACACGACTATGCACACTAGCATGTCACTTCAACAACGAGTTGAGTTCTTTGAGAGGATGTTGATTGAAGAAGCTTTAAGCCATAACAAAGGCAGTATTAAGCTAACAATGGAGCAGCTCGAATTACCGCGTAAGACCTTGTACGACAAAATGCGCAAGTTTGACTTAGACCGTAAACAATTTATCGAGAGTTAACTCGCTTTGGATACATCAATAACCTGTTGTTGATGTATCCCTAAACGCCAGATAGCCACTAAAAGCAATGCCAAAAGGCTCATCGATCCGACAACCACTCCATTCCATTCTGCTTCGTGCCAAAATAGCATTAAATAAGGCCCTCCCAGAGATGCACCAAGATAGTAGCAACATAAATACAGCGATGTTGCCTTAGCACGATGACTGGTTGCACGGATAGCTACAAACGAATTGCAACAGCTATGAGTTAAGAAAAATCCGCAAGCACTGATCAAAAAGCCCACCACAATAGCAGTCAATGTATCCACTAAGGTCAACAACGTGCCAGCGACCATCAAGCATAACGCCACCCTAAATAATGGCATCGAGCCATAGCGCATAATCCATTTTGCCGACAAATAAGAAGCGAAGGTGCCACTTGAATAACATAGAAAAATCAAGGTTGCATTAAAGCGACTTAAACCATAAGGTTCAGCCATAATATGCAATTGAATAAAGCTAAATTGATTAACCATCATCATAAATGCTAAGCCACCAATGGCATAAGCAAGGCGCATCTGCGAGTCTGACAAATGGAACATAAAGCCATCGATGTCTTGCTTTACTTTATGCATCAAAGAGACTTTTTGCTTTACCACTGGGGGCTTAATTTCTTTACGCGGCAATAAATACGTTACCAATGCCACTCCCATTAACGTTACCAAAAATATCAACCCCATAGACGACTGCCACGATAAATTTTGGGCCATTAACCCACCGAAAATTCGTCCTGCGATGCCGCCCATACTGTTGGCCATAATGTATACGGCAGCAGCTTTTAGCATAAAGGAAGGTGCCAATTGCTCTTTAAAATAGGCCATCGAAATCGCAGGAACAGCAGCAAGCAAAATACCTTGAAGTAAACGAACCCAAAGTAAGTCATCAAAAGTCTGAGCAAAAATCAACAATATATTAGATGCAGCAAGTAACCATAAACTCACCACAATAGGGGCCAACCGTCCTATCCGGTCAGATAAAACCGCATAAAAAAGTAATGAAAAAGCTAAGGTAAAACTGGTAACCGATAACACCAAAGTAGCTTGTGCGCCAGACACATCAAAATGTTCCGCTATAGACGGCAGCATACCTTGTACTGTGTACAAATTAATGTAAATCACCATAGAAGCGATGCACAAGGCCCAAATTAAACGAGTTTGCGCATGCGAACGATAAGTCTGAGATAACTCTGTCATAAACAACCTAAACAGCACATTAGGGTAGAAAACAGATTATTACCCGCCAAATAAATAGATCAATGGCGGGCATAAGAGTTTGTGAACTAGATTACGAAGTGGTTATTTAACGCGTTTCATTAACACTTGAGTGGTAAATTGACCGTTACTGATCACACGGAACTTATCATACGTTTGAAAAATAGCATTACCTTGATAAGTGATCATTGCCACAACACCGTAATCAACACCGCTTTTGACTAACTCAGCAGGTAAGGTGAATTTAAATGGAACGGGTGCTCTGGCTATATCAAAGTTTTTTTGAGAAATAATCGCCCCCGGAGTATTGAAATCAATCAATGCGATGTTAATTTTACATCCCTGTGGCAAGGCGATTTTTTCTGCATAACCTGCATAACCATTCACAATCACTGGTTTTTCAGGCTCAATCGTCACACAACCATTCAGTATGATGGCAATCAAAGTGACAACGGCGAACTGTATCCATTTCTTAATTATTAACATGTTAGCGTCCTACTTGGTCATTCTGATTAAACCTTCCTGCGTGGCAGAAGCCACAAGACGTCCTTGCTGATCAAAAAACTGCCCCTTAACAAATCCACGTCCACCGCCTGCATTGGGGCTATCAATACAGTACAAGAGCCATTCTCCCATATTAAATGGGCGATGGAACCACATGGCATGATCAATAGTGGCCATACGCATACCTGGAGTTAAAAAAGACACCCCATGGGGCTGAGTTGCTGTGGCTAAAAAATTAAAATCCGATGCGTAAGCGAGTAAATACTCTTGAATACTGTGATCCGATGGTACTTGTCCATTGGCACGTAGCCATACATACCCTTTTGCCTCTGTGGTGTTTGGCGCGATAGGATGAACTGGGTTAACTAAACGCATTTCAATCGGAGAGTCTGCCATAAATTTTTCGAGCATTTTCGCAGGTACTTTATCACGCATGGTCACGGCAAGTTCTTGCTGATTCAATAAACCTTCAGGTCCTGGCACATCAGGCATGACATCTTGATGATTAAAGCCTTCTTCAACCGTTTGGAACGAACAGGTCATATAAAAAATAGGTCGACCTTTCTGGATCGCTTTCACTCTACGCGCACTAAAGCTTCCTCCGTCGCGCATATTTTCAACATCGTAAATAATCGGCAGCTTTTCGTCACCGGCACGTAAAAAGTATGAGTGTAAAGAATGTACATGACGGTCTTCACTAACCGTTTGTTTTGCAGCACTTAACGCTTGCCCCATCACCTGGCCACCAAACACGTGCCCGAAGCCTAAATCTTGACTCTGGCCGCGAAACAGACCTAACTCAATCTTCTCAAGTGACAACAATGACAATAAATCGTTTAATACCTGACTCATAACACCTTCTCTACAACTTGGATTAACGTTAAGGTTACCTCAGTTAAGCTGATGTTTTCTAGCTTATTCTATGGTAATAGCTGAATTAAAGTCATCTTGTGACAAATCACAAAATAGTGATGCAACGCAAATATTCATATCTGCAGCCTTATTGAATATTTGGTATGCTATTAGACATAACTAATCAACAGTGCGTCTCACAATATTATGCAACCTAGCTCAATGCAATCATGGTTTATGGCTATCCGTCCTCGTACGTTACCGGCGGCAATCGGTCCATTATTAATTGGAAACATGCTCGCGATTGGGCTCGAACAATTTAGCTTACTCATCGCCTTCACCTCAATGCTATGTGCGGTATTATTGCAAATTTCAGTTAATCTCGCTAATGACTACTTTGACTTTAAGAATGGTATCGACACCGAAGAGCGTCTCGGTCCAATAAGAGTCACTCAAAGCGGCATACTTGCGCCTTCATCAGTACGAAACGCCATGATCGGTTGCCTTATTACATCACTATTAGTGGGTTCATTACTGATCGTTCACGGTGGCTGGCCCATTGCCATTCTTGCAACAGCCTCTATATTGGGCGCGTTGTGTTATAGCGGAGGCCCCTACCCACTTGCGTCACATGGATTAGGTGAAATTGCTGCATTTGTATTTTTCGGCTTAGTCGCCGTTGTTGGCAGTTACTATTTACAAGCAGGCACCACCACCATGACAGCGTGGTTACTTGGCTGTGCTATTGGCTTTTTTAATGCGGCCATCATGCTAGTCAACAATACTAGAGACATTTCTACCGACACTAAAGCAGGTAAAAATACCCTTGCGGTACGAATTGGTGAAGCACAAGCTAAAGTGTTGTACCAAAGTTTTGTCTATTTACCATTTGGTATCATTATCGCGGGATTCCTGCTCGGGTCACTCGATGGATTACCTGTATTATTATCGGGAGCATCATTAATCATTGCGCGTAATCTCAGCCGCGAATTTTACGATAACTCAGGTGAAGCATTAAATCCGATCCTTGGACAAACAGCTAAATTGACGATGATTTTTAGCGTCTTATTTAGCATTGGATTGTACTTTTCGCTGACCTAACCATTTTCCTTAGCTAAATAAAAAAGGCGCTTCATTGTAAAATGAAGCGCCTTTTTTAACGTAAGCGTAATTACACCTTAGACAAAGTGCGTTGTTTTGCACTCCAATCTAAATGGTATTTCTCACCAGCGGGCTTATCGGTGCGCTCAAAAGTATGTGAACCGAAAAAGTCGCGCTGACCTTGTAATAAATTAGCGGGTAATGTCTCACAGCGGTAACTGTCGTAATAGGCAATAGCCGAACTAATACAAGGTGCAGGAATGCCTTGCATAATAGAGGCTGCAACCGTTTTACGCCAGTTAAGGTGTTTTTGCGACAATGTCTGGCTAAAAGTGTCGGCCATTAATAAGTTTGCTAGGTTTGCATCTTCTTGATAAGCCTGAGTAATAGACTGCAAGAATGTCGCTCGAATAATACAACCCGCTCGCCAAATTTTAGCAATTTCAGCAAAATCTAAAGACCAATTTTGCTCTTTAGCATTCATCGCCATCAACTGGAAACCTTGAGCATAACAGCACACTTTAGCGCAATATAATGCATCTTCAAGGTTAGCAATAAACTCAGCTTTTTCAGCATCACTAAAACTGACTGGTGCAGGTCCTGCTAACTTCGAGCTTAACTGCATACGCAAGTTTTTCTGAGTACTCACTGCGCGTGCATAAACAGCTTCTGCAATCGTTGGCGCTGGGCAACCAATTTGCAAGCTGCTCACTGCAGTCCATAAACCAGTGCCTTTTTGGCCTGCTTTATCTAAAATCATTTCAACTAACGGCTTGCCAGTTAAGGGATCGTCTTGTTGTAAGACTTCAGCACTAATCCCCATAAGGTAACTGTTAAGAATACCTTTATTCCAACCATTGAACACATCACCGATGTCATGGGCAGACATGCCTAAGCCGTCACTGAGTAACTGGTAAGCTTCGCAAATAAGTTGCATATCCGCATATTCAATGCCGTTATGAACCATTTTAACGTAATGACCAGAACCAGCAGGACCAATATAAGTCGTACATGGCTCACCTTCGGTTACTGGATTGCCAGGCTCAAAACGCTCAATCGGTAAACCTGTTACAGAATCCACCTTAGCAGCAATGGCTTTCCAAATTGGCTCAACATAACGCCATGCTTTTTCATCTCCACTAGGCATTAGCGATGGACCAAAACGTGCACCTACTTCGCCACCAGACACTGCAGAGCTAAAGAAAACAAACTTATCTTTATAACGTGCTTCGCGTTCTACCGTATCGGTCCAAAGGCTGTTACCCGTATCAATAACGATATCATTGGCTTCAATACCAGCTTCGATTAACGATTTACACACACCGTCAACAGGCCCACCAGCAGGCACAGATAAAACAATCACTCGAGGTTCAACTAATTTAGCCAGTATTTCTGTAAGATTATTACATGACTGCATGCGCGGTGCCGTACCGGCTTTACGCTCACTTTCTTCTTGAGCCACAGCGGCGTTGACTTTTGGAGTATCTAAATCGAAAACTGCAACATGGTAGCCGTTGTCAGCAATGTTTAATGCGAGGTTCTTGCCCATAACACCAAGGCCGATAACGCCGATGTGAGATTGTTGGGTGTGGTTATTCATAGTGTATGTTTCCACAGGTCACAGAGATTAATCGCGTAGTGCGAATCCATTTGGGTGGCAATTATAGCGATTCTTGTAACTAAATTACCAGTCACAAAACGCGGAAACGCTGTTTTTTACAATGTATGCTCAATCTGTTTATTAGGAGGTAACATCTTGTCACAATAGAAAAAACCATAAAAACACTGGTTTTTTATGGTTTCGATTAAAAATCACCGCGTCTTATACTACGGTTAATTATTGAAGAGTAACATCATGTTAATTCAGTAGTTAGTGCATTAGCATAACCCATTCTAGTCAGCGCATTGCGAACAATATCCAAGGTTTGTGGGTCTTCAATCGTTGCTGGCATGGTGTACTCTTGATTGTCAGCAATTTTACGCATTGTGGCGCGTAATATTTTTCCAGAGCGAGTTTTAGGCAACTTTTGCACAGCACTGACTAGCCTAAATGAAGCCACTGGGCCAATTTCATGACGAACTAGTGCAAGTAACTCTTTATAAAGAGCTTCATCTGATAAGGTAACGCCATTTTTAAGAACCACTAATCCAAGGGGCACCTGGCCTTTCAGTTTATCTTGCACACCAATTACCGCAGCCTCAGCAACGGCTTCATGCTGACATAAGACCTCTTCAAATCGACCGGTAGATAATCGGTGTCCGGCAACATTTATGATGTCATCAATTCTGCTCATAATGTATAAATAACCATCTTCATCGACGTAACCAGCATCTCCAGTTAAGTAATAACCAGGGTACATAGACAAGTAACTGTCAATATAGCGTTTATCATTTTGCCACAAGGTCGTTAATGTGCCTGGTGGTAAAGGCTGCTTTATCACCACATTACCACTTTCATTAGAAGCCACTTGTTGCCCCATAGCATCAAGAATCTCCACTTGGTATCCAGGTACTGCGCGCGCAGGCGATCCGGCTTTAATCTCTATCGGATCGGTGCCCATCAAATTTGCCGCGACTGGCCAACCGGTTTCGGTTTGCCACCAATGATCAATTACAGGTTTACCTAACTGCTGCTGACTCCAATTTAAGGTGTCAGGATCGCAACGCTCCCCCGCTAAATACATTTGCTTCAGACAAGTTAAATCAAATTGTTTAATAAACTCGCCGTCAGGATCTTCTCGTTTTATGGCACGAATAGCTGTGGGGGCGGTAAAAAAGCTACGAACATTTTTTTGCTCGATAATACGCCAAAATGCACCGGCATCGGGAGTACCAATAGGCTTACCTTCGTACATTATGGTCGTCGCACCCACAAGCAATGGCCCATAAACAATATATGAATGCCCTACCACCCAGCCAACATCAGATGCCGCCCAAAAAACATCGCCAACACCAATGTCATAAATGTGTTTCATCGACCATGCTAATGCGACTGCATGGCCACCATTATCACGTACTACACCTTTAGGTTGGCCAGTGGTACCAGAGGTATATAAAACATATAAAGGATCGGTCGCATCGAGCGACACGCAATCAGCGTCAGGCGCACCCACCAGTGAACTGTACCAATCCAGATCTCTTGGTGACTGTAGTTGTGCTTGATATTCAGTACGATTTAAAATAATGCAGTGATCGACTTGATGTTGTGCTTGAGATAATGCGTCATCGAGTAAAGGCTTATACGGTACGACACCAGAAGGCTCAATACCGCATGAAGCAGACAGAATTAACTTGGGTTTTGCATCGTTAATACGAGTCGAAAGCTCATTGGCGGCAAAACCACCAAATACCACAGAATGAATTGCACCAATCCGTGCACATGCCAGCATGGCATAGGCGGTTTCTGGCACCATTGGCATATAAATAACCACTCGGTCGCCTTTTTCGACGCCAAGAGACACCATCAATCCAGCCAAGCGTTTAACTTGAGCCAACACAGATTGATAGCTAATAGAGTATTCGTTTTGCGTCACAGGACTAATATAGTGAATTGCAGTTTGCTCGCCTCGCCCAGCTAATACATGGCGATCAACGGCATTGAAGCAGGTGTTCATCTTACCATCAGCAAACCAACGATAAAACGGTTTGTCGCTGTCATCTAATACCTTTTTTGGCGCAACATCCCAATGAATGGATTTTGCCGCTTGTTGCCAAAATACTTCAGGCTCGGCTATCGATTGTGCGTGCATTGATAGTCCTAACTCAGCCATATTGTTCTCCGTTAATCAGCATTTATTAAATTGATTATGAGCAGAATTTATCAAATAGCCCTATTAGACCAAGGGATAATAGCGTTACATAATGCGAGAAATACCTTTAATTTCAATCGAGTGTTTAACTTAAGCAGAACAAATGACAAATATAAAAAAATACAAAACAGAACAGATGGTTAAGGTATAATTATGGTATAAGTGGCAAGCAAAATTAACACAATATCCACAGTTTAAAAGCTGAAACAACCGCACCAAACTTTACCTTTACGTAAACTTCATATATCTTGCATCAAAAGAAACACTTTTGGTGACATGATGAGCACAACCCACATTCCTCAATCAACATATTCAATCAGTGACTTATCAAAAGAATTTGATATCACCACCCGCAGTATTCGTTTTTACGAAGACCAAGGCTTGATTAAACCTAAGCGTCGCGGGCAAACCCGAATTTACAGCCTGAAAGACCGAGTGCGTTTAAAACTTATTTTACGCGGCAAACGCCTTGGATTTTCTTTAGCAGAAACACGACGTTTATTTGAACTTTACGACGCGGATAAAAGCAGCTCAACTCAACTACAAACTATGCTTGATTTAGTGAACGAGAAAAAATCAGCTCTTCAACAACAAATGGACGACATTAAAGTCGTGCTAATGGAGCTAAATTCAGCCGAACAACAGTGCAAAGCGGCATTAGCCGACAATTCGACTAAGAAAGCCAAATAACTACAAAAAATAACTGGCTGACTCAATTCAGCCAATAGCTTTGCCCCACTGCCAAAAACGCAACCATAAAGCGTTGGCAGCAAATGTTTTACCAGACCATAAAAAATTAAACAGGACACATGAAAATGAGCGATTTATATACCAGTTTAAACTTCGGTTTAGGTGAAGATGTTGACATGTTACGTGACGCCGTTCGTGGTTTTGCCGCCAACGAAATTGCCCCCATGGCCGCCCAAGTCGATATCGACAATGAGTTCCCTAATCAGTTATGGCCAGTACTTGGCGAGATGGGTTTATTAGGTGTTACTGTTGATGAGCAATATGGCGGCGCTAACATGGGCTATCTTGCTCACGTTGTCGCAATGGAAGAAATCTCCCGCGCATCAGCCTCTATTGGGTTAAGTTATGGTGCTCACTCAAACTTATGTGTGAACCAAATTAACCGTAACGGTAATGACGCTCAAAAAGCTAAATACTTACCAAAGCTTGTCAGTGGCGAACACATTGGTGCACTTGCCATGAGCGAACCCAATGCCGGTTCTGATGTAGTGTCAATGAAACTGCATGCTCGCAAAGAAGGCGATCGTTACATCCTTAACGGCAATAAAATGTGGATCACTAACGGGCCTGATGCCCATACCTATGTTATTTACGCCAAGACCAACTTAGAAAAAGGCGCTCATGGCATTACCGCATTTATCGTTGAGCGTGGATCGAAAGGATTTAGCCAAGCACAAAAACTCGACAAGCTAGGTATGCGCGGTTCGAACACCTGTGAATTGGTGTTTGAAGACTGCGAGGTGCCAGAAGAAAACATCTTAGGCGGCCTCAATAATGGCGTAAAAGTGTTAATGAGTGGCCTTGATTATGAACGTGTAGTGTTGTCTGGTGGCCCATTAGGCATTATGTCTGCTTGTATGGACATAGTGGTGCCATACATTCATGAACGCGAACAGTTTGGTAAGTCAATTGGTCAATTCCAACTAGTGCAAGGCAAGTTAGCCGATATGTACACGGGTATGAACGCTGCCCGCGCTTATGTTTACAGTGTGGCTAAATCTTGTGACCGTGGTGAAACCACTCGTAAAGATGCCGCTGGCGCTATTTTGTACAGTGCAGAACTTGCCACTAAAATGGCCTTAGATGCCATTCAATTACTGGGCGGAAATGGCTATGTGAATGAATACGCAACTGGCCGTTTATTACGTGATGCTAAGCTTTACGAAATTGGTGCAGGCACCTCTGAAATTCGCCGCATGTTAATTGGTCGCGAATTGTTTAACGAGTCAAAGTAACTAGCATTCCAGTACGAAGGCGGCATATCAAGCGTGTCATGTCGCCTTAATCAAGCCCCCTATTTTTTGCTTCATTAAGGATATAGAAATGACGCAACTGAGCAGCCGTATCAATCCTCGCAGTGACGAATTTAAAGCCAAGTCAGACAGCATGGCGTTATTGGTCGATGATCTTCAACAAAAACTAAATAAAATCGAACAAGGTGGCGGCCCTGTCGCATTAGAACGCCATTTATCTCGTGGTAAATTATTGCCACGCCAGCGCGTTGAAAAGCTGCTCGACCCGGGTTCACCCTTCTTAGAAATATCGCAATTTGCCGCTTACGAAGTCTATGACGAAGAAGTTCCAGCCGCTGGTGTCATTGCTGGTATCGGCCGCGTCAGTGGTGTTGAGTGCATGATTATCGCCAACGACGCCACCGTAAAAGGCGGCACTTACTACCCGATTACCGTTAAAAAGCATTTACGTGCCCAAGACATTGCCAACCGTTGCCACTTACCGTGTATCTACTTAGTCGATTCAGGCGGCGCTAATTTACCCCGCCAAGATGAAGTATTTCCAGATCGCGATCATTTCGGCCGAATTTTTTATAACCAAGCGCAAATGTCAGCCAAAGGTATTCCGCAAATTGCTGTCGTCATGGGTTTGTGTACCGCAGGCGGCGCCTACGTTCCTGCAATGGCCGATGAGTCTATTATTGTTAAAGATCAAGGCACCATCTTTTTAGCCGGACCTCCATTAGTGAAAGCAGCGACAGGTGAAGAAGTCAGTGCAGAAGAACTTGGCGGTGCAGAAGTTCACACTAAAATATCGGGTGTTGCCGATCATTTAGCGCAAAATGACGACCACGCGCTTGAACTCGCTCGCCGTGCAGTACTGCGTCTTAATCATCAAAAAGAAATCAAAAGCTTATTAAGCCCAGTCAAACCACCTAAGTTCGATATCCATGAATTGTACGGCATTGTTGGTACCGATCTTAAAAAGCCGTTTGACGTAAAAGAAGTCATTGCCCGTGTGGTTGATGACTCTGACTTTGACGAATTTAAAGCCAACTACGGTGCAACCTTAGTGTGTGGTTTTGCACGTATACATGGTTATCCAGTAGGAATTGTGGCCAATAACGGCATTTTGTTTTCGGAATCGGCCCAAAAAGGCGCTCACTTCATTGAGCTATGTTGCCAACGTAAAATTCCGCTGTTATTCCTGCAAAACATTACCGGCTTTATGGTGGGTAAAAAATACGAACACGAAGGCATTGCAAAACATGGCGCCAAAATGGTGACCGCGGTTTCTTGCGCCAACGTGCCTAAGTTTACCGTGATTATCGGTGGCAGTTATGGCGCAGGTAACTACGGCATGTGTGGCCGCGCATTCGAACCGACCATGATGTGGATGTGGCCAAACGCCCGTATTTCGGTAATGGGCGGCGAACAAGCTGCTGGCGTATTAGCCACAGTGCGCCGCGATGGTTTAGCTCGTAAAGGGGTCGAATGGTCAGCAGAAGATGAACAAGCCTTCCGTAAACCAATTGTTGAGCAATACGAAAAAGAAGGTCATCCGTATCATGCCAGTGCCCGACTTTGGGATGATGGCATTATTGATCCGGCACAAACGCGCGACGTGGTCGGCTTAGCCTTATCGGCAGCATTAAATGCTCCTATTGAAGATACCCGCTTTGGGGTGTTCCGCATGTAATTGTGCGGTTAATTCAGCTAATTAAGGAGTAATAAATAATGTTATCAAACCAATATAAGTTCATTGAATGCCGCCTAGAACAAGGGGTGGCAGAGCTCATTTTAAACCGAGTTGAAGTACATAATGCCTTTGATGAAGTGATGATTAGCGAGATGATCCAGGCTATCGAACACTTTGCCAAAGACAGTCAATGCAATATGTTGATATTACGTGCTAATGGCAAAAACTTCAGTGCTGGCGCCGACCTCAATTGGATGCGCAAACAAGCACTGATGGACTTTGACCAAAACCTGACTGATGCCCACCAGCTTGCCAAGCTGATGCACGTGTTAGACAAGTTCCCAAAACCAACTATTGCCTTAGTACAAGGCGCAGCCTTTGGTGGTGCATTAGGGCTGATTTGCTGCTGCGATATCGCCATTGCTAACACCCGTTCAAGCTTTTGTTTAAGCGAAGTGAAGCTAGGGCTTATCCCTGCTGTGATAAGTCCGTATGTGATTCGTGCCATGGGTAATCGCCAATCACGCCGCTTTATGCTGACCGCTGAACGCTTTAGTGCTGATGTTGCCTTAACTCATCAAGTTATTCACGAAATTAACGACGACTTAGATGCAGCGGCGGCTCCTTTTATCACCGCATTTAATGCCAACAGTCCTCAGGGCATGGCATGGGCAAAAAATCTCGTATCGCATTTAGAAAACGGCGTGATTGACGACGCTACGCTCAATTTTACCAGCGAGCAAATTGCTCGGATTCGTGTATCAGATGAAGGTCAAGAAGGCCTTAATGCTTTCTTTGAAAAACGTACGCCAACATGGCAAACCGCTAAATCTGATCCACAAGGAGCCCAATAATGTTTACCAAATTACTGATTGCTAACCGTGGTGAAATTGCTTGCCGTATTATTAAAACGGCTCAAACCATGGGTGTTCGCACCATAGCCCTTTATTCCGATGCTGACAAAGATGCCCGCCATGTAGCCATGGCAGATGAATCGTTTTATCTAGGTGGCAGCGCCCCAGCGGACTCATATTTAAAAGCTGATTTAATTATCGAGATAGCTAAAAAATCGGGCGCGGAAGCCATTCACCCTGGTTATGGTTTTTTGTCTGAAAATGCCGAGTTTGCTCGTAAATGTGAGCAAAATGGTATCGCCTTTATCGGCCCTGGCAGTGATGCTATCGATTCGATGGGCAGTAAAAGTGCCGCTAAAGAAATCATGTCAAAAGCCAATGTGCCCTTAGTGCCGGGTTATCATGGCGACGATCAAACGGATGCTACGTTAATAGCAGAAGCCAAAGCTGTTGGCTTCCCGTTACTGATTAAAGCTGCCTATGGTGGTGGTGGTAAAGGAATGCGCATCGTTGAAAACGACGGTGAAATTCTTGAAGCTATTAAATCAGCACGTCGTGAAGCCAGCTCGTCATTTGGCAATGACAAACTGTTAATGGAACGCTACCTACGTCAACCACGTCATGTTGAAGTGCAAGTGTTTGCCGACACTCAAGGCAACGCTATTTACTTATCTGATCGTGACTGCTCAATTCAACGTCGCCATCAAAAAGTGGTTGAAGAAGCACCAGCCCCCGGTTTGTCAGACGAACTACGAGCTCAAATGGGGAACGCCGCCGTTGCTGCCGCCAAAGCCATTGATTATGTTGGCGCAGGCACCGTTGAGTTTTTACTGGATACCGACAACAGCTTCTACTTCATGGAAATGAACACCCGTTTGCAAGTAGAGCACCCTGTTACCGAAATGGTGACTGGCCAAGACTTAGTAAAATGGCAGCTAGTTGTCGCCAGTGGTGGTGAATTACCGCTGCGCCAAGATGAAGTGCGTATTCATGGTCATTCATTTGAAGTGCGAATTTACGCTGAAGATCCGCAAAACGAATTTTTACCTGCCAGCGGTAAGCTCAATTTTTTACGTGAACCAGAACAAAATCGTC
Source organism: Shewanella frigidimarina (assembly GCF_003797125.1). GTDB lineage: Bacteria > Pseudomonadota > Gammaproteobacteria > Enterobacterales > Shewanellaceae > Shewanella > Shewanella frigidimarina. The sequence continues at coordinate 20,428 of NZ_RKKE01000001.1, forward strand.
ACGTGCGTATCGATTCAGGTATTCGTGAAAACGATGTCATCAGTAACTTTTATGACCCTATGATCGCCAAGCTGATTGTGTGGGATGAGTCGCGCCCTCGCGCACTACAACGTTTAGTACACGCACTTGAGTCATACCAAATCAGTGGCCTTAAACATAACATCGAGTTTTTAGCCAACATTGCTGAACACCCAGCTTTTGCTGCGGCAGACTTCTGTACTGACTTTATTGAGCGTTATGGCGACACCTTAATTGGTGACGCTGCTATTGAAGCAGATACCGCGTTAGCACTAGCAGGACTTTTCCAAGTGTTGTCACGTAAACAAGCGGCAAAAGCGTTGGCCATAAACAGTGCTGACCCGTATTCACCTTGGGGCCTAGTGAGCGGCTTTAGACTAAACAGTTCAAGCGTGCATCGTGTGTCGTTATTAACTGACGCATCCGCCGAAGTACAACAGCATGACTTGCTACTGACTGCCGTTGGCGAACAATATCAATTGTGTTTACATGACCAAATGTTGACGTTAGCGGGTGAACTTAAAGCCGATTTACTCCTAGCTGAGATTAATGGCCATAAGAGCAAAATCCCTGTAAGCCATCAAGGCGATGACTTTACGCTCTTTTTACCTTCTGGCAGTTATCACTTTAAAGCCATATTGGCTCAAGTGATTGAAGAAGTGATTAACCATGCAGATAAGCTTAAAGCACCAATGAATGGCACTGTTGTGACTCATTTAGTGGAAGTGGGCGAACAAGTCAAAGCGGGCCAAGGTTTATTAGTGATGGAAGCCATGAAAATGGAATACACCATCGAAGCGCCGTTTGATGGCGTGGTGAGCGAGTTTTATTTCCAAAGCGGTGAGCTTGTCAGTGACGGTGCACAATTATTAAACGTTGAACCATTAGCCTCTGAAGCTAACGTCGAGGAAGCGTAAATGTTACCGACTAAAGTGAGCATTTTTGAAGTCGGCGCGCGTGACGGTTTACAAAACGAAGTGCCGGTGACCACTGCAGACAAACTCACGCTAATCACACAACTTGGTGATGCAGGTATTAAGCGTATTGAAGCAGGCAGCTTTGTGTCACCCAAATGGGTGCCACAAATGGCCGATTCCGATGCCGTATTACAGCAAATCAAACGACAAGCTGGTGTGGTTTACAGTGCATTAACACCTAACCTAAAAGGGTTTGAACTAGCCCTTGCTGCAGGTGCGGACGAAGTGGCTATTTTTGGCGCAGCATCAGAAAGCTTCAGTCAAAAAAATATTAATTGCTCAATCGATGAGTCAATCGAGCGCTTTATTCCGTTAATGGAAGCCGCCAAACAACATGGGATTGCAGTGCGTGGCTACGTGTCTTGTGTACTCGGTTGTCCGTACGAAGGCGACATTGCAGTGAGTGAAGTCGCTAGAGTATCAGAGATCCTTTTCCAGATGGGTTGCTACGAAATCTCATTAGGCGACACCATCGGCGTTGGCACTCCCAATAAAGCCCGGCAAATGGTTGAGGCTGTCGCCAAAGTGGTTCCTGTTGATAAGTTAGCTTTGCATTTTCACGACACATACGGCCAAGCGTTAGCCAACATACTTGCCTGCCTTGAAACCGGTGTCAGCGTGTTTGATGCTTCAGTTGCTGGTCTTGGTGGTTGTCCATATGCAAAAGGGGCATCGGGCAATCTCGCCACAGAAGATTTGGTGTATATGCTTCATGGCATGGGGATTGATACCGGTATTGACCTCGCTAAGCTTGCACTGGCGGGCGATACCATTAGCCACGCATTAGGCCGAAGTAATGGGTCTAAAGTGGCAAATGCAATCAGAACATAATCACATATACTCACAGGGGTGAGGCAAATCGCTTGCCCTTGGAACATAACAAATAAGGACAACAAGATGGCAGGATTCAATAAAGTCGTCCACAGCTATGAAGAAGCACTAGCAGGACTGAATGACAACATGACCATTATGGTCGGCGGATTTGGTTTATGTGGTATTCCTGAAGGTTTAATTAACCACATGGTTAAATTGGGTGTAAAAGGCTTAACCGCTATTTCAAACAACGCTGGCGTTGATGATTTTGGTTTAGGTTTATTACTTAAACAACATCAAATTTCGACCATGATAGCCTCTTATGTTGGCGAAAATGCCACCTTTGAACAACAAATGTTGTCTGGTGAGCTTAATGTGATACTCACGCCACAAGGCACATTGGCTGAAAAAATTCGTGCTGGCGGCGCGGGTATTCCGGCATTTTTCACCGCGACAGGTTACGGAACGCCGATTGCTGACGGAAAAGAAACCCGTGAAATTAAAGGTCGTCACTACGTATTAGAAGAATCATTAACGGCAGATTTTGCCTTAGTTCGCGCCTGGAAAGCCGACACCATGGGTAATTTGGTGTTTCGCAAAACCGCCGCTAACTTCAATCCAATGATGGCCACCGCAGGTAAAATTACCGTGGTTGAAGCTGAAGAGATTGTTGAACCAGGTGAGTTAGATCCAAACCATATTCATACACCGGGTATATATGTTGATCGCGTTATCAAAGCCAGCTTTGAGAAACGAATTGAGCAACGTACCGTCAAAGCTGCGAAATAAGGGAGACAACACCATGGCACTGACCAGAGAACAACTCGCCCAGCGCGTAGCAAAAGAATTACAAGACGGTTTTTACGTTAATTTAGGTATTGGGATCCCTACCCTTGTGGCTAACTATATTCCTCAAGGCATGCAAGTGATGCTGCAATCTGAAAACGGTTTACTCGGCATGGGCGAGTTTCCGACAGAAGAAAACATTGATGCCGACCTTATCAACGCCGGCAAACAAACGGTTACCGCAGTGGCTGGCGCGTCATTCTTTTCATCAGCAGAAAGCTTTGCGATGATCCGTGGCGGCCACGTAGATCTCACCGTGTTAGGCGCATTTGAAGTTGATGTTAACGGCTCTATCGCCTCATGGATGATCCCAGGAAAACTGATTAAAGGCATGGGCGGTGCAATGGATTTAGTCGCTGGCGCTGACAACATTATTGTCACCATGATGCATGCAGACAAATACGGCAACTCAAAGTTATTGTCAAAATGCGAACTGCCATTGACGGGTTATGGTTGCATTAAACGCGTAATGACAGATTTGGCCTTTATGGAAATTAAAGATGGCGCTTTCCATTTACTTGAACGTGCCCCTGGCGTGTCTGTTGAAGAAATCGTCACAAAAACAGCTGGTAAGTTAGTGGTACCAGACCATGTGCCAGAAATGACTTTTTAATTAATCTTAAATGGTTAATATAACAAAGCCCGCCACTCTGGATATACTCAGTAATGCGGGCTTTTTGTATTTTTTAAAATGACAACTAACTAAAAGTACCTAACGGTTCGTTGATGTGACCGTTAATTTGCAGAAAAACTACCAGGTTAAAGGCGCAAGCAGTTGATCATCTGCTGGAATAATCAATACGTTACTGCGCATTCGCTCTAAAACCAACTCAGCAGTATTACCTATAATCCGTCCTAATAATCCTTCTCGTTGCCGAGCACCAATCACAAAATATTCACTCTTCAATCTGCAGGCTAGCTCAAACAAGCACAGCTCAGGCTCACCAGCAATAATGTGGATACATTCGGGATCCATATTAAATTGAGCAATCTGTTTTTGATGATCTTTATATGCCTTTTTAACAAGAGCATGTGTATCAATCAAATCCATATCTCGTAATATTTTGGGTACCCTAAGCACAAAAGCTAAATGTAATTTGGTCCCTGTAGCTTCTGCAAGTTGCTTACCATATGCCACCACAACGCTATTGAGCTGTTGTTTAATAGGATCATGAGTAGCAAGATCGACAGCCATCAACGTTGCATTGCCTTTATTAAGTGGATTATCGGTTAACAATAATAACGGGATCCGCGTATGGCGTATCAGCTGCCAGTCAGTGGGTAAATAATGGTCGGCATGATGTACAGCCTTCACCATAAGATCAAACCCATGACGAATAGAATGATGACAGGCATGTTCAAATAAATATTTGCTCCACACCATGTGTACCGGAATATCTTCACCTTTAAGATCCAAGAGATGCTGCTTTAATTCAGCTTCTCGTTGATCCATTAACTGTTTTTGAGCAACGCTGACTAAACGAGGGTTATAACTTTCAGGACCACTAAAATAAGCATAAGAATAAGCAAAGACTTCCGCATTTTTGTTCAATTGCTTTGCCAGTTGCAAACCGCTGGCTACTGCGTCGGTATGCGCCTGTTCCATTTGTGCAATAATAAACACTTTGTCCATTTAAATCTCCTTATACAAGCCAATTTTTACTGTGCAAAACGCTTGAAAAAAATCAATTTACTCCATTAAACAAACATCTATCGGTAAGCTTAACAAAGCTGATGAGTAGGCTTCCCCAACTAATTATCTCGCTAATACTCCACTAGCAAAAATGAAGTTAAAAAACTGAGCAAAACATGAGCAAGTAACTATTTTTAGATTAGCCAATAGCGTAAGTTTGTGCTCAAGTATCGGTACAAAAGTTGATCGAAATCAACTTTTGTAAAGCAATATGAATCAATTATATATTAACCAACTTAGCGCAGAGATATGGCAAAAGACAACTTTGTTATGTCACTCATTCTGGTTGCTGATAGAGTTTTGGATGAACTTAGTGACCGACAAAGAGGCCAATCGCAGTAGGAGAAGCCACTGCGAGATTAATACTCCAATGGAATGCTTTTTTTGAAGCCTGAAGTAAAAAAGGATACCGATATGTGGTTGTTCCAATTTTTCAGAAGCAGATAAAAACGTCAAAATTACAGTACCTGATATTACAGTGATACTACGCTACTCAATATAATGATGGGCTGATGCCAAATTAATCTAAATGTTTATATTGGAATGCTCCTAAAACCTTGGCCAATAATTGTTGACCACTACCTTTGGATCTTCCCTTTAATACACGGTGATGTTCTCAAATGGTGGTATTAAAAAAAATGTGATTAGGTGATAACTAACACTATGAATATATAAACTTTTTAGTTTTCACCACATTGAAGAAAAATAATTTTTGATGATGCAGTAAGCAATTAAATACCATAATATTCGTCACTCGAAGTTATAAATAGATTGGTCTATCTGGACAGGAATTCTCTGAAGTGCGCTAGGTTCCATTACATAAATGTAGGTAAATATTGCTTCTATCAATAACTAGAAGTAACTAAATTAAAAAGCTTTCTGGTCATTTAATTATGTAAATAGCGCTAGCAACGTTCACTTTTGGTGGAGTCCAATTGTACCCATTCAGAAATACTACGAACTAAACGGGATCACCATCTACACTTTGTGTGGAGAACGATAAATAATTGCGCCACTACGAATAATCGAGCATTTTACAAAGCATATTTAGTAAATTAGCAGTTCATAGATTGGCTGCTGTCGCTGGTTAGGAGAAGTAAGGGTTGCTCCTGATAATGATGCCGTATATGGATGTATAACACTATATAACGAAATGACTCTAGGGGATAAAGGATGAGTAGATTATCAAGTAAAAGCTGGTTGAACGATTTGATGAATATTCATTTTCGAATAGCATGGTTTCGTGTGGTTGCTTTTGCCTTTATGTGGGTAATGCTTACTGAGGGGTCAGTAAACTCATGGTTGGTTGGCGCTCCGATAGTGCTCGTTGCTACGTTGATAAGTATGGTACTGGTATCTCCTTTTTCCTGCTCGGTGATTCACTCTGTACGCTTCGTGCCTTTTTTTATTTGGAACTCACTTCGTGGTGGCGCCAATGTAGCGTGGTGCGCATTAAATCCAAAAATTCCCATAGCCCCGGGCCTAATTGATTTCCCCTTACGTCTGCCACCAGGAATATCCCGTGTATTCATGGCTAATACTGTCAGTCTGCTACCTGGTACATTGAGTGTCAATTTGGGGAAAAACCATTTAAAAGTTCATGTGCTTGATACACGAAAAAATGTGTTGTCGGAACTAATGACGTTAGAAAAAATAGTTGCCAAAATGTTCAATATCTCTTTGCACGATGGAAAAGGAGATGAATGCAATGAAAATATTTTATAAAAGGTTTTGCCTGCTGGAAACAACGAAGTTGGCGTGCAAGAGCTGGAATGTATTAGATGTATATGGCTTTATTATGGGGAATACTGCGGAATCAATCCTGAATCAGATTAATTGCTTCCTAAACGCAATCAAACCACTAGGCCTTAAAACGCCTGCTAAATTGGACGATTAAATCCGTATGCAAACTCTATATGTCTCACTGGCTTTGTTCCTTTTACTGAACCTCATTGTTGGAATGTGGAGGGTGTTACGCGGCCCCACGGCAGCTGATCGCATGTTAACGGCACAGTTATTTGGCACCACATCAGTGGCGGTAATGTTATTACTGGCTCAAGCGACAGACAAACCAGCTCTTCATGATGTGGCATTAGTATTCGCCTTACTTGCTGCGGTAACCGCGGTAACCTTTGTCCGGCGAGTCTGGGGCGATAGGGAGACAAAGCATGACACTCATTAATGTCCTATCCAGCATCCTACTCTTCACTGGGGGCGCCTTCTTCCTAGCAGGCACTCTGGGCTTATTGCGATTTCCAGATGTATACACTCGCTTGCATGCTTTGACCAAAGCCGACAACGTGGGTCTGGGTATGGTGGTCGCAGGATTAGCAGTTCAGGCACAAAGCTGGGTCATCGTTGGGAAATTGCTACTTATCTGGGCTTTTGTGATGCTTGCCAGTGCAACCACTTCCCATTTGATTGCAAGACGTGCATTGCAGCGAGGTATCAAGCCTTGGAAACGTTAAGCCTCCTTTACTGGGGGTTTGATAGCCTGTTAGTAATCGGCTTATTTTACCTAGCCTGGCAAGCTCTCGCCAGCCCAGATATGTTCAAATCGATTGTGCTGTTTATCAGTTTCGGATTATTAATGGCTTTAGCTTGGGTAAGGCTCAATGCTCCTGATATCGCTCTGGCTGAGGCGGCTATTGGTGCAGGCCTGACTGGCGCCCTGTTACTGGCCGCGTATGCGCGGCTAAAGGATCCCCGTGTTGATGAGTCTAACAGTGAGGAAGCGCAGCCAATTATTCCGCATAAATCGATTGAAGGTGATACAAATGATGAGTAAAAAGATACTTGGATACTCGAATCAGTATGAACCTGATGCTAATAATATGTCATTGATAGATATTGGCAGCATTATGACTCCCCTTCCCCTCGTCAGAGATTTCTGTGTGGTTTCCTTTTATAAGCTGCTACCCAGCCAACGTCAGGTGGCAGCTCAAAATCAGGAGAGATGATATGGATACAAGACCTTGGTTATTGTTGCCACTATTGCTGGTGCTCGGTGTTGTACTCAGTTATGCCGTATTGTCTATACCTGATCCTGCGCAAGAGCTGCCAACAATGCTGACCGACAACATGACGATCAGTGGCGCACACAATCCTGTGAGTGCGGTGCTGCTAAACTTTCGTGGTTACGATACTTTGCTGGAGATGGGAGTCTTACTGGCAGCTCTACTTGGCGTATGGTCTCTGGACGAAATGCCCATTTATCGCGGATCAGCCCCTGACCAGATTCTGGACATCATGTCTCGTCAGCTGATTCCCGTGTTTATTTTGGTGGCCGGTTACTTAGTGTGGGCAGGAGCTGATGCACCGGGGGGAGCTTTTCAGGCCGGCGCTTTACTGGGTGCGGCAGGTGTACTGCTACGGCTTTGCGGATGGCGGGTAAACAATCGTTACTCAGGCCTTCCGTTGAGAGTGCTATTAGTCTTGGGTCTAGCTATGTTTGTCATGGTAGGTACGGGGGCGTTGCTGATCGGAAGTGAATTTTTGCGATACCCTCCTACTGTGGCCAGTGAGCTGATGTTGATTATCGAATCTGCAGCTACCCTCTCCATTGGCGCAACATTGGCAGCGCTCTTCCTCGGTGGACGGCCAAAGGGAGAAGAATAATGAGCAATATTTACCTCTATGCACTGCTTGGCGTGGGTTTGTTCATTTTAGGTATATATTCCTTAATCGTTTACGCTAATTTGTTGCGCAAAATACTGGCTATCAATGTGATGTGCACCGGGGTGTTTCTGGTTTTGGTATCGTTGGCTTCCCGTAATCATAATGTCCAACCAGATACTGTACCTCATGCCATGGTCATTACCGGTATCGTGGTGGCCGTATCAGCCACTGCGTTGGCGCTCATTTTGATGTTAAAAATAAATAAGGCAATTGGGAAAAGCGAATTCCCCGACAAAGATTGTGAATGAGACCTCGGAACCCAGAACAGAGAAAATATAGGCCATTTCATATTGTCTCAATGATTGAGTGCCGTAAAAACTAAATAACCAAAAATGACAACATAGCAAGAAAGGACTACCAGACTAAATTAGCGGAATATTTATGCTTCACCCCGGCGCCCTATTCAATGACATAGCCTTGTTTGCAACTGGCTAAGTGAATAAACGCCGATGAGTGATAATGCAAACAGCGTGCGTGTAAAGAGCTCTTCACTAATGTTGGGCAGGCACTGAATACTAAAAAGGACAAGATTGCTGCATGGAGTTAATTTTGGGGCAAATCCCGTGGATTGTGATGCCGATCATCTTTCCCTTGATAGGGAGTATGGCTTGCTTCCTGTTTCCGGCAAAAGCGAAGTCACTGGGTCTGCTGACTTCCTTGGTTGTTTTGGCATGTGTCACTAGGCTCGGCTGGCAACTCAAAGCACTAGGCTCGCTGCGCTACCCTATGGGTGGTTGGGGGGCGCCATTGGGCATCGACCTTTACGCAGATGGTCTGAGTCTACTAATGCTATTGATGGCGGCACTGGTAGGTTTAGGTATCAGCATCTATTCCAGCAGTTATTTCAGTCGCGACAAAGCGAGGCATTTTTGGCCGTTGTGGTTATTCCTGTGCGGGGCGCTCAATGCACTATTTCTGTCAGCTGATATCTTCAATCTCTATGTCACACTGGAATTACTGGGATTAACGGCAGTGGCCCTTGTGGCATTAGCAGGTGGCGCCGACGCCTTGATTGCAGCAATGCGTTATCTATTGGTAAGCCTACTGGGCTCCTTGTTCTATCTGTTGGGCGTTGCCCTTATCTACCACAGTGTTGGTAGTCTGGACATTGCAATACTAGCACAACGAGTAGAACCGTCACCTGCGATGTGGACGGCGGTGGGATTGATAAGTACCGGCCTACTGCTCAAAACAGCGCTTTTCCCAATGCATTTTTGGTTACCGCCCGCCCATGCTTCAGCCCCAGCCCCCGTGAGTGCGCTTATGTCCGCATTGGTGGTCAAAGCTTCCTTCTATATTCTGCTACGCATGTGGCTGGAGTTCTTTCAAACGCAGGGGGCGGCATTCGCTAATTTTCTGGGACTGCTCGGCGCCGCGGCCGTCCTTTGGGGCGGAATTCAAGCACTGCGCCAAACACAGCTAAAATTACTTATTGCCTACTCGACAGTATCGCAACTGGGCTATCTGTTTTTGGCTTTTCCGTTGGGGACGAGCATTGCCTGGAAGGGAGCACTATATATGTTATTTTCCCATGCTATGGCTAAGGCGGCGATGTTCATGGCGGCGGGTAATATTCAGTTTTTTGCGGGACATGACCGCATAGCGGAGCTCGGCTCAATAACCCAACGTCTGCCGCTGACATTGACGGCATTCGCCCTAGCGGGTATCAGCCTTATGGGGCTACCGCCAAGTGGAGGGTTCATTGGCAAGTGGTTATTACTGCAGGCATCAATAGAATCCGGACAGTGGTGGTGGGGAATTATTCTGCTCCTTGGTGGATTTCTGGCCGCTGGCTATGTATTCAAAGTCATTGCTCATGTGTTTACTCATGACGAACCAACAAGCCGAACGGTAACACTACCGGCCACGATGGAGTGGAGCGCTTTAGGGTTGGCTTTAATAGCAGTGCTCTTGGGCTTGTTCACATACTGGCCGTTGGCAATGTTAGAAATGGGTTCCCCCTTTGGCACAGGACATAGCGGATGAATTGGAGTACGGCTCTGCCCTTGTTGATCCTCGCCAGCTCTTTCTTGCCGGGGCTGATAATTTTCTGCTTGCCCGAGGATCGTGTCGTCACCCGCACAATCCTTAATCTGGCAGGTGCGCTATTTAAGATTGTGCTGGTCGGGGGAATGTTTTGGGGCATATTACATGGCTATCATTTTGAGGCTCGTCTAACCCTCTTACCAGGACTCGATTTGGTTCTGCGTTCTGGCCCATTGGCGATGCTTTTCGTGACACTTTCTTCCGGACTGTGGCTGGTCACTACCGTTTATGCCGTTGGATATCTGGAGGGTTCACCTCATCGCAGCCGCTTTTTTGGCTTCTTCAGTCTGTGTGTTACTGCCACGACAGGTGTTGCCCTTGCGGGGAATTTGATTACCTTCCTGCTGTTTTATGAACTACTTACTCTTTGCACTTACCCACTGATCGTACACCGCGGAACCGAAATCGCACGCCAGGCCGGCAGAAATTACCTTATCTACACTATCATCGGGGGCGCATTGCTACTGCTGTCTTCTGTGTGGTTGTATACGCTTGCCGGCACTCTGGAGTTCACCGACCGCGGTTTTTTGTCCGGTCTTGATGCCTCTTTGCACCCAACGCTGATGATAATCTTCTGCTTGTTGATTGCCGGATTGGGGGTAAAAGCGGCTTTGGTCCCCCTACATGGCTGGTTACCGCAGGCCATGGTTGCCCCAGCGCCTGTAAGTGCGCTGCTGCACGCCGTGGCAGTGGTAAAGGCGGGCGCATTCGGCATAATACGGGTTGTTTACGATGTGTATGGCATCGAGTTTGCCAACAGTTTGGGGCTAACCTTACCCCTAGCAATACTGGCTGCTGTGACCATAATTTATGGCTCGCTGCGCGCCTTATTTCAGGACGAACTTAAACGTCGACTCGCATTTTCTACAGTCAGCCAAGTGTCCTATATAGTGCTAGGCATAGCGCTTGCCAGTCCTATCGCGACGCTGGGAGGACTGATCCACCTGGTGCATCAGGGAGTGCAAAAAATCACCCTTTTTATGTGCGCTGGTAACCTCGCCGAGACCCTAGGGATTCATAAAATCAGCGAGATGAACGGGGTCGGACGTCGGATGCCTTGGACCATGGCGGCATTCACCATTGGCGCCTTCGGTATGATAGGTGCCCCGCCGCTCGCAGGTTTTTTTAGCAAATGGTATCTAGGACTGGGGGCATTGGACGCAGGACAAGGCTGGGTGATATATGTTCTGGCGGTAAGTAGTGCCCTCAATGCCGCCTACTTTTTACCCATATTGTATACAGCTTGGTTTAAGGCCCCTCCCGATAGCTGGCCGGCCGAACGATCTTTTGGAAACAAAGAGACGGCTTGGACATTACTTGTCCCCCCCATAGTTACTGCACTGTTGACATTGGCTTTGGGGCTTTTGGCGTTTGCACCGTTTAACCTATTGGAATGGACTCGATTAATTGTGAGTCGAGGATTTGCCTAATGAACGCCATAGTGAGTGTATCCCTACTTTTATCAGCACTAGGCCTGCCGCTGCTGTTGGCGTTCCCTGCACTGCATACTCACCTACCCAGACCGATACATATGGCGCTGTTGCCAGCTGCTACGCTTGTGTTTATTCCTGTGGATTTTGCTATTGAACTGCCCTGGTTTTGGCTGGGCGCTGGGTTGGGTATAGACGCGCTATCGCGTTGGTGGCTGGCTATGTCGGTGGTGGTGTGGGGCGTTGGAGCAGCCTTTGTGCCTACTCCAGCCAAATGTGACGGCTATAATCCACAGACTAGCTTACTGCTATTATTTCTAGTGGGGCAGATTGGCGCAGTGCTGGCAACGGATATGATTGTCTTCTTCAGCTTTACGACTCTGATGAGCTACGCGTGTATTGGCCTCTTGCTTACTCATGGTGACGAAACTACTCGCCGCGCTGGGCGGATATATCTGGTGCTACTGATCCTAGCAGACATCCTGCTATTCGAGGCCATGATGATGGCCACCGCAACAACAGAATATCTGGACTTCGCTACCCTAACCAAAGCAATGACGCTATCAGAGTCATCATCTTTTTATCTGTCGATGGTAATTGTCGGTATCGCCCTCAAGGTAGGAGTGTGGCCATTACATCGATGGCTATCTTTGTCTTATTACTCGGTTCGGCCGGCGATGGCGCTGCTGTTGTGGCTAGGCCCCGTCGCCACGGGCTTGCTTTGTGGCCTGCGTTGGTTGCCGTTGGGTGAACTTGCCGCACCCATGGCTGGAGCTGTGCTGCTAGCGATCGGCTTTACGACAATCTTTTATGCCATGCTGTCAGTTTCGCGGGTTCAATGGAAACAGCGACTTATCTGTGTTTTCTTCATTGCGACGGGAAGCTTTGTTATAGGCTTGGGGACGGGGCTGATCAAACCTGCCCTATGGAATCAATATGGAGACTCAGCCCATGTCTTCATTGCCTCTCTAGGATGGGGACTGGCATTGATGACCGCAGGGCTTGAGTGGTTCAAGGATGAAGGCGAAACATCCGGATCGAGCAATGAGAACCTGACGGAATTGTCTGTAGAGCGTTGGTTTGATGCCTTCATTCGTTGGGGAGGGGGGATGGGAAACGAGACTTTGCCAGAACTTCGCTCTTCATGGTTTGCCAGATGTAAGGGACTCAGGCAAAAGCGAGGATGGCAGAACACGTTCGGCACCGGTGAATACTTTTTGCAGCGTTGGTCAATTGCGACCACTCTATTTATACTCTTAGTTATTGTGACTCTGGTTCTTTTGCTGCTGGATGCTATGTAGACTCAGTAAGACAAGTTACTTAATAGAACATAATAAAATTGGATTAGAACCTGAAGTATCCCTACGAATTTAATAACTAGCTTGTGGATCCTTGATTAAATCTTGCATCATCTTAACTCCTGCTAACCAGTGAGATTTCTGCAGTTTCAAAGACTTATATTTTTAGAGTCTTAAGCTTCAAAATAATTTTGATAGATTAATTTATCTCATCTGCTATTCCGAGTTGAAATTATACAAACCGGACAAAACGATTATGTATTCGTTAGCAAAGCAAAAAAGTTCATCAGTACTGAACTTTCCAAAGGTGATTACTGTATTAACAAAGAAGTTAACAACACACATATTTCAGAGTAAACATATCGATACGTTGAACACATACTATTAAGTTTACGTTTACGTAAAAATAATACTGAGTTTTTACTCGAAATTGGGTAAGGTTAGAGAAATCAACTATCTGATTGGACCAGTAACAAGCTGCACCTTGTTGCCGAGACCAAACTAAAATACAACATAACCAAGGAATGATCTTATGCCTATTTACCAAGCTCCTCTTCGCGATTATCAATTCATTCTGTCTGAACTGCTTAATGTCTATAAACAAACTGATTTACGCGGTTTTGATGAAATAGATGCGGATCTCACTGATGCAATTTTGCAAGGTGTTGCCGATTTCAGCACCGACATCATGTTGCCACTCAATGCCAGCGGTGACTTAGAAGGTTGTAAACTGGTTGATGGTAAGGTCATTACCCCTATTGGGTTCAAGCAAGCTTATAAACAATACGTACAAGATGGTTGGGCAACATTAACCTGTGATCCTGAATTTGGTGGCCAAGGTTTACCTGAAGTTATCGGTACATTCGCAACCGAAATGAAAACCGCCACTAATATGGCGTTTGCCATGTATCCAGGCTTAACCCATGGCGCTTATTCAGCCATTCATGTTCACGGCAGTGATGCGCTAAAGCAAAAGTACTTAGCAAAACTGGTCAGTGGCGAGTGGACTGGTACCATGAACTTAACCGAGTCTCATGCGGGTACAGATTTAGCCTTATTACGTACTAAAGCGGTTCCTGCGGGTGACGATGTATTTGCCATTAGCGGCGAAAAAATCTTTATCTCGTCTGGCGATCACGATCTCGCCGACAACATCATTCATTTAGTATTAGCGCGTTTACCTGATGCACCGGAAGGTGTTAAAGGGATTTCACTATTTGCTGTACCTAAGTTTTTAGTGAATGCCGATGGTAGCTTAGGCGAAGCTAACAAGCTTAGCGCAACAGGTCTTGAGCATAAGATGGGTATTCATGGTAACTCAACATGTGTCATGCATTTTGACGGCGCTATCGGTGAGCTTGTTGGTGCTGCACATCAAGGTCTAAAAGCCATGTTTACCATGATGAACCAAGCACGTTTAGGTGTGGGTATTCAAGGTTTAGGCGTATCAGATATTGCTTATCAAAATGCTCTCGTTTATGCCAAAGAGCGTATTCAAGGCCGTGCATTAAGTGGCGTTAAGCAGCCTGAACAAGCTGCTGACTCATTATTAGTCCATGGCGATGTGCGTCGTATGCTGTTATCACAAAAGTCGTTCAATGAAGGTACACGTGCGTTAATGGGTCAACAAGCACTGTGGCTTGACCAAGTAGAACGTCATACCGATCCAGAAAAAGCCAAACAAGCTAATGCACTTGCGGCATTATTTACACCAATTGTTAAAGGCTTTGTCACCGACCAAGGCTTTAAAGCGTGTGTTGATGCCCAGCAAATTTATGGTGGTCATGGTTATATTAATGAATGGGGTATGGAACAGTTTGTACGTGATATCCGTATTGCAATGATTTACGAAGGCACAAATGGAGTACAAGCTCTCGATTTAGTCGGCCGCAAATTACTTGCCGACAAAGGTGCAGCATTAACCCTGTGGTCAGGTATGGTGAAGGAATTAATTCAGCAAAACGTTGGTAATGACGCAATGAAACCTTATCTTGCAGGCTTAATGGATGCAGCAGGCGATCTTGAAAAAGCCACCGGTTTTATTGTGCAGTCAGCCAGCAAGAATCCTGATCTTATTGGTGCAGCGTCAATGGCCTATATGCAGTTGTTTGGTATTACAGCGCTAGCGTGGATGTGGACTCGCGTTGCGGCAACATCATTAGCCGCATTAGAAGCAGGTACTGAAGAGACTGGCTTTTACCAAGCTAAACTTAAAACAGCACAATTCTTTATGAGCTATTGGGGTAGTCAAACCCGCAGTTTACGCAAACAAATTGAATCGAGCAGTGCAGATATTGTTGATTTCGCAGAAGCTGATTTTTAATAAATAATGATACACAAAAAAGCCGCATCAATTAACTTGAAGCGGCTTTTTTTATTCTGTGTCGAGTCTTTAAATGTGGCTTAAATAAATATTGATTAACGTCAGCTCAGCTCAAATAAACTGACCATTAATCCCACAAAAACTCACGAAAATGCTTACGACAAACCGACTCGTAACTTTCATTACCGCCAATGGCAACCTGCTCGCCTTCACGCATCGGTTTACCATCATGATCAAGACGCACGACCATGTTTGCTTTACGGCCACAATGACAAATCGTTTTAAGCTCAACTAATTTGTCAGCCCAGGCTAATAAATATTGGCTGCCTGGAAATAGTTCGCCTTGAAAATCATTACGAAGGCCATAACACAATACTGGAATATCAAGATTATCAACAACGTGTGTGATCTGCCTAACTTGTTCTTTACTTAAAAACTGACTTTCATCAATCAATACGCAGTGAATTTTTTGCTCATCATTCGACGTCGAAATTAACTCTATTAAATTATCAGTGCTACCGAACACCTGCGCTTCGGTTTCGATGCCGATACGTGATGACACTTTGCCGACACCATAACGATTGTCTATCGATGCCGTCATCACTAAAGTATGCATCCCGCGCTCGCGGTAATTATAAGAAGACTGTAGTAATGAAGTCGATTTACCGGCATTCATTGCCGAATAATAAAAGTACAGTTGCGCCAAAATTATGCGTCCTAATAGTTGGTCTGTTTATGTTGCATATAGTAACTGTTTTAACATGACAACGACAAACAAAAATGCCGTATTCGTTATGAGTACGGCATTTCCATCACAGCTTAAATTGGACATTTACCTACATACACTAGGGCTTAGTTTAAGAAATTACTTCTTAGCCCAAAAGTGTAATATCACAATGCTGATGACAAACAACACGCTACAGCAAACTAACCCTGCGATTAATGAGCCAGTAAAACCTAATACGGTGTAACCGACCAAGCTAATTAAAGCAGCAATTAAGGCATACGGCAGTTGAGTAACAACGTGATCAATATGATGGCAACTGGCGCCGGTTGACGACAATATGGTGGTGTCAGAAATGGGCGAACAATGATCGCCAAATACCGCACCAGATAACACCGCAGCCAACATTGGCAACATCATCGTGCTATCACTTCCCATCGCCATGTCTGCGGCAATAGGCAACATAATCCCAAACGTGCCCCAACTTGTGCCAGTCGAAAATGCGGTAATACCCGCTAACAAGAATAACACTGCAGGGAGTAAGGCAAATGGAATATTATCAGTGGCTAAGCTTGCCATATATTTACCGGTTTCAAGCTGACCAATCACACTCGAAATTGTCCATGCAAAAAGCAATATGTAAATGGCTGGCAACATAGATCGCGCACCAACCGACATTCCTTTGAGTAACATAGACAAATCAACTTTTTGCTGAATCGCAAGAATGAGTGTTGCAATAAGACCAATAACAGAGCCAAAAAATAGTGACGAGCTAACATCAGTATTCTCAAATGCACCGAGTACATTAAACGGTAAGTCTTTTGCTGCTAACACATCAGCGCCACTTGAAACCATAAAATACACTGTCGCGAACACCAATACCGCGATAGGTAAAAACAAGCCAATCACTTTACCGGTATCGGCTTCAGGTAAATCTGTGACTGCGCCAGGTGGTTGGCCTTTTGACTCATCAAACAAATTACCACGCAGTGCATTTAATTCATGCTGACGCATTGGGCCTACATCTAAGCTAAACGTTGCTACACACAGTAATAATAATAACGAGAAAATGGCATAAAAGTTCATTGGGATCATTTGAATAAAGACACTCAAATGGCCAGAATCGGTAAATCCATGGGCAGTTAAAATACCGCCAATTAATGCGATAATGTATGCCCCCCAGCTAGACACGGGAGAAATAACACACACTGGTGCGGCGGTGGAATCAAGAATATAAGCCAATTTGGCACGCGAAATATGGTAGCGGTCAGTAATTGGACGTGAAATCGAGCCGACGACTAAACTGTTAAAGTAATCATCAATAAACACTACGCAGCCTAAAAACATGGTCATTAACTTGGCATCACGTTTATTACGAATACGCAATTTAGCCCAATCAGCAAAAGCACGGGCTGAGCCGCTAACGGTGATCAATGCTGTGATCATGCCCAGCACAATCAAAAAGCCTAAAATGTACACATTCCAACTATTCAGCGCTGCGTCTTTCCAAACTAACTGGCTAGCGGTATTTAAGATATATTCGCCGCTGCTAACCAATGAGAAATCGGTCAGTAATAAGGCGCCAAAAACAATGCCTACCCCTAAAGATAGCAATACTTTACGAGTTAAAATGGCCAGAGTAATAGCCACAAGTGGTGGCAAAACAGAAAGTGCCGAATCGGCATAACTTATTATCATAATTTAATTATTTCTTCGTTGGATACGAATGGAGAAAAAACTAGAAATAAGGCTAAACATACACAGAAAGTGTATGCGTTAACTTAACTAGTAGCACTCCACAGCAATATCCATTTAATATGAATATCATTCTTTTTATCATGTCGATAAAAACACTATGACAGTGCAGTCCCTTTCGAGAACTGCCCCAACAAATGAAGCTGATAACCTCATTTATTTCGGCATTGCATCCTTTTATGTCGAATTATTGGCATCACCCAATTCAACATGACTTTTATGCAACGCACCTCTACTTTTGTTGTTTGTACATAAAGCTCATGACAAACAACGCGAACATACAATCATAAATCGCATATTCTGCGCCAGTAAAAAGCACTAAACAGAACCACAAATAACAACAACGCCAACTTAAACAACAATTGAACAGCATTAGTTTAACGTTTTTAAATCAAATGCACACTAATGTAATGGACACAAAAACGGCAACCGCATTAAACCGTCGATATTTGAACTGAATTTTTTAACGTTATCATCAAAATCAGTACTAAAACTAAGACTAAATCCAAGACTAGCCCAATAAAAAAGGTTTCTACCGTATAGGTAGAAACCTTTTAATCGAATAACAAAACGTATAATAGTGCTTTAAAGTCGATTGAAAAAACTAACTTAATCAACTTCCCACCTAACGAGTTAACGTCAGATTAAACGAGGTTATTCAATGCCGGTACCGCTTCAAATAAGTCGGCAACCAAACCATAATCCGCTACTTGAAAAATAGGGGCTTCAGGGTCTTTGTTAATGGCCACAATCACTTTTGAATCTTTCATACCAGCAAGATGCTGAATCGCGCCAGAAATACCCACTGCAATGTACAAGTTAGGGGCGACAATCTTACCTGTTTGGCCTACTTGCAAGTCGTTAGGTACAAACCCTGCGTCAACAGCTGCACGTGATGCACCTACTGCTGCGCCTAACTTATCGGCGAGTTGTTCTAAAATAGCAAAGTTTTCACCGCTGCCCATACCACGACCACCAGACACAATAATGCCTGCATTGCCGAGTTCAGGACGGGCAGATTCAGTGAGTGACTGAGAAACAAACTCAGTTTTTGAATCTATTGTTTGGCTTAAGTTGACGACTTCAGCACTGCCTGTTGATGCTACAACATCAAATGCACTAGAGCGCACTGTCATGACTTTTTTAGCATCTAAGCTTTGCACAGT
Source organism: Shewanella frigidimarina (assembly GCF_003797125.1). Classification (GTDB taxonomy): domain Bacteria; phylum Pseudomonadota; class Gammaproteobacteria; order Enterobacterales; family Shewanellaceae; genus Shewanella; species Shewanella frigidimarina. Next base: position 39,195 of record NZ_RKKE01000001.1, read on the forward strand.
TGCAAGCGCATTACCCGCATAAATAGGGCGTACAAAAGTGTCACTGCTTACAACTTCAATCACTTCAGAAATCTGGGCAACGTCTAATAATGCTGCTACGCGAGGCAATGTATCTTTACCTATACTGGTTGCCGCCGCTAAAATATGCTCGTAATCAGCCGCAATTTCAACAACTAACTTTGATACGTTTTCAGCTAATTGAGCGCCATATTGAGCGGCATCTGCCACTAATACTTTACTCACACCCGCTAGACTTTGTGCTGCACTCACCGCGGCAGAACAATCTGCACCAACAACCAGCACATGAATATCACCACCAATGGCTGCTGCAGCGCTAACCACTTTCGCCGTGTCAGTTTTCAAGCTAACATTATCGTGTTCTGCTAATACTAAAATGGTCATATTAGATCACCTTCGCTTCATTTTTTAACTTATCAACTAACTCTTCAACAGAAGACACCATGATGCCCGCTTTACGCTCAACAGGAGGAGTGACGCTAAGTACTGTTTGATGCGCTCTTAAGCTCACACCAAGATCAGCCACAGCCATAATCTCTAATGGTTTGCGTTTAGCTTTCATAATATTAGGTAATGAAGCATAACGAGGTTCGTTCAAACGTAAGTCTACCGTCACAATCGCAGGCAAAGGCATTTTCAGCGTTTGTAGTCCGCCATCGATTTCACGAGTAACCGTAATCATGTCACCATCAATTTTGACTTCTGATGCAAATGTCGCTTGTGGCATATCAGTTAATGCTGCGAGCATTTGACCCGTTTGGTTATTGTCGCCGTCAATTGACTGCTTACCAAAAATAACAAGTTGTGCTTGCTCTTTTTCTTGCACTGCCTTTAACAGCTTAGCAATCGAAAGAGGCACTAACTCTTCATCGGTCTCAATATGAATCGCTCGGTCGGCACCCAGTGCCATTGCGGTTCTTAATTGTTCTTGCACCGCTTTAGGGCCAACACTTACCACTACAACTTCAGTGGCAATGCCAGCTTCTTTGAGGCGAACAGCTTCTTCTACCGCTATTTCGCAAAATGGGTTTAACGCCATTTTAAGGTTGGTCGTATCAACATTTGTGTTATCAGCTTTTACCCTGACTTTCACATTGGCATCAACTACGCGTTTAACAGGCACCAATACTTTCATAGGTTTTCCTTCCTACACCTTCAATGTATATGGACAACACACTGGCGTTCGCCAATGCAAGATGGGTTAACTTTACGTCCTGTTAACGTTAACGTCAATCAAAGTCAAACGACTGTTTACATATTTTTTGTTATTGTGGTGGCAATCAAACTAAACAAGTAGTGGATCATTAATTACTTAATGGGAATGCTTAATTAAAATTAATTGCATAATTAGATGATTTTATTTGATTCAATGCCAAATAGTTTCTATTATTATAGCTATATTCAGTATTGATTAAGCTGTGTTAGTAATAATCAGAGAATTAATCTGACTTATATTAATAATAACGACCCAAATAAACAATATGAAGTACTGAAACTTACACGGAACGTTGATACTTTTTATCTCTTATAACTTTTATTTTATAAATAAATCATTAGGAAACTATACAACATGAGTGACTTTTTAGACATATTAACCCACGGCCGTCGTTTTAAAGCTGCAGTAAAAGAATTGTCTCTTGATGATTTACGTGAAACAGCGGCGAAATTAGAAAAAATCATTACCGAACGTCAAGAAGAAGAGAAATTAGAACTTGAAGCCAATGCAGAGCGTAACGCTCGTATTGCTGAAATTCTTGCTCAAATTGAAAACAGTGGTTTATCAATTGAAGATTTAGGTGACGTGACGTCTTCTGTTAAAACAGCTAAAACCAAACGTGCACCACGTCCACCAAAATATCAAATCACTGTTGATGGTGAATTAATTCAATGGACTGGCCAAGGTCGTATGCCTACCGTATTCAAACAACAAGTTGATAGCGGCAAAAATATGAGCGAATTTTTAATTCCTGGTATGGAATAATTATTCTGATTAAGGGTTAACCACACCGTTATCCTTTAAAATAAAAAAGAGCTTACTTCGGTAAGCTCTTTTTTTATAGCATTTGAGCGCTTTATCATCGGCAAGAGAAAAGGTAAACTAACCGTCGTTGATCCATTCCCCATTAATAGAAGGCTACGGCTATGACTTTTCCTCTTAAATATGCATTTATTGCCTCAGGTATAGCACTATTATTGAGCGCTTGTGCGAGTGATTATACGTTCAAAAGTAATTTAGACAGTAAAGCGATCAATGATTATTTTAAAGTCGGTGATGTAACGTTATATGAAGGTAGTGATCAACCTAAAGGAACGTTTGAAACTTTAGGTTTAGTTGAAGGCGAAGCCTGCCAAGAAACCAAACAAGATGCACCACCACAAATGGCCGTAGCACGAACCAATGCCAGAAGAGCTGCTGCAGATATGGGCGCAAATGGTTTTGTGGTTAAAAGCTGTTTTATGATTACTGAAGCAGACAATAGTTGTTTTAGCCGTGCACTTTGTGTCGGTCAAGCCATTAAAACTCCTACAGAAAAATAACAACTCAATATATTATATTGACTGCCCATAAATGATGAGTGCTCATATAACACTCATCAACATTTTCTATATTTGATTTATAACTCCCTTTGTTTGCTTAATTCAGGTATCGCATGACACAAAGCAACGATCGACACAGTCAAACAGATCTAATGAATCATAAATCTAGCGTTCCGTTTAGCAGCCAATTAAATGCTGTTGCAATATGCAGAACACCTTACAAACAAAAGTTTGGTATTCCTCGTCAGCCAGGTTTAGTCAATGCGGTAGGTTATATAGAGTTTGAACCTGCGTTTAATCACATTGATGCCGTTAGAGGAATAGAGCAATATTCACACTTATGGTTATTATTCTGTTTCCATGAAAATCTGGCTCAAGGTTGGAAAACCACCGTTCGCCCTCCCCGTTTAGGCGGCAATGAAAAATTAGGTGTCTTTGCAACTCGTTCAACATTTCGGCCAAATGGAATCGGTCAGTCCGTTGTTAAATTGCACGGAGTGGTTAATCGTAAAGGTAAAGTGTGCTTAGTAATATCTGGAATGGATTTATTAGACGGCACGCCGATTGTCGATATCAAACCTTATATTCCGTTCTCAGATGTTATTATCGATGCACAGGGTGGCATTGCCCAAGATGCACCGATATTAGTTCCACTTACTTACACAACCTTAGCCACTCAGCAGATCAACCTCTATAGCCAGCAAGAACAATACCAAGATCTTGCCGCACTTATAGACGGTGTGTTGTCGCAAGATCCTCGTCCTGCATACAAAAAAGCCAAAAACGATCCCAAACTTTATCAAGTGGCATTATACGACTTAGATATCTTTTGGCATATCACAGCTCAAGGTATTGAAGTGTTAGAACTCAAGCCGACAAAAGTTGAACTGTTGAAGGATTAAATTAATGGCAGACATAGATTATCAAGCACAACATAAGAAACGCTTATCATGGATGCCATGGCTGTATTTTTCACTTAAACCAAAGCATTTATCATGGGCAAAACCTTGGCAAGATGACATTCAACAACGGTTATGTCAGCTTGAAACCATTCATATAGGTGAACAGTGTTTTATTGCCCCACAAGCTCAGCTTTTTGCCGAACCGGGTCGTGATATCTCTATAGGTAACCAATGCATGATTGCCGCTGATGTGTTTATGCATGGTCCAATCACCCTAGGCAATGAAGTGGCCATTAACCATGGCTGTAGTATAGACGGGGGCCGAAATGGTATCAAAATTGGCAACCAAACTCGTATTGCTAACAACGTCACGATTTATGCCTTTAACCATGGTATGTCACCCAGCGAACCCATTTATAAACAACCCGCGACATCAAAAGGTGTAGTGATAGGCCAAGATGTATGGATTGGCGCTCAGGCGGGCATTGTTGACGGTGTCACCATTGGAGATTGTGCGGTGATTGGCATGGGCTGCATTGTCACAAAAGATGTACCCAATTTTGCTATTGTTGCTGGTAATCCAGCCCGAGTTATTGGCGACCGACGCGATAAAAAATAGCCAGCTACCATTTAAGTATCACAAAGCCATCTTTTGAGTCGAATTAGCAGGTGACATCATTGATTCAGGTGCTAAAATGATGCTAATTCATAGCAACTATTTTGGACATCGGGAATGCGAGTTAGCAACTACCTGCTTTCAACACAAAAAGAAACCCCTGCTAATGCAGAGGTGATTAGTCATCAGTTAATGTTACGAGCCGGTATGATCCGTCGTAATGCTTCAGGTCTCTACACTTGGCTTCCGTCAGGTTTACGTGTTTTACGTAAAGTTGAAGCCATTGTTCGTGAAGAAATGAACAAAACAGGTGCTATCGAAATATTAATGCCGTTAGTCCAGCCTGCAGATCTATGGGTTGAAACGGGTCGTTGGGATAAGTTTGGTCCTGAGTTATTACGTTTCCAAGACCGTAATAATCGTGACTTCGTATTAGGGCCAACCCATGAAGAAGTGATCACTGATTTAGTCCGTAAAGAATTAAGTTCTTACAAGCAACTACCGCTAACACTTTACCAAGTACAAACTAAGTTCCGTGATGAAGTTCGCCCTCGCTTCGGCGTCATGCGCGCGCGCGAATTCTTGATGAAAGATGCCTATTCTTTCCATTTAGATCAAGAAACCATGGATAACACTTACCACGCTATGCATACCGCATACAGCAATATTCTGACTCGTATGGGCTTATCATTCCGTCCAGTACTGGCTGATACTGGTTCTATCGGTGGTAGCATGTCGCATGAATTCCATGTGCTGGCTAACAGTGGTGAAGATTTAATCGCTTATTCAACGGGTAGCGATTATGCCGCTAACATTGAAAAAGCCGAATCACCAATGCCAACCGATACTCTTGCCACGCCGACTGAAGCAATGACGTTAGTGGATACGCCTAACGCCAAAACGATTGCTGAGTTAGTTGAGCAATTTAATGTAGTCATCACTAAAACGGTTAAAACCTTAATCGTAAAAGGTGCTACTGACGAAGTGCCATTAGTTGCATTAGTTATCCGTGGCGATCACGAACTTAACGAAATTAAAGCCGACAAGCTTGAATTAGTCGCGTCACCATTTGAATTTGCTTCAGAAGCAGAAATTCGTGCTGCAGTTGGAGCAGGTCCTGGTTCTATAGGACCTGTTGGCTTAACGATGCCAATTATTGTTGATCATAGTGTCACTGTGATGAGCGATTTTGCCGCGGGTGCTAACGCTGAAGATAAGCATTATTTTGGTATTAACTGGGACCGCGACTTGCCTCTAGCGACTGCTGCGGATATCCGTAATGTGGTCGAAGGTGAACCAACGCCTGATGGCTTAGGTACGTATGCCATGGCTCGTGGTATTGAAGTCGGCCATATCTTCCAGTTGGGAACAAGTTATTCTAAATCAATGAATGCCACTGTGTTAGACGAAAACGGTAAAGCCCAAGTGTTATTGATGGGTTGTTACGGCGTTGGCGTGAGTCGTATTGTGGCTGCTGCTATTGAGCAAAACAACGATGACCGTGGCATTACCTGGCCTGAAGCTATTGCACCGTTTACTGTAGGCATTTTGCCAATGAATATGCATAAGTCACATCGTGTAGCTGACATTGCCGAAAAACTTTACCAAGACCTGGCTGATGCTGGTGTTGAAGTATTGATGGATGATCGTAAAGAGCGTCCTGGGGTTATGTTTGCCGACATGGAGCTCATTGGCTTGCCGCATGTTGTCGTGATTGGCGATCGCAATATTGATGCTGGTGTATTTGAATATAAAAACCGTCGCACGGGTGAGAAACAAGATATTCCATTCGATGAGATTGTGGCGTTTTTAACAAATGCTGCTAAAGGCTAGTTATTAACGATATAACCTGAAAAAACGCACTTTAGAGTGCGTTTTTTTATCGCTGCAAAACACTTTTATGTAATATTTTTGATATAAATATCGATTTCAAGGCCTTGATTCAACTCTGAAATAATCTCAAGCCTACCGCCTAATTTTTGCGTTACTAGATTATACACAATAGACATGCCTAACCCTGTGCCACCAATGTTGCGTGCAGTAGTAAAAAAAGGTTCAAATATTCTACGCTTTACTTCAGGGCTCAAGCCTTTACCATTATCTTTGTAAAACATCTTTATTTCATCACCACAGTAATTTGCGCCTAATATAATTCGCTTTTGTCCTACAAAATCAGCAGGAAATGCATGTCGAAAACAATTGGACACCAAATTAGTAAAGATTTGTGCTATAGCACCAGGATAAGATTCAACAACCAAGTCTGGTTCTATTTGAATATCAAGTTCGATACCTTGCTTACGGGTTAATGGCCTAAGAGGGGAAGATATTTGCTCCAAATATTCAGTTAAATTAACCTGCTCTTTTTCTAAAATAAGCTGGTCAGCTGCTGTGCGTTTAAAGTTATGAACTAACTCTGCGGCACGCGATAAATTACGTTCAATTAAATGTAATCCGTCAGTGAGTGTATGGATAAACTCTTCAAAGTCTTGTTGTTCTAATTCACCCGCGGCGAATAAGGTTTTGAGTTTAGTTAACTCATCGATACAGTGACTGGTTGATGTCACCGAAATACCTAATGGAGTATTCACTTCATGTGCAACACCAGCAACAAGATTACCTAAGGCGGCAAGCTTTTCGCTCTCTATTAAACTGGCTTGTGTCGCTTGTAAGTTATTTATCGCATTTTTTAACTCCGCAGTTCGCTTTTCAACTTCAGCTTCTAAGGCAACATTATTCAATTCAAGTTCATTTTGATAAGCTTTGACCTTTTTCGCATTGACAGCCCTACCATACAAATCAGCCAAAGAGCTCACAAATGATTGCTCATCACGGCTCCAATGCCTAATGCCCCCCTTATGCTCGCAACAGACAATTCCGATCATTTTACCAGCATGTCTTATTGGGCTGTCTAACATGGCTGTGATTGCATTGGGACGCAAATAAATATCTTTAAACTCACAGGTCGCAGGATCTGTCATCGCATCACTGGCAGCAATTGTTCTTTCTGTATCTAGGGCGCTAAAATACCCCGGAAATTCTAAGCGAGTTAGCGTGATATTATTTTGCTTAGTTTGATTATCAACTAATAAAAAACAACCGATTGATTGGTTATCTTCGGTTAACAGCCATATACCCGCCCTATCGATGTCAAGTCCGCGACAAACTGAATCGATAATCAATTTTGAAGCCGAATCTAAGTCGCCGGTATCAATCAATTCAGACTGGCTGACAGCCAGTAATACTTGCTCTAAATTCTGATTCATAATCTTTGGCTTAATGTGTGCTTTGTGCAGGTTCATCTGGCATTTGCTGCTGTATCTCAACAAACTTATCAAGCAAGGTTAAACTGGCATCACACATCAAAGGATCAAATTGCTTACCTGACTGCTCAATTAAATAATCTCTTACTTTTTCAGCTGACCAGGCGTCTTTATAACTGCGTTTTGACAAAAGTGCATCAATCACATCGACAATAGCCATAATGCGACCTTCAATAGGTATAGCATCAGCAACTAACCCACGAGGATAGCCATTACCGTCCCATCGTTCATGGTGTGTATAGGCAATGCGAGCGCCCATTTTGGCTATGATACGATTTGATGCCGCAAGTAAGTTGTAGCCTTTTTCTGCATGGGTTTTCATTATCTCCCACTCGCTATCGGTCAACTTACCTGGTTTATGTAAAATGCTTTCAGGAATACCTATTTTACCCACATCATGCAAAGGGGCGGCATAGCGCATGGTTTCAACAAAATCATCGTTCATACCAATATAGTTAGCCAGCATTTCACTCATCACCGCCACACGCCTTACATGAGCACCGGTTTCTTTACTGCGCTGCTCAATCGCATCACCAATAATTAAGATCAGTTCGCGTTGTGTTTGTTGGACGTTTTCTTTGCTTGAAAGGTTTTCAAAGGTCAGACTGACGTTAGCGGCAAATAATTCAAGGATCCTGACTTGCAACGGTGTTAATGCGCTGTCGTGTTGGAGGTATAAAATACTGGTTACATCTTGGCCAAATTTATAAAAGCCTACATAAATATTATCGTGAACTATCGACTTCTCTAAACTAATGGCTTCAATAATATACTCTTTTACTTCACCCGGAAGTGATTGGACATTTTCTATTTCAGAGTAACTGACCATATTGCCAGTCGCTGCTAATAGGTTCATATGAGTATCTTGGTAGAGATCTTTACGAAAACTGGTTAAATAGAGCGCTGAACTATTCAAATTAAGTAATTGCAATGTTTGTTCAAGAACGGCACTGCCGAAATTGTGCAGTGTATGGCTTAATAGCACTGAAGAAGAAGCTTGGATGACTTTCTCCATCCCAAGCTGACTTTGTTCAATTGTTTTAATATCACGGTATGAACGCAAGGAAGCATAAACACACGATTTAAGTTTGGTAGCGGTTAATTCAGTTTTTGCTTTGTAGTCATTGATATCAAACTCTCTGATCACCCTTTCTTCAGGAGCACAGCCCGGCTGGCCAGTGCGAAGAATAATCCTTGTACTGTGATTATTTAACGCACCTCGAATACGTTCAATTAAATCGAGCCCCGCGTGATCGTTTTCCATCACAACATCGATAAATGCAAGCGCGATATCAGGCTCATCACGTAGTAAAATGAATCCTTCTTCAGCGCTAAAACTTGAATAAAAAGCGAGTTTTCTCCCTTCTAACTCAAAATGACTCAATGCGAACTTAGTCACATCATGTATGCCTGGTTCATCATCAATGATGGCAATCTTCCAAGGAGAAAGTTGCTTTGCTTTATTTACTGTATCGTTATCAACCGATACTGCTGATGTTGTCTTAAACAGAGCCACATGCCATCCTTAAAATTGGATTATCAACGAGTGTTAATTAACAAAAAATTAACACGTAACCATCGAAACATCAAAAAATTATGATGTGCTCATTCCTGATCCACATCATTTAAGTAAATATAGACATACGAGAAAAAAACCAGTTTAGATCTTATTATCTATCTCGATTTACTTTGTACAGGGGCGATCATATCCATGTTCTACTGTTCATTTTTAAGAGGTTTACGCCTAGAATAAATAGAATATTGATAAAGTATAGACAATAAATAACATAGTCGACTTATTGGTAGCTGGTGTATAACACAAAAAGAATTCATACTAGAATCAAGCATGCTTAACAGATTAAAGGATCGAGATTGCCAGTATCAACAGCATTAGTACTAGGAGGTGGTGGGGCCAGGGCTGCTTATCAAATTGGCGTATTAAAAGCGCTAGTGCAGTTTTACCCGCGCAATCATAATGTCCCATTTGATATTATTTGTGGTACATCTGCTGGTGCCATTAATGCAATATCGATAGCAACCCATGCATCTTGCTTCCATTTAGCCATAAAAAAACTGGATTGGGTGTGGCGTCATTTTGAAACCCATAAAGTCTATCGCACGTCTATCCCTCAAGTGTTGAGACATTTGGGACGAATGGCTATCAAAGGTCTTCAAGATGACAAAGTCAATACTGATGCAGGTAGCCTGCTGGATAATCAACCCTTACGAGAGTTGCTGAATAATCTTATCGATTTTAAAAGAATTGATCGTAATATTGGTAATGATGCACTCAAAGCTATCAGTATCGACTCCTCATGCTACAACAATTCACGTTCATATACTTTCTATCAAGGTAACGAACACATTGATGATTGGCAACGTGCTAGACGAGTCGGTATTCGCAGTTTATTAAATACTGAGCACTTACTTGCAAGCTCAGCTATTCCGATGGTATTCCCATCAATTAAACTTAATCAAGCCTATTATGGTGATGGGTCTGTCCATCAATTATCACCACTATCAAGCCCAATCCACCTTGGCGCTAATAAAATATTTGTGATTAATTTAGACAGCCCACACAAACACTTTCCCATCGAGTTTGAATATCACCCTAAAACAGCAACAATCGCCGGACATTTATTAGATACCATTTTTTCGGATACATTGAACAGCGATTTAGAGCGTCTGCAACGGGTCAACAACACCTTATCAATGATATCCCCACAAGACCGTGAAACCTTGAACTTACGCCATATCGATACTTTAGTGATGAAACCAAGTCAAGATTTAAGCCGAATTGCGGAACGGTTTTATGATGACATGCCTTTTGCAATCAAAACTTTATTGAAATTATTTGGTATTAACAGACAGTCTGACTCAAGTATTGTGTCGTACTTATTATTCGAAAAAAGCTATACCACCACCTTGATTGATTTAGGCTATCAAGATGCAATGGATAGAATTGATGAAATAAAACAATTTTTCGATATACAGACTAAAGTTTAACCATTAAGACTTAAAATCTATGATATACCTATATATTAACATCGGAAATTAGCATCGGGATCAATAGGTAATAAAAGCGCAAGAGCGCTTTGCTTATCTATACTAAAATCATCATCGTCATACAAGTTTAACTTGAGTCAAATAGACATGCTTTACATAGTCACTTCCATAAAAGTGGATATTATTTTAAATTGTTAATCATTAACTTGAGACACAGAACATCAAAACTGCCGAGCGTTACATGCGCGACAATTTTGTATCTAAAAGGATTTTAGATGAAAAATTTATGGATAATGATCGCATTAATAATCGTCGGTTGCGGCCAACAAGACATCTCAACTATAGATACCACTTCAAGTAGTAAAACAACTTTGCAATGGCAAGGTGTATATCATGGTGTATTCCCTTGTCCGAGTTGTGATGGGATGGATACCACTCTTGAACTAACCCAACCGAACCAATATACCATCCACACAATTCGTTTAGGCACTGATCCCAATCCTTATCGTGGTAGTGGAACATTCAAATGGGATCAAAGCGGTAATATTATCATTTTAGATCGTGGGCATATTTATCAAGTCTATTCCGATCATTTATATTTGTTAGATGTAAAATTTAGGCGAATTAAAGGCCCAGACGCAGATCGATACAGGGTCGATAAAATCGAAGGACTAGGCCAGCAAATATCCCCCCCCCAACGCTGAATAACATCAATAACAAACCTGCTTAATTGATCTTAGCTGTGCTAAGATTATTTTATTAGTCACTTAAAGAAAGTTTGATGAGAAAAGGCATTTTATTAGCTGGAGGTTCAGGCACTCGGCTATACCCTATCACCCAAGTGGTTTGTAAACAGCTATTACCCATTTACGATAAACCGATGGTTTATTATCCTTTGTGCACTCTTATGCAAGCTGGTATTACTGATATTTTGCTTATTTGTGCCCCTTCAGATTTAGCTCTTTTCAAAGCACTTTTGGACAATGGCCATCAATGGGGTATTAACATTGAATTTGCAACACAAGCAAAGCCTGAAGGGCTTGCACAAGCACTTATTATTGCCGAACCCTTTTTAGCTGGCAGCCCTTGTGCAATGATTTTAGGGGATAATTTATTTTACGGACACCAATTGCAACATATATTGCAAGCCGTAAATGAAATGTCTTGCGCAACCGTATTTGGCTACCATGTTGCTAACCCTCAAGCATATGGTGTCATTGAGTTCAGTGAAAATAATCACGTCATATCGATTACAGAAAAACCAACAGAACCTAAATCTCATTTTGCGATGCCTGGACTGTATTTTTTTGACAGCCATGCCAGCGAGTACGCAAAAACAGTCACCCCATCTCTACGAGGTGAACTTGAAATAGTCGACGTAATTAATCAATATTTAGAACTCGATAACCTGAATGTTAAAATATTAAGCCGAGGTACAGCTTGGTTAGACACTGGCACACCAGATGCGATAGCAGAAGCAACTCAGTACATAGCTGCCATAGAAAAACGTCAAGGATTAAAAGTTTCTTGTCCTGAAGAAATAGCGTATTCAATGGGATTGATAGATCATTTTCAACTCAAAATTCTGGCTGAACCACTCCTAAAGAGTGGTTATGGTGAGTATCTACTGTCTTTATTAGATAAGAACTTTCCTGATGAAATATATTAACACTCACCTCGAAGGCGTGATGATTTTTAGTCCACGTAAGTTCATTGATGAACGCGGTTTTTTTATGGAAACATTACGCCAAAATGGCTTTAGTGATGCATTTATCCAAAACAATATGGATGTCCCTCAGCTCGTTCAAGAGAATCAATCTCGCTCGGTGAACAATGTTTTACGCGGACTGCATTTTCAGCAGCACTTTCCTCAGGGTAAATTAATCCGTGTGCCCAGAGGTACTATCTTTGACGTTGCTGTCGATATTCGTCAAGAGTCTAAAACATTTGGCCAGTGGATAGGTCAGGAAATTTCCGACGAAAATGGTTATCAAATGTGGATCCCGGCAGGATTTGCACACGGCTTTTACGTATTGTCTGACATCGCTGATATTATTTATAAATGTTCACAATATTATCAACCAGACGATGAGCAAACCATCGCATGGAATGACCCCATACTCAATATACAATGGCCTTTAAAACAGCACCCTGCTCCTATCGTCTCAGACAAAGATAATCCGACCATAAACCCTAAGATAATCTCATTTGGTCTCATAAAATGACATATAAAAACGGACAAGCACTCACAATCTTGATTACTGGTGGTTGTGGGTTTATTGGTTCTGCATTAATCCGATTTATCCTAGGCTTTACGAATCACAGCGTCATTAATATCGATAAACTGACATATGCCGCTAATCCTCAAAGCCTTAAGATGATAAATAAAAGTGAACGATATCATTTCATCGAAGGTGATATCTGTAATGGCACATTATTAACAGAAGTGTTTAATCGGTTTCAACCCGATGCCGTGATGCATTTGGCGGCGGAGACTCATGTTGATCGATCCATTTCAGGCTCAGCTGAATTTATTCAAACCAATATAGTAGGCACGTATCAACTACTAGAAGCCAGCAGGCAATTTTATAATGGCTTATCTAGCGATAAGGCTAGGCAATTTCGTTTTCACCATATTTCGACAGATGAAGTGTTCGGAGATTTACCCGATACCGGATATTTCAATGAACAAAGCGCCTACTCCCCAAGTTCGCCATATTCCGCAAGTAAAGCATCAAGTGATCACCTAGTGAAAGCTTGGCATCGAACCTATGGTTTACCAACTTTGATCAGTTATTGCTCAAATAATTACGGCCCATACCAACATCCTGAAAAACTTATCCCGCTCACCATTACCCGAGCCCTTGCGGGTAAAATAATTCCTATTTATGGTAATGGCCAACAAGTTCGAGACTGGCTTTTTGTTGATGATCACGTTGAAGCGTTAATCACGATATTAACCTTAGGTAACGTGGGTGAAACTTATACTGTTGGCGGTAATAATGAACAAACTAATATTCAGGTTGTGGCATCAATTTGCCAACAACTAACCCAATTAGTGCCGAATCATCAGTTGGCAAGTAGCAATGGTTTTTCCTCACTCATTCAACATATTACTGATAGACCGGGGCACGATCGCCGCTATGCTATTGATGCGAGTAAATTGGCTACTACATTGCATTGGACACCAAAACATAACTTCTCGGATGGTTTACGCCAAACCGTCCAGTGGTATTTGGCTCACTATCAATGAAAATATTAACGTTTGGTCAAACAGGTCAACTCGCCAGAGCCTTAAAACGTGCTCAACCCAAAACTGTAGAACTAATCCAACTGAGCCATCAACAAGTTGATATTACTCAGCCACAGCTTATTGATGAAGCGTTAGCTTTTTATCGGCCCGATATCATCATTAACTGCGCGGCTTATACTGACGTAGAAAAAGCACAAATAAACCCAGTCGCAGCAATGCAAATCAATGCATTGGCCGTTGAGTATATGGCAAAAGCAGCCAGTCATTATGGAATCAAACTAATTCAATTGTCGACTGATTATGTATTCGATGGTCGCTCATCGACACCTTATTCAGTGACACAAAAACCATCAGCCATTAATGCTTATGGGCAGTCAAAATTACTCGCCGAAGAGACATTATTGAGCTATCAATCTGCTCTATTTTGTATTGTGCGAACTTCTTGGCTTTACCATCACAGCGGCAATAATTTTGTTACCACTATGCTAAAGTTAATGACGCAGTCACATAATCAACAAACGATAGGATCAAGCGCAGACAACCCCATCAAAGTTGTTAACGACCAAACGGGCAGCCCGACAATGGTTGACGATTTTGCACGTTTTCTGTGGAAACTGTGTTCACAAAAACAATGGTCAGCGATTTACCATTGGAGTAATTCAGGTAAGTGTACTTGGTATGAGTTTGCTCAAGAGATCAAAACACAAGGAATAGCGTTAGGCTTATTACCTCAGTCAATTTATTTACAACCTATTACATCAGAACAATATGCTTCTATCGTTAATAGACCCGCTTTCAGTGTGTTAGACACCCGCTTATCACACACACTCGCCATACCAAAACCTTGGCAACAACAATTAGCTCAATGCCTTAATGAGCTGGTGCTGAGTAAAGTTTGATTGTTTACAGTAAAAAATGAATTGTCATATCAGTGTCATCTTTACGTGCAATAATTTTTACCATCAAGGATGAAATATTTCGCTTTAGCTTGTCATTAACTTTAGGTAAAAAGAGGCTGTACCAACAGAGGTACAGTTATCTGGAATGTTGAAAATGTCACACTCATTTGAATTTGATGAAGATGATGCGCCATGGGGCGATAACATCAAGGGAAAACCAAAATCGAAAAAAGTAAAGCAACGCCGCCGTGATACTAAGCGCCGTTACTTTGACGATAATGCAGAAATGGAGTTCGCGCCTGCTAAGTGGAAATAATTTAACAGGATTTTCTCATCAAGTTTAAAAAGCAAGTTGCCTGCAACTTGCTTTTTTGTTGAAATAAAAATGGCCTTGACGAACTCACGACCATTTAAATAAAACTTTGGACGATGCTAAATCAGTAGTTTACTGATGTAACAAGTATTGCCACTTTACAGATAAAATATGGTGGCTAATCCCAAGAAAGTAAAAAAGCCTACAACGTCGGTTACGGTGGTCAAAATAACCGAACCAGATAACGCCGCATCTTGATTAAAGCGCTGTAAGATCATCGGCACCATCACACCAGCAATAGCAGCAACAGCCATATTCACTAAAATAGCACAGGCAATAACTACACCCATTATCGTATCGTTAAACCACCATCCGGCAATAATACCGATGACAATTGACCACAACATACCATTTAGCGCACCGATACCGAGTTCGTTTTTCATCAACGACATCACGTTACCAGCAGAAATCTGACCCATTGCCATACCGCGGATCATTAACGTTAACGACTGGCTACCTGCAATGCCCCCCATTGAAGCCACAATTGGCATCAATACCGCTAACGCGACGACTTGCGACAATACATTTTCGAATAATCCGATGGTAGCAGATGCTAAAAATGCTGTGAGTAAGTTAATCCCTAGCCACACGGCACGACGCTTTGCTCCCACCACAATTGGGGCGAATAAATCGTCGTGTTCATCCATACCAGCAGTTGCCATTAATTGTGCTTCGTAATGTTCACGCACTAATGCTGTAGCTGTTCGCAGTGTCATTCGGCCAATTAATATACCGTCTTCATCGACAACCGGTAATTCAAGTTCGCGGCTATGTTCAATGGCTTCGGCTGCTTCGATCAAAGATGAATCAGCAGATATTACTCGGCTGTCATCCCATTTTAACACCTGCAATTGAGTATCAAGATCTGCAGTTCTGAAAACGTCATAACGACGCACTGTACCTAAATATTTATCGTTTTGATCGACTAAAAAAAGATGGTCATTACAATCTAAGTCAATACGACGAAAAAAGCGTTGTCCTTGTGCTACGGTAGATGTAAGACTTAATGCCAACATCTGGTGATCAGCATAACGACCGATTTCATTTTCAGAATATTGGTCATATAGTTCGAAATGCTTACGCTGACGTTCACCCATCTGTGCTAATGCACGATCGGTAATGTTGTCAGGTAATGAATCACTCCATTCAATAAGGTCTTCAGGACTTAATTGAGAAAAGAGTAAGTCTAATTCCTCATCTGGCATTTTCTTAACAATGCCTAAACGAGGATCGGCGCGCATTAAGTTTAGAACGTCTACACGCTCTTCAACATCGACTTGCTGCCAACGTTCATAACGTTCATCAAGCGGTAACGATTCTAATAATAAAGCAATTGTGCCTGGTTCTGCTTCAGTCAAGATTTCACTGAACACTTCGGCCTGTTCATCACCTTCGGCTTCAGTTAACAAATGTACCACGTGACTGACATCAGCCTGTGGTTGTGAACTGGTGTCGATTTCATCTTCAGAACTAAGTTCGTTCTTTAATTCACTCATCAGCCCGCCCTTAATTCTTGATAGTAAAATATGCGCAACTATATTGAAATTGATATTGATAAGCAAACAGATAAATTAGGTTGCCAACAACTTAATTGCCAGCTAAGCACTTTCCCATTATAGTTTACCTTTCATATAAAGGAGCATCACATGACCGCAGCAATTTACCCTATTTCCGTAAAAGACATTCAAGGCAATGATGTTGTTATGGAGAGTTTTAAAGATAACGTTTTGCTTATTGTTAATACTGCAAGTAAATGTGGCTTCACTCCACAATACAAAGCACTTGAAACACTATATCAACAGTATAAAGATCGCGGTTTAGTTATTTTAGGTTTTCCTTGTAATCAATTCGGCAAACAAGAACAAGGTAATGAAGATGAGATCAGTCAATTTTGCGAACTAAACTTTGGCGTGACATTCCCATTATTTAGTAAAATTGAAGTCAATGGCAGTAACAGCCATCCGTTATATCAACATCTTAAAAAGTCTGCCAAAGGCCTTTTAGGTAGTGAGTCGATAAAATGGAACTTCACTAAGTTTTTAGTCGATAAACAAGGAAACGTGATTGAACGATATGCACCAACCACAAAACCAGAAGATCTCAACGCTGTCATTGAAAAACTGCTTGGATAATCATAACGTCTATAGCGTAATTGAGTACCGAGAATCAATGAAAGTGGGTTTGGGTAATTGATGTCATGTTAATCACCCAGCTTTTTACCCACAGCTTAGTACGAGACGATATTCATCAATAGCAGTACGTAAACGACATAAATTCATTACAAAAGTGCAAGTTTTAAGTCACTGATAAATAATCAGTATAAAATTAATATCCATATTTTGATAAAAATATACATTTATATTGAACTTTTAAACCATTAGGTACTCAAACTTAATAACAGTGATATTCACTTTTGTTCATCATCTCCCTGGGACTTCTAGCGCGGTCCCCTTGATCGCTAAGTCGATCGATAGGCAATCATTTGATTGCCTTTTTTTATGTCTGTTGATTGCACAACTCAACTAAAATGAGTTGCATGATCTAGCTGAGGTCTAGCCTAGTGATGTGTTTTCTATATAGAGAACTCAACATGGGATAATTACCGACTATCACACAGAGCTTTGCCTCCTAACTTGAGTGTATTGGCTTGAACTCAACACGCTATTAATGTGTCAATGCGCCCTACTAGCGTAAATTGACAAGTAGCAAAAATAGGCAAGTTTGATATTACCAACATGACATAAAACCATTCTCATCAATTTACCCCAGCTGTTATCAAGAGTTGGAGCTGACTAGCACTGCACATATTTATCACCTCACCTAAACAAGTGATACCGTTTAACTGACAGTAAGTAAGCTAATGAGTTTCGCTAAGTCGATTTCGATATTGAGAGCCCGAAATCTTTCTGTAAAACCAGTGCTTAGGATCTCGAAACAACAGATGTGATGTCATGATTAACATCGTTCACATAGCACAATATTCGGTCACCAAAGAAGAATTAAACCCACCGATTATTTATTTTTAAATTTATTGCTTTATTTAATGAACTTTTCTAATTAGCGTTAGTCAGAATATAGGTAACAAGTAAGAACATTTACTCGCTAGGCGTCTTCCTCCAACGTTTTAGTGTGTATCCAAAGGTTTGATTACTGACTTTTGTATTTACTTGTCGCGACAGTTTTATGTTCATTGTTCATCATCATCCCTATTTGGGGAGTATTAACACGCTAGCGCACTGTTAATCACAACCCACAAAGAACGACTTAGGCAACCAAATTGGTTGCCCTTTTTTTATGTTCATTTTGTGTTTTACACAAATAAAACCAAAATCATTATCATCAATATTTACCGCGACCATATGCATAACTAATAGCTTACTTGAGCTCCCCTCAGAACTAAACTAACAGTAAACAACTAATTTTAAATAATTAATCCCAAAAAATTAAAAAATTTACAGTATCGATTTCCAGTTCACTTCAATGCTATTTTAGCTTTCAAAAACCTCGCCAGCCCTTCGAAAACATCAGCAAATAAATCAAAAAATCTACTCTGACAAAATAAATAAAAAAAAATTATTTTATTTGTGAACTTTCCTGATTACGCTCGGTCTTATTTATTGTACGAAAAAGATGTAGCTTGAAGTAAGTGCAGCATAATGAGTTAATCTCCTCTCCCGGAGATAAATGATTACACTGCTTAGTGATTTATCCTACTTACCTCAAACTTCAGTTAGGATTGATTTACTGCTATACCGTTTTAATGTTCATTGTTCATCATCATCCCTATTTGGGAAGTATTAACACGCTAGCGCACCGTTAATCGCTCCCCACAAAGAACGACTTAGGCAACCAAATTGGTTGCCCTTTTTTTTGGATTAATTTTGTACTTTTACATTGATAAAACCAAAAAGCCTCATCAGCGACATTTACCACGGCCATATGCATAACCAATAACTTACTTGAGTTCACCTCTGAACTTAAATCAACATAAGCACCTAATTACAAACGCTTTAATAATCGATATTATCGAATCCAGGTTAACTCTAACGTTATTTCTAATTTAAAAAATGCATCCTTCCTCCAAAAATATCGACCGGATAGCTCAAAAAAGTGACTATCACAAAAATAAATTAAAAAAAGTCATTTTCTTTGTGAACTTTCCTGATATCACCCGGTCTTATTTATTGTACGAACAAGTATGTAATGATTAAAATGTAGTTTGAAGTAAGTGCAGTATGATGAGTTAGCCTTCTCCCCCGGAGTTAATTGATTACACTGCTTAGTGATTTATCCTTCTTACCTCAAACTTCAGTTAGGATTGAGTTACTGCTACACCATTTTAATGTTCATCATCATCCCCATTGGGAAGTGTTAACACGCTAGCGCATTGTTAATGACAACCCGTAAAGAGTTATTTTGGCAGCCAATATGGCTGCCATTTTTTTGTCTTTTTTTGATGTAAAAAGGTCATAACATTTTCTTGTTAAAAATTGAGTAAATTATCTAACTGAATTTGCAATGAAGGATGATAACCAGCACGGGCTTTTGTATAGATTTCAGCCAACTCTTGTTGATAACCAGCAATTTGTAATTCAACAAACAAAGGTCTTACAAATTTACCTCTGCCAATGCGGCATAAATAATCACTTAATGCAGGTAAGACAGGATCATAATGATTACGGATGGCGACGCGATACCAATCACACGCTATTTCTGCATTAGGACTGTTTGTTAATGTAAAAGTCTCATCTAAATCTAATAACGTAACTTGGCTTACCATTAGCGGTAATTGAGTCAGAAAATATTGCCAGTGATGAACTCGCCAATCGCTCACCAACAACTCACTTGCCAAAGCGCCTTTGACGATAGCTTCCACAGCCAAATCAACTTTATCCAAGCTGCTTGATGTAGGGCCTTTAAACCATAGTGGTAATCCTTGCCCGTACACCCACTCATTGAGTTCTGAGAGGGTTAATTTATCGTGATGCTCCACCAGCAATGTCTGTGTTGCATAATCAATGAACGTTTCGGTGGTAATCGCGCTAAACGAAAAATGCTCAACATAACCAAATAGAAAGCGATCAAATGAAGGCCGCCCTAATCGATTTTCCAGTTCATGAACAAACATCGATGCTTTATCGTAGGTAAACCGATTAAATGCCAGATTAGGATCTTGATCTTGTACATTGGCTGGTAGAGTTTGGTTTGCTAAGGGAGTAGATTCGATTTCCACTTGCAAACGTCCGTACTCGATAACCCATTCAAGTTCTGCCTGCTCTCTACCATAAATAGCTTCAACAATACGATTGGTAAAGTAAGTGGTAAATCCTTCATTAAGCCATAAGTCTCGCCAAGTCGCATTACTGACTAAGTTGCCTGTCCATGAATGGGCTAATTCATGAGCAACCGTTGAAACAAGACTTTTATCCCCAGCAATTAGGGTGGGAGTCATAAATGCCAGCATAGGGTTTTCCATGCCACCAAAAGGAAAACTCGGTGGCAATACAATCATGTCATAACGGCCCCAAGCATAGGGTCCTAGTATGGACTCTGCCATTAAGATCATTGATTCGGTATCTTCAAATTCTTTAGCTGCAGCTGCAAGCATATCGGGTTCAGTATAAATACCACTTCGAGGTCCAGTGGCTTGAAAGCTTAACTCTCCAACAGCAATGGCTAATAAGTGTGTTGGGATAGGTTTGTTCATGCAAAACTCAAACACACCATTATCTGGCAGTTCTGGTGTATTTTCAGCACTCATTACCGCGCGTAAACCTTGCGGAGCGGTGACGGTCGCATTAAACGTTATGCGTGCTTTTGGGGTATCTTGTAAGGGTATCCAGCTGCGAGCATTAATGGGTTGCGATTGGCTAAACAGATAAGGTAATTTTTTTCCTAGCGTTTGTTCTGGTGTAAGCCATTGCAGCCCCTGTGCTGTTGGTGAGGTACGATAATGGATGACCACCTCAGTTAAGTGTTCCCCCACATCAATAACCAGCTTTTGACCCAATATGGCATTCACATCAGTCACATAATGCGACAACACATTAGCATCGCTGTCAGTGACATCTTCTATGATCAAGTCTCGGCAATCTAGCACTAATGAAAGTGCAGCCATTTTTCGGGTAAACTGTAACCTGGCAATGCCATTAAGTTGCTGTAAGTCAAAATTAACCACAATATTAAGTTCAAGATGATGCACGCATAAAGCATCAGTATTGGCACTTGAATGGTAATCGTGTTGTACGTCCCATTTTGAAGTCACAAAAAATCCTTACCGAGAGAATAAAACATGAAATTTAGCAAAGATAATAGCATTTGCATCTAAAAATATGCTGTAAAAAGTCGCATTAAAACCTCATCACTCAGAGTTGCCACGCTTATCAATTCAAAGCATATAGATTCATTAAGCAACAAAGTGGGCTCTGCGCAATGCCAATCTTCGCTTTATACTGCTTTAAACTTAATGGGTCCTATCGAAAAATAGCTTCCCATTTAATTTTTACCAGTGCATTGATATCCGAATTTTCGACTCAAATTTATTTTTAAATAAAAATAAGCACTTTTTTTTACCTCCAAGGGAACTAACTTAAAAATGACTAGTCTGAATATATGAACCGAATTTGCATTACTTTATTTACAGCTAGTAGCGTTTTTTTGTTCATCATCATTCTCCTATTTGATAGTAGTAACAATCTATCGACAGTATTGCCCTTAGCAATAGCAGCAACCTCTTAGTTAGGTTGCTTTTTTTTATCTTTTTTTCAACGCAAGAAAACAAAAAAGGCCTCAAAGAGGCCTTTTTAAGTTTACAGAAAGTTCGCTAATTAAAGCTTGATACCCACTTTCTCTAAATCTTTAGTAATCACAGATGTTGGTAATGGCACATAACCATCTTTCTCAACAATTTGTTGACCTTGCTTAGACAATACGAAGCGTAAGAATTCACGATCCATTGGCGATAGGTCTTTGTTAGGGTGCTTGTTTACATAAACATATAAGTAACGAGAAAGCGGGTAAGTACCGTCAGCAGCATTAGCAGCCGTCGCTTCGATAAACTTATCGCCTTTCTTAGAGATAGCGACAGCTTTTACACCAGCAGTTTTGTAACCAATACCTGAATAACCAATGGCATTCAATGACTGTGATACAGACTGAACGACTGAAGCAGAACCAGGTTGCTCATTTACGTTTGGACGGAAATCGCCTTTACATAACGCTTTTTCTTTAAAGTAACCGTATGTACCAGACACTGAGTTACGACCGTAAAGCTGAACGTCTTTTGCAGCCCAGTTACCATCTAAACCGGCATCCCCCCAACGGTTGATTTCTTTACCGCCACACTTATGTGTAGAAGAAAAAATCGCATCAATTTGTTCAATGCTTAAGCCTGTTATTGGGTTATCTTTGTGTACGAATACGGCTAGTGCATCAATTGCAACACGTACTGCCGTTGGCTGGTAGCCATAATGTTTTTCAAACGCTTCAACTTCATTAGGCTTCATCTTGCGGCTCATTGGGCCGAACTGAGAAGTTCCTTCAGTTAACGCTGGTGGCGCAGTAGAAGAACCTGCAGCTTGAATTTGGATATTAACGTTAGGGTAAATATGTTTGAACTCTTCAGCCCATAACGTCATCATATTTGCTAATGTGTCAGAACCGACCGAAGACAAGTTACCAGAAACACCGCTGGTTTTTTCGTATATTGGTAAAGTAGGATCAATAGCAGCCATAGATGCTGCTGAGAATACGCCAGCGGCTGTAAGAGTAATCGCGCCGACAAGTTTGTTCAGTTTCATTTTAATGCTCCAGAATTAAGCGTACTAAGTTTTTAAAACGTAGTCAGTATCGACCTCATTGATGACAAGTCTATGACATTGACATGACAGTTGTGTGACACTAGCAGTAAAACTGACTTATTTGATAAAACAAATAAAAAGCCAATTAAGATCAATTACTTACCAAAGATAGATGGTAAAAGGTTAATTTATACAATAGATAAATAACCACTAAACACATTATAAACAAGATAATTACTGCTTAAAATTATAGCAATAACGCTATATTATGACATTCATAATAATGGTTGAATTTAAGCAATTTATGCCTTACCAGCGATTGATTCAACACTATCCCCCTAAGACTAATTACATTAACATTCCTTAGTTGTTTTGAACTGATTAGGTCATTATTATTAGTTATTTGAATTAAGGTGCAGCAACAAAAAAACAGCACGAATGCTGCTTTTTAAGGATTGCACATCTAGATGCTATCTATTGCCGAACTAACAAGTGCGATGGAATAACAAAACTGAAGATACTGCCTTTGCCATACTCACTCGTCACCTTAAGCTCACTGTGATGATGGTTTAAAGCATGTTTTACTATCGCTAACCCTAAACCACTGCCGCCAGTTTTACTTGAACGCGCATTATCTACTCGATAAAAGCGTTCAGTTAAGCGGTTAATATGTTGTGGAGCGAT
Source organism: Shewanella frigidimarina (assembly GCF_003797125.1). GTDB lineage: Bacteria > Pseudomonadota > Gammaproteobacteria > Enterobacterales > Shewanellaceae > Shewanella > Shewanella frigidimarina. The sequence continues at coordinate 62,603 of NZ_RKKE01000001.1, forward strand.
ACCCACCCCAGTATCTGCCACCGAAAACAACGCTCCGGTTGCAACACTTTGCCAATTAACCGAAATCGTTCCACCAGGGCTGGTATAACGTATTGCATTTGAAATCAAGTTGGAGCAAGCACTGCGTAATTGCAATTCATTGCCATGGGTATTCAAACCCGGTTCGCAATTAAACACTAATGTATAGTCGGTGCCAGCAAGGGCTTTGGCCTCTTCTTTAAGAATTTCCATCATCAATGACATATTAACCGTTTGCGATAAATCAATATCCACAGCATCTTCAATGCGCGACAGGGCCAACAATTGCTCAACCATAGATTGCATTCGAGTCGTCTGTTGCTGCATCAACGATAGTGGTTTGTGATTAGGAGAGTCTGCGTCTTCCATGGTTTGCATAATTTCTAAATACCCCTGCAATACTGTCAGTGGGGTCTTAAGTTCATGGGAAACGTTAGCCACAAAATCTTTGCGCATACCTTCTAACTGATGAATTCGAGTGACATCTCGAGCAATTAACAACAATTGTCGATCGCCATAGCTCATTACTCGAATTTCAAGTAATCGCTTATCTGACACCGGAGAAGGGATTTCTAATGGTTCTTTGTATTGTGCTTTCTTTATATAAGTCGAAAAATCAGGATGGCGAATAAGGTTATCAATTCTCTGACCATTATCTTGAGGCCAAACAAAGCCTAAGATTAATTGAGCGAGCTTGTTACACCATAAGATATTATGTTCTGCATCAAGTACTACTGCCGCATCTGGTAAGGCCTCAGCGCCTTGACGAAAACGAGCTAATAAAGTCGCTAACTGACCCACTCGACGACGATTCTTGCCTTGCAGGCGATATATTCCATTGAATACCCCCTCCCAGCTTCCACGCCCTTGAGGAGGCGTAAGCTTTTTATCTTTCCATAACCAGAAGTTTAAACGAGTAAGTTGACGATAATGCCACACAAGTAATGCAATCGAGCCTAATAGCATTACGATAACAACTTGATTGAATAAAGCGCCGATAAGCATAAATAAAACAAGCAATAAAGCTAACCGGAAAAATAAACGATATCCAGAGTACGAGATAAACATAGGCTACCTAAATACGAAAGTAACGCCGCCAACACATTCAGTGCCGTTACTGATTATTAGGGCTAACGAGGAACCACAAGATAGCCTAAATCGACTATTATGGCTAGACAGCGAAAAAAACAGTTTTTAAAAAGCCCTGCTTAATATAGCAGAACTTTTCAAGCAGCCAATACGAATTACATTCTGGTTGAAAATCGATAACCAGCACCACGAACAGTTTGGATCAATTTATCATGTCCACCCTCTTCTACGGCTTTTCGTAAACGTCTGATGTGCACATCGACAGTTCGATCTTCAACATACACATTGGTGCCCCAAACGTTATCGAGTAACTGCTCACGGCTGTAAACTCGCTCTGGATGAGTCATAAAGAAATGCAACAAACGAAACTCTGTCGGTCCCATATCGAGCACGGCGTCACCAACGGTCACTCTGTGACTCACAGGGTCGAGTTGTAATCCTTGCACATCAATGGTTTCTTCTAATCGCGTAGGTGCGCTTCTGCGTAAAACGGCTTTAATTCGTGCGACGAGTTCTTTAGGTGAAAAAGGTTTAGTTATATAGTCATCAGCGCCCACTTCAAGGCCTTTTACTTTATCTTCCTCCTCCCCACGTGCTGTCAGCATAATAATGGGGATCTGACGAGTAAATTCATCTTGCTTTAAACGTTTAGCTAATTGGATGCCACTACCACCAGGGAACATCCAATCCAATAAAATTAAGTCAGGGTATGGCTCTTTAAGCAACTCAATTGCAGAATCAAAATCTTCAGCTGCAGCTGTCGTAAAACCATGTTGATCCATCACAAATGTCAGCATCTCACGGATTGCTGATTCATCTTCTACTATTAATATCCTAGCTGTCATATTGGGTTTCTACGTTAATTTGCCACGAGACTATTATTGGACACTTTTGTTACAGATTTATGATCTAACAGCTAATACTGGCATTAAATACGCCTTTTTGTCATAAAAAATTCATTGCTGTTAATGTGATGTAACTTAAAACAAGCAGCAAGCCGTTTTTAAATAACCTGCTAACCCGGTAATATAGCGTATTCCATTGGCCATAACGCCAATAAAACGGGTAAATAAAGCTTATCAACACAAAAGAATAACGGTGAAATGGAGGCTAAAAGATATTATTTATAGGGCACTTTAATACCACTGTGAGGTTCAGTAATCTCAACTCAAGCTAATAAGTGGATCACTAATTCCCTTTACTCCGCTATCAGCGCAGCACCAGCTTACAACAGGTATTCCATTACACACCAATACGTTTGTGAGCAATACATAGACTTATTTGAGGTTTCAGACACAAAATAACATCGTTACTATCGACTCCTCTGCTATTTTATTCCAGTGGTGAAGATTAAACGAAAAAAAGGGCCTAAGCCCTTTTTTGGTTATTACCTAAATCCACATACTCATTCAGATTAAAATTTGTGCTCTAAACCTACACCGATATAACTATCATCTTGATCATTTGAATCAAATGAGTTGGCAGTGTAGAAAGCAAACAACTTAGTAGGCTTACCTAATTTGTAATCAGCGCCGACAGACCATGAATTACCTTTATTTTCCATGTCTTGGTATTGGGCTTTTAAGGTCACATCATTGATTCCATAAGCCGTGCTTAATACGAAGCCATCATCTTTGATACCACTGTCTAGTTTTTCTTGTTGCTGGTACATACCGCCAATGACTAGACCTGCTATTTTGCCCTGAACCGTGGCGCGAGCAGTGTCGTAACCTTTTACTTTTGAATCATAGGCAATCGCTGCATATATTGGTGTGCTTTTTAGGCCTGCATCACCGTACATAACAGCCATACTCACACCATCTTCACCAGTAGTGTTGTCACCAACAACTTGGTCTGAATCACCAGATGCAACATAAGTCACACCTGCTTGGAAATCACCAAACATTGGCGTGTAGTAAGTGGCAGTTTGTGCCATGCGGTTTTCACCTTTAAACATGGTCTTCATATCGCCAGCAAGGTCGTTGAACTGATCGACTTTACCTTGTGAAACTTTTAACATCGTGTCGTTACGACCAACAGATACGGCACCAAAGTTACCTTTTAAACCAACAAACTGGTTACGGGCTTTAAAGTTTTCTTTAGTATCGTCACCGGTATCGACTTCATACTCGATAGTGTAGAAAGCTTCAAGCTTCTGACTTAATTCGAACTCACCAGTCACACCAAAGCGTGATGCATTACTTTGAATAGTCGTTTCAGTTTCATCGTTAACATCATTTGATTGTGCTGTTACATTTAACTTGCCGTAAACTTGAAGAGGATCTGCGGCGTATGCACTTGAAGCTACTGAGACTGCCATTGCAGAGGCTAATAGAGTTTTACAAAAAACGTTCATCATTTCATCCTTTCGACGCTAAATTCGTCATGGTTATTGGTTTGGAACGAGCGGAATTCTGCCTCTAAAATGTTTCAGAAATATTTCACTACTTGATTAATGACTTATATTCGTCGACATTTCAGCGATAAAAATATTCGAAACCTAGCTATAACAGTAGTTTCAGGATGTTAAATTCAATTGTGACAATTTGATGAATTCTGATTTGTACGATTGCAATTAGCCTTGCAGAGCACTTTTTTGGAGGTTTACCGCTTCGCTTCTATCCCGTAAACTTAGCTTATTGTCTTTTTCTTCTTTAATTAATGAGAGCCTTCTATGTGGTTTAAAAATCTCACCTTGTATCGTTTCAACAAACCTTTCACAACCGACACTGAAACATTAGAAAATGCCTTAGCAGATTTCACCTTCTCACCTTGTTCAAGCCAAGATATCAGTAAATTTGGTTTCTCAAATGCCCTAGGTAAAAAAGGCCAGGCATTAGTACACAGCGCTGAAAACCGTCACTTACTCTGTGTCACCAAAGAAGAAAAAATTCTTCCAGGTCAAGTGATAAAAGAAGCGCTAGATGAAAAAGTGGCAGAGATTGAAGAGTTAGAAAATCGTAAAGTCACTAAAAAAGAAAAAGACACCATTAAAGACGAAATCACCACAACATTATTACCTCGTGCATTTTCTCGTCGTAGCCAAACTCATGCTCTTATCATGCCTGAGCTAGAGATGATTTTAGTCGATAGTTCTAGTGCAACTAAAGCAGAAGAACTATTAGCGTTATTGCGCAAAGCCTTAGGCAGCTTACCGGTAATCCCGCTAAGTTATGCCACACCAATCGAGTCAACGCTAACGCAATGGTTACAAGCGGGTGAAGCGCCTGCACCTTTTGAAATGCAGGATGAAGCCGAACTTAAATCAGACTCTGATGAAGGCGGTATTGTTCGCTTCAAACAACAAGTGCTGCAAGAAGATGAAGTACTAGCCCATATTGCAACAGGTAAGCAAGTGCACAAATTGGCATTACATTTTGGCCAGTCAATTGCCTTTTTGATGCAGTCTGATGCCAGTATTAAACGACTTAAGTTTTCTGAAGAGTTTAGAGCAGGTAATGATGAAGTTGGTACTGAAGATCCATTAGCACGTTTAGACGCTGATTTTGCCTTAATGGGCAGTGAGTTAGTAGCTTTCGTCAATGCGGTAAATCAAGCATTTGGTCCTTTAGAGCAGAGCGTCTAATACCATAAGGGTAACCCATGAAACTTTACGGTAGCTTTACGTCTCCTTTTGTTCGGCATTGCCGAATAGCCTTATTGGAATCAACATTAGATTATCAATTTATTGAAACAGATCAGGCTAGCAGCGCAAAGCTATCCCCAACTAAGCGGGTACCTTTTTTACACGATGGTGAGCTATCGTTAACGGATTCAAGCGCTATCTTGCGCTACATCCGTCACAAGTCATCAAAAACGTACCTTGATACCGTGGTAGAACTAGATCAGTTTTGCATGATCAATACTGCGCTAGACAGTTCAATTAACTTGTTTTTCTTATCTCGTGATGGCGTTGATATTGAGCGTTTTGATTACACAATCAGACAAGCCCAACGCATTAACGCAACACTAGCTGAATTTGAAAAATTCGAACTACCGCTATACGGACCGTTTAATGATGTGCAATTGCGCTTAGGTTGTTATTTAAGTTGGGCGGTTTTCCGCCAACGGATTGATATCGAAGATTATCCAAAACTGAAAATATTTTTAGCCACAATAGAAAAAGAGCCATTTTTTATCGAAACGGCTCCACCGGTGTAATCCTTGACATAAAAATGCCCTGATAACAGGGCATTTTATTTTCTTCAATGCTGGTATCTCAGTGCTCAAAGCACTGTGACCCTAGTTGATTTAGTCAGTAGTGTTAATCCACTCACCCTCGTCATTAAACGGCCATTTAACCCCCAACCACGCTTTATAAAACGCTTTGTGCGCATCAGTCACCTTATCCACAGGCGCAATTGATAAGTCACCTTTGGGTTGTTCAGTTAGGAGTAAACTCACTTCTTTTAAACGCTCATCCCTGAATATGCTTAGTTTAATCGTATCACCAACATTAAAATCATTAAGACGTTTAGTTAAACCATCCGCGGTAACCTTTAAACCATTAACCGCAACAATTTCATCTCCGGCAGCAACACCCGCATTCCAAGCTGGGCCATTTTTTAGCACACTTGCAATGATTAAATCGTTATATAAGCCAGACAACATCATTCCAGCATCTACTTCTGTTTTAGGAGATTGACCATAAGTCGTGATCAAACCAGCATGTGCCAACAAGTCATCAAAAGGTAAACTAAATGGTTGGTTTACATATTCAGTCCACCACGACTGGTAATCTTTACCAGAAAGGTTTTTTAAAATAGATTGCACGTCCGCGACGTTATAACTTAATGGAATTTTGTATTGTTGATAAAGCGCTTTATGGACATCTCTATATGAATGAGCAAGTTGCGTATCGCTTAGCAAACTAAAATCAAGTGCCATTGAAGCCAAGTAACCTTCAGAGTAAATATTCACACTGTGATTAACCGCATAATCGCCCCAAGTGCTACTCCACTGGCCTAAACTTGCTTCTGCTACAGATTGGACTTCACGACCTGGGTTATGTTGATTAAGCACAATACGTTGACTTAAATCGTCAAAGAACTCTTTGGCTGTTATCACTCCAGCGCGTAACAATAATTGATTTTGGAAATAACTGGTGGAGCCTTCAGCCATCCACAGTAAATCGGTCATATTTTCCGACTGATAATCATACGGAACCAGCCCTTGAGGTCGGTAAGCTTTAACATTCCAGGTATGAATAAACTCGTGCGAAGCGGTACTAATAAAACGCAAATAATCTTCGCGTTCACGAAAATTAAATCGTGGTAGTTGGATAATGGTAGAGTTGAGATGTTCTGTTGCGCCACGAGCACCACTGGTTGCATGCACCATGTAAACATATCGCTTAAACGGGTAATCAGGCCAAATAGCCGATGCCTGGCCACTGATTTTAGTGAGATCTGCGACAATTTTTTGAGTATCGTAATTGCCTTCGCCCCAAAATACCACGTCGTAATCACGACCATCAGCCTCAAAGCTGACATGCTGGTTTATGCCGGTTTCTATCGGCGAATCAACTAACACATCATAATTGGCTGCTTTAAATGAATGTGATGTGTTGCCTTTATCCATGCCAGAATAGCTTTTCCAACCTTCTGGTACTTCCATGTTGACAGTAACAGGTTGCTGACGAAATTCAGGGCTATACATAAAGACACCACTGGCATCTAAAAAAGCATGACTACTATCAATGTGACGTAAACGCTCACCAAGCTCATTGGCATGCAATTGATATGTAACCTTCACCGATGTAGGTTTAGTTAAGGCGATTTGCCATTCACCGCTGGCGGTACGCTTCCAAGGTAATGACTTCCCTTTGCTGTCGGTCGCATGAAACAATCTTATGCCATCTGCAACGGGTAATACTTGATAACGACCCGTTCGCCATACCGGTAAATTAACCGTTAATACGTCCAAATCCGACGGAGGAAATGAAACACTCACTTGAGCTAAATGGTGTGTAGGTTGATTAATATCGATATGGTAATCGACATCTGCAAGTGCTGGCATTGCCCAACTCATCGAAAAAATGGCACTGCTGGTTAAAATTGCAAGAGAAGTAGGTTTCACTCTAGGTTCCTTCTGGTATGATTCTATTGTTTTTATTTTAAATTCCGAACAATTATAACGATCTAGACTCATTAACACAGTGGCAATTTGCAACTTAGTGAAAAACACTCTCTACGAACATCAGATCAACGTACGTTTATTTATTCATATCACGTGAAATGAAGTCCACGTTAACTAACACTATAAAAGGTATTTCTGACTATGCTGCGTTGCTTTTATTTGGTCATATTATGTTCGATACTATTAAGTTCAATGGTTTCGGCAAGGGATATTGAGCAGCAAGAAATATTGTTCAAAGAAAATCCACAAAAGCTTTATACAAAGCTAATGAGGGCCACCGAGTTCCCGTTACAATTTTCAAATAATGTGGAGTTTGAGCAAGCCGCTAATGAATTAAGTTACCCTCCAAATGAACTCCATCGTGATTTAGAGCTATTAGCTAGGCTCAATTTAGAAGCAAAACTGACATCACCAACTAAATATCAAGATGCCGAATTGCTCATAACACAATTAGACGCGATAGCATCAACCACACTTGAACAAGCTGTCGTCATTATGCTTAAAGCGCGGATTAAAGGGCGTCAAAACCAAGAATATAATCAGGTGATAGTTGAATATAATGATGCGCTGAATATGGTAAACACAGATGTCAGTTTAGAAAGCACGCTGTTTAAATCAACGCTTCATGAACAACTCAGCATGTTACATTCACTGCTCCTTCAACCTACTCCAGCATTTTCTCACTTAAATCGTTACCGCGATATTGCTTACCAATTACACAATAATTATTTTATCTCCGATGCCGAAACCCAGTTAGGTCGTTATTACAATCTTAATGGCGACCAAGCCAAGTCACTACAGCATTATAGTGAAGCATTTCGTTTAGCTAATAGCCTAGACTACCCAGGAATTAAAGCACATACACAACTTAATCTTGCGCGTACATACCGAGATTTAGAACAATGGGATGATGCACTAAAATATGCTCATAATGCGGCCGAAATACTTCAAGCGATAGGCCAAGATGTCTACTTAGCCGAGACCTTAACGGTTATCGCAATGATTTACGCAGGCCAAGATCAATGGAATAAAAGCATTGACTATTATTTAAATGTCCAGCAAGTCAATGAGCGTATGGGAAATGAAATAGCCATCGGACTCACCTACAACAACTTAGGCGAAGCTTACTTCAAATTAAATAATATCCAAGCAGCATTGAACGTAATGCAACGTGCAAATGATATATTTAGGGCTCGAAAAGTAGAACATTACTTAGTACACAACGAACTACTATTTGCCCAAATAAATACTAGTGAAGGCATGTGGAATGAGGCGATTGATCATGCGAGTAAGGCTATTGAACTGGCTAAAAAGAAACATTTAAATGATGTGCAAACAGAAGCATTAGGCTATTTATCTACCGCATATCGAAAAACTAACAATCCCAACGCAGCACTTGCAACAGTCGATGCCATTGTTGAACTGATCAATACATCGCAAGAAAAAACCGAACAAACAAATGATTTCTCTGAACTCACTGAACAAAAACTAAAATTCGAGCTGGGTTTATTGCAAAATAAACTACAACAACAAACTGCGAAAAATAAATACAATCAATTTATCATTTTAGTATTAATTCTCGGTTTTAGTATTGCGATTATCGTGTTGATATTTATCTACAGAAAATTTCAGCAACGAAATACTTTATACCTTAACGCCCAACGTTTAAATACCATAGACCCAATAACACAAGCACAAGGTTACAGGGCATTTATTCAACGGATAAGCACACTAAAACACACAGAATCTAAAACGCTTGCGCTTGTGAATATTAATAAATTAAACAATATTGATATTCAGCTTGGCCTCACTGAGTCTGTAGTATTAATGCAACATTTTAATAGCCAGTTCTGTAAACATCTAGATACTGAAGTGTTTATCATTCGTTCAGGATTAATTGCATGTTATTTTGATAAGCAATATGACGCCGAAAATATCCTACATGCTGTCATTGAGTGTCTTAAACAATTACAAGAGACCCAATTTACCATTCCTAACTTTGCTAGCTTATCCGCGGTTCAACATGCCAGTATTGGCCACATTAATTTACCATTACTGGGCAACCCAGATGCCAGCATCAGTGCAGAATTACAATTTGAAACATTGCAATTCGCACTAGCTGCAGCAATGGAGATAACCGAGCAACCCGCTTATGTGTCATTGCGACCACTTAATTTTGCACCAGCGGCTGTTTTTATGCGCCCACTATATTTAAATCTGACTCAAGCACTTAATCGCGGCATCATTCGTGCGGAAAGTAATCGTAACACCCAAGATATCAACTGGCCGAAAAACTAATCGTTTAATAAACATGCAACTGTAGCCAGTTATGAGATTTAGTACGGTAATTGGATTTGCTGCACAACATTATTGAGATAACATTACTATAATGTTAGCCGATGATAGGTTAGTTACTGTGAATTCCATTTGCTGTCTAAATTAATATCCTAATCACGGCAATTGATGCCTTTAGCTGAAGAATGAAAGTAGGCACTGCAAAATGAATGAGTCAAATACAGCGATAACTCAAATTTCGTTGATGAAGCAAAAGCTCTATGCAGCTAAACTTGCTCTGGAAGAGATTAATATCGATCGCAATGATAAATTGAAAACATTGATTCAATTTATTACTCATCTGAGTCTTGCTTGTAAAGGGCAAAATTTAGAACTTGATAATAAACTGGCTAAATTGCGCCATCATATGCACGATTTTGAGCAAATTGACGAGGCACTGCCAGAACTCGTCGATATCGAAAGACTATTAAAATCTCAATATAGCCATACCATGACTCGTTTAGAAGACAGTCGTAATGGGCTCAATCGAGTGATCCGTCAGATCCAACGAATTAACTCTGCGCCAGACAAACTCAAAAAAGAAATCACCTACTTTAAACAAGAATTAGGCAAACCATTCCATACCGTATGGGAATATATCCCTAAAGTAGAAAAATTGATTTTTTTCTATGAAGAAATTTTAAAACACGAATTTGCTGATGCCGATAATTACGAAATTTTGCCTCACCATGTTCAGCTAGCTAAAGAGCTTGCCGCTAAAATTGCTGAAATTGAATTTAGAAAAGATCAACGCGACCAAATTCTAGTTATAAAAGAAGTGTTACTTGGTGATATCAGCTTAAATAACTTACTGGAATCTTACCAATCGATATTGAGCCTGCTGTTAGAGAATATTGCTCGCGAAAAAAACGCATCACAAGACTTTTTATTTGCCCTCAATGATGCTCTGACTATCGTTCGCGATGTGGTCAATAACACCCATAACAATAACCAACGTTGTGAGCAACTTAAAGGCCAATTAAATAAAGAAATCAATTTACGCGTCAATAACGCCGACGAGTTAGTGGTAGATGCCTATGATCTTAGCCAATTAAAGATTCAACTGACAGTGCAGTTATCTTCACTTCGCGATTCACTGTCTCGTAAAGAGGCATTAGAACAACGTGAGCAAACCATCTTACGTAAATCAATAGAGTCAATGCGTAAAGAGCTCAATTCAATGAGCCAGGAAGCGAATAGTTACAAAGAAAAGCTATTTGAACATCAAAAGCTCAACCTTCTCGATCCGCTTACCCAATTGGCAAACCGTACGGCATTAGAAGATCGCATGGAGCAAGAATATCGCAACCATGTCCGCTTTAAAACGCCACTGTGGATAGCCATTACAGACATAGACCACTTTAAAAATATTAACGATAACTTTGGCCACAGTACCGGCGATAAAACCTTGCAAGTCATCGCTATGGCATTAAAAAATTCATTACGTGATAGTGAGTTTGTCGCTCGTTATGGCGGTGAGGAATTTGTATTACTATTACCTGATGTTACTGATGAGCATATCTCTCAATTATTGAATCGAGTAAGAGAGAAAATCAAAAATATTCCGTTTAAGTTTAAAAATCAGAGAATTACAGTTACATTATCTATAGGTGCTGCACAAGTCATGGAAAACGAAACGCTTGAAGAAGCTTTCGAAAGAGCCGATGCTGCATTATACCAAGCAAAAAACAACGGCAGAGACCGAGTCGTAATTGATATCTAGCCCATCCCAAGACGATTTTCTTTGGACTCGGCATCAAATACTCGAGTCCAAAGGAGTTGCTTATGATAGTAAAAATTAGTCCACGTGGTAGTCTAGATCAGCTTTCTCAATTAGAAGTCGAGCGCCTAAAACAAGGCGCAAAAAGTGACCTTTACCAATTATATCGAAATTGCTCACTCGCAGTGTTAGCTTCAGGGCTTATCAGCGACAGTTCTGAAGAACTGTTTACTCGCTATGAATCTTTTAGCCTTAATATTTTACAGCGCGAAAGAGGCATACAAATTGAACTCATCAACCCTCCTCTACAAGCCTTCGTCGACGGTGAAATCATTGTCGGTATTCAAGAACATTTGTTTGCAGTTCTCCGCGATATTATATACATCAGCAACAAGTACGAAAATTTAAAGCATATTGACTTAAGCAATGCTAGCCACATTACCAATGTTGTGTTTGATATTTTACGCAATGCTCAAGCTATCTCGCCAATGAAAGATCCTAATGTAGTCGTTTGTTGGGGAGGACACAGCATCAATGCAGTTGAATACCAATATACCCGTGATGTCGGCTACCAACTAGGGCTTCGTAGATTAGATATTTGCACCGGTTGCGGCCCTGGCGCAATGGAAGGCCCAATGAAAGGCGCAGCAATAGCCCACGCAAAACAACGTGTTCATAATGCCCGTTATATAGGTTTAACCGAACCCAGTATTATTGCAGCAGAACCACCCAACCAAATTGTTAATGAATTAGTTATTTTACCCGATATAGAAAAACGCCTAGAAGCCTTTGTCCGTTTAGGCCATGGTATTGTCATTTTCCCTGGCGGAGCCGGAACGGCTGAAGAATTACTCTACTTTTTAGGTATTTTATTAAATAAAGACAATTGCCATGCATCCTTTCCACTAGTGTTAACTGGACCAGCTGAAAGTGCAGAGTATTTTACCGTTATCGATGAGTTTATCGGGGCGACATTAGGCGCAGAAGCACAGAGTAAGTATCAAATCATTATTGATGATCCAGCCAAAGTGGCGCAAATAATGAAGCAAGGAATGGAAGAGGTAAAAATCTACCGTAAAGAAAAATGCGATGCTTACCAGTATCAATGGTCTCTCAAAATTGAACCCGAATTTCAATTACCCTTTGCGCCGACCCATGAAGTTATGGCAAATTTAAATCTCTATTTTCAAGAAAACAAGGCAGAGCTTGCCGCTAACTTACGTAAAGCGTTTTCAGGTATTGTCGCTGGTAATGTAAAAGGCGACACCATCAAGTTGATTCAAGAGTTTGGTCCCTTTAAGATTGAAGGTGATGCTAAGCTTATGCTCATGATGGATAAGCTATTAAACGCTTTTGTTAAACAACAACGAATGAAACTGCCAGGAAGCGCTTACGTGCCCTGCTACGACATAATAAAAACAAATGAATAAACTACTCATAATTGACGGACTCAACCTCGTACGCCGCATTCATGCGGTGTTACCTGATGAAAACGATATTACTAGCGTTCAAGAACGCGTTTTAGCTGCATCTAAAAAAATGTTGCTGCAACATCAACCAACCCATTGCATGGTCGTTTGGGATGGCAATGAGCCATCCTGGCGCAAAACACTGTACAGCGATTACAAGAAAGGTCGTAAACCCATGCCAACGGCATTAAGTGATGGCCTAGTAAATATCAAAGCCACACTTGCAGAACACGATATCAACTCCTTTGACGCTCAATCTGAAGCCGATGATGTTATCGCCACCATTGCGATGAAAATGATCAGCAATAAGGGAGAAGTGATTATCGTGTCAACCGACAAGGGCTTTAGCCAGTTACCAACTAAAAATCTCACCTTGTGGGATCATTTTAATCAACAGGTTTTTGATGTTGAACAATATGAAAAGAAACTGGGAATAGAGCAATACCAAATGCTCGACTTTATTGCACTAGCAGGTGACAGCGGCAATAAAATACCTGGAATTATGGGGATAGGCCCTAAGTCAGCAGCTGATTTACTCAATAAATTTAGAACGCTGGCTAATTTATATCGCTCTTTAGATAACCTTGGCGCCAAGCAAGCACTTAAATTAGCCGAAGGAAAAGAGATAGCCAGAATTAGTTATAAATTAGCCCAGTTACAATGCGATATTCCACTGAATATTAATTTGAAACAATTTAGGATCAATCCGATAACAAACTAATGTCATAATAAGCTAACTGCCACTCTGGATAAAGGATGGGCTATAGCGTTAAAACGAATGTATTTAGAGTCTGCTATATCACTCTTGCCACGGATGTTACCAAGGGTTTTACTTCATAATAGTAGGTTTATGGTAAGCCGATACAATGCAGATAGCGGAACTAAATACTAGATGATAACCGTTTATTATCCAGAGTTGAGCTTACATACAGTCAACGACATTAATACCATAATGGATTATCCAGATTATGAACAATAAAGTGACATATATCATCGGTGGAATTTTCACTGCCTATTTACTGTTTGTTGCCGTGGTGATTTTTGTTTATGAACCACAGCCAGAAGACAGAGCTTGGGATGATCGCCAGGCGTTCAATTTACAAAAAATGAGCGAAGTCAGCTTTGGTCAAAGCCTTGATGAGATCAGAACATTATTAGGCAGTGCAGATTTTGTCGAAGCCAAAACCGGCATAGATGGACAATATCAAGTGATGTATTACCGTACCCACCATATAAAATCAGACGGTGAAACCACTAAAGAAGAGTGCACGCCATTGTTATTCAGAGATAATCTGCTGATTGCATGGGGACAAGACACTGAAGATCAATATTTTGCTGTGCCAATAACCCATCAAGATCCGCAATAACTCGTTCTATATCTGTGGTATCAATAATAAAAAACGCCCTATCTGTATCAGCATAGGGCGTTTTTTTTGTTCATTTAGATAAACATTGATAGCTGTTTAATCTACTTTTTTATATTCCTGATAAGCTTCACCTTGGCGAAGCCAATTAGGGGCTTGCTCACCTTTCAAGTAATGATCGAAGTACTGCTTCATCTTAATGGTATAATCAAGTTTATTGGGATACTTTTTCAAATGATGTGGCTCATCTTCATATTGTAAAAACACCACATCCTTGCCTGCACGACGCATTGCTAGATACAACTCAATCCCCTGCTCCCAAGGCACTGCATCATCTTTATCACCAAACATAATCATCATGGGTGTCTGGATGCGATCAACATAAAAAATAGGCGAGTTTTCAATGTACCTTTGTGGTGCCTTGAACAGACTCTCACCCATTCGACTTTGACCGGTTTCATATTGAAATTGTCTTGCTAGTCCTGAACCATGGCGAATACCACTGTAAGCACTGGTCATATTCGACACCGGAGCACCAGTAACAACCGCTTTAAAGATATTAGTTTGGGTTACCGCATAAGCACTCTGATAGCCGCCCCAAGAATGCCCTTGAATACCAACAGCATCAGGATCGGCAACTCCCATCGCTATCAATTTTTGGACGCCAGCGGTCAAGGCTTTAACTGAGGAAATCCCCGGATAACCAATTTCAAAACGAATATCAGGTAAGAAAATCGCATATCCATTATCTGCATACCAAGCAAAGTTAGGTCGATGATTGAGTTTCATATCAGGAAACGCATGCAACCTATCACTCATAAAACGATAGAAATACACTAAGGTTGGATACTGTTTACCGGCTTGGTAATTTGTTGGCTTAATGAGGACTCCATCCATGTTAACGCCGTCACCATCTCGCCAATGTACTAGCTCCGCATTTCCCCATTTAAAGGGTTTACGCTGCTTATCCAGTTGGGTCACCTGTTGGGCGTTCTGTGGTGAGGTATTAGCTGCAATATATAAATCAGGATACAAATCATAGCGCTGTTTCGAAAACACCACTGTCGAGGCTTTATTCGCTCTGGCAAGCAACGTTAATTTACTGTTGCTTTCGGTTAAGCGCTTCACACCCGCTATGCCAATTTGAGCGCTAAAAAATCCGTTTGCTTTTGATAGATGACTATAACCTTGTAATAGTACAGTTTCAGCATCACTCACTACCGCGGGTAACAATTCATCCTTCACTAAGCCAACTAGCCTGAATTGAGTTTTCTGCTTTCGCCCCTCGCCATTGGTTAGCATAAACCCTTGGTTAGATGTGGTACTAAACTGCCATACATCATATTTATCATAAACGGTTATCGCACTATCATCGGCTAACCAAGGGCCAAAACCGTAACCGGGTGCAGCACTGGGATAGTCATGGTCTTCATCAGCAAAAGGTGTCGTAATATTAGAAGTCAAATTAACTCGACGTTGAGATGCAATATCTAACAGAAACACGTTACCTTGCTGATAATAAGCCAGAAACTTAGCATTAGGTGACAGTGTAGGCATTGCATCACTGGGTTGCTGAGTTAACACAGGAATTTTATTACCGTTGTTTACATCAACCAAATACACATCACGATAAAAGCCTGCCCAGGTGATCATTTTTTGATATGGCACATCAGAACTGGCCAATAAAAAACGTGCTTGTTCACCGTAAGTGACATCTGGCACCATTTTATCGGCTAACTGGACTAACTTATTTGAATCTAAGTGTAAAACGGCTAAATAAGTGCGTTTTAATTCTTGCTCATATTCTTTGACTTCTTGAGGCTTAATTTTGGCATCATCGCCATGCCAAATACGTAACTGCTTTTTTGCCGTGATAATATTTGGATTAAAGACATCATTGGCATTTTGATAATCAGCTAATTCAGCTTGCTGTTCGACTTTGGGGACTCGACCAACATACAAACGCTGGCCGTCTTTTGAAAACTGTAAGCTTGAGTATTGGTTATATGTCCAACCTTCAGACTGAGCAAATTGCTGTTGTTTATTCTGCTCTACATCAATAAGCAACATATCATGCTCACGGCCATAGCGTGTCATACTCGCGGCACCTTTCGTCACGGCAACATATTGACCATCATCGCTGATCGCTAATGCTTCAATATGTTCATCGCTACTACCATAAAGCTGACGCTGTTTTTGGTCATCCAATGTCACCAATACAACTTGGTGTAGTTGATTTTCACCTTGATTGACGACTGCAACAAAATGCTTCCCAGTTTTATCAAAAGCGAATTGTGTCACATCAGATAGCTGCGAGTGTTGATTGGTAGCCAGATTAATTAACCGAACATCAGCACCTTTATCAGCTTCCTCAATTTCAGCATGAGTATCATCTTCAGATTGAGCAGTATTTTCGGCTACCGTTGATTCAGAGATAATAGATTCAGAGGCAGTGGATTCAGACGCTTTAGACTCCGATTTCTCATCGGTAGATTCAGGCTTGCTAACGTTAAATTTCACCACTAAAAAATGACCATTGTCGCTAAACAAGGCGGAATCTACATTTTCAAATTTCTGCTGTTTGCCATTTTGAGTATTCAGTAAGACCACTTCATGAGGTAAATCGGCTTTCTTCTCGGTTTCTCGTTCAAATAAGCTCGCTTCAATAGTCGCCAACACAAATTTTCCATCAGCACTGACATTAACATCGGTGCCATTAGCAATTTCATACTGTTTATTGTTATCACTAAAACGGATTAATGCACGACTATCGCCTCTATCAGGAGTAGCCTGTACTGCAATCACTTTGCCATCATCAGAAATAACAGGCTGTTGTAGGGTTTCAAAATGCATAATGTCATCAAGGGACAGTGCACGTTGCGGGGCCGCATGGGCACTAAATGACAGGCAGACTGCCAATGGAATTAAATTGAATAATTTCACAGTTTTCCTCTAATGGTAACGTTAATTGATTATTGTTATAGATCACCGCAATAGATCATCGTGTTGGATTATCTCAATATTGACCAGTTAACATTAAGCCAACCAGCAAAAAACACGACATGCGACCAAAGTCGTCTTTATAAAAAATGCTTACAGAATAAGCTAATGCTGCCAATAAAACATTGAACCGCCGATAAATCTTCAGCATTAAGGTACTTTACAAGTAAACGATTTGTAACAAAGGTTCATAGTAAAACAATCAAATTAGAATTGACTTAAAAATAACGGAAATAATGTGATAATACTCACTATTTTCTGTAAATAAACATTAAAAGTCGTTAAAATACGCCGCAGAAAAACGACGCTTTTTATCGTCACCTAGCCGTGTCATATATGCGGTCTATCAATTGCAGTAACCACAACCGTGGAAGGACTATTCATGTCAAAACGTACAATAACCGTGATCCCAGGTGATGGGATTGGCCCAAGCATTATCGATTCAGCATTAAAAATCCTCGATAAAGCAGGATGTAACTTTGAATATGAATTTGCTGATGCAGGGTTAACGGCGTTAGAAAAACACGGTGAATTAGTACCGCAACGTACTTTAGACCTTATCGAGAAAAATCGCATTACGCTTAAAGGACCATTAACCACACCTGTCGGTGAAGGTTTTACCTCTATTAATGTGAGCTTACGTAAAAAGTTCAGTCTTTATGCTAACGTGCGCCCGGTGATTTCATTTAAGGGAACCCAAGCGCGTTATGAAAACATTGATATTATTACCGTCCGTGAAAACACTGAAGGTATGTACTCAGGCTTAGGTCAAAAAATCTCTGACGATGGTCAAACAGCCGAAGCAACCAGTATCATTACTCGTCAAGGTGCAGAGCAAATCACCACGTTCGCATACGAACTTGCACGTAAAGAAAATCGTAAAAAAGTCACTATCGTTCATAAAGCTAACATCATGAAATCAACTTCAGGTTTATTCTTGAAAGTGGCTCGTGAAGTGAGCCTGCGTTACCCAGACATCACCACCGAAGAAATGATTGTTGATGCCACTTGTATGAAACTGGTTATGAACCCAGAAAACTTTGATGTTATCGTTACCACTAACCTATTTGGCGACATATTGTCTGATTTATGTGCCGGTCTTGTAGGCGGTTTAGGCATGGCTCCAGGTGCAAACATCGGTCGCGATGCCGCTATTTTTGAAGCGGTACACGGCAGTGCACCAGATATCGCAGGCAAAAACTTAGCCAATCCAACCTCAGTAATTTTAGCGTCGATTCAAATGCTAGAGTACTTAGGCATGTCTGATAAAGCTGAGATGATCCGTAGCGCAGTATCGGCTGTTATTGAAGAAGGCGACCGTACTACCCGCGATTTAGGCGGTACTCACGGCACTACCGACTTCACTCAAGCGGTACTCGATCGTCTAGGATAATTCCATATGGTTACGTTAATGACTGAGTTATCTGTCATTAACTAAAAAGCCCCTTATGCAATGTTGCATAAGGGGCTTTTTGTTAGCGGCGCAATAGTATTTTTATGCGTAGCTCACACCCTTTTCAGGAAATATCCATAAATGCACGGTCACTTCATCGCGGTCATGATAAAGGTGCTTACACTGCATTTTAAAATCAATTTCATTTTCAGTTAAAATGGCACCAATGGTTTCTAAAATCACGCTAACTTCTTTATAGCGGCTTTTCATTGGTAACTTAAGATTAAAAATAGCTTCTTTAAACCAACCATTAATCGCCCATGCTTCCATTAATTCAGCAACTCGGGCTGGCTTTTCAACCATATCACACACTAACCAATACACATTTTTACGCGGTGGCTCAAAACGAAAACCATCTGCACGGTAATGCTTCACTTGGCCTGTTTCCATCAATTTTGGATCCATTGGACCGTTATCAACAGCAGCAACCATCATCCCACGGCGAACTAATTGGTAAGTCCAACCACCAGGACAAGCGCCTAAATCAACAGCATTTAACCCACTACGACAACGTGTTTCTTGTTCTTCTTTAGTTAAAAAAGCTCCAAAAGCTTCGTCTAGCTTAAGGCTTGAACGACTAGGCGCATCTGCAGCCATTCTTAACCGAGGAATACCCATAAAGTGTGGCGAACTATTGTGGCTTAACGAATAACCCGCATACGCTTTGCCAGGCCCGATAAAACACACATGAATAATTGGACGACGGTCACTCTCAGCGTTAAGCAATGCGCCGCTCTTTTTTAAACCTTTACGTAACGGCACTGTCAATTTGCGACAAAATGCAGATAATTCTTTTGCTTCATTGGTGTCAGGCGTTTCAACGCGTAGCTCACCACATTTTGAGAGCGCGACCAATGAAGCCACAATAGGCCCTACTCGATCTTGTTCAGGCAAATCACTCAACAACTCACCAGCGGCAAACATCTGACGCGCAAAAACTAATGAACTAAGCGCCAATTCCTTAACTAACGTATCGGCACCATTATCGTCAAAACATTGATAGATCACATAGGCATCGTTGATGTTGGTTTTAACAAAACCACCCACATTTAATTCAGTTGCCCGTTGTTGAATTTCTGCCGCACAGTCTTTTTCATAGCCTGAGCGACAAAATAGGAATAGGTTTTTCATTTGGAGCCTTAGCGTAAGGATATTCGCATAATAGCGAGACAATAATCTCGCTATTATACTCAAAAATGCTCAAGGTGGGAGAATTTAGCTAAGGCATTATTCTGCTGATTTTGCATGCCAAATCGCCGCAGCAAATAACAACCACCCCACTAAGAAGCATAACCCGCCCATAGGCGTAATTGGGCCAATCCATTTAGCCCCCGTAAAGGCATAAAGGTATAGCGAACCAGAAAACAATATTATCCCGGCAATAAAGCTATAAGCAGCCCAGTTGATCAACTTAGATGGGATCCAATGAGCAGAAAAAGCCAACGCAATCAATCCGAAGGTATGATAAAACTGATAATCGACCCCGAGTTTAAAAATACTCACTAATTCCGGTGGTGCGATAGTTTTAAGCCCATGAGCAGCAAAAGCACCCAGTGCAACAGCCATAAAACCACTTAATGTGGCAAACAATAATAGACCTTTATTCATTTTACTTAACCTCATACAACATAAATCGACAATGCATCATACTATTGAAGCAAGCTGATTTTCGTGACTTAAACCATCACCGTTAGTATTCATGTAGTGTTAATATTGATGCTGGGGTTGATCAAGCTATCAGCAAAATAGACACCGCATATGCGTAAAACATAGCGTTACAGCATTAACCTAATCGGGTAATAAACTGACTAATATTCTCGATGGCATGATTAAGATTGCCCTCAAGGGTATAACCAGAAGATTTTCGCGGTTGCAAACTATGGTCACCATCACCAATCCAACAGACTTCTGCATGTTCACCCAAAGCCCAATTGGGCACTTGTTGAAGATCGCCAAATTTATCTCGCTCACCTTGAACAATCAACATCGGAATTGAATTGTGCTGAATAGGCGCAAGTCTTGGTTCTCCACCTTTGAGGGGAATAAAAGGGTAGCCTAAACACACAATTGCACTAATTTTATTGGCAACATCTTTAACAAGAGGTTGTTGTAATTGATGGTCTGAGCTGGTCAATATTGCCGACATACGGCCACCCATTGACTTGCCCATTAAGATTATTCGCTGACAATTAATAAGACCCAGCGTCATTTTTTGTTGAATATCTAGCAGCACCTGTTCATAGTGCGCGAGTAATTTAGGTGCTCGATCAGGCAGACGACGTTTACCATCTTGCATATTGGCCTGCATATACAAGAAATTAAATCGGTACACTTGATAGCCTTGAGCGATTAACTTATCGGTCATCGAAGTCATATATTGATGATGCATATTCGCCCCAGCACCATGAGCAAAAACAATCAAAGTGTCACTTTTAGGACCTTGCAAAAGAAAATCATCAGCTAACACTGGCGTATTATCCGGTAAGCAACTCACTACGCGACTCCTCTGCAAACATATCAACCATCCACTCTCTAAAAGCTGAAATTTTACCTATTTCAGAATGATTTTGCTGACACACTAAATAATAAGCATCTTTGCTCACCAGCACCTCAGAAAACGGGCACACTAAGCGCCCAGCTTTGATATCAGGTCTTGCTAGTACGCTATATCCTAATGCCACACCTTGACCATGCGCAGCTGCTTGTAGCACCAATGAAGAATGGCTAAATATAGGCCCTTGATTGACATTGATGTCAGTTACGCCACATTGCCTAAACCATGCCTGCCAATCTTGACGGCTGGAATCATGTAATAGAGTGTGGAGTTTTAAATCACTAGGCTGAATTAATGGCTTAGGACCATTGAGTAATAATGGCGAACATACGGGAATCAGTACTTCATTACGCAGTTTATCAGCACGTAGTCCAGGCCAATTACCTTGACCGTAATAAATAGCCACATCGACATCATCCGTTAACGAACTGGCATCACTGTCTACCGCTTTAATACGCACATCAATATCAGGATTTTTTTCGCTAAATTTAGCTAAACGAGGCACTAACCATTGAATAGCAAAACTCGGAGACATACTCACCGTTAACGATCCCACCGCGCTTCGGGCAAGCAGGCGATTAGTCGCCTCGCCGAGCTCAATAAAAATGTCTTTAATGTCCAGAAAATAGCTTTGGCCTTCTTCTGTTAACAATAATGATCTATTTTTACGCCTAAATAGTTTTAGCCCTAAAAAATCTTCTAATGCTTTAATTTGATGACTCACTGCAGCCTGAGTGACAAACAACTCTTCTGCGGCGCGGGTAAAGCTCAAATGTCGTGCTGCAGCTTCAAATGCTTTAACTGCATTCAAAGGAGGTAATCGTCTAGACATAGTGATCAATCTCTCGTTTTTTAATTAGTTTTTCTAATGATTATCGTTATTTTTTGTCGTTTGTAAAGAACACTGTGTTTGGTTAAATTAGCATCATTGAAAATACAGTTGGACAATCTCTACGATGTTACTGGGATAGTCCGGCAAATGTGACTTATTAGCCTGGAGGCTCACCCCCAATGTTCAACCTAAACACTATTTTTGCAGTCGCGTTAACATCCATAATGGGTTTATCTTCTGCTCAAGCGACTGAACTAGAACCTATCGATATGATCGATTTACATGCTGAATTATCGCAAAGCATTGAAGCGATGCAAATTGATATCAATTATGATGTTAACAGCATTTTAGTTGCTGACAATGATGAACAACAAAAAACTTCAGAAGCGGTTCAAGCTAATTAGAGTCAGTTCATCTTAAGCACGTTACTGAGACAATAAAAAACCGCATTAAATGCGGTTTTTTATTGTCTGTGATTCGTCGCACTCAAAGCGTATTACTGCTCCAGCTCACCGCTTCAACCAACACTAAAGAGGATAAGTCCCCAAATAGCTCCAAGTCACGACACCGCAAAGACGGTGTCGTTTCGAAGACTTAAGGACGATACACTTTAACGTTAGTATAGCCTTGCTCTACAAGGTATAAGGCTTGCAGCTTACTCATCACACCACGGTCACAATACAATAAATACGTTTTAGACTTATCTAAATCGGCAAATTGGGTCGCTAACTTAAAGAATGGAATCGCTTTAACCATTACATTATCAATTAATAATGGGCTACGCTCTTCTTCTTCAGGAGCACGAACATCAATGATTATTTCACCTGAAGCCACGTCTTTAACCGTTTCAGTTTCGGTCACTTGTTGGTTCATTTCAGCTTCAATATCACGAATATCCATTACCACAGCAGATGCTACTACACGGTCGATTAAATCTTCAGAGAATTTCAGCTCTTCTGCTTCAACCTTAGATAATACCGCTTTAACTGTAGGTTTTTGTGAAATCACACCACAATACTCGGGAATAGACTTCGCAAAATCTTCAGTGCCAATAATACGGCTCTGATTAATAATATCTTGTTTATCCATTGCGATAAGCGGGCGTAAAATCAATAAATCGGTACTGCGATCGATAACATTTAGGTTAGTCAGTGTTTGACTAGATACTTGACCTAAGCTCTCACCTGTGACTAACGCTTGAATACCGTATTTGTCAGCAATACGTGTCGCTGCACGCATCATTACACGTTTAAGTACCACACCCATTTGACCGTTATCAATACGCTCTAAAATCTCTTCAACCACGGGCTCGAATGGCACTGACACAAAACGTACTTTGTGAGACTCACCGTACTTTTTCCACAGGTGATACGCGACTTGCTTAACGCCAATTTCGTGCTGAGCGCCACCTAAATTAAAGAAACAGTAATGGGTACGAGCGCCTTTTTTAATAAACTGAAAACTCGACACACCAGAATCGAAACCACCCGAAATAAGTGACAACACATCTTCTTGTGTCGCCATAGGAAAACCGCCCAAACCTTGAATGCGACGTTCAACCATGTAAAGCTTATCTTGATTGATTTCAAGATTAACGGTTACGTCAGGGTCTTTAAGTTTTACCCCTAGCGCCTCAGTGTGTTGATTTAATCCACCACCGACATAACGCTCAACATCAATTGAATTAAAGTCATGATTACCAGAACGTTTTACGCGGACACAAAAAGTTTTACCGGCAATTTCATCACGGTATTTAGGCAAAGCTTGCTGATAAATATGATCGATCGAATCAAAACTGTACTCACTCACTTGCACCACATGAGCAATACCTGGAATACACGCTAGTCGCTCTGCAAAAACGTCACACAATTCAGGTTTATCGCTCGGTACTTGCACGATGATACGATCGTATAACCGTTGTACTTTTGCACCTTCATCCACATTTTTAAGCACATTACGTATATTAGTTTCAAGCATTTTGGTAAAGCGCATTCTTACCGACTTGCTCTTCATCATAATTTCAGGGTACAGCTTTACAATAAACTTCATGGGGCGTCCACAGGTATAACCATCACAATAAAACTACACTCGGTGTTACTCGGTAAAGAGATAGTAATACATTGATAATAAATAAAAAAACAGCAAAGCTCTGTCTACTCGGTTAGCTTAAGCCATCAAGCGCAGAGTAAAGCGTATGCAATAATTTGCGGATTATACCAAAGGATGCCTATTAACCAAACATATTCACTTTGTTTATCTGTTATTCGTCATAGGTCGAGACATAGTTGATAGTGTTCGGCTTGTGAATATCGATAGCTAAAAGCCATTTTATGACTAAAAACCATATTGCTAGAACAAAAAAAACGCAACCTCGTTAATCTACAGAGATTGCGCTTAACATTTGATGGCAAACTATTTAGTCACTATTATTTCATTCGACTCTTTAGCTTTACCTTGCTCGATAGAGATTTCAACACGACGGTTTCGAGCTTGATTTTCATTGGAATCATTGGCGACTAATGGTCGATTAGATGCCTCTCCAACTACTTTCATCCTGGATTCATCAAAACCAGAGACTCTTCTTAACTCATGAGCTACAGCAACAGCTCGTTGACTTGAAAGTTCCCAGTTTGAGCTGTAAAGCTCATTATTGATATCTGCACCATCAGTGTGACCTGACACAGTAATAATGCCGGGAACATCTTTTAATAACTCACCAATAGAGCGCACAATCGGTTTGAACTTAGGTTGTAAAAAACCTGAGCCAGAAGCAAAAGAGCCTTTCTCACGGATACGAATAATAATTTGTTGGCCTAAAGATTCAATTTCAATGGCACCATCAACAATTTCTTCATTGAGTTTTTCAGCCATTTTTTTAACTTGATCATTAATGTTTTCTTGCGAAGAGGCTGCGTCTTTTTTAACAGCTTCAGCTTCTTGTTGCGCTGTTGCGGCTGCATTGCCACCACGTTGCTCACCGCTTTGCTTTTGAGTACCACCAGCACTGTCTTCTTCACCCGCCTGATATTCTATCGTCGGCTGAGTCATTTCATTGGTTTGTTGATTAATGATCTCAATAGGCGTGGGATCGGGGCGACCAGGGCGGAATTCAAGCGCAATAACAGACGTCCCCTTAGGAATGTCTTTCACTTCAACTTTATTTTGCACCCCGAATGCATACTTCATAGAGCCAGCAATTTGTTTAAACTTCATCACGTCCATTTCAGAGAACGCTAGCAACAACACGAAGAAACACATCAGCAACGACATTAAGTCTGCAAATGTGGCCAGCCACATAGGGGCGCCAGCGGGTGGACAATCACACTTGGCCTTAGCCATGAGTTACTCTCCGTCCGTTGTATCAATTTTTCGCAGACTTTCAGCCAAATAATTCTTCAAAAATCCTTCAATAACTCGTGGGTTCTGCCCATCTTGAATCGCTAAAACCGCATCCATAATTAAATTACGATTAAGCAATTCTTCGTTCATTCGTAATGATAATTTATCCGCCATCGGGATGGCGATCATGTTGGCAATCACCGCACCATAGAGAGTCGTTAACAATGCTACTGCCATTGAAGGGCCAATGGATTTGGGGTCGTCCATGTTAGATAGCATCGCCACTAAACCAACCAAAGTACCAATCATGCCCATTGCAGGTGCCACATCGCCCATGGCTTTAAAAATACCCACCCCGGTTTTGTGACGCTCTTCAGTTAATGCAATGTCTTTTTCTAATGCGTTGCGCACCACATCACCGTCATGGCCATCAACTAACATATCAACGGCTTTTTGCATAAAGGTGTTGGTAATAACCGCTTCTTCTAATGCTAAAAAACCGCCTTTACGGGCAGCATCAGCCATGGTGACAGCTTGTTCTATCAAGTCTTCAGGTTTATCTAATTTAAACATGAAGGCTTTCATACCAATCTTTATTGCACCTAAAAATTGCTTTAGGTTAAATTTCATCATCACCACAAATAAAGAGCCTGCCACAACAATCAAAATTGACGGTACATCGATAAATAATCCGATACCACCACTGGTGATCATTGCACCAATAATAAATGCAAAAGCACCGATAATACCTATTAGGGTAGCTAAATCCACAACCTCTCCTCAATCGCAGTCATTACGCTGCTTATTTGTGCTACTTCCACCGTGCTGTTAGCGCACGTTATACGACCCGAATAATCCGTCAGCATTTTGTGTTGATAACAATGCCCATCGTTATGTATTACAGCAAAAGTTTCAATACTATTTTTCGCTAGTAATGTTAAATCATGACTTGTTATCGGACAAACTTGGCTCAAGTTTAGCTTGTTTTTGTACATTCTAAACAAAATTCAATAACAAAGCGTGCTGTTGAGCAAATAACCAGCGACTGTATTTGACCGATACGCTGGGCTGATATACCTTGTCACACGCTGAATGAAAGGAATATAACTCGTGGCTAAAAAACCTGAAAATCTCAGTTTTGAACAATCATTAACTGAACTTGAAACCATTGTTGCTCATTTGGAGCAAGGTGAAGTGTCGCTGGATGATGCACTTAAACAGTTTGAGCGCGGCATTAAGTTAGTTCGTCAAAGCCAAGCCAAACTTGAGCAAGCACAGCAAAAAGTCTCTATCTTATTAAATGAAGATGATGCCGAATTAGCGTCGTTCACTGTTGAAAGTGAATAATCGTCAACATAGTGTGTATTGAATAATAGGTATTGATACGTGTTAGCTGAAGCAATAACAACATACCAAAATCGCGTTAATGGAATTCTTAACCAACATTTAACGCTGCTCGATGACGCTGCACCAGATTTAAAAGCAGCGATGCTGCATGGCGCGCTATTGGGCGGGAAACGCATAAGACCATTTTTGGTCTACAGTGTAGGTGACATGTTAGGTGTTAACATTAATGCACTTGATAAAGCCGCTGCTGCCATTGAGTGTATTCATGCCTATTCGTTAATACACGATGACTTACCGGCAATGGATAACGATGCTCTTCGTCGTGGCCAACCTACTGTGCATATTGCATTTGACGAAGCCACCGCTATTTTAGCCGGTGATGCATTGCAAACATTGGCTTTTGAAATTATCACAGCCCCTTGTAATGATTTACATCCGAAGCAACAACTGGCGATGGTCAGAGTACTCGCGAAAGCATCAGGCTATCAGGGTATGTGCGGTGGGCAAGCGATTGATTTGAGTGCTACAGATCACAGTATAAATTTAGACCGATTAACCGAATTACATAATAAAAAAACCGGAGCGTTAATCAGTTGTGCGGTTGAGCTTGCCTTAATTGCTGCTGACGTACCCGATGAGCATTACAAATTAATGATGAAATATGCCCATACGCTTGGGCTAGCTTTTCAAGTGCAAGATGATATTTTAGATATTACCGCTAGCACCGAAGAGCTAGGCAAACCACAAGGCAGCGATCAGCAATCGAATAAAAGCACTTTCCCGAAACTATTAGGTCTCGATGGTGCCAAAGCCTGTGCAGAACAACTAATACAAGATGCACTATCAGCGCTGACTAAATTACCATACAATAGCCAGTTAATTGCAGACTTCGCCCACTACATTATTGAGCGAAGATTATAATAAAGAGTCAGACAATCTCGCTATGAGCTTCGATATTTCTAAATTTCCAGTACTAGCGAAAGCTAATACACCAGAAGAATTAAGGAAGTTACCTCAAGGTTTACTTCCACAAGTGTCTGATGAACTCAGACAGTTCTTACTTCAGTCTGTTGCTATTTCTAGCGGACATTTTGCTTCTGGCCTAGGCACAGTTGAATTAACTGTGGCACTTCATTATGTCTACAATACCCCTTTTGATCAGTTAGTTTGGGATGTAGGGCATCAAGCTTATCCACATAAAATTCTGACCAATCGTCGTGAACAGATGCACACCATTCGACAAAAGAATGGCTTACATCCTTTCCCATGGCGTGAAGAAAGCCCATACGATACCTTTAGTGTGGGTCACTCTGGCACCTCTGTTAGTGCCGCATTAGGCATGGCGATTGCAGCAGGAAAAGAAGGTGCGGGTCGAAAAGTGGTTGCTGTAATTGGTGATGGTGCCATGACGGGGGGAATGGTATTTGAAGCCCTTAATCATGCTGGCGACTTGCACAATGACATGCTCGTGGTACTGAATGACAATGAAATGTCGATTTCTGAAAATGTTGGCGCGCTTAATAATCATTTAGCACAATTGATGTCAGGCCGTTTTTACACCACCATTCGAGAAAACAGTAAAAAAGTTCTTAAAGGGATGCCAGTCATTAAAGAAATGGCTAAGCGTACCGAAGAACACCTTAAAGGCATGGTTGTGCCTGCAACGCTATTTGAAGAGCTAGGGTTTAATTATATTGGCCCAATTGATGGCCACGATGTTGATTCGCTCGTTGAAACAATGCGTAATATGCGCAACCTCAAAGGCCCACAGATACTGCATATCATGACCAAAAAAGGTCGTGGTTACGAACCTGCTGAAAAAGATCCTATCGGTTGGCACGCGGTGCCTAAGTTTGATCCCAGCCAGTTTAAGAAACCGACAACTAAACCAGGTTTGCCTACGTTTTCACAAGTATTTGGTAAATGGTTATGCGACATGGCCGCAACAGACGACAAGTTAGTCGCTATTACGCCCGCTATGCGTGAAGGCTCAGGTATGGTTGAATTTTCACAACGATTCCCAAGCCAATATTTTGATGCTGCCATTGCCGAACAGCATGCAGTCACATTAGCAGCAGGTTTTGCCTGTGCAGGACTAAAGCCTGTAGTCGCTATTTATTCGACTTTTTTACAGCGCGGATACGATCAACTTATCCACGATGTGGCTTTACAACGTTTACCAGTATTATTCGCCATTGACCGTGGTGGCATTGTTGGTGCAGATGGCCCAACTCATCAAGGTGCATTCGATTTAAGCTTTATGCGCTGTATTCCGAATATGATTATTATGGCGCCATCAGATGAAAATGAATGTCGCCAAATGCTCTATACCGGTTATTGCTATCAAGATGGGCCGACTGCAGTACGTTACCCTCGTGGTTTTGCTACAGGGGCGGAACAAATTGACACCATGACGATGATACCCATTGGTAAAGGGGTGTTAACCCGTCAAGGTCAAAAAATTGCTATTGTTAACTTTGGTACCACACTAGAGGCTGCTACCGATGCAGCTGAAAAACTGGATGCAACCATTGCCGATATGCGCTTTGTTAAGCCACTAGATTTAGGCTTGCTTGAACAACTTGCCAATAGCCATGATGTCATCGTTACCGTTGAAGAAAACGCGATTATGGGCGGTGCAGGCTCAGGAGTGATTGAAGCATTACACAAAATGCGGATTGTGAAACCTGTGTTACAGATTGGTTTACCTGATGAGTTTATTAAACACGGTGCACCTGATGAAATCACCGCAGAGTTGCAACTTGATGCCCAAGGTATTTTAGCGCAAATCCAAGCCTTTATGGCTTAATATTTCGCTATTCTTACTGGCAGATAATCAAAAAAGGACTGAAAATTCAGTCCTTTTTTGTTGCTAACGTTCTAGTTATCATAGTGCCGGTAACTAGATGAATAGCACTAAGTCGAATAGCACTACAATGCTATTGACTACAACGCTAGAGTCAACAAGCGAGTATTGAGATTAACGTTATCGTTAAGCTTCAACATCCACACTGCCACCGCCTTGAGATACCATCACCATCGCTGGACGCAGTAAGCGGTCATTCAATAAATAACCTTTCTGCATTACCATCATCACAGTGTTCGCAGGATACTCAGCACTTGGCTGCATGCCAATAGCTTGATGATGTTCAGGGTTAAATGCTTGGCCTTGTGGATTAACTTGAGTCACACCAAACTTCTCAACCGAAGTTAAAAAGCCTTTCATGGTCAGTTCGACACCCTCATAAATCGCTTTAGTCGCTTCATCTTCAGGGTTAGTACCCTGTAAGGCGCGTTCCATATTATCGATTACAGGTAATAGTTCGTTAGCAAACTTTTCCAAGGCAAACTTACGTGCTTGCTCGACATCTTTTGCCGCGCGAGTACGAATGTTCTGTGTTTCTGCCGCTGCGCGCATTTCAACATCTTTACGCTCAGCTAACGCAGTTTCAGACTCAGCCAATAGTTGCTCTAGTTCTTCAATTCGAAAATTTGCTTGGGTTAATTCATCCATCAAACTTGCCTCATCAACTACGATTTCAGGAGTTACCGCTTCTTCCACTTGATCTTGCGATGTGTTGTTCGATTCGTTGCTCATTTTCACTCCAGCTAAAAAATGCGTTATTTCGTATTCTACGACAATAAATAAAGTGGCCATTTACTGATAATTTAACAGCAAATCTCACACTTTTAATAAGTTTGAGTATATTATGGGGATCAATTCTTATGTTTCAAGGCCTAAAGGCATAACAAACTCGAATATGACTAAAATGTTCCAGACTATCGGTCTCATCGGTAAACCACATCATCAAGGGACTAACCTCACGTTAACTCGTTTGCATCATTGGTTAAGCATGCAGGGCTTTAAGGTGATCGTTGAAGGACGTGTCTCTGCAGAGCTAGGAGCAGATGTGTGCTCAATGGACCTACTTGAAATGGGTGAGCATTGTGACTTAGCCATCGTAGTGGGTGGTGATGGCAATATGCTAGGTGCAGCCCGAGTATTGGCTCGTTTCAATGTTGCAGTGATTGGTGTAAACCGGGGTAACTTAGGCTTTTTAACCGATTTACCTCCCGATAACTTCGAAGAGGCCTTGTCTAAAGTTCTCAGCGGTGAATTTGAAACTGAGCATCGTTTTTTATTGGAGGCTGAAGTTCACCGCCACGGTAAAATTACTGCCAGTAATACCGCCGTAAATGAAGCAGTACTTCACCCTGGAAAAATTGCTCATATGATCCAGTTTGAGGTTTATATAGACGAACAGTTTATGTATAGCCAACGCGCTGATGGCATGATCGTGTCCACGCCGACAGGTTCAACAGCTTATTCTTTGTCCGCTGGCGGTTCAATATTAACCCCTAATCTGCAAGCACTTATTTTAGTACCCATGTTTCCTCATACCTTGTCTTGCAGACCCATTGTAGTCGATGCCTGTAGCACCATTAAATTAGTGGTATCACCTGAAAATGGCGAAAACCTTGAAGTCAGCTGTGATGGTCATGTCCATTTAGCCGTATTACCCGGTGATGAAATTTTTATTCGCCGTTCAAATGAACGCCTAAGACTCATCCATCCAAAAGGTCATAATTATTTTCACGTATTACGTAACAAATTAGGTTGGGGAAGTAAACTTTTCTAACAGTTTGAGCTCGGTCACAACCCTATCACTTTTCTAGTGAGCCCCTTCACATTACCAAATGCTAATTAATTATATTGTAAGCCAATCGATAACTCGCTTGGTTTTACTTTATATGAACTGCCACATCCCTAAAAAACGTGACTTCAAACACGCACTAAAAACCTCGTATCAGACTCGCTTCACAGTTCTGTCGGCTAATGCACTTTCTCGTGTGTTAGATGATCTCGATCAACACTTTTAACACTTAAATAACGTCTATTACGCCCTAGTTAGCCAAATGCTAACAAATAATAACAATTTAGTACCCACTTATAGTGATACGAGGTATGCATGACAATATTACAAATACTAGCAAGCTTAACCCCCATTATTAGCGTAATGGTATTCTTAGTGCTTATGCGCTTACCAGCGTCTAAAGCAATGCCCATATCCATGGTCGCTACAGGCCTTGTAGCAATGTTTATTTGGCAAATGGATACGCAACTTCTTGCGGCATCTGTAGTTGAAGGTCTTCTCGCTGCGTTAACGCCGCTAACCATTATTTTTGGCGCGGTATTTTTGTTAAATACCCTTAAATATTCTGGCGCCATGGACACGATTCGTTCTGGCTTTACCAACATCAGTGCAGATGCACGTGTTCAGGTGATTATTATTTGCTGGTTGTTTGGCTCGTTTATTGAAGGTTCTGCAGGCTTCGGTACTCCAGCAGCCATCGGCGCACCGCTACTAGTATTATTAGGTATCCCACCCATTGCTGCTGCCGTAGTGGCCTTGATTGCTGATTCAACATCAGTGTCATTTGGTGCAATTGGTTTACCAGTGCTATTTGGGATGGAACAAGGCCTAACAGAAGGCGGTGTTAACATGGCGGCAGCTCAAATTGCTGAACATGGTGGCACCTTCGCTGGTTATGCACAGTATATTGCTAAACACATGATCACCATCGACTTAATAACAGGTACATTAATTCCGTTAGTGATGGTTTGCGTATTAACAGGCTTTTTTGGTCGCAACAAATCAATTAAAGAAGGTTTACAAGTTTGGAAATTTGCAATATTTGCCGGTTTTGCCTTTACCATACCAGCATGGTTAATTAACTACTTTGCAGGTCCTGAGTTTCCATCGGTTATTGGCGCACTTGTCGGTATGGCGTTAGTTATCCCTGTCGCGAGAAAAGGCTGGTTACTGCCATCAACACCTTGGTGTGACTTTACCGAAAACGACAATAAATCAGATGAAGAATTAGCGATTAACCAAACACCGGTTAAATTTTCACAAATTGCCGCTTGGTCTCCATACATCATTATGGCGTCGCTATTAGTCTTATCTCGTGTCGTTGCTCCATTTAAAAGCTGGTTACTCGGCTTTAACATCAGCTGGACAGGTTTATTAGGCACAGAGCTTAAAGCTGGCTTTGCTACATTATATGCACCGGGGATCTTCTTTGTTGTTGTATGTTTATTCGGTTTTATCTTATTTAAAATGAAACCAACTGCGATGAAGCAATCAATAACCGTTTCTTGTCGCTCAATGTTACCAACAATCATTTCACTAGGTGCATCAGTACCTATGGTGAAAATATTCCTAAATTCAGGAGAAAATGGTGCAGGTCTAGCTTCAATGCCTGTTGCATTAGCAGACCTACTGGCCAATAGCATGGGTTCAGTTTGGGCTTGGGTTTCACCTATTGTCGGTATTTTTGGTGCATTCCTATCGGGTTCTGCGACATTCTCAAACATGATGTTCTCAGGCTTGCAGTATTCAGTTGCAGATAATATCGGCATGAATCACGCCATCGCGTTAGCGTTGCAAGGCATTGGAGCCAATGCGGGCAACATGATGTGTGTAATGAACGTCGTGGCTGCTGCTACTGTGGTAGGTATGGCTGGTCGTGAATCTGAAATTATTCGTAAAACAATGCCTATAGCACTGGGTTATGCCCTAGTTGCAGGCACTATTGCTGTTATCTGGGGTGGATTCTAATTAACGATAAAGTTACTTATATTCTAACGATAACAATACAACAGCAGGCACAAAATGCCTGCCGTTCATTCGAGTGTAAAGAGAGCATGTTATGACTATTAATTATCAAGTAGTGATGGATACGTTAACGTCACAGCTCGGCAGTCACGCCGTATCTAATGATCCAGTGCGTCGTTTTGCTTGGTCAACTGATGCCAGTTACTTTCGTATCGTACCTGAAATTGTGGTACACGCAGATACTCCAGAACAAGTTAAAATAACCCTTAATATCGCCAGAGCACATAATGTGCCCGTAACCTTTCGCGCTGCCGGCACCAGTTTATCTGGCCAAGCAATTGGTGATGGCATTTTACTTATTTTGGGTCATGATGGTTTTAGAAACATTGAAATTAGTGAAGATAGAAATTCAATCACTCTAGGTGCTGCGGTCATTGGTTCAGATGCCAACATGGCATTAAAACCTTACAATAAAAAAATTGGTCCCGATCCTGCCACACTAGCCTCTGCGCAAATTGCCGGTATGGTGGCAAATAATGCCTCTGGAATGTGTTGTGGTACCGCACAGAACAGTTATCAAACCATTAAATCAGTTAAATTAATGCTTGCCGATGGTACTGAACTTGACACAGGTTGCCCGCATTCAAAAGCGGCGTTTAGCAAGTCGCATCCATTGTTGCTAACTGCGTTAACCGATTTGGCACAACTGACACAGAATAACCCAACACTATCAGCTCGGATCCATAAAAAGTTCTCAATTAAAAACACCACGGGTTACAGCATTAATGCATTAGTGGATTTTAGCGATCCATTTGACATCATTAATCACTTAATTGTGGGTTCAGAAGGCACACTTGCGTTTGTCAATGAAGTTACTTACCACACGGTTGAAGAAGCGCAATTTAAAGCTTCTGCTATGGCGGTGTTCTTCAATATGGAAGATGCCGCAAGCGCAATACCACCGATTAAAGGTGATAGTGTAGCCGCAGCAGAACTACTTGATTGGGCATCGATTAAGTCGGTTACCGGTAAAACAGGCATGCCTAAATGGTTAAGCGATCTACCAGAAGGTTCAGCTATTTTATTAATTGAGTGTCGTGCTAATGATCCAGAAACATTAGTGCAATATACGCAAGATGTAATCACAAAAATCGCTCACATTGACACTGAACGCCCAACAGAATTCAGTAATGATCCAGCAGTATTTGGCCAATATTGGGCTATGCGCTCTGGTTTGTTCCCAATTATTGGCGGCGCAAGACCTAAAGGTACATCGGTTATTATTGAAGATGTTGCATTTGAATTACAGCATTTAGCCAGTGCAGCAGCAGACTTAACCGCATTATTCCATAAACACGGTTACCCTGAAGGGGTCATTTATGGTCATGCTTTAGCGGGTAACTTCCACTTTATTATTACGCCAACATTTGCCTCTCAAGATGACATCAATCGTTTCCAAGACTTCATGCAAGATGTCGCTGAAATGGTGATCAATAAGTACGATGGTTCTATGAAAGCAGAACATGGTACTGGTCGAGCTGTAGCCCCCTTTGTCGAAATGGAATGGGGCACTGACGCTTATACGTTAATGAAGCAAATCAAACAGATTTTCGACCCAAGTAAATTGTTAAATCCTGGGGTAATCCTCAATGATGACACGCTAGTACATGTAAAAAACATCAAACCTTGTCCAGTGGTAGATGACTTTGTCGACAAATGTATTGAATGTGGATTTTGTGAGAAAACTTGTCCTACATCGGCGCTAAATTTCTCTCCTCGTCAACGTATTGCGGTACTACGAGAAATTGAACGCTTAGAACAATCAGGTGATAAAAAAGCGGCAGCAGAAATGCGTGCTAGCTCTAAATACGATGTTATTGATACCTGTGCAGCATGTCAGTTGTGTACTATTGCTTGCCCTGTTGATAACAGCATGGGGCAGTTAGTGCGCAAATTACGTACACCTTACATCACCACTACAGAACAAAAAGTACTCGACTTCCAGGCCAAGCATTTTGGTGCAGTAAACCAAGTGATCAGCACAGGTTTTGACATCTTAGGTATTTTGCACAAAGTGACTGGCGATGGCATTACCAACTCGTTGATGAAAGCCGGTCGTTTAATTACGAAAGAAGTGCCTTATTGGAATCCAGACTTCCCTAAAGGTGGCAAAGTGGCTAAGCCATCAGCCCACAAACCGGGTCAGCAAACGGTTTTATACTTCCCTGCTTGTGGTGGCAGAACCTTTGGCCCAACACCAAAAGATCCTGACAACCGCACTCTGCCAGAAGTGGTTATCACTTTACTTGAACGTGCTGGCTACAATGTAATTATTCCAGAGAATACCCGTCATTTATGTTGTGGACAGATGTGGGAATCAAAAGGTGATTTTAAAAACGCTGATGCTAAGCGTGATGAACTGATTGAAGCACTCAGTAAATTGTCTGAAAATGGCAAAGTACCTGTGGTGGTTGATGCACTATCTTGTACTTATCGCACATTAACGGGTAATCCTAAGGTCAAAATAACTGACTTAGTCGAGTTTATGCACGACGAATTGTTACCTAATATGGCTATCACCAAGAAATCGAACGTCACCTTACACCAAGGCTGTAGTGCCCGTAAGATGAAATTAGAACCTAAGCAACAAGCCATTGCTGATGCATGTGCTAATCATGTAGTGTTGCCAGCAGGCATTAGTTGTTGTGGTTATGCGGGTGAGAAAGGACTTTATAAACCTGAAATTAATGCCAGCGCACTGCGTAACATTAAGAAACTCATCCCAGCAGAAACGAAAGAAGGTTACTACGCTAACAGAATGTGTGAAGTAGGCTTAACCCAACACAGTGGTATTTCTTATCGCCATTTAGCTTATTTACTAGAAGAATGTACTCGTTAAACTAACGGACAATCACAGTAAATAGCGTAAACAATAAGGGCATTGATATTATATCAATGCCCTTAATTTTTGTTTGCATACTTAACACTAATTCTCATATTCAACGTTAATTATTGGACTCAACGAATTGTCCTATCCAATCAAATTGTCCTATCAAAACGAGCAGTCCAACTCAGACTAAGCCTATAAACACGCCAGTAACTGTTGCTGTAATCGTTGATGTTCAAGTGGCATATCACTAATAATTTCAACCCGAGTATCTAACGCATCATCAAGCTCATTAAGCATCAACTTATCATCCACCATATTGACACTCAACACCCCATCATAGGTGATAACAATAGCTTTTAATCTCAGCACATTTTCCATTTTAACCGTGTCTACCCACGCCATGAATTGCTCAAAATGAAAACAATGTTCTGCTGAAAATACCCAACCACTACTGTAACAGCCTTCACCCTGGTTAGTTTTGTGAATAACCCCCGCTGGAGAAAATTCAGGAGTATCGATATCGCTCAGTGGTGGTTCGTTAGACAGCCAGTTATCCATAAGCGTTTTCCGCCCTAATAGCCGTTGTCCCGCTTGCATCGTTTGATACTTTGTCGGGGTATTTAAGCGCAACAATAGCTGTTGGATTAGGTCAACATCAGTAAAATGATTATCGACATTAATAAGTGGTGCCTGTTGTAAATGTAACGTGCTGAGAAATTGCTGTAACTGTACATGATCTGTTTCAGTGTAATGCTGTGCTTTGTTGGCCAACAGCACATCCGCCATTTGTAATTGCTGCGCAAACGTACCATGATTTTGATAGCGCGGATCGCTGACTTTACGCGCATCAACCAGACATACACTACTTTGCAAAGTAATAACATTTCGATAATATTCAGATGTTAATAACTTCACGATTTCGGCAGGATGTCCAAGCCCAGTAGGCTCTATCAATAACCGGTCCGGTTTAGTCTGCTGAATAAGCTGATTTATCGCGACTTGAGTAGGTAAGCCAGAGACACAACACAGGCAACCACCTGGCACTTCTTTTATGACAATACTGGCAGGTTTTGCTGGTGTAGCATCAGGATCACTATTTTCATTACCAGCAGCGGTAGCATTTAACAACCCGCCATCAATACCTATTTCGCCAAACTCATTTACCAGCACGGCCCACACTTCGCCTTTGGGCTTATGAGCTAATAACTGGCTAATGAGCGTGGTTTTACCCACGCCCAGAAAACCAGTAATAATATTGGTGTTAATCGGTTTGGTGATCATTTTTTCGCTTTAGCGTATTTGCCCTTTCGAGTAGGCTTCACATCAGTTTGCGATGGCTTACCACGTTTGTACTTAAGTACTTTTTTCGGTTTCTCTGCCGCAACATCGCGATATCGAGCAGGTAATGGCGCCCCTTCCTCGTATCCTGTCGGCACCAATATCGGCAATGATTGTTCAATAAGTTGTTCAATCGCGCCAAGCAACTCAAGCTCTTGTGGACTCACCAGAGAAATCGCTTCACCGCCTAATCCCGCACGGCCAGTACGCCCTACTCTATGAATGTAATCTTCACATTCTTCAGGTAATTCAAAGTTAATGACTCTTGGCAGAGCTTGGATATCAAGTCCTCGAGCGGCCAAGTCGGTAGCGATTAACACCCGTAATTGACCAGTTTTAAACTCTTCCAAGGCACGATTTCGAGCCCCTTGGCTTTTATCACCGTGAAATACCGATGACTTAATGCCGTCTAAGCTTAACTCACGGTATAAATGATCTGCTGTTTCTTTGCGGCTGGTGAATACCATAACTTGCTGCCAGTTATGCTTACCAATTAATTCAGATAACAGTTCGGCTTTACGGCGGGTATCCACTTGGTACACTTGCTGGACAACATTAGCGGCTGTAGTTTGGGTTTCAACATGAACGTATTCAGGGTTGTTTAGCATTTTAGCGGCAAGGGTTTTAACGTCTTCAGAAAAAGTAGCAGAAAACATCATAGTTTGGTGTTGTCTGGCGATTAAACGCTTCACTTTTTCAATATCTTTAACAAAACCAAGATCAAGCATGCGATCAGCTTCATCAATCACTAGGTGGGTAACAAAAGATAAATCCAATTCATGCTGGCCAATAATGTCAAACAATCGTCCTGGCGTTGCCACTAAAATATCTATGCCTTGCTCTAATGCCTTACGCTGAGGATTGATACTCGCGCCACCATAAACGGCTAAGCTGGTCAGATTGATAAACTGGCTGTACTTAACTAAATTTTGCTCAATCTGAATCGCTAACTCACGAGTCGGAGTCATAATTAATGCGCGTAAACGATTTGCTGGCAATAAGTCTGAATGATCTTGATTCATCAAATGGCTTAGTAAAGGTAACGCAAAAGCAGCTGTTTTTCCGGTACCGGTTTCGGCACTGGCCAACACATCTCGGCCATCTAGCGCTAGTGGGATCACAGCTTGTTGGACAGGAGTAGCAGTTTGATACCCAGATTGATTAACCGCATCTAATAATAATGGCGGTAACCCTAGCGACGTAAATGACATAACAGACCCAATAACACAAATAAAAATAGGTCGCTATTGTATACTAATCTAAACGTCATTAACTATTACATTAGTAATGGCATTAGCCATATCATCACGATGGATCATGCAGGATTTGAAATAAGAGTCACTGCATGAGCGTTACATCTGCTGACTAGCCTGCAATGGTATTGCTTTCTCCACTAAATACTTTTGCTCAAAATCATCACGGCACAAGGCATGCGAAAATAAATATCCTTGGCCATAATCACAGCCAGCAAACGCCAATAAACGCCGTTGACTTTCGGTTTCAATACCTTCAGCAATGACTTTGATGCCGAGTTTATGCGCCATTGCGATAATGGCTTCACACAAACACATATCATTATTTTTGGCAGCCAAACGACCCACAAAAGATTTGTCTATCTTAAGGTAATCAACATTATATTTGGTTAAATAAGGTAAGGATGAATAACCAGTACCAAAATCGTCAAGCGACAATTGCATACCAGCATTACCATAAGCCTGTAATTTAGCCTCAACATTAGGTTCAATGTCATGCAGTAAACTTTCAGTGATTTCAATACAAATGCTATTGGTTGGCAGTGCGAGCAAAGACATCTGCTTAAACCAATTATCAACATCGGTCGACTCGTCTTTAAACTGTACAGGTGACATATTAATACTAATTTGAATATCGCAATTAAA
This sequence comes from Shewanella frigidimarina, assembly GCF_003797125.1. Classification (GTDB taxonomy): domain Bacteria; phylum Pseudomonadota; class Gammaproteobacteria; order Enterobacterales; family Shewanellaceae; genus Shewanella; species Shewanella frigidimarina. The sequence continues at coordinate 102,006 of NZ_RKKE01000001.1, forward strand.
TTGTGCCTTCCATTTAGCGGCTTGCTCGCAGGCTTGATAAAAAGCCCAATTACCAATGTCGATTATCATCCCAGTCTCTTCAGCAATAGAGATAAAATCTGCAGGTGGGATTAACCCCATGGTTGGATGGTTCCAACGTATTAACGCTTCAACCTTGATGATCTGCTGACGGCTTAAATCCACAATAGGCTGATAATACAACTCAAATTGCTGCTGGATAATCGCCACTTTAAGGTCTTGAATCAACGACATTCGCTTTTGTGCATTGTCTTGCATTGCGGAGGTAAAATAATTAAACCGATTACGACCATGGGATTTTGCCGAATACATGGCTTGATCGGCATTCTTTAATAATGCTTCGGTTGTTTTGGCATCGTCTGGAAATAAAGTAATACCAATACTGCCACTAATATAGGCCGTTTGATCACCTAATAAATAAGGCTCGGAAAGTCGTTTAAGTATTTGTTGTGCAACACGTTCGACTCCATGAGTATCTTCAAGGTTAGTTAACACTATGGTAAATTCATCACCACCAAGACGGGCAACAACATCGGTTTCGCGTACGCTGTTTTTAAGACGTTCCGCCGTCTCAATTAACAACACATCCCCCATATCATGGCCCAAGGTGTCGTTAATCTCTTTAAAATAATCCAAGTCTAAAAACATCAAAGCAAAGTGATTATGCTGTCGGTCAGAATGAAATACTTCTTGATTCAAAAATGTTAACAACATCCTACGATTTGGCAAACCGGTGAGTGCATCATAATTAGCCTGGCGCCATATCAACTCTTCAGTTTGCTTTTTCTCGGTAATATCGGAAAATAACGCAACAAATCGCGCACCCTGCGACTTTGTTCGAATGATAGAATTAATAGTTAATAAGATAAGGTAATTTTCACCATTTTTACGGCGCATCCACACTTCACCATGCCAATGTCCCTGCTGACTAAGCTGTTGGCTTAATTGTTGATAAAAATGTTGGGGTTGAAGATCTGTTTCAAACATACGTAAATGTTTATCTTGTATGTCTTGTTGACTGAATCCAGTGATAAAAGAAAATGCAGGATTTGAATCAATGATAATGCCCTTTGCAGTAAACACACTCATGGCTTCACTGGAGTTTTGATATACAGATGCTGCAATACTTAGCGAATCTTCAACCTGCTTGATATCAGTAATATCGCTATGAGTGCCACACACTCTAAGCGGTTTACCTTTATCATCAACATCAACGACCCTTCCAGTTTGCAAAATCCATCGACTGTCGCCGTCCATGTTAGTTAATTGATATTCTACACGTTGGCTTATGCAGCGGCCTTTTACAATTTCATTAATGCTGCGAAGAAACTTAAATTTATCTTTTAGCTGTATCGCATTTATCCATAGTTTAGGGTGTAGATTAAGCTCTTCCATTGAACAACCTAAAATGTCAGCACTGTATCGATTAGTACTAATACGATTGTGTTGTACATCCCAGTCCCACACTCCTAGCTCACTGCTATCAAGTACTAGCGCAAGCTGTTCGTTACTTTGCAATAAATCTTGCTCGGCTTGTTTCTGATGAGTGATATCGAGAAAACCGGCAATCACTAGAAAAGTATTGTCTTGAACATGACGGCGGCAGGCAATTGTCACATGGGTATAAATGACCGAACCATCTTTGGCAATAAAACGCTTATCAATTTCATATTCATTGAGTTCGCCTTTACTCATTTTCTCAAATAATAATAAATCTTTATTCAAATCATCTGGGTGTGTTAATTCAGCCCACGTTAACGCCTTTAATTCATTTTCGCTGTAACCGAACATTCGACATAAATAGGGGTTAACTCTCAACCAATGCTTAGTTTTAGTGGTAATAGAAATACCAATATTGCCAATATCAAATTGATTGTTGAAAAGAAAATCTTCTTGTAATTTGACTTGAATATCGCGCCCACGAAACACTATTTTTGCAAGTAAATGACCGATGACCATAGTCAATAAAGGTAATACCAGCATGATAGGCAAAGACACAACACTGATAGCGTGTAACGCTTGATCAAATGGCAATAAAAATAGCCATAACAACAATAGGGAATGAACAAAAACGCCAAAAAGGTAGAATTCACGATAACGAATTTGATCTAATTCATGCCGACGGTACCGACGCCACACTAATCCAATGACAGCACTACTGCTTAACGCAAATATACCAACCCATACAGCAACGCCGCCCAAATGATAGCGATAAAGCGCCATGATAATGGTTGCGACAAGTGTTGGAATACCTCCAAAAAACAGTCCACTTAAACAGAGTACTACCGAGCGGGCATCAAACAATATTTCCTGTTGATGAACCAAGGGATCCATCATAATAACAACGCCAATAGTGCCAATAACTGCGCCCATTAAAAATTGCCATAAAAAAGGCGTCACCTTACGTTGATGCGTAGGAGAGAGTGAGTAAACATAAACTAGCGCAAGTAATAGCGCTGCATTTTCTAAAATTGAGAAAAAAACATTTAGACCAAACATCTATACATTTCCCTTATCCATCCTTAACAAGCACATTAGCATCCAAGCTGTCTCTATTTAGTATAGTAGAAGTAAACTAACACTATGATTTTTCGTCTTTATACCGTAAACCATTCTATATATAAAGGGCATAATATTCATCTGAAATTTCGATAATATTATTTAAGAGAAATTGTCATCCTATCCAACACAACAAAATGCGCAATAACCGACCAACCATAGTGTCGGTGTCAAAAATATCACCCTAGATCACAGTTACTTGGAAAATGTCGTGTTGGTAATAAAACGGCCTATTGATTGTGACTTAATCGACGTTAACGAGCTTCACGTCACATAATAACTGCAATGTTATTGGTATGTTTAATTCAGAGAAAACTTAATTCTATATAAAGGACAATCAATATGGCGACTAAATTTTTCATTCCAAGCGTCAACATTCTGGGTCAAGGCAGCGTAGATGAAGCGATTAAAGACATCAACGCGTTTGGATTTACCAAAGCACTTATTGTCACCGACAAACCACTAGTGAGTATTGGTTTAGTGGCGAAGGTTGCAGATAAACTCAATGCCAATGGTATTGAAGTGGTTATTTTTGATGGCGTTCAACCTAACCCAACAACAGGTAATGTTGCTGCAGGCCTTGAACTACTAAAAGCCAATCAGTGTGATGTGATTATTTCTTTAGGCGGCGGTTCACCGCACGATTGCGCTAAAGGAATCGCACTCGTGGCCACCAACGGCGGTAGCATTAAAGATTATGAAGGTGTGGATGTATCAACTAAAGCACAAATGCCTTTAGTCGCGATTAACACTACCGCAGGCACAGCAAGTGAAATGACCCGCTTTTGTATTATTACCGATGAGGCAAGGCACATTAAAATGGCCATTGTCGATAAAAATACCACACCTATTCTATCTGTAAACGATCCTGAACTGATGCTAGAAAAGCCAGCATCACTGACTGCTGCAACCGGGATGGACGCATTAACACACGCAATTGAAGCTTATGTATCTATTGCAGCCAATCCCATCACCGACGCGTGTGCAATCAAAGCTATTGAACTGATCCAAGCCAATTTAATTAATGCAGTTAAAAAAGGCGATGACATTCAAGCCAGAGAAAACATGGCTTATGCACAATTTCTAGCGGGCATGGCCTTTAATAATGCCAGCCTTGGTTATGTGCATGCTATGGCACATCAACTTGGCGGTTTTTATGACTTACCACACGGGGTTTGTAACGCATTATTGCTACCTCATGTACAAACCTATAACGCCCAAGTTGTGCCTGCACGCTTAGCTGATGTCGCAAAAGCTATGGGTGTCGACATAGCAGCAATGACAGACGAGCAAGGCGCTAAAGCGGCCATCGACGCCATTAAGCAATTATCAAAAGCGGTTAACATTCCTGCTAATTTAACCGAGCTAGGCGTAAAAGCACAAGACATCCCAACTTTAGCAGACAATGCTCTCAAGGATGCTTGTGGCTTTACTAACCCGAAACAAGCGACACATCAAGAGATCTGTCAAATTTTCACAAACGCTTTATAACTAACCTCAACAAGGGATAATAAGCAATTATCAAATAGTTATTAACCAGAATTAAGCTAAACTCGTTTTATAGCACAGCATAAAGCCCGTATTTTATTACGGGCTTTTTTATCTGCCGTTTAATGTAAAAAATCAACAATGACAACAGCTTATTTTTAATTTAGTAAAAAGTGATGCTTAGATCTAAGTTCTTGAAATAAGGATTGACCAATATAAAAAATAAGGTCTATAGTGAAAACACTTAGATAGCGAATAGGTAGGTAAACAATGACAGCAATCACTCATATATATAATTACACCGTTCGATGCCCGCACTATAAAGAAAACGAACAAGCTGCAACATGGCTCAACCATATCGAAGTAAACCAATCTTGTGAAATTGCTCTAGACCGTATCACTAAATGGCACAACCTCTCTGGCACCAAATCATTTGAACTAGACGATTTTGTGGTTCGAAAGGCCGATAATGAAGAAGCTTATTTTGCCATGCAAAGTAGCCGCCTTAAGCATGATGGCCATGCCCTTGTCACTTTTAAAATCTATTTAGACAACTGCTGCCAAGATGCTTCTCCGAATCAAATAATGGAGCATTTAATCGATGATTATCAACAGCGTATCGCTAAAGTCGAATAATACATCAAGTCGATTTACCATCAACATTAAGGAGCTATCATAGCTCCTTATTTTTTGCGGTTTTATTGTCAATGGCTATAAGTTCTTGCCCTGTCGTAACACATACTTACGAACACGAACCCACGATAATAGAAATACAATTAAGCGGCATTGGCTCGCATACCGTGCGGAATGGGTAAGCCATTCTCATTCACGTTGACAAATACCATCTTATCGATGAAAGCAATCGGCGCATGATTGACTTTATTACGTATTTTACAGCGAACAGTGACTGAACTTTGACCTAAGCTTACTAGCTCAAATCCAAACTCGATAATGTCGCCTGTTTGTGCCGGTGCCATAAAATTAATTTCCGATATCACTTTGGCAATATGGAATTGGCTGCGCATTTGGCAACTGGCAAAAATTGTTGCTTCCTCATTAACCCAACTTAATAACTGGCCACAACATAAGCTTTGAGTGCTATTAAGATGAATAGGCATGATGATATGACGTGAGAAATATTTCATAGTGACCTCATTATCTGACTTATTAATTTTGCGTTGTTAAGCGCATACCTCTAAATAAGTAGCAACGATCAAGCCAAGTATATTAAGCTTTAATAATCAATGTGATAAATAAATTTTTAAATTAAAAAACTCTCAGAATGCCCAAAATAAATGCATCTTCGCACCAAAAAAGAAAAAGGCCACACTGAGTATGGCCTTTAAAATGAATATTAACTGATATTGATTAGCGAATAATTTGCTTCAACGTATTCACAAAAACACTGATGTCATTAGCACTAATATCTTTATGAGTCACCAAGCGCAACTGTCGGCTCGGACTAATGATAATACCTTTATCGGCCAGTTTGGCAGTAAGCATTTTAGGGTCGATATGTTCTGCGAGTGTGGCGAAAACCATATTGGTCTGCACCAAACTAACATCGACAGCAAACTCACTCATTTCAGCCAACAACAAAGCCAAGGTTTTTGCATTGTAATGATCATCCGCTAAACGATCGACCTGCTCAGTTAACGCCAACTTAGCCGCTGCAGCGATAATACCTGCTTGACGCATTCCACCACCGAGCATTTTACGCCAACGTGTCGCTTTACCAATTAATCGCTCATCGCCTAACAAAATCGACCCAATCGGTGCACATAAGCCTTTTGATAAACAAATCGATACAGAGTCAAAGTATTGAGTAATATCGGCAATAGCAATGCCCTGCGCTACCGCAGCATTGGCAACCCGGGCACCATCTAAATGGATTTTAAGCCCACGATTAAACGCAAGACTTTGTGCCTGGGATAAATAATCTTGGTTTAATACCTTGCCGCCAATGGTATTTTCTAAGCTCAATAACCGTGTTCGAGCAAAGTGCACGTCATCAGGCTTAATCGCAGCTTCAATATCACTTAATAAAATACTGCCATCAGCTTGATTATTCAAAGGCTGAGGTTGAATGCTGCCTAATACCGCCGCCCCGCCACCTTCAAACTTATAGTTATGAGCTTGTTGGCCACAAAGATACTCATCTCCGCGCTCACAATGAGACATCAACGCCAATAAATTAGCTTGTGTACCAGAACTGACAAACAAAGCTCCATCAAAGCCAAACATCTCTGCGGCCATATCTTGTAAATTATTGACGGTCGGGTCATCACCATAAACATCATCACCTACCTCCGCTCTCGACATGGCTAAACGCATTGCTTCTGTCGGCTGAGTCACCGTATCACTTCGAAAATCAATCATGCTGCATATCTATCCTCTCTCGCTCAACTTTATCGAAGCTAAGCAACTACTTCGCCGCTGATGATATTTCTGTTAATGCCGCTAAGGCAGCATCGTAGTCTGGATGTTCACTTACTTCAGTCACTAACTCTTTATATTTCAATGTGCCTTGAGGATCAATAATAAAAATTGAACGCGCTAATAAACCACGGTCTTTAATTAACAAGCCATACTTTTCGCCAAAATCACGCCATACAGAGTCAGACAACACTTTAATTTTATCCACATTTTCGGTTTGGCAAAAACGCTTCTGAGCAAACGGTAAATCTTCGCTAATGGTTAACATAACCACATCAGCATCATATTTAGTAAACTCTTTATTAAATCGCTTGGTTTGTAATGCACACACACCAGTATCTAAACTCGGTACTGCGCTAATCAACACGGTCTTACCTTTAAAATCACTCAGGCTAACCGGATTAAACTTTTCATCTACCACAGTAAATAATGGCGCAACCGTATTAATTTTCGGTATGCGTCCTTCTAAAGCAACAGGATTACCGCCCATGGTAATCATGGTTTTTTCGCCGGCAAAACTGGAAACACTCATAACAGATGAAGATAATAATGTGATTGCTGCAAAGGTTGAAAATAGCTTCATGAAAAAATTCCTTGTATAAAAAAACCAGCAAATGCTGGTTTTTTAAAATATTAAGTTGCCTGCTAGATTATTTTGCTGGAACTTCTTTCACATGTAAATCCATTTGTGGGAATGGAATTTCAATCTCAGCAGCATCTAATGCATTCTTGATTTGCTCAAGTAATTCAAAACGCGCAGTCCAATAGTCTGGTGTTTTAACCCACGGACGTACGACAAAGTTAATTGAACAATCAGCAAGCTCAGCTAGACCGATAGTATAACCAGGATCTTTTAACACAAACTGGTTGTTATCTAAAATATCCGCTAATACCTTCTTAGTTTTAGCGATGTCAGCAGTATACGAAACACCAATCGTTAAATCGATACGACGCTTTTCTAGTGCTGAATAGTTAGTGATAGTGCCATTCATAATCGCTGAGTTAGGCGCGATAATCATTTTGTTGTCACCAGTACGTAAACGTGTTGAGAAAATCGTAATCTCATCAACGACACCGGCAACACCAGCGGCTTCAATAAAGTCACCTACGCGGCATGGACGGAAAAGCACCATTAATACACCTGATGCAAAGTTAGAAAGTGAACCTTGTAATGCTAAACCTACCGCTAAACCAGCGGCACCGATAACCGCAACCAATGACGCAGTTTGCACACCAACTTGACCCAGTGTGGCGACAATAGTAAATACAAACACCAACATCCACGCTAAGTTTGCCACAAACGAAACGACTGTTGTATCCACTTTGCGGTTGGTCAATAATTTGGTTGTTATGCGTTTTGCTACACCGGAAAAATACTTACCGATGAGAAAAATAACAATAGCAGCTAGCGCTTTAAGACCATAAGTCATCAAAAACTCAGGTGCCTGCTCCACTAAAGCATCTAAACCTTCTATATGTTCCATTTCTTTCTCCATTTTAATAGCAGTCTTATTCTGCCGATATAATAAATTCTACTCGTCGATTACGCTGACGCCCTTCTATAGTGGCATTATCCGCGACCGGAATTTTGTTACTCATGCCAACGATCTCAATCGACGTCGGTTGAAATTGGTACTCATTTACGAGTAAATCTTTAATGGTGGCTGCACGTTTAAGTGATAGTGAGCGGTTAACAGCATCACTACCAATATTATCAGTGTGTCCCTCTAAACGAATAGCCACTTGAGGATGTTGCTCAATGTATTGCTGCACCCTAACCAAGGTTGGTCGCTGAGTTAACAACACTACTGATTTATCAAAATCAAAATACACAGGTTGAAGAATAGACCCAAAACAATCTACTGCCACAGAAACATCTCGTTGTTGACGACATTGTTCAGCAATAAGGGCCGAATTATTTGTTACTGTCGCGCCTAATTCAGCTTCATCAAACTCAGCATCCTCTTCGGCATCCTCATCAACAATCAATAACTCAGTATCAATACAACCATTTGCCATAACAACGCTATTAGCAGGGGTATCATTACAAGCATCTTTTTTATCAGGAACGCCGTCAAAATCTGTGTCAACCCAGGCATGGGCAGTGCAGATAAAACAGCCAATTAAGATCAATGTCACCGTTCGAACAAAAGTCATAAATACCCCTTCGACATGACATCGAAATTTGTTAATGAATCGTATTTTAACTGTTTATGACTTAAATTAAAAGACAACACTTTATAATCAACACCTTGCACAATCACGCTTAACTAAAGTCTCACTAAAGCGTGATATAGGTATCGGCACCATGCCTGAAAACCTTATTAACTTCCGGCCAGCTTAGCAACAAAAACAAAACAAACCGCTAACATTGCTGGTAGTTGATTGTTTGTATTGACACATTTTATAACAAGCTTAACCTCTCTGTTCCCCGCATTAACATTGACTTTATCGGCATGAAAAGGGTATATAAGGTTAGCTTTTTGATGTTTGGTTAACATTCAGCGTCAAACTGACATTATTTATTATAAAAAATAAACAATAAAGTTGCTCAGTACTGCGTTATCACGGTCAAACACTCGATATTTCAGGTGTTAGTTGATAAAGCAGTCATAGACAACTCTTGCAAACAATTATTTCTGTGACGATATTTTCTCACAGGCAATCACAAGCTTAAGGTGGAAGACTTAATGAGTGACGCAAAACCACAAGGTACATTGTTTGGACACCCTAAGGGGCTGTTCTTACTTTTTACAACAGAACTATGGGAACGCTTTAGCTATTACGCAATGCGTGCAATTTTAGTACTTTATTTGGTAGATAAAGTCCAAAGCAATGAAGCAGGTGGTGGTTTAGGCTGGAGCCAAGCAGACGCATTATCACTATATGGTACTTTTACCGGTTTAGTTTACTTAACACCATTAATTGGTGGCTGGCTAGCTGATAACGTATTGGGTCAACGTAAAGCCATTTATATTGGTGGCTTCTTAATGGCAGCGGGGCAATTTACGCTTGCAGCACCACATAGTTGGATGCCGGGTTTAGAAACCATGATGTTTTATATTGGTTTAGGGACGTTAATTATAGGTAACGGTCTATTTAAACCAAATATCTCCACTATGGTAGGTGATTTATACCCTGCTGGTGATCATCGTCGTGACGGCGCATTCACCATATTTTATATGGGTATCAACTTGGGTGCAGCCTTGTCAGGCTTTATCGTTGCTTGGGCTTACACTTCATTTGGTCATGAAGTTGTTATTGGTGGTGAAGACGTGTTTATCAACAACTGGCAAGCAGGTTTCTTCTGCGCCGGTGTTGGTATGATTTTATCATTGATTATTCAGTTTTTCTTTGCGCAAAAATTACTTGGCGACATCGGTGTCGAACCGGCAGCTAAAGTAGAACAAAGAAAAAATGCAGCTAAAGGTGAAACCAGAAGTGAACCGCTAACAAAGATTGAACGTGACCGTATTAAAGTCATTATGGTAATGGGATTATTCACCATTATTTTCTGGGCTGGCTTCGAACAAGCAGGCGGATTAATGAACTTGTTCACTAACAATTTCACTGATCGTATGATTGGTTCGTGGGAAGTACCTACCACTTACTTCCAATCACTCAATGCTATTTTTATTGTTGTTTTTGCTCCAGTGATTGCCTCTATTTGGATCCGCTTAGGTAAAAACGAACCTAACTCACCCGTTAAATTTGCGTTAGGTTTATTCTTACTGGCCATCGGTTTCTTATTCATGATGGGCGCAGTATTCGAAATGGGCGGCGACGCTTCAGTTAAATCAAGCATGTGGTGGTTAGTAGGAGCTTACTTCTTCCATACCATGGGTGAATTATGTTTATCACCTATTGGTTTATCTATGGTAACTAAACTGGCTCCACTGCGTATCGCATCATTAATGATGGGTGCATGGTTCCTATTTATTGCTGCAGCAAACAAAATTGGCGGCCTAGTAGGTTCGTTAATTGGTCATGGCGGCGAAGTCGAAGAACAACTCGCAAACGCAATGGCAATTTTTGCTGGGATCGGTATTACCGCAGTCGTCTCAGGTATTATTTTATACCTAATGTCAGATAAATTAGTTGACTGGATGCACGGTGCAGAAAACAAAAATGATACTGAAGAACAAGTTTTAGAAGAAGAAATTGCAGTCACGGCCGAACACGAAGGAATTCAACGTTAATTGGTTTTGATGTAATTGTTATTCTTAATAAAATCCCCTCCAAGTTTCACTTGTGAGGGGATTTTTTATATACCCACATCAAGGGCTGCTAGTGTCAAGGAATAGAACGCCTGCGGCTGTTAGAGTCGCTTAGCTAATAGAACGGACTTCGTCCTGCTAGGATCGCTTCGCTGCTAGAACGGACTGTGTCCTGCTAGAGTCGCTTCGCTACTAGAACGGACTTCGTCCTGCTAGGATCGCTTAGCTGCTAGAGCTGACTTCATCCTGCTAGGATCGCTTCGCTATGCTGTTTGCTTTTATAGCCTCTAGCCGCGAAGCGTCCTAGCAGCGCTCTAGGTTTCTAGTGTCCAAACAATGATCAGCGACACGCTAACTGCATGAAGCCACCCGCTTTAATATCAGATTGATAAACAAGCCCTGTAAAGCGGTTCTCAAGCAGTTGTTGTTTATGCTCATAAAAATGTGTACCAATACAAATCTGTTCATCCCGTAATAAGGTTCTAGTTTGCATACTCGGCTTATCCCACCCTGAACTGCCAAGAGGTACTGATTCGGGCAATGCAAGAGGAGTGAGTTCATTACCGTTACGTAAATAACACCTTAGTCCTTTACCTGATTGTCCGATTGATAATTGGTAGCCGCTTAAATCGAGGCACACATAAATAATATCGGTATTAATATGTAACCCAGACTTCACCATACGCTGATGAAGATAAGACAGCATATTATTAGGTTCGATTAAGGTATTGCTTAAACCATTTCTAAACAGCTTAAGTTTCTGATTAATAAAACTGCGCAATAAGACACAGCCAAAAGCAGCGCTATTATCCTCAGGCGAAAAGTGTGCCATATACATCACTAAATGATGCTCCCCCACCATAGTAGAGTCGATGAAGTAAGCACTAACATCATTATTTTTAAATAAACTGTAATTGATTTCGGCTTTAGGATAATAGATATGCGAAGCAGGAAATAACTGCTGCTGAACACTTTTGGCCGCTTGAGCATTTTGCTCAAGTAAACATAAGTTATCAGTGAGCTCTTGATAAGATAACTCATTCATTTCTTGTAAATGCGATTGCCCAGAAACATTCATCGGCGTAGCGGCTGACATCATCGCTTGGATGATTGCCTGCTCAATAATGAATAAATCAGCAATAGGTTTAGTCAGATAATCACTGGCACCGATGCGCAATGCTTCAACAACATCAGACATCACATCATTACCAGAAATAACAATAGCGGGTATAGCAGGATTAATATCCTGCATCTGTTTAAGCATCGACAAACCATGAAGGCCAGGCATGCTTAAGTCTGCAATAACAATATCAAAAATAGCATCGGAAAAAAGGGCTATACCTTCATCTCCATTACATGCTTGTTGAACCCGAGCACCTTGTCCCTGCAAAAAATCAGCAACGACATGGCGAAATATCGGGTCGTCTTCAACGAAGAGGATCTCGACATCAGTAAGCGCCATACAACAACCTCGCAAACTACACTGCCGAGGTGCCTGTATGCCTCGACTATTCTAGTTCATCTAAATATTCGTCAAGTAACTCATCGTCCGCTTGACTAGATGGCACATCACCATCAAAAACTTTGTAATCCATATGCTGCAAATAGGCATCTTTTACAAAAGCATAAGGATCAAGAGCATTGTCTAATAATCTTTCTTGATCAATGGCTTTAGAACGTGCATCTAAGCCCTTTAAGCCCCATTTTAATACTGACTGCCACATCGTTAACTCTGATAAAGGAAAGTATAGACCATCCACCCAATCAGAGGCGATTTCTCTTGTCACAATTGGGCCATAAAACGGCGCCATAAAATAAGGACCATTTGGTGTACCGTAATAACCTAACACTTCGTTAAAATCATCTTGTTTACGGTGCATCCCCATCATGTCAGCAACATCGACTAAACCCAGTAAACCGATGGTGGTATTAACCGTAAAACGACCTCCTGCATTAGCAGCCCACACCCATTTTCCTTGTAAGGTATTATTCACCAGAGAGCTAGGTTCCTCTAGGTTATAAACAAAATTATTAACCCCTGTTCTGACAGGATTAGGAACATAGTCTTTATAACCATGAGCAACCGGGCGAATAACATACCTATCTAAAAACAGATAGTTAAAGTCCCACATTGTGCGGTTAACTTCTTCAAATGGATCGCGAGGATCATTATATTTAATTTCAACCGCAGGTCGTGATGATGTGGTAACTTGAGGTGCTTCGATTTCGGCATACGCGGGCATGCTAACTGCAACAAACACCTGAAGTAATATCCATTTATACTTCATATAATTCTCTTTAAAATGACAAAAGGTACTACTCAACAAACTGCTATTTTTGTCTTTTTATTAAAGCAATTTTTGTTCAAGTCGATATAATTTAGCAAGCAAGTGTAAGGCTGTTATCATTCACTATTTAGCAATCAGACCTTACTCATACGTCTTTGTTACCAGCAATCATTCACTATAATGGTAATAAAACCCAATATGTTGTCCCAATAAAGGTAACAGGGAGCTAAGGATACTGTGCCATTTGACAATATCAATCAAAAAATTGTAAATGAAGTTGATATTGTTCACTGACAAGTAGATTGATTTCAATAGACAAACATGTTCGTTTGATAGGATTTCTATGGCTGTACCAACAACGCTCCCTCAAAAACCGGTCAATACCGTCACAATCAAACCTGTCGATGTCAGTCCGCAGGCGGTGACTGAGCGTAAACAAACTCAAACCGATAGTACTTCTTTGCCAGCAAAAACCTCAAATGAAAAATCCGTTGTATCCAACTCGTCGACCACAAAATCAGATTTAGCAGCAGTATTATTGCCTGTAAAAGTGGTGCAACCACCAGCAAGCGCACAACTCGACGTCAGTATTGAAAATCAACAGTATCAACTTAACAAGACCGCTGAACTGCAAAAGTTATTACAACAGACAGCGCAAGTCGTTATAGCAAGCGATCAAGCTAAGCTTGTGGCTCGTGCCGTTTCCAGCGTAAATTTACCCGTAGCCCAAGCAGAAGTCATCAACAGCCAAAGTACCTCGCCTGCAATTCCAACGGCTTCTGCAGGCTCAACTGCCACACCACCCGCCCAAACGGTGGCGACTCAATTAGTGCTTTTGGCACAACCTATTCAACTTGCCTTACCACAAGGTCTCGAGGAGCTAGCAAAACAAAATGGTGTTTCAACACAACAACTCGCATCATTGGCAGCCAGAGTTCAAGGTTATCCTCTGCCAACTGCAATAATAGACCAAGGGAAATTGACCTTTTCTGGTGGCACAAGCATTCAATTATCGCCCAATACCGCGTTAAACTCAGGCCAATATTTAGCTAAGGTCGTAGTACAACATCAGCAATTGCAACTTGCGCTCACGCCAGTCATTGCAGAAATAAGCGTTAATTTAACGAAACTTCCGGCACCACCTCAAGCGACCCAGACGCTTGAATCGGCAAACATCATCATAACTAAAAATGAACCAGCACAAATTCTCAGTCAATTTCTAAAAAAGCTAGAGTCTACACCGCTGCCAATCATTGATAATGCGGTAAAAGGAAGCGATGCCCAACAAAAAACGCCTAATGAATTAACATCGTCTTCTGCCAAAGTCGGCCACGATAGTACTGCAGTAAAAACCTTGACTCCGGTAACACAACAGCAAAACTCATCAGGACTATCAGCAGAATCGAATCTCGCTAAAACTGGCAGCAATATGGCACAGCAAGCCAATCTAGCCAAAAGCGCTGTTAACAACACTGTAGAGCAAACAGCATTACCAACTAAATCAGTAGCGGAACAAAACACTCCCAAAGTAAACACCGCTTCTGCGATAGACAATAGCGCAAAGAACAATCCACCAAACAACCCTGCATCAAACAAAATGAACAGTGACAGTGACCCTGCACCAATAGAAGTGCTGAATAAAGCGTTATCAAAAGCAGGCGCGATGCCAATCAAACAGCAGTTAAACCAACAAATTCCACATAATCTAGCCAGCGAACTGTTTAAGCACCTACCACAAATTAGCCCACATCCATTAAGTGCATTGAGTGATCCGGCATTACTCAGCAGTGAGCTATACAGTTTAGCGGCGCTTAATCTTGCCCATACCCAACTAGGTCACTCAACTAGCGCACAGCCCTCACCACTGTTTTCAGGTAGTGCTATCACAACCTTATTCCAGTTATTATTAGGGGTAAAAACAAAATCAACAGGCTCAGGGATCAGCGATAAACTTCAAGCGCACCTTGCGCAGTTGCAACAACGAACCTTGAGTAAACTCAGTGCGAATTCAGGTCTATTAGCAGCATTAGATAAGCTAGGAGGCGCAGACTCTTTGGCACAATTGGCTAACAGTATTGCGCTGTATCAACATGCGAGCACCGATCCCAATCAAGCCATGACTTGGTACTTTGCGCTACCATATTCAATTAACCAACGCGATGAACAATTTGAAGGTAAATTTGAACAAGAAAATGATTCAGACAAAGATAAAAAAGCAGGATGGAAACTACAACTCAAATTTAATTTAGCCCAAGGATCATTATTGATTTGTGCTCATAAGCAAGCAGAGGTGCTTGATATCCAATTTAAAGGCAACAATCAAATGCTACTTACAAAAGTAGAACGCTTTAACCAAGCACTGTCAGAGAAAATTACTCAAATTGGTTTTACACCAGGTAAGCTCACAACGCAGTTAGCCCAAATTCCAGCGACGTTATTACCTGGCGATCACTATTTAGTCAAAACAAGAGCTTAATAGAGAACATTATGAAAGATGACTCGAAAAAAATACAGCAAGCAGTCGCACTCAGTTTTGATGGTAAAAGTGCCCCAAAAATTACTGCTACTGGTAAGGACTTAGTTGCCGAGGAGATGATATTAATCGCTAAGGAAGCGGGGATCCATATCCATCAGGACCCACACTTAAGTGAGTTTTTGCAGCTATTAGAATTAGGTGATGAAGTACCGAAAGAGTTGTATCTATTAATCGCTGAATTGATTGCATTTGTGTATATGTTGGATGGGAAGTTCCCTGAACAATGGGATAATCTTCATCAAAAAATTGTCGCTCAAGCTTAACTCCTTTCAGCTACAAAATTGTCAAACCTAGATCATCTAATGTTAATGTTGTAAAAATTGGTAAATCAAGCTCGCTGTTATCATTATGCCACCGACTCCCAGTCCACCGAGACACAATCCAGCCAAACGGTCTTGATCAAAATCAAGCCAGTCATTAAATGCTGCATAATAACGCAGCGAGATCCCATACAATACAATGAGGACTAAAGAGATAAAACTATACAAATAGTGTTCTGGGTAGGCAAACGTCAGCAACGGAATAAATGCCAACAGGTAATCACAACCCTTTTGCTGTACGTCAGTTCGATACACAATATACGCATCAATACACATTTGAATTGGAATATATATGGCTAGTAAACCTAACAACCAAATGAAATCCATCACAACCTCTGTATCGGACTGTAAGGAACTGAAACGCTAATATTGCAGAAAACTATCGTGATATAAATACTCTCAAAAAAATCAATCTCACTTAAAATCATATCATCAATAACAATGTCATAAATGACAATAATAAAAGCTAGAACAGAGCAAATTAATCGATGAAGTATTGCGGATATATGGGGGATATAAAAAATGTCGAAAAACAATAACTGAGTAAATCGAAAAGAAAGTTGTTTCATTACAAATCCATTTTATTAATGCGTATCCATTACACATTTTGGTGAAAATAACGCTTAAAAAATACAACTAAAAAACAACTAAAAAACACTGTGTAAACCGATAACTGAACATCACAAATAACACACTAAACAAACAATACCTAAATATAGCAGCAACATGAGAACAGCAACTAGAATTTATAGCAAAGTAATAGATTAAAATATCAAACCAATATTAACACTGTTGTATAAATTTATAATCAACAATAAATTTACATGTTGCTATTAGATAACAATCAAGACCTTACAAACACAATAACAGTTCAATTATTCAGCGATATTGGCTGGCTTAATCTTTAAAAAAGTGAATACTGTTGTTAGCATAGGAGTGGTTATATAACTGAACATCATTACGTGTTCCTTTTTGGATATTTAAATTATGTTTTCATACCATCATAATGCGCACTGCCCTATCAATTAAAATGACTAAATATTGGCTGACACGAGTATTAATTTTATCTTTGTAATTTGCAGACACTGATAAATTAACTGGACAGTAAACTCAGGGAATTGTAATGAAGACCAACCTTAAACTGATATCCGTTGTGAGTATTTCTTTCATCTTGCCTGCACAAGCGCAAGTAGTCAGCTTTAATGATTACGGACCGTTACAGGTATATGCACAATCACCGATGCAATCTATTAATCTCAGCCCATTGTTACGTTCTGGCTTTTCGTTACCCCAAGGTCAAAAAGAATGGTACATCACAGCAAACGCTGCCAGCGTCTGGTCCGAATCCGATGAGTTATTGGCAGATTACTACCAAAATGCGATTAGCAGCGGCTTAAAATGGCAAATTACAGAGGATTTACTGTTTGATGCTAATTACACTTGGCAATTTAGTGGTGACAACCATTTGGATTCATTAACAATGTGGTTCCACGATGCTTTTGGATTTGACCAAAATGGTCGTAACCAGCAAGCTAAACACCAAAGTCAAATGCGTTCAGAAAAATACGATATTGATGTTGAAAACTTTAATGGTGAAACCCTCAATAATGCATTTACAGCATATTTAGGTTATCAATTACTGCAAAATGAACACCATGGTATTTCGGTTGGAGGCACGCTGTACTACAAATCTGTCGATTCAGGCCCATTTGCTGATGAAAGCTTCCAGCAAAGCGTGCAAATTAATTACGGCTACCACAATGGCAATCACCATTTGAACTCTACTCTAGGGATCAGTTTCCTACACAGTAAAGCGCCGCTATCGCAAAATAGTTTCGAATCTCATTACCTAACGTTGGGGCTGGGTTACGAATATCGTACCGGTCGGCACGGTTGGTTAGCTGAATACCATCGCTATGATGGCATGGTAAGTTGGGATGAGAACTTCTCAGAGGCGTCTAATGAAGCGTTATTGGGTTATCGCTATTACTTCAATAGCAGCGCCATCGAATTCACTATGGTTGAGAACTTTTTAAACATGGATAACAGTGCTGATATAGCTTATGTATTAGGTTATCGGCATAAATTTTAGATCCTAGGTTCTAGAGCGCTGCGCTTCTAGGGCGGACTACGTCCTGCTAGGGACTGCTGCGTTGTTACAATAGAAAATGGATAGCAAGCGATGAAAAGCGATATCAAGCGAGTTAGATTCCAGTGCGTAGCACCTCTAGTTATCCAGACTCTAAGCCTATGCATTTATAGCATCTAGCCGCGAAGCGTACTAGCAGCGCAGCGATCTAGGCTGTTGCTAAGATTTTATAGCATCTAGCCGCGCTGCTCTAGTTACCTAGGTATTTTCTTCAACTAAACAACCTAGCACTCTATTTCTGCCACGGTCTTTGGCTAAGTACAATTGTTTATCTGCCGCTTCAACTAAGATTTTATTGGGCATATCATACATTGGCACTATGGTCGAAACCCCAGCGCTTACAGTAACATAAGAAAATATTGGTGAGTTTATATGGGCTATTTTCAATGACACTATACTGTCAACAATTTGCTGAGCCACATAAGTCCCACCAATTACATCAGTGTTTGGTAGTACACAGATAAACTCTTCACCACCATAACGCGCGACTAAGTCATAAGGACGGTTAACAGTGTCTTGTATCTTCTGTGCAACAACACGTAAACAAGTATCACCCTCGGTGTGGCCGTAGGTGTCATTAAAATGCTTAAAGAAATCGATATCCAATAAAATAATGGTCAATGGCTGTTTTTCACGTGCGCATTGTAACCAGGTAACGGGTAGCACTTGATCAAACTTACGCCGATTAGCCACACCGGTTAATCCATCTAGCAGTGCAATAGAGCGTAATAAATCAGTTTGAGATTTAGCCATCATCTGATTTTTAATGCGTGCTTTAGTAATAACTGGATTAATGGGTTTATGAATAAAATCAACAGCTCCTAACTGGAACCCTTTAACCTCTTTATCTTCATCAAAATGGCCCGACACAAAAATAACCGCCACATCCTCGGTATCGGGGTCTTTTTTCAAATGCGCACACACATCAAATCCATTAAGCATCGGCATTTCGATATCTAACAATACGATATCTGGTTTGACTTTTTTACACATATCAATGGCTTGATGACCATCTCGAGCCATATAAATATCGTAATCCGCTTGCAATAGTTGATGCAATATTTTGATGTTCACAACTTGATCATCAACTAACAGTATTTTACCTCTAACTGGCGCAACACCAGAAATATACTCATCTATGAACACGCATCACTCCTTAATTATCGATTTTAATGTATCGACAGCATCCACGAACTCAAGTTGGCTCACTTGATTTTTCAATCTTAACCACTGCTTATCTGGCACCACGTCGCTTAACAGGCGTTCAAGGTACTCAATGGCATCTAAATTTTGCTCAACCAATAATTCCATTAATAGGTTGATTTTATCGGGTTCTATACTTTGTATCGGCAATACTGCATTATTATCCAGCGCATTAGTTGTTAATACTGCACTTTCATCTGGAAAAAGAGTATCTAACATATGCAAGCTATCATTAATCTGACCTTGCATTTGGCTTAAGCAAGCTAATGAATCGATATTAACAGCATTCTTTATATTTTTCTCTAGTGTGGCAGCAAAAGCTGCGAGTCGCTTAGCACCAATATTACTGGCAGTACCTTTAATCGTATGAGCAATACTACAGATAACATTGTCATCATTTTGTGCGAACGCTTGAGTAAGTAATGATAATTGTTCTGACATTTCTGATGCAAAATGATGCTTCACATCAATGAAAAATGCAAGTTCACCACCAAAACGACGCAGAATAGAATCTGGGTTTTCGATAATCGCTTCATCGTCACCATCATCAAGCATCTCTGGTAACGCAATAGGTGAATTATTGACAGTTGAATGATAATAAGCACTATTATCTTGGCCCAATAGACTAAGCATACAAGGTAATAAAAGAGTCATGTCTATCGGTTTACCGATATGGTCATCCATACCCGCCTCTAAGCATAATGTTTTATCAGCAAGCGATGCATTAGCCGTCATCGCTAAAATGGGTAAATCATTAAATCGGCCATCGGCACGAATAAGGCGCGTAGCCTCAAGTCCATCCATTACTGGCATTTGCATGTCCATAATGACAATATCAAATTGATTATTTGACTTAGTAACCCAATCAACTCCCTCAATACCGTCTTTAGCCAATGTCACTACCGCGCCTTGTAGGCGTAATAATTCATCAATAACTTGGCGGTTAAGCTGATTATCTTCAACCACCAACACCCTGATACCTTTTAAGACTAAATGGGTTATTTTTCTAGGTTGCACAGGCTGAACTAAACCATTTATGGCTCGGTAAACGGCCTCAAGCATTAAGTTGGCAGTAACAGGTTTGGTTAACATACTCACAAAAGGTTGCTGGCGATATTGTTTAGTTTGTTCCATCACCTCTGCACCATATGCTGTCAGCATAATAATGGCTGGTGCCTTACCTGCCGGAAACATCGCTTGAATATGATTGGCGGTTTCTAAGCCATTCATATCGGGCATCCGCCAATCCATAATAATCACATCATAGTGACTGCTGGCATTTAAGCTTTGCTCTATAAGATTGATAGCCTGTTTACTATTATGAGCTTCATTAACATAAGCACCATGGGCCATTAAGGTTTTGGATAAAATTTTACGACTCATTTTACTGTCATCAACAATCAGAATATTCTTACCCAGTAAATCGATATCTAGATCGTTATTCTTCACTTCAACAATATTAAACGTCAACTCAAACCAAAAACGACTTCCCTCACCAACATGGCTCGATAATGATAATTCCCCCCCCATCAACTCAACTAAACTTTTAGTGATTGCTAATCCCAGTCCTGTGCCGCCGAATCGTCTTGACGTTGAAGACTCTGCTTGAACAAAACCTTGGAAAATTTTGCTGCTTTGTTCAGGGCTAATTCCGATACCAGAATCAGTAATTGAAATAGTTAAATTCACTTGATTCGCAGTACACTCATTACAGTGTACCCCAACAATAACATGACCTTCAGAGGTGAATTTAATCGCATTACCCGCAAGATTTAACAACACTTGTCGCAAACGAAGTTCATCACCTTCAATCAAGTACGGAATGGCAGGATCTAAATCAAAAATGACTTCTAAATGTTGACTGTGTACGTTGGCCGCTAACATCACCGCTAATTCGCGCATTAACGTTTCGAGTTGAAACGGATGCAAATCAAGTTCTAACTTACCAGCATCAATTTTCGAAAAGTCTAGAATATCATTTAATAGCCCTAATAATGACTTCGCTGCAATCTCCGCTTTAGTGACATAATCAGCTTGTTGGCGGCTCATATCAGAATGCTGAATAAGTTGTAGCATGCCTAGCACAGCATTCATTGGAGTACGAATTTCATGACTCATATTGGCTAAAAATGCTGATTTAGCGGCACTCGCAGCATCTGCGGCTTGTTTAGCTAAACGCAAAGTTTGTTCTAACTCGCGTTGCTCTGTAATGTCACGGTTAATCCCAACCACGCGCAAAGGTTTACCTGTTTTGTCATAACTAATTTGGGCCCCGGCATGAATGTAGCGAATTTGATTCGAGCTGGTAATGATCCTGAAAGTCGGTTCATAAGGAATATTCAAGTCAATGGCTTGTCGTAGAGCGAGTTCAGCCATTTCAATATCATCTGGATGAATCCGTTTTTGCCAATGCTGGTAATTTAAGCCCTTTTCTGTAAGCGCTGTTGGGTAATCATACATAGCAAACATCCGATCGTTCCATTGTAAGTCGTCGGTGTCTAAATCTAAATTCCAAATACCTAACTCAGCAACTTCGGCTGCTTTACTCAGTTGATTACTGGCCGACACTAACTCCTCTTGTTGCTTGAGCATTTGATCGATATTCACCGCAACACCTAAATACCCTACAATCTCTCCAATTTGATCGCGCATAGCCGAAACCGACAACGACACTTGGCATTGAGATAAGTCTTTACGGATATACGTCCAGGTACGCGTTTCAGGCCCTTGTGTTCTAGGCTTATACACAAACACATCAAAAGTACTAATATCTTCGCCAAACTCCTCTGTTAACTCTTCACTGCGTTGGCGGACCTCTGAAGGTAGATGCCATATTGCAGGACTTTGCTTACCTACAATCTCCTCAGCCTTATAACCAAGTAACAACTCTGCACCACGATTGAAAATGTTAATAATGCCATCATT
Source organism: Shewanella frigidimarina (assembly GCF_003797125.1). Taxonomy (GTDB): domain Bacteria; phylum Pseudomonadota; class Gammaproteobacteria; order Enterobacterales; family Shewanellaceae; genus Shewanella; species Shewanella frigidimarina. The sequence goes on from NZ_RKKE01000001.1 coordinate 124,145, forward strand.
ATCGGTTGAAATAATCGCAATTTCTGTTGCTGCGGCAAGCACGTTTGTGAGTAAAGACGCGAGTTTATTCTTTTCTAACTGGGTATTTTTACGTTCAGTAATGTCAATCCTCAATGCGATGCAGCGAACAAGATGACCGTTTTCGTCCATCACTGGGGCAATTACCGTATCAAGCCATTTAATATTGCCCTGTCTATCTCGGTTACAAATTTCATCATGCCAAGTCTCGCCTGCATGAATGGTTTGCCACATCTGCTGCCAGAAGGCACGATCATGTTCATTGGATTTTAAAATAGAATGTTTCTTACCAATCATTTGCTCGCGAGTGAACCCTGATGTTTGACAGAAATTATCATTTACCACCAAAATAACGCCATTTTTATCTGTTTCAGAATAGAGCAGCTGCTGATTAATATTATCAAGTAAGGTTTTATTTTCTGACAGGGCTTGTTGTAACGCTTGAGTACGTTCGGTAACTTTACGTTCAAGACTGGCATTAATGTTCAAAATTTGCTTTTCAGCATTTAGCTGTACTGTAATATCTCGGATAGTCTGACTGACGCCGATAATTTTGCCAAACTCATTATAAATAGCCAATGACGTCATCGACGTCGACAGTAGTTCATTGTCTTTTCGTTTATGTTGGCTGACAAAGTTTAATAACGATTTACCACTTAGTACCTGATTAAATTTTTCATTTTCAGCATCATAGCCGTCGTTTGGTACAATAAACGTTGTTTTCTTGAGGCCTATCACCTCATGTTTCTCGTAACCGAACATTGTTACCGCACCATCATTCCAACTGGTAATAACACCATCACAGTCAAAACTAATAATCGCATCAAGCGAATGCTCTAAAATATTGGCTCGTCTTTCATTATCTTCCAAAATGATACGCTTACGGCCTAATGCATAGCCGTAAAAACCAATAAGCCCACCCAATAACAAGCTCACAATCACACCATAACTAAATACAATTTTCGGTGAACTTAAATGTAAACCGCTGACAAATTCAGGATAAGCCACTAACGTTACTTGCCATTTACGTCCAAATATTTCTCGATCTAATGTAACAACAAAAGATGTTAATGGATTTACCTCATCAACATGTGTTTCATAAAACATGACATTATTTTGAGCATCGGTCACATCATTGACCAATAATTTAGTGGTTTTACGCGATAAATTAATCTGTTCAAAAACTTCATTGGCAACGAGTGGCGCATAACTCCAACCAAAAGCTTGTTGCTCCCTTAACGCCGGGGTTGCTGGAGTAAGTCCAGTACGATAAATAGGCATTAAAATAAGAAAGGCTTGTAACGGATGACCAGTCGCCTGCACTAACGTGATTGGACCGGTTAAGCGTGTCTCACCCGTTAAATATGCTTGTTGTGCGGCATTTTTGCGGTTTTGTTCAGAGGAAATATCTAAACCGACAGCGGCGAGATTACGATCAATGGGTTCGATATAGTCAATCACGTACCGTTCATCATCATGAGGAGTAAGTTGACGCACGCTGAAATCGGGCCAATCATCAAGTTTAGCTTTGGCAACAAAACTCGCTTCATCGTTGGCTGGTACACGGCGGATATAACCAAACCCTCGCGCACCGGGGAACTCGCTTTCAAAATCGCGAGTTAAGCTATATTTTTTAAAAAAATCACGAGAAATATTATCTTCACCAACGGTATAAATAACCCCTCGAGCACCTCTTAAACCATATTGATACAATACGATACGATCAATAATATTGTTAGCAACTTGCTCTGTCACCGTTTCAAGAGATTGAGTAATAATGGTGTTATTTTGATTATTAACACTTAAAGCAGTAATAAAACTGATGACTAAGCCAAAAGAAAATACTCCAATACCCAATTTAAGCGCATTTTTATAACTATATAGTCTGGTCATTTTTATCATTAGTTAAGAGTCACAGACATTAACTTTGGACGACAAATGCTTTTTTTACAAGCTAGACATTGAAAAATATAGTGTTTCCGAAATTGATTACGAATCTAGACTGCTACGCGGATAGTGCGCTGCGCTTCTAGGGCGGACTACGTCCTGCGAGGGACAGCTGCGCAGTTAAGATGTTATAGAACCGAGTCAGCTAGATTCTAGTCGTCTAAGCTTTTGCTTTTATAGCATCTAGCAGCGTAGCGCTCTAGTCACCTAGGCTTTTGCTTTTATAGCATCTAGCAGCGTAGCGCTCTAGTCATCTAGGCTTTGCTTTTATAGCATCTAGCAGCGTAGCGCTCTAGTCATCTAGGCTTTTGCTTTTATAGTATCTAGCAGCGTAGCGCTCTAGTCATCTAGGCTTTGCTTTTATAGCATCTAGCGATCTAGTCATCTAGCTTCTAATTCCAAGCTATCCCGCTCTAACGCCCAACTGTCGTTTCGGTTAATGCGTCAAACTGAATGATATAATAGTGGCCGTCACTTTTGTCTTGCTGGTTATTGACCGCTGGAGACTGATGTAACTTATTCACCGTAACTAACAACTTACCATCGGCCGTAGTTGAAAAACCGTCAGACCAACTGAACTTGTCACTATCTTGATGCAAAATATGATATTGACGATCTGTGTCGATATAACCGACAGCATTATGGCTTATATCAGTAACATAAATGTTGCCGCCATTATCAATGGTTATGCCGTCGCTGACAGGCTTATTAGCATAAAACTCCACTTTGCTGCGTAACATATTGGCCGATAATTTAACATCTAGTAGATATTGAGTGTGCACCCGATATAACTTCTCACCACTTAATGCACCAAAATAAACCCACTCGTTATTAGGGTCTATGGTCAGTGAATCAACCCCAATACGAATAGGCTGGCCACCGATAGATAAAGTATTGCCATTAATCACCGTATCAACATTTTCAGGACGGGTATAAACGCTGCCATCTAATACTCGTCTTGCTGTGCCACTCGTTAAATCAACCACCATTAATGCCGCATTACTGCCACCAGCAGGATCGGATATATATACCGCTTCATGTTGCCTATCAACTGCAAGATCATTCAAAAATGAATTATCCGGCAATACTGGTGCCGCTAAAGAAATCATTTTATATAAACGGTTTTGTTGAGTGTCCCAACCGATAAGTCGCCCGACACCGTCAGTAGAAGCAGTTTCAAGCATCCATAAAATGCCCTGTTCATCAATCACCACGCCCAAAACAGGATTAAGATTTTGATTGAACTCTGTATTAGGGTAATCGACGATAGATCCATCTTTTTTAAGCTCGACAATTCTCGAATCAACACCGTAAAAATGATGATTACTCATGAAAACTCGCCCAGTAGATGACACGGCCACATTACCAGGGGGATGTTGGCTGTCTAACTCGCGGAACACTGAATAATCTGCAGCAAATACAGTACTGGTAAATAAACTACTCAGTAACACTAAAGACGCAATCACTCGCGTTTTAGATAACAACACTTTTTTAGGTAATATGTTCATTCTAGGTACCATAACGGTTGTAGATTCAAATAAACTTTTAAACATCATAAATTAGATCCCTACAGCGCTTTTAATGAGCTAATGATATCTTCAGGATCAAGACGGTAAGTATAATCAGCATCTACAAATGCTTTGACAATGGTGCCGTCTTTTGCAACCACAAAGGTCGCCGCTAATGGAAAATCAAATTGATCCGCACCATTATGCTTTTCTACTTCTACACCAAATTTCTGGTACAGATCACGAATAGAATCGGGTAACGAAAAGACTAAACCAAGCGCTTTGGCATACTCTGCATTCACATCTGACAAGACATCAAATTCGAGTTCATTTTTCTCTGCGGTTGAAAGTGACATATCAGGCAACTCAGGCGTAATAGCCACAAACGTTGCCCCTAACTGTTTAAACTCAGCAAGATGCTGCTGATAGGCGCGCAGCGCTAAATTACAATATGGACACCAACTACCACGATAAAATGTCACCACGACCGGTCCATTAACTAACAACTCGGATAAATGACGGGTAACGCCCAATGGATTGGTTAACGAAAACGCAGCCAGTTTATCACCCGCTTTAGGCGCGCTATCGATAATGCCGGATAACTTCAGGTTTAACGTCGCATCCGACATGATCGCCAATACCTCAGGAGGTAAATTGGCAGCGTTGGCATCTCGTTTTTCAGTCAGCTGGGTGGATAATGACATGATAGCGTCTCATTTTATCTTGAATATTCATTCAAGATAATCAAATCATAACAACAACGCAAGTAGTTTTTGAACAATCATTCAAGTGGTGCTATTATAGCGTCAGTAACGATTGAGGATCGATGTCATGGCAAAGAAAAATTTTGAACGAGCGGACGTATTAGATAAGGTCATCACCCTATTTTGGCAAAATGGCTATGCCGCATCGAGCATTCAGCAAATCACTAAAGCCACCGGATTAAAACCAGGTAGCTTATATTATGAATTCGATAGCAAAGAAGGCTTATTCCAAGCAGCCTTAGCACGCTATGCCACCTTTTCGATTGAGGCGATTCATCAACTAATGCAACAAGCTGACGATGTCAAAGCAGGTATTAGACAGATCCTCGACAACATTGTTGAGCAATCAAAGTCTTGTGATTACTGCGGTTGCTTCTTAATCAAAACTCAACTTGAACTCGCCTCTCAAGGTAACGAGCTATACAAATTTGCTTCATCACAATTAACTGAGATTGAGCATGTATATCAACATTACCTGAGCCAATTATATGAGCCAGAAACAGCTAAAGCCTATGCAGCTCAACTTATGACCGTCACATTCGGCATCCGAGTCTATGGCTATCAGTCAGAATCAGCAGCAACCCAAATCAACACTATCAACGCGCTACTGCCATGGCTAAAAGTTGAGTGCTAAGCTTATACGTTACCCAGTATATTGAGAGTTCCCCCCTGCTGTCACGGGACTGAATGTGGACAGTTTAACCTCGTTGTTATTGATGATAACCACGGTATCTTGGTGCAACAGTTTACCTATGTAAGTGGTCGCTCAACGTCAAACTTTCCAATGACCACATTATTTTGATTAGGTCCTTTTCCGCACGTTGCCCAAACGAAAAAAAACAGCCTCGCATTGCGAGGCTGTTTGGGCTTAAATAACCTCAACTCGGGTTAAGAAGTGGGATATGTAAGGCAAAATGACAACATTCAGCCTATTTCATATTAAACTTGTCATTTGTTTTGCTAACAAGGCGCATCGACGCGTCAATAGCTAACCAATTACAAGCCAAAGCAACACAGTTAGCGAGACAAATTGCTGTTTGATAAATGTTTATTATCCCGAGTTGAGGTTAAGTAACTACTCTTCTTTTGTCTCAGGATAGATACTGTTCCACCACTGTGGTTCATCTTTTAACTTCATATCGAACCATGCCATGGTGGTATTCCACCAATCAAAGCGGGCTTGGCGGCTATTGATGTGATGGTCTTGGTCGTTAAACTCAACCAACTCAACTTCTTTACCTAATAGCTTAAGCGCGGTGTACATGTAATGGCTTTCACCTACTGGTACGTTGGTGTCGGCATTACCATGAATAAGCAATAACGGTGTGGTAATTTTATCTGCATGGTATAGCGGGCTTTGCTCTACATAGAGCTCTGGATTATTCCACGGAAAACTGCCACGACTGGCCACGCCAGAATAACCGTAACCCCACCAGCCATGGCCCCAGTAAGACGATAAATTACTGATCCCCGCATGCGACATTGACGCAGCAAAGATATCGGTTTTTGTAGCCAAATACATGGTCATGAAGCCACCATAAGATGCGCCCATATTTCCCACACGTTTAGCATCAACTGATGGGTACGCATTTAAGAAGGCTTTAGTACCCTCAATAATATCGTCAGCGCTGTACTTGCCCCAGGCATTAACATGACGGCCACTAAAGGCTTGGCCATATCCGGTTGCACCGTTTGGTTGCACAACATACACAACATAACCTTGGGCTGCCCATAAATTAAATGGCCAACGCCCGGTAAAGTGACGCCCTACAGGTGAGGTACCGCCATAGTAATACACTAATGCGGGATACTTTTTACTGGCATCAAAATCGGCAGGTAAATAAACACGGCCATCAATGTTATGCCCATGGGTATTAGTAAAATCAAAATCTTCAATTTTACCTAAACGCGTGTTGGCATAGCTAAGTTGTTGACTATCAAACAGCAACTGTTCACGGCTTGAATTAACCTTCATTTTATAGGCTTTTTGCGGCGCAGTGGCTGAGGTACCAGCAAATACTAATGTGGGTGTAGATTGCTCAATGGCAACACTAAAGCCGTCTATCATATCCACACCGGTGTCTATTCGATTAAAGTGTTTTTTGCTTTTATCAAATAAATACAAAGGTGCACGGTCGCCTTCGGTTACCGTCACAATTAAATCATCATTTTCAAGCTTGGTGATGCTGCCTATGGAAGGATCAAACTCTTTACTGAGTGCACTGACATTGCCTTTAGCATCACGCCAATATAACTGACCATCATAATCGTTCACTTCAAGGTTAGGATCTTGTATTCCTGTGCCGTCCATAAAACGCGGCCCAGCGGTAATATACATACCGTCATCAGCATATAGTGCACTATTAAAACTGCGATATTCACCCATCATGGTTTCGCTTAAATCAGCTAATGTCAGCTCAATAAGCTGCGTTATTCCATGGGCTGGCTGTGCATAATCCACTGGCGAGCGCGTTAACAATAGTTTGCCTTTATCTGCATTACTGTCTAACAAAGAACTGCTGACTTTGTTGTCTGTCAGTTGACGAATAAAGCCCGAGGCAACATCTACTTGATAGAGTTGACTGTTGTTACGCCAATAACTCCAGCGGTCTTCTAATGCTTGAAAACGCTTAGAGGTGGCTTTTTCATCGGCTTTAAAGGGCTTTTCCCAGCTAAAGAGTAGGGTATCGCCAAACCACTGCAAACCAGAGACATTGTCCATATCAGTCGCGACTACGTTAATGCTCAAATCAGCAACATTGAATAATTGAATTTGTTTGTTAGCCACAAAAACGAGTTGTGAAGAGTCGCTTGACCAAACCGCACTGCTTGGGCGGTTATCTTGCCAGCGGTACACCACGCTGTAGTCCGATAATTTACGTAACTCGGTCACTTGAATCGGCGTATCGCCTTGGCTAGCTTGGTATTCAATGGTCGATTGTAGTAAATACTTGCCATTAGGTGACAGGGTTAAGCCACTAATCACTTTTGAATCGAATAACTGCTGGGCAGATACACGCTGCGTTTTTTGTACAGCAAAGTCGATATTATCAACTTCACTTTTGCCCTGCCAATCAAGGCTAAATTCGCTACCTTGCGCTTGGCCATCGGCCAATACCACAAGGTGGTAGTCACCATTTGTCAGCTCAAGTTCGACTTTATCGGCAGATTTAACCAGTTGCCCATTCAAATACACTTGAGGATTTTCAAGCCCGTTAACGGTTAATGTGCCTTGGGTAAAACGATCTGTCGACATTGGCACTTTATATGCTAACCAGCCATCGCCTTCAACCTTAGTTGATGCAGCTTGCCAAGACAGTGGCTGATTAAATACCGTCACCTTACTGGCGTGATTAGCCTGTCTGAGCTGAGCAACCAAATTAGCACGCAGCGGATCTGCATGGGCACTTTTCGATAATGGCGCTGCTGATACTTGATCCACAGGGCCTATTCGCTGAATGTACTTAGCGTCAATTTCTACCCCATGTGCCATGCCCGATATTGCAATGGCTAAACTGGTTAACACCAGAGAAAACGTTTTCATTACCTGTCCTTATTGTTGCTTTTTTTATTGATTCTTTATGCAAGTGTGACAAAACTGACCGATAAATGCATATTTTTTGTGTATCAATAATTGTCGCCCTTTGTATATGCGGATCATTGATTAACAAGGATAAGTGAATTCGCTAGAGGAAGTGGATAAAGAAGCAATGCAGTGAAAATTGAAATGAAATAGAAACCGCCGGTATTAGACTGACGGTTTATCTGTTTTGTGGCGGGCCAACTTACACGAGCAAAACGCGATTAATGACCAAATTTAACTCTTACACCTGCGTTAGCAATAAAGCCATCGTTACGTGACCAGATATCGGTAGTCCATTGGCCGCTAGGCGATCTATTAGGCAGTAACATTGGATGTTCATCGGTTTGTTTTACATCGAGTAAGTTTTCTAAGTTAATAAACCAACTGACTCTGCCCACAGTAATTTCGCCCATTAAACCAAGATGCCAATAAGGGTTGGTTTCATCAATATAAGGGTTATCGTTAACGTTTTGGGTGCCGGTATAATAAGCTTCAAAGCCAGCTCTAAAGCAGCCATGTTGCTCCCACATAGCGACAAAACCACCAGAATGACGTGGTGTTAAGGCAATAGCTCTACGGCCTTGGCCATCGGGCGACACTTCAGTTGCGTCTAAATACAAGTAACTTGCGGTCAACTTAACATCGCCCAAATAGTAACGCAGCAACACTTCAGAACCACGGATCTGACTTTCGCCGGGTGCATTAACTAACCTAACAGCGTCTAAGGAACCATCATTATTGACAGAGAAAGCCTCTAACCCCGTGACGTTATCCACATTCGAGCCAAACAAAGTCAAACTCGTTTCCACATCATCAAAGGTATAACTCACATCAAGCGATGCCGTTTTAGCGCGCTCTTCTTGTAAGTTGTCAATCGGCGCTAATCTTGATAATCCTGCGGCCTCAATCTCTTCAACAAACGGCGTAGGGGCAAAGTAGCCCTCCCCATAAGAGCCTCTTATGGTTAAGTCACTTGGGCGATAAAGCACCGATACTCTTGGGCTAAATTGAGTACCATATTCACTGTTCTCATCAATGCGCGCACTGTAAGATGTGGTGATTTGGTCTGTCAGCTCATAATCAAGTTGAGCAAATGCACCCGGCACTTTATAAGAATAATCGAACTCAGGGTACGTGTCAGAGGCAAAGATTTCAGACTGATACGCTAAACCAACAACCCAATCACTGTTATCGGTATAACCCGCTATGCTATTTTCAAGTAAATAACTCTCGTGTTGGTCTTCTTCTACATCGGCACCATATACATGCACATGATCTTGTACCATCGCCGATGCGCGTGTATTAAACGTCAACGACTCTAATAACGGCATACTAAACACCAGGCCGCCATCAAGCCTATCGGAATCTTGCGATTGTTCAAACGAAGTACCATCAGCGACCGTGTTATCACCTAAAGTACCGCCAGTACGTTGCTCGGTCATAAACCCGCTAGTCACATACAGTGTTTGTCCTTCTTGTCCTTCCCAAAATAATCGCGGACGAACAGTGTATCGCTCATAACCTGCCAAATCGATCCAGCCGTCATTATCAATATCTTGCTTGTCTTGATAATGAGCTCCTGCCGTCACCGAGCCTTTTACATTCTCGCTCAATGGCGACTCAAAATAGGTGGTCACATCCTGACCATCGCGCGTGGTTGCATTGACCAACACTTCACCACTGAGTTCATCGCCAGGCGTTCGAGACACAAGGTTAATTACCCCGCCGAGTGCTGAACCACCATAAAGTGATGATGCCGAACCTTTAATAATTTCAACGCGACTTAGATCAGTCGGCGGCACTTGCAACAAACCAATCGACCCTGCTTGATTACCGTACAGCGGTAAACCATCTGCCAGTAATTGGGTATAACGACCATACAAGCCTTGTAGGCGAATATTGGCACTGCCTAACGCCGGAGACGTTGTTTGTAATCTTATCCCACCCGTTTCAGCCACCAGCATAGAAATATTACCTGGTCTCATCGCTGCTTTTTCTTCAATCTCTTCGCGGTTAATCACCTCAACTCGAATAGGTTGTTCATCGGCAATCCGCCCAGAGCGAGTAGCTTGTATGACAATGGTTTCCATTTCTTCTTCGTGTTCATGCTCGTGTTCATCCACATCCGCTTTTGGGGCATTATACTCAGAATGTTCAGGATTTTTACTGTGACTTTCACTGTGGCTCTCACTGTCATTCTTACTGTAATTTGCACTCTGCCCAGACGTATTTATCGAGTCATCCACCATACTGGCTTCACTCACCCCAATAACACCTAGCGACAAAATTAATGACGCCGCGGAATAACTCAACATACAACTTCCTTTTAACAACACATTATCGAAAAATGATATGCTTAAGCTTAAAGGTTACAGCCACTGGAAGGTCAATATGAAAATAAGTGAATTGGCATCAATTGCCCAGGTATCGGTTAAAACCATCCGATATTATGAGCAAATTGGTCTACTCTCCCCGCCAATCCGTACCAGTAATGGCTATCGTCATTACCAAGAAAAAGACATCGAGACATTGGTATTTATAAGACGATGCAGAGAATTAAACATCGGACTCGATGACATCAAGCGCTTAGTTGATACACAACAAGACCCGAAATCGTCGTGCGCATTAGTCGACAACATCATTGCCGAACAACTTGCCCGCATCCAACAAACCCAGCGAGAATTGGCATTACTAGAACAATCATTAGCCGCACTCGCGAGCTGCTGTAAAAGCCATCAGATCAAGGATTGCAGTATTTTACAGACGCTGAAATCGGCTTAGGCTAAAACGAATGTAATGACTTTTTTAATCATTAAATAAGGGCTTGTTGCGCTTTACTGCATGCATCTAAACGACTATTATTCGGGTTTATTAGGTATTGAGTATACAGTACTACCGCTCTCGATATAATTAACATAGCTACCCGAGGTCGCCATAGACATATCTTTAAGATTGGTCAGTTGCTGTATCTCCAGGCTAAACTTCTCTGGACGAGTAACAGCAACGGTCCAGTCTCTACCTCTGACACCAACTCCGCGAGTCCGCACCTCTCCGCCTATCTCGACCAGATAATTAAGTACACCCGCACCATCGAGTATCTTGGCAACACGATCTACGCCATATCCTTTCGCCACAGCCGAAGGATTTATCTCTAGCCCTCGAATCACTTTCGTAATGGCTTTCGAGCTCAGGGTAAATCCATCCATGCCTGTTTTCGATCGAGCCAACTCCAGCTGACCACGATCTTTATTCTGCAGATCTCTGGCCTTAACACCAACCCCCCAGAACTCAATCACTGGCCCTAATGTCACATCGAACGCCCCATAGGTTTGTGAAGATATCGTCTTTGAAATCTGTAATACATCCCTTAGACGCTCAGATACCAGAATAGGGTTTCCAGTATCATTTAAATTCAATATAGATATTTCAGAATCTGAACGGTAAACTGACAGAGCGCTATTCACTCGCTCCAGTTCCTGCTCCACGAATGCCTTTATCTGCTGTTTCGTCGCTAGATTATTCTGCAGGCGCAACTGTATCGTGTAGGTCGTCCCCATCGTATTACCGGTTATCTGCTCGATATTGATATGCGCCCATGCCCGAGACTGGAACATATATGACACCAACAAGCACATCGTTAGGAGTTTCACACAAAGTTTCATATTAGCCTTCAAAACATTCCCTATACTCATAATAAAATATTCCGCTCACTAAGTTGAACGGAATACTTATTTTAAGCAGAAGCTATCGATTATTGTGCGGCAGCTTCTTTACCTGCAATACGGCCAAACACGGTAATATCGGTAATGGCATTACCACCCAAGCGGTTCGAACCATGGGTCATACCGGTAACTTCACCAGCTGCGAATAAACCAGCAATAACCTTACCTTGTGTATCTAGTACACGAGTATGGGTATCTGTCATCAAGCCACCCATAGTGTGATGAACAGAGGGCTTAGCCACCAGCATATAGAATGGAGGCTTCATGATAGTTTTTAGCCCACCACGATGATGGAACTCTTTATCATCACCCGCTTTAGCAAACTGATTTACACGTCCAACCTGAGCCATCAGCGCTTTTTCATCAACACCGAACTTTTGAGCCAACTCTTCGATTGAGTCTGCCTTAAACATCATGCCTTTACGGTTAAGCTCGGCGAACTCATCCTTATGCACACCGACAACACCGGCAATCTCTTCAATCTCACTCCCCCAAAGTACATAAGTCTGCTGATCGGTCTGGGCCAGAATTGCACGGCTGATAACATCACGACGCTCTAGTTCTTCGACGAAACGATGACCTTCCTTATTCACCAACAAGGCACCGAAGAAGCGCGAGTCGGCGATCAAAGAGATCGCTCCGCTATCGATATGACAGATAGGATAAGTCTGGATAGACTTCATGTTATGTGTTTGAGCGTTAAGCTTCTCGGCCATCACGATACCGTCACCCATGATCCCACGAGCATTAGTTGTACCGTAGCGGCTATCCAGTTCGGGGACATACTTGGTGCGCATCGCAACATTAGCACCGAAACCACCGGTTGCCATGATCACACCACGCTTGGCGTAATAAGTGAGTTGCTGTCCATTCTTCTCAGCTTCAACACCGATCACTCGTCCATTTTGATCTTTAATCAGCGCTGTTGCTGTCGTACGAGTATGGATAGGGATCTGCAGCTCATCGGTTTTTGCCATAAACTTACTGATCCACTCCGCGCCAGTATGGTTACGTGGGATCAGTGCACGCTTAACGCTGTGACCACCAAATTGGAATAGCTGATCCTTGTAAAAATCGACCTTAATATAATCCCTTAGCCACTCTGCGGCTGGTAATGCTTGCTCGGCCAAAATCTGTACCATCTCAGGATCACCCAAATAATCACCTCCCTTTAGGGTATCCTTGACAAACAGATCGATACTGTCTTCGATGCCCATCTTCTTCTGGACCCAGTTACCTGGCACGTTCATCTGACCACCGGTGATCAAGCTGTTACCACCAACCGTTGGCATTTTTTCGATAATCACTACGCTAGCACCAGCATTTTTAGCCGTGATCGCGGCGCTGAAACCTGCACCGCCTGAACCTATGATAACGACATCGAAATTTTGTTCACTGGCAACTAGTTCTGCCGATTTATCACTGCTCTTGACCATACCGGCAACTAAGGTAACGCCAGCTGTGGTAAGAGAGCTCTCAACAGCCTTTCTAAATGCACCACTGGTGATCGTCGCGCCACTGATGCCATCGACCTCGGTACTGTTATTGGCAATCATTGCATCTTTCATTTCGGTAAATACCGACGCCGCCAATACCTTATTTTCATTCTGTTTCAGGATACTGATATCGACCAACTTGCCATTTTTAGTTTCGGTCTGAACCTGAATTTCTCCATGCTTACCGAATGCAGAACCTTCGCTCTTCGTTAACTGGTCGCTCTCTTTAAGTGAGCAGCCCATGACCAGAGCGACAATTGCACTGGCGATAATTGTTTTTTTAATCACTTTGTTATTCCTATTAGATCAATCCGATATTAGAAGGTAAAACCAACCGCTACGCCATATTCGATGCCATCATTAGGCGCTGAACCCCAGCTATCGAAATGGGTCATGTGCAACTTGGTATAGAATGACTCCGTCATACTTGTCTTTAATGTGGTGATGAGCTGATGTCCGTAGCTGTCATAACCTAAGGTGCTCATATGGTCTTCATCACGGTCGATCTGCCCTTCATAGTTGACAGATAACGAATGCTTAAGCCCCATTGCAGAAAATGGGTAACTGGCATTAATCACCGCGGCATAACCACTAATCCCATCGAAATTTTCCCCGGTTGGATCAAAATGAGCAACAGAGTAGTTCAGACCGATACCGGCATTGATAAAGAGATCGCCATACTTACGGTTAGTGGTCACACCCAGATATAGGTTGTCTTCCATCACTGTACGGTTAGAGACCAAGAAATTCTGTCCCCATAAGTTGTAACTTGTATCAGAGATCTGCTTATCAATAATAAACAGGGACTTTACGGTCAGCTTTCCATCTGCACCGTGTTGAGCTTCTTTCACCTCACCCGGGTTCTCAAGCTTCACATAAGCCAATAGCGTGCCCCAGTCTGCTTTATTGAAATGCGTCAATTTAACAAAAGGTTGGTCATATGCCCCACCGTTATCAGACTTAGTATCAGAGGTGTACGCCTTATATCCCAAATCGACTGATGTTGCTGACATTGCAGGTGCTATCACTAAAGCGGCTAATGCTGTGACAAGTTGCTTTTTCATCAAAATATTCCTTATTTGTAAGATTTCCATATAGGATAAATGAATAATTAATATTCTTTGTGAGCCAGATCTTGTAATAGTTTTAGTTCATGTAATGTGTGTGGGTTAGAGAAGTAAAACTGCCAAAAATACGTTTAAATATAAAAATGAAAATATATAAATAATAACTATGTGAAAATTACGTAAAAATAAAAAGCATCGAAATATTACTTTGTGAAAATTACGTCAAAATATCGAGCGTCATAAATATATATCTAAACCATAAATAAAAATTCAGTCACTTATTAAATAAGTAACATTGAAATCTAAATATAAGAATAAATATGGAATTAACAGTCAGTGATAAGAATAAAATTTTAGAGAGGGTGTTAAGACAATGAAGTGCGTTTAGAGACTCTCACTTCAATATAGTGGACACTCCATGCCAACTAGCAAACTGTCATAATCAAGATAAGACTCAGATCAAGTGGGCCGTATGATGAGCGTAGCCCTGAAGGAGTTATGGTCATTACTGGTTGAATAGTGCCAATTGAGCTGTTTTGCTAACCGTTCTACCAACATCAATCCCAGACCAAAGCCGCTGGAGTTATGCAGGGACAAGGGATTAATAATATCGATTCGATTGCCAGCCTGAACAATAGAGATACCTTTAGCACCATGCTCTAAACTATTGCGCACCAAGTTGTTCAAAACGATAGTCAGCGGCTCCTTGAGTACGAACAGTTCGGTTTCATCGCACTTTAGATCGACCGGGACATCACTCCCTTGAGCGAACTTTTGATCATAGATGATACTCTCCAACAACTTTGCCAACTTCACATTACTGCTGTCCATCGGGCTACAGTCAGAACTCATTAACCAAAGTAGTGTCTCGGTAATCGATTGCATCTGAGTTGTTGCCTGACTGGCATGTAAGGTAGGGCCTGTGAGTTTCCCTTGTTGCAGGGTCAGAATATCGAATGAAGACTGACATATGGCGATAGGAGTTCTGAGCTCATGGCTTGCAAAACGCAGGAAAGAGAGCTCCCGCTGTTGTGCCTCTTTGAGCTGTTTGATTGAACTATCCAAGGCATCGACTATCGACTGAAGTTCGGCATAGCATTGTTTAGGAAAACGCAATTGCTGCATATTTTGCCAATCATGCTGCTTTATCGCGCGGCTGATCTGATGAACCGGCGAAATCACGCGGCTCTGTAGATACCAGGCCAGAATAGCGTTTACGGTGAATGTCATGATAACTAGCAGGCAGATAGCAGCCATATTTTTCGGCGCAAATTCAAGATCGTGTGTTGCATTATAATGTAGCCAAACATAGCTCTCTTTACCGTTATCTCCCTGATGCAACATCAGGGCATCGATAAACTGCCCATCTGTATGCTGGTGTTTTACATTTTGTGGAGCATCAGGAGCAACGCCTCCATTAATCGCCTTAACCCTATTAGGTACCGACTCCCAACTGGGAAATACTGTGAGATTGTCTGTTTGAAATGTTTTATTTTTGGGAGTGGTATAGAGCTCAGCCGCTTGAGCAGCATTTCTCATGGTAATTTCATGCATGCTGAACATACCTGTACACATCATGCACAAGGGGATAAAACTATTGATGATTAAGGTTATCGCCAGAAAACATAAGCCATACACCTGATAAACACGTTTCAAACTGAGTTTAGGCTTCATCTGTGACTACCTTCAAACATAAGCCTATTCCCCTAATCGTATGGATAAATTTTTGCTCGAATGGCTTATCGACAATTTTCCGCAGCAGATGAATGTGGCTACGCAAGCTATCACTATCTGGCAAACTATCGGGCCACAGCATCCGTTCGATCTCCTCCCGCTCGACAGTTTCAGGACTCCGACGGGCCAATAGAGTCAGGATCTGCCATCCAGTGCGAGATAATAACAATAACTGTCCCTTTCTGTGCACATGATGTCTGGCAAAATCAAATTCAAGATCACCGATGGTAAGTATTTTCGGTGACGGACGCCTCTGAGATACGACCCTAAGACGCGCAACTAACTCAGCCATGGCAAAAGGTTTAACCAGATAGTCATCGGCGCCGACCTCAAAACCTGACAACCTATCCTGTAGTGTGCTCCTCGCGGTAAGCATAATGATCGGTGAGATTATGCACTGATCTTTCCACTTTTTACATGCGGTAATACCATCGCCATCGGGCAAGTTCAGATCGAGAATTATCGCGTCGAAAGTTAGACCGAATATGATCTGTTCAGCTTGAGTGAGTGTCTCTGCATAATCACACTCGATCTCATTGAGCTCCAAATAATGAATAATATTCTTGGCCAGCAAGCGATTATCTTCGACGAGGAGAACTAACATGCGCTATATAATTTCCAGTTGATGTGCTATATGAACTAAATTAGCCCTGTTACTGGCAGACAATTTATTTCTTATGGATTCAAGATGATATTCCACACCGCGAACAGTAATATGAAGCTCCTGTGAGATTTCATGATTATGGAGTCCCGTCGCTGCCATTTTCAGTGCCTTGATTGCCGTTTGGTTAAATAAGTTACATTGCCGAAAAGGGTTTATTTCATTATGAAAATGCTCAAATAGACTCATCTGAGCTTGTTTAAGTGTGGTCTCTAAACCAGTAACATTTATTTCATCGTAGGTGTGTTTAGATAGCAGGGTAAACCTACCAGCCCAGGCATCCGATGCAAAGTGTTTCAGCGGCCAACTCAGGACAGTGTTGACGCCATAACGATTAAAGAGTTTTTGAGCTTTATTCGGCTGGCCATTTTCGCACAGAATATAACAATAAGGGGATTCGAGTCGCAAGGCTTCGCCAAAGTTAATGTCCGTAGGCGCGACGCGTGTCACGTATTGTTCATGTAGCTGCTGAACCTTTGGTGATGAAGCGAACACACCACCACGACCTCGAAGTATCCTTCGGGTCAACAAGCTCTTTCGGCTGTTCTGTAGATAGTCTTGATAGGCACTAATGGCGATTCCCTGGAACCAGAATCCTGCGAAGCCATGCTCGGCAAAAGGAGGCTTCATGCTATTGAGAATACTATCTGCCAGAAACCTGCTTTGAGCGGGTTCGCTTTCCGACAATAGTGTTATTTTTTCCATTTTACCGCCATCTCATACTCAATCAGAACTATTCACGATGACTTTCAGTCCAAAGTTACCTGAAAACAGTGACGAAAACCAAGTTGACTCAATTTAGGATTACAATTTGTTAAACTTATGGCTGTAATCTTACTCAAATAGCGTTAACCGATACAGTTTAATAATGAGGATGTTTTAACTACACAACAAAAACAAAAAAATTAAATTTATGACTTCCTATTTTGACGTAATTTTGACATGTCATACTTTATAATTATATATGATTATATTTTTCAAATTGGATTGAATACTCGATTCAACATTAAATATATATCCGTAATGATTGCCATCCTTGCGTACTTTTTCTACTAAATCTATTCAGATTCAGCCTGCTGATATGATTTTTCATATTTTATTGAATACTGCTGATGTCATATCAGCGGGCTAGGCTCAATTTATATTTGTAAGTTGATTTTTAGGTTGGCAACATTCACAGCTGGCAGAAAATAGCAGATATGGATTACACATTTATTTTTGAAAAACACCGCAACTCGTAATATATTCAAGCTCATGTGACTAAGCGGGGGGGGGGGGAGATCGCGAACGTTTTACATGCAGAGTTAGTATGTTTTTAAAACTTAATTTGTTCTGTACGCCATCACTTCATGAATAATTGAAAGTGATTCAGTATTTAAATTATTTATTGCGAGCAAAAAACGCACACTCATGCGGTTGCCCTGTGTGACTATGGCAGGACAGATTATTAATGCTCCGAGATCGTTGTATATCGGGAAAGCATCTTCACCCATCCTTGCATCGAGGATCCTGTGCATTGATTCTATCCGCGCGCGCGCTGAAGGCTATTCATTGTACTATGCTAAAAAACTAATATTATATGAAGTGTTATATGCTGTGAGGTAATAATTTAAATCAACACAAACAAAAATTGATTGAAAAATTTTAACTACACTATAGTTATTGGAACAGTTAAAAACATTAATTGAGGAAAACAAGGATGTTGATTATCAAATTTATTTTATTGTGTTCAATGGTATTTATGCCCACGTTACATGCCGGAGAAACTTGGAAGATAACATCACTAGAATGGCCTCCTTATGCTGGATCAAAAGTAGAACATCAGGGACATTCAATTCAGAAATTAAGAAAACTGTTACAAAAGCAAGATATCACTCTTATCGTTGAGTTTTATCCTTGGAAAAGGTCTAAATATTTAGTAGAAACCAATAATGAATATATCGGAATTTTTCCTGCGTGGCCTGAAGATGTATTTGATGGGGCTATAATTTCTCCGGCAGTTGATTGGTCAGAAATAGCCATCTTAAAAATCCCAGACAAAGTCGTTAGTTTTGACAGTATTGATGAGTTATTTGAAAAATATTCAGTCGGAATTGTTAGCACATACCATTATCCAAAAATTATTGATAACGCGATTAAAAAATATCCACATAACGTAGAACGTGCGTCGAATGAATTATCGTTGTTAAAAAAACTATTAGCTGGTCGAGGAGATGTGGCGATTACCGATCCTATAGTCATGCAATATTTGTCTAAACAAGAATGGTCTTCCAAGATAGAAACTGTGTCTATAATTATGGAAAAAGAATTAGTGCTAGCTTTCAGAGATGATGAAGAAAATAGGCAACGTTTAAAGCTGTTAACAAAACTATTGAAAGAAAATGAAGTGTTTTAAACATTTATACTTTATAATTATATTTTACAAATTGGATCGAATACTCGATTCAACATTAAATATATATCCGTAATGATTGCCATCCTTGCGTACTTTTTCTACTAAATATATTCAGATTCGGCCTGCTGATATGATTTTCATATTTTGTTGAATACTGCTGATGTCATATCAGCGGGCTAGGCCCAATTTATATTTGTAAGTTGATTTTTAGGTTGGCAACATTCACAGCTGGCAGAAAATAACAGATATTGATTACACATTTATTTTTGAAAAACACCGCAACTCGTAATATATTCAAGCTCATGTGACTAAGGCAGGACAGATTATTTGCTCCGTGATCGTTGTATATCAGGAAAGCATCTTCACTCATCCTTGCATCGAGGATCCTGTGCATTGATTCTATCCCCGCTTGCTTGTTCTGTTCTATGCTCAAGAACTAATGTTATATGAAGTGTTATATGCTGTGAGGTAGTAATTTAAATCAACATAACCAAAAATCGATTGAAAAATTTTAACTACACTATCGTTATTGGAACAATTAAAAACGGCAAATATAAAAATTCAAACTATGATATAGAAAAAACCCATAAAATCAAAAGCTTACATGGAATAGGTTGGGGCTATTTTACCGATTTTCTTGAGCTCCCACTATTTAACTGATTTTATTGAACTTTTTATCATTATCAATCAATGATTGAGACTGAAAACCGCCAAAACGTCCTCCAATGAGACACTATTGTCTGAGGTAAAAAGAGGAATATAGTCACTATCACCTGCTTTATGCGGATCATTTCAAGTCCATCCCCCCTTTCTTGGCTCTTAAACGGTACTTTTTTGCTCGTTATTCACACAATTTATCACGCCATAATCGACAATGTGTTAACATTATCTCATCACTTATCGCGCCATAAAGAGGGCTCACTCATGAACGCCACGCTCAGTTATTGGATGCCGTTTATCTCAATAGGGATCGTTATCATCGGTGGTTTACTCATGGGGATCTACCACATCGTCACTTTTAATTCCTTTAAAGCGAAACAAGCGATTAGTCACAAAGAAGTCAATAATACCCCTGAGGGGTGAGTCATCGTCACTATTCGTTTGGCATCAAACTCACTTCTGGACAGTGGTTAACATCACTTTAGATCATGCTTAAAATGACAATGTCACTACGGGATGAAAAACACATTTTAAATGGGTATACCTAATCATGAACAAAAAGCCGATACCTAAGGACACGTTAAGAAGTAACATAGCAAATGCTCCAGACTTAGGTGCTTGCGAGGGGTTAATGTTCGATAATATTTTTGAAGTAGTAGATAAAGATAAAGCGATTTTTCTCAAAAAAAGCTCAGATTTGTGTATTGGTGTCAGAGATATTTTGACTGCATGCCAGATCTCGAATGCTGCCGAGCATAAGCTAGCCTTGAAGCGAATTGAACAATTATGGAATGCAAAACCTGATACAGGACTGGGAAATGAACTAGATAATTTAGTTGACATTGTTTGCCAGTATGAAGAGCAATTCTTGAGCTAGAGCTGAGGACACCAGATCTGGCACTTAGCTCTCTTTAACTACCCCTTTGGCGTGCACTCGCTTCTCATAAGCTTTTCTGTATTTGTTCAGTTACATCATTCATATTTGATACGCCTTGATATATCACAAATCAACTAATATATATCAAACCACATCAAGAAAGGCGAAGTGACTCAACATTGATATGTTAAAATACATCATCAACTCACCAATCGTTTTTTCGACTCAAAGAACAACTTAATTGACGTCTAATATCGAAAGCAACTACTGCATGGTGAAGTTGGCGAGTTTATATACATATTCTTTTGAGGATATCGCCAAGATATGCTGTTGGGCAGCATGTTAGAAGAATTAAGCAGCAAACCAACAGATAAATTGGAGTAGATATCCGAACCTTAAAAAGCAATTTTTGGTTGGAGAAAACTTTTTGGTCTGATGGATATTTTGCTTGTCCAGTCGGCAATGCAACCCATCAATATACTATCCGTTTTTGACAATTAGAGAACCTCACAGCAGTGTATTACTCAAGCACGTTATAACATTTAGCTGCCTGATAGATTATACAAAGGAAAAGGCCTAGCAGATGAAGTTTGTCCTCTAGCGAGCTTACGAGTTCCTAGGATCACGCTCTTTTACTTAGGGCGTTCTGTGGTCACAAAATGGCGCTTGACTTTTTGAGCATAAATCGTGTCAATAAATAGTGTAATAGCTATTTTATGTGCTAATATTGTTTCAATAAATTAGTTTTACACTCTTTATTGAACCGAAATGGATGCATTATGCCTAAAGCAATTACAATTCAAATTAACTACGCTTTTGAGTGGCATGATGTTGCGACTATCGAGTTTGCAGAACACCTTGATTCAAGCTTTTGTCGACTGGACTATGAAACAGATCATGTGTTTGCACACTATAATGATTTTGCAGAAACCGCAACCAGCGTCACTTTGCCAAACGACACCATGCCCTATCGAAATAATACAAACTGGTTTCGTTTTTTAGATGACATTATTCCCGCAGGCTCAAGTCGTAAATATTGGCTACGAACACTGCGCTTGCTCGATGAAGATAAGCTTACCAGGAATTTTATCCTGTTATCTCAAGGTACTATCGCACCGATAGGCAATATCAGGGTGAAAGAGTCGGTACCTGCTATTATTATTAACCCAATACCAGTAACGTTTAGCGTTGAGGATGTCTGTAGGCTTGAAGTCGACTTTATCGAATACGCACAGGCCAATGGAGCCGCTGCCGGCGGTGCGTCTGGTGCTGGTGGTGCGGCGCCTAAATTACTTCTTCGTTGTGATCCAGATGACAGAGTGTGGATCGATACCTTTCAAGATAATCCAAGCAATATAGACACCCGATACTTAGTTAAATTTCCAAGAGGAAGCGCAAGTATCGACCACGATATTTTAAGGGCTGAGTTTCACTTCTATCACGAACTTAACGCGCTTGGTTTCGATACTATACCCATTGATGAAATGCGGTTGATAGAGAGCGAGCGAGGTCCATCACTTTGGTTGCCAAGGTTCGATGTTGCAACAATAGGCAATAAACAGCAATTGCTTGGTATGGAGTCAGTTTACTCTGTCTTAGATATTGCTCCAGCGACTATGATGGAGCATGGCGAGGTGATCCGCGCTTTGATAGAAGTGTTTACTTTAAAAAGCGATAACAGTGAAACAACAACGTTTCTCGATGCAGAGGATGGAATAGCAGCGTTTGTTATCGAGTGGGTTCGCAGGGACTTGCTTAATATTGCTTTTGGTAATTCCGATAATCACGGTCGTAATACGTCATTCATCAAGCAGAACAATCGCGTATCCCTCGCGCCTATCTACGACTTTGCCCCCATGAAAGCCGATCCAGAAGTGATATCAAGGACTTTTATATGGGGGGCGGGCCTTGAATTAGGTGGACAATATGACTTTGTTAAAATCGCTAATAGTCTTGCAGATCTTATTGAGCCAAAAGCCCTTTTAGATGCATTGGCTCAAACAGCAATAGAATTAGTTGAACTCAAGCAAAGGCTGGGAAACCGAGGTGTTCCCCAGTCTATTCTCTCTTTCCCAAGTATGGGGTATGAAAATTTAGAGAAGAAATTCAAAACCTGGAAACTACTATGACAGAAAAGGCCAAAATGTTAGCCCAAGATAATCGTCATGGCCGACTACCACTTGCTGCTAAGCGTAAAAAATTGCCGAGCTCTGTCAAAGATGAGCTTATGAAAAGTATTTGCATTGAGCTTATTACCAGTCAGATCACGACGGGTAAGGCTTTGCAAAGGTTGCGTACTGAAATGCTATTCGCTAATCAAGAGCAATATGCCAAAATGGTTGGCATTACAAGGAAGGCATTATCTGAGATTGAGGGAGATAAATCGAAAGCTAGCGCATTAGTTTTAGGCAAAGCCCTAAGGGGGGTTGGACTGGAGTTATTAGTCTTACCAAGAGATAAGTTTTTACAGGGTGAAATCATCAGTTATCAAAGCGCAACTGATGGTTCTGGCGCAAAAGCATACCGGGATGATAATTTGTAGGGATCTAGCAGGGCGCTTCACTTCTAAGCCCGTCCTCAGGCGAGCTTGCGAGTTCCTAGGACCTTCAGTCGCTGCTAAGAGGAAGGTTGAAAGCAGTGAAGACAAGCACTGCGCCATTTTCCACCTGGTGGAATTTCTGGGTTAGTAATCAAAGTTTGGTGTGGGAACTGAGAAAAAAAGCAACCTAGTCTTTAAAACAAGAAGCCAATTGCTATTTAAGTAGTCGTCTAGATCTATCCTGTAAGCCATCAAGAATTGTATCCCTTATATGCACTGGAAAATCTTGAGGTAATTGTAATTTAACTTTAGTGATGACTGAGTCAACTGAATTGGCTATCTCATTCATGATGTCCGCCATAGTTGCAGTATCAAAGCCAACGGCTTTTGCGGTTTGAATAAAGTGCCTTGGGAAGATCTGTGCTATTTGGTACTTCTTGTCGCTTTGAGCCCCATAGCCAGCTTTGCATCGCGAATATTTAACCCTTTACCGCCGAGCACAGGATACAAAGATAAAATATCGTAAAAAGGGGTTAGTCGATATCCACCACCCGCCTCAATAAAAAGTGAGAAATTTTTAGCGTGACCATCGGTTGCCGCTAATAGCCAAAACAGTACCTGAGACTTCATGAAGTTAACTCGATCTTGCTCTGAATTGGTGGAGCCTAATAAAGATGACATAATCTGCTCAATATCGGGGCCGCCGTGGCTTTCATATTTTCTCGCTAGCGGAATGTTTAATGCTTGGCAAAAGTCCTCTTGGGGCAAACGCATAATCCATTTACCATCAGATGAGAGCCTACGGTCAAAGCGTTCCACAGCAAGCGCTTTAACATCACCCACTTTAATGACCGAGCATTGCGGTACATCTAAGCCAAACTCCCTCACAATCATCATACATAAGTATTCATTTTCAACGCTGTCAGACATATCAAGAGTATGTGAATGACTCGGTATTGAACCTATGGGTAGCTTAATGATGTGCGTTGTCGGGGTCGCCTTAATAGGAAGCCGCCACTGTCCATCTAGATTAAGTAAGGCAGTTTTTTCTTGGGCACCTGCTATCGATATTCGAAAGTCATCTTCATCGGTTAACATGCCTAGTGGAATATCCGACTGATAACCCTTTAACACTCTTTCCAATTCTTGGTCCGATAAGGGTTTAGACTCAATCTTTTTAATATCAAACGGCTGTTGATCATGCGGTACGAGTTGCAATGCACCGACACTGTCTTGGCCGACTTTAGCCAATAAATCGAACGCTTGGGTCGATTGAGCATTATGGCGAGCAACAATTCTGTTTCTCACCTCTATATTATCTGGGAGTAGATTATCGAAGAAATTGTAAACCTCATCACCTTTATACGCTTGCTTACGCAGTGGCATAGACAAAGAGATGGGACGACTGTTAGAGGTATCTAACCATTGCTGTTCATACTTAAACAGATGGGAGCCTGTGGTCGATTTAGTTAACTCTCCGACTAGGTAACCATTCATATAAACATCAAGGATAGCCATTACCACTCCTCCTTCCATTCTTGCTCAGTCGGTATGGCTTTATCACCTACAAGCTCACCCCCTAACTCTGGGTTTCTAACCTTAATGTCTAGCTCAAGGTTTAATGCCGATAATATCTTAAACAGCGTTTCTATTTTAGTAGAGTCAGGGTTCTGCTCAAAGC
The DNA here is from genome assembly GCF_003797125.1 of Shewanella frigidimarina. Classification (GTDB taxonomy): domain Bacteria; phylum Pseudomonadota; class Gammaproteobacteria; order Enterobacterales; family Shewanellaceae; genus Shewanella; species Shewanella frigidimarina. The sequence goes on from NZ_RKKE01000001.1 coordinate 148,797, forward strand.
TAGAAACCGTATCCTGACGAATGCCGACCTTACTAGCTGCTTTACTTTGCGATAGCTTCATATTTAGCCGCACATCTTTAAGATACGCGCTAAGCTGCTTTGAGTTCGTCACCTTCATAATCACTTTACCTATATAAACAGTTCCAATATCACTTTACACGCTATAGCAGGTAAATCAAGTTTTACACGCTACAACCGTTAAAACAATCTTTACACGCTATAGGCGTTAAAGATGTAATTACATACTAACGCGTGTTGCCATAAAAGAGACTGATCAAAAAATATGAATGAATAAAAAAAAATACCAAGGGGGAGTTTGCCCATAAGAATATCAACTTACAGACCAATCAAAGTGGTACTAAAGTGGTGACTAAATGTAATTACCACAAAACAAAACACCAATAACCCATTGAATAAAATCTAAAATTAAAACCTGCACCACATTCAGGTTCAGAATATAGAGTAGGAAATTATTAACCTTTACATAGGGTTATAAACCTTCATTTACCGTCATGTAACTATCAAACAAGGTCATGACGGTAACAGCTCAACGATGATGGCTAAGCCATTTATCGATTGACGAAAACCACCGGTGCGCGATGCAGATAAACACAGGGAAGCTCACAAAACATCAACATACTTGCAGGCCTTTTATAATCTCAAGCAGATAGTGTGGGGGTAATGCGCTGGGGAAAGACAATAAACCAGTTTGATGCTGAAAATGGATATCCTGGGATGAAGCACTAGGTTGAGTTGTCATCACCGTCGGCGAGGCTACTGTGGCCTGAACAAACGGCATAACCTTTGGACTACTTGTTTTAGCCATATCCGCTTTGCGGGCGTAGAACCTGCTTAGACTAAGCTTATGTTGACGGCAAAAATGTGAAATAGTTAAGCCGCTGGCGGATTGTTACTGTATCAAAGCAGCCCAATCCTCATCTGAACGTTTAGACATATTAACTCCTGATGTAATAGTCAGTCGTTAATATAGGAAACCAATACGGGTTACAGAAGATGTACTTGCCCGGATGCTTACCGTGGAATGTTGATTTGAGCAATTTGGATTAATGTTTCACTGCTTCATTTACCGCTTACTATGAAATCCATTCTTTCAAAATTAAATAAAGAGTAACATGCATGAAATAGATCCAGAAAGCACTTTTATGCGCATAAAAATGTTAAAAATCACACTTTTATGCGCATAAAAGTGTGAAGTGAGTTATAATATAGGTCGTTAACGACCTTAATTGGCGAGAAATAACAATGCAGCGCAACTTACTCAACGCCCTAATAGCATGGAAAAAACAACCTGTGCGCAAGCCACTATTGATCGATGGCGCAAGACAAACGGGTAAAACCTATCTGCTGCAAGAGTTGTTTGGTAACACCTTTGCCAACATCCTGCGTATCGACTTTCTTGAAAATCCCGCCTACAAAGAAGCGTTCGATGGCTCACTGTCACCTGATGAGCTATTAATGAACATTGAGCTGTTGACCAATCAGGTGTTCAACCCAGAAACCGATCTACTAATATTAGATGAAATTGGCGAATGTGAACGTGCCGTTACTTCGCTTAAGTATTTTGCCGAAAAAGCACCGTCCTACTTTGTCGCAGCTAGCGGCTCGAACATTGGTTTGCTCAACGCCTTCCCTGTGGGCAAGGTTGAACAATACAATTTACGACCACTGACCTTCCAAGAGTTTATTTACGCATCAAGCGAGCAAGCACTGATCAAAGCGTTTGATAGTCAAGCAAGCACACCGGCAGTGCACACGAAATTGATGGATAAACTAACAGACTACTTTTTTACCGGTGGTATGCCGGAAGCCGTTTCGGCTTGGTATCAGTTAAAAGATTCAAGCATTTTAGAGCGTGTTGAAAAAGTCACTAAAATTCATGCCGATTTAGTTGAAGGTTATCGCCGAGATTTTGGTAAGTATGCGGGCAAGGTCGATGCCACACTGATTGAATCTGTGTTTAATAGCATTCCAGCTCAGTTATCAATTGGGAGCGATGAGTCCGTTAAACGCTTTAAATTTAAACATGTGCATGAACGTAAATCTCGTTATAGCGATTTTGAAACCGCAATTCATTGGCTTAACTGTTGCCGCTTAGCCTTGCCAAACTACCCTATTGAAGGATTGCCGAAATCACCTCTGGCGGCCTATAAAAAAGTAAATATGGTTAAACTGTTTATGTTTGATGTGGGTCTGCTCAATCATATGCTGGGCAGCAGTTATAAAGAGATTAAGCAACAAAACTACGAATACAAAGGCTATGTGGCAGAAAACTTTGTACAACAAGAGCTCACTGCCATTGGCGTTGACCCAAGTTATTCATGGAATGACGCCCGCGCCGAAATCGAATTTATTTTGGCAACCGATGAAGGAAATATCATCCCTGTTGAAGTCAAAAGTGGCAAACGTACAAGAGCAAAATCATTGGCATCCTACGTTGAGAAATGTGATCCAAATAAAACCTTTAAGTTAACTGGCACACAAGGCTCATCAGCGTTAGAGCAAACCAATATCGTGATGCCCTTGTATTTCACCCAGTATTTACCACAGAGATTGTAAAAGAGCGTTGCCTAGAATCACGAGGTCTACACAAAGTTACTTTATAGGTGACAATCTGTAGACCTTGATGCCTGCCATTCGACACTTATGAACGACCATAATAAAAATTTATGTCATCATCAACGGTAACAACCCAAAACTTTGATAATTTATTTGAGAACGAATGTCATTTTTTGATAATAAAGCTTGATCATTTTCCCTCTCACTTTTGGACATTTTTGAGCTAACAGGATTAACTAGCTCTTACCAGAACATGGACGCGCTAGCTTACTGTCATGCAGCCTTGATCTACAACGAGTTCAGGATTAAGCACTGCCTAATTATTAACTCATTAGTTAAAAAGTCTTTCTATCGTTTTCATTGGTAGAAACATGCGAATGCGTCCATTATGTTCACACAATACTTCAAAGCCAAATTTTGTATAGAATGCCTGTGCTGGATCAGTGAGACAGTCCACGACAATAGCATAAGCCCTCATATGGTGGTTAACTTCCCAAAGGTACTTCAGAGCACGGATTAAACTGACTTTTCCTAGCCCAGAGCCGTGAAATTCCTTATGCACAGCTAACTGAGCTAAAAGAAACACTGGAATTGGGTATCGAGGAAGTTTCTTTGCTAGTTGCTCTGGTAAGGTTTCTCGATTGATTGAGCTAGGCGCAACACTGTAAAATGCACATATTGCAAACTTCTGATTAAGCAATGGCTGAGCACTAGGGAGAATCATTGTTCGACTAATACCTGCTTCCATATGCTTTGCTGCTTGAGTTTTGATAAATGTATTTAGCTCTTGCTCACCACAGTCGAATGAATTGCGGTCGTGATATGATTTACTAAGTTCTACGAACTCTTTACCCCAACTCACTTGATACCGCTCTCATCTGTGAATTTTGCAGCATTCAACAAAGCTTGATTTGGCGATTTTGCTTTGTTACAAGCAGCCATAAATGCGTCAAAGACACTATCTTGAACCACGATACCTTCGTGCTTCTCAATTACGTTTGTTGCATCTTCGTCCATAAGCCTAACTACATATTCAGTTAAACTTTTCAGACCAAGCAATGCTGATGCCTTTTCTGCTTTCGCTTTTATCTCTTCATCAAGACGGATATCTAAACGTGCTGTTGCCATAACTCCTCCAGTGTACGGACGTATTCCGTAACGAAGAGATTATAGTTCAAACATTGAACACATTCAACTTGTACGGAAAGATTACGGATTATAAAAAGCGTAATAATCTCGATACGACACTGAGATGCATTAATTCGTCGGGAGCTGAGTTCAGATAACTCTTAGTATGGCAAATGCACATTAACAACATGTGAATGAGTATTTACTACACTTTAGCGAATAAAGGGGCATAAATATGTTAGTTCTTAACTGGCTTCTTTATAAAAAACGCAAAAAATATCCCATCAACGTTGTGGAAATAAAATAACGGTTCCTAGGTTACAAGCTTTGTAATTGGGTGAACTAAAAATTTGTGTACCTGTACCTAACGCTATCCGTGTTGCGCTATTTGCTAAATCTACTCAATTTAATTGAGTGCCTACAGGAACACACTGCAGAGTCATTTTCCTAGAGATTAGTATTGATTTTTCAACAAAAAAAACGGTTTTCAAATGAGCATGGCGAAAAATGGGTTCGCGCACCCCGCCTTGAATTGACAAAGCAAAGTAACATGTACCAAAATTTTTAATCTCATATTTGGGTACCTATTTTTATTAAGCACTGGAAGTCCACCATTAAATCCACCTCCAGTTTAATATCATTATAACCCCCATAGATATGCAGATTTATGGCAGCGAAACAAGCATGCACCCTCTTCTAAAGCTTCAGTTTTAACATTGTTTAGGGATATTTTAGAAATAAATGTAGCTCTTGGAAACCTAACTTAAAATCCTGAACTTAATCATCTCGATTAATATGACTGTTCGTTATAATGCTCGGCAGCTTTGACGACTAAATCATGTTTTGCATCACTTTTTGCCAAATAGGCTATTGGAGACATTTTTTCTAACAAGTTGGAGGGGGTATGAAAAAACTGGATTTGCGTCCATTGATTATCGACACCAATGATACTAATCACCTTATCAATAAATCCATATAACTGACCAGATGGATCTATCTGCCATGTAGGGAAATAATGGCCATTTTTACCATTTACAGCGATTAACTTATATTCTCTTCGAAGGCGATTAATATTTTGCCTGGTGCAATTCAACATGCCGCCAAGGACAGTGCTTTGCACCATATTTTTTAAGTAAGCATTTTTTATGTCATTTAGCTGCTCTAGCTCACTCATGTCACGCTCATAAGGTTCTAGTTTCATCTTCAATTTTTCAATTTGAATGGTTAAAGAATGATTTTCTCTCTCTAAATTGTCAATTCGAGTGCTAACTTGTTTTTCTCGCCTATTGGAAGAATTATCATTAACACTAAAACTCGGAGGGACACCCTTTTGTGTATAAAATGAATGTGCATAGAATGAAGCTATAGCCTGAGGCACTGCACTTACCGATAATTCAATTTGTCCAGTAAGAGCGTCATGTTGAACGTTAACACGTTCAGGTGTGTTTTTTACTTCATTTTCAAAATCTTGGGTTTTATTTTTAAATTTAGTCATGGCATACCTCGAACAACAACTGAATCTTAAACTACTTTACACTTTTTACACCTCAACTAAAAAGATTATGCGATTATTGTAGAACTGTATGAAGATAATAAATGACTACTTTTTAGGGCAAACCTAGCAATCAAATTAAGAACTTGATGTCACTTAACGATTTAATAAAAGTTAATTTGAAAAAAGTTAACTATTTTCAAATCAAAAATACCGATACTTACTTCCTAATGCCGTAAATCATTGGTCTTGGATAGACAGAACAATCTATTTTGTTAGGGCCGAAGGTTTCTTTTAACTGATTTATAGTGTCACTTGCATCACTAGGTAAATTGCTCCCAAGCACTTCCTTCGACATTCTTTCCATTTCTGTACACTCATGACCATCGTTGCCCTCACAACTAAAATGACCAAAAATTCGCCCTGCCAGTTTATCGTTCAATGTCATCACCTGACGGTAACGCCGTCTCAAGTAACAAGTTTATTTTAATAACATCAACCTTCAATTTCATTCAATTATCGTTAATGTCGATAGTTTGTTGTGTTACCTAAACAGAGCAAACCAGCCCTAAAAAATGATAAATATTCGTTTCAATGTCCCAAATAGCACCTGAAACGGGGCAAACTACAGAAAATATGTGTTAGGTGCACCTTTTACACTGTTCATGACCTCTAAAAAATGAAAAATAATTGTTTCAGCGTCCCAAACGACACCTGAAACGGGGCAAACTTCATTAAATCTGTGTTATAGACACTTTGCTCCTCAACTCCTCACAAAGCCAAAAAACTAAAATAATCGTTTAAATGTTCCAAACGACACCTGAAACGGAGCTAACTTCATTAAATCTGTGTTAGGGACACTTATATACCATTCACAACGACCTAATCTTATCGAGTTCATCATAGATAATGATGTAAAACAGCATGAGTGCCACAACAATTGAAAGACTCAAAAGATTGGATCAGCCAGATGAAACTGTAGAGTAAAATGAAAGTTGATTCCTAGGATGCCATCTCATCTCAGTTTTTAATCAATGAACATTCACGACCCCTTTTTATTTCGTCAGACACAAGTAACGACTTACACCGATATTGAAATACGGCAATTTCAGACTCCCCCCGTCAAAAAGGCAACATTTGTGACTCGGCTCACAAATTCCGCCGAAAAACCCGATTTCAAGAAAAATAAAACAACTTAAATTCAATGATTTACAAAATAAATTTAGTTCAGCGTCCCAAACGACACCTGAAACGGGAAAAAGTTGAAATGTTGAAGTGTATCGTAACTTTCAGAGCACCGATATGACATATCGAGTGTTTAAAACATGTGACGCAAATTTTTTAGCATTACCCCAGACGAGTAATATTCACTAAAAAAATAGGCTCCAGAAACGGACTAAAAAAATAAAACAGAGTTTAATTGCATAGGAAGTTCATCGTGAAAAATCAAAAATTTAAAAAAGTGCCCCTCAACTCACTCACATTACAACAACACCCACTGCTTACGTCGTTGCTAATGAATGAGAAGAGAAAGTTACCAGCGCCCCCAGACTACACGACCCTATCTTATGGAGATATTCAAACCTTGTTAGATACAACTCCTGTACCCGTTTTTCAAGATGAGAATGGTGACTCCTTATTACTTATGCCAATGCCCTTTTTACATCACTTAAGGCTGCACCCGCTTTTCAATAAATTCGAAGTGACGCTCGTAAACTTTAAAGATCCAAAACAGGTTAGACACGTCATTAGCACCTTAAATATACTCAAACCGTCGGTGTTATATATCGACTTTAAACAACTCCCCAATCTACTCTGTCATCGAATTAAGGCCGCAAAACAAGCTGAAATACCCATTTTATCTAAAAAGCAACTCGCCCATTTCGCACAACTGTCTCCCAGCGCTATAAGGATTTAACACTATGACTAAAAAAACTTCATTAGCAAAACGCAATCGTCGTCTAAATTCCGGCGGAGTGATGCCTGATCAAATCAAAATCATCACAACATTAGTCAAATTATGCCATCAGCTTAAAAGCAGCCGTACGAAATACGACAATCAAGAAAGACTTTTTATTGTGTTCTTATATCTGTGGTTGACACATCAGCTTGATGATATTGGAGTCAAGCCTGATGGAGAGGCTCAAGCTGAAAGTGATTTTATTCCTGATTGTATCAAGGTCACCGCAGAGGCTGTATGTAAAGCACATACTTTTCGCAATGTGAAATATGGAAATCGGTCATGGACAGAATATGCACAGTTTTACCATACCCCAAATGATGATCAGATCTATCGGTGGCAGCCCATCCCGCCAAGCCTGCATCATATTTTCAACCCTTTTTTGTCAAAGATGTCATATGGCACCCCTTGGTTAACCCCAAAAGATAAGAATAACTTATTTGGGCTAATAAACACCAAATGGTCAAAACCAGATATTATCAGAGGCTTCCCTTCTGCAGTAAAACAGAGCTTTTTCAAGTATTTTACTCATTGTGTACTCATTGATAATTATTTACGGAACATTGCTAAAAATGTACTTTTGCCTATTGATAAATTGCACCATGTAAGTGCAAGTGCTTATCAAGAGCTAGACAGTGGTCAAATCCGGGCTCAAATATTTCAAGCACAGGAGCGGTTTTTAAGCCGTCTCGTTAAACAGGCAAACACACTCGGTTGGAGCGAGTTGCTTATTTTTGATCGCTCTATCAAAAAAAATAACGCTTCAAGAAGTCAACGCTATAAAAGTAAAGTTCACCTGCTCAATGTCATTGACTCAAATAGTATTCCTGATGCGCTCAAGAGTCAGTCAATTAGACATGAATACCACCATACGAGCTATGACGAAGATCGTGAGATTGGCATTAACGAAGAAATCACGGTAGGCAGTATACGAATGATCGAAGAACATGTGGTTGCAGACGGGTTCAAACGTTTGCACGAAGAAATCCTTGCATCTAAGCCAACTCAAAGTGCGACACTCGCAACCCACATTGACTACTACAACCTCTGCACAAATCATCTCGCCTTATTGTTCATTCTACTGTCTGGAGCTCGCCCTCATCATGCGATTTCCATCGAGAAACGACGTAGCTTTAACAATCAACAGGTTTGCATAAAGGACAAAGGGCGATTACGTCCACTCTTTCTTGGTGACTACTTCAAGCAACAAGTTGAGCACTATTTAGTCCTTCAACAAGCATTGATATCGCGTCTACCAAAAGCTGTTCACTCAGAGCTACTTTGGTATCTGCTCGACCACAACGGTAACCCCACTGCATTAAGTGCACAATCAGTTAAAATTTTTATGCATGCAAGAATACCAAACAAAGAACCTTACATGTTGCGTCACCGGTTCTGCCAATGTGCGTTGACTTGTATTACCCCTGTCAAATTAACGAATCACCAAATCGATCGACTCATGGGGCACTCTTCGTATGGCGAACATTTAGGCAGTGACCACTTGTTTCCCGCCAGCACAAGACAGATGAGTGCGTTTTTAAACACACTTCCTGTGCGCTTTAATTTAAAAGAGATCAAATATGTTTAGTTTTAATATCGATCACATTTCGCGAGACATATGTGATTATTTTTGTCGCAACAGCACAAAATGCGCAACAAAAGATGACCTAAAATGGGTCTTTGAACGTTGGCTTCCATTAATGGATAGCGCTAAGCCATCTGAACAAATCAAAACGCTCACTCTCAACGAAATAAATGCTATCAACAAATTCATTAAAACAGTATCAACGGGAAAACAAAGACACTATAAACTTGCCTTAGTCAATATTGTGACTTACCTCGGAGATGTGCTGCATTGGCAACTTCCAGAAGTGAAAGAATTGCCCTGGGAAGATCAAGACTTAATCTGGTTTAGTAAAATCAATCATTGTGCTGACGAAGCTTTTCAAGTGCTTGACGCATATTCACAAAGTAAGGTCGCATTGTTTAATCAACGTCCCCAGCCATCCGCTGAATTTGTCGCTCTGGCGATCGCAATGGAAGTGGCTCCATTTTCCATCCATTATCTGACGAGCATTATTAATGATCCTAACTGCGTCATAATTGAAGATACTGAAACCTATCTCAAAGTGGATCATTTAGGTGGATTGAATAAACAAAAGGGTGAAGATGACGATGTATTTTTTACTCGTTATCATTTACCTCTCTTTGTGTATCGCCTTTTATGCGACTATCAAAAAGAACCGATAAAAGGTTTAACAACCCAAAAACTTCATAAACGCCTTAACCAGCTCATCGAAGATGAGCCATTTTACCTCACCGCGAAACCTGTTTGGCATTGGCAACATCTTTTTCAAGCGGTTTGGAATTATCGCGATAATGTCGTACCCACGTTGCTCAAAGATATTAGTTATCCTGAACGCCATGTGGCATTCGTTAAAATTGAAACCACTCTTAAAGATACGCGACAACAATTAAAATCCATTTATGAATATGATTGGCGAGCACCACTCAGTGGATCATCAACGTCTCAATCTCAAGAAAATGATTGGCCACACAAACGGTTGCTCAGCAACAAGCATGTAGATAAGCAACTCGATTGTCGTTTAAGTGAATTTGAACAACACAACATTTTACCCGCCATGCTCTACCGTTATACCCAGGAGCTTATTGAACACGGCGGTGTCAATAAGTCAGTATTGGCTGATAACACTATCTACAATTATACAACGTTACAATCAAAGCTAACCTCTCACCCCCTCTCTTATGCAAACGCCATTGACGAAGAAGCACTACAACTATGGGCACACCGGGTCTATTACTCACTTGAAAATGATAGAAGTCGACTTTATATGTTGTATTTTTTTCGTTTTATGCGCCATCAAGCCATCACAGATGGTATTGACCTCACAGAGTTTGATGCACCTACATCTTGTTCAAGTGTCGATGCCTATCGACTGAGTCTTGAAGAGTTACATGACATAACAGATGCCTTGCTCACTCATCAAGACGGACATCCTTTACAGCGGCTGTTTTGTGCGGTTTCTGGCATTTTAGCTTATTTCGCCATGTTAAGGCGCGGAGAGATCTTACGTTTACGGATCCAAGATATTCATTGTCTTCCAAACCATCCACAATGCTTTCGCATCTATATCAGAAAAACAGAAGAAGGGACGACTAAAGAGCATAAAGCTCGTACAGTACACACGGTTATTCCAGAGGAACTGGCTAAACTCGTGCGCATCGTACTTGCAAATAAAGCAATGTGTGATGTCAGTGAGCCACTGATTGGCTTTACCGATGAAAGTTATCATTCACGCCAATTGAATTACCTTTTACCACTGACAAAAGCCATTAAAGCTATCGCTGGTCATCATGTACGGTTTCATCATTTACGTCACAGCGGCGTACATCTTTTTATGCAGCAAGCCTTGCATATGGCTTACGGTTTAGCCCCTCAATTGACAACGACTTCTGCTGCACTTCAGCGATTACTAACAGAAGAAGTCGTCAACGCTCGTTTCGACTACTGGTTAGAAGGTCATCATTTTTCACAATGCAACGACAATTTACTGTTTGATGAGGTATGTAAACAAATCGGCCATGAAAACTACGCGACGACTCGTTGGTCCTACCTGCATAGCATTGACTGGCTGTATCCCTTTTACAGACTTGGTTATGGCGCATTGCAACCACGAGAATATTCACACGCAGAATTAAAATACATACTCAACTTAACACCGAGCTCTAATGATCTTTCTCGTCAATTAGCACTCATAAGCCCTAAGTACCGCGACAAAACCCTAGCGCAAAAACAAAATAGCGCAATATCGCTTACCGAAAATCAATTACGTCGCCACCTATTGTGTTCGAAGCGTTCATCGTTAAACGCTATCCCAAACAATATTGTATGGAGCACGAACTATGACGAAGTGGCTTTCGACTTCATCAAACGTTGGCAGGGCTCTTTCTCTACTGCACCCAAAAATTTTGTATTTTATCTCTTCCTTGAAATGCGAAAAGCAAAGCAATTGAACTGGCCACTGCTTAGCCAAATTTGGCACCAATCAGGTCGACATTTACACCCCAATATCAATAAAGCTCAAATGACAGCACTGTCAAATTTACCGGCACCCACAATTTCCACAAATGAAACCGGTCAAGCGTTAACACTGACATTAGCTTGTAATGTCAAAAACTCACGGCACTTTGAAACCGTCTTAAGGCAACCACAGTGGCGATGGTTACGACCAAGTTTCACACTCATCATTAACCGGAAAACAGATACAAATGTCCAACTTTCGAGACTGAAACAATATTTTGTCAAAGCACAAGAGAAGTACATGGTAAAGAAGCAATCAGAGGGGGATTCACACTTAACAATCACTCTAACGCCAACGTTCACCCCGTCCAAGAGCAAAACTCAAAGGAAAGCATTGCGCGTTAACAATATCGAATTCGCCCTTAAACATATTCAAATGTATATCAAACACGTTCAACAAACTAAATAGAGGTTTTTTATGACACAACTGATAATACCGGCAGCATCGAGTCAAATTTTTTTAGACATCGTTGATAATCTGAATAAAAAAGAGAGTGACAACTGCATTAGCGTCTTTATTAATGCGAAAGCCAATAAAGCGACCTATATCGGCGGGATCTATCCAGAATACATGCTATGTGATGTAGCATTAGAACCTGGGCATGGTTTAAAAAACAGCGAATTCGCTATCCCTCGCGATTTCTTTATTAACATGAAAAGCGTCAAATTTGGGTACGGTCAAGCATATATAACACCCCATATTTTACACCTTTCATACGAGAATGGGCATTACACTACTGTTCAGTTTTGTCTGTATTTAACAAAAGATACATTAACGAAAAGCCAAGACTATCTTCCGATGGATATATTTGATCTTGACGTCGCCCACCAAAAACATATTGAGTACTTTAAAGCCAATAGCCAACGCGCTTTTCATCCTGTATCCGTTACGACACTTCAATATATTTTGAATGAAACACAACATTATATCCCTTTAGAATTTATTCAGTTTAATAGTGAAAAAAGAGAGTTACGCTATCAACGCAATGGCAAAGTGAACGAAAAAATGATGCCTGAACATATTAAACCTCCTTTCTCTTTTGCTTTGACACAACATGCCGCCACGCAGTTAACACAGATTTGCAACAATACTGAGGGTTCTGAGATTGAAATCTGCGTTGAAGGTGATGCCATTTCATTTAAATCACCCGAACAGTCAATGACATGCATACTCAGTGATATTGAGTTATTTTATCAACGAGATATCTACGAACCTCAAACGGTTTTAGATTTTCAGGGAGATCTATGGGCATTAAAGATGAGAAATGATGCTCTTTGGAAACAACAGGAGATCAAAGCCGCGAACCAATGCATGTTGTTTATCGAAGAAAACGAGATGTTTATCTGCTCTATTTTAGACCATAGTAAGTTATTTAAACCCATTGCAACGAATATCAGCACAAAAGGTTCATTGCTCTTTGCCTATTGCCCTAAAGCATTATCTGAACTTTATATCAAAAATATGCTCAATATGACACTGACGCGAGCCACGCTAACAAAAGACAAACAAGGAGAATACAAACTCAATATTTATAGGGATTTACAAGATCGCCTTCCTTACGGCAGCATTGAATTAAAACCAGAACAACCAAAACTGAAGCAATACCAAGCACTCAAGCGTAAGTACGACGAAACGCATGGTAACCGATTTATCATTCAGCCTGAACCCTCTGAAAAACAAGGTCAGCTAGCATTTGAAGAGGTGGTAGAAGATCCTTATGGTTTTGAAGAGGACTAATGACAAATTGAATACGATAAGTACAACAAAACACTGGACAAATACACAGTACTAGTTGTATAAATAGTGTTGGTTAACTAATAAGCTAAAACATCAGCCTATTGGGAAACACAATGTGGTGATTAACTTGCGCGATTGGCAAGTTGAGTTACCCTAAAAATAGCAGTTGGGAGAGAGTGGCGGCAACCACTCTCCCCCGTACCGGCTGCGACGACCTTTAAACCGCACCCAGCCGATGGCCAAATTCTAACGAATTCCATCGGATAGGGATAGATCTATTTGATGGAGGCCTCTTATGGCTCAAATTCGCATTCGCCCCAATGGGCGTATTCAGTTCGACATACATCTTTATGGCTGCCGTTTTCGTGAAGGCACCAAACTGATGGCCACCCCCAAAAACCTTGCACACGCCAAAGCCACACTCAAAAAAATGAGTGCCGAAATTGACTTAGGCACCTTTCAATATCGTGACTACTTCCCTAACAGCCAAAAAGTGGCGAAGTTTGAGTTACTGCAACGCGCAGCTCACCCAGACCGCCTATATCCCTTCTTTGATAACTTTGCCAACCAATGGTTTGAACGTAAGAAAGCGACATGGAAAAATAGTTACCAAGCCACTATTCGCGCGGCATTAGATAAATACCTTATCCCAGAGTTTGGTAATACCCTAGTCAATGAAATCACCTTGTCACAGGTGGATTACTTTCGTCAGGCACTGAAAGAAGGCGAGAAAAAAGACGGTTCACGCTTGTTGTCTAATCGTCGAATTAATTTTTTACTCTGGCCTCTGGTTGCCATGGTGAGTTTGGCCGCTGAAGAATGTAAGTTTGAATATCCACTAAGACGATATAAATCGCTTAAGGAAGAAAAGGCAGAATCACATCCCATGACCATTGATGAGGTGCGCAAGTTTCTCGATAAAGTACCGCAGAAGTGGAAGGATTATTTTATTATCCGATTTTGGACAGGCATGCGCAGTTGTGAGGTGCATGGTTTGGAATGGGAGCATATTGATTTTGACCACAAATTAATCCGAATTCGTCAAAATTGGGTCAATGGTGAAGTGTGTGATGTGAAAACACCAAAATCTCGCCGCGAATTAAAAATGTGCGACACTATCTTTGATGCTTTTAAACGTATTCAAGCCGTTAAAACAGGGCGTTCTAACTTCGTGTTCATCGCGCCAACAGGTTTCCCCCCTTCAACGCATTTTATTAGCCGTAAATTGTGGTTTCCCACCTTAAAAGCCGCTGGTCTAAAACCACGTCGACCTTATGAAACGCGCCATACCGCAGCGGTGCTTCATATCGCTGCTCACGAAAACCCCTTGTACATTTCGCAAATGCTCGGTCATAGCGACACCCGATTGCTGTTTGATGTCTATGCCCCCTATGTCGCTAACGCTTCACGCCTTGACGGCAGTGCATTTGATTCGTTAATGCGAAGTGAAGGCTTGGGGTAGCAGAAAAATAGCACTCTTTATCTGTGCCGCGCCTTACGCGGCCAATTAATTTAACAATAACTTGTATCAACAAGGGGTTATTTATGATTTGTATTACCTGTTTTAATGGCGGCTTAACGGGCTCATTAACTGAACACTTTAACGCACAATTTGCAGTTGATTTAGAAATAGCATCATTCTCGTTGACTAAATTACTTGCAATGCCATCGGTATCGTTAAACAAAGATGAATGGTTCAATATGTTTGATGACAATATCTCATCTCAAACCATTATTCAGTTTTTTCAAAAATATCCGTTAACCATACCCTGTTCATCTTCTAACCTAAATCAGGCTTGTTATAAAGAGCTTGCACTTTTTTTGGGGTTTACTGGTGAGCTGTCTGATTATCAATCAATGCAAGCTCGGCAATTACGCTTTTTTGCTCAATTCATTATGCAAGAATGTCATTTAACACTGTGCCCTTGTTCCTTTACTCAACTAAAAATAAATCGAGGCTTAAAGGAGCAACACAAGCTTCAAAGTAAGCTTAATCATATTTTGGCAGCAAGAAGAGAACATGACAAAAACCTGGTGTCATTAAAGGTAAAAGTCGACTATGTTCCCTCAAAGCTTGATTACAACTTTATCCTTAGTGCAGAATTTTTAGCCGCACGAAATAAAATCGAAGCGCGTACCTTTAATACTTCTGACAAACTGCTCAAACGAGCAAAGGTCATCCAAGCTTTGTCATATGATCTACAAGACATGGATACTGAAGAAAAAATTACCGACTTTAAAGCAAAGGTTTACCATGAGCTGCAAAAGTTCAGAGACAGCGAATTTGTTACAGACATTAAAGTGTATACGTCTGAATATTTCCCCGAGTCACAGCGCAATAATTTTCGATGTGATTATAAGCAAAAAGACAAATACCCTATCGATATCGTCATCGCAGATCGATTTATTGCCAGAACATGCCTGTCTTCACTCCAAAAAAGAAACCCAGGCGGAAAAGTGACAGACATGATGTGCAACGATATCCTTATCATTAATGATCTTTACAAAATACCTAATAAGCTAAAACCTTTCCCGGTAAAATGGGCAACGGTTGAACGCGGTGAAAGAGAAAGCACCGGTAAACAGCGGATCCATGTCAAAATTACCTACAACAATGGTCAGCAGTGCTACCTCAGAAACGTTTCTAATATCCCCTGCGTCGAGCAGCCCACATTATTGTTGCCTTCAGAAGAGAAGATCAGCCGTGTTTATCATAAATTTACCCATACACACATTATCTTTTATGTCTGGAGTGGCATTATTGAGACCGCGCAAACGAGAGAAGTTATTTATAAATTTGGGGTATGTCGTTTTGACTGGACAGATACAGAAAAGTACGCAATTGAAGAATTAACACAATCTGTGATGAACCGTCAATTTGAGTATTGTCGCTCACATCAGATTGTGGCTAATGAGGCTAAAGTGGAGTTAATTTCAACCCCGATGCCTTTTAATGGTAGTTGGGCAAATAGCGCGTTAGGTCGATTAGAAAGTTGGCTAAAAGAGCCAAACAATAATCCATTGTTAATACATAATGACAATACGCTTGAGAATAACATGGTCAGCAGTAATCCGACTGAGATCATGTGTGACGACAGACATAAAAAGTTGTTTGTTATTCCATTTATCAAAAATCAAGTCAACACAATGGAAAATGGACAGCCTATTACTTTTATTGATCTTAATAATGATAAGAATAGGGAGTACAAAGTGCCTGGGCAACAGAGCTAAATAGTCGAAGCAGAATCAGTGGGGGTAACTGAATTGAATGAGGTAGTTTAGTGATGTCCGGCTGACACGATAACAGGTGAGAGTAAATACTCACCTGTTATCATTTTTGAATTAAGCCCTAACCGCTTTTGCAATATGCTCTGCTTGTGCTTGTGACATTTCAGGATCTATTGATTCAACCATCACGCGGATTAGTGGTTCAGTACCTGATTTACGTAATAACACACGACCTTTATCACCTAGAACAGCTTCTGCTTCAATCACTGCTTGCTTTACAGCAGCAGAGGCTAGGATCTCATTAGCATTGTTAGCGATTAAACGCACATTAAGCAGTACTTGAGGTAACTTTTTCATACCCGATACTATCTCAGCTAATGACTCGCCAGATTGTAATACCGCTTGTAATACTAATAGTGATGCCACAACAGCATCGCCAGTAGAGGCATGGTCAAGGTGTAAAATATGGCCAGAACCTTCGCCACCTATGCGCCATCCAGTCTGTTTTAATTGCTCAACCACATAACGGTCACCCACTTTGGCGCGTTTAAACGGGATATCCATTTCTTTTAACGCAATCTCAAGGCCGAGGTTAGACATTAACGTGCCGACGACACCGCCTGTCATTGTGCCTTGCTGTTTGGCCGATTTAGCTAAAATATACAAAATTTGATCGCCGTCCACTACATGGCCATTATGGTCAACAAACATCACCCGGTCAGCGTCACCGTCCATCGCAATGCCTAAATCAGCTTCATGTACCATAACTGCTGTTTGCAAACTGTCTAAATGGGTCGCACCGCAATGGTCATTAATATTAGTGCCATTAGGCTTATCATTAATGCTAATCACCTCAGCACCTAACTCGCGGTATACATTGGGTGCAATATGATACGCCGCACCGTTAGCACTATCGACGACAATTTTAAGGCCTGCTAAGGTTAAATCTTTAGCAAATACGCCTTTGCAAAACTCAATGTAACGACCCGCAGCATCATTAATCCGGCGCACTTTTCCCAAATCTTCAGAAGCAACACACTGCATTGCATTATGATTAAGAGCTTGATCTAACAATGCTTCAATTTCAAGCTCTTGTTCGTCATTAAGCTTAGTGCCAGAATTTGAGAAAAACTTAATGCCGTTATCATAAAAAGGATTGTGCGATGCACTGATCACCACCCCTGCATCGGCTCTGAACGTAGAGGCTAAATACGCTACGGCAGGCGTTGGCATAGGGCCAATTAATGCCACATTCACACCAGCAGCGGATAAACCCGCTTCAATAGCCGACTCCAACATATAGCCACTACTACGAGTATCTTTACCAATCAACACTTCTTGGGTACCGGTTGAGGCTAAGACTTTGCCCGCAGCCCAACCTAACTTCATAGCAAAATCAGGCGTAATAGGAAACGTCCCTACTTTTCCACGCACACCATCGGTGCCAAAATACTTACGAGACATAAAAACTCCAAAATTAAAAATTAAGTACCTAGGGCGTGACTTCGTCACTGCTAAGATCGCTTCGCTGCTAGAGCGGACTTCGTCCTGCTAAAGTCGCTTCGCTATGCTGTTTGCTTTTATAGTCTCTAGCCGCGTAGCGTCCTAGCAGCGCAGCGCTCTAGGCTTTTAGGCTATAGCAAAAAACCAACTACAAAGAGTTGGTTTGGGTGTTAAAAAGATGAATTTTTACTGTTCAAGCATAATTTTTTCAATGCTTTTTTTGAAATCCGCGCCTAACTTAGCATCGCGTAAGCCATATTCAACAAAAGCATTCATATAACCCAGTTTATCACCACAATCATGCGACTTACCGGTCATGTTAAAAGCTTCAACGGTATCTTGTTCTATCAGCATATCAATTGCGTCGGTTAACTGAATCTCATCACCTGCACCCGCTGGTGTTTTAGCCAGTAAGCGCCAGATCTTTTCAGATAACACATAACGGCCAACAACCGCTAGATTAGAAGGGGCTTCACCAACATCAGGTTTTTCAACCATTCTTTTGATTTTAGCTGAATCACCAGGTGTTATCTCAACACCATTACAATCGGCTATTCCGTATTTATTGACGTCAGATTCAGGTACAGGAGCTACCATAATCTGGCTAGCAAATGTCGCTTTGTAACGCGCTATCATCGCGGCTAAGTTTTCTGTTTTTTGATTAGCAGTATATTCATCTAACACAACATCAGGTAGCACGACCGCAAACGGGTTATTACCAATACAAGGGTAAGCACATAGTACCGCATGACCTAAACCTTTAGCTTCGCCTTGACGCACATGCATGATAGTCACGTCTTTAGGACAAATAGCTTGTACTTCATCCAATAACTGACGCTTTACACGTTTTTCTAATGTGGATTCAAGCTCGTAGGATTTATCAAAGTGGTTTTCAATAGCATTTTTACTGGCATGAGTAACTAGCACGATTTCTTTCACGCCAGCAGCAACACACTCATTGACGATATATTGAATAAGAGGCTTGTCCACTAACGGTAACATTTCTTTTGGGATGGCTTTGGTGGCAGGCAACATGCGAGTGCCTAGGCCTGCAACGGGAATAACTACTTTCATTTAAAATCCTTGTAGAAATGAGCCTAATCTATGATTAGATTTTAGCCGACCATTGATTAATTGAAAAATATTTAGGAAACCCAAAAGTATTGATAATCAAAAATTATGATACAAAGTTAATGACTTTCTTAGATGCATCAAAGTTTTTAGCTTTTTGCTGATAAACTAAATCGCAAATACCATCTGTCGGCGCAAAACCTGTAGGTGTTTTAAGTAAAATATCGCGAATGGCTTCATGGTTAAACTGATGACAAGCTAAATCTAAACGGTCTAAAATTACAGAATAATCAGCCCATGTTAAATACAGCTCATTTGCTGTCATGATGCGTTCATGTTCAGTACCTGTGACATCATCTCCAATAAGCAGTTCTTCATATAATTTCTCACCAGGGCGCAATCCACTAAACTCAATCGCTATATCACCCTCAGGGTTTTTCTCACTACGAACTTCATAACCACTTAAACGAATCATTTTTTTAGCTAAATCAACAATTTTTACCGACTTGCCCATATCTAGCACAAATACATCACCGCCTTTACCCATAGCCCCTGCTTGAATCACTAACTGGGATGCTTCTGGTATCGTCATAAAAAAGCGGGTAATTTCGGGATGGGTAACAGTTACAGGGCCACCATTAGCAATTTGAGTTCTAAACAAAGGCACAACGGAACCCGATGAACCAAGTACATTGCCAAATCTAACCATACAAAAACGAGTTTTATTATTTTCACGTGACAATGCCTGTAAAACTAGCTCTGCCATACGTTTAGTGGTGCCCATTACATTCGTTGGACGTACCGCTTTGTCTGTTGAAACCAACACAAATGTCTCAACCTTGGCCGCTATGGCAGCTCTAGCAGTATAGAGAGTACCAAATACGTTATTGCGAACACCTTCAACGACATTATGCTCTACTAGAGGTACATGCTTATAAGCTGCAGCATGATAAACCGTTTGCACACCAAACGACTCCATAACCGCTTGCACACGATTTTCGCGCTGTACTGAACCCATTATAGGTAAAATTCTGACATTTAAACCGAGCTCTTTAGCCGTTGCATTTAATTCACGATCTATGGCGTACAAAGCAAACTCAGATAACTCAAAAAGCACTAACTTTTTTGGTGACTGTTTCAAAATCTGTCGACATAACTCAGAACCAATAGAGCCTCCGGCACCAGTGACCATAACCACTTTATCTTTTATGTTGGCAGACAAAAGATCTTCGCGAGGATTCACAGCATCACGCCCCAGTAAATCATCGATTTCGACTTCTTTAATATCACTGTAAAGCTTAGTCCCATTAACTAAATCAGCCATCGCAGGAATGGTTAATATCTGAATAGCCAAAGGTTCTAACCGAGTCAATATCGCTTGACGTTTAGCGCGGGTGGCACTTGGCATAGCAAGTAAAATTTTAGTCACTGATTTTTGCTTAATCAACTTACGAATAATTGAAGGTGAATGAACATGAACCCCTTGTATAACCGTACCATGTAAGCACACATCGTCATCAACGAAAGCAAAAGGATGATATTCATGGCTTTGAACCAACGAAGTCAATAATTGGCGGCCACTCACACCTGCACCATAAATGATCACAGGTTCACCAGTACGTTTCATTCCAGAACCGACAATAGATCGAACAATCGTGCGTGAACCTCCAATAAAAACTAATGAAAATGCAGCATATATTAACGGGACTGTGCGAGGAATATTAGCTTCAGCATAAAAAGAAACTAACACTAATGTAATGGTTGAAACCGCAACCCCAATGACAATGGCAACAAGAGCTTGTAAGCCCATGTAACGCAGAACAGCTCTGTAAAGGCCTAATTTGGCAAATAACACTAAACTTATAGGAAGAACAACTGAAATGACCATCCAAAAGGTAGCATTGTTCAACACACTGATATCATCAAGTCGAACCAAGAGAGCAGTCCAAAAAGCAGAAACTAAAAAAAATGAATCAACAAAAAGACTTACCATACGTTTCTGAGGACGAGGTAAAGAGAAAATACGTTGCAAAAAATCCATTTCGCGCTCCAAATTAATAACATTCATACTAATAAAAATATTAACTGCGTTAAAAGGTATTCTAGACCCATTAAAACATCGAGTTTAGCACGAGTATGCGTTATTGATAAAAATTATGTAATACTAAAAAGCTGATGAAAGCGATTAATCAGAACCGAATAAATCACGTGTATAGACTTTATCCGCAACATCACGAATTTCGTCAACCATACGGTTTGATACGATAACATCACAACTAGTTTTAAACTCCTCAAGAGACTTAATGACTTTAGAGTTAAAAAATTCATCTTCTTGAAGCACAGGCTCGTATACAACCACTTCAATTCCTTTTGCTTTTATACGCTTCATTATCCCCTGAATACTAGACGATCGGAAATTGTCAGAACCAGATTTCATGATTAATCGATAAATCCCAACACGTTTAGGATTCCGCTTTACAATCGATTCGGCAATAAAATCTTTACGAGTCGTATTAGCATCAACTATTGCACTTATAATGTTATTTGGTACGTCAGCATAGTTGGCTCGTAATTGTTTGGTATCTTTAGGCAAACAATATCCACCATAACCAAATGATGGATTGTTGTAATGTTTACCTATGCGCGGATCTAATCCAACACCTTCAATAACTTGACGAGCATCTAAACCATGTGTTTCTGCATAAGTATCAAGCTCATTAAAATATGCAACACGAAGCGCAAGATAGGTATTAGAGAACAATTTAACAGCTTCTGCTTCAGTTGAATCAGTAAGCAGGACTTCAATGTTACTTTTTACAGCACCTTCAAGTAAAAGGTTAGCAAATACTTTAGCACGCTGAGAACGCTCACCGACAATAATACGAGAAGGATAAAGATTATCATAAAGCGCTTTACCTTCACGTAAAAATTCTGGAGAAAAAATAATATTATCGGTATTAAACTTTTCACGTACACTTTTGGTGTACCCAACTGGGACGGTCGATTTGATCACCATTACAGCTGATGGGCTAATAGTTAAAACATCTTTAATTACAGCTTCAACTGAAGATGTATTAAAGTAATTAGTTTGTGGATCGTAATCTGTTGGAGTAGAAATTATGACATAATCTGCATCACTATAAGCTAATTTTTTATCCAATGTAGCTGTAAAATCGAGATTTTTATTAGCTAAATAATCTTCAATTTCAGCATCAACTATCGGAGACTTTTTATTGTTCAACATTGCAACTTTTTCAGGAATAATATCCACTGCAACAACTTCATGATTCTGAGCCAAAAGCATGGCATTAGAAAGCCCTACGTAACCCGTACCTGCAATAGCTATTTTCATTATATATCTCTTTTTACAACTATTTATTTTATAACTTTACTAGCGCTTAACAATACGCCTCTAATTACACTGCATGTTAGTTCTATTTCTAATGATGTTAGTGTCGGATGCACCAAGAACATTAGGCTAGTTTCTCCGAGTTCCACCGCATTTTTTAAGCGTTCCTTCGGTCGCCAAGAAGTATTATCAAACGCTTTCTCCAAATATATTTCGGAACAACTTCCCTGAAAAGCTGGTACACCTTGTTCATTAATCTGTTCAACAATTAAATCTCGTGTCCAACCTTCTTTAAGATTATCAGGATTTATGAATACATAATGTTTGTATTCTGCATGGACGATATATTCAGGTACATTAACTAAACGAACTAGCAGCAAATCTTTAATTGCATTATCGATTTTAAAAGCATTATTAATACGTTTTTGAACCCAATCAGACATTCTTGTTAGTTGAATTCGTCCTAGTACGGCTTGCATTTCTGTCATACGCCAGTTTGTGCCAAAACTTTCGTGCAACCATCTAAAACCAGGAGGGTGTTCACGGTTGTATATGGCATCAAAACTTTTACCATGGTCTTTATAACTCCACATAGTAGACCATAATTCTTTTGAATTAGTGGTTACCATACCGCCCTCTCCGCCGGTAGTCATAATTTTATCTTGGCAAAAACTCCATGCACCAACATGGCCAATACTGCCTACTGAACGACCTTTATATTTAGCACCATGGGCCTGTGCGCAGTCTTCGACCACATAAAAACCATACTCGTTACTTAGCTCCATTATTTCGTCCATTTCAGCAGGCATTCCCGCTAAATGCACAACTATGACAGCTTTAGTTTTAGGTGTGAGTACTGCCTTAATAGTTTCTGCCGTAATTGCTTGGCTATTTAAATCAACATCCGCAAATACAGGAACAGCGCCAGCAGTAACAATAGAAGAAGCTGATGCTAAAAAAGTTCGCGGAGTAGTAATGACTTCATCACCAATACCTACTTTGAGCGCCTTGAGTGCAACATCAAGAGCAAGAGTGCCATTACTTAATGCAACGGCGTAATCCGTTCCGGCCCATAGAGCGAACTCTTTTTCAAACTCTCTACCTTCTAAGCCGGTCCAATAATTTACTTTGTTCGATAATACAACACGGCTAACCGCATCAGCCTCTTGCTGTGTAAAGCTAGGCCATGGAGAAAATGGGGTGTTTAACATATATTAATACTCAAAAAAACCTTTTTTAGTTTTACGACCTAAATGATTTGCTCTTACCATTTTTCTTAAAAGAGGGTGAGCTCTATATTTAGGATCTCCAGTTTCAGAATAAAGCGTTTCCATAATAGAAAGATTTACATCATTACCAATTAGATCTGCTAGTGCTAGTGGCCCCATAGGGTGGTGAGCACCAAATTTCATGGCTTTATCTATATCAACAGCGGTAGCGATGCCTTCAGCTAAAATACTTACGGCCTCGTTAATCATTGGAATAAGCATTCTGTTAACGACAAAACCAGGGGCTTCTTGAACTACCACGGGGGATTTACCTAAATTTTGAGTGAAAACTTTGAGGTATTGAACAACGTCTTCTGATGTCTCATGCCCAACGACAATTTCCACCAACTCCATTACAGGTGCAGGGTTAAAAAAGTGTAAACCAACTACATTCTTGGAATTAGGTAAAACACTACCAAATGCAGTTATAGACAAAGACGATGTATTAGATGCAATAATTGTTGAACCTTTAACGTAATTGTACAGCTCAGAGAACAACTCCATTTTAATAATGAAATCCTCAGCAACTGCTTCAATTACTAAATCAGAAGCTATTACACTCGATAACAATGAACTAGGATAAATTTTTTCCAACGCATTTATTGATTGTGCTTCAGTTAACTTACCTTTCCTAACCAAACGGGAGATACTTTTTTCACAAACAGCTTTAGCCAATAAGGCTTTATTATCATTTCTTGCTATAAGGTTAATTTTAGTTACTTGGTCATTAACACATAACACCTGTGTAATGCCTGTAGCCATTGTGCCAGAACCAATAATTGAAACTTCCATTAATCAACAATTTCCTTTAATTTTTTTGCAGGATTACCGGCAAAAATAATTCTCTCGGGTATATTTTTTGTAAGAACACCTCCCATACCAAGCATAGAACCTTCTAAAAGAGATAATCCTTGTCTGATTACAGATCCTGTTCCAACTTCAACTAAATCGCCAAGTAAAACATTACCGGAAACAGCTACCATTGGAGCAATAGTAACATAGTCTCCAAACTGACATTCATGACCAACAGTGACATTGAGATTTAATATGTTGTGCTCTCCCAACATGATATCAGCTGTAAGTATAGAGCCTGCGCAAATTATAGAACCATTACCAACAGTCACTGTGTTCGAAAGTCTGACACTTGGGTGTATGAGAATTGAAAAATTAGGCTTACCCAAGGAAAGCATTTTGTTTAATACATAACGTCTTGTCCTAGGAGAGCCAATAGCTATTATAAATTCACAATCTTTATAGTTTACCCATTCAGAAACACTGCCGATTACCGCAGCACCTTGAACGTAAGTATTATGAGTTTCAACCGAATCATCAAGTACCCCTTTTACTTTGCGATTACAATCACCAGCAAGCCAAACTACTTCTTTTGCGAAACCACCACCACCAATTATAATTAACTCTTTCATTTGTCATCGCTCCCCTTAAAAAGAGTCATTGTAACCTCTCCTTCAGCTCTTATTCCTTCACGAATAAATACTTTTTTAACTGTTAGTAATAGTATTTTTAAATCGAGCAAGAAACTTTGATTATCTATATACCATACATCGAGTTTAAACTTTTGTTCCCAGCTAATTGCGTTACGTCCATTAACTTGTGCCCAACCAGTAATACCAGGCCGTACATTGTGTCGGCGTGCTTGTTCAGTGTTATAAAGAGATAAATACTGAACAAGTAAAGGGCGAGGGCCTACTAAGCTCATGTCACCTTTTAACACATTAAATAAACCTGGTAGCTCATCCAGACTAGTTGAACGCAAGAATGAGCCAAAATTAGTCATACGTTCATCGTCAGGTAACAAGTTACCTGACTTATCTTTACCATCGAGCATGCTACGAAATTTCATCATTTTAAAAACTTTGCCATTCAAGCCTGGGCGATCTTGAGTAAATAAAATTGGAGAACTCAATTTTAAACGAATACATACAGCAACTATAATTATGATAGGTAATAACAAAAGCAATGCACTTAAAGCAACTGAGAAATCAAAGAAACGTTTAATCATATATAGCATCCATTAATGTCTTTTCTATTCGAGCAGCCATAATATCTCTTGAAAAATGATCATATGAAAGCACTTTACAACTTTCAACCGCAGTATCATATTCGGTTTGATTACTTAAAAAATGAGAAATACTCTCTGATGCTTTGTTAAAATCAGTCTCATGTAGAACAAGGCCACAATTATGCTTATTAATAAACTCTTGCTGCCAGCCACCATAATTTATAGCTATTGGTGTTTGTGAGGCTAGTGAATCAAATAGTTTATTAGCCGAATTATGCCACATTTCTTTAACTGAACCAAATAAAGACAAGGACAAATCGGCAGCTGATAAAAGCTTGACAATTTCAGTCTTTGGTACGGCAGCAAGAATATAAAGGTTCTTATTTAACACACCAGCCTTGTCAGCATCAGATATAATCTGTTTTTTTTCCATGCCGTCCCCTATAGCAACGAAGCATAAATTAGAATCCAATTTGTCAGCAGCTTTAGCTAACTCAACAATATAACCAACATTATTAATTAATCCAAAAGTGCCAGTGTAAGTAATGAGTTTACGTCCAGCTACGAAATTTAATTTAGAATTTAGGTAATTGAGGCCTACTGATTTATGTACATCAAATAAGTCAGTGTCACAACTGTTGGTTGCAAGCGTTACTTTATCTGCAGCGATACCATGCCTGATGATTCCATCACACATGCCTGGAGATAAACCCACAAGCCTTTTTGAATTTTTATAAGTATACTTCTCCAACCATGTTGCACATTTTATAATGAGTCTGTTCTTGATTACACCTGAAGCTATTGGTAACTCAGGCCATAAATCTCGCACTTCAAACACCAATGGTTTATTTTTTAACTTAGAATAAAATAAACCTGGTATAGCTATTGTTAAAGGTGTACTGGTTGCAAAGACAACATCAGCTTTAATTGAGAGTGATCTTATAGTTGAACTAACTGAAAACCTGATAAACTTGAATATTCGTTTCATAAAATTATCTTTATTAGAATATTTCAAATGTAAAACATGTAATTCAATTCCTTCTAACTGAATAATATTCCAACCTTTGTTGAAATTATAATTTTCAGAAAAAAAAGCAGAACTAGTAATAAAAGTTACATTATGGCCACTTTTTACAAACCGTTTAGCCATTTCATAAGAACGAGTTCCAGCATTTGATTCTGGAGTAGCAAAATATTGATGAAGATAAAGAATTTTCATAGTTAAACATACTTAGTTAATTAGACACGGAAATAAAAATAATTCATTTAAAATTAAAGCCTGAAACAAATATAAAAAAAGATTTTATCATTCCATCATCAATAGTAAAAAGTTTAGCTCTTTTCAAGAAAAAAGGAAGTAAAATAAACCAACCACACCACCCGAAAACTCTTCGGAATGCAACCCCCCGAGCAAAGACACTTGTTTCAGAAACGGAAGAGCCAGAAGACTCTAGAGGATGGCTACAAATAACTGTAGGTACAAACAATATTTTCATATCATTTCTAATACAATCAGCTAAAAAAACGGCTTCGTCACCAATGGGAATGTCAGTACCAGCTCCCATATCCTCAGAAAAACGTACACTTTCATAGCATTCACGTTTTAAACTTATCTCAATTGTTCCGACAGAAAGAATATTCGCATAACTCCGATTTGACTCAGAATTAGGGTAGCGTCCCCTAGGATTACCATCTAAATCATTTACTATAAAAGTTATAACTTGACTTTTATTTTTACTATGAGATTCAACAATGGTTTTAAAACAATCCACATCGAGAACAATGTCATCGTCACAAAAATACACGATGTCAGAAGTAGCCTTATTGAGTAAGTAGTTTCTACTTTTAGTTACCCCCGTAGACTCTAATGCATAATAAAATACATCACGTCTTTCTAAGAAATTTAACTTAGAAATATCAATATTTGAAGCGCACTGATGACCAACTAAATATCTAACACCTTCAATTGGCTCTAACAATAAATTTGATATATCTTGAACTCTAGAACCAAATGTTGATATTAATACATCTAATGTTTTCATAAAAACCTTTTATTGAAATACAATCAAAATGAATAAAAGAGATAATTTGAATAATTATATTCTCCGCTAGCCATATATGTAACTTTTAACACATAAGGAGCCAATATATAAACAGACAAAAAAGAAACTCTCCGCCAAGACTTACTATCTATAAGATATTGATATAAATAATAAATTGGAAATATATAAAAAAATATAAATGCTGATTGCAATCTAAAAAAGAAACCATACTCCAAAGAAAGTATGATGAACCAATATGTAACAACCCAAACAACAATAGAGAAATCGAAGTATTTTCTAAAAACAGAAGATTCACAATAAATACTTATCGGTTTCCTTTTTAAGTAAACAAACCAAAAAAAAACAAATAAAGGCAAATAGTATAACTTGGAGAAAAGATTTATTAATGATATTCCTGTTGCATAGTCACTATTAAGGTAATGAGAATAGCGGAAAAAAAACAAATTAACAAATGAGGGTACTAATTGCATTAAAGATACATAGATAAATGGAAGTAAGAAAAATAAAAAAGCTAGCTTTCGATTGGATAATGGTATTAGGATTTTCATAGGGAGTAAAAGAAGACTTACAACTGATGAAAAGTGGGACGATATTGCCAGTATGATTAAAACTGCAGTTTTAATCAGTTTGTTTTCAGCTAAATAAACAAAAGCCAACGGAATACACATAACTCCCATGTATGCTCTTAACCCATTCATTTGATTATGATATATACCAGTAATTGTTAGGAAAAGAAAAAAAATTATTGCTATATTAAAATTAGCTTTCCTCAATTTAAACATAGTAAAAAATAGTAAACAAGTATTAAAAAATGTGCAGAAATAAAAAATTGATTGTTCACCTAGTTGGTTCTCCACTATAAATCTATATATATAATAAAAAACCAACTCACCTTTTATTCGGTATAGTTCAATTAAATCGGGTTGGGCATAATAGTTTCTATATGTAAAATAATCCGTACCAACATTATATTGAGTTGCTGGAAATATAAAATAAAAAAACAGAATAGGAAACCATATAAAAAAAACACTTAAAAACTTTTTCGAATTTAAGTATTTTTCATCGAGAAAAAAATAAATTGTCCCCCCAAATAATAAAAGTAAATATATCAAAATTACACCTTAAACCTGAAAAACAACATTAATCTACTATATAATTCAATCTACTTTGTTTTTAAAATCTATTGAAATACCGCGACTTTTAATTACTGTTTCACATTTATATTTTGCATCTAACACATCATCTAAATCTAAATATACATTATCTTTATTAACTCTTTTACTAATTCTTTTGATAACTCTTTTAAAAACAATAGATAACACCCAAAACAATTCTTTTAAAAATGATTTAGATAACTCTAAAAATGAAACTAAAAAACCATGTTCTCTCCGCCATGAATTAAAGCAATTAAAAGTTAAAGTTCTATATTGTGGATAGTATAGAAAACAACGCAAATATAAAATTGAGAAATTGATACTTTTTGGGTCAATACCAACTGTTTCTAACGCTTTTAAAAAAGAATAAGCCCAAACAGTTGGCACACTGTAAAACTCAGGAATCCTGTTATCCCAAACTAAATTTTGAAAAGCGCCAATATGAGGATTATCTCTTAACTTTCCAGTATGCTGACCTTTTGCACTCAAACCAGAAGTACTTGCCCCTGAAGCTCCAGGTACTACGACTGGATAATCAATTAAATATGAACTCATTGATTCAGAAGATATTAAAGTAGAACTATAAATATCAGGACTTACACCACCGAATAAACTCCCGTATTTAATTGTTATTCGCTCAGCCAAAAGACGAGATATCATTCCAGAATATGCACGCGGCATGTTCAATACGCCGCGACCAAAATCATTCAGAGCTTCATTGAGTGCTTTCTTAGTATCATGTAATATAACAGACCCAGAATATTCAGTAAAACTCAAGGTTCCGGAGAAAATATCACCCTGATTACGATGTTTAAAATCGGGCCAAAAATATGTCACTGGAAACGAAAACCTAATAGACTCAACAAGATTTTCATGAGCCCAATTTGCTACATCTATTACACTATTACAAACAAAGTCATCATCTCCAATAAAAACTAGAAACTCACCCGTTGCATGTTGTAAACCATAATTAAAATTGTCTACAACGGAGATACCTTGACCAGGTCTTACTAACTTTAATTGTGTTTTATTTATATGTGAACTACAAAACTTAACGAGCTTATCATTATCACTAGTATCTGATATGACAATTTCAATATCAGAATTAATTGACAGCAATGAGTTAATAGTTTTTATAGCATATTCAAAACGATTGTGTGTTGGGATAATAAATGAAATAAGTGGCATTTTTGTCTACAGTCTATTAGTTTAAGTTACTTTCTAAGCTCATTTTTAACATAGTTTAATGTAAGTAATAATTCCTTAATGCTCTCTACGTCCAAGCGATTTGTACTATGGGAAGTGTAATCTTCAACTTTATTTATATCTACTTCACCTTCTAGGATATACTTATCATAATTTAAGTCACGATTATCTGCTGGTATACGATAATATTTCCCCATGTCCTCTGCTTTAACCATCTCTTCTCGTGATACTAATGATTCAAAGAGTTTTTCACCATGTCGAGTACCTATAATTTGTGTATTAGTTTTTTTATTGCATAGTTGCATTATGGCTTCCGCTAAATCCTGTATCGTAGAAGCTGGAGCTTTCTGAACAAATATATCACCTTGCTCTCCATGCTCAAAAGCATGCAATACTAGATCAACTGAATCCTCAAGTGACATTAGAAATCTTGTCATTTTTGGATCTGTAATTGTTAAAGGCAAACCCGCTTTAATTTTCTCAAAAAACAATGGTATTACAGATCCCCTGGAAGCCATTACGTTTCCATAACGAGTAGAACATAAAATAGGCCCTCCCTCAGGAATCATTCTTGACTTAGCAACAACTACTTTCTCAGCCATGGCTTTAGAAATACCCATAGCATTAATTGGATATACGGCTTTATCCGTACTAAGCAAAATCACTCGTTTCACTTTATTTGCTATTGCAGCATTGATTGTGTTCTCGGTACCAATTACATTAGTTTTGACCGCTTCCATAGGATAGAACTCGCAAGAAGGAACTTGCTTAAGGGCAGCAGCATGAAATACATAATCCACTCCAACCATAGCCTGAACAATACTACTATAATCTCGCGTATCACCAATGACAAATTTTAACTTATCATTTGATAAAGATATCCTCATATCTTCTTGCTTCTTTTCATCGCGACTGAATACGATTATTTGTTTAACATCTGTTTTTAAAAAACGCTTCAATACTGTATTACCAAATGATCCTGTACCACCAGTAATCAACAATGTTTTATTCTTGAACATACTATTACTCTTTATCAGATAAAAATTAAAAAAATTATTTCGTCACTACATTAAATAAAGTGAGAAGTACAGCCATTAAAGCTGAATTGAAAAGCAAGGTTAAAAAACATACTTTAATTGAGTCCATGGCAGTTTTTTTCATTTTTGGAATGTAAAATAACCTTATCCATAGACCTATAGTTGAAATGAAATGATATAAAAAATATACAACCGCTATCATTATTAAATTATTAAAATATGCAAACAACGTAACAAGAACTAAAGTTATAAAAGTTAACGCTAATGAAAAATTAGCTTGAAACTTATAATCTTCAGAAATAATAAGAAATACATACGGAATAAACCCGAGTGCCCCTACAGATATTGCAGGAAGAAGTATTCGGGTTAATGCAACTACGTCAGAAGTATTTCCAGCGCCTCGTAACCATAAATTAATAATGAAATCATTTAATAACCAGACAACCACTGTCACAAAAAAAACTGTACTTGCAAGTGCAATAACATATTTTTTCAAACAAACCTGAAGACTAATATTATCATTCTCTCCATAAAATTTAACTATTTTAGGTTGAAAATATGATTTTATCGGCCCTGCAAGTACTGCAATAGGTAACATACAAAATGAAGAAGCTAGAAAATAAGGCACTAACTCTTTTGCTGACATAAAAAAAGTTACAATTGATTTATCTAATTGCAATACAGCTGCTCCAGCTATACTCAATATTATAAGAGGCTTCCCTCTTCTAGCCAACACTATACATGATGAAATATCCAAATTTACTTTTCTTGAGTTAATATATTCTTTTGAAAATAAGCCTTCACTATATTTTTTCAAAAATATGAAATTCAATAGAGTTGCAAATAGTTGAGCAAATACGAAAACATCTAATGTCGTTGACACTTCATTTAATAAGAATAAAGTAAATAAAGCTTTCCATAAAACACCAAATACCTGAATAATACTTACTGCTTTATATTGTTGCTTAGCTAAAAGTGCAGAAAATGATATATTTTGGAGAATAAGGATCCAAAACATAATTAAAGTACTAACAATTAATATAAAAGAAATAGTTATATCAAAAAAAAACCACCAAATCAACACAAAAAAAAGTATAAAAATATAAAAAATAGATATAACTAAGCTTGCTTCATTGACTATTTTTAATGGATTATTTTTTAAACAAATTGCAGTATCTCGAGCAACTAGAGTCGACATGCCAAAATCTAGCATCATCAATAAAGCTTGCAATGATAATATTACAGCTACTATCCCAAATATACTTTCACCTAAAATCTTATTGAATAATGGAAGGAAATAAACTCCAACTAATACCCCACCAGTTTTACTTGCAAAGATAAAAAATACATTAACAAAACTATTTTTAAAAATCATTTTAATTACTTATTTTAAAACTGAATACAACACTTTTTAATTTTTTTGCAATAAACTCTATATCAAGTTGAGATAACCACCATCCACATGGAAGAGCTAATACTGTGTTTTGAAAAGTTTCGATATTATCTAAATGACATACATCCTTTTTTTTAAAACATGAATAGATATCATTACGCTGATGTAAACTTGAAACTGATATCCCGGTACTTTTCATTAATTCAATAACTTTATCTCTGTTATCTATTTGCACTAAGAATGTCCAATAAGCACTCTCAGAGCCATCCATCACAGGTACAACTCTTATTTTATCATCATATAAAAAATTTTCTTTGTAATATTCAGCATTTCGTTGAGTCAGTAACATTCTATCTTTTACTTCATCAATTTGAATATTCCCTAATGCTGCACAGATATTATTCATAGCCATAGAGCTACTAGCAACTGGAATATCAGATTTAGGATCAATCTCTCCTATAGAATTTCTAAAAGTAATTGAATTTATACCAAAGCGTCGAAGTTTTTTTCCCTGAATATAATCACTCTCATTTTTACAAACCAACATCCCACCCTCGGTAGTGTTAATTTGTCTATTCGGATAAAAAGAAAAAACAGAAAAATCACCAAACCCCCCAACATACCGCCCATTAACTGTCGATAATAATGCGTTATTACAATCTTCTATTAATTTAATTCCATATTTTTGACATATGAGAGCAATTTTATCTATTGGTGTAGGGTATCCTGCAACATGATATATTATTGCCGCTTTAGTTTTTTCTGAAATTGCTGATTCAAATGCAATAAGGTCAATCTCAACACTATTAGGTTTAAAATCGATCCATACAGGAATCGCTTTACATAACGCAATTGGAGAGTTGCTGGCCATACAGCTAAATGGAGTAGCAATAACTTCATCATCTTCTTCTACATCAGCTAAACGTAAAGCAAGATGTATTGCATTAGTCATATCGTTGATTGATAGTGCATATTGTTGTCCGATTAAATTAGCAAAATTTGACTCGAACAATTCGACATATGACCCCGATGCAATTTTTCCGGATTTGAGTACTTCACAAAATACATCCTGCATATTTTGATTTGAAACAACATTAAAAAGAGGGAATAATTTATCCATATCCTAAACTATCCTTTTTTTAGTGCATCAACAATCATTTCTCTTGCAGTTAAATCAACCCACCATCCGCATGGAATATGAATCATTCTTTTATAATATTTATCTAATTGAGGAAGATCGCATGAATATTGTCTAAATATTGAATGAAGGTGATTTGGCCTATGTAATTTTGATGCTTGAACACCTACTCCATTTAGTATTTTTTCAATATTTTCAGATTCTTCTGAAAATATTGTATATAACCAGTAACTCGGTTTAGCTACGCTATCAAAAACAGGCACTGTTAAACCAGAAATGGAAGGTATTTCTTTATCGAAGTAATTACCATTATCTATATGTTTAGATAATCTTTTATCAATGTCATTTAATTGCGCTAAGCCAATTGTAGCAGCTACATTATGCATGTTATATTTATAACCGATTGACGTTATATCAATTTCAGTCCTTGATATACCTTTCTCCATCCCAAACCATCTAAACTTCTTTGCATCTCGTAATTTATTATTGTCCCTGAATGATAAAAACCCACCATCTACTGTAGTCATATGTTTAATAGCTTGAAATGAAAAAATACCAAAATCACCAATTGAACCGATTCCATTTTCTTCATACCTTGCACCCAAAGCATGCGCACAATCTTCAATAAGTGATATATTATGTCGTTTTGCTATGTCAGATATTTCTTTTAACTTGCAAGGTATACCTGCATAGTGAACAATTATAATAGCTTTAGTTTTGTTACCAATTTTATCTTCTATAGACGATGGTTCTAGATTTCCAGATAAAATATCTACGTCAGCAAAAATAGGTATAGCACCGACTTGTAGAATAGCTATATTCGTTGGTTCTGCAGTCATACTAGTAGTAATAACTTCATCCCCAGGTTTTACACCCGATAGAATCAAGGAGGCATGTAAAGCTGCAGTACCACTGCTCATTGCAATACTATTAGGTACACCAAACATTTTTTGAAATCTTTTTTCAAACTCATAAACCGCATCCCCCTCACCAATCATGCCGCTGTATAAAATGTCTTCTAATTGCGGCATTAAATTTTCTTTACTTGGTAGTCCAACTTTTACTAATGGAATCATTTCATATCCTATTCAATATATTGAAATTACTACTCTTGGTTATCAATGTTATCTCGAGATCACTTTTTAATTTTAGCCACATTTGTAAATTCACTGGAGAAAGATTAATTGAATATCCTAATGTGGATAAGAACTTAACTAAAGAGCATTTATATTGAGTATGAATCCTAAATGACTCAGGTAGTACATCCTTAATTAAACTACAAACATTATTATCAGAACCACTCCAATCTGAGACAATATAACTATTATGATCTCTTATTACAGTGATATTGGCTTCCTTACTTTTATATATACGTCCTGATATGGCGAAAGGAGGAAGGCCAATATGATTAGGAAGATTTTCACAAATAAAAGCTGTTCCCAATGAATGGCATACACTCTCTGGAGCTGTCACTGTTCCGCTAAGCGATTCATCGGACACAAAAAAACCTTTACTTTCATATATATGGTGTTGGTTAGTCCATAGCGTCAAGGCGCCATATTTTTTTATTGAAGCTGTTTCAATTAAGGTTTTGAATAATTGATTAGCAATTCCTTTTCCTCTGTAGAGTGAGTCAACACATACAAGTCCAATACACCCTATTAACTCTACTCGGGATCCATAACAAATTTCCAGCTCCCTGACTATAAGACCACCTATCAATCTCTCGTTTTCTCTAGCTTCTACAGTCCAAAATGAAGTACCAGATTGAATCCAAGGAAAATGCTGCTCAAAAGTAAGCCCTCTCCCTTTACTCTTAAAGAATATATTCCAAGCGAAATTTTTAAAATCATTGCTAATACGATCGTCTACAACAATATTCACAGTCAAAGAAACCTTAATAAATAATTAAATTTTTTGAAAAATCTAGATATTTAATTTATATTAATATCTTTTTTTTAAATGCAAACCTAGCTACAACAACACTAAGTCCTAACATCAGTCCAATTAATGTTCCTAAGAGACAAATAGTCCCACGTTTAGGGCTCGTTTTATTTTCAGGAATGATGGAAGGATCGATAGTTTTAAATACATATTCATCACGAACTTCGGCAAACATAATTATTTTCGCTTGCTCTTCAATTAACTTATATAAAATTGAGCGAATATCCGCAATATTTGTTTGTTCAATTTGAGATTTTAAAAAAGTTGTGCTGCGAGTCGCTTCTGCAACATCGCGGTCTTTCATTTCTTTATTAATGTCTTGTACTAACCAATTTACCCACTGATGAGCCACGGCCGGTGAAAGATGTTCTACAGAAACGGTTACCATGCCAGTTTCTTTTGCAGCATTAACGGCAATAATTTTACTGAAAACTTTATACGCTTCTTGCATTGATGGTTCAGGCTTAAACGGTGCATCTACAATACGAAGCCACGTTTTGTCAGCTTTATTATATAATTCACCATCGTAGCTAATTGTGTTATCAGCCATATTCCATTTTTTTGCCGCCATTAAGTCAGGCAAAATATTATGATCTTGGATAAAGTTACTGGTAAATTGACGAGACTTCATCACCTCAATTGCCATTTGGGTTTTATCAACACCGCCACCACCTAGGTTGATGCCAGCCATGCTTGCTAAACCACCAAACTGTCCTGCAAGTGCAGCTAAACCGCCACCACCGTTCTCAGAGTCAGCTGGAGCCAACAGCGCTTCTGATTTGTAGATATTCGGCTGGTTGATGGCAAAAATAACAGCACCGATAGCAAACACTGCAGTGATGGCGATAATAAACCATTTTCCTTGACAAATAACGGCAAAAAGCTCGCGCAAATCGATTTCGTCGTTTTCAACGCTGCCCATTGGTTGTGATGATGCAAAGTTTGCGTCATAAGTAGCTTGTAGGTTTTGTTTAGTCATATGTCTTATTTTTCTTGAAAGTAGAGCGCTACGCTTCTAGGACGCTTCGCGGCTAGTTCGCTGCGCTGCTATAAGGTCAAAAGATATCAGCTTCGCTTCTATAAAAAACAGAAAGCATGCCGCTTAGTTAAATTAATCTATTGTGTAATCGGCATTATCTTCTTTAATCTGTGCTTGTTTTTGTTTGATAAGTGCACCTAATATTTTGGCTAACTCTTTGGCTTCTTTTACCATCGACATAGCTATTTGTTTATCAAGGTATTCGATTTCTGCTCCGATATATAACTGAGTCACAAGCTCACCTAGTGACCCTTTTGCGTAATACAGAAACCTTATCTTTTCTTTTAGGGTTTCACGTTCCTCTCCCTCCGCGATGTTTGAGGGAACAGATAATCCTGAACGTGTAATTTGATCTTTGAAGCCCCAGTTACTGACTGACTCAGTCAACCGATAAATTTCACAAGACAATCTAGAAGCTCTTTTCCACACATCCAATTGCTCGAAACGCATATCAGTTCCTTCTGAAGTTGAGTATCTTGTATCTAGAATCTAGAGCGCTTCGCTGCTAGAGCGGCCTACGGCCTGCTATAAAACCCTAGAAGCGTAGCGCCCTAGCAGGACGTAGTCCGCCCTCTGGCGAGCCTGCGAGTTTCTAGAACCTCCAGTTCTTAGATACCTGAGACAGCAGCAAATGCGACAGCAGTGTTATATATAATTTGTGTTACTTGCGACCATAGGGTTAAGTTATCTTTGTACTCAGTGTCTAGCGGCACAATAACCGTGTCGCCGGCCGAAATTTGTGAGTCGGTATTAAACCAAATACTTTGAGTAGGCATCATCACCGAACCATCAGCCTTGATGACATAAACTCTACCTTCATCACCGCGCTCTCTAGGGCCACCAGACATGACTAAATAATCGTCTAAGGTTAAACCATCTTTAAATCTATGGGTCGAAGGATGTTGAACCTCGCCCATAACTGCAACGGTTTGCTTAATAGTGGGTACGTACAGTATGTCGCTGTCTTCAAGTTGAACATCAGCCTCTTTGATACCCAATTTAAGCGCGTTTAAATCAATAACTAATCTGCCAACCGCTTTTATGTTTTCTAAATCGGTTAGCATTAATTGTGCATCAGAATAATTGACACTTAAGCCATCTTTTGAAACTCCACGAGTGGCGATGTCTCGGCGAAGTTGGTCTGCTAACTTTTTAATTTCGATCTGCTCTTGCATTCGCACTGATTCACGTACAAATACAGCCGCAGAGGGATAAGCATACTCAGTATATCCACCCGCTCTAGCGATAACATCTGATAACGTCTCACCACGTCTGATGTTATAAGTACCAGGGAATTTAACTTCACCTTTGACTTCGATAACTTTTCTTTCTTGCCACTCTGGAGTGGTAAGAATAGTGACCATATCGCGACCTTTTAGCTCAATATTGTCTTCTTGATTACCGTTGATTGCCGCGTAAAGATTAATTTGTTTGTGGATAATATCCGATATTGTAGATGTTGTATGAGTACGAGTCAGTTCTGCACGTTCAACATAAGCACCTTCTAACAAGCCACCAGCAGCCTTAACTAAGTCGGTTACTTTGGCAGAGTTTGTTAACGGGTATACACCTGGATGACGAATTTTACCTGCAATAGCAACAATCATAATGCCATGCTGTGAATTACCTTGCTGAGTTAATTTAGTCACTATCGGGTAAAGTAGTTCTTTACGTGACATAACGTTACTCAGTTTGATTAAGTCACGGTCTTCGAATAGATTCGATAGCATTTTAGCGACTTCACTGCTAACCAACGTTTGCTCTTCTGATGCTTGCTCATTTAATGCTACACCCGCTATCTCGTTGGTATATTTGCTAGCTACGGTATTGTCTAAGGTTTCAAACCCTGCTTTAAACAGATCGGCATCCAGCAGTGAGTCACCTTTTAATGATTCAACTTTACTGACACGCTTTTTAACTAATGAATTCAGTTCAAAACGATTTTGAGTATCGTCACTGAAGTTAAATATCATTATTTTATCACGAGGCTGCAAAGCAATATTTTGAATAGAATTAGGTGATGTAATCGCTTCACCAGGCGCAAACTGTAATGTTTCTATGTCGCCATGTTTGTTGATTTCACGAACAACTAAACCATAGTCTAAGTCAGCAGATAATAATAAATCGCCCCAAATTGAAGGTAACACATCGCTAATGCGTTGTTGCTTCCACTGGTATTTACCTGGGCGAACTACTGCACCAACGATAGTAATGGCATCTTCATATTGATTAGAAGCATTTTTAACACGGATATAATCTCCAGCTTTTGCTAAGGTGTTATTGCCATTTGCGGAGGTTAAATCAACATTGATAATGGTTTTTAAACCATTGGCATTATATCGTTCGATACTACTATTTCTAGGATAAGCACCTTGTTTGATACCAGCAGCCATATTGATAACATCTGCAATGGTTTCATTCTTTTTCAGCTCGTAAATCGCGGGGCGTTGCACTTCACCAGCAACACTGACTAAACCACCGATTGATGGGATGAATACTACATCGCCAGAACGAAGATTGATGTCTCCAGAAGCATCGCCTCGGAGCAGTAAATCGTATAAATCAAATGAGCCTATTAGTTTACCGCTTCGCTTAACTTGTACGTTGCGAAGACTACCTATTTCGTTTACACCACCAGCAACAAATAGCGCCTGAGTAATGGTTGATAAACTTGATACGGTATATGAGCCTGGTTTGTAGGCATCACCAGCGATAAAAATGCGAATAGAGCGTAATTCACCCATGGTGATATTTGATTCAATACCAATCATTTGCTGCTTAATGCGCTTAGACAATTCTTGACGTAAATCTGAAAAGCTTAGACCAGCGACTGATACAGGGCCTAAATCGGGAATTTGCACTGTGCCATCACGATTAATAGTTAAACTGTATTCGTTACTCTCTTTTCCGTATAACTGAACTTTAATGACATCACCAGGACCGACCATATAATCACTTGGTACAGGAACATCCGTCACAGGTGCGAAGGTCGTTGGTTCGCCGGCAAACATTTCGTAACCGAAACGTTTTAATTCATTTTTATCACTGTCTTGTTTGAAGTCATACTCGTTCTTTTTTTCTGATTCTGGTTGTTGACTTGAATGATTTTGACGAGGTTCAACCACAGTAGGGTTTGTTACACTAACAGAGCTATTGGCACTGCCTGACAACATTGAAGGGTCTAAACCATACTGACGCGCAACTCTTTCCTGTTCTGATTTAGGCAATTGTTTAAACTGCTCTATCATTTGCGGTGTTGGGGTAACGGCATGCGCTTGTGTGGTAAAAATAATAAAGGCCGATAAGCCAGCTAGTAACACGTTTTTGGTTTTATGTAGCACCAGATATCTCCAATATTATTTTTTATAAGAAGGTTATAGATTCTAGGAACTCGCAGGCTCGCCAGAGGGCGGACTACGTCCTTCTAGGTTTTAGGTTCTAGAAGCGAAGCGCCCTATTTCAGACACGCTACCGCCCATGGATTACGGCTTCCAATATGCCCTTCGCTACGCGAATCTTTAATTTTTTATTGGCTGTGAGCCATAACAACCGCTAATCAAGCGCGGAATTATACTCAAAAATCAGCTTAGATGCTTGAGTAAAACCCTCAGAACGTTTCAAAATTGTTGCAAAATAGCAAAAAATCCATTTAAACGTTCAATATTCAACCTTTACAGTCAGAAATAGCCTTTTAAGTCAGCTTCATTCATTTTATAAATGGACAATATCCTACAAAGACTATCGCTATTATCTGACAGCTTAGTTATTTAGTCATATTAGCTATTTATGTTGTTTGGTCATTATTTGGTACAGCTTGTAAATTCGTCAACTCGACTAAAATCCGTTTTTGTTGTCCCATGATGTTAAATAACACATGGCAACGCTTATCAGGATTATTCTCGTCGAATATTGCTTCAAGGTCTTTAAACGGTCCGTCGACAAATTTGACTTTATCGCCTTTGCCCAACGGTTTTACCTCTTCTGGGACATAACCTTGAACACGTCTTTTTAGCGCTGAAATAATTCTGTCGTCAATGGGAGTCATATCTTCTCGGCAGCCAACAATACGATTCGCACCACGTGTATTGTGGATTTTGCTGACGCTGGTGATGAGAGGATCAAAATAGATAAACAGGTAGCTAGGGAAAAGTGGTGCCGTAACCATTTGTGGTTTATTGCGGACCATTTTTTGTTGGGTGATCATAGGTAAATAACTCTCGACTTCTTGTAAAGCCAAATTTTGCTGTGCACGTACTTCATGACGTGGTTTGCAATACAGTAAATACCAAGATTTCATTATTACTCGCTTGTTTAAATTTGCTCATCAGCTTGAGCAAGTGACATCCGATTCACGGCTTGGGATATTAACAAAATTACTTAGCTTTTTGAATGAGTTTTTAGGCCTTAGTGCCTATAAATACAGCGTTTAAGTCATCATCTGGTTTTATATTAAGCAATCACACCATCATTTATTATCTACATTCAGAAGTAACTAATTGATTTATCGTTCGACATTTACTTAACACCTTTATCGCACGGAACTCCGTTAATCTTACTTTATGTATAATAAAAAGTTCTTAGTAATGCCAATCTGCTACGTTAGCTGTTAAAGATGGTAAAAGTACTGTCTCAACATGCGTCAATATCCTGAAAATCTCAACAGATTAAACAACATATTGACGATCTTTTATATCAGTTATTTCACTTCCATTTACGACAATCACAATCTGACTTTATCGATATTTCAATTAATGACTCCATCGATAAATTATTGATAAATGTTAGTCATAAAGGTCAATTTGAGGCGATATAGGTATTTCTAGCCTACATAAAACAAAGCCTCGATAAACGAGGCTTTTATTAGACACTTTATGTTGCCTTAAAGTTTACTTATATGGTTTGGGCGGATAATTCATCATTACTGTGCCAATTGCTTGATTAATAATGCTAATTCGCTCTTCTGGGGTACTTTGTTCACGTACGGTATCAGCAACAGTACCACGCCAAATTAACTTACCCGTTTTGTTATCAACTAAGTCGACCATTAATGTACCAACATCGTATTCACGCACGGTGGTTTCACTATGAAGACTGCCGCCTAATCCCCAACGAGGGCCGTAATATGGGTTATAACCGTAGTGACTGTTAAAGGTATCGATATTGATTTTTTTATCGACTTTAGTGATGTAGTTAACTAATAAATCTGCATTTTGTTTGTCGGCTTTGCTGATACCTTTTTGACTTAATTGAGTTTCGATAGCAGCACGGACGCGTTGATCCATCAGTCCGTCTAAATGATAGCCCGCATCGTCATTTTTTTTCTCTATCCATGAATAGGTTTTATATTGATCAAATGATACCGATGGGTCGAAGTCTGAAGTAGATTTCAAGGTACTACATGCGCTCAATGCTAACACTGCCGCAGCGATAATTAGGGTTTTCATACAGGCTCCAAAAACAAGACGTTAATGTTTATTAGCTTATAGAGAGCAAAGGCGTTGTCAAGTTAACAAGGTTTTATAAAATAAAGAACGCTAGACTCTAGGACGCTTCGCGGCTAGATGCTATAAAATCAACAGCCTAGTCGCGCAGCGAGTCAATCTTAGCTGCGAAGCTGTTCTAGCAGGACGTAGTCCGTCCTCTGGCGAACCTGCGAGCTGCTAGGACGTTGCCGGCTAGATGCTATAACATCTTAGCCGCAAAGCGGTCCCTAGAAGCGAAGCGCACTATCCGCGTAGCGGCCTAGCGGACATAGTCCGCCCTAGATACGTACATTACTAATCCACACGGTTTGGTAGGGTTGCAGTTGCATGGTTTGGGTGATGTCTTCTATTGGTTGTCCACTCAATAGGTCTACCCAGTGTTCTGCAATAATAAGATTAAGTTCATTAATGCGAAGATCGGTGATTTGGTCTGATACGTTGCTGATACAAAATATACTTTGTTTACGATTACGACTTTGACGCCAAAAACCAAATAACTGTAACCCTAGATGTAAGGTGAATTGTGTAGCATTGGGATGAAATGCAATTTGCTGCGTTCGGATATTGATTAAATTGGTCAGCTCGGTTAGCACTTGGCTATGATCGCTGTTGGCATCATTTAGTTGTTCCGTTAATTGATTGAGATCCCAACGATGGCGGTTAATGGCGCGATTATGTGAAGTATTGGCCAGCTTTTGATAGTCGTTGCGGGTTCCCAATAAACTATGGATATAAATTCCAGGAATACCTTCGAGCGCAAACATAATGGTATGAGCGCACACAAAACGTTGCATCCCCCACTGGTCTTTACCTTTAGTGGTGCCTTGTAAGGCATCAAACAGGGCAATGTTCATTTCATAAGGTTTTTGCAGGCCATCTTCTGTGGTTCTGGATGATATTTGGCCACCGAACTGCTTCATTGTGTCGACCAGAGTATCAATCTCATCTTCTTCAAGTAAGCCTTCTGCCGGGCGTAAACCAATACCATCGTGAGAAGCTATAAAATTAAAGTAGGTGGTGCCGTCTTGTGCGGGCGGCATACTCATAAGCCAACGCTTTAAGTATAAGCAACTGCCGGTAATAAGACTGTTGATCAGTAAAGGCGGCAATGAGAAGTTATAAATACAATGTGCTTCGTTAGCATTACCAAAATAAGTTAAGTTTTGGGTGTTAGGAATGTTGGTTTCGGTAATGATGATGACGTCTTGCTGAGCGTGTTCAATTAATGTCCGTAATAGACGGATAACTTCATGGGTTTGCGGTAAGTTAATTGATTTATTACCGACTATTTTCCATAAAAAGGCTACTGCATCGAGGCGAAAAATACTCACACCCGCATCTAAATACTGACGAATGATACGTACAAACTCGATTAATACTTGTGGATTACGAAAATCAAAATCAACTTGATCATGACTAAAGGTACACCACACATGTTGAGTGCCGCTCGGTGTCTCTGTTGGTCTTAATAATGTTGACGTTCTTGGCCGAACCACCGCACTTAAGTCATCATCTGGCTCGGCAGTAAAAAAGTAGTCATGGCCCACGCCCTCACCTTTGCAAAAGTTCTCAAACCATAAGCTCCGACTAGAGCAATGATTGATCACTAAATCTGACATCAATCGCCGCTTACTGGCAATAGCACTGATATCTGCCCACGACCCAAGGCCTTCGTTAACACTTGAATAGTCGATAACCGAGAAACCATCGTCAGAACTGTAAGGGAAAAACGGTAAAATATGCACAGCATTGATGCAACTTAAATAGCTGTCGATAAATTGAGCCAGCGTGGTGAGTGGCCGCTCACCTTGTTGGATCACACTGTCGCCATAAGTGATCATAATGATGTCTTTTTCAGACCAATGATTTACAAAGGGTTCGGGCACTTGGCAATACTCGGTGATACGCATTATATCGATGAGCTGTGCAGCCAATGCTGGCACACTTATGTCAATGTCGACATCGTTGTAAATACAACTAAGTTGTTGCTGCAGCTTTTGCTGTAATCCATCCATTACTGACATAGGGTGTCCTCTGGTCGATTTTGATGTTAGCTAAACTCAGCATTATCGGCTTCAACAGCAGCTTTAAGCTGCTCGAGCACGTCTGGCATGGCACTCACGACTCGGCTCCATGTTGGCATAAACGGGGTTTCCATTGGATTATCTAAAAAGCGTTGCCCTGCTGTGACAATATTTTGGGCAAACATTTCAACCGCTTTTTCTTCTAAATGTATGTCGGTGGTTAAGCCATTCATTAATGCATCATTATGGTATGTTTCGACATAATCGAGGGCGACACGGTAATACGTTGCCTTAAGGGTTCGGAACGATTCAGTGCTAAAAGTATGTCCTTGAGTGGCTAACTTTCGGAAAAAGGCTTTAGTGATATCAATCGACATTTTAGACAAACCCGCGTCTTCATTATCCAATGATAAATCTTGATGTTTATGATCGTAATTATCGGCGATATCAACCTGACAAATACGATTATGGGCATAGTTACGCTGCATTTCTGACAGCACACCAATTTCTAAGCCCCAGTCACTTGGAATACGTAGGTCGTTGAGCACGTCTCGTCTAAATGAAAACTCACCCGCTAATGGATAACGAAAACTGTCCATATATTCTAAATATTCGTTGTAACCGACCACTTTTTTAAGTGCTTTAATCAACGGTGTGACTAATAGACGTGACACTCGACCATTAATTTGTCCATTAGAAATACGTGCATAATAACCTTTACTGAATTCATAGTTAAACTGCGGGTTAGCGACCGGATAAAGCAGTCTAGCGAGTAATGATTTTTCATAGGTCACGATGTCACAATCATGCAGTGCAACCGATTCTGTTTTACCCGAAGCCAAAACATAACCCATGCAATACCAGACATTTCGCCCTTTTCCCAGCTCTTTGGGCGCTAAGCCTAACGCTTGCAGTTTTGCATCCAGCGCTTGTAAGCGTGGCCCGTCATTCCA
This sequence comes from Shewanella frigidimarina, assembly GCF_003797125.1. GTDB lineage: Bacteria > Pseudomonadota > Gammaproteobacteria > Enterobacterales > Shewanellaceae > Shewanella > Shewanella frigidimarina. The sequence goes on from NZ_RKKE01000001.1 coordinate 193,667, forward strand.
TAATATTCGATGATGCTGCGGTAACTCACCAAAAAAGCTTAGCGCGTGTTTGTACTGTTGCAGATCGGCTCTATCTAATCCAATCACAATTTCTGATAAATACGGCACCTGTTTTAATTTACTCACAATATCTTTAAGTGCGGTGCCTTCTAGCTCTGAATACAGAGATGGCAAAATTAATCCTAACGGGCGCGTTTTTGAAAACTTAATTAAATCTTGCTCAAGCTCTTCATGGCTACGTCGGGTTAGATTATGCATTGTGGTGACAATGCCATTTTGATAAAAGTCGGCCATGTTACGCCCCTCCAAATGGTAGTTGGTTTAGCTGCGATTCAGCCGATGAAGACAATAGAGTTTTCTTAATGCATTCAGCCCAACCTTTAGGGCCGCATTCATTGCTTTTAATGCTTTGTTTTTGTGGTGTTAATATGGGAAATGGGTGAACAGGTGACTTAATTTGTATTGCAAGGTCTGCTGCTTCGAGCATGGCATTGTCATTACCACTGTCACCGAGTGCAATAGTGGTCACTGGAGCGATATATTGCTTGGAATAGACATCGGCTAACCAATTCATTGCCTTGCCTTTATCACTATCTCCACCAACATGTAGAAAACGTCCACCCTGCAGGGTATTTGCACCAACGCGTGTCATCAACTCAATAAAGGCTTGTTTATTGGCTTCATTGCCTTGCCAAAGTACTGGCTCTGCATAATGCCTAATCAAAGCTAGCTTGGCATTATCTGGCGACAAATCGGTGAGCTCACATAACGCTTCAACCGATAAAGATGAAAAACCAATAAAGTCATCGTTAAATGCTTGTGCATGTTGGTTTAATAATTCAAGCCAGTATTGCCGCGGCTGACAAAACTCTTTTACCCAATAATATCCTTCGGTAAACGTCCCCTCTGGCTGTTGGTCAAAGTAGCCAATTGGGATATAAACAACTGCGCCATTTTCAGATATAAATGGTGAGTTAAAACCGATAGTTTGTTGTAGCTTCTCCATTTCAGCAAAGGTTTTACTGGTATTAGCGATAATAGGAATATGGCGTTCATTCAATGCTTCAATCACTTCGATTGCATCACTAAAGCTATAGTCAAAATGGTCAAGCAAAGTGCCATCGATGTCGGTAAAGATAAGTGGTCGTGTTGTCATATCGTATCCCTTTTCAATCATTGAATGCTGACTATCAAGAACAGTATCAAGCGACACAAAGCGATAGCTAGCGGTAACTAGCGGTAACTAGCGGTGACGAACGATAACAAGCGGTGCCAAGCTATAAAGAACGGTGACAAGCGTAAAGCCTAGAAGCTAATTCGCTGCGCGGCTAGATTTTATAAAAGCTGAAAGCCAACGTTCAGCAGTTTCCACACCATCCGTTTGTTATCGATTATTTATTGCCCTATTAGTAAGTGAACGTTTGCTTGTTACCTTCTTTCATCATTCTATTTGTAAGTGCACCGTTCGCTTGTTATCACCCGTTATCGCTATTTCGCTATCGCTGTAACGCTATTAACTGATTAGGTAGATTCAGGATATGTGCCAAACGTAATAACGTTGCACCTTAATGGCACAAAAAGACTTTAACCATTGATATAGTTGGCTTTATTTTCATAACAAAAACGATGAAGTAAAAAGTATATTGAATAGGATCAAAGGACATGCGCGACAATGAATAAAAATTGCACCATTTTGAGGCAGAAAAGAGGATAGCAAGCGGTAAAGAGTGGTAACGAGCGATAGAAAGAGATGGAGGGCGATGAAAAGCGATAAAAAGCGATAAAAAGCGATAGAGCCTAGATGCTAGAACGCTACGCTGCTAGATTCTATAAAATCTTAACAGCGAAGCTGTCCTTAGAAGCGAAGCGCACTATCCGCGTAGCGGCCTAGTACTTAGAATCTAGATCACTAGAGCGCTACGCTGCTAGATGCTATAAAAGCTAAAAGACCTAGTAACTCGAACGGTACTGGAATCTGGTGACTAAATCTTAGCAGCGAAGCTGTTCCTAGAAGCGCAGCGCTCTAGCCGCGTAGCGACCTAGCACTTAGGCTCTAGATTAATACTGGTTTTCAAAATAGCTTTCGATAATTAACACAGCTGACACAGCATCAACTTGACCTTTGGTTAACGCTTTAAAACCACCTAATTCGAATAAACGGGCTTTAGCATCTGCAGTGGTTAAACGTTCGTCTTGGGTGGCAATTTTAACGCCAAAACGACCATTAATTCGATTAGCGAATTTTCGAGCTCGTTGAGTCATCTCTTGCTCGGTGCCGTCCATGTTTAACGGTAAGCCGACAACAACGAGATCTGGTTGCCATTCTTTTAATAATTTATCGATATCATCCCAATTAGGGATCCCATCAACCGCTTTAATTGATAATAAAGGTGTGGCGCTAGCTGTAATGGCTTGACCTATAGCGACACCAATACTTTTGGTGCCGTAGTCGAACCCTAAAACGGTTTGTGGTTGCATGTATATCTCTTGGTTTAATTTTTAGAGGACGCTTTAAAAGCAACAGCCTAGAGCGCTTCGCGGCTAGATACTATAAAATCTTAGCAGCGAAGCTGTCCCTAGCAGGACACAGTCCGCCCTAGAAGCGCAGCGCACTATCCGCATAGCGGCCTAGAATCTTAACAGCGTAGCGACCTATTTTAAGCATGTCCGACTTGGCTAGACATTTGCCAAATATCAAAACCGAGCTGTTGGGTAGCCATGAGCCACATTTGTTCGGGTTCAACATTAAATAGTAACTCTGGTGTGGCTTTGATTGTTAACCAGGTGTTGTCGGCAATTTCTTGTTCAAGCTGATCTTTACTCCAGCCGGAATAACCTAGTGCAACCACGAAATTTTCAGGCGATTTGTCAGAACCAATTGAGGCTAATATATCTCGAGAAGACGTTAGCATAATATCTTCGCTAATTTCGGTACTGTTGACCCAATGTTGTTGAGGCGTATGTAACACAAAACCACGTTCGGGTGCCACTGGGCCGCCAATGAGCACTTGACTGTCGAGGGAGAATACAAACTCTGGCGATAAATAGAGTTCCATTTGCTCAAGCAGATCTTCAACCTCTACACCGATTGGACGATTAACCATTAGTCCCATGGCACCTTTTTGATCATGCTCACAAATGTATATCACCGAGCGCTCGAAAAATGTGTCATCTAATGATGGCATCGCAATTAAAAAGTGGTCTTTTAAGCTATCCATATGCTATCCCCAATAGTGTTTTAGCGTTTTGTATTATCCACCCGCTAATTTCACAGTGAAATTCAACTTTTCTAATATGGATTTTATTTGTTCGCGATTGTCAGTTTGTACTTCAATGCAGAAGTCTTTCACTGTACCACCACAGCCACATTGTTTCTTCAATTTTTGCGCTAGGTCTTTTAAGGCTTTTTCATCTAACTCTAGCCCTTTGATCACACTTACGCCCTTACCTTTACGACCTTTACTGTCTTTATGAATCCGCACTATACCGTCGCCAGTTGGTACTTCAACTTGCGGCTTAGGCTGATCAATGCGACCTTTATCAGTGCTATAAACTAATGCGATATTGGGATCTATTCTCATATTATTTCTTTAGCAATAAAACATTGTTTAAGTTTAACAAATCATAAAAGCAGAGGCGAGGATATAAAGCTAAAAGCCTGGGTACGCAACAGCCTAGAGCGCTGCGCTGCTAGGACGCTACGCGGCTAGATTCTATAAAATCAACAGACCAGCCGCGTTGCGGCCTAGGATCTTAGCAGCGAAGCTGTCCCTAGCAGGACGCAGTCCGTCCTAGAAGCGAAGCGCCCTAGCAGTGACGGAGTCACGCCCTATAATTATAGAAAAGGTTTAACAAGATTTGCCATCATATTGATGTGGTCGTCGTTGTCATTTAGGCATTCGATATATCTGAAGTTCTTTCCGCCTGCATTTTCAAATACATGACGATTTTCACCTTTTATTTCTTCTAAGGTTTCTAGACAATCGGCGCTAAATGCTGGGCAAATTACGGCAATGTCAGTAATACCTTTAGCCGGTAGGCTACCAATTGTTGCATCGGTATAAGGTTGTAACCATTTAGCCTTGCCAAAACGAGATTGGAATGTGGCTACATAATCATCTTCACTAAAGCCTAACTTTTCTACCACTAATCGAGTTGTTTTCATGCAGAAGCAGTAATAAGGATCGCCTAAATGCAGGTTACGCTCTGGCATACCATGAAAAGACATCACTAGTTTTTGTGGTTTACCGTGTAGATCAAAATCTTTTTGAATAGATGCAGCAAGCGCGTCTATAAAATCGACGTTGTCATGATAGGTATTGATGAAATGCAGAGCAGGAATATAACGCCATTTCATTAGCTCTTTGGCCAATGCATCAAACGCAGAACCGGTTGTTGGAGCTGCATATTGTGGGTACAAAGGCAAAACGACTAAGTTATCGACACCTTGTTTGTGCATAGCTTGTAAAGTGCTCGACGTTGATGGAGAACCATAACGCATCGCTAAATGTACACTTGCATCGTACCCTTGGGCTTGTAGATGTTTGGCTAGTTTGGCTTGTTGATGTTGGCTGATAGCCAGTAAAGGTGAACCCTCTTCGGTCCAGACTTGTTGATATAAGGCAGCCGATTTAGCAGGTCGAATACGCAAAATAATGCCGTGAAGAATAATCATCCATATCAGTTTTGGAATTTCGACTACTCTAGGATCAGCCAAAAATTCAGCTAAATAGATGCGAACAGCTGATGCAGTTGGTGCATCTGGTGTACCTAGATTCAATAGTAATACACCGGTTTTGCCACGAGCTTTATGGCCGGTGTCTTTATCTAGCCCTGAAAATCTAGCCAAAGTATCTTCTCCGTTATTGGTATGGATTTACAAATACAGCTCACTTTGAGTAACGCGTGAGCGTAAGTTAAAATTGTATCGCATTCATTTAAAACAAAAAGAGCGCTAGGTATCGATTTTATCATCAAATTACCCGGTACTCGGCAAATATTTATTTACGCTAGCTAACTCATTTGGGTGTTTCTATTAAGTCACTTTACTTATTAGTAGCTGTATTTAGTCGCTAGGTTAAATAACTCAACTTAACTAACGATTACAAAACTGATTCAATCGCATTTTTCAATTCTTCGCTATCGGGTTTCACACGCGAACTAAATTGCTGCACGGTTTGACCGTCAGGCGAAACAACATACTTATAGAAATTCCATTTAGGTGCGGCACTTTTATCGCCCAAGTATTTAAATACGGAGTTAGCTTCATCGCCTCTAACAGGTGATGTTGCCACCATGGTAAATGTAACACCATAATTAATAAAACAAACATCGGCAGTTTTTGCTTCGTCTTTTTCTTCTTGGAAAAAATCATCTGACGGAAAGCCAATCACCACTAAACCTTTATCGGCATATTGTTTGTGTAATGCTTCAAGAGCTTCGAATTGAGGCGTAAAACCACAGTGCGATGCGGTATTAACGATTAATACTGCTTTGCCTTGGGTGAGTTCGCATAAATTTACGTTTTCTGTTGAGTGTAATTTACGAGCTTCAACATTGAGATAATCAGGACAATTTGCAGCAACAGTACTAAAACTTAATGCCATTAAGCCAATTGCCGTTAGGTATTTAATCATTGTTAATTTGTCCTTTACTCAAAGTTTATAAGAATAGATAAAAATAGGCACCGATAAACGAATTTATCGATGCCTAATTAGGTATCACAGGACTGTACGTAGTACTGCTTTATTCAGATCAAAAGTGATTAGAAGTAAAAACCGATATTGATGTTCAAACGTGAATGCCATGATGTATCACCGTTATTGATACCAACGCCTGCACCATCAACAAACCACATATTTTTACCGGCAATCCAATCTACATAAGAATAAAATTTACCTGCAGTGATGGCTACACCAGTCACATTCTGGATAGAATCATCAAGACCTTGACCCGATGCCATCACTTGGCTGTAATCGTTGTAAAAATTCAAATTAGTGATTGGTCCCCAATCAACGTCAACCGATTTAGCAATGTTAACGGTAGCAACATCGGCTTCAGCAGCAATTTCAAATGGATATTGAAATGCACTTAGCGCAATACGTTCACTGTTGTCTATACCATAGTCATAATGAATATATTGTAATTGTAATTGCCATTTTTTCCAGTCAAGTTGCCAATGCGCTGCAGCGGCAAGACCATTGGTGTCTTCACCCACTACAGTAGCTGCATCAGCCATAAAATCTAATTGGCTGTATTGTAATGAACCACCTAACTTATGAGTGACTTCACCAGAAGTAAATTCTCGCTCAACTCGAGCGTTGATTTGTCCTGCCTCTTCATATGGTGAATCGGCTGTTGTGGCCGCATCAAATGAGTAACGATCATAATTAGAACCGTCGCCAATTTCGTCATTAACAAAATAAGCTAAATCGTAACGCCAACCATCTTGTTCATTTTTGTAATGGATACCAGCATCATAATCATCTTCAAAGCCAAGATAATAAGTTGCGCCGAACCAAAATGAATGGGCTGCATAAGGCAATAAACCAAATGGCACTTGGGTTACACCCACTTGCACTGATTGGGCTTCATCAAATTGATAACCCATGTAGGCATGATGAACTACGTCCATGTTTTCATACCAACGATACTGAGCTGAGGCAAATAGGCCATCTTTGCTCTTATAGTTAACGTCAGCACGGAACAGTTCAAACTCAAGTTTGGAGTTGTTGTCGTAATCTTTCCAACCGTAGTTTACGCGTACTGCACCGCCGATATCGACTTCATCTGTGACTGGTACTGCTGAGGCCGCGAATGGGAACAAGATTAGCGAAGATAAGACGGTGAATTTTTGCCATAACTGCATGAAACATCCTTGAAATAACAATGTTATAAAGCGTGATAAAAATGAGTAACATATAATATTTTTAGTTACTAGATAAATGTTTTAATGTACCCGAGTCATCGCATTCTCTACAACAACAGCAGTAATTATAACAATCATAACGGTCATTATAACAAAAAAGGCCGTAAGATGTAGCTTACGGCCTCTCATAAAAAATGGGTCGATTGATAATCCACTCATTTACTGGCTCAAATCATCACTAATCCATGTCGAGGGTAATGCCTTCCATTGACCCTGAAGAAGCTGCTTCGTTATTTCGCAATTTAATCATTAAACGTAAATCATTAGGCGAATCGGCATGATGTAATGCATCGGCGTAACTAATCTCACCCTCTACATATAAATCTAGCAATGCTTGGTCAAAAGTCTGCATCCCTTGCTCGCGTGACTTACCCATGGTTTCTTTAAGTAAATGCAACTCATTTTTAGCAATCAAACTGGCCACTCGGGGAGTATTGATTAACACTTCAATGGCAGCGCGACGACCAGTTCCGTCAGATTTAGGAATAAGCTGTTGCGCCACAATGCCACGTAAATTTAACGACAAATCAAATAGCAACTGGTTGTGTTTGCTTTCCGGTACTAAATGCATAATGCGATCGAGAGCCTGGTTAGCATTGTTTGCGTGTAAGGTTGCCATACATAAATGACCCGTTTCGGCAAATGACAACGCAAATTCCATGGTTTCTTGAGTACGAATTTCACCAATCAGAATGACATCTGGCGCTTGACGCAGTGAACTTTTAAGTGCGGCATCAAATGAGTCGGTATCAATACCCACTTCACGCTGAGTAACTATACTTTTACGATGGTTATGTACAAACTCAACAGGGTCTTCAATGGTCAGAATATGTCCGCGAGCATGAGCATTTCGATATCCCACCAGCGCTGCCAACGAAGTCGATTTACCTGTACCAGTCCCACCCACCATGATGATAAGACCACGCTTACTCATGACCAAATCTTTCAAAATAGGGGGCAGTTTTAAATCATCGACTTCAGGAATTTGAGTTTCGATACGGCGCATAACACAACCGGCTGATTCACGTTGCCAAAAGGCACTGACGCGAAAACGCCCTAAATCTTTAGCCGCAAATGCAAAGTTGCACTCGCTTGTGTCATGAAACTCTTTCTTTTGGACATCACTCATTAACGACTCAACAAACACTAATGATTGCTCTGGTGTTAATCGATTTTCGGATAGTTGACGTAGCTCCCCGTCAATTTTGGCACTGGGTGGAAAACCAGCAGTGATAAATAAATCTGACGCCTTTTTTTCCACCATCATATTTAAAAACGGACGAACATCCATGATCCCAGTTCCTTAGAAATTAGCTTGTTTATTCGAACTCTTCTGCATCGCATCTTCACGGGTAATTAACCCACGATTGACTAAGTTTTGCAGACATTGATCCAGAGTTTGCATACCGTGAGACATACCGGTTTGAATAGCTGAATACATTTGTGCAACTTTATCTTCACGAATAAGATTTCGAATCGCTGGTGTACCCATCATAATTTCATGAGCAGCCACTCGACCACCGCCAATTTTCTTGATCAATGTTTGTGAAATAACCGCCTGAAGTGACTCAGACAACATGGTGCGGACCATGCTCTTTTCACCTTCTGGGAATACATCGACCACACGGTCAATGGTTTTTGCGGCTGAGGTGGTATGCAAAGTACCAAATACTAAGTGACCCGTTTCAGCGGCGGTCATGGCTAAACGAATGGTTTCAAGGTCGCGCATTTCACCCACAAGAATAACATCTGGATCTTCACGTAATGCACTTCTTAGGGCAGCATTAAAGCTGTGTGTGTGTTTGTGTACTTCACGCTGGTTGATTAAGCATTGTTTGTTCTGATGAACGAATTCTATCGGGTCTTCAATGGTTAAAATATGGTCATGTCGATTTTCATTAACGTAATCGACCATCGCAGCCAATGTGGTTGATTTACCCGAACCGGTAGGCCCGGTTACTAATACTAATCCACGTGGATAACTGGCGATTTTTTTAAATATTTCTGGTGCGCCAAGTTGCTCAAGAGACAAAATTTCAGAAGGAATGGTACGGAATACCGCGCCAGCGCCACGGGACTGATTAAATGCGTTAACACGAAAACGCGCCAGATTAGGCACTTCGAATGAAAAATCGATTTCTAGATGTTCTTCATAGTCTTTACGTTGTTTATCATTCATGATGTCATAGACAAGACTATGAACGCCTTGATGATCTAACGCAGGTAAATTAATTTTCCTTACCTCACCGTCAACGCGGATCATAGGAGAAACGCCTGCTGAAAGATGTAGATCTGATGCTTTGTGTTTTACACTAAAGGCGAGTAATTCAGTGATTTCCATTGTAGAGACATCCAGTTAACCAACATTATGACAACAATAGCAGACAGAATATCAATCGCCCAGAGTAGAATTAGTCAAGCGGCGCAAAAGTGTTCACGTTCATCGGCCGAAATAAGCCTACTTGCTGTGAGCAAAACCAAACCCATTAGTGACATAGTTGCAGCTTATCAAGCGGGGCAACGTCTATTTGGCGAAAACTATGTCCAGGAAGGCGAAACTAAGATTAATGCCTTACAGGCAGATTATCCTGATATTGAGTGGCATTTTATTGGCCCGCTGCAATCGAATAAAACCAAAGTTGTTGCCGAACATTTTGATTGGATGCATACCTTAAGTCGCGCCAAAATAGCCCAACGTTTACATGAGCAACGTCCAAATGACAAGCCGCCATTAAACGTGTGTATTCAAGTTAATATTAGCCAGGAACAATCTAAATCGGGCGTTAATGCTGAAGATGTCGCCACGTTAGCACTTGCTATTGCTTCCTTAAGCAATCTTAAATTACGCGGATTAATGGCTATCCCAACGGCAACTGATGACATACAACTTCAACAACAAGAATTTAGCCAATTGAAGCAAATTTTTGACCAACTTAAGCAGCAATATCCTAGCGTTGACACTCTATCAATGGGCATGAGCGGCGACATGGACATCGCCATCGCTAATGGCTCAACCATGGTACGCATCGGCAGTGCGATCTTTGGTGAAAGATAAAATCAACAGCCTAGAGCGCTACGCTGCTAGAAGCTATAAAATCTATAGCAACAGCCTAGAACGCTTCGCTGCTAGGTCGCTTCGCGGCTAGATGCTATAAAATCAACAGCCTACTCGCGAAGTGACTAAATCAAGCAGCGAAGCGGTCCCTAGAAGCGTAGCGATCCTAGCAGTGACGAAGTCACGCCCTAGATCCTAGCAGGACGTACGTAGCGACCCTAGAAGCGTAGCGTCCTAGGGCTGAATTAGGTAACATACACAGTAATTGGACATAAATTCACTCTTTTATTGGATACAGACTTAATGACTCAAGCAAAAGTATGTTTTATCGGTGCGGGCAATATGACTCGTAGCATTATTAGTGGCTTAGTTAAGCATGGCTATCCTAGTGACCTTATTCACGCAACCAATCCAAGCAAAGGTAAGTTAGATGCGTTGCAGCAAGATTTTTCGATTCAAGTTTCTCACGATAATCATGCAGCCGCACAAGCTGCCGATGTAATCGTGCTAAGTGTAAAACCTCAATTAATGGCGGCCGTTTGTGAAGACTTAAGTTCACTCGATTTAGCCAATAAGTTAATCATCACTATCGCTGCAGGTATTCCAGCGTCTCGTTATCAAGACTACTTTAAACAACCGATAAAACTTATTCGCACTATGCCTAATACTCCAACTCAAATTGGCTATGGTATGACTGGTATTTATGCCGATGACAGTATTTCTGCCGAGCATAAAGCAATTTGCGAAACCTTAATGCAAAGCGGCGGTAAAGTGGTTTGGGTTGATAAAGAACCGGAATTAGATCAAGTAATAGCACTTGCTGGTAGCTCTCCTGCTTATTTTTTCTTGTTTATCGAGTCTATGATCGCCTCTGGCGTCAACATGGGTATGGCTGAAGACAAAGCAAGACTCCTTGCTGAGCAAGCAGCATTGGGTGCTGCGCAGATGGTGATACAAAACCAACAGTTATCGGTAACCGAATTACGTCAAAATGTAATGTCAAAAGGCGGTACTACGGCTAGAGCAGTTGAAACATTCCAACAAGGCGGGTTAGTTGAATTGGTTGATAAAGCGATGACAAACTGTGTTGCTAGAGCCCAAGAAATGGCTAAAACATTCTAACGTTATGAGATGAACGATTATTTAACTTATGATTAATCCCTTTGGTGTAAAATAGTTGCGTAAAACTGAACTTATAAACACCAAATTTGAGTGATAATCCGTTATATTGGTCACTCAGTAAATCGTATCGTTAAATATTAGCGCAGTTAATTTTAGTACTAATTTACACTCAAATCTGCGCTCTAATTTAAGTACAATATTAAGCACTAAATCACATCAACGTAAGGCAACATACATGAATGCAATGAGTTTTTTAGTCAACACTCTGTTTGACTTATACCTAATGGTCGTCATTCTTCGTTTTTGGCTACAGCTTGCAAGAGCGGATTTTTATAATCCATTTAGCCAATTTGTGGTTAAGGCGACACAACCGATTATCGCACCAATGCGTCGACTATTACCCTCAGTAGGACGTTTTGATACTTCATCAATGGTACTGGCCCTGATTGTCGTGTTGGTCAAAATGTTAGTGCTTACTTTCATTGCAGGGGCAACTGTAGATATTGTTACTTTACTATTATTCTCAGTGATATCTGTCGTAAAACAAGCTGGCGTGTTACTTTTTTGGATGTTACTTATCCGTGCAGTATTGAGCTGGTTTAACCAAGGTTATAACCCAATTGTGATGGTGATGACCCAATTAACAGAACCTATTTTAGCCCCAGTGCGCAAAGTACTGCCTGCTATTGGTGGCTTGGATTTATCTGTATTAGTGGTATTTATTGCGATGAATTTCATTAACATGTTGTGCGCGCAATATATTCCTTTTTGGTCAATTATTTAGATTTAGAACAAACCTAACTAATGAATCCAGTAAGCTATATTAACGATGAGCAGCAAGGTGACTTGCTGCTTTTTGTTTATGTGCAACCCAAAGCCAGCCGCGATCAAATTGTCGGTTTGCACGGTAACGAATTAAAAATAGCCATCACAGCACCACCTATTGATGGTAAAGCAAATGCTTATCTGTCTAAATATCTTGCAAAATCCTGTAAAGTAGCCAAAAGTCAGGTTCATATCATTAAAGGTGAACAAGGTCGTCATAAACAAATTAGAATATGCCAACCTCAGGTTATTCCGCCAGAAATAGCCGCCCTTTTGTCACCGATTTCTCTATAATAATGTTATTGCTCACGCCCATTAAGGACAAAATTATGTTTCATTCTCTGCGTTTATCTCGCTCATTATTACACATGTTATTGTTGTCACTCATAACCATCACCAGTATTGGCTATGCTCATGCAGAGCAAAAACTACAAGTTGGTCATTTTGATATTCATTACATGGCGCTCAGTAGCACCTTTATTACTCCTGAAATAGCCAAAACCTACGGAATTGAACGTAGCAGTTACAATGGATTGGTGAACATTACCGTGCTCAATACTAATCTAGAAGGGAACCCTGCTATCCCTGTTGAAATATCAGGTATAGCTAATAACTTACTAGATGCCCGCATAACGCTTGATTTTAAAGAGATCCGTGAAGGAAATTCTATCTATTACATAGCAGAAGTGCCATATCGTGATGACCAAGAGGTCAATTTCACAATTGCCATTAAGTACGGCAACCAGCTAAACACCTCATTGAAATTCAAACAAAAGTTCTATGTAGATTAAGGCCTAAAATCTCGATATCGAGCGAAAGAGCTATATCGAGCGAAAGAGCTATATCGAGCGAAAGAGCCTAGAGCGCGGCTAGATCTTATACAAGCAAAAAGTGCAGCGTTCGCTCGTCATACTTGCTATCGTTTGTTAACGCCATTATCTCTTGCTACCGCTGTTACTGCTTGTTATCGCTTTTCATCGCCGTTACCGCTTGTCATCGCTTGCAATAGCCTATCGCGGGGTAGTTAGAGTATAATGACGGCAAATTTACCCTCATCTAAAAAACTTATGCATACCTTAGCCAAACAACAAATTGTTCTTGCCAGTGGCAACAAAGGCAAACTTGCCGAATTTGATCAAATGCTGACAGCATTTAATATTGAAGTATTACCACAGAATCAATTTAACGTGACAGAGGTTGCAGAGACAGGCACTACATTTGTAGAAAACTCCATTATTAAAGCTCGCCATGCCGCTGAAATAACGGGTAAGGCTGCAATTGCAGATGACTCAGGCATTGAAGTTGATGCACTACAAGGCCAACCAGGGATTTACTCGGCACGCTATTCTGGTCCTGGTGCAACTGAAACTAGCAACTACCTCAAGCTACTTGATGCATTGCAAGGTGAAACACTTCGAAGTGCCCGTTTCCAATGTGTACTTGTGTATATGCGTCACGCAAAAGATCCCACGCCAATAATTTGCCAGGCTTCATGGGAAGGAACAATAAACCATGCCCCACAAGGCGAACAAGGCCATGGATATGACCCAGTGTTTATTCCACAAGGTTTTGATTGCTCGGCAGCTGAGTTAACTCGTGAGCAGAAAAATGCCCATAGTCATCGAGGCAAAGCACTTGAGTTATTAGTGAGTGCCATGAAAGCCCAAGGTATTATTTTATCGAACAATACTTCTGGCGGTCATCAATAAATGACATTGCAACTTCCACCTCTTAGCTTGTATATCCATATTCCTTGGTGCGTGCAAAAATGCCCTTATTGCGATTTTAACTCTCATGGCCAAAATGGTGAGTTACCACAGCAACAATATGTCGATGCGTTACTGGACGATTTAAAACAAGACTTGGCTTATGTTCAAGGTAGAAAGGTGCATACCATCTTTATCGGCGGTGGCACGCCATCGTTATTTGACGCTAGCCAAATTCAACGCATACTTGAAGGCGCACAAGCATTAATCCCTTTTGAAGATAATATTGAAATCACCATGGAAGCCAATCCAGGTACATTAGAGCACGACGACTTTAGTGCCTATCGTGCTGCGGGTGTCACGCGCTTATCTATTGGGGTGCAAAGTTTTTCAAAAGAAAAACTTAATCTGCTAGGACGTATCCACAATGAAGATGAAGCTAAAGTGGCGGCAGAAAAAGCCAAACAAGCAGATTATTTAAGTTTCAATCTCGACTTAATGCACGGTTTACCAAACCAAAGCTTTGACGAAGCCATGCATGATATCGACACAGCAACAGCTTTAGCCCCACCGCATCTTTCTTGGTATCAACTCACCATTGAACCCAATACCTTGTTTCATTCAAAACCGCCACAATTACCAGATGATGAGAACCTGTGGCAAATTTACGAGCAAGGTCAGCAGCGCTTAGCGGCATTAGGTTATGAGCAATACGAAATATCGGCCTATGCCAAACAGGGATACCAATGTCGCCATAATCTTAATTACTGGCAGTTTGGCGACTACCTTGGCATCGGTTGCGGTGCCCACGGTAAGATCACTCTCCCCGACTCAAATCGGATTGTGCGCACCGTAAAAATAAAACACCCTAAGGGCTACCTCGCTGCGGATAAATATACCTTTGAAACCACAGATGTCGTTGAAGAAGACCGTCCGTTAGAATATTTAATGAACCGTCTAAGATTAATGACTCCAATCCCTAAAACTGAATTTGAGCAACGTACAGGTCAATCGGCCGAGGTGGTAAAGCTGGGAATGCAAAAATCAATTGAACGGGGATTATTGACAGAAACCACAACACATTGGCAATTGACCTCTAAAGGCCACATGTTTGTAAATGATTTGCTGTCTCAATTTATTTAACTTAATCAGCCGATTTAAAAAAACAATATGACTCGCAGTTTACTTTTTAATCCGGAAACTGCGAGCCAATAATCAGAAAATCGGCTTCTACCACTACATTCCACTTACCTTAAATACACACTTTCTAACATTTCTATTCACACTTTTAGACAAAGCTTGATTAGGATATGCGCCTATAACTTAGGTACTTTGGGAAGATATCAATGTCTATTAAAACTAAAACAACTCTCGTTGCTGTCGCGTTATCAAGTTTATTAAGCGCTTCAGCCATTGCGAACTTGCACAACATGCCGCAATTGAGCCAACAAGAAAGTACAGCGACATCAAGCCAACAAACCGAGTCAGAAAAAGCCAACGCATTGTTTGAAGCCATTTTTATGGAAAATGTGATGGCAAATCCAGTCAATCAAACTTACCTTGGCATAAAACAAGATTACGGCAAGTGGAATGACTTGTCTGACGCTGCTGCCGATGCAGATTTAGCCCGCAGTAAACAGCAACTCACAAGATTGACGAGCCTTGATGCCAACAAATTAAATGAACAAGCGGCCCTCAGTTATGAACTGTTAAAAGCTGGGTTAGAACACAGCATTAGCGATGATAAATGGCGTTATCACACTTATCCGATTAACCAAATGTATGGAGTCCATTCTGTAGTGGCTTCATTTCTGATTAATCAACATCAGGTTACCCATGAAAGTGATGCTAAAGCCTATATTAGCCGTTTGAACGCCATACCAACACTACTGGCACAATTAGAAACCTCGTTAGAAATTCGCGCTAAAAAACATATCATTGCGCCAAAATTTGTATTCCCATACGTAATTTCTGATAGCAAAAACATTATCACTGGCGCCCCATTTACAGATACAGGAAAAGACAGTGCATTATGGGCTGATGCGACACGTAAAATAAATAAACTCGATATAACTGATGACAGTAAAAAAGCATTACTAGCTGAAGTTAAGCAAGCTCTACTGACTAAGGTAAAACCTGCCTATGAGCAATTAATAACCTACACCAAGTCACTTGAAGCTCGCGCCGATACTCAAGATGGAGCCTGGAAACTGCCTGATGGAGAAGCGTTTTACAATAACGCTCTAGCACGTACCACCACAACCGACATGACCGCAGACACGATACACGATCTTGGCTTATCTGAAGTGAAGCGAATTCATGATGAAATGCGGATCATTATGAAAAAAGTACACTTTGCCGGCAGCTTACAAGAGTTTTTTGTGTTCATGCGCGATGATAAACAATTTTATTACCCAGAAACTGATGAAGGCAAAACGGCATATCTGGCTCAAGCAAAATCACTGATCGATACTATGGAGTCTCGTTTAGATGAAGTGTTTACTATTAAGCCTAAAGCCGAATTAGTAGTACGAAAGGTAGAAGCGTTTAGAGAAAAGTCAGCAGGTAAAGCATTTTACGACCAACCTGCACCAGATGGTTCTCGCCCAGGAAGCTATTACGCTAATTTATACAAAATGGAAGCGATGCCAAAGTATCAAATGGAAGCACTTGCTTACCATGAAGGCATTCCAGGGCATCACATGCAAATTGCTATTGCACAAGAACTGCAAGGTATTCCAAAATTCCGTAAATTTGGTGGTTACACGGCTTATATTGAAGGTTGGGGACTTTATTCAGAATATTTCCCGAAAGAAATGGGCTTATATGCCGACCCATACTCTGACTTTGGCCGTTTATCGATGGAGCTATGGCGCGCATGCCGTTTAGTGGTTGATACTGGGATACACGCAAAAAAATGGACTCGTGAACAGGCTATTACCTATTATGTTGAGAATACTCCCAACGCTGAATCTGATGCGATAAAAATGGTTGAACGCCATATTGTTATGCCATCACAAGCGACAGCGTATAAAGTGGGAATGATTAAAATACTACAACTACGTGAGCAGGCTAAAAAGGCACTAGGAGCTAAGTTTGATATTCGCGAATTTCATACTGTAATTCTTAAAAATGGTCCATTGCCATTAGACATACTTGAAGAGCAAGTAAACAAGTGGATTAAACAGGTTCAATCACGGTAATTTTCAATAACTAATCCACTCGAACTAACATAAAACGGCAACCTGACTGAGGTTGCCGTTTTTTTGTCAAATTTCACAAAAAAATAACCCCAGAACAAAGTCTGGGGTAAACCAAATAAATTAGGATGATGGTTTTAAGGTTGGCATTATTTTAGTTCGAAAACCATTGCCAACACTGATTCAAAATTTGCTACCTTGCCGATTTGTACGCCCAACTGAAAAGGGGTCATTTCTCAGAAAAACGCAGGGTTCAAATCACTTCGAATCAACTAACTACCATTGTATTGATATCAGAACAGAGTTCAACTAGTTAACAAATGTAAATCGCTAACCCCTTGATTAGAAACTTACTAATAAACTAATCAATCAACTCCTTAAGCAATTTAAAATCAAACACTTAAAACAAAGCCGCAAGGTAAGTCGCGGCTTTGTTTTAAAATAGAAACAATGTTTCCACTTTTACTTACGAAGTTTATACAAATGGTCGAACTTAGCATCCCAATAAGGTGGGCTACTAATGTGCGTTTTAATAAAATCAATGAACGCACTGACTTTGGGAGCTAGATGCTTACGACGAGGATACACAGCTTGTAATGGAAGGTTGTGAGTCAACTGCCAATCAGGTAACAAAGGTACCAATGTCCCTTGAGCAATTTCATCTTCCATTAAGTAACTGGCTAAATATACAATGCCTAAACCACTCACTGCGGCCGATTTCAATGCTGGTGCATTATCGACACGGAAATTGCCTGACACACCAATTTCGCAATAGTCTTCGCCCTTTTTAAATTGCCACATACTGTGCTCATGCCACTCGCCTTGATACACCAAGCAATTGTGCTCAACTAACTGTTCAGGTCGGCTAATGTTACCATGTTGCGCAATATAACCCGGTGAGGCGACTAATAAGAACTGACATTTCATTAACGGTCTTGCCACCATACCCAGCGGCAATTGCTCAGACATGGTTAACAGTAGATCTAAGCCTTCACTGACGACATCGACCTTATGATCAAGTAAGCTAACTTGTAGTTCAAGCTCTGGATGCCTTGCCATAAATGCTGGTAAAGCTGGAATAATATGCATGGTGCCAAATGATTGCGATATCCCAACTTTTAATACACCACGAGTTGCATCATTTAAGTTGTGAACACTTGAAACGGCCTGCTCTGCATCACGAAGGAGCTCTTCGCCTTGGAGATACAATAAATTGCCGGCTTCAGTAAGGCTTAAACTGCGGGTTGTACGCTGAATAAGCTGCACGCCAAGTTTATGTTCAAGATCTGCAACTTGAGTACTTACTTTAGATTTAGAAATGCCAAGACGTCTGGCTGCAGCACTAAAACTTCCTGCACGTGCAACATGAGTAAAAATTGCGATAGGTTCTAACAGTTCTAACATGAAAGTCGCCTTAAGCTGGTTACGACATTAATAAAAATTCCAGATATCTGTTAGCCATTGCTGGTAACTAAACCTTGTTAAGCGTCAATATCAACATTCAGATATTATGATTGATGCTACCAAATGAACATCAAAACAAACTAATACCGTTAATCAACACCAACAAATGAAGATTCTGAAATATAACCACATCTAAAGTAGAGTGTAATTTTGTAATAATTGTCACGAGTATAACAAAAAAAGCTTCTATGGCTCTATATTTATAATTGACAATTTTTTTATCAGAACAAAGCAACACTAGCTATAGCGGTAAAGCCGCTAGAATTGGCACAAAAAAAAAGCCCCTGTGTCTTCAAAAAGAGCACAGGGGAAGGTCAGGTGTCCGGGAAGACAGGTTGAACAAAATAAATTTAATCTTTTAGTTCGCCTAACTTAGCTAATGTATAAGGTGCAAGTTCTGGTATGTCTTTACGAACTTGGCTTTCTAACACTAATAATCCTTCAAAATTATCACAAATTTTATCAGCTCGTTGTTCAAGGCCTTGTGATTGCGATTCAAGCTGTTGCTCGATGTCTTTACCGACATTATCCATTTTTTGTGAAAAGGTATTCATTTTCTCTTCAAATGAACCACCTTCAGAAGACATAATCTGGCTACCTAATGTCATCATTAATGATCCCATTGAGTTGGTGACCATTTGTTCTATCTCTTGCTCAAACTCTTCATTAAATGCATGTTCAATTGAAGACTCTGTTGAACCTAAATAAAACTTATCGCCTTGCTGATACGCCATGGTGTCAATGCGTTTTTGTATCCCAGTCATGAGCTTATCAATTTGGCTACCAGTGGCATCGCCAAATATTGGAGTTAATGCCATATTAACCGCCTGAGATGCCATTACTACAACATCACCGACCAAATCAATTACCTCTGGAACCTGACGAGATAGTTCATCAGAATATTGAGTGAGCAATGTTTGTTGCTTAGCGTTTAAGGTAACCTTTTTACCGTCTACATACAGTTGATCCAGTTCAACGCGATATTTCTCGGATCCATTATCACTAATCTGCAATTTTTTTGGTTCAACGGTAACGTCATAGTTTAATGTCACATTGCACTTTTCATCATTAATTGACATTTTTGCCATAGCTGGCGTCAACGCCCCTGCAGTGAATAACATGCTGGTTAACGCTACACCACAAATCAACTTCTGTTTGGTCATGATAAAAATCCTTTTGCTATACGAATATCAATAATAAGGTCGAATATGAGTGTTATAAAGCACAAGCTATGCCAACAAAGTTAACTCGATGATTTTTAATAGATAAAACAAATATAGAGTTAATGAGTTAACTGATGGATGGGTGATAGCGGAAGTGTATTCGTAAAATAAACCAAAAAGTAGTCTATTTTACGAATCTCAATAATAATTAATTTAGAGAGGTTACATCAAAAAATGGAACGGCCTAACTTTTGGCTTAACTGCTCTAACATAGCCGTACCGGCCAAGGAGTTTCCATTGATATCTAATTCAGGAGACCATACACAAATAGACATATCACCAGGGATTACGGCAATAATGCCTCCACCCACGCCACTTTTACCTGGCATTCCCACTCGATAAGCAAACTCTCCTGCGCCATCGTATAATCCAGATGTCGCGAGTAAAGCATTGAGTTGCCTAGTTTGCACTGGTGACACTAAGCTGTCGCCATCAAGCGTTTTACCGCGGTTAGCCAAATAGAACATCGCACGGGATAAATCAGCGCAATTCATTCTTAATGCACAGTAATGAAAATAGCTTTTAAGCACGGTATTGACGTCGCCCTCAAAATTACCAAATGACTTCATTAAATAGGCAATAGATGCATTACGAGCACTGAACTGGAACTCAGAATCCGCCACGACTTTATCGTAAGATAATGTCGGGTTTTGACTCAATTGACGTACCACTTCGAGCATTCGATGTTTAGGCGCCCCTAAACGAGCTTGCAACAAGTCGGCAATGACAAGTGCACCTGCATTAATAAAAGGGTTTCGAGGTTTACCACGCTCTAATTCGACCTGTACCAGCGAGTTAAATGAATGTCCTGAGGGTTCTTTACCCACACGACTCCAAATTTCATCTTCGGTATATAAATTAAGTGCCAGGGTAAGGCTAAAGACTTTTGAAATACTTTGAATTGAAAACGGTTCGAGGTAATCACCCGCACCAATTGTTTGACCGTCAACAGTGGTAACTGCAATCCCTATTTTATTAGGGTCAACGCAGGCAAGAGCAGGAATATATCCTGCAACCTTGCCTTTACCCAATAGCGATCTTACTTTATCGACAGCTTCTTGAAGTAATAATTGCTCAGGCAATTTAGCTTAACCCCACCAGATATCGTACAAGTCACTGACTTCTAGGTTAGATACAGGCTTGTCTTTCCAGAATGCATTCACTGCAGCGGTATCTTCATCAGTACATTTACCGATAGCTTGGGTAGCAATAATACCTTCCCATTGCTTGTGTCCACCACCGTGGAAACCTAATTGACGAGGTTCAATGACTTCAACAAGAAATTGATCTACTAAGTTATCAATATCTGCCTCAGAAACAGACTCATCAAAAGTCCAGTTGATTTCAAAGCCTAATTCTTGAAACTCATCAACTCGTAATTTTTTACGTAAACGACGACTACGATTTTGCGCCATGGTGTATTCTCCGATTGCTGAAAGTGTAGTTGTGATTAAGCAGTACGCTCAAACATGATATCCCATACGCCGTGACCGAGTCTGTGGCCTCTTGCCTCAAACTTGGTAAGTGGACGATGCTCTGGACGTTCGACAACTGTACCAGTTGTTGATTGATTTTTATAACCTTCTGCGGCATTCATTATTTCTAACATATGCTCGCTGTAATTCTCCCAATCGGTTGCCATGTGAAACACACCACCAATTTTAAGCTTACGGCGGATAAGTTGTACAAACTCGGCTTGCACAATCCGGCGCTTATGATGACGTTTTTTATGCCATGGATCAGGGAAAAACAATTGTACGCGCTCAAGTGAACCATCAACAATGCTGTGCTCTAGCACTTCCATTGCATCGTGATGATATACACGTAAGTTAGTCACTTCAGCAGCACCAGCCTCAGAAAGACACGTACCAATGCCTGGCTTATGCACTTCTATGCCAATAAAGTTTTGTTCTGGGGCAGCTTTTGCCATTTGCACTAATGATGCCCCCATACCAAAACCGATTTCTAATACGGTATCAGCATCGCGACCAAACACTTGAGTTAACTCCAACGCTTGTGGAGTATAATCAAGTCCCATTGCTGGCCAATGTGCTTCAATTGCTTGAGATTGACCTTTGGTTAAACGGCCTTCGCGTAAAACAAAACTTCTGATTTTACGAATATACTTACCGTCTTCGTTAAATTCAGCTGTGGTAACGTCGCTCATCTTTGCCTCATTGTCTGCGTACTTTGTTGTGCTGTTATAACTAAAAATTAGTTAAAGTAGTGCCAAAATATTATTCCAACACTATTTAGCAGCACATTACGCATTGCTTTCTGTAATAGATCGTTTTTAAACTCAGTTGGGCATTATACCTAAACTCATTGCACATGTTTACGCTAATTTAGTGCAAACGTGTGATTTTAAATAGTAGGGCCACTTGTGTAATAAAATGGCTATAGCTACACTGCGCCCATGAAAAATTTGACTCCATTTTCTGAGCGTATCATCGCTTGGTATGACCTTCATGGTCGTAAATCGCTGCCATGGCAGATTAATAAAACACCTTATCGAGTTTGGGTGTCGGAGATCATGCTCCAGCAAACTCAAGTCGCGACGGTTATTCCTTATTATGAAAAGTTTATGGCGCGTTTCCCTAGCGTTATAGATCTTGCTAATGCTCATCAAGATGAAGTGCTACATTTATGGACTGGCCTAGGTTATTACGCTAGAGCGCGTAATCTACATAAAGCGGCTCAGCATATTCGAGATGCTTTTAATGGACAATTCCCCACACAGTTTGATGATGTGGTTGCGTTATCTGGAATAGGTAAATCGACTGCTGGCGCAGTGTTATCCTTATCGCTCGGTCAACACCACTCAATTTTAGACGGTAATGTAAAACGAGTTTTGGCACGACATGGTGCTATTGAAGGTTGGCCGGGACAAAAACACGTTGAACAACAATTGTGGCAATTAACCGATGCGTTAACACCAGCCAAAAACGTTGAAAAATTTAACCAAGCTATGATGGATATTGGTTCAAGTGTTTGTACCCGCAGTAAACCTAATTGTGCTGCCTGCCCTGTAGCAATTGATTGTGTGGCTCAACAGACAGGTCATCAAAGTTTATATCCTGGTAAAAAACCTAAAAAAGTAACGCCAGAAAAATCAGCGTTTATGGTGGTTTTAGTCGATAACAGCCAAGATTCAGTAAAAGTTCAGCTTATTCAGCGTCCACCAGCTGGTATATGGGGAGGATTATGGTGTTTCCCACAATTTGAACATCAAGCAGAATTAGATGATTATTTAACGCTGCATAATTTGACAGAATCAGAGCAAGGGCTTGCTGGGTTTAGGCATACATTTAGTCATTTCCACCTTGATATTCAACCAGTGCTAGTTGAACTATCTGTCGATCAAGCAACAGGTATCATGGAACAAACCTCGGCTCTCTGGTATAACATAGAGCAACCTGCGAAAGTCGGATTGGCAGCCGCTACAGAACGTATTTTGGCTAATTTAACCGTACTTTTCGCGACACATTAGTTTTTAATGTAATTAAAGTTAGTAAGGAATCATCATGGCTCGCACAGTTCACTGTCAACACCTAAACAAATCAGCTGACGGCTTAGATTTTCAGCTTTACCCAGGCGAATTAGGTAAGCGCATTTTTGACAATATTGGTAAAGAAGCTTGGGGCTTATGGCAAAAGAAGCAAACAATGCTCATTAACGAGAAAAAACTCAATATGATGAATGTTGATGACCGCAAGTTTCTTGAAGAGCAAATGACTAATTTTTTATTTGAAGGTAAAGACGTTGAAATCGAAGGCTATGTTCCACCAGCTGAAGATGAATAACGCAACAACATAATCAATAACTGTATTAAACAACAAAGCCGCTTAACTTAGCGGCTTTGTTTTTTGGTTGTTAATCACAAATCCAACAGATTATTGTTTAACGCCTTCCACGACTAATGCTAATTCAACGTTTGCAGAAGCTGGACCTAAATCCATTTTGACACCAAAATCTTTCATTGCAAAAGTGGTTTTGCCACTAAAGCCTGCACGGTATCCACCCCATGGATCTTTACCTTCACCAATAGCAACGGCATCAATGCTTAACGGCTTTGTCACACCATTTAAAGTAAAGTCACCATTAATTACAAACTGGTTATTTCCTTTATCAACAATTGATGTTGATGAAAAAGAGGCTTCAGGGAATTTACTGGTATTTAAAAAGTCTGCGCTGCGTAAATGCTTGTCACGCTCGGCATGATTAGAATCAACACTGTTAGTATTAATTTTAACATTCACTTTCGCATCTGCGACTTTGTCAGCATCAAAACTGAAGTCGCCAGAAAACTCATTAAAGCGCCCCACTACAAAGCTATAACCCAAATGGCTTACACTAAATTGAATCGATGCATGTGCACCTTGAGTGTCGATAACATAGTCGGCAGCATTAACAGCAACAGGTAACATAAACGTTGCACTGATTAGTGCTGCTATAAGGTGTTTTTTCATGGTTTTTTATTCCTTTAAGTTAATAAGTATGTAAACAGATAAATAAGTAGCGTGGTATCTATCGAGAGTCATTATTAATACACTCGATTGTTAAATAATTCGATTACTTGCCAATACGGTTTGGCATAAGCATTCTTTTAAGGGTGTTATCTTTATCAATAACATGATGCTTAATCGCACCTGCTGCATGCAAAACAACCAAGCCGATTAAGCTATAGGCAAGGTATTGATGTATAAACCCCGCTATATCAGCTTGTTCGTCAATAAAGGCATTAGGAAATGGCACGGCAAACCAGTCAAAAATCCAAATATCTCGGCCATCAGCTGTCGAAATCATAATTCCTGAGCACATAATGAGTAGCATTAACATATATAGAATAATATGTGCCCACTTCGCCAAACGCTTTTCCCATGACTGATGATTCGATATCGGATTAGGAGTGTGTGATATCGTTCGCCAAACTAATCTTAATAGCGTTAAACCAAGTAACAGCAGACCGATACTTTTATGCAGATGCGGCGCAGTTTGGTACCAACTACTATAATAGGTAAGATCTACCATCCAATAACCCGCACTAAATAGGCCAATCACTGCGATTGCGGACAACCAATGGATTAAAATAGTCACCAAGCCATAGCCAGCTGGAGTATTCTTTAACATGCCTTACTTTCCTCTAAAGAAGTTACAACATTCTAACGTTAGTTTTGGGAAAGAAAATCAGTAAAAATAGCCGAAATCGTTCTATAAAATAGAAGTGATGAGAGTTAGATAACGTTAACTACACAATGTAATTAAGTAATGACTAATTCGACGTACATCAATTGTAGCCACTAATTATTAAATATCATCTAGGCCCTATTGATCTTTCATCGTTAAAACTTGTTCAAGATAAACGGTTTGTTTTTTATATATCAGGCTGCAAGTATTAGAGACTAAGCCTCTAACTACGCTTATGTCTTGTAACCAACATATTCTATAAAGATTAAAAAGACCTTAACCCGAGCCTTTCGGCTAGCGTTTGTGACTTCTATAACTAGGTTATCGCCCGCGCATGTGAAATCACTACTCCGAATAAACTCTCCCTTTTATAAAATCGTCACAAATATCCGCACTATTCGTCTTTAAAGTTCAATCGATTTTAAGCTTGCCGTACAGAGTCGGTTCTATTGTGCTAAATAGATGCCTTGGTTACTCAGTTAACGTTAACTAAGATAATTCACTTGACCGAAAGTTCACTCATTTACATGTAAATGGGCATTTATCAGCGCAGAAACTCGATCTTACTGATAACACTAAGACGCCAATCATATGTAAAAATAAAATTAGACTAATGTTGAGCAAAAAACAGACGGAGAATTCAATTACCGAGCTACTCTTTAGTTATTTTATTTAATCATCAGTAAGCTTCTACGACTTTATTCTTATCGATTAACGCTTAGAAACCACTTTTAGAGTTAAAAATCGATAAAAAACCACCAGTTTGCACATTAACTAGCCGAACGAGTAAAAACATTTGAAAAACCACTTGCACGATAAAAACCATCACTATACTATGTGCGCACTCCAGACGAGACAGGCATTGATTACCAAGTTAATACCTAGTCTGCAGTAATTAACTAACGCTTAGTTAGTTGCCCGAATAGCTCAGTCGGTAGAGCAGAGGATTGAAAATCCTCGTGTCCCTGGTTCGATTCCGGGTTCGGGCACCATATTTAGCCGGCATAGCTCAGTTGGTAGAGCAACTGACTTGTAATCAGTAGGTCCCGAGTTCGACTCTTGGTGCCGGCACCATAAAAACAAAAAAGCCACACAATGAGTGGCTTTTTTGCATCTGCAGTATAAGTCGAATCAAATATCTGGATTCAGATATTTGATTTAGCTTCTATAAACAAAACAGGCACTCAATTGAGTGCCTGTTTTGTTTAAAAAGCCCGGAGACTATCTACCGAGTACTTCAACCCGAGCTAAACGATTAACTTGGTTTAATGACCCCAAGTGACCATAAATCGGCCCTAGTAAACCGCGCTTTTTAAGTTCGATAAACTCTTCGTCGCTTAATGCATTTAATTTAGCTTCATCAATAAGGTATAAACCATTGATATTGCGTTTCTCTCCGGCGACATCAACAGTAAGAGTCTGATTAATCAGCAGCCCTTTTTCATCTAAAAAACCTAAAATACCGCGAGTAGCTTGGTCTTGTTCATAATGGCTAATCAACGCTTGCTTACGCGCTTCTAAAAACGGGGTTTCTTTACCATCTTCAAACAATGCTTGGCCGTCTGTTTTAGTCACTTCTTTGGCATCTTCGCGAATACCAATCCAGACTTTATCTTTAACGTCTGGGTTAACCACTAAACCAAGAGGATAGTCACGAACAACTGCGGGTATATACAAACCTTGCCACTTACCGTCTTTTACACTTAGATTCTGACCAGGTTTTAGGCCTAACATTGCAACTGATTGAAATTCGTTGGTATCACTGTTTTTAACAAATACGATTGGATACTCAGTGGCAGCACGATTAATTTCATGTAAAGTAACCGGCACGATGTGCTGCTCCGCCACGTGTGAAAAGTCACTTGGAGTCAGTTTTAAATCACCATGCTTGGTTTGTTCTAATAATGTAATCTGGTTGGGCATCTTGGCTCCTTGAAGCACTGATTATCTTCTATGGTATAAGTACAACATCATTGTCATACGTTACGTTAACAAATAATTAATAACTGAAACTACCAAGTTAAATCTTAAATTCAAGTAGATTTAAGTTAAATTGTGTCAATAAACGTCAAATGGCCAATTCTTGTGCAAAATAGGCTTTATGTTTAACAAAGCCTATTTGTTTATGTTGATAGTCGCTCAACTCTCTAGGTGATCACTCGCCTAATGTAACTTGAGCTTTGGACGTTGCCAGCGCAGTAATTTTTGGGCAATACGATATACAGATGCCGAGAACCAGCCATACAAGCTAGCTAAGTGACGCTGATACAGAGAAATGTACATCAAACGTGCAATGTGTCCTTCAACAAAAAAATCGCCTGAACGTAGGCTCCCCATTAAGTTGCCAACCGCCGAAAATCGACTCAGTGATACTAGTGAACCATAGTCTTTATAAACGAAAGGCTTTTCTGGCTGCTGTTTCATCTTCAAACAAATATTGGCATAGAGCCGATCGGCCATTTGGGCTGCGGCTTGGGCTCTTGGTGGTACCGGCTTACCTGATGGTAAAATTAATTGAGCACAGTCGCCTAAAGCGTAAATATCATCGATGCCTTTTACACGCATACAGTCATCTACATCAATTTGATTACGGGGAGTAACGGGAAGTTGAGTGAAGTTTTCAAATACTTTCGGGCCTTTGACACCTGCTGCCCACACCTTGATATTTGCTTTAATCGTCTCGCCTGTCGCAGTAACAAAACCTTCTTTGGTCACTTCTTTAACCTGCACACCTAAATGCAATTTAACCCCTAACTTTGACAGTACTGTTTGCGCTCTTGTACTCACTTGCTCTGGCAATTGAGGCAGGATTTTGGTTGATGCTTCAATTAAATTTATATCTAAATGATCTTTAGATATATTTTGATAACCGTACTCTCTTACTGATTCAATAACATGATGGAGTTCAGCGGCAAGCTCGACACCTGTAGCACCCGCACCAACAATGCCGATACCTAATTGGTCTTGGGTTTCATTAAGCTGTAACAACGCATCCATTAGCTTATGATGAAAAAGATTAGCACTGTCTAGACTGTCTAAAAAAATGCAGTGTTTTTCGGCTCCGGGTGTATTAAAGCTATTTGATACTCCGCCTAATGCTAGAACAAGAGTATCATATTCAATATTGCGCGCGGCAATGATCATCTCGCCTTCATCGTTAAACACTGGAGCAAGTTGGATTGTTTTAGTACTCGGATCACATTGCTCAATGGCACCACGAATATAGCGGTAACCGTTTTTTAATCCGTGATCTCGATATTGTAGGCCTTCGATTGATTGATCTATAACACCAACCGCGACTTCATGTAATTTAGGTTTCCAGATGTGAACGGTATTCTTATCAATCAAACTAATATCGATTAACGGAATTTTACCAAATTTACGGCCTAACTTTGAAGCCAATGCCAGCCCTGCAGCCCCACCACCCACAATAACAATTCGTTGAACCATACATTACCTCAAAATTACCTTATACCAATAACTTCGTCACACTGTGTTTATAGTTATAAAAAAAGGCCCTTATGGGCCTTATACTGCTTCTTCATTTTCTTCGCCGGTACGAATACGAATCACGCGTTCAATATCAGTTACAAATATTTTACCGTCACCAATTTTACCTGTTCTGGCTATATCAACGATAACATCAATCGCACGTTCCAGAATGTCATCTTGGATTACTAATTCAATTTTTACCTTAGGTAAAAAATCAACCATATATTCTGCACCACGATAAAGCTCTGTGTGGCCTTTCTGACGTCCAAAGCCTTTAACCTCTGATACTGTCATACCAGTAATGCCAATTTCAGCAAGTGACTCACGCACATCATCAAGTTTAAACGGTTTAATAATCGCTTCGACTTTTTTCATTAAATACTCCTGTCATCGGCTAAGTTTTTGATTAACCTCAACTCGGGATAAGAGATGGGATAAATCGATAAGAAAATGGTTTGTTTCAAGTCTGCAATATCTAACTGGCCATTTGTTTTACTAACAAGCAATATTTACACGTCAATATGGTGCCTATTACAATTCAATCCACGACAATAAGCAGGACAAAAGCAATTTAATAACCATTTATAATCCCATACTGAAGTTGATTAAGCACATGTCATCATTGCAATTTATATACTCGCTAACATCATCCAAATATCTTACTTGAAAGCGAAGCTAATTGTCGCGGCTATTTTACGTATTTATGAAAAGATATTTCTCAGCGAAGCGGCTGGTTATTTTATATACTACCTTAATGTTACTGCAGGACGCAGCTGACCACGTTTAAGGATGAACAAGTATGACAAATTTTAACCGAGTTAAAGGCTTTGGTCTTATTGAAGTTATCGTGACGACACTCGTTGTAATGTTAATGTCACTTATTGCAATTCCCTCCTTCTCTTCGCTAACTGAACAAATCAGAGCGAGAAGTAATATTCAAGTTATTCAACAAACCATTCAGTTAGGTCGAAATATGGCAATAAGTTATGGCTCTAGGGTAACGGTTTGTCCTTTAATCAAAAATTTATGTTCATCTGATTGGAGCATAGGATTAAGTGTATTTATTGACCGTGGGCAAAAAAACCAACTTGATGGCAGTGATAGCTTACTCCAACAAACAGCTCCTTTTCATGAAAGTGATTTCATTAATTACAATCGCCCAGCAATTCGCTTTCAGCCCGATGGATTGGCTTCTGGTACCAATGGCACATTAACGTATTGTCCAGGGAAGTTTGACAGTAAATACTCTAAAGCCGTCATTGTAAATCAAGCTGGGAGGGTAAGAATGTCGAAAAAGAAAAATATTAAATGTAAGCCTTAACAAAGTAGGAATGAAATGATAATTAAATAGGGTAATTGAATACATAGTAAATCAGCCGTTCTACCCCAAATGCTCAATAAAACACTGTAATTCATACTGTGCTTAGTTATACTCTGTCTATATAGCAGAGGATTTGCGCATGAAAAAATTTACGTTTGGGTTTACTCTAATAGAAGTAATGGTCACTGTTGCTATAGCGGCTATTGTCATTGTGGTTGCAGTTCCTTCATTAAATTCGTTGTATGAAAGTGTTAGAGCAAAAAATAATACAGATAAAATTCACAGCATTTTAGTATTGGCTAGAAATCAAGCCATTAATTATGGAACTATCGTCAATATATGTTCACTCCAAACTGCTACTAGCTGCAAGTCAGGAACAGATTGGAGTAAAGGCATAAGGGTTTTTGTCGAAGGAAACGGCGTAACAACAGAATTAAAAGTGATTGATAGCTTTGACGATAAAGACAAAGTGAAAGGGCCGTCTAAGGCAATTTCCTTTTCCTCTGATGGTATTTCTACTGGAGGGGATTTCATCTATTGCCCAAATGGAAAAGCGGATGAATCAAAAAGTATATCGGTTAGTAGTAGTGGTCGAGTATCATATGGTGATGAGGGTAAAAGCTGTTAAAATAATCAAATGATAATTATTATTGTTTAATAGCTCTGAAAATATCAGAGCTATTATGATGCCTAACGAAGCGTCTCAATATCCAATTTTTTTGCAGACTCTAATTTAAAAGTAAGGTGAAGAGGTAAACATTCACTTACTTCTTTGATAAAGTATTTAGTTCTCGAAGTACTATCTTTAAACTGCGTACCGGATAATTTTGCTTGGTTCCATTTAGCGTCTTTATTTTTCCAGCGATAAAAGAGTATTCTCTCACCTATTGATGAAGAGGTGATATGACATTTATAATCTTGCCATTCATCTGTCTCAGATATAACCCCGAACGAAGCAAAGCATAAACACAATACTACTAATTTGATCATTTCCAACACTCCTTAGAAGGACCTTTAACCCCTGCCGCTGTAAGTGTGATAGTAGCACAAGTTGTATCAAGGGTTGCTTGCCTACCTTTAGCTGTTGCAGTAATGGTATATGTTGTTGTACCCACTGAATCAACCGAATAGTATCCACTTTCGGTTAAAAACGGTTCACTAGACATACCTAGCTTGGTCATATCCTCTGCAAATACACGATTATCCATATAATATTGTTCTTGCAAATTGGATACTCTCATTACAGCTGCGACACCTTCAGAACGGCCACTTTTAGTTATAAAACTGGTGTATGACGGATATGCAATTGCTGCAAGAATCCCAATAATAACAACAGTAATCATTACTTCAATCAGAGTAAAACCTTTAAAAGACACTTTTTTCATCAACTCTACTCTTCTATATGATAATAAATTCTATTTGTTGTTAGGCCCGAGCCTAAAACCACCGTACCTTTACAATCATTGCCGACACAATCCCCTTTGCCAACACCAATTATATAGGCAATAGTATCATTACCAGTGTCAGCTTTTGGTATAACTATCTGAGGAGTATCAGGTACACGTTCACCCAACTCATAGTAAAGATCACTATAAGTTCGAGTTCCTTTATGTAAATCTAATACATATAACCGTCCCTCACCAGAAAGATCACATACTCCAAGGTCGTAATCAATGGTTCCGCCAGCAGGAGGAACAAACGACGTAAAGTACACTTTCCCATCAAAAATTAAAGACGACGATAAGCTTTTTTCACCCGCTAAAGTAAAATCATAGTACCACCCCCTTTTATTTCCAAACACAATATTTTGGGCCTGCGATGTCGGAGCCGCTGAAGTTACATCGTACAAATCGGTTAAAACTAGCGTTGCTGGGGCCTCGGTCGAACTAAAAGATTGGGTGACAACATTTCTATCTTGGAAAACAAAAAACATATCATTGGTATATGTATCTAAGGGATGAGTTCGGTTACCGGTACCGATTGCGACTGCATCATAAGGTGTATTTTGGTAACTAAGCACACCGCTGGTACTGTGAATATTATTAAACTGAGTTTGCGCTAGAGAAGGCTCTGAAAAGAACATACGATCATTTGGTGAACTACTGTTACTTATTGACGCAAACTTAAATATCGTCCAAGTCGATTTATCAGCAGAAGGTAAATCCATCCTCCATACATTACCACTAATGTCTGATGCATATATACGATCCGTTACACCATCATTATCACTGTCTAGAATTGATACTTTAGTGGCGATACTACTCATGTCTGAAAAGGTAAATAGTTTTATCAATTCTGTGGGGCCTGTATCAGCATTGACAATATAAACACCTTCGCCTGTACCATCACTAGACGACATACCTCCACCAAAAATTAACACCGGATCATCAACTCCAGGAACGAACGTCGTAATGGGTACGGACCAAGTTTGACCTAAATCCTCAAAACCTGATGTAGTAGAGTTGATCATCCACTTTAATGACGGTGAATCAGGATTAGATATATCTAAAGCATAATATGAAGCACCACCGCGGCGCATTCCCAAATACAACCAAGCTTTATCAATCTTGCCGCTGGCATTTGTTTCAGTATAAGCAACTGGTGACAAGTCCATTCCGTACACACTGTGATTACCTGTAGGGATATTTTCCTTTAAAGTCGGAATATTACTCCAAAGTTCTTCAGGAATAAAAGCCCAAGTTTCGCTGACATTACCAACAGAATAATCGTCACTGCCAGTATCAGAATCTTTGAACATATGCACTAAACCTTGGTTAGTACCCAATAAGATTCTTACATCTAGGGCATCCGAAGTACCAAAATTAAGTGCTAATGGTTTAGAATGAAGCGGATCGCCCATAATGTCAGCTCGAGCATCAGTAAAACTGCTATCCTTATCATCATCGTCAACATCAACACCGTATAGCCAATCTAGAGCAGCCTGGGAGTGAGAAGAAACAAAACTTGAACTATCTATATCAATGATGCTTCCACCACTGGTGGTTTTGATATTTCGGTTTTTTAACGCATTCCTAAGATAAGGTAATACACCGCCAGAGGTAACATTATTACCATCACTTGAGTTTGCTGCACAAGTATTCCAATAAGTACATGTTGTTGCAGATATATTGCCTTCGGTATCTATGGCTTTAATTGTTCCACCGGGAGCAACAATTACACCCTCACCATTTACTTTTAATTTTTTTAAATTCCCACTCCAACGAGGTCCATCTCCAGGGTAAAACATGGCAAAGTAAGCAGAATTAAATGTTTGCGTTTTATCAAAATTGTTACTGGCTATACTTGGCGACGTAAATGAGGTGTTAACCTCTAAGATATTCTTAATAATATTATTTATTGCCTCTACTAGGGCTAATCCATTTGACGCTCTAAAATAACCACTAGATATATTGGTAGTCTCATTTCTAGGGCTTCCGGCTCTAAATGCAGCTTCTTCTAATAATTTTGCAGCTGAGTCTGCTCCAGCTGAAAAGCCAATGGTATACAATTTTACTGTTTGTTTGTTGTCTACTCCATCGGCATCAAGAACACCTTGAACAACATCATTATTAGCCATATAAGCTGCTAATGCAGGTAAATAGTTTACCTCCTGCTGCCCATAGCCATTTGTTGAGGTAAAGCTTGTATAATCTGCCGGAGTTGATGCTGAGGCCGTTAGGGCTAGAATATTTGCGTCAGCTGAGCGATCTAAAGTTGGTGCACCATCTGTAATATATACAACATAAGCAGTATCAGGACACTTCTTAAACGGACTTGTATAATTACCTGAGGTAATTATACTTGGAGGAGTATTTGGCGTATAATTCATCTGTCTCCATCTACCTGACCAATACCTATTGGAGTCTTTATTTCCGTAGGTTACAGGTCCGCCACTGAAAAACTGATATGCTTCATATAAAGTTTCACATAATGGTGTATTTGTTTCAGGATCTAAACTGTAAATGGTAGAAATTAAATTTGCTCGATTTGTATTGGTCATTTCAACGAGATTTGAAACGATACGCCCCCCGTTATTCTCACCCTCACTTCGTGAATTTACGTTAAATACAGCTAACCCAGCATCTATTGGAACAGACATGCTTTCCAAAGCGGCTTTTAAAGCAGCTTTAGCAACATCGATTCGTTTGTTGTCGGTAGTGCCACTATTTTTCCCTTCAGTTGTGGTGGTCACCCACTGATACCAGACTAAATAGTTTGGAGTATACAAGGTCACAGTACCCCCTGTTCCAAAGCTGGTGCTGCTATAACTTAAATTACGAGATTCTGTCCCTGCATTATTTGTGTACATAGCAGAAGTATTTACAGGATACCCATCAGCGTATGAATTACCTTGATTATTCTTACCCGGGTTTTTAGGGTCGTAATCTATAATATCTTGTACACAATCAAAAACCTGATTCTTGTTAAGGCCATTATTTTGAGCTAGCGGTTCCCAAGAACCACTTTGTCCACGAGCTTGATACTCACGAAAATAGCCATTGTATTGACCGTTTTTAGCCAAAGCTTCCACAGACTTATTGCAATTATTACTTTGAGAATAAAAACGACGGGCATCATTGGGTTGATCAGGTGATGGTAATGTTGAATTATCAATACCGCTAGACGTCCAGTACAGTGCTTTATTGTTTATATAACCGGAGTAGTTATCTAAATAGCTTTGGTAACCAGAAGCATAGCTACAGTTACCAGCAGCTTTTTCACTTATCGAGCAATAAGGACTAACAGATACTTGGTCATCAGTATTCATACTACCCGAGTTATCAAATATAAATAAGATTTGCGGACGTTTACCAGTAGCAGAGCTTGAGTCGATTAAATAAAGCTCGGTATCATCAGCAAATAACCCACTAGAAATAGTGACGAGTATAGCTATTACACTAATTATAATTTTGTTTTTCATGATATTAATTCCCTGCTAACACTTGCTGCTCAACTCCTGCAGCAACCGTTAACGAACCTAAGTTATCACGGCCAAATTGGGCTGTGCTTGTTATTTGAGAACGCCTGCAACTGACTAAATTTAAGCCCATAGCATTAGATGTTCTTTGACAACCAACGTCTCTAACGCCCGTTTCTGGTAATGGTGTAATAACTTGAGTGCTGTTAAAAACTGATTCCGTTTTTACTGCTAATAAATTACTAAAAGAAGCGCCTGAATTATTAGCAATGACTTGCTCTAAGCCCCCATTTGCGACAGACATAGCTTCGATACGTTCAGCTCCTGCACCAGACATTCGTAAAGACTGCGTTGAGTTAACAGCTAATGCAATACCTATGACAGTCATAATCACTAGAACAACTAGAGATAGAAATAAAACGATACCTCTTTGTTTTATAATAGAAATACTCATCTAATTCCTTATCAATACAGGATTTTCTAAAACGACAGTAGTCGATAACACTTTCCGCCTAAAATTATCATTAAAGGGATTTATCTGCTTGTCACCCAGCTGGTAAGTTGTCTGATTATCATAACTATTATCAGCTTGAGCTGAGCGCACTAATACATATATTTTCACAGCAACTAATCTTTGTAATGTTTCATTGTCCCACACTGGAGCTAACACATCAGCGGCAGGCACATAAGTATCTGGTGTGTTATCGCCACTATTATCAAATCCATATAAAAAACGAATATTCTCGATTCCTTCGACAAGTTGTTCATCATTTTTCATACCTTTATTCGTTAGTGTTTTACGACTTAAAATCGGAACACCATTCTCAATATCAATAAAATAAACATGATGTTGGTATTCCCAAACTCTAGAATTTACCAAATTAGTTGCAGGATCAAGGCCGTTAAAAAATATAGCTTGGGTTGATGTGGTTGATACAGAAAATCTTGTGATATCGCCTACAGGGCTATCACTACCATCGCCGAATCCAATACTTG
Source organism: Shewanella frigidimarina (assembly GCF_003797125.1). Taxonomy (GTDB): domain Bacteria; phylum Pseudomonadota; class Gammaproteobacteria; order Enterobacterales; family Shewanellaceae; genus Shewanella; species Shewanella frigidimarina. The sequence continues at coordinate 229,104 of NZ_RKKE01000001.1, forward strand.
GGCCTATAAAACGTTTTATTTGAATAACATCAGTATTAGGGGCGACTGTTGCTGCGGATAAACACGCAAGAGGAGTAGTACCGCTTAAACCATTTTCATAACCCCATAGACGCCTAAAATGGGCTGGTTGATTGTTAGGTAAACTCGCATTGTTTAAGCCTGCACCAATACAGTCATCAGCAATTGGAATGGTGTTATTTAATGTAGTATTAATGCCAAGAATAAATTCAGAACCCGTCATATCACCGAAAAAACCAAGCTGAGAAATATCACGTTCCATTATAGCCAATGCAATACGACCATTTTCTTGAAGCTGATTATATTGGCTCGTTGTAGTGACATTGGTTGAGGACATGCTAAATATAGTAAAAATGCCAGCAGATAAAAACAAACTAATAACCATTGCCACCATTAGCTCAACAAGTGACATACCCGATTGTGATCTTCTGTGAATTTTATTAAAAGCTGTCATTTAAATAATCACTGTTTGTATTGAATAAATTCGACGTTTATCACTTGCTGTACCGCATGCATTTACATCTCCAGAATCGCTAGAGCTTCGAATAGCCTTCCAAGACATAGTCACTGTGACAACATTACCATTAACATTAATACAGCCTGTTGCAGTATCTAATCCACCTACATTTTTAGTATTAATGACTTCTGAAGTCCCTATAAAAGAAGATTGCCATTCAAAAATATCCCACAGGGCCATTTGACTTGCACTGCAAAAAACAGTCGCAGAATCGCATCGCTGACTGACAGCGCTAGGAGTACCGGAATAAGGAGAACCATTAGCATACTGCGCTAATTGAGCACTGTTTAATCTCATACGATTTATCATGTCATTAGCATAATATGAGGCTTGAGTTTGCTGAAAAGACTCAAAACTGCCTTGCTTTGACATAATATGAAGATTAAAAATCCCAATAAGGCCTATCACTAGAATAACTAGTGAGACCATTACTTCAATTAAGGAAAATCCATTCCTTTTACATGGCATGAGCGTAAAACCTCCCGATGAGATCAAAAGTAGCCACTCTCAATCTTGTATATCTTATACAGCATAACTATTAAACCAGTCTAAACATCATCCATAGATAATAGCTGACTTAAATGTAATCAGATAGTATCTATCTTGTATGATTAATAGGTCAACACAATTTATCAGTATTATACTCGGTTTATTTTGTAAGCACAAAAAACCCGCAGCCTAAATTAAGCTGCGGGTTATTATTTTTAGATCATTGAAATTATTAACGTAATTCAGCAGGAACCGCAAATACAGTGTCTTCTTTACGGCCTTCAACTTCGGTAATAATACTTGGGGCAAGTTTTGCTATTGCGTTAACAACTTGTTGTACTAAAACCTCTGGGGCTGAAGCCCCAGCAGTTACAGCGACTTTCTTCACACCATCAAACCACACAGCCTCCACATCAGCGGCGGTATCAACGAGATAAGATTGCGTACCCGTTTTCTCAGCCAGTTCACGTAAACGATTTGAGTTAGAGCTATTTTTAGAACCAACAACAATCAATAAATCAACTTCGGAAGACATACTGCGTACAGCATCTTGTCTATTTTGCGTCGCGTAGCAAATATCATCTTTACGCGGCCCCTCAATTGAAGGAAAGCGCTTTTGCAATGCAGTAATAATATCTAAGGTGTCATCAACAGAAAGCGTTGTTTGAGTGACAAAACATAAGTTGTCTGGGTTATTAACCTGAAGATTATTAACATCCTCTGGAGACTCAATAAGATAAACACCACCTTTAGGATTATCATATTGTCCCATGGTGCCTTCAACTTCTGGATGGCCTTCATGACCAATCAAAATGCACTCGATACCTTTGCGACTTGCACGAGTCACTTGTAAATGTACTTTTGTCACTAACGGACATGTCGCATCGAAGACTTTTAAACCACGGTTTTTAGCTTCTTTGCGCACAGCTTGTGATACACCGTGCGCACTAAAAATAACAATGCTGTTGTCTGGTACTTGGTCAAGTTCATCAATAAAAAGAGCACCACGCTGTTTTAGATTTTCAACCACATATCGGTTATGTACCACTTCATGGCGTACATAAATTGGTGGTTCAAATAACTCTAAAGCACGCTCAACAATACTGATAGCGCGATCTACCCCGGCACAGAAACCCCGAGGATTGGCCAGTAAAATACTCAGTTCTGGAGACGTCGGATCAACTTTTAGCATGTGATACCTTTTTTACTCAGTTATGACACTGACAACTTCAAGTTCAAATGTAAGTGTGCGTCCTGCGAGGGGATGGTTTAAATCGACGGTAATTGAATCACCAGCAGTATCGCGAACGATACCCGGTATTTCACTCCCACCAGGCCCTGCAAAACTGACAATCACGCCGTCTTCAAGCTTCATATCTGCAGGAAAGCGGCTTCTGTCCATATAATGAATCGCATCAGGATTTGACTCACCAAAAGCGTCTTTTGCCGCTAAGGTAAATGTGTGCTTATCACCTTCTTTCAAGTCTTTCAGTTCGTCTTCAAAAGCCGGACTTAGGCTACCGTCACCAATATTTAAACGTGAAGGTTTACCAGACGATTTTGTACTGTCGGCTGTGGAGCCGTCTTCCAGTACTATATTCATATGACATATTAATGAATGGCTGTCTTGCTTAGTTAAATCTGTCACAGTTAATCTTGCTCCTTCGATGGCTTTGCGTCGGGTCTAAATGATTCCCAAATGATCAATACCGCACCAATAAAGATGCCTGCATCGGCAATATTAAATGCAGGATAATGGCTGGTATTCCAGTAAAAATCGACAAAGTCGATTACAAAACCATGTATTAAACGATCAACCAAATTACCTAATGCGCCGCCTATGACTAAGGTAAAGGCTAAATTACTGCGCCATAACGAATAAGATTGCTTGCGCAACCATATTGTTAACAAGGTACTAAAACCGACCGCAATAATGGTAAACAACCAACGTTGCCACCCACCAGCTTCACTTAAAAAACTGAATGCTGCACCGTAGTTTCGCACGTAAGTGAAATTAAAAAACGGCAAAAGCTGTATAGACTCATACAATTCAAAATTGCTCAGGACCCATTGTTTAGATAGCTGATCGGCTAAAAACACCAATGCAGCTACCCAATACCAACGCAAGCCACTGTCTTTCCATGTTAATGGCACAGTACTCATTATCAATATTTCCTTAAGCGAATTCGCGTTGCTCGCCTTCACCTTCAATATTGGTCACACAGCGTTGACACAATGTTGGGTGAGCTTCAATGGTGCTAACCTCTTCACGATAGTGCCAGCAACGCTCACACTTCTCGGCGCTACTTTTGGCAACCACTAGTTTAAGCGAACTTAGTTCAGTTTCGATGGCATCGCTACCCGCTTGTGACATATCCGCAACTGCTGCTTTAGAGGTAATAAGGATAAATCGTAACTCATCACCCACTTTAGCTAACTCAGCCGCTAAATCGGCATCTGCGAACAATGTCACTTCAGCTTCTAATGAACCACCAATACGTTTATCACGACGCGCTTGTTCGAGTACTTTATTAACTTCATTACGGACAGTTAATAATTTTTCCCAATAATCATCGCTTAAATCACTTTCAAGAGTAACGGCTTCTAAGCCTTGATACCATTCTTGGGTAAACACATACTTTTCACGTTTACCGGGTAACAATTGCCACACTTCATCAGCGGTAAAGCTTAAAATTGGCGTCATCCACCGAACCATTGCCTCGGCAATATGATAAAGCGCAGATTGACAGCTACGACGTGCATGCCCTTCTTGCTTAGCGGTGTACTGGCGATCTTTAATAATATCAAGATAGAAACTGCCTAACTCTACAGAACAGAACTGCATCAGTTTTTGAGTCACTAAATGGAAGTTGTATTGATCATACGCTTCGATAATTTCTTGTTGCAGTACTGCTGCACGACGAACAACCCAACGATCTAACGCGACCATCTCTTCAGATGCGATCATGTCTGTTTCTGGGTTAAAGCCATTCAAGTTAGCAAGTAAGAAACGCGCAGTATTTCGAATACGACGATATGCATCAGCACTGCGATTTAAAATCTCGTCAGATACGGTCATTTCGCCACTATAATCGGTTGCGGCAACCCATAGACGTAAAATGTCAGCACCAAGCTTATTGATTACTTGTAATGGAGCAATCACGTTACCAACAGATTTTGACATCTTGCGGCCTTTACCATCAACGGTAAAACCATGCGTCAATACTTGCTTATAAGGTGCTTTACCATTCATAGCGGTTGAAATCATCAATGATGACATAAACCAACCACGATGCTGATCGCTTCCTTCTAGGTACAAATCAATGTCATGTCCATGAAACTCTGGACGCGCTGCAACCACTGATGAAAATGATGAACCGGAGTCATACCATACGTCTAAAGTATCTGTCACTTTACGGTACTGATCTGCCTCATCACCTAACAATTCACTTGCATCTAAATCCCACCAAGCTTGGATGCCTTGTTGTTCAATGCGATGCGCTACGCGTTCCATCAATGAAACACTGTCTGGATGTAACTCATCCGTTTCACGATGAACAAATAACGTAATCGGTACGCCCCAAGTACGCTGACGTGAAATACACCAGTCTGGACGGTTTTCAACCATTTTTTCAATTCGGCTTTGGCCCCAATCTGGGATCCACTTGGTTTGTTCGATTTCTTTTAACGCTTGTGAACGCAAGCCATGGTTATCCATAGAGATAAACCATTGTGGCGTTGCACGGAAAATAATTGGCGTTTTGTGGCGCCAGCAATGCGGATAGCTATGGCGGATAGCAACATGCAGTAGTAGTGCGCCCTTTTCTTCTAACAGCGCAACCACGTTGGCGTTAGCTTTAAAAACGTGTTGGCCAGCAAAAAATTCAGTGTCTGGCTTATAAACACCATTGTCGCCAACAGGGTTAGCCACTTCTAAACCGTACTTTTGACCAACCACAAAGTCGTCCTGACCATGGCCTGGTGCAGTATGAACAATACCGGTACCTGCATCAGTCGTAACATGGTCGCCTAAAATAGCTGGCACATCAAAAGCATAGAATGGATGATTAAAGCGCATTAACTCAAGCTCGGCGCCTTTCACTTCGCCTAAAATAGTGTGCGACTCCGCGCTATAACGCTCAAGACACGACTCAACCAGCACTTGAGCTAATATCAAGGTGGTGGTTTTACCTTCTTTCACAAATTCAACCAAGCTATAATCTAGCTCAGGGCTTAGTGATAATGCGCGGTTAGCAGGCATGGTCCACGGCGTGGTAGTCCAAATTGCCATCGCTACCGGTTTAGTATAATTCTCAACGCCAAATTTAGCGGCAACAGCTGAGCTATCAACTGCAAAAAAAGCCACATCGATGGCTGGAGATGTTTTATCTTCGTATTCTACTTCTGCCTCAGCAAGTGCTGAACCACAGTCGGTACACCAATGTACTGGTTTAACACCTTTGTGCAAATGACCGCTTTCAATCACTTTTGCCAATGAACGGACAATATTGGCTTCGGTTGAAAAATCCATTGTTAGGTAAGGGTTTTGCCAATCACCTAATACACCTAAACGGATAAAGTCTTCTCGTTGACCATCAACTTGAATAGCCGCATATTTACGGCATTCTTCACGAAACTCTGCCGCAGATATCTTGACTCCTGGTTTACCTACTTTTTGCTCCACTTTAAGCTCAATCGGTAATCCATGACAATCCCAGCCTGGAATATAAGGCGCGTCAAAACCTGACATGGTTTTAGACTTAATAATGATGTCTTTAAGAATTTTGTTTACCGAATGACCTATATGAATGCTGCCATTGGCGTATGGAGGGCCATCATGAAGAATGAAAGGTTTACGGCCAGTACGGCTTTCACGGATCTGCTGATACAGCCCGTCTTGCGTCCAGCTATTTAACATTTCTGGCTCGCGATTTGCCAAATTACCGCGCATCGGAAACTCTGTTTCCGGCAAATTCAAAGTAAATTTATAGTCGCTCATTGATCCCATACCATTATTTAAAGCTGATTCATTTCAGCTAGCATCGTTGCTAAATAAAGCGCGAGCTTCATTTGCATCATTTAAAATCTGTTTTTTTAGCGCGTCCAATGACTCAAAAGGTTGTTCATCACGGATCTTTGCTACTAATTCTACTTCCACTCGTTTGCCGTATAAATCACCACTAAAATCAAACAAATGGACTTCTAATCTGCAAGTTTGACCATTTACAGTGGGTCTAAAACCCACATTAGCCACACCATCATAAATATCGCTGCCATCCCAGTACAAGCGAACCGCGAATACCCCTCTCACAGGTACAACGTGTCGTTTTAAGGCAATATTTGCTGTTGGAAAACCGATTGTACGGCCTAATTTTTGTCCGTGAGCAACCTTACCACTTAAAATGAAAGGATGACCCAATAAACGTCTTGCTTGTTCTAAGTGTCCTAACGCCAGCTGTTCTCTCACTGCTGTAGAGCTTACTCGCAACGAACCAACAACAAAGCTTTGTGTACTGACTACAGTAAAGCCAAATTCTTTACCGGCAGCAACGAGCATATCGAAGTTGCCTAAGCGACCTTTACCAAAACAAAAATCATCTCCAACTACGAGATATTTAACGCCGAGTTTTTTAACCAGTAACTCTTCAATAAACGCTTCAGCAGGTTGATTAGCAAAGGCTTCATTAAAGTTGATGCAAAGTAGCTGATCAATTTTAAGCTCATCTAACAATCTAATTTTATCGCGTAGAAGACTAAGCCGCGCTGGCGCATCAGTACCACGAAAACGTTCTTGCGGTTGCGGTTCAAAGGTCATTAACATTGCAGGCAGTTGAAAATGATGCGCTTTACTCACTAAGCTGCTGATCACCTGTGCATGGCCACGATGGACACCATCAAAATTCCCAATGGTCAAAACGCAACCATGATGAGAAGGTAAAATATTGTGTATACCGCGGATTAATTCCATTACGCTCAATACTGCCTATTGCAAATCGGCAGATTATATACCCAAACCAATGTTAGATGCGAGTTTCAACCTCAGATTATTACACCGGATTTTGGATAACTTGCTGATATACCCTTAGTCATTCACATAGGATAAATTATCCCTGACGTTTAATTTTCCAAGGCCGTACACCCAATGCAAGTAAACTTAATAAATAAATAACCGCGCCACCAACAATTAGCTCAATCAACATAAACATACGTTCAAAGGTCTGCCATTCGAGCCATATACTTTGTTGCGGCATAAAATAAACAATGCCAATGGCCATTAAGGTGGTAGAAATGATGACTTTAAACGAGAAAAATAACGTCTGTCGGCTCATTTGATAGACGCCCGCTTTATGCAAACCTCGATATAATAAACCCGCATTCAATAGCGCAGACATTGATGTCGCGATGGCTAAACCCACGTAGCCAAATGGAATGGCAAAGATAAGGTTGAACACCATATTGCTGACCATGGCAATAATGCCATATTTAACCGGAGTTTTAGTGTCTTGGCGCGAATAGTATCCAGGAGCTAATACTTTAATCATCATGAAACTTAATAAACCGCAGCCATAAGCAACCAAACTATACGAAGCCATTTCAACGTCATTTAAGCTAAATGCGCCACGCATAAACAACACCATCAGCATTGGTTTAGCGAGAATAATCAGTCCTAACATAGCTGGAGTGCCTAACAGTAAAATGGCTTTAACTCCCCAGTCCATAGTTTGATTAAAGCCACTGCCTTGGGCATTAACATGCTTTTGCGATAATGCAGGCAAAATTACCGTCGCAATGGCAATGCCAAATAATCCTAAAGGGAACTCCAATAGGCGGTCAGCGTAATACAGCCAACTTATCGATCCCGTCATCAGGAAACTGGCTATAAAAGTGTCGAACAATAAATTAATTTGTGAAACAGACACACCAAATAACGCAGGGATCATTAAGGTCCTAATTTTTACCACCCCAGGGTGATTCCATCCCCACGTAGGTCTAACGAGTGCTTTCTCACGAATTAAGAAAGGTATTTGGAATAGAAACTGAATCAGTCCACCAAAAAACACACCCCAAGCCAAACCAATTTCCGGGTTTTCAAGTGTATGTGCATACCATAAAGCCACAGCAATAATCGCAACATTCAAAAATACCGGCGTAAAGGCTGAAACCGCAAAGCGCCCGCGAGTATTAAGTATCGATCCTGCTAGGGCTGTGAAAGTGATAAACCATAAATATGGGAAGGTAATTTTTAACATCACTGAAGCCAGTTCAAACTTTTCAGCATTCGGCCCATCATTTAACCAATCAACAAACCAGCCGCCACCAAAAAGGGCTGCTAATACCGGAGAACCAATAACACCAACCAAAGTAACAATTGTCACCAGAACACCTAAAGTACCAGCGACTTTACTTAATAACTCGCGAGTATCTTCTGGGGTCATTTTTTCTTGGTACTCAGTCAGTACCGGCACAAATGCCTGCGCGAAAGCACCTTCAGCAAATAAACGCCTTAAAAAGTTAGGTATTTTATTTGCAAAAAAGAACACATCAGCACTGCTGCCTGCTCCCATTAGATTTGCTATCACCACATCACGCACTAAACCTAACACTCGAGACATCAGTGTCATAACACTAACAATTAAGCCTGATTTAAATAATTTTTTGCTCAAACAGCCCCCGGACACTCAATCACTTGTAAGACAATTAATGGGTTTTATAACAAATATTCGATTATAACTCTGTCACACAGACTCAAGAGCTGGTAGAATGCGCCACATATTACACGAGTTGGGTTGAAGAAAGGCACGCTAGATTGGATTAATTTATCTTTATGATAAATATTCAGTTGCAGTCGTTGACAAGACGATAAAAAGCAGGCATATTCCTCGGCCTTAAAAGTATCAAATCCAGTTTTTAGGAGTTGCACCTTGGCTAATAGCAAGTCTGCAAAGAAGCGCGCGCTTCAGTCTGAAAAGCGTCGCCAGCATAACGCTAGTCGTCGCTCTATGTTACGTACATACGTTAAAAGAGTTATCGCGGCTATCAAAAGCGGTGACCATAAAGCGGCTACAGAAGCGTTCGCTATTGCACAACCAATTGTTGACCGTATGGCGACTAAAGGTCTTATTCATAAGAATAAAGCCGGTCGTCAGAAGGCTCGCTTAAATGCAAAGATCAAAGCTATCGCAGCTTAAGTTTTTGTAGATTAAGATTCAAAAAACCGGCTTAGGCCGGTTTTTTTATCACTCAATTTTACCTACCTAGCCTTCTCTTAACGGCTTTAGCCCCTAGAACCAACCTCAACAGCTTAGTATCAACATAATAATGTTAAAATTGTTAATGATATGACCCTGAGATATATCCTGATTAAAGCAAACTACTCTTGAGAACGTTTATAACGTTTTATTAATACGAATAAACCTGAACTCGGAATAGCAAAGCCATTTGTCTTCCTAACGGCGTTTAATAAACATGCCGACCCAGTTATTAACATATAAGGAGTTCCTCTTGTTAATAACACAAATGACAAGTTTGATAGCGGTAGTGGCTAATATTAAGTTCTTTATCATTGTCCTTTTATCTCTTATCCCATGTTCGGGTTAATAAGAATGACGACAAATTAAGAAAGAGTAAAAAGCAGGATGGAAGCTTTCAATAATTTCAGCAGAAAATAATCAATTTGGATGATAGGGGATGGTATTGACCATATCGATACATTGCAGGTTTGTGGTGTGAAGTGTCTGTTTGATTGCGATCAGTCTGCGACATACTGCATTTATTAAACTTACAGAACTAAACGTCTTAACTTAAGACATCATCAATGAGATGCATCAGTTAAGACGTTTGCGGAGTTAATTTAATAACAATACATATTATTTAATACTTGAATTAACTCTTTTACCTCATTACTTTTTAATGAATAAAAAACGGTTTGTGCTTCTTTCCTGGTACAGACTAAATTGTCTTTACGAAGCCATGCCAAATGTTGAGATAAAGCCGATTGACTCAACCCCAACTTTTTATTCATTTCACCAACACACATTTCACCTTCATTAAGAAGATGACACAAAATAAACAATCTACGTTCATTTGCTAATGCTTTTAGCAATACGACCGCATGATCTGCTTGCTGCTGCATTTTTTCTATATTCATCACGCGCTCTTCTCCTCATCTAACCCCGCTCTAATATAGCGTTCCCTTACAAATAGAGTCGGGACATAAAGCACACTTTTTGGTAGATTGTTGTAAAAAATGAGACTTAGCTAAAATAATCAAAGGAAACTCATGAAAAACTATCAAAGAGCCTCTCTCGTCGGTGCCATTTTTGCCGCACTTATTGGCTGCCAAACAACGTCACCAACCAAATCAACAGCACCTCAATTAGTGATTAATGATTCTGATGATGCAAAAATTAGCCAACAATTAGCCAAACAGGCTTTATCGTCTCGTTTAAGTTATGACATAGTCGAATCACTCACTGTTGAAGTTGGGCCAAGATTAGCTGGCACGGATAAAGATATAGTCGCGGTAGATTGGGCTATGGAAAAATTGTGGTTGCTCGGATTTGATAAAGTGTACAAGGAGTCGGTTCAAGTTCCTGCATGGTCAAGAGGCAGTGCACACGCAAGTATCGTAGCGCCTTATGAGCAGCCATTAGTCGTTACTGCCTTAGGTGGTAGCGTAGCAACGCCTGTTAACGGTATTCAAGCATTAATTGTACGCTTTGACAGCTTAGAAGAGCTATCTAATGCATCACCAGGACGCATCGAAGGCAAAGTTGTATTCATCGACCACAAAACTGAACGCCATATTACAGGTAAAGGTTATGGCGAATCCGTAGGCGGCCGTTCTCGAGGAGCCATAGTCGCTGCACAAAAAGGAGCGGTAGCCATCGTTATCCGCTCTATTGGTACGGATCATGACAGAATGGCCCATACTGGTATGATGCGATATGAAGAAGGGACACCTAAAATTCCTGCGGCAGCAATGTCGAATCCAGACGCCGATTTAATTAATGCAATGTTAAAGCGCGATCCTAACATCACGTTATCATTAAATATGACCTCCGAAAATCTAGGCATAGCCACATCTTATAATGTCATTGCAGAAGTCACTGGCAGTAGTAAGCCTGACGAAATAGTCCTTATCGGTGCTCATCTAGATTCATGGGATGAAGGTACAGGTGCAATTGATGATGGCGCTGGTGTGGCGATTGTCACCACCGCAGCTAAACTTATCCAAGACTTACCACAAAAGCCAGCACGTACTATTAGAGTGGTATTATACGCTGCAGAAGAAGTCGGTTTAGTCGGCGGTAAAGCCTATGCAGCACAACATGCTGATGAATTAGATAAGCATTATATTGCCGCAGAATCTGATTTTGGCGCAGGACCAGTATACAAGATTGATTTTAACGTTAATGCCGCTACATTTGAGCAAGTCAAACAAGAACATTCTGCGATGACGTTAAACGGCGTCGAGCTAGGAAATAATGAAGCGTCTGGTGGCCCAGATGTTTCAATTCTTCCAGCCTTAGGTGTTCCAGTAGCGTCGTTAAACCAAGATGGTACAGACTATTTTGATTATCACCATACACCTAACGACACCTTGGATAAAATTGATCCCAAGAAACTAGCCCAGAGTGCTGCAGCTTATGCACAATTTGCGTATATGATGGCGCAATCAGAAATTGACTTAAGGCCTGTTACTCAGCAAAAAGAACAACACTAGTTGGTTTCTTCCAATCGAGTTTAAAAATCAGACACTAAAAAGCCCTTATTTAAGGGCTTTTCAGTGAGCAAATTTATTATTTTAGAGAACGTTACTTTTGTTCGTCTCGTAAAAATACTGGCGCTGTGGGTGTCGATTGCACTTCGTTATAATAATAACCTTCAAGATCGAATGCTGTTAATTGTTCAACGCTGGTAGGTTTAGTATCAACTATATAACGAGCCATCAATCCACGCGCTTTTTTGGCGTAAAAGCTAATCACTTTAAACTGACCTTTTTTGCAGTCTTTAAAGACTGGCGTAATCAACTGTCCTTCAAGTTGCTTAACGTTGACCGATTTGAAGTATTCATTCGAGGCTAAATTGACAATGATATCGTCACCTTGCTCTTTCAACGCCTTATTCACTTCAGCAGTGATAGTCTCGCCCCAAAAAGCATATAAGTTACGGCCCTGTGGGTTTGTCAGTTTAGTACCCATTTCTAACCGGTACGGTTGAATTAAATCTAATGGTTTAAGCAAACCATACAAACCAGACAAAATACGCAGATACTTTTGGCTAGAAGCCATTTGTGATTCAGATAAATGATCGGCATCAAATCCTGTGTAGACATCGCCTCGAAACGCGAAAATAGCCTGTTTGGCATTATCAAGGGTAAACGGTGGTTGCCAGTCAGCAAAACGCGCAGCATTCAGTCCGGCAATTTTATCGCTTACTTTCATTAAACTGGCAATATCCATTGGTGTTAATTCACGGCATACATCAATCAATGTTTGGCTTTGTTTAAGTAAACACGGTTGAGTATGGGTATTAGTGATAGGTGGATTTTCGAAATCTAATGTTTTCGCAGGTGAAACTAAAACCAGCATAAGTACGCTCCGGATAAAATCATAATGTCATCATACTGAACTGATATAAAAAAACCATGCTGTAGTAGCATGGTTTTTTCGATTACCTTAATAGGTAAATATTATTTTTTGACCGCCTCTGCTGAGTTAGGCCAAATTTTTTCTTCTAATTGATCGGCTAATTCCGGAAACTTACTGGTGTCAAATACCGGATCAATACCGGCGTCTATCTGTTCACGGTAATCATTAATCACTCTAACCGCTAGACCAGACAACAAGACTAATGCCACTAAGTTAACAATGGCCATTAGCCCCATCGACACATCAGCTAAATCCCAAACCAAACTAATTTTAGCAAGAGAACCAAACATCACCATACCCAAAACCACTAAACGGAATATAGGTAAGGCTTTTTTACTATTGCCTGACAAGAACATGACATTAGTTTCGGCATATGAATAGTTGGCAATAATAGACGTAAAGCAAAAGAGTAAAATAGCAAAAGCAATAAATGCCCCGCCCCAATCACCTACATGACTGGTTAATGCACTAATAGTTTTAGCAATACCATCAGAGCTAGAGGCTGCATCACCGGATAATAAAATAATCGCTGCTGTTGCGGTACAAATAACAATTGTATCAACAAACACGCCCATCATTTGCACAAAACCTTGCGATGCTGGGTGGTTAGGGTTTGGTGATGCACTTGCCGCAACGTTAGCGGCACTTCCCATACCTGCTTCGTTTGAAAACAATCCTCGGGCAATACCAGCTTGCATTGCTTGTGAAACACTAAATGCAACACCACCAGCAGCGGCTTCTTGCCAACCAAATGCACTGTTAATAACTAACATGAATATGTCGGGTAACTTTTCAATATTCATACCCACAACGACAAAAGCAATAGCAATATAAGCAATAGCCATCACAGGCACAATTAACTCAGACGCTTTAGCAACCTTCTTAAGGCCTCCTACGATGACAAAGGCACTGCAAATAACAATGCCGATTCCAACATAGACGGGCTCAAAGCCAAACACTTGCGTCATCGCACCAGTTATAGTGTTAGCTTGAACAGCATTAAATACTAAACCAAAAGCTAGAATTAAAAAGATTGAGAAAAGCACGCCCATCCAACGTTGACCGAGACCTTTCTCCATATAATAAGCAGGCCCACCTCGGTACTGACCATCACCATCTTTCACTTTATAGACTTGCGCAAGTGTCGACTCAATCATTGCGGTTGCCATACCGAGAACCGCAATAGCCCACATCCAGAACACAGCACCGGGTCCTGCTGTACCAATGGCAACGGCCACACCGGCCATGTTACCGGCGCCTACACGCGCAGCCATGCTAGTACAAAAAACTTGAAATGATGATAAGCCATGCTTACCTGGGCGACGGCTAATAGCCAATACTTTAATGCCATGAACAAAGTGAGTGACTTGAATAAAACCGAGACGAATGGTGAAAAATAATCCCGCACCTACCAGCCCATAAACTAATAGCTTGCCCCAAAGCAGGCTATTCATGAAATTAATAATCGTTTCTAACATTGCCATATTGTCTAATCTTCCCCGTTATAAGGTTATTTTTCTGTATCAGGCTATTGCGCTGAATGTTAAATCACATAATGGACAGACCAGGCACTTCATATGCAAGCTGCTATGTGTCAAACGGTAAAACCAATAAAAGTGCCAAATAAAGGCGCCATTATAAAAGCTAATGATGGTGGATTAATAGGTATAGATCATCAAGGACAGTGAATGCTAAAACAACGTTACCTACCAGATACATTGCCTAAGTAAATAACACTTTGAAGCAACACAAATAAAACAAAAAACAACAAGTGATATCCATCACATTTTATCACTTCTATTATTAATGCTCTATGCTTAAAGGATTGGCAAATCGTTATTAAATTTCAAGTAATTATCGACATACTGGCCAAAATTGCGATCTAAACTAAAAGTTACTCGTCAAAAATTAGATAAAGGCCACATTATTGTAATTAAATTACAGATACAGTGTTCTCAAAGAAAGTTAAATAATTATTTTCACTTTTAATCGAGGTCACAATGACTAACTCAAATGAAATAACTGCACTAAAAAAATACGTACGAGCGACTAACTTCTTGGCGACATCGCAAATTTACCTGAAGCAAAACGTACTTTTTAAGCGTCCTTTACAACATACTGACATCAAGCCTCGTTTACTTGGTCACTGGGGAACATGTCCTGGTATCAACTTTGTTTACGCTAACGTCAACCGTCTTATTGTTAAGCATAAGCGTGAATTCATTTACCTTGTTGGTCCTGGCCACGGTTTCCCAGCAGTACAGGCTAACTTATTTGTAGAAGGTTCATTAAGCCATTTCTACCCAGAGACCATACCTTATACAGAAACGGGTATCGAAGATATCTGTAAAAAATTCTCAGCTGCTTATGGTTATCCATCACACGCAAACCCTGAAGCACCAGGTCAAATACTAGAAGGTGGTGAGCTTGGTTATTCACTTTCAGTTGCTTGGGGCTCTGTATTAGATAACCCAAATCTTATTGCCGCCTGTTTAATTGGTGACGGTGAAGCAGAAACAGGTCCATTAGCTGCATCTTGGTATGCCAACCGTTTAGTCTCACCAGATAACAACGGTGCAGTTCTACCAATCGTACATATTAACGGTTACAAAATTTCTGGCCCTACTCGTATGGGTCGTATGAGCCATGAAGAGCTAGATCTAGAATTCCGTGGTCTTGGTTATCACCCAATCATCGTTGACGATGAAATGGAAACCGATATTTTTGAACAGATGACTGCAGCAATGGACTTGTCATATGACATGATCAATGACATTCAACGTCGCGCACGTTCAGGCGAAGATGTCGTTAAACCACGCTGGCCAGTTATTTTAATGAGAACAGCAAAAGGTTGGACTGGTACCACTGAATATGATGGCAAAAAACTAGCAGGTAACTGCGAATCTCATCAAGTTATTGTGAGCAACTGCGCCAAAGATAAAGGCCATCTTGAAGCACTTGATAAGTGGTTGGCTAGCTACAAGTTTGACGAATTAGTGCAAACCACTGAAAGCGGTGAATTGA
Organism: Shewanella frigidimarina; assembly: GCF_003797125.1. GTDB lineage: Bacteria > Pseudomonadota > Gammaproteobacteria > Enterobacterales > Shewanellaceae > Shewanella > Shewanella frigidimarina. The sequence goes on from NZ_RKKE01000001.1 coordinate 244,806, forward strand.
TATTTGATAAAGACATTATGTCTTTGATGCCACCAAAAGAGTTATGTTGTGGTCGTCAACGTCTAAGTTACGGCGGTGAAGTGGTACGTGCTTTAGCAAATCCAGATTTAAACAAATTGGGTTACGGTTCAGAAACAGCTCGTGGTCAACGTGGTTTCTCAATGTTGAAAATGGGTGAGTGGATGCGTGATGCATTCAAACTAAATCGCGATCAACGTAACTTACGAATCTTCAGCCCTGATGAAACATACTCAAACCAACTACAAGCTGTGTTTGAAGAAACCGACCGCGCATGGCAGTGGCCAATCGAAAGCTGGGATCAAGATATGTCTCGCGATGGCCGCGTGATTGAACTGCTATCTGAAAATTTACTTTTCGGTATGCTACATGGTTACACAGTAACAGGTCGTCACGGTATGTTCCCTACCTACGAGGCTTTCTCACAAGTAGTGTCATCAATGGCGGATCAATACTGTAAATATGTTCATGCAAGCCAAGGCATCCATTTCCGTAAGCCTATCCCTGCATGTAACGTCGTATTGTCTTCATTATTAGAACGTCAAGATCACAACGGTTATTCTCACCAGAATCCGTCTTTCCTTGGCGCTATGCTAGAGAAGCACCCAAACATTATCTCTGCTTATTTACCAGCAGATGCTAACAGCACCTTGGTTTACACTGAACGTGCTTATGCTGATCGCGATAAACTGAACATTATCGTTGCTGGTAAGAAGTCTCTTCCACAGTGGTTATCACTGGATGAAGCCCGTAAGCAAGCAAAAGATGGCATCATGGTGTGGGATTTCGCCTCTGATGAAAACCCAGATGTAGTACTTGCAGGTTGTGGTGACTATGCAACGCAAGAATGTATGGCTTCATTGGTATTAATTCGTGAAATTTTACCAAGAGTTCGTATCCGTTTTGTGAGTGTGTCAGAACTTCACAGCAGCGGCCTAGGTAGCCTTAAGTTCCAAAGCAAGCCTTGGATGATGGATGAAGTCTTCACTGAAGATAAAGGCGTGATATTTAACTACCATGGCTACCCAAACACCATCAAAAAGCTAGTGTTTGATTATAAAGGTAACCGTCGCTTCCGCATCAAAGGTTATGAAGAAGAAGGTTCAACTACAACTCCATTTGATATGGGCGTGCGTAACGGTACTTCTCGTTACCACCTAGTGATTGATATGGCATACAAGTTATTCCAACAAGGCGTAATTGATGAATCACAACATGTGACCATCACTACCGACATGTTACAACGCTTGGTAGACCATAAAAACTATATCAAAGCGAACGGCGTCGATCCTGAAGAGATCGAAAACTGGGTGTGGACTCGTTAAGTAAAGCGACTTTACACAATAAAAAATACGCCTTCAGGGCGTATTTTTGTTTTTATCGTTACCCAAAGTATCCATTTAGGGCAGATTAAACTAACTTATTAAAAATAATGATGATATTCACAATTCGTTTTCAATCATTTATAAAATAGAACAAACATACTTAACTCATGTTTTGATTCATTATTTCAAAGAAATAGAATTTCAACCTAAGTGCTATCGACTCTTCCATTACCAAAAATTAATCCTTTTTACTATGGAAAAACATCTAATTACCAACCATAATTGCGCCGCTGACTAAAATACAAAGAAACACCACATTAAGCGTCAGTAATGCATGACAATAACAACTCCGTTACATGCATATTTGGTGGAGTAAAATAACAATGGACGTAAATATGATGAAGAACACATTAAAAGTAGTATTACTCACCTCTATGTTGCCTTTCGCTGCATCAGCTGCACAAGAATTAACACCTTGGTACGTTGGTGGTGGTTTAGGCGTAAACAACTATGAACCTAGCTGTGACCAAAAAACCATGAAAGTATGTGGTGAAGATGACCCATATGCTTGGGATGTTTTTGGTGGTTATTTATTTAACGAATATGTTGGTATTGAACTAGGCTACCGTGACCTCGGTCGTGCTGAGTGGACTGATTATTCTAACAAGCGCAATGATGTTGGTGCTCGTGGAATGTCATTAGGTTTTGTTGGTTTTTACCCACTTGCAGACAAGTGGAGCTTATCAGCTGAAGCTGGTGCGTTTAACTACCTAATCTCGAACAAAAAAGAATACAACACTGAATATTACAGTGATAGCGGTATTGCACCATACTTAGGTGCTGGTATTGGTTATAACTTTACTGACAATTTAAAGTTACAAGCTAAATACCGTCGTTATGAAAATCTTGACGAAGAAAAGTGGAATACACTTTCAATGGAAAGTAACTATTGGGGTCTTGAGCTAAGCTACCGTTTTGGTACTAGTACTCCAGCTCCAGTTGCTGCTCCAGTTGTTGTTGCACCAGTTGTTGTTCCACTTGGTGATGATGATAAAGATGGCGTAACAAACAACATCGACAAATGTCCAGACACACCATCAACTCACAAAGTTGATGCTACTGGTTGTAGCGTTTATGAAAACGTTACAACTAAGTATGACTTAGGTGGTATTTTATTTGCTAATGATTCAGCTGAAATCCGTGCTGGTTCGTTTGCTGATTTAGAAAAACTTGCTGACCACTTAACTAAATACCCACAACACACTGTATCTGTTCAAGGCCATGCGTCTAACGTAGGTAAAGCAGAATACAACATGAAGCTTTCTGAGCGTCGTGCGGTAGCAGTTGCAAGTGCACTAAACAAAAAATATGGCATTAGCATCAGCCGTATCAGTTCTGTTGGTTACGGTGTAACTAAACCAGTTATGCAAGGTAGCTCAGCTGAAGCTAACCGTGTTAACCGTCGTATCGAAGCTATCGTGACGGGTACAGAAAAGCGCGTAGTATTACGTTAATTGTAATATAGATACGCTATACTTTAGAAGTCGCTGCTTGCAGCGACTTTTTTATTTTAAGAACAACGTAAAAACCAGTACGCCAGTGACTAACACTGACGTTGCGGTATTAGAATTGGAAGTATGTTCCGTATAATCTGACCGATTCTGTCCATTTGGCAACAATAATGGCTTTAAATAAGCGAAAATAACGGATAATTTCGTAATTTTTTTACAAATAAAGTTGGAATAATCCCTAAAATCGCTTCTAATAAAGGCATTGATCTATATTCATTGCTTAACGAGAGGAAATTTCCATGGCCAATGCACTCGCGCAACTCAAATCATTCACGACCATCGTTGCTGATACCGGCGACATAGAAGCTATTAAACGTTACCAGCCTGAAGATGCAACAACCAACCCATCACTCATTTTAAAAGCCTCGCAGATCCCTGAATATGCTTTTCTTATCGAGAATGCTATCGAATGGGCTAAAACTCAAAGCCACAGTATTGAACAACAGATTGAAGATGCAGGTGACAAGCTTGCTGTGAATATTGGCGTAGAAATTTTAAAGCTAGTGCCAGGTCGTATCTCAACAGAAGTCGATGCTCGCTTATCATTTGACAAGCAACGCTCAATCGACAAAGCGCACAAGCTAATCAAATTATATAAAGATGCCGGAATTGATAAATCACGTATTTTGATCAAATTAGCTTCTACTTGGGAAGGTATTTGCGCAGCAAAAGAACTTGAACAAGAAGGCATCAACTGTAATCTAACATTGCTATTCAGCTTTGCTCAAGCAAGAGCTTGTGCAGAAGCTGGCGTATACCTTATTTCGCCTTTTGTGGGTCGCATCTTAGATTGGTATAAAAAAGACACCGGTCAAGATTACACTGCAGAAACCGATCCTGGTGTTGTCTCTGTTACTGAGATTTACAACTACTACAAGCAGAACGGTTATAACACAGTTGTTATGGGTGCAAGTTTCAGAAATATCGGTGAGATTATCGAATTAGCCGGTTGTGATCGTCTAACGATTGGACCAGCATTGTTAGAAGAATTAGCCAATACTGATGTAGAAATTATCCAGAAATTGGTTGCAACGCCAGCAACACAGTCTGCTCCAGCTGCGTTAACTGAAGAACAATTCCGTTGGGCATTTAACGAAGACCCAATGGCAGTTGATAAGTTAGCAGAAGGCATTCGTAATTTTGCCATCGATCAAGGCAAACTAGAAGTTATGCTAAAAACAAAATTAAGCTAGTTGGAGGCTTTACTCGTGACTACACTGACACAAAGCACGACTTGGAAGGCGCTACAAACCCATTCAAGTCAACTACCTCACATGCGCGAATTATTTGCCCAAAACCCACAACGTTTTGAGCAAATGAGCGTTGCGGCTTGTGGTCTGTTTTTAGATTACTCTAAAAACCGTGTGAACGATGAAACACTTAAGCTGCTATTCTCTCTCGCTAAAGAAGCAAAACTGAGTGAAAAAATTACTGCAATGTTTAATGGTGATGTGATTAACAACACCGAACAGCGCTCAGTATTGCACACTGCATTACGCAGTAAAGCAACTCAAACGATTATTGCTGAAGGAGCGAATATCGTTCCTGAAGTGCAACAAACATTAGCTAAAATGGCTAAGTTTGTTGGCTCTGTGCAATCAGGCGAGTGGAAAGGTTATACCGGTAAAGCGATTACAGATATCGTCAGTATCGGCATTGGAGGTTCATTTCTTGGACCTAAAATTGTTTCACAAGCGCTTAGACCATATTGGCAAGAAGGACTTAATTGCCATTTTGTTGCCAACGTAGATGCGACATCTATTTGTGAAAAATTAAAAAACCTCAATGCTGAGACCACATTGTTTGTGATGTCGTCAAAATCATTCAGTACTCAAGAGACTCTAACCAACACCCTTAGCGCTAAAGATTGGTTTTTAGGCCAGGGTGCAAGCCAACAAGATGTGGCTAAACACTTTGTTGCAGTAACATCGAATGTAACAAAAGCCACTGAGTTTGGTATGGACGCAAACAACATATTCCCAATGTGGGATTGGGTTGGCGGACGCTACTCATTATGGTCAGCCATTGGTTTACCTATTGCGCTACTTGTTGGTATGGATAACTTTACGGCCTTGTTAGATGGCGCGCATCAAATGGATCAACATTTTGCTGATACGCCTATCGAACAAAACATGCCAGTCATCATGGCTATGTTGTCAGTATTGTATGGTAATTTTCATGGTGCTCAATCACATGTCATTTTAACCTACGATCATTACTTACGTGGTCTTCCAGCTTATTTCCAACAACTCGACATGGAAAGTAATGGTAAATCAGTGACTCTCGATGGTACTGACGTCGATTACAGCACCGGTCCCGTTATTTGGGGCGGTGAAGGCACTAACGGTCAACATGCATACCACCAGTTACTACATCAAGGCACTGCACTTATTCCTGCTGACTTTATTATGCCGCTGCAAAGTCATAATCCGTTGGGTGAACATCATGACCAACTTGCATCAAACTGCTTTGGACAAACCCAAGCCTTAATGCAAGGTCGTACCTACGATGAAGCACTTGCTGAGCTAAGTAATAGCAAGCTTGATGAGCAACAAAAGCCGCTTATAGCCAAACATAAAGTAATGGTTGGTAATAAGCCAAGTAATACCTTATTGATGGATAAGCTAACGCCAACAACATTAGGTGCGTTAATCGCGCTATATGAGCACAGAACCTTTGTTCAGGGTGCTATATGGCAGATAAACTCATTTGATCAATGGGGTGTAGAGCTAGGTAAGCAATTAGGCAATGATGTGCTTGAACGAATTGGTGCAGACCACGATGCTACCGATTTAGATGGATCGAGCAATGCATTAGTGAACCTATACCGTAAAGGTAAGCTATAAAACAAAAACTAGCCTTGAATAAAAACCTCAGCTTGCTGAGGTTTTTTTATGCGTTTTTGATATCGAATTCACTAAATTGTGATTTATTAGTAACGTAAATGCAACACAACTATTGCACCCTATAGCTGAAATATGGTACTTATTTGTGCAGAGACATCATAATAACAAGGGAGGTTACCATGGATCGATTAGACTATGGTGGTGCGCTAGACGAAGTTGTTGAAAGACCAACCCGTTCAAAAAGCTCGTCAAAAAAACGCAAATGGCGTGAAATTGAAGCCATTAAGGATAAGCAGCGTTTACTCAAGGAATTGCAAGATATTGATGATTCATTCGATTTCGACGTTAATACACTAGTGCTTTAATTAGATCCCATCACACTTAACCGTAAAATCGATTAGAAGAGCGCATAATGCGCTCTTTTTGTTTGCCAAGATTTATAGATTGCCTATGCAATGCACATCATAGCCCTCTAGCCCAAGGGCAATAACATCATTTATTATCTGCATGTTCAATATAGGTCCGTAAATCTTCAAAGATCGTTTTATCATTATCATTAAATAACGGATCTTCAATTAACCGATTTTGACATAATACGGTTATTTTTTGCCAATCGTTACTATCTAATGCCTTAACAAAATTCGGAAAGACTTCTCGTTCTTCATACTGCATATGCAATTGTTGTAGTTCAATATACTCTTTAAGATCATTAATCAGCTTGTCGCGCGAGATAACCACATCCGAAAGAATCATATTCAAGCTATAAACTAAAGCACCCGATGCCTCAGCCAAACGATGATGTTCATTATAAAGTTGGCCACAATTCGCTAAACCTGTTTTATTACTGTAATAATCGAAAATAATATCTTCCAACGGGTGATGACTATGCTCAGCATAGCCTTGCATATACTCAACGATATCCCTAACCAGATTAAAATTAACTCCGTTACCTTCAGCCAATCGAGTCAATTTATTCGAAAGGATATTCAACAAAATGGCAATATGCTTATGATCGCGCATTAAACGTTGCAACATAACCTTCTCCCGTCATCTATCTACAAAACACCAATGTATAAATAATAGCCAATAATGAGTCTTTTACTAATCTACACTGGGATAAGCATAATGAGGTATGACCAAGATCATAATATTGGAATATAAAAAAACACCTAATACCAATCCAATTGATATTAGATGTTAGATACCTGAAACTAAGAGGTTACTTTAGCACAGCAAACATATGCGCTTTAAGCTGGTCAAAGTCAGCATCTAATTCTGCAGATAAAATCGTTTTTTGTGCCACTGCAGCTAATTCAGGAGGTAACGGTAAATTAATGTTCAACTCACGGTCAACCACATCTTTAAACTTAGCAGGATGCGCTGTACCAAGAAACACCCCAGTTTCGTTACTAGTTAACCCAAGCGTTAATGCATGAGCTGCAATCGCCGCATGGGGCTCTGATTGATAACCCAATTGATAAAGTTCTGCTAAGGCGCCAGCGGTGGCATCTTCAGAAAGAGCCACGCCAGTTACCAATGATAACGGCCAGCCCATTTGCTCACAAATCGCTTCTACACGAGGCCAATTGCTTGGCTCTGACACATCCATAGCATTAGACATGGTCGCCACGGTTTTATGTGGTTGCCATTCACCACCAGTGAGATAACGCGGTACCGTGTCATTACTATTGGTTGCAGCAATAAAACGCTTAATTGGTAACCCCATGGCTTTAGCAAATAACCCCGCGGTTAAGTTACCAAAATTACCACTGGGTACAGACATCACAAGCTCATTATGTCCAGCTTGTTTAGCTTGCGCTACCGCTTCAAAGTAATAGCATATCTGAGCTAATAAACGACTAATATTAATCGAATTAGCAGAATTTAACGCTAAGCCGTCACGAACATCACTGTCATCAAAAGCTTGTTTAACCAGATGCTGACAAGCATCGAAGTCAGACGTTACTGCCACAGTATGAATATTTTTACCTAAGGTAGTAAACATCTTTTCTTGCAGTTCACTAATTTTACCTTTTGGGTATAACACCATTACATTGACGTTATCTAGGCCGTAAAATGCATCCGCTACTGCAGCGCCAGTATCACCCGATGTTGCGGTTAAAATAGTCAGTTTTTTATTGCCGGCAAGTAAATCAACGCATTGAGCCATAAACCGTGCGCCAAAATCTTTAAACGCTAATGTCGGACCATGAAAAAGTTCTAAACAAGCACGTTTATCATCAACCTTAACGAGTGGTACATCGAAGGTAAATGCTTTATCAACAAGCTTATCAACATTCTCCTGCCCGAGTTCATCCGCTAACCAAGCACCCAAGACTTTTTTGCTTCGCTCAGCAAAGGGTAATGCCAGTAATGCATCAATATTGGATAGTACTGGAATGGACTTTGGGAAAAACAATCCTCTATCTTTACCTAAACCCAGTTGAACCGCTTGACTGAAGTTAACTACCTGCGATGGGTGTTTTAAGTTATATAATTCCATTGCGACTGCCTTTTAAATTTCAATATCAATAATGTGAAAGAGAGCGTTACACGCAGCGCGTGCCTAGTTTATCTAATTTACAAACGTGAGCAAAACCACCTTGCTCACGTTTGTAATGTTGCATCAACCATTTTTTGGCTTTTTCTGCGGTGGCTAAATCGTCGGTTACACTAAACAATGTGGGGCCGCTGCCAGAAATACCGCTAGTCAGCATGCCTAATTCAGCTAATGCCGCTCGTGCTTCGGTATAACCAGGTATTGCGGATGCACGATAAGGTTCGGCCAAAACATCTTTCAGCATTTCAATTGCCAAAGCAGCGTCTTGCTGATAACTCGCGTGAACAAATGCACTTAAATAACGACCAAAATCGATGGCTACAGACTTATCATATTGCTGCGGCAGCAGTTCGCGCATTTTGGCAGTAGATAATGAAATTCCCGGATAAGCGATAACCCAATACCAGTTATCAAAACTTGGAATAGCAGCGCATGCTTTGTTACTGGCATTAAGCATTAGCTGCATGCCGCCTAAATAGCATGGCGCTACATTGTCATAATGCACGCTGCCAGATATCTTCCCTTCAAACTCGCCCATCAATGCTAATAAGGCTTGCTGGTTAAAAGGCTGTCCAAAATGTTCATTTAAGGCATATAACGCAGCGACTACAGAGCTGGCACTAGAGCCTAACCCACTGCCTACTGGAAGGTTTTTCTCTAAACAAACAGTGACACCATCTTGCCGCTGTAATTTATCTAAAAAAAACTCAGCACATTGGTAAACAATATTGTCCTTACCATCGCTTGGTAATTTATGTGCCCATTCACCTGTTTGGCTATATTCAACCCCGCTGGCAGCTACGCTAATCATCACTCTATCGCCCAATAATGAGCCGTCAATCGGCGCCAATGCAGCGCCTAGCAAATCAAAGCCAACACCAACATTGCCCATAGACGCTGGAGCATACACAGTAAGCGTGTCTTGGCTTACTTTTAACGTTTGATTCATAACCCAACCTCACGAGTCCAGTTTAAGGTTCTTAATACGTCAGCAAAAGCCCCTGCAGCAGTAACATCAGTACCAGCACCATAGCCTCTTAATACAAAGGGAATTGGTTGATAATAACGGCTATAAAATGCCAGCGCATTCTCGCCACCTTTAACACTGTATAATGGATCAGTTGCATCTACTTCAACAATTCTGACATGGCACTGCCCGTCTTCAATTTGGCCAACATAACGCAGCACTTTACCTTCGGTTTTAGCCGCAGCGACTCGAGCAGAGATAAGGTCATCTAATGAAGCAAGATTCGCCATAAATTGATTAACATCGCCTGAGTCATCAAAATCAGCTGGCAATACAGATTCAATATTAATGTCTTCAAGCTCTAATGGCAGGCCAACTTCACGAGCAAGAATGAGTACTTTACGAGCGACATCCATACCACTTAAATCATCACGAGGATCGGGTTCAGTAAAACACTTGTCACGCGCAATCGCAGTCGCTTGCGATAAGCTCATACCGTCATCTAACATACCAAAAATGTAGGATAATGACCCAGACAAAATACCATTAAACTTATGTAGTTTATCTCCGGCATACATGAGTTTTTTCAAGTTATCGATAACAGGTAAACCAGCACCTACCGTCGTTTCATACAAAAATTGTCGACGCTGAGTTAAAGCCGTTTTACGCAATGCTTGATAGTAAGCATAATCACGAGTATTCGATTTTTTGTTTGGGGTAACAACATGGAAACCGGCATTCATCACATCAAGGTAACGGTCTGACACTAACTCGCTTGATGTACAATCAACCAGTACAGGATTAAGTAATTGCTGCTCTTGTCCCCACTCAAGTAGCTTAGCTAAATCATATGCTTGGCCCTGCTCGGCCAGTAATGACTGCCACTCGCCAAGTTCAATACCTTCACTATTCAACAACATTTGGCTCGAATTAGCGATCCCACATACACGAATACTAATGTGCTGCTCTTTTAACATCGCACTTTGCTGCTTGATTTGATCGAGTAATCCAGCACCCACATTACCGCTACCGACTAAAAACACATCTAGATACTGCTGCACATCGAAAAATGCTTGATGACATGCACCAATGGCATGCTTGGTTTTTTTCTGTTGAATAACGGTAGAAATTGATCGCTCTGATGAACCCTGAGCAATAGCAATGATATTGACACTGGCTTTAGCTAGTGCTGTAAAAAATTTAGCTGCTACGCCCTTATGGGTTTTCATACCATCACCAATCAAAGACACTATCGCCAAATCTTGACGTAATTCAATCGGCTCAAGTAATTCACTTTTTAATTCAAGCTCAAATTCTTGTTCTAGTGCCCATTTAGCTTTGTTTGCTTGAGAGGTAGAGACACAAAAACTGATACTGTATTCAGATGAGCTTTGGGTAATAAGAGAAACCGAGATACCACTGCGAGAGATAACCGCTAAAGTCCTGCTTGCCATGCCGACCATGCCTTTCATTCCTGGGCCTGAGACGTTAAACATGGTTTGATTGTCTAAATTTGAAATCGCTTTAACTTGTAGCCCTGTTTTGTCATCATCATTAGACACCAATGTACCGGGAGCTGACGGATTAAAACTGTTTTTGATATAACAAGGGATTTGATATTGAGCAATTGGCGCAATCGTTTTAGGGTGCAATACTTTGGCGCCAAAATATGAGAGTTCCATCGCTTCTTGATAGCTTAATTGTGACAATAATTTAGCGTCGGCCACAACACGTGGATCAGTGTTATAAACTCCATCCACATCAGTCCAAATTTCACAACTAGAAGCGTCTAAACAAGCGGCCAACACTGCAGCAGAATAATCAGAACCATTACGACCTAAAGTTACGACTTTGCCTTGAGCATCTGCGGCAGTAAATCCAGGCATCACCCAGACTCGGTATTGATCAAGCGGCAATAAGGTAAAGCGAGGCTTGCTCACCGCAATATCGACTACAGACTCCAACGGCTGACCATGAGCTAAAAATAACGCGACTGGATCTAATTGTGCTGAAGTAATGTCTTTCGCCAACATTACTTGTTCCATTAATGCTGCAGATAAGCGCTCTCCGGTCACCACTAATTCAGCACGAACACTATCAGGGCATTCTCCCAATAACCTGATGCCATACAACTTATCTTTCCAAACCTGCATTTGCGCAGCTAATTTCTCGACCAATAATTTATGTTGAACGGCTGTAATAAGTGAAGTGGCATCAGAAAATAAACCACTAAATACACCATTGATATGGTCTAACACTGGCTGATAGTCTTGTTGATTAACAGCTATATCAACCATTTCTAACAGTGCATTGGTTACTGTTGCAGGAGCAGAAAGTACCGTAGCAACAGATTCTGTCGAAGCCGTATCAGCAATAATGTCTGCCGCCATCGAAAAACGAGACCAGTTCGCCAACGATGTTCCACCAAATTTCATTACTTTCATGTCGCTCTCCTTGCCACTTTAAAGTGACAACATTAAATTAAAATCAAATATCAGAATTAAAAACAAAAAAGCCCGCTTCAGGTGTTAGAAGCGGGCTTTTTATGCAAAATCTTTTAGGGTGTAATCAGCCCGCCCCCACTATGGTAATAGTGGTGGTTGTAATGGTTGTAATTACAACGAGCATGAGGGTAAACATTTGATGATTCTCTTCGTTAGGATAAATGTTAACTGCCGATAATATTTAATCGATAATATTTAATTAGATTAAATAGCTGATCCACGTTGGCTAACAGAATTGCTTTTTTAACCTAATGTTGTCAACCCCTCATTACAGTTTATTTACTAGTTATTTTTTAAGTAGAGTTGATTTTTTTAACAATCAAGTTGTTAAAAATCTAAAATCGGTCGCCATAACCATTATTGACTGCCCAATCTAACGTTGACGTAAACGGTGAAAAAATAAGTAAAGCCAAGTAAGTTCAACAAATACAGGATTATACAAGAAGTAGTTTAATACGTACTCATAAAAAGATTACCAATAGATGTACTACCAAGATGATTTATCCGCCTTATCCATTTTCATCACTAATTAGATGATTTATTTTCAACATGAACTCAGTAAAACATGCAGCATAAGACAAAATAAAAAAAGCTGTGATTCAATAACCAAAAACTGATGTTAGCCATCGCAGCCTGATATCAAAATACGGTATGATACTCACATCACAATTGGAGGCGATATGAAAATTACAAAACATGCGGCGGTCACTATTCATTACCGCTTATCTGATGAGCAAGGTCTATTAGTAGAAAGTTCATTTGAAAGTGAACCAATGGTTTACTTACATGGCACTGAAAATTTAATTCCTGGACTTGAATCAGTTTTAGAAGGTAAAACTGTTGGTGAGAATATCGAGGCAAAGATCCCTGCGGAACAAGCCTATGGCGAATATCACCCAGGTTTAAAGCAAGAAGTTCCTGTCAGTGCATTTGGTGATGTCGAAGATATCGTTCCAGGTATGCGTTTTATCGCTGAAACTGAAATGGGTCAACGCCCTGTTCAAGTCATTGAAGTGAAAGATGATGTCATCGTTGTTGATGGTAATCACCCTCTAGCGGGTCAGTCACTGCATTTTAGTGTCGAAGTTATCGCTGTAAGAGAAGCTACAGCAGAAGAACTATCTCATGGACATATCCATGCAGAAGGCGGCTGTGGTAGCCATGGACATGATCACGGACACGACCATGAATCATGTGGCACAGAAAAACCTGGCTGTGATGGAAATGGCGGCTGTGGCTGTCGTTAATTCATTATTGATTAAATAGATAAGTTACTCATTCTATCTTTAATGTCTATTTGTCAGTAAAAAGGTTGAAACATCGTAAGGCATTGTCTAGTTACTAGGCAGTGCCTTTTTGTTTAGGTTATAGTTAGCTCGTTAATCACATCAATTAGTCAGATTTATTGTATCGACCGTTAAGGATAACTTGGGGGTACAATCCTTACTAATTGACTCCCAATATAATAATTAATACCTAGCGACGGAGTGCTTATGTTAATTAAACCGCTGTATGAATTACTGCCGTTCACTTACATGCTTGTAGGTAGTGTCAGTATTTTTTTACTCGAACCAAATTATGCACTTATTGCTTCAATTGTAGTGTATTTATATGGTGCACATATTTACAACTTACGCTCCAAGAACCGTAGAACCGACCCCAAACGTAAACGCAAATCAGGATTCATTCCCGAAACAATTTATGGTTTATTACCCTTTATTTACGTGTTGGGTGCTGTGAGCCTTTATCGGTTTTACCCTAGAGATTCCAGCACACTTTTTGCACTGTGTTTAACCACCTATGGTGGATACCTATTTTTAAGACGTTTAAGTTATCGTCACCACAGATTACCGCGAGGAATTAACCAATAGTCAGATTAACTATTGCGGTGAGGATCAAAAAGATTAACTGAACAAAAAACATGAACATTTGATTAGCAGGAATTTATGCTGAACCTAATGTAATTAACATTGATGAATGCCTATTTGATTTTATGAGTAACACTTCAGGCTCGATAGGTAATAAAAACACCTATCGAGTCAGTTATATTGGCAATTTATTAGCATTGAATTATCAGCACTGAGGACTGGAATATTGTGTCGATGCACATCGATGGCTAATTGCTTAGCCTAAAATCAATTTTTTAACTAAATCTCTTTGATGTATTGGCATATTTTTTAAATAATTTGAACACCGCGTAATCGTTGCAATACTCACTTGATGTTCTGCAGCAATTTGTCTCTGGCTCAACTCCCCTGCTAATAACGTTTGAAACACCTGTAAACGTCCAGAAACCGCACTACGTTCTTCTTCAGTTAATAACAAATGAAACAACACCGACAAATCATCTTCATTTGCATGGGTTAATATTTTTTCTACTACTAAATTCCAATTGGCACGCATTGTTTTTCTCTTTTTAGTAATGCCCAGACATTACAAGTGTACCAAGGAACGACGCCGATTAGCAAAATTGCTAGCGATAAACTTGTAATGAAAAATGAAAAATAACTGCGGTATGCTATTGATGAAAGATATCGCAAAGTGTTTATAAAATTGTGTAGAATGATGTGTAATACCCTCATAACTAAGCGCTAAAAAATCGACTAATTATTAGGCTGAACATTTAATGGTTAGCACTTTAGTTAAAATTTAGCTTAATTATGTGGATATCTGTGCTTATGGAACCAGTACCACCCACAAAAAAGTGAAGGATGACGATGAAAAAAATATTACTAACGGTTGCGGCAACCGCAATGATAATCCCTGCTGTGTTTGCGAATAATTTTGAAGAACCTGCAGATGCCATTGAATACCGCCAAGCTGCTTTCGGCTTAATTGCTTATAACTTTGGTGATATGGGCGCGATGCTAAAAGGTAAAAAACCTTTTGATGCAGCAGTATTTAGTACTCGTGCAGACAATGTTGCAGCGCTATCAAAGATACCACATGAAGGTTTTATTGCCGGTTCAGATAATGGCGATACCGAAGCACTAGCAAAAATTTGGCAGGATAAAGCCGATTTTGATAGCAAAATGACTGCATTTCAAGATAATGCTGCGGCATTAGCTGTTGCAGCTAAATCAAGCGATCAAAATAACATTAAACAAGCTTTTGCTAACACAGGTAAAAGCTGTAAAGGTTGCCACGACGTTTACAAAAAAGACTAATCTATTTTGCTACTGCGTGAATCAGTCTCTAATTTGATTGGTTAGCCATGGCAAGTAAAAGTAGCTCTGCTCAGTAGAAAAATGAAAAAAGCCCATCTTTATGGGCTTTTTTATTGGCTTTAGTTTGCCTGAAATTATAAAAAACTGACCACAGGCTCGAGAAGTAACCACCAAATAGCCGCAAATATGGCTAGCACGATAACTAACGCCATCCAAGGCGAACGCAATGTAGGTGAAGCGACCTGTTCGGTAACTTGTTTATAACCACTGAACATGGCTTTAAGTATATTGTCGCCCTTAAACACATGCACTAATACGGCAATGATATGCACCGCAGCCAAAGCCAGAATAAGATTGAAATTGGTTTTATGCAACCAGGTTAGCCACCCAGCTGTATCTGACGAAACTAGATATATCAGCGGACCTTCAGTAAAAATATCATCTGTTGCAAATAAACCGGTACTTAACTGCAACACAAGTGATCCCAGCAACACAATCACCATATAACCACCTAGTGGATTATGCCCAAGTGACGAAGGTTTAGGCTGGGCTTTCGCGTAAGCTATAACTTTTTTAGGTGCAACAAAAAAATGTGTAAACTTAGCGGTGTCACTTCCTATAAAGCCCCAAATTAATCTAAATGTAATCAGAGTCATCAATAGATACGCCAATATCTGATGCCACTGCATTTCACCTATTTCGGCTGTCCACCATAATCCGCCAATTAAACACACCATAGCCCAATGGAAAAAACGTGTTGGAAAATCCCATACCTTTATTTTTTGTTGTTCTATACTCATTAATAACCTGCTTATTACTATTCTTTACTGACAAATTATAAACTCATCAGTAATAAATAAAACAAGAAGGTTTACAAACTAATACAAATAAACATGCTTACGCAGCTAAAAAAGACAACCAAAGAAGCTTTGCTTTATAAAGAGGATGAACCTAACGAGAAGTAATAAATCAATGTCAGCTAAGTAACCAGTAACATAGGATAAAGGAGCATGCTTGTAGAGCGTTTATGAATAAGACAACCCCATACAAAATCGTGCTTGAAATTGTATGAAAAAACCTCAGCAAAGCTAATTAAGTATTAACTTATCCATACAAATATGAGCCTATATTGACAGCATTACAAGCATATTTAATGGCTTTTTTGTTCAAAACGTCTAAGAGATCAAATATGCAGCACTCGACATATAAAGTCGGTAAAAGTGTGACGTAGATCACGAATTTTATGGTTAACCTTGGTAATCTGGAGTTAAGCAAACAACAAGAAGGTTCTAAATATGCTGAAAATCACTAGCAAACAACTTGAAGTCACTGCCCTTATCCGTGAACGTATTGAAGGACGATTAGAAAAATTAAGTCGACATGATATTCAATTAATTAACCCGCACGTCATTATTACTCAAGAAAAGCAGTTGTTTAAAATAGAGGCATCAGTTGGATTACCTAGTGGAGATTTATTCGCCCAGGCAAAAAGTGAAAACCTATACGCAGCAATTACTGCAATGGGACAAAAGCTGGAAAAACAGCTAAATCGCCTGACCCATAAACCCCAGGCTCAACGCCATGTATCATTACCAAATGATACTGAAAGCGAATTTGAGTATGTCTATAAGGAGGAAAACGCCGCTTGATATTATTTCTCTCTCACCAGCGCACCTTCGGGTGCGCTTTCTTTTGTCTATAATCCAGCACTCAAGCCTTGATGAGTAAATTTACATTGACAGTCGCCTGTCAGAGCTTTAGTTTTACTTCATGAACAAAAAAATATTCAGCCTTTTTATTTTCTTTTTTATTCAGCCCACCCCTGGAGGCGGATTTTCTGTGTAAAAACGAAAATGAAAATTCTAAAGCCTCCCAACTGGGAGGCTTTTTTGTCTTATAAACTCTGCCGTATCTAGTCATGCGCCAGTATGTAGCGTCACATAGAGGTCAATATGCAAAAACCACCTGAGTTAAGTCAAACTCGCGAACAGATAACTGCACTGGATAAATCCTTATTAGCGTTACTATCTCAGCGCCGCCAATTGAGCCTAAATGTTGCACGCAGCAAAGAAGTTGATGTTAGACCTATTCGAGATACACAACGAGAGAAAGAGCTACTTGAAAGACTTGTGCAGCAAGGGCGTGACCAAGGACTTGATGCGCACTTTGTGATATCGCTTTATCAAAGCATTATTGAAGACTCAGTGTTATTTCAGCAAACGTATCTTCATGGTAGAGCAAACCCAGACACTCAAAAGCAGCAATATACTGTGGCTTATTTAGGTGCAAGGGGTTCTTACTCTTACTTAGCGGCGAGCCGTTACTGCTCACGCCGTCAAGTGGAAATGCTAGATTTTGGGTGTAAAAGTTTTGATGAAATCGTTAATGCCGTCGAATCAGGTCATGCCGATTATGGCTTTTTACCGATTGAAAATACTTCTTCTGGATCTATCAATGAAGTGTATGACGTACTTCAACATACAACACTATCGATTGTGGGCGAAACGACTATTGAAGTGAGCCATTGCTTACTCACTAAACCCAACAGTAAACTATCTGATATCAAAACTATTTATGCTCATCCACAACCAATCAGTCAGTGCAGCCGCTATTTAAGTCAGCACCCACATATCAAACTTGAATATTGTTCTAGTAGTGCTGAAGCTATGACAAAAGTTGTCGAGGCAGACAACAACACTGTCGCAGCAATAGGCAGTGCTGAAGGCGGAGCGTTATACCAATTAATTGCAATGGAACAAGGTTTGGCAAACCAAAAAATCAATCAGAGTCGTTTTATCGTTGTCGCTCGAAAAGCTTCTGCGGTGCCTTCTCAGCTGCCAGCAAAAACCACCTTGATCATGGCAACAGGACAGAAACCTGGAGCATTAGTGGAAGCACTACTGGTACTTAAAGCTCATAATTTGAATATGAGTAAGTTAGAATCTCGTCCGATACCAGGGACACCATGGGAGGAGATGTTTTACCTCGATATTGATGGCAACTTAGCGACTACCGAAGTACAACAAGCAATTAAAGAGTTAGAGCGCCTTACACGTTTTATCAAAGTATTAGGTTGTTATCCTTGTGAAACCGTTAAACCGACACAATTATCGCAAGCTCAGTTATTGATTGAACCCGGTAGCTCTAAACAAGAGCCAGTCAAGACGGTACCCCATAGCCAAGCTAAGCATTCACGCGACTATAAATCACAAGATACTCAATTGTTTTGCCAGCACTTACAAATAGGTGCAGGACAATTTAGCGCATTACAACAAATTAACTTACCGATAGATAATACCGAACTGGCTACGCAAGCAAAGCACATCAAAGAATCAGGCTTTCAAGCTATTGTGCTCAATGATTTAAAACAACAACTCAATGAACAACAATTAAAGCAGCATGCACAGGTCATTGAACAAGCCGGTTTATTATGTGTAATGCAAATAGACCAAGAACAAGAATTTATCATTGCGAGCCAATTAGCAGATATGCTGATATTAAGTGGTAAACAAATGTATAACCCAGACATGTTAACCTTAATTGGTTCCGTCAATTTACCGGTAATATTAGAAAGAAATACCATGGCTAGTATTGATGATTGGCTACAAGCTGCCGATACAGTCCTTAGCCACGGAAATCAACAGCTCGGGCTAAGCGAATCAGGTGTACGCAGTTTCACGCACCCAGAGCAGTTAAGCCTCGATTTAGCTGGATTGGTTGAAGTGAAATCCCGCAGCCATTTACCCGTCATCGTTAACACCAGCTTCAGCATTAATGCTGCACTGCTAAATACTCACGCAAATGCTGTTAAGCAACTTAATGCTGATGGAATTATATTGTTACATCAGGATGGAGCATCGCAAGCTGAAATTATTCATGGTTTATACCAAGCAAAGTAACGATTAAATAACCAAGAATGACACACATAAAAATGCCGAGAACATTCTCGGCATTTTTATAATTCGCAATTGTAAAAGGTAATTAGTTACTCAAGTTTACTCAATAATTATACTGCTAGGCCATCATTTAAACTTATCCAGCCTTTAAAAATACGATAACTGAACCAGCTAACACCCAGTAAGTACATAGGTAAACTCAGCCATAATGGGCTGAGCCAATATCCTGCAATAAAAAATGGGCAGAGGCCAATAATACTCATGCGTTGCCAACGTAGATGGCTACCCAATACAGAATCTGGATTGACGTTCTTTTGGATTAAATTAAGCCAAAAACTCAATAATACTGGCACAAAAAATAATGGAAAAGCACTCATTAAACCGTAAAGAAAATGCCCTAAGGAATTATCTTCAACCTGTTGAACAGGTAGCATATTCGATGGCATCATCGACATGGGGTAACCTCCAAAGGTAACTAAGTTTATTGAGCTAACACTGCGTTATTTGGCGACGGTGTTAATTAAACATAAGCTTTGTGTCACTATTTGGCAATATTTAGTTCAATTAATAATGCTTCACTTAACGCTATCCAGCTTTCATATCATTAACAGATTGCAACATGGCGCGGCTTTCATGTTGGAACTGCGGCGCAAAATCACCAAACCATTTAGCGACACGCTGGAACTGCTCCACAAAGGCTTGCCTATTACCCGTTTGCAACATTGTTAATGCATCACGATAATTATCAAGATAATCACTAATAGCGTGTTGACTACCTGGTTGAGCAAAAATTATATCGGCATAAAGCTCCGGATCTTGAGCAAATAAACGACCTACCATGGCTAACTCTAAACGATAAATCGGTGAGCTAAACTGTAATAAATTACCAATATCAGCTTCTTCTTTGCACAAGTTGACGCCATACACGAATGTTGAAAAGTGACGCATAGCCTGCACTAGCTGCATCGCTTTATCATGACGCTCTGCTTCAGCTTCAACTATACGAGCCCCCCAAATTTCAATCTGTTGTAGTAACCATTGATACGCTTCTTGATGACGACCATGACACACTACCACCACCTGTTTAGCAAGACTGCCAACATCAGGGCCAAACATAGGATGCAGACCTACTACCGGGCCTTTGTGTGCCGCTAACATTGCAGTTAAAGGTGCTTCTTTAATCGAGGTGAGATCAGCTAAAATACAATTTTCAGGTAGCTGCGTTAACTTGTCGCGGATCACTTCGCACGTCACATTTATGGGTACGGTAACAATCACTAATCCTGCACCATCAAAAATGGCGGCGGCATCTTGCCAATCATTTTTATCTATACTTTTAACTTCATAACCAGAAAGAACCAACATTTGGCTAAATAACTGTCCCAGTTTGCCCTGACCACCCACAACGACCACATGACCCAGATCTTGCTTAATCTGCTTAAACCCAACATCTTTTTCATTTAGGTAAGATTCGCGCATAAGTCGACGTAAAATATCTTCAATTAACTGTGGTGAGACATTCATTTTTTGTGCTTCGTCTCGACGTTTAGCTAACATCGATGCTTCACGCTGTGGGGCATAAATAGGTACACCAGCCGCATGTTTTACGGCACCAACTTGCGCCACTAAATCGAGACGTTTACGTAATAAATGCAGTAATTGTTGATCAACTCCATCAATTAAATCACGAAGATGCTCTAAGCCTGCTGTGGTTTTTTCATTCATCTGTTTATCCATTAACCGTTAACAACCTGCAGCGTCTCAAAACGCGTTGGTAATACTGCAGACAACTGGTTAGCGCCTTGTCTTAAAATGGTTTCAGTAGTTTCCCAATCAATGCATGCGTCAGTGACAGAAACACCATACTTTAGCTCTGCTAACGGTTTATCTGAACTCTGATTACCTTCATTGAGGTTACTTTCAAGCATAACACCGATGATAGATTTATTACCTGCTTCAATTTGGTTAAATACATCTTCGCAAACGTTTTTTTGACGTTGATGATCTTTTGATGAATTACCATGACTGCAGTCAACGACTAAACGAGCACTGAGTTTGGCTTTATGAATTTGTGCTTCACTCTGAGCAACACTGTCAGCATCATAGTTAGGCGCTAACCCGCCACGCAAAATAATGTGCCCATCTGGGTTACCAGCTGTTTGCAATAATGAAACTTGACCTTCTTGGTTAATGCCCATAAAGCGGTGGCTGCTGGCAGCTGATTTTAATGCATTAATAGCCACTTCCAACTTACCATCTGTGCCATTTTTAAAACCAACAGGCATCGACAAACCTGAAGCCATTTCTCGATGAGTTTGCGACTCTGTGGTTCTTGCGCCAATTGCAGACCAAGTAACTAATTCGGATAAATATTGTGGACTGATCGGATCCAGCGCTTCTGTCGCGATAGGCAATTCAAGTTCAGCAAGCCAAATCATGAGTTCTCGAGCCATTCTGAGTCCTTTCTCGACATCAAATGACTCATCCATATCAGGGTCATTAATCAACCCTTTCCAGCCGACCGTTGTGCGAGGCTTTTCGAAATACACGCGCATTAAGATGTAGAAGTCATCACTGAGTTCATCATGTAACTTTTTCAGTTTTAATGCATACTCTTTTGCCGCTGCAATATCATGAATAGAACATGGCCCCGTCACCACAAGCACGCGATTATCACGTTTGTGGACAATATCTGAGACTTGCTTGCGAGCATTTAGAATATATTGATAAGCATGAGTTGATAATGGAAGTTCTTGCTTTAACTCTGCTGGAGTCACTAGCACTTGTTCTGAACTGATGTGCACATTATTAATGGTATCTTGTTGCATACTTATCACTCTCTTTTGACGACAGACCAAAGGTCACTAATAGATTTGATTTTTAGGTATTAGACAATACAATCTGTATTTTTGTAACGCTACACCATTACACCTTAAAAGCAACTATGCCTGTGCAAAGGTTCTAGAGCAAGGCTTATTTACACAAAAGGTAAAAAATTACTTAACCTAAGAGGTATTGAACAAAAAACACTCAAATACGCTTCTTGTACTTTTTCGCTGTTATCGCTCTATTCGTTGTTATCGCTCTATTCGTTGTTATCGCTCTATTCGTTGTTATCGCTCTATTCGTTGTTATCGCTCTATTCGTTGTTATCGCTCTATTCGTTGTTATCGCTTTATTCGTTGTTATCGCTTTATTATTTTTAAAAGTCCCACAAACAAAAACCCGCCTTTCGGCGGGTTGTTGTGCGAACACTGCATCTTTATTCTGTATCGGTAACTATTACTTAGTTGCCAATTTTTCACGGATACGTGCAGACTTACCTGAACGCTCACGTAAATAGTACAGTTTAGCACGACGTACACGACCGCGACGCTTAACTTCGATGCTAGCAATTAGCGGGCTGTGCGTCTGGAAAGCACGCTCAACACCTTCGCCATTAGAGATTTTACGTACTGTGAATGCTGAATGCAGACCACGGTTACGCTTAGCAATTACCAAACCTTCAAAAGCCTGAAGACGCTCTTTTTCGCCTTCTTTAACACGTACTTGAACTACTACTGTATCACCAGCACCAAAATCAGGCACATCTGTTTTCATTTGCTCATCGTTGAGCATTTTAATGATGTTGTTCATAATTACTCCATCCTAGTAATAACTGAGCGTTGACTATGCGGACTTGTCCGTTTCATTCACGAACTGCGCTAATAAAGTCGTTTGTTCGTCAGTCAGAGCTAGATTTTCAAATAATTCTGGTCGTCTCAAAAAAGTTCTTCCGATACTTTGTTGTAAACGCCAGAGTCTAATTTTTTCGTGGTCACCGCTTAGCAGCACTGCGGGTACGTCAAGACAATCCAATTGTTCAGGGCGTGTATAATGAGGACAATCCAGTAAACCATCAGAGAAAGAATCTTGCTCTGCTGACGCTTGCTTGCCCAGTACACC
Organism: Shewanella frigidimarina; assembly: GCF_003797125.1. Classification (GTDB taxonomy): domain Bacteria; phylum Pseudomonadota; class Gammaproteobacteria; order Enterobacterales; family Shewanellaceae; genus Shewanella; species Shewanella frigidimarina. The sequence goes on from NZ_RKKE01000001.1 coordinate 267,605, forward strand.
AGGTACTAAACGAGCCACTGAATCGATTAAAGTCATTGCCGGTAACTCACCACCCGAAAGTACGTAATCACCAATAGACCATTCTTCATCAACTTCTGTTTGAATAATGCGCTCATCAACACCTTCGTATCGACCACACACTAAAATCAAACACTCTGATTTAGCTAACTCAGTAACGCCATGCTGATCCAGCTTGCGTCCCTGAGGAGATAGATAAATCACTTTTGCCCTATCACCTGCAGCGGCTTTAGCTGCATGGATAGCATCACGTAGAGGTTGCACCATCATTAACATACCGGGCCCACCACCATAAGGTCGGTCGTCCACAGTATTATGTCTATCATGGGTGAAATCTCGAGGATTCCACGTTTGCACCTCTAGCAGGCCGTTTTTCACGGCTCGACCCGTAACCCCAAAGTCTGTAACAGCACGAAACATCTCTGGAAACAGGGTGATTACCCCTAACCACATATGTTGTACCTCGACTTAGAAGTCAGGATCCCAATCCACTAAAATCTGTTTCCCTTGCAAGTCCACCTGTTTGATGAACTGCTCAGGGACAAAGGGGATCATACGTTCCGCTTTGCCGAAGGCATCTTTGGCATTAGCTTTAATCAGCAGCACGTCGTTTGATCCTGTTTCCACGATCTGATCAACAATACCCATGTTATAGCCGTTTATATTGGTCACTTCGCAGCCGATAAGATCACGATGATAGAATTCACTATCATCCAAATCTTTCATTTGCTCAGGCATGATCGCAATTTCACAATTTGTGAGCATTTGCGCATGTTCTCTGGTAGCGACACCTTCTAGTTCAGCCACTACAGCTTTACCTTGAAAACGCCACTGAGCGACCTTAACTTCACGCCAAACGCCTTGTTCTTTTATAAGCCAAGGCGAATAATCGAAAATACCTTCAACAGAATCGGTATAGGAAGTGATTTTTAGCCAACCTTTAATACCATGACTGGAACCTAACTTACCCAGTACAACTAGCTCTTGGTTACTACTCATCTATCTATACCTTATACGCAATTAAGCAACAGCTTTACGCGCGTCTTTAATCAGTTTTGCAACACGCTCAGATGTTGCAGCGCCAGTAGCAACCCAGTGCTCAACACGATCAAGATCTAAACGTAAAGTTTCTTCTTGGCCACGAGCCAATGGATTGAAAAAACCTACACGTTCGATGAAACGACCGTCACGAGCATTGCGGCTATCAGCAACAACGATATTGTAAAATGGACGCTTTTTTGCGCCGCCACGAGCTAAACGAATGGTAACCATGCGTTTTATTCCTCTAATGATTTGCTAGAAGCAAAAATAAAAACTGGAACTCCGTGTTCGCGAAGAGTCCCAGAAAGAAAGCCGGAAGATTTTACCTGACTTTTGAACTATTGCAACCAAATCTGATGATTTTTAGCTCACCCATTTTGTTGCAATAAAGTCAAAAATATAACCTAACCAACTGATTGAATTTAAAAATTACTAGTTTTGCTCTTGAAAGATGCTGTTATTATCTACCAGGAAACTTCATTCCTGGTGGTAACATTCCGCCCATTCCGCGCATCATCTTCTTCATTCCACCCTTGCCAGACATCTTTTTCATCATTTTCTGCATTTGGGTAAATTGCTTCAATAAGCGGTTTACATCTTGAATTTGGGTACCAGAACCGCCAGCGATTCTACGTTTACGAGATCCTTTAATCAAATCTGGATTCTTACGTTCTTTAGAAGTCATTGAATTAATAATGGCTTCCATTTGTCCGGTCATTTTACCGTCTTGAACCTGAGCCAATGCTTCAGGTGGTAATTGTCCCACACCAGGAAGCTTCTCAAGCATGTTCATCATTCCGCCCATGTTTTTCATTTGCTGTAATTGCTCACGAAAATCTTCTAGGTCGAAACTGCCGCCAGATTTAACTTTTGAAGCCAGCTTCATCGCTTTGTCTTTATCGACGCCACGTTCAACTTCTTCAATTAAAGACAACACATCACCCATTCCGAGAATACGCGAAGCAATACGGTCTGGATGGAAAGGTTCTAGAGCATCGGTTTTCTCACCAACACCTAAAAATTTAATCGGTTTACCTGTGATACTGCGAATCGATAACGCAGCACCACCGCGAGCATCACCATCAACTTTGGTTAAGATAACACCCGTCAAAGGTAAAGCTTCATTGAATGCTTTAGCCGTGTTGGCGGCGTCTTGCCCCGTCATCGCATCAACAACAAATAACGTTTCTACCGGATTGACAGTTGCATGCAGCTGTTTGATTTCATCCATCATGGCTTCATCAACGTGCAGGCGACCTGCTGTATCGACAATCACCACATCAATGAATTTTAATTTTGCATAGCTTATTGCTGCTTTAGCAATATCAACAGGCTTTTGGCTCACGTCAGACGGAAAGAATTCAACCTCGACTTCTGTTGCCAATGTCTCAAGTTGCTTAATCGCTGCTGGACGGTATACGTCAGCACTAACAACAAGGACTGATTTTTTATGACGAGTGCGTAAAAACTTACCTAATTTGGCTACCGAGGTTGTTTTACCCGCGCCTTGAAGACCCGCCATCATGATCACGGCTGGAGGTATTGCCGCTAGGTCGAGGGCTTCATTCGCCTCACCCATGGCTTTTTCAAGCTCATTTTGGACAATTTTAATAAACGCTTGCCCTGGGCTTAAGCTTTTTGACACCTCTTGACCTACAGCGCGTTCTTTAACGCTGTTAACGAAGTCTCTAACAACAGGTAAAGCTACATCCGCCTCAAGCAGCGCCATACGCACTTCACGCAGGGTTTCTTTAATGTTGTCTTCTGTTAAGCGACCACGGCCACTAATGTTTTTTAGTGTGCGTGAAAGTCTGTCAGATAAATTTTCAAACATTGAGCGGCTCTTTTAAGCATATCGATAATTGTGCCCATTATACCCAAGCCACTCTAAATTACGATACTTGCAACACGAAGAACTTAAACACTGGCTCATTTTGAGTAAATAAACTGTAGCTAAAGGCAGGAAACTGTTAAATTTTGGGTCTTAGGTCACTGCCATATTAGGCCCTGATCATGTTAATCTAATAAAATAATGAAAATGTGATGCTTTGATAGTATTGTTCAACACTCACAGCGCAGTTTTTCAGCATTAATTACTATGATAGGTTGAGTCTCAATGGTTATTTTTTCAGCGGCAGCCATGCTGTTTTATTGTTTAGCTTTGGTTTTAGTAACAAGCCGACTTTTTCATGTTGAAGGGCCTAACCGTAAGGCCGTTATGGTGGCTTCTGGTATTGCCGTCATCATGCACGGTTTTGCGCTTTCGAATGCAGTGTTTACCGTAGATGGACAAAACTTTAGTTTAACCAACGTGATTTCATTGGTTAACTGGATTATTGCATTAACGTTCACTATCACAATGCCTCGACTTAAAGTCATCATTGTTGTTCCCGTTGTGTATGCCTGCTCAATTTTATCAGTAGCACTTCTATGGTTAGTGCCACCGCAGTTTATTACTCACTTTGAAATACACCCTGAGCTCCTAGCGCATGTAGTATTATCACTTATGGCGTATAGCGCCTTGATGATAGCGGCTATGTATGCCATTCAGCTGTTGTTTATCCAGAATAAACTGAAGAAAAAACAGATGATGATGAGCCCTGCTATGCCACCATTAATGACGGTTGAAAAGCAACTTTATCACCTCATCATAATTGGTTTTATCTTACTTAGTTTATCGCTGGTAACAGGATTTGTATTTTTAGATGATATGTTTGGCGACGGTAAAGGCCATAAAGCAATATTGTCCATAATCGCTTGGGTGGTTTACGCCGTGATGTTGTGGCAGCAATATACAGTTGGCTGTAGAATCCGTACCGCAGTGATTTATAGCTTATCGGGTGCAGGCTTACTATCGCTAGCTTATTTTGGCGCTAGAGTTGTTAAAGAATTGATATTAAACTGATTTTAATATTTTTACACTGAATAAGCTTTTCTATTCTGTTGAAAAATAACCTAGATTACTTGACACTAACGGCCAATAATAAATAATGGCCGTTAAATTTATGACAATTTGGCCAATAGGCCAATTTCACACCACTTCATGGGGCCCCTTTTTTGGACGCTATATCTACCAGCGCACTCCTTATTTTCCTTTTGGTTTTAATCGTGATTTCTGCTTATTTTTCTGGTTCAGAAACCGCAATGATGAGCCTCAACCGATACCGCTTACGACATCTTGCGTCCAATGACCACAAAGGTGCCCAGCGTGCCTTAAAGTTATTAGATCGCCCAGATCGACTCATTGGCTTGATTCTCATCGGCAATAACCTGGTTAACATTCTTGCATCAGCAATTGCGACTATTATCGGTATGCGCTTATTTGGTGATATGGGTGTTGCTATTGCTACAGGTGTTCTGACTATTGTGGTGTTAGTGTTTGCAGAAGTCACACCAAAAACGTTTGCGGCTTTGCACCCTGAACGTATTGCATTCCCGTCGAGTATTTTATTAGGTTGGTTATTAATATTGCTGTCGCCATTAGTGAAAGCAATCAACTTAATTACCTCCATGTTTTTACGTTTGATGGGTATTAAAACAGTTAAAACAAGTGATGCGTTAAGCCAAGAAGAACTGCGTACCGTTGTGCATGAAGCTGGAGCACTGATCCCACAGCGTCACCAAGAAATGTTATTGTCGATTTTAGATTTAGAAAAAGTCACCGTCGAAGACATTATGATTTCGCGTTCAGATATTTATGCGATTAACGTCAATGACGACTTTAAATTGATAAATAAGCAAGTAATTCAAAGTCCGCATACTCGAGTATTAGTCTATCGCGATAACATCGATGATGCAGTCGGGTTTATTCACTTGCGCGATGCATTACGCTTACAATCTAAAGAGCAATTCAGCAAGTCGTCATTATTACGGGCTGTTAAGGAGTTATACTTTATTCCTGAAGGCACACCACTAAACGTTCAATTGACTAATTTCCAGCAAAATAAAGAACGTATAGGCTTGGTTGTTGATGAGTATGGTGATATTCAGGGGTTAGTCACACTCGAAGATATTCTAGAAGAGATTGTCGGTGACTTCACTACCTCGATGCTGACCACAGCAAGTGAAGACATTAATATCCAACAAGATGGTAGTTTCTTAATTGATGCCACGATTAACATTCGTGACCTTAATAAAGAAATGAAATGGAATCTTCCGATTGATGGCCCTAAAACCTTAAATGGCCTTATCATTGAATTTCTCGAAGATATTCCAGCTGCAAACACCAGCTTACGCATCGTTGATTATCAAATAGAAGTTATCGATGTTGCGGATAATATGATTAAAACAGTCAGAGTTTTACCCAGTAATTTAACGTTAATTGATGATAACGAATAGATTTTCACACTTAAAAAAGGCGCTGCAAGCGCCTTTTTTATTGCCATGAATTCGTCATTCATTACAACGCACGACGTTTAGCCTCTAAAGCACGGCGTTTATCACGTGCGATTGGGGTAATTTCTGCGGCTAAGTCTTTCTCCAAACCCAATATAAAATACAACTCTGCCATCAAAAAAAATGGCCCAATCAGAAGCTGATTGAGATCATCCATAAAAGCAGGTTTAGCCTTTTCATATTTATGGCCAATAAACTGAATAACCCAGCCAATAACAAAAATACTAATGGCAACGATAAAGGGATGTGAAGTATGAACAACCAGCTCAGTGGTATATAACACCGGCAGAATGAACAATACTAATCCAAGTGCCAGGCGCATATGAAGTGCCATATAGTAGCCCAATACCACAACAGCTAATATCATCGCAGCACTCACTTGATAATCCTGCCATGCAAAGCGAAGTGTCCCCAGCATCAAAAAAGCCGACCAGATAATCATTGGAACACCGACAAAATGCGTCTTTATGTTTTGTGGGTTTAAATGCACACTTTTATAAGTTGAAAGTTGTTCTACTGCCGATTTCATTTTTGATTCTCTCTAGTTAACCTCAGCTCAAAAGAAGGAATGAGGTAGCTAAACTGGCATGATGACATTCGATCTTATTCATATTTAACGGATCATTTTTGCTTACTATCCGTATTGATTTACCAATAATAATCTAGTGTGATGTCATCGTATTAGTATAGAAAAAGACTGTTTGATGTCAGTTATCATCTCGTTCTGAGATGAGTTGTTGTTATCTCGTTCTGAGATGAGTTGTTGTTATCTCGTTCTGAGATGAGTTGTTGTTATCTTGTTAATCTACCCCACTTGCGGCAATTTTGAAAGCTCACAAAAAAAGGCGCTAATGCGCCTTTAATACATAGCTTAATATGATTCACATCAACTTTCTAACACCACAGTGGCTACAGCATAATGTTTTTCATCTGCAATACTGATAAAACCTTGCTTGCCGGCTAATTGTTCCAGCCGTGCTAGCGCGCCATCGGTAAAACGTACCTGGGGTGCACCATTAGCATCATTGTCGATATGGATATGTTGAAACGACACACCTCGGCCAATTCCTGTGCCTAAGGCTTTTGCTGCAGCTTCTTTGGCGGCAAAACGTTTAGCTAAAAATCGCTCAGGATGTTTTGATTGCAAGTAAGTAGCAAGCTCATGTTCAGTCAGTACTCGCCTAGCTAATCTGTCTCCTAGGCGCTCTCGCTGCTCACTGATGCGGGCAATCTCAACAATGTCTGTTCCGATCCCTACAATCGCCATTATTCGCCTCTGCGGCCTTCAAGCATCAGTTTCTTCATGTCTCGTACTGCAGTGTCTAAACCATCAATAGCGGCTCGAGCAATTACAGCATGACCAATATTAAGCTCATAAAGCTCAGGAATAGCCGCGATAGCCTTAACATTGTGATAATGCAATCCGTGGCCAGCATTAACCACTAAACCTTTACTGTGTGCATATTGTGCCATTTCAGTAATACGAGCTAATTCATCTGCCTGTTCAGCATCGGTGATGGCATCAGCATAACAACCCGTGTGGATCTCAATATATGGTGCGCCAGATAACACTGCGGCATCAATTTGAGTTTTATCAGCATCAATAAACAATGACACTTTAATACCTTCTGCAGCCAAACGAGTGACGGCTGAGCGGATTTTGTCTAATTGACCTGCGACATCAAGACCGCCTTCCGTAGTTAGCTCTTCACGCTTCTCTGGGACTAAACACGCATACGCTGGTTTTATATCACAGGCGATAGCGATCATTTCTTCTGTTACAGCAAACTCGAAGTTCATTCTGGTCTTCAATGTTTTTGCCAATAAATACACATCACGATCTTGAATATGGCGACGGTCTTCACGTAAATGTATCGTGATACCATCGGCACCAGCATGCTCTGCTACAGCGGCGGCGTGCACGGGATCAGGATAATGAGTACCGCGAGCCTGACGCAATGTCGCGATATGATCGATGTTAATGCCTAATAGTATTCCGCTCACATCGAGCTCCTTAAGATAATAAATAACACAATGAGGCACACGATAACCAAAGTTATGCACTAATTTACAAGTGTTTGGCCCATGTGTTGGGTTAAAAAAATATTATATGCTAATCCGCTTTGTTACTGAATAACTGCCTACTTAATAACGGCTTATTACCTAACAATGGTGTGAGTAAATAACGCATTAACCCTTTGGCTTGATTAAACTGTTCAGGTTGCAGGTTTTGTGATGCCAATGCTAGCAACATTGCTCCAGATAAGCAGCCTTTGCCATGAGAAAAAGGGCTTTCTTGAGTAGTGGCTACAGGGATAAAACCACTCTCGGCAATAAACCGATAGTGGCAACTGTCATCTAACGAGTCACCTTGGGTGTCATAAGCAAGAGACGGCAATGCACCTAACTCGAGTAACAATGCCATTTCAAAATAACGCAGGTGGCTTGAACAAAACTGTTTAGCTAACGCCAGTAGCGCACGATGATAATCGAGAAAGAGACCTTCCGCTTGGTGATCTACTGATAATAGGCGAACCAATATTTCGTTTAGGTAAAAACCAGAATAAAGACTATTACCGCTCAGCGGCATAGCAGGTGCAGCGGATTCAATTTGGGTAATATTTTTCAACCCTAAATTTCTGGCTTCGGACTGGGCACTAAATTGGATAATTAGCGGTTGAAAAGGTTGTAAGATACTTTTAATTGACCGTTTACCAGAACCGACTCGAGTAATTGCATCAACACGTCCAACACCCTCTACCAGCAAATTAACGATCACGCTCGATTCACGAAATTGTCGATGATGAAGCACATAGCCACGTTTCATAGTGGCCATGCCTATAAATACATAATCAGTAACGCTAAAGTCAATTTAGCTTTCGCCATAGCCTAAACTTCTCAATGCACGTTCATCATCAGCCCAACCGGATTTCACTTTCACCCACACTTCAAGAAATACTTTATTCTCAAATAAGGTTTCCATGTCTAGACGAGATTGCGTTGCAATAGTTCGAATTCGCTCACCTTTATTGCCAATTACCATACGTTTTTGGCCTTCACGTTCAACCAGAATTAACGCATTAATTTGATAAACGCCATTTTCCATCATTTTAAACTGTTCAATCTCAACCGTTGCGTCGTAAGGAAGTTCATCCCCAAGGAAGCGCATCAGTTTTTCACGGACAATTTCAGATGCCATAAAGCGTTGTGAGCGATCGGTCACGTAATCTTCAGGGAAATAAAATGGGGCTTCAGGTAATGATTCACGCGCCATATCCAAAATGCGCTGCACATTGGTGCCTTTACTGGCTGATATTGGCAAAATCTCATCAAAATCAAACTTTTTAGCCAATTCCGTTAAATAAGGGAACAATGATTCCTTATCTTTAATGTTATCAACTTTGTTAATGGCTAAAATGATTTTTCGATCATCATTACGATGTTGAATTTTTTGGAGCACCATCTCATCATCGGCAGTCCACGTCATACCATCAACAACAAAAATAACCATAGCAACATCAGCTAATGAACTGGCAGCTGCACGGTTCATCAAACGGTTTATCGCACGCTTTTCTTCAATGTGCAGACCTGGGGTATCAATAAATATAATCTGACTTGGGCCATCTGTATGAATACCCATGATACGGTGACGAGTTGTTTGCGGTTTTTTTGAGGTAATACTCACCTTTTGACCAAGTAACTTGTTCAAAAGTGTTGATTTACCCACATTGGGACGACCGACAATAGCCACCATGCCACAATAAGTTACATCGTATTTGGCTGTGGCGGTTGGTGCTGCTTGGTTCATCCTTGCCAGCAGTTCATCTAAGCTAGGCTCTTGGTTATCACCTGCTGGCAAGTCTGTTTTTTTGGTCATTTATTCAGTAGCTCCAATACCTGAGCAGCGGCAAGCTGTTCAGCTTTTCTTCTTGAACTTGCCACACCGGTGACAACTTTATCTAATTCACTAATTTTACATTCTACGGTGAAGGTTTGATCATGGGCTTCACCTTCTACTGCAACAACTTGGTAATCAGGCAATGGCTTTTTAAAACCTTGCAGGTATTCTTGCAATATTGTCTTCGGATCTTTTTGATTAATACCCGGTTTAATCTCAGCTAAACGCTCTTGATACCATGATAATAATAGCTTGCGGCACACTTCAATATCAGCATCAAGATAGACAGCACCAATAATAGCCTCTACAGCATCAGCTAAAATAGATTCGCGTCTAAAGCCACCACTTTTGAGTTCACCAGGGCCTAAATACAAATAATCACCTAGCTTGAACTCTTTAGCGATGATTGTCAGCGTGTCACCTTTGACTAAAGTGGCGCGCATTCGGCTTAAATCACCTTCAGTCGCCTTTGGGAACTGATGATATAAGGCATCTGAAATGGCTATCGATAAAATCGAATCACCTAAAAACTCTAAACGCTCATTATGTTTATTTGCTGCGCTACGATGTGTTAAGGCCTGAATAAGTAATTCAATATTATTGAACTCATAACCTAAAGTACGGCACAAACGCGGCAAATTTTTAATGGGTTCCATCAATGTATTCCACCTACTCTATCAAAACGTACACCGGTCGGTACCCATGTTGGTAACACATCACTCGGCTTACGATCAAATTCAAAACTAATCCAAATTGCAACGGCTTTACCGACAAGATTCTCTTCCGGTACAAAACCCCAAAAACGACTGTCTGTGCTGTTATCGCGATTATCACCCATGGCAAAGTACATACCTTTTGGCACGACAAACTCACCAGCAGGAAGACCTGCTTGAGGATAAAAATGCTGTCTAAAATCAGGGCGCGTTGGATTAATTAAAATATCGTGCTCAACATCGCCTAATTGCTCACTCAAACGAATTAATGGCACGTCATTTTGGCTAAACTCACCGCGATTAATCTCTACATGTTCAATAGTATGAGCAGCAGGACAGTCAGTTTCATTAGTACACGCTTCTTGGATCATCAGTTGTTTATTACGATAAAATATCTTGTCACCTGGTAAACCAACTACTCGCTTTATGTAGTCAATTTTTGGATTTTCAGGATATTTAAATACAAATACATCTCCGCGCTCAGGTTCACCGGTTTCAACCAGCTTGCTGCGCCATACAGGATCGCGTAACCCGTAACTGAATTTTTCAACTAATATGAAATCACCAACCAAGAGTGTCGGCATCATCGAACCTGATGGGATTTGAAATGGTTCATAAATAAACGAGCGTAAAATCATCACAAAGGCGATAACCGGAAAAATCGAATGTGCAGTTTCAACTAACACAGGCTCACGAATGATTTTATCTATCGCATCTGCACTTAACTGGGCTGAGTTAGCTTGTGCTGCTAATAAGCTTTCGCGGCGTTTAGGCGCAAAAAATACCACATCAATTAACCAAATAAGACCACTGACTAAGGTTACGAGCACTAAAATGAGCGAAAAATAGGCTGCCATTACTGATTTATCTCCTGCTGGGTGTGTTGGATCCATATAGCTTGAGCAAAGGCTCAGAATAACTCAATCCAGTATGGTGATTAACGAATAAACATTCACCCAGTTGAGTGTTACAAAATATATAGTAAAAGTAACGATAACGCCGCAATACGCGGCGTTTAGTGTCTGTTGATCTTTCAAGGTTGTTTTTGCTGCGAATTGTTGGTCATTTATACAAGGCAGAGGCTTTGTAGTGTAGTTATTCTACATAAAAAGCCGATAACGCAGTAAAAATGGCCAACAAACGCTGCCCGAAGGGTTCGGCTCAAAACGTTTTACTCTTTGTTGAGTGAATTTAGCTTAGATTACTAGGCAGCAATCCACTCGCCTCGATTAAAACGTTTTTATCTCGAACAAAATTTAACCAGCAAAGATCAACAGGCACTAGCACACTAAAACAATTAATGATAATTAATCGTTAAGTTTCAATACCGCTAAGAATGCCTCTTGTGGCACTTCAACGTTACCGACTTGCTTCATGCGTTTTTTACCTTCTTTCTGCTTGTTAAGTAGTTTCTTCTTACGTGAAACGTCACCACCATAACACTTAGCGGTTACATCTTTACGTAATGCTTTAATACTTGAACGAGCAATAATCTGACTACCAACAGCAGCCTGAATAGCAATATCAAACATTTGGCGAGGGATCAGTTCTTTCATCTTTTCAACCAATGCCAAACCACGATGACGAATATTACTGCGGTGAATAATCATCGCTAATGCATCAACTCTGTCGCCATTGATTAGAATGTCCAATCGCACCATATCTGCAGGATCAAAACGGATAAAGTTATACTCTAATGATGCATAACCCCGACTCGTTGACTTAAGACGGTCAAAGAAATCCATTACCACTTCAGCCATCGGCAAATGATAAGTCACGGCCACTTGGTTACCGTGATAAACCATATTGGTTTGCGAGCCACGCTTTTCAATACACAAGGTAATCACGTTACCTAAGTATTCTTTTGGCACTAATATATTGGCTTCAACAATCGGTTCACGAATTTCTTCGATATTATTTAGCGCTGGTAAGCCCGATGGGTTATCAACGTAAATCGTTTCACCATTGTTCATGATAACTTCGTACACCACTGTGGGTGCCGTCGTAATCAAATCCAAATTATATTCGCGCTCTAAACGCTCCTGAACAATCTCCATGTGGAGAAGGCCGAGATAACCAATACGGAAACCAAAACCTAACGCTGATGACGTTTCTGGTTCGAAGAACAGTGATGCATCATTCAAACTTAATTTATTTAACGCATCACGGAAGCTTTCATATTCATCGGTAGAAATCGGGAATACACCAGCATAAACCTGAGGCTTAACACGTTTAAAACCTGGTAGCGGTTTGTCTGCGCCATGTTTTGCATGAGTTAAGGTATCGCCTACTGGCGCACCGTGAATTTCTTTAATACCAGAAATAACATAACCCACTTCACCAGCACGAAGCTCTGTTTTATCTTTTTCTTTTGGTGTAAAAATACCAACGCGATCCGCGTTATAGTTCTGTCCAGTGGACATCACTTTAAATTTTTCACCTTTTTTAAGAATACCATTCTTAATACGTACTAAAGACACAACACCAAGGTATGCATCAAACCACGAGTCAATAATCAACGCTTGTAAAGGCGCAGATTCATCACCCACTGGAGGAGGAATTTTCGCAATAATTTCCTCTAGTACTAAATCAACACCAACACCTGTCTTTGCTGAACAACGCACAGCATCCATGGCATCAATGCCAACAATGTCTTCAATCTCTGCTGCAACACGGTCTGGTTCAGCCTGAGGTAGGTCGATTTTATTTAATACAGGAACTACGTCTAAATTCATTTCTAGTGCGGTATAGCAGTTTGCTAATGTCTGAGCTTCTACGCCTTGACCAGCATCAACTACTAATAGTGCACCTTCACATGCAGCCAAAGAACGTGATACTTCATAAGAGAAGTCAACGTGGCCGGGTGTATCAATGAAGTTGAGTAGATAAGTGTTACCATCTTTGGCATGGTAATCTAAGGTGACACTTTGGGCTTTAATCGTAATGCCACGCTCACGTTCTAGATCCATTGAATCTAAAACCTGTGCAGCCATTTCACGGTCAGTTAAGCCGCCACATACCTGAATCAGGCGATCGGATAAAGTTGATTTACCATGGTCGATATGGGCAATAATCGAGAAGTTTCTAATGTGTTTCATTATGCTGCAATGACTACTACTAAAATGATGAAAATTAAGGTGGCAAATTGTACCTGATTGGGGGGGTAATACCAATCAGATTAAACAATAGTATCCATTTTGGGGCGATTATTGACCATTACAGGAGATTTTCGAGTGCATGAACACACATTTTTAGGTTTAAAGAGATGGTTCAACATGTTACACGGCATCATAATCCATCAGTATAAATGTGGAAAATACTCACTAATGACTCGCACTGATAATGCCCACTTCTTGGCCTAAATAGGCAATGATCACTGGTGTGGCGTGAGCCTCAAGTTCAGTGGCAAAGTGTTTACCAATAAACCAAGCAACCAATGCGCCTAATGCACCAAAAGCCATAGCAAAACCATTCGTACTTAATCCTATGCCAGCGGCCAGCATATGCCCTATCATTGCAGATAAAAATAACCCTATTAACGGCAATAAATACACTAATGCCGCCGCTTTAATAATAACGCTTTCAGGTAAGCCGATTTTAAGCAAATCACCGCTATGGCAAGGTTTTTCACTCGGTAATGAAAACCGTTGTGTATGAACCGAAAAAGCTTTAGCTATCGTCGACGTGCCACAATTCTCACTGCTGGCACAATGGTTACATGCACTTTTTAATTCTACCTCAACGGTTACCCAGCCCTGTTGATAATCAACCACGCGGGCAATTTCTTCCATCATAGTGGATGTAGATGACTCGGACATGTGGCTTTTCATTTAATCAGCTCAAACCATAAATTAGAAGGCAATTTTAGCACAATGCAACTCATTGGCTAAGCAAGTTTACCGCTAAGCTATATCATTTCTAATTTGCCACTAGAAACACGAAAGCCGTGACACAAAATATTGTTGTCACGACTTTCGTGTTAATGAACACTGTTTATTTTAACACTAAACTATTGGCTATCTTGTCTAATGTTTCAGAAGGAACCTTACCAATAGCAACAACTTCAAGCGTACCTACCTTAACGACTACCATGGATAAACCATTACGAATAAGCAGTTCATTGGGCATTGGATTTTCTCCAGCTCGCGCGACATAAACAGAAATATTGGCTAATCCATCCGTTAACGCCACATATTCAACGGGCTCGTGAATACCGATTAAACGGTGATGATCGCGAACAACCACATCAAATCCTTCTGGTAACCAAGTAAATTGCCAGTTTTTACCATCGGTGCGTTCCGCTTGGTTCATCACTGCAGGCCATTCTTGCTTTGCAGCTTCAATTAAAATGTTCGCAGGTTCGGTTAATTCAATCAGCTCAATTACCATGGTTTGTTCAAGTAATTGTTTTTCTTTATTGAGGGAGTCAAAACGTAATGGCAAATAAGTGTCCATATCAATCCACACTTGAGCGTCATAACGATTGTCATCATTGGCGAGTAAACGGATCATTTGACCTGGACGTCCAGCAATACGCCCTCGACCACCAATAACAAACTGATAGCCTTTTTCGAGCTGACTTAAATCTCCCGCTAAAGCTGCTGGCCAAATTCCCTGAATACGAGGAGCGATAACACTGTAAGCCGGTTGGTCATGTTCTATGAACGTAACTGTATTACCCACTCGCACTGCATTTTTAGGAGGGCCATTAAGGTATTCAAGTAATGCGACTTCTTTATTATCGACAATGCCATGAATGTAAACAAGCGGACGGATATGGTCGGCTTGTAGCTGAATAATAGAGGTTTTGTATTGCTTATCGTGCATTGCTTGGCTCATATTCTTAAGCCAAGCTTTAGCAGATAAATCATCTTCAGCGTGTGTTGGAAAGGTTAACACTAACAGTGCTAGCAGGATAAGGCGCAAGCTAACTCCTAACATGGTAAGACAAGATTCTGCCGACGGATTATGGGTTTACCGCTGCATCTTGCACGCTATTATCATCAACAGCAACACCTGGGTTTAAGCGTTGTTGTAACATGTGATCTTGGATATAAGCATTAATACGGCGACGCTGTTCTATAACTTGCTCATTAGAATAGCTTTGTTGGTTTTGTACTGCACCAGTCTGATAGCTTACCGGAGACACACTGCCCACTAATGGACGAGTCATTAATACCGGTAACGGTGACTCAGCATCATTGGTTTGATTGTAGTTTTGTACCCCAACAATAGCCACCATAGCAACTGTTGCTGCAATAGCATATTGGCCAAACTGTTTGAAAAATGGCACCACGTTTGAACCCACTGCAACTTGCTGTGGGGTGCTAACTTTCTCAGCTAATTCACTTTGTTTGGCTTGAGGCATAATAATTGTCGGTTCAAGCTCAATTGCTGCAGTGATGCTAGCGAAAAGGTCTAAGTCAATGGCTGCCGGCAGCTCGCCGCGCATTGCATCGCCTATCATGTGATAGCGTTGCCACTCATCATGTGAATCAACGTCGGCAGAAAGCTGCGCCAATGTTTTATCATCGGCTTCACCATCAACTGCTGCAGATACCCACTCTTGACTTGATTTAAGCATTATTCACCTATCTAAGGTTAAGACTGTTACTTTTCCAGCAAAGGCTGGAGCTGTTTGTCGATTGCTTCTCGAGCACGAAAGATACGCGATCTTACTGTGCCAACAGGGCAATCCATTATATTAGCAATATCTTCATAACTCATACCTTCTAGCTCTCTGAGTGATATTGCCATTTTTAATTCTTCAGGCAGAGTATCGAGCGTATCGAAGATCACTTTACTCATTTGATCTTTCATTAATAACCGCTCTGGTGATGCAAACTCTTTTAACGCATCACTGCCTTCATAATATTCTGCATCTTCTATATCGACATCGTTTGCAGGTGCTCTGCGCCCTTGCGATGTAAGATGGTTTTTTGCGGTGTTTACCGCAATACGATACAACCAAGTATAAAATGCACTTTCACCACGAAAATTTGCTAATGCTCTATACGCTTTAATAAAGGCTTCTTGTGTCACATCCGCAACATCCGCTTGATTGCGAACATATCTGGAAATCAAACTCATCACTTTATTTTGATACTTCAGCACTAACAGGTTAAATGCATTTTTATCGCCTTGCTGTACTCGTTCAACTAATTGTTGATCACTATATTGTCCACTCATCCGAGCCGACTACTCCTAAATCTGTAATGCTGATTTCTCAGTCGCTCGAATCCTGTTCATATAAGTAGACCTACTGATATGAAGAAAGTTCGATATTGAATTAAAAAAAATTAATTTATTTTACATATAAACAAAATATCTAAGCAAAATCACAATAAAATACGCTGTAAAAGTACCCTGTCTCGGTTATTTGATTTACTATGATCAAACCACAAAGCCACACCATGATACCTGATGAAACAAGCAGTTGAACACCAATCTGACATTTTGGTCATCGGCAGCGGTGCTGCAGGACTAACTTTAGCACTACATCTTGCTGAAAAATCAAAAGTAATTCTTCTTTCTAAAGGCCCATTATCAGAAGGGTCAACATTATATGCTCAAGGTGGAATCGCCTCTGTTTTTGATGAAGGCGACACAATTGAGTCCCACGTCAACGATACCTTAATCGCTGGCGCCGGATTATGCGATAAATCAGTTGTGACATACACCGCAGAAAATGCAAAAAGCGCAATGCAATGGTTAATTAATTGTGGTGTGGCATTTGATAAAGAAGAAACCTTAGCTGGAGTCGATAATAGTACAGCCCCCTATCACTTAACTCGTGAAGGTGGGCATAGCCATCGTCGTATTCTGCATTCTGCCGATGCAACTGGTAAAGCGGTGCAAACCACTTTGCAAGAACGTGCAATCGCTCACCCAAACATACAAGTACTTGAACGTTACAATGCGATTGATTTAATCACCACTCGTAAATTGCATCGACCGGGTAACCGTGTACTTGGTGCTTATGTGTGGAATCGCGATGAGGAACATGTAGAAACCGTAAGAGCCAAGTTTGTTGCACTAGCAACAGGTGGTAGCTCAAAAGTTTACCAATACACCTCTAATCCTGATATAGCCAGTGGCGATGGTATTGCAATGGCATGGCGTGCAGGTTGTCGTATTGCCAATATGGAATTTAATCAATTCCATCCAACGTGTTTATTTCACCCTAATGCCAGAAACTTCCTATTAACTGAAGCATTACGCGGTGAAGGTGCTTATTTACGTCGTCCAGATGGCAGCCGTTTTATGCCCGACTTCGACGAAAGAGCAGAACTCGCTCCTCGCGATATTGTTGCTCGCGCCATTGATTATGAAATGAAACGTTTGGGTGCCGATTGTGTCTATTTAGACATCAGCCATAAACCTGCTGATTTTATCATTAAACACTTTCCAACCATTTATCAGCGTTGTCTTGAGTTGGGCATTGATATCACCAAAGACCCTATTCCAGCGGTTCCAGCAGCGCACTACACATGTGGTGGTGTGATGACGGACCTTCATGGTCAAACCGATATTAATGGCTTATATGCTATTGGTGAAGTGGCTTACACAGGCTTACATGGCGCTAATAGACTCGCGAGCAATTCACTACTCGAGTGTTTAGTATTTGCCCGTGCAGCTTCACAAGATATCGAAGGTCTGTTGCATAAAATTCCGATGCCTTGCCCGATACCAGTATGGGATGAGAGTAAAGTCACTAACTCTGATGAAGAAGTCGTCATCGCCCATAATTGGCACGAACTACGACTCTTTATGTGGGATTATGTGGGCATTGTCAGAACAGATAAACGATTAGAGCGAGCACTTCGAAGATGCTTAATGCTTCAACAAGAGATTGAAGAATATTATTCAAACTTCCGTGTCAGCAATAATTTATTGGAGCTACGTAACTTGGTACAAGTTGCAGAATTGATTATTCGGTGTGCAATGGAACGTAAAGAAAGTCGAGGGCTTCATTATAATATTGATTATCCTGAACAAATTGACAATCCTAAACCAACCATTTTACAACCCAACCGTTAACCCCTACTAATGTGACTCAGCTTCATACCATCAATTGCTTAATAACAGACGACACAGATTTCGATATGCTGTGTCGTCTAACATATCACTCCACACCAACAATACCCTGTTCTCACCCGTTTGAAGATGTTGTAAAAAAATAACGCACAGTAATGGACTAATAAACGCTCTTTTAGTGAGTATTATTTTATTGAGACTTCCATTTTCACCTTGCAATAGCGTACCGGTTCCCTTGTCACCCAAAGTAAGCAAACAACGCCAATTCGATAAACTGCGCCAGCTGTAAACAAAAATGAAGATAATGCTAAGGAATAATGACATTTGCGTGATGCGGTATATCAAGGAAGGAAAATGAGGCCAAGCCAAAAAACTCGTTAATACAACAGCAAATGCTACCATTAGGGCAGCACGCTGCAAAAATGAAGCACTCAATGCAAATTGTTGCATATGAGTACTATTGTTGACCAATAAATCAACAGAAAGGTTAAGGTGCGGCTCTGCCACGGACTTTGACTATCATATTGGCGAACAATGGATCTGGGCATTGTTCATGGCCCATGAACCAAGCAAATAACTCCGGATCTTCACACTCCAATAACCGAATAAAAGTGTTTTTATCATTATCAGTCATGGCTTCGTATTGGGTTTCGACAAAGGGTTGAAACAACACATCTAATTCTAACATTCCACGACGGCATGCCCAGCGTACACGAGCTATATTCATTAATTCCAACACAAATCTCCTGATGTCTATATAACAAGCTAGCTTATACGATTTTCAAAATCTTGTACTTGTAGATCTCGTCCTGCAAATAAATCACTAAAATCCGTAGCCAGTAATGATTTTACCGCCGGATGCTGGATCATTCGCTCAGCGAACATCACATGATATTCTTCTTTAATATCGGTGGTTTCACCAAGTAATACCATACCTTGAGACAGTATATCATGACGATAAATAGACGGTGCGACAAAAATGCCTCGATTAAAATAACCGAACGCCTTCATCATTTCTGCATCGTCAAACTCCCCCAAAATACTGACATTAAGATTTTTTTCGGCAAACCAACCATGTAATTGTTGTCCTAATGACGTCCGTTTACCCGGTATGAGTAATTTACGCTGCTCAAGACACGCGGGGAAAGGGACCGGAATCGTTTCAGCCGAAAAGAAACTCACCCCACATTCACCCAGTTTTTTGGATAAAATTTCGGGAAACTTCAATGAACCACCGGCGCAATCAGATAAGATCATATCGAGCTTATGTTCACGTAAACGCTCAATTAAACTTTCATGTGTTGATTCATAACACGCCAAGTGAACTGAACTATCATCAGGGATAACGGTTAACAATACTCTACTAACCAAGGCTTTAGATAAGGCATCGGCAATCCCCACTTCAAATAATAGTGACTTATCTTTCTGATAATTGAGTAAATCAAGCATTTCGTAACTCAAGCTAAACATTTTATCGGCATAACGAAATACTAATTCGCCCAACTCGGTTGCGACTAAGTTACGGCCGACACGCTTAAATAACGTGCCTTTTAATCGCTCTTCTAATGCACGAATTTGCCCAGTTATGGTTTGCGGGGCCAAACACAATGCTTCAGCCGCTTTAGTTACTGAACCCTTTTTTTGTACCATCCAAAAATAATATAAATGGTTATAATTTAAATGCTGCATATCAATCACTAACCCAAGAAAAGCCACTCATACTACTATAGCAAATAAACCCAAAATTCCGCTGTTCATTAATCATCGGTACTCAACCACAATATTAATTAACCGATTTATTAGCCAAGATTAAGCATAAAAAAACGCAGCCAAACGGCTGCGTTAATTAATGTTGCGGTTTACTTACTCTGGCGGCAATCCATCAAACTAGTAATAACAGACTCTAGCTCAGCGCTATTACTGACATTGCTTAGTGACACTTGCTCAGTGAGTGCTGATACTATTTCAGATTTTACCGGTATATGACTAGCACAATAATTTACGTTTGCCGTTTGATAACGCTTTCCGGCTCGGTACTTTAGTGCTCTTGACTCATAATCATTTGGCTCGATTCTTTTCTTAGCCAGACCATCTCGGTACATCAAGGCGCCATCTACCACACCTTCTAGATAACTTTGGCAAGTGGGTGACTCAGATGATTTTAGACAAACATTGAACGATTCAGCCGATGCGGGAATAACAAACAACGTTAACAACATTCCCAAAGATAATTTAGTGAGTTTCATGTTTTTCTCCTGTTTCAGGCAGTACTTTGGCTAACCAAAAATAACCAATTAGTGCTGCTAATAACGATCCTGTTAAAATACCAAGTCTTGCATAATCACCATATGCCGCAGGTGAATGTTCAAACGCTAACGAAGCAATAAACACTGACATAGTAAATCCGATACCACACATCACTGCAACAGGAATAATGTGTCTCCAACCAATCCCTGGTGGTAGTTCTGCTAACTTAAGCTTCACGGCTAAATAACTGAATAACAGCACCCCAATCGGCTTACCGAGCAACAGACCCATAATGATGCCTAAGGTAATGGGTTCAGCAAATGAATCTAAAGTCATATTCGTTAATGACAAACCAGCATTAGCAAAAGCGAACACGGGCAGGATCATAAAGGTGCTCCAAGGATGCAACTTATGCTCTAAATGTTCCGATGGTGAAGTACCATCCTTTGCACGTAAAGGAATACAAAATGCAATAATTACACCTGCCAATGTCGCGTGTACACCAGACTTCAATACGGCGACCCATAAAATAAAACCAAGTAAACCGTAAGGTAAAATTGAACTGACCCCTTTTTTGTTCAATGCAACCATAAGCACAATCGATACCGCTGCAATGACCAAGCTTGTCATGGATAAATCAGTACTATAAAACAAGGCAATAATGACAATAACGCCCAAATCATCAATAATCGCTAAGGCTAATAAAAACACCTTCAATGCCACAGGTACACGATTACCGAGCAATGCCATAATACCTAAAGCAAAAGCGATGTCTGTAGCGGCAGGAATAGCCCATCCGACTTGAGTTTCGGGGGTTGCGTAGTTAAATGCTAAGTAAAACAACGCCGGAAACACCATGCCGCCAATAGCAGCAATACTGGGTAATGAAGCTTTGGCCACACTTGATAAGGCCCCTTCAAGTAATTCGCGCTTCACTTCCAAACCAATTAATAAAAAGAATAACGCCATTAGCCCATCATTAATCCACAGTAATAACGGCTTATCGATATCTAAATCGCCCACCCGTAACTGTACTTCTGTGGCTAAAAAACCTTGATATACTCCAGCTAACGGGGAATTGGCTAAAATCATCGCCAAAGCTACTGCGACCATTAATAAAATGCCACCTGCAGATTCTTGGCTTAAGAAGTTCTTAATTGCTCGTTCCATATAACACTCCTAAAAAACAATCGGATCAGTCTATCTTAAATGTTCAAACAATAATAATCGATTGTTTCTTGATATTAACTCGGTTTAACCGAGGTATCGAGCGTAAAGTTAACGCTGAAAATAAATTAATTAATTGAATCTGCATTTCACTTTGGCAATGATTTGCCTGCCCTGATTAGGTATAATCGATAAAAGCAAAAAAGGAATTGGGACCAATGAAACAGTATTTAGACCTGTGTAAACGCATTGTCGATGAAGGCGAGTGGGTTAATAACGCACGAACAAACAAAAAGTGCCTAACTGTCATTAATGCCGACTTAGTTTATGATGTTGGTAACAATCAATTTCCTTTAGTGACCACACGTAAAAGCTTCTGGAAGTCTGCCATAGCCGAGATCTTAGGATATTTACGTGGCTACCAAAATGCGGCCGATTTTAGAGCTTTAGGCACTAAAACATGGGACGCCAATGCCAATGAAAACCAAGCATGGCTAGATAACCCAAATCGTAAAGGTCCTGATGATATGGGGCTGATATACGGGGCGTTAGGGCGTGCATTTCCAAAGCCTGATGGTGGTCATGTCGATTTACTGCAACAAATCGTCGACGACCTCAGTAATGGTATAGATAACCGCGGTGAGATTTTAACCTTCTTTCATCCTGGAGCATTTGACTTAGGTTGCTTGCGACCATGTATGTACGAACACCATTTTTCATTACTCGGTGATACTTTGTACCTCAACAGCACACAGCGCAGTTGTGATGTTCCATTAGGGTTAAACTTCAACATGGTACAAGTATATGTATTACTTGCGTTAATGGCCCAGATTACTGGCCATAAACCTGGTAAGGCATACCATAAGATAGTCAACGCTCATATTTACGAAGACCAACTTGAACCCATGCGGGATGTCCAGCTCGCGCGCGAACCGTTTGCATCGCCTAAGCTAATCATCAATCCAAAAATTAAAACCCTAAAAGACATCGAAACTTGGGTAACCTTGGATGACTTTAGCGTTGAAGATTATCAACATCACGATGCGATTAAATACCCTTTCGCAGTGTAATATCAGATAGGTTAACTAACAAAAAAACGTCTTTGTTCAACTACTTGAACAAAGACGTTTTTGTAACAGTTTAGTGCTAAAAAAATAGTAGTTTTAGTCCAACTACAACAAGCAAACAAGCAAATATTTTTTTCAATACTGGCGTAGGCCAAGTGCTAGCAGCTTTTACACCAAACGGCGCGCACAACATGGAACTAATGATAATGCCGATTAATGCCGGCAGGTAAATAAACCCAACTGAGCCCTCGGGTAAATTCGGTACATCGAAACCAGCGATGATATAACCTATCGTACCGGATACCGCAATAAGCATCCCTGTTGCCGATGAAAATCCAACAGCTTGACGCATTTGTAAGCCGCAATAACTTAAAAATGGCACCAGCAAAACCCCGCCACCAATGCCCATTAATCCAGCAATTAACGCTATCGCAGTCGATATCACCAGTAACACAGCAAAACTTGGCATACTGCCACCCGTTTTGACTTTAAACGGAAAGGCCATTTGTACTGCCATTAACACGACAAAAATAGCAAAAGCCTGTTGTAAATCATCTGATGCAATTTGCTCAGACACAAATGCTGAAGCTAATGACCCGATTACAATACCCGGAAATATAGGCTTAAACAGCTCCCAGGGTATATTGCCGCGCTTGTGATGGGCCGTTGCTGATGACATAGAAGTTAAAATAATCGATGCCAGTGACGTCGCGATAGCAACATGAGTGATTTGAGTTGAACTGATACCCACTGAAGGTAAAATATACAATAGCGCAGGCACAATAATTAACCCACCACCAATACCTAACAGCCCAGCCAAAAAACCCACGACAGAACCTAAAACAAGGCAAATTAAAAATACCTGCAGCAAACTATCCACGATGACATCCTTAATGTTGCACTTGATTATGTTACGAACCACTAGGGAAAATAATTTAAAACTTTCCTTAGCAGATTCAATCGTATTGCTAATCTATGTTGATTAAATCTAATAGGTTATGTTTTCGCAAGAAACTGGCTAATAAGCCTCGAACCTGGTTACCATTTGACTGTTGTAAAATAGATTCTAATAAATCCGTTAACTCTTGCTTTGATACACGTCTGAGTAAAAAATTGATTCTGGCTAAGCTGCCTTGGTTCATACTGAGTTTGTTATAGCCCATCGCTACTAGAAGCAATGCACCATAAGGTTCACCCGCAAGTTCGCCGCAAACACTCACATCTAAATCATACTGTTTACATTCATCGACAGCCCTTTTAAGTGCTCGAAGAATACCTGGATGGTAACTATCAAATAATGAACTGACACTCGGATTATTACGATCGACAGCCAGCAAATATTGAGTCAAATCGTTACTGCCCACCGACACAAAGTCGACCCGTTTTGCCACATCTTGTAACTGATACAACAATGCAGGTACTTCAAGCATAACGCCGACTTTCGGCCTCACTAAAATAGTCTTTAATTCTTGGTTTAGTTCAGTAAACGCTTGCTCTAAATATTTTAATGTTTGATCAATTTCATCCAGATTACTCACCATTGGTAGTAATATTTGCAATTGATTGCCGTTACCAGCAGCTTGTAGCATCGCGCGCAATTGCACTAAAAATAGCTCAGGATGATCAAGCGATAAACGAATGCCGCGCCACCCTAAAAATGGGTTATCTTCTTTAATTGGAAAATACGGTAACGGTTTGTCGCCGCCAACATCCAATGTACGCATCACAACAGGCCTATCACCTGCGGCACTCAGTACTTGACGATATACGTTTATTTGTTCGCTCTCGCTCGGAAAGCGTTGATGCAACATAAAGGGAATTTCAGTTCGATATAGCCCGATACCATCTGCACATTCAGCAATTTCAGACGCGATACCACTCAATAAACCTGCGTTTAAATATAAATGGATCCGCTGACCATCTGTAGTCACTGATGGTAGGTTTAATTCGGCAGAAAATTGTTTTTGTTTTTCAACATCTGCATCAATCAGTAATTGATATTCTTCAATCACAGCTGGCGATGGCGATACCAATAGCTGGCCACGATTCGCATTCAGAACTAATAGTTTTTGATCGATGTCGATTGATAACACATCATCAACGCCAACAATGGCAGGTACACCCAAAGCACGCGCTAAAATAGCCGCATGGGCATTAACGCCACCACGTTCAGTGACAATACCAGCGAGTTTTTGTCGTGGAAACTCAGCCAATAAAGTGGCATCCACTTCTTTAGCGACTAAAATAACCGGTTTATCCGGCTCTAACTCTAATCGACCGGGCTCAATAAGCTGTCGAAGTAGTTTTTGCCCAAGCTCACGAATATCACTGGCGCGCTCTTTTAAGTATGGATCTTCCATTTCCAAAAACTGTTTGATATAGCGCAATGACACTCGACTTACCGCAGATTCAGCCTGCCAGCCTAAAGCGACTTCGCGGGCATATTCGCCACCAAGGCTAGAATCGTCTAACAATAATTGAAATGCGGTAAAGATAGAGGCCACATCAGCAGACTTTTCACGCTCAAAACGTTGCGATATTGACGACAGCATGTCTTTACAACGCTGCATGGCCAACTTTAAACGCTGAATTTCAGCATCTATGTCAAAGCAACTAACCTCGGGTTGTTCTAATGAAATTACACCGCCTAATACCAAACCGTGAGCAATCGCAATACCACTTGATGCATTAACACCACTGAAAACCACTTGCTGTTGCACATTAGTAATGGCCGCTTTGTGTTTCAAGCTGCGCACAACCACCGCAAGCTGAGCGGCTAAGGTCATTAAAAATGCTTCTTCACTTTCACTGAACTGACGGGCTTCTGGCTGTTGCACCACGATAACGCCCACCACCTGCTTTTGAAAAATGATCGGCACAGCTAAAAACGCACGATATTCTTCTTCTGCGGCTTCGGGAAATAATTTAAAACGAGGGTGAATACGAGCATCGGCAAGGTTAACGGCTTCTTCACGTTCAGCAACTAAGCCTACTAAACCTTGCGATAATGGCATGCTCACTCGGCCAACGGCAGATTGTTGTAAACCTTCAGTGGCGGATAACACTAGATGCTGTTGTTCAAGGATATAAATAGAACAGCAATGGGTAGCCATCGCTAATCGAGTTTGTGACACTAAGATGTTTAATGCACTTTCAAGGCTGCTGGCTCTGGCAACAGCTTGAGTGATATCCCTGAGCATATTTAACACTGTTTCAATCCTCTTTGAAATCAGTTAACTCCGTTGTTTGCTTCGTTTTTTACTAAACTCGCGCGTTTGCAGCGCTAATGTCGTCGATGCGAACTCTTTCATTACCTTTCTATATACGTCGCGTTTAAAAGACACAACCTGACGAACAGGATACCAATAACTCACCCAACGCCAATCATCAAACTCAGGATGACCAGAAGAATTCAAGTTAATAGTATTATCGTGACCTTTCAATTGTAGTAAAAACCATTTCTGTTTTTGGCCAATGCAAACAGGTTTGCTTTCTTGGCGTACCAAACGCTTGGGTAACCGATAACGTAACCAAGATCGAGTGGATGTTAAAATTTGAACATGCTCAGGTCTTAGTCCCACTTCTTCGTAAAGTTCGCGATACATGGCTTCTTCTACTGATTCGCCATCATCTAACCCACCTTGTGGAAACTGCCATGAATGTTGGCCAAAACGTCTAGCCCACATAACTTGTCCAAATTTATTACAGATAATGATGCCCACATTTGCGCGAAAGCCGTCGCTATCAATCACATGGACTCCAAAAATAACAAATTTTATATCGTCTGATTGTTTCACAAAGCATGCCTATCGGCAAACCTCTATTTACTGTGGATAATTGAATAACAATGTTAATAAATCAAAATTATCAACAATTAAACCAAGCGACCCTGTGGATTATCCACAAAATCTGTGGATATCTCTGTTCGAAACTTTGGTAAAGCTTGATAACAGGCTAAAAACCAGCTGCCCTCCGTCTAAGGAAAACCACTTTTCACTACAATATATTTAAACAAAATTAATAACTTAAAAATAATTACAAACTAATATTATAGCAGAACGCCAATATTGTACAAAAAACAAACAGGCTTAATTAAGATAGCCAATCACTCATTTAGCAATTTAAGTTATACACAAATAACAAGGCTTATTTTAAATTAAACCCGTTAAAAAGCCGTTTTATTGCGTTGACTTGGTGTTTTTAATCAGTTAAAGACAGGTTTTATTACACTTATCCATTAAATCTGTGGATAAGTATGTGTGAAATGTAGGGGAAAAACGAGTGTAACTCGGGACAAGTATAATATAAAAACAACCATCAACAAAAAAGTATCTTTAAAACAACCAATTACAAAGGAATTCAATCAAATAACTTTAACCAACCAAAAAATGGTTGTTTTTCAATCACATCTTAAATAACTAACTAAACTTGTTCTCAATGAATATTACTTGATAGCATAGACTGTTGATTTTGATCGTCTACTTAATTCATTTCCCCAGAGGTTAATACTCATTCATGGCTAAATCATCGCCCTTAGATCTAAACGAATTAATGCAAAGAGCGCACAATATGGCTGGTATTCGTTTAGCTGATATTGCGGCAGATAATCACATCATGGTGCCTGCGGATTTACGCCGAGACAAAGGCTGGGTAGGCCAACTTATTGAATCTGAATTAGGGGCTCTGGCAGGATCAAGACCAGAACAGGACTTTTTACATTTAGGGGTTGAGCTCAAAACGATCCCGATCGATCACAATGGCAAACCGCTTGAGACCACTTATGTCACAGTAGCGCCGCTGACAAACATTCAGGGTATGACTTGGGAAAACAGTTTGGTTTACCATAAATTACAGAGAGTGTTATGGGTACCTGTTGAAGGCGAACGGAGCATCCCTGTCGGTGAGCGTCGTATAGGCACGCCCATATTATGGCAACCAAACACAACACAAGCCAGACAGTTACAACAAGATTGGGAAGAGATAATGGAGTTAATTGCACTAGGTAAAGTTGATAAAATTACTGCACGTCATGGTGAGGTACTGCAATTACGTCCAAAAGCAGCTAATAGCAAAACGCTTACTGAAAGCATCGCCGAAGACGGTAGCATTCAACTATCAAATCCCAGAGGTTTTTACCTTAAAATTGATTTTACTCAGCAGATATTAACCAATGCATTTTCATAATCTGTTGTTACATTACTTGGTATCTTGGATCTGTAGATCATTAACAGCCATTTTTAAGTAGTGCGTGGCAATGTTTTACAAGACAGAGTTTACGACATCTCGAGATACAACATGAGTAAGCAATAAAGCAGGAGAAAGAAGCCACAGATATTGCTGAAGGATTCTGTTAACCGTAGTTTTGAATCTTTATTGAATAAATTGGTTACAAGCCATTAGCCTAACTGGAACTTCGTCTCTAACATTTATGCCACCTTGTTATATAAATAAAGAACCGTTTATCTCGAACAAACTTCAGCCACAAAAGTTCAACAAGCCCTACTAATGTTGAAAAAACTTTGCGTTAGTGCACATATTTCTTCACTTCTATTGATCTAAATCACAAATAAACTATCACAAGTAAGCAAATTTTCTATAGACTAGCCACCCTATATAATAAGTCATTTGGGCAACCACATCCTCCGTGAAAGCACGCCGTCAAACTCAAAAATTATTGTTCGCTATTTTTGCCTGGTGTGTAGCAATGGCTTCTTTCGTTTTTTTCCGCTACTCACAATCATCGCAACTACCTGAATGGGCTGTTGGCAATGCCGATCTCGCCACGCTTGCCATAATGATGGGGGTTGTATTTGGCGGCTTGCATTGGATGTCCAATCTCATTGCCGATTTTAGCGCCATCAGCCGTTTACCTTATTTATTTTCTGTGGTGTTTAAAGGATTGTTTTTGCTACTTGGGGCAACAACCCTAGCGTACGTGACACAATTTTTAAACATGTGGGCTATTGAGAACCACATGGTGACATTACGACAAATGCTCACAGTGCAGATTATTTATAGCCCATCGTTTCAAGCGCTAGTGGTTTATCTTGTGGTGGTCCGGGTAAGCTTAGCTTTTATTGAACAAATGTCGTTGTTGGTTGGTCCTAAAGTCTTGCTCAATATTGGCCTTGGCAAATATCACAAACCACGTTATGAGCAACAATTGTTCTTATTTATCGATATGGTTTCATCTACAGCTCATGCCGAAACCTTAGGCGATTATCGCTTTAGCCGCCTAATACAAGACAGCTTTAGCATGTTAGCCGACACTGTGACCGATAATGAAGCAGAAATTTATCGTTACATGGGTGATGCCGTACTTATCCACTGGCCATTAGAGCAAGGTATTAAACAAGACCGTTGTATGAATATCTATTTCGAATTTTGCCAGCAATTACAGTGGCAAAGGCAATATTTTGAACAACAATATGGTTTTGTGCCTAAATTTAAAGCTGCGGCGCATTGTGGCCAAGTTGTAGCTGCGGTAGTCGGCGTACATAAGCAAGAGATTAGTTTCTTCAGTGATGTATTAAATACCTTGGCACGGCTACAAGACCAATGTAATCCGCTCGGTCAACGAATGTTGCTATCTGGAGATGTTGTGCATCGACTTGAGCAACAAAATAGTCAGTATGACCTGACTGACTTAGGCCCTATCATGCTTAAAGGTAAGAAACACCCAACTGAAGTGTATGGTGTTGCCCCAAGAAAATTGAATAACAGTTAAAACTGAGTTTAATTGAGGTTAGTTAAGCTCAATTTCAAACATAAACATGTATGAAACTGCCAGTGTTACTCTACAGATAACAATAAGGCTATTGATACTTCAATAGCCTTATTAACGACAAAAATCGCACGTTTGATATTGTTGACCTGAAATAAACCATTCTATCGATCCATCCCACCTCTTATATCCCGAGCTGAGGCTAACTTGGTAACGATTGTGCTAGCAGCTTTTGTTGAATCGCTAAGCCTAAGGTTCTAAACGTTGAAATACGGCTGGTAGTTTGGCGCCAAACTAAACCAATATCACGATAAGGAGCTTCACCAGGAGGATCCATTGCGACAAGATCGGTATCAGTTAAAATACCAGTATCGATGGCCATTTGGGGTAAAAATGTGGTGCCTAACTTACTGTTAACCATCTGCACCAAGGTATGCAAACTGGTTGCCGCAAAAGGATTAATTTTGGCGCTATCACCCAGTTGACATGCGGTTATCGCGTGACCGGTAATGCAATGTTCAGCTTGCAGTAAAAAGATACTTTCGTCTGGCATTTTTTGGTAGTCAATGGGCTGTAAGAATTGTTGCGATACCTCTTTATGCATCACCATTTTAAACGGATCAATGCCAACTTTCATGCTATGAAAACCACTTGTGTCGACAGGTAACGCTAATATCAATAAATCCAACTCACCTTTTGCTAAAGCATCCAATAGACGCTCAGTCGTGTCTTCTTTTAATAACAAACTGAGCTTGGGGTAGTCTTGCTGGCATAACTTAACCACTCTACTGAGTAAGAAAGGCGCGATAGTGGGAATGCAACCTAAACGAATTTCTCCGGTCATCGGTTCGCCTTGATTTTTAACCAATTCAACTAAGTCATCGACATTGGTTAAAATATTTCGAGCTCGCTCAACCACTTCTTCACCGATAGCAGTAAACATAAACGATTTATGATCACGTTCAATCAACTGATAGCCTAGTTGTTCTTCGAGATTTTGGATACCACTAGATAAAGTCGATTGACTCACAAAGCACATCTTAGCGGCACGATTAAAATTTTGCTCTTGATGTAAATGAACCAAATAATAAAGGTTCTTAAGGCTGGGAAGATTTTTCATATAAACGATTGCCCTTATCTAATTTAATTCAAATAGTGAATTAAATTAGTCAAAATAACAAGACATCGATAACCAATATTGAACAAACGACCATAAAAAATGCCTCTTTAGTAAAGAGGCATTTCAACAAACCGATTGTAGGCATTAATCTAGTTGCTAATCTAACTGATCATGCAACTAACGCTACACTCTACACTCTACTGGTAATTAAGCTTTCGCTTCTAAGTAAACTTTCAGTTGTTGTAAATCTTGTGCAGCATGCTCAACGATTTCAGCAAGCCATACCTTATGTTCTGTTTCCCATTTAGCTTCTTCACCATGTTGTAATAACTGGGAAAATTGCTGAATGCGTTTAAGGCCAACAGATCCTGCTGCACCTTTAAATTTATGAGCTTCTGCACATAACGTTTCTTTATCATTTGCATCGCCAGCTTTCACTAAGCTACTGACATACTCAGGCATTAACTGCTCGAATAACACTACGCTTTTCAATAACGTTCCAGCACCAATGGCACTGATATATTGCTCAAGCGTATTGAGATCCAATATTGAGTCTAACTGCGTTGTGGCCATAAAGGCACCTCTATCAAAATCTAACTCTATAAAAATTATAAATATGATACCGAGTAAAATACCCTATGCAAGGCTTGCCAATATTTAGACGCTATTTAATGGTAAAAAGTCACATTTTTACAACATAACTACTCAGCTGGTATTACCAATGTTTAAAAAACACTCACATTGGCAATGTTTCGCCCAATAAATAACGAATAGTCGTTATCAGCCTTATGCTTCTTCGCAAAATCGTCCTTGACCATATTTAGTCAAATTATAATATGCCTACCCAAATACACTGCACTAGGCTGTTTTACTTTGGCTAAACATTAACGCACTGCCTTGCCCACCGTATTCTTTAAGTTCATCCACAATGGCCACTAAACCATCCCATCTAAACGCACACCAATTAGGGGCGAGTAACATTGGTTTTTTGGCATAGGCAGTCACGCGATGAAAGATAATACCTTTTGGGGTGTGACGAATAAGTTTTGCGGCCTCGGAGGCATACTCTTCAAGGCTCATTAACGGCATAGGATGATAGCGCCACTGTTTCGCCATAATACTGCCTTCTACAATATGCAAAGGGTGCAGTTTTAGTCCATCAACACCAATTCCTAATACGGTTTGTAAGCTATTAAAATAGTCAGCAGATGTTTCACCTGGCAAACCTAATATCAAATGGGTACACACCTTAATGCCTTTAGCGCGAGCTTTTTTAACAGTCTGGCGATATTCACACAATTGGTGACCACGATTAATCCGCTTTAACGTGTGATTATTGGCAGTTTGTAGGCCTAGTTCTAGCCACACCTCAATGCCTCGCTGTTGATACTCAACGAGTAAATCAAGTACTTCATCAGGCACACAGTCAGGACGAGTGCCTATATGAAGCCCAACAATATCGGCATCTTCAAGTGCTTGATCATACTTTTGCTTTAGCACTTTATACTCATCGTAGGTACTGGTGTAAGCTTGAAAATAAGCAATATATTTTGCAGTAGGAGTAGAGTTAACATTCACAGATGTTGTGCATTTTTTTGCAGATAGGGCGCGTACTTTCCCTTCAGTCAATTGCAGCGCAATAGGTTGTTCTCTGCCTTGTTCGCCACTAAATGAAGCGACATTACAAAAAGTACAACCGCCCACACCTAACGTGCCATCTCGATTAGGGCAGGTAAATTGGGCATCTATAGTTAATTTTTTTATTCTTTGGCCATATAAACGTTTGCAATGCACCCCAAACGTATTAACGTAATCATCTAAACCCACAAGTTGCTCTCATCATCACCCCAAAGTCCGGCAGTGTAGTCAGGAGATAAGCACCTGTCTTGGTGCTAAATCAATAAAACGGGCTATCAATTCAAGCTAACGCTAAAGTTGTGCACAAACTCAAAAAACGTTTAAAACAATTTAAGTAATTTATACATTACTTAAAATGAATATTTAATCATTTAGAATAATTTTTTACCCAAAGACTGTATTTGAAATAAAATTCACTATTTTTATTTCAAAAATAATTCCTTGCTGTTGTTGCAAAAAGGTAAACAATTGTTTGAATATTTTCTAAAATTCTTTTTATTCAGAACGTTATAGGTGAAATATAACAGTTGACGTTAACGTCAAGTTGGTAGCTTATAACGTTTTTTTAGTAATAATATTTCAGTTTGTTGCATTTTTTTGGTTTGACCTTTATTCAATCTCAGTTTAATTTGAATGGTTCGGGTGCATATCTATGGATATTCTTCAAATTTACCCCGAGTCG
Source organism: Shewanella frigidimarina (assembly GCF_003797125.1). GTDB lineage: Bacteria > Pseudomonadota > Gammaproteobacteria > Enterobacterales > Shewanellaceae > Shewanella > Shewanella frigidimarina. The sequence goes on from NZ_RKKE01000001.1 coordinate 300,352, forward strand.
TATCTAGTAGAGGTTTAGGGGGTTTTTTGTATGAGCTTGTATCATCCCAGTTTTGAGCGTGACAATTGCGGATTTGGTTTGATTGCACAAATGGACGGCGACGCAAGTCACCGCATTGTGCGTACCGCGATTCATGGTCTCGATCGAATGAAGCATCGTGGTGGTATTGCAGCTGACGGACGCACAGGTGATGGCTGTGGTCTATTAATGCAAATGCCTACAGATTTTTTTGAAGCTATTGCGGCAGAAAACGATTGGCATTTAAGCCGAAAATTTGCCGTAGGTATGCTATTTCTCAGCCAAGATGAACAACGCGCTGATGAAGCGAAGTTTATCTTAGAAAAAGAACTACAACGAGAAACACTTAGTGTCGCTGGCTGGCGTAAAGTACCGATTAATCCGGATGTCTTGGGGGAGATTGGCCGGGAAAGCTTGCCACAAATTTATCAAGTATTGATCAACGCGCCAGTAGGCTGGCGAGAAAAAGATCTCGAGCGTCGTCTATATATGGCTCGCCGCCGCCTTGAACAACAAATCACCGATGACAAAGACTTTTATGTCGCCAGTCTTTCTGGACAAGTCATTGTGTATAAAGGCTTAATGATGCCAGCAGATCTGCCATCATTTTACACTGACCTTGCAGATATTCGCTTGAAAAGTGCGATTTGCTTATTCCACCAGCGCTTTTCAACTAACACATCACCAAAGTGGCCATTAGCTCAACCGTTTCGATACCTCGCTCATAACGGCGAAATCAATACCATTACCGGTAACCGCCAATGGGCAAGAGCGCGCGCCTATAAGTTTAATTCGCCTTTGCTACCAGATTTACAACAAGCGGCCCCTTTTGTTAACGAAACAGGTTCAGACTCGTCTTCTTTAGACAATATGCTCGAAATGTTGTTATCAGGCGGGATGGATTTATATCGAGCCATGCGATTGCTTATTCCACCAGCATGGCAATCAAATCCTGAAATGGATGACGAGTTAAAGGCCTTTTACGATTTTAACTCAATGCACATGGAGCCGTGGGACGGCCCTGCAGGCATTGTAATGACCAATGGCCGCCATGCTGCCTGTGCGGTAGATCGTAACGGTCTACGCCCTTCACGTTACGTTATAACCAAGGATCGTATCCTCACCTTAGCGTCTGAAGTCGGTATTTGGGATTATTCCGCCGATGAAGTGATTGAAAAAGGCCGCGTTGGGCCCGGTGAGTTATTAGTATTAGATACCTTGAATGGTCGTTTGTATCATTCATTTGAAATTGATAATGACTTAAAGCGTCGCCATCCTTACAAAGAGTGGATGGCTAAAAACAGTCAGACATTGATCCCTGCTGAGGAAATGGCTCCAACCAAACAAGGTTCAAGTGGTTTTGATAACAAAACACTGCTGCAATATCAAAAACAGTTTGGTTTTACCCGTGAAGAATTAGAACAAGTTATTTGGGTACTTGCGAGCAAAGGTGAAGAAGCCATTGGCTCAATGGGTGATGATACGCCTATGGCAGTATTGTCGAAAAAGTCGCGTTCACTGTACGACTATTTCCGCCAAAAATTTGCTCAGGTAACCAACCCGCCTATTGATCCGTTACGTGAAAAACACGTGATGTCGTTAGCCACTTGTGTCGGTCGCGAACAAAATCTATTTAGCGAAACCACCGGTAACGCTTACCGAGTCATGTTCAATTCACCGATTTTGTTATTCAGTGATTTTAATCAGTTACTGGGATTAGACAGCACTAACTATCGCGCCAACACAGTTGATTTAAACTATGATGCCAATGAAACGTTAGAGCAGGCTATTCGCCGTATTACCGACGAAGCTGAACGCTTAGCTCGCAGCGGCACGACATTGTTAGTATTGTCTGACCGTGCTGTAGCGAAAAGTGCTCAAGTTATCCCAGCCGCTATGGCTGTGGGTTCTGTGCAAACTCGTTTAGTGGATAAAAGCCTACGTTGTGACACTAACATTATTGTTGAAACAGCTTCAGCACGCGATCCGCATCATTTTGCGGTGTTAATTGGTTTTGGTGCCACGGCTATCTACCCTTACCTCGCCTATGAATCTATTTCAGCAATGGCAAAACTGCATCAAGTCGATGATGTAACCCATTTAATGCTTAACTTCCGTTATGGCATTGAAAAAGGCTTACGTAAAATCATGTCTAAAATGGGCATCAGTACCGTAGGTTCATATCGTTGTAGCCAACAATTTGAAGCTGTGGGTTTAGCCAGTGATGTGATTGAGTTATGTTTTAAAGGCGTGATAAGCCGTATTGAAGGTGTCAGTTTTAATCATATTGCCGATGACCAGAAAATACTCCATACCGCTGCATATCGCGCCCATGTGCCATTACCACAAGGTGGTTTATTAAAGTACGTTGAAGGTGGTGAATATCACTGCTTTAATCCAGACGTGGTGAATACCTTACAAGCATCATTAAAAGACAAAAACTACGCTGAATACAAAAAATTTACTCACTTAGTTGATGATCGCCCAGTGGCCACGTTACGTGATTTAATCGGCATTAAAGGTCAACTAAATGCCATTGAAATAGACACGGTCGAAGGCGCTGAAAAGCTTTACCCTCGCTTTGATAGCGCAGCCATGAGCATTGGTGCTTTAAGCCCTGAAGCTCATGAAGCATTAGCGGTTGCGATGAACCGTCTTGGTGGACGATCAAACTCAGGTGAAGGTGGCGAAGATGCACGTCGTTTCAATAGCGAACGTAACTCGGCCATCAAACAAATTGCATCGGGCCGCTTTGGCGTTACCGCGCATTACTTAGTTAACGCTGATGTGCTGCAAATTAAGGTAGCTCAAGGTGCAAAACCGGGTGAAGGTGGGCAATTACCTGGCCATAAAGTCAGTGTTGAAATCGCAGGACTTCGTCATGCTCGTCCAGGTGTTACCTTGATTTCACCGCCGCCGCACCACGATATTTACTCGATTGAAGATTTAGCTCAGCTGATTTTCGATTTAAAACAAATCAATCCAAAAGCCTTAGTGTCGGTCAAGCTAGTATCAGAACCCGGTGTTGGCACCATTGCAACCGGTGTTGCAAAAGCCTATGCCGATATGATCACTATATCAGGTTACGACGGCGGCACTGGCGCAAGCCCTATCACCTCGGTGAAATACGCAGGTTCACCTTGGGAGCTTGGTTTAGCGGAAGTGCATCAGTCGCTAGTAGAAAATGGTTTACGTCATAAAATCCGCCTGCAAGTGGATGGCGGCTTAAAAACCGGTACCGACGTGATTAAAGCAGCGTTACTGGGCGCCGAAAGCTTTGGCTTTGGTACAGTGCCGATGATTGCGCTTGGGTGTAAATACTTACGTATTTGTCATCTTAATAACTGCGCTACCGGTGTGGCAACTCAAGATAAAAACTTACGCGAAAACCATTATCACGGTTTACCTGAACGTGTCATGACCTACTTTGAATTTGTGGCTCAAGAAGTGCGTGAATGGATGGCTGCATTAGGGGTAGCTCAATTCGAAGATTTAGTCGGACGGAGCGACTGGTTACATGCGCTTGAAGGTCAAACAGACAAGCAGCGTGGCTTAGATTTAGCACCAATTTTATATAAACCAAAAGTACAGGCAAACTCATCTCTGACTTGGAAAGAAATCAATCCGCCTTCAGATGTTGGCCAATTAAATCAAACCTTGTTAGCGGATTGTCGTAAAGCAGTTGAAACTGGCGAACCGTTTTCTTATCAATATCAAATCAATAATACCGATCGCTCGGTAGGCGCGACATTGTCAGGTTTTATCGCTACGACTGTTGGTGTAACGGGTGCAAAACAGCCGTTAACACTTGGTTTTAATGGCAGTGCGGGCCAAAGCTTTGGCGTATGGAACAGCCCAGGCCTTGAACTTAAGCTGTGCGGTGATGCTAATGATTATGTCGGCAAAGGCATGTCTGGCGGTAAGATCGTTATTCACCCACCTATTGGTAGCCCGTTCCAGAGTGAACGTAGTGCCATTATGGGTAATACCTGTTTATACGGTGCTACTGGCGGTAAGTTGTTTGCTGCAGGCCAAGCGGGCGAGCGATTCGCTGTGCGTAACTCTGGCGCTATCGCGGTCGTTGAAGGCAGTGGCGATAATTGTTGCGAATACATGACAAGCGGTATCGTGGTTATCCTAGGGAAAACTGGAGTCAACTTCGGTGCAGGCATGACGGGCGGATTTGCCTATGTATTTGACCAATTTGGTCGCTTTAATCGCAGAGTGAACACCGAAATGGTCGACACTCAAAAATTAGAATCTACCATCCACCAGCAACACTTAAAAGGCCTGATTGAAACTCACTATGCTGAAACCGGCAGTGAACATGCTCATATGATTTTAAGTGACTTTGAAAACTGGTTGGATTGTTTCGTATTAGTTAAACCAAAGAATATTGCCGTTGCTGACCTGCTAAAAATTGAGCAGAAGAGTCCGGAATTAGTGGTAAAGGCGGGGTAATCATTATGAGCAATGACTTTCAATTTATAGAAGTGGGTCGAGCTGACCCCATTAAACATGAAGCGAAAAAACGTGCTACACAATTTATTGAAATTTATCAGCCGTTTACGCAACCGGAAGTAAAACAACAAGCCGATCGCTGTCTTGACTGCGGTAACCCGTATTGCGAATGGAAGTGCCCACTGCATAACTACATTCCAAACTGGTTAAAACTGGCAGAAGAAGGTCGCATTATGGAAGCGGCAGACTTGGTGCATGAAACCAATACTCTGCCAGAAATATGTGGCCGGGTGTGCCCACAAGACCGTTTATGCGAAGGTGCTTGTACCTTAAACGACGACTTTGGTGCGGTCACCATTGGCAGTGTTGAAAAATACATTACCGATACTGCAATTGCCCAAGGCTGGCGCCCAGACATGAAGGATGTGACGCCACGTAAAGAGCGTGTTGCCATTATTGGAGCGGGTCCTGCGGGTCTTGGCTGTGCTGATGTGTTGGCTCGTAATGGTGTGCAAGCCGTGGTGTATGATAAATACCCACAAATTGGTGGTTTGCTCACTTATGGCATCCCATCATTCAAACTTGATAAAGATGTTATGGCAACCCGCCGTTCTGTGCTTGAAGGCATGGGCATTCAATTCAAAATGGGTGTCACTGTCGGCAAGGATGTGAGTTTTCAAAGCCTGTTAGACGAGTACGATTCTGTCTTTCTGGGTATGGGTACTTACACGGCCATGAAAGCTAAACTGCCTAATGAAGACGCTGAAGGCGTTATTCAAGCGCTGCCGTATCTTATTGGCAATACTCATCACATTATGGGTACTCAAGACGACGCTACCCCTTATCTAAGCCTTGAGGGTAAAGATGTGGTGGTATTAGGCGGCGGTGATACGGCAATGGATTGTGTGCGCACAGCCATTCGTCAAGGTGCTAAGAGTGTGACATGTGCTTATCGTCGTGACGAAGCCAACATGCCGGGCTCTCGCCGTGAAGTGCAAAATGCGCGCGAAGAAGGCGTTAACTTCTTATTTAATCGTCAACCCGTGGCAATTAAAGCTGAAAACGGTCAAATCGTTGGGATTGAATGCGTTGAAACCAAAATGGGAGAAGCTGATGCCAGTGGACGTCAACGCGCTGAAATCATTGCTGGTAGTGAGCAAGTGTTAGCAACCGATGCGCTGATTATAGCCTTTGGTTTCCAAGCTAGTCCTGCTGCTTGGTTTAGTGATTTTGGTATTGAAACCAACGAATGGGGATTAGTTAAAGCCAAGAAAACCGACGACAATCCATTCCAAACCACTAACCCGAAAGTGTTTGCTGGTGGTGATATGGTGCGAGGTTCTGACTTAGTGGTAACGGCTATAGCAGAAGGTCGAGATGCAGCATTAGGCATTTTAAACTATTTAGACTAACAGCTAGCCATAATAACGCTAAAAGCTGGCTAAAGGTAAGCAGACCTTTAGCCAGCCTATAGTCTAATAATAAAAGCTGGAATACCGAGTTTGCTTGTGAATTTTCGCGTATCTTTTGATGCGCATTTTTTTATCTTTTTTTCGCACAATGAGTCACAATCAAAAACAACTACTAGGATTCTCTTTTGGTCACGGCTTTTTAGTTGAACTCACTAAAAAGTAACTAAAAATATTATCTTTTAATTGTGGATGCTCATCTGAAAACTTCACCCCAATATTCAATACACCTTCAATGTTTTGACCTTTAACCATGCTACCCGTTAAAATCCCTGAAAGATCAGTGTTAATCGAGATAGCCACATGTATCTCTTCGCCTTGTTCAATACTCACCGTTTTGGCGTCTACCGTAAGCAAACAGCCAGTAGAAGAAAAGTCGAGCATTTTTGCACTGATTTTATTGTCATTGTGCATAATAAACACATCTTGCTCGATATTAACTCGCAACTGATCTCTGACTTTTTTCTTGATGATAGTTTTAGGCACGCTAATGCACAGCATTCTAATAGGTTGATTAACCACAGAGAATATGGTCGATTTAAAAGCAACAATGTCTTTAAAACCGCTATTCGTCATCGCCCTTACCACAATTTCAGCGTTCACTAGCATATGCTGATAAGCCTCAGAAAAACCTTTATTGGGATACTCAATCAAGATAAACCGCCCAACCTGATAACCAATTAAGCTCGAACGTGACTGCACTGTTTTACCATTGGCAAAATGAATTTCAACGAACAATTCCATACCAATGTCAATTAGGCGAAGATCAGCATACAACGAAGCACTTACTGGCGTTGTCATTCGTTATTTACCATCGTGTTACTCATCATAATGGACCTCATTTCTATTAATCTATCGACTCCAATAACACTTAATAACATTAACATATCAGGTTTAGTTTAGTAGTCACTAGCGTAGTGCTAATCCTACCTAACCTCAATCCTGAGTAATCGATGCAAAAATCATTAGCAGCCAGCTTATTTCGAGACTGCAATTGCAAATTTGGCATGTGTTTTATTAACATCACATATTGGCACATCAATCGTTAATCTACGGTAAGTCCATACAACGCAGGTAACAACACGAAGGGTTATTTGAGAGGCGTTTGTCATTCCGAGTATCGGTTACTTATACCAAACAGTGATATTTAATACTGACTATTGTATATCAACAAGGCATCAGGCTCATATCTTTAGCATTAAAGTATAATGCTAACCTACTGTTATAAAACTGAATAACCTATTTTGATACTGCCTCTAAATATTTTTCATGGCCAAAAGTTTCACCTTAAATCACTTTTTATACTGATAGCATTATCTAACAAGCCTTCAGAGTGATTGATTAGCCTCATGCAAGAAAGTAGAATGATAACGATTATCATTTATTTTTATTTAGTTTAAAGAATAATTCCTTCATTCCTATTAAGGCAATACCTTGAATACTTTCTTAAGCAGCTTCACGTTATGGCGACAACAGCTCACATCTTCGGTGTTCAACAGATGTCTGTTGGTTGTCATTGCCTCGGTGTTTTCAACGTCTTTATGGGCACAAAGCCCGGCAGTCACGTCACAAGAGACATCACCAGATTTTTTAAAACAAACACGACAAATTCTTCAATTAGCTGAATACATTGGTGTTGATTATTCAGAAGCCGTAACCGAAGGTAGTATCTCTAATCCAGATGAATTTGCTGAAATGCAGCAATTCGCTAGCATCATTATCGAAAAAACAAACCTGCTCGCCAATGATGTGCCAAATTCATTAACGGCCGATGCATTACAATTACAGCAAGCCATTGCTGACAAATCATCACTGGATGTTATTCAAGGGCTTAGCCAAAAAATACGTAACCAGTTATTAAGCCAGTCTCCAGCATTAGTGTTACCAACACAGCTTTTGGCTAAAGAGAATGTTAAACAGCTGTTTATCGAAAATTGTTCAACATGTCATGGTGATTTAGGCCAAGGCGATGGACCACTGGCCAAATCATTGTCACCAGAGCCAACCAACTTTACTGATCAAGAACGTGCATTAAACCGTTCATTATTGGGGCTTTACGATGCGATTTCAGATGGTTTAGATGGCAGTGCGATGCGTGCTTTTAGTGAGTTAAATGATCAACAGCGTTGGTCACTGGCTTTCTATGTTGGTAGTTTAGCTTTTGAGCCAACAGCAACGACAACGAAGCACATCGAGAATGATGCGAATATCGAATTACAACAGTGGGTCAATAGCAATCCAACCCAGTTAATTGAGCAAAATGTCGAAATTGATAAAGCCCAATTAGCATTACTCCGATCACAACCTGAGTTACTGTTTCAACATGCTGACTCGCCTATTTCGGTAGCCCGCACTAACTTACAGGCTGCTGTAAAAGCATATCAAGCCAATGAGTTAGCGCAAGCGCAAACCTTAGCCGTTAGCGCCTATCTCGACGGTTTTGAATTAATTGAGAACAATTTAGATGCTCACGACAGTAGTTTGCGTAAATCGATTGAAAGCCAGCTACTTAATTTTAGAAATATCCTAAAAACAACAGGACAGGATAACCAGGTAAATCAACAGTTAACCAGTATTCTGGCTCAGCTGGACCAAGCGGACACACTACTAACGGAGCAATCACTATCCAATAATGCCATGTTTTCGGCTGCATTAATCATCTTGCTACGCGAAGGATTAGAAGCACTGCTCGTTATCATTGCCTTAATGACAGTGTTAATTAAAACCGAACGTCAGGATGCGATTAAATTTGTTCACTTTGGTTGGATATCAGCACTTGCTGCTGGTGTATTAACCTGGTGGGCTGCAGATAACCTGATTAGCATTAGCGGAGCCTCAAGGGAGTTAATGGAAGGTGGTGCTGCATTGCTGGCCGCATTGGTATTGTTCTATGTTGGTTATTGGATGCACAGTAAAACCCAAGGTTCTAAATGGCAAAGTTACATTAAAAATAATGTCGACCGCCATTTAAACACTGGCACGTTATGGGGTCTCACTGGGCTGGCGTTTATTTCGGTCTATCGTGAAGTCTTTGAAACGATTTTGTTCTATCAGTCATTACTGACACAAGCCATAGGCTCTGCCAGCAGCAATGAACAAGTGAGTTACTTAGTTTACGGCTTGCTAGCAGGTATGGCTATTTTAGTGGTAATTGCTTGGTTAATGATGCGCTATTCAGTTAAATTGCCATTAGCCCGCTTTTTTGCGGTGAGTTCTTACTTCATGCTTATTTTAGCGTTTATCTTGGCAGGAAAAGGGATTTCAGCGTTACAAGAAGCTGCAGTAATTAGCCTTACGCCCTTCCCTATAGATGTGTCGATTAGCTGGTTAGGAATAGCGTCTACATGGCAAGGTTTGGGCACACAAATGGTGATCGTAGTATTGTTTAGTTTACTGGTTATCCGTAATCGTACTCAAAGCCTTACTACTTACTAATGGAATCATCGTTAGAATTCGATTAGCGTTTGGTTTTATTACTTAACATTAGGCGTTCAATAAAAAAGGCCGACTAAATATTTTTAGTCGGCCTTTTTGTATCGGAAAATCGCTTAGTAATTTATTTCACAGTAAACTTGGTATCTTCATTTCTTAACATGTACAACGCAAAACACGCGGCCCACATTGGCCATGCAGCAAAAAACAATAGGTTATTAAATGCATCAAAATATTGATTAAATGCCGATAACGTTGAAGCACCGTGCATTAGAAAGATAACCCCGTAAGTGATACGCTTTTTAATACCCAATACAAACGCAAATACTAAAGCTAATTGCAGTGCACCCATAACATATGCAGCAACCTCACTCATTCCGCCTATGCCATAGAACTTCTCGAAAATTTTCATACTGTGGCCAGGATTGACGAACTTATCTAATGTCCATACCAGCATCACCACAAACACGCCTAAGCGTAAAGAAAGTAACGACCACTGCAGTTTTTTCTGAGTATCATTGCTAATTGATGTTTGCATCTTAATTCCTTAAAAAATATATAAAAATAACATCATCTAGGGTCTGTTGACCGTCTAAATAAGCTAAACTGACCATTACTGAAATTCATCAGCCGCTAATTGACCGAGTAAAGCGCAACTATGTTGCACTAGTAGTTATGCCATTTAGATCTAACGCAATGAAAATTGGCATAACATGATTGAAATAAACTTGTTAACAACAAGGTCCCTTTCACCAAGTTCATTACAGCAGAAAAAATTATGCCTATTTATCGTTATCCTAGCCGTTCACTTACCGCACTAGCTATTAGCGTAGCCTTGTATTCATCAATAGCTTCATCAATGGCTGCTGCAGCCGAAGACACCTCGTCTATCGAAGTCATTCAGGTATCAGGTAAAGCGATTAACGATAAAGGCATGTCACCTAAAAACAGCACTGTTGATGGCCCATTTGGTGACGGAATAGCATTAAAAGATATTGCCCGTTCAGTGACGCCTATTACCAGTGAAATGATTGAACAGCTTAATATCATTGATTTATCTGACATTCAAAAAGTCAGCCCTAACAGTTACTCCGCTAGCGGCTTTGGTGCATCAAGCCTACCCACTATTCGTGGCCAACTAGGCGAGCTATATCAAGACGGTGTGCGTCGCCAAGCGGGCAACAATGGTTTTGGTGTCCCCATGTCGTTTAACGCTGTCGAACAAATTGATGTGGTAAAAGGCGCACCGCCAGTGCTATTAGGCACCAGCCAGCGTAATGGTGGGTTTGTTAACATACATTCTAAAGTCGCGCCTACTGACGACCAGTTTACTCATCTCACGTTATCGGGTGGAAGCTGGGATCATTACCGTGCACAAATAGATGTTGGCACCGACATTGTCGCCAATCAAAGCGGTGTTCGCTTAAGTGCTGAACATATCGATAATGGCAGCTTTTATGATTATTCAGGCTTTAAAAGCGACAGTGTTTTTGTGGCATTTAGTTTACTGCCAGACGATGTCAGCACCTGGGACATTAATGTCGAATACTATGATGTTGAGTTTACCGACAACGCGGGGATCAACCGTCCGACTCAAGCATTAATCGACCACGGTTTGTACGTTACAGGTCAAGGTGTGCAGCCTAATGGCAGCACTATAGCTGGCGCCAATGCCATCGTATCGCCAACCGGGTTAGTTGAGATAGACCGTAGCCAAGTATTAACCGACCCCGACAATATCAATAACGCCCAAACCTTTTTACTTCACAGCACCTATGTGCGTGAACTAAGCGATAAAGCGACCTTTAAAAATATTACCTATTATCAGCATCTAGAACGTGAAGAAATTGCTCAAAACAGTTTTGTTGAAATTATTGATGGCGCAGATACCGCACAAAATAGAGTTGAATTGGCCTATCAGTGGAACGATGCTCAAAGCACCATTACTGCTGTCGATATTCGTTATAACAAAGTATTAGGTTACAGCCAATTTACCACCGAAGCGGACTTACCTATCGACTTAACGGGCCCCATTGAAAACCGCCGTATTCCGCTTACTGCTGAGCAACAAGGTCGATTAGTTGAACTGCGCCCAGGTGTGTTTGTATCCCCCGGTGCTCAGTACGATACCAATGCCGATGGCAGCGGTGATTTTTCATTGTCAGACACCACTGACTCAACCAGTTGGCAAACGGGTTTAGCCATTCAACATAACAGCCAATGGACAGATAAGTTTTCGACCAGCGTAGGTTATCGTGCCGATTTTTATAATGTAGATGCGCGCGATGCCATTGCCCCGCAAGGGCAAGTTGCCGCCAGCGATTCAATAAGTGAAATGCTTGAATCTGGCCAAATCAGTTTGAGTTACCGCCTTAGTGACGACATCACTACCTATGCCAGTGCCAGTTATAACGAGTCAACCTCAAACAGTATGGCTGGCGGCACCACATTAGGCGCCAACAACCAAATTAGTAGCCAAAACTTTGCCACCGAAAATACCCTGACTGAAGTGGGCATTAAGTACTCACCCACGGACAGTGCTTGGTATGTTGATGCTGCCGTGTTTGATCAAAAACGCAGTCTACGAAATCGTGATGGCAGCAATACCGGCATTCGCACTAAAGGCTTTGAAGCCCAAGCCTTTTATGATGCTGACCCGTTTTGGTTAAGCGCGGGCTACAGTTATTTAGACGCCCGTTATGATGACTCAGCCAGTAGCCAAGATACGGTACAAGTTGCCGATACATTTGATAATTCACGCCCAGACATTATTGCTGGCACAGGTATTGGCGCACCAAACTTCGCTTCATTTGCAGCGTCTGACCGCCGTGTACAAGGCCTTCCTGAACAAACGTTCACAATTAATGGCGGAATGTCGATTACTGAGAAATGGAAAGCAGGTTTCTCCGGTCTATATACCAAGAGTTACCCATTAGACTATTTAGCGACTGTGTATATTCGCGATCAATACACGCTTAACGTTAACACTCGCTATGATTTTACCGAGCAAACAAGTTTAAGGCTGGATGTGAATAACGTGACTAACCAAAAGAACTGGCGTCCGGTGTTTGAAGGCGGTTATTTCGGATCAACATTGGTTTTTCCTGAACTACCTGTTAACGCTACCCTTACCTTACAGCATTCATTTTAAGGCTATAAATTATGTTTAAAAAAATTGTGTTATTACTGATTGCTGCATCATTAGTGGGATTATTTTTCCACTTTGATTTGCATCAATTACTGACCTTAGAGGGCCTAAAAGGCTCAATGAATGACTTCAGTCAATTACGTGAAGAGTCACCATTGTTAGTTATTGGCGGGTTCTTTTTATTGTATGTGGCCGTGACCGCATTGTCTTTACCCGGCGCTGCCATTCTTACCATCGCCTCGGGAGCCTTATTCGGCATCGTCGAAGGATTAATTATTGCGTCGTTTGCCTCGAGTATTGGCGCAACAATGGCATTTTTAGTGTCGCGTTATCTGTTGCGTGATTCAATTAAACAACGTTTTCCAGAGCGCTTAGCGGCCATTGATGCCGGAATTGAAAAAGAAGGTGGCTTTTACTTATTTACCTTACGTTTGGTACCAATATTTCCGTTCTTTTTAATCAACATGCTAATGGGCGTTACTGCATTTAAATCGTGGACTTTTTACTGGGTAAGCCAAGTCGGTATGTTTTTGGGCACCTTTGTTTACGTTAATGCGGGGACTCAGTTGGCACAAATTGACAGCTTATCGAACATTTTATCGGTTAACCTTATCCTGTCGTTTGCACTATTAGGTTTATTCCCGCTTATCGCTAAGGCAATAGTCAATATGATCAAAAAACGTCGTGTATACAGCAAATGGACCAAGCCAGCTAAATTTGATCGCAACATGATTGTGATTGGCGCAGGTGCTGGTGGCATAGTAACCAGTTATATTGCTGCCGCAGTAAAAGCTAAAGTGACCTTAATTGAAGCCGGCGAAATGGGCGGCGACTGCTTAAACTATGGCTGTGTGCCGAGTAAAGCGATTATTAAAAGCGCTAAAATTGCTCAGCAAATACGAAACGCCCATCATTACGGCTTAGAAGACAGCACTCCTGAATTCTCATTTAAAAAAGTCATGGCGCGGGTGCATCAAGTGGTGGCCGATATAGCTCCACACGACAGTGTTGAGCGTTACACTAATTTAGGTGTCGACGTAGTCAAAGGCTATGCAAAATTAGTTGACCCATGGACAGTTGAAATTAGCCACCCAGACGGTAATACCAGCCGCTTAACCGCGCGTAGTATTGTTATTGCCACAGGTGCTCGCCCGTTTGTGCCACCGTTACCAGGCATAGAAGACGTCGGTTATGTTACCAGTGATACCTTGTGGGATGAGTTTGCAAAACTCGATACAGCACCACAAAAATTAGTGGTACTAGGCGGCGGCCCAATTGGCTCAGAACTGGCACAAAGCTTTGCCCGTTTAGGATCCAAAGTGACTCAAGTTGAAATGGCTGAGCGCATCATGATCAAAGAAGATCTTGAAGTGTCTGAGTTTGCCACCCAAGCCTTGCAAAAAAGTGGCGTGAATATTTTAACCTCACACCAAGCGCTGCGCTGCGAACTGCGTGACGGTAAAAAATACCTTATCGTTAAACATCAAGAGCAAGAGTTAGCGTTAGAATACGACCAGCTTTTATGTGCAGTCGGTCGTAGTGCCCGCTTAAGCGGTTACGGCTTAGAAGAGTTAGGTATTGAAACTAACCGTACTATCGTCACCAATGAATATTTAGAAACCTTATACCCAAATATCTATGCGGCGGGTGACATTGTTGGGCCTTATCAATTTACTCACGTGGCTGCGCATCAAGGCTGGTACGCGGCAGTCAATGGACTGTTTGGCCACTTGAAAAAGTTCAAAGTGGATTACCGCGTTATTCCATGGACTACGTTTATCGATCCAGAAGTGGCTCGTGTAGGTATTAATGAATACGAAGCCAAACAGCAAGGTATTGATTACGAGGTGACTCGCTTTGATTTTGCCGAGCTTGATCGTGCCATTACCGACAGTGCTACCGAAGGGTTTATTAAAGTGATTACCCCTAAAGGTAAAGATAAAATCTTAGGTGTGACCGTGGTGTCTGAACACGCTGGTGATTTAATTGCTGAATTTGTGTTGGCAATGAAACACGGCTTAGGCCTTAACAAGATTTTAGGCACCATACACAGTTACCCAACATGGGCCGAAGGTAACAAATACGCAGCGGGTGAATGGAAGCGTAACCATGCACCAGAAACAGTGTTGCGCTGGTTAGAAAAATACCACACTTGGCGCCGTGGCTAACCATACAGAGTAATCGCTAAGGCTCGTAAAAATGGGCCTTAGCTTATAGATTCTAAATAATGTCGCTTAGGAAGTAGTTCTGGATAGCGAGTATTAGAAAATAACTCGAGATAACGGTTCTTAGAAACTTAAAGTAGGTCTCAGATAATGAAAAAATTAACGCGATGTGCTCAATCGTTTGTGCTGACTTTAGGTCTATTGCTGAGCTTGTTTGGCATTAATACGGCTATTGCGGCGGTTGAAGAGTCTGAGGCTCTTTCTGATGCTAATCATCTTGTGGAGAGCCAGACAAAAATGGCACTACATGATGAGTGGAATACCTTGCTCAGCCGTCATGTAAAACCGATTAATTCAGGTCACAGTAGCGCGGTAGATTACGCCGCGATACAACAAGATCGAACCATATTGACCGACTATCTCAACCAATTAAGTCTGATAACTCAAGCAGAGTTTGATGCTTGGGACAAAGCATCGCAATTAGCATTTTTAATCAATGCTTACAACGCGTGGACAGTTGAGCTTATCTTAACTAAATACCCTGACCTCGACTCAATCAAAGATCTAGGCGGATTTTTTAGTTCTCCATGGGATAAAAGCTTTATTCCGTTATTAGGTAAAACTCGCAGCCTCAATGATATTGAGCACAAACTAATTCGTGGTAGTGATCGTTACAACGACCCCAGAATCCACTTCGCGGTAAACTGTGCCAGCATTGGTTGCCCTGCATTACGTGAAGAAGCCTACACAGGCGCTAAACTCGAGCTGCAATTAACCGAGCAAACTGAACGTTTTCTTGCCGATAGCAGTAGAAATTATGCCAAGGGAGACAGCCTGTATTTGTCTTCTATCTTTAAATGGTATGGCGATGATTTTGCCAAAGGATTTCGTAACACTCATTCTATTGAAGCATTTTTACTGCTTTATTCCAATAGTAATAAAGGTGTTCTGACACTAACTCCTGCACAGCGTCAAGCGGCAAAAAAACAACAACTCGATATTGAATTTTTAGATTATGACTGGTCACTTAATGTTGCTGGCTAATTTTCGCTGGCAGCATATCGTTGGCACAGCCTTTTACAGCAACCTTATAAAATCTAAGGTTGTGATTAGCTTGGGGCTTAGTGCTTTGTTGCTTGCTGCTGGCCTTTGGGCTGGTATAGCTCATGCTTCTGTAAACGATGTTGTAGATGTTGTAGACAAGCCGGTAACTCAAACATCAACGTCATCATGGCCAGAGATTCAATCTCGAGGCGCTAATCAAGATGTATACTTTCATGCTTGGGGCGGCGATCCGCAAATAAATCGTTATATTCAATGGGCCGCGAAGCAAGTTAAGCAGCTGTATCAAATCAATTTACACCATGTAAAACTCACCGACACCAGCGAAGCGGTCAGCCGAGTATTGGCCGAAAAATCAGCAAACAATGATCATCAAGGTCAAGTGGATCTCGTGTGGATTAATGGCGAGAACTTTGCCGCCATGGCCAAGCATCAGCTACTCGCGCCAAATTGGGTTGATCAATTACCCAACTTTAGTTTAACTGACCCAGACAATAATCCTGCGATGACCCGCGACTTTGGTGTGCCAACACAAGGGATGGAAGCACCATGGGGTAAAGCTGCGCTGACCTTTTACTACGACAGCATAGTGACCACATCACCACCACAAACCTTGCAACAATTAAGTCTATGGGCCAAACAACATCCAGGCCGATTTACCTACCCTAAACCGCCTGACTTTTTAGCCACCAGCTTTTTAAAGTACGCCTTAATTGTACTGAACAACTCACAGCCTGAAGCGATTAAAAATTTGCTTTATCAACCCGCAACAACGCAAAGCCAGGCTCTGTTATTGCCGGTATTGTGGCAATATTTAGATGAACTACATCCGCATTTATGGCGCAAAGGTAGACACTTTATGTCTAGCGGCATGGAGCTTCGCCGCTTAATCGGCGATGGAGAACTTGCTCTAGCGTTTACCTTTTCAGCCGCTGAAATTCCCGCGGCCGTTGCCCGTTTTGAATTACCCGACAGTAGCCGCAGTTATCGTATGCAAGATGGCAGTTTGAGCAATATTCATTTTATCACTATTCCCTATAATGCCGCTCATCGGGACAGCGCTAAGTTAGTGGTCAACTTTTTACTCAGCCCACAAGCGCAAGCACACAAACAGCAAGCTAATGTATGGGGCGACACCAGCGTGCTGGCACTATCAAAGCTAACTGCCGAGCAGCAAGCTTGGTTTGCCCCGTCCAAACAGTCACATCCCAGTGCCACTATTGCTAACCAAGCAATCAGCCCAGCGTTGAGCGAACCCGATCCAAGTTGGAGTAAGGTTATTACAGCGCTTTGGTTACAACGCTATGGAGTGATGCAATGAACACGGTAGCCAAGCTGTTCAATCCAATTGTGCGCTTCAGTCCATTTATGATGATGGCTTTGTTACTGATCCCAGTATTGGGTGGGTTAATTGGCGTTATTCTGCCTGCGTTTGGTTGGATCCCAGCACTCGATCAAACCCATTTTAGCCTGAATGGTTTTCAGCAATTATGGCAAACGCCGGGCATTGGCCACATGGCGTTATTGAGTATCACCACCAGCTTGGTTAGTACCTTGTTGGCCTTTTTAATCACTATATTGATCTTAGCGAGTTACTTTACGAGTCCGTGGCTGGGTTATATTCAACGCCTTTTAGGACCTATTCTGGTTATCCCTCATGCTGCTGCAGCCATTGCGATTGGATTTCTTATCACCCCGTCTGGCATGTTGTCTCGCTTAGTTTCACCTTGGTTAAGTGGTTGGGATGCACCACCAGATTGGCTATATCCACACGATGCGATGGGGCTGAGTATTATTCTAGGCGTGACCTTAAAAGAACTGCCTTTTTTATTGCTGATGGCGTTGGGCGTATTAGCACAACCCGACCTTGGGCAAACATTACGGGCGCAGCATAAAGTGGCATTAAGCTTAGGCTATTGCCCAATGACGGCATTTTTCAAAGTGGTTTTACCCAGTTTATATCCCCATTTACGCTTACCAATATTAGCTGTATTGGCTTATGCCAGTGCCAGTGTAGAAATCCCCTTAATTTTAGGCCCTAACAATCCACCGACATTGGCAGTGGCAATTATGCAGTGGTTTCATGACGTGGACTTAAGCCTACGCATTAAAGCGTCTGCTGGGGCAATATTACAAATTCAACTGACGTTATTCGTATTAGCCTGTTGGTGGTTACTCGAACGCTTAGTGAGTCAATTTGCTAAGCCGATGTTAACCAATGGCGAGCGCGAATACGGCGGCGCTATCATCCAAAAAATTACCCATGTCATCACCGCCTTAATGTTAACTATCATCGGTTTGGCATTAGTGGGAATGCTGTTGTGGTCTTTTGCTGGCTTTTGGCATTTTCCTGATGCCTTGCCACAACAATTTGTGATACTGCATTGGCAAGCGGCATCGCAACAAATGCACACGCCACTTATCGACACGGTACTGATTGCCCTCTGCGCCACCGCTGTGGCGATAACCTTAACCTTACTCACCTTAGAAGCGGAGCAGCACAGTGGGAAATCGCTATCGCTGTTGGGCAGTGTATTAATTTATCTGCCTTTGCTTATTCCAAGCATCGCATTTTTATTTGGTTTGGTGTGGTTACTTGAGCAAGTCAACAGCCAACATACTTTTATCAATGTGGTACTGGCCCATGTGTTGTTTGTATTGCCTTATGTGTTTTTATCGCTGGCCAGTAGCTATCGTCGTTTAGACCCACGCTTTAGTATTGTTGCGGCCAGTCTTGGTGCCACTAAAGCTAAAATATTTTTCAGGATTAAACTGCCCATGTTAATTGGGCCGATATTCATTGCTTGCGCACTCGGTTTAGCCATTAGCTTTAGTCAATACTTACCCACTTTGCTTACCGGTGGTGGGCGTATTAACACCATAACCACCGAAGCAGTTTCGCTCGCCAATGGTGGAAGTCGCAGGATCAGTGCCGTATATGCGTTAATGCAAATGATCCTCCCTGCTTTAGGTTTTTTACTGGCTTGGCTATTGCCAAAGATCATTGTCAAAAATCATCGCCAAAAATGATGACCAAAATGATTACCGAAATGTTAGTTAAGCGTCAGCAACAAGGAAAATAATGCAAACATTCGCGAGTACTGCCAACCGTTCAAATACAACCTCAACATCAGAACTCACCATTGATGGGTTGATTTTGAGTCGCCAGCAACAACACTTACTATCATTAAGTGCGACTATTCGTGGCGGTGAAATCTTAACCATTATGGGGCCGTCTGGCAGCGGAAAGTCAACGTTATTAAATTGGTTAACGGGCATGTTGCCAGCGGGATTTAGTGCTGAAGGTCAATTGCATTTAAACGGCCAAAATATCACCACAACGGCCAGTCATTTGCGCCACATAGGTTTGCTCTATCAAGACCCATTATTGTTTCCGCATTTATCTGTGGCTGGCAACATCGGCTTTGCCATGCCGCCAAGCTCCAAAGTACAGCGACAAGCGGCAATTAGTGAAGCATTAACCCAAGTGGGTCTTGGCGGATTAGAGCAACGTGACCCACAGAGTTTATCTGGCGGTCAGCAAGCCAGAGTGGCATTGCTGCGAGTATTACTAAGTCAACCTAAAGCCATATTATTAGATGAACCCTTTAGTAAGCTCGACAGTCAATTACGTCAAGAGACCAGACAGCTCGTTTTTGATCAAATACGCCAACACCAGCTACCCGCCATTATGGTCACTCACGATCAAACTGATGCCGATGCAGCCGAAGGTAAGATCATCTCACTTGATAAAATAAATTGAATAAATAACCAATCGATTAATTGGAATAACCTTATGCTAGATAGATTTATCGCACCAATAATAAAACCACTGTTAGCACCAGTAGTGCAGCTATTAGACAAAAAGAATGTCCATCCTGATCAGCTCACTTTAGTGGGTTTCGGTTTAGGTATGTTGGCAGTACCGTTACTGGCATTACAACTTTGGTATGGCGCGTTATTTTTTATTGCACTGAATCGGATTATCGACGGACTCGATGGCGCCCTTGCTCGCCATCAGAAACACACCAGTGCTGCGGGTGGCTATTTAGATATTTGTGTCGACTTTCTGTTTTATGCGGCCATTCCGCTCGGGTTCGCCTTAGCCAACCCTACTGAAAATGCCTTAGCCGCGGCAGTGTTGTTAACCGTGTTTATCGGCACTGGCTCAAGCTTTTTGGCCTTTGCCATACCGGCGGAAAAGCTACATTTGCCTCGACCACAATTTGCCAATAAGAGCTTTTATTTTTTAAACGGCCTAACCGAAGGCACAGAAACCATCGCCTTCTTTGTCGCATTTTGTTTGTGGCCGGCTTATTTTCCTGAGCTTGCCTATAGCTTTGCTTTTTTAGGCGCGATTACTATCTTCACCCGTATACATGGTGGCTATCACACTCTGAAAAATCATACGTTGAAAAAAAACACTTCAGTTAATCAATCTCAACGAGGTAAATCAACATGATGGACGATATTTCATCCATTCGACTCGGGGCATTTTTAACGATATTGATAATCATGCTTTTACTGGAGTTTTGGTTGCCTGCTAGGCATTTGCCCAATAGAGCCAACGCACCGAAACCAGCTACGCGCTGGTTTGGCAATATCGGTATATTGGTTATTTCAGCAATAGCAGCCCGAATGGTATTACCAATAGGATTAGCAGGTATTGCACTGTACTGTCAGCAACAACAATGGGGACTGTTCAATTATATTGCATTACCTGATTGGGTTAGCATCACCATAAGCTTATTGTTATTAGACCTGCTTATTTATTGGCAACACAGGCTGTTTCATCGTGTCCCATTATTGTGGCGATTACATAAAGTTCATCATGCTGACGTTCATGTCGACAGTACGACTGCGTTGCGATTTCACCCACTAGAAATTATCGCCAGCATTGGGGTTAAAGCATTAGCGATCATCCTACTAGGGGTACCATCCAGTGCAGTGATCTTATTTGAGATTTTATTAAATGGTTTAGCCATATTTAACCATGCCAATATCCGGTTATCACCAAAGCTAGAACGCATCGTCAGAACCGTATTAGTGACTCAAATATTGCACCGAATTCATCACAGCCAAATAATGCGCGAGAGCAACAGCAACTTTGGTTTTAGTATTGTGTGGTGGGATCGGTTATTTGGTACCTATTCTGCTAAGGCGAGTAAAGCAGACGAGGACCTCGATATAGGGTTAATCGAATACCCAAACGCGAAACAAAACGCTTGGCTAACAGGGTTATTATGGATGCCGTTTACCCATAAAAAATAACGGTTTGATTTGGTTTTAATTAACACTGGTTTTACACCATACGTGCAATTAAGCCCAACTCACTGTATTTACTCCACAAATAGAACGCTGTACCGTAAGGTGTGAATTTACAGAAGTATTTATTATACATTTTTGTGATATGTGACTGCCGAAGCACTTGATTAATCGATGATACTTTACCACTATATTGTTAATATATTGCTAAAGGATAGAGATACTATGATCGGTTTCACCCAAAGTTTGAAAACTAAAATAGCCGATTTAGAACACCAATTAGTCACTCATAAACAGCAACATTCAAATGACTTAAATCAATTACAACTGACAATTTCGCAGTTAAGTCAGCAATTAAATTACTCTAATAGCCAATCGGAATATGATTCCGCACGCGCCAATTTACAATTACTGGGCGCAACGATGCTCAACGATATTCGCGACACCACCTTGGCAAACTCAATTAAGTTAGATGAAGAAAAACAAATGCTATCTGAATTAGATAAGTTATTTAATCAGACACATGTAGCGATTGGTAACTTAAAAAAACGAGCTGGGCATCTAAATGAGCATGCTGAAAAAAGCATGGCTACTGCCGCAGACTTAAATCTTTCGGCCAATGGAATAAGTAGTTTAGTTTCATCTATACAGCAAATTTCTGAACAAACCAATCTACTTGCTCTTAATGCAGCCATTGAAGCAGCAAGAGCAGGCGATGCAGGTCGTGGCTTTGCGGTGGTGGCAAGCGAAGTGCGCCAACTGGCCAGTAATGCTCATGATGCCAGCGCTAATATTGAAAAATTAGTCACCACGGTCATTGAACAAACAGAACAAATTAAGAGTGTAGTCATTACCAACCAAACTTGCTCTAGGGATATTGCAGTATCGTCAGAACAAATTGATCAAGTGGTGACTGATGTATTACAAAGCTCAGGCGTGATGAAACGAGTTATTGGTGAAGCCTCTATGACCGCTTTCTTAACAACAGTAAAACTAGATCACAGCGTATGGAAAAGTAATGTATACAGCGTGTTGGCAAATAAAGATCTAAATGCCTGTGTTAATAGCCACACTGAATGCAGACTTGGTAAATGGTATTACCAAGGCGAAGGTCAAAACTTTGCCAGTTTATCCAGTTTTAAAACTATTGAACAACCACATACAACCGTACACAGTGCAGGCAAAGCAGCTGTTATAGCCATGCAATCGGGTGATGAATCGACTATTTTGACTCATCTTGAAACCATGGAACAGGCAAGTATCGATGTAGTTCGAGCAATCGATCACTTGCTCATGCAAAGCCAGCAGTAAAATAACTTAAACCATTACAGTCCTTAAATATAAACCATTAAAAATCATTACTTAATCAACGGTTATGTGACGATTAGTTGTATTTACAATAATTTGCACTTTTTCAAGGTTAATAAACATCCAATATATTGATTTAAAAAAAGTATTACGGTCTAATAACATCATGGTAATTAGCACATAGTATTGTATGAGTTTTCTGAATGATTTTTTCCTGCTAAACGATGATAACAATGCAAATGAGTTAATAGACAACTGGCGAATAAGTGCACTAAGGATAATTTTATCCTCGGGTTTATTACTGTGCCTTGCGATCGCGTTTGACACCTTTAGCTCAGCCTTTCAGCTCAATTATTTATGGGTTATCGCGAATACCTTAGGTTTCACTTCGATACTATTTTTACTGCTACTAGCCAGTAAGCGATTTTATCATGCTTGTGCACATCTACTCCTTGTAGCCATAGTGTTGGCAAGTTTTGTAATGAACTTAACTCTAACTGACTTAACCTTAGCGAAAATTGGCAGTATGCTGATATTTGTTTGTCCAGCGATTGCACTTATATTGTTAGGTCGTAGAGTGGCAATCTGTTATGCCTTATTAAACATCGCGCCATTTTATATCATTTTGCATGATATCGACCTGTCTCAATACACCAATATAGATAAGCAACTCCCTGATGCAAGTTGGTATATTACTGGAGTGGTTTTTCTATTTTTTAATATCTGTGTGCCTTTAGCAGTAGCAAGAACCATTGTCGCGGCTAAACGTCTCAATGAAGCAACATTAAATTCAAACGCTTATCTAAAAAGTAAAAATGAGCTTTACCACACTTTTTTTGCAGAATCGACTACCCCGAAGATCATTGTCGATGATATGGGGAAAATCACTGATGCTAACCAACAAGCTATTGATTTACTCAAATTACCTAAAACATTAAATAGCGAAACGTTATTGCTTTCGTCTGTCATGCCAAACTTAAAAACTTGTGACGCAGCTAAGCAAGAACAAATATTGCACTTCAATAATACCTATCAGCGAGTTGTCCATCAGCAACTAACCGATGCTAACTTTTGTGTTTATGAATTTCATGATTGCAGCGCAGAACAGAGCATTAAAGCTAATTTGGCCGCCATGGAACAAGAGAACAGACGTCTACGTTATCGCGATGCACAAACACAGTTGCCGAACCGAGATTGGTTTGAACTGCAATGTGACCGCCTAATAGCAAAATATCGAAAAGGCTTTTATGTGGTTGTGGCTCAAAGCGCCAATAACGACTATTTAAATATAAAATTTGGTAACCATAATTCCCAAACCATCACTAAAACAGCCTTTAAACGGCTGCGTAACGATATTGAAGGACCTTTATTATGTGCTCATATTGGACCAGGGAAAATTGCCTTTATTCTTGGTAGCCTTAACGAAACGGATCTTTATAGTGCCTTGCCTAAAATCAAACATATTTTAGATGAAGATTACAATTTACTAGGAGTTAAGTCTTCGCAATCATTTCTATTTGGTATTGCCCATTGCCCAGAACACGGAGATGCAAGCGGTAAAGTTGTCGCTCATGCTATCGAGGCGCTTAAATTAGCCAATACCCACGATGTATTTAGCTTATATGACCAAACCAATTCACAAAGCTTTTTAGAGAAATATGAAATATCGATGTTGCTCGATGAAGCACTACAACAAGGTGAGCTTACCGTTCATTATCAACCTAAAGTCACTGCATCAGGACAATGTATCGGCCTTGAAGCGTTGGCTCGATGGCACAGTCCCATTTTAGGTACTGTATCACCAGCGGTATTTATCCCTATTGCAGAAGAGTACCGAATGATCAGCCGTTTAACTGATTTGGTAGTACAAAAAGTTTGCTCGCAAATCAACCAATGGACCCAGCAAGGGCTTAACTGTGTACCGGTAGCGATTAATATCTCATTAATTGACTTCAGCCAAACTGACTTTATGTCTAAGTTAGTCAAGCATTTGGCAGACTTTACTGTCAGCCCGAAACAAATTGAGCTGGAGTTAACCGAAACCTCATTAGAAGCCAATCAAGCTCACTCGTTAATATTAATGAAAACCTTACAATCATGGGGATTCACTATCTCGGTGGATGATTTTGGCGTGGGTTATTCCAACATCGCGCGCTTAGCTGACTACCCTATCAATAAACTTAAGTTAGACCGTTCACTAATAAGCCAAGTTACCACTTCAGCTCGTCAGCAAAGCCTTGTCCGAGCCATTCATAACATGTGTGAAGAACTCAGTATAAAATGTGTTTCAGAAGGCGTAGAAACAGCTGAGCAGGTAAAGATTATGGCTGATATGGGCTGTAAGGAATTTCAAGGGTTTTATTTTTCAAAACCCATTACGCCAAAGCAATTTTTTGCTCACGTCAGTCAAAAGGGACTGGTATTTGAGCATCAAGACACTTTAATAAAAGCTTAGCAATAAGTACAAAAATAATGAGGAAACTAATCATATGAAACGTGACATACATAATAATAAAATGAGTCGGCTTTTTTACTAACTTAAAGCGACCATGGTATATTAGCGCCCATTCGTATTTGCTCATTCTGTTAAGGTTCACTCATGAAAATCGGTATTATTGGCGCAATGGAGCCAGAAGTTGTTCATTTAGTTCAAGCTATTGTACAACCAGTACATACAACAATTGCTGGCATCGAATTTATTAGCGGCAGCATTGCCGGTAAAGACGTGGTAGTAACCCGTTCAGGTATCGGTAAAGTGGCAGCCAGTATTGCGACCACATTGTTAATCGAAAAGTTTGCCGCTACCCATGTAATTAACACCGGTTCTGCTGGCGGTTTTGTTGATTCATTGGCGATTGGCGATATTGTTATTTCATCAGAAGTGCGTCATCACGATGTAGACGTGACAGCGTTTGGTTATGAAATTGGCCAAATGGCTCAGCAACCTGCTGCATTTATGCCTGATAGCACCTTAGTTAATGCGGCCAAAAGCGCTGTCGCTGAATTAGGTGAAGTTAAGGCAATTGAAGGGTTAATTTGTACTGGCGACAGCTTTATTTGCGATCCTGTTCGCACAAAAGTCATGCGTGAAAACTTTCCAACAATGGCAGCTTGTGAGATGGAAGGCGCAGCGATTGCACAAGTATGTCACCAGTTTAACGTGCCATTTGTAGTTATTCGCTCGCTATCAGACAATGCAAATAATGACTCACCAGTTGATTTTGACTCGTACATAATCAAAGCAGGTATGCATTCAGCAATGATGGTTATTGCTCTATTACAACAGCTGTAATCGGTCTACACTTAGCTCGGACTCGCTATGGGCCGAGCTAAGCTCGCTTCATAAACAATACAACAGCACATTATTGAGTATCTATGGTCAATCAATTATTCAATCCTCAATTACTGAGCCAAGACGGCGGATTGCTTCAGAGCTGTTGTATTTTATTTTGTGCATTAATATTAGCTCGCTTCGCGCCAATTCCCCGAGATTTACAGCCCCTATTATGGTTCAATCGTTTAGCGGTATTAATTTCCAGTAAAGTTAACCACCCAGAGCGAGCGGTGAGCCAGCAACTTATCGCTGGGATTTTAGCCACACTTATTTTGATAGTACCTAGCGGGATTATCGTCAGTTTCTTACTCAGCCTTGCCGCCTACCCATGGTTTTTCGAACTCATTATCTTGTATTTTTGTTTATGTGATTCAGCTTTTAAACCAGTAGCAGAAAAGGTCGTTACAGCAATAAAAAAGGGTAATAAGCAGGACGCAAAACAACTACTCACCCCATGGGTAAGCCAAAATACTCAAGTGTTGTCTGAAGTCGGTTTAAGTAAAACCACCATTGAGAAGTTATTCACAACTCCCATTTACGGCACCTTAGCAACCATATTGTTTTTTAGTTTAGGCGGCGCCACCATGGCATTAGTGGTGCGGATGTTAAGGCAATTAGAACATTGCTGGCCACCGTATCATCCAAACTTTCATATTTTTTCAAGTTTTGTTGGCCAATTCAATCGGGTGATTTTTTTCATTCCAACCTTGTTATGGCATTGCTCGTTAGCTATTCAGTTTGGACAACTGGGTATGAGGTCTATTTTTTCGCAGCCAATATCAGCTCAAGCCAATAAAAATCAGTTAAATAATCATTACAGCAGTTATGCATTAGCGGCTAAGTTATTGAAAATAGAGCTTGGTGGCCCCCAGCAATTTATCGAAAATGGTAAGACAATTCGGGTCGATTTACCGAAAGTAAAAGCGGGTCCCTTGCCAGATCATCATTACATAAGCCAAGCAATCACAGTGACACAAACCGCTAACCTATTCTGGATAAGCTTAACGTTATTATTGCCATTAATATGGACAGGATTAAGATTACTTTAAACGTATAAATATTGTTTTAAACAGGCTATTATTTAGCAATTATGAATCAATATTTGTCTATTTTGTCTGTGCGACTTATTCGCTTGTTAATATAAGAATATTACATCACAAGGTAATTGCATTTTTACAACATATTAACCTTTTAAATAACAAAAAATTGATTATTGTCTGCTTAAAAACCTGTTTAGGAATATAGCTTTGTTCAACAACTTACATGTATCGTTAACGACTCCGGCATTATTATTCCCAGCAATTTCTTTATTGCTATTGGCCTACACTAATCGTTTTTTTTCGTTAGCGGCATTAATCCGACAATTAAGTAACGACAAAAAACCGGTGCAAGGCGAGCAAATTAAAAACTTACGCCAACGCATTATTATCATCCGAAAAATGCAAGAAGCTGGTGTCAGCAGCTTTGCCCTATGTGTGTTTTGCATGATTTTGATTTATGTTGGTTTTAACCAAATTGGTTCGGTAGTCTTTGGGTTAAGTTTATTACTGTTATTGTATTCGTTAATTTTATCTGTAATCGAGATCCGTATTTCAGTCGATGCTCTCACGATTCACCTTGAAGAGTTAAGTAAATGAGTCAGTGGATCTATTTTTTTGATTTATGTGGTACCGCGGTATTTGCCCTTTCGGGAGCGTTAGCTGCGGGTAAGCATCGTATGGACCCCTTTGGCGTTATCGTGTTGGCTTCTGTTACTGCAATTGGTGGCGGCAGTATTCGCGATGCGTTAATAGGTGCCACGCCAGTTTTTTGGATCCGCGATCCTAATTATATGCTCGTCATTCTTGCGACCGTAATAACCTGCTTAGTGTTAGTGCGTAAACCGCATAAATTACCCCCACGCTCATTATCTATTGCCGATGCACTCGGTTTAGCACTATTTACCGTAATTGGTGCAGAAAAAGCCTTATTGCTTGAATTATCTGGTATGGTCGCGGTAGTCATGGGATTAATAACCGGTGTCGGTGGTGGTATTATCCGAGATTTGTTATGTAGGCAAATTCCAATGGTGTTGCGAACGGAAATTTACGCAACCGCTTCCATCGTTGGAGGGATCTGTTATACCTTAAGCATATTTGTCGGCATGGATAGCATGACATCGATGTTGATCGCTATGTTCAGCACGCTAATCATCCGTCTGAGTGCTATCCGCTGGCACTTATCTTTACCGGCTTTTGATTTGAAAACAAAGAGAATTTAATGTGCGAATAATCTTCATATTATGCTGTTTGCTATTGAGCTTTCCGAGCAAAGCCAATATTGGCGATATGCCACGAGAACAACAACTTGCGATGCAATACATGGAAGCGCTCACGGATCATGACTATACCGTCCTGCGTCGTTTCTACTCTCGCGACACAGTATTTTACGATAAAACAGCCAATACGACTTACACTGGTGGTCGGCATATTATTGCGTTTTTACAACGGGCTCACGAAGGCGTATTAGAATACCGTTTAAACGTAGAACACATGTTTAATACCGGCTCTCTCGTGGTGATTATCGGCAGTTACCGATTACGAGGTCCCGGCGATCAATATGGTAAACCCGGTAAAATTATCGACCTTGCAGTACCAGGCGTCACCACACTAAAGTTTGATAACAATACTGAGCGCTTAATTGAACAAATGGACTTAATGGATTATCAGACCATGTCTGACCAACTAGAATCTCAGTAATGTTGCCCGCATCAATTAATCATCGATTGACCATGTATCAGACATAAAAAAACGGCTTAGTGATAAGCCGTTTTTTTATTCGTTAACATTCGTGATTACTTTAAAATCACTTTAGCAAATTTGCGTTTACCCACTTGGAATACCGCTTCAAGACCTGCATTAAAAATTTGGCGACTGTCTTCAATCTTCTCGCCATCCATTTTAACTGCGCCTTGCTTAATCATACGCATACCGTCAGAGGTTGAACCCACAAGGCCTGCATCTTTAAGTAAGTTAGCAATGGCTATGCCTTCGCCCGCTTCTAATACCACTTCTTCGATGTCATCAGGAATGGCACCTTTTTGGAAACGGTCGATAAAAGCTTGATGTGCCGCTTGTGCTTGCTCTTCATCATGAAAACGAGCAATGATTTCTTTGGCTAACAAAATCTTGATGTCGCGTGGGTTTGTGCCATTTTCAACGTCTAACTTGAATTGGGCTAATTCAGTTAACGGACGGAATGACAACAGTTCAAGATAACGCCACATTAAGTCATCAGAAATCGACATCAGTTTGCCAAACATTTCGTTGGCAGGCTCGCTCACACCAATATAATTATGCGCCGATTTAGACATTTTCTTAACGCCATCTAACCCTTCAAGCAATGGCATCATGATGACAGTCTGCGGCTTTTGGCCTTCAGATTTTTGCAGTTCACGGCCCATAAGCAGGTTAAACTTTTGATCTGTTCCGCCTAATTCAACATCGGCTTTCAATGCAACTGAATCGTAACCTTGTAATAAAGGGTACATAAATTCATGGATCGCAATAGATTGACCTGATGCATAACGCTTTTTAAAGTCGTCGCGCTCCATCATTCGGGCAACGGTTTGCTGTGATGCTAAGCGGATCATGCCAGCAGCGCCTAATGGCTCTAACCAGCTAGAATTAAATTCGATGCGGGTTTTTGCTGGGTCTAAAATTTTATAGACCTGCTCTTTATAGGTTTCTGCGTTAGCAAGCACTTGTTCACGAGTCAGTGGCGGACGGGTGCTGTTTTTACCACTAGGATCACCGACCATACCGGTAAAATCACCAATCAAGAAAATCACTTCGTGACCAAGCTCTTGAAAAGTACGCATTTTATTCAAGATGACCGTGTGACCTAAATGAATATCTGGAGCGGTAGGATCTGCACCTAACTTGATGCGTAATGGACGCCCTTCTTTCAGTTTCTCAAGCAAATCCGCTTCAAGTAATATCTCATCGGTACCGCGCTTAATCTCTGCCAATACTTGATCTAAATTCGCCATCTCTACTGCAACTCCCAGGGCTTGCACAAAAAATAAAGAGGTCTATGTTACTTGTTAGCCACAGCAAATGAAAGAGTGTACACTTAGCGGATAATAACGAAAGAGAGAAATTGGTAACAGAGTCAATGGCAAAGCTTCTTACTTTATTCACATTGCTGCCAAAAGCACATCAAATCACATTATCTTTACTGGTGATTCTAACGACATTTATTCTGATGTTTCCATCGGAAGACGCTCAAGCATCTAAACAAACCCGATTGGTAAGTCAATCTGCTGACAAATCAGATATAGAAACCAATGAACGTTATGCTATTCCCTTAGCCTTTCGCACCCCAACTGCACCGAGTCATAATGACCGTATCGTTGATGATGAATCGACTGATTTCATATCAAATGATGCCCTTGCATCAAGTGATAATAGTGAAGAAGTAAGCAGTGGCGAAACTCCTGACGATGAAGCATTTTCCCAACATCTTGCCATGTTGCAAACCAGTACTTCTGATATCGATGGCATGATTAATGATCTCGATCAGCAAGTTGCCACTCAAAAAGCCAAAATAAAACAACAAACGGCTAACGATGATTATAGTGTTGAATACTATGAAGTCGCTAAAGGCGATACCTTAGGCGGCTTATTTAGCCGTGCAGGACTCAGCGCTAAAGATGTCTATGACATTACCCAATTACCCTTAGCGAAAAAGAATCTGCTAAAAATTATGCCGGGCGAAGAAATCGCCATCAGCAAAAATGCACAAGGTGAATTACAAGAATTAACCTACCGCATGGATAAAGTGTCGACCTTAATTATCAGTCAACACAATGAACAATACAAAGAAACGGTGAACACTAAAGAAGTCGTTAATCGCACCTCGTTTATTAGCGCCAATATTAAAAGCAACTTTTGGAATGCCGCTGCCGATGCAGGCTTGTCTGGTAACCACATTATGGAGTTGGCCAATATTTTTGGTTGGGATGTCGACTTTGCCCTCGATATTCGCAAAGGCGATCACTTTTCGTTGTTATTTGAACAAGAATACGCCGACGGTCAATTTTTACGTAATGGCAATATTCTTGCGGCAGAGTTTATTAATCAAGGGGAACGTTACACCGCAGTACGTTATACCGACGGTGAATACTATTCAGAGAATGGCAGTAGCATGCGTAAAGCCTTTTTACGATCGCCAGTAGACTTTAAATATGTCAGTTCTAACTTTAACCCGCGTCGCTTGCACCCAGTAACAGGGCAAATTAAAGCCCACCGCGGTGTTGATTATGTCGCCGCCATTGGCACGCCGATTAAAGCGGCTGGTAAAGGTAAAGTGGTTGAGGCTGGTTATAACCAGTTTAATGGCAACTATGTCTTCATTAAGCACAACGAAACCTACACCACTAAGTATTTACATTTAACTAAGCGCAAAGTAAATCGTGGTGAAACGGTTAAGCAAGGCCAAATAATCGGTACTCTGGGTAAAACAGGCCGAGTCACTGGCGCTCATTTACATTATGAATTTATTGTAAATGGGGTTCATCGCAATCCACGAACTATCGATTTACCTAAATCAATGCCAATTGATCGCAGAGAGAAGAACAAATTCGCTGCACTCAGCAAGCAATTGATGACAAAACTAAAATCAAATCAACAACAGCAATTGGCAAGTAATTAATAAACGGTTAATTGCTGCTTACAGAGAGTCACTTCATGTCTAAGCCAGAATATTTTATCGGTCTAATGTCAGGCACAAGCATGGATGGTGTGGATGCGGTGTTGGTTGATTTTTCGGCCGAACACCCCGTGCTAATCGCCAGCCATACAGAAGCTATTCCTGCGCATTTATTAAAAGGTTTACAGCGTTTATGTCAACCCGAGACAGATGAAATAAACCGCTTAGGTAGGCTCGACCGCAGTGTCGGCAAATTGTTTGCTCAAGCCGTTAATCACTTATTAGCGAAAACAACAGTGACTGCTGCGGAGGTTATCGCGATTGGTTCTCATGGACAAACCGTGCGTCACATGCCCAATTTAGAAATGGGCTTTACCTTGCAAATTGGCGACCCAAACACCATTGCCATTGAAACCAATATCGATGTTATTGCTGATTTTAGACGTAAAGATATCGCCCTTGGTGGCCAAGGCGCACCGTTAGTTCCGGCGTTTCATCAACAAGTGTTTGCTCAACCTGGCCACTCAAGAGTTATTTTAAACATTGGCGGTATTGCCAATATCACTTATTTACCCGGCAATAGTGAACAAGTGTTAGGTTTTGATACAGGCCCAGGTAACAACTTAATTGATGCCTTTATTCAACAAAACTTAAACCAACCTTTTGATGAAGATGGTGCTTGGGCAGATTCTGGTACTACTCATCCAGACTTACTCAAGCAGCTATTATCACACTCTTATTTTTCACTAGCCTACCCCAAAAGCACTGGCCGAGAGCTATTTAATCGAGCTTGGCTTGAGCAACAACTCGCTGACTATAGTCATTTGGATCAACAAGATATTCAATCCACATTACTTGACCTTACTTGTCATAGTATTGCCAATGACATTAATAAATTGTCACCCAATGGGGAGTTGTTTGTTTGCGGCGGTGGCGCGTTAAATAAAGCCTTAATGCAGCGACTAGCCACTTTGGTTCCCGGCTATAAAGTCGATACTACCAGCGCTTTAGGTGTTGATGCTAAATGGGTTGAAGGGATTGCTTTTGCATGGTTAGCAATGCGTTATCACCATGATTTACCCGCAAACTTACCGGCCGTCACGGGTGCCTCACGCACTGCTATATTAGGTGGTCGCTTTAAAGCAAGATAAATACACCAATATGTGCGGTTTACTTTTGCAATTGTGGCCTCAATGTTATGATGCCCACAAATTTGCCCAATCGTTTGAAATTGGGCAAAGCCGTAACTTAAGATGAGAGTCAATATGAGCAACAAAACCAAAAGTGTGTCTGAACTGATGAATCTAACGCCAGAAGGCCGTTACGATTATATGGTTGAACAAATTAAGTCAGAAAAAATCATTTGGACACTTCAAGATCAAGATGGTTGCGTAATGTTAACCACTGAAGATGAAGATTGTATTCCAATGTGGCCATCTGAAGAAACGGCTGCACTTTGGGCTGTTGATGAATGGAAAGACTGTGAACCATTAGCTATTCCACTAGACGAGTTTCAAGAACGTTGGGTGAGCGGCATGGAAGATGATGATTTATTTATTGCAGTGTTCCCAGTACAAGAAGACTTAGGTGTCGTTGTGCCGCCGTTTGAAATGAACGAACGCATTTCACCAAAGAAACAACAAAAGCATTAATGCGTTATGACAATAATCAGCTCTGAATCAAACGAAGTAGATAAGGTAACCGTCAAACCACGTTTACCTAAACGACTTATTGGCTTAATGGTTATCTATACATTATCGTCCATCAGTGGATTAATGGCCGCCAGTTCACTATCAGAGTTAAGTGCAATGTTATGCATTTTGACCTTGATGATGGTATTAGCAATTATCGGTCGCCAAAAAGCGGGCTTATATCTACTGCGGGTTTACTGTCTCTTGCAACTGCTGTTGTATAGTCTGCTACCGATTATAATGTATGACCCTGATAATTTGGTTGCCGGACCGACGACATTTGATTTTGGTTTATTTCAAGCCGTAGTGCCCGATTGGCTTATATACTCGGTGCTGATTACGTTAGGTATTGTGCAAGTGTGGATTAGCTTTAATACTAAAGTGAAAGCGTGGTTTAAACCGCGAATGAACCTCAATATTATGAGTAGCTGATAAGCGGTTGTATTATACCATTTCCATTAATTATGTGACCAATCAGAGTCGCTCAGACTGTTCAGTTTGAGGCGCATTGTTGAAACAATGGTTATTCAATGCAACAAAGAAATGGACTGTCTGAGCGTCTCCTGCAAGGCGGGTTTCTGTGCCTTCTATGCTGCTTAATAGCATTTTGACGTAGAGCAACTATGCCTACAATCCTATTATTTGCCTAGAAGGCACAGAATTCCCGCTGAATGACCAGATAATTAGTGGAATTGGTATTATTCAAAGATGTTGTCCAGAAATCAAAAAAGCCGTCGAAAGACGGCTTTTTATTATATAAATCCATTCTAAAGTGAGAGAGTAATCTCGTCTATAGCGTGGTTTATTGCTGCAGTGAAACTCATTACACTGAGAAACTAGCCCCGCAGCCACATGTCGTGGTCGCATTAGGGTTTTTAACAAAAAAGCGTGAACCTTCAAGACCCGATGTATAATCCACTTCACCACCAACAAGGTACTGAAGACTCATTGGATCAACAACCAACTGCACACCTTGCTTTTCAATGGTGAAATCACCTTCGTTGACTTTTTCATCGAATGTAAAGCCATACTGAAAACCAGAGCAACCGCCACCGGTTACATATACACGAAGCTTTAATTCAGGATTCTGTTCTTCTTCTAACAGACCTTTTACTTTTATCGCCGCCGCATCGGTAAATTGGATCGGCATTGTTGCATCAACTTGTTCAGTCATTACTACCTCTTACTTCGGTTTCTACTGAGAATTATCCTTTACCTGACTATTTTGTTCAAGTATTACCCGCAGTTCTTTTTCACCCATCAATAGCTCTGGCACATTAAACACTTGTTCAATCTCACCGCCTTTTACCCCACGACTCGCTGCGACCTTCACTTTGACCATAATTCGTTGTAAATTAAAACCACTTGGCAGCACAAAATCGCTGTCCATAATTTGAAAGTAATTGAACTCAAATTCCAGCTTTTTATTAATTAACTCGCTCAAAGACAGTTCAGCTGGCCCGCCATTTAGTGTGCCGAGCAACAATACAGTGGCGTTGGTTTTCACTTTCACTTTGCGTTTTTGCAACTGGGTTAAGATTAATCGTAACTGATATTGCTCGGAAGCTACACCTTGAGATAATTCCACCCCATGAATTGCCACCCCTTCAACATCAGCATCGGTAACCATAACACTGCGATAAAATGCTAATTCTTTTTCTAACGCTTTCTGTTCAGATAATTGCTGACTAAACATTTCTTGCATTTCTTTATTGGCATTATCAGCAATACTTAACGCTAAATTTCGACTTGCAAGCGCTTGCGCTTGCGTCTCGAGTTCTTGCAATAATTTACGCTTACCACTGGCGCTATTAGGTGTAGCCTCTGGTGCAAATGAAAGCCATAGGTTAAAACTTATAGCTCCTAACAAAAAACATACGATCATTAATCCGATTAAGTATATGCTTGAAGTCCGGTTTTTACGTTCTAAAACTTGCAGTCTGTCTAACCAGCGGTGATAGTTTAACATTACGTTACAACCTTTTAATAAAATACAGTATGCTTGATGAAGCTTATTTGCGTAGTGCTTATTTTTCTGTAGAGCTTAACATCTTGTTCAAATCCTATGCATTGTAAATAAGGTGCTAATGATAATAATTAGCTTGCCAAATAAAACTTTGCCAGCCAACGTAAAGAGCTAAAAAAACATGCGCAGGCAGTACTTTGGCCTGTTAAAAGGCGTTAGTGCAAATTGATGGAGAGTAATAACATGACACATACGCGTTATCGGCCAATCAATAAACAACAGCCAAAGACAACCCTAAAATATCCACAGACCTTAGAGTCAAACCGTGCAATTTAAGATAAATAAAGCCGCTATTATTCACGCCAAAAGAGCTACGCGCAAATATCTACGTAACGAATTTAGAGATAAGTTATCTCAGGCTAAAATTAGTGTGCAACTTTGTGCACTCGCACTGTTGTTTGCCATCATTGCCTCACTAGTGATCATCTTATTCCGGTTAAGCTTGGTGTGGGCAGAACAATACCTACATGCAGATTCCATGAGCTTTAGCTCAACCTTAAGCGATTGGCGATCCTACTTACCTTTAATTGGCGCATTGCTTATTTGGTTGCTGTCATTGTTGGGATCAAAGCGATACCGGCGCATGGGCATTGCTTATGTATTGCATCGATTTAAATTGCACTACGGTAAGGTACCGCTTCAATCAGCTGCTGGACAGTTTTTCCAAGCATTAATCGCGCTGATGACCAATTTCTCTGTCGGAAAAGAAGGCCCTGCGATTCACTTAGGCGCAGTGAGCGCCAGTGTTATGGCTGAGAAGTTTTCATTACCAGACAATAGCGTACGCATTATGTGTGCTAGCGGTATTGCCGCCGGTATTGCCGCCACCTTTAACGCACCACTTGCTGCGGTTTTGTTTGTGTTTGAAGTCATTGTACGAGAGTACAAAATTCATTACTTCTTCCCTATCATGCTATCTGCCATTTGCGGCGCGGTATCAAGCCAACTTGTGTTTGGTAATATTCACGAATACGATTTGATCAATGTGATCCATATTCCGCTCGATCATTATCCTATTTTACTCATTGGCGGGCTTGCGCTGGGATGTGTCGCTGCCTTATTTAACTTTTCACTGATGAAAGTTACTGCGACAGGCCAGCACTGGCCATTAATTTATCGACTGCTCATTGCTGCAGTAGTCACAACGCTAGTTGGTTTAGTCATGCCACAGGCATTAGGCTCGGGCGATTTCGCCATTAATGAAGCCATTAGTGAGCATCCTAGTTTACTGTTTTTAATCGCGCTGTTATTAGCAAAAATGTTGGCGACCATTGCGGCTATTGGCTTTGGCGTACCAGGCGGACTCATCGGCCCTCTCTATGGTATTGGCGCATTAATCGGAGCAATTCTAGCTCTAGTCAGTAGCATAATATTTCCGTCAATTGCGCCTTATGTTGGGCTATATACCGTGATTGGGATGACGGCGATGATGGGGGTTTGCCTGAGTGCCCCCCTAGCAGCATTAGTTGCACTTCTTGAATTAACCAACGATGCTTCGATTATTTTACCGGCCATGTTTGTCACCATTCCAGCATTTTTGGTCGCGTATCAAGGATTTAACACTAACTCTATCTTGCTAAAACAACTAGATATTATGGGGCTTGGTTACAAAGTCGCTCCGCTTAATCAAGGGTTGCAAAAGAAAGGTGTTAGAGTGTTAATGGATAAGCGATTTGTCATTGTGAATGATGATGATGAACTGCTACTTGAAGTACTAAAACGGGCAGCCGGTCGCCCAGTACTAGTGCGTAATGCTGAGGGAGAAATTGAAATGCTGCGCCTTGAAATGCAGTCCTTTGAAGATTCGACCACGCTATCACGTCTTCCTATGCCGGGGTTACCTGACACTGCCACCTTAAATGAAGCCTATGAGGCACTGGTCGCGAAACGCTCCGGCGAAGTGTATATCTATCGAGGCACGAATCAAAAAGTGGTTGGGGTAATAAGTTGGACTAATTTACTTCAAGAAATTCGCTCAGGTCAGGTATAGTCCCAACCGATCCTCGGTATAACCTCTCACTGAGATACCGAATGGAATAAACCAATTCAATCTATCTATTTATAGAATAGGCCTATTGGCTAGCAAGACACATTAACACCTTGATAGCAGGTTATTTTACAAGAAAACTAGAATGCTTAAATATTGGGATAATAAGCGTTTCAACAAACGTTAAGTTACCCAAAAAGAGGCTACATTAGCGCTATGAAGTTTGAGAGGGTCTGTAAGTATGCTGCTCATTCAGCTGCTAAATTAATCATAAAGTCGAGCAACTCAATTCAGTTAAAATAGACACTAAAACCCTCTGAATGTTCTTCATAGCAGCAAGTGAATCTCAAAGTTCAGCACGGTTATTATATTTATCTGGTGGTTATTTTCTGCTACAATTTTGCCTCAGCCACCCTACACATAATCTCTATAACACTCTATATAATAATACGGTAAAATAGCATGCTGTTCTGGTGAATATTTTGCCCCCAAACTTTGGAAATCAGGCTGATGACACAGTTCGAAGGTTCACATAT
This sequence comes from Shewanella frigidimarina, assembly GCF_003797125.1. Taxonomy (GTDB): domain Bacteria; phylum Pseudomonadota; class Gammaproteobacteria; order Enterobacterales; family Shewanellaceae; genus Shewanella; species Shewanella frigidimarina. The sequence goes on from NZ_RKKE01000001.1 coordinate 337,945, forward strand.
CCTTTCAGTAAACCAGTTAGATCTGGATTCGATTAACACTATTTTCAACGTCGCTAACAAAATGACCCCTTATGCTTTGCGTGAAAAACGCACCAAAGTGTTGGAAGGTGCCATTTTAGGCAATCTGTTTTTTGAACCCAGCACCCGAACTCGTGTCAGCTTTGGCTGTGCCTTCAATTTACTTGGCGGACATGTAAGAGAAACCACAGGAATGGCATCATCGTCATTATCTAAAGGCGAGTCGCTTTACGATACCGCCCGAGTGCTCTCGACCTATTCTGATGTGATTGCTATGCGTCATCCAGATGCCTACTCCGTCAAAGAGTTTGCTGAAGGCAGTCGAGTGCCAGTGATCAATGGCGGTGATGGGCCAAATGAACATCCAACTCAAGCCTTGCTGGACTTGTTTACCATCAAAAAAGAATTAAGCCATTCAGGTATGGGTATCGATGGTATGCATATTGCCATGGTGGGTGACTTAAAATATGGTCGCACTGTGCATTCACTTTCGCGCTTACTTTGTATGCATAAGGACATTAAGTTCACATTGATATCGCCAAGTGAGCTAGCAATGCCTGACTATGTGATCGCCGACATTGAAAATGCTGGCCATAAGATCACAATAACCGAACAACTTGAAGGTAATTTACATAATGCGGATATTTTATATCTTACCCGTATTCAAGAAGAGCGCTTTCCATCACAGGAAGAAGCCAATAAATACCGTGGTAAGTTTCGCTTAAATCACAATATTTATACGCAGCATTGCAAATCAAATACGGTGATTATGCATCCATTACCTCGTGATTCACGCGCGCAAGCAAATGAACTCGACAATGATTTAAACAGCCATCCAAGTTTGGCTATTTTTAGACAAGCCGACAACGGCTTACTTATACGTATGGCACTTTTTGCATTAACACTTGGAGTTGCAAACCAACTCGAAAAGTATGAGTGCCCAGTAAACTGGTATTCACGTAAAGCCGATAGATAATTGGCACATAATATTAAGGATTAGACATGACCCGTTCCGAAGTTTTATTTGAACAGGCTAAAAAAACCATTCCTGGTGGCGTTAATTCACCTGTACGCGCCTTTAATGGTGTCGGTGGTTCACCTTTGTTCATTGAAAAAGCTGATGGCGCTTATATTTTTGATGCCGATGGTAAAAAGTACATCGATTATGTAGGTTCATGGGGACCGATGATTTTAGGCCATAACCACCCTAAAATTCGCCAAGCGGTATTAGACGCGGTTGATAATGGCTTGTCATTTGGTGCGCCGACTGAACTTGAAGTGAAAATGGCTGAAAAAGTCATTTCTATGGTGCCATCAATAGAACAAGTTCGTATGGTCAGTTCAGGCACTGAAGCCACCATGAGTGCAATTCGTTTAGCCCGTGGTTTTACTAACCGTGACAACATTTTAAAATTTGAAGGCTGCTACCATGGTCATGCTGACTGCTTATTAGTAAAAGCAGGTTCTGGTGCATTAACGTTAGGACAACCAAGCTCTCCTGGCATTCCTGAAGATTTTGCTAAACACACCTTAACTGCAACCTATAACGACCTTGATTCTGTCCGCGCTATATTTGAACAGAATCCTGAAAGTATCGCTTGTATCATCCTTGAGCCTGTTGCCGGCAACATGAACTGTATTCCACCAGTGGAAGGATTTTTACAAGGTTTACGTACAATTTGTGACGAATTCGGTGCGTTACTGATTATTGATGAAGTGATGACCGGCTTCCGTGTATCTATGAGCGGCGCACAAGGTCACTACGGTGTAACGCCAGACTTAACCACACTAGGTAAAGTGATTGGCGGCGGCATGCCTGTGGGCGCATTTGGTGGCCGTAAAGATGTTATGCAATTTATCGCACCGACAGGCCCTGTCTATCAAGCGGGTACGTTATCTGGTAATCCTATTGCGATGTCGGCAGGCTTAGCGCAAATGGATGCATTGTGTGAACCCGGTTTATATGAAGCACTAGCTGACAAAACAAAGCGGGTTGCAGAAGGCTTTAAAGCCGCAGCAGACAAACATGGTATTCCATTAAATATTACTTATGTGGGTGGCATGTTTGGTTTCTTCTTTACTGAAGATAACACGCCAATGACCTCGTTTGCCCAAGTCACAAAATGCAACATGGAGCATTTCCGTCATTTCTACCATGCCATGTTAGATGAAGGTATTTATTTAGCGCCAAGTGCTTATGAAGCAGGCTTCATGTCTATGGCTCATGGTGATGCTGAAATTGAATATACTTTAGCTGCTGTTGATCGCATTTTTGCGGCAATGAAATAAATCAACTTCATCGCTTAACCTCATTTTAGGTTAAGCAAACTGTTGGTAACAAAAATAGGATAAATAACTAAGTTGTTTATCCTATTTTTATTTGTGTTAATAAATTTCTATCCCCTTTCTCCGAGTTCATTATTTTATCCACGACTTTGGTCGATAATTAACGAAAAAAACTGTGATCTATATTGCGAAAATGCCCGTGGTGTGATTTGATCGCCCCGCCAAACGGAAAGCTTAATTCAACCTTAAAATAAAGACTGAATTAGGTTAGCAAAAATTCAGGGTAATGATGTTGATTACCTACAACACAAAGTTGGAATTGCAGTCATGCTACATACCTTTCTCATCTCACTTGCAGTGCTTGCGCTGTTAAGTATCGTGCTCGAAGAAGTTACCCATATTAATAAAGCCAAAACTACCTTGTTCCTTGGCTGTATAGCTTGGATCACCTTGTTTATTGCTTCTGGTAGCCCAGAAAAAAGTAAACTCGTGGGTGAAAATCTTAATGAAAACTTATTAGAAATTGCCACGTTATGGCTGTTTTTAATGTCAACTATGACCTTTGTTGCTTACCTAAATGCTAAAGGCATGATCCAAGTATTGGTGCAAAAAATATTTCCACAGCAAGTGTCTGTTCGCATGTTGATGATCCAAGTGGGGATGTTTTCGTTAGTGCTGTCGACTTTTTGTGACAACGTGACTGCCACCCTCGTGTCATTAGGTTTACTAACAACCTTTAATTTAGACAAACAAATGCGTCGCCGTATGGCAGTGTTAATTATCTTTGCGGTGAACTCTGGCGGGGTTGCTTTAATCACAGGCGATGTCACGACTTTGATGATTTTCCTTGCAGGTAAAGTGCATATTTCTGAGTTGTTAATCCTGTTTATTCCTGCAGGCATTAGCGTCATGCTCCTAGCAATATTGTTTTCTCTCAAAGCTGAAGGTCATGTGAGTACGACTCCAATTGAGCAAAATTACAATACCGTTGATATTGTCATCGGAGTAATTTTCTTCACCACCATCGTATTAACCATGGTACTTAACGTGCTATTTGGCGTTCCTCCTGTATTAACTTTCTTATTTGGCTTATCGGTAATGTTCTTGGTGGGTCGCACTAACAAGAGTAAAACCGAAGAAGTTCAAGTATTAGAATACATTCGCCAAGTTGAGTTCGACACCCTACTGTTCTTCTTAGGTATCTTGTTACTGGTTGGTATGCTTAAAGAGATTGGTACGCTTAACCTATTAACTGAAGTCTATGGCATGTATAACCCAAGCATTTCTAACTTCTTTACCGGTGTAGGCTCTGCACTATTAGACAACGTGCCATTAACCGCAGCGTTATTAAAAGCGGATCCTGTACTGACAACAGCGCAATGGTTAGGCTTAACCTATTCGGTTGGCGTCGGTGGATCGTTATTAATCATCGGCTCGGCGTCAGGCATCATCGCGATGAGTAAAGTTGAAGAACTAACATTTGTAAGCTACTTAAAATATGTTCCAGCATTACTATTATGCTACTGCATAGGTTATGGATTAACGCTGTTTTTAGCCAATAACATTCACGGCTAATATTACGATTTTTCAAATAAAACAAAGGCGCTAATAGCGCCTTTGTTTTATCTGTTACATGCCAACATAGACTTAACGTTAAACCGCTCTAAATTGCTGGCACTCTAAATTGCTCGCCGTCAATTTCTAGTACTATATCTCGTGGTCGAATTTCTACAATCGTCAGCTTATTCTTAATCATATCGCCCTGCTGTAATTCAACCCCATCGACACTTAACCAACGGTTACTTGGTTCTGTCGAATATACATGGGCATTAATATTAAACTCGGGTACTTGTAACTGCACGCTCGCGGGTAAGTCACCATACTCAGGGATTTGCTGATTGGAAGGTCGAGGAATAGGATCCAATTTTGCTGACGTCACTTGTTGATTAGCCGACTGTTCATATTCAACGTCTTTAAGCGCCGTTTCAAATGCAGCAATCAAATTATTATGTTCATTAATTGATGGTGCTTTAACAGAGGCGAAATCGACTTCTTCTGCGGCAACATTCACTTGCAAGCGCAATGCTTCAAGCTCAGCTAAACCTCGGCGATTAGCTTTAGCACCCAATACAATAGCTTCTCGCAGCTGTGCCTGTTGACGATTGTTCTCTTGTGTTTGATATTCATCAACTCTGCTATCTTGCTCACTTTGATAATTAACCTGTTCAGAACCGGCTTGTTGCTGATAGCTTGGTTGTTGAAAATTGGCCTGTTGAGTGTTGGTTTGCTGAGAGTTGAATTGTTGAGAGTTAGCTTGTTGAAAACTGCGCTGCCCATCATTTTCTTGCAGGTATAATTCATTCACACCAGAAGACTCAGCGTAACCATTATTATAACTTGCTGCTTGCGTGTTCATTACATTCGTATTGAACGGTTTGGCAATAGGCAATGCCACCTTACCCGCTAAACGAATATCATCATTACTTTGCACTGCGGGTTCATGTTTTTTAACGGTCGATGCTTCAGCTGCTTTATTTGACGTAACAGTGACAGGGGCCGTGACAGCTTGCAGTGCATTAGCGCCACTGGGTTGGACAGTCGTTAACGATGCTGATCCTGATGGTGACTGTAATAGCACACTCATACCCCATGCAGCGCCAATACCCAAGGCAATGGCTACGGCCAAAAGACTATACTTATTCAACTTATTTGAGCTGTTAGATTGCGATGTATATTGAGGCGGCTGCGTCGACATAATATCGACAACATCACCTTGTTGCTGCTTTTTACGGTTAACCGCATCTAATAAAATTGACATTAACTGCGCACCTCAGAGGCAATTAAACGTGGGCCTTGCTGGCTCAAATATAAGTTAAGTTGCACCAAAGTCTGATTGCCTGCTATACCGTCTGGTTTTAAACCATGTTGACGTTGAAAAGTCATTAATTGTTGCTCTAATTCACTATCAAACTGTGTCAGTAGTCGTGCACGTCGTTTGTTAACTAACGCTAAGCTATTTTCAAGCCATTGTACTTGCGCCAAACTAGAAGACTGGCCAATTTCTCGCGGTAAGATACTGTCTGGTTGCCACAAAATTTCGAAGGTGCCGCTAAAGTGGCGATCAAACCAATCTTTATTCACCCAAAACTGTTGCTCGCCTAATTGCAGTAGGATCTGCTCGGCTTGACGCTCAACAATTACACCATAAAATACGTTCGCTTGTGCGTCTTGCAAGTAAGCAACCGCAGGGTAATTAAGGCGCATAATACTGTGCCAATTACCTTGTTGCTGGTAACAGGCTAAATCTTGTTGTTGTGCCGCCTGACAAGCAGACAAGCCGATAATAGGTTGTTTATTCCACAAGCCGAATAATCCGGCAAAGGCATTATCAATGCTACTACTTTGTAGCATGGCTTGACGCATAATTTGTTGTTGTGCATTGGCAACTGGAGTTGCTACTTGAACTTGCTGAGGCTGAGTTTGTGCAGCTTGGTTTATCTGACTTGGCATAGATGCAGGCGTTTGATTGACTAGGCTAGATTGCGCTTGAACATCTGCTATCGCCGCATTGGCACTCATATTGTTTTCAATGGCTGAGCGATTAAACAGATAGAATGATAAACCAAAAGCGAGCACTAACGCTGTAGCGGCAATAAATGGCCAGCGTTTATCGCCAGGTACATCAATATCACCCAATACTTCGACAGCCGCTTGATTAACCATTTTATGATCGATCGGAACCTTAGCTTGCCCATAGCCAGCCATTAATGCACGTTCACATAATAAGTTGGTTAAACGCGGAATACCGCCAGAATGTTTATGCAACGCGGTTATCGCTTTACGCGTAAATAAAGGCTCATGCCTACCAGCCACCTGCAAACGATGCAGCACATATAAAGCAATTTCATCTTTATTTAGCGGCAGTAAATGATAGCGAGCAGTGATCCGCTGCGCTAACTGACGTAAGTCTTGGCGCTTTAGCAGTTGTTGTAATTCGGGCTGGCCAATCAAAATCACTTGCAGCAGTTTTTTGGTATTAGTTTCTAAATTGGTCAATAAACGCAGCTGTTCTAATACTTCAGAACGCAGATGCTGTGCTTCATCAATAATCAGCACCGTATTTCGACCATTTTTGTGATTATTCAGTAAGTACATGCTGATTAAATCTGTCAGCTGTTTTAACGTCGGATTATCACCGTACTTAATTTCCAGCTCATCACATAGCGTGGCCAAGAGTTCAAGCTCAGTCAATGATGGGTTAAGAATAAACGCGGTATCAGTATTATCGGGAATTTGTTGTAATAAGCAGCGAGAAACAGTGGTTTTTCCAGTGCCAACTTCACCGGTTAATAATACAAAACCACCGGTTTCACCAAGGCCGTAGGTTAAATGAGCCAACGCCTCACGATGACGGTCACTTAAGAACATATAATGAGGGTTAGGCGCGATAGAAAATGGGTTATCGTTTAATCCATAGAAGGCTTTATACATTCGACCAAAAATCCTTATTTGAAACTGACGGCTCACGTTAATGCTTGTATGACAGCTTGTCAAAAGTTAGCCGTAAAAATCTAACTCTGATAAGATTTAAGCTACTTATTATTACACGTTGTGATACGCCATGAAGATTTATTTAGTAGGTGGGGCCGTACGCGATACCCTTCTTAAACAAACTGTCGTTGATAAAGATTATGTGGTTGTTGGCAGCAGCGTAGAAGAAATGCTCGCATTGGGTTATCAGCAAGTCGGTAAAGACTTCCCTGTTTTTTTACACCCTAAAACTCAGCAAGAATACGCACTAGCCAGAACAGAACGGAAAACCGGTTATGGCTATCAAGGTTTTAGTTGTGATGCCAACAAAGATGTCACCCTCACCGAAGACTTATTACGCCGTGATTTAACCATTAATGCCATCGCACAAGATGAGCACGGCACATTGACAGACCCGTTCCACGGTATCGCAGACATTAACGCTAAAATACTTCGGCATGTGTCAGATGCCTTTACTGAAGATCCTTTACGCGTGTTACGTGTGGCTCGTTTTGCAGCTCGATTTCATCACTTAGGGTTTACTATTGCACCTGAAACCTTACAGTTAATGACCGACATAGCTAATAGTGGTGAATTGGATCACCTCACCCCAGAACGCGTATGGCAAGAATGTGATAAAGCATTAAGTAGCCAAAGTCCGCAGGTTTTCTTCGATGTATTAAAGCAATGCCAAGCATTAATCGTATTATTTCCTGAGGTTGATGCGTTGTTTGGGGTGCCGCAACCTGAAAAATGGCATCCTGAAATAGACACTGGCATTCACACCCTCATGGTTCTCGAGCAAACGAGTCTGTTAAGTGACAATAAAGCGGTACGTTTTGCCGCGCTGGTTCACGACTTAGGGAAAGCGTTAACCCCAGAACAAGAGTGGCCTAAGCATCATGGTCACGGCCAAAAAGGCTTGCCGGTTATTAAAAAGCTTTGCGCACGAATTAGAGTGCCAAACGAATACCGTGATTTAGCTTTATTAGTCAGTGACCAACACCAAAATATTCATAATGCGTTTGAGCTAAGAGCAGAGACCATCGTCAAACTATTTGATAAAGGTGATTTTTGGCGAAAACCACAACGCTTAACAGAGTTATTATTATGTTGTCATGGTGACTTAAGAGGGCGAACTGGATTTGAACAAGCACCCTATCCACAAGTCGAATATTTACAACATTGCTATGCGTTAGCCAGTAACGTCGATGTGCAATCGATTATTGCAGGGGGTTATCAAGGAGCACAAATTAAAAGCCAACTTCAGATAAAGCGAGTTGAAACGATTAATCACTATAAAATACAATACATTGACAGTAAATAGCTATATTAGACATTACCTATTTAGGCTTTTATGAAAAAAAGCGGAAAAAAGCAATTTTTAACAGGGAATTAGCAATAAATCACTAAGATTTATATAAATTCGGCAATTAATGATGCTTTTAGCCCAGTAGACTTGCAATTTTCATTTATTTCGCTATTTTAAATAAACATTCTTATATTTGCCTATAGCAAATAAAAAAATCTGTGACATAATTACGCCGTTGCAAAGGCACATGCCGTTGCACTATTTAACAACCTATATATTAAGGGATTTACCCATGAACAAGAAAGTACTGATGATTGCTGGTGTTGCGATGACTGCTTTATTAGGTGGTTGTGCTAACACTACTGCTTTAGAAGAAAGCGTAGCAAACCTAGGTAACAAAGTTGATCAACTATCAGCACAAGTTGGTTCTTTAAAGTCTGAGCAAAGCAAGCTATCTGCTGATGTTAAAGGCGCTAAAGCTGCTTCTATGGACGCACAAGCCGAAGCTAAACGTGCTAACGACCGTTTAGACAACATGGCTTCTTCTTACAAAAAGTAAGAATAGTTATTAAAAATTAGCTTATTTACATAGGTTGATTATTAGGGCTTGATTGTTGATGCAACTACTTTCAGTAGAACTTCAACATCAAGCCTTAATTATTTGTGCTAGTTTTACAAAACGGTATCAAGCGGTATCAAGCGGTATCAAGCGGTATCAAGCGGTATCAAGCGGTATCAAGCGGTATCAAGCGGTATCAAGCGGTATCAAGCGGTATCAAGCGGTATCAAGCGGTATCAAGCGGTATCAAGCGAAAAATCTAAACACCTACAGCTTCGCCACACCAGCTTTTTCGCTATTAATCTATACATTCATTTAATCTTTCTAAACAATCTCACAGAAATCTTAGCACCAGCTCTTATAGCATCTAGCCGCGAAGCGCCCTAGCTCTTAGGCTCTAACACTCTCACCGCATTGTCGTCCTTATCGCTTGTCATCGCTGAACACCGCTCGCAACCAATTTTAGCTTGTATATCATCTAGCAGCGAAGCGCCCTAGCCCTTAGGCTCTAACGCTCTCACCGCATTGTCGTCCTTATCGCTTTCCATCAGCTTTTACATTTTTATAAGCGTTTTTTGAGCGTTATGATCTGCCAATCAAACTCTAACTCACTGATTGCCGTCGATTTAACTTGATGCTTTAACTGATCATTAGCACGCCAACCAAATACCGACATATCAAGGAGTGTTAATGCCTGCTCACCGGTCACAGATTGAGTAAATACCACTTGTTTCTGGGCCTCAATTTCAACATCATTAGGTAAATTTAACTGCAACGGTTTTTCGACTAAGTCTGGATAAACTTGTTGTTTAATTTGCCATAAATGCCTAATACCAGGCTGCAACAATACAATTCGACCATCATCTTTTAAAATCCGAATGCATTCTTTCCCCTTTAACGGTGAATCAAGAACCGTCACGATATCGACTGATTGCGAGGCAAAGGGCAATTTTTTTAGTGCCAACAACAATAAGTTCGCCGGTGTTTCAGATTTTGCCGCTGCAAATATTGCGTTTTCAGCATCAGTAATGCCCCAGTGCTGGCACGATACCTTTGCTTCAACTAGTGCAGGAACAAGCTGACGCAAATAATATCCATCAGCGCATTGGTAATCGATATGCTGTAATTCTGCGTCACTATTAGAAGCACATAAGTCCAGCAGTACAGCTTGAAGTTGTTTAATTAACGGTGCAAACAAACCTGTTTCTAATAAAAAATGTCGCCCACGCATTTGCTGGCGAGACTCCACTTGCGGCTTACTCTTGCCTTTTACGTTGCTCAGCAGTGGCCAGTAACCATTAGGGTGTTTATCAAAATGATGTTTGTTGTCGCAATAAAATCCTGCTGAAGCTTGATGTTGATTTAGTGGAGCTGAACACACTGGACATAATAAAGATAAAGTCATAATTACACTGATAGTTAATTGAAAGATGGTAAAACAAAAACGGGTAGAAATACCTAGTATGGTAAGCCTACCCGCTATGCAAACAAAAGTCGCTTAAATGCTTATCTTAAAGATAGAGCAATCCAAGCAATATCGCACCAAGAGCAAGGCGATATAATACAAACGGCGTCATGCCTATTTTGCTAATAAACTTTAAAAAGAAGTGGATACATAAATACGCAGCAACGAATGAAACAACAATCCCTAAACCAAGTGCTTGGTAGTCAATAGGGGCAGGACTGCTAACCAAGTCTTTTGTCACCAGTAACGCAGCACCAAAGCTCACAGGAACAGACATAAGGAATGAAAAACGAGCAGCTGCATCACGTGTTAGCCCTAACATCAGTGCTGCTGTCATCGTGGCGCCAGAGCGCGACGTGCCAGGTATTAATGCCATTGCCTGCGCTAAGCCGATAAGCAAAGCCTTTTTCCAACCCATTTGAAATTCAGTTAACTGTGCTTTTGACATTCTATCTGCTGCCCACAACAGTAAACCAAAAACAATCGTGGTTATCGCTATCACTAAAGTATTTCTGAAATGGGTTTCAATAAAGTCTTTGGCAGTAAATCCTACAATTACAGCTGGGATAGTCGCTAAAATAATCCACCAGGCGAGTTTACTTTCTTGAGTTTGTTGCTTGCTAGCTAAGCTGGTGAACCAGGCTTTAGCCAGTACCACAATCTCATGACGAAAATAAATGACCACGGCAAATAAAGAGCCTGTATTAACTGCCACATCAAATGATAAACCTTGATCTGCCCAACCTAATATTTGTGATGGTAAAATTAAATGTGCCGAGCTAGAAATAGGCAAAAACTCCGTAAGCCCTTGGATTAATGCCAGCAGAATAACTTGAAACGTTTCCATACTTGTCCTTGTTAGAGATTAACTTATCAATTGGTTATAACGTGTTGGTAGGTAATAGTTCTGGTGGGAACTCAAATTCAATAGGCCACAGTTGTTGACACTGTTTGTCATAATTCTGCCAAAGTGTTTGATAGGTTTGTAACGTCACCGGATGAGATAAATTAGGGACTAATTCAGCCAAAGGCCACAATACAAACGCGTTAAACAAAATTTCACCACGGGGTAATTCTACGGGAATGTCACAAATAACATCGTCATACAGCAACAAATCAATATCAAGGCTCCTTGGGCTGAATTTCTTCTCACCTCTAATACGGCCATTGTCTTGTTCAATTTGTTTAAATGTCGTCACAACCTGTGCAATTGATAAATCGGTATCAGCCGCGGCCACCATATTTAAAAAATTAGTGCCTTTAAACCCTACCGATTCACTCTCAAAAACCCGTGATAATTGTAATGGGCCAAAACATTGCTGTAAATCAACCAAACCGGCTTTAAGATGTTTCTCTGGTGAAATATTAGTGCCCAAACTTATGTAAATACGTGCCATTGACTGACCTAATGCTAAACAGTAAAAAAATAACAGTTAAATGCTACCGCGTTCGATCTCGACACCGACAGAAACAGCATGAGGTATTGCACCTGGTTTCATCACAACCACTTTAACCCAAGGCACATTAAATTCGTCTTGCAAACAATGCGCAATCATTTCAGCGACCGTTTCAATCAATTCAATCGGATTCTCAGTAATTAAAGCCGTTAAACGATTTGATACCGTTTCATAACACAATGCATTTTCGTAACTATCACTGGCGGCCGCAAGACGATTATCCCAGGCCATATCTAAATCGATAAGCAATGTTTGATGAAGTTTTTTTTCCCACTCATAGATACCAATAATGGTCTCTATCGCTAACTGGCGGATGAGTACTTTATCCATAAAAATCCCTACCTTAATCGATGTAAAAAGACGTCAAATTCATCTTAATCAAACTTTATTACCGATTATATGCCTAATAAACACATTTAAGCTTCTTCCTAATGAATTAAAACAGTAGGATAGGCGTTGTTGTTCAATTAACATCAACAAAATGGTTAATGTTAACGCGAAGACAGCTTCAGTGGATACTGAAAATGACTTGTCTCACAAATGAATGCGCGATGATACCCTAAGAAGAGTAAGGAAACCAATTTGAACGCCGTTACAGTCACCATTTTGATGATCATTGCCGCCTACCTAGCGGGTTCGATCTCAAGTGCCGTACTGGTCTGTAAATTAAGAGGTTTACCTGATCCAAGAACCAACGGCTCCGGCAATCCCGGTGCCACTAATGTGCTACGCATTGGTGGAGTCAGTTCTGCAGCTCTTGTGTTATTTTTTGACATGCTCAAAGGCGCCCTGCCTTCTTATTTGGGCTATAAAATGGGGCTTGATGCAGCATCATTAGGTTTTATCGCTGTCAGCGCCTGCCTAGGGCATATATTCCCAATATTTTTTGGCTTTAAAGGCGGAAAAGGTGTTGCTACAGCCTTTGGTGCAATGGCCCCCATTGGAGGTGATTTAGCACTATGCCTCATCCTCACTTGGATTGTATTTTTACTATTAACGCGTTATTCCTCTGTAGCCGCTATGGCAACTGCAACCTTAGCGCCCTTTTTTACTTGGTGGTTAGACGAACGTTTTATTCTTCCTGTTGCGATGCTATCAACCCTTATTTTAATCCGCCACAAAGACAATATTGGCCGTTTGCGCCATGGCGAAGAAAGTAAAGTCACACGGAAAAAAACCATAAAAAAACCCAATACCAAATAGTATTAGGTTTTCTTGGCTGCTTGAAAGTAAGTAATCACTTAAAGCAATCAAGCCAACTCAAACACGCTAACTCATCAATTAATCTACTGCGGGCAACGTATCCAAAGGCCATCTAGGCTGACCTTTAACCTCTAGCCCCTCAATATGCCCTGCACGTAAACGTTGTAAACCAGCATAAGCAATCATGGCACCATTGTCGGTACAAAACTCTCCGCGAGGATAATACACTTGACCACCTAACTTGGTCATCATCTCAGCCAAAGACTCACGTAAACGGGTATTAGCGCTTACACCACCGGCAATCACCAAACGTGTGTAACCAGTTTGCTTTAAGGCTCGTTTGCATTTTATCGCAAGAGTATCAACAACAGCTTCTTCAAATGCACGGGCAATATTGGCACGAGTTTGATCATCATTGGGTTCTGCAGCGATAGTATTTGCCGTAAATGTTTTCAATCCTGAAAAACTAAAGTCTAATCCTGGTCTATCTGTCATTGGCCGAGGAAATTTATATCCTGCAGGCACGCCTTTTTGGGCTAATTTGGCTAAACGAGGGCCACCAGGATAATCTAAGCCCATCAGCTTGGCGGTCTTATCAAAAGCTTCGCCAGCAGCATCATCAACAGACTCACCTAACACTTGATATCGTCCAATGCCTTCAACTTGCACTAACATTGAATGGCCGCCAGACACTAACAAGGCTAAAAAAGGAAATTCAGGCGCATTTTCTTCCAGCATGGGTGCCAATAAATGCCCTTCCATATGATGCACACCGATTGCCGGTTTATTCCATGCATACGCTAAGGAACGTCCCACGCAAGCACCAACAAGCAATGCACCAATTAGCCCAGGGCCTTTGGTATACGCGACACCATCGATATCATTTAGGCTTGAATTAGCTTCTGATAAAGCCTGCTTAATCAATGGCACAATTTTGCGAACATGATCACGAGAGGCAAGCTCAGGCACAACACCACCGTAATCGGCGTGCAATTTAACTTGGCTATATAGCACATGCGACAATAAGCCTAACTTATCGTCATATACTGCTACTCCAGTCTCGTCACAGGATGTCTCAATACCAATAACCCGCATAATCTCTCGTCTTCATTAAAAATAAGGCCGCCAATTCTACCCGTCTCAGCGAAAATACTCCAATGTTTAACGATTAAATACCTATCCATATAAGTAAGTAATCAATTCAAGAGCTTGAATCTGCCAAACACGAATTAAAGATAGATTCTAATCAGTTACTATGCATTTAAAATATACATATCAAGGAGTAATCATAATACTGCCCTTGCGTTTTCTTGAATGAGACTGGCTCATTAGCACAGTAGTTTGTTACTTAAGCGATGAGGTATATAGCGGCTAGTTTTTTATTAAATTTAAAAAAATGAAACAGTGGGCTATTTCCCCGAAGAGAAAATCAATCAGGGGTTTACAAATGGTCGCCGCTCGGTGTAAAATTCCGCACCATTTTAAATAGCCTTTGGTTTGAGTGAAGTCACTAAAAATGTTTAGTCGATTTAATCATCCAACATAACTACACCTAAGGGGTGATGGCGTATGCCAATTATTAAAGTACGTGAAAACGAACCATTCGACGTAGCTCTTCGTCGTTTCAAGCGCTCTTGTGAAAAAGCTGGTATTTTAGCTGACGTGCGTGCTCGTGAATTTTACGAGAAGCCAACTACTGCCCGTAAGCGTGCAAAAGCAGCTGCAGTTAAGCGTCTAGCTAAGAAGCTTTCTCGCGAAAACGCACGTCGCGTACGTTTATATTAATCTCATTATGAACTTAACCGATCAGCTAAAAGACCACATGAAAGATGCCATGCGCGCTAAAGATAAAGTGCGCTTAGGAACAATTCGTATGGCACTTTCTGCCATCAAACAGATTGAAGTGGATACCCGCGAAACTCTGACTGATGAACAGACAATAGCTGTATTAACCAAAATGGTTAAACAACGCCGTGATTCGATTGCTCAATATGAAGCAGCGAATCGTCCGGAGTTGGCAGCCGTAGAAGCAGATGAAATTCGAGTTATCGAAAATTTTCTGCCTACACCGCTAACAGAAGATGAAGTAGCAGCGATTATCGATGCTACTATTATTGATGTTGGTGCTGCATCCATGGCGGATATGGGTAAAGTAATGGGAGCATTAAAAACTAAAGTTCAAGGCCGTGCAGATATGAGTGCCATTGGTACAATGATCCGCGCTAAATTGAAGTAATCAATTTTTAATGTTGAATAAGCCGTGCACTTGCACGGCTTGTTTGTTTACATCAGTTGATAAAGTAAATTCGAGAACAACAGCAATCAATGGCGATACCTCGTGATTTTATCAATGAGCTAATAGCTCGAATAGACATAGTCGATCTCATTGACCGTAAAGTGCCGTTGAAAAAAGCCGGTAAGAACCATTCGGCTTGTTGTCCTTTTCATAGCGAAAAATCACCCTCTTTTACCGTCAGCAGAGACAAACAGTTTTACCACTGTTTTGGTTGCGGTGCCCATGGCAATGCTATTGATTTTGTCATGGAATATGATCGCCTAGAATTTGTTGATGCCATTGAAGAACTTGCAGGTCAACTTGGTCTTGCCGTACCACGAGAGCAAGGCACAGGGAAAAGGCCAGATCAAGGATTAAGTCGAGACTTATACGAACTGATGGAAGAAGCTAACCTCTTCTATCAAAGCCAACTTAGGCAGCATACAGACAAACAAAAAGTTGTCGATTATCTTGAATTTCGCGGATTATCGAGTGACGTTGTTGAGAAGTTCGGCATTGGGTTTGCACCCGATGGTTGGGATGGTTTACTGGGTCGTTACAGGCAAAATTTGCCCGCCCAAGATAAATTACTAACCGCAGGCATGTTAATTGCCAATGATAGCGGTAAACGCTATGACCGTTTTCGCGACAGATTAATGTTCCCAATACGCGATCGTCGTGGTCGTGTGGTTGGATTTGGAGGAAGAGTTTTGGGTGACGGCACCCCAAAGTACTTGAATTCTCCAGAAACGCCCATATTTCATAAGGGTAATGAGCTTTATGGTTTATATGAGCTAAAGCAAAAACACCGTGACCCACAACATGTGTTAATTGTTGAAGGGTATATGGATGTCGTCGCACTCGCCCAATTTGGGATTGATTATGCGGTTGCATCGTTAGGTACATCGACTACAGCTGAACAATTTCAGCTTTTAGTGCGTAGTGCAAAACAAGTGGTCTGTTGTTATGACGGTGACCGCGCAGGCCGCGAAGCAGCTTGGCGTGCACTAGAAACAGCGCTACCACTGTTAAAACCGGGTGACCAAGTCAAGTTTATGTTTCTACCGCAAGGTGAAGACCCTGACACTATGGTCCGCAAAATTGGCAAAGAAGCATTCGAAGCATTAATGCAAAAAGCCATGTTACTGCCCGAGTTTTTGTTTGACACATTAAGTGCTAACCACGGTACCGATAAAGGGGCATTAGCCAAGCAAGCCATTGCGCTAATCGAAAAGGTACAAGATACCGTCCTACAGAATTTACTGTTAGAAAATTTAGCACACAAATTAGGCATGAACAGTAGCGAAGATTTAAAGAAAAAATTAGGTTTTACTGTAAAACAGCCAAAACCATTAAATGCGAAAGGCTTACAAGGTCGTGGTACGCCATTAAGATTGGCCATTGCCCTACTGGTCCAAAACCCAAGTTTAGGCTTTGGTTTGGCAAAACAGCCTGCACTAGATCGATTACAGATGACCGGCATAGAATTGCTCAATCATTTGTTAGATATAACTCGAGAGCAAACGTTAAACAGCGCACAACTACTTGAAATGCATAGAGAGCATAATCAAAAGAGCACTCTAATAAAGCTAGCCCAATGGGAACATCAAGTGGCGGATGAAAACGTATTGCCAGAGTTTAAGCAAACCCTGATTTGGTTAAACAACCAATATATTGAACAACGATATCAGGAATTAAGCCTAAAACAGGCTTTAACGAAAGTTGAAAAAATGCAGCTAACAAAGCTGATTTCTATAATGAAAGGCATAGCGAAGTAATACGCAATTTATTCGTGAAGAATATGCGTACAAACATTGCCATGGACTAGCTAAGGTTAGTCCACACAGCTATAATTGACGATTTGCGCGCCACTTAGCACAGCTAACTGGCCTATCGTTTTATCAGTTACCCAAAATTGGATGATATCTATGGATCACACTCCGCAGTCGCAACTCAAACTGTTGCTCGCTAAAGGTAAAGAGCAAGGTTACTTAACCTATGCAGAAGTGAACGACCACTTACCTGCAGACATGGTCGATTCCGATCAGATTGAAGATATTATCCAGATGATAAATGACATGGGTATCCGCGTTTTTGAAGAAGCGCCAGATGCCGATGACATGATGATGTCGGAAGACAACACAGACGAAGATGCTGCAGAAGAAGCAGCGGCAGCTCTCGCAACCGTAGAAAGTGAGTTAGGCCGAACCACAGACCCTGTCCGCATGTATATGCGCGAAATGGGCACGGTAGAGCTACTTACTCGCGAAGGCGAAATTGTTATTGCTAAACGTATCGAAGAAGGTATCAACACTGTACAGAGTTCTGTCAGTGAATACCCTCAAGCGATCGCAATGATCTTAGAGCAATTCGATAAGTATGAAGCTGAAGAATTGCGCTTGTCTGATATTATCTCTGGATTTATCAATCCTGACGACGATGACGTCGCACCAACAGCCACCAACGTTGGTTCAGAATTAGCAGACTCTAAAAACGATGATGACGATGATGACGACGATGATGACGATGAGGAAGAGGAAGAAGGCAACAAAGGACCAGATCCTGAAGAAGCCAAAGAAAAATTCACTCAACTCAGAGAAGCCTACGAAAAAAGTTTAGGAATTATTGCCGAAAAAGGCCGTGATCACCCTGAAGCGATTGGCTCATTATTTGTTATTGGCGAATTATTCAAAGAATTCCGTTTAGTACCTAAACAGTTTGACCGTTTAGTGAAAAGCATGCGCAACATGATGGACCGCGTACGAATTCAAGAACGTCTTGTCATTAAGCTTTGTGTTGAACACGCTAAGATGCCAAAGAAAAACTTTATTAAGGCTTTCACTGGCAACGAAACAAACTTAGATTGGTTTAACAAAGAAAAAGAAAGCACTAAGCCTTACGCTGAAGGTTTGCGTATGATCACCGATGACGTAACGCGTTGTGTGACCAAACTTGGTGCTATTGAAGTTGAAACAGATTTAACCATCGCAGGTATTAAAGACATTAACCGTCGTATGTCTATCGGTGAAGCGAAAGCTCGTCGTGCGAAAAAAGAAATGGTTGAAGCTAACTTACGTTTGGTTATTTCTATTGCCAAAAAGTACACCAACCGTGGTTTACAGTTCTTGGATTTAATCCAAGAAGGTAACATTGGCTTGATGAAAGCAGTAGATAAGTTTGAATACCGCCGTGGTTACAAGTTCTCGACTTATGCAACGTGGTGGATCCGTCAGGCAATCACTCGTTCAATCGCCGACCAAGCACGTACGATCCGTATTCCAGTACACATGATCGAAACGATTAACAAGTTGAACCGTATTTCTCGTCAAATGCTTCAAGAAATGGGCCGTGAGCCGTCTCCTGAAGAATTAGCAGAACGTATGATGATGCCTGAAGATAAAATTCGTAAGGTACTTAAAATCGCTAAAGAGCCAATCTCCATGGAAACCCCAATCGGTGACGATGAAGATTCGCATTTAGGTGATTTTATCGAGGATACTACCCTCGAGCTACCACTTGACTCAGCTACTAGCGAAAGTCTAAAGAACGCCACACACGAAGTCTTAGCTGGCTTAACAGCCCGCGAAGCAAAAGTACTGCGTATGCGTTTTGGTATCGACATGAATACTGACCACACGTTAGAAGAAGTGGGTAAGCAATTTGATGTAACACGTGAACGTATTCGTCAAATTGAAGCCAAAGCGTTACGTAAATTACGTCACCCTTCTCGCTCAGAAATCTTAAAGTCGTTCTTAGACGAGTAAGCTTACTGAAAAAATATTATAAAAACCTGCTTCGGCAGGTTTTTTTATGTCCAAAAACCCAATAATTGCTTAACAGATAACCAATTGAAACAAGATAAGTAAATACAATTAAAAACACGGGTGACAAGTGCCAACAAACTTCGTATACTTTCCCCGCTTTCGATAGTGACGACTATCTTAAGTCGGCCCCTTAGCTCAGTTGGTTAGAGCATACGACTCATAATCGTCAGGTCCCCAGTTCGAGTCTGGGAGGGGCCACCAATTCAACGAATCAAGACGCTCTTTGGCGTCTTTTTTTGTGCCTAAAATTCACAAGAGCCATACATATCAGATAAACAACTGTAGATTAATACCTACTTCAGCATTTTAGTTTTTACTCTTTCATGTTGATGTCATCAAAAATCAATATCGACTTCTATCCTGCAATTACAAACTTAAATATTTTTAACAGCTTAAAACCCACCCAACAAATGTTTAATAAATATAAATCACAAAAAATTGATAACTCTAATGGTATAGATTACTGGTTAACATTATGTCGTAACGATGCAATGCCAATGAATCACTTTATATATAATTTGAACACATTAACTCACTCAAGTTATCTTGCATTTAGTCATGCTCTTTGGTGGTTAATCTCGACCAATATAGGCCGGGTTCTTTTCTAAATAGGCCTGCGCAGCGGTGATGGCAACCACGGCTTTAGAATTAAATTCACGTTGGTACAAGGTATATACTACAAATAAACTGGCTAAAATAAACATCCCAGGATGCATAAACCAGCACAACGCTGCCATAGAGTAGTAATAAGAACGTAAGCCATAGTTATATGAATGTGCCGCTTGGTCTTGCACTACAGCCATCTGCCTTGCATAGCCCAAGGCATTTTTATCGCTACCGGTTTTATCTAATGGCGCGGCGCCAATCATAATATTCACAAAGCCATATTGACGCATGGACCAAGTAAATTGAAAGAATGCGAGCACAAAAATCCCGGCTAAAAGTGCCAGTTTAACCTGTACTAAAGCGTGATTAGGGGATGAGGTAAAGGGAATAGAACCGATCACGATTTCAAGCTTTTCAACCTGCGAAAATAACGTCAACACACCTGCCAGGATCAGTAAAGTTGTTGAAGCAAAAAACGCAATATTGCGTTCTAAATTAGCCAATAATGCCGCTTCGGCTACACGTATCTCTTTGGCTATCACCTGTGACATCCAATGAATTCGCTGTTGATGCATGACTCGCGCGATACAGTTAGTCGTTTTAGCTTTGCGACGGGCAAAACTGGTATATCCTACCCAACTGACCAAAAATACAATTAAAGCCAGCGAATCTAACCATGAAATTACCATGCTGATTAACCTGTGTAATAATAAATAATAGATTGATTATGCATCAGTTTTCACCATGCTAACATTAGTTTATTGATAGAAATGATTAAAATGGGCTTGGGCAAACAAAATCAATTCGTTGTTCTGTGACAGGATGGGTGAACGATAATGAAGTGGCATGCAGCATTAATCGGTCCGACATTGCTTGCGAATACTCATTGCGGTATAAGTCACAACCTAAAATAGGATGGCCTATTTGCAGGCTGTGTATGCGTAGCTGATGAGTTCGGCCTGTAATAGGGGTAAAGGTCACCCGCGTTAATAACCTCTGTTGATGCC
Organism: Shewanella frigidimarina; assembly: GCF_003797125.1. Lineage (GTDB taxonomy): Bacteria > Pseudomonadota > Gammaproteobacteria > Enterobacterales > Shewanellaceae > Shewanella > Shewanella frigidimarina. The sequence continues at coordinate 358,487 of NZ_RKKE01000001.1, forward strand.
GTTCAATCACTTGATATTGACTGTGCGCTGGCTTGCCAGTTTGTTGGCAAATTTTCATTAACGGGAAGTTATCGCTATCTTTGGCGATCGGCAATTCAATATCACCATGTTGCTCAACTAAATCACCGTATAACACTGCGGTATAGGTTTTTGAGACAGTTCGTAGCTGAAATTGTTTAGTCAATAAACCATTAATCACTTTGTTTAGCGCTACCAACATAATGCCCGACGTGCCGAAATCGAGACGGTGTACTAACGTAGCCGTTGGGTAGTCTTGCACTAAACGATGGTGTACCGAATCCTTATTCAATGGATTCTTCCCCGAAAGACTTAATAATCCCGTCGGTTTATTAATCAACAACAAATGTTCATCTAGGTATAAAACCTCAATGTTGCCATCGCAGGGTGGAGCAATAAATTCAGCCATAATATCTTAGTGGTAACAATCTAAGCAGGGATAATAATAGAAAAGGTGGCTTATAAGCCACCTTTCAAACTGTTCGCGCTAAGCTAAAACAGAGTTAGGTTCGTAATCGTCCCAATTGTTGATGCTGCTGTTGAACTAAATCAGCTAAGCTGTCACTGCTCTGCTGAGCACTGTCAGCCAACTGTGATAACTCAGCAGCTGAGTCTGAAATACCCGTAATATTACGATTTACTTCTTCGGTTACAGCGCTCTGCTCTTCCGCTGCTGTCGCAATGTGGGTCACTTGGCCTGACACTTGGTTAATTTGTTCAACGATGGCATTCAGTGATTGTAATGCTAGCTGAGTTTGCTCAACCGCTTTTTGAGCACCTTGGGCGCCTTTATCAATAATGCTCGAGGCATTTTTAACTTCTTTTTGTAACGACTCAATCAAGGTACTAATTTCATTAGTCGACGTTTGAGTTCGAGACGCTAGCGTTCTCACCTCATCGGCAACAACAGCAAAACCTCGACCTTGCTCTCCCGCTCTGGCAGCTTCAATAGCTGCGTTTAACGCTAACAGGTTAGTTTGCTCAGCAATGGCGCTAATCACCTCTAAAATGCGGCTAATATTGGCGCTGCTTTGCGACACCATACCTACCGCTTGTTGAGCTTGTGCTGAATCACCCGAGACTCCCTCAACAAATACCATCGCTTGAGTTAACCGCGACTGACCGTCTTTCACATTGACCGTCATTGACTCGGTTTCCATTGCCGTTTGCTCAGAGGCTTTAGCCACTTCAAGCGCGGTGGCGCTCATTTGATTAACTGCTGTTACCACACTTTCAATTTCACCATATTGGCGATTAACACTTTCGCGTGTGTGCTTAGCAATGTCTGCCGATTTTATGCTTTCTTGCTGTGAACGGTCGGCAAGAATTTTAAGCTCAGAAATGAGATGCCGTAATTTAGCAATAAAGGCATTAATACCGCTGCCTAGTGCAATCAATTCCGCATGGGCATCGACTTCTATCGCTTGAGTTAAATCGCCTTCAGCGCTGGCAAGGTTTTCAACGCGAGCTTGGATCATATTAAGCGGTGCAATAATGCTACGAATAACCAAACTGATAATAAGCACCGCAATAACCGTGACAATAATACCGATGGTTAATAGCAAGCTGCCCAGAGACATCGCCATGTCATTCATGGCGGTATTCATATTATCAACCGCCATAAACGCTTGGGTTTTCGGCACTTCAATAATCAAGGACCAAGTGGCATCAGCAATAGGGATATTAATTGGATATGCCACGGCAATACTGGTCGGTTCATTCACAAATCCCGAAGAACGGTCTAAAGCTAACAATTTTTTGGCTAACTCTGGCCCTACAGATTCGCTAAAAGGTCGCGCAAATTTTTTATAATGGCTAGCTGCTACCACAAAACCTTTCTGGCTCACCAAGGTAACCTTGGCTTGCCCACCATATAAACTTTTAGATAATTGCATGATCATGGTTTGGAATATCGGCAAGTTAATATCAACGCCAACTAAACCTCTAAATTGATTGTCGACGATAACGGGCACGGTTAACGAGGTCATTAATGCGGTATTACCAGGAGTGATCTCGTACAAATATGGTTCCATTAAGCACGACTTTTTACTGTCTTTGGCACACAAATACCACTCAGCCTCGCGAACGCCAAACTCATTTAACGTGGTAACGTATTTTTCAGCCGCCTCATCAACTTGATTCTGCTCTACTGTGCCGTCATCATTGCGGGTGTAGTAAATTTCTAATGTGCCCGCATTCGGTACACTGTGGCTTTCACCTTGAAGATAACTGTCATCAAGACCATCATAGCCATTAGGTTCAAATTGCGCATACATCGATGATATGATGTTATTTTTCTGCAATATTGCCGCAAGCGATAACTCCACCCGCTCACGACTTAAAGGATCTTTTTTTGAGGTTTGTTCCAGTAAGCCTGCAAACGAAAAGGGAACCCGATAAGCTTCATTGATAAATCCAGCAATACGCTCACCATACTCACCCGCTCTTGCTGAGAGTTTGTCATTAATTTCTTGTTGTAACGCAACCTCAACCTCTGCAGCCAAGCTGCTATTCTTATCTTTTAACCCTAGCCATAAACTTAAAGAGAGTGTAATTACTGTGGCAACAAATAACGCCGAGGTGATCCATAACAACTTTGACTTAATGGATAATGCCTTCATTCAATTGAGCTCCCGCTTTAGTATTAATTTTCAGATACAATAAAGTGTAGTCAGCTTTAAAGATTAAGTATGAGTGAGATATAAAAAATCCCGTAAAAACGGGATTTTATTGATTATTTTGACAAAAAGAGCCGTTATTTAAACACTGCCTGAAATGTCAAATCCATAATCGCAAGACCAGTATCAATTTGTGCATCTGGCGCAGTTAATGGCACCAGCACTCTAATCACGTTGCCGTAGGTGCCACAAGACAATAAAATCAGTCCGCGGTTACGTGCTTCAGTTAAAATCTTACCGCTGTACTGCGGAGCAGGTTCACCATCTTCCATTAACTCTATGGCGATCATTGCACCCAATCCACGTACATCAGCAATTTGCGAATACTTAGCCTGCATATCCGTTAATGCCGATTTAAGCCGATTACCGACTTCATTAGCGCGAGTTAATAACTGCTCTTCTTCAAACACTTCAATAACCGCTAACGCAGCAGCACAAGCAATCGGGCTGCCACCATAAGTGCCACCTAAACCACCTGCGGTTACTGCATCCATGACTTCTGCTTTACCGGTAATACCCGACAGTGGAAAACCACCGGCTATAGACTTGGCAAAGGTAGTAATGTCAGCGGCTACACCCATTTGCTCCATCGCAAAAAAAGTACCTGTACGACCAGCGCCGGTTTGTACTTCGTCCGCAATTAACACGATGCCATGGTTGTCGCACAATTCACGTAAGCGCTTCATAAATGATGGCGTAACCGCGTAAAAGCCACCCTCACCTTGTACCGGCTCTAAAATAATTGCGGCAATATCGGCAGGCTCAGCATCATTCTTAAAAATACGTTCAATTGATGCCATAGCATCATCTTCAGACACGCCATGCATTTCACACGGAAATTCAGCTCGGAACACGTTGGCAGACATTAAGCCCATGCCTTTACTGTACGGTGCTACTTTGCCAGTTAATGCTAACGCAGCGATGGTTCGACCATGATAGCCAGAGGTAAATGCAATCACTCCAGCACGCTTGGTATAAGCACGAGCTACTTTTACTGCATTTTCTACCGCCTCAGAACCACTGGTAAATAAGGCGGTTTTTTTAGCAAAATCACCCGGTACCAAATGGTTAAGTTTTTCACATACCGCAATGTAACTTTCGTAACCCAACACCATAAAACATGTATGAGAAAATGCATCTAACTGCGCTGCCACTGCCGCTTTAACTTTAGGGTGTAAATGACCAGTATTGAGTACCGCAATACCACCGGCAAAGTCGATATATTCACGACCTTCAACATCCCATACTGTGGCGTTTTCAGCACGTTCAGTAAAAATTGGGTGAATTTGCCCTACACCTTGAGCCACTGCCGCTTGGCGACGAGCCATTAATCCATCATTTGTTTTAGTCATAGCCCGCTCTCTTAAACTGACATGCAGATATATTTCATTTCAAGGTATTCTTCGATACCAAATTTTGAGCCTTCGCGGCCTAATCCAGACGATTTAATGCCACCAAATGGCGCTACTTCGGTCGAGATTAATCCGGTGTTAACGCCCACCATACCGTATTCAAGTGCTTCTGCTACTTTGTAAACCAGCGAAATATCACGGCCATAAAAGTAAGCGGCTAAGCCAAATTCAGTGTCATTAGCTTGTTTAATCACATCATCTACTGAGTCGAATTTGAATAGCGGTGCTAATGGGCCAAAAGTCTCTTCTTTGGCAACTAACATCGATTTATCAACGTCACGTAAAATAGTAGGTTCAAAGAAAAAGCCACCTAAGCTATGTGTTTTACCGCCAGTGACGATACTTGCGCCTTTAGCAACAGCATCGGCTAAATGACGCTGTACTTTAGTCACTGCATCAGCATTGATTAACGGGCCGATATTCACCCCAGTATCCACACCATTACCGACGCTTAATTTAGCCACTGCGGCAGCAAACTTTTGGGTGAATTGCTCATACACTCCTGCTTGGACATAAATACGGTTGGCACACACACAGGTTTGACCGGCATTACGGTATTTAGCAATCATTGCGCCATCAACTGCGGCATCAATATTGGCATCATTAAAAACGATAAACGGTGCATTACCACCTAGCTCCAATGACAGTTTTTTAAGTGTTGGAGCACATTGCTCCATTAACTTAATCCCTACCGCAGTTGAGCCGGTAAATGATAATTTACGCACAATAGGGCTTTCACATAAGGCATTACCAATCGCAATCGCATCACCAGTGATAACACTAAACACACCAGCAGGAATGCCCGCACGATGTGCAAGCTCAGCTAATGCTAATGCGGTAAATGGAGTTTGCGGCGCAGGCTTGACCACCATAGTACAACCGGCTGCTAGTGCAGGCCCGGCTTTACGGGTGATCATCGCGGCCGGAAAATTCCACGGGGTAATCGCCGCTGTCACGCCAACAGGCTGTTTAATCACCGTCAGTCTTTTATCAGCTTGATGACCAGGAATGGTATCGCCATAGATACGCTTAGCTTCTTCGGCAAACCATTCGATAAACGAGGCAGCATAGGTTACTTCACCTCTTGATTCTGCCAGCGGTTTACCTTGCTCGGTCGTCATCATCAACGCCAGGTCTTCAGCATTTTCATGCATTAGCTCAAACCAACGGCGTAACTTCTGGCTACGCTCTTTTGCAGTCAGCGCGCGCCATGCAGGTAAGGCATTATTGGCTGCTGTAATGGCTGCTTCGGTTTCTGCTTTGCCCATAACAGGCACATTACCGATGATTTCTTGGGTAGCAGGGTTAGCTATAGCAACCGTTTCGCCGCTGTTAGCACCCACCCATAGGCCATCGATATAACATTGTTCATGCAATAAGCTTGGATCATTTAAAATCACAATGCGCTCCTACTAAATTCTAATAAAACTCAGTTAATCATTGATTAATCAATCGTTAACAGCCAGCTGATAATCAACTGATGGTTATATGCCAAACTTGTCACGTAACGTGTAATACCACGCACCTAAGGCACTAAACGGCACTCTAAGTGCATGCCCGCCAGGGAATGGATAATGCGGCAATGCGGCAAAGGCATCAAAACGAGTGGCTTGGCCATTAAGCATTTCGGCAATTAACTTACCGGCTAAATGAGTATAGGTAACCCCATGACCACTACAGCCTTGTGAGTAATAAATATTATCGCCAATACGGCCCACTTGTGGCAGGCGCGATAACGTCATTAAAAAGTTACCCGTCCAAGCATAGTCAACTTTAATCCCTTTTAACTGCGGGAAAGTCTTTAATAGTTTAGGCATAATCAAGGCTTCAACGTTGGCTGGATCGCGAGCACCATAAACCACGCCACCACCAAAAATAAGGCGTTTATCGCCAGTAAGACGGTAATAATCTAATAAGTAGTTACAGTCTTCAACGCAATAGTCTTGCGGTAGTAAACTCGCAGCCATTTCATCTGACAATGGTTCAGTGGTAATCACTTGAGTACCACAAGGCATAGATTTAGCTTGTAGCTCTGGCAGTAATTTACCTAAGTAAGCATTACCAGCTACCACTACAAATTTACATTTAACTTGGCCTTGTGCTGTGTGCACAACCGGTGATGCGCCATCGTCCACTTTAATGACAGCTGAATCTTCAAAAATCAATCCACCTAATGATTCCACCGCACGGGCTTCACCTAATGCAAGGTTGAGAGGATGAATATGGCCACCGCTTTTATCGAGTAAACCACCGACATATAAATCGGTATTAACCACTTTGCGAATGCCATCCTGGTCGAGTAACTCTAATTGATTGTTATGACCATGAGCTTCCCATAATGATTTTTGACTCTGTAAATGGCCCATTTGCTTGGCGTTCATGGCGGCAAAAACACCACCATCTTTTAAGTCGCAATCAATGTTGTATTTGGCAATACGGTCACGAATAATCTGACCACCTTCGAACGCCATTTGACCAAAAAGTTTAGCTTGTTCTTTGCCGACAACGCCTTCGATAGAATCAATGTCACGACTAAAAGAATTGACAATTTGACCGCCGTTTCGACCAGATGCTCCCCAGCCAATTCTGGCCGCTTCAAGCACCACAACTTTCATGCCGCTTTCTAATAAATGTAACGCAGAAGACAACCCTGTATAGCCCGCGCCAATAACACAAACATCTGTTTCAATTGTAGATTCTAAGCGAGGACGTTCGACTTTATCATTAGCCGATGCAGCATAATATGAACTAGCATGAGGTGTGGCGGACATAGCGCTTCCTTTAAAGGTTCAAAACGTAATTCAACTCACTCATCCTACACTTATGCAAATTTAAAAACTAGCATTAATCGCGTAATTTTTGACACTTTGTCGAATATATTAAACACCCGTGTCAGCAGAATATAGCAAATAGATTACCGAAAATAAAAAGCCACACTGACATCAGCATGGCTTTTGCATTGTGTTTATTGAGTGTTGTTATTCCATCGCAATTTTAGCTTTTTTCTCTGCTCGGCGGGCAAAATACCAAGACAAGAAAGCCACTAAAGATACCGCTAAAATAATAATTGTCGCGAGTGCGTTAATCTTAGGTGAAACCCCTAAGCGAACTGACGAAAATACCACCATAGGCAAGGTTGTAGAACCAGGGCCAGAGGTAAAGCTGGCAATCACTAAATCATCTAGCGACAAGCTAAATGATAACAACCAACCGGCAATGAGTGATGGCGCTATCATTGGTATGGTGATTAAAAAGAAGGTTTTTAATCGCGTTGCACCTAAGTCCATCGCGGCTTCTTCTATCGACAAATCCAGTTCACGCAGTCTTGACGACACTACCACCGCAACATAAGCAGCACAGAAAGTAGAGTGAGCAATCCATACCGTAAACATCCCGCGCTCAGTGGGCCAGCCAAAGGTTTCTGACATTTGTACAAATAACAGTAACAACGACAAACCAGTAATAACTTCTGGCATAACCAAAGGTGCGGTGATCATGTTAGACAAGGTTAACTTAGCCCATGAGCGTCTAAAACGAGTCATCACAAACGCTGCCATCGTTCCAATAATCACTGCCATGGTGGAGCTGTAAAAGGCAATACGTAAACTGGTCCAGACTGCATTTAATATCTGCTGGTCCTGAAATAGCTCGCCATACCATTTAGGCGAAAAACCTCCCCACACGGTAACCAGTTTTGAGTCATTAAATGAATAGATGACCAAAATAAGCATTGGCGCATATAAAAATATCAACCCAACCCACAACATCACTTTAGAGAAACTTAAGTTCTTCATACGTCGCTCTCCATGCTGCGTGACTGATAACGGTGGAACAAAGTAATTGGGATAATCAATAACGCTAGCATCACAATCGCTAATGATGAAGCTACTGGCCAGTCGCGGTTATTAAAGAACTCTTGCCACAACACCTTACCAATCATTAATGAGTCTGGACCACCAAGCAGTTCAGGAATAACAAACTCACCCACGGCAGGGATAAAGACCAACATAGAGCCAGCGATTACACCGCCCATTGATAATGGCAGAGTAATTTTCCAGAAAGTATTGATACTGCTAGAGCCTAAATCGGAAGCGGCTTCTAGTAAGCTTAAATCCAATTTAACTAGGGTGGCGTAAAGCGGCAAAATCATAAACGGCAAATAGGCGTAAATGATACCGATATATACTGCAAAATTAGTATTCAGCATTTGGATTGGTTCAGAAATAACCCCTAACCAAGTCAAGGCGTTATTAATTAAACCGTTGTTACTTAAAATACCCATCCATGCGTATACACGGATCAAAAATGAGGTCCACGACGGCAACATCACCAGTAACAGCAATACCGCCTGCATTTTTACGGGGGCGCGGGCAATGGCGTAAGCCATCGGAAAACCAAGCACCAAACAGCCAAGTGTAGCAACAAATGCCATTTTCAATGAGGTTAAGTACGCCATGTAATACATTGAATCTTGCAGTAACAACAAATAGTTACCCAGATTAACGAATATATTTAGCGCCTCATCAACATAATTAAACGTTGGCTCGTACGGTGGAATCGCAATCGCAGCAGTCGAAAAGCTCAGCTTTAATACAATGGCGAACGGTAAGGCAAAAAACAGTAACAACCATAGGTAAGGGATACCCATGGTGAGATGTCGGCCTTTGAATATTTTCAATGGATTCTTCATGAGTTTAATACAACCCCGCTGGTGTCTTCCCAACTGATGTAAACCTCGTCTTCCCACGTTGGGTGATCGGCGCGGCGTTCACGGTTAATCATTGAGCATTGAACAATTTGGTTGTTTTTTAACTTAATGTAATACACCGACAAACCACCAAGATAGGCAATGTCATGCACTACGCCGTGAGCCCAGTTATATTCACTTTCAGGCTTTTGGCGGGTAATAATGGTTTTTTCTGGTCGTAGGGCCAAGAATACATTTTTGTTTTCTAGACTGGTTGAAATACCGTGACCAATGTAAAACTGCTGCGATAAAGTCGGCGATTTAATAATCGCGTGGTCAACTTCATCTTCAATAATTTCACCTTCAAATAAATTAACCGTACCAATAAACTCTGCAACCATGCGACTCGCTGGCGACTCATAAATGTCCATTGGGCTGCCTGTTTGGGCAATCCAACCTTCATGCATAATCGAAATACGTCCGGCCATGGTCATGGCTTCTTCTTGGTCATGGGTTACCATCACGCAGGTAACACCTACGGCTTCTAAAATATCGACCACTTCTAACTGCATTTGAGTACGCAGCTTTTTATCTAATGCGCCCATTGGCTCATCAAGTAATAATAATTTAGGCCGCTTTGCTAACGAACGAGCTAAGGCGACACGCTGACGTTGACCACCTGATAACTGATGCGGTTTACGTTTACCGTATTTGTCCATGTGCACCAGTTTAAGCATTTCTTTAACCCGCACAGCAATATCAGCCTTCGGCATTTTGTCTTGTTTCAATCCAAAAGCGATATTCTGTTCAACCGTCATGTGCGGAAATAAAGCATACGATTGGAACATCATATTAATAGGGCGTTCGTACGGTGGCATATCAGTAATGTCGACACCATCAAGAAAAATACGCCCTTCTGTTGGCTTTTCAAAACCCGCGAGCATGCGTAACAAGGTTGATTTACCTGAACCTGAACCACCCAGTAGTGCAAATATTTCACCACGGTTAATGGTTAACGAGACGTCGTCTACTGCGCGCACATCATCGAAAAGTTTGCTGACACGCTCAATTTTGAGCAGCACTTTATCTTGCGTCTTTGTGGTTGGTTTATTAGTGACGCTCGAGGTGTTTACCATAATACTGCTCCGCCTTTTGGAGTATGCGTACCGCAACAGAACAGCCTGTTTTTGGGCACACGTAACAATCTGTTAAAGTGGCAAAATTAGCCAATAAATACATCAATACTGCTATAAAAACAGGGCGAGAGGGCTCGCCCTGAGTGCTAGTGAGTTAGGTTATTGACCTGACTTCACTTTGGTCCATGCACGCGTTACTACACGTTGAATTTTTAATGGACGAATATCGCCAATGTACAACTTATCAATTACCGACTGTGGTGGGTAAATGGCTGGGTCGTTACGAATCGCTTCGTCAACTAAGGCTTGTGCTGGAAAGTTAGGGTTAGCGTAAGCAACATAGTTACTGATAGGTGCAATCACTTCAGGGCGAAGTAAATAGTTAATCAGTTTATGGGCGTTATCTACGTTAGTGGCATCTTGTGGGATGGCTAACATATCAAACCATAAGTTGGCGCCTTCTTTTGGAATAGAATAGCCAATCTTATTACCGTTACCGGCTTCATCAGCACGTGCAGCAGCCTGGAATACGTCACCAGAGAAACCAAACGCGACACAGATATCACCGTTAGCTAAGTCAGAAATATAGCGTGATGAATGGAAGTAAGTAACGTAAGGACGCACTTTTTCCAGAACTTCGGCGGCTTTTTCATAATCAGCAGCATTTTTACTGTTTGGATCTAAGCCTAAGTAAATCAGAGCTTGAGGTAACATGTCGTCGGCAGAATCAAGCATCGAGAAACCACATGAGCCAATCTTTTCAGCATACTTAGGGTTAAAGATAAGCTCTAAAGAATCAAATGGCGCATCTTCACCCAATACGGCTTTCACTTTTTCGATATTATATCCAATACCGTTAGTGCCCCATAAATACGGAATTGCGTGCTCATTGGCCGGATCAGCTTTTTGTAGCTGTTTCATTAAATCAGGCTTTAAGTTGGCATAATTAGTCAACTTAGCGCGATCGAGCTTTTGAAATGCCCCCGCTTTAACTTGCTTAGCTAAAAAGTGATTCGACGGAACAACAATGTCATAACCGCTATGGCCAGAAAGCAATTTCGCTTCAAGTACTTCATTACTGTCAAACACGTCATAAATGACATGAATCCCGGTTTCTTTCTCAAAATTGGCTAAGGTATCTTCGGCAATATAATCCGACCAGTTGTACATTTTAACCACTTCCTGAGCCTGAATAGCGGTGCTTGAAAACACACCCGCAGTAATTAAGGCCAATGTGGATAGTTTGTTTGATAGCTTCATACTTTCTCCCTGTTGGATAATGGTCAGAATGGTACTGACATTCGTTTTTTTCGCTAGGTCTTACCAGCGTGTAAAATCTTCTTTTTAATAAAAGAAATTATCCAATGCTACAACTTAACTATGCATCGGTATGGTTAACGCGACATTACTTGTTTCCTTCAGCGCGAATTTTATCAAAAACATTTCCGATTACTAGATCGTGGAAATGCAATTGGTTAAAAAATCACTATATTGCAATAATCATTCAGTAACGGGACGTCATCCCATGTTTTTTACGTGTTGATAAGTATCATTTAACGCCTGCGTTGCTTTCGCAACTAACTCGTCAATCTCAGCATGACTAATGGTCAATGGCGGTGAAATAATCATAGTGTCGCCAACGGAGCGCATCACCAAACCATGGGTGATACACGCATCGCGGCAATATGTTCCAACGCCGACGTTGGCATCAAACCGTTGTCGTAACGATTTATCTTTAACTAACTCGATGGCCGCAACTAAACCCACGCCGCGCACCTCACCCACTAATGGATGTTCGGCCAATTGTTGTAAGCGCGACTGTAAATACGGCGAGGTATCATTAGCCACACGTTCAACTAATTTTTCTTGTTCAATAATACGAATATTTTCTAATGCAGCAGCTGCGGCAACTGGATGACCGGAATAAGTAAAACCGTGGGTAAATTCACCGCAGTCTTGCTTAATAACCTCAGCCACTTTGTCTGACACAATCACCCCACCCATTGGCACATAACCCGATGTCATGCCTTTGGCGATGGTGATAAGGTCGGGCTGCAAATCAAAATACTCAGCGGCAAACCACTTTCCGGTGCGCCCAAAACCGCTGATCACTTCATCAAGAATAAATAAAATATCGTATTTGGCTAAAATTCTTTTTATTTCAGGCCAGTAAGTTGATGGAGGAATAATCACCCCACCTGCACCTTGAAAAGGTTCGGCAATAAAAGCAGCAACGTTGTCTTCGCCAAGCTCTATAATTTTGGCTTCAAGCGCTTGCGCAGTTTTCAAACCAAATTCTTCTGGGGATAAATCTTTACCTTCGGCATACCAATAAGGTTGCGCAATATGCACTACGCCAGGAATAGGTAAATCACCTTGTTCATGCATGCCCGACATACCACCTAAACTGGCACCCGCGACAGTAGAACCATGATAAGCATTAACCCGACTGATAATGGTTTTCTTGCTTGGTTTGCCTTTTAAATCCCAGTAACGTCGTACCATGCGTAAGTTGGTGTCGTTTGACTCAGAGCCAGACCCAGTAAAAAACACATTGTTCATGTGCGCAGGGGCAAGGGAAGCAATTTTTTGCGCTAATTCAATCGCTGGAGGATGAGAACATTGGAAAAAACTATTATAAAAAGGCAGTTTTTGCATTTGCTTGCTGACAGCATCCACAATTGACTGCCGACCATAGCCCACGTTGACACACCATAAGCCTGCCATGCCATCTAGCAGTTTATGACCCATTACATCCCACAGATACACTCCCTCAGCCCGTTCTATCACCCGCGTGCCCTTTACGGCTAACCCCTTTGAATCGGTAAATGGGTGAATAAAATGCTGTTTGTCTGCAGCTTGTAGACGCTCAAGCTTGTGCTGCTGGCTCATCGCATCTGTCGATAATGGGTTTGTCATACAGGTATCCTTTCAAACAGATAGCAAATCCGTTGGTATTTGCTATCTGTTGTTATCCACATACATTAATAATGTAGGCCAACGCGCCCAACCATCATTACACCGTTAGTAATAAGAACTCACGTTCCCACGAACTCACAACGCGTCTAAAGTTTTCAAGTTCAGCTTGTTTTACCGCCACAAAACCAGTGGTAAAAGATTGACCTAAATACTCAATACAAGCATCGCTGCTTTGCATCGCCACTAAGGCTTCTTCTAAGGTCAACGGTAAGCAGTTTTCGTTATTAGTACGGCTTTCGTTCGACTTACCTGTCACAGGTGTAGAAGGTTTTAAGTCGTCAACCATACCGATATAACCACATAACAAACTGGCCGCGATTGCGAGGTAACAGTTAGCGTCGGCCCCCGGAATACGGTTTTCGATACGGCGATTTTGTGGTGATGATTCAGGAATACGCAAGCCACAAGTACGGTTTTCCACGCCCCATTCCAAGTTTACAGGTGCAGAAGTCCCCGGTAAGAAGCGACGGAAAGAGTTAGCGCTTGGCGCCATTAACGGTAGCAATTCAGGAATGTACTGTTGTAAGCCAGCAATATAGCTGAGGAATAATTTACTTTGAGTGCCATCGTCTTTGGTGAAAATGTTTTTACCGGTTTTAATATCCAGTACGCTCTGGTGAATGTGCATCGCGCTGCCAGGCTCATCAGTAACGGGCTTAGCCATAAAGGTGGCACACACATCATGCTTTAATGCGGCTTCTTTCAATGTGCGTTTAAAAATGAACACCTGATCGGCTAATGACAATGCATTACCATGGCTGAAATTAATCTCCATTTGTGCAGGACCATCTTCATGGATCAAGGTATCAATATCTAACCCTTGGATTTCACACCAGTCATACATGTCTTCAAACAGAGGATCGTATTCGTTAGCAGCATCGATAGAGAAAGACTGACGGCCAGCTTCAGGACGACCAGAGCGACCAATAGGTGGTTTAAGTGGTAAATCATGATCGTCAGAACGTTTAGTCAGATAAAATTCCATTTCTGGCGCAATAACGGGTTCCCAACCTTTATCTTCATAAAGCTTAAGTACTTTCTTCAACACATTACGCGGTGACAATTCAATTGGGTTACCCATACGATCATAACAATCGTGAATAACCTGCGCGGTAGCTTCAACAGTCCATGGCAACATAAACACGGCATTTTCGTCTGGAACACAGACAAAATCGATATCGGCATCATCGAGAAGTTGATAATAAACCTCATCATCAATGAAATCTCCAGTGACTGTTTGCAATAGCACGCTCTCAGGTAAACGCATGCCTTTTTCTGATACAAACTTATCTACTGGAGCAATTTTACCACGTGCGATACCAGTCATATCACTGATAACACATTCTACTTCGGTAATTTTTTTGTCTTTTAAAAAAGCGATTAACTTATCCATTTTTATCTCACTTGTGTTGCCGCATGTTGTCTACAGGCTTGTCCGAATGCTTCGAAAATTGCAGTGTAGAATGCATTTTCGGTTACTTTCCATTCTGGATGCCATTGGACTCCTAATGCAAAATTTTTAGCATTTTTAACAGAAAATGCTTCTACTAATCCGTCTGGAGCGAATGCTTCTGGCTGTAACCCCTCACCTAGACGCTCCACGCCTTGAGTATGAACAGAGTTAACCTCTGCTGTGTCACAGCCCCATGCATCGTGAAGGAGCCCGCCAGCAACCAGGTTAACTGGATGCGAAATACCATATTGCACATCTAATGGGGCTTTCTTATCTTCACGATGTTCAATATACGTGCCTACTTCGTGTAGTTTCTGGTACAAACTGCCACCGTACACTACGTTCATTTCTTGAAAACCACGGCAAATACCTAATACAGGGATCCCGGCATCAATTGCGGCTTTTATCAGCGGTAAAGTTATTGCGTCACGCTTAGGATCATGATGGGTTCCATGCTCACTAGCAGGACCTTGGTAATGATGAGGTTCAACATTCGATGGTGAACCCGTAAAAAGGATACCGTCGAGACGAGCAAGAATAGCTTCAATTGGCGCATCGACGCCAAGTGATGGGATAACTAAGGGGAATCCTTTAGCGCCATTAACCACACTCAATAAATATTTTTCACCCACTATGTTAAATGGATGAAGACCAATTTGCTGATTGCACGCTACTACCCCGATGAGGGGAAGACCTGACAGAGACATATCTCACCTTTAGCAAAGAATGTGATGAACTTATTGTTTTACGTGTTCATTTTTTCACACACTACACGGATTTTTTTAGCTAGGCAAGAGGATAACTGATGATAAAAACAACTTTTAATGAAAATAAATTAAAACACTTTAAAAACAAACTAGTAACTTTAAATTAACCGTAATACATAAAAATATATTCCGAGTTACTTTAATTAGATTTCACTAAAAAATGCGCCAAAATGGGGAGGCAATGCACAAAAAAAGGGAATTTATTGCTTAATATTCTTTACACAAACCAATAATCTCATGCTAGGAAGTTACACGACAACAACTAAAATAGAGCAAATGGTAATCTTTTTAGGGGGCGGGAATAGCAAGGTTGATTGATTACCTTGCCTTATTCCCTGAATAAAATCATTGGATATAAGCAGACATAAATGAGATGAGAAATGATTAAAAATCAGCTGGCGTAGTCGCGCTAGTGAGCTTGCAAGGTTCATCAAATGGGTTACGAAATCGATGAGGTTGTTCACTATTAAAATAGTAACTGTCGCCTTTTTCGAGGATAAAAACCTCTTCGCCAACAGTAAGCTCAAGCTTGCCTTCTATAATGATGCCACCTTCCTCACCCTTATGTTGCAGCATTTCAGCGCCAGTATCAGCATTGACAGGATATGTTTCACTCATTACCGACATCGCACGGTTTGGGTAATCACGACCAATAAGCTTGTAGACTAATTCGCCAGTACCGATGTCCAGTAACTCATTACCTCGATAAACCACTTTTTGGTCACCGATAGAGCCATCATCAATAGAGAAAAAATCGACTAAGGACATCGGGATCCCTGCGAGTACCTTTTTAAGTGAACTCACTGATGGGCTAACACTATTTTTCTCAATCATTGAAATTGTACTGTTGGTAACCCCTGCACGCTTGGCTAACTCACGTTGAGATAATCCTTTCAATTTACGAACAGCTTTTAGGCTTGTACCAATATCCAAATTCGTTCTCCTAGTAAATGTTGACCAATATCCTGCTGTTAAAGTGTTGCAGATTATTAACACTTTACCAAAAATCTGTATCCATTAAGCATGATAACTTACTTA
The DNA here is from genome assembly GCF_003797125.1 of Shewanella frigidimarina. GTDB lineage: Bacteria > Pseudomonadota > Gammaproteobacteria > Enterobacterales > Shewanellaceae > Shewanella > Shewanella frigidimarina. The sequence continues at coordinate 374,655 of NZ_RKKE01000001.1, forward strand.
AATCAAAGCAATTGTATTTTACACCAAATAAGTGTTAAATAAAATGCACACCATAGATGGCTTACATTGCATCTAACTATTCATTTTAAAGTTATTATTACAATTATAATCAATAGCTTGGAGCTTTTATGTCGCATAAATCCCCAATTCATAGCCAACACTACCCAGACTCCTTTTATGTTGCGACCGCCAAAGAGCTTTATCAGCATCCCAAGCTAACCGAAAACATTACTGTCGATGTGTGTATTGTCGGCGGTGGATTTAGCGGGATTAATACCGCTATTGAACTCAGACAACGCGGTTACAGTGTTGCATTGCTCGAAGCTAAACGTATTGGCTGGGGCGCATCTGGCCGAAATGGTGGTGAACTTATCCGTGGGATCGGCCATGACGCGAGCCAATTTCGAAATGAAATTGGTGATGAAGGTGTAAAATCGATTCAACAAATGGGTTTTGAAGCGGTTGATATTGTCACCGAGCGCATTGCCGAGCACAAAATCGATTGCGACTTACACATGGGTTATTGTGATTTAGCCGTAAAGCCAAGGCACATGGATGATTTAGCGGCAGAATTTCAAGATCTGCAAGACCAAGGTTATCAAAAATCAATCAAGCTGCTTGATCGTTCACAAATTGGTGAAGTTATCGGTTCAGACTTTTATCAAGGCGCCTTGGTCGATATGGGCAGCGGACACTTGCACCCACTTAATTTAGCCCTAGGCGAAGCGCGTGTCGCCCGCGAACTTGGCGCACAATTATTTGAATACAGCGCCGCAGAAAAAATCATTAAAGGCACTAAACCCAAAGTCATTACCGCTGAAGGCGAAGTAACTTGTGACTATCTAGTCATGGCAGGTAATGGTTATATCGGCAATAAATTAAGCCCTTTCCTTGGCGGGAAAGTGCTACCCACTGGTACTTATTTATTAGCTACAGAGCCATTAACTGAGCAACAATGTGCCAGTATCATCCCGCAAAACATGGCATTTGCCGATATGCGCGTGGCGTTAGACTATTTCCATTTATCAGCAGACCGCCGTTTATTGTTTGGTGGTTTATGTACTTATTCTGGTAAAGACCCAAAAGACATTGAAGCCGAGTTAAGACCTAATCTTGAAAAAGTGTTCCCACAATTAAAAGGTATCAAAATTGATTATGAATGGGGCGGCATGATGGGTATCGGCGCCAACCGCATGCCGCAAATAGGCCGTTTACCTGATGCAGCCAACATCTACTTTGCTCAAGCCTATGCCGGACATGGGGTAAATGCTACGCATATGGCAGCAAGATTAATTGCTGAAGCCATTAGTCAGCAATCACAACGTATTGATGTGTTTAATGACATAAAACACATGACCTTCCCAGGCGGACCAATGTTGCGATCGCCATTGCTTGCAGCTGGAATGTTTTATCATAGGATGAAGGATTTGCTATAGGTTGATGGATTTGCTATGGGTTGGCAAAAGGGTCAACCTTTGTTCTTTTTATGGCCTACGGCCACTAACGTCGTGGCGCTTCGCCCACACCAGACTTTTCAAACTTCGTTTGAAGTAAGATCGCAAGGTTCCACCCTGCACAGGCCAAAAGGGAATCAACAGCAATCCCCTCTTGGATCACCCCTGCCGTTCCGGCAACATTTTCTGAAGAACGAAAAGGTCGCGACGGAAATTGATCCAGCTTTTAACTTCATCTTAGTGTTCTTCGGCCTTATTCGAAAATGCTAACGCTTCAGATGGGGCGTCCCTTCCCCTCCAAAGCTAGCCAGACATCCATGTCTGGGCTCACGTCATTTTCTTCAACGACCTAAAGTTCAGAGTTGAATTTGGGCATTTGAAAGCTAAGAATAACTCGTTTTTGGACAGAAACGAGTTAGTAACGAGCACTGTAAAAGGCGGGAAATAGCAAGGAACGAGCACAAGTTAACTACTTTGCTTAATAGCCTTTATTAAATTTTTTGGATCGTTTGTACCCAGACAAACCGTTGTGCCATCTTTAAGTTTTAATTCAACAGCCGTTAGACCAGAAACATTATATAACCATCCGGTTGAGATTAACCGAATTCCAAGCCCATAGTACCATTTTGTTCTTATCTCTTGCGCAGACTCAATTTCAGATATCTTTATTGATTTATTCCAAAATTTTGGGCCAAAAAACCATTTTATCTCTCCATCTTCAACTTTGATTGTTAATGCTGAAAAAAGAATTGAAACCAAACCTACAATTAAATAAGCAAATCCAATCGGTTCGGTAGGTTGAGTTACCGAAGCAAAGATAAGCACTAATGTTACAACTCCCATAACAGAAAGCATCGCGATTCCAAGCTGAGTGTTTTTATACTGCATGACAAGCTCCTTTTACAGTTAACGTTTTAGTATTTATGCGTTGCGCTGTTTGCGACGCATAAATCGCTTGTTAGATCTGGGCGATGCCATATCTAACTTTAATCTGTATGTTTTATTCTATAGAAATTTGCTTTTTTACGGTAGTCATTTTTTATACCACACCTTGGCTAATCTTTTGTTATAATTGCATATTTAAGAAATGTTTTCGATATTATAGCTTTTATATTGCCCGGTTATGAGTTTACCCAGATATACCTTGCTGACACGTTTTGGGGCAATAAACGTGTCAGATATACTGACTTTAAAAGGGACAAATTCAACTCTGAACTTGAGGCCGTTGAAGAAAATAGCGTGAGCCCGACAGGACGTCAGGCTAGCTTTCGGTGGCCATGGATGGCCTATCGGAAGCGGTAGCATTTTCGAATAAGGCTGAGGCAGTTACCCAATAAAGTCAAAAGCTGGATCTACCCCATTGCGACCTTTTCGCTGTTTGAAAATGTTGCGGGGCGGCGGGGTGATCCAAGAGGGAACAGCCGTTGGTTTCCTTTTGGTCTGGTGTGGGTGAAGCGCCACGACGTTAGTGGCCGCAGGCCATAACCTAAACAAGCTTTGGGGCAAAGACGTGTTTCAAGGTGGCCTAGTGAATGACCGTAAATTGCACATAATTACTAAATCTCTACTACGTTCTGCCCCTGATAATGTTAAAATCTCCGCATCAGAATTACCGAGAAACTCAATGTTTATCCATCATGTTAACGGCATCGACTGGCTAGTGATCACAGCTTTTGAAGAACTGAAAACTATGTTTATCGAAGAAGCCGGTACGATACCCTCTTGCTTCTCTACCGCCAGCGAATTGAACCTGGTTGATCAAGCAAAGCGAACTTATAGATATTTGCCTACTCTCAGCGGCGTAATCACCGATATCGGCACATATCAAAGACAGGGTAACGAAGAAGATTTGAACCCACAGCTTGCCTGCTTAGTTGAGGGGCGTGGTCGGGTATTTATCTATCACGGCGGCTTTGTAGCTTTTGTGGATGACGAGCAAACCTTTATTACCCGAATAGACTGAAAATTATTCAGTAAGTTGAAATCGGCGAATTGGCATCCCTAGCAAGGAATGGGGTATAAATGAGTTATGTATCTTGCTTTCAAATGCCTAAATTCAACTATGAACTTGAGGCCGTTGAAGAAAATGACGTGAGCTGGCCATGGACGGCCAGCTAGCTTTAGAGGGGAAGGGACGCCCCATCTGAAGCGTTAGCATTTTCGAATAAGGCCGAAGACGGTTAAATATGCGGCCAGAAACTGGATCAATTTCCGTCGCAATTTTTTCGCTGCTATTGTTTGGTTAAATAGCGAAAATGTTGCCGGAACGGCAGGGGTGATCCAAGAGGGGGTTGCTGTTGACCCCCTTTTGGCCCGTGCAGGGTGGAACCTTGCGATCTTAAGCGTTAGTGGCCGTAGGCCATAAAACAAAAAATACCCACCAATTATTCAATTGGCCCTACTCTATTGGAAGCGCAGCATCTCCGCCCCAAACTGCCCAAGAGCCATCATATAAAGCCGCTTGATGGTGTCCTGCTACATACGAAGCCAGAATCAAAATACAGGCGGTAATTCCTGAACCGCAGCTAAACACCCGTTGAGCATTATTACTGGTATCTAAGCTAGCAAAAATTGTATGCAATTCACGGATAGATTTCATTTTAAAACCGTTTAATACTTGTGCAAAAGGCAAGTTGAGTGAACCAGGAATATGACCGCCGCGCATGCCAACACGAGGTTCAGGGGTAGTGCCATTAAACCGACCAGCTGCTCGCGCATCAATAATATCAACTTTGGCATGGCCAAGATGGGTTAACACAAACTCAGTATCGCACACCTTGTATTGCTGCAGGCGCCCTTTGATATCACCTGAGTCTGTTGCTGTCGCAAATTGACGTACTGTGTCTCGCCCTTCACTGCGCCACTGTGGTAAACCGCCATCGAGTACAAATACTTTATCAAACCCCATTGCTTTAAAGGTCCACCACGCACGCGGTGCAGAATAAATGCCTTGGTCATCGTAAATAACTACGGTGCTGTTATGGCTTACGCCTAATGATTTAGCTGCAACAGTAAATTGTTCTTCCGTGGGCATAGCGTGAGTTTGTGGAGATTGATGATTGAAGAAAAGTTTATCTATTTGACACGATAATGCACCAGGAATAACGTAAAGCTCATCATAAACAAGTGGTTCTTTTCCCAGCACAATTTCTATGCTGGCATCTAGTAATACAAGATCTGGGTCTTCTAAGTGTTGCGCTAACCAATCGGTGGTCACTAAAGGAAAATTCACATTAAACCTCTCTTACAATTGATGGCAAATATTGATTGAAAATATTGATGCTAACTCACACTAGGACTCTCATGATGATTGTCTACATAGTGCTGAGTTAAACCACTTAAATAACTGAATAAAATAATACCAACAGCATCGGCAACTAAATCGATGATGTCTAATGTTCTTGATGGGATAAAACCCTGACTGATTTCTTCACTCAAGACGAATATCGACACTAACACAGTGCCGTAATAAAGCGGAAGTCGACCGAGCGTAAAATGACGACTCTGCAGCGCTAAATTGGCCACAAAAGTTAATAACCCGAATAACAACATGTGACAAATCTTGTCACCATAGGGAACATGTTTTATTACGTCGAAAAACACACTTTGACTGCCAGTATTGGCGAGGTAAATAATCCACAAAATAAAACCAAAAAAGCAACCAGCAGCAATAATAGCTAAACGAGAGAAGGTCTTATGGGTCATCTTCATTCATCCGTGTATGACATGTTGAGGTAAATAATGCCTTTGAGTCTACAACGAATAGTTAGCTTTTTAGCGTTAATTTTGCTTAACCTCCGCTCGAATTAAGGCGTCAAAAATATAGATGCACTTGTTAATCAAAATAGGAGTCATTGCTATGAGTTATCCAGCGCTAATATGACCAATAAAAAAGCCCTTTATTGCTAAAGGGCTTGCTATTAATCTACATTAAAATGCCTGTTATAGGGCTATCCAAGTTGCTTTGATTTCTGTGTACTTATCAAACGCATGTAATGATTTATCTCGGCCATTACCAGACTGTTTATAACCACCAAACGGAGCAGTCATATCGCCGCCATCATAATGGTTAATCCACACCATACCGCTACGTAATGCTTTGGCTGTTTTGTGAGCTTTACTTAAGTTTGATGTCCACACACCTGCCGCTAAACCATACATAGTGTCGTTGGCTATCTTGACGGCTTGTTCCATACCATCAAACTCGATAACCGATAACACAGGGCCAAAAATTTCTTCGCTGGCAATGGTCATGTCATTTCTAACATTGCTAAAAATGGTAGGTTGTACATACATGCCGCCAGTTTCTGCCATCACTTGTTTACCACCATCAACCAAGGTAGCACCTTGCTCACTACCGGCTTTAATGTAATTAAGCACGTTAGTCAGTTGCTGCTGATCAACCATTGCACCGCAGGTTGTTTTAGGATCAAGCGGATGCCCTGGTTGCCATCCTTGCATTTCTTCAACAATAAGCTTGATTAACTCATCTTTTACACCTGACTCAACCAATAAACGAGAACCCGCAGTGCACACTTCGCCTTGGTTAAAAGCAATGGCTACTGCGGCGGCTTCTGCAGCTGCTTTTAAATCTGGTGCGTCATTAAACACAATATTAGGGCTCTTACCGCCCGCTTCTAACCACACGCGCTTCATGTTCGACTCGCCTGCGTAAATCATTAACTGCTTAGCAATTTTAGTTGAACCAGTGAATACTAAAGTATCGACATCCATGTGCAGTGCCAACGCTTTACCAACTGTATGACCAAAACCAGGTAATACGTTGAGTACCCCTGCAGGAATACCCGCTTCAATCGCTAATTGCGCCATGCGAATAGCCGTAAGTGGTGATTTTTCAGATGGCTTTAAAATCACACTATTACCCGTGGCGAGTGAAGGCCCAAGCTTCCAACATGCCATAATCATTGGGAAATTCCATGGCACAATGGCTGCAACCACACCTACGGGTTCACGGGTGATCATGCCTATTTCATTATGAGCAGTAGGAGCAATTTCATCATAAATTTTATCTATCGCTTCACCATACCAACGTATAGCACGGGCAGCGCCGACCACATCAACGCCTTTGGAGTGTTGAATTGGTTTACCCATATCTAGGGTTTCAAGTAATGCCAATTCATCGGCATTTTCTTCGAGTAAATCAGCAAACTTAATCATTACTTGCTTGCGCTTTACTGGTGGTAACATTGACCAAGTACCCGCTTCAAACACTTCACGCGCGTTCGCGACAGCAAGGTTAGCATCGGCTAAATCACAGCTAGCCACTTTAGCCAATACTTGGCCATCAATAGGGCTGATACAGTCAAATGTATCACCAGAAGCGGCACCTTGATATTGACCATTAATGAAAGCTTGCCCAGTAATTTTTAGACTTGCTGCTAATGCTTCCCAATCGCTACGACTTGTTGGAGTACTCATTGTGACCTCGAAATAATAAATGGATTGATAAGCACCAAGCTACGCTAAAAAGCAGGTGCTAAACCTAAAATGTGTGCCACATAAAATGGATTATCGACACAATAACCTTGATGAATATTGTCACCTGATTATGCTCAACAGCAAGATATTTTCAATATATTTTACAAAATAGGTACATTTAGTTTAAATAAATGCACAAAACACTTTAACGTTCATTATTTTTGACATAGCATAGCGAATATTCGTCACTCATTATTTAATCAATTTGAGATGGATCCCTAGTAATTGTAGCTATCAATGTAGAGTCAATTTATGAGCGAATATAAGCAAAATGGAACTGGCGATTCATCGCAAACATTGCCGAACATGGCACATTTTTGGATGCCGTTTACTGCCAATAAGCAATTTAAGACTAATCCTAGGCTTTTGGTTTCGGCACAAGGAATGTATTACACCGATATTGAAGGCAATAAAGTACTCGATGCTACTGCCGGTTTATGGTGTTGCAATGCTGGCCACGGCCGCCAAGAAATTTCCCAAGCGGTAAGCCAACAAATTAGTCAAATGGATTATGCACCGTCTTTTCAAATGGGCCATCCGCTCGCATTTGAATTAGCGCATAAACTCAGTCAGCTGAGCCCTGACGGATTGGATAAGGTATTTTTTACTAATTCTGGTTCAGAATCGGTAGACACCGCCCTAAAAATGGCGCTTTGCTATCATCGCGCCAATGGCCAAGCCACTCGTACTCGGTTTATCGGCCGCGAGCTTGGTTACCATGGTGTCGGTTTCGGCGGGATTTCAGTTGGTGGGATCAGCAATAATCGCAAAACATTCAGCCAACAATTACTCCAAGGTGTTGATCACTTACCTCACACGCTCGATATTGCTAATAATGCTTTTAGCCACGGCTTACCGCCACACGGTTTGGATAAAGCCGAAGTGCTTGAGCAACTTATTACCTTACATGGCGCCGAGAACATTGCTGCGGTCATTGTTGAACCAATGTCTGGTTCTGCTGGGGTTATTTTACCGCCAGATGGATACTTAACGCGGTTACGCGAAATCACCCAAAAGCACGGAATTTTATTAATATTCGATGAAGTGATCACAGGCTTTGGCCGAGTCGGTGCCGCCTTTGCCAGCGAGCGCTGGCAAGTTACCCCAGACATGATCACCACAGCCAAAGCCATTAATAATGGTGCAATTCCAATGGGCGCGGTATTTGTTAGCAATACCATTCACGACACCTGTATGCATGGTCCTGATGAATTAATAGAATTTTTCCATGGTTATACCTATTCCGGTCATCCGGTCGCGGCGGCCTCAGCACTTGCTACCCTGTCTATATATGAAGATGAACAATTATTTGAACGCGCAAAAGGGCTTGAATCTTATTTCGAGCAAGCGGTTCACAGCCTTAAAGGCTTACCAAACGTCATTGATATTCGTAATACCGGTTTAGTTGCAGGTATTCAACTGGCACCAAGTGATAAAGGCGTGGGTAAACGAGGTTATGACATTTTTGATCATTGCTTTAGGCATGGCGCGTTAGTGCGGGCAACGGCTGACATTATTGCATTATCTCCGCCATTGATTGTGGAAAAGTCACAAATCGACGACATGGTTAATCACATTACCGATGCAATTAATGCTGTTGGTTAATGTTTTCTAAATACATATTTTGCTTAAAAGGATCCAGTTCATGCTTAACATCACTCATTTTGTCGATGGGCAACACACCCCAGCCAGCCAACGTAATCAAACCATTTATGATCCTGCTACGGGGGAGACGCGTGGCCAAGTATCTTTGGCTAGTCACGATGAAGTGAGCTTAACGGTAGCGGTTGCCAAAAACGCTTATCAGACTTGGTCGCAAGTGACGCCACTTAACCGTGCTCGGGTATTATTCAAGTTTAAAGCGTTAGTAGAGCAAAATATTGATAAATTGGCCCAACTCATCACTCTTGAACATGGCAAAGTGTTAGATGATGCTAAAGGTGAAATTACCCGAGGACTTGAAGTTGTTGAGTTTGCTTGCGGCATCCCGCATTTACTCAAAGGAGAGCATACTCAACAAGTGGGTGGTGGCGTTGATTCATGGTCTGTTAACCAATCGTTGGGTGTCGTCTCAGGTATTTCACCGTTTAATTTTCCTGTTATGGTGCCAATGTGGATGTTCCCTATCGCAATAGCCTGCGGTAATACTTTTATCATGAAGCCGTCTGAAAAAGATCCAAGCGCAGTGATGTTCATTGCCGAATTACTGACGCAAGCAGGCCTACCAAATGGCGTGTTTAACGTGATTAATGGCGATAAAGAAGCTGTTGATGCTTTATTAACTCATCCCGATGTTCACGCAATTAGTTTTGTTGGCTCAACCCCGATTGCCGAATACATTTACAGCACCGCCTCTGCTCACGGTAAACGCGTGCAAGCATTGGGCGGAGCTAAAAATCACATGCTATTAATGCCAGATGCTGACTTAGATCAAGCCGTCAATGCATTAATGGGTGCAGCATATGGTAGTGCAGGTGAACGCTGTATGGCTATTTCGGTGGTATTAGCGGTCGGCGATGTGGGTGACAAATTAGTCGAGGCATTATTACCGCAAATTAGTGCCTTAAAAATTGGCAGCGGTATTACCCCTGAAATGGACATGGGACCGTTAATTTCGGCCCAGCATTTAGCTAAAGTACGCGATTATGTCGAAGCAGGTGTCAAAGAAGGTGCAACATTAGTCGTTGATGGCCGAGACATCAATATTCAAGACCACCAGCAGGGTTACTTTTTAGGTGCGTGCTTATTTGACCATGTGACTCCGCAGATGAGCATTTACCAACAAGAAATTTTTGGTCCTGTGTTAGCCATCGTCCGCGTCGACAACTATGCCGATGCATTGACGCTGATTAACCAACACGAATTTGGTAATGGCACCGCTATTTTTACTCAAAGTGGCCAAGTAGCTCGTCACTTTTGTCACCATGTTGAAGTGGGCATGGTTGGCGTTAATGTGCCGATTCCGGTGCCAATGGCATTTCATAGCTTTGGCGGTTGGAAACGTTCGCTATTTGGCCCGCTGCACATGCATGGACCCGATGGCGTTCGCTTTTATACCAAGCGCAAAGCCATTACCGCTCGCTGGCCACAAGCTAAAAGCGACACTAATGAACCTTCGGCATTTATTATGCCGACCATGAAATAAGTGATACCCACAATGAAGCATATTAATGATATTACGCTTTTTAGTAGCCAATCAACCGCGGTTGAGTCGTATCACTTAACAGATGAAAAACTGCTTACAGGCGATCCACTGCAGTCAGTGCAAAACCATTTCGAAAGCCCATGCAAGCAGTTTAATGTTGGTGTTTGGCAAAGTGAACCGGGCAGTTGGAATATCAATTATAGCGAATATGAGTATTGCGATATTCTCGAAGGCTGTAGCATTATCACCGACAGCCAAGGCAAAAGCTTAACCGTCAATGCCGGTGATAAATTTGTTATTCCGGCAGGGTTTACCGGTACATGGGAAGTCGTCAATCATTGTAAAAAAATCTACGTTATGTTTGAACAACAGCTTGAGCAAACATAGTGTTTAACCGCCATGCGGTACAGACAAAATCGTTACGATTTTAGGTCTGATAAGTGGCATTCGCAGTCGTTGAGTACCTAATTACCAACCACTGTATTTTATGTAAATGGAGATAATATCGTGTCGAACACATTAAAAAGAACGCGAATTGCACTGTTAACGGGATTAACATTATCAGCTACCCTACTGGCTCCACTCGCTACGGCAGAAGTCTCTGGTGCAATCACTGTAACCAACGACTATCGCTTCCGAGGTGTGTCACAAAGCGCAGCAGATCCCGCCCTACAAGGTAATATTGACTGGAGCCATGATAGCGGATTTTTCGTTGGTGCTTGGGCAAGTACCATTGATTTTGATGAGCCTGAATACAATGGCCCAGATGTAGAGATTGATTTGTATGCTGGTTATTACGGTGAAATTAACGATGACACTAGCTATGACTTAACCTTGTACCGTTATAACTACCCTGGAGAAAGTGATTTTGACTATCTAGAAGTCAGCGCAGGTATCGACTTTAGTGGTTTTAGAGCCGCTTACTGGTTTACTAATGATTATGGTGGCAGCGATCTTGACCTACATTACACTGAAATCAATTATGGCTGGGAGTTTGCTGAAAACTGGAGCCTAGATTTGCACTATGGTTACAATTTTGGCGACGCCATTGATGACGGAGAAGGCTTTGACAGCTATTCAGACTACTCTATTGGTGTATCAACAGAAGTATCAGGTTTTGCCATATCGGTTGCGTATTTAGACACCGACATTGATGGTGATAATGAAGTAAGTTCTGATCTATATAAAAACACCGGTACTTTATTAGCGAGCGTTAGTTACGCGTTCTAAGCCGAGTTGAGTTAATCAGTACCCATCACTACAAGTAAGTCTTAAAAACAAAAAAACCGCCAATGGCGGTTTTTTTATGACTAATATTTAACGACAAATAGTAGCGATACAATAAAAGCAAAAACGGAAATCACTTAGTCGTTAAACCTGTTAGCTGCTGCCCTTGGGCTTGTTTTTTAACGCCTTGCCAACCATCTGCAAGATTTTGTAATTGCTCGTTTCGTTGTGGAAACTGGCTGGCTAAATTACGCATCAGTGATGATTGAATCTCACAAATTTCGGCCCAACGATCAGCATTAGATAATGGCATTTTTAGTCCTTAAATAGGTTATACATCCGTTTACATGCGCTCATGCAGTACATTAATGTAGCACATCAAACTAATTTAGGAAGCAGTATTTACACAGTAAACCCGCCTAAAAAAGCGTCAAACACATGTCGGTTGTGCTTTTATTTGATTTAAAAGAAATTTTGTTTCAAAAAAAAAGAAACACGCATTCAATTAATTTGAGTCAATCAATGAACCGTTAATCTAAAGCACTTATATGACAAAAAAATGATATGACAAAAAATGATCAATAAACAAATGATGCCTTATAGACGCGGTATAACTTAGATCTTGCGCATAGATTTCAATAAAATAGCATTGCATCCATGGCATACGGGAGTATCTTATTGTTATAGCAACCGTTAAATATACGGCACAAAGGAGCGAACTATGGCTGATACCATCATAAAAATACTGATAATTGCAGGATTATTTTTTCTGGCCTATAAACTGATTTTTAGTGGTAGCCGTGGGTTAACACTTTTTGAGATGCATTTTAAAGATGGCAAGCTCAACAAGCATAAGGGCAAAATACCGGAGAAGTTTGAACGTGATTGTCGTGCCATAGCCAAGTCTAATAAACTGACTTGCACAGTCAGAGCTGAAAAATCTGGTGACGTACGTTTACACGTGTCGGCCAATATTGGCGATAATTTAATCCAGCAAATTCGTAACCAGTTTCCGTTTGAGTATTACGATAAAAAACAGTCAGACGCATCTAAACTTAAAGGCTAACATTGCCTGTTGAGTAAACGAAAAATGGACTCTAATGAGTCCATTTTTGTGTCTGTTTTCATGCTTAGTCGATTTGCCTATTCAATGACTTAGTCAGACTGCTTAGCAATAACCAAGGTGACTTGCGCAACCGTGATACCAAATTTAATAATATCACTTTTATTGATAATGGTTTTCTCATCGACCAGAAACATCCAGTCGTCGAAATGGACTTCATATTCACTACCATCAACTGGCAATATCATGTCATAACGCCATCGCAATGCACTACCGCGAGACTCACCTTGAGCAATGCCTAATATGTCATTTGCTGTGCCCTCATAGAGCCCATTTCCTTTGTCAGTAATGTTCCACACACGAGTTTGCTTTTCGCCATCATCGTAAATAAACCATTCGTTTATCACACCCTGCTTACCTTCAGGCGAATCAACCCAGTGCGCTTCCATGGTGACGGTAAATTTGCGGGTCACCTTACCTGAAAAATCTTGCACGACTCCAGCTGCCGTTAATTTACCGTCAAAAAATGTGGCTAAATCTAACGTTGGTGTCGTTTGTTGATAATCTTCAATCGATGCTGATGAACATGACATAACGCCTAATGCGAGTCCTACATATAAGCCGGTTTGAGCCAGCTTTCGCGCTAATTGCTTAGTTAAGGGTTGAGTTAACCCTTGAGTAAGCATTCGGGCACAAAAATGTCGCTGCTGGCGGATGAATAATAGAATCGCGTGCATTAGTTAACTCCAATCAGTTGGTTACGTAACTCAGGACGGCTGGTTTTTTCAGACAACCAAATGTCGAGGAACGCCTCAGGAAATTGGGCATTACTGACTTGATAATAAGGCGTATCGTTAAGCAAAAATGCCGCATCTTCAGGGTTGTTAACCCTAAAAGTCAGCCTGTCGCCCTCTTTAACATCTGGCCAGGCATTAACTAACTGCTGCCTGTACAGTGCAATATTGGCTTCGGTAAAACCTAAATGCTGCCATTGCTCAATAGTGGCATCAACTAAATCAATAGCGTCAATATCGCGGTGGTATTGAATGTCGAGAGTCATAGGAAAACGGTTAGCTTGGTACTTACCGTCAATAGAAAATAACTTCGCACTATAGATATCAAGCCACAACAGGCTCATGTCTGCTGTGCCTACCTGAATCAATGCCGCATCGCTTATACCGCTCTTATCATTCTTATCGCTCTTATCATTCTTATCGCTTATACCGCTCTTATCGCTTGTACCGTTTATACCGCTCTTATCGCTCTTATCGTTCTTATCATTTGCAGATGCATCGTTAATGCTCACTGCAACAATCAACGTTAATACTAACGCACCCATCACACCGAACAGTAGTTCGACAAACCAATGTGATGATTGAAACTGCTTGATGTGTGGTTGCGACTTGTCGCCGTTATCTAAGGTTTTCATCTACCATCCTCCAAAGCAAGGTCCACCATTGTGATGCGAGAGCTAATAATGAGTAATACGGGAAATAAGCAACTCCAGATCAATACCAATATAAGCCCACTCCAAACCTCGCCTAAAGGCAGCATAACGGCATCAAACTTAGCTCCAGCGAGATAACTTAAACAACCAAAAAACCCGCCTAATAAGGCTTGTAACAAAAGAGGAAACTTTCTAAATAAGGCTAAGCTGTAATCCAAACAAAGCGCAAAGTAGAGCCACAACAATCCCAACCAGTAAGGCATATTGTCGAACTTAAATACGCCAAACCACACCAATAGACTGTCAACCGTTATGCCAATCGCACCACAGACACACATTACCAGCGCATCATGACGAACTGATTTTGATAACAAAAAATGGCAAATGAGCAATAAAATAGACAACAAGATAAGTTGGTTGTGCGCTAGCACTCCGGCCCACCAAACCAATTGGAAGCACACTGCGTTGATTAATATAACTAGTTTTGACGGGAGACAATGAGTAAACATAACACCTCGCACAAACAGGAGGAGACTTCCCGGTAACTCATTACCGGGGAATATAATCACTACAGAGCTGAGAAACGATATTATTTTGGGCGGTATTGAGGTCGAACAGCAACAAGGTGAACCGTGCTAGTAGTGCGCTCTAAAAAGCCACCTTCGCAGTAGCTCAAATAAAATTTCCACATCCGGATAAAATCATCACCGTAGTTTAAGGCTTTTATTTTATCGTAGGCTGCATCAAAATTTTCATGCCAGTGCTTTAAGGTACGCGCATAGTCCTTACCCATGTCATCAATAGACCAGGTTACCATGTCGGTTTTCTTGGCAATATGTTTGGTCATTTCACTCACCGACGGTAAACAACCACCAGGGAAAATGTAACGTTGAATAAAGTCGACGCTCTTGCGGTAGCTGTTGTAACGTTGATCAGCAATGGTAATAGCTTGAATAAGCATGCGACCGCTGGGCTTAAGCAGATGCTGTAGTTTTTCAAAAAAGCCTGCTAAATATTCATGCCCCACGGCTTCGATCATCTCAATTGAAACCACGCGATCATATTCACCAGTCAGTAATCGATAATCTTGTTTTAGTAAAGTAATCTGCTCTTCAAGCCCTTCTTGCTTAACGCGATCTTGCGCATAATCGAACTGGGCATCAGAAATGGTAGTGGTAGTCACATGTACGCCATAATGTTTTGCTGCATAAATGGCCAACGCGCCCCAACCAGTGCCAACCTCAAGCAAGGTTTGACCTGGAGTTAACTCTAAACGCTCGCAAATGGTATGCAATTTATGTAATTGCGCTTCATTCAAGCTGCTGTTATCTGCCGGATAAAGTGCACTTGAATACATCATTTCTGGGTCAAGAAACTCCTTGTACATGTCATTACCTAAGTCGTAATGAGCCAGAATGTTGCGTTTTGAACCCGTTTCAGAATTACGGTTAAAGACATGCTTAAAACGATTAATGCCGTTGCTCAACCATGAAAAATAACGTTCAATATTGTCTAGTAATGCTAAATTTTGGGCAAAAACCTGCACCACTTTAGTTAAGTCTGGGCTACACCAATGGCCTTGAATATAAGCTTCGCCAGCCCCAATTGAACCACCAAACACCACTTGACGATAAAAGTTGGCATGCTGAACTTGCATAGTTGCGTGTACTTCGCTTTTGGGATCGCCAAATTCTGATGTTTGATTACCATCAACAATCGTTAAATGACCTTCAGCAAGATGTGCTAATGCACGAAGAAGAATTTTCCTTGCTAGGCTGTCAGATAAACTCGCTTGAGTCATGCTGCTTTCTGTCGCCGTATTTTCCATGTCATCTCTCCAGTTCATACACTGTCTAATTCGTTCGCTTTATTGGCGTAATTACAGACTAATACGTGATAAGCATCTATTTGGTTTACATTTTGTAAAATTAGTTAGCTTTAATGGTTTGCTTGCTTACAAAAGGGATTCGTTTAAAAAATAGCTTCATTGCTTGCCAATAAATACCCAGCATAATTTTGCTGGTCATCAAGGGATAATTCAGCATAAATCGGCGTATAGAACTCGAATTTATAGATTGGCGCTTTAACACTAAACCGGCATCAAATAATTTATCGTTATTGGCATTTCGATTTTCAATGGTCACTTTCAAGTGTTTAGCCGGAGGCGTAATACGCCACAAGTAATGCATGTCTAAATTCATAAACGGAGATACATGAAAGACTTTGTCTGTTTGAGCGGTATTCGCAATATCAACCAGATAACAATGGCGCTCATTCCAAGGAGTATTACTGACCTCGGCAAGCATATAAACCATGTCATTTTGATGATAACAAAAGTAAAAATTGACCGGACTGAAATAAAAACCAAAATGGCGTATCTGCCCAGAAAATATCACTTTATCGCATGTTTGCGTGGCACCTAAATGCTTTATCGTTGCCAACACGCGTTGCTTTAAAGCGCCGGCATCATCCCCCTTGCTCGCCGAGCTCAGCACAAGTTGATCGCCAAATTGTTGCTTTAGGGAATTGAGGTAATCGCTAGGATTAAATTTAAGCGGGGTAAACTTGTCTGTGGAAAACAATTTACTGACCGCCGTTAATGCCGGCAGTTCATCTAAATCAATTGCCATCATCGCAATGTTATAACCAAAACTGTGCAACTTAGGCGTATGACGGCGATGGTTTATCTTGCCGCAATAAATGCCACTGTTTAATTGATCATGTTCCATTATCGATGTGGTTTGACTCATAGACTTATCCCAAACAGATCGCATACTTCAACTGCGCTACGAACGCCGTCTTCATGAAATCCATTATGCCAGTAAGCACCAGCAAAATAGGTATTATGTTTACCATTAATGAGTGATTTTTTCGCTTGCGACTTCATGCTGGCATCGTTAAATACTGGGTGAGCATAATTAAACTTTCGCAAAATTTTACTTTCATCAATCGATGCAGTTTGATTTAACGTGACACAAAATGTAGGTGCACTGCTCGGTAAACACTGCAAAATATTCATATTGTACGTCACGCTAGCCGGACGCTGAGCAATATCTTGCTGATTGACGCCATCTAAACGATAGTTCCAACTTGCCCAAGCCGCTTTTCGCTTAGGCAATAGATTAATATCTGTGTGCAACACCACTTCATTATTTTGATATTCCATTGCGCCTAACACGTCTATCTCATCTTGAGTGGCATCAGTTAACATGGCTAATGCTTGATCGCTATGGCAACTCAACACTACATCGTCAAAGTGCTGCCATTCGCCGTTGGCAACCTGAACATACACACCATCATCGCTACGTTTAATACCACTCACGGGTGAATTAAGCTGGATACGATCTTTAAACGGTGCGGTTAAGGCTGGAATATAACTGCGCGATCCACCTTCAAGTACATACCATTGCGGGCGATCATTAATATTTAATAAACCATGATGCTGGAAAAAACGAATAAAGAATCGCAATGAAAAGCCGCGCATATCATCAATACTAGCAGACCAAATCGCCGCGCCCATAGGCAAAATGTAATGCTCACAGAAAAAGGCTGAGAAACCTTGTTGATCAAGATACTCACCTAGTGAAGACGTTGGGTATTTGTCGGCCTCATAAATAACTTTACAACCATTGTTGAAACGAACAATTTCACCTAAAAACCGGTAAAAACTTGGGCGTAACAAATTGCGACGTTGGGCAAATAAGCTCCACAAATTATGGCCGTTATATTCAAGCCCTGTGAGTGCATTATTAACACTAAAACTCATTTCAGTCGGTAAAGACTTAATATTAAGTTGTGCCATTAATGTTTCAAATAGCGGATAAGTCCGGTCATTGAACACAATAAAACCAGAGTCAATTGCATATTGCTGCCCAGCCACTTCCACATCAATGGTCGCTGTGTGACCACCAATATAATCATTAGCTTCAAACACGGTAACCGTGTGTTCACGGCTTAATAGGTGGGCACACGTTAACCCCGAAATTCCAGTACCAATTACAGCAATATTTTTCATTTAGTTAATCCTTGACGCTAATACTTGTTCTTGTTGTGAATTGACTTGGGTTTACTATTTAGGTGCCAGCAAAAATACTAATAACTTTTCTGGCAATAAAGAGACTAATTTGAGTAACCAAGTAAATTTAGTTGGGAAATGGATTTCACGGCGTTGACGCTGCATACCATTATAAATAGCCTGAGCCGCTTGCTGAGCTGTGATTTGCATTGGCATAGCAAAGTCATTTTTAGCTGTTAAAGGGGTTTTAACAAACCCCGGACAAATCACGCTAACTCCAATACCATGTTGTGCAAGGTCAACACGTAAACTACGGCCTAAATAACCAATAGCGGCTTTTGATGAACCATAGGCTTCGGCACGCGGGAACGGTAAATAAGTGGCACTTGAACTCATTAACCCCAGTTGTGCACCACGGCTCAGTAAAGGTAAAAAATGTTCCAGACAATACCCCATCGCAACCACATTGGTATTGATGACTCTGGCAAATAGCGCTGAGTCAAAATGCAATGCATCGTCAATGTATTCACAGCTACCAGCATTAAGAATCACCTGCTGTAACTGCCACTGATTATCGTGTAATAGCTGCTTAAGCTTGGTTGCGGCGGCTTGCACCTGAGTGCTGTCGGTAATATCAAACGCTAGCGGAGTGGCGCCTGTTATGGCTTGCAAGGCTTGGGCATTTCGACCACAAGCTATAACGGCAACGCCTTTAGCGAGGTAATGCTGCGCTAAAGCTAAACCAATGCCAGAACTAGAACCTGTAATTAATACCGCTGTTGTACTTGCGGAAACGGTTGCCATTACTTAGTCACCCTATTTTTAAGTAAGCCAATCAAGCCACCTAAAAACGGCACTTGTTCGTACAGCATTTGGCCTAGATCAAAATAGTCTCTGTGAGAAAAAATCTTATCGGAAAATTTAAGTTGCGACATGCCTTCAACATTAATCAGCTGGCCTTTACTTAATTTAGGGTGTGAATAGCTCATGGTCCAATACAATGCTGCTTGTTGCTTATCAGCACTGATCACCACTTCTTTAATATCAAATTCAATGTGAGTGACATTTTGATACATGTTGGCAAAGTAATCGGTTAATGCTTCGATTCCCTCAACATGATGCATGGGATCTCTAAAGCAAATATCATCCCGGTAAACTTGGCGCAGTAAAAATAGATTATCTTTATTAAGCTGTTGATAAATATTAATAAAATCATCAACAATAATTGGATGACCATCAACGGACGCAGAGCGGTCAGCATTTAATGATTCGGATTGAGTATCAACTGTCGACTGTGCACCTTGCATTAACAGACTCCTATTACGCTACCAAGAAAGAATACACGCAACCTAGATATAACAATGCCTTATATGACAATAAGATAAAAGTATTTCATGGCCGTGAAGTAAATAAAAACTCATTAAGTATTTATACGAGATAGCACAGGAAGTAGATCACCCTTTAAAAGAACCACAAAGCAAAACGCCTAAGCATGGCTTAGGCGTTAGTTGTGTTTATAAATTGAAACTGTTCTTTAGTAACCCTTTTTGGCTACCGGCTGCCAGTGCTTATCAACTTCTTGTTTAATAAAAGCTTGTTTGGCTTTAATGGCGTCGGCTTCAATAAAGCCAATAGCGGCGTGGGCTTTTTCTTTGGTACTGTAATCTGGGTACTCAACCTTGGTCACTGACATTTGACTCAATATGCGGGCTAATGCTTCACGGGCATAAGTAACCTGTTCAGTCGATTTATCCAGTAACTCAATCCCTTCTTTAGGATTATGAGCGTACATTCCATGCGATGCTGTGGCAAAATCCCAGCGCCATTGTGAATGACGAATAGCCATAATCGCATCATTCATTTGCGGCCATGTGGCTCCTGCATCCCAAGCCGCTTTGGCTTCGTAATGCGCTTTAATCAGCAATGACTCTACATTACGTGATTTAGCATCAATATTAGCTTTGGTTTTATCAAGCTTTTTGGTGATGGCCGCTTTACTGCTATGGCAACTTGTACAAGCGCGATCAAAATTGTCTAATGCGCCAGCAACCTTGTGGTCAGTAAAAGTAGCGCCTTTTTCATCTGTCGCAGCTGGCATATGACAGGTTATACACGTCACACCTTGCTTAGCGTGAGCCGAACGACTCCAATGCTCAAACTCTGGATGACGCGCTTTTAATATTGGGGTTTTAGAGATTGGGTGGATCCATTCGTAAAAGCGACGAGTGTCGTAATACTTTTCAATTTCATCAGCAGTGCTACCAAAAATCCATGGAATATTAACTTTGTTATTATTTTCAGGCTGGAAATAATAACTCACATGACATTGACCACAAACCTGAGCGCCTTGCATGCTGCGGTCTTGCTTATCAAAAGGCAGTTTGATTTTCTCCATCGCATTTTGCGCATGAGGGCGTGGTAATGCGAGTTTAGCACTGCCATCAACATGACAATCACTGCAGTAAACAACGGATTTGATTTCACGGCCTAAATCGACAAAATTGGCACCTGAAAAACCTTGAATACCCATTTCTTTAATCAATCTTGGTGCATCGGGTGTTTTACAGGTCCAACAACTGGCAGATAAACCTTTATCACCTTCAGCTATTGCAACACCAGTACGCAAGGTATGTGTCACGTCAGCCACAGCAAACTGATGTCCGCGAGGGCTATGATATTCTTTCGCAAATGATGAACCCGCCCATAAAATGATATTGGCAGGATATTGCGCCAGTATATCGTCTCGTTCAACTTGCTCTTCTGTTGCTTGCCAAGAATCATATTGTTGTGGAAACTTTAGTTGATTAGGATCCATTTCAGCACTTTGAAGCGACCAAGACGTTAGGCTCAGCAATGCCATTGCGCTAATAATAATGCTTAACCCTACCTTGCTTCGCATTGGCCGAGTCGCTTTCATTATCACATCGATAAGTAGATCCATCATATTACTAACCTTTCTCCAATCTCTTAATTTACAGCGCTACATTGTTCGATAAGTCTGTAGCACTAATTTTGCACTGTTTAGTGTAGTTAACTGTTTAGTTAGTTAACTTTAGTTACTAATTTAGTTGGTATTATCCTGGACGGCCATCAAGACGTGGTCGTAGTAAAATCGGCGCGTAAAACCACACAAATAAACCAAAACCGACAAACCAACATGCTCCAGCTGCCCATAACCAAATTTGGGTGTACTCAGGCATCAACAAAGGCATTCCTGCACGTAAAACAGCAGCGAGAGGCAAACATAAAAATGCCCACGTCATATTAGGGCCTTGATAGATATTGCGACTAGTATGCCCAAGTGAAACGCGTGAAATCATTGATAAACATAATGATGCGATGCCGCCAATAGCAAATAAATGCAATAAGGTACGATAGGCATATTCGTTATCAATGTTGATTGCCATTAATAACAATGTGATTGGCAACGATAGATACGAAATATGCAATGACCACAGCATCGGCTCTTTTAGGGTTTTATGTGCTTGCCAACGAGCAAAACGGACTAAATGCAATATGCCTGCTACTGCTAAAAGTGCTTGTTCAACTCCTTTGGGGAACCAGTGACTTATTGCTTGAATAAACAGTAAACCCATCGTTAATAATAATGCATTTTCTAACACATTAATGGGATCAGGCTTGGGTTGTTGAATTTTCATTGCGGTAAAAAATGGGATGACTCGACCGCCAACAATGGTAATAACCATGGCTAGCCACCAAATCATTCCTTGCCATAATTGGGTCGATAATGAAAAGTTACGTTCGGACAAGGCGTAATAACTGGCTAAATTAACCAACAATGCGACCACCAGCATGATAGGAAAACCTATATTGCGCCATTGTTTAACCGGATAAATACAACGCCACAATGCCAACGCACTTAATCCTAAAAATAAGCTGTCAAATATTGCAGGTAGTATCAAAGGGATGTTCATTGGTAATAGCAACATTAAGCGGGCAATGAGCCAACAACCAAAGGTGACCATTAATGCGCGTCCCGTAATGGTGGGTTGATTGGTCCACGCTTGTACTGCTGTGAGTAAAAAACCGCACACAATAGCCATAGCGAAACCAAATAACATTTCGTGAGGATGCCACCATAGCGGCACAACATTGGCCCAAAACTCACTGTTAAATAAGCTATATTGCGGAGTAAACCAGCCCATTAACCACAACGGAATGTATAACGCTGCGACACTCGCCCCACCCAAAAAAAACGGTCTAAAACCCAAACGCCATATTGCAGGAGTTTTATCAATTTCAGCAGGATCATCAATATTCAGCATAAGCAGTGCACTCACTTAGTGGATTAACATCAACAAGATTTAAACATGCATAATATATAAATCTTTAATGTAACCATTCTATGCTGTTAATTGATGTGCTTCAATCAATACTCATCAATCCACTAGCCAGCCAAGCTCATAGTGTGATCTAACGCAAAAAAAGCCGCTATTATCATAAGAGATAATAGCGGCCTAATAGTGTTGTTGCTGATTTATCGAATCAAGATGGACTCAGTAACCTGAGTTCAGAGTAACAAACGGCTCTCAAGCAGCCTTTTGTCTTGCTAACTGCATTGAATGTTAATCGAAACTTAACCACGCTTTAATGCGCTTAGTACCTCTATCGCCCGCAAGCGTGCCATCTTGTGTTCGACAATAGGTTGTGGGTATCGATCATCCTGGCGTTGTGCAAATAAGTCATTAACATTGATGGTTTTGGGTTGATGAATATCGGCCAATGACCATGCTGATAACTCGGAAACATAACGCTTTATGAAACTTGCATCTGGATCAAACTTGCTACTTTGGGTCATTGGATTAAACACGCGGAAATAAGGTTGCGCATCGCAGCCTGTTCCGGCTGACCATTGCCAACCACCATTATTAGCGGCTAAGTCACCATCAATTAGTTTTTGCCTAAAATATCGCTCGCCCCAACGCCAATCAACCAATAGGTGTTTAGTTAAAAAGCTAGCTACCACCATGCGTAATCGATTATGCATCCAACCGGTTTGATTTAATTGGCGCATAGCAGCATCAATAATTGGATAGCCTGTTTGGCCATCACACCAGGCAGTAAACTCAGCAAGATTATTGCGCCACACAATGCCGTCGCCTAACTCATTAAAGTTATGGTTCATGGATAAGCGTGGAAATGCCACCAGTAAATGGCGATAAAATTCTCGCCAAATTAATTCATTTAACCACGTTTTTGCAGGGCAAGTGTCATCGACTAAAGCTTGGGGATAACGCGCTAATATGGCTGCGACACATTGACGTGAACTAATAACCCCAATAGCTAAAAAAGGCGATAATCGACTGGTTCCTTCAAGGGCAGGAAAATCCCTTTCGGCTTGATAATCTGCAACTTGGTTTGCTAAAAACTGATCCAGTATTCGCTTTGCAGCCCCTTCTCCAGCAGGCCATTGCTCACTAGACATTTTATCGCAATTAAATACCACTTCATTAGGCGTTGCCAGTACTGCAGCGATTGGCGCAGGCACCGCAACGGGAACAATCGCACGCTGGCCAGCAATGCTTTTCCACTTTTTAGCAAAAGGGCTGAATACCTTGTACATATCACCAGCCAAGTTTTTCACTTGCCCAGCTGCTAATACGCAATCTTGGTCGATTAACGTTAGGGGTACACCGCTATCAATTAATGCGCGGTCTCGACGACGTTCATTTATTTCTGGCTCATTGCCAGCATACACAGCGGCAATATCATGCTGTGCGATATAAGCGGCTAACAAGATTTGCACTTCATCAAAGTCTTGTGCGTGCAACACATCTAGATGAATACCTAACACCGCCAATGCCTGTGCTAACAAATTGACATGTCGCTGGATAAAATCAATTTGTATCGGCGCAACATCATGCTGCGCCCATTGTCCTGGCGTGACAAAATACACAGCTCGAACATGACCACGATTACTGCTAGCAAACTCACATGCTGCCACTAAAGCCGGATTATCTGCCACCCGTAAATCTTGCCTAAACCACATCAAACTATTCATAGAAGTCATTCACTATCGACCTAATAAGCATAACGAAGCTTAAGCGCTTCTGGATGTGGATTTAAATACACCTGGTCTTGAATATACGGGGTATGAAACTCACGTACATAATGGTTAATCAAGGTAATTGGCACTAGCAAAGGCAACAGCCCTTGGCGATATTTTAAAATTGACTCACTCAACTCTTCTTTCTGTTCAGCGGTCAATTGCTTCTTAAAATAGCCTTGAATATGCTGCAAAGTACTGGTGTGATTTTTACGGGTGGCAATAATTTTGAGTGCCGTCATAAAGCCTTCAAAATATTGTTGTGCAGTTTGCTCAACATCTTGAATATCGGCCAATATAGGTCCTAAATCGCGGTACCACTTTGGGCTATGAGCCATTAATAAATACTTATAACGCGAATGAAACTGCATTAGTTTGTGTTTAGTGAGACCCGATTGAGTCATTTGCTTCCAATCGTTATAAGCAAATACACGGGTAAAAAAGTTTTCTCTTAATGGCAAGTCATGTAAACGTCCTTCTTCTTCTACAGGCAGAAGTGGATAGCGTTCCATTAATTTCTTTGCAAAAACACCTACGCCAGTTTTGCTACCATTATTGGTACCAATTTTGTACTCGGTGACTCTTTCCATGCCACAGGTCGGCGATTTGGCACACAAAATATAACCGCCAAGGTAATCAAGTTCTTCCACTTTAGCTTGGGAGTATTCATTAAGCTTGTCTGTCACATCGAGCGTTCCATCAGCACTGCGAATATGCACTACATCGCCATCCCGTATTTGACGAATACTTTTACGTGGTGTGCCCATGCCGATCGCCATTTCAGGGCAAACAGTGGTGTATTCAAAAAATGGTTCTATTTCTTGTCTACAGTAATAAGAGTTTTTGTGTCCGCCATCAAAGCGAACTTGGTTACCCAACAAGCAACTGCTGATCCCAATTTGGATTTTTTCTGGCACAAATGTATCGATATTTGGCATATTATGCACTCCTGTGGCAACCGTAATATTCCCAAAGTGGGATAAAAAAGGTGTCATGCTAACAACGCATGCGATTAATTAAATATACGAGTAAAACACTCATTAAGTTCATTATTTATAGAGGTATTTATCACTTTTGCAAAATGAGTCTTCATATTAGCCAAATAACGCACACAAAAAAGCAGAACCTAAGTTCTGCTTTATCATTTAGCTTCAACTCAACCTTCAGTCAATTTGCCCAGATTAAGCTTAAACAGGATTAACTATTCGCTTTATTTCCGACGCGTTCTAATCCCCACACCAAACCAATTCCCACCAGCAGACATACTATGGCTATGATCATTTGTGACGACTCACCAGTGATTTGTTCAAACTGAAACGGAGATAAATTTTGCTCAACCAAAGGCACTAATTCACCCTTAGAATTCTCGCGCCAACTGATCACTTGTTTCCAAGGCCAAATTTTACCCAGCGTACCGAGCATCAATCCCGTTAAAAATAATAACGTCATATCATGAAATTTACGTAACAAAGCCGATAACACATGACTAAAACTTAACAATCCGACTACTGCACCAATCGCAAAACAGGCTAAATAAACAATATCAAAGCCTTTAGCTGCCGCTAATACCGCAGGGTACATCCCTAAAAGCAGTAAAATGAAGCTACCTGAAATACCGGGTAATATCATGGCGCAAATAGCAATAGCACCACAAAAGAAGAAGTTAAGATAACTCACCTGCATTTCGATAGGATGTAACACTGTAATGGCCCACGCAAAGGCGACACCAACAATAAACATGGCAATCCGAATTGCATTGAATTTGTTCACTTGCTTAAGCATATGAACCACGGAAAATAAAATTAATCCAAAAAAGAACGACCACACAGGAATGGGATGCGTAACCAATAGCCAAGAAATCAATTTAGCTAAGGTAAAAATACTGGTGAGGATCCCACCAAACACGCACACGAGAAAAGGACCATTAATGTGTAAAAAGGCGGCTTTAATGCCTTTTTGCTTAATAATGCCCACTAACGACCAGTTAATTTTGCGAATGCCATCCAATAACGGATCTAAAATACCGGTAATAAACGCAATAGTGCCACCCGACACTCCCGGCACAACATCTGCTGCGCCCATGGCCATACCTTTGAAATAATTCAATAACAGTGAGTCAGTTTTCAAAATTCATCCTTAATGTGTCTAATCACGTAAATTATACCTGTGCCCTTTGCAATGAGCGATGGAAAATATTCAACGGGGCTTTTCCGCAGGTTACAACAATGTTAATCTCGTCCGACCAGATAATAATTAGAGTTCATTTATGACCCCAACTAAACCCAATAAAGTCATGTCGTTATATAAGAAAGTCACTGCTTATCCATTTGGTAAACAGATTTTCTCTAAAATGGTGTCTCGAATGGCGCCCTATTTTGGCACAGTACACCCTTACATAAGTGATTTACGCGTTAACCGCTGCGAATGTTTAATCAAAAAGCGCAAGAAAGTCCAAAATCATATTGGAACCGTGCATGTGATTGCTATTTGTAATGGCCTGGAAATGGCCATGGGCACGATGGCAGAAGCATCAATCCCAGCTCATTTACGCTGGATCCCTAAAGGCATGAGCGTTGATTACACCGCAAAAGCTGGCAGCGACATTTTATGTGTTGCAGAGGTAAAACCAGAACAATGGCAAGTGGGTGATATGTTAGTCGACGTAAAAGCCTATGACACTAACGGTGTTGTGGTGGTCCAAGGGCATATTAAGCTTTGGATTTCAGAGAAACCTCAAAAATAACCAGGTAAATTAATCACCTTTATTCACTTTGCTAGGGAAGCATAATGTTAAAAAATGGTCTGGCGCAAGCTAACACAAATCATCTCGGTAAAATCATTCCTGTCGCAGTTTTACTGCTAATGCTGATCAGTTTATATGGTAGCTGGTATACCATTGATCAGGGCGAACGTGGGGTATTGCTGCGTAACGGTAAAATTATCGATACTGCAGAACCAGGTCTTGGATTTAAAATTCCACTAATGGATACCGTGGTTAAGATCTCAACCCAAACTCACACCGCAAACTACCAAGGTTTACAGGCGTATAGCCGCGATCAACAACCTGCCACATTACGCGCATCAGTCACATTTAGCATACCGCCAGATCGTGTTGAAGAAGTGTATGCTAATTTCAAAAGTATCGACTTAATGGTGTCGCGTTTACTCGACCGCCAAGTACCAACACAGATTGAAAATATTTTTGGTAAGTATACGGCTATTTCTGCCGTTCAAGAGCGTATCAAGTTTGGTATTGATGTGACTGACGCCATTACTAAATCGATTAAAGGCCCAGTGACCATTAATTCGGTACAGATTGAAAATATCGACTTTAGCAACGCATACGAGAAATCAGTAGAAGACAGAATGCGCGCAGAAGTAGAAGTACAAACACAATTACAGAATCTTGAAAAAGAGCGTGTTAGTGCCCAAATTGCCGTGACTCAAGCACAAGCTGAAGCAGATTCACAATTGGCCCGCGCAATTGCCGAAGCTGAAAGTATCCGTATTAAAGGTAACGCAGAAGCATCAGCCATTAAAATTCGTGCTGAAGCACTAGCGCAAAATCAAAATTTAGTTGAATTAACTAAAGCGGAACGTTGGGATGGGCGCTTACCAACAACTATGCTACCTACTGGTACTATCCCGTTCCTTGAAGTACAAACAACCAAATAAGCCTGCAGACTTACTTCACAAAATACTTAACAAACCAAGCGTGCGGCATTACGCTGATCGCTTGGTTTTTTTATAATCGTTCCCCTTCCCTAAACACATTATCTAGTTGCATTACCGTATTTGGCTGGTAATCTCTAACAGCGCCTCTTTAATGAATAAAGAGGGTTTATAAACAGCTAAAAGTAAAAGGAATTAAGCGATTAACACTGCAACGAACATGGATGAGCATAATGCTCCAATCAAACAAGCACGTTTGGCTAATCTTGACGCTATCAGAGGGCTTGGCGTATTAGGTATTTTCTTCCTTAATATCTATTTTATGGGCAATAGTTTTTTCGGTTACGCTCCTCATGAGGTTCAACCCACCAGCGACATTATCCTGCTCATTTTTAGCAATTTCTTCTTAGAAGGTCGTTTCTTTAGCCTATTTGCGATGATTTTTGGGGTGGGAATGTTAATCCAATACCAACGCCAGCAAATGAGAATGGACACTGCCACCACTATCCAGCGGAATAATCGCATAAAATGCCGTCTGTATTGGTTAATTGCCTTTGGCGTAATGCACGCTATTTTCATATTTCCTGGCGATATATTATTGTCTTATGGTGTCAGTGGATTATTGGCTTTTCGCTACATTAGCCTCAGTGCTGATGAGTTAATCCGTAAAGCTAAATGGTTTATCTTTTTATCATTAATCCCCATAGCACTTATTTCGCTCATGCCTGACGATCAAGTTTATTCACGAGATTCAGCATTCTTCATCGAGCAACTTGCTGCTTGGACTGGTAGCTACCAACAACAACTGACCCTGCACCTAACCATGTTTGCATACATGCTAGCGGTTATTCCATTAACGTTAATGTGGTATATCACCGGCCTAATGCTTTTAGGGATGGCGTTATATAAACGCAATATCTTTGTTGATGGATTGGATAATAAAACCCTGTGGCAATGTGTATTTTGGGCCATCACATTAGCATCATTAGATTCGATTTTAAGTCTAAGCGGCAATCAGATGTTGGAGTCGATGTCAGATCTTTTATTGTGGTTCAGCGCTATTGCGACGGCTTTGATTTACATCCACATTATCGTCAAATTTTGCAAAAATACGCCACATAGACTAAAACTACTGCAAAACGTCGGGCGGATGGCGTTTAGTTTGTACATTCTCCAGTCAATAGTCGGTATTTTACTGTTACGTTATATCGCACCAGACTGGCTGTACTCACTAGACAGGATAGGTTACGTCTCAATTGCGATTATCTACAGTGTATTTCAACTGTTGTTAGCGGATGTCTATTTACGCAAATTCAACCAAGGCCCATTAGAAAAGCTGTGGCGTGTGTTAGTCTCCCGCACAAGCTAATGAAACATATACACTTAAAAGAAGAATCTATGCAACTACCATTGTGTGCAATGCTGATTGATCTCATCAGTATGACGAAATCAATATGATAAAATTAATCTCACAGAGCAGGCACTAAAATGAATAAGTTTGCTTGGTTGATGTTGCTGCTCATTAGCGCTATTTTTGCAACTATTCAGCCCTGGTTAGCTGGGGTATACGGCTTAATTAATCTGGTCACTTTTAGTTTGTATTATCGTGATAAATCGGCCGCTAAACAGGGGCAATGGCGCATAAAAGAAAGCACCTTACAGTTTTTTTCTTTAATTGGCGGCTGGCCAGCAGCGCTACTCGGCCAGTATCACTTACGTCATAAAACCCAAAAATCGTCTTTTAAACGGATATTGTGGTGTTGCATCGTACTCAACTCAGTTGGAGTCAGCTTATTGTGTTATCAGCAGTGGCATCCGTTATTTGATGCATACCGTTAAGCTGTTGGTTCAATTATCGCTTCAATCGTGTTGATGAGTATTAGCCCAGCAATTTTTACGCTAAACTAGTCGCACTATCTACCCAACAATTCGAGATCAATTAAATGCGTATGATTTTAGCCGTTCTGGTCATTGCGGGCGTTATTTTTTATTTTTTCACTCAATCTAACAATTCTAAAGCCGCCAAAGAAAACATTGAGAAAGGTAAGATTTTTTTAGCTGAAAATGCCAAACGCGAAGGTGTAATCCAAACCTTATCTGGCCTGCAATATGAAGTGCTCGTTAAAAGCGATAATACTGAACACCCTAGCGCAAAAAGCAAAGTTACCGTGCATTATCACGGCACACTCATTGACGGTAGCGTATTCGACAGCTCTGTTGATCGCGGCGAAACAATCAGCTTTGGCTTAAACCAAGTAATAGCCGGTTGGACCGAAGGTGTACAACTCATGAGTATTGGCGATAAATTCCGTTTTTATATTCCAAGCCAATTGGCTTACGGCAATCGCTCAACCGGTAAAATTGAAGGTGGCTCAGTACTGATTTTTGATGTTGAGTTATTTGAAATCAACTAAAAATTAAATAATAGATGACATAGTTTTCACACTAAGAACTACACCAAAAACCCAAAGCCTCCGTAGCGGAGGCTTTTTGCTATTGCTTGACTCATACCACTTAGCTAATTTTTCTTAATCCTCCAGTTCCCCGAAAACAACTTAATAAAAACTCATAAATCTGCAGCTTCAAGGATTCTCCGTCCGAAGTGTCCGAAATAGCGTGATAAAAATGCCGTAGTGACATCATGGCCTTTATAACACATCCATGTGTTTCAAGGCATTTAGACTCCTGTCTTGCAGATATGACACAGACTCAGGGGTACATGGTCGTTCAGTGACATCCATGTCATCACGACATTCGTCAGTCCATTCACATCAGATGTACCATCTGAGCCGTTAGGCGATTTTTGTTATGCTATGAGGATCAACACTTTGTCGGAGCTGCTGGGGTGATCCAAGAGGGGAAAGCAGTGTTTCCCTTCTTGGTCGGGTGTGGGCGAAGCGCCACGACGTTAAGCTGACTATATTTGTCAGTGATAATTAAAAAAATATCATGCTAGATAAAACGGATCATCAATCGACTTCGCAGGCGCTGTAAACCATTTAGGCCCTTGCGCTGTCATGTAAAAATGGTCTTCGTGACGGAACCCAAACTCCCCAGGTACACATAACATTGGCTCGTTGCTAAAACACATACCCACTGCCAGTGGCGTAACATCATTACGCACCAAATATGGCCATTCATGAATATCTAAACCGATACCATGACCAGTACGATGAGGTAAACCTGGCACGTTATAGTCTGGGCCAAAGCCTGCGGCTTCTAACACGACACGAGCAGCTGCATCGACGTCACCACACAGGGTTCCTAAGGTAGCAGCATCAAACGCAGCAATTTGTGCATCTTGCTCAAGTTGCCATAATTGACGCTGACGAGCATTAGGCTCACCAAATACATAAGTACGTGTAATATCAGAGTTATAGCCTTGTAACTGGCAACCGGTGTCAATCAATACCGTGTCATTTTTCTCAAGCGCTTTAGGTGATTTAACCCCATGCGGATAAGCAGTATCTTCACCAAATAGCACGATACAAAAATATGAACCTTTGGCTGCGCCCACGGCATAGTGAGCTTGGTTAATAAAGTCTTCCACTTCCGTAGTGGTGATGCCTTCACGTAAGATACTGGCGGTGGCTTTATGCACTTCAAGTGTCATGTCTTTAGCGCGTTGCATTAAGGCAATTTCGGCAACCGACTTAATCATCCGACATCCTGCCGTTACTGTTGTCGCACTTACAAATCGATGCTGTGGAGCTGCTTGGGCAATGCCATCGCTAATAAAAAAGGCAGTTGACTCATCAATACCGATTTTTGCTTGGCTCAAGCCGATGTTATCCAGCACATCGGCAAATAATTGATATGGGCTTTCATCTTCATGCCACGTATTTACTTGACCTTTAATGGTCATATAACCCTGTAACGTGTCGAGTTCAAATGCAGGTGCAATATACTGAACCTCACCCACAGCGGGGATAATAGCACCCACCATACGCTCGCTAGAAAACCAACGAGTACCTGTAAAGTAGTACAAATTAGTACCAGCATTCACATAGATTGCTTCTAAACCATGTTGCGCCATCAATCGTTGTGCATGTTGAATTCGTTGATTAAATTCATCATCACTTATCGCAGCTACACCGTGAGTCATATTAGTTAGTGTGGCTAATGCTTGTTGCGGGCTAACGCCGCCGACACCGATTGTCATAGGTTTTCCTTTGGTTATTTTTATTGTTATTTATCTAGAGTCTGTGGAAATCAAATCGTCTTACCTTGTTTAAATATACAAGGTAATCAATACCGACAAGGATACCGCCTGTATCGCTTTGTTACCATTGTATACAATATAAGTTTACAATTTTAAACTGCTTACTCCACATTATGTCAGCGACTTCACTTGCCAGTTTGCCGTCACGCTTGCGATAATCGCAGTTCATTCTACAGAGCTGAGTTCATCAGTCGCCTCCAACGGAGAAACCATGTTCAATATTATTGCTACGCGTCTTAACGCCATTCGCCAACAGCTTGAAGTAAACCAAATTGACGCATTCATCATTCCCCGCGCTGACGAATATTTAGGTGAGTATGTGCCTGCTCGTAACGAGCGTTTACATTGGGCCACTGGCTTTACGGGGTCTGCTGGCATGGCAATCGTGTTAAAAGACCGCGCAGCAATATTTACCGACGGCCGTTACACAGTGCAAGTACGCCAACAAGTAGACGGTAACTTATTTGAATATTTAAGCCTGTATGATGACCCGCAAATTGACTGGTTAATTGATACATTACCAGCAGGCTCGAGCGTCGGCATAGACAGTCGCTTACATACCCTAGCTTGGTATCAACAAACTAAAGCGCAATTTGATAAAGCCCAAATCAATTTAGTTGAAGTGGATAACAACCCGATTGATGTGAGTTGGTTAGACCGCCCAGCACCATCAGCATCCACCATGACGTTATTTAGCCACCAAGGTGCAGGACGTAATAGCGTCGAGAAACGTCAACAAATTGGTCAGCTGGTTAACAAGCAAGGCGCCGATGTTGCCCTTATTGCCGCATTAGATTCATGTTGTTGGTTACTGAATATCCGTGGTAATGACGTTCCACGCTTCCCCGTCATACTTGGCTGCGGATTATTATCGACCAATGGCGATATGACCTTTTTTACCGATTTAACTAAAGTGCCGCAAAATATTGAACAGCATGTAGGTGCTGGCGTGAGCTTTAAAGATGAAGCAGAACTGGCAACCGTATTAGCGCAAATGAATGGCGTTAAGCTATTGGCCGATCCACATTCTGCCAACGCCTATTCGCAGTTACTGGCACAAAAAGGTGGCGCTAAACTGATTGTGGGTACCGACCCGGTTGCATTACCTAAAGCACAAAAAAATAACGCCGAATTAGCTGGTATGCGAGCGTGTCATATTCGTGATGGCGCTGCCGTTAGCCGTTTTTTAGCCTGGTTAGACAGCCAAGTTGAACAAAACATTATGCACGATGAAGCACAACTGGCTGACAAATTAGAAAGCTTTAGATTACAAGATTCGCTATATCGCGAGCCAAGCTTTGACACTATTTCAGCCACTGGTGCCAATGCCGCTATGTGCCATTACAATCACAATAATGGCACCCCAAGCACAATGACCATGGACAGCATTTACTTGGTCGATTCTGGTGCGCAATACTTAGACGGCACCACCGACGTTACCCGCACCATTGCCATTGGCAAAGTGACCGATGAACAGAAGAAAATGGTCACCCTGGTATTAAAAGGCCACATAGCCCTTGATACAGCCCGCTTCCCTAAAGGCACCTCTGGTGTGCAACTCGATGCATTTGCTCGTCAGTATTTATGGCAGCATGGTTTTGATTATGACCACGGAACGGGCCATGGTGTCGGTCACTTTCTAAGTGTTCACGAAGGCCCGCAGCGCATTGGTAAAAACGTCAATGGCGTGGCATTACTACCAGGAATGGTATTGTCGAATGAGCCTGGTTATTACCGCGCCGATGGTTTTGGTATTCGCATCGAAAACCTAGTCACAGTGCAACATTGCCAAGCATTGGCAGGTGCAGAGCGTGAAATGTATGAGTTTGATGTATTAACCCATATTCCAATGGATGCACGCTTAATCGATAAGTCATTGTTAACTGATTTTGAAGTGAACTGGTTTAATCAATATCAGCAAAAAGTTCGTCAAACCTTAGCGCCATTAATGCAAGGTGACGAGTTAGCATGGCTCAATAAAGTGACTGTCGCGATTTAAGCGCCATCCAATTCAGCATAACGCGTTAGCATTAAATATAGGGCTTTGGACCAATAACACGTCCAAAGCCCTTTTTGTTAAAGCACCATCAAGTGCAAACTAAGTCACCCAAAATGCTAGGGCACTATCTCCGCGGCAATACTTTTCCTCGTCATAACCAACATACTTATTGCCAGATTTGCGATGAATTGAGCATTCGAAAATGTCCTCTACCGAGCTTACTCATAACGATTTACAGCGACTTCACCAATACGACTTCGCCACTAATACTCAGCAATAACAGCTTAGGATGACCAAAGTAGATCTTGAACTAGCGCCAGTTAATCGACCTACTCACAGCAAACACAATTATCCCTAAACAATGGTATTAAATTGCTATACCAAGGGCGGTAATCCGTTATAAGTGTTGAATACTCAAAGGCAGTGATTACAACAGCGAGTAACTTTTATGGTGAGATATACGAGCAATCTGTTTTTGGGGTGCATTTTTTACTCATATAGCAAAAAATGTTAGCCGCTTCCTATTTCCCCATTGTTGATTGTTGTAAACTCCGCGCCGACAAAGGCTGTGTTGGTAAGAGTAAATTTTACCAGACATGTGTATAACAAATTTGTTTATCACAATATTCGCAGGTCACTAACGCTATATGCGCCAAGTGGATCTCTCACCCAAGTATTTCTCGTTTGGGGCTCTACCTGCCATAGCCGTGTCGCCAATGAATGACCATTGGTTAACTCATCATTTAAGAGATCAAAAGGTATCATCACTATGAAGTCTGAACAGACTCTCTCTAACACTGCTGTCTCTGATTCATTTTTGGATCGCTATTTCAATATTTCTGCCCGAGGAAGTACCTTAAAACGTGAAGTCATTGCTGGCTTAACAACGTTTTTGGCTATGGTTTATTCGGTAATTGTAGTGCCAAACATGTTGGGCACTGCTGGGTTTGACCCTGCGGCGGTGTTTATCGCTACCTGTTTAATTGCCGCGTTTGGTTCGTTGCTCATGGGGCTATGGGCTAATTTGCCAATGGCCATTGGTTGTGCAATTTCACTCACTGCATTTACTGCATTTAGTATGGTGCTAGGCCAGGGAATATCGATTCCTGTCACCCTTGGCGCTATTTTCCTAATGGGTATCGTGTTTACACTTGTGAGTGTCACCGGTATTCGTCAATGGGTACTCACTAACCTGCCAACCGGTATTGCTCACGGTACGGGTATTGGTATTGGTTTGTTTTTACTCCTTATTGCGACCAATAGCGTGAAATTGATTGTATCAAACGATGCCGGTTTACCCGTAAAACTCGGTGATATTAATAGCTTACCGGTTATCGCTACAATTGTTGGTCTTGCAATGACGATTGGGCTTGAGCGCCGAGGCATGCCTGGTGGCATATTGCTGGTCATCGTCGGGTTATCGATCTTTGGGTTAATATTTGATCCTAGCGTAACTTATCAAGGCCTATTTGCTTTGCCTGACTTGATGTCTGAAACATCGCTCATTGGCCAGCTCGATATTATGGGCGCACTGAACCCAGTGGTACTGCCTATTGTGTTGGCATTAGTGATGACCGCTATCTTCGATGCAACTGGCACAATTAGAGCGGTTGCAGGGCAAGCGGAACTTCTCGATGATAAAGACAATATTGTTGGCGGTGGCAAGGCACTGACATCCGATTCTGTCAGCAGTATTTTTGCAGGCGTAGTCGGCGGTGCACCAGCAGCGGTGTATATTGAATCCGCAGCAGGAACCGCTGCAGGTGGTAAAACGGGCCTGACCGCGACCATCGTTGGCTTGTTATTTTTGATGATGATGTTCTTAGCGCCGTTAAGCTTTTTAGTGCCTGCTTATGCGACTGCGCCTGCGCTGATGTATGTTGGATTACTGATGTTAAGCAACGTCACCAAGCTTGATTTTGACGATAAAGTGGATGCAATGGCAGGCTTAACCTGCGCGGTATTTATTATTTTAAGCTGTAATATCGTTACTGGGATTATGCTTGGGTTTGTTACCTTGGTTATTGGCCGCATATGCAGTGGCGAGTGGCGTAAACTGCGACTTGGGGTTATCTTAATCACTCTCGGTTTAGTTGCCTTTTACATGGGTGGTTGGGCAATTTAACCCAATTGTAAACTCAATTATAAATTCAATATTGAGGCCAGCCGTCGAGGCTGGCCTTTTTGTTGTCGACTGAAATATTGACAACGACAGTGCGTTTATCTCCCGCCCCAATATCTGAAAGATGGCAATCAAAGTCACGACAGCAGACATCGCTAACTTGTCGATTATTCAATAAATCATTTCAACCTCATTACTAACCACCAGCAGTGCCGTTATTACTCATTTCTTAGATAAGGTTAAGCAGAGGTTGAACCGCTCTATTACTCTGAATTGATCTGCGTCAACGCAAAGCACGCCAAAAGGTTTTTAATAAAGTAATGGGCTAAATATTTGCAAGCATTTTGTCAGGATTGATTACTCAGTTTTACGTTGGATATGTGTTTGGTTGAGCTAATGCGTTGGTCTATTCTAGGCTTGTTGACACCTTTAAATAATAACGTCCGTATTTGATTTTTACTGATACTGGTCATCGCCAATCGCATGGTAAAACGGCTCCGCTAGTACTATAACTAATAGGCCAATAACACTCGAATAGAACAATTAATTGGCTAACGTCCATAAATGGAGACTGACACTTAATCAAAGTCTAGCGATGCTGACAAATCTGTAAGTCTTCTATTATTTACCTCTATGCACTTCAATCTGGTTATCGGAGATAATCGACAGAATATGATGGATAGAAAAAATGCCTCACCCAATTCAGGTACAGTTATAGCGATACGCGGTAGTGTCGTCGATATTCTGTTTGCTGAGCAACTCCCTCCTATTCGCTCCTTATTAACTACTGGGCACCAGCAGCAAATTTTAATCGAAGTTTTTTCGCAACTAGATGAACATCGAGTGCGCTGCATCGCGCTGACACCAACACAAGGGCTAGCAAGAGGCATGTTGGTAGAAGACAGCGGCGGCCCCTTAATGGCACCTGTTGGTAAAACCATTCTATCGCGCATGTTTGATGTTTTTGGTAACGCCATTGATCGTAAAGCCCCCCCAATAGGTACTCAATGGCGTTCAGTTCATAACGAACCGCCGACCATCGCTCAACTGGCGACTAAATCCCAAGTATTCGAAACCGGAATCAAAGTGATCGATGTGTTAATGCCGCTTGAGCGTGGCGGCAAAGCGGGGTTATTTGGTGGTGCTGGTGTAGGTAAAACGGTATTACTGACAGAAATGATCCACAACATGGTCGGCCAACATGCTGGTGTGAGTATTTTTTGCGGTATTGGTGAGCGTTGTCGTGAAGGCGAAGAACTCTACCGTGAGATGAAAACCGCAGGCGTGTTGGATAACATGGTAATGGTGTTCGGTCAGATGAATGAACCACCTGGAGCACGCTTTCGTGTAGGCCATGCCGCATTAACCATGGCCGAATATTTTCGCGACGATGAACATCGCGATGTACTGTTACTGATTGATAATATTTTCCGTTTTATTCAGGCGGGTATGGAAGTGTCCGGTTTAATGGGACAAATGCCAGCCCGTTTAGGATATCAGCCAACCTTGGGCACCGAGTTGTCGCAACTCGAAGACCGTATCGCCAATACTGACAGCGGCGCGATTACATCCATTCAAGCAGTATACGTACCAGCAGATGATTTTACCGATCCCGCTGCGGTACATACCTTTTCGCATCTCTCTGCATCAATTGTGCTATCGCGAAAACGGGCCAGTGAAGGCCTTTATCCAGCCATTGATCCGCTGCTATCTAATTCAAAAATGGCCACACCGAGCATTATCGGCCGAAGGCACTATGACTTAGCGCAGAAAATACGCAGCACGTTGGCACAATACGCTGAACTTAAGGACATTATTTCAATGTTAGGCATGGAACAGCTATCGCCAGCAGACCATAAAATTGTGGCGCGCGCTCGTCGTCTCGAACGTTTTTTTACCCAGCCTTTTTTTACTACCGAACAGTTCACCAGTATGCCCGGAAAGCTGGTGAGTCTTAATGATGCTCTGGATGGATGCGAACGAATTTTACACGATGAATTTAAAGACTATCCAGAAAGTGCTCTGTATATGATTGGTTCAATTGATGAAGCTATTAGCAAGTATCGCCCTAAGATCGACAGAGTAAACAGCCAGTAGTCGTGGCCAAGTCAACAGACAAACAAGGACCGGAATATGCAACCTGCACACATGAACCTGAAAATTTTGCTGCCTTATAAGGTTTTTGCTGAGCAGAAAAATGTGGTGCGCATTGTCGCGGTTACGCATCAAGGTTCGTTTGGCATCTTGCCACATCGGCTTGACTGCGTGGCGTCACTGACAGCTGGGTTATTGGTGTTTGAGTGCGATGGTGCTGATGAGGTGTATGTTGCTATTGATGAAGGTGTACTGGTTAAAACGGGCTTTGATGTACTGATTTCGGTGCGTAATGCCATAGGCGGTTTGGCGTTAAGCGAGTTACATCAAGCCGTTGAGCAAGAATTTATGCACCTAGATGAACAAGAACAGCAATTACGTTCGGTACTGATCAAGATGGAAAGTAATTTCATGCGACGCCTGACTGAGTTCCATCATGACAGAGTTTAGGGCCTATCGTTCTATCAAGATGAATGCTGCCTGAAGGTTAGGCTTAACGCTTTAGTGTTTTTAAACGCAGAATGGTTGTTGAGTGTTGGCTATTGGCTTAAATGACAAGACACCACACAGAGTTAGTGTCGCAATGTTATCTGAAGAGTTAGACCTTAGGACACATATTAAATATGGAAAACAACAGGCTCTCACTATGAATCATAAACCAGAGGAAAACATCACTCCGGAAGAGTCACATTCCGAACCGCCAAAACCTGAAAAAGATAAGTCCAACAACGACAAGTTTAGCCAGCAAGTTGAAGACATGGCGACACGAAAACTGAAGGCGCAGCGACATATCAATAAAACCGTCTGGACCGGTTTTGGGATGATGGGGCTTATTGGTTGGTCGGTGGTAATCCCAACGGTGCTTGGTGCAGTACTCGGAATATGGCTGGATAAACACTATCCTGGCGAACATTCCAGAACCTTAATGTTATTGATTATCGGGTTATGCCTGGGTTGTTTCAATGCTTGGCATTGGGTTGATAAAGAAGATAAGGAAATTCACCGAGGTGATGAACTTGATTGAATTTGTAGGCCACTTATTTGATGCAACTTATTGATGCAAAATTAGTTGATAGCAAATGACACAATA
The DNA here is from genome assembly GCF_003797125.1 of Shewanella frigidimarina. Lineage (GTDB taxonomy): Bacteria > Pseudomonadota > Gammaproteobacteria > Enterobacterales > Shewanellaceae > Shewanella > Shewanella frigidimarina. Next base: position 413,771 of record NZ_RKKE01000001.1, read on the forward strand.
GAAAAGTACTTGATGGAAAAGTCATTATGGAAAATGTATTGGTAGACAACATATTTGTAGAGCTCGCATTGGCATTACTGGCAGGTGCATTGCTAGGGATATTTTTTTTCGCCGGACTTTGGTGGACAGTTCGCCAGCTAAAATCGACTCAACATGTTGCGTTGTTATTTATCGCCAGTCTGTTATTTCGCTCCGCCATTGTGATCGCTGGCTTCTATTTTATCGCTGGCGACAATGGATACCATTTATTAGCCGGATTACTCGGGTTTATGTTAGTGCGCCTCATGGCAACGCGATACACACTGCAGGTAGAGCAGGCTCAATCGTTGGGAAAAACACTCATAGTCAATAAACAAGAAGACCGTTTATGAACCTTAGCCCAGACCAAATTATTTTCTGGCAAATGAGCTTTGTAAAGCTCAACGCAACCATTGTATTTACTTGGGTAGTAATGATGCTATTGGTGATTGGCTCACTCCTGATTACCAGAAAGTTATCCAAGGATATGCAGCGTTCTCGCTGGCAAAATTTGCTGGAAGTGGTGGTCATTACCATTAGCAAACAGATTGAAGAGGTTGGTTTGAGTAATCCTCATAAATATCTTGGATTTCTCGGTTCGTTATTTTTGTTTATCGCCACCTCAGCTATCTGTACGGTGATCCCCGGCTTCGAACCGCCTACGGGTTCACTTTCCAGTACCGTAGCGCTGGCACTATGTGTATTTGTAGCAGTACCTATGTTTGGTATAGAGAAGCAAGGCTTTCGCGGCTACCTCGCCTCCTACACCAAACCAACTGTCATTATGTTGCCATTTAACCTTATCAGTGAAGTGTCGCGTACGCTGGCCTTAGCGGTGCGACTGTTTGGCAACATGATGAGTGGAGTGATGATCCTCGGTATTCTGTTGAGCATTACTCCCTTTTTGTTTCCTATTGTCATGACTCTGCTCGGTTTGCTCACTGGTATGGTACAGGCCTACATCTTTTTTATTTTAGCAACCGTGTACATCGCTGCGGCGACTCGCGTTCAACAACCGGAGCGCGAACTTGCGCAAGATGGCTCGGCCACCACCGAGAAACAAGATACAAAAATGGGCTCTCAACAATGAACCAACACCTTAAATTGATTTAGGAGTGATTATGGACAGCATAACAATTATAGCAATGGTATCGATTATCACCGCTGGGTTTACCATCACCATCGGTGTTATTGGACCTTCACTCGGTGAAGGAAAGGCGGTAGCGACGGCTCTATCCTCTTTGGCCCAGCAGCCAGATGCATCAGCCACCATTACCCGCACACTGTTTGTTGGTTTGGCGATGATAGAATCAACTGCGATCTATTGTTTTGTGGTAACGATGATACTGCTATTTGCTAACCCTTTTTGGAATTACGTGATCGACCAAGCTGCGGGTATATAGGCTATGTTAATCGATTGGTTTACCGTATTTGCGCAAGTGATAAATTTTTTGGTACTCGTGTGGCTACTGAAGCGTTTTTTATATCGGCCCATTCTTGATTCCATCGATGCCCGTGAAAAACGAATTGCCGCGGAAATAGCAGATACTAAGGCTAAAAGAATTGAAGCAGAGCTTCAACGAGAAGAATTCCAGCAAAAAAATGCCGATTTTGAGCAACAAAAAACCACTCGTATAAATAAACTAAAAGATGAAACAGAAGCCGAACGTGTTCGTTTACTTGAAGCTGTAAGACTGGAGTCACAAGGCCTGCGAAAAAAATTACAATTAGCGCTTAAAAACGAGCAACTCAATTTGCAAGTGGCAATCAGCCAACGTGCACGGGAAGAAATATTCTCGATAGCGCGTAAGGTACTTGGCGATCTTGCTGGTACCTCTCTAGAAGCATCCATGACAGATATTTTCATTCGCCGTTTGAATACCTTAAACGATGAGGAAATAGCCTCGCTACAATCAGCAATATCTCCAGCAATTAATGCCGCAGCACAACCTCTTTTAATTCGAACCGCCTTTGCACTTCCAACACCGCAGTGTTCACTTATTGAAACGGCTATTAAAAAAATATTGGGTCACGACATACCAATCCAATTTTCAATAGAGCCCGATGTCATCAGTGGAATTGAACTCAGTATCAAAGGGCAAAAAATCTCGTGGAGTATTAACGAATACATCAGTTCATTGGCAAAACGGGTTGACGAGTTACTGCTATCCCCTATGGATATTGAACAAGCTGACGATACACACTCAACAACAAAGACAGACAGTCATGAAGCTAGCGCCTGATTTACTGCAAGCAACATTTGAGCAGACATTTTCGATTCTGCAGCAAGCGCGACGGTCTTTTTCGCCACAACTGCAACCACGAGAAATAGGCACCATTACCAGTATTGCTACTGGCATAGCAAAAGTGTCAGGTTTACCTGGGGTCGGTTTTGAAGAAGTACTGAAATTCCCCGGTGATATTTTTGGCATTGCCTTTAATGTTGATGAAGATGAAATAGGCGCGGTACTGCTTGGGGATTACTGGCATTTGCAAGCAGGTGATGAAGTCGAACGCTGTGGGCATCTAGTTGATGTGCCTGTGGGAGAAGGCCTGCTCGGCCGTATTATCAATCCTATCGGTGAGCCTTTAGATGGCAAAGGCAGACTGATTGCCAGTGCACGCTTACCCGTTGAGCGTCCGTCTCCTGCCATTATGAATCGAGCACCTGTTAGTGTGCCTTTGCAAACCGGCATTAAAGTTATCGATGCGCTTATTCCTGTTGGCCTTGGGCAACGTGAATTAATCCTCGGTGATAGGCAAACGGGTAAAACCGCCATTGCCGTTGATACCATACTTAATCAGCGTGACAAAAATGTACTCTGCGTATATTGCGCGATTGGTCAGCGCGCCTCAGGTGTGGCAAAAGTGATTGCGACACTGCATGAACAAGGCGCCTTAGAATATACCGTTGTGGTGGTTACCGAAGGCAATGATCCTCCAGGCCTTGCTTATATTGCCCCTTATGCAGCGACCAGTATTGCAGAATACTTTATGCAGCAAGGCCGCAATGTATTAATTGTGTATGACGACCTGACCCACCATGCCAGAGCCTATCGAGAGTTGTCTCTGCTGTTACGTCGGCCGCCCGGTCGTGAAGCTTTTCCCGGCGATATCTTTTACATCCATTCGCGATTGCTAGAGCGGGCAACTCACTTGAGCCCAAATTTAGGCGGAGGATCATTAACCGCGCTACCCATTATTGAAACCGAAGCGCAGGATATTTCCGCCTATATTCCAACAAATCTTATTTCAATTACCGATGGGCAGATATACCTTTCACCCTCGTTATTTGAACTGGGCGTGCTGCCCGCTATCGACGTCGGGAAATCGGTTTCTCGTGTCGGTGGCAAAGCTCAACGAGCCGCTTACCGAGCAGTAGCATCAAACCTAAAACTGGCTTACGGTCAGTTTGAAGAACTGGAAACATTTGCGAGCTTTGGCGCACGATTGGATGACAGCACACTAAAAATTATCGACCACGGCCGACGCATTCGCGCTTGCCTGAAACAAGCAGAGTCCACGCCCATTTCGATGATTGAACAAATTGCTGTACTACTGGCATTAACCGCTAATCTATTTGATGAAGTCCCTTTAGATGAAATGAGCCAAGCCGAGCTTGCAGTACGCGCGGCCACTGCCGATATCCCTGTTGAAATTACCGCAAGATTAGCAAGCACCGGAAAATTAACAGATGAAGATCGCAACGCAATTTTGCAGCCAGTCCGTGATGCACTAACTCTATTTACGCCTAGTAAAGAACTAAAGGAAATCACATGAGTGAAGGCGTTGCCAGTCTACGTCACCAAATCAACAGTGCGGAAGAACTTGAATCCGTAGTGCGCAGCATGAAAGCCATGGCGTCGTCGAATATCAGCCAATACGAAAACGCAGTTCGCTCGTTAGATGATTATTATCGTACCGTACAACTTGGGTTAACGGCCTGTTTCCAGCAACATAAATCCACCCGCGCCATAGCTAAAAAAACACAGCCAGATAGAGCAGCCATTGCGGTAATCGTATTTGGCTCGAATCAGGGGTTGGTCGGTCAATTCAACGAAGTGATGGTAAAATTTGTTAGCGATTCATTAATGAAGTTGCCTGGCAATAAAACCCTATGGGCTGTGGGTGAGCGTCTTCAGTCGCGTTTAGCAGACACCAAGCTGACGCTGGAGCAGGGTTTTGTGCTGCCAAATTCCATTAGTACTATTTCTACACTGGTCGGGAAAATATTAATTGAAATAGAATCACAACGAGAGCAAGGGCTTATCGACCGAGTTTATCTATTTCATCATCGCCCACATTCTGGTTCAATATACACCCCAGTAAGCCAACAACTTTTACCGCTGGATCACCACTGGCGCCATAAGCTTGCTAGCATTCACTGGCCGACCAATAACTTACCCGAGGTCATGCCTGAGCGGGAGCAAACGTTACGCGCTATGGTGCGCGAATATCTTTTTGTCAGTCTGTTTAGAGCTTGCGCAGAATCACTTGCCAGTGAAAATGCCAGTCGCTTGTCTGCAATGCAGCGGGCAGAAAAAAACATCGACGAGCTGCATGCCAGCCTCAAGCAACGGTTTCATTGCCTACGTCAAAGTGGTATCGACGCGGAATTGTTTGATGTCATCTGTGGATTTGGAACAATGGAATAAAAATAGGTTGAATATCAAGGAGCCGTGAACGATTCTTTTTTCTGCCCTGCGCCACTGACGTCGTGACGCTTCACCCACACCAGACTAACATTGCAAGGTTCCACCCTGCACGGGCCAAATACTTTGTCATTCCGGCAATGTTTTTGAGCCAGAATCCAGCTTTGTTTTTTATAGTTGTACTTATGGCCTGCGGCCATATCTTAAATACACTTTTGTCCAATCACGAGTAACAGTCCTAAATTTTTATAGGCTGTAAATAACATTGCTATAACGCCATATCACCTAAACAATTCTCGGCTAAAAAATCTTATCGTTAGGCACAGATAAAGTTCAGGATTTAAACAAAAGTTTGTTATACTCCGCGGCCGCTTATCGATGGCACTCAATTGGGTGTATCATTCAAGCTTAACGTTTTTCAACTATCCTAAGACGTTAATCAACCCAGTTAAGCATAAGTTCAGCCATTTAATAATGGCTATCGGCCCAAATATTCTAGATTGACCTTGTGCAGCTAACTTAGCTTGCTACAACTTAATCGCTTTGTTTTGATGTACATACAGGAACCGCACCATGAAATTCGAATCTTTTAGCTTCGCCCCAGAAATATTACGCGCGATCGCTGAGTGCGGTTATCAATCTATGACGCCAATTCAACAACAAGCGATCCCAGCGATCCGTCGTGGTGAAGATGTCCTAGCAAGCGCTCAAACAGGTACCGGTAAAACAGCAGCTTTTGCACTGCCTATATTACAAAGAATGTGTGATAACCCAAAAGAGACGATGCCGTCTAACACTCGCACCTTAATTCTTACTCCAACTCGTGAACTTGCCGCACAGGTTGCAGACAACATTAGCGCTTACAGTAAGCATCTTAATTTAACGGTATTAACCATTTATGGTGGCGTTAAAATAGAGACCCAGTCACAAAAACTTAAACGCGGTGCCGACGTTATTGTTGCTACACCAGGTCGTTTACTTGAACACATTGTGGCGTGCAACTTAAGCTTGTCGAATGTTGAGTTTTTAGTACTCGATGAAGCCGACCGTATGCTTGATATGGGCTTTAGTGCTGACATTAAAAAGATTCTCCAGGCAGTAAACAAAAAGCGTCAAAACATGTTGTTCTCTGCGACCTTCTCTTCTGAGGTTAAAAAGCTGGCGAATGACATGCTTGAAAAGCCTAAAGTGATTACTGTTGATAAACAAAACACTACTGCCGACACCGTTAGCCAGGTGGTATATCCAGTAGAGCAGCGCCGTAAGCGTGAATTAATATCTGAACTTATTGGTACCAAAAACTGGCAACAAGTGTTGGTGTTCACCGCAACTCGTGACGCAGCAGACAAATTGGTCAAAGAGCTTAACTTAGATGGTATTCCATCGGGTGTGGTTCATGGCGAGAAAGCACAAGGCAGCCGTCGTCGTGCGTTACGTGAATTTGTTGAAGGTAAAATTCGCGTATTAGTGGCCACCGAAGTCGCCGCTCGTGGACTTGATATTAAAAATCTTGAATACGTTGTTAACTATGATTTACCGTTTTTAGCCGAAGATTACGTGCACCGTATTGGCCGTACAGGCCGTGCAGGTAAAACCGGTGTGGCAATTTCGTTTGTGAGCCGCGAAGAAGAACGCACCTTAGCTGATATTGAAAAGCTAATCGGTCAACCAATTCGCCGAGTGACAGTACCGGGTTATGAAGTCGGTAGCCGTGAAGTACTGCTTAAGCAAATTGAAAAGCGTCGTAGTTTTGCTAAAAAACAACAACGTGGTGATAACGCTGGCGCCCAGATGATTGCTGAGAAAAATATGGACGGACGTCGTGTTAAAGTGGGTAAAGTCAGCAGCACGGTTAAATACAAAAAGATTAAATAACTCAACTCGAAAGAGTTAATGGTAATCGAAAAAAGCGCTTAGGCGCTTTTTTTGTGTTTGAATGAAATAAATTGTGTGATTATGAGGTCTACTTTAGTCGGGACATTACTCTATAAGGACTTATCATGTTAAAAACTCTGCTTATTGCCACAGCACTTACGTTAACCAGTTTAGCCAGTGTGGCTAAGCCCATTGCCAGTGACGAGAACAATGTCATGCCACTGCTCAATGGTCACCAAATACCTGCAGTAACCCTGCTAGATGTAGATGGTAAAGCGGTTGAACTCAGTAAACTTGTGTCCCAAAAGCCGACTATATTCTTCTTTTACCGTGGCGGTTGGTGTCCATTTTGTAATTCGCAAATGGGTCAGTTAAAAGCGATTGAACCAAAACTACTTGAGATGGGTTTTCAATTAGTAGGCATTTCACCTGACACGCCAGAAAAGATGCGCGCGTCGATAAATAAACAAGAACTCGATTATTTATTGCTGTCAGATACGTCAATGGCGGCATCGCGAGCATTTGGTTTAGCCTATTACACCAGTGCAGATATCACTAAAAAATATACCGCCAGTTTAGCGGTAACCAATGAACTGTTTACTACCCCAGGGGGTGACAAACGCTTAGTGTTACCCGTGCCTGCTGTCTATTTGGCAGATAAAAGTGGTTTAGTTCATTTTCAATATGTGAATCCAAACTACAAGGTTCGCCCTGCGCCAGAGCTAATTTTAACCGCTGCTGAGTTACTCGTTAAACCTTAGTTAACGCCAAATTCAAATAGAATCTAGCCAACATTAATTCAATAATGTTGGCTTTTTTAACTTACTCTTTTGAGTCAGCACTCTCTAATTCAACACTATAGTGTTATGGCACTTACCCAATCACACTTGGTGTTTTCAACAATTACCCTTCTAAACACCGATACATCTAGACTTATCGTAATAAAATACAATCTTTCATCACAAAAAACCTCGAAATACATGCGCTTCTAGCCAATGATTGATTTTTATATTGGATTTTTAATACCTCATCTCGTTACACTGTTCTGTATATAAGAATATCCCTACACAGAGGCTGTAAATTACCATGTCTATTACTACTACATTTGGCACAGCAAATACTTCTGGCACGATTAAGGCGATGCTATTAGGTTGCGGAGAGCTCGGCAAAGAAGTTGCCATTGAGCTACAACGTTACGGAATTGAAGTTATCGGAGTTGATCGCTATCCCAATGCCCCTGCAATGCAAATTGCCCATCGTTTTCATGTGATTAACATGCTGGATGCAAAAGCATTAAAAGATGTTATCGAGCTTGAACAGCCAGATTTAGTGATTCCAGAAATTGAAGCCATTGCCACCCAAACGTTAGTGGAACTAGAGCAGCAAGGTTTGCATGTAGTACCAACCGCTAACGCAGCTAAACTCACCATGGATCGTGAAGGTATACGCCGACTTGCGGCAGAAACGTTATCAATACCAACATCAAAGTACTTTTTCTGTGACACTCTAGCTGAATTTGAACAGGCCGTTACCGACATTGGCATTCCATGCGTGGTTAAGCCAGTAATGAGTTCGTCTGGTAAAGGCCAGAGTGTGATTAAGTCAGCACAAACCATTCAGCAAGCATGGGCTTACGCCCAAGAAGGTGGTCGTGCAGGTAAAGGACGAGTGATTGTTGAAGCTTTTATTCCCTTTGACTATGAAATTACCCTCCTGACTATCAGTGCCGTCAATGGGATTCACTTTTGCGAGCCAATAGGTCACCGCCAAGAAGATGGTGATTATCGTGAATCATGGCAGCCACAAGCGATGTCGGCGGCAGTGCTACAAAAAGCCCAAGCTATGAGTCAAAAAGTGGTTGAAGCCCTTGGTGGTTATGGTTTATTTGGAGTCGAGTTGTTTGTAAAAGGTGATGAAGTGTATTTTTCTGAAGTGTCGCCAAGGCCACATGATACAGGTTTAGTGACCTTAATCAGCCAGGATTTATCTGAGTTTGCCTTGCATGTACGTGCGATTTTAGGATTACCAATAAGCAATATTGTGCAGCATGGTCCTAGTGCTTCTGCGGTTATTCTTGCCGAAGGCACATCCACCAATATCCGTTACCAGGGTATGGCTGCCGCCTTAGCGCCAGCCGATACTCAATTACGCTTGTTTGGTAAGCCAGACATTGATGGCCGCCGCCGCTTAGGTGTAGCGCTAGCCCGCGATAACTCGGTAGAACAAGCGGTCGAAAAAGCGAAAACCGTTGCCAGTCATATCAAGGTACTATTTTAACGTCATTGAATATTGTTTTAACGTCACTGGATATTATTTTAACGTCTAACTTAATGATGAACTAAGCCGTGGAATATCTGCGGCTTAGTTTTTTGCTTTAGGCATTGGTTTAGGTAGAGGTTTATCCGCTAAATGAAAGTGCACTAACATCAATAATCGAAACAGCGCTTTAAGTTTAAGATCTTGATCAAGCTTACCCATGTGAATCAGTTTTTTCAGTACCGTTATTTTTATGTACAGTTTTTTAATCAACACGCCGCTTGGCTCACCTAGGTATTTATCGAACTCTTTATAACCGTCAATAGTTCGCGGTACTAACTTAGCCTGACGAATATGTAATCCCGACAGCATCGCTTTATCAAACGCTTGAGTTTCTAGCCCCTTGATAATGTCGGCAGCACTGAATTTTGCACCAAGCCATCCACAATAAAATGAATATTCGATTCAATTTCAAATTGCAGTGCATGAGTGTCATGAAGCACGTTATCAAATCTTGTACGTTCTTTATCGACAAAATCAAACAAGATTTTCAGAGTGACATGTGCAGATCCCGTTCAGGGCTCAATGCTGAATACTAAAGTTTTACACTCAACACATTCAAAGTGAGTGATGAGTGCTCGTGTTTAGTCGTTAATTCGATTCAACACTTTACCTTGTTGAAAATGGCGTACATTTTCAACCGCAATATTGAGTAGATTTTGTCTAGCTTGTAATGTCGCCCATGCAATATGCGGCGTGATAGTAATGTTGGCTGCACTAAGTAGTGGGTTATTGCTACTGGGTGGCTCTGTCGATAACACGTCAACTGCCGCAAAGCCGTTACCATTATTTAACCACTGGGCTAAATCGGTTTCATTAATCAAGTCGCCGCGAGCGGTATTCACTAATAAACAGCCCGGTTTAAGTAAGCGTAAACTGTCGCTATTGATCATGGATTTGGTTGCGGCACTCAGCGGACAATGCAGCGAAATAATATCGGCTTGTTGAAGCACAGCGTCGCGTTCACACCATTGAATAGCATCAGGTAAATTGGTTTTAGGTTTAGCACTGGTAATCAACACTTTCATACCAAACGCGGCACCTAAATGAGCAACCTGTTGGCCAATATCACCATAACCTACAACACCCAGCGTGAGGCCTTTTAATGAAGTTAAGGGTGATAAGGTAAAACAAAAATCTCGTTGCGTTACCCATTGTCCTTGTTTTACGGCTTGATCATGTAAAGCAACTTGTTGCTTATGATGTAAAATATGGGCAAACACCATTTGTGCTACGGCATCGGGGCCATAAGCAGGAATGTTAGTGACAACAATCCCCTGCGCTTTTGCTGCATCAACATCGACCACATTGGTTCCAGTGGCTAGAACACCGATATAGGTTAATGCGGGCAGTTGCTTTAAGGTCGCGGTACTCAATAGGGTTTTATTGGTCAGTGCGATTTGCGCACCTTGGCAACGACTGACGATTTGGTCGAGTGTTGTATGGTCGTAAATATCGCATTCGCCTAATGCTTCAAGCGCTTGCCAACTCAAATCACCCGGATTAAGTGTATAACCATCTAATACTACTATTTTCATTTACGGCCCCATTCCATTGCTTACAAAAATACGTTATTGGCTTGCGCTAACGCATTCCTCTAGAGGTTTTAATGCGCTCATAAGCGGCTTGAATATCTTGTGCTTTGGTGTTGGCTAATTCCATCATCTCTTCAGGTAAGCCTTTAGCCACAAGCTTGTCTGGATGATGTTCATTCATCAACTTGCGGTAAGTTCGTTTTACGTCTTGATCGCTAGCAGATTCTTGCACGCCTAGCAGCACATAGGCATCAGTAAGCGGCATTTTATTACCTTGCGGCGACTGATGATGACTAAACTCAGCTTGCCAACGCGCCAGTAAAGCATCCAGTTGTGCAGCAAGGCCAAGCTTAGTGGCAATAACAGACAATATTTGCTTTTCATTGGCATGTAATTCACCATCGGCCAAGGCAGTTTGAATTTGGATTTCCAAGAACATTTGCGCTAGCTCAACCCGCCCTTGAGTGGCTTGTCGAAACAGTTCTAGCTGCTTTAGCAAATCAAAATCTGCTTGGCGACCTTGACGAAAAGCCGTTTGCGCATCGATACGTGACTGACCAGACAACTTCATTTGATCCATTAACATGGTAGCAATACGAATATCAGTTTCAGTCACTCGCCCTGACGCTTTAGCAACATGGCCCATTACGGCAAATGTAGAATTAAAAAACATCGCCTGACGTTCACTGCCTTTGCGCATTATCGAGGTTAGTCCTTGACGCCTGTCAAAAGCATGGCCTAACCATAATCCTAAAATCGCACCAAAAAACCGCCCGAACATATACCCAATGATAAACCCAAAAACTTTACCCCAAATTCGCATGTTGTTTTCCACTACGGTTAATAATTAATACATAACTAGCCATCATCAGATGGCGTAGCTTAAAGCGGTAACAGAGTCTCTATATCGACCAAGCGACGCTGTAATTTATCCAATCGCTCAAGTGTGCCGACATCGCACCAATAAGCATCAAAATGCTCACCTTGTATTTGTTGCTGGCCAATGGATTGTTTAAGCAAAGGACCCAAAGCCTGTTTACCTTCAGGCAACTGACTAAATAATTGAGGATGATAAATCCCCAGTCCAGCAAACGTTAACCTTTGTTCATCGCTCAAGGTTAATTTCCCTTGAGCATCAATAGCAAAATCACCCTGTTGATGATGTTCTGGATTATCCACTAACCACAAATAAGCTTGTGCTTCACCTTGGCAAACGCGCTGATAAGCCAAGGTGACGTCGGGCAAGTGATCGATAAATATATCACCATTGATAACCAAAAAAGGTTCGTCCCCCAACCAAGGTAATGCTTGCTTGATACCCCCAGCAGTTTCTAACGCTGTGGTTTCTTCGCTATAGTTAATCTGCAAACCCCATCGACTACCATCACCTAGCATTTCAGGTAACTTATGCCCTAACCAAGCTTGATTAATCACGACCTCAGTCACACCAATTAACGCGAGTTTTTCTAAGTGATATTCAATTAAAGGTTTACCTGCAACACTCACTAATGGTTTAGGTAAGGAGTCTGTTAACGGGCGCAAACGCTCCCCACGACCTGCAGCCAGTATCATCGCTTTCATGTTTGGCTTACCGCCTCATGAGTATTTTTGTGGTTTACTAACGGTAAAATCACCTTGTGGATCCACAAACTAAAATCGGCAATTTGTGGGTATTTCATCCCAATATCTACGACATATTGCAAGGTTAATGGAATATCAGCCAGATAACCGCGCTTACCGTCACGATGATATAACCGCGCGAAAATCCCCGCAGCTTTGATATGGCGCTGTAACCCCATTAAATCAAACCACTTTGTATAGGAAGCAAAATCAACATTTTCATCAATCAATTGATGATCTATAGCAAGCTGATAATGATATCGCATCAAGTGATTAACGATATCGTCCGGCCAACGCACGTAACAATCGCGCAGCAATGATACCGCATCATAAGTCACTGGCCCATGCACAGCATCTTGAAAATCTATCACTGCTAGCGCTTGATCATTTATCAGTAAATTACGGCTATGGTAGTCACGATGCATACCCACTTTCGGTTGCGCGAGTATATTGTCTGTTAAGGCGGAAAACGTGGTCGCAATCATTTGCTGCTCATTGTCCGTTAATACGTAATCTAAATGCTCTTTTAGTAACCAATCGACAAAAATAGCTAATTCTCTTGCCACGAAAGTATCATCGTAATCTGCTAACGGTCCATTGTCGGTTTCCGTTACCGTAGCAATGATCGGCAATAAGTTTAATGCCTGCTTATAGTAGTCGGTTACATTGTCTTTATTCAGTACCGACAAGAGCTGTAATTCGCCCACATCAGTTTGTAAAACAAAACCATAATCATTGCAGGTTGCAAGCACTTCGGGTACCAGTAATCCTGCATGTTGATAAGCTTTAGCCATTGCCAAGAATGGTGCTATGGGTACTAAGTCGATAGGTGAATCTGAAACGATATAATCAATGCCTTGATGATGAAGACGAAAATAACGTCGAAAACTGGCATCGCCGCAGATCAAGTTAATGGCAACTTTATCGCCGAAATATTGGTATAACCAGTTACTTAACGCGACAAATCTTGGGTCAGATAAAATCATCTCAATGGCTCTTAACGAAAAATTGCTTTATTATAGCCAGCATAACATTTGGAAACAGCTAAAGAATGGAATGTTTCATCTAGCTGAGTATCTTTTTCTCTCCAAAACTTTCCGGAATCAGAATTCATAAATTATTGACAACAATGCAGATCCGTTATTTTCTGGCACTAAGCCTACTCCCAAATATCGTGTTGGCTGATGAGCCAACAACGACCGAAGCGCCTTCATTGCAATGCGTTGTTGCTCCTCCTGTGTCTCGTTCATTCGAAGACCGTGAGGCATTAACCGGCATATCAGACGATCAAATTGTTATCATTAGTGATCACTCCAGCGTTGCTTACAATAATCAAGCTGAGTTTTCGGGTGATGTCAGTTTCAGCCAAGGACTTCGTCATATTGCGGCTGATAACGCTGTATTAGATCAAAAAGAACAACGCTTAAATGCAGACGGTAACCTTATCTTTAAAGACGAGTTATTTACCGTTACGGCAGATACCTTAGAAGCCCAGATGAGCACCAATAACGCCACCCTAAAAGGCGCTCAATATTGGCTACATGGGCAACAAGTGCATGGCGATGCTGAAAAACTACAAATCACTTCAGACAATAATCTATTGCTAACAAAAACTAACTTCACTACCTGTCCTCCTGGTGACGAATCATGGTTACTCGAAGCTGACATGATCAAAATTGACAGCAAAGAAGAATGGGGTGAAATTTGGAATGCCAAGCTGCGTATTGCCAATATTCCAGTGTTATATATTCCGTATATGACTGTACCTGTATCGGATAAACGTAAAACTGGTTTCTTATTCCCAAGTTTTAGTACCAGCACCACTAACGGTGTAGAAGTTAGTACTCCGTATTATTGGAATATCGCGCCAGAGTTTGACTTAACTTTCACACCAGACTTCATGTCTTCGCGTGGGCTATATACCAAAACAGAGTTTCGCTATCTTGCTGGAGAACAGCAAAATGGTCAGTTCAATGTTGAATATTTAGGCAGCGATAGTAAGCTAACGTCTAATGCTGACCGTTATTTGTATCACTGGAGCCATCAAGGCGCAGTTAACAAAAACTGGCGAGTGAGATCAGACTATACCGATGTGTCCGATAACAATTATTTCAACGATTTAAATTCTGACGTTAATCAATCAACCGATAACCAGTTATCACGGATCGGTGAAGCCAGTTATTTTGAACGCGACTGGGACTTCAACATGCGCGTGCAAGATATTAAAGTGCTTGGCGAAGATGAAAAACCATATCAAGTAATGCCACAGTTAAACTTTAATTATCGTTCTGCAGACATTTTTAACACTATCGATTTTAAATTTAATTCAGAACTGACCAATTTCCGCCATCAAGATAACGAATATAATACCGCAACCCGCTTACATTTAGTGCCAAGCTTAATTTGGCCGATACAAGGGCCTGCAGGTTCATTTACCAGTGAAGTTAAATTACTGCAAACTCAGTATTGGCAGCAAAATATAGACGAAGACTCAACATTAAACGACAGTATAAGCCGTACGATCCCGCAAGCGCGTTTACATGGCCAGGTGAATTTTGAGCGAGCAACCCAATTGTTTGATGAACAATACCGTCAAACCCTGGAACCTCAAATTCAATATCTTTATGTCGGCTATGAAGACCAATCCAATATTGGTATTTATGACACAGCACAATTGCAAGAAGACTATTATGGTTTGTTCCGCGATCGCCAATATTCAGGCTTAGACCGTGTTGCAGATGCCAACCAATTTACTTTAGGTTTTACTACTCGTTTATTTGATCAAACTAACCGCGAAAAACTCAAGTTTAGCGTAGGTCAAATCATGTATTTAGAAGACTCTAAAGTCAGTATTGACGATACGTACGAAGAAACTGCCCAGTCAACATCGGTATTAGCGGCTGAATTAGATGCCCAATTATACAACGATTGGTTTGTGAGCGGTTCAGTGCAACACGACACAGAAACGGGTGAAAACAAAAAGAATGAAGTCACTTTGGATTATCGTCCAAGTAGCGACCGATTATTGCAGTTAAGCTACCGATATGTACCCGACTTATTAAATACTAACACCAATGACCAAGTTGATATTTCCCAAGCTGGCGTACGTACCTCGTGGCCTATTAGTGACAACTTATATTTTGTCGGCAACTACTATTACGATCTCAATGAATCTCGTAATATTGAAACTTACACAGGCGTACAATATGAGTCATGTTGCTGGGCATTGCGCTTAAGTTATCATTATCGTATCAAAACCAACTATGACGATGATTTATCAGAAAGCATTGATGGACGCGAAGAGTTTGAAAGCGGTGTTTACCTAAACTTTGTCATTAAAGGTTTAGGTGGTTCAGGTCCGTTAGGGGTAGACGACATGTTAAATGAAGGCTTATTTAACTACCGTAAACCACTTTACTTGAGGAATTAGCATTCTTTTGTGATAGATTGCTGAACCTAGCGACAAACTCATAGTCCAATAACAACAAACATGCTGTTGAGTATGAAGTAGTAACCTTATTTTGGCGATGTATTGCCAGTTTATATTGAATCGAATGTGCCAAGGATTTTGTGGATGAAACACAGTAAAAAAATAATTTTTGCATTACTAGCGTTAGCTATGAGTAACACCAGTATGGCTGCGCCAATGCCATTAGATCGCGTATCAGTACAAATTAATGATGGCATTATTCTTGAGAGTGAAATCACCAACATGGTTTCAACTGTTAAAGCCAATGCTAAAGCAGCGAATCAAACCTTACCGTCTGATGATGCCTTGCGCACTCAGGTAATCGAACGTCTCATTTTAACTCATTTGCAAATGCAAATGGCTGAACGTATCGGCCTGCAAATTGGTGATTTACAATTAGACCAAACGATTGAAAATATTGCTAAAGAACAAAAAGTAACCGTTGCGCAAATGCAGCAGACTATTGAAAGCGAAGGTACGAGCTTTAGCCAATATCGCGAACAGTTACGTCAAGAAGTCACCCTAGGTGAAATTCAGCGCATTCAAGTGCAACGCCGTATTCAGGTTTCACCACAAGAAATTAGTGGTTTAGTGAAATTGATTCAAGAACAAGGCTTAAAAGATGTTGAGTTTCAAATTGGTCACATTCTAATTGAAGTACCAAGCAACCCAACGAGCGAACAACTTGAAGGTGCTAGCCGCCGTGCAGAAATCGTGCTTAAACGTTTAAACAATGGCGATGATTTTCGTAGTACCGCTATTGCGTCTTCATCAGGTCCTAAAGCGCTAGAAGGCGGGATCTGGGACTTTATGAACATTAACGAAATGCCAACCTTGTTTGCTGAAGTTATCAGTAACGCCAAAAAAGGTGACATAATCGGTCCGATTAAATCGGGTTCAGGCTTCCATATTATTAAAGTAGTCGACACTCGTGGTTTACAAACCCAAGAAGTTGAAGAAGTAAAATCGCGCCATATCCTGTTAAAGCCATCTCCGATATTATCGGAAGATCGTGCTAAAGCGATGTTGGCTAACTTTTTAGCTCAAGTTCGTGCAGGTGATGCTGATTTTGCTAAATTAGCCACTCAGTACTCTGAGGATCCTGGTTCTGCAGCTAAAGGTGGTGAGTTAGGTTGGGCAGACCCAAGCATGTATGTGCCAGAATTTACTCAAACACTAGCCAGTCTTCAGGAAGGCCAATACAGTGAGCCTTTCCGAACTACTCATGGCTGGCATGTTGTCCAACTTGAATCGCGTCGCAAAACAGATGCAACTGAACAATTTAACAGTAACCGTGCTCATCAATTAATCTTCCGTCGTAAGTTTAATGAAGAGTTACAAAACTGGTTAGACGAAATGCGCTCTGAAGCGTATATCGAAATCGTTGAGCCAGAAAGCAAACGAGGCTAAGCAAAATTAATGACTAAACGTATTGCCATCACTCCCGGCGAACCAGCTAGTATTGGTCCCGACTTAGTCATCAAACTCGCTCAACAGGCATGGCCTGTTGAGTTAGTTGTTTGTGCCGACCCCAATTTACTCATGACACGAGCAAAAATGCTTGGACTGCCTTTACAACTCAGGCCGTATCAACCATCGCAACCACCGAAGCCGCAAACGGCAGGCACATTAACCATTGCTCCTTTTGCATTAGCTGAAGAAGTTGAGTGTGGTGTACTGAATGAAGCTAACAGCGCTTATGTAGTAGAAACCTTGCGCTACGCCGGTGAAAAAAATATGTCGAATGAATTCGACGCGGTTGTTACCGGTCCTGTGCATAAAGGCATTATTAACCAAGCAGGTATTCCGTTTAGCGGTCATACCGAATTTTTTGCACTACAAGCCAATTGTGCAGATGTCGTCATGATGCTTGCAGCCCCAGGGTTACAAGTGGCGCTAATGACCACACATATACCATTAGCTTACGTTGCAAAAGCCATTACCCGCGACAGACTGCATCACATTATTACCATTTTGCATCGGGAATTGGTCAGTAAATTTGGTTTAGGTTCACCCAAAATTTATGTGTGTGGACTCAATCCACATGCAGGAGAAGACGGCCATTTAGGCCGTGAAGAAATTGATACCATCATACCTGCGCTCAACGAGTTACGAGAACAAGGCATGGATATTGTTGGCCCGTTGCCAGCCGATACCTTATTCCAACCTAAGTATCTTGAACAAGCTGACGTAGTATTAGCTATGTATCATGACCAAGGATTACCTGTGCTTAAATCATTAGGTTTTGGCAAGTCGGTCAATATCACCTTAGGTTTACCTTATATTCGCACCTCAGTCGATCACGGCACCGCGCTAGAATTGGCCGGCAGTGGTAAAGCGGATTGCGGCAGTTTTACCTGTGCATTAAACAAAGCCATCGAATTGGCCTCAAAAAGTAAGTAACCCATTTTAATGAGTAATAAAGTACATTTAGGCCACACGGCCAGAAAGCGTTTTGGACAAAACTTCTTAACTGATCAAGGCGTAATTAGCAGCATAGTCGGCGCTATTGCACCTGATAACGATCATGTAATGGTTGAGATTGGGCCCGGTTTAGGTGCATTAACTGAACCTGTTGCAGATATGATTGATAACCTAACCGTTGTTGAATTAGATCGTGACTTGGTGAAACGCTTACAATATCACCCAGTACTTAAAGACAAACTGACCATTCACCAAGGTGATGCGTTACAGTTTGATTTTGGTCAGTTGCAACAGCCTGGCAAGAAAATGAAAGTGTTCGGTAACCTTCCTTACAATATTTCAACGCCACTGATGTTCCATTTGTTTGAGTTTGCAGAACAAATAGAAACGATGCATTTTATGTTGCAAAAAGAAGTGGTTTTGCGCTTATCAGCAAGCCCTGGTACCAAAGCTTATGGCCGTTTAACGGTGATGGCACAATATTATTGCCAAGTAGTACCAGTATTAGAAGTGCCACCAACAAGCTTTACCCCTGCCCCAAAAGTTGATTCTGCAGTGATAAGATTATTGCCTTTTGAAGTCAAACCTTGGCCGTGTAAAAATGTTGATGTATTAAGACACCTAGTCACGACAGCATTTAATATGCGCCGTAAGACTTTGCGTAATAATTTAAAAACCTTACTGTCAGACGAAGACTTTGCAGCACTGCAAATTGATGCGAGCCTGCGGCCAGAACAAATTAGTGTCCCACAATATGTGGCAATGGCTAATATGCTGTGTGACAAAAAAGATTAATTATAAGGGCATGCATATTGAGCATGCCCTTTTGCTTTAGGACATAATATGAGCCAAGTTGAATCGCCTATTAAAATTAAAGTCGACACCCAATACTTAGAACAACAATCAGATGTCGCCGATAATAAATACCTATTTAGCTATACCATTACCATCATCAACCTGGGTGATAACAAGGTGACTCTTAAAGACCGTCATTGGATTATCACTGACGCTGACGGCGAACAGAATGAAGTAAAAGGCCCCGGTGTTGTAGGGGAAACCCCCACAATTGCACCTAATACGGCTTACCAATATACCAGTGGCACTGTGATGGAAACGCCAGTGGGCTTTATGCAAGGATCTTATGGTATGGAAAATCATAAAGGCGAGCGATTTTTAGCAACGATTCCGCCTTTTCGTCTTGCTGTTCCTGGGATATTCCAATAAGTCATGGCACACTATTTTGTCGGTGATATTCAGGGGTGCTATTCAGAGTTACAACTATTGTTACAAAAAGTGGCTTTTAACCCGTCCAAAGATCAACTTTGGGCCGTGGGCGATCTTGTGGCAAGAGGTACTGAATCGTTAGCAACACTCCGTTTCTTCCAGTCGTTACAAGATTCAGCAAAAGTGGTACTGGGCAATCATGACTTACATCTTTTGGCTCTGCACGGGAAATTGAAGCGGCCCCATCCACAAGATCATCTTGATGAATTACTCAACGCTCCTGATATTGATAATTTAGTCAATTGGCTCCGCAAACAACCCTTAGTCAGAACCTTACCTGAACACAATATCATCATGACCCATGCTGGTGTGCCTCCACAATGGGATATAGCAATCCTTGAACATGAAGCTGAGCAGGTCAGTTTTGCATTACAGCAAGATGATTATCTAAGCGCATTAATTGCCAAAATGTACACAGAAAATGCTGAGCACTGGTCTCCATCTTTGCACGGTATCGACAGACTACGTTATTGTATCAATGCATTAACACGTATGCGTTTTTTACACCTTGATGGTCGTCTTGATTTTAAATGCAAATTACCGCCTAGCGAACAGCATTCTACCGAGTTACGCCCATGGTTTGAGTTTGCATCTAAAACAGCGCCGCAAAACACCCTTATATTCGGTCATTGGGCGGCGTTAATGGGCCAAACAGGTAAACCGCACGTTGTCGCATTAGATACAGGTTGCTGCTGGGGAGAGCATTTAACATTATGGCATCTTGAAAAGAATGAAATAATTACCCAAAAAAGGTTAATTTAACGTTAAACTAAAGTACCATTTAGCCGATAGTTAAATGTAGAATTTATTACGCTTGCCTGAGAAACAATCGCCCTTTAATAAATTCAATATCGTGATATGCGATAACACATACAAGATAAAAATCAGGATCAAATAATAATAGCCGGAGTACTGTATGAAAATTAATGTAGCGACCAGAGTCATTGGCGGTTTTACCGTGGTGACACTGTTATTGATGGTCCTCGGTGGCGTGACTATGCTGAGTAACAACAGTATTAAAGACGGGACGACTATTCTTAAGACGATCAGCCTACCTGCACTTGAATCAACGAGTATCTTAAGTGAGAATTTAAGCACCCAACAAATTGAAGCATTACTTGCTTATTACAGTACTCATTCATCAAAAATTCCAGCAATAGAAAAAAGACTCACTGACTTAGATAACGCATTTGAAAAAGATCTAGCTCGCTTAAATAATTTAGTAAGCAAACAGAATCAACTTACTGCGCCGTTGGCAGCGTTAACTAAAAGCTACGCAGTATATGAAGCGAGTGCTACAAAAATGCTCGTAGAGCGCGAAAGTGCCCTAAGCTTGCAAGAAAAATTACTCAAAATGCGCAGTAACCTTGAAAATGCTGCAGACGACTCATCATCTATTTTATTAGACATCATCGACCTAGAAACTAGTGAAGATCAAACTGAACGCAGTTTGGCCGCATCAGCCAGCCTCGTTGATAGTACATTTATCAATATCATTACCACAATTTATGATTTAGTCGCCTCAACCGAACAAAGCAAGTATGACCTAATCATCAAAGAACTCGATTACATGGTCAGTGAAGCTTCATCCAAATTGGATCATATTGGCCGTCAAGGCAGTGGTATTGTCAGCAGTTCAATTTTAGAAGATTTAACCACAGAAAGTGCAAAAGTCTTTAAGTTACTAAAAGGCAGCGACTCACTTTTAGCCCTAAAACAACAACAATTAAATCATGAGTTTGCTGCTGCTAAACAGTTAGCAGATACGCAAAGCTCAGCCAAAGACGTCAACAAAAAAATGACCGTGTTAGCAAAATCAATCGACACGTTCGCGGGAGATATCAGCACTACAGCATTAGAAATTATTGATTCTGCAGCCATTAAAACGCTACTGGTGGTATTAACCGCCATCATCGTCGCCATTATTGTCAGTATTGCTGTTGTTAAACCACTGACCCGCTCGTTAGAGAAAGTCAATAAAGCCTTAAATGTTCTAGCATCGGGTGATTTAACCCATAAATTAGATGACACTGGCCATGATGAATTCGCAGAATTAGCCAAAAACTGCAACCGATTAGTCGACAGCCTACGGAGCCTTATTGTTGGTATCGTTGATCGTTCAAATCAGTTAGCTGCTGCGGCAGAAGAAACCTCTGCGATTACCTCGCAAACCACTATTGGTATTCAAGAACAAAAGAGTCAAGTGGACCAAGTTGCTGCGGCAACCACGGAACTGAGTTCAAGTGCACAACAGGTATCAATGAGCGCCGATCAAGCACTGAATGAGATTAAACAAGCTGACCAAGAAACACAGCATATGCGTACGCTTGCAGAAGAAAGCAAAAATACCATTCTTGCTCTTGCTGAAGAAGTTGCTAAAGCTGGTATTGTTATTAATAAAGTCCATTCCGACAGTGCGTCAATCGGCTCTATTTTAGATGTGATCCGTGGGATTGCAGATCAAACTAACTTACTTGCCCTAAACGCTGCTATTGAAGCCGCTAGAGCTGGCGAACAAGGACGAGGCTTTGCCGTTGTTGCTGATGAAGTACGTAACTTAGCGTCACGCACCCAACACTCAACCAGTGAAATTCAGCAGATGATTGAAGTATTGCAACTTGGTACGCAAGAAGCCGTTGCGGTTATGGAATTAGGTCGTACTCAAGCAGAGAGCTGTGTTGAAAAGAACGAACAATCAAATCTAGCCTTAGAGACCATTAGTAAGTCAGTTCACCGAGCCTTTGATTCTGGTAACCATATTGCTCAAGCTGCTCAAGAGCAAAATATCGTTAGCCAGCAAGTTTCAGAGAAGCTCGAACATATTGCCTCTATTTCAGAAGAAACCTCGATAGGTGCAGATCAAACCGCACAATCAAGTCAGCAAGTCGCTATGCTTGCTGAAGAACTGCAAGCCTCGGTACGCGAGTTCAAGGTTTAATCTATACAATATAAGTTAGTATTCACAAAAGGCCCTTTGGGGCCTTTTTATTGCCTGTAATATTTGATTACGGGTAACTTACACTCAGATGATAAATGAAATAAATAGATTTATAGATAGCAGAATATGATGCCTGAAGCAGTAGCAGAGCAGCCAACTGAGTGTGCTTTTAACTTCTGTTCGTAACGCGTAGTAAGCCTTTACTGTAATAGATAGCTCAACCCTGAATGAATAGTTTGCTTCTGGATTGATAGAAAATGAATTTTAGAGCGAATTTATGGGCAAATGGCAGATTGATAGTAAGCAGACTAAAAATTAAAACAAAAAGAATAAATAGACATGTATAGGACGGGTATTATAGTTATTGCTAATCAACATAATGGGTGAATTATCGACATAAAAAAATGCCGATAATTACTTATCGGCATTTTTAATTTACATTGACTGACTTATACGATTACACATCGCCAGAATTAGCCACCAACGCGCTCTTTAATCGCGGCAGTAATCGGGCTACCATCATGACCATTAGCAAGAGCCCATTCAAGAATGGTTTTGCCGTCAGCCTCAGGAACAGCTAAATCAGTTGAAGGTAGACGCTTTGCGATAAATTCACCGACATCATTGGCATTTGAATTGTAGGCAGTACGCAATAAACTGCTGCCATCACAAGAAATACCTGAATAAACATTACGTAATTTAACACGACTTTCTTTCATCTTTTTACGTAAACGACTTTTGTCGTCTGATTTTACATAATCACAAATATTTGCAACCAATTGATCTGTATCGGCAATAGCAGGGGCTGACACAAAAGATGCTGCAATCAGGGCTGCAATAGCTACAGGCAATAGACGCATCTGACACTCCTTTATATTTTATAGTTATATAGCTATGTATAGAGATCATGCTTTAGATCACTTCTACATATTAATTTCAGGGTTAAACCCGACTAATTTAACATTTTTTAACTAAAGTGTTAAAGCTATATTGCAATCCTTTGTCGTTTGTTGCAGTTACTGAGTTCTGTAAATCCCAAGAACCATCATCCCAAGCAGGAAATACCGTGTCACCATCGACATCGACATCAATTAGCGTTAGATATAATACGTCAGCTTGATGCAATAGTTGTTGGTAAAGTTGACCACCGCCAATCACCACAATTTCTTCACAATCACCCGCAGCTATAATAGCTTCATCGAAACTTTTTACACAGGTAATACCTTCAATACTCAACTGACTATTACGGCTAATCACTATATTGTGGCGCCCCGGTAATGGTCGACCAATTGACTCATAGGTTTTACGCCCCATAACAACAGGTTTAGACAAGGTCATCGCTTTAAAGTGGCGTAAATCTTCAGGTAAATGCCAAGGCATTTTATTGTCTTTACCTATAACTCTATTGTTGGCCATTGCGGCAATCATTGCGATACGCATTGAAGCTAAATCCTTATGGTTAAATAATCGGTCTGGTGCGGTAGTAAAGCAAACTTGGTAACGCTAACCCTACGGCCAGCGCGCCTAGGATAAATACTGTTTTTAAACCGTTGACGATGACCTGAGCTGTTAGTTCGGGACTAACCTGACTTTGTGCCGTGAGTTGAATTAATGCTATGACAGTATTGAATGCATACGTTCCTGGCACCATGGGAATAATGGCAGCTACAGCGTACATTAATGGTGGGGCAAGGTGACGTTTAGCAAACTGAATAGTAATCAAGCCAACAATAGCTGCTGCGATAAATGTCGCCCATTCAATTGGCATTGAAAAATGTAATAAAAAAGTTCTTGAACTGTGGCCGATAGCACCTGCAATGGCACAATAAATTAAATAGCGTTTAGGGACATTAAACACCATCGCAAAACCAACCGCAGGTATCGCCGAAAAAAATGCATCATGCAGCAACAAACTTAGAAAGGATAACATTAAAAAATCCCTCCCATTTGCATCGCGATCGTAATGCCAATAACCGATGCTAAGGTTAATAGGGTTGCATGACCCCAACGGGAAATACCCACATTCATGTGGCCCTTAACCATATCAGAAATGGCATTAATAAGCGGAAACCCTGGTACTAGCATCAACACGCTTGCCGCCATTGCGGCTTGAGGTGTTTCAGAGAGAGAGCCAAGATAGCCGATTTGAGCAATAGCCGTGATCACAAATGCAGTCAGTGAGAAGTTAACCAATAAATTAAAATGTCGAGATGCCAGAAAAAGACGTACTATCATTCCAACCGATGAGGCAAAAAATGTGATTAAGCAGGCCATCATGTCCCCATCAAATAAATGACAGAAACTTGCGCATGACAAACCTATCATAGGAACTACAGCAATTGCGGGATATGTTTTAGGAGAAATATGAGCGAGACGTCTACGAACTTCATTGGCACCATAAATGCCCTTTTCGGCTAGTATACAGATTCGCTGAAGCTCACAAATCACCATCATATTAATGCCATGAGCACGAATACGACGGGTTGTGGTAATGCATCGACCGTGTACCAAGCTAGTTAATACTAATGCATTGGATGATATTGATAATTCAATGCTAGCAATACCGAGCGCTTTACCAAGGCGCTGACTAATCTCTTCAACGAGATCAGACTCAGCACCATATGCCAGTAATAGCTGCGCACAGCGCACTACAAGGCGGGTAATTTCATTTTGGCTATCTTCGTACACGATGTCCTCAAATGAGTTCTTTAACGCTGATATATAACTTCTACATCATAGTCATCATCATCAAAATCTTCGTCAAAGTCATCATCATAATTTTCATTAGCGTTTTCATCTTCAGCGCTATGATAATTATCCCATTTGAATTCAACATCAGCATCTGCGGTAATTTCTTCCACAATAGCTGGTAAACTTCTAATGTAGTCAAGCATCTTGATACTTAACTCTTCAGTACCAGTTCGATTGTAAGCTGACATAGTATAAACATCACCTTGCCAATCTAACTCTTTGACAATACGATCAATTTTAGCTTGTATCTCTTCATCTAGCAGTAAATCGGTTTTATTAAATACTAACCAACGCGGTTTTGCCGCTAGCTTTGGAGAGTATTTCTCAAGTTCACCGACAATTGCACGAGCAGAATAAACTGGGTCTACGCCATCAATAGGTTCGATATCGATAATGTGTAACAACATACGGCAGCGTTCAAGATGCTTTAAGAAACGAATACCTAAGCCAGCACCTTCAGCAGCACCTTCAATTAGACCTGGAATATCGGCAATAACAAAGCTTTGGCCTGGACGCGGATTAACCACACCAAGGTTTGGCACCAAAGTCGTAAACGGATAATCAGCAACTTTAGGCGTAGCACGTGATACTGAACGGATAAAGGTTGATTTACCTGCGTTTGGCATTCCTAATAAACCCACATCAGCAAGTAACAATAACTCAAGTTTAATTGAGCGTACTTCACCTGGGGTACCTAATGTTTTTTGGCGCGGAGCACGGTTAGTACTACTTTTAAAACGGGTGTTACCTAAACCGTGGAAACCACCTTTAGCAACAAGAAGCTTTTGTCCATTTACAGTAAGATCGCCAAGTGACTCTTCTGTTTCTTGATCGATAGCACGAGTACCTACTGGTACTTGCAGAACCAAATCACTACCGCCATGCCCGGTACAATCACGACCACGGCCATTGGTGCCACGTTCAGCCATATGAAAACGAGTAAAACGATAATCAATCAGCGTGTTCAAGTTTTCGTTAGCTTGCAGGTATACACTGCCGCCATCTCCGCCATCACCACCGTCTGGACCACCATCTGGTACATATTTTTCGCGTCTAAAACTCACGCAACCGCTTCCGCCGTCACCTGCTTCTACGCGAATATTCGCTTCATCAACAAACTTCATACTGACTCCTGACGCCACTTAATCTGTAATTATAATCCCAAATCACTGGAATTTGCAGGAAAGCGCTGAAGATAGCATTCATCACGATATCGCCTACTGCATATAAACAAAATCATCAAACTATCAACAACAGTTTAATGATATAAAAAACACAAAAGCCCCACCATAGGCAGGGCTTTCGAGATCTAGCTTAGAAAGAATTAAGCTTCGATGCTAATAAACTTACGGTTATTAGGACCTTTAACTTGAAACTTTACTTTACCGTCTGTTAATGCAAACAAAGTATGGTCACGACCAATACCTACGTTTACACCAGCGTGGAACTTAGTACCACGTTGACGAACGATAATGTTACCAGCTAGAACTGATTCACCACCAAAACGCTTAACACCAAGACGTTTACTTTCCGAATCGCGGCCGTTACGAGTACTACCGCCAGCTTTTTTATGTGCCATGAGTTAGACTCCTAAATTATGCGCTAATCGCAGTGATTTTAACTTCGGTGAACCACTGACGGTGGCCCATCTTCTTATCGTGATGCTTACGACGACGGAACTTGATAATAGTTACCTTTTCGCCGCGACCGTGGCCAACTACTTCAGCTACCACTTTACCGCCAGCAACTAAAGGAGCTCCAACGTGTACTGTTTCACCATCAGCGATCAATAAAACTTGATCGAATTCTACGGTTTCACCAGTAGCAACTTCTAATTTTTCTAAACGAACTGTATGACCTTCAGCAACACGGTGTTGCTTTCCGCCACTTTGAAAAACAGCATACATGGCTATTTTACTCCAAATGACTAACACACTAACTCATATTATTGACGAGACTAGGTGCTAAAAAACTTTTAATGACAATGGGCGCGGATTCTACGCGAAGAATTATCATCAGGCAAGTCTTAATTCACTATCAAATAAAAAAGACCTTATTACTGCACACTATTCATTAATAGCTAATGTGCCTTCTTTAAAATTTAGTTAACATGGCCATGTTCATTTATACCTAAGTTTTATAATTAAATTGGTCAGAATCCTACTAACTATCGTAAAATCAGGATTCTGTATGTTCAATTGTGGAAATACATACTTTGAAAAATAGCACTGATATCCTGTAAGATATGCGCTCTAATTCGATATGACTAATTAAGGGTGCAAGCCTGTCGCCCAACAACCAGAGACTATTATGGATTTAAACGCCATTCGTCAACTGGCTGACACTGATATGCAAGCAGTCAATCAGCTGATATACAAACAACTTGAATCTGATGTAGCCCTAATTAATCAATTAGGCTTTTACATTATCAATGGCGGTGGTAAGCGTTTACGTCCGTTATTATCAGTATTAGCCGCACGAACCGTTGACTATCAAGGCGAGCATCACCTTAAACTCGCGGCGATCATCGAGTTTATCCATACTGCGTCTTTGTTACATGATGATGTCGTTGATGAGTCGACATTGCGTCGCGGCCGTGAGACCGCCAATGCCTTATTTGGTAATAGCGCTAGCGTGCTCGTAGGTGACTTTTTATATACTCGTTCATTTCAAATGATGACCGAGCTCGAAAACATGAAAGTGCTGCAAGTCCTTGCTCATACCACTAACGTACTTGCAGAAGGTGAAGTGTTACAGTTAATGAACTGTAATGACCCTGATACCACTGAAGCTAACTACATGCGGGTTATCTACTGTAAAACTGCAAAATTGTTTGAAGCGGCAACTCAGTTAGCCGGCGTATTAGCCAATGTGAGCCCAGAGCAAGAACAAGCATTAGCTGATTACGGTAAATATCTCGGCACAGCTTTTCAATTAACTGATGATTTACTGGATTACACAGCTAACGCTGACGAACTAGGCAAAAACATTGGTGATGACCTTGCTGAAGGCAAACCAACATTACCGCTAATTTATGCCATGGAAAACGGTTCTGATACAGCTAAAAAACTGATTCGAGATGCTATTGAGCAAAGTGATGGCACCAAAGCGATTGATGAAATTCTAGTAGCATTAGAGGAGTCTGGTGCATTAGTTTATACTCAGGAGAAAGCTCAAGCAGAAGCACAGAAGGCCATCGATGCACTCACTGTTTTCCCTGACAGCGACTACAAGCAAGCACTCATTTCGTTAGCTCATCTGTCGGTTAATCGCAGCAGTTAATAGTAATTAACAGTAGTGAGTAACAATCAGTTATTAACTGCATAATCCATCATGAATTCATTTTTGATGTTGATGCATAAAAAGGTGTGAATACTAAATTCACACCTTTTTTTATGATCAAACTTGCCAATTTATGGCTAGGTTGCCTTGTTCAATTAATAATTGATTAATACTTGAAAAGTGACCGCAACCAAAAAAACCTCGGTAAGCAGATAATGGCGATGGATGCGGGCCGTTCAATACATGATGATGCGATGCCGTAATCAAACGACCTTTCT
This sequence comes from Shewanella frigidimarina, assembly GCF_003797125.1. GTDB lineage: Bacteria > Pseudomonadota > Gammaproteobacteria > Enterobacterales > Shewanellaceae > Shewanella > Shewanella frigidimarina. Next base: position 442,213 of record NZ_RKKE01000001.1, read on the forward strand.
TGATAGCATGATTTCCCCAACACACAAATATAATCGGCGAAGGTTGTTGGTCTAATCGCAGCAATACATTATCAGTGAATGTCTCCCAGCCAGATTTAGCATGTGAATGAGCTAACCCCTGTTCTACCGTCAGTACCGTATTTAATAGTAAAACACCTTGCTCAGCCCAAGAGCTTAAATTGCCATGTTCGGGAGTCACAAAGCCTTCAATATCATCAGTTAATTCTTTATAGATATTCGCTAATGATGGAGGCGGTTTAATACCTTTTTTAACCGAAAAAGAAAGCCCATGAGCTTGACTAGGCCCATGGTAAGGGTCTTGCCCCAGTATCACGACTTTAACCTCTGAAAGCGGCGTTAAATCAAAAGCAGTAAACACTTCATCATCAGGCGGATAAACGGTTTTATTATCGGCCCTTTGAGAGGCTATAAAGTGTTGCAAATGTTGATAATATTCCTGAGATTGTTGTTGCTCAAACAACTCTTGCCAATGGGAGGTCATTCAATGAATTCCTTAAAAGTAAGCGATAAATTAGTGAACGGCTCAGTCTTTAGTTACTATTAACAGATTAATCACCATTACGAATAATATGATGCCATTACGTAATAATAAAAGCACCGCTAAAAGTGGTTTTACCCTTATTGAACTCGTCGTTGTTATTATCATACTTGGGATCATCGCTGTTATCGCTTTGCCGAAATTCATCGATTTAGGCCAAGATGCTAAAATCGCCAATGTAAAAGCAACTGGCGGAGCATTTTCTTCAGCAATAACCTTGGCTCATTTGAAGTGGGCCGCGATGGGGTATTCTGGCCCAGCAGATAATTTAGCTATTTTCAGTCAAGCCGGAACCGATGGCGAACTGGATATGAACCAATGGGGCTATCCTGCACAGAATTATCCACCTTACGAAGCCTCTCCAAGACTGAATAACGTTAATGACTGCCTTTCCGTCTGGCCTACTCTGTTGCAGGATGGTCCAAGCGTTTCGAGTAGTGCAGATAAAGATTCATCTGATTACCAAGCGGAATATATCAATCCAGATCAATGCCGATATAACTACAACTCGCTATCACTTATGTCGATATATTATGACTCACGTAACGGCCAGGTCTTGGTAGATTCAGATCCCAATAGCTAATTTTTTACCTGATATTTTCCAATAAAAACGTTACACTCAATGGAAAATTAACTCACAAAAAGTGGATCTGATGTCTGAAGCCAAACCAGAATTAACAATGTATCAAATAGCTGACCAATTTATTGCCCTAGCCAATCAACTAAGCCAACAAGAAAATGATATTGGTAAAGTGGGAACAGCAATGAGATTTGCTTCAGCACGCTTTAATGCGTTCGAAGCCTCAATTAAATCAGCTGATCTTGCTGCTGAAAAAGATCATGCATTAGCTTGGTTCTCTGATGAATTTAAAGCCATGCTAAAAGAAAACTTAGAAGATCATATTGCTAATCCTCCTGTAGCGGCACCGCAACAAGAGCAAAAAAGCGATGATAGCGTGCAAATGTTTAAAGGTGCCTAGCATTCGCTAACAACGTCACTGATAATTAGCCGTTAATCAATAATCCCTACCAGAGATCTGGTGGGGATTACTTTTTTTAAAATCAGGCACATTTAACACTCCCCATCACTACTTACTATTTTCTCTGTTCGCTTTAACAACTAAACCTATGCATAACCAGCATAATTAATCACAGTAACCCGATTAGACATCGGTGTTATAACAGCGTGTAAATAACCCTAATAGAAAGTAAAATCAATACAATACCTGAGAGTCTATCAATCAACTTTGCCTTTTCACGTAACTTAGGTAGTACAGCAGAATGTGATAACACAAATGCGATAACGGTATACCACAAGCCATCAATAATTAACGGGGTAAATACAATTAATGCTTGGCCAGTGGTCGTTTGTGCAGCCAAGACAAATTGGCTAAATAAGGCTAGAAAAAACAATAATATCTTAGGATTAAACAGTGAAATAGCTAGCCCGTCACGAGCTGCAACCCATAAACTAGTGGCTTCCCCAGCGGCTAACTTTTGCTGCATCCCGCCTTTGGAACCCAGCGCTTGAATACCCATCCAAGCTAAGTAAATTGCTCCGATTATCGCTATGGCATTAAAAATTAATGGAGATGCTTTTAATATTGCCGCTAAGCCTAATAAAGTCACCAGCGCATACACGCCAATACCAATTGAATGCGCCCAAGCACACACTACACCGTGTAATCTTCCACCACTGAGTGTATGCCTCACTACCATGGCTAAACTCGGGCCTGGAGACATAGCACCCAAACAGCATATCGCTAATAGTCCCAGCCAAGTACTTAACGTCATAACACCTCTTTAAATTACAGTTAGTCTATCTATAATCTTTGTACAAAAACAATTTTAACAACCAGTTAAGTATGCGCTGTTAATGTCGCGTCACTTATTAAGTGATGAATATGATAACGTATTTACCGAGGAAACCTATGACCACATTAATGCTGATATTACTCTTGGTTATTTTTAGCGCTGTAGTGATATTGATTTGGGCTAAAATAAAAGGCAAATCGATTCCGACCTTAGTGATAGCCATGCTCATTTTCATGGGGTTCTGTTTTGCGGGGATCATAGCATTTGTTAATAAAGGTGAAGACTATCAAGCATATCAAACATTGAATTGGCAGCCACTTGAACCTGAAAAAATTGCTACCTATGTTGAACAAGGCAATATTGTGTTTGTTGATATTACAGCCGACTGGTGTGTCCCTTGCCAAACCAATAAAGCCAACGTGCTTCATCGCGAACAAGTCGTAAATCAATTAAACCAACAACACATTATCCTCATGCAAGGTAATTGGACTCAAGCAGATACCGTCATTGAACAGTATATGGGACAGCAAGCGGCTGCTGGCACGCCGTTTAATAAAATCTACGGCTCATCCTACCCTGAGGGTATTGAGTTGCCTAAAGCGCTGATTATCGACGATGTGTATCGAGCATTGGCTTTGGTCGTCAAATAAAATACTTAATCTTCAAAAAATATTTAGTCTTCAAGAAAAATTCTTAAAAAATGCTCTCAATAAAAAAGACTGCCGAAGCAGTCTTTTTAGTTTTTGATTGGTTTTTTGAATGTCGCTAACGCTTAGAAGCGGTAATTAACACGGCCGTAGTAGAAACCACCGTTGTAATCAAATGGACCACTCTCGTAGTACACTGCACCTAATTCACCCAAAGTGCCATCTTTTAGCTTCTGCGCTTCTTGATCGAAGATATTGTTTGCGCCCACTGATACCGTTAGGTTATCAAGTACCGCATAGCTCACTTCAAGATCGATAGTCACTGCAGCGTCTGCCACTTCAGAACCCCAATCAGAGGTATCATCAGCGTGTGTAGCGTAATATTCACCATACATATTACCACGAACTGACATGCTTAAATCATCCCAGCTTTGGCCCCAAGTAAGGGTTGCACGGTGTGCAGGAATACCATCTTCTAAACGACGAACTTTACCTGCATCTGTTGTTTCAGGGTCATATTTATCAACACTGGTATCAGTCCAACCATAAGCTAAACTGAACTTAGCATCACCTGATAGCATTTCTGTAGTATAAGACGCTACAACATCAACACCTTGAGTCGTTGTATCAAAGTCATTAGTGTAGAAGGTTACCGCAGAGATCAACTCAGGGAATTCAACACCAGCAGCACGTAATGCATCATAGTCACTTGCTTCAACCGAGATTTGACTAGATTGTGCAATACGACCAGTAACTTCAATGTTGTAGTAATCAACAGTTAAGAACAAGTTATCATATTGGTAGACGAAACCTGCTGCAAAGCTAACAGACTCTTCAGGATTAAGAACTTCACCACCATAGAAAGCCGCTAATGGGTTTGTTGGTGGAGCAATGAAGGTTTGAATCAAGTCACCGTTAACAATCGATGTTTGAGTGTTAACTACGTTTTCTTGACCAACAGTTGGCGCACGGAAACCAGTACTGTGTGATGCACGGAATGATAATTCATCGGTTGCAACATACTGCGCGGTTAACTTGTAGTTTAGTGTGTCACCAAAAGTAGAGAAATCTTCATAACGAAGTGCAATACCTAATAAGAAATCTTCGGTTAAATACGCTTCAACGTCAGTATAAATACCAATGTTATTACGGTCGTTTTTACCGGCTGATTCAGGGCCAAAGCCTTTAAAGCCGTGTGAGCCAATATTGAATCCCTGATCGGCATAAGGGCCTGCAGTCCAAGAGGCGTCATCACCTTGACCAATTTCGAATGATTCTTCACGCCATTCAAAACCAGTAGCAAAACTAATATCTTCTAAGCTACCAATAGTAACGAAACGGCTAAAGTCGATATTAACAGTTGTTTCTACTTGCTCGTAAGAACCGGTATCAAAGTCAGTTGGCGTGTCTAAACCCAATGATGGGTTAAGAGAATTTTTTAAACCAAAGCTGGCTTTGTTGCTACCAGTACCCGCACTGGCATCATACATCCACTCGCCTAGCTCACCTTTAACACCAGCGAAGAAAGACATATCTTCAATTTTACCGGTAAATTGTGGTGTATACCCGCCTGGACGAATTTGGTTCATTGAGAAACAGTTAGGATCTGCAACCATTGCTTGATAAGCGTCAGTACCTAGCACGTTTCCATCTTGATCTGGAATACCATCACCATCGGTATCTATCTTAGGAATAGGAACATCCATGTTGTTACATGTTGCGACACCATCAGTGGCCAAACCAACATCACCAACTAATAAACTTTCACCACCATCTACTGAATAAACGTTACCGCGGTTATGTGGATTACGATAATAGAAACCGCCTGTTGCTTCACGTGATGACACGTTACCAAATGCATACAAGTGAGTGTTATCATTGATATCAAAACCAGAGTTTACGAATACAGTAAAATCATCATTGATCTCTGGATTACCCCAAGTTTGCGCAGGATTAAGAATTGAGGTATTACCCGCATCAGCAATGGCTGCTGCATCTGGACGCTGGACACTACGGCTAGTCGCATCTGCGGTTTTATATTGTGCACTGATATTAACAAAGCCATCATCAGTCAAAGGTAAACCAATGTTACCGTCAATTGTTGTTGCTGCGCCGTCACCTTCGTAGTATTCACCTTGGCTGACAGTGATAGAGCCACCTTCAGAGGCATCTTTTAATACAAAGTTCATCACACCAGCAATCGCATCCGAACCATACTGAGCTGCTGCACCGTCACGTAATACTTCAACTTGCTTTAATGCCACACCAGGAATAACCGAAATATCTGGCCCTTGTGCACCATCGTTAATGCCACCACCTTGGAAAGCAATAACTGACGCACGATGACGGCGTTTGCCGTTAACCAAAATAAGTGTACTGTCAGATGGTAAACCACGTAAGTTAACCGGACGAACTAACGTTGCTGCATCACTAATCGGTTGTGCACGAGAGTTAAAAGAAGGCACTGATGTCACTAACATGTCGATCATGTCGGTCGAACCGTTTTTCTTTAGGTCATCACTGCTAATGATATCAATTGGAACCGGTGAATCACCAATTGAACGAGGTGCTGCACGTGAACCGACTACTGCGATTTTTTCAACGTTTTCTTTCTTTGCGACTTCTTCATCGGCTGCGAATGCTTGAGCACTTACAACAGATCCGGCAAGTGCAAATGAAATGGCTAAGCTCAAAGAGCTAATACCAAATTTAGATTTTTTTGATTGCATCATTATTATGTTCTCAACTGCTTATTATTGTTGTTTGTCGACGATATTTTTCACAAAATGAATGAAAAACATGTCTCTCCCTATCGAAACACTCCCTATCTCGACTACATTTTTATAACAATTGAAAAACAATTGCTAACACTTTTTGGGATAAATAAGTAAGCGCTAAATAGCAATTAACAAAAAAATACTCTAAGTAATTGATTTTTGGTGACATAGATCACATATATAATTATTTTTGAGAAGTAAACTTTTTTAACGAAATCAACACAAAACACAAGTGTAACTATTTGTTTACACTCTAAATCGTGTTTTGATGACGATCTATTAAATGAGTAATCTAATGTTGATTCAATTTCAGTGAATCTTTGCCAATTGATATTGACCCGTGTAAGTTAGTAAAAATAATCTAAACGGACGTTTGATTTATAATAATAACCAAAAATATCTAAGGTGGTATGCATGGCTTATGATGCAGATTCAGTACTTGATTTACACCAATACACATCCATAGTTGATTTGATCGAAAAAGCCTGTGACAAGTATGCTGATAATGTTGCATATGCATGTCTTGGGAAAAGCACTACCTTTCGCGAAATAGAACAAGGCTCGCGCGATTTTGCCAGTTATTTGCAACATAGCACTTCATTGCAACCAGGCGACAGAGTAGCGATACAATTGCCTAATATTACTCAGTTTGTGATTGCGGCTTATGGGGTAATTCGAGCAGGTATGGTGCTAGTCAATACCAATCCGATGTACACGGAACGTGAACTTATTCATCAATTTAACGACTCAGGTGCAAAAGCCTTAGTCGTATTGTCGGATTTACTACCTACATTAACTAACGTGATCGACAAAACAACAGTAGAGTTGGTGATTTCGACCCACGCAATGGATCTTATCCAACCGCAACCTCAGCCTGAAACCCCTTTTAAAAAAGTGGCATTTACCTCTGTGCTCACTGAAGGTGCTAAGCATCCTTATCTGGCAATAAAACCTAACCATGATGATTTAATTGCTCTGCAATACACTGGCGGCACAACCGGTTTATCGAAAGGCGCTATGCTCAATCATGGCAACCTTTTGGCTAATTCTGGTCAAGTAAAATCACGAATTGCTAGCACCATGACCGAAGGGCATGATGTGTTTGTCGCGCCATTACCGATTTACCATATCTATGCATTTATGGTTAATTTGGTGCTGTATTTTGAATCAGGTAGCTGTTCAGTATTAATTCCCAATCCTCGTGATATTGCAGGGCTAATCAATACCATGAAAGCCTATCCATTTACTGGGTTTGCGGGTTTAAACACTCTATTTGTTGGCTTATGTCATCAGCCAGAATTTAAAGCCTTAGATTTCAGTAAAATGAAAATAACCATTTCGGGTGGTACTGCATTAACGAGTGCAGCAGCTAACTTATGGCAACAAACCACCCAATGTATGATTTCAGAAGGCTATGGTTTGTCTGAAACATCTCCTGTTGTCAGCCTTAATGCACCAGGGCATCAACGCCTCGGTACTATTGGCAAACCTGTATTGGGCACTGAAGTTCATGTACTCGATATGGATGATAATGAAGTGGCTATCGGTCAAGCTGGCGAACTCGCAGTGCGCGGTCCGCAAGTTATGCAAGGGTATTGGAATAAACCACAAGAAACCGCTAACGTCATGACAAAAGACGGATTCTTTAAAACTGGCGATATTGGCATTGCCAGCGAAGATGGTTATCACACCATTGTTGATCGTAAAAAAGACATGATTATTGTTTCTGGTTTTAACGTCTATCCTAATGAAGTTGAAGACGTACTTTCAACTAATGAGTTAGTTTTAGAGTGTGCTGTCGTCGGGGTTGAAGATGAACGTTCTGGCGAAGCAGTAAAAGCCGTGATTGTATTAAAACAGCCGCCAGCGGATATCGAGGCGGTCAAACAGGCGATCAATGATTACTGCCGCAGCCAACTGACTGCTTATAAAGTTCCACGCATTATTGAGTTTACTGAACAGTTACCGAAAAGTGCTGTCGGGAAAATTTTGCGTCGAGAACTACGTAAATAAAAGCTAGGTAAATAAGAGCTAGGTAAGTACTACGCAAGCAAGAGATGAGCCAAGCAGGTAAATCTTAATGTGCTTAAACGCTATGTAAGTTACCTCAACCCTGAGCAATAACTGATTATCAAACTGCGATTAATGTCATTTGAAAAAAGTTAATTGATTCGAAAATAAAAAAGATGCTTCGGCATCTTTTTTTATTTCTCAACGACACACTCACTGCACAAAGCAGTAACCATTATGACGGCTCGTTATCCATCAATAACTGTAAACTGGCAAATTCGCGATATAGCTCATTGCTGGCCATTAATTCGTTGTGAGTACCACTGGCTATTAGTTGTCCTTTATCTATCACGAAAATCCGGTCTGCATTGATAACGGTAGCTAAACGATGAGCAATAATCACTGTTGTACGTTTGGCCATTAATGAATCCAGAGCCTGTTTTACTTTGATTTCGCTTATCGCATCTAACGCACTCGTCGCTTCATCAAGCAGTAATATTGGTCTGTCGGCAAGAATCGCTCTTGCGATAGCAATACGTTGCTTTTGCCCACCAGACAAACGCACGCCACGTTCACCTAAATAAGTCGAATAACCATCAGTAAATTCTCGAATAAACTCATCCGCTTTAGCCGCAATGCAAGCCTGTTTCACCTCTTCATCGCTGGCGTCTAAGCGGCCATAGCGCACATTATCGAGTACGTTCATGGCAAAAATCACCGACTCTTGCGGCACAAGTGCATACTGTTGGCGTAAATCTGCCAATGCCAAAGTAGAAATATCAATACCATCTAATAATATCCGTCCTTGTTTAGGCTGGTAAAAACGCATCATCAATTCAAATAAGGTGCTTTTGCCTGCTCCACTAGGCCCCACTAAAGCGACTCTTTCACCAGGAGTAATCGACATCGACAACTGGCGGATCACGTCTTGCTCAAGATCTGACGGATAAGCAAAGCATACGTTATCAAAACTAAGTAAACCTTTAACAGGTAGCACGACTTGGTTGGGGGTCACTTGCTCGGGTATATCAATCGGTGTTTTGACTAACTCAATTAAACGCTCTGCTGCACCAGAAGCTCGTTGAATTTCGCTAAACACTTCACTGATAGTGGCTACAGCACCTGCAACCATTACGGCATAAAACATAAACGCAGACAGCTCGCCACCGGTGATACTGCCAGACATCACATCTTGCGCCCCAATCCATGTAACAAAAGCAATTGCAGCAATGCTTAAAAACATCACCGTTGAAATAAGCAGCGCACGATACATAATACGGCCTTTAGCCACATCCATAACCGCCTCGACTCTGTCAGCAAATAGCTGGCGGTCTTTAGACTCATGGGTATACGCTTGAACAGTATGAATTTCATGCAATGTTTCATCAATATAAGCGCCAAGATCGCCTACCCTATCTTGACTTTTACGCGACAAGGTTCTGACTTTTCGGCCAAAAAAGATCACCGGGCCTAATACCAAAGGAACGGCTAGCAGCACTAATGCTGTCAACTTAACACTGGTAAATGCCATCATAACAATGCCACCAATCACGGTCACACTTGAACGCAACGCCATAGATAAGCTTGAGCCGACAACGCTTTGTAACAAAGTACTGTCTGCCGTAAAACGTGAAATAACCTCACCGGTACGCTGAGTCGCAAAAAAAGCTGGCGATAATGACAATAAATGATTGTAAACCTGTAACCGAATATCAGCACTAACCCGCTCACCAAGCCAAGTCATCAGATAAAAACGACAGAAAACCGCAGTTCCACTGATTGCTGTAATAGCAATAATAAACAACATGATCTCATTCAATCGCCCTGCATTATCGGCAATAAATCCTTCATCGACCATTAACCGTACCCCTTGCCCAAGCGATAGCCATGCAAGCGATCCAATAAATAGAAATACAATCGCCGCCACTACCTTCGTACGATAAGGAGACAGAAATTGTAAAATCCAAGGTAGAACAGAATGTTTTAAAGGAGGTTTAGCAGAAGATATAGACTCTGTTGAAGTCGTCGTTGGATTCGTCACAGTATTAACCAGCATATATAACTAAGATGTCCTGATAGTACCAACAAAACACCACATTGTAGATGCCTTAACAATAAGACGTCGACACAGCAGGTTTACGACCGCCGAACAAATGATGCTAGTATCAAATAAAAAATAAGATGAAAAACAGCATGAGTAATAAAATGAAAAATAGCATGACAAATAATATAAGACCATCGCACGGCTTTACATTAATAGAGTTGGTTGTTGTGATTATTATTTTGGCCTTATTGGCCGTTGTCGCGAGCAGTAAATTCATTAGCTTACGCAAAGATGCAATTGTATCTACCATGGGAGGGATGGAAACAGCAATGCAATCAGCTGCGACCTTAACCTATTCAAAAGCCGCTATTGCTGGAGTAAAAAGACTTGCTACTACGACGCTTAATATTGATGGGGTCAATGTTAACTTAGCTTATGGCTATCCCGACGGAACAGCCGCAGGTATTGCAATGCTAATGAATATTCCCGAAGGTGATTGGCAACAACGCAAAAGTACTTTGCCTATAACTGCATGGGTATATTGGCATGGAGTCATTAAAGAGGATGCGGGCGTTGCTGCATGTTATTTACGTTACAGGCAAGTAACATCAGCCACCGCACGCCCTGTTATAGATGTTCAAACAAGCGGATGTTAAGCACCAATAGGTTTAAAAAAACATAACATTAAGACTCAGGGTAACGTTTTTCAATCGCTTTCAGCGATCGTAAAAACAACCCTATACCCCCCACACAAAGTACCAAGATAACGATTAAATCAAATGCACTCATGTAAGAAAATCGAAAATTAATCGAGCTTATCACGCCAAAAATCAGTGCCACTAACGAGCCAAATGTCAGTAACCACCCAAGTATGTTTCTGCCATTATAAAACATCAATCCAACACCAAACATAAAGGATATCATCACCATTCCACTGGTAAGCCCAAAGCCGCCCAGCTGATATAAATGGCTGCTAAAGCCAAATGAGCTTGTCACTTTAATGGCATTTAATAGCATATAAAAGCCACCGCACATCATCACTAGCCCAATAAAGAACTGACCCATTCCACCTGACGTTCCACCAGCACCTTTCATCAATATCCCTTGAAAACCATTATTTTAAGTCAATATATTGATGTTACTGAAGCGTGCAATTAATAGCAATCATCTCTGCAGCACAGCCATTGTCGTGACGTTAGGTTTTAGTTTCAAAGTTAAAAAATCAATATCACCTTGTTCTGTATCCTAAATTCAACATGTCGCTTAACACGAGTTAAACAAGGAAGCTTTGATAATCAGTTAACTAGAGGCACTCCACAAAATTATCCCTATCAACTTGTTTAAGCCTAAGCCTCGCGCTAGTAAGTGTTATCTGAGATAATATCGGGCTATTTTATCGATATTCTTTTTATTAGGTAACACCGTCATGACAACCCAATTTGCTTGTTCAGGTATAGAGCTTGAGCTTTTTCGTTATCCAAGCCAACAAGCATCAAACTTACAAGCATGGGATGCCGCTGATGAACACCTAGTAAAGTACTTAATCGACACCGAAATAACAGCAACCACTACCGCCATTCTAAATGACAACTTTGGGGCTCTCACATGTGCATTAACCATGCAATATCCACACAGTGAATTGCTTGTCGAAACGGATGCTAAAACCAGCTTGTTAGGTTATCAGCAAAATTTATTACACAACAAACTCGCATCAACCAACATACATTGGCTAAATAGCCGCGAAACGCTGCCACAAAATATTCAATTAGTGCTGATGAAGTTGCCGAAAAACCTACACTATTTTGGCCAGCAACTTGCGCGTTTATCAACGGTGCTTCCAGCAGGAACCCAAATTCTGATTGGTGCTAAAGCCAAGTCAATCAATCCAGCATTATTGGCCAGTATTGAAAAAAATCTAGGTCCCGCATCCGCCAGTTTAGCGTGGAAAAAAACACGGGTAATTAGCTGTATTAGCGATGGTAAAAAACGCTCATTAGCGAAAGCGGTGAGTTGGAATGTCGATGAGCTCAAACTCACTATCAGTAACCTTGCTAATGTATTTGCGGCCAATAAGCTCGATATTGGCGCAAGGATTATGCTCGACAACATGCCCAAAGGTGAATTCAAGCACATTATAGACTTAGGCTGTGGTAACGGTATTTTAGGATTGCACGCAAAGCAATGTTATCCCAATGCGCAAATCCACTTTGTGGATGATTCTGATATGGCTATCGCCTCGGCAAAGCATAATTGGCAAGCGAACGAGTTAGACACTCCATCTCAAGATCTTCAATCCCAAGATCCTCAAACTGAACAAATGCCACAAGCTTTTTTCCATTGGGACGATTGCCTGAGTAATTTACCCGCGGATGTTGAACCAGATTTAGTGATATGTAACCCTCCGTTTCATCAAGGTGAAGCCATTACTGACCATATCGCTTGGCAAATGTTTGTTGATGCGCATAAGCGCCTAAAAAAAGGCGGTTTATTACATATCGTTGGTAATCGACATTTAGCCTACCACGTTAAAATAAATCGCATTTTTAAAAACTGCACCACGGTTGCCTCTAATGGTAAGTTTGTCATTTTACAAGCAATAAAATAATGTCCTGAATGAGGTACTAAGTTCATGTTCCCCTACATGACCCTGCATATAAAACCAAACCAATATTGATAGTAACGAGCGAGGGCCGGCACAATTTATGTGCAGCCTTTCACTCGTATGTAATTCAACTCACTACACCTTGTTTATTTCGTACACTCACATTAACGAGCATAAATAACCATTGAACATTCATTAGTGTGAACGGCGATACAAATCTCTTTTTGTTGTAACTAAAAGCAAATCGATTTGTGATGTTCATATCCCTTGAATAAATAACTATATGTCCGATTGTGTTGATCACTCGTTCGCAATAACGAGGCATCAATAGCCGCAATGATAAGTGAACAGAATGATTAATAAGCACTGAGCTTATGACCAATACCTTCCCTCGCTTAATAACTCACTATCGGTATTACCAAGTCGGTATAATTGGTTAGCGCACAAATAAACTAAATCCTATAATGACATTACCAAAATGAGCATGGGTAGTGGTAACAACACAATTCAATCATATTTATCTAGATAGAACAGCCGCTACACTAACTAATGAGGATAAACTCCTGTAATAATATTGAAGCTAATTATGATATTTCTTATATTTTTAAAGTCCAATTTAACAGCTTATTTTCTGAGTAAGTTGAACATAAAGAACATCAACTGACTAACCAAGTTGCTTAATTGGTCGCTATTTATGTGGAATATTACAACTTCAATAGCGCAAAAAAATCATATAACAAATAGCTAAAGTGGCCGCTGAAAATGCGACACATCATTGCATTGGGGGTAGGATTATTGATGGCGTTAACTAAATTGCTTGTTATCTCAAGCTGGCAGTTGAAATCATGAAGTCATCTTTACCGATATTATGGTCAACATCCCTCATAATATCTCTCATAAAAAACGCGCTAACACTTAAGCGTGAGCGCGTTAATTTTATCGCAATGAGCTAATCCGCTTTAAAAGCAATTAACCTTTTGTTTTTAATAAACTCTCAATTGAATACAAGTCGCGATTAGCACTATTTTTCCGACGAACTTCTTCTAATGCCTGCTGTTCTAATTTATCAAACAACACATTGATTAAGCGATTAAAATGCTTATGCATTGCTAAACGAGCCTCGGCGGCATCGTGCAGTGATAATGCCTGATAAATTGCGGTATGTTCTGCTAAGGTTTTATTATTGTCTGTGTTACAAACAATATTATAATCTTCAATGATTTCATTACTTGATGAACGCAGTGCCCACATGTTTTCAAACAAATTTATCAACGCGCCGTTACGAGTAGAATATGCGATGATCTGATGAAACAGCTCGTCTGCTTCTTCGACATTTTGCATATCTTTCATCATTACTAATGTTTCATGGAGTTTTTCAAGCTCTTCTGCAGTAATGGTTTTTGCTGCTAAAGCAGCTATTTCACCTTCAACTAAAGCACGTGCTTGGGTTAATTCAAATGCGTTAACATTATTAACCGCTACCGGTTTTTGCTGATGATCAACCACGTACACGCCAGAACCCGTTTTCACTTCCACTTTTTCACGCACTTCTAGTGCAATAATAGCTTCACGAATAGTTGGCCTGCTTACTTCAAACTTTTCAGCAAGCTCACGCTCTGGGGGTAAACGACTGCCTACCGGATACTCGCCACTGGCGATAGCGGCTTCAATCGTATCGACTATTCGCCAAAATAAACGACGGTTTTCATATACCTTCCTTCGAAAAGTAAAACCAATTTACTGGTTAATGCTGACATATTATCGGTTAATACCTTAGCAGCAAACAACTAAATTACATGTTATGTTAATCTCAATATAGAAAGAATAGCACATTGTCATACCTTTAAACATATTGGTAATAGACTAAAAATGCAAAACCCTAACAATTGGTAAAACAATTTATTGACATAATCTTAATGATTGGTTAGTTTCTATTCAAGCGCAAATAATCATTTAACAGAATAATTTAAATTTTGTGTGTTCGTAAAGAAAAGGAAATCAACTAATCTGGGGGAGGTTAACGTGAAATTTACCAAGACAAGCAATACTTTGAGATTAACAGGATTAAAGTCGCAATCAAGATCAGTAATTTACGACGCGGCACTAATATCTCTATTCACCAATCATGAACCTGCAATAGTGACAAACGAGTCAATACAAAAACAGCACGTCACAGTCTCTTAAATGCTAGGTAATTGGACTAGGTTACGCTTACTGGTGAAAACGGCATTAATTATCTGATTAATGGCCAGCAACAGCATTTATCAATCACACCAGTAACGAATGTTGTCGACACCACATCAGCGGGTGACTCATTTAACGGGGTGTATTTAGGCGCACGCTTAACTGGCGCAGATATCAGCACAGCGATAAAATTAGCCTCTCAAGCAGCAGGATTTGTGATCCAACATAAAGGTGCCATTGCACCTAAAATTGAGTTCCATCAATTTATTGAACGTCAAAAATTAATCATGCAATAACAGCTTAAGAGTCATCTTTTGTCGCTTTTAAAAAGGCTTGATAACACTGAGTTATCAAGCCTTTTTATTTGCTAAGAAAAAGTAATATATCGCCTGTTGAGCCATTCGTGTTTTAGCTTCAAAACAAGTAATATTACTGAATCATTTCGATAATTTACCCTATTAAAGCAATAAGAAGACATTGAACATGGACTATTTAGCCATCAATAAACACGCATGGAACGAGCGAACCCAAATCCACCTCGACTCAACATTTTATGACTTAGAGGCATTTATCCAAGGTAAGTCATCATTAAACCCCATTGAACTTGAACAAGTCGGCTATGTGCACCACAAAAGCCTGTTGCACCTACAATGTCACTTTGGACAAGACAGCTTATCGTGGGCAAGGCTTGGCGCCAATGTCACTGGCGTAGATTTATCAAGCGAATCGATTGCAACTGCAAAAAAGCTGGCTGCTCAATTACACTTACCAGCAACATTCATCAACAATGACATCTATCAATTTGGTGATCACAATACAGAGCAATATGACATCGTACTCACCTCTTATGGGGTGTTAGCTTGGTTACCCGATTTAACTCGCTGGGCGCAAACCATTGCAGGAGCATTACGTCCAGGCGGTGAATTTCATTTGGTTGAGTTCCACCCTTTTAATGATGTGCTGTGTGGTTATGGCTACTTTCCACAGACACAACCGGATATCGAAGATGAAGTCACCTACACCGAAAACCACAACGACCAAATTGAAACGGTGGTCACTTGGCCGCACCCGATAAGTGAAGTCATTAGCGCACTTATTAGTGCAGGACTCAGTATCGAAGCGTTTAACGAACACCCTTACAGTCCCTACAACTGCGTTGAAGGTTTGGAGTTTGTGGTAGGCAAAGGTTACCAGCTAAAACATCAAGACCACCTCATCCCACTTATTTACTCTATTAAAGCAAGTAAAGTGGGATAAGTACTAGCCTGAAGCTTGTTTACAGCGGGCTCAAATATCGGTTTTAGTGGATGACTGTTGATGTGTTGAAGGCGGTGCAAATAATATCCGTAAACGTTGTTTTAGAGATAATTGCGCTTGGGTAACATCACCCCACATGTCGCGCCATTCACTAAACGTTACCACTAACGGATTAAAACTGTTTACCGGTTTGGTAATACCGTACACCACAGTTTCATTTTCAGGCTCAAACGTACCAAACATTTTGTCCCATATAATCAGCACACCGGCATAATTTTTGTCGATATATTGTGGGTTACGTCCATGATGCACACGATGATGGGACGGTGTATTGAAAATCAATTCTAACGGTCCTAACGATTTAATCGCTTGGGTGTGAACAAAGAACTGCAATCCAAGGTTGAGCAACACCGCAAACACCACCCAGTTAGGATCAAAGCCAATCACCACCAGCGGTAACCAAAACAACCACATGCCTGCCAACGGGTACATTAAGCTTTGTCTAAAGGCGGTGCTGAAGTTCATGTTTTCTGAGCTGTGATGCACCACATGCGCAGCCCACATCCAGCGAATACGATGGCTAGCACGATGGAACCAGTAATAACAAAAGTCTTGAGCAATGAGCAATAAACCAAAAGTGAATAATGTCATTTCAATATCAAATAAGCGCCAACCGAAAAAGTGTAAATATATCTTCGCAATCAATAAGCCAGCGATGATGTCCGCCACTTGATGCATGCCTGCTAATACAAAATTACACAATACTTCGGCAGGGCGATATTGAGCATTACTCGGTAATCGCTGGGCGCGAACACCAAACCACCATTCCAGTAAAATGCAGCCGAAAAAAATCGGGGCTAACACCAGTAATAACCACTCTGGGTGAGCTATCAGTAAATCCATGTCCATATGTTATCCATTTCTATTTATTATTATTGAGTCAATGTTTGTACTAGTGGTTCACTATTTCTGGTTCCTAATCAAAGTGCTCTTTTGGCGAAACCCATTTGAGTAAACCGCTTTTAATAGGTCATTTTAATAATCTGTCGTTAATAATCAGTTGTTAATAATTCGTTTTTAGTAATTCTTTTTTAATAGACCATAGGCTGAAAATTACTCACCTATAAGGCACGGTTGGTATTCATCACCATTTGGCAAAATGATCTTCAGTTAAGCCTAACTGATTGGTTAATTTATATTGATTACCATTGTTGTCGCAAATCACACCGCTAAAATAGCCAATATATTGTCTAAAATTATTTTTTAACCAAATTAAATTAAGCTTTTCGCTACGTTGATTCAATGGTCTAAAATGCAAATCAACATTGCCATCATTAGTGGTGATATGCCACACATCTTGTTGTGAGTGCCGTTTAAAATCAAACTGTGCGCCGCCTAATAGATGACGTTCGCCATTTATCCACATCACATTTTCTGTCTGACCGGTTTCATTAACGCCTGCAGCTAAATTCAGCCCAATAACTCCATCGTCAGTTTGGGCATTAATTGAAGCCCAACGCCAACTGGTTTCTCGGCGCATAAATCCGGCAGAAAAGTCATAACCCGCCAACGCATATTGTAAAGGTTGCGGTTCATGATGAATGGTTAATTGCCCTGTTACGGCTAAGCCATTGTGCTTTTGTGTATAGGTCCAACCGTTATAACCCGTTGGAGTACACAAACTGATGGGTAAACTCAACGGTGCAGGCAGAATACGTAGATTGGCTTGTATGTCTGCAAGGTTAATCTCGACTTGCCATTGTCCGTCGACAATATCGATAACAATACCTTTGTGTTTACGGCCAATGTCGGCGCGACCACGCTTAGGAGAGTCACTTAGTTGGCAGCCAAATCCGAATGGTGTTAGCCATTGCGTTTGGGTCAACTTGTTGGTTTTAATGTCATAAAGGTAGCAAAAACCATTGGCGACATAACGAATATCGGCTATCGCCAGGGCGATAATATAATGAGGAGTGATGATGCTAACGAATTGGAACTGCTTAAAATCAAAATGCTTAGCCATTGCCGACGCAGGTTTGTCCATTACCGTCGAATAAGCAAACTGATTAACATTGAGTGAATCAACAATCCCATCAAAAATACCAAATACTGGCTGGCCATTGGCATTAATCAATTTGTCAGGAGCCAACTGCGGCTGTTTATGTTGCATTACATTACCTACATCATGTTGTTTATCAAACTTAAGTTGCATAACACTAACCTGAATTGATCAGCCATTAATGTCAACAACCAAGTAATATTGTTGCCGTTAATCGGAGCTAAAATGGCGTTAAAAACACATATTGATGAGTGACAACACCTGCACACAGAGTGATGCATATCACTCTCGTTATCTTTATAGCAACATAACCTTAGCGATACTGGAAACCCAGACAAATTCTGGTATCATTTATCTACCTTTTGCTGGTTATTGTTGTCTCATGAAGTTATTGATCCCTATTTTACTGTCTACATTATTGTTATCGGCTTGCGCAAGTTATGAGCCGACTCATGTTGGTCTTAATCCCACACTGGGTCCGATTCAGTTACAAACTGAAGTCGATTTCCCTGTACTGGTCGACACAATCGATACTCGCGAAGCAAGCTTTGTGGTGCGTTTTAATGAAGAAGGCAAATCACCAAGATTAGTCAGCGCCAGTGAGCCTATCCGCCAACAGTTAGATACACTGTTCCGTAATGGTATGAACAAAGCGGGTTATGTTATTGACCCTGCCGCACGCAATTCAGTGCAGTTTCAGCTAAATTACTTGTTAGCTGACGTCACGGACACCACGTTCAGTTACGAATCAAAAACACGTCTAGTTATCAATGTACTGGCTAAAAACTCACAACAAGAGTTCACCAAATCCTATAACGCTAACGGCTATTTAAAAGGCCCGTTAAGCCCAGATTTTGCCACTCTTGAATTAGATATCACCAAACTCGTTGATAAGCTCACCACTGAAATTCTTAACGATGAAGAGTTACACCAATTTATTCAACGTTAATCTCCCCGCTTTATCAGGTATTGGCATCGAGAGATGCCAATAAAAAAGGACGTCACATTATGATGAAATGGTTATCCACTTGCCTACTGTTATTGACCAGTTTAAGTTCCAGCGCTGCGGTCGACATTCAAAAAGACACTTTATATCCACAAGTAGAGTTTGACACCTCTATGGGGAAAATAGTGGTTGAGTTAGATCGCACTCGTGCACCACTTACCGTAGATAATTTTTTAACCTATGTGGTTAAAGGCGAATATGACAATACTATTTTTCATCGTGTGATTGCCGAATTTGTGGTTCAAGGTGGTGGGTTAACCACTAAATTAGAAGAACGCCCTTCGCTAGAGCCTGTTGTAAATGAGTCCGGTAATGGTTTATCAAACTCCCTTGGCACAATTGCCATGGCTCGAGATAACGATCCCCATTCAGCAACACGTCAGTTTTACTTCAACCTAGGTGACAATAAAAAATTAGACCCTTCTAAACGTCGTTGGGGCTATACCGTTTTTGGTGAAGTGACTCAGGGGATGGATGTATTAGAAGCCATTTCACTGGTACCAACTGAACATAACACCACCCTAAACTGGCCCGATTTTCCGGTTAATACTGTCATGTTGAAAAAAGCGACTCTACTGCCTCGCTAATCTCCCGCTAATCGCCTATACCTACCGATGGTCATGTTAATGCATGCCATCGGCATTTATGTTGTCTCCAGCAATGTAATATTGGCCAATCTTATCTCGGTCAGTCTTATCTCAGTCAATTTTAGCTCGATTAATAAGTCCAAACTCACTCAATATGATGACGTCTTACATTGTTATCCTATACATATTTACTAGCTGCAAAATCAACTAAGTAGCACTATCGATTGACTAAATCGACACTTTTTTACGTTTTTGACTATCGACAGCCAAATTAACGTCTATACTCTATTTGACTCATTCACCTAGTTAGCTGCGCAATTGTTCGCAACCGCATTTCGAATACTCAAGGACGCAATTATGATGACGGCTAATGATTTTATTGAAACCAAAGCTCCACAACTAGCCTATTTCGGTAAAGCTTTTTTAAACAATCAATTAGATTACCAAGAAATACAGCTCTATATGTGGGATGTGCTGGAAGAGTGGCAATTTATATCAAATAATCCCATCCAATTAGCCGAACAACCTAGCGATACCGAGAAAGTGTTTTGGCACTTATTGTATTGCTTCGATCATTGGTCTGGTTGGGCAATTAAAGGCAATCAATACTTACGCCAGCAAGTTCATGAATGTTGCGACTACATTAATATTGGCGGCAATGTGCCACAAAGTTGTATTGGTATCAGACCTTAAGGCGATTATCTTAAATCTGCTCTGAATGCTAATTAAACCTCAAACTGACTGAATAATCTTTTAGAATGGCTTGAACCTAAACCCCTTGCAACATAAGCTAGAGCCATTCTCCTTTATCCAGTTGTCTTATGTCGGTTTTCTTGTCTCGTACCCGTGAAGCGTTATCGGTTTACTACCACAAACGAGTATTTATTTTACTCTTGCTGGGGTTTTCTGCCGGCTTACCATTAATGCTAGTCTTTTCGACCTTAAGTTTTTGGTTACGTGAAGCAGGCATCGACAGAGCGGCGATTGGTTATTTTAGCTGGATAGCACTAACGTATGCATTTAAATGGGCGTGGTCACCATTAGTCGATCGTATGTCATTGCCCTTTTTTACCCGCTTTTTAGGACGACGACGCGGATGGATGCTGTTCGCACAACTGTGCTTAGTCGGCGCCATACTCGGTATGTCTGTTAGCGATCCAGTGGTTAATCTTGAACGTTTGGCCTTATGCGCCCTACTTTTGGCATTTGCCTCCGCCACCCAAGACATTGTTATCGATGCTTTTCGGATTGAATCCGCCCCAGAAAAAATGCAAGCAGCGCTTGCTGCTGCGTACCAAGTCGGTTATCGCAGTGCGATGATCATCGCCACAGCAGGCGCATTAACCATTGCAGCTTGGGTGTCTCCTGGCGATGATGCTTACAACTTAGAAGCTTGGCAGACCGCCTACTTTGCCATGGCGATGTTAATGGGTGTTGGTATTATTACCACGCTATGCAGTAAAGAACCGCAAGTCGATACCAAACAGGCTGACGATAAAGAACGCCTATTAAGAGCCGAGTTTGCTGCCAAATACCCTGCTAAAGTCGCAGGGGCATTAGCCTGGTTATACAGCGCAAGTGTATTGCCTTTTATTGACTTTTTTAAGCGTTATGGCAAAAGCGCTATTCTCATTTTGTTGTTAATCTCGTGCTATCGCATTTCCGACATTGTCATGGGTATTATGGCAAATGTGTTTTATGTTGATATCGGGTTTAGCAAAGAAGAAATCGCTTTTATCAGTAAAGTCTATGGTTTGATCATGACCTTAGTCGGCGCCGCTTTTGGTGGTGTGTTGCTGATGCGGTATGGCACCATGAAGATTCTATTCTTGGGTGCCTTGTTAGTCGCGGTCACTAACCTGCTGTTTGCTTGGCAAGCGTATATTGGCTACAACGTGCCATTTTTAACCTTAGCCATATCGGTAGATAATTTTAGTGCTGGTATCGCAACCGCAGCGTTTATCGCTTATTTGTCCAGCTTAACCAGTAGTGGATATAGCGCGACACAATATGCGTTATTATCGTCGATTATGTTGTTGTTCCCTAAGTTTATCGCAGGATTTTCGGGCTTGTATGTTGATGCTTTTGGTTACATCAATTTCTTTATTGCAGCGAGTTTGATTGGCTTTCCGGTGTTGCTATTAGTGGTGTTGGTGAATCGATCGCAAAACCAAGTGATGATTGCCAATGCGGCATCAACAGAGGGATCTATCGATGTGTCGACAGATGTTGGTAAACCACCACTGTAAGCGATTAATATCCGAACGGCATTGGGTTTAAGTGCAAAAGGGTTGGCCTACCGCAGCACTTTACGTTCACGTTTCAATGGCTATAAAAGTAGTAATATTGACAATATCAAATACACATGCCCTCTTAAAAGAGGGCTGAAGTAAATCCGTAGCCTAGCTATAATTTATAGCCATAATTTATAGCTATAAACCATGCGGTAAATCAAAGCGGTAAACGGCTGCGAAATTAACCTTCAAAGGTTAGTAGCCTATATATTTATCTTGTCGCGATCGATGACGTTTTAGCGTTAGCATTTTAACGCTATAATGCCACTCGAAATAATCACCTGCTATCAATATTAATCGCTTCCCGGCGCATTTAGCGCCCTTTCTGTTGAAAGCTAATGTTTAAATATGTTGAATAAAATTAAGTAGAAATACCTCATGAGTCCAGAACGTTTTGCCCGAATAAATCAAATGCTTGATAACCGCCAAGTCGACTTAACGGTTTGCCTTGATAAAGTGCATATGACCAATAATATTGCTGCGGTTCTTCGCTCTGCTGACTGTGTGGGCATACATCAAATTCATGCCGTGTGGCCCGATGATGATATGCGGGTATCGGGTAATACCGCTTCTGGCAGCCAGCAATGGGTTAATACCGTTAAACATTACACGTTTAAAGAAGCTCACCAAGCTTTTAAAAAACAGAAAATGCAGGTATTAACCACTACATTTTCTGACTCTGCTGTCGATTTTCGTGAGATTGATTATACTCAACCCACTGCCATCGTAATGGGTAATGAACGCGACGGCGTCAGCGCAGAAGCCATTGCCGCAGCAGACCAACATATCATTATTCCCATGCGTGGCATGGTGCAATCGCTTAACGTGTCGGTTGCGGCAGCACTAGTGATGTATGAAGCTCAGCGCCAGCGCGAAGTGGCTAATATGTACGGCAAACGAAGACTTGATAACAGCTACTGCCAGACGATGTTGTTTGAACAAGGTCATCCGGTTTATGCCAAAGCGTGTCGCCGCAAACAGATCCCCTACCCAGCCATTGATGATCAAGGCCAAATTGTTGCCGACAAAGAGTGGTGGGATAGAATGCGCGCGCCTGATCCACAAGCGTTAGTGGGTTGATGCATCACCTTAGTAAATCTACTAATAATTGAGGCTATTACTTGGCCTCAATTATTCTGCTCCATGACTTGATAAGGATATTGATCAACTTGATAGATTATTAACCCATTTAAAATGGAGCGACGGGTTAGCGTGAATAACTTAATTTATCGTAGAGCCAAGTAAACTCAACACCTTGCAGCCGATTAATTGGACACTTACAGCTTACTGTCGGCATATTTCATCAAGTTGATATATGAATCAACATAATAAGCATCCCGGTTACTGGCTAAGAACGTTAATAGCTCAGAGTGCGCTTCAGATGACACCGATAAATAATCTCCTCCAACCCCATGAAATATTATGTTTACCAGTAAAGTGTCTGCAGGAATATTACGAATATAATTGATAAGCTCCTTGCCACTTTGGCCTTCGGGATACAATATCAGTGAAAATCGAGAATCTTTCCCTTGTCCTTTCACCGCAATAAATAACGTATTGAGCTGACTCAGGTATTGTTGACGACTCAACACATCAGCGCCAATCACCATATCACCACAAGGCACCGTATAAGTCCGTTCCGATTGGCCATCAATCGCTTTTAAAAAAGTATTGGCGACTTCAAGTTCTTCAATCATCTGCGCCACGCTGTAATGATCAAGATCATTATGCGCATTTACCCAATCTCTATTCGGTAGTGAGGCTCGGCAAGGATGGTAAACACTGTGATTACCAAGTTCATGGCCATGGTTTGCAGCCGCTCGCCATTCATCTAGCCTTGCATTCATTACCGGTGAATTTGGAACAATATAAAAAGACGCCTTAAAATTATGTTTATCCAGCGCAGGAATCACATTATCTAACTGGCTATTAAGCGCATCATCATAAGACAGACTAACGGCTAACTTGCTCCCGCCTGGCCAGGTGAAAGTATCAGCTTGTGTGTTAACAGTGCTTGGCATTTCGGCATAACTTGATGGTGAAACCAGTAATGCAGCAATCAAAGTGAAGTATTTAATCATAGTAATTTATTGTCCCTAAAGTCACTTGAACTAATTCCTTGTCATTAATTCACATGCGCTTAATCCACATCTGCACGGTTAAATTTTATGTACTCAAAAGCTCAATCGCTTGTTGAACTTGAGCGATATCATACATATTAGTCATTAGTGTTTATCCTATAGGCAATTGCTGTTATACGGTAGCCGTTCTTTACACAGTATTGAAAGCTATCGTTTATTTAACGCATCAGGCAACTACGACTCAATCAACACAGATTCAATGATTGTATAATGCTGACAAACTATTTAGGATCAGCACATCTGATCGCAAACAAGAATTAACGTAATGACCACTGAGCTTTATTTTATCTACGACTCACATTGCCCTTGGAGCTATGCCACCACACCGTTGGTGAATGCATTGCAGCAAGCCTACCCAGAAATGAATGTACACTTACTGCATAGCGCGCATTACATCGGCAAAGACAGTGCAGGCGAAGAGCAAATGCAAGCCGCCGCTAGAATAAGTGGACTAAAATTTGGTCGCGACCATATTCGTTACGCAAATAGCCCTAAAAGCTCAATCAAAACCGCAAACTTTATGGCCTGGTTAGAGATCAAACAAGCTGACAAGCAATTAGAGGTGCTCAATGCATTACAAAGGGCGCACTTTATTGAAGGCAACCCGCTTAGCAATAAGCACGACTTCACTGACATCGTCGAAAAATTTAAGCTGTCGCCATCAAATAAAGTGTTTAAAGATGAGCTTAGTATGGACGCAGAATACGTACTGGAAGGCATAGAAGAAATCCAACAAATCATCGGAACCACCGGCTTTCCCGTATTGGTGATGACAGTTAATGATAACGCCATTTTTATCGACCACTCACAATATCTGAGCAGCCCTCATGCTGTAGTCGCTGCGGTTGAAAAAGAAGTAGCAGCGATTAAACTCGCTAAAAGTGAAGCATAGCGATAAGTCGCCACTGGCCAGTCATCTCATCAATGCCTATCCACCAGCAGTAAGATCAAAAAACCACGGCTAATGACCGTGGTTTTTTATTTACTAACGCCTTTTAACCGTAAAGGTTAAGCAATACTTTGAACTTGCGATGCCAGTAACCAAATCGCTAATGCAAAAAATATCACGCCCATAAACTTGTTTTGATAAGTACGAAACTTTTCATTATTTAGTAAAGGTTTCCCCAAACTGCCCACTAATGCTACCAACAGCAAATTGAACGTCAATCCCATTACATTCAGCAGCAAACCTAGCGCCAGCATCTGTTCACCTGAACTAGCATTTAGCTGAGTAGAAACAAATTGGGGTAAAAATAGGACAAAAAAGATCAACGCTTTTGGGTTCAGTAAATTACTCATTACCGCACGGCGATAGAGTAATTTAGCTAAATTATTTTGTTGTGCAATCTCAGGAGCGTCGCTCGCACCACTGCGCATACAATCCCAACCCATTTTAAGTAAATAGGCACCGCCTAATACTCGCAATACCTCTAATGCCATGGGATTCATCGCCACTAATGCAGACACGCCCATTGCAGCAAGTAAGGTTAAAATAAGTCCCGAGGTGGCATTACCAAAGCTGGCATACACCCCCACTTTGCGGCCATAACTCAAGCTGGAACTGGCGATCAACAGCATGTCAGGTCCAGGAATTAATAATAACGCAACCACAGTGGTTAAATATAAAGGAAGCAAAGCCAGATCAATCATCATAAAAAACAAGCAACTACTAAAACAGAAAATAAGGCGCGGATTCTACAGCTATTCAACATGAATGAAAGTCATGTTGGGCTTCAGGTTGTGTTTAAGCAGAATGACGATTGGCAGAGTTTGTTTACAGATGAAGTGATGAAATAAGAGGTGAACAAACTTTACCCTCAAACTAGCTATTCTGGTTACTACAGACTAGTTATTTATAATAACAAAATATCAATAAACTATTATATTTCATATATATATAGTTAATAATTATTCAGTTAAGTAAATATCAGTTATAGTATGAGAAATGGTAAGGCAATGATTCAAATAGAATAAATTAAAAGGAATTAAATATGACATCTGGCGATTTGGCGATTACCGCTCAAGAACGAACAAATGTGCTTAATGGCAACTTAGAAGCTTTCTGGAGAAGTCGACTAAGCAAAAAAGATCCTGTAGCTCGGATTGGATATGCTCTATGGGTAACCGATACCACAAAATTAAAACATGTTATTCAAAGCGGCGATACTCATTTTTGGAATAACAAAGGGTTTGCTTACTGGGAGTTTATGGCTCGTTCGACTGTAGTTAATTTGGCAACCGGACTTGAACGTGGCGGCTTTCGGGGTACATTTTCACAAATGAGAGCGAAAATTAAAGACGTCGGTATCGAAGTGGCAAATCAACATATATCCTTCGTTACACATGACTATGACAATGGCAATATTGGCGAAATAAAAGGTTTGCTCAGCCTTAAGCAAATGGCTGACTACCATCACATCGCATTTAAATTGTTCAATATCCCTAACCATTTTTATGGTGGTACTTGGCTTAATAATGTTCCTGATGAAGCGGAATTTACATTGTATGGTGAACTTTACTGCCATGACTGTGATTCTGCTGTTGGATATAAAGGAGCTAACCAATGAATCAATTAATCATATTCACTCCACTATTATTAATCGCGGCATGCAGCCCGAGTACCAGTACAATAAAATGGGATAAATACTGTTTACCGAAGGCATATTTAACGCCAGCGTCACTATCTACCGCACCAAGTAACGATTCAAACTTTGATAAAAATACAGGTTATGGACCTTCAATTTTTTTTGAAGGTAAAGAGCTACACAAACATATTTCTTCTTTTAAAGTAACATCACCTAGCCATTCAACAGGTAATATCTATCACCATATTCAAGTTAATCTTTCTAACAATAAAATTATTAAACATGTTTTGAATATTGAAGATTTAAGACATTCTGATATGGAAAACATCAAATTTGAAGATCAAAGCCCATATCATTGGGTGGCATATGATAAGGCTGGAAGCGATTACTTATATTGGGGGGATTGTATGTTAGATGGTCACGGCGAAACAGATCCGAGTTATCGATGTACACATCAATTCAACATCGGAGACACTGTTGGAACTTATACTATTAAAGATGAAAATATACTTTTACATCAAAAAATTGATGAATTCATACTCAATAAACTTAATACATGGCAATGCAAGTAAACTCATACCAGATTGGGACTAATAATATGTGCTCACTTAAGCACAAGAATTAACATAAATCGTTGAACTTGAACTACCTAATACTTCTGAATTCCGTTGTAGTATCAATTTTAATACAAGACCAGACTAAATAGGATCATAAATAAATGGAATTAACAGAAATAATAGGAAGTTATATATTAATTTTTTTTTTAAGTATTGTCTTTTCTTCATCTAAAGATAATGAGGTAGCATACATCTTAGGACCGGCATTATGCTACATACTCCCTTTTTTTACAGGTGATTTTTGGTCTCAGTTACTCGTGAGTATAATAGTTGCATTCCTAACATCTATATCGATAGGACAAGCAAAACTAGCAGGCGATGTAACAGGTACTGGAGCAGTCATGCTTATCTGTATAATAAGTCATTTTGTTTTATTCGTTATCAGTATCGCCGCATATTTCATTTTGACATTTTCAGGCTTCGTGATCGATTAATAACAAGTCTACAAGGTCGATTGTAGCATTGCTAAGAATTAGTCTAATCAATTTTTATATATTGTTTTCAATATTATTATGGATTTTTTAACTGCAATAAAACATCACATGCGCTGCCATGAGCGAAACTTAATGAGTAATACTTGATAAGTAAATTTAGCGTTAATTGTTTATCTAAACTCTCACAAAAGCAAAAGGCCAGCCCATTGGGCTAGCCTTTCGTTTTTTGACGCTAAGAGTCAGCTTACTCAGTTCTACTTGTAGAACGCTTCAACCTTGCCTTTTACTGTCATCGTAAGCGGTTGGCCACGACGATCTAATGCTTTATGCGAGGCGACTTTTACCCAACCTTCACTGATGCAATATTCTTCAACATCTGCACGCTCTTTGCCATTAAACAAAATGCCAATCTCGTGTTCGAAAATTGCAGCCACATGATGTGGGCTACGTGGATTAACGCTAAGGCGATCAGGTAAAGCGGGTTTAGCAGTAGTGTCGTTCATTGTCGTGTGCTGTAGTTAATAAAACGTGCGCTATTGTAGGCAATACCAGCCTGATGCTCAATAGCGGCTGTCATAAATGTGAGCAGCATTATTTTCGAACTACTCAGACTGACAACTAGCTATTATTCTCTGGATAGAGTAATTAACCAAACTATCTGCCAACGTTATGGTTACAGCCGTTAAAAACCACTAGGTTGCCTCAGAGCCAAAGCCTGCAATCAATATCGATTATGGCCTGAACAACACAAGGGATGTAGTTAGCCAGTAAAAACGTAGTGAACAGCTAAAAGACAGGGATAAGTCATCACAAAAAAAATGATACAAAGCATAGATAGACTAACAGCACTTGCTTGGTGCTTGAAATCCATCTTCACCTTTTGATCTGTCTTAATGCATTTAGAGCTACATATAAACGACCAAAAATGAACTTTGATTGTTTAGAATACAGTTTACACTGACCTTCTAATACCCCTCTTCTCCCTTTTTATTATTCATTAGCATCACTTTTTCAGATTAGAACAATCGTTTTTATTCGCACCTACCATTTAGATACTTTCCTATACTCTGGTTTCGCCTAGTCATTTAAGCCCTAATTTTAATCCTCGAGTACATCAAATGGATAGTTAATAGCTTGAGTGGTTAATTAGGTTTTGTGTTTTAGCGTAACCATACATCTTCACATGAAGCGAAGATGCGTTAACTTTAAGGAAGCTAACTATGAAACATCCATTATTTAATCAAAAAGTACTCGCGGGTTTTGTCAGCATGCTGCTTATATCCGGCTCTGCTTTCGCCAGCAATAACGAAAAGTCAGAAATGACCAAGCCCAAAGGAGCTGTTGGAACTGGTGTAGCATTAGAAAACCAAGCAAGAACGAATCAATTTTGGTGGCCTGATCAACTTAATCTATCTGCGCTGCGTGACCACGATAAGCGCTCTAATCCTTATGGCGAAAACTTTGACTACGCCAAGGCATTTAACAGCCTAGATCTTGATAAAGTCAAACTAGACATTAATGCGTTACTGACCACATCTCAAGATTGGTGGCCGTCAGATTATGGCAACTATGGCCCCTTTTTTATCCGTATGACATGGCACAGTGCAGGTACCTATCGCACCCTTGATGGCCGCGGCGGCGCAGGTGGTGGCCAACAACGTTTTGAACCACTCAACAGCTGGCCTGATAATGCGAGTTTAGACAAAGCGCGACGTTTGCTCTGGCCAATCAAAATGAAGTATGGAGAAGCCATTTCTTGGTCTGATTTGATTGTGTTAGCGGGTAATGTATCGCTTGAAAATATGGGCTTTAAAACCTACGGTTTTGCCGGTGGACGTAATGATGATTGGGAACCAGACATGGTGTACTGGGGACCAGAAATTGAAATGCTTGCTAGCGACAGAGAAGATAACGGCGGCAAGTTACAACGTCCGCTTGGTGCCACTCACATGGGCTTAATATACGTAAACCCAGAGGGGCCAAAAGGCGTACCAGACCCATTGGGCTCAGCCAAAAATATTCGTGTAGCCTTTGAACGTATGGCGATGAACGATGAAGAAACACTAGCCCTAATTGCGGGTGGACACACATTTGGTAAAATGCACGGTGCGCACAAGCCTAAAGATTGTCTAGGCGCTGAACCTGCTGCAGCGGGTATCGAAGAGCAAGGCCTTGGCTGGAAAAACAAATGCGGTAAAGGACACTCTGAAGACACTATCACCAGTGGTTTAGAAGGAGCTTGGACTCAAGCCCCAACAAAATGGACCTCTTTATATCTAAGCAATTTACTTACCTTCGAGTGGAAACAAACTCGAAGCCCTGCTGGCGCTATCCAATGGATCCCAACAGACGAGTCGTTGCATAAAGCGGTTCCTGATGCGCATGTTAAAGGCAAGTTTCACGCTCCTGTCATGACAACAGCAGACTTAGCATTAAAGTATGATCCTGAGTATCGAAAAATTGCTGAACGCTTTTTAGCTGACCCAGAAGAATACCGCTTAGCTTTCGCTAAAGCTTGGTACAAACTGACCCATAGAGATATGGGCCCATCACGTAATTTCTTAGGCAAAGAAGTCCCTAAAGAAAGTCTAATTTGGCAAGATCCTATAGATGATAAAACACAATCAAATATAGATGCTGATGGCGTGCAAGAACTTAAAGCACAAATTCTAAAGTCTAACCTAACCGTGTCAGAGTTAGTGCGTGTGGCTTGGGCATCTGCGGCAAGTTACCGTCATTCAGACATGCGCGGTGGTGCAAACGGTGCACGTATTGCATTATCACCTCAAAAAGACTGGTCGATAAATAATCCGGCTGAAACCGCTAAAGTGATTAAAACACTAAAAGCGATTCAAGAGGACTACAACGACAGCTTGTTTAGTAAAAGCAAAGTATCACTGGCCGACTTAATCGTTCTAGGGGGCACTGCTGCAATAGAAAAGGCCGCTAAAGATGCAGGTTTTACTGTATCAGTGCCATTTAATGCTGGTCGTGGTGATGCCACACAAGCAATGACCGATATCAATGCCTTTAGTTTACTTGAGCTAACATCTGATGGTTTTAGAAATTACTTTGACGCAGAGCAAAGCTACAAGTCGCCTGTGGACATGTTAGTTGATAAAGCAGACCAACTTAACCTATCGGTGCCAGAAATGACCGTTTTAGTGGGTGGATTACGAGCACTTGACGCTAACTACAAAGGGCTAAAACACGGAGTACTCACAAGCACTCCAGGCACCTTAAACAATGACTTTTTCGTCAATTTACTCGACATGTCTACGGTTTGGAAAAAATCGTCAACCGATGGTATTTATGAGGGATTTGATCGTCAGTCAGGTCACAAAAAATGGACCGCCACCTCCGTCGATTTAGTCTTTGGTTCAAACTCAGAGCTTCGTGCAGTGTCTGAAGTGTATGCGTTTGATACATCGAAGCAAAAATTTGTCGAAGACTTTGCAGCAGCCTGGACTAAAGTAATGAACCTAGACCGTTAATGTTAAGCCTAGCGACTAAATGCGGCAAAACGTAATAGTGGCAGCGTAACAGAGCTTGAATTTACAACATTCAGAAGCGAATCAATCGATTCGCTTTTTTTTATCTATAACACTCAAATAACCTTCGCTAAGCACACGACTATCAGATAATAACGTCTTATTCCAAGTGAGTAAGTAGAAGCCTTAGCCACCAAGTTGGCTAATGTCGAGCGGTACGAAAGTGCATGCTGTCATTTACACCGTGACGTTTCACAAAATATTTATGACTGAATTATTTTGCCACTATTACAGACAAAATATGGATCCACAAAATAAAAAAGGAGCCTGGTTAAGGCTCCTTTTTTTGGGGTAAATGATCGATATCAATAAGCTTTTATAAATAAACTATTCTTGATAGCTTTTTAGCTTAGAAACGGCCAACAACACCCACACCAACAAATAAACCGTCTACGTCAGAATCGAGTACTTTTGCTAGCTCAAATGTAGCAGAGAAAGCGTCAGACATGCGTAACCAGTAAGCTGTTTTAGCAGTAAAGTTATCGTCTGAACCATTATCGTCATAACCTAAACCAACAGACCATTCTTTGGTTACATACCAGTCAGCATTTACGTTGAAGATATCGTCAGCATCGGTATGAGTCCACTTAGCGCCTAAATCAATACCAGTAGTGCTTTTAAGATCGATAAAGCTGCGAACTTCAAGACCGTAGATTGAATCAATATCACTACCATCAACATAGAATGCAGCTACTTTTGAACTGTCGTTGAAGTAGTAACCAAGATCTAGTTGATAAGTGTCAGTATCAAAACTGCCAGCATCATAACGTTCGATTTTAGCGCCAACAAACCACTTTGAATCGAAAACATACGTGCCATCAACAGAGAAAATATCAAGGTCAATGTCATCTTGCATTGAGTAGCTAGCACCAACATTAGTAGATTGTGCTAAAAAGCCATTTAAAGCATAAGGGCCTTTTTCTTGTGATACAGAGTCAAGATAAAAACGGTAGTCAAGGTCCCAAAGACCATCACCGAATTCTTCAGTATTAGCAGAATATTTTAGACCAGCTTCGTGGTGAAATGGTGCATCTTGTGCAGCCATAGCGGGTAAAGCCACAAAACCTAATACTAGTGCTAATGCAGTAACGTTTTTCATCAATCATTCCTTTATTTGATTATTTTACGCGAGGAGATTCAAGCAGATATAAAGAATGGATAAATCATAAAAAGTGGGGTTATCCATTAATTAAAATGTAGCCTAACCTTACCGTCAGGCTAACGTGCTTTCCTAGCGGCGCATACTCTAAAGTAATGAAATGCTAAAATAAACCAAAAAGGTAAAATTAATGATATTTTTCAATGCAATACATTAGATGTAATGTGTAATGCATCACTATCACCTACTTTAGCAATAGATAAACCTGTAACCACTTAGTTATACAAATGTTAATTAAAACGACTGGTATAACAGATTAGCCAATGGCAGCAAGGTGAATAACAGTAAACATAAACACAACAGCGGTGTTAGCATTCACAAAAATGAACACATATAAGCGGTAAATCTAACGGCGATGTTTGAATAAAAGCAGCTTTATCGCATAGGGATATTGTGAGTATTTCAACACAAGGTGCATAACGTTCAACCGGCAATAACAAGCAGGTTAACAATTTGATTTATATTGATGATGGCTATAGGTTATTGTCATTACATCAATTTTATCTACCTGGAAACGTCAATGTCGACTTTGTTTAAGTTCATCAAAGCTGCCTTACTAAGCATCTTTATTATTGTCATCGTTCTTGTCGCGTTTAATTGGCAAAGCGTTAATCGCTTATACAGCGTAGTCACCTTATTTGATGAATCCCTCGTGGTAAATAATTTCTCCAATATGAAGGATCTCTTTTTTAATAAAAAAATCGATAAACAAGGCGAGCCTTATGTGTTCGACGTCGCCTTAGCGCCTTTGCCTGAATCGTTTAACTATCGAAACAGCTCAACCAATACCGAAGCGTTTCTCACACGCAGAGCAACAACCGCATTACTGGTGCTTAAAAATGACAAAGTAACCTACGAGCAATATTTTCTAGGCACTAAAAGTGATGACAAACGTATCTCGTGGTCAATGGCCAAATCATTTGTGTCGATATTGTTCGGCATGCAGGTGGATGCTGGCAACATTGATATTGAAAAAACCGTCGGCTTCTATTTGCCAGAGCTTGCCAAGTCTGGTTATGGCAACGTCAAAGTGAAACACGTATTACAAATGTCGTCTGGTGTTAAATGGAACGAAGACTACCAAGACTTCTATTCTGACATTAACAAAATGGGGCGCGTACTGGCCATCGGCGGCTCGTTAGATCAAATGACCAGCGAACTGGTTAATGAGTCTGAGCCAGGTAAAGTATTTCATTATGTCAGCATGGACACCCACGTTATTGGCATGATACTCAGACGAATCACCGACAAATCATTGGTCGAGCTTTTACAGCAAAATATTTGGAACAGCATCGGCATGGAAAGCGACGCCTATTGGCTTACCGACTCCCAAGGCACTGCTTTTGCCCTAGGCGGCTTAAATGTTACCACCCGTGACTACGCCCGCTTTGGCCGCTTATTACTCAATAATGGCGCATTTAATGGCAAGCAAATCGTGTCAGCTGCTTGGATTAAAGCTGCCACTACACCGCAAGCAGATTACCTTAAACCGCAAAAAGACAAACTCGGCTACGGTTATCAAATTTGGTTACCGCCAGAAGCGCAGCAAGGGGAGTTTTTTTGTGTCGGTGTATACGGACAATATATTTATGTAAACCAACAACACAATGTGGTTATAGTGAAAAACAGTGCCGATTTTGGCTTTCTTGATGAGCTGAATTCAAAACAAGAAACCATCGAATTTTTCCGTGAGATTGTGGCGTCATTGGAGTAATTAGAGATTCCTTAGACTCTGCTCCACTTTTCGATAGCGCACTTATCTGAAGCTCACTTATCGATTGTGCATTTATCGGGAGATCACTTTTCGATTGCTCGCTTTTCGATTAGTGAGCATCAACCAGATACTATGCGAAGCAAGATGAAAAGTTAGTTTTTTTAGTCTGATAAGTTTAATAGCTAACGTCACATATTTCGTTTTTGGAGCAGCCTCTGCCGATTTAGCTCATCGAGCTGTTCGCTAAGTTTGAGGATCTGTTGTTGCAGCGCTCGATATTGAGTCTGGCTGGACTCATTAACAGGCTTGTCGTCCAACTCTTTCGTTGCCCACATTTTGGTAAGCTGAATGATCAGATGTTCGGCTTGGCTCAGATTGTCATGCTCAATCTGTTTAATCATCAGTAACCGAAAGCAGTTGAACAGTATGTTGAGCATAAACTCATGGCTGAGCTGCTGCTCTTGTTCCTGAGTCATAGCCCCTTGAAAGCCGATGGCTGCGATTAAATTAGAGACTGTGGTAACTGTGGTTGCCCCAATAAAAAGCGACTGGATCTCAGGCTCTAACATCAGAACCCGCTCAAGCTGTTGCGACAACTTACCTTTATTCCACTGAGCGCCCAGCGCCTTAATGAACGTCATATCACCCCACCCGTTATAAAACCTTGTCTATTAACGATACAGGCGCGCGGTCATAGGGACCAGATTTAGCCTTTGGATCAGTCGATCTAAATAGGCTTGAGTCAGCATTGCTATGCCGCGATAAAAATCAGTTCTAGCATGTTCATTCATCAGTTCGAGGCAGCGCCCAGACCAAGGAAGAAGGTGTTGCTGCAGCAAAATCATGCAGCTTCGTTCTAGTGGTTCGTTATCTTCAGTTTGATCCCATTGGGTAAACATTTGATCCAATACCGCGAAAAACAGACCAATATGATCGACAGGTTGATTACTATCCAGCTCGAAGCTGATCCCTTGTTCATGATAAAAGGCTTTTAGTGCCATAGTCGACTTATCATTGAGGAGTTGCCTCTCGCTCAAATAGACCGATCCCCAAGGCACAGCATTGGGCTCGCCCGGTCCATAGAAAAGTTGTGCATAGTCCAGTTTTAAGGCTTGTTGTTTATCTTCAGTCCATTGGCCGAGATAATTGGCCAGCAACTCACGACCACTCGACTCTTTGGCCGATGCGGTAAACGGTGGCCAGCTTTGAGCAACATCATGCTCAATAAATCCTTGGATCAACTCTGGGGTCGGATCATTAAAGAGTACATTGTGAAGAATGCGCGCAATGCCTTGATATTCTAGGAGTTCATTTTCGGTAAGAGATGCCATGCTAACCTCGTTTGTTGAACTAAATGTATCGCCATAAACAGCAAATAGAGGTGCCACTCCACATGAGTGGCACCAATCGGGGGATTAAACTTCTGCGTAGTTCAACACTTCTCCATCAGTGTCACCACTTGGGCGAGAATGACGGTTAGGTGTAATAAGTAAGTTAGGTGTAGTAATACTGCTTTGTGGCAACGGAGCAACCGCGGGCGAGATGGCGCCCGGGTACTTAGCCATCAGCTCTTCCATCGGTCCGAAATCGATAGCTCGCATAGGGCAAGACTCCACACATGAAGGTTGTTTACCTTCGGCCAAACGCTCAAAACAACCATCACACTTAGTCATCACCTTACGATCTTTATCTATCTGCGGCGCATCATATGGGCAAGCTCTTGCACAACTTTCACAGCCGATACACAGATCTGCCGCCACATGGACTAAACCATCTTCGCGGCGTTTGTGCATTGCGCCAGTTGGACAAGCCTTAACACAAACAGGCTCCGAGCAGTGGTTACAAGCGATAGACATGTAATAGGCAAATACGTTTTGGCTTACCGTACCATCACCATGTTCTGTCCATTGTCCCCCACCGTATTCATAAACCCGGCGCCAGTTGATGCCAACGGGGAGGTCTTTACGATCCTTACACGATATCTGACAGGTTTTACAGCCAGTACATTTACTTGCGTCGACATGAAAGCCGTATTGGATATTATTGCTCATTGTTAACTCCTATCAGACCTTACGGATTTCAACCAGGTTAGTGTGCTGAGGATTACCTTTCGTTATCGGTGTAGTGCGTTGTGTGGTAAGCACGTTCAAACAACCGCCTTTATCCACATTGCCACCAGGTAGGAACCAAGCGCCCTGCCCCAGTGCTGTTACGCCGACCATAATACGAGGTGTTACCTTAACTTCGACTTCGATGGTGCCGCGATCATTGAAAATGTGGACCTTATCACCAGTCCTAAGTCCGCGCTGATCCGCATCGATTGGGTTCATCCACACAGCATCCTGCACCGCTTCACGCAGCCAAGGAACGTTGTGAAAACTAGAGTGGGCACGGCCCTTAGTGTGATAACCAGTAAGTTGTAATGGATACTTCTTCTTGGTTTCAGTATCTTCATAACCTTCCCAGGTCGGCACGTATTTAGGTAGCGCGGATATTACGTCACCCTCTTTGAGCTTCCAGGTACGCGCTTTTTCCGCTAGGCGTGATGAGTAGATCTCAATCTTTCCAGAGGGTGTGCCGAGTGGATTGGCATCGGGATCGGTACGGAAATCTTCCAGTACGATATAACCCCCGTTCGGCAAATATTTGCGATAGATACCCTGTGTGAGCATCACCTCTTTTGCTGGTAATTCTGGGGTAGCCTCTTTCGATTCGGCATAGAATCGATCCAGCCAATCTTTGCGACTCTTACCTTCGGTAAACTCGGCTTCAACCCCCATGCGTCTTGCTAAGTCGACACAAACCTCATAGATAGGACGGCTCTCGAACATCGGGTCGACACTGCTGCTCATCTGTACCAAGGAGGCGGTATCACCTGCAGCGTAACTTTGGTTAACCAAGTCTTCTGATTCAAGCCATGACA
Source organism: Shewanella frigidimarina (assembly GCF_003797125.1). Classification (GTDB taxonomy): domain Bacteria; phylum Pseudomonadota; class Gammaproteobacteria; order Enterobacterales; family Shewanellaceae; genus Shewanella; species Shewanella frigidimarina. Next base: position 479,178 of record NZ_RKKE01000001.1, read on the forward strand.
CGTCTGGCAACAAAACATCGGCAAACTTGGCACTGGGTGTCATCCAGTTGTCGACCACTAGGATAAATTCACATTTAGTTTCATCCTGGAGTAGCTTCTCTGTTTTACGCACGTCAGAGTGTTGGTTAATTAGGGCATTACCACCGTAGTTGATAATCGCCTTAATATCAGTATCCAACTTACCGTCACCCGCTTCATCAAGGTCGACACCTTGTACTCCATCGGACAGAACGGTCATGTTTTTGCCATCTTCGATGGCCTGAGTGAAGGTAAAGAATGATATCGCTTTCTTCACTGGGTTTGAGCCAGTAGGCATTGATGGCGCGTGTAAAGAAGAGCCCTTACACAAACCACCACAGTTAGTGCCCGGCAGACCCAATTGACCTAACAGGATGGGTAGCATGTAACCCGCACGGGTGTTGTTTTCACCAGCAGCCTGACGGTTTAGCGAGGCGGCAATTTGAATGAAAGGTGCACGAGCCGCAGCCAGTTCGCGGGCCAATTCGACAATGAGATGAGCTTCGATACCGGTAATAGCAGCAGCCCACTCTGGCGTTTTAGCATTAACACCCGGAGTTAAGTCGCCAACTTTCACGTTATCAAGAATATATGCTTTGTAGCTTTCTTCATATCCAACGCCTTCAGGCATGGTTTTCTCGTCATAACCGACACAGTATTTATCCAGGAAGGCCTGATTAACGGTGTTAGTAGTGATCCATTCATAGGCTAAGGCTTCAAACAGCGCCGCGTCGGTACCCGGACGAATTGCCAGCCACTGATCTTCTTTACCTACCGCAGAGTCGGTGTAACGTGGATCAATCAAAATAGTCTTAAAGTTATGCTTTTGTTTCTGCACCAAGAAGTCATAGGCTTCGCCCGAACCACTCATGCGGATTTCGGATGGGTTGTAACCAACCATCAGCACTAAGTCTGAGTTTTGCATTTCAGACACACTACTTCCTTGCCAACCGGGGCCTGCAGAGCCATATGTTTGTCCAGCTGCTTCATAAATTTGTGACCAGCTATAATCGCCATAAGCGTTAAGATAACCGCCCTTAAGGTTCATTAAGCGATACAGACATTGCTTACCGGAGAAGTGATAACGTGCACCCGAGTTATAGGTGAAGTGAATCGATTCATTACCGTACTGGTCTATAGTGCCTTGCAGTTTTTCAGCGACAAGATCAAGGGCTTCATCCCAGCTAATCCGCTCAAATTGTCCGCTACCACGAGGACCAACACGCTTCATCGGGTATTTCAGACGATCAGGTGCATAAACACGTTTACGCAAAGAGCGTCCCCGTGGGCAAGCGCGCACATCATGGTCGCCGTACTTATCTGTGGTGGTAAATTGAGACTCTACCCGGGTAATCACCCCATCGGTAGAAAAAACCTGTACCGGACAGTTAGATCCACAGTTAACCAAACAAGCCGACCAGTTGAGGTTTTCACCGGCAACAGGTGGCGTAGGCGGCACTACTTCGACATCTTTAGAGCTTGAGTTACAGCCTGAAACCGTTGCTACGCAACTTAGTGCGGCACTCATTTTTAAGAAACTTCTGCGTTCCATTATCTTTTCCTCATTGCAGTTATGATTAGCACTGTTTGCATTAGCGCAGCTGGTAGCTAAACGACAACATCACTTGGTGCGCGTTATAGTTATGGTTCAGGCTACCTAAGGTGGTCAGTCCTGGAACTGTATTGACATCAATTTGCGCGTAATCGGTGTCGTAATAGCGCTCATACTGGTAAGCCAGCTTTAACGCCATCTCTTCGCTTAATGCGTAGTTCGCATGCAGTTTGAGACTATGGTTGAAAGAGGTGTAATCCCCCTGTGGCGTGGTAACGTCATAGGTGACCAGCGTGTTGCTGGCAGAGTTAGCAAATAAGTAGTCGCCGCCTAGGCTGAGCCTGTCTTCAAGCAGCCCGCTATAGTTGAAACCAGCTCCCAGATTAATAAACTCATCTTCCACATCGGCGAACCAGTCAGGGCTTGAGAAACCCTGACTGCCCGCTTGTGCAGCGTCGATCCACTGCTGACCAGCAAAGGCATAGCCAGATAGATGTGCATTCAGCTGCAGCCCAAGATTGATGTCATAACCGTAGTCTTCAGATTCGGTCAGACCCAGTTGAGTCTCGTTATAATCATCTTTGGCATAGCGGGCGGTCATATCCACACTGAGCCACGACGTTGGGGTGTGATTAAACTTGGCTTCGAAGGCAGTGCGCTTTCTATCAGCCAGGTAATATTTGCGTAGCAAAGGATTCGTTTCTGATGACGTCAGTTCGCTAGTTTGATATTCGCTGCCGCCACGGTTATCGAGGCTGGCCTTAAATGTAAGCTTGATGTCATCCATTGCTCGGACATTGAGCTTGGCCCATAAGGCGTCATCATTGGTCTGTTCACGGTCACCATAACTGCGCTCCATCTCTTTGCGGTCATAGCCAGCCTGTAAGCGATAGTCACTGCTTAGGCGGTAACTGGCATTAAGCTTGAGGCCGCGGCGTTCGGTGTCTAAAGGGATATTCTGTTTAAATGCCCCCGATATACCGTTAACTTCATATTGAGCGAATTCCCATACAGATCCCTTATTGTCACGCTTGCTGTAATCGACACTGCCGCCGAGTCTGAGCTTGTTGCTTAGCAGCGAAGTGACAGACAGCTTGCCGTCTAAGGTATCGACTTCTCCGTCCCAGTTTTGCAGTGGATTACCCGACATTTGAATCAAATTATCATCTTGGGTCATCTTGCCCGATGCCAAGCGACCACTCATAACGGTGCGGTTTAATTGATATTGGCCAGACAAGCTAATTTGATGAGCCTGATTGTCTGGAGCAGGTGCAAAAACGTCATACAGATAAGGAAGACTTAACGCGTCAACATCGTTTTTATACTGGCTCACGAAATAGTTCAGGTTGGTAGTCCAACTATCGCCAGACAGTGACAGCCCCGCGGTAAGGTTATCAGTGTTGGCATCGACTGGCAGGCTAAAATTAACTGGACGCGGAGTGACAATACTACTGCTCTGGTAACCGGTTTTATTCTCGTGCTCATAACGCACATAAGCCTGATAAAAGTCTTGGCCATAGCTCAAACCCAAGCCAGCTTTGTTCCTCTGCAGCGAGAGCTCCTGAATTTGAGTATGTTCACTCGGTGTCAGTACGCCGTCTTTGTACCATAACTGACTGCGTGCATCGCCAGACTGATAGCGGGTTAGCTGTTGATAATCAGCAACCAGTTTATAGTGGCCTGACTTTCCCGCTTCAAGATGAGCAAAGCCGTTATCCAAACCTAATTGATGTGCCTGAAACTTGGCTTTATAGCCTGCGGTATTTCGATAATGTAAATCGGCATCCACACTGCCATTAGCCCCGTCATTGTCGGTACCGAACGCATTACCAGAGTGAATGTCATCACTGTCAATATTCGCGGCATTGACCCCAATCGTGCCGGTATAACCTGCAACTAGAGGGCAACGCTTACACTGAAATACTTGTTGGTTAACGGTACTGGTATTGGCCTTGTTCACGCCAAAGTCAGCCGCCATTGCAGAGCCCGTTATCGCGCCAGATATAGCGAGAAGTGATAACGTGATGAGGTTAAATTTGAATCTCATTTGAGTTACTCCTAATTAGCGCTGCAGCTTGCTGCCGGCTGGGTGATTGGAGCCATGGATCTGGCTATGGCAATTGAGGCAACTCTTACCGCCGCCAAACGCATCACTTCCGCTTTGTTGTACAACACGGCTTGCATGACCATCATCCATATGACATTGCTGACACAGTTGTGGTGCTCTTTGGGTGAGCATGGCTTCGTTAACGCTGCCATGGGGGTTATGACAGTTGGCACAATTTTCTGTCACTGGCGCATGCTCCCATAAAACAGGGCCACGTTTTTCGCCATGACAGCTATAACAAGTATCATTCACCGTGGCGTGATTCAGCGCACTTTCACTCATAGAACCGTGTGGATTATGACAATCGATACAGGTCATTTGATCCCACTTCATCGGGTGAGATGAGCGCTTATTCATGTCAGATTTTTGCTGCGTGTGACAAGAGGTGCAGGTGTCATTAACCGTAAGCTTGTCCATAACCGGATCGTTGTCGGTGTGGATATTATGACAATCGCTGCAGGCCACCTCGTCTAAATTGTGGCTGCTGCTATGCCATGCCAGCTGCTTAGGATCGTTATGGCAACCTAGGCAGACACTGTTCTGACTTTGAGCAGAAAGCTTGCTCTCTTTGCCAAAGGCGATCATCGGCTCCTTACCGCCTTTATTATGTGCACCTAACGGGCCATGACAGGCTTCGCATTGCAGACCCGCCATAGGCGAACCTTGTTGGCTCGGGCTACCGTGCACGCCATCGAATATCGCCATGACCTTGTCATTTTTCTTATGACACATCAGGCAAGAGTCGGCACCTTTGTTAGAGTATTTACCTTGAGCAAATTTCTCCGTCAGTTGCTGTTCTAGTTGTTCACCAGTGAGTTGATTCCAGGGGGCCGCCTGAACTGAGAGAGATAAGCACGCGAAAGCGAATATCCCACAAAGTAACGTAGTGATAATACATTTGTTCATCATCTTGGCCTTACAGTTAATTATTTTATGATTTGTTAACGTTTGTGTTAATTAGTTTGCATTTAAAGTGTAATTTGAATTAACAAAAATACGAACTATTACTTTTGAGGTATTATTAGATCTGTGATTTTTAATTTAAAAATAATTTATTCGGGATCAAGATCTTTATTTAGCACCATCTGTTTTATGTGTTTTTTAATATTAAAACGCTCAAAACAAAAAATTCAAGCATATGATTTAAAAGCAATTAATTTGCACCACCCTACTAATAAACATGATATTGAATTTGTTAAATATATAAATGAGAATGATTTAAACATAATATAACTTATGAATTTACATCGCCTTTATTCATAACTATTTTTATTAACCCCACAGCCATTAATAACTATTCACAACCTCGTTAATAACTTTAAATATCTTTTCATATTAATTCATAATTTAATTAGAAAACAAACTTACAATCATTATAAATAAATGATTACACAACTAACGAATGCCTCATAAAAGACAAAAACAAAAAAGCGACCTGAAGGTCGCTTTTTTGTTTTACATTGATTGATATTTGCTAGGCCGTCAGAGGGTAAATATTCTGGCTGGACTTATTAATGCCCCACTTCATCTGAATACCATAAAGACTCAACACCATGGTTACTTTTGCGCTAGTAGTAGGCGCTGGCAAAGTTTGACAAAATCTGACGATGTCACAATTCCTAGTACCTTATTGTGTTCATCAACCACAGGTAAACAACCCAGTTTATTGTCGATAAAATATTGCACTACAACCGTCAGCGGCTCGTCCAAACCGAGCTTCTGCACTTGGGTGTCCATAACCTCGGCAATAGGCGTAAAGCGCTCCTTTCTATCTAACGCCCCTTGGCCATATTTATTGAGCATGGTTAATACAACAGCGATCATCTTTTTATGGGTTAGCATCCCAATGAATTGCCCTGTCGTTTCCGAAATCACCGGCAAATGGCGCACATTGCGAGTTTGCATCAATTGATGAGCATCTTTAAGGCTAGCTTCATTGCTAATGCAAAAAGGATTCGGGGTCATGATATCGCGCACTTCCATGGTATTACTCCTTTTACCGATTTATGCTTAAAGACTAGCCAAATCAAAAATAAATAGCCAGCAATCATGTTAATCGCCGTAGAGGCAAACTAACGTTTAAGGGTCATACGCCCAAAGACACTGGCGTCGATAAAGCCTCTGTTTTTGTCACCATTAACCGGGGTGATCTCATGAGAACCCATAAAATGCTCTCTTACTGGGCTACCATCATTATCGCAATAGGCGAGCATAAAACCGATCACTTTATTCGGTGTTAATAATAAAGGCTTATCTTGCTGGTCTTCTTTAAAATCATTAGGATACAGCTTAATCGCCACCTCCAAAATCATGTTGTAAGGCGCCTCGCTACTGCGCTGCCAACGACTTTTTAAATGCGACGTATACAGGTGAGCTTGTTTATCTGGGCCATAATCAGCCGCCTGATTGTCTAGGCCAATATGGTAGGCAAATGCACTGTGGTTAAACTGATGATCGCCGCCTGAGGCATCGCTATCAATAAAAATCTCTAATGTGTCATCATCCCAATAATTCACCGCTGGGTCGGCATGGGTATCAAGCAACACATCGTCGGTAATTTCAGCTTGCAGATACAAATAGTGCTCATCCCACAGTAATTTATATTTACCGCTAAAATCACTCGCAGAATCTGGCAATACTCCATCCATTAAATACGGCATAGTCTGCCATTTAGCTTGCTGCCATGCTGCATCGGCAACCCCATCAATCTTGATAGGCGTTGCAGTATATTCAACATCCATAGCAAACAGTGTCTGGCTACTAAACAGTAACCCCAAAGCGAATAACGAATATTTCATAAAGCTCATTTCTAGTCGGTTTTATATAGACTCGCTTAATCTGACAGCGAAAACAATCATAAATGTGACCAGCGATTAAACGCTCTGCATCTGAAATAAATCGGCCCAACAATCTGGTCAAAACACCGCAGGCTAGCGGGTACTTTAAAAGTTTACTCTGACACCACTCTGACACCACTTATAAAATGGCCACAAAAAAAAGCCCTAATCTTTGCAAGATCAGGGCTGATTTATTGCGTGACTACATAAACTCAGAGCCGGTATTAACGCTAAAAATTAACCTGCTTTAGCTTTAGCTTGAATTCGATAAGCATGTAGCAAAGGCTCTGTGTAACCAGAAGGCTGAGATTTGCCTTTAAAAATCAGATCGCATGCCGCTTTAAAGGCAATGCCGTCAAAGTTAGGCGCCATATTAGTGTACAGCGGATCACCTGCATTTTGAGTATCGACCACAGCGGCCATTTTTTTCAACGCGGCCATCACTTGCTCTTCACTGCATATGCCATGCTCAAGCCAATTGGTTAAATATTGCGATGAAATTCGCAAGGTTGCTCTGTCTTCCATCAAGCCGACATTATTAATATCAGGCACTTTTGAACAACCCACCCCTTGATCAATCCAGCGCACAACATAGCCCAAAATACCCTGGGCATTATTTTCTAGTTCAAAAGCAATTTGCTCATTGGTGAGTGTTACCCCTTCAGCAAGTAAAGGAATGGTCAACAAACTGTCAATGCTAGCACGTGGGCGTTGCTTAATGTGTTGCTGAACGTCTGCCACATTAATTTGGTGATAATGAGTAGAATGCAGCACAGCACCATTTGGCGACGGCACCCACGCTGTATTTGCGCCCGCTTTAGGATGAGCCGCTTTTTGCTCAAGCATCGCTGCCATTTCATCTGGCATTGGCCACATGCCTTTACCGATTTGAGCGCGACCTTGTAAGCCACATTCAAGCCCAATATCGACATTCCAATCTTCGTAAGCACTAATCCACTTTTGCTGCTTCATCACAGATTTAGGCACAAACGCGCCCGCTAGCATTGAGGTATGCAACTCATCACCCGTACGATCAAGAAAGCCGGTATTAATAAACACGACGCGATCTTTCGCAGCCCTAATGCACTCTTTTAAATTCAGTGTCGTTCTGCGCTCTTCATCCATAATGCCTACCTTAATCGTATTACGCGGAAGCTTGAGCGCATCTTCTATCTTAGTAAACAGGTCACAGGTAAATTGCACTTCTTCAGGACCATGCATTTTAGGTTTTACAATATTCACCGAACCTTTGCGGCTATTACTACGACCATTATTGTTACCTTTAAGGTCGTGCATCGCAGCAAGCACAGTTATCATGCCATCAAGTATCCCTTCAGGTACTTCGTTGCCATTTTTATCCAGCACAGCATCAATGGTCATCAAGTGACCCACATTACGCACAAATAGCAAACTTCTACCGGGTAAAGTGACTGTTTTTACATCTGCATTCTGGTTGACACTCTGGTTAGCATTAGCAGCGGTATAGACGCGATCGTCATTGAGCTCTCTAACGATCTCTTTACCATTTTTAGTCAGCGAAGCAGATAAATTACCTTGCATCAAACCTAACCAATTACGATAAATTTCAACCTTGTCTTCAGCATCAACTGCGGCGACAGAGTCCTCACAGTCCATAATGGTGGTAACAGCGGCTTCAACCAGTAAGTCTTTAACACCAGCGCGATCGCTGCCACCAATAACACTGCTTGGATCTATTTGAATTTCGATATGCAGACCATTATTCACTAACAAAATAGCACTTGGTGCATCAGCACTACCTTGGTAACCCACACATTTATCGGTTTGGGCTAAGGTTGTGGTAGAGCCGTCAGTTAATTGCCCCCGTAACACACCCGCGTCGAGGTAATAACGGGTCACATCGGCATGGCTGCCTTGTGCTAAGGGCGCAGCTGTATCTAAGTGTTGTTTGGCAAAAGCGATAACTTTATTGCCGCGTACCGGGTTGTATTGTTTAGTGAGCTCCGCGCCACCTTCTTCAGATATCGCGTCAGTGCCATATAGCGCATCATACAAGCTGCCCCAACGAGCATTGGCAGCGTTAAGCGCAAAGCGAGCATTTTTAACCGGCACGACAAGTTGTGGTCCCGCTTGCGCGGCAATTTCATGGTCGACATTTTCAGTGCTAATTTGAAAAGCCTCCCCCTCAGGCACCAAGTAACCTATTTCAAATAGAAAAGCTTTATATTTTGCAGGGTCAAAATCTTTGGTGGGATGGTCAATATGCCATTGATCAATTTGCTGTTGTAGTTGTTGTCTTTTTTCTAACAGCTTCACATTAATGGGAGAAAACTCGTTAATAATGTCCTCAAATTTTGCCCAAAAGGTTGCTGAATCAATGCCAGTACCAGGGCAAATGTCACTGTCGACCAGTTGCCACAATGCTTGCGCTATGTGTAATCCACCTACTTGAATACGTGCTGTCATTTTATATCCCTACCTTAATTTCTGTGCGTTGACCGTAAACTTAGTCCTAAATCATATGCCTTAAATCATTGGCCCTAAATCATTAGTCCCAAATCACTAGTCATAAATCATTAGCCATAAATAACTCGCGCAAACTCATTCCACTGTTAACAGCTTACTGTTCAAACGCAGTAATTCTTTACTCTATATCAAAGTTATCTTATTTATCCAATTTATACTTACTATCACCACTATTCACCAAAGATATGGTGAAATGGTGTTTTTTGGTTAATTTGCAACATATACGTAACTAAAAATCACATTAACAGTAAGGTTAAACATCCCCTCTATTTATCTCTTCTGCGGTTTTAGTGATAAGTTGACGCATCCACTGATGCGCGGGATTATGCTGAAGCAAAGGGCTCCAGGCCATAGTCAAGGCGATGGGTTGAATAATAAAAGGCGGCGGAACAATGCTCACCCGTTCATTATTGATGTGATGACGTGCCATCTTACTTGGTATGGTTGCGATCAAATCTTGTTGCTCAGCCAACAAACAGGCGGTTTGATAATGGCGTGTAAAAACGGTGATCTGGCGTTTCACACCAATTCGCGTTAATGCTTCATCTACCCAGCCCAAACGCTGAACATCATCTGGGTTCATCCCTACCCCAACGCCCATCCCTGTTTTACTCACCCACACATGCTTAGCTTTTAAATAACTGTCTAAAGAAAACTTCTTTAAAACAGGATTACCCTTACTAATCAAGCAGCTAAAATCATCACTCCACAATATTTTTTGATGGAATGATTGCGGGATACTGTCAAAACGGTTGATCACCATATCGACTCTTCCTTGTTCTACATCAGGGAAACTGACATCACTTGGGGTCATGATATCTAAAATAATGTTGGGTGCTTGAGTACGAAGCTTAGCAATGAGCGGTGGAATTAACGTCGCTTCAGCATAATCACTTGCCATAACACGGAAGACTTTATCACTTTCCAGTGGATCAAAATTGGCACGCGGTTGTACGGCTTTTTCCAGGCCAATAATCAGCTCACTGATAATGGGTTGTAATTCATTTGCACGTTCGGTCGGTGTCATGCCCTGACTCGTGCGAATAAGTAAGGGATCATCAAACAAGTTTCGTAAGCGTTTTAGGCCGTTACTCATTGCAGGCTGGCTGATACCAAGCTGGTCTGCCGCTTTAGTAACATTTCTTTCACGTAGTAAAACATCTAAATAAACAAGGAGGTTCAAGTCGATACGAGATACATTCATATGGTGAATACCGAAGATAGTAAGCATAAATTAGGTTTATTTAACCAAATCTAGCTATTATTTTCAACGTAATCAATTGCCGCTAATCTATTTGTTAAGGAATAAACACATGACTCACTACAAAAATAATATCGATGAAGCTGCCACCTTGATTAATTCGGAAGGTAGTGCATGGAATGCCATCAACCCAGAGTCAGTCGCTCGTATGCGTCTACAAAATCGTTTTAAGACTGGGTTAGACATCGCAAAGTACACTGCCAAGATCATGCGTGAAGACATGGACAACTACGACAAGGACTCATCGCAGTACACTCAGTCTTTAGGTTGCTGGCATGGTTTTATCGCCCAACAAAAAATGATTTCGATTAAAAAACACCTTTTAACCACCAAGCGTCGTTACTTATATCTTTCAGGTTGGATGGTAGCTGCACTGCGTAGTGAGTTTGGTCCATTACCTGACCAATCTATGCATGAAAAAACCTCTGTTGCTGCGTTGATTAAAGAGTTATACACCTTCCTACGTCAAGCTGATGCTCGTGAACTAGGTGGTCTTTTCCGCGAATTAGATAGTGCCAAAGAGTCAGATAAAGCCGCGATTCAACACAAAATTGAAAACTTCGAAACCCACGTTGTACCTATTATTGCCGACATTGATGCCGGTTTTGGTAACGAAGAAGCCACTTACTTGATGGCAAAACAAATGATTGAAGCCGGTGCTTGTTGTATTCAATTAGAAAACCAAGTGTCAGATGTAAAACAGTGTGGCCACCAAGACGGTAAAGTCACCGTGCCACATGTTGAATTTTTAGCAAAAATTAATGCGGTTCGTTATGCATTTTTAGAACTCGGTATCGATGACGGCGTGATTGTTGCGCGTACCGATTCATTAGGTGCAGGCTTAACTCAAAAAATTGCTGTCACTAAAGAAGCTGGCGATCTAGGCGATTTATACAATAGCTTCCTTGAAGTTGAAGCCGTTGATGCTGCAAAACTTGAAAATGGTGATGTGGTATTCCAGCAAGGTGGCAAACTGGTCAAACCGGCTCGTCTACCAAATGGCTTATTTAAGTTCCGTGCTGGTACGGGTGAAGAACGTTGTGTACTTGATTGTATTACTTCATTGCAAAATGGCGCTGATTTATTGTGGATTGAAACTGAAAAGCCTCATGTATCTCAAATCGGTGCCATGGTTAACGAAATCCGTAAAGTTGTTCCTAATGCCAAGCTTGTGTATAACAACTCGCCATCGTTTAACTGGACGCTTAACTTCCGTCAGCAAATATTTGATGCGATGCAAAAAGCAGGACAAGACGTGTCAGCTTACGACCGCCCTCAATTAATGAGTGTTGATTACGATGGCACTGAGCTTGCTATCCAAGCTGATGAAAAGATTCGTACTTTCCAATCTGACTCGGCCCGTGAAGCAGGTATTTTCCATCACCTTATTACACTACCGACTTACCATACAGCAGCACTGTCTACCGACAACTTGGCTAAAGAATACTTCGGTGACCAAGGTATGTTGGGTTATGTTGCCAATGTTCAACGTAAGGAAATCCGTCAAGGTATCGCCTGTGTTAAACATCAAAACATGGCTGGTTCAGATATGGGTGATGCACATAAAGAGTACTTCTCTGGTGACCAAGCGCTTAAAGCGTCTGGTAAAGACAACACAATGAACCAGTTCTAAGACCGCTTTTATAGTCTGATTTTATAACTGCTTTTATAACTGCTTTTATAAACAGATTTATAGACTGATTTTGTAAACGGCTTGTGTAGAAAGTGACTTACCCAAATAGTGACTAGCTTAAGCGATGTTTTTGAAGTGAACATGACTAACAGCGAAAACTAAACCCAAAAGGCCTGCTTAAAATAAGCAGGCCTTTTTATGTTTCACACTCAGGTAAAATGGTCACAGTGACGCTAACCCATTAAGATACACACTGATACAAGCCATTATTATGCAATGATATTTTTGACTACAGCAACAGCCCATTTCGCTCAATTGCGACGCTTAACGATTGATGAAAATTTCCACTTACAATATTGCCAAACTCGGAGTATATTAATCCAGCAGATTCATGGATTTAGAATTGCGACCGATTGCTTAGGTCACATCACGCGCAAGGACGACAATGACAAGCTTGTTTACCAATGTATTCGCCACCATCATCTTGCTTTCGGGCATGTTTCTGATGGTGTTAATTATGCACCTAATGCTTAGATACCGTGACCAGACGGTAAAGCTACCTGTCGATCGTGAACAACTTCAACGTATCCCCGCTTTTGGCTTACAACAACAAATTCAGGACTTACAGTTTGACCTAATCGCTGGCCTAACAATGGCTGTAATGGTGGTGACGTTTCCGTTTGCCTACGAAAGTATCGTTAAGCATATTAGCGACAGCTCATTCCCAACTGCTTTCGCCCCGATTGTAATCGTTGGCTTAGGATATTGCGGACACAAAACGTGGAAAAACTTTTCCAAACTCACCAAATTACGCCTAGGCCACACTGCCGAAATCGCCACTGCCAATGAGCTAATCGGCTTACAAGCTTTGGGCTATCAAGTGTTTCACGACATACAAGCCGACGGCTTTAACATCGACCATTTAGCCATAGGTAAAAATGGCGTATTCGCCATCGAAACCAAAGGCCGCCACAAGCGCAAACGCGACAGTAAATCGACTAGCGCAACCCAAGGTAAAGACTACCAACTATTTTATAAAGACGGCCGCTTATGCTTTCCATCGTGGACTGAAACCAAACCAATAGAACAAGCAACTCGACAAGCAACGTGGGTCAGCCAGTGGCTCACCAAAGCTACCGGCCAGCAAGTGTTCTCCAGCCCAGTATTAGTATTCCCCGGCTGGTACGTCACCAGCCAAACTCGACCACCGTTCCCCATCTTAAATCACAAGCAGTTGGTCAAAACCATACCAGCCGTCCGAACCCAAACACTCAGCCAACAACAAGTCGACGCTATTGTGTATCAAGTGGCGCAGAGATGTTTGAGTAAGAGTGAGGTAGGGAAATGATTAAGATTGTGATGTTTATTCTATCCTACTAATCGTCAATTTATTACACCATTATTGACGGTGCTATCTAAGAACGCTAAATTGATATAATATAGTTTAACAAATAATTTTTTATCTATAATAATGCAATTAAATCAATATTATACAAGTAAAATTTACAGTGATGCATTAGTGAAGAACTTAACTATAGCATCACCTCAAACAGCTTTAGATCTTGGCTTTGGTGCAGGAGAACTTTTATGTGCCGCAAAAAGAAGATGGGATAATCTAAGTTTAATTGGTATTGATATAGATAGAAAAAACATTCTTTACGCTGAATCAAATAAATTAATAAAAGCCCTAGAATTAAGTGGCTTTGACCCTTCATTACCAAATATTATTAATGATAGCTTTGGAGAAATAGATTTATTGATATCAAATCCTCCATATTTTTTATGCGACTTAGATTCCAACAATAAAAAAATATTACAAGCTATAGGTTTATTGGATTGTATTTCAAAAAATCTCAAAAAAGTACCTGCTGAACTTATTTTTTTAGCTCAAAATCTTAGATTATTAACAAAAACTGGCGAGATTGGAATTATAGTTCCTGCGGGATTAGTCTCCGGACAAAAATGGCTCCCAGTTCGTCAATTTTTATTTGAGAAATATAATATAACTAACATAATTCAACTTCCTGAGAGCAGCTTTAAAAAAACTGACGCGCAAACATTCATTATCACATTGAAAAATAAAACAAAATCATGTAAAAGCATCCCATTATCTTATATTGATAGAGACGATGCCATCGATGTAGATATATCTAATGCTATCGTCAGATCTGATTATCGTTTTTATAAAGAAATTAACAGCTTAGAATATACTGACAAAATATCTAGTGAAGACTTCGAAATGTATAGAGGTAACAAATCTCACAATGAGCTTGTAAAAATTGGTAATACACATATACACACAACAGATATGCCACATCAACCAACCCTTCTGGATATTGGCACAACTCCAGTTGATAATGTTAAAAATGCGAAATCTAATGACATCCTAATTGCGAGAGTTGGTAGACGGTGTTTAGGTAGAACCTTATTTATTCATTCTGGTTCCATTCCTATAAGTGATTGCATCATAGGGATAACTCCTAAGAATAAAATAGTTGGTGATAAAATATGGAAAAAGTTATCTTCAGTACAGTGTAAAAAATATTTGACTAATGCAGCTTTAGGCGTTGGGGCTAAATATATAACTTACAAAACAATAAAGGATTATTTAACAAACGAATATGCTATTACCAAATAACTCAGAAGCATTCAAAATCATAGTAATAGAAAAAATAAAAATTTACTGTGATACGAACATTTGGCCATTTGAATATGAACAATTTACTGCATGGTTAAATAACTTTGATTGTAAAATTGAAGAGTATATTGCACTTCAATTTTTAGATAATTTAATCGTTAGATCTAAAGAAATGGCTAAGGCTAGTTACGCTAGATTGCTTTATGGACCAATTAGACAATATTTAAGTGAAAATACTTCTATTAATGTTGAAACAATACCGAAATGGAAAGAAAAACTAAGAAGTGGTGAGCTTTCGAAAGACTTAAGATTCTGCCCTGTAAAATTAAATTCTGATCAAGGTGAATCAGGAAGTACAATCTATAGAATGCTTTCTACTGCACTTGATACAAATCGTTATTCACTAGCAAAAGCTACAACGCCTCCAAAAGTTATTATATTAATTGATGACTTTATTGGTAGCGGAGAACAGTTTATTGACTTTGCATTAGAATTTAATCTAGAGGATAAAATTAAAACAACGCAAATTATTTACTGTCCATTAGTTGGTTTTGAAATAGGTATTAATCATATTAGTACCCTATACCCTAAACTGCATATTTTACCATCTGAATATATACTAAAAACCGATAGTTTATTTTATGGTGACGATAATGAATTATTTAAAAACGACCAAATAAATACTATACTTGATGTTAAAAACTTTTTAATTGGAATGCATAAAAAATATGCTTCAAAGATGCCATATTGGTTTGGACATGAATTTGCAGGCCTACCGTTAGCATTTGAATGGGGATGCCCCAACCAAACACCATCATTACTTTATATGATGAAATCAAAAAAAAATAAAAATTGGCAGCAATTATTTAGTAGGAGATCATAATGAAAGTAATTGATATAATAAATAAGTTATCTACTGCCAGATTAGAATTTCAAACATCAAATGGAAGCGTTTTAAATAATTTTGTTGTTCCATTTTTTATTGACAAGTTTGATCTAAGAAATATATCTCATTCAATTGCATTAGCTGGTTCTAGAGGTTCAGGGAAAAGTACCTACATTCAATATTTTTCTCATTCAACTAGGTTTGACCGAAATGTTACAACTATTAGTGAAGAAGAATTTACTTGTATTTTATTATATTGGAAACCTGACATTGCTTATTGTCAAGGATTAAAGTCAAATTGGTTAGGTGATGATGCTTTAAGATTTTTTTCAATTCATGCTGCTTTATCTTTATTACAAGAACTGTCTAGTTTGATCAATAATATTAGCTACCATTTCCCAGAAATCATCACTTGTTTAAAAGATAATGGAATTTTTTGGACAAGAGTAGCTAAGGTTACTAATTCAACTATAAATGACATTAATGAACTCAACTCTTGGATAATGGACTATAAGTATGAGATATCAACTAGATTAAATCCTGTAAATCTAGACGGTATTTTATCTATAGAACCAAAACAGATGCTTGCATACCTTACCGATGCTTTAAGGTTAGATTATGATAAATTTAGTGACACTACATTTAAAGTATTCATTGACGAGTTTGAGCTGTTAAATATTGAGCAGCAACAAGTTGTTAATACATATAGAAAAGAATCTAATAAATTATTAAATTGGAATGTTGCTTATAAATTAAATTCAAAACCAACCAATGAAACAACTTGCGATCAATGGCTACAATCACCAGATGATTATGTTGAAGAGAATTTAGATAATTACATTGAAGGTTATTTTAAAATTTACGCCGCAGAAATATTCATTCTTACATTACAAAATGCTGGCCTAACTTGTAAAGTACCGCAACTAACTCCTGGCTTCTTAGGTGATAGAAAAAACATTGAAGCTAGGAAAGAAAAAAGTTACCAAGATAAAGTCATATCCGTAATTGAAAATATTTTGCCTACGCCATCAATAAAGTCTTTATCTGAAATCTGTATCACAAACAACAGTGTAAAAAACAAATTATTAACAATCTTAAAATCTTTAAACTTCTCAAAAGAAATTTCCGAATTAATTTTTTTAGATACAAGCTTAGCTTTGACCATACTTGGGACGTACAAACAAAAAAGTTTCGAATCTGAACTCATAATAAAATACTTAAATAATAACTCAACAAAATCAGAAATAAAAACAATAAAAGATAAAATTAATACTTTTGAGTTTAATACACTATTATCACTAAACCTTCAGAATGCTTTTATTCAAGTGCCGTTATATGCTGGATTTGAACGTTTTATAACTATGACAACACCAAATATTAGACATTTCAAAGAACTGTGTTTGTCTTCATTAAAACAGTCTGATGATTTTGACTCTAATATAGAATATCTAAACATTGAAGATATTAAGCCAATTACCTTTATTGGAATGCATAAAGGTTCGATTACAAGTAGTACATCATTAGTTAAAGAAGTAATTAGTTACCCTCCTCATGGAAATAAACTTTCACACATGGTTAATAGAATTGGGGAGTTGTTTAGGATTTCTCAAAAAGCTAGTTATCAATCTGAACCTGAGAGAGATATATTCACATTTACTTATGATTACTCAGGAGCAGACAAGGAGTTAGAAGATTTTTTAAATTCGGCACTCAGTTGGAGAGTACTGGTTGAAGATGAATCAAGGAGAATAAAAGATGATAAGCAAATTACAAGCAAGGAATTTCAGTTAAACCCTGTATACGCTCCAAAGTTTGGAATATCTTATAGGAAAAAACGTGGTATAACTCTCACAATGGAACAGTTTAAAGTCATAGTATCAGGAAGTTCTGAAAGTTTTGATATTATCAGAAAACAATATCAACAGAAATGGAAGTCTGATGATTCAGAAGGAACCCAAGGTATTTTATTATGATAAATGTTCAGACTTGGAGAACGGAGTTTGTAAATGAAGCTATCCAAAATCCAAAAACCAAAACATATGACTTGACGTATACTGACATTGATAAATATGATGACCGTAGCGATTGGTCATTAAATTATATAAGTAAATACTCTAATGAGATCATAACCGTCTCATATTGCCCACAAACGGTTTCATTAATTATAAATAACAACAAATATGGCATAAGAAAATTAAGCGAATATAATCTACCTAAAGGTAAAATTCTAATTGATGCTACAACATTAGCATTGCCAGAAATACTACATTTATTTCACTTATTAAATGATAAAAAACGTTCATTCGACGTAATTTACGTTCAACCTACTAGCTATACAGAGCTAAAAACATTAGGTATTGATAAAATAAAGTTATTTGATTTGTCAGATGATGGACTTGGAATTCAACAGGTCCCTCCATATATAGGTTATAGTGCGCACTCAATGCTTTTTTTCTTTTTAGGATTTGAAGGTCATAGATTGGGTTCGATTATTAATTCTGATGAGTTTGATACAAGAAATATAACCTGCCTTCTTGGCACTCCACCATTTAAGTTGGGATGGGAGAATAGAACTCTCTCAAATAATTATAAACAGTTTACAGAAATCAGTAGCAGTTCAAATACGCGATTTAAATTTGCTGGTGCAAATGATCCAATCCAAACCTATGAAATAATTAACCAAGTTTATCAATCCGCATGTTATGAAAAACGAAACTTATGCTTGGCACCTTTTGGCACAAAGCCTGCGGCTATTGCGGCAGCGCAGTTTGCTGTCAATAATAAGAACGTTGTCATGTTATATGACTATGTTAAGAAAAAAAATAAAAGGTCCACCGGTCAAGACTTGATCCATACATGGAGTTTTCAATATACAGATTAAACATAATTAAAATTAGTATCTAATCACAAATACTCAATGATTGACAAAATGATAATCATTGCCAGAATATTAAAAAAGCGAACCAACCGGTTCGCTTCCACATCATGGCACATATTCAATTACTCCTACCAGCACTTACCCATAATCACTTAATAGGAAGAAAGAATACATTAGATCCAACTCACCATATCAAGAATATTAGAATTAGATTTACTAACAACATTTAATATGACAAAAACAATTACTCGGAGATAAAACCAAAAAAACTCATCAACTTGGCTGTATCTTGTCTTACACTTAGAGTCACCGAATAATCATCTAAATCATCAGGCCCTAAATTGGCATTGAATCCTAATAAAAATGGCTTATCTTCAACAAGCTGATATTGAGCTTGAATTACCCATACGTTGACATCTTCCCTCACACCATAATTTGATGTTCTAACAAAATAAGTACCCACACGAGCTCTAGGTAAGCCATTTTGATACTTACTAAAACCCATACTATAAAGATTAAACTCGAGTCCACCACCATAGTATCTAGCCAATTCATTACCTGGACTAGCCTCATCTAAACTTCTAACACCTGCTAAAACTGCAAAACTGAGTACCGAATCACCATCTTCTGTAGCCATGAAATGTCCAGGTGAATACAAAAATTTCAAATAACCATCAATAGCATCCGTAACATCGTTAAATTCAGAGACTTCTGGATCAGGCTTATCCTCATTTACTGTTGGATATTGCTCAAATACAACTCCAACTTCAAAATTAGTGACAGCATCGCTCCAGCCCCAACTATTTTTCCACCGACCATTAAGCTTAAGAGAGCCAGTAATACCACCTTGATCAAAACCTGTGCGATTCCCTTCTTCGTCATAGCCATTTTGATGTTTATAACCTAGTTCAAATGAGCTAATCCATCGATTTATTGTATCTTCACTTTTTATTGTGCTTGTTAATTGAGTAAGCAGTTTGTTGTCTTGACTTGTCATAATTTGACCCGAAGCTTTAACCTCTTCAAGGCAACTTGCAAACATATTAGCTGCAAGCATGTCATTTGCTAATTTAACCTTATCAACTCCTTCAATTGAAAGTGTATTTGATGGCTGACAATTAATGATTATTTGCTTTGTAGGGTCGTTAGACTGCAGACATGTATCTATCGTTGTCGTTTTATTCAGCGTACTAATGCTGTTTTTTCGGTTAATCAGTGAGCTATAGCAAACCTGGCTTTGTTTTGCACCATCAACAATCAGTTTTTGACCAGCTAAAACTAGCGGTGATAATACACAGAGTAACAACAGTGAAGTGGTTTTAATTAATTTCATAATCGTTCCTTGTCCTTATGACTATCAGTTATTTGTTAAGCCAAGACGACTGGATAAAAACCACTTTGACATTTATAACTTAGACGGGAAATTTAATCTGTAAAGTTGGTAATGACCTACTGATAAGTTTTCAGTCTTAAGTATGAATAAATGATTTCAGAATAAACTTTATTTCCTCAACAAAAAAGCGAAGTGGGAACAGCCGTTGGTTTCCTCTTGGTCTGGTGTGGGCGAAGCACAAGCCATAAAAGCAACAAGCTAAGAATAAAAGAATAGAGCTGGATTCCGGCTAAAAAGCATTACCGGAATGACGTAAATATAAACATATTCGGAATGACATGTGTTCAAGATTTACTGATATGACAGACACAAAAAAGCGAACCAATCGGTACGCTTTTTTAATGCTTTAGATATTATATCTGCAGGCTCCATTTCCTTGAGGCCGTTGAAGAAAATAGCGTGAGCCTGACAGGACGTCAGGCTAGCTTTCGCGGTACAGGATGTACCATCGGAAGCGTTAGCATTTTCACTCTTTATTGTAAGATGGGCCGAAGCAGACTACAAACGAAGTTAAAAGCTGGATCAATCCCCATGGCGACCTTTTCGCTTTTCAGAAAATGTTGCGGGGCGGCTGGGAGTTCCAAGAGGGAACAGCCGTTGGTTTCCTCTTGGTCTGGTGTGGGCGACGCGCCACGACGTTAGTGGCCGCAGGCCATAGCTAAGATGAAGACAAAAGAAACAAGCTGGATTCCGGCTCAAAAGCATTACCGGAATGACGTAAAAATGGGAACGAAAGGCATAAAAAAGCGACCTTTCAGTCGCTTTCAAATTGAAGTTCCTATTCAGGAACCACTATTAATAATGATTACTCATAATCACTTAAAGGAACACATGCACACATAAGGTTGCGATCCCCATAAACATCATCGATACGATTCACCGTTGGCCAAAACTTATTCGCCTTAACCGCTGCCGTTGGGAACACGGCTACTTCACGACTGTACGGACGTGAATCGAACTCTGGGTCCATAATATCCGCTAAGGTGTGAGGTGCATTATGCAGTGGATTATTGTCCACTGGCCACTCGCCTGCTTCTACCTTGGTAATTTCACCGCGAATAGAAATCATCGCTTCGATGAAACGGTCTAGCTCAACCTTAGACTCAGATTCAGTAGGCTCAATCATCAACGTACCCGCTACCGGGAAGCTCATGGTTGGTGAATGGAAACCATAGTCGTTTAGACGCTTAGCGATATCCATTTCGGTTACGCCAGAGGTTTCTTTTAATGGGCGTAAATCGATAATACATTCATGGGCTACACGGTCGTTACGGCCAGTAAATAATACTGGGTAATGAGGCAGTAGCTTTTTCATGATGTAGTTAGCGTTTAATAGCGCAGTTTGGGTTGATTGCTTAACCCCTTTAGTGCCCAACAACTTAATGTACATCCAGCTGATTGGCAAAATGCTGGCGCTACCATAAGGTGCGGCCGATACTGCGCCGTTATGGTCGCTTTCGCGGCCTGGCTTAATCACTGTGTGGCCTGCTACAAATGGCGCAAGGTGCGATTTAACACCAATTGGGCCCATACCAGGACCACCGCCACCGTGCGGGATAGCAAAGGTTTTGTGTAAGTTAAGGTGCGATACGTCTGCGCCGATAAAGCCTGGTGATGTTAAACCAACCTGTGCGTTCATGTTTGCGCCGTCTAGGTACACTTGACCGCCATATTGATGGACGATTTCGCATACTTCGCGGATTGATTCTTCGTACACACCGTGAGTCGATGGGTACGTGATCATGATGCACGATAGGCTGTCTGCAAGTTCTGCTGCTTTAGTGCGTAAGTCTTCTAAATCAACGTTACCTTGCTTGTCGCACGCAGTAACCACTACCTTCATACCGGCTAGTTGTGCCGATGCTGGGTTAGTGCCGTGAGCTGATTGTGGGATTAAGCAAATATTACGGTGCGCGTCGCCGCGAGACTCGTGGTATTTCTTAATCGCTAACAAGCCAGCGTACTCGCCTTGTGCACCAGAGTTTGGTTGAATACACACAGAGTCGTAACCGGTGATTTTAACTAAAAACTCAGACAGTTCGTTAATTAACTGGGTGTAACCTTGTGCCTGATCTAGCGGGCAGAATGGGTGCATGTTAGCAAATTCTGGCCAGCTTACTGGTAGCATTTCCACTGCTGCGTTGAGTTTCATGGTGCATGAACCTAACGAGATCATTGAGTGGTTTAAGGCTAAATCTTTGTTTTCGAGACGCTTGATATAACGCATCATCTCGGTTTCGCTTTGGTAGCGATTAAACGTTGGATGGGTTAATACTGCATCTTGACGTACTAGCGCGTCTGGAATTGACTGGCTGCCATTAGCAACGATGTCGGCATCGAGTGCTGCAACATCTAAACCGTGGCCTGCGCCTAGGATAACGTCAAACAAGTCTGCGATATCTGTGCGGATAGTGGTTTCATCTAAGCTGATACCAAACACGCCATCGGCATCTAAACGTAAGTTAACTTGCGCAACAATGGCGCGGGCATTAATGGCGGCAACGTCGGCACCTTTAACACTGATGGTGTCGAACCAAGTGGTGTTAGCTAAGGTTAAGCCTTTTGCTGTTAAGCCTGCCGCTAAAATGTCGGCTAAACGGTTAATGCGTGATGCTATGGTTTTTAAGCCTTGCGGGCCGTGGAATACCGCATAAAACGACGCCATGTTGGCTAATAAAATTTGCGCGGTACAAATGTTTGAGTTGGCTTTTTCGCGGCGAATATGTTGCTCGCGCGTTTGCATGGCCATACGTAATGCGCTGTTGCCGCGGGTGTCTTTTGACACACCAATAATACGGCCTGGCATTGAACGTTTATGTTCGTCACGGGCAACGAAGAATGCTGCGTGTGGTCCGCCGTATCCCATTGGTACGCCAAAACGTTGCGCGCTACCAAATAC
Organism: Shewanella frigidimarina; assembly: GCF_003797125.1. Taxonomy (GTDB): domain Bacteria; phylum Pseudomonadota; class Gammaproteobacteria; order Enterobacterales; family Shewanellaceae; genus Shewanella; species Shewanella frigidimarina. Next base: position 501,785 of record NZ_RKKE01000001.1, read on the forward strand.
TACATCTGCGCCCATGGCGCCCGGTGATTTAAGTAACATTAACGACATGATGTCGGCTGCTACTGTAACAATGACTTTGTTGTCGCGAAGCGTAGCAAATAGCTCAGTGTAATCGGTAATTTGGCCAATACGGTTGGTGTACTGGAACAAGGCACCAAATAATTCGTAATTTACCGCTTCACTTGCTGGGCCAACGACTACTTCAAAACCAAAACATTCTGCGCGGGTTTTAACTACGTCTAATGTTTGTGGGAATACGTCATCGGCAACAAAGAAGATGTTGGCTTTTTTAGCTTTAGACACGCGCTTGGCAAGGGCCATGGCTTCTGCTGCTGCGGTTGCTTCGTCCAGCAATGAGGCTGACGCAAGGTCAAGGCCAGTTAGGTCCATTGACACTTGTTGGAAGTTTAAGATTGCTTCTAAACGGCCTTGAGCGATTTCTGGCTGATATGGAGTATAAGCAGTGTACCAACCTGGATTTTCGAACACGTTACGCAAAATAACATTTGGCACTTGCACGCCGTAGTAACCCATACCGATATAGCTTTTAAAGACTTTGTTTTTGTCAGCTATGTTGCGGATATAGGCAATACCTTCGGCTTCGCCACATGAGTCACCGATGGTGAGGTCTTGTGGTAAACGAATTTTGCCAGGAACGGTTTGCGCGGTTAAGTCTTCTAACGACTCTGCACCAATGAAGTTGAGCATTTCTTGTTGCTGCTCAGCATTGGGGCCAATGTGGCGGGTTAGAAATAACTCGTGTTGTTCTAGTTGTGTCAGGGTTTGCTTGGTCATGTTAAACCTTGTTCCAAATCGACCAGTTATGGCGGTAGGGCACAGAACTGGATTAGGGTGAAAACGTGTAATACGTGACTAACCCGTAAAGGGTTTATTAATGCAACGCGCTTACGTCGTGAGTGGCTTTATGTGTGCCACTTCCTTTATGAAGCTGAAACGACAATACTGCAGGGCGCAACACTTTTATCGTTAGATAACAAAGAAGCTCCCGAGGGAGCTTCCTGCGTCATTGGCGCTTATTCTTCGTCAATCACTTCTTGGTAACCGTCTGCATCTAATAATGCATCCACTTCTGATTCGTCAGAAGGCATAACACGGAAGAACCAACCGTCACCAAATGCGTCGCTGTTAACAAGCTCTGGCGAATCTTCTAAAGATTCGTTTACGGCAATCACTTCACCAGAAATAGGTGCATAGATGTCTGATGCCGCTTTAACTGATTCAGCTACTGCGCAGTCTTCACCGGCAGTTACTGTGTCGCCAACTTCTGGTAATTCTACGAATACCATGTCGCCTAATAGCTCTTGAGCATGCTCAGTGATACCTACTGTGTAGCTACCGTCTGATTCTTTACGGATCCATTCGTGCGAAGATGCATATTTCAAGTCTGCTGGAATAGTGCTCATTATCGTTGTTCCTTAATCTGATGTTCTAATACTTAACAAATAAATTCTTTTTGGGTAAAGCGCAACTCATTTTATTGAGTTGTTAGAAAGCTTGCTTACCGTTACGTACAAAACTTGGAGCGATGACTTTTACGTTAACACGCTTTTTACGCATTTCAACTTCAGCGATGGCACCAATACCACTAGGCACACGGGCCATGGCAATAGAATAGCCTAATGTTGGCGAAAACGAACCGCTGGTGATCACACCTTGGTGCTCAACACCGTCTGCGTCGGTAAAAAATACTGCCATATCGTGGCGTAAGACGCCCTTTTCTTCCATGACTAAGCCGACTAATTTTTCTGTGCCAGCCGCTTTAATGGCGGTAAGTGCATCACGGCCAATAAAGTCACGCTCGCTTGGCTCCCACGCTACAGTCCAGCCCATGTTAGCGGCTAATGGATTAATTGACTCGTCCATGTCTTGACCGTATAGGTTCATGCCCGCTTCTAAGCGTAATGTGTCACGTGCACCTAAACCACATGGCTTAACGCCTGCATCTAGTAGTGCTTGCCATAAGGCTTCTGCTTCGGTTTCTGGAACAATGATTTCGTAGCCCGCTTCGCCGGTGTAACCGGTTGTGGCAATAAATAAGCTGGCTGATTGCACACCAAAGAATGGCTTCATGCCTTCAACGGCAGCATTTTGCTCAGTGCTGAATACAGTAGCTGCTTTGGCTTTAGCATTAGGGCCTTGCACGGCAATCATCGCAAGCTCTGGACGTTCAGTCACAACAACATCAAATGCTGCGGCTTGTTTGTTGATCCAGGCGAGGTCTTTGTCGCGAGTAGCGGAGTTAACCACTACGCGGTAATGGGTGTCGGTTAAGTAGTAGGTAATAAGGTCGTCGATGATGCCAGCGTTTTCGTCTAGCATTCCGCCGTAAAGGGCTTTACCAGGTACGGTAAGTTTGGCGACATCGTTAGCAAGTAACTTACGTAAGAAGGCACAAGCATCGCTGCCGGTAACGTCAACTACGGTCATGTGCGACACGTCGAACATGCCTGCGTCTTGACGTACTGCGTGATGTTCTTCGATTTGAGAGCCGTAGTTAATCGGCATTTCCCAACCGTGGAAATCAACCATCTTGGCTTTAGATTCTAAATGCTTGTTAAAAAGTACTGTTTTGCTAGCCATTATTATCCCTTTTTTTGAGGCCTTTCTTATGTAGGTTTTTGATAAAATGCGGCCAAAATTATACTCCGCAGACCCACTTTGTATACAAAAAATTTTTCTAATCCGAGTCCGGTCGCATTAGTTTAGCTAATCTATTGTTGTAATTTTTTTACATAATTTTTTACAATAAAAACGCCGATTTAACTGTATAGACTGATATTAAACAAGTTTCTATATTAGCTATGATGAAATTGGCTCGCGACAAAGTTTAGGTAATGTCATTTTGTTACCCATAGCCTGTTTGATGAACACTGTTTTCAGCCCAGCGACATTATCAACTAGGGTTAGGCCTATGTCGCGCATGGCTTTTTTAAGCGGATTGCTGCCGGCAAACAGTCTTTTAAAGCCTTCCATGGTGGCAATCATCTCCATCGCCTCTGCTTTACGCCAACGTTCAAGGGCGCGTAAATGGCTGTATTCGCCTAAATCTTTGCCTTGCTGGTGCAGTTCGGTAAAGGTGTCGATGATGCTAGCTGCGTCTAAAAAGCCTAGGTTAACCCCCTGGCCAGCTAACGGGTGAATGGTGTGAGCAGCGTCGCCAGCCAGCACTAATCGGTGGCGAGCAAAGTGGCGCGCATAACGCATACGTAGCGGGAATGATTGACGCTCGCTAACCACCTGGCACATGCCTAAACGGCCATCGAGCGCGGCAGTTAATGCTTTGCCAAATTCGATATCGTCTAATGCCAACAATTGCTCGGCTTGGTCGGGCGATACTGACCAGACGATGGAACATAAATTGTCGTCGTACAGTGGCAACATAGCTAATGGGCCGCCAGGTAAAAAGGCTTGTCTGGCGGTGGCGTCGTGGGCAAGTTCGGTGCGCACGGTCGCGACAATGGCATGGTGGCCGTAGTCCCAAAAGGTTAGCGGAATACTGCATTGCTGGCGCACCCAAGAATTAGCTCCGTCGGCGGCAACCACCACGGCGGCACTTACGTTATCGCCATTGGCTAGAGTTAACCATGCTTCGCGCTCGCCAAAGGCTACACGCTCAAGGCGTTGGTTTTCAATATGGGTAATGTTGCTTATTTCGCTGGCGCGTTTGGCAAGGGCGTAACTGATGGCGTCGTTTTCAATGATCGAGCCTAAATAGGCTTCGCTGATACTGTGGGCGTCAAACTCAATTTTACCTAGGCCGTCTTTGTCCCATACCGACATTTTTTGGTAAGGGCTAACACGGTTGTCGTCGAGGTATTGCCAAGCACCGAGGTTTTCCAGCAGTTGTTGGCTTGCTTTGTTAATAGCACTGACGCGCAATTTAGGCTCACCGCTGACCGCTTGGGTTGTGCCAGCATCGATAACCACCACATTAAGGTCGGCATTGGCTAAACCGATTGCGGTTGCAAGCCCGACCATACCACCGCCGACGATGGCAACATCATAAGTTTTAGTTGAAAACATGGTCAATCCTTACCTTAAAATGAGTTAACGCCAGCCCATGGCGGTTTGCGCTACGGGGCGCTTTAACGGCGGTAGCCAAGACAATAAACGCAAACCGATATTGCGTCCGGCAACTAACGGCCAATATTGATTGGAAAAGCCACGCACTAAAAATTCGATGTTGTTGAGTGTGCTGTCGCGATCGGCTTGGCGAGCGGCTAAATATTGATGCACGATAGCGCTGCTGCCGAGGTCGATTTCGGTTGCAGTGTTACTGCTAAAGGCATGTTCAAGCACCTTGAGTAGCCCGACTACATCACGTAAACCCAGATTAAAACCTTGTCCGGCAATAGGGTGTAGCGTTTGCGCGGCGTTACCGACAAATATACAACGATGGTAAATCGGTCGAGGCATATACGATAACGTGAGTGGATAACTGACCCGTTGACCCACATCGATAAAGCGGCCGACACGATGGCCAAATGCTTGTTGCAATGCTGCTAAAAACTCAGCTTTATCAGCATTTTTTAATGCATCAGCTTTGGCTGGCGGTAATGCCCATACCAGTGAAAAACGCGACTGAGTGGAAGGTGTTGATGGCACTGACGTCATCGGTAACAGTGCTAATGGACCTGTTTGGGTGAAGCGCTCATAAGCCCAGTGTTGATGCGGTTGGTCGGTAATGACATTGGCAACGACCGCCGTTTGATCAAAATCGATTTGCTCAGTAGGCTGCTGCAAATGTTGACGCACAACCGAGTTAGCGCCATCGGCGGCCACCAGCAACTGACAATGCAGCTGAGTGCCATTATCTAATGTTAATAAGTGACCGTCTGTTTGGGCTTGTAAATCAGTGACTTTGGCAGGACAAAACACGCTGACAGATGACTTTTGTAATTCGTCGAATAACACGTTACCCACACGAGCCAATTCAACCACCTGCCCTAACGCGTCTAAGCCTAATGGTTTAGCGTTGAGTTCGGTCATGCCAAAGTGGCCGCGATCAGACACATGAATATTTTCGATCGCGGTGCCAAGATGCTGCAACTTAGGCCAAATGCCTAAACGAGTCAGTTCGAAAATAGAACCGTGCGCAATGGCGATAGAACGGGCATCAAAACCGGGATGATTGTTGTTGGCAACATGAGCTTCGATGAGTGCAATACGCAGCGGACGCGCTAAAGTGGCTGATGATAAAGTAGCAGATAATGTGGCAGATAACTTAGCTAACCCTAGGGCTAACGTGGCACCTGCCATGGCGCCACCCACTATGGCAATATCAACGACGAGTGGCTCGGTAGATGTGTGTGCTGTGGTCATACGCTGCGTTGCTGCCTATACCAAAATGTTAGTGAAAAGTAGAATGCTCATCGGTGTCATTCAAAGGCATGTCTAAGCCAAATTCTGAATAACATAAAATAGCAGACATTCTGACAAACTCTTGCAGCTCTTCGTAGGCAACTTCTGATTCTTCGTCATCACCAACATCAAATTCTACCTGGGCAATATCAGCAAGGTCTTTAATCACTTCTCGCACATCGGCTGACGCTTTATTTAGCTCAGGTTGAATGATGGCAATACCCGTTAAAAAACTTTGGGTCCACAAGGCTAACGCTTCAACGCGATCGCTCAGTGACGCTTCTTCTTCTGGTAATAAAAGAGTAAAGCCAAATTCGAAATCGACTAAGCGTGCCACAGTGTCTTGATACAAATCGCTGATCAGCTGTTGTAAGTTTGGCTCTAACGGTTGACCGTCGTTCATTAATTCAACTAACGGCTTGAGCCAAGCTAAATTTTCTTGCTTTACACCACCACAAATAATCCCAACAAGCGCCCCATGCACTTCTACTGGATACTGGCCGACTTCAGCGTAATCTAAGGCCTGTTTTAGTTTTTCAATACATAATGAAGGTGGGATTGCCATGGTAAATTCCTAATAACGCAATATCTGCTTCAATGCTAGCAGAGTTAGTATGATGCTCCAAATGCTAGTGTGTATTGTGCCCAAATTATGCCTAGACTGAAGCGGATTTGTTCACACAAACAGCAAATAGTTAAAAAGGGATGCTGTTGCCTTGCTCTTTTAAATTCAGCCCTATATAGTTCGCGAACTGACTAAGGATCTGAGGCAACATTATGAGTAACAGTGCAGTTGATATTACCCTATTAGGGCGCACCTACTCTATCGCATGTCCAAAAGGACGCGAAGATGCTTTGCGCACTGTTGCCAGAGAAGTTGAAAACCAACTGACAACCTTGAAGTCGCGTACTAATAATTTAAGCCGTGAAGAGTTAGCCATTATGGCAGCACTGAACATTGGCAATGAATTGTTTGAAGAAAAACAAAAAAATAAACAATATATGGCGCAAATGGATGAGCGTATTTCGTTATTACAGTCAACGTTGGAAACATCGTTGGTTGAACGAAGCCGCTAGGAAGGCTAAACTAAGATTTCAGAACTAAGCATTGCTTAATTCTACCCTGTTTTGCTCCCTGGGATATTTGCTCGTTGGTTAAGTCCCTGTGCCGATAATTACAAACCCAGGGTGAATGCTTTCGTTAACATTGTGCATGCTCGGATTATACCGAGAAGCCTTAGGAGATGAACATTTACCCGCCTTGAACCTACGGTTCAAGGGCTGCGCCGGCAGCGGTATTTTGGGGAGCATCCTAATTTTATGTCAATCACACGCTTTATGACTAACAAAGACAATCGTCCAGTTACGTCAACCTCTTCGGCACGCATCAGCTACTTTGCCACGCCTTCTGAGTTTCAAGAACCACTGTTTGATAGCACAGACATGAGCCGCGAGAACATTCGTCGCCATGTACGCCAAGAGCGTAATAGCCTTAGCACTGAAGAACAATCCCAATTAGCCTTGATTGCCAGCCGCCATATGCTTGCTGAAATTCAAGCACAGTCGGCTCAGCATGTTGCCTTGTATTTCACTCACGATGGTGAACTTGCTACTCAAAAACTGATTGAAGCGTTATGGGATGTCGACGTTAATCTCTATTTACCGCGTATTCATCCGTTTAGTAAGGGTAACTTGTTGTTTGTGCGTTACGATCGCGATTCTGTGATGGTTAACAACCAATATGGAATTAGCGAGCCACAGCTTAATGTGCAACATGTTATTACTGTCGATAATCTCGATATGATTATCACTCCTTTGGTGGCATTTGATGAACACGGTAATCGTATGGGCATGGGCGGCGGATATTACGACCGCACCTTGGCACAAGTGGTTGATAACAAGCCATTAGCCGTCGGGTTTGCCCACGACTGCCAACAAGTGAGCCAAGTGCCTACCGATTTTTGGGATATTCCTTTGCCAGTGATTATTACCCCAACGAGAAGATTAGCTATTTAAAATAGCTACCGATTCGTAATAAAAAGCCCCATCAATACACGTTATTGATGGGGCTTTTTAGTTAACTGATTTATTGCCGCTATTAATGACCGATATGTGAAAAAACCTGCAGACTTAACTATTCTCCGTCCAAAGTGTCCGAAATAGCATGATAAAAATGCCGAAGTGACATCAAGGATGATGGCACAGGCTCTGGGGTACAGGGATGTACCATCTGAGCCGTTAGGCGATTTTTATTATGCTATGAGGATCAACACTTTGCCGGAGCTGCCGGGGAGATCCAAGAGGGGAAAGCAGTTTTTCCCTTCTTGGTCGGGTGTGGACGAAGTGCCACGATTTTTGTTATATGCAACAAAAGCAATTGTGACTACACAATTGCTTTCTCTAATGCTTGGCTAACATCGGCAATGATGTCGTCGATGTGCTCAATACCCACCGATATGCGCACTAGATCTTCTGATACTCCGGCTTTAGCTAATTCGACACTGTCTAACTGGCGATGGGTGGTACTGGCTGGATGACAAGCTAACGATTTAGCATCACCGATATTGACCAAACGTAACACCATTTGCAGTGCATCAATAAACTTACCACCAGCTACTTTACCCGCTTCTGCGTTAGCAGCTTTAATGCCAAAACTAATAATCCCTGAAGCTTTACCACCAGTGATTTTTTGGCAGGTTGCATGGTGCGGGCTGTCTGGAAGTGCTGCGTAATTTACCCAACTAATGCTTGGGTGCTGCTGGAGATATTCGGCTAGCGTAAGCGCATTACTGCAATGACGTTCCATGCGTAAACTTAAGGTTTCTAAGCCTTGAAGTAACAAAAATGAACTGTGTGGTGACAAGGCTGCGCCAGTATTACGCAGTGGCACTACGCGGCATCGGCCAATATAAGCGGCGGGTCCAAATGCGTCGGTATACACCACACCGTGATAAGACGGATCAGGTTCGTTAAGTATCGCAAAACGTTTTTTGTTGGCAACCCAGTCAAATTTACCCGAGTCAATAATCACCCCGCCAATGGTTGTGCCGTGGCCGCCAATGTATTTAGTGAGCGAATGGATAACAATGTCGGCACCATGATCAAATGCGCGGCACAACACTGGCGTCGCTACGGTGTTATCGACAATTAATGGCACTCCGTGTTTATGGGCAATATCGGCCAAACGTTGTAAGTCGACAATATTACCTGCTGGGTTACCAATCGATTCGCAAAATAGCGCTTTAGTGTTGTCGTCAATTAATGCGTCGAGACCATCAAAGTCATCAAACGCCGCCATACGGACTTCAACGCCCTGGCGTGGCAGCGTATGGGCAAATAAGTTATACGTGCCGCCGTACAACTGGCTGGTACTGACAATATTGTCGCCCACTTGGGTTAATGCTTGAATCGCGTAAGTAATCGCAGCCATGCCAGATGCCACAGCCAGTGCACCGATACCGCCTTCAATGGCGGCTAAGCGTTGCTCTAACACACTGGTAGTGGGATTCATGATGCGGGTATAGATGTTGCCTGCCACTTTTAAATCAAACAGGTCGGCACCGTGCTGGGTATCATCGAAGGTATATGAGGTGGTTTGGTATATCGGCACCGCAGCGGCTTTGGTGGTAGCTTCAGACTCGTAGCCATAATGTAGCGCCAATGATTCCAGCTTCATGTTTTCTGCAGACATAGTGACTTCCTTTCGATAATAGCGAGTGTGGATACTGATTAATATCCACACTAACAATTAGCCATCTAGAAGTCTATAGCAAATTAACGTCAACATTGCCCCGCACATTAGCGCTTGGCGTTGTATGGATTATTTTAAATGCCTGCCGCCATCAACGGCGTAGCTGCGGCCGGTAACATAATGGCTGGTGTGCAAGTAGTCGACTAAAGCAATAATCTCCGCATTACCAGCTTCTTTGGGCAATATGGCTTTAGCCAACGCTTTGGCTTTGTATGTCTCGCCGTCATCTTCATTAAATAAAATCATCGCAGGAGCAATGGAGTTCACTTTGACATGTGGGGCTAATAAACTGGCAAATGACAGTGTCATATTATGCAATGCTGCTTTACTGGCGGCGTAGGCGATGTGCTTTTTACTGCCCTTTTCGGCAACGTAATCGGTAATGTGAATAATGTTACTGGCACCAATACTGTCGTCATTGCTTTTAGCGGCGCTAATCAGTAATGGCGCTAAGGCGAGATTGATTTGATACGGTGCTGATACGTGAATTTGCATCATCCGCATCATCGTATCGGCAGGGCTTAAGCCGCTGTTATCGGGTAACCAGTCTGACGCATTATGAATAATGGTATCGACGCGAGCATGATGCTCATTGATGTGAATAATTAATCCATCAATAGATGCTGGATCGGTTAAGTCGCATGAATGTAAACTCGCGCCCAACTTACCGAGCTGTTCAATGCTGTCATAATGAGTGCGATAAGTGCCAATGACATGATGACCTTGAGCCAAATAATATTTGGCCAGTGCATAACCTATGCGTTTACCTACGCCAGTGATCAGTATTGTACGTTCCATAATGCTCTCTTTATTTAAGCTCAGATACATTGAGCTTTTATCATAATTAAATTAGATGGTTATCTCAAAGCAAACCATTCAAATCTGACTAAAAGCCATCCTAGCGCGTAATAATGACAATCGATAGTGTTTATAAAAAATGACCTCACGATGTGAAGTCATTATTAAAAATCATGCTGTGGCGCTATCGATCCCGAGTTCAGGCTAGCTATGCCTAAACGTTATGCTAAACGTTATGCTAAAAGTTATGCTAAAAGTTATGCTAAAAGTTATGCTAAAAATTCGGCTCGGCTAGCAGGATTGGCCTTAAAGCAGCCGCCAAGTGCAGTGGTTTGTGTGCTTGACGAGGTGTCCATAATGCCACGAGATTTTACGCAGTAATGGGTGGCGTTAATGCTCACTGCAACATCATCGGTCGCCAACAACGTTTGCAGCGCGACTAAAATCTGCTGAGTTAAGCGCTCTTGCACTTGTGGACGCTGAGCAAAAAATCGCACGATGCGGTTAATTTTCGATAAGCCGATAATGTTATCTTTGGGAATATATGCCACTTTGGCGAAACCATCGATAGTAATAAAGTGATGCTCGCAAGTGCTCACAACACTGATATTGCTAATTTTTACCATCTCTTCAACACCCATCTTATTATCGATTTGAGTGATTTTTGGAAAATTAGCATAATCGAGACCCGAGAAAATTTCGTTAACGTACATTTTGGCAATGCGGTGCGGAGTTTCGGCTAAGCTGTCATCGGTTAAATCTAGCCCTAACGTCGACACAACTTCGGTCATTAAGCCTTTAATGCGCTGGTATTTTTGCTCGCTGGTCATGTCACTTGGCACTAACGGTGTTTCAAGGCCATGGGCGACTAACGCTTGTTGTACTTTTAATGCTTCTGCAGACAACTCTGCGCGAGTTATGTCATTAATGGTCGTCATAATAACATCCTTAAATAATAGGTTGGCTAGCTTTGGTATTCTAAAGATAACGACACTGAATCAGCGAAACGCAATGCATGAGGCTTATCAATGGTGACTCTGGCCAGGGTAACGGTTGGGTGCTCACGACAAATATCTAATACGTCGGCAACCAATTTTTCCAGTAATAAAAAACGGCCTTCTTCGACATGCTGAATCACTTTTTTGGTGATTACTTTGTAGTTTAGCGCATCGGCAACATCGTCGGTTTGAAACGATCGATCGGCTGGATAATGGATCTCGATATTGATCACCACGTCTTGCTGCTTTTCGCGTTCGTCTTGGTTAAACCCAATAAACGTACGTAAGCGTAAATTGGTGACCTTAATAATGGCTTGGCTTAATGGCATTATTGAGCCCTTGTGAATTGTTTTGATGATATACGCCAAGATGCAATAAAAAGATCATAAACCTCGGTAATTTGTGTGTAATCGCGATCATGGAAACAAATGTAAACTGACTTGGAGTTTGGGGCGTACAATAGTCAATATAAGCATTAAAAATGTGTGTTTAGTAAGCATTGGCATAAAAGAGGTAAATAATGGAACTGACTATTTTTTACGATGGCACCTGCCCACTGTGCCTCAATGAAATGAAGCAATTAAAGCATCATGACAATTTAAACCGCATCGGCCTTGAAGACATTAACGCTGCTGATATTAATCTGCGTTTTCCTGATTTAGATGTAGTGCACGCCAATACGGTGCTACATGGATTACAAGCTGATGGTAGCTGGCTGTATGGTTTAGATGTTACAGCTAAAGCTTGGGGCTTAACCGGTAAACATGGTTGGATAAAGTTATTACGTTTACCGCTGATTAAACCTGTTGCTGACCTCGCGTATTTGGCCTTTGCCCGTAATCGTTACCGTATATCTTATTTGCTTACAGGTCAAAAACGCTGTGATAACGGTAACTGTAAAATAAAGTAAGGGCAAAGTGCATGAGCGATTCAACGACAACAGAAACCATTATTGTGATTGGCGCGTCATCGCTAATTGCCCAAGCTTTTATTACCAAAACCTTTACTCACCAAGCCTATACTGATCAAGCAGTTATTCAGCAAGCATCAAGCCAGCAGTCAAACAGGCATGATACTTCGCCGCTACAAATCATTACGGTTAGCCGCCAAAATAAATTGATACTACATGATCTTACGGACAATATTAGCCATCATCATTTCAGCTGTGATTATCAGCAAGCCTCAATAGAACAATGTGTTACCAATATAGCGGCCATTGCAGGCAAAGTGACACGAATAGTGATGTGTAATGGTATTTTGCACAGTAAAAACCCGCAAAGCGCTGATTCAACTTTAGGGCCTCATTCGGCTAAAGATTCAACATTAATGCCAGAGAAACGCATTGAGGATATTGATGCACTATCGTTAGAACAGTTGTTTTATGCCAACAGTATTGTGCCTATGTTATGGCTAAGCGCCCTCACCTCATTATTGTCACTACCGCGTCATAAAGTCACTGGTGAACAAAAATGTGTGATCAGCATATTAAGTGCCCGAGTAGGCAGCATTTCAGATAATCGCCTCGGCGGCTGGTATGGCTACCGTGCGTCAAAAGCCGCATTAAACATGCTAATCAAAACCACTGCGGTTGAATATGCCAGACGCCTTAAACGAGTTAAACTCATTGCGTTTCACCCCGGTACTACTGACACTCCATTATCAAAACCCTTTCAGGCTAATGTACCCGCAGGCAAGCTTTTTACCCCAGAATTTGTCGCCAGCCAGCTGTATAACATCATGGCCAATATTGAGCCCAACGGCGAAGCCAGTTACTTAGATTGGCAAGGCAAAGAGATTAGTTGGTAAAAAAGAACCTATTTTAAAACCAAAAAAACGCGAAGCCTTGGCTTCGCGTTTTTTAGAGCATCGACCTGTTAATTACTTAACAAATTCAACGCCTAATTTGATGTCACCTTTAAGAGTGTCTAACATTGCATCGCGAGCGTTAGCTTCGAATGCGCTGATTTCACCGTAAGGTAATACTTTTTCTACGCCGTTTTTGCCAAGTAGGATTGGCTGTGCGAAGAATGTAGCGTGCTCACTGCCGCCGTCAACATAAGCACACTCAACAACGTTAGCTTCGCCTTGTAGACCACGTACCAATGATAAACCAAAGCGACATGCAGCTTGGCCCATTGATAATGTTGCGCTACCGCCACCGGCTTTAGCTTCAACAACTTCAGTACCCGCGTTTTGAATGCGAGTTGTCATTGCTGCTACTTCTTCGTCAGTGAAAGTAACACCTTCAACTTGAGAAAGTAGTGGAAGAATAGTCACACCGCTGTGTCCGCCAATCACGTTAACTTTAACATCAGCAACGTTTAAGCCTTTAAGCTCAGCGATGAAGGTTTCGCTACGGATAACGTCAAGTGTTGTGATACCGAATAAACGGTTTTTGTCATAAACACCGGCATTTTTTAATACTTCAGCAGCAATCGCTACAGTCGTGTTAACTGGGTTAGTAATAATACCCACTAATGCTTTAGGGCAAGTTACAGCCACTTTTTCCATTAGGTTACGCACGATACCAGCGTTGATGTTGAATAGATCTGAACGATCCATACCAGGCTTACGCGCAACACCAGCAGACATTAACACTACGTCTGCGCCAACTAATGCATCAGTAGGATCTTGACCAGCAAAACCTTTTACTTCTACGTCTGTTGGGATGTGACTTAAGTCAACCGCAACACCAGGAGTAACAGGAGCGATGTCATATAGAGACAACTTTGAGCCCGCAGGCAGTTGAGTTTTTAACAGTAAAGCTAGAGCCTGGCCAATACCACCAGCAGCACCCAATACAGCAACTTTCATAATTATCTCCATCAATTTATGCAGTTTGTGACATAGATCTAAATCGTCGTGGCGTCACATTACTGCATCGTCACAATAATTTCAATTATACGTTAGTGGAGGACCGTAAATAAGTAAGCCCTGATCCACGCACAGACTGGCGTAACGCCGAGTATTAGCAGCATTAATCCGTGTAAAAGTACGGCAAACAACATCGGTAATAGGATTATTTTTCGCCTTTTTTATACTGAAAAAACCAACATTTGAGAGTTTTTATATTGAACAAATATGACACAGCTGTTTTATTGTGAAGTTGTAATCACGCTATCAAGCGGGTTAAGCAATATGGGTATGTTTGTTTTAGGCACTGAAATGTTGATTGAGTATTGTTGAGTTTTACCGTTATTGAATTTGGTCTTTCACCCGACTAAACTGCCATAAATATTGTAACACTCACTTATTTCGTACACATTTTCTGACGCAACAAACCAATACTTTTATTGAGTGTCGCGTTATGATATTCACAGTTCATCCTATAAAAACGAGAAAAACATGACAATAAGAATTGGCCAACATGCCGACCTACAAGCCCTAGTTCAGTTTAACCAAGCCATGGCAATGGAAACCGAAAACCTTTCATTAGACACTGAGCAATTAACTCGCGGTGTTGAAGGACTGCTTACCCATCCTGAACGTGGGGTATATTTAGTCGCCGAAGTTGACGGTGAGATTACCGGTTCGTTAATGGTCACCTATGAGTGGAGTGACTGGCGCGCGAGTAATTATTACTGGATCCAGAGTGTGTATATCCGTCCACAGAATCGTCGTCAGGGTATTTATGGCAAGCTTTATCAAGCGGTAAAAGACTTAGCAGCAGAAAACGGTGGCACCGCCAGTTTCCGTTTGTATGTTGAACATGACAATAAAATTGCCCAAAAAACCTATGAATCATTAGGGATGGAGCAAAGCCATTATTTAATGTACGAAGAAAATACTAAGTAATCGTAAGTCACACATACAAAAGCCGGAATAATCCGGCTTTTTTGTGTTTCTGTTTTAAAGAATTTAACGCGCTCAGCAGAGATTACGACAATAACTAGCCTGTTCGCAACGCGAGAATTTTACTGATATCCAGTGGCGCACTAAATTGACTAAACCCTTTGTGTTGTTTATCAATCGCATGAATCGACATTCTGTCTGCCAGCTCGTTACCTTCAATACCTATATGGGCCGCGACATGCTGAAGCACGATATCGTCTTTCATTGCATCGTATAACTCATGTGCTTGCTTGATGATCTCCAGATTGGCGATTTCACCGGTTTTTCGGGTCCAGCTTTTGGCTTTCCAACCATATGCCCACTCACAAACACATTTAATCGAATACTGTGAGTCACTCATGATTTGCACTGTTTCACCCGCGTCTAGGACCTTTTTAGCCACAATCAATGCTTGATGCAGTGCATTGAGCTCGGCGGTATTATTGGTGCCATTAGGATTAAACAAACCAAACCATAATTCGGCTAACTCGCCTTTGCGGTATATCGCCATCCCTGAACCCGCTTTACCTGGGTTGGGTTCGCAACCTCCGTCGGTGTAAATAACCACATCAAATTGGCTTAACACAGCTTGATTAGCGCTAAGAGTCTTGGTTGATGTTCCAGCCCCTGCAGCCTTTGTCGATGAACGACCAGCCGCTTTAGCTGGCACACTTTTGCCTATGCTGCTTGCAGGAGATTTAGCAAATGCAACTTTGGCTTCTGCTTCTGTAGCAAAGGATTTGAACTTGGCTTGCGGATATTTATCAACTGAACGCTTGGTAACATCCCAGCTGGTAAAAATACCCGTTTCTCGACCGGCCCATACTACGTAAAACTTCTTTGCCATGATTAACTCTTACTTCAACAATGCTAACTTCACTAATAACGTGCCTGCATCATGCCATGATTAAACTTGGCTTTGAAACAAAAAAGCATGTTGCGTGCCGCAGTTGCAGTTAACTTGAACATCTTGACCAAATAAGCTTAAGTTTGATTTACCTGAGCTTAATGTGGCTGAGCATCAGTCTAGGGTTAGTGGGCCATCGATATTTTGATAATCGACACTACCAGACCCAGAATTAACAATGGTCAAACCTTTGGTGTTAGCCACATCAATGCCACCGGAACCATCATTTATCTTAACCAATCCGGAGACTTGATTAACCTTGATTGAACCCGAACCATCTTCAATACTCACATCACCAATAACATGGTTAATGCGAATGGAGCCCGAACCATCTTGCAACTCAATCGCGCCTTTAGCCTCGCTAATATTAATAGAGCCTGAGCCATCAACTAATACCAATTTGCCAATGTGGTTCATCACAATACTGCCAGAGCCATCGATCAACTCAATATCCGCACTAACATCATCTATTTGGATGGGCCCTGAACCGTCTTTAATATTCAATGCGAGCGCCGCTGGTACTTCTACCAATAAATCAATATAAGGTGATTCACCGAAATAGTGATCACTGTGTATTTCTGATAATAAATAGCCCTTATCACCTTTTCGGGTCAAGCTGAGCTTAATTTCGATGTCATCTTGATCCAATGATTGGGTGTAAATATCGGCATGTACGCTAACTTCTTTTAAGCCTTCAACCCCGACAATTGTTAACTTGCCGGCGCCAGTATTGGCGACTAACTCAGTTAATGATCCAGCATCAAGATTTAATTGCTGTTTTACTAAGTTAAGATTTGTATTGTTTTGCTCTGACGATGACGTAAATACAGACTCGGCTTCGCTTTGCGAAGCGCCAAATAGGGTGGCACCTAGAATAAGCCCGACCGTGACACTAATGGTTGCGATACGAATAGACATAAGATTAATTCCTTTTATGAGAATAAAAATAAGCTTAGCCCACTAAACAGATGTTATTAACAAAGTTAACTGATGTTTGTATGAGTTAGCGGCAATTAACAATCATTTAGCAGGTTTCATACCAACTAAACAAAATCTTTATTTACAACAAGTTACAATTATCAGTACTAAAATTAACTACGTCATCAAACCCCAAATGGTTAAAATCCCTTACAATGTGGTTAACTTCACTACTGTGCCCAACATGGTTAACTCAAACAAATAAGAACATAACCCTATGCCAACTTTTACTGCGATACCACAAACGTTAACTATCATTGTTGGTTCAACCAACCCAGTTAAAATCAATGCTGCAAAACAGGCTATTGGACAATATTTCCCTGATGTTCATATTGATTGTACTGGCATGCATGCACCATCACTGGTGGCAGACCAACCCATGACCGAAGCAGAAACTAAATTGGGTGCCATCAACCGAGCTCAATTTTGCCAAGCCAATGCAAAAGTAGTCGATCAACATGCTGACTTTTATGTGGCAATGGAAGGCGGAGTCGATCAGTTTGATCACAGCCCAGCCACCTTTGCTTACATGGCCATTATCCATAACAGCACATTATCTGTTGGTCGTAGCGCTAACTTGCCGTTGCCACAGTCAATTTTTAACGCTTTACAAGCAGGTGAAGAACTTGGCAAAGTAATGGACCGAGTATTTAACACTCATAATATTAAACAAAAAGGTGGCGCGATTGGCTTGCTCACTCGAGGTTTAGCCACCCGCGAAAGCATTTATACCCAAGCATTAGTGCTGGCAATGGCTCCTTTTATCAATGCGGAATTATTTAATGACTGAAAATCAGCAAGCAAATGCAACCAAAGACAACTTGCAAGCACCCTTGATTAGAACATTACAAGCACATGACGATGCCGCATTAGCAGCGGTTATTCGTGAAGTGTCTGCAGAATATGGGTTAACCCCAGATAAAGGCTTTAGCGTAGCCGATAAAACCCTCGACTGTTTAAGTGAGGTATATCAAGCTGAAGGTTCACAATACTGGGTGATTGAGTATCAAGGCAAAGTGGTTGGCGGCGCTGGAATTGCGCCGTTAGCAAAAAATGACGGCGTATGTGAATTACAAAAAATGTATTTCTCTCGTGCTATACGTGGTCAAGGTATGGCGAAGCCATTAACCCGTCAGTGTATTGAGTTCGCCAAGCAACAAGGCTATCAATCAATGTATTTAGAAACCACGGCAGTGCTAGTTGAAGCACTAGCACTCTATGAAAAACTGGGCTTTAGTCACTGTCAGCATTTAGGCGAAACCGGCCACGATGCCTGTGAAATCGCGATGATAAAAGCGCTGTAGTGTTACAAGCTGAGTAAGAGGAGGAGCTTAGCTCTCCTTCTCATCTCGTTTAATGCTTGATTAACTTTTGATTAACTATATCCCACATATACTCAGAGGTAACGCGTTGTCATCAACAACCTTGAGCTGCGGATAGGCACTGATAATTTGTTGATAAACATCGGGGTATTTTACCTTTATCAAACCCATTCGACGTAAATGAAACTCATCGATTTTAGGTTGGTAGCGCATTAACAAATCCACTTTTTCAACGGCATCTTCTGGCTTAAATTGCCAAGGTTCAATACTTAATGCGACATGTAAGGGATCGAGCCCTTTACTTAACTGTGGGTCTGTATCATTAATGATAAAGGGAAACTTATCATCAACTAATCGCTTGATAATATCTACATTACCTTTAACTACTGCATAAAAAAGTAAGGTTTTCCCTCTATAATCATGCCCGTGTAAATCATAACTAGACTCTTCTAACCCTGTTAGAAAGTCAGCAGAAAACATTCGGTCATTAAAGTCAAAATATTGTATTGGGTCAACAAACAACTCACTGTTAAATAAGTCATCGTAAAAATGGCTATCGAATTCTAGTGCCTGACTAAAAACCCAATTTTTATTCGCGTCAGTTAATGGTTTAGCCAATATCGAGTCGATAAAATCAATGACTTTACCTTCACTCAATAAACGAAATATAGGATCTAGATTGGAGATAAATTGTTGTCTACGCTGATAATCACCAACCCGTTTTAGCATACAATCCACTAGACTAGGGTCAACCTTAGCAAGCTGCTCAATAGTTTTATCAGGGTTATCGGTGTAAGTTTTATCAGCCTGCCCAATAAGAAGATATGCATCTTTAGGTTGCCACTTTGCATTAACCTTATCTATTGTATTACGGCACTGTGGCAGTACCTTTGCTAAATCCGACACCTTCAAGGCTTTTTCTGTATAGGCTTGTTGTTGCGCGAGTAATTCAAGTAACAATGGATGCTCATCGCTTATGCTAAGTTCATCACGTGCGCCAATTTGGAGTAAATCGAGCCCATATTGTTGCTGTATTAATGCTATCTCAGCAGGCTCAAACCGATAATATTGTCTAGGAAAGAAACCTTCAACTAAACTACTGTCTTGCTGATTAAAGCGTGCATTGGCTTGTTTGCCTTGTAATTGCTGCACTATAGCTGCCGCATCGGGCTTATTGGCATCGCCCACCATTAAACGGCTAAGAGCCCATTCCATTGACGAGCCCATATAGGCATCTTTGCTAGGCTCTACACCTCGTTTAAATAAATAACTAACAACCTCAGCTCGCGAAGCATCAATAGCATAATCGAGTACTGAAATCGTATCGAGTTTATCAAATCCGACGGAAGCATTAAGATTATCAATATGTGCAAGGAGCGAAATGATAGTTTGGTTCGAGACGTGTTCATCGAGCATCAACGCAGCAGCATCATCAATAGAGGGTGGGGTTGTGATAAAAACGGATTGTTGCTCTGTAGCTGATAAGCTCGATAGATTTTCAAACTCGGGGGCCGGCACTTTCTTTGACATTTTGATTCCAGCAAAAAAACCGCTTAGTTCATGCCCTTGTTTAATCAGTTCTTGTTTAACATCCTTGGTAGCCTTTTGATTAAATTGAGCTAACGTAGAATCTTTTCGTAACTGCTCTACCCTAAACATCACGGCAAAATTAGAATTTAATAGTTTGTCAATCACCATGGTGACGTCATCTAAACTGTAATCATTGAGATATTTGTCCCAGCTAAGGTAATGATCACGAGCCCAATTACCACTGTGTTTATCATTATTTTGCAGCAGTTTTTTACAGACGGCAAAATTGGTAACCGCAATAGCTGTAGCATCGGTTTCTTGGACGGGCTCAGAAGGAGTTTGAATTTGATTATCTAGTGTTTTACTTGCCGGAGATGGCGTCGATGCAATCGGATCGGCTAACTGTTGGTTAAAATACAACCAGCCGGTCAAAGCCACAAATAAAATGACCACTAATACAATCCACAATCGAAACTTCATAACAATCCTTTGATAACAACTCCCATTAGCGAAAACATATCACAGTTATATGAGATAACCTCATGAACAAGTGATTTTGAATACTTTTCAAGCAGTCTTACGGCAAGTGTCTTATAGCGCTTTGCAACGATGCAAAAGCTTGGTAGCCTCAGATTAAGCACATTCCATAGGAGGATGATCATGGAATATCAACGTATCGCGCATTCTAACCTTGAGGTGAGTAAAATCTGCCTCGGCACCATGACTTGGGGAGAACAAAATACTCAAGCCGACGCTTTTGCTCAACTCGATTATGCTATTGGTCAAGGCGTTAACTTTATTGATACCGCTGAAATGTACCCGGTTCCACCTAAAGTTGAAACCCAGGGTGAAACCGAACGCATCATTGGTAACTACCTCAAAGCGCAAGGTAATCGCGACAATTTAGTGATTGCCACTAAAGTGGCTGCGCCTGGTGGTAAAGGTGATTACATCCGTAAAGATATGGCTCTGGACTGGCGCAACATCCATCAAGCCGTTGATGACTCATTAGCGCGCTTACAAATCGATACTATCGATTTGTATCAAGTGCACTGGCCAGATAGAAACACCAATTTCTTCGGCGAAATGATGTATGAACACGATGAAGAAGAGCACTACACGCCTATTTTAGATACCCTTGAAGCCTTAGCAGAAATCATTAAGCAAGGTAAAGTGCGTTATATCGGCATTTCTAATGAAACCCCTTGGGGCTTTATGAAATACCTTAAATTAGCTGAAAAGCACGATTTACCACGTATTATTAGTGTGCAAAATCCTTACAACTTGCTTAATCGCAGCTACGAAATCGCCATGTCTGAAATCAGTTATCGTGAAGAAGTGCCATTATTAGCTTATTCGCCGTTAGCCTTTGGTGCCTTAACCGGTAAATACGAAAATAATCAGTGGCCTGAAGGCGCACGTTTAACGGTATTTAAACGCTTTGCCCGCTACAACAGTACCCCAATGGCACTGGAAGCGACGCAAGCTTATATCGATTTGGCCCGTGAGTTTGGTTTATCTCCCACCGAAATGGCCCTAGCGTTTGTAAATAGCCGCAAATTTGTCGCCGCTAACATTATTGGAGCCACCGATTTACATCAATTAAAGCAAAACATCGACAGTCATAAAGTCAGCTTATCTGCTGAGTTGATGGGCAGAATTAACGAGTTATCGGCGTTATATCGTTTCCCTTGTCCGTAAGATCGCGTCATTAGGCTTATTGCCACAAAGCCTTGCATTAGGCAACAAGATCACTGAAGATCTTGATGCCTTTTCTTTTTAATACAGAAACCCTTATTTATGAAGCCTGCATTGTCATTATCGTCTGCTGTTTTATTTGATCATCAAGCATTGCGCGATCAATTCCCGGCGCTTAAACAGACCATTGGCGATCATCCTTTGTGCTACTTAGACACCGCAGCAACGAGCCAAAAACCGCAAGCGGTGATTGATGCAATGACCGAGTACTATCAACTCAATAATGCCAATGTGCACCGTGCGGCGCATCAATTATCAGCAAGGGCAACTCAGCAATATGAAGCGGTTAGGCAACAAGTGGCTGAATTTATCCACGCCCAGCGTCAAGACGAAATCATTTTTACCCACGGCACCACAGAATCGATCAATATGGTGGCCTACGGACTGACTTCACAGATCAAGCCAAATGATGTGATATTAATTGATACCGCAGCCCACCACGCCAATATTGTTCCTTGGCAGGAGCTGGCAAAGCGCACCGGCGCGGTGATCAAACCGATCCCGCTGACAACAAACGCGCAACTGGATATAACCGCTTTTGATCAATTATTAGCCCTAAAACCTAAAGTGGTTACCCTATGCCATGTGTCAAATGCCTTGGGCACATTAAACCCAGTCAATGAGCTAGTCGCAAAAGCCAAAGCCGTCGGCGCACTAACCTTGGTTGATGGCGCTCAGGCCATTGCCCATTTGCCTGTTGATGTACAACTAATTGATTGTGACTTTTATGTGTTTTCAGGCCATAAAATGTATGGGCCAACAGGGGTGGGAGTTTTATATGGTCGATATACAGAGCTCGATAAATTAACCCCAATGCTCACTGGCGGCGAGATGATCAAAACAGTGAGTTTTGAGCAGACTGAGTTTGGTGCGTTACCAAATCGCCTTGAAGCTGGTACGCCCGCAATCGCAGAAGTGATTGGCCTAGGGGCTGCCATTCATTTTTTACAGCAATTGCCACGCGAGCAAATACTTGCACATGAACAACAATTGCTGCGCTATTTACAGCAGCAACTGCAACAACTTGGCGCTATCGAATTATATGGTATTGCCAATGATAAACACTCTGGCGATAAGCACTGCGCTGATGGTCAACGCCATAATATTGGTGCTGTGGCTTTTAATCTGCAAGGTGAACATCACCAAGATGTGGGGATTTTACTCGACCAACAAGCTGTAGCCGTTCGTTGTGGTCATCATTGCGCTATGCCGCTAATGACCAGCCTTAATTTAGGCGGCTGTTGCCGTGCATCAATAGGCATCTATACTAATAAGCAAGATGTTGATCAATTTATTCATGCACTTAATACTGTAAAAGGGTTATTGTTATAGTGTTAAAGTACAACACGCTGATCCAGATACATCTATTATCTACAGCCGAGGTTAATTGAACTACCATGTTAAACCCAAGCACCGCACCTTCACCGCAGTTATTTTCGCCTTTATCGGATGAATTAGTTGAAGCAGTTAACCTCATTGAGCAAGCCAATAACTGGCAAGATAAATACCGCCAGATAATGTTATTGGGAAAATTATTACCGCCTCTCGCGCCGGAATTTAAACAGGCGGATGCACAAGTTAAAGGCTGTGAAAGCCAAGCATGGCTGTACCATTACACACTAAATGGCCGACATTTTTATCTGGCCGATAGCGATGCACGTATTGTAAAAGGCTTAATTGGATTGTTACTGGTCGCCTGCCAAGGTAAAACCACCGAGCAAATACAACAATTTGATGTAAAACAGTATTTTGACCGTCTCGGATTAAGCGGCCAATTAAGTCCATCTCGTACCAATGGTTTAACTGCGTTAGCGCAAGCCATCGTTGCCTATACACAAGATGTTGGTACCTGAAACACCTGCCAACCCTAAGGAATAATAATGACCCAAAAAGTCTGTAACCAAGCTCGCCGTCATATCTTAAAAGGCCTTGGAGCAGCCACATTATTAAGCCCTTTAAGCTCATTTCCTGCATGGGCAGCTAAACCACGTCGTTTATACATTGATGGTTTATCATTTTTACCGACCGACATCAATGACGTAAAAGCCTCAAAACTCGACGCTTTTATCGCCGATATCTCGGCGATTGAAACCATTGAACAAGCTGATGGCACTAAAAATTACAAACGCACTTATGAAGCCTGCATCAACAGTATTACCCAAGCGGCTAATTCAGTAAAAGCCAATCCAGACGTGTATCTGCAAGGGCTTACAGGAACTGACATTAGTAAAGCTAAAACGCAGCAACAAACCGCGGTGTTTTTTCAAATTCAAGGCGCTGATTGTGTTGAAAATGACGGTTTAAGTAATGAATGGCAACAACTAGATAATTTGCATCAACAGGGTTTACGGGTAATGCAGCTGACACACCATTATGGTAATCGTTATGCCGGTGGTGCATTCGATAATAATGGCTTAAATAGTTTAAATACCCCATTAACCGCCGCTGGGCGAGAGCTCATAACAGAGCTTAATCGGAAAAACATTCTTATCGATGTGAGTCACTCAAGCGCCCAAACGGCACTTGATGCAGTAAAAGCCAGCCAGTCTCCGGTAGTGCTAAGTCATGGTGCTGCGCGCGCTATTGTCAACAATGCCCGTTGTTCACCCGATGAAGTTATCCGTGCCATTGGCGATAACGGCGGAGTATTTGGGGTGTTCATGATGAGTTTTTGGCTCACCAACAAGCCAATTCCAACGATAGAAGACTACATAAAGCAACTTGCTTATATTTCTAAAGTGGGCGGCTTTGATTGCGTAGCCATCGCCAATGATTTCCCACTGCGTGGTCAAGAAAACCTATTAGCGTTAGATAACAATAATAGCGAAGGGATAAAAGAGTACCTTGAGTGGTGGCACAGCTTAGAAGACAAAAATGTATTAGGTTTTGACGTTGAACCTAAGCATGTAGTGATTCCAAAGCTCAACAGTATCGACCGCATGAGCCGCATCGACGATGCCTTGAAAAAAGCCCGTTTCAAATCTACCGATCGCGATCGTTTTATGGGTGAAAACTGGCAAAGAGTGCTCAAACAAGTATTGGTATAATCGATCACAAATGCTCAGTGTTTAAGCGCTTGCAGCAACAGAGACTCAATAATAAAAAAGGGCTGATGTTATATAACACATCAGCCCTTTTATTCTTCTCGATTTAGATATCGATTTGGTTATCAATTTAATTGCCGATTTAGTGCCGTTTAAATCCCTGCACCAGCAATTTCTCTTGGTGGATTAAGCACATCAATCGCTTTTAAGTAGGCCAGTAAACCATGTACCTGAGTATCAAGATCACCTTTGCTGGTATCAATGGTTAACTCTGCTGATTCTGGCACTTCGTAAGGTGATGAAATACCGGTAAAGTTAGTAATTTCTCCCTTGCGAGCTTTAGCGTACAAGCCTTTCGGGTCTCGCGATTCACACAAACTCAATGGTGTAGACACATGGACTTCAACAAACTGACCTTGTGGAAATAATGCTCGGACGCGATCACGTTCTTCACGTGTTGGTGAGATAAATGCCGACAGCACCACTAAACCTGAATCAACCATTAACTTAGCCACTTCACCAACACGACGTAAGTTTTCATCGCGATCTTCAAGGCTAAAGCCTAAGTCTTTACACAGACCATGACGAACATTATCACCATCAAGTAAATAGGTATGGAAACCATGCTCAAATAACGCCCGTTCTAATGCGCCTGCGAGGGTTGATTTACCCGAGCCAGATAATCCAGTAAACCATAACAATACTGGGTTTTGGCCTTTTTGGGCACCACGGGCAGCTTGGTCAATGGCATGTTGATGCCAAACAATATTACTCATCACTACTCCTATCGAATGGTTGTTACACCACACTAAAATTCTTTGTTAAAACGGGAAGAAATACGGGATCGAAAAAATAACCACTAATGAATATACGATGGATAACGGTAAACCTAAGCGCACAAAATCGCTGAATTTATAATTACCGGCATTAAATACCATGAGATTAGTTTGATAGCCGTAAGGCGAAATAAAACTCGCGCTTGCACCAAATACCACCGCCATAATAAACGGCCGAGGATCGACACCAAAACTGGTCGCGACCGCATAAGCCACCGGGAACGCCAGTGCTGCAGCAGCGTTGTTAGTTATCAACTCGGTGACAATTAACGTAATCAGATAAATCCCAACAAAGGCGGCAAACACACCATAGCCATTAAATACACTCAATAAAGTTTGCGCCATGACGTCTGCTAGGCCGGTTGTGACCATTAAGTTAGCTAAGCCTAAGGCACTGCCTACAATCACCACCAGTTCTAAGGGGAAGCGACGTTTAAGCTCACTTAAGGTTATCGCGCCAATCGCCACGTAACTGAGTAATAATAAAACTAAGCCTTTGGCTAAAGGTAATACATCAAAAATGCTGGCCAAAATGGTTAATGCAAATCCAACAAGCACCCAGTTACCGCGTTTTTCATCTAAACGAACGCTTAAATCTAAGCCGCTAACTGCAGCAAAGTCGCTGGTTAAATTAGGGCTCTTAGAAAAACGATCGCCAGGCGTGAGCAGTAACACATCACCGGGTTGTAGCACCACATCGCCTAGTCCGCCTTTTAACGGAATATGACCACGACGAATAGCCATTACGGCTGCATCAAAGACTTCACGAAAACGCGAATCTTTTAAGGTTGTACCAACTAAACTTGATGATGGCGCTAAAACCGCTTCAACCAAATTTTGGCCTTTAGCATGCTGCTTACCAAACCACTCTAAACCATCAAACTGATGCAATAGCTCAACCGACTCAACCGCGCCACTAAAACGCAAAACGTCATCGGCTTGCAGCACCATTTGTGGTGGCACAGGGCAAATACGTATACCGCTGCGTTCTAATTCAACTAAGTAGAGTTTTTTAAGTGCGCGCAAACGGTTATCAATGACACTTTTACCCACTAAAGTAGAGGTTTTAGCAACATGGGCTTCCAATAGATAAGGCAATGCTTCATCTTCGGACTCTTCACGTCTATCGGGTAAAAAATTAGCCATTATGGTCAACACGACTAAACCACTTATGACAACTAATGCACCAACTTGTGAAAACTCAAAAAATCCCAGAGGTTCAAGGCCAGCATTTTCAACAAATGAGTTAACAATCAAATTGGTAGAAGTGCCAATGAGCGTAAGCGTACCACCGAGGATTGCAGCATAGTTTAATGGCAACAATAACTTAGAAGGAGCATGCGCTTGATTACGACGCACAACGCCAATTAACGATGCTACAACAGCTGTATTATTGGTAAACGACGACAACAACGCCGTCGATATACCTAACTTAGCCAGGGTAGAAAATAACGAGCCTTTCCCTATCACTTGGCTTAATTTGCCCAGTAATGAGGTTTTCTCGAGAGCTGTGGCAGCCAGCACCAACAGCACCAAAGTGATTAGTCCGTTATTAGTAAAGCTGCCAAGGGCTACATTTAAATCAACTAGCCCGAGGATATAACAAAGTAATGAAGCGAAGAAAAACATGGCGGCCGGTGTTGCAAGCCCAGCAAGAAGTCCACCGACCAGTGCTAACAAGATAATCGCTAACAACCATATTTCGCTCATTATTTATTTTCCAAGCACGCTAATATCGCGAGCATTCCAATGCGGGAAATGCTTACGCACTAACGCATTAAACTCGACTTCAAATGCACTAAACTCAGTGTTGGTTTGCTTATCGCCTTGATGTCCACTGACAACCATGGCCGCTGCAACGGTAGCATTAGATAATCTGTCGATTAAAATCATCCCGCCAGTATCACGTACCAAGCTGTAAGCGTCTAACACAATCGATTCAGTTAAATCTAACTTTACTCGGGCAATGGTATTTAAACTTAATGAGCTTGCAGCACTGCGCTCAAGCGTGTTCACATCAGTAATATATTCAATTTCGCTCACGACGGCTTGAGTTTTCTTACCCGCGACTTTCACATCATATAATTGACCGATCTGTAATGGTTTTTCATCCATCCACACCATATCAGCAACAATATGGTTAGCAACTTCTGGTGCAGTAGCTGGGTGAGCCAATAAATCACCGCGTGAAATATCAATCTCATCTTCAAGGGTTATGGTAATGGCTTGGCCTGCTACGGCTTCTTGCAAATCACCATCAAAAGTCACAATACGCTCGATTTTACTGCGTTTTCCTGATGGCAATGCAACTAACTCATCGCCCACTTTAATGATTCCTGACGCTAATGTGCCAGAGAAACCTCGAAAATCTAAGTTAGGACGTAATACGTATTGCACAGGGAAACGCACCGGTAGATCGCTCAGTTCGCGCTGGGTATCAATAGTTTCAAGTAGTTCAAGTAATGTGCCACCTTTATACCAATCACACTGCGTACTGCGGTTAACCACGTTGTCGCCATTTAAGGCAGATAACGGCACATAGTGAATATCTAAATCGCCAAAATCTTTAACAAATTCAGTAAAGTCTGTTTGAATTTTTTCAAATACAGTTTGGTCAAAACCGACCAAATCCATCTTATTCACGGCAACAACAAAGTGACGTAAACCTAATAATGATGCAATAAAGGCATGGCGTTTAGTTTGGGTTTGGACACCATAACGTGCATCAACCAAAATAACCGCTAAGTCACAGGTAGATGCGCCCGTTGCCATGTTACGAGTATATTGTTCATGACCAGGAGTATCAGCAATGATGAACTTACGTTTTTCACTAGAGAAATAACGATAAGCCACGTCAATAGTAATACCTTGCTCACGCTCAGCTTGTAAACCATCGACCAATAACGCAAGGTCAATGGCTTCACCTGTAGTGCCCATCTTCGCGCTGTCACTTTTTAGACTCGCTAACTGATCTTCATAGATTTGCGCGCTGTCATGCAGTAAACGTCCAATTAAGGTACTTTTACCATCATCAACACTGCCACAAGTTAAAAAACGCAGTAAGCCTTTGTTTTGTTGTAAGGCTAAATATTCTTTTACACCGTGCAGCTGGATCTCGGCTGCCATACGGTCGGTATTGTTTTTTGCTTGGTCCATAATCTTTCTCACTCAAATTCGTTCGCATGCTGGGTTGATAAAACAACCATGTTCAATTGTTTAGAAATAGCCTTGACGCTTTTTCTGCTCCATTGACGCACTTTGGTCAGAATCAATTAAGCGACCTTGACGTTCACTTGAACGAGTTAACAGCATCTCTTCAATAATTTTTTCTAAGGTGTCGGCTTCTGAAGGCATCGCCGCCGTTAGCGGATAACAACCTAGGGTTCTAAAACGAACCCGTTCAACCGATTCAACATCACCTTCTTCTAACGGCATACGGTCATCATCTTTCATGATGAGCTGACCACCTTTGTTTACTACTGTACGAGGGGCTGCAAAATATAACGGTACGATTTCAATATTTTCTTGATAGATGTACTGCCAAATATCGATCTCAGTCCAGTTAGATAAAGGGAACACTCGAATGCTCTCGCCTTTATTGACCGCGCCATTATAGGTGCGCCATAACTCTGGACGTTGGTTTTTAGGGTCCCAACGATGGTGCTTATCACGGAACGAATATATCCGCTCTTTGGCACGAGACTTTTCTTCGTCACGTCGTGCGCCACCAAAAGCCGCATCAAAACCATATTGATTTAAGGCTTGTTTTAACCCTTGGGTTTTCATAATGTCAGTGTGCTTGGCACTGCCATGAGTAAATGGGCCAACACCTTGTTCAACACCTTCCTGATTAGTATGAGTCAGTAACTCAAAACCAAACGCCTTGGCTTGTGCATCACGAAAGGCAATCATCTCTTTGAATTTCCAACCCGTATCGACATGTAATAACGGAAATGGAATTTTACCCGGGTAAAAAGCTTTGCGCGCAAGATGCAGCATCACCGATGAATCTTTACCTATCGAATACATCATGACAGGATTACCAAACTCAGCTGCTACTTCACGGATAATCTGGATGCTTTCGGCTTCCAGTTGTTGTAAATGGCTTAACGAACGGCCTGCCATGATGATTCTCCATTACCTAATATTGCTGCAGAGCAGCGGGTTAAATTATTCGACTACAGCGCTTTAGCGACTGTGTCTAAATCTGTTTTTTGTTGCGCATTGACGGGATCAAACCAATTTAAGCTGTCAGTTAATTCAACAACCTCACCAATAATCATCAGCGCAGGCATCTGTAAAGCAGGATCTGCGGCTAATTGAGCCAGCTCGCCTAATTTACCAATAAACCGCTGTTGTGATGACGTGGTCGCGTTAGACACAATGGCCACTGGCGTATCAGCACTGCGGCCTGCGTTGATTAAACCATCACTAATAATATTGGCATTTAATATGCCCATATACACTACTAAAGTATTGTTAGTGTTAGCATAACCCTGCCAATCCATAGGGCGACTCGCTAACTGACAATGACCCGTGATAAAGGTGACACCCTGGGCATAATCACGATGCGTTAGCGGGATACCTGCATAAGCGGAAGTACCACTGGCAGCGGTAATACCTGGGACTACTTCAAAAGCAATACCGGCAGCCACTAAAGTTTGTAGCTCTTCGCCGCCGCGGCCAAAAATAAACGGGTCGCCGCCTTTTAAACGCACAACATTTTTACGGGTATATGCTTTAGTCACCAATAGCTGATTAATTTCATCTTGAGCTGCGCTGTGTTTACCTGCGCGCTTACCCACAGCAATTTTTTCAGCGTTACTGGGGATCAAATCTAAAATGTCTTGGCTGACTAATGCGTCATATAACACTGCATCGGCTTGTTTAAGAATGCGATAGGCTTTTAGTGTTAGTAGTTCAACGTCGCCAGGACCGGCGCCGACTAACCACACTTTGCCTTTGGCTTGTTGCCCTGGCATAGATACTAACTCCATCACATTTACCTCAAGATATTTGACCATGTTCAAATATAGCGTTTTCTATATTCCATATACAATAGTTAATAGTTAGTTTTTATAACTAAATAGCATATAAAAAAATTTGTTCGCGATTTAATCTATTTGACATGCCAATACGTATAGAATGCCGCATTGAAATGAAAAGAATTGTTAACTTAATTCGACAAAGCTCTGGCAATTGATAACAATGAACACCGTAAAATGCTGATACTAAGAATTACACTAAAATTAAACCTATAATTATGCTTATGGATGATGCAATGATAAAAAGCACTCAATATCTTGGACTCTCGCTATTATTACTTGGCTTTAGCACCCTCGCCCTTGCAGAAGACTCATTAGTTGATCAGCGGGTCAAAAGAGAATTAGCCACATCAGAAAAACCCTTTGTTCTGACTCCACACAAAGCCAATTACTTATTGCCTGTTACTTATCAAACAAGAACAAACTCGTTGCCATTTGAGGTTAAATATCCAGATGAAGACGTCAATATCGACAAGCTAGAAGCAAAGTTTCAAATCAGTTTTAAATTCCCGGTTTGGTATAACGTGTTTGGCGATAATGGACATTTGTTTTTTGCTTATACCAATCAATCGTATTGGCAAGTTTATAATAAAGATGCGTCATCTCCCTTTCGTGAAACCAATCACGAACCTGAAGTGTTCATGCTATTTAACAACGACTGGAAAATTGGTGGATTTACTAACTCGTTTTTAGGTTTTGGGGCTGTGCACCAATCTAACGGGCAAACTACACAATTATCAAGAAGTTGGAATCGAATATACGGCAGTGCGGTATTTGACAAAGGTCCATTCGCATTAGGACTTAAAGTCTGGTGGCGTATTCCTGAAGATGAAAAAGAAGATATTAATTCACCAGATGGCGATGATAATCCAGATATTAATCGCTACATGGGTAACTTTGAATTAACAGGCGTGTATGGCTTAGATGAGCACCGTTTTACAATGCTGTTACGCAATAACTTAAGCAGCACAAATCGTGGGGCGGTTGAATTCACCTGGAGTTACCCTATCATCGGTAATCTACGTATATATACTCAGTATTTTAACGGGTATGGTGAAAGCTTAATTGATTATAACCATCATAATCAACGAATTGGTATTGGTATTGCGTTAAATGACATCCTGTAAGTAGGGCAATTAGTGTCTTTAATTTGCGTAAAGAATTAGCGTCAAGAATTAACATCAACAATTAGCTGTTAACGCTTAAACGTCATGCGTGAGACATAAAAAAGGTGACCATTTGGTCACCTTTTTTAGTTTCGTTAACGTCGTACTAGTAGCGTTAATGAAATTATTTAGCACTCGCTTTAGAATTTACTTTAGAACCAATTACTAAGCCCTTATCCGTAAAGTCTACCGACATCTGTAAACGCATGTCGTAGTCTTTTAACATCAGTAATTCTTCTGGCATTGGTTCGCCACTCATTTCTGCCATATCGACTAACGGAGCAAACATTTTTTGGTAATCAACAGACAAGTCAAAGAAACCATTAGATTCAAGTGATTGCTTATACATCAAATCAGCTAACTCTGTACCTCTGTCGCCAGTATAAGCAACTAAATGGCTACCTTTAATGGCTAACTTTGCACGAACCCCAAATTCAGGTGGCAACATTAACATAGGGGTAATATCGACTGGATCGCCATTATCTTTCAAGTCCACTTCTGCAAGCGGCGGGTAAAACGGCTTCATCATATCAACTAACATCATCGGTTTTTCAGCCGACACACTAATTAATGCGTCTAGTTTTTCAAAACTAGCTTGGCCATTTTTCTCAGTTAGCTTGTAATCAGCTAATGTCACGCTAATGCCTTTAACACCATTAGCCATACCCGTCATCATGCCAAGCATAGCTGGATTTAACTCACTTAACTCTGATTGCATTTGAGCCAATGCAGCACATTGATATTGCGGTGTTTGTAAATCTTTCCACACTTCGTTCAGTGCTGGTGCGAGTTGATTAACATCAATGCCTAATGAAAATGACAAGATATTGTCGTGACCGTTACTGGCAAATGATGGCACAAAACCACGCATTTTATTCAATGCAGACAAAATCACTTGGTTGTTACTTTCAAGCACAACAGCGGCATCAATAGTACTTTCGTCGCGAGTAATAGAGTATGAATTTAACCCCATTACACTGCGCGGCCAATTAGCAGCAATAGCATTTAATTCAGTTTGACACACTGGTGTTTTCATTTCTGCAAATGGATCTTCACCCTGAATTTCAATCATTTTGGTCATTTGCTTGGCCAGCATATTACCGTCTGTCGATGTTAACCCTTTAACCAATTCAACATGATTAATAAAGCTAATACTGTCTTGCATAAAACCATGAGTCTTAGCGATGTCTTGCAACATGGTGGTTTCGCTAATTGGATGGTCAACTTTCTTTTCACCCAATGCGGTTTCAAGCAACTCAGGTTGATTAAATGACGTATTCAATGTCACGGTTAACCAGCCATCTTTAACAGAAAATACAATCTCAGCGTGCTCTTTCTCATCAACATCAGTCAATGTATAACCGCGATATTCAACAGAACCAGATTTTCCCATTGTATGAGTTAAGCCACTTTCCTGCTCAGCGCGATCTAATTCCGCCCAAAATGCTGCAGGATTGCTGATCTCAACTTTCATTACCGGCAATGCACCTAAGGTATAAAAATAACTCTTAATTGAATCAGGTAAGCCGTATGTTGATAGTAAGGTTTCAGGCTCTGGCAACACGGTCATGTATTGCTTATATAAACTGATAAAAAAGCGCTCTTGAGCTGAAGAGCTATCATCTAGCGACAGCATTTTATCCAGATCATAAGCTTGGTAATTACCTGCAATGCTATACAGATAATCTTTTAACGGAAATGGAACTAACTGCCCAGAAAACGCTAATGTATCAGCTGGGACATAGTCCAACATAGGATCGTTCTTAACGACTGACGTCCCTTGTTGCGACAGAAAGTATCCACCAGCACCAACAGCCAATACCACAGCAGCAATTGCCATTTTATTCATCTATAAACTCCAATTTATATTATTGTTAACTCTTCCTTGAAATGAGTTAGCGTTTAAACATTTATTATCTTTTTGGGATAAGCATTATCGATTTCACCGATAAACTGCGGATTAATTTAGCATTAAATGTTAATCAGCGCATTAGATGTTGCCTTTTGGGGTGATATTTATGCAGAAAACGGCACCAATAAAACACCAATAACATCAAAAAGGCAGCTTATTATCCAACGAGCTTAGAAAGGGAATTTGATGAGCGTAGAGATGAGATGCAAAAAGGATTAAGCAGGAAATAAATCAAACATTTGATTCCCGATAACTCGAACTACTGAGTTATCGGGAACAACCTGATAGATTGCTTATACGCTAACAAGTCAATCAATGTGCTCGAGGATGCGAGCGAAGCTTTTGAAGGTACGTGGATTGCAAAAACAATCCCAAAGCGTCCACAAAAACCGTCTACGGGAATTTCTAAATCTAGACTATTATCGGCACTGATGCATGAAAATTTAAATAAAATTTAATTATTTTCTATCCACACATAAAACCAGTAGCTCAATTCAATGCACAACTAATTATTTAGGAGGACAAACCAACCTCAACCTGTCCTTTTTAATTATAACGTTGCAATGTCTGACAACATGCTAACAAACATGCTTGGTGATAATTTGGCTGCATGATATTACAAACCGATGAGATAAAAGCCGTTTATCTCATAATTCAAACTTATGAATGACAAGAATAAAACAAATTAATTAAAAAGAATAACGTCGAATTTAAGACAAAATAGAGGGTGATACGGTAGATAATTAAAGCCTTAAAATGCATTCATCCGCAATAAATTGCGGATGAATGGAGTACGTTATCTAACACCACTTCACAACTAGATATCGAAGTGCAGACCACATTCTCGCTGTAAGCCATTAAAACGAGTTTCTTCTTCGCTCATGCCCAACTCAAGAGGTTTACTTGAGTGAGTATCGCCTACCGACACATAGCCTTGTTCCCATAATGGGTGATATGGCAAGTCATGTTCAGTTAAGTACATATGCACGTCTTTGTTGCTCCACTCAATGATGGGTAACAACTTAAAACGTTTGCCACTAATGGCTAAAATCGGCAATGCTTCACGGGTGCTAGACTGGCTACGACGCAAGCCTGCGAACCAGGTACCGACATTTAATTCAGCTAATGCACGTTGCATAGGCTCAACTTTATTGATGCGGTTATACTTTTCTAAGCCGTCAATCCCCTGCTCCCATAGCTTACCAAAACGGGCTTCTTGCCACGCTTGGGTTTGACCCGCTTGGTACACTTTAAGATTGAGGTTTAAGCGCTCAGTTAACTGATCAATAAATTGATAAGTCTCAGCAAACAAATAGCCAGTGTCGGTTAAAATCACCGGAATATCACTTTGCGCTTGAGTCACCATGTGCAACATCACCGCGCCTTGAATACCAAAGCTAGACGATAACGCATGATCGCCCGGTAAATATGCCAGGCCCCAAGCCACTCGTTGTTGCGCCGTTAAACCTGCTAAAAACAAGTTAATGTTTTCAAGCGCTGCAGTTTGCTCTGCTTTAGGCGCTAATAATAACGCCTGCAGTTGAGCCGGAGTCACAGAATGATCGACGGCCGCGCCAGTTGGCGCAGTCGTTACCACTTCATTAGGCATGAAAATCCTTAGCGGCGTCATTAACCGCCTTCACTACGCCAATGCGTACCGTGAAGTTACCAAAGGTTTCGCCCGCATCGCGCTCTGTAGCGTAGCGGCCAAACAAGGTATCCAATTCAGCTAAAATTTCAGCTTCTTGAATGTTTTCTTTATGCATTTTATTTAAACGCGTGCCTTCAAAGCTGGCGCCTAAATACAAGTTATAACGCCCAGGTGCTTTACCCACTAAGCCGATTTCAGCCGCAAATGGACGGGCACAACCGTTTGGACAACCGGTCATACGCACCACAATTGATTGCTCGCTAATACCATGCTTAGCCTGTAGTGCATCGATGTGATCGATAAACTCAGGGAAGTAACGTTCAGCTTCTGCCATCGCTAATGGGCAAGTTGGTAACGCCACACAGGCAATTGAATGACCGCGAGTACCGCTTAAGACTTGGCCTAATAAACCATGTTTACGCGCTAACCCTTCAATTTCAGCTTTATCTTGTGCAGCGACACCGGCAATAATCATGTTCTGATTAGATGTCATGCGGAAATCGCCTTTATGGATTTTGGCTATTTCACGTAGACCGGTTTGCAAGGTTTGACCTGGCATGTCTTTAATACGGCCACTTTCAATGAACAGCGTTAAATGAAACTTATTGTCGATACCTTCAACCCAACCATAACGGTCGCCGCGATCGCCAATGATCACATCACGTTTGGGCTCAAATTTAACCCCGGCACGTTTCTCTACTTCTGCTTTAAATGCATCATAACCATGATCAACAATGGTGTACTTTAAACGCGCACGTTTACGTACAACACGGTTACCCCAGTCACGTTGAACGGTCATTACCGCTTCTGCAAACTTGGTAACGTCGTCAGTTTTAATAAACCCAAAGTCGTCAGCTAAACGTGGGAAGGTTTCTACTTCACCGTGGGTAGACCCCATGCCGCCACCCGCAACCAAGTTAAAGCCAATTAACTCGCCGGCTTCTGCTACCGCAATAAAACCAAGGTCGTTGGTGTATACGTCGACATCATTATGTGGTGGAACTGCAACCGCCATTTTAAATTTACGTGGCAAATAGGTTTTACCGTAAACCGGTTCAACCGTTTCGGTGCCTAATAGCTTTTCTTCATCTAACCAAATCTCAGCGTAAGCGCGAGTGTGCGGTAATAGATGATCAGATAAATGCTTGGCAACCGCATAAGCTTGAGCATGTAACTTGGACTCAACTGGATTTGGGTTACACATCACGTTACGGTTTACGTCACCACAAGCGGCAATAGAATCAAGTGCTGCGCGATCAAGACCTTGGATCAAGGTTTTCAGATTACGTTTAGGAATGCCGTGGTACTGAAACGTTTGACGCGTGGTTAAACGAATGCTGTTTGAGGTGGTTAGCGTAGATGAAATTTCATCCACTTCTAACCACTGCGCTGGAGTACAAATACCACCAGGTACACGGGCACGTAGCATAAAGCTATGCAATGGCTCTAACTTTTGCTCTTTACGTTCGTTACGTAAATCACGATCGTCTTGCTGATAAAAACCGTGGAATTTGATCAACTGTTGATCGCCATCACTAAACGATCCAGTCACTTGAGTATCTAAACCCTCTTGGATGTCGCCGCGTAAATAATCACTGTCGATTTTTAAGTATTCGTTTAACGCTAACTTTTGCTCACTCATGGCCTGGGCCTCTCTTAATTCTGTTCAATTCATTAGTGCGATTGGGTTGCTAGATTTGACTAGCAACCGAGGTCGAATTTAGTACACGTCTTTTTGGTAGCGTTTTTCGCTACGAAGTGTTTCAAAGTAAGCTTCTGCGTCATCAGCGCTTAAGCCACCTTGTTCAACCGCTATATTCACTAATGCTTGGTGTACATCTTTTGCCATGCGTTCTGCATCACCACAGATATACACATGCGCGCCATTTTGTAGCCACTGCCACAACGCTTCAGCTTGTTCGGCAATGCGATGCTGAACATACACTTTATGAGCTTGATCACGCGAGAAAGCCACATCTAAACGCGATAAATCGCCATTTTTAAGATACTGCTGCCACTCAACTTGGTATAAGAAATCTTGTTCAAAATGTGGGTTACCAAAGAATAACCAGCTGTCACCCGACACACCGTCAACGGCACGTTGCTGCATAAAGGCGCGGAATGGCGCAACACCAGTACCAGGACCCACCATAATTACCGGTGTTTCTGGGTTTTCTGGTAAGCGGAAATGGTTATTAGGCTCAACATATACATTAACCTGCTGGCCTTCTTCAGCTGAGGCTAAGAAATGCGATGCACCACCAAAACGAGCTTGGCCTTGACGCTCATCTTCAACCAATGCCACTGTTAAGTGTACTTCGGCTTCAACTTCGGCCTGGCTAGAGGCTATTGAATATAAGCGTGGCGTTAATGGACGTAACATATCAACTAACTGCACGGCGCTAACCTTGGCAGGATATATTGCAACTAAATCGGCTAACTGATGCTTAAGAATAAACTGTCTGGTTTGTTCTTTGTCTTCACTAATGGCAGCTAGTTCAGCATTACCACTCAACTCAGCCCATGTTTTAACTAGGCCTGGGTATAACTGCGTTAATTCTTTCTTGTCAGTTAACGCAGCCTTTAATGATAATGACTGTTTTGATACGGTAACATTGTTGTCTGCAGCTAAACCGAGCGCGGCGATAACTTCATCGACAAGCACTTCGTTATTACTAAACCATACACCTAACGCATCACCGACTTGATAAGTTAATCCTGACTCGCCTAAATCAATTTCAACATGGCGGACATCACGATCAGAATCTCGACCAGTAATTTTTTGGCTGACGAGTACTTCTGCGGTATAGGGGTTTTGCTTGGTATATTCGCTTTCACCAGCAACTGATGCAGTACCAATAGAGACCACACTTGCACTTGATGCTTGAATATACGGCTTAACAGCTTCTACAACGCTGTCCTGCCATTGTTGTGAAATATCTTCATAATCAACATCACATTCTACCAACGGCAATAAAGATGTTGCCCCTAGTGCACTTAAACGCGCATCAAAATCTTTACCGGTTTGGCAGAAAAACTCATAACTTGAATCACCTAGCGCTAACACAGAATAATGAAGCTTATCTAATTTAGGTGCACGCTTTGAGGATAAAAATTTGTGTAGTTCAATCGCATCGTCAGGCGCTTCGCCTTCACCATGAGTACTAACAACCAATAACAAGATGGTTTCTTGTTTTAGTTGACGGACATTGTATTCGCCCATAGAAGCTAAATTAACCGCGTAACCTTGCGCCTGCGCTTTAGCCGCTAGCTCTTTAGCTACGCCACGGCCATTGCCCGTTTGGCTACCGTATAAAATCGTAACTGTTGGTGCGGCACTTGTCTCTGCTGTCGTCTCGACGCTGCCTTGACCTTGGTTAGCACTCGCAGCGAGATAACCACTGACCCATGCAAGTTGAACTGAAGATAATTCAGATGTGAGTTGCTTTAGCTTATCGACTTGTCCTTGAGACAATGGTGATGCTAAAGCTGAAAGTTCTTTTAACAACATAAGACGGCCTTATAACAGTGTAATGTGAACTAGCTTACTCCTAAGGACAAAAACCAAAAAAGAATAAAAGATGATTTTTTATTCCATTTAGGAATATGCAAAGATGTTTTTTTAAGCTACAAAAGTGTGGCGCAGTTAAAAGTTTTTAAATTACCTTAATTTAAAACCCTTTAATTAACCTAAAGGCACTTGTACCGAACATGCCTCATGTCGCAAGCTAGGAGCGCCAATTAACTGATGAATAATTATCAGGTTGATTGTTCTCTGAGTAAAACGACATGCAAATACAATGTAACTGTGTCAACGTAATGCCATTGGTTAAATAGTTTACCCGACTTCAATGGTCATATGCTGCTCTTTTTCTATCTTCAAAGTGCAGCATGTGAGGCAGAAATACTCAAACGGAATGGTCTATTGATGGGGAACAACAATAGACGGTCTTTTTATTAACCATCAGGAAACAGTCATGCAGATTGGAATACCGAGAGAAAGTATCAAAGGTGAAACTCGAGTCGCCGCGACTCCAGCCACTGTGGTACAACTAATAAAACTCGGCTTTAGTGTGGCAATTGAAGCACAGGCAGGTGTGAAGTCGAGCTTTGATAATGCTGCATTTGAAGCCGCTGGGGCGGATGTGGTCGACAATGTGTACGACGCTGACTTTATTTTTAAAGTGAATGCACCGTCCGATGACGAAATCGCCAAAATGAAACCAGGTACGACGTTGGTGAGTTTTATTTGGCCAGCCCAAAACCCTGAACTTGTTGAAAAACTGTCAAGTCACAATATTACTGTGATGGCGATGGACATGGTGCCACGCATCTCACGCGCCCAATCACTCGATGCCTTATCATCGATGGCCAACATTGGTGGTTATCGCGCGGTGATTGAAGCTGCCCACGAATTTGGTCGTTTCTTTACTGGGCAAATTACCGCCGCAGGTAAAGTGCCACCAGCCAAAGT
Source organism: Shewanella frigidimarina (assembly GCF_003797125.1). Taxonomy (GTDB): domain Bacteria; phylum Pseudomonadota; class Gammaproteobacteria; order Enterobacterales; family Shewanellaceae; genus Shewanella; species Shewanella frigidimarina. The sequence goes on from NZ_RKKE01000001.1 coordinate 541,168, forward strand.
GTTGGTAATTGGCGCTGGTGTAGCTGGACTTGCCGCTATTGGTACAGCGGGCTCGCTAGGGGCCATAGTGCGCGCATTTGATACTCGCCTTGAAGTGGCGGAGCAAATTGAATCAATGGGCGGTAGCTTCTTAAAGCTTGAATTTGAAAACAATGAAGGCGGCTCGTCTGACGGCTACGCTAAAACCATGTCAGAAGAGTTTATTGCCGCTGAAATGGCACTCTTTGCTGAACAAGCCAAAGACGTCGATATCATCATTACCACCGCATTAATTCCTGGTCGTCCTGCGCCAAAGCTGATCACCAAAGACATGGTCGATACCATGAAACCTGGATCAGTGATTGTCGATTTAGCAGCGGCAACTGGCGGTAATTGTGAATACACCGTCACTGGCGAACGCTTTATTACCGATAACGGCGTCAAGGTGTTGGGTTATACCGACTTACCCGGTCGTTTACCGGCGCAATCGTCACAACTTTATGGCACTAACCTAGTTAACTTGATGAAGTTAATGTGTAAAGCTAAAGACGGTAATGCAGTGCTCGATTTTGACGATGTAGTCATGCGCAACATGACCGTGACTCGTGGCGGCGAAATTACTTTCCCACCTCCAGCCATTTCAGTGTCTGCGGCACCGCAAAAACCAGCAGCGAGTATCGAGCCAAAAGCGGCCAAAGTTGACAAAGCACCGTCAAAACTTAAATACATTTTAGGTGTGTTAGGGCTTGCCGGCTTTGCTGCAGTCGCTTCGGTCGCACCGGCTGAGTTCTTATCGCATTTCACCGTGTTTATCTTATCGTGTGTGGTGGGTTATTACGTGGTGTGGAATGTGTCGCACTCATTGCATACGCCGTTAATGTCGGTCACTAATGCTATTTCAGGCATTATTGTGGTTGGGGCGTTATTGCAAATAGGCCAAGGTTCAGCATTAGTCACGGCGCTTGCGTTTGTCGCGGTGCTTATTGCCAGTATCAACATCTTTGGCGGGTTTACCGTCACTCAGCGCATGCTGAAGATGTTCCGTAAAGATTAAGGAGTCATATCGTGTCTCAAGGACTGGTTACAGCATCTTATATCATTGCCGCGGTGTTTTTTATTCTCAGCTTAGCTGGATTATCAAAACAAGAAACCGCTAAAAATGGTAATTTATTTGGCATTATTGGTATGGCGATTGCGCTTATTGCAACCATACTCAACCCTGCCACAAGCGGCGTAGAATGGATTATTCTCGCCATGGTCATTGGTGGATCAATTGGTATTCGCTTAGCATTAAAAGTCGAAATGACTGAAATGCCAGAGCTAGTCGCGATTTTGCACAGTTTTGTGGGTCTAGCAGCGGTATTAGTGGGCTTTAATAGCTTTATTGATATCCAACCACACGAAGTGTCTGAAATTGTTGTGGTATTGGGGCAAGATCTCAACACAACACTAGAAACCGCCAGAGCGGCATTTGCAGAAGCGAGCAAAGCCCAACAAACTGAGCACCTAACCGGTGCAATGCTTAACATTCACCTAGTGGAAGTATTTTTAGGCATCTTTATTGGTGCTGTCACCTTTACAGGTTCGATTGTGGCCTTTGCTAAGTTACGTGGTTTGGTTTCATCAAAAGCATTAATGCTACCTCATCGTCATAAATTAAATTTATTGGCCGTTGTGGTGTCGTTTATTCTAATGGTGATATTCGTTCAGGCTGGTGGTGCAGTGACACCAATCATCTTGATGACCCTAATCGCGTTCGCATTTGGTTGGCATTTAGTGGCTTCAATTGGCGGTGCAGATATGCCAGTTGTGGTTTCCATGCTGAACTCATATTCGGGTTGGGCAGCAGCAGCAGCAGGTTTCATGTTATCTAATGACTTACTGATTGTTGTTGGTGCGCTTGTGGGCTCATCGGGTGCGATTCTGTCTTACATTATGTGTAAAGCCATGAACCGCTCGTTCATTTCTGTTATTGCCGGTGGTTTTGGTAACGACGCGGCGGCATCAACAGGCGATGACACTGTGGGCGAATACCGCGAAACAACCGCAGAAGATGTCGCTGATATGCTAAAAGCGTCTGATTCAGTCATCATCACCCCAGGTTATGGTATGGCGGTTGCTCAAGCTCAATATCCTGTTGCAGAAATCACTAAAAAGCTCCGTGCACTGGGTATAAAAGTTCGCTTTGGTATTCACCCTGTTGCAGGACGTTTACCAGGCCACATGAACGTACTGTTGGCTGAAGCTAAAGTGCCTTACGATATCGTGTTAGAAATGGACGAAATCAACGAAGACTTTAGCAGTACTGATACTGTGCTAGTGATTGGTGCTAACGATACGGTTAACCCAGCGGCGATGGAAGATCCAACTAGCCCTATTGCTGGCATGCCAGTATTAGAAGTGTGGAAAGCGCAAAACGTGATTGGCTTTAAACGTTCAATGAACACCGGTTATGCCGGTGTACAAAATCCATTGTTCTTTAAAGACAATACCCAAATGTTGTTTGGCGATGCGAAGGACAGTGTAGAAGCAATCCTTAAAGCCTTATAAATCAACTTTGTGACGAACAAAACACCAGCAACTAATGCTGGTGTTTTTTTGTTTAATAACCAGCTAAACTGGGTCAATTGGACTCAAAGGATTATCAGCTATCCATGGCACAGCAGGACATCATTACTCAATTACAGCTTGAACTAGAGCAGCATAAGCAGACAATCAAGCAACTAGAGAATGAGAACAATCGACTTACTCTATTAAATAAACGAGTAAACGAGCAACTCAACGCTACGCTTGATGGCACTGGTTTATGTCTATGGGAACAACATATTCCCACCGGGAACCTGACTATTTTTAATCAGCAGTGGGGCCATCTGCTCGGGTTTACTCGTGAAGAGTTACCAGCTCATATCAGCAGCTGGAAAAACAATCTACACCCGGAAGACAAAGACTGGGTAATACAAGCCTTTGAAAGTCATGTAGCCGGTAACGCAGAAATTTATCAAGCCGTGCATCGTATGGTACATAAAGATGGCACTGTTGCATGGGTATCTGACCGTGGACGTATTATTGAGTATGGTATTAACGGTGAACCGCTGCGTATTATGGGCACTCATATTGATGTCACCCAAGAAAAGCGCTACGAACAAGATTTAGCCAAACTCGCTCATCGTGATCCGTTAACTAATTTACTCAATCGAAATGCACTCATTGCTGCCTTTGAACAAGGAAAAAGCACTCACAGTACACATCAAGGCGCGCTATGCTTTATCGATTTGGACGGTTTTAAGATAATTAATGACCACTTAGGCCATCGATATGGCGATAGTTTATTAATCCATATTGCCAACGATATAGCTCAAATATGCGATCAACTCTTTAGTACGACGCCAGACACAACACAAACCCCACGACATCATGTGGCACGTTTTGGTGGTGATGAGTTTGTCATTTTAGCTCATTGTAATGATGTGGAACGACTAACAACCTTGGCTAAAACCTTACTGTCACACTATCAAAATCCTATCGAATTAGAGGGTGAAAGCATTAAAGTAGGCCTCAGTATTGGGATCAGTTTATTTGATGAATTAGATGAGTTTACCAATGTTTGCGAGCAAGCAGATAAAGCCATGTACAGTATTAAAAAACACGGTAAACATAACTTCTTATTTTGGTAAGAGGATTAAAAAACTAGAGAATTTACTTTTACACGCTTAAAAATTCCAACATTAGCTCTCACATAAGCCTTAAATCATCACCAACTGTGCCAAGGTCTTTGAAAAAATTCCCATTGCCAGGGTCAAACCAATATACCCTCTCACCAGTATTTTTACTTATGCTCAACTCCAGATAAAACTTGGGATAAATCCATACAATGAGTTTATCCAAAGCTGTAATGTCAGAGCTGTTATCTAGTTTGCTAACAAGGTGAAAGACGGATAAATATCTGACCTATTGCCATTCAATACCAAGCAGAACGCTAACAAAGAACGGTTTGATATCCATTAAGTCGATGTAAATGACGCTGAAATTTGATATGAATAACACTGAAAATATAATTTATATCACTTTATATTCGTTTTCAGGATATGCTGCCAACTAAGTTGATTTGTTATTCAAAACAAAATCTCGAGTAAAGGCACCAAATAATATTGGTATACTGTTGTAATACAAAGAGCATGTTCGACTTATTTCGTCGCTAATGACAGCGGCGAAACAGAATTAGTACACTAAAGACACCTTGTCGTTAATCTCAACATAGGATGTTTATAGTCATCGGGTGAGTTTATTTGCCATCATGCAGTAAACTCTCGCTCATTAATGGATTTTATCACTAACCTAGTCTCGCATTAGCCTACATTGTTATCGCGTTATCATTAACAATCATGCCTTGTGATATGGCTTACTACTGACTAATAAGAATTATTCTTTATGTTTTTATCACCTTATTTTACTAAGCAAGATCAAAGTGTGTTTATTTCGGCTCAACAAGCCAGTGACTTCGCCAAAAAAATCGCTGGAGATTTCAACCCTATACATGATGTGGGCGCTAAACGCTTTTGTGTCCCTGGCGATTTATTATTTGCACTAGTGCTGACCCAATACGGCCTAAGCCAGAACATGCAGTTTAAGTTTGCCGGCATGGTTGGTGACAACGTTGAGCTTCACGTCGATAAAAATGTGGCCAATAAATTCAGCATTAGCGACACCAAAGGCAAAGAATATCTGCATATCGAACGTCAGGGTGAAGTGTGCCAATGTGATATACAAACAGCGGCATTTATTAAAAGCTATGTCGCTTTTTCAGGATTGAACTTTACCCATGTACTTGTGCCAATGATGAAGCAATACAAGGTCATGATTAACCCTGATCGCCCATTAGTAATTTATGAAAGCATGTCATTTCATTTAGATCATTTTGATTTCAGCACCATCAGTTTGCACCTTATCAAACAAGACTTAGCCATTGATGGTAAGCGTGGCGATGTCACCCTCACCTTTGAACTGCAAAGCGAAGGCAAAGTGATAGGTAGCGGAATCAAAACATTAGTATTAAGCGGTTTGCGTGCTTTTGATGACGAGCAAGCGCAGCAAATGTGTGACAGATATGAAAGCAGAAAGTTAGCGTAAACCATAATACGTGAGCGATGTTCAATCGCTCACAATATACCATTCCATAATGATATCTAAGCAGTCCAACATGTTGAATGTTCAGATACCAATATGGAATGTTCAGTTCGATATCGTATTGATCATAATGTCAATTTTAATATCAATTTGTTACTTACAGGGTAAAACTTAAATAGCCAAAATTTTTGGTGCGTGTAGCAAGCTAGTGAATTTAAATCAGTGACTACTCTTGCTGTAATGGCACATCGTGTAATAATGCCAATGCACTATTGCCGATAAGTTGCTCAACACATTTACGCCCAACATCAGCAAAATGACTCAAAGCAGCTTCGATGACAATATTAAGCGACTTGAGTATTTTCATGCTTTCGTCACTACTACCACATAAACTGAAAAACAGTTGTAAAACGGCTTTACGTTCAGGTTGTTTCATAACTTCAGCCCATGATTGCTCTAGCGCTGCTATCGAAGAAAAATCTAATCCTTCAATAAAAAACTGCCCAATACGTTGATCTAAACGCACTAAGAATTCTGTTTTACGCGGGAAGTGATGGCTGATACCTGTTCGGCTGACACCAGTAGCAGCAGACAGCGTAGTATAAGACATCGCCTCAAAACCAATCGTGAGGATTTGTTTAAAGGCTTCATCTAAAATTTGGTTAACGGTTAACTCAGTTTCAACTCGTGAACGCTTGGCCATAAACTTGGTCTCTCTAATTATTTTGGTGCAAGAGCTTACCAGACCAAACCAGAAAATTCTGCTAAGAATTAGCAAATTTACAACATTTTTAACCGTACATTATCCAGAAAGGCAGGATAAAACAGAACATTATCGCAATAACTATTTATTTACCCTTATAAATCAAAGGTTATAAAAAATCACCATTTAATGAGCAGTGAGAAGTGATAAAAACACGTAACAAAAATTTACATATTATTTTTCGGTTAAGAATTGATTTGTCAGCCAGCGCTGTGTTTCTGCCTTACCCATTAACCTTTCCAAGGTCGGCGACAGCACTTCAATTAGTTCCGGTTGACGCCAAAACATATACCCTGGCAAAGATTGAACCGCGCTAAAAGTGCGCTGAACTAAGCTAGAAAACTCTGCCATGTCACGCGGCGACCACGTCGGCATTAATGGATAAACCGCCGTTAAAAAATCCTCATAGTGAGTAAAACCCTGCAATTGCTGAGCATCATAATGACTGAGCACTATTTGAAGTTGAGGCGCACTCCAATGCGACAAATTACCACTGTCATTGATAAGCGCCAGATTTCGGCGATGAAATTGTTGCCACCCCAAATCGAGCTGTTGATAATGCAGCGCAATACACCATAACAGATACAAATCCGCTAGCCATTCATGCTGATAATCTGTCAAAGAGGAGGGTAAAATGCTGCCTTGTAGTGCGATGTTATATAAATGGCCGATTTCGTGCCACAAGGTTAATTGTATTTGGTTGGCTAATGGTAACTGATAAGTTTTTAAGCCAATAGCGCCACTTTGCTCAGCCATATTGTTAGCTGGATTAATAACAATAACCCCTGCTATTTTTTGATGCTCAGCAACCAGCACCATCGCACTTTTACGTCCAACTGCGCGGCGAATATTGGCAGCTGAAAAAGCCGTTTGTTGTTGTAATGAAGCAGGGAGTAACGCAATACACCTTACCAGTGTAGATAAAGAACATATTAGCGCTTGTTTGGTTGCTATTGGGATAAAATAAGCTTGGCGAATGTTATCACTCGCCAAGCCATCTTCAACCATAACCGCTATGGTTTTTAGTTGATTTTTAACCACAAACTGAGGCGTAATAAGCTGGCTGGCATTAACAAAGTGACAAACGAATAACGGTGCGCAAACAACGCTACAGCTTAATAACTTGAGTAATGACCGTTGCCAGTATCTAAGCATCAACTATTTTTGTGACATAATATTTTGAATAATCGCAGTAGTTGATACACCGTCCTCAAATCCGAGCACTTCAACCTTGCCACCTGCCGCTATCACTTCAGCACCACCAGCAATATCTTCCACTTTGTAATCGCCACCTTTAACTAAGGAGTCTGGCAATAATCGGGTAATAATACGTTGTGGTGTGTCTTCAGTGAAAGGCACCACCCAATCTACCGATGCTAAGCCCGCTAAAACAGCCATACGACGGTCGACAGGATTAACAGGACGTCCGGGACCTTTTAAGCGCGTCACCGAGCTGTCATCATTTACAGCAACAATAAGACGATCACCTAAGGCTTTGGCTTGTTGTAAATAGCTCACATGGCCAGCATGCAAAATATCAAAACAACCGTTAGTCATTACAATACGCTCACCGCGTAAACGAGCCTGATCCATCGCATAAGCTAATTGATCTTCTGTCATTACCCCAAAACCAGACTCGCCATGGTTAAGGGCTAACGCTTGGATAAGTTCAATGCGGCTAACCGTTGAAGTGCCTAGTTTACCCACAACCACACCCGCGGCAGTATTGGCTATCGCACAAGCTTGCGCTAACGAAGCACCCGCAGCAATTGAGGTCGCTAAAGCAGAAATCACCGTATCACCAGCTCCCGTAACATCATGAACTTCACGTGCAACGGTTGGAATATGCAATTCTGGTTGGTTTTGCGACACTAACGTCATGCCCTTTTCTGAGCGAGTCACTAAAATGGCTTCAAAGTCGTGCAACTTGATCAGTTTCTGGGCTTTTTCGATTAAATCATCTTCGCTGGTTACCGTACCGACAACCGCTTCAAATTCACTCATATTTGGGGTTATTAATGACGCGCCGTGATAACGAGCAAAATCATGCCCCTTTGGATCAACTAAAACCTTTACCCCTTTGGCTCGCGCTTTAGCAATAAAGTCCTTAGGTTCATCAATGGCGCCTTTGGCATAATCTGACAATACCAATACATCGACATTATCTAAAATGGCTTCGCTTTGCGCGAATAATGCTTGGCTAGTCGCTTTATCAAATTGCTCTTCAAAATCTAAGCGGATTAACTGTTGATTACGCGACAATACCCGTAATTTAGTAATTGTCGGCTTGTCTGCTACCGTTAACCATTGCGGTTCAACGCCAAACACTTTTACCCCTTGGGTTAATGCTTGTGCGGTTTCATCTTGGCCTACTATGCCCGCTAACTGGACATGTCCACCTAATGTCGCAATGTTTAATGCCACGTTGGCGGCGCCGCCGGGTCTGTCTTCAATTTGATTAATTTTAACAACAGGTACAGGGGCTTCGGGTGAAATGCGTCCCGTAGGGCCTACCCAATAGCGATCTAACATCACATCGCCAATCACTAAAACGCGCGCATTTTCAAAAGCTGGGAGAGAAACCTTCATAGTGTATTCGCTGTCTTGTAAAAATTTAACCGTGATTGTACCTAATTTTCATCTAAATATGAGTTAGAATAACAAATAATTTTTTGTGAACTAGACGAGTTGTCCGTGGTCGAGAAAGCCGAATTTTCTTCTGATTTATATCATCCTAAACATTGGCCTATGTGGTTTGGCGTCGGTTTAATGCGTTTAAGCTTGCTATTACCTCTGTCTTGGCAAATGAAAATTGGCCGTGGCATTGGTCGATTAGTCATGAAAGTTGCGGGCGGAAGAACCCACACCGCTAAGCGTAACATCGATTTATGCTTTCCTGATATGAGTCATGCAGACAAGCAACAACTGCTTGAGCGTACTTTTGAAGAAACCGGAAAAGCAGTATTTGACACCATTAACGCATGGTGGTGGTCAAACGAGCGCGTGCAACAGCACATGACCATTAAAGGCACTGAGCATGTTAGTCAGAGTTTAGACAATGGCAAAGGGGTGATTTTATTTGCGGTGCATTGCTTACCGCTTGAAATGGGCGCGCGTATATTTGGCCAGTTTGCTCCAGGAATTGGCGTGTATCGTCCCCATAACAATCCGGTGATGGAATATTTACAAGTTAAAGGTCGCTTGCGTTCAAACAAAGGCTTAGTGCCTAAGCGTGACGTGCGCCAAATGATCCGCAGTTTGCGCAGTCCTGACGTGATTTGGTATACCGCCGATCAAGACTTTGGTCGTTCGAGCGCGGTGTTTATTCCCTTTTTTGGCGTACCCGATGCTGCCACCATTACTGGCGCAACCTCATTGGCGAGGCTAGGTAAAGCCAATGTAGTGCCTTTTTTTGTTGAGCGTAATAGCGATGATAAAGGCTACACCCTTGAAATCATGCCGCCTTTAGATAATTTCCCCGGCGACAATGAAACTGATGATGCTATTCGTGGTAACCAGATTGTAGAGCAACTGATTAACCGCAACAAAGCTCAATACATGTGGCTTCATCGTCGTTTTAAAACACGTCCCACTGAAGACACACCATCGTTATATGACTAATTTTAGTTAATCGTTTAGGTTATATAAATGATGACAGTTGCTACCGATTAACTACCAATGACCAATACATAATTAACCCGCTATAGCGTTATTACAGCTATAGCGTTATTACAGCTATAGCGGGTTAATTATGTATTCAGCAAAATAGACACCTTGAAAGAGGCGGTTAGGTTTTCTTATGTGTAAACTCAAATTCTTGCGAAATATTGACCGCCTTAAATCCTGATGGATCCGTCATCAAGGTTTTCGCCATAAAATCGGCAGCCATACCAAAAGGCTTTTCATTCACTTGGCGATTAAACTCAATACCTTCGCCAGTTTTGCTGATTAAATATTGATAAGCCAAACGGTTACACTCAATCACCCAATCAGCTGTTTCGCCAGCGGCTTCAGTCCTCGGCAAGCAACTTAACCCAATAGAGTTATCATTGTGTGTTATCGATAATTCGACTAAGTGGCCTAAGGTTGATTGAACATCGTCAGCTTCTGCCAGCATGGAGACTATCCCGCCTAGAGTGCAAACCAACAACGAACTTAACAATTTCATATTAACTCCTTTTAATACGTTTCTAACGGCGATCATTCAGATCAACAATATTATTACCAACCATCATTTTATCAGTGGTCGTTTTATAAACGCACATAGACTAACAGTGAACACCATTAAATAAAATCACAAATCTCATTAAGGGATTTTTTATCAATAGCATGCTGTGGAATGGTCGCGTCATCGGCAGGATACCCAGCAATGATAAGCATATACGGACGTTCATTATCATTGTCGCGCCCGCACACTTTACTTAAAAAACTCATCGGTTTTGGCGTATGCGTTAATGTGCCGAGGCCTGCGTGATGTAATGCTTGAATTAAAAAGCCAGTCGCAATCCCCACTGACTCATGTACATAATAATTACTCTTCTGTTCACCAGACTCTTCAGTACGTTTTTTGCTGAACACCGCAATCAGCCAAGGCGCATGTTCTAAGTACGGTTTATCGGCATTGGTGCCTAACGGTTTCAATGCATCTAACCATTCTTCTCCAGCGCGACCTGCATAAAATGCTTGCTCTAATGCCTCAGCTTGTTGACGAATTTGCGCTTTTATCTGCGGACTATTAATCGCCACAAAATGCCACGGCTGATGGTTAGCACCATTGGGTGCTGTGCCCGCAGCTAATATACACTGTTCAATAATGGCTTGCGGTACAGCTCTATCAGAAAATGCCCGTATTGAATGTCGTCGTTTAACTTGCTGGTAATTATCTTGTGCCCGCTTGAGCATTTCATCTGGGGAATATTCAATAAAATCAGTTAACGGTAAATGCGCTTGGGTCATAATCCATCCTAATTATTGGTATTGGCTATGTTGTAGTGATAATTGAAAACTCATTTTTCAATTATCACTATTTTTTGTAATAACTCTAAGCTAACAAACAGGATAATAATTGCTATTAAAATATTCTTATTGAAACCGTTCGAGCGACAGATTAGAGTCTAGCGAGTCGGTTTAGCTTTCTAAAGGATTATATGATTGCAGCAATAATAGGTGCGACGGGTTTAGTGGGGAATACCTTACTTACTCGCATCATTGAAAGTGAACATTATAGTAAAGTATTGGTTATTGGCCGTTCAGCACCTAATTTGGTCGAACATCAATTTGGTGCTGAAAAAGTGCAGTTCATTTGCTGTCAACTTGACGAAATACATGAGCTGACATTAGCAGAAAAAGTGGATCATGCGTTTTGCTGTTTAGGCACCACAATCAAACAGGCGGGCAGTGAAGAAGCTTTTATTCAAGTCGATAAATTAGCCGTATTGGCTTTTGCTAAACTGATCCAAGCTCAAGCAAATCCTTCTCTTAAATTTATGGTGGTGACTGCATTAGGTGCGGATGCTAAATCAACGGTGTTTTATAACCGGATCAAAGGCGAAGTAGAGCTATCACTTAAGGCGCTATCGTTACCGGTACTTAATATTTTTCAACCGAGTTTATTATTAGGACCACGAGATAATGGCCGTTTTATGGAAGATATTGGTCAAACCCTTTTTGGTGGTTTATCGTTTCTATTTATCGGTCCGCTACGAAAATATCAGCCCATTAACGCACAAACGGTAGCTGAGTCGATGTACCAAGTGGCTTTGAAGCCTCAGGTTGCTCCCACGCATCAAATTATCACTAATGCCATGATGCATCGCTGTCATTATTAATAATACTACTCTCGACAACTATGCTGCTTTATGACAAGTTAATACACCTCTAATGTTCAATGCTAACGACATAAGACGAGTCAAAGTAACCATAACGTAAGGAGAATAGGAATGAGTGATGATAATGATTTAACTTTAAATGAAGTCTGTGAAATACTCGACAAAAGCCCTACTACGATTAAGCGTTATGCTCGCGAAAACTTACTGTTTACTGAACAAAACGGTAATGTGCTTAGTTTTAACAAAGCTGAAGTAATGCGTTATCGAGCGTGTTCTGAACATTAATATAGACTTAGGCTTATTTGCTAAAAAATCCCCAACCGTCAATGACAGTATGGGGATTTTTTATTGATACGCTCAGTTCATATTCTTATTTACAGGTGCTAAGCAGCACTTTGATGAGTAAATATGAATGACCAAACATGGGCTAGCAAACCTAAATTAGCCAATGATCAGCAGCTTTAGTCACCAAAATCATCTAGCAAGATGTTTTCAGACTCGACACCCAAACTTTCTAGCATGGCTATCACTGACGCATTCATGATCGGAGGACCACACATATAAAACTCACAGTCTTCCGGCGCTTTATGTTGTTTCAAGTAATTCTCATACAGCACGGTATGAATAAAGCCGGTATAACCCGTCCAATTATCTTCAGGTAGTGGATCAGACAAAGCAACATGCCAAACAAAGTTGTCGTTTTCAGCGGCTAGTTGATCAAAATCTTGTTGATAGAACACTTCACGAGTTGAGCGAGCACCATACCAAAAACTCATTTTACGTTTGGTTTTAACACTTTTTAATTGGTTAAATATGTGCGATCGCATCGGTGCCATACCCGCACCACCACCAACAAACACCATTTCAGCATCGGTTTCTTTGACAAAAAACTCACCAAATGGTCCTGAAATCGTTACCTTATCACCGGCTTTTAAATTAAAAATATACGACGACATTTTTCCTGGTGGTAAACCAGCTTTAGGCGGCGTTGCAATACGCACGTTTAGCATAATAGTCCCCTTTTCATCAGGGTAGTTTGCCATTGAATAAGCTCGTAATACGTCTTCATCAACGGTAGACACTAAATCGAATAAACCGTATTTAACCCAATCGCCACGATACTCTTCAGGAATATCAAAATCGGCATAACGAACTTTATGCGCAGGCGCTTCAATTTGAATGTAACCACCGGCTTTAAACAACACATCTTCACCGTCGGGAATTTTTAATAACAGCTCTTTAATAAACGTCGCTTGGTTATTATTTGAAATAACCTCACATTGCCATTTTTTAACCCCAAAAATTTCTTCATCAATCTCAAGTTCCATGTCGGTTCGCACGGTAACTTGGCATGCCAAACGGCAACCTTCTTTGGCTTCTTTTTTTGAAATATGATCAAGTTCGGTCGCTAAAATATCACCGCCACCGGCTTTCACTTTTACGCGACATTGGCCACATGTACCACCACCGCCACACGCCGATGGTATAAAAATATGTTGCCCAGACAAGGCGCCCAATAACTTATCACCAGCAGGAGTTTGCACGCTTTTACTAGCGTCATCATTAATGCTAATAGTGACATCATTGGTGTTCACTAACTTACGTTTGGCAGCTAAAATCACCACCACTAGCAAACTTACCACTATGGTAAACATGCCAATACCTATTGCCATTTCCATTAAATAACCCTTCTCTTCAATGCGTTATAACGTAATGCCCGCAAATGACATAAAGCCCAGAGCCATTAAGCCGGTGGTGATAAAGGTAATCCCAATGCCTTGCAACCCATCAGGAATAGCATGAAACTTCATTCGTTCACGAAGTCCCGCTAATAACACAATAGCCATCGCCCAACCAACGGCAGAACCTGACGCAAACACCACAGACTCAGTAAAGTTATAGTCACGGTTGGCCATAAAAATGACCCCAGCAAAAATGGCACAGTTCACCGTTAATAACGGTAAAAAGATCCCTAATGACTGATATAAAGTTGGAATATAACGGTCTAAAAACATTTCTAAGATTTGCACCAACGCAGCAATGACCCCAATAAAGGTAATCAACTGTAAATAGCTTAAATTCAGCTCAGGAAACCCAGCCCAAGCTAATGCGCCTGGCGCTAAGATATTGACGTAGATAATTTGGTTTAATGGCACAGCCAGCACCATGACCACAATCACCGCAATGCCTAAGCCAAATGCAGTAGAGACCTTTTTCGACACAGCTAAAAAGGTGCACATACCCAAGAAAAATGACAGCGCCATGTTGTCGATAAACGCCGCTTGGATAAATAAATTAATATAGTGTTCCATGCTGTTTCCTTATCCGCGCTTACGCTGAATGATTTTAATGACCCAAATCATCACGCCAATTAAAAAGAACGCGCTGGGTGGTAAAGTGAACATTTCATTAGCAAGATACCAACCGCCATTTTCAATAGTGGTAAATATGTTGTGACCAAACAAAGTACCACGCCCCAGTAGCTCACGAATAAACGCCACGCCCATTAAAATTAAGCCATAACCTAAAGCATTGCCCAAGGCATCAAATACGGCTAAATGAGGCGGATGTTTCATCGCAAAGGCTTCAGCTCGGCCCATAATGATACAGTTAGTGATGATCAAACTGACAAACACAGATAACTGTTTTGACAATTCATACGCCACGTCTTGTAACACCATGTCGACAATAATCACCAACGAGGCAATCACCGTCATTTGCGCAATAATCCGCACACTATTAGGAATAAAATTGCGGATACTTGAAATAATCAAGTTAGAAAAGACCAACACAAAGGTCACAGCAAGTGTCATGACGAATGCAGTTTGCATCGAATTACTGACCGCTAATGCCGAACACACACCTAATACCTGTATTGCCACAGGGTTATTAGCCATAATTGGCGATGTTAGGATCTCACGAGTTGAAATAGCACGACTCATTTACTTACCCTCCGCAGCTAACGTGTGTAGATAGGTTTGATACCCTTCAACGCCAAACCAAAACTCGACTAAGCGTTGAATACCTACGCCCGTGCGCGTCGCACCACTAACACCATCGATGCCGTGAATGTCGCCGTCTTTAGCGCCGCCTTTAATAACCTTAATGGCAATTTTGCCTTTTTCATTAAACAGCTTTTTGCCTTTCCATAGTGCTAACCATTGTGGGTCGGTAACAAAGTCAGCAATACCAGGGGTTTCGCCATGCTCATAAAACACGATGTTTTCAATAGTGTTTAAGTCTGGTTTTATCGCCATGTAACCGTAAATAATCGACCACAAACCTTTGCCATAAATCGGCATCACAATGCTGGCAAGTTGGCCATTGGTGTCATACACCTCAAAAATACGAATGTCGTTCGCCATGGTTTTAATTTTGGCAGTGTCTTTTTTCGGTTTAGAAGATGTTTCTGGGTTAATCGATGCCATGCGCTCATCAAAATCAAGTAAATTGGCTTTTTCAGTTACCTTACCTGTCGCTAAGTTAACCATCTTAGGTTTCACTCGTTGGGCAAATAACTCGCTAAAGTCACCTTGACTGATGTCGATGTCAGCAGCCTTTAACACAAACTGCTGCACTTCTTCGCGCTTTTTAGCCAGCTTACGTTCTTTTAAAATCTCCACGGTACCGGTGATCATAAATGAGCAAACTAGACTTAAAATGATGATAAAAACCATTGTTCCAGCGACTGAATCTTTCTTAAAGGCCATGACGTTTTAGTCTCCGTTTGATATTAGCTTGAGCGACTAGGTAGTCGAACAACGGTGCCCATAAATTAGTAAACAAAATGGCTAGCATAATGCCCTCTGGCATTTTGGCATTCAGTAAACGAATAATAATGGTCATAAAACCAATCGTAAAACCGAACGCAAATTTAGCCTTGCGGGTATATGACGCCGTTACCGGATCGGTGGCCATAAACATCATCCCCAGTGCAAAACCACCAGTGACCAAATGCCATGTCCACGGCATTGCCGACATAGGATTTCTGCTAGAACCGAAATAGTTAAACAACAAAACGGTAATGATCATACCTAGCATCACACCAGCTACCACACGCCAATCAGCTACGCGGGTAAGCAGTAAAATACCACCACCAATAAGAATGGCTAAGGTACTGGTTTCACCAACGGCACCAGGGGTAAAGCCTAAAAAGGCATCCCACCAAGTACTGTCGCTTAATACGCTAAACCAGCTCACATCGATAAAGCTTAATTTTTTAGCCACGGTAAGGGTTAGCGTCGTTGCACCAGAAAAGCCATCAACCGCTACAAACTGGCTTAATGACACCACCTCTGTTGGGTATGCAAAATAAATAAATGCATATCCCGCCAGTGCAGGGTTTAAAAAGTTGTAACCCATACCACCAAACATCTCTTTTGCCACGACCACACCAAAACTAAGGCCCAAGGCCACAATCCATAACGGCGTAGAGATAGGTAAAATAAGTGAGAACAATAACGCGGTGATAAAGAAGCCTTCGTGCAGTTCTTGGCGGCGCACTTTGGCAAATACCACTTCCCACACCAAACTGACCACCAACGCAGTTAAGTAAAATGGCACATAAAAACTGGCACCATAGGCAAACAAACTGATTAAACCAGCGCTTTGCGTAAGTGGGCCAAACAGTAAGCTATAAAAGGCAAGTTGCCATACATCCGGCTGTGTTGCCCCGGCAATAATGGCTATTTGAGCCTGCAGGCCAATGTTGTACATGCCCAATAACATTGCAGGAAATAAGCACATGCCCACAATGTGCATGGTGCGCTTAACATCAATCGCATCACGAATATGCACATCACCTTTGGTGCTACGACCATTGGCTATCCACAACGAACGTAAATAGCTGCGCATCGAGTCGCCATGAGCGTAATAGCTGTCTTGTTTGCTGGGCTTTTTCTGTTGCTGACTCATTAACCTTCCCTCTCGATAATATCTAGGCAAGCACGAAGTTCTTTACCAAAGTCATACTTTCCTGGGCACACAAAAGTGCACAACGCTAAATCTTCTTCATCTAGCTCTAATGCACCAAGTAGTTGTGCCTCATCGGTATCACGCACCACTAAATCACGTACTAACAAGATGGGTAAAATATCAAGCGGCATAACGCGGGCCAGTTGACCAAATGCCATCATGGCGCGCGGAGACCCACCAGCATTAGTGGTGAAATCAAACAGTTTTTTGGTGCGACTAAAACCTGACATCATGATGCCGGTAAGTGAGAATTTGCTGCTGTCATGACGCACCCAAGGCAACAACTCTTGACGTTCATTTTCAGTCAATACACTTATTTGATTATGGAATCGACCTAGGAAGTCGTACACATCTGCAGCGGTATGGCCTGACAATAATGACCCAGACACAATGCGCGACTGTCGCTGGTCAATTTCACCATTTACCCATTCGCTTAACTTTGCGCCTAACTGGGTACGCACTAAACGAGGCTTTAATACATTAGGCCCGCCTAGCGCGACGATACGGTCGGTATACAATTCACCGGTTAAAAACAGTTTGCCGAAGGCAATCACGTCTTGATAACCCACATGCCACACCTGGCGTTCAATACTGGCTGGTAATAGGAAATGAATGTGAGTACCGACTAATCCAGCTGGGTGCACGCCGTTAAAGCGCTGCACACTGACTTTCGATAAGTCGTATTCACTGCTAGCATCTGCCAATAACGAAGCGCCATCATCTTGGCATAAATACACTTTTTCGGTGGTCAAAAACGTTAGGGCAAATAATCCGGCTTGGAAAGCCTGTGGTTGAGTGGCAATAATGACACGCGGATCGGGCGCAAGAGGATTAGTATCAATAGCAGTAACAAATATCCCTGCAGGCGCTACATCTAATTGGGGTACGCGAGAAAAAGGACGCGTACGCAGCGCAGTCCATAAGCCACTGCGGACTAAACCATCTTTAACTGCTTGATGTGATAGCGCATGAATATCCACTGATTTGAGAATAATGGCAGGTTCTTGCGTGGCATCACAATCAATCACTACCGACTGCAGTACACGACGCTCTCCGCGATTAATCGCGCAAACAACTCCGCTTGCTGGCGCAGTAAACAACACGCCAGGGGTTTTCTTGTCTTCAAACAGCACTTGGCCTTTGACGACATGATCACCTACTTCAACCGACATTGTTGGCTTTAAGCCGACATATTCTTCACCAATTAACGCCACTTGGGTCGTTTTAGGTGCGTCATCTATTTGCTGCAGTGGTTCTCCAGCAATCGGGATATCAAGTCCGCGCTTAATAGTTATTACTGGATTGTTAGCACCAGCCATCACATTCACCATCTAAAAAAATTCGATAGCTCATGTTATATGTTTGCAACTACTAATATAGTAACTAAGATCACACTCCGAGTGAGGACTGTAATTTTGGAACACAACCGAATGCCAGATTTGTGAAGCAGGTCAATATATTGTCTCGAGATAAAACTATTTATGTAATTTACGTGTCAAAAGGGTTGTTACATTCCGGCAGTATTAGCGGTACATGTTATAACCAATAATCGATAAAAAAAGCCGCGACTAGGTTGATTAGCACCTACCGATTAAGCTTGATTACACCGCACCCAAAACAGCCATAACTTATGTTCTATCGCGCTAGGCTAAGAGTTTACTCTGTTGATTGTTTAATTTAATCCGCTAACTGTTGAATTAGTCGACCTTGCTGAAAAAGGTACACGCAATCCATTTGCTCTAACGCGGTCAAACGATGACTTATCATTAACAGGGTTTTATACTCAGCAAAATCGAGCAACACGTTAAGGATTTCACGCTCGGTACGTTTATCTAATCCTTCAGTCGGTTCATCGAGCAATAACAAAGGAGCGTCACGCAATAATGCCCTTGCGACCCCAATTCTGCGCTGCTCACCACCCGATAATTGTCGGCCGCCCTCACCTATCCAGCAATCTAATGGTTTATCGCCCTGCAACAAGGTTTGTAAGCCAACACGCTGTAATACTTCTATTAAACGGTGATCATGAGCTTTTTTGGCTTCATCTGGCAAATAGGCCAACGCCAAGGCTAAATTGTCACGTAAGGTGCCAGAAAACAGATAAACTCGCTGGCTCACCACTGTCATCGCCGCACGAAGATTGGCATCGCTGTAGGCATTTATTGGTTCGCCATCAAGCGTAATAGACCCTTGTTGCGGCGCCCAATCACGAGTAATGAGCCCCAACAAGCTGGATTTCCCACAACCTGTGGGGCCTAAAATAGCCACTTTGTCACCGGCTGTAATAGTCAAATCTACACCTTGTAACACTGGTGAATGGCTATGATAACCAAAGTGAACACCACTGAGCTGCAAGGCGCCTTGGTTTGCTTGCAAGTGACTGTTAGCATTAAATTTAACACTCGGTGTTTGTTCAGTTATTTCAGTCACCCTTCGGGCGGCAAGTACAGTGCTAGACAAATGTTGAAATGCACCCGCTATTGGCATCATCATTTCAAGACTAGCCATAGTGGCAAACACCATTAAGGCCATTAGCGGCCCCGGAGGCGAGGCATCTCCAACGCTTTGACCTGCTAAATACAACATAAACACCACCGCACAGCCATTGATTAGTATCAATAAGGCTTGGCTCAGCCCAGTAATATTAGCCATGGTGGTTTGCTGACTAAATAAAGCCCGCTGTGCTTGTTCCAGTTGCGCTAAATAACGTTTATTAGCACCAAATAAACTTAATTCGGCTTGCCCCTGAATAACATCAAACAACTCAACTCGATATTGCCTTTGCGCTTGCATCAATGCTTGCCCAGGAGACTTACCTAAGTAATAAAATACTAACGGTAAAATAAACCAAGCTGCTAATAATAATGCACATAAACTCAAGGCTAAATGGTTATCAAACCACCCGAGAAACACCAACAATACCCCAATCATCATCAAAGATGCGGCCATTGGCGTGAGTAAGCGTAAGTAGAGATGATCTAACGTATCAATGTCGGCAACTAAACGATTGAGTAAGTCGCCTCTGCGCAGACCTTGTAAGTTAGCTGCACTCAACGGCAGCAACTTATTCCATGCCCAAATACGCAGTTGAGTCAGCAATTTAAAGGTCGCTTCATGAGTTGCTAAACGCTCGCCGTAACGACTTGCTGTTCTGGCGATGGAGAAAAATCGAACGCCTCCTGCCGGGGTAAAAAAGTTGAACGTTTGGGCCGTCACCACGGCTAAGCCTGCTACCGCACTGGCTGATAAGAACCAACCAGATAAAGACAACAGACCAATACCGGTGAGTAACGTGGTAAACGTAAGCAATAAGCCGACTAACATCATCAGCCACTGGCGGCGGAACAAAGCAATAAACGGCCGTAACACCTGAATAATGTTACGCGGCGCGGCATCAACGGGTTGCGACATCAGCACACCTCCGGTTGTTGATTCTGTTGCTGATTGAGCATTTGTGCTAATAATCCATCAGCCTGCTGTAAATCATTTACATGGCCTTGCTGCACTACCATTCCGTTATCCATCACCAATACGTAATTCATGTTGTGTAGATCATCTAATTTATGGGTAACAGTTAATGCTGTTGTCGACTGCATCGCACGGTACAACGAGGTCAGCACTGATTGCTCGCTTTGGGCATCTAAGCTAGCAGTAGGTTCATCTAATAAAAACAATTTTGCGGGTTGAGCCAATGCACGTGCTAAAGCAAAACGTTGTGCCTGGCCCACTGACACACCTGCACTTTGGTCGCTTATCACTAAATCGAGGCCTAATGGTTGTTGCTTTACAAATTCACTGATATCAGCTTGTTCTAGCAACGTCATAATCTGCGCATCGTTTAATTGCGGATTGGCCAACGCAACATTTTCTCGCACCGTGCCATGAAACAATTGCGGATCTTGTCCTAACCAAGCCAAATGTTGACGCCACTGGGCCACATTAAGTTGTGACAATTCCTGACCATTAATGAGCAACGATCCCTGATAAGGTAAAAAACCTAGCAACGCATTCAGTAAACTGGTTTTACCCGCGCCACTCGGGCCCACAATAGCCCAATGCTCACCTGCGGGTAATGTAAATGAAATAGGCCCAGCTAAACGCTGTCCATCTAAGCTAAACACTTCAACCCCAATCGCTTGAATGTTTATACTTTCGGCTGCGAACGCCATATTTAGTGATGTTGAATGGATTTTAGCGGGTGTATTAACTTGATAATCAAGCAGCTCAACCAGCGCTTCTGCTGCACCAATTGCTTGAGCTTTGGCGTGGTAATGAGTGCCTAAGTCTCGCAGGGGTTGGTAAAATTCTGGCGCTAAAATCAACACAAACATGCCGGTAAACAAACTTACCTGTACGCCATAGTGACCAAAATCTAAATGACCTAAGTAACTAAAGCCAAAGTACACCGCCAATACGGCAATCGACACCGCGGCAAAAAACTCTAATACCGCGGAGCTAAGAAAGGCTAAGCGTAATACCGACATCGTCCGGGCACGAAAATCTTCTGAAGCATATTCAATATTCACTAACTCTGCTTCGCCGCGATTAAACAACTTTAACGTTTGCAGGCCTTTTAGGCGATCCATAAAGTGGCCGCTTAAACGCGACAACGCCTGCATATTTTTACGATTAGCATCTGCGGCGCCCATACCCACTAAAATCATAAATAACGGAATCAATGGTGCCGTTGTCATTAAAATGATCCCAGCGGCCCAATTAAGCGGAAACACACAGGCTAATATCAGTAAAGGAATAAACCCCGCCAACATCATCTGCGGTAGGTATTTAGCATAAAAGTCATGCAAATCTTCAACTTGCTCAAATACTAAGGTTGCCCATGCCCCTGCAGGTTTGCCTTTAATAAACACCGGCCCTAATGCGACTAATTTATTGAGTACCGCTTGGCGTATATCGGTGCGTAAACGTTTGCCCGCCTCAAAGCTTATCCGTTCACGTACTTGCGCCAATAAGGCTCGGACAAATAACAAACCAATAAGGGCAAAAAATTGAAGGCTTAATGCTGCGGGAACAAGGTTATCAATAATGACACCCTGTAAAATCTGGGCAATAAAATAGGCCTGCGCCACCATGGCGATGCCATTGAGCACACCACATAACACCGATAGTTTGAGAAAAATACCACAAGAAGATTGTTGGCTTTTAAGCCATTTGGCTAATGACTTTTCTAACGACTTGTCCATGAAGCTCCGGCAGAGTTATCGATGACCACTTTAATCACGCAGTATCGCAGTACTGGCATCGAGTTAACACCTAAAACAGTGTAAATGTTATCTGATTCACATTTTGCTAATAAAGCCTTATTTAAAGATTAAATTTAGCCACTATCAGCTTGAAACTTATCAGATTCAATAAAGTGCATCTTTTACAAATAACATTGTTAATTGCGACACAATATTACAGTGTTCAGCGCAAACATGTTGAGCGACTAAACCAAACTAATGTGTGAAAAGAACCAAAAGGAGGCAATACGAGTGAAGGTAATTTACTGCGGGTAATAACATTTATTGACCAGTACTCTCCCCGTATTTTACCAATACGTGCCAGAGTAGCTTTAAGTCTTGTCGTTTTTTAGAATGTGCGCCACGCTCACTCCATGAAGCGGGTTGTTTTTGCAATTGATAGGCCGCTCGGCCAATAATCTCTGCATTAATCAACTCATTTTCGGCAAGGCTTTGCGCCAAAATAGGCATCGCTGCACCACGAAAATCATCTGGTATTTGTGCCACATTAATCTGACGTCCTTGATGCCAATGCAACTCAATTCCGTACTCGTGACACAAGGCGATTAATGAATCGCCAATAGCTGTGCCCATATAAGATGGATCTGCCACTAATATAGCAATATCTTGGTCCAGCGACACATCACCATGAATTTGAGCTTCAATATAATGATCTAAATTACCGCTAGGGGCCAGATCAAAACGGCGACTAATATCATCGGTTAAATGCTGACTAAAATGTTCAATCAACTTACTCGGTTTAAGCCCAGAAACCCCCAAGGCATATTGACGCTCAAAACTTTCACTGAGTAATGCCGCTAAAATCGCATCAAAACACTTTATGGTACCCTTTTCTTTGGGCAACCGATGTGAGTCCATGTAACTAAAAGTACATCGAGACAATATTTGAGGGTGTGTGATTAAATAACAACTGCCAAAACGAGGTGCGGGGCCTAAGGGGCACAAACCAAAATCTAACGCACCGTATTTAGGCCGATGTTTAATCCCAGAATAGCTGTGACCAAATAATTGGTTTTCCCAATGGTCTCGTGAACCGCCTAGCTCGGGTGATAAATGACCATTAGAAACATGGGTTTCAAACTGGCTTTTATACACCCCATCACGCAATAAACCATCAATGACGGTGAGGCCTCGGTTATCAATTTGATCGGGATGAAAATGTAACGCCACTCGGCTATGTTGGGCTAACTCACGCATAGCGAGTTGAAGAGATAAGGTTGAAATATTAGACATTAACAGCACATTTTTGATCACGGCATGAGCATGATCACGCAGCTCATACGCCATTTTCTCAATATGTATTTGTGCCGTTAATTTCATCAGTAAGAGACACCTTAAGTTAAGTAACCTCAGCTAAGTCGCTGAATATTTAGATAGAAAACGAGTTACCATTTTATTGTATGTAATAAGTCGACTTTTAGCACTGATTCTGGTCTTTAGATTAACACGATTTCATTAAATCACTGTATTTGGCGATCATAAGCGATACATTTCCACCATTAAATAGCCGATTATTAATAACAATCAAAGAGTATATATCGTTGCCCACACAGGGATTTGATAGCACTCAAAGAGGTTTTCAGGTAAGCTTCACGGCCGCCGTTACTGGCTACCTTTTATTCAAAGCAACAATGCGTTGCCCAAAGAGATTTTTCTATGAGTTTTTCCTCACTTGGTCTGAATGCTGCTATTTTAAAAGCGGTTGAAAAACAAGGTTATGACACCCCATCTCCAATTCAAGCACAAGCAATTCCAGCTGTTTTAGCCGGTCAAGATGTAATGGCAGCAGCACAAACTGGGACAGGAAAAACAGCTGGTTTTACCCTGCCAATTTTAGAATTATTATCTAAAGGTGAACGAGCGCAACGTGGTCAAGTCCGTGCGCTAGTATTAACACCAACACGCGAGCTTGCCGCGCAAGTACAAGAAAGCGTCGCAACTTACGGTGTAAACTTACCGTTAAAATCAGCTGTAGTATTTGGTGGTGTGTCCATCGTGCCACAACTAGCTGCACTCAGAAATGGTGTCGACATTTTAGTCGCAACACCAGGCCGTTTACTCGACTTATGCCAGCAAAAAGCCATTAGCTTTAGCAAATTAGAAATTCTAGTGTTAGACGAAGCAGACCGCATGCTAGACATGGGCTTTATTCGCGACATTAAAAAAGTATTAGCATTATTACCCGCTAAGCGTCAAAACTTAATGTTTTCAGCAACATTCTCGAATGAAATTCGTGAACTTGCGAAAGGATTGGTTAACAATCCGGTAGAAATTTCAGTTACACCGCGTAACGCAACAGCAAACACTGTGACCCAGTGTGTGTATCCAGTAGATAAAACCCGCAAGTCAATGGCGCTAATCGAACTGATTAAAACCAATGATTGGAAACAGGTGTTAGTGTTTTCTCGTACCAAACATGGTGCCAACCGTTTAGCGAAAAGCCTTGAAGCTGCTGGCATCAAAGCCGCTGCCATTCATGGTAATAAAAGCCAAACAGCACGTACTAAAGCATTGGCAGATTTTAAAGCCGGTGCAGTACAAGTCATGGTTGCAACAGATATTGCCGCACGTGGTATCGACATCGATCAACTGCCATTTGTGGTTAACTTTGACTTACCTAACGTACCTGAAGATTACGTGCATCGTATTGGCCGTACCGGCCGTGCTGGTTCAACAGGTCAAGCAGTATCATTAGTGGGTCTTGAAGAAGTTAAATTACTGCATGATATCGAGCGTTTAATCAATCGCGTTATTGAACGTAAGCAACTTGCTGGTTTTGAAGCACCATTCACTATCCCTGAAGCGAGTAGCAGATCTGGCGGTAATAGCGCTAAAAAGCCAAACCCGAATCGCAGTAAACATGCTCAACAGCATGCAAATGATGGCGCTCATGGTGATAAACCAGCGCGTAAACCTGACTCTCGCCAACCATCACGCAGTCACGATAAGCCTGTAGATCCTAAAGCAGAAGCTAGAGCGAATGGTAATAAACCACCACAGCGTAATCGTCCACCACGTCGCAGTGGCACTGCACCAGTAGTTTCAAGCAGTAATCCTTATGCCAACGCTAAAGTTAAAAGCTAACTAGCGATAGGGCATAAAAAAGCCGGTGAACATTGTTCAGCGGCTTTTTTATTATTCAGGCATAACCAATCGATTATCAATCGATGGCTACCCTGCAGATAGCAAAAGATTCAGTTACATGAACCAAGCACGATAGCTACGGCCTTTCAACTTACCTTTACTGATGATATTCATCGCTTGTTTCGACACATTGCTTTTTACGGCAAAGTAAGCGCGAAAATCAGTCACTTTAATTTTACCAATATCGTTAAAATCTAAACCATTACCACCCGTTAATGCCCCAACAATGTCACCTGGACGGATTTTTTGCTTTTTACCAGCTTCAATCTGAATGGTGATCATTTCAGCAGCAAGCGGTTGTTTGTTTAGCGCACTCATTGGCGGTAAAGGCTCACTGACGACATCTTTGTTCATGGCTTCTTCAATCATCGCCATTTTGTAACCGTCTTCTTCACCAAAGAAAGTATATGCGGCTCCAGAACTGCCAGCACGGCCAGTACGGCCGATACGGTGAATATGCACTTCAGTATCGTAAGCAATATGATAGTTAAATACTGCGTCTAACTCATCAATATCCAAACCACGTGCTGCTACGTCGGTAGCAACTAAAATACGCGCACTACGGTTAGCAAACTGCAATAACATTTGATCGCGATCGCGCTGCTCTAAATCACCATGTAACGCTAGTACGCTAAAGCCAAACTCATGTAATGAGTCTGCCACTTGTTGGGTTTCACGCTTGGTATTACAAAACACGACTGCGCTTCCAGGCTGCTTATCTAATAACAATAAACGCAATGCCTCAAGACGGCCTTGGTTATCTTCAATACGATAAAAATGCTGATCGATAGTGAGGTTATCGTGCTTAGCTTCAACTTTAACCATTACCGGTTTATACAGAATTTGATCGGCAATCGCTTGGATTTGATCTGGGAAAGTGGCACTAAACAACAATGTTTGGCGCTCACGAGGTGCCGCGGCAATGATTTGATCAATATGCTGTTGGAAGCCCATTTCTAACATGCGGTCGGCTTCATCTAAAATCAGCATGTTCATGTTACTTAAATCTAAACGGTTGCGATCTAAATGATCAACAATACGACCAGGGGTACCGACAATGATGTGTGCACCGTGCTCTAATGAACCAACTTGCGGTCCCATTGGTACGCCACCACACAGTGTCAGCACTTTAACGTTATGAATACCACGGGCCAAGGTACGAATGTCTTTCGCTACCTGGTCGGCTAGCTCACGCGTTGGACATAGCACCATGGTTTGGATGCGAAAACGTTTTACATCAAGTTTATTGAGCAGTCCTAAACCAAAGGCAGCTGTTTTACCTGAACCCGTCATCGCTTGGCCGATAACATCTTCACCGGCCAAAATAGGCGGTAAGCTCTCAGCTTGGATCTGAGTCATCGATTCAAAACCCATAGTTTGGAGGTTTTCAAGCAATTCAGGTTTTAATTTAAGTGATGTAAAAGCCGTGTTAACGACCGGTTCTGTAGACTGACTCAAGGCAAATATCCTCTGATATCGAAAGGTAAAAAGCAGGTAAAAGCTGCAAAAATATATACCAATGCCATTACATAAATGAGCCAATAACGTGCAAAATTATCATTAAATAGCGGAACAAAATTAGCATATACAATGATGTTATATGAAAAATGCTTACCGCTATTTGCGAACGATTTATCTTGCCTGAAGGAACAGATAATAAATAAGATTGGTGTGAGCAAAGGCCTTAAAACAAACCTAAGCCAGATGTCAGCTATTGTAGCAATTTTATTCCTAGTTCGCTGACAAATATTTATCGATAATTCAGCTTATTTTGAGGTTAACGTTAGGCAATTTGGCCAAAGTGACCTTGTTGATAATCGCGTACAGCTTGTTCGATCTCTGCCTGGGTATTCATAACAAACGGCCCCATGTGAACAATTTTTTCGTTAATCGGCTTGCCTGCTAATATTAACAATCCAGTTCCAGTGGCCTCGGTTTGAAAATGACAGACTTCAAGTGCATCTAAAGCTAAAAACTGCCCTGCTCTTGCGGTTTCTCGCAAACCTTGTGCATCAATATAGTTAAGCTCACCTTGATACACATAAACGCAAACGGTTTGATGTTCGGCAAGATTCAGCGTGCCATGACCATATTCAGTTAACGTTAAATCCGCAATAGCACCATGGCCAGCTAAACCTTGAATCGTTGAGGTAATCTTATGTGGCTCATGATTAAAACCCCAACTCCCCGCCAAGGCAATAAGTGTTGCGCCGTGTTCGTTTTCTACACGTGGGTTAGCCTGTTTGCTGGTGTCTTGATAAATAGGTGGACGCATTTTGTGTTTTGCAGGCATATTGATCCAAATTTGAAACCCATGCAGCCCTTCTTTGGCATCTGTTAATGGCATTTCAGAATGCACCACGCCACTGCCAGTACTCATCCACTGCACGTCACCCGCACGAATAGGTTTAACATTGCCCATTTGATCGCGATGTTCAAATCCGCCTTTACGAATATAAGTAAAAGTCTCTACACCTCTATGTGGGTGCGGCGGAAAACCACCAATAAAATCTTGTTCATCATCAGACTTAATCTCATCGATCATTAAATATGGATCAAAACGAAGCTTATCAAAGTCGGCAACACGATTGATGTTCACGCCATCACCGTCCATTGCGGGTAAGGCGCTAAAACGCTGTAATACTTTCATAAAAACCTCGGCGATAAAAATAATGATGTAATCATAGCAGTCAGTTAACTGAATAAATATTGCATAATAGTGTGATTTTCTTTCGATAAAATCGACCAATTAACAGAGTTTTTGCCTTTTTCTCAAGCAAGATACATTTATCCACATCAATTTATGAACTTTACGTTCTGTTAACAATCAAAAAAAGGACTGATAATACTGCGATAAAGTGATTGATATAAATGGAAGTAATAACGGTTGGCTGGGAGCCACATCACTCTCGATCTTCAACACACTCCTCTAAAGAAGTATATTGGCTTAAGCCTGTACTCACGGCATTCATCATCCATGTATTATTGATTTATGTGCTGATTGCGTTTTGGTACCAAGACACGACGCAACGAGTGTCAGCTTTAGTGGTTAAACCTTCGACAACCGCAATAAAAAGCTATCTCATAACTTCAACGCAATACGAATCAATGACCCAAACAAGTTTACCACCCAAGCTTAATGACATAAAAAATGCCCCACACGTACAGAGTAAACCACCCATTGTTGATATAAATGCTGATATTGATGTTGATGTTGATATTCAAATTGATATTCAAATTGACGAGAGCCCATCAACGCCCATAAAGACTACAGAGACGCAGACCTCCTTAAATAAAGACAACACCCTCGATAACGTGATGCCATCAAACAATAAGCCCAACAACATACAATCGACTGCGAGTGCAAAAATACCTAATGCATTGCCTAATCAAATAAAACCAGACACGACCACTGACGTAAACAAATCTGCGCCTTCATTCGCGTCAATACAACAAGCCACTAGTCATTTTATACAACAAAATAATATTGCAGCATTAGACACTCTCATAGGCTCACAAACTGCATTACAAAATAAGCCGACAGGCACTATGAGTGAAATGGACTCTAACCTTGATTTTATAGAACTCGCACCAGAAATTGATATCAGCCAACCGCATACTTTTAATCATAGGCTAGACCCTAACAGAATCGTAAAACAGGGTGATTATTGTTACCGAGTAGTTGAATTGCCAACTCAAGTGAATCCACACGGATGGGGACTCGGATTTGCAGAATTTTGTGGTGAGGACCAAATAAAAAAACAATTAACAGAAGCAATTTACAATAGAGTTAATCGCATAAAATAACAGCGCTAACTCAATAGATAATAATACTTATTGTGTGGCTCATTATGTTAATGATGGCACGCTTGAAGATTTGCATTTCCTCATCACGACACTATTTTGAATGGCTACAGTACAAATGAGCAACATTACCTTTGTTAGAACCATAGTGAATGATTCACTTTTACTGCGATGGCGATTCGAAAAGGTTAATTAAATTGATTTACCAACTCTGTTTGACGTATACCCTGACCACTAATTTCTTGACTATGTATTGCTGCATTTTGGCAATTTTGTTCGAATTGATTTATGCCATCTTGTAATATCATCGCATTGCTATAAATTTGATTAACAACAGCGGCTTGCTCTTCTGCCGCTACGGAAATCTGTTCGCCATTACTTTCGATAATACTCATCACTTCACTAACCGAAATCAGGCTTTTCTCGAGCATGTTGCCAGAATCAATACTCTTATCTGTTAACACATGGCTTTGTTCCATTTGTGCAACGGCTTCTGCAGTTGTGCGGCTAAGTGAATTTATAATAGCGTGTATTTCATGAGCAGAAGTTGCCGAGCGACTTGCCAAGTTACGCACTTCATCCGCGACCACAGCAAACCCTCTACCAGCCTCTCCAGCCCTAGCGGCTTCAATGGCGGCATTGAGCGAAAGCAAGTTAGTTTGCTGTGCAATACTCTCGATCACCTCAACAACTTGGTTTACATTTTGACATTGCTTATTCAGCGAAGAAATAGCAACACGGGATTCTTCCAATAAGTGATTAATTTCCGTAGTCGCGATTTGACTGTTGGCCAATGCCATCTTAGTTGACTCTATTTGTTCAACTAAGTGATGAATTTCTGTGGTTGAATTTGTCGTATTTTTAGCTATATCAGTAACAGACGTGCTCATTTGGCCGATGGCGGTGACAACTTGTTCAAGATTTTGTGACTGGGTTACCAACTGATTTTGATTGGCCTGATTTTGCTGTTGATGCTCTTCTAAACCTTGCTGTAATTCCTCACCACTGTCTTTTATACGTCCAACCACAGCCAGCGTTTCAGCTTTTTGCATCCGTAGACTTAATTCTATGTGAGAAAGCTCATCGGTATAACCGGTGTAAACAAATTGATTTAGTGGATTATCATGTATTTTTTCACTTAACATCAACATGTTACTAAAACGCTGTTTAAGAACATAAAGAGGCCGACAAAAACAGATAATGGCAACAATAAATGCGACTACGGTGAAAAAACCACTTGAGTAAGGTAAGGACATCAGTAAACCAACAGATAGCAACCAAGCCAAAAAAAGTTTCGTAATAATACTTGCACCAAACTTAGGCTTAGCAGCTTTGCCAGCATTAATGGCATCGTAACAGGCTTGAGCACGTTCAGTGAGCTCTGCTTCTGGCTGAGTTCTTACCGACTGGTACTCGCAAATAATACCGTTACGTTTAATCGGGGTCACATAAGCGTTAACCCAATAATACTGACCATTCTTGCAGCGATTTTTCACCAATCCCATCCAGCTTTTCCCTTGCTTAATGGTGTCCCATAGGTCACTAAATGCAGCTTTAGGCATATCTGGGTGGCGTACAATATTATGGGGTTTATTAATTAGCTCATCTTCTTTATAACCACTGACTGCTAGGAAGTCATCGTTAACATGAGTAATAATACTGTCTAAATCGGTTGTTGAAAGGATCATATAATCCGACGGATAAGTGACTTCTTCATCGATGATATCTTTTGTGGTCATGTTGATATAATAAACGTCGTTGAGTTAAATAATGCTGATTATTAAACAATCAGCATTATTTGTATGTGATGACTCACGACTTTAATCAGTTAATAATTAACATCTTTGAAATATTTGCGATTGGTCACACTGCCACTTATTCAGACTCACAACAGTTCAAAGTATTAACTCGATCATATAATGGGCAAGAAAATGGCTATCATCATGATTTATTGATTGGTTTTATTCTTGAGGTTTTGAATTGCGATATTGTTCCGCATAATTAAAGCTTAGAGAAGCTAAAGGATAAAGAGATCTAATGTTTTTTCTAAACCTGGCAAAAACAAAAGTGGCTATGGTGACACCAACCGTGACCCCAAAAGGATGTTTTCGAGTCTGCTTTTTAACAGAATGGAATAATAAATTAAGTGTTAACTCGCACTGTCTAACAGAGTCTTTCCCCTGCATGCGTGTTAACTTAATCGAATGATTTAGATGCTTTAGAGATGACATCGATACCCTCCTTTAATTGGGAGACTGTCTCTTTGAAGCCAAAAAAACGAATCAGCCGTTTTTGCCAATACAGTAAACCGACTAAAACCAACATCATTGCGAGCAAAAATCCCCCTACCCCAATAAGTATGTTGAGAGTAATGCTGTAAAGCACAATCCCGGTGCAAACACATAAACTGAAGATAAAGAGAACTAATAACGGAATAAATAAAAGTTGGCAAACAAAAAACTGTTTTGCTGCGGCAACATTTCGTAATACTTCCATGAAGAAAAGTTGGACTGTAGACTCTGACCACTGTCCAACCTCTTGAGCTAATTTCGATACTTTATTAAAAATATCTTTAATTTCTTCAACGTTAACGTTCATTTCATCTGAGTTAACATGAGGCTCGCTCTGCGTGCCATCGGAGATTTTATCTTTGCTGCACACATCATCTGTGTTTTCCATAATAAAATCCCTCCGGCCGCTGTGTTATTTTATCAGTTTCGAAATTGCCCACCCGGCTAAAAAAGCACATCCGACACTTAATAAAGGATGCTCCTTAATCATATTTTCCGTTTGAGTTGTTGCCGATTTAACTTTTTCAGAGCCTTCATTTAATGATTCTTTAGCTTTATCTTTCAAAGAATTAACAGCCTCTGATGTCGCTTCTTCAGCTAAATGATAAGCATCTTCAATTTTCTGCTGTGGATCTTGATTTTTTGCCTTTGTTGTAGCCATTTCTAATCTCCTTAAATACAAAATTTATAGAGTGATATCACGCTGAAATAAATAGGGGCAATAAAAACTGTCCAATTAACACATTATTACGATAAATAGATTGGGTCAATTTATATTACATTAATAAAAAAATACGCCTAAATATTTGTTACCCTATTTTATAAAGCGAAAAGCATGCCACATTTAAACTAAATCAACAAAAACGCAAGCAACTGATAAAAGTAAGATTTATATTTAATGGTGAGAAGTTAAGATATGTTTACATAATTATTTTTGTAGTTTTTACAGATGATGATGTTTTATCGTGTAAAAGTTACTTATGAAAATATTACTAAGTTCTCGTTATTAGCGGTACCAATAGTATTGGTGCCGCTAATAACGAGAACTTAGTTTATTCTTTAATTTACTCCGTAGCGGTTGTTAACGGTAAAGCCCATATGCTATTACGTTCACCATAATAAACACGCTGTTTAGTTTTAATCGCACCATAATAAAATACACCCGAAAAAACTAACGCAATAAACTCAACGACCATGCTCGGAAAGTAAATGGGTACCCACAGCCCTAAGCTCGGCATAATAAAAGACACAACTGAAGTGATTGGTATTAATAAACAAGCCACAAATAATAGGTATTGTAAGTAAATAGCACTTTTAGCCGCACCAACAACAAAACTATAAATTAATGCGCTAAAAAATACTACGTAATAACAAATAAGATAATTGTTATTAACCTGAGCACTAATGAGATACAACCATTTACTTGAAAGCATCGTTATCATTACGGCTAATATTGAGCCTAAACACATACCCACGGTCAAAGATGCCATAAAACGGCTGGATTTATTCTGTATTGGTTGTTTTTGTCGACGCTTTTCTAACCATAATAAATTACCACTATAGAATAAAAATGCCCCAAGTAAGCCCAAAGAAAAATAAACCCAACGACCTAAATCTCCAGCATAGCCGCCAAAATGTAGCGAAAAAAAGCTAGCAACCATTGGAGTATAAATATCATTATCTTTCAACGGAATACTACTGTAGCCAACATCATAGGTATAAGGGTTCATGTAAATAAAATCGCCAGAATTGACACGCATCATTTCACGTTCGTTAATAATGGTAATGCCAACCATTGGATTTGTTGTTGATAAATCAGAGAAAGCCATTGATTCCACATGGTAACCGTCGGTCATTTCATTAACTTTCTGAAGATAGCTTGAAATAGGCGGAAGCTGTTCAATTGAGTACTCTATTGTTGATCTCTCACCACGCTCGAACATGGGTTCATCGCCATATACCAGGCTTAAACCACCATAAAGAACATCATGAAAAGCAAACACAATCACAGTCCAAGCAATAATCAAATGGAACGGTAAGCTAATAATACCGACTAAATTATGGCTATCGAGCCAAAAACGATTTACGCCTTTGTTCTTTCTTATCGCTAAAAAGCTATTAACTAACGTCGGTAATAAAAAAATAACACCAGACACTAATGCTAAAAAATATAGCACTGATGCCCCCCCTAAAACGAGAACACCAATATCTTCATGCCCGGCTTTTCCTGCTATGCCAGCCGTGCGATGAAGCATATCAATCAACTCTCCGAGTTCATTCGTGGGGTTAACTTGGGTAACTAACGCCCCTTCATCTGACAAGGTCGCGTGCCTCATGACATTATTTAAATGTAAACCACGGCCACCGCCCTGTTCAAACCATGTAAGCGGCGATAATTGTTGATTAAAGTTAACCGTAAAACTTTGCTGGGCTTTATCAAAATTTGTTGATGCTTGTAAGATTAATTGATCAAACTGTTCTTTTGGTACTTGTGGTAATTGATGGCTTGGCGGTGTCGCCCATTGAGTAATTTCTTCCTTAAACATCGTCAATGAACCAGCATAAAAACCAATAAAGAGTACTAAACCGGCAATAATACCTGTCCATGTATGGATGGATTGATATGTACGTAGAATATCTCCGCGAACTCTCATGTTAACCACCTTAGTAAAAAGAATACGTTACACACCACAACATTCGCTAATGTTAAATAAACGATGGCATGTAAACCCGTTTTAAATAAATAACTAAACGCCAACACTAATAACCAAATGGGACTCACCATCCACATGTTAAATTGCACTTTTACAGGGGCATTAATACCGCCATAACCATACCAAGCAAAAATACCAACACAGGCATACGCCAACGTTAGTCCCAATATTGAGCCGGCTAATGTTTTTAGCCACCAATGAGGCTGGATTTTTTCATCCGCTGTAAGCCTAGTCATCAATCATTCCTTTTGGGTTTGACTAAATATCCATTTATACTCAATAAAGGAATACAAATAACAAATATGATAATGGTGAATAACCAAATAAAAACTGCAGCACTCATGGTGTATAGTTTCAACCAGATCAACAATGCTAATAACCAATAAATTAAGGTTCCAAATCGCCAAGCCTTAACCAATGGTTTTTGTATAAACTGTTGATTTTTGTTAGTGAGATAAATAAGCATTGCGCCGATAACAGTTAATAATAATGCCAACAAAGGCCACATTTAATAAATCCTCGCAATAGATGTAAAACTAACTCATTTCAGTAGCCGATATCGCATTACAGCAATATGTTAATAGGTTAACGGTTAATCAATATGAGTTTACATAGCGTTATTTTAGACCGATAAAAGTAGTCAATTAACGGCCATTGATATGTTAATAATGAAGTGATTAACATATTGTGTAATGCTTAAAAACTCATCTTTACTTTAACAGCAAAACTACGAGGTTCACCGATACGCAATGCACCATAAGCATCACCCGCTGCCCAAAACTCTTCGTCGAATAAATTATCAACGGTACCAATAATGGTTAGCGTTTTGTCGTCAATCACCGTGCTATAGCTAACACCGGTGTAAAACAAAGTATAAGCAGGTAATTCCCAGGTATTATTAGAATCTAATGTTGTTTCACCAAAGTATTTGGCGCCTAAATTAACAGCTAAACCAGGCACGGCATCGACCTCATAGTTAGTCTGCAAGCTAAACTGTTGACTTGGTGTACCAGCAACGTCATTGCCTTCCACCGCTGAATTTGTTTTGTCATAGGTGGCATCCAATAACATCAAGTCACCGTATAGAGATAAATTATCAGTGACTTCCCATGCTCCACTAAATTCCAAACCTTGATAAATGCTAAGTCCATCCTGTACTAAATAATTATCACCAGTAACCAGTGTGGCGCCTCGTTCGATGCGAAATAGTGCCGACGTTAAAGACCAACCATCACCAGCAGTTTTAACACCCAATTCATATTGCTTACTTTCTAATGGTTCTAGTAGCTCATCAGCGTTTGCGTAAGTCTCGCCAACATACGACGTTGTCCCCTCAAACGATTCAACATAGCTGACATAATATGTTGTTTTATCATCAGGTTTAAACATCAATGCAGCAGTAGGACTTAGGGCGCTGTCTTCATTGTAAGCTTGGTATGAAGAGAAATATTCGCTTGGCGTATGTTCAATTTGATTAGATCGAATACCGAGTAAGACTTCCCATTGATCGGTTAGCGAAATAAAGTCACTGAGATAAACCGATTGTTGTTTATCAATCCAAGCCATAGATAGATTATCTTCTAAGGTTGAATTATAGGTTGGAAGCTCAACAGGATTAAACAGATTATCGGTTCCATAACCCCACATTACTACGCGATGCGGATCATTCCGATACGTTGTAGACTTCTGATATGACGCACCTAACAACAGGTTGTGTCGAATGCTACCGGTTTCAAACTCACCGTTAATCACAGCCTGAATTTGATCATAATTAACATCAAAATACTGGTCATATAAAGAAATATTAACATCACCATCACTATTGAGTAAGTAGGCTAAGCTTTTTACCCAACGAGTCTCATTCTTAGAATAATCATACTCAAGACGAGCACTCCAGTTATCATTAATGTCCCAATTTAGGCTGGTTAACGCTACGATATTTTTGTAATCATCGAAGGTACCGTCAGCTCCAATACTGCGAGTACCGCTAACGGTATCAGGAAGCAAATCAGTACTGTCTAACGAATTATTCATTGTAGTCCATGAATTTTCAGTTAAGCGATCGTTATAAATAACATCAACAGTCCAATAAAGTGAATCGGTTAATTGTGCGTCAAATGCTAAAGCTGCAGTATTACGATCAATTGTGCCATCTTCTAAATACGTGTCGCCCGACTCTTTAACAAGGTTGACCCTAACACCATACTCATCGTTATCACCTAAACGCTTACTGGCATCAATATGGCCACTAAATACACTGTCACTGCGTATGCCAACATCAACAATAAATTTATCGTCTGTTGCTTTTTTGGTCACATAGTTAACAACTCCACCAGGTGCAGCCATCCCATACATGAAGCCAGAGGCTCCTTTTAGTAAGGTAACTTGCTCGAAGGCTTCATAGGGAAGTTCACCACTAAAATTATTGATAGACATACCATTAATTTTAAAACTATTGGTATAGTCTAAAGGTAAGCCACGAACACGAATAGTTGAGCCAAAGGTACTGTAAGCACTACCATCAACCGATACAGACGCTTCTCTACTAAAAAGACTATCCAGAGTATTAACCTGGCGGATTTCTATATCTTCAAGTGAAATAACATCTACTGAAAAAGGGGTTTCTAATAAGGTTTTATTACCCAAGGCTCCACCATTATTATTAGAACTCAGCTC
Source organism: Shewanella frigidimarina (assembly GCF_003797125.1). Taxonomy (GTDB): domain Bacteria; phylum Pseudomonadota; class Gammaproteobacteria; order Enterobacterales; family Shewanellaceae; genus Shewanella; species Shewanella frigidimarina. The sequence goes on from NZ_RKKE01000001.1 coordinate 577,726, forward strand.
GGTCAGTTTATGGCCCACCACACTAATGGTTTCAATACTGCCTTTCGTCTCTTCTACGTTTTCCTCCCCTATAGCAGAGTAACTATTCAAAGAGAGTGCAGAAGCACATACAACAGCCAATTTACATTTATTAAACTGTAAAGTATTGATTTTCATTACATATTCCATTTAGTATTTATAAAAGATATTCACGCTTCTACAATAAGCGTCCTTTCAACTTATCTACATTTAGCGACAAACAAGCTAATACTAATAACAACGATTATCAATCGCATTTACAAAATGTATTGATTATTTACTCTAAAACTTGAGTTATGAATAACAATTGGACGCAAAATTCACCTCGCGATGAGTTTGTTGGCAATGAAGTGATTTGAATTCAGACACATCAAGTGATAGCACTCTTGTGCTTCTTTATAGAGGGTTTTGAAATCGTTGTAATACCAAATTTATGTCATATCAAATCTTTGTAACATTAAATATGAGCACTGTATTTTTTTCACCCTTGAAGCACAACCGTCACACCAATACATGATAGTGTTTGTGACTAAATCGAGACCCTTAGCTGGAGAACCTTCGATGAGTAAACAATGACTCTGATTCATCTGGGGCCGTATATGGCTATATTGACAACTGAATAGACAATATTAATTAGCACGCTTGATGTGTGCTAGATAACGTTAAATTATTCAATGAGCTGTATAATTGTGGTTAATTAATGATTGGTGGAAGATAACGTGCTAACAAAAATTTTAGTCACAATATTGGTAATACTTGGCGCTATTGTCTACTTGCGCCGTGGACGAGGACATAAAGTTAATCGCATCGCAGAAATGGCAAATGCACAAAAATCGCCACTTTTTAGTCGAGTCATTATTTACACTATGATTGCGGTGTCGATGTTAGCGTCTGCAGGCTATTGGGGCTGGAGTTGGTATGACGATAACACCGTCGTTGAAGTTACGATTACATCCCCCATTGAAGCGATGACAGACAGCTACAAAGTGCGTAAAAAAGATATTGAAGCCCAGCGAATTACGACTGTTGACGGCATTCAAATTCGTTTATCGAATCAAGAGAGATTAACGGTAAAAACATTAGTAACAGAGTAATAGTCATTGTTCAAAAGTGTTAAAAGTTAGTTTTCGCAAAGCTTGGAGAGCACAAACAAAGTATTAAAAAGCACAAGCGTTTAGTCATGTTCAACTGCATAAAGTAGCTTTATTAAACGCCCCCATAAGACTTCGTAATAGCCGGTTTATCTCAAAAATCGAATAGTTCAACAGGGCTAATCAGTAAGAGTCTGCACTTCGATGCTAGCCTCTGTGTTAATGGTTGGCTGTTCATTTAAAGTAGTAATCACTTTATTTCGTCCTAACGTTTTTGCTTGATATAAGCGCGCATCGGCAGTTTTATAAATTTGCGAAAAATGTGCACCGTCTTCAGGCCAACGTGATACCCCAATACTAATGCTAAGGTTTAGCTCACTGCCATCAATTACGGTAACGAGCTCAACAGCCTTGCGTAAACGTTCCGCTATTTGACCTGCTTGCTGTAAATTTGAATCAGGAATTAGCATACAAAACTCCTCCCCGCCTAAACGAAAAGCCCAGTCATTTTGACGCCGTACACTATTGATAATACGCGACACCTCTACCAGTACTTTATCACCGACATCATGACCATATTGGTCATTGATCCGTTTGAAATGGTCAAGATCAAGTATTAACACCGATACGGATTGATGCTGCTCGGGTAAACTTTCACACAACATGTCGAAGATAGAATCTAACAATAAACGATTATTTAGCCCAGTTAACGGGTCAAGTGATGCCATCTTTTGTAACCGTTCAACGGCTTCAGCTCGTTTATATTCATAACTAAAAGACAAAGCCCAAATAGCAGCCAAACATAAAACAATATTGGCGATAGTAATTGGGTAAATTTTTGCAATATCTAACAACAAAGCATTAACCAAAATACCCACACCACCTATCATATACACACAGGTGTATAGGGTACCTAGCTTTATACCCAGCAACAGATACGACAAAACAGGAATAATAAACAGCCAAGTAAATAGCCCGGAATTAAATGAAGCACTGTAAATGCCAATTAAAATAACGCTGTAAAGTGCAAACAAAAAAACCAAGCACCACAATGTGAGGTTTGGGGTGGTTTTATGAATAAAAAGAATGCCAATACAAAGACATACCACCGCTAATTCAACCATGGCATACAATTTAAAATCATTAAACCAGTTATTAACCACAAATATACCGCCAGCAACAATAATGACAATTAACACTGCCTTTAATACTGTACGACGATACTCAAGCTCACTTGCCCATAAATTGGAAATGGCCATTAATGCTGTATTCCTATGCTGAAGCAACAACAACTCACACTTTGAGTAGCCATATTTTTAACTACAATATCTTTAACTACAATATCTTTAAATCTGAATGTAAAGATTAGAACAGATATGAATCATTTGCCAAAATATTAAAAGGTTACGTATTACTATAAGCGTAAATCAACCACACACTTTTTAAGCAAAGATCATCATAACTGACTGTCTATTACCATAAATACGGCTGTCACGATCATTAGTTAATCGCTATCTCGATATTGTTCAGACATATATCGGGTTACAATAGATATACAATGTATAAATCCGGATTATGCGCTAAATGGCTAAACCTAACAAAAAAGGCCCTTCGCGCACCGTCGATGTTTTTTGCGCTAAGTGTAAAGCCCAACTGTTTAAATATCGTAAGGGTGGTAAAGGCGCCTTAATCAAATGTTTCAAGGAGCGGATTGTCGAAGACAACACCAAGATTCCTTGCACATGCCCAGAATGCGGCCAGATATTTGCCAGAGATACGTTAGTGAGAGGCGCACCAGCATTTAAAATGGTCGGTGGAAAAGTTACCTTTAAGTAATTCTGTAGCGTCATGACTGACACAAGTACGCGCCAACAACAAGATTGTTAGTCATTGTATTTACAAATGAATAATAAAAATCATGCTCAAACGTATACTCATGAAAAATGAACTACAGTACTGATATTAGATAAAAATATTAGCAATATCGCGAAATTCACATGCTATATACAACCCCTCTAAACATCACTTCAAACCTAAATTTTCTCGACCTGTTATTTGTAATTAAAGGCATAATTTCACACGAGTTCGGGCTTGTCTAACTTTCGGGATAGAACGTAGTATTGCTCGGGCTATCCTTATTCGTTAGGTTTAGAGGGCTATTTACACTTTGCTCTATGTACTCAATGTATTATCAATAGTACGTTGAACTGAATAACTAACACGTTTGGTTTTTAGTAAATATAATTGTGCTACTAATACATTTGGAACCCAGGCAACCCAAGAAATTGCAATGTAAGACGTTATAAAGTCGACATTAAATAACCATGGAAATGATGGTAGATACAATCTAAGGGTAATTGCTGAACAAGTTAAAGAGTAGTTTATTATCATCCAATAGCGATGTGCATTCACGTTACCTTTTTTTATTTGAACAAATGCCATGCTTACAGTAAAAAGCCATAAAAAAGCCATAGTACCAAAACCGAAATGAGCAACAATACCACCCATAGAATTGGTAGCTAAGTATAAACCAGCAGAACCGGAGAGTAATACGGCGGTAACGTAGACTTTACCAAGCGTTCGATGAAGTTTGATACTTTTCGCTCTCATGCGACTATTTAACTGAAATGCGCCAATGGTTAACGCTATTGAGCCTCCGACCATATGTAGATACATCGCCAATGGTGTTAATGAAAACTTTTCTTTTAAATATTCTGAGCCAACCCAATCAACGGTTACAAACAGAATGGCATAAATGCTAACACCAAGAGCTAAGGCATAGAAAATACCGTATCCACACTTTTTAAATACTTCCATATAAGACTAATCCTTATTAAAAATCTAACGCGACACTAACAAGTGAGCTCTGTGCTGGCTAGGGTCAATATATGCTGGCATTGAACGCTATGATCTGTGCTTATAAGCTCCAGCAACGCCAAACCCAATGGCAGCAACAAGTATGATCATATCTAAGTAGTAAACTGGTTTTTGGATCGAAAGAAGAGTACCAATAGTCGTTAGTAAAAGGCTTGTGTTGGCATAAGTGTTACTTTTAATGCTTTTTTCCATATTTCAAATTTTCCATATTATGAATTATGTACATATATTTTATGTGCATGCTGATGAACCGGTAGAATGCCACCGTTAAATTTAACAATACCATAACACTAAGTGGCTTTGCTGAGGCATTTAAATGAAATGGCTGTTTTCGTTGATAATTATGCTGAACACAATTTAAGGGTGTGAGAAAGGGTATGGTCAGTGATTTAGTTAAATATTGTGATGATTTATTGCCAATTCAAGCCTTATCATTAATCTCCCAAGCAATATTAAGTACAAATGAGACGCGCGTTTTCGAAGATGTTTCTGATACAAATCCTTCAACACTGACTTTTTATCAATTATGGATAAATCTGTTTCCAGTGTTTTACTTTGGGATTAACAATACCAGACTCCTCAAAAGCCCTAGAAATAGTGCCTTCCAAACGCAGCTTTTTTAAACCGTCTTGCAACGCCTCAAAAACCTTTTCAGCATTTGGTGCCTTTTTAGAAACAACAAAATGGCGAGACCCTTTTAAACCCACTTTAATATTAGGAACCGGAACTAACCTTACTCCGGCTATTTCCATACTGAAATCATCTTCTGAAGAAAATTCATTTAGAACAAAATCAGCTCGTCCCACATTAATAAATTTGAACATAAGATGCAGTTTCGGCATGCTATGTGTCTTCACCCCCATAGCTTTCAACGTTGCCCAGTCAACTACCCAACGATCAGAAGAAACGCCTTTAAACTTTTTAAGTTCATCAAGTGAATTGATTTTCATTATATCAACGTTTGTTGGTAGAGCGTATATGCCCACTTCGATCGTCCCTGCTTCAAATATAGCATCGCTGACATAAAAATCAGCCTCATCAATTTCAATTCTCCAGGCTGTTTCTGCTGGCATAGTGACAACCCCTTTTTCAGCCTCTATCAAAGCGCGGCTATAATTGGGCATTTCTTTTAGCTGTATATCAGGCTTCAACCCTCCAAGATTTAGCGCTTTGCATATCAACACTAATTCAACTACGCCACGATGAAGATTCATTTCCCTAAAATCATCAATATCGTTGCAGTTTTTTTTATCTGCCCATCCCTTGAATGAATCATAAACCACTTTATTAGCTGAAATATCAACCACTTCGGCGCAAAGATTACTGGTTCCTAATAAGGCCACCCAACTTGTAATAAGTATAAATAATTTTCTCATTCATCCTACTTGTAGTGGTTAGATGAATTACCGCTATCATAATTTATCCACATAACCAAAATTGAATCAAAAAACTAAAGCATTGATTTAAAGCAATTTTAATTGAACAATATAAAGCCTGAGTCATTGTGAGTTAAGCTGCTTTTTAAGGCGGAAATTGTTTTTTATTTGGCGGATGCTACGGCCACATTCATCAGTATAATTTATGTTATAGGAATTTGTTTTTTTTAGGTAATTAATTTTTGTACAATATTCCTACTAATTATATGTTCTGATTACAGCTTTTAAAGTGATTGTTGAGGTTTATCTGATATTCCATTAAATTTGTGGCCACTTTTTACTTATAAACTGAAGTAAACTAGAAGTGTTCTGAATAAAAAATATCTTGACTAATGTAAACAAGAAACCATTAACAAGTGATTGAAAAAGGTTAATCTATACTGCTCAATAGCTTTTAGGCCATTCCGACTTAAAAACAACTGAAATCTATACCCATGTTATAGGTTCTCGTTTTAGTCATGCCACTAGACCAATAGATCGATAGATAACGCCCACAAAAAAGGACTCTTGCGAGCCCTTTTACACGTAGATTGTGACAACCGATTTGTGAGCGGTTTATCTATTGCAAGACTAGGCTACTACAGACTTAACTACGCAACCCAATTCCACGCGATATCAAATAGTAAGCCAGAGTCCATAAGCTGACACAAAAACCAATCATAATAGCTATTGATAACGGTACGCTTAAGTCAGCAAAGCCTAAAAATCCATAGCGGAATACGTTGATCATATACACCACAGGGTTTAAGGCTGATACGCCTTGCCAAAAAGGTGGCAATAACGATAACGAGTAAAACACCCCACCTAAGTAGGTTAACGGCGTGAGAATAAAGGTTGGAATAATACTGATGTCGTCAAAGCTTTTGGCAAATACCGCATTAATTAACCCACCCAGTGAAAATAACACAGAGGTTAAAAACATGGTTAACACCACCAAGCCAACATGATGTAAGGAGATATCAACAAACATCATCGCCACTGTGGTAACAATTAAACCAACACTTAACCCACGGGCGACGCCGCCGCCGACATAACCGGCTATCATCACGTAATGTGGCACTGGGGCAACCATGATTTCTTCAATGTTACGTTGAAACTTGGCGCTGTAAAACGATGAGGCCACATTAGAGTATGAGCTAGTTATCACCGACATCATGATTAAACCTGGGGCGATAAACTCCATGTAGGTAACGCCGCCCATTTCACCAATGCGACTGCCGACTAAATTACCAAAAATTAAAAAATATAAAGTCATGGTTATGGCTGGCGGCACCAATGTTTGGATCCAAATACGGGTAAAGCGATTAATTTCTTTGGTTAAAATACTTTTAAAAGCCACAAAATACAGACTGTTCATTATTTTGACTCCTTGGCTTTTTCGACCAGTTCTACAAATAATTCTTCTAAGCGGTTAGCTTTGTTGCGCATTGACAACACTTCGATATTGGCGGCGGTTAACTGGGTAAATAATTCATTAATGTTGTTCGATTTGGCCACATCCACTTCTAATGTGTGAGCGTCAGTTAAACGGCAATTCATGTTGCTCAATTGTGGTGCTACGTCGAGATCGTGTCGTAAATCGAAAATAAAGGTTTCAACATCTAGCTTGCTCAACAATGCCTTCATGGTGGTGCATTCCACCAGCAAACCGGTATCGATAATACCAATGGTGCGGCACAGCATTTCGGCTTCTTCAAGGTAGTGAGTGGTTAAAATAATAGTCACGCCTTGTTTGTTAATTTGTTTTAAAAATTCCCACATTGAACGGCGCAGCTCAATGTCTACGCCAGCTGTTGGCTCATCTAAAATTAATAATTTAGGTTCGTGCATTAACGCGCGGGCAATCATTAAACGGCGTTTCATACCGCCAGACAGTTCGCGGGCTTGGGCGTGACGCTTTTGCCATAAATCAAGTTGGGTGAGATATTTTTCAGCGCGCTCTAATGCAACCGCTTTTGGCACGCCATAATAACCCGCTTGGTTAACGACTATTTGTTGCACGGTTTCGAACTGATTAAAGTTAAATTCTTGCGGCACTAACCCGATACATAACTTGGCATGTTCGAGCTGCTTATCAATATCAAAACCAAATACCGACACTGTTCCTGCGGTTTTCTGTACCAATGAGCTGATAATGCCGATAGTGGTAGATTTACCCGCACCATTGGGGCCAAGCAGGGCAAAAAAGTCACCTTGCTTTACCGTCAAACTGATCGACTTTACGGCTTCTACGCCACCTTTATAGGTTTTTTTAAGGTTTTCGATCACCAATGCATTGTTGGTGTTGCTCATTGTCATACCTCTAATCCATGAATTGCGAATCAAACATTTTCTAATACGTGCTTCTAAAGACGTAATGTAAATGAAAAAGACGCAGAAATATTTAGACACTTAAAACAAAACTCCCGCCTATAGCGGGAGTCTATCAATAAAAAGCCCCACTTAATCTAATGGCACTACTTTAGCGATGTAAGGCAAGTTGCGATACTGCTCTGCGTAGTCGATACCATAACCCACAATAAACTCGTCTGGGATGGTTATACCAATAAAGTCGACATAAACGTCTACTTCACGGCGTTCAGGTTTATCTAATAACGTACAAAGCGCTAGGCTTTTTGGCTCACGCAGCAATAACATCTCGCGCACTTTGTTTAATGTGTTACCTGAGTCGATTAAGTCTTCAACGATTAATACGTCACGACCGGCGATGTCAGACTGTACATCTTTAAGCACTTTCACATCACGCGAGCTGTTCATGGTGTTACCGTAGCTCGATACAGACATAAAATCGATTTCAACATGGCCTTTAATACGGCGACACAAATCGGCCATAAACACTACTGAACCTTTTAAAAGGCCAACCATTAATAAGCGTTCACTGTCGGCATAATGGGCATTAATACGTTCAGCTAATTGGTCTAGGGTTTTATTGATTTCTTGTTCAGAAATCATCATTTCAATGGTGTGCTTCATAAATCTCTCAATTGTCGATGTCGTGTGACTGAGTATGTCCATATCCCCAGCGACTCGTTAAGTCGTGTTCAATTCCCAAATGATCAAGTATTCGGGAAACCATGAAGTTTACCAGATCTTCTACTGATTTGGGATTATGATAAAAGCCTGGTGCCGCTGGCATGATAGTCGCGCCATTACGGGTTAGGCTTAACATATGCTCTAAGTGTATGGCGCTAAAAGGAGTTTCCCGCGGAACAAGAATCAATTGCCCTCTTTCTTTTAATACTACATCTGCTGCTCTTTCGAGCAAATGATTACTCATACCCGTTGCAACAGCAGCCAATGTGCCTGTTGAGCATGGACAAATGACCATTTGTTTAGGCGCAGCGCTGCCAGATGCTGGCGGCGAAAACCATTCATCTTTGCCTAATACCACTAATTCACCTTTTAACGGTTCATCAACGTTATGCAGTTGTTCGAGTAATTGTGCTTTCGCTTTGTCTGGGTTCGCGCTTAATTGCAAACCGTGTTCTGTTGCTAACACCACCCGTGCGGCACTGGATATCATTAAAAACACTTGGTAATCGGCCGCAAGCAAACATTCAAGCAATTTAATGCCATAAGGCGCGCCAGATGCGCCCGTCCAGGCTAGGCTAATTGCTTTGGCTTTTTTGGCATAGGCCATGTTGTATCCTCTATCGGTTAAAGCCGTTACGCTAAAGCTTTAATCATTTTTTGGTGAATACCATTAAAACCACCATTACTCATGATAACTACGGTATCACCTTGATTTGCGGTAGCGGCAACTGCGTTAATAATATCTTCAATGTTGTTAAACACAGTCACAGGGATTGGCGCATTAGACATACTGGCTTTGATGTCCCAGTCAATATTGTCTGCTTGATATAAGTAGACCACATCGGCTAATACCATCGAGTTGGCAAGAGTATCTTTATGTACTCCGCTTTTCATGGTGTTTGAGCGGGGCTCTAACACCACAATAATGTTGCCATTAGCATTGTCGCTGGAAGCTACTTTAGCTCGTAAGCCTTGTAAAGTAGTGGCAATAGCTGTGGGATGATGAGCAAAATCGTCATACACAGACACGCCATTTACGGTCGCTAATAGTTCTAAACGACGCTTTGGTGGGCTAAATTGTGCCAACGCCTCAATAGCATGACTTGGCGCTACGCCCACATGACGAGCAGCCGCTATTGCCATTATGGCGTTTTCAATATTATGCTGACCTATTAATGCCCAGTTTACTATCCCTTGCGACTCGCCATTAAACAGTACTTCAAACTCATGGCCATCGTCTGCAATAGTACGCGACTGCCAAGCATTGGGTTCACCTTGGTTCGCCGAAACATTAACAGAATGCTCGGCTAAATTAGTGGTGAAGCTTGCTGCTGTAGAATAGATTTCTTGCTCGCTCCAACAGCCCATATCAATCACTTGTTGCACGGCTTCAACGTCGCTAGGCCAAATCACCTTGCCCTCGCCCGGCACAGTACGAATAACGTGATTAAACTGGCGTTGGATCGCCGCTAAGTCGGCAAAAATATCGGCATGATCAAATTCAAGATTATTGATCACTAAGGTGCGAGGATGGTAATGAACAAACTTAGAACGTTTATCAAAAAAGGCACTGTCGTATTCGTCGGCTTCTACTACAAAAAATACTGAGTTACCTAAACGAGCTGACACGCCAAAATTTTGCGGCACACCGCCAATTAAAAAACCTGGCTCGTAACCACAGTATTCTAAAACCCACGCTAGCATGCTGGAAGTAGAAGTTTTACCGTGTGTACCCGCTACAGCCAATACCCAACGGTCTTGCAAAATATGTTCAGATAAAAACTGCGGCCCAGATGTATATTTTATGCCGCGATTTAGTACCGCTTCTACACACGGGTTACCACGACTCATGGCGTTACCAATAACCACTAAGTCTGGTTGATTGTCGCCTTCTTTGCCTAATTGGGCTGGATCAAAACCTTGGATTAACTCGATACCTTGTTGCTCAAGCTGGGTGCTCATCGGTGGATAAACGTTGGCATCACTGCCGGTCACCTTATGGCCCATTGCGCGGGCAAGTAGGGCTAAACCGCCCATAAAAGTGCCACAAATACCTAAAATGTGTACGTGCATACTTAACTCTAATTGATCCGTAATATGGCGGTTATTCTAATCTATTGTGCAACAGAATGTCAGTTAACAATGATTGAAATTAATCTAGGGTCTGTTGCTAATACAAAATAAAAAACAGTCCCATACTGAGTACGGTTGTGAGCAAGGTATTGCGGGTAACATAAGCCAGCACTGTGGCCACCAGCGCACAAGTTAAATAAGGATTATGCACACTAATAGCTAGCTGGCCTTCTGGTACAAATACAATAGGGGCTAATATGGCAGTTAATACCGCAGGTGCTGAATAGCTTAAAAACGTTAAGGTGTTTTTACTTAAGCGAATAGGCAATTTAGGTTCTAGCAATAAATGTCGGCTGACAAATACCACTGCCGCCATTGATAAAATAATCAACCAGGTCATACGTTTTTATCCTTATGCGCGGCTACCGAACGCGAAGTATCTGAATGCGCTGTAACCGAATGAGCGTGTTCTGAACTAGCACTGTCTGAATGATCATTCTTTGAATTAGAGGCGGCTGATACCTTACTGTCCTCATTGGTAAATTTAGCGTAGCCCATGCCTGCTGCCATACCCGATATTGCCGCAATTAACAGCCCTGCTTGGATCGCGAACACTGCGCACACCACTGCTAACGTAAGCGACACTACAACGCAGACTAATATTGACGGCTTTTTTACTGTCGGTACTACTAAGGCGATAAATGTGGCGGCGATGGCAAAGTCGAGCCCAAGTTCGCCTAAATTATCGATAGACTGCCCTGCGACAATGCCGAGTAAGGTGGCAATATTCCAGCCGATATAAAAAGTTAGCCCACCACCCAAAGCGTACCAGCGATCAAACTGGTGTTGGATTGGTTTATCGCCATGGTGAGCTTGATTAGCAATAGCAAAGAGTTCATCTGTGAGTAAAAAACCCAGCCCTAAACGCCATTTTAGCGGCAACGGGCTAATATGAGTACGCATGGCCATGGCATACAATAAATGCCTTGAAGTAATTAGTAAGGTAGTTATCAGAATACTGCCGATACCAATACCAGCTTTTATCATGCCGAGCGCAACTAACTGGGCGCTGCCAGCAAAGATAATGGCCGACATCGCTTGGCTTTCAACGGCTGTAAGGCCAACTTCAAGGGCGAACGAGCCTGCTAAAATCCCCCAAGGGATGACTGCTATTGTTAGCGGCATAACGGCAAGCCCGCCCGCTAAAAATGATTTGGTTTTAGTGGTAGTCACACTGATAGATTCGGTTGCGCTCACATCATCTCCTTATTCTGCACTGTCATCTCCTTATGCTGCACTGATAACGCTAACGCGCCAAGTGACAAGTGACAAGTGACAAGAAGATTAGCTTAACGTGAATAAATGAATAAAGCCCTTGAAAATTGATCATTATGGAGAAATTTCAAGCGATGTTGTTGGTCGAGCACTTTAATCCATTAACGAAAAATGCTATTGACATCCAGTGCTAAAACGAAAAATGCCGCTCACATTAAGTGAACGGCATTACGCTAAAGCGTCTTTTTAATATCTAATTAACAGTCATTTTACAACTGAAGCAATGTTGATATTACTTGGTTTCTACTGCTGCAGGTGTTTTCTCTACTGAAATTAGTTCAACTTCAAAAACCAATGTTGAGTTAGCAGGAATAGTGCCAGTATCACGTTCGCCATAAGCTAATTCTGATGGGATAACAAACTTATACTTAGCGCCCACAGGCATTAACTGTACGCCTTCAGTCCAACCAGGAATAACACGGTTAAGTGGAAACTTAGCGGTTTCACCACGTGCGTATGAACTGTCAAATTCAGTGCCATCAGTTAACGTGCCACGGTAATGAACTTCAACAGTATCTTCTGCGGCAGGCTTGTCACCACTACCAGCTTCTAATACTTCATACTGTAAACCAGACTCAGTCGTGGTTACGCCTTCTTTGGCTTTATTGTCTTCTAAGAATTTTTTGCCATCTGCAATTGATTTAGCAGCTAAAGTTTCAGCTTGCTCTAAACGCTTATCGTTTAGTTTTTTATCTAGGTTTTGTAATACAGTCTGCATTTCTTCTTCAGTTAACTGCATTTCTTCGCCTAAGCCATCGCTAAAGCCTTTAATCACCATAGCGCGGTCAACAGCAAAGCCTAATTCTTCTTGCTCTTTAATGTGGCCAGACATGTACTTACCAATTGAACCACCAACACTATATGCTTCTTTTTGAACGTCAGTTGTTAATTCAACTTTCTTTTGAGCAACGTCTTGTTCTTGATTACACGCAGTAAGGCCAACAACGGCTAATGCAACTAACGATAATTTGTAAATAGATTTCATTAAAGCTTCCTCAGCATCCTATAGTGGTTACAATAACCTTAATACATTCAATCAATGAGATGTTTAAGTGGTCATGTTCTTTTGCCACTTTATACTAGTTAAAACGGTTATACCATTGGGTAAACCTTATATGACAAGGTTTAGGACAATAATTCAAGGAGCAAGTTCATGATACGCGTTCCAATGCTGTTTTTTTGGCCAACTCTAGCCCTGATAAGCCTATTATCTGCATGCCAACCAACAGCGACTAAAGTTCAGGTCATCACTACCGATGCCAGTTACAGTGCAAGTCTGTCAAATGATGCAACCATTGCCTTGGTTAGCACGGCTCATAATGGCGTACAGGTATGGGATCTTACTGACTCAACGTTGTTTTACCAATGGCTCCAAGGCCAACAACAAAATACCAGTAACGTCATTGATACCGCGATATCAGCTAATAATCTGTATGCCGCAACCATTAGCAGCCACTCACTTGCGATATGGCGATTAACCGATGGTTCATCTGTTGGATGGTGGTCTTTGCCTTCTTATGCGCAAAGTGTCGCAATTGCTAATACAGGGCAAACCCTTGTTGGCTTAGTCGATGGATCTGTGATGTCATTGTCACCTGAAAAATCACGCTTAATTCAGTTTTTAGGCCATCATGAAAAAGTGAATAGTGTGTCCATTAGTGCCGATGGCAACACCGCATTGAGCGGCGGTAATGATGGTAAAGTATTACTTTGGCAAGCCCAAACCGGTCAACCATTACAACAATGGCAGCTAGCGTCCCGCATCACTAAAGTGGCGATTAACGATTCAGCGACTCTCAGTTTTGCAAGCGATATCACCGGAAATGCCACCCTGTGGCAGTCGGATACAGGTAATCCAATAAGTCATCTCGATATTAATCGACGACAAATGAATTTTTCAAGTGCTCGCTTTGTGGATAATGACCAGCAATTGCTCACAGGTACCCCATCAAGAGAAATATTTTTATGGCAAATAGACACCGGTAAACGACTTTCTCGCTGGGAAGTTCAATTGAGTAAAAACACCCAAAACAAAGGCGCTGTAGTATACTCTGCCGCAATGATAGCGCCTGGCTCAATCGTCAGTATTAGCAGCCAAGGTTTAGTTGAATATTGGCAGTAATAACTCAGTAATAAATTAAGTAATAAGAGGTCAACATGGAAAGCGTTTTACAAAAGATTGATGATCTTGAAATGAAACTATCATTTCAAGATATCTCCATTGAAGAGTTAAACCAAGAAGTGATAAAACTCAATGCATTAGTTGCCAGACAGCAACAGCAAATGCTATTAATGGTCAATAAACTGCATTCTATTGAGCCAAGTAACATGGCGTCTTCTGCCGAAGAGACTCCGCCACCCCATTACTAAAGCCTTGCGACTATAAAACATATTTTAGGATATTTTGGCTGTCATCATATTCAGCTGATATTCAGCAAATATGATATAGACTGTCATTTAAACCAAGTGAATAGTCAGTACGATAGCATGAGACTATGCAAGCAATAACCTTGCTTGCCCATAACGATTTACACCATAAATTAGATTATTCTAGGTCGTCATCTAACGTAAATAACTAAGGACAGCCGTCACCTATGCAGCCAAAGCCACTACTCAGCATTGCTACCACAGGCGAACAGATACTGACTCAAATTGCTGAGCCAGTGACGGTGTTTGACGACGCATTACATACCTTAGCCGATAACATGCTCAGCACTATGCTAAATGCAAATGGCGTCGGTATTGCGGCAACGCAAGTGTTCAGCAACGTAGCAATGTTTATCATGGCGTCAAATCCAAACGAACGTTATCCCGATGCGCCATCAATGCCTCCAACGGTAGTCATAAACCCACAGATTCTATCGGCATCTGCCGCAACAGAAGCTGATGTAGAAGGTTGCTTATCCATTCCAGGTCAGCGGTTATCTATTGCACGACACAGCGAAATAGAAGTACAGTATCAATCGCTTGATGGTCAGTTACATCAACAAACATTAACGGGATTTGTTGCGCGTATTTTTCAACATGAATATGACCACCTGCAGGGTATTACTTTACTTGAACGGGTCAACATCATGACACCTCAGATACTGGTGCCACAATGTTAAGAACATTCTGTATTGGGTTGACTATCAGTCTTGGCCTATCTGGTTGTGCCTTTAATAGTGTGTTTGTTAACTATCCATCGCAAATAGCGCCATACAAGCAACAACTCAATAGCGATTCACCAACAGCAAAAATCACTGATTTGGCCGACAATATTAGCGGCAATGATGGCTTACTTTACGCCCAAGAATCTGGGCGTATTATGCAGATTGCGGGTGACTTTACTGGCAGTAAAACCTATTACCAGCAAGCCATTGACGATTACCAGATTTTCGATGATAAAGCCATCGTGAGTGCGAGTAAGTTAGGCGCTGGGGCAAGCAGTATTTTACTCAACGATAATGCCATTCCTTACCGAGGCCCAGGTTATGAGCGCATTATGTTGCATCAATATCAGGCGTTTAATTATTTATTTAGTGGTGATGCTCAAGGGGCATTAGTAGAAGTTCGCCGAAGTAATGAACTGCAAAGCATGGAACAAGCACGCTATCAGAAATCACAAAAGTCAGTGCAAGACATGGCCAATGGCACCATTGACGCGCAAGTAGCCCAATTAAGCAAAGAAGCCGGCAATGTCACCAGTTCATTTCTAAACGCTTACAGCTATTACACTACTGGTTTGTTGCACGAACTCGCCAGCGAGCCTAATGATGCGTTTATTGATTACCGAAAAGCAGCACAAATTACCCCAGACAATGTGTATTTACAGCAAGATTTAGTCCGTTTAGCTAAACAACTGGGGATGCCTCAATACGACGAGTTTAAACGTCGTTGGGGAGATGCGGTAATGCCTACACCCGATCAAGGCCAAGTTGTATTTATTATTGAACGTGATTTTGTACCAGAAAAACAGAGTATTACGGTACCTTTTCCACTTAACGGTAATATTCAATCAGCGTCATTAGCGACCTATCAGCCACAACGTCTGTTAATGAATAACAGCCAAATCCAAGGATTAGGCACGCCACTAACAGCACAAACCATTGCTAACATTGACGCGCTAGCAATTAATGCATTAAAAGAAGATTTACCTGCTGCGCTGTTTAGACAAGCAGCAAGAATTTATGCTAAATACCAAATGAATCGCAGTGTACAAAGCAGCAGCCAACGAGCCAACAATCAAGTAGATGCTGCTGCGATGGTAATGCAAATATTTAATGTTATCACCGAGCAAGCCGACCGTAGAAGTTGGTTAACCCTGCCTCGCCAGGCTCAAATTGCTCGACAATTTATCGATGCCGGCAGCTATAATGTTCGCTTAAATAGCAGCCAAAATGTAAATATTGACGTAAAACCAAACCGTACAACATTAATTTGGGCAATAGAGACTGGAAATCGTACCCGTTTTTATTCGATAATCATCTGATAGATGATAATTGCTTATCAACTGTCACTCATCACCAATGGAATTTACTATGAAAAATTTGAAACTGATATTTGTATTAGCTGCAGTAATGGGGCTGAGCGCCTGTCAATCTAAAGTAGAGTATGGTGACGCGACGGAAGTCGAAACCGTTAACGAAAACTTCGGTTCAACTGATCTGCAAGTCATCGCCGCAAAAATGGTCGACAGCATGATGGCATTCCCACCAGTAGTGGTAATGACACAGAGCAACCGCCCGATTGTATTTGTGGACAAAATTAAAAATAAAACTTCTGAGCATATTGATACAGAATCAGTGACCGACACCATTAGCAATAAGCTATTACGCTCTGGTAAGTTCCGTTTTATTGATATGACTAAGGTTGATACTGTACGTAAACAACTTGATTATCAAAACAATGCTGGCATGGTAGACCCATCTACGGCAATTAAATTTGGCCGTCAAATTGGTGCGCAATATATGCTTTATGGCAACTTATCAAGCATCGTTAAACAAGATGGCAGCACCAAAGATGTTTACTACAAAATGACCATGCGGTTAATGGATCTTGAAACTGGCCTAATTGAATGGTCAGATGAAAAAGAAATCCGTAAAATGAAATCAAAGTCTTTTTTAGGCTTATAAATCACTACTCATAGCACTAAAGCCGACATTGTTGTCGGCTTTTTCATACATCTAATAAAAAGTTAGGAACACTAACGTGAAATTGTTATCCACTGAATTGTTTAGTCCTCGGGTCATCAAAACCAGTCTCATTGCATTATGTTGTGCTAGCGTTGTCAGCTGTAGCAGCTCACTTTCAACAGCATCCTTACAACGGGATGGCTCTGCCTATATCAGCCAGGTGCAAGCACAAGCAAGATCCAGCGTAGTATCAAATGCACAATATGAGCTAACTTTCTTTTTAAGTGAGCACAGTCAATTTAGTGCAAAGTCAATTGTCCACTTTGACTTAAGCAGCGTGCCAAAATCACTCACCCTCGACCTTAACAAAGCCAATATTAAGCAATTTATTGTTAACGGAACCAAGGTATATCCTAATTACAATGGCGCTTATATTGTGTTAAATCAAAGTCTATTGGTTGATGGTCACAACACTGTAGAAGTTGAATTTACTAGAGAACACAGCACCAATGGCGAAGGCTTACATCGTTTTGTCGACCCAGTAGACAGTAAAGTTTATTTGTATTCACATTTTGAACCAGCAGCCGCTCAACAAATGTTTGCAGTATTTGATCAACCGGATCTTAAAGCAAGTTATCAAATTAATGTCCATGCACCCAAAGATTGGCAAGTAATCAGTGCCATGCGTGAAACCAATGTGGTTGACCAAGGCGATACTAATTTATGGACCTTCCCTGCTACACCCAAATTAAGCCCATATAACTTCTCTATGCATGCTGGTCCATATCATGTTTGGGAAGATAACTCAGGCCGTTATCCGATGCGTTTATTTTCGCGTCAGTCTGTTGCCAACCAAGTCACCCCTCAAGATTGGTTTACCTATACCAAACAAGGTTTAGACTTTTTTGATCGCTACTTTGGCATTGCTTATCCGTTTAAAAAATACGACCAAGTATTGGTGCCAGACTTTTTATACGGCGCCATGGAAAACGCAGGAGCAATCACTTTTTCTGAAGACCGTTTCTTATTTAATGCCAAGATGACGGCCGAACAAAAAGAACGTTTAGCTGGCGTTATCATGCACGAAATGGCGCACCAATGGTTTGGCGACTTAGTCACCATGAAGTGGTGGAATGGCTTATGGTTAAATGAAAGCTTTGCCTCATTTATGGGCACCCTTGCTACCAGTGAAGCCACTGAATTTAGTCATGCATGGCGCACCTTTTATGCCTCTGGTAAACAAGCTGCATATCATCAAGACAGCTTAGTCACGACTCACCCAATTGAAGTGCCTGTGGCCACCAGCCAAAATGCCTTTGATAATATCGACGCCATTACTTATCAAAAAGGCGCATCGACTATCAAACAATTGCGTCATTTACTCGGCGAAGAAACCTTCCGCCGTGGAGTGAGCCAATATTTACAACAATACAGTTATCAAAATGCTGAGCTTAATGACTTTATCGACAGTCTAGCCAAAGCCAGTGGCCGTGATTTGTCTTTATGGACCAAAGAATGGTTGTACGCAGCGGGGGTGAATACCATCAAAGCTCAGTACACATGTCAGCGAGGTCAAATTGACTCATTTGGTTTAGTGCAAACATCTGATGATGAAGAACATCCAACACTACGTGAGCAACGAGTACAACTAGGGTTGTTCAATAAAACTCGATATGGACTAGAAAAACAACAAGTGATTGCAGTGACATACAAAGGCGCTTATACCGGGGTTGATGAGCTAATTGGCGAGGTTTGTCCTGATTTAGTTTATCCAAACTATGATGACTGGGGATTTGTGAAAGTAGCACTAGACTCTAGCTCATTTAACACCGCCAAGCAGTCTCTAGGCCAAGTTACCGATCCGCTATTACGCTCTATGTTGTGGCAAAGCATGTGGGACAGCGTCATTGATGGTAATACATCATTGGATCAGTTTTTAAATATCGCGTTAATTAATGCGCCACTTGAAAAAGACTACACTATTTTAGGTCAAGTACTTGGTAATATGCAGCGTGCTAAGAACTATCTCGATTTAATGGCGCCAGCTAATGCCGCTTACAACAGTAAGATATCTAAGGCGCTTAGCCAAATGAGCCTGCGGATGAGCATGGAAAGCTACCGTAATAGTGATTTCCAACGCCGCTGGTTCGATGCTTATATTAGTTTATCTAGCCATGGTGATGCGTTAAAACATATCCAATCGTTACTACAAAGCAAGAGCCATATTAAAGGGTTAAGCATAGATCAAGACTTACGCTGGGCGATGATCCGCCAGTTAAGCCGTTATGATTACGGTGATGCTCAGGCGCTACTTGCCAAGGAAAAGCATCTTGATCAATCTGACTCTGGTGAAAAAGCCGCGATTGCAGCCGAGGTTATCCGTCCGCAGTCATCGCTTAAACGCCATTGGTTAAATACCATTGAAAACAATGACAGCATGGCGTTCTCGAAAATTCGTGTCGCAATGTACAATATCTATCCAGCTGAACAAAAGCTATTAAGTGCGGCAACCGCAGAGCAACGCTTTGCCAACCTAGCGTTAATGGACGATAAAGGTCCGGTGTTTATGCGCAGTTTTGCGGCGCAATTAATTCCAACCGATTGTAGTGCAGCAAATATAGATGCTATTAGTCAGGTTTTAGATACACAAACAGGTTTATCAAAACTGGCAAGACGTGCGCTACTTGAAACTCGCCAACAAGAACAACGCTGCGTGAAGATCAAACAAACATTACAGTAAGCTTATCCAAAACAATGGTAAATCAATTGAGTTAAACCAAAAAAGCGCTGATATTTATCAGCGCTTTTTATTAGCATTTATAGAATGGGCTCATCGCACTGCGCGTTAGTAGCCATCAAGTTCAATAGCTCATGAATAAGCATCACCATTACCACTCACTAAGTGCGCACGCAAAAGCTCATCATCACTGGAGCATGGTCGGTACTGTCGCTGTCGCGTTCATAGTCAGGCCGAACTAGATGACGATCAAATGTTTTATAATCAATGATATGAGCGAGGTTTTGCTGCTGAGTCGGATTAAACTCACTTGAGACTAATATATAATCGAGCACCGAACCACTGTTGCCATAGTAATGTGTCGGCTGTCTCGCTGGATGCGGTTGCTCATCCACTAATGCGCTTGACTCAAATTCATCTTGGGCCAATGTTGCATTACATTTGGTCGCGTCGATAAACAACTCATAGCTGTCAAACAAACTGCTTTGCTGTAACTCAGCCATCAATGAGGTTTCACCCAGCTTAGCCAGCCCAGGGTCTTCAATATCACTGCGATACACGCGTAATTGATTATTAAATGCCGCTAACAGTTCGCTGCCCATGGTGTCATTAAAATCCCCCATCAGCATAAAAGGCTGCTGAGTTTGTTGTCGTCTCATCAGCATTTGATGGCACAGCAATGCTGATTCACTGCCGCGCTGTAAACTGGATGCCCAACGTCCTAAGACTTGCCGTGCAACAAAATCAGCACCGCCATGTAAGCCACTTTCACTGATATCGTCACGACTCACGCCACTGCGTTTAGACTTAAGATGAATGACATAGCAATCGCATGGACCAAACACCGGTAACTGTATGGTTGCTCTTAACGGCTTACGACTAAAACTAAATGACTCAGCTAGACCTAACTGGTTGATCCATTGCGGATCGGGGCTAACATTAGCCGAATCAATAATAGGATACTTCGATGCTATCGCGACCACTGGGCTACGATACACATAGTCACTGACGACCTCTGGTAAATCTAGCGCCACAAAATATTTATAACCCAAAGACTCAGTCAACCTAGCTAATGCATCAGGGCTAAACACTTCTTGGAAAGCAATAATGTCAGGTTGGTTGTGGCTAATAAACTCACTTAACCATGCACATTTTTTTTGCCATTGCTTATCACTGTAGATGTTTTCAAAATCGTAGTAAGCGTAAGGTGGTTCAATAAAGTTAAATAAATTAATGCTTACGACACTGAATGTAAGCTCGGGGGATGGAGCGGTTGATACATCGTTTACGTCCAAAATATTTTGCTCTCTGTAAAACTTATATTAAGGGTACTGACAACATTGCTATTTGTCGAATTTAACTCCCTATCAACTAGGGATAATGCACATAGATAAAATAACCTAAAAATAACTGAACCTACTTTCACAAATACGCGTAATGCATAACAGTTACAGCTTAAATAACATCTGATTGATCACCTGATACAGCAAGACCCGATGTACTAGTACAATCATCCTCCGTAAGACCCTTTTGGCTTATCCCTCACCCTGATAAGCCATTTTTTTACGGCATTGTTTATAGCGCATGCGCTTATCGAACTATATTGAATAGGAGTATATGATGGTGTCACACAATGCAAAGAACAGACATGTCTGCCGAACAATACAAATAGGCATTGCTGCTGGGGTTTTATTTTTAATTGGCCAACCCGTTTGGAGTGCCAGTGAGGACAACATGCTATTTCACTTTACTGATCCAAGCCATTTTACAGAGTGGAACATCAATAATGACACTGTGATGGGCGGTATTTCGCAAAGCCAGATTAAGCAGAATAAGCAGCAATCGTTAATATTTTCTGGGCATGTTTCCTTGGCAAATAATGGCGGATTTGCATCGACAGAATCAACCTTTTTACATCAAATTGCCAGTGCATCATTACTCACTCTCACGGCTAAAGGCGATGGAAAAACATATCAAATCCGGTTAAAAACACCGAATTTGTCTTATGGTGAAGCCTATGTGGCTAACTTTGATACTCAAGCTGATACACTCACTCAACATACTTTTACCCCGGCAGACTTTACTGTCAACTTTAGAGGGCGAGCGGTCACGAATGCACCATCATTAAACTTTGAAGATATTGATCGTATTGGTTTTCTCGTTGCACAAAAACAACAAGGTCCATTTATAATTGAGTTACACTCGGTACAGTTTGACCGATAAATGCGTTAATACATAAGGGTATTCATTGAATTTACCAATACACATAAAAGGAATTATTTTCGACTTAGACGGCACCTTAGTTGAGTCCAGTTTAGACTTTGACTTAATTCGCCAACAAATTGGTTGCCCTAATGGTATAGACCTCCTTAAATACGTCGACGAGTTAAGTTGCAAAGCCACTAAAGCCAACGCAAACAAGATTATTCTTGAGCATGAATATCAAGATGCTATTAGCGCCAAACCAATCAAAGGCATGACCGAACTAATTAACGCTATTGAAGCGGCAAAATTACCCACTGCCATAGTGACTCGTAACAGTCTTGCAGCCAGTGCAATGAAGGTAACACAAAATAATATTGCTATAGATAATGTACTAACCAGAGAACACTTCCCAGCTAAGCCCGCACCCGATGCGTTACTGGCCATAGCAACAGAATGGCACATTAATCCGCAGCATATAATCTATGTTGGTGATTACTTGTACGATATTCAAGCGGCTAATAACGCGGGCATGATTGCCTGTTTAATTAATCATGGCATTGAACGTGATTATCAATATTTAGCCGATATAGTCATCGAAGAATTGAGCCAACTGCAGACATTATTAATCAATAACTCAACGAGCGATTAACGCCAGTAATAACGTTAATAATACTTAAGAGTGACACAATATGAATATGAATATGAACCCAATTCACCCTAAAAAATTATTGAATAGTAAGTGGACCAAAGTTAACGTGGTTCAAAAATTGAAGCATTTTACTGTGGCTAAAGTGGAGTATGACGAGCAACAAAACGTGGTTGAATGTTTTATCCGTGCAGAAATGAATGCCGAAGAATTTTCAATTGACTGGCGCGATCTTAAAGATCCGCAACTGTGGAAAATTGGCTGGCAATAATCTACTGTAAACGATGATGTTCGTAATGCTAACTTGTAATAAAAAAGTGACTCAAGCAGTTAGTCTTGAATCACTTCAATAATATCGCATTAGTTGTTAATACATGAGCGTAGGCTTATTCCGGCCTTAATATTTCTATTCTATTAATCTGAACTGTAGCGTTTCCAAACCCCAATCAGATAACATTACATCCTGAATTCGTTGGCCATCGCCTTCGCTGCTGCACCCCCACATTCTAGCACACGTCTGCCCAGCGATATTTGATCCGGTACCTTTTGAAGTGTCAGGTAGCATATGATTTAATTGTGCGATATGTGAGCCAAACATGTCTTCAAATGTATCCATCTGCACGTCAATAGTTTCCATTTCACCTTGAGGAAAAACAACCGCTGCCGTTTGTATATTTTTATCAGTACCTTGAGGATTTAATTGAACAACATCCTGCGAAATCAAAGCGTAAAGTTTGCTAAACGGTAAATCTTTAGTTGATTCATGTAAGTAAAGTATTTGCCCATAATTTCTGGCTGCTAAATTATTTTCTTCATAAGCTCTAGCAAGGTATTGATCTGCAAGTGCCAAATCTTGTTCTACCATGCCACCACCTAAATATATTTTACCTAGCAAAAATGACGACTGTGCGTGACCCAGTTTTGAAGCATACTTTAAAAAATCGATACCCTCGTCGACATCTTTCAAAGGAGTATCTTGTAAATATAAAACACCCGCCTTATATTTTGCGTCCAACACACCATACTTACCTGCACGTCGGTACCATTTCAACGCCATGTCTAAATCTTTATCAGTACCATAACCAGAGTAATATAATTCACCTAACATGGCCATTGCTGAGGAATGGCCTCGTTTAGTTAAAATGCGGTAGGCTTTAAAGTATTCAATACATTCAGACGTGTTGCACTCAGGCAATTGGTTTGCTTGGCTTTTAAATGGAGCGAAAGCGAGAAAGCTTAATATTAAGCTCAAAATAATAGCATTTTGTTTCATCATGTTAAGTCCTTTTTATATACGATTCATTACTATTAGCATTTATATATAAAATGTCTATAGTAATTATGTCTATAAAAATAACCGTACGTTATATCTAATATTATCAGTCAATTATCAAGTTGTTCTGCAAAGCAATCTAATACTTCAATAATATCAACTTCCAAATTGCGATTGAAATCAGCCCACGGCTGGTGAATATGCTCAAATTAGATCAATTTACCGCACACATCAATTGTTCAACCAAATCGAGTGGCTTCAAATCGATTTAATAACCGATGCATCACATAACACAGTAATAATGTTGCCACGATAGCGACTAAGATACTGCTTATTCGGTACAACGCACTAAAAACTAAGTCATTATCTGGAGTTAAATATTGACCAAATAATATCCCTAAGGTGGTCATAGCACCGAATCCCACACCAGAGCCACTCGCTTCTCTCACGTGTACTTGGCTAAACAACATTAAGCCTATCCACAATAGTGGTATCACAAAAATCAATAATCCGGACCAATCATAGAGTAACCCTTGTCCCACTAAGCCAAAAGTCACGCCAAACAAGGTGCCGATAGCTCGTTTGCGGGCATAACCGAGTGCACCATTCCAATGCATTGGGAATAACAATAACAAGGTGGTGGCTTGAGCAGACATAGAATCACGTAAGTTAAAGACCTGAAAAACCACAAATGATGCAGTTGCAATAGATGCTCCGAGTAACGCTTCATGGCGCATACGGTTAGGCACTTTAACCACCGCAGCAACTGGCGTTCTTGGTTCAACATCGGGCCATAGAGCCGTCATAGCATAAGCAATGACGACTGATGCTGCCGTCGCCCAAAAATTACTAAAAATGAGATTATTAATATCGACACTTGGATAACTGGCAAAGTGCAGCATAATGCTTAAGCTGATAACCCCATTAGCGCCAAATAAAAACAAGCTACCGCGTGACATTGCTGCAAAACGATACAAAAAAAGCACAAACACAATAGGTAGTATCACCCCTGGGTGAGCACCAAATAAACCGCCTAAAATTCCTACTTCAATCCCAGACATTACAGATGATGCCAACAATTGCCTCATCGCATGGGCATTCATCACAGGGACTAAACCGAGCAATAACATTGGAGTGACGGTAAAAAACACACCATAACTGAGATCGAAAAACTTGCATATCGCAAACCCTAGCGTGGCGCCTGTTGCAATGCGTAAACATTGACGTAAATCGTTTTGAGTCAAAGGACTATGGCGTAATAACATATGAAAAACCTAGGGCATTGATACAAGATACAGCACGCTAAATGAATAACCTGCTGCATTGTCTTGAGTGTGATTTGATATAGTGATTAGTAACAAGCAATATTGAGCTTAATGGCGACGTTAATAAATATAATGCAGTGTGCTGATAACCTTGATTTGAACCTTAGCTAAGAAGCCAAGCAAACCACTATTGGGGACTAATTGCACCGTTGCACGTGCTCCAGCAGGTAATGCATAAACGCCTTGGTGGTCAAGTTCAAGGTGTAAACGTAAACGCTGAGCATCACGTACCCAACGTACAGACTCTTGCGGATCAGCTAAACGGCCATTTGCATCAAATTGCCCGGCACTCACACCAGCATCTACGGTACTCACTTTGGCATGATACAAACGCCCAGGTTGACCATCAAAAGCAATAAGTGCAGTTGATTGTGGCTCAATACCTCGTAAACTTTTTTCTCTAAAGTCAGCAATAATATCAACGGTTTCTGACACCACAGCCAATAGCGGCTGACCGACAGTGGCAAAGCTGCCGACTTCTAACTGTAAGTTGGTTACCACCCCATTTTGATCGGCGCGAATTTGAGTGTAGGACAGGTTTAACTCTGCTTGAGCCAAACGGTTTTTAGCTTGACGCACTTTTAAATTATCTTCGCCATTGCGTCCACGGCTTACTACTAGCTTAGTTAAGCGTGCTTTGGCGGCAAGTAAGTTAGCTTTAGCCGTAACGGCATCACTTTGAGCTTGATCGGTTAACTGCTGCGATACACCTCGAGAAGCGTACAATGCATCAAGGCGTTTTGCTTCACTGTTTCTCTGCTGTGCACTACTTTGATTTGCCTGAACATCTGCTTTGGCAGCAAGTATCGATGCATCAAGTTCGGCGTTATCTTGTTTTGCTTGCTCTAACGCCAATGTAGCCTGCTCAGCCGCTAACTCATAAGGGGCTGAGTCGATGCTAAATAACACATCACCTTTAGCCACTAATTGGTTATTTTCGACTGCAATAGAAGCAATTTTACCACTGACTTGCGGTGTTACTTTAGTGACCATACGTGTTGCCATGGCTTGCGGTGTCATTGGCATTACAGCGTCGGCAAACATAAAGTAACCAAACACCAACACAAACATAAAAATTGCGATTTTAACGAGTCGTGCAAATTGTTGATCTGGGGTCATATTGTTTCTCATTCGTGAATTTTTTTGTCTTGTTCAGTGTTCTTATGCAGCGCAGCAAGAGCGTTATCACTGATCAGACTGATGACACGTTCAAATTCACTTAATTCTTGGCTGCTAATACCGGCTAATAAATCACGACGAACCAACATAATGCGGCTTTCCATCTGCTTAAGCATCTCAATCCCTTCAGAAGTTAAACTGACAATGCGTGCCCGTTTATCTTTTTCGCAGCAACGGCGTTGCACATAGCCTTGCTCTTCTAATTGATTAAGGGTGCGCATTAATGATGGCAATTCAATTTCTAACGCATCTGCAAGCACCTTTTGGCTAACGTTATCGCCTAAGCGCAGCAACTTCCACAGTGCAGTCCAGCGAGGGTGAGTTAACCCTAATGGTACGAGCTCCGCATCTGCAACTGTGCGCCATAAGCGGTGCAATCGACCTAAATTTTCAGCTAGAGACAGCTCTTTTAATCGCTCTAATTCTTTATACATAATCAATGGCCATTTAGTTAGCGTGCTAAGCATTGTAACAACTTAGCATGCTAAGTAAATAGTTGATATTAATTATTCCATCAAACCTCTGCAGAGTGAAACTAATTTATTGATAACTGAGACTAAAAATGATCAGTTTTGATTACATATTCTATAAAGAATAAATCTTAAATAGGTATGAGTGTTATTTAGACAAGGATGACTTACATCACGTTATTAATGTGTCATTTTAACACTTAGTGTCTTTTTAACAGCTATCTACAACTGTTAAAAAGACACTTCTCGAGTAGAGGAGAAAAACAAAACAATATAATATCAACAGTTTACAATAAACCAAAAGTTGGCACGACTTGTGTAATGCTCTGCTCATCTGTATAAAAATGACTTTGCGCTAAGAGGACTTATGAGCAAAAACAAACTCACCGGCATTGCACTACTCATCGTGCTTGTGGCTTCCTTCACTGTATTACTCAGTTTAGGTAGTGGCATATATCGAGAAAAACCCCCTATTCCAACGGCGTTTACTGACACCAGTGGCCAACCAATATTTACCGAAAATGATATTGAGCAAGGCCAACTTGTATGGCGCTCAATGGGCGGTCATCAATTAGGATCTATTTGGGGTCATGGCTCTTATGTGGCACCAGACTGGACTGCTGATTGGTTGCACCGTGAAGCACAAGCTTGGTTGTCTATTACGGCTAAAGCACGTTTCAATCGTGATTTCGCAGAACTCGACTCTGAACAGCAAGCAGGGTTAGAAAAAGCCCTCAGAAATGATATGCGCCATAATACGGTTGTCGAAAGTGCAGAGGATAAAACCTATGTTACGCTTTCAAACACCAGAGTTGCGGCGATAAATGAAGTGACTCAACACTATTTATCACTTTTTGGTGACGATCCTGCACTGTCATCACTGCGCGAACAATATGCAATGAAAGAAGGTACTATCACCGATGCTAGCCATCGTGAACTGCTAAATGCTTTCTTATTTTGGGGCTCATGGGCAGCGGTAACCGAACGTCCTGGTTACGATTATACTTACACCAATAACTGGCCATATGACCCACAGATAGGTAATTTACCGACTTCAGATAACATAGTTTGGTCGGTGTTGAGCGTAGTGACATTGATTCTTGGTATTGCCATGTTGATTTGGCACCATGCTTGTTGCAAAGAAGAAGCATTACCAGAACCCGCTAAAGATGACCCATTATTTTTCACTAAACCTACGCCATCGCAAAAAGCAGTAGGTAAATACTTTGTCACTGCGATTGGACTGTTTTTACTGCAAATACTGCTTGGTGGAATTACGGCACACTACGCGGTTGAAGGCCAAGAGTTTTATGGTTTCCCTTTATCTGAAATTCTGCCTTATTCGGTCACTCGAACTTGGCATACTCAACTTGCAGTATTTTGGATAGCCACAGCTTGGTTAGGCACTGGCTTATACATTGCCCCGGCACTCTCTGGTTACGAGCCGAAGTATCAACGCCTAGGGGTGAACATTCTTTGGGGCGCGTTAGTTGTTATCGTGCTTGGCTCTATGGCCGGAGAGTGGTTGGGTGTTCAGCAGTATTTTGATCTAGACATGAACTTCTTGTTTGGTCACCAAGGATATGAATACATCGATTTAGGCCGCGTATGGCAAGTATTGTTGCTGGCAGGTTTATTAATTTGGTTAGCGTTAGTCACTGCTTCAATGCGCCCAGCGTTAAAAGTCAGCAACGACATGCAACCGGTTATTTGGGTGCTATACGCTTCTTGTGTCGCCATTGGCTTATTTTATGGTGCAGGCCTGTTTATGGGCAAACACTCTAACCTAGCGATTGCAGAATACTGGCGTTGGTGGGTGGTCCACTTATGGGTTGAAGGCTTCTTTGAAACATTTGCGACATCTGTAATAGCATTAATGTTAGTTCGCTTAGGGCTTATCCGTGCTCGAAGTGCCAATGGTGCGGTATTGTTCTCAACCGTGGTGTTTTTAACCGGTGGCCTAATCGGTACTTTGCATCACTTATACTTTACCGGTACTCAAACATCAGTCATTGCTTGGGGAGCGATTTTCTCAGCACTTGAAGTTGTGCCGTTAGCATTAATTGGTTTTGAAGCGATGGAAACCTATCGTTTACGTAAAGCCAGCCCTTGGATGGAGCGTTATCACTGGGCGATTATGTTCTTTGTGGCGACTTCGTTCTGGAACTTAGTGGGCGCTGGTGTATTAGGTTTCTTAATTAATCCACCTATCTCGCTATACTTTATCCAGGGCTTAAACACCACGGCAACCCATGCTCACGCGGCATTTATGGGCGTGTATGGCATGCTAGGTATAGGGTTGATGTTATTCTGTTTACGCGGATTAACAGGTAATATGCAATGGAACCACAAATACCTTAAAGGCGCATTTTGGACCTTAAACATCGGTTTAGCAGCAATGGTGTTTATGTCGCTACTGCCTGTTGGTATTGTGCAATTCTTTGCTGCAATCGATCACGGTTACTGGTATGCCCGTTCACCTGCTGTTATCCATAGCGACTTAGTTGAAAACCTCGTGTGGATGAGAATGTTCGGCGACATTATCTTCAGTATTGGTGGATTATTAATGGCGGCGTTCTTATTTGACCTTATTAAGAAGGCCATCGTCAGCAAAGGTGCTAAAGCGAAGCAAGCTGGTGCATTAACGATTAACTAAGTATGCATTGATAAACGCGCTTTAATAAACATCATCAGGGGCCTTTATGGCCCCCTTTTTTATATACAATTTGGCCTTTGCCCTTGTTGTTATATTCACACTTGTCATAATGACATCAATTTATTGTTAACTGGATTTTGACATGGCATTGAGTCAAGCAGACTTAACCCGTATCGCACTTGATATTACCGCTAACTTATCTAATCGAGACCGTTTTTCACGTTTATTAACCACGGTAAGAGAAACGCTCGATTGCGATGCTGCGGCGCTATTATCATTCCAAGGTCATCAATTTACCCCTTTAGCAATTGATGGGTTAAGTGCTGACGTACTTGGACGGCGGTTTATTTTAAACGAACATCCGAGGCTTGAAGCCATTGCTCGAGCAGGAGATATTGTCCGTTTCCCTTCCGATAGCGAGCTTGCGGATCCTTACGATGGCTTAATCCCCAATGTCGACGGCGACTTAAAAGTGCATGCCTGTATCGGCTTACCGTTATTCGCTAACGAGCAACTCATTGGCGCACTCACCATCGATGCACTCGACCCAAACAAATTTGATCAATTCACCAATAATGATTTACGCAGTTTTAGTGCTATTGCTGCGGTTTCTTTAAACAATGCATTACTGATAGATAAACTCGAAAAACAAGCCAACAATTTTACGATTCCGGATACTAAACCATCAGGGCAACTGCATGAAGAAACTGAAATCATCGGTCAAGCGGATAACCTTCTATCTCTGCTTAATGAAGTCAATGTCGTCGCAGCAACAGAGCTCAATGTATTGATTTTAGGAGAGACCGGTACCGGTAAAGAACTAATAGCTAAAGCCATTCACCAAAACTCTGTGCGAGCCAATAAGCCGCTAGTATATTTAAATTGTGCCGCGCTGGCTGAATCCGTTGCCGAAAGCGAACTCTTCGGTCATGTCAAAGGGGCCTTTACAGGCGCAATTAGCCATCGTAGCGGCAAATTTGAAATGGCCGATAAAGGCACCCTATTTTTAGATGAAATTGGCGAATTAGCACTTAATTTACAAGCTAAA
Organism: Shewanella frigidimarina; assembly: GCF_003797125.1. GTDB lineage: Bacteria > Pseudomonadota > Gammaproteobacteria > Enterobacterales > Shewanellaceae > Shewanella > Shewanella frigidimarina. The sequence goes on from NZ_RKKE01000001.1 coordinate 608,242, forward strand.
TTGTTGCGAGTACTGCAATACGGGGATTTACAAAAAGTCGGTGATGATCGTAGCTTAAAAGTGGATGTTCGTATTATTGCTGCAACCAATAAAGATCTTAAAAGCGAAGTATTAGCCGGACGATTTAGATCTGATTTATATCATCGTTTAAGCGTGTTCCCGGTTATGGTTCCGCCGCTAAGAGAACGTCAACAAGATATCCATTTGTTAGCCGGATTCTTTATCGAGCGCTATCGGCAACAATTACACTTAGCCCATTTGGGGTTAGAGCCTTCATCACTGCAATTACTCGAGCAATATGATTGGCCTGGTAACATTAGAGAACTTGAGCATGCCATCCATCGAGCTGCGGTATTAGCCAAATCACAAAGCCAAAAAGACGGTATATGCATCATTAAAAATAGTCATTTTGAATTTGCACAGCCATCGTCCACTGCTATACATTCAAACAAAAATCTTCAGCTTAAACAGTCGGTAACATCTTTACCACAAACAAGCTTACGTGATGCAACAGACCAGTTTCAAAACCAATTTATCCAACAGATATATAGTCAACAAGGGAGTAATTGGGCTGCAACCGCACGCCAATTGCAAATCGACTCGGGTAACTTACATAGGCTAGCTAAACGCTTAGGATTAAAATAAAAAAAGTGAAAAAAATCAGTTGAAATATTAGACGTAATAAGTGACGATGCGCCCTAACCATCTATACAAATGATCTGTACTAATTATTTGTACTAAATAGTCAAACTTAGCAAGATATTGTAGTCTGACTAATATGACGCCTGTTTTGGAATGATATAATCCTTATGATAAATTCGTTACGCTCTACTTTACTTGCTGCGACAGCCATTGTGTTAAGTTTTTCGAGTGCTGCTGTTGAATATCGCCTACCTGCTGAAGGCAGTAATTTAGTAGGTGAAAATCAATATTATGTTGTTCCTGAGGGGAAACTAACCTTAGAGCAAATTGCTTCACAGTTTCAGCTAGGGTTGACTAATTTATTAGAAGCTAATCCAGGTGTTGATCCATTTCTACCTAAACCGGGTAGCACATTATTGATCCCGCATCAGCTAATTCTACCTAACGCTAAAAGAGAAGGTGTGGTCATTAACTCTGCCGAGATGCGTTTGTATTATTATCCGAAGGGTAAAAATACTGTCGAAGTATTGCCTATTGGTATTGGTCAAATTGGTAAAGACACCCCTGAAAATTGGGTAACAACAGTACAACGTAAACGCGCTAATCCAACTTGGACACCTACGGTTAATATTCGTAAATCATACGCGGCTAAAGGGATAACATTACCGGCTGTATGGCCAGCAGGCGCTGACAACCCAATGGGTTTATTCGCCCTTTATGTCGGTAACTTGTATGCGGTTCACGGTACTAACGCCACGTTTGGTATTGGTTTACGGGTAAGTTCTGGCTGTGTTCGTTTACGCGATGAAGACATTGAACATTTATATAATAGCGTACCGGTTGGCACACGTGTTGAGTTTATTAACCAACCGATTAAAGCCACTGAAGAACCTGATGGTAACCGCTATTTAGAAGTTCATGAGCCACTGTCACGAACTCAAGCTGAATTTGATTCGTTAGAACCAGTAGCACTATCATTCGATAAAGCCATGACTCGCTTTGTTGCTCACCCAGACACTGACTCATTTACATTAAAACGATTACTTGAGCAACGTACTGGAATGCCAACTCGGATTAATCCATAAGCATTAATCCATAAGACATAAAGATGTTTGGATTTATGCAAACATAACAAAAAATGGCTTTGTTAATTCAGTAAACACTGTGATTAACAAAGCCATTTTTTATATTAGCTTGATAGTTATTCTGAACTCGAAATAAGAAATCTGGTTACTTATCGGGTGTAGTTATCGTCGACCCATTCTGCTCAATATTATCGCTATCACTCACATTCTGGCTATCCCCCAATGCTTCACTGGTTTGTGCTAATGCATGTAAGTCTTCCATCGCAACGTTAATATCACTCTGACCAGCATTAATTAGCTCCTCGGCTTGTTCAGAAAATGAAGTCTGTTGATCCATTTCTTGCAGTAACGCGGCGGCATTTTCTTCTGTCACGCTCGATTCTGCAAACGGATATTGCTGGGTATTTGCTTGATTCATGTCAGTAGATGCTGCTTGAGTGCGATTTAACGCAGAGCTGATTGTCGGCTGCATAATCATAGCGGTAATAATCACAATAGCTGCTGCCGCCAAGCTAAGTTTACCTCTAGAAATTGGCGTTTTGTTATCCGACATTGAAGACGTTTTCCCTTGACTGGCTAAACGCTCGCTATCAACTTGAGGTAACCCCGACGATTCAGGCCCTTTAGTGCGCATGCCGATAAATTGACCGCCATCATAAATCTCCATTTGATGGCTCGACACCTCACCTTCAACAATACCTGAACTGACAATAATGAGTTTATTACAATGTAATTTACCTTTAAATAAACCAGACACTCGCAGCTCTTGGCAAAAAACTTCACCTTCAACAACACCACTAGGCTCAATTTTTATTTGATCGGTTGAACTGATTTTACCCTTAGTTTGGCCCGCTATCATTGCAGGGCCCTGGAGGTGCATATCACCTTCCAACGCCATATCGACACCAATATAGGTCATGCCCTTATTTTTATTATTCATTTTGGGTCCTTGTTAGGGGTAGTACTCTAGGTTAATACTTTTGGTTAATCGATTGTTATTTTTATCACCAGAGCTTAAAGGAAATGCACTTCATAATAAAGTAAGTCGTTAATGGTATACTACCCAGATCAACAATTTACCCTAAGTACTATGTCGCCATTACAAGTTTACCAACAACGTCTTCAGCAAAATATTGTTGATGATCCTGCGCAGCAGCAAGCCATACTCGCGCTAGATGTGCTTTATCAGCAATGCCTATCGGTTAGTCAAAATAGCCGTGGCTTATATTTATGGGGCGATGTCGGCCGAGGGAAAACCTTTTTGATGGATCTGTTCTATCAAAGCTTGTGTAGCCAGAGTCTGTGCGATCAAAATATCCCTAACTCAAAGCCTCAAGCAGATAAAACCGTATTACGCCTGCACTTTCATCGTTTTATGGCCATGATTCACCAGCAATTAAATCAAACATCGGGGATCCGTGATCCATTAACTTACATTGCTAAGCAAATTGCGGCTAAACATTCTGTTATTTGTTTTGATGAGTTTTTTGTTGCAGACATCGGTGATGCTATTTTACTCGGTCGATTATTTGAAACCTTATTTCAATCAGGCGTCACCTTAGTCGCAACCTCAAATGTACCGATTATTGACTTATATAAAAATGGTTTACAGCGCGATCGTTTTTTACCCACTATCGATCTGCTCTTGCAATATACCCAATCGATTCATTTAGACGGTCAAATCGATCATCGCTTACACTCTAGCGCCGCAACGTCAACAACATCAGCCCACTGGTTAACATTACCGTCGACAATAACACCTCAAGCGGTGTTTACACTTTTGTGTCAACGATACCCACAACCTAATGCCAGCATAGCAAATACATCTGACTCAATTAAAATTTGTCAGCGTGCTATTGCCATTGAGGCTCAATATGGACAACTTGCCTGGTTTGAATTTTCAGCGTTGTGCCAAGGGCCGCGTTCGGCATTGGATTACATTGAATTAGCCGGACGATTTAGCCATGTATTACTCAGCAATGTGCCTAGATTAGGCGGTGAAGTACGCAGTTGGATTAAAGCTCGCGGCACTGAAGATGGCGCACTAGCAACCACCACTGGCGAGCGACAACTGGCGTATGCCAGTGAAGACGATCCGGCTCGCCGCTTTATTAGTTTAGTGGACGAACTGTACGATCAAAAAGTGATGTTAATCCTCAATAGCGACTGCAACTTAGAAGATTTATATGTCGATGGGGCATTACAGTTTGAATTCAGACGCACTTATAGTCGCCTTATTGAAATGCAACAATGGGCGTAAATAGGCCTGCGGTACTGAAATAAAGCGCTTAACAGGCCACTCTGTGATGTAGCTTATGCTGCTTGATAGTTTTCAACGTCACTAAATCGACGCAAAAAGTTGTCAAGAGCATCATTGGTTGGATAATCGAATTGGTACTTATTGTGAAAAAATACCGTCAAGCTAACCTGAGCATCAGCTAAGGTAATGGTATAACCATCGTGATCCGTTTGCGCACTAATACCGCATAACCAATAATCATGACCATGATGACCGTCTTCAAGCGCCCGCTTTTCACCATATTGCGTGACTTTGTTAAACACTTTCAATGCGCGGTGAATATCAATTTCATTTTTCATATCATGCTCTGCTATTAATGTTTTGCATTGTCATTCAAGGATACTATACGCCAATTGCACTTAATAGATCAGCGAAGAACAACATGATAGATCTGCAAAGCACAAAACAATAGATCAACCCTGAGTCGGTCAGTCTACTTCGGCAGTATTTTTTCGCTGAAAACATTTCCCTTTGTTAACACAACAAGGCAGAATCGCGATACTTTATAACAGACAGAACCTATACCATGCCTGATATTGTGATTGCCTTTTTTGCCCTCGGTTTGCTTGCCGGGTTGATAAAGTCTGATTTAAAAGTCCCTAAAGCGACCTACGAAACCCTATCTATCTTGCTTATGCTGACGCTAGGACTAAAAGGTGGCATGGCACTGCATGGTGAAACAGCCAATTTAGCAATCTCCGAATTACTGTCTGTTATTGCACTTGGGTTCATTATCCCGCTTAGCCTTTATCCTCTACTGCGAAAATTAATTCAATTACCGCAAAAAGAGGCCATTAGTATTGCAGCCCATTACGGCTCAGTGAGTGCGGGAACATTTGCCGTGGTGATGACTATGGTCGATCAATCTCAGTGGCCTTTACGACCAGAAACAACGCTGTATCTAGTACTCCTCGAATTGCCTGCAATTATTATCATGCTATGGCTACACCGTTACCTACAAGCGAAGGTAGCTGGTGATAGCAAGCACTCTTCGGCTGGCAGCGTATTGCACGAAGCACTGACAAGCCGCGGAGTCGTATTACTCTGTGGAGGGGTGATAATAGGCTGGATATATGGCACTAGCGGCATGGCACCGCTCACACCAATGTTATTGGGTGGTTTTAAAACGTTATTAGCACTGTTCTTATTAGAAATGGGGATTAGTACCGCCAAAGTATGCTTTCCCATCCCTTACAAACAATGGCGCTTATTGGTATTTGCTGCGGTAATTCCATTTGTTCTAGCATGGGCGGGTATCGGCTTAGGGGTGTTACTTGATTTACCATCTGGCAGTATATTGGTGCTTGCAGGCCTTAGCGCGAGTGCGTCTTACATTGCAGCACCGGCTGCAATTAAGGCAGCAATACCAGATGCTAATATTGGTTTAGCGATGTTGGCATCACTTGGGATAACCTTCCCGATAAACGTATTAATTGGCTTACCTATCTATCAAATGTGGATAGAACAGATACTAAGTTGAACATTAATACACTTATAACCGTGCCGGTAAATCGATGTTAACGGCTGTTGTTAACGGCTGTTGTTAACGGCTGTTGTTAACGGCTCTTGTCAACAATGGTTGTTAGCGTTGATTTAATTCGCGACGGATGTGCAAATGAATAATGGTTGCGGCAAGTGTATTATCTGCAGCAGCTTAGCGTTCTTATCGCTTATCGAGTAATTTTCATATGAATGATAAGTAAACCAATATCATCAGCCGAATCATCGCTATTTCACATCAATTTGAGTTCTCTGGTGATGTTTTTCTTTATCGACAAACATGGCTTTATCCACCTTAACCAAATAATCATTTAACGATAATGACTGCCTGGCTTGTCGATGTGCCACGCCCTTACTGTACCTTAAATGGTATGGTTTACCGCTTTGCAAATTATGTTGATTAATGCACTGTTGAAAACGCTGTAATACACTATTAACGCTGACTTCATCGCTTTGGCTCAGCATGACCACAAATTCATCACCAGCAAAGCGGGCAATAATATCCGATTCGCGAAAGCTGTCGATCAATAAGCCAGCAAAAGTCTTCAAGGCTGTATCACCTTCTTCATGGCCAAACTGGTCGTTAATTGCTTTAAAATAATCTAAATCAAAGAAAATTAAACACGTTTCAAAACCAAGCCTATCACCGTAAGCAATCGCTTTATGAGCAAGTAATTCAAAGCCGCGACGATTAGAAATACCGGTTAGCGCATCTAAGGTATTTTGCTGTATCGACAGTAGCTCTTCTGCGACAATTTTACCCAAGTCTTCTAAAGCAGCTTCATCATCTTTAGAGAAGGATCTCGGCTTGTCATCAATAATGCACAAAGTTCCGACCCTCACACCATTGGGCATAGTTAACGGATAGCCGGCATAAAATCGAATATTAGGTGCCGCCAACACAAGAGGGTTATCGGCAAAACGTTCATCTTTTAGCGCATCTGGCACAACTAATACATGTTGTTGATTAATAGCATGGCCACAGAATGAAATATCACGCCGTGTTTCACATATATCCAACCCCTGCACAGACTTGAACCATTGGCGCTCGGAGTCGATTAAACTCACCACACTAATCGATACTGAAAACAATCGTTTAGCCAACCGAGTGATACGATCAAAACGCTCTTCAGCGATCGTGTCGAGTACGTTCAGCCCTCGAAGTGTTTCGAGTCGAGTGTATTCATTGTCAGGTATCGGTCCAGCAGCATTAAACAACCTACTTAATCAAAATAATAGTCCTATAATCAAAGCAGTTAAGTGACTAAATATCAACCTATGCTCTTTTTATTAATGTTTAAATCGCTAAAATTTCATTATAAATTTCAATTACACTGTCCGTTTTTTGCTGCACACTTTGTGTGGGTAATTTGCCAGGCAACTGTTGTAATGTCAGTTCATGATTCTCGTCACGCAGCCAGCAATAGGTTTGGGTTAAATGCTGGGCTTGCATGATAGGCAATAACTCCAGCTCCGCCAACACTTCAAAAATGCGTACATTATCAGACCAAATAGTTAATTCATGATATTGATGAGCATTCGCTAGCACTAAGTATTGAGCAATAAACTCTATATCGGCAATACCACCAGCACTCTGTTTTAGATCAAATTGCCCTGGCTCCACTTGCAACAAATGCTCGCGCATTTTTATGCGCATGTCTTTGACGGCTTTAGCCAATACCTGTTTATCACGCTCTATTTGTAATACTTGCGCGCGTAAATCACTAAAACGACCTGCAAGCGAATAATCACCAAACACAAAACGTGACCGCACTAATGCTTGATGCTCCCAGGTCCACGCTTCTTGTTGTAAATAGGCACCAAAATGCTCAATCTCACTCACCAATAAACCAGAAGCACCAGACGGACGTAAACGCATGTCTACTTCATATAACTCACCGGATGTTGTGCGGGTAGCAAATAAATGCACAATACGCTGAGCCAACTTCAGGTAGAAATGGCCATTATCAATAGGACGCTTACCATCGGTGGTACCCGAACCGGTGTGGCCGTGTAAAAAAACCAAATCTAAATCAGAACCGTAACCCAGTTCAATCCCACCTAACTTACCGTATCCAATGACGGCAAATCCCATGTTACTTGGACTCGTTTCTGCCGGTATGCCATGGCGAGATGCCACCTGATGCCAAGCTTGTAACACCACTTGTTCAATAATGGCTTCAGCTAAAAAGGTTAAATGATCGCTAACCTGCATAACCGGTAATACCCCAGTAACATCAGCGGCCGCAATCTTCAGCTGCTGAGACAGTTTAAACTGCCGCAACGCTTCCATTTGCTGTTCCATGTCATCTTCGGGTACACGCAACAAATACTGACGTAATTCGCTCGGGTAATCATCAATCGAGGTAATGTCATACAATTGCGACGGATCAATCAACTCATCGAGCAACATTGGAAAATTAGCCAGCTCGCGGGCAATCCAAGGGCTTGCACAACACAAACTCACTAATTGTTGTCTAGCACCTGGGTTTTCACATAAAAGCTCTAGATAGGTGGTACGGGTTAAAATTTTATCCAGCACTTTGGCTACCGGTTTAAACGCTTGGCTCGGTTTAGTTTGAGTCACTAACTCTTCAAGCAACTTAGGCATTAACTTGTCTAAAGTCTCACGCCCTCGCGGTCCGATAGAACGTTTAGACACAGTTTGACGCCACTCACTCAGCAGCTGCCATAATTCTGCATCATCGACTTGTTGCTCTTGCAGCAATGCTTTAGCATGTTCATCTTGCTGCACATTCCAAAATAAAGCAGTCCAATGGTCATTATGTTCATGACTATCAGTACCACCGACCGTGGCATTGAAATGGCCATGAATAGTGACCATTGCTTGATTAATTTTTTGACGAAGTTCGACTTCATCAGCCATGTCTAGCGGATAACATAAACGCTGCCAATCGAGCTCATTATTAGGCAGAGTTTGCGTTTGTTTATCATCAATGGCTTGCAACAAGTTTTCCACTCGGCGCAATATAATATAACTGTGTTTAAGCTCATCAACGGCTAAGTATTCCAACTGCCCTAAGCTGTATAAGGTATCAATAGCACCAAATAGACTTTGCTGACGCAATGCAGGTTCGCGTCCACCACGTATCAACTGAAAACTCTGCACCACGAATTCGACTTCACGGATCCCGCCGGCACCGAGTTTAATATTGTCGGTTAATTGTCGACGCCTGACTTCTTGGGCAATAAGTTGCTTCATTTTACGCAATGATTCAATCGCAGAAAAATCAATATAGCGACGATAAACAAAAGGTCGCAGTAAATCATGCAACTCATCGCAATAGCCAGACCAAGGTCCAAGCACTCGCGCTTTGACCATGGCATAACGTTCCCAATCACGGCCTTGTTCTTGGTAATAGTCTTCTAAACCACTAAAACTGACCACTAAAGGACCACTTTCACCATAAGGTCGTAAACGCATGTCGACACGGAACACAAATCCATCAACGGTGACTTGGTCGAGTAAATTCACCAAGCGTTGACCCATACGGATGAAAAATTGCTGATTTGCCTGAGTGCGTCGACCACCAACGGTCTCACCATGTTCTGGAAAGGTAAAAATTAAGTCGATGTCTGATGAAAAGTTAAGTTCACGGCCACCCAGTTTACCCATGCCTAAAATCAGCAACGGCTGTGGATTGCCTTCAGCACTTGTTGGCGTACCGTATTGCTGACACATCTCTTGATACAGCCAATCTCGCCCAGCAATCACCAATGCTTCAGCCAGTGCAGATAAGTCGAGAAGTGATTCTTCTACTGGGGTGTAATTTAAGAAGTCACGCCATGCTAAGCGCACCATTTGCAGATTACGATAACGACGTAAGGCAGACTTAACCAGCTCTTCTTGTGTCAAGTCCGCTATCAGCGAATGTAACTGCGCATCAAACTCACTGCGCACCACATCATCTAATAGGCCATCAAATAACTGCACAATCCATTCTGGATGACGACAAAGCTGCTCACCCATATAGTCACTTAACCCAAACACGGCCGTTAACTCTTGCTGTTGCATGGCTGTCAGTGCTGTTTTAGCTTCCGGCCAAACGTCACAGAGTCTTAACCAGTAACGATCTGCGCTGTCTAACATCGCTGCAGATAATACTTTGTTACCTTGGTTTTGCATGGCAATAATGACCCCTAAAGAAAATGAACATTGGACATATTATGTCGTGAATGGTATATCTATCAGTCAGTCAAATGATCAGATTAATATCATTGACACTAAGATTACTATAACCTGTGTCATATTGAATTAGCACATGAAAAATCTACATTTTGGAGAAAACATGGTAGGTCACCTCCCCCGTGTACTCACATTGATAACGGTATTGTTTGTCACGCTAGCCCTTGGCGGTTGCGGTGACGACAGACCGGAACAAATTGCTAAGTACCAGCAACTGACCCAACAACGACTTGATCTGTTGGCTAGTTCGCTCGACAACAATCAGTTACGCAATGCGACGTTACTCAAACAATACACTCGAGTTCTCGCTCAGCGTCAATCCGACTTAACCCCATTACTAGAAGAATTGGCTAAAGATGCCAGCACTGAAGGACCAATGTTTAAGTCATTAACGCGTCGTTACAAAGACTTAAACGACAGCGCTAATTTTATTGATTTAGACCAACAGTTAGCTGAAGCACAGAATATTTATCAAGCCGCTGACACCAGCTTGTATAACGATATGCTGTCCGACCCAGTCAATGTTGTTGCCGATATGTCTAAAGGGCAACTCGCCAGAGTGAATGCGATCAGTCGTGAAGCTGAAGCGCTTGCTAATGGAACCGACGGTAGCGGTGCAGGCAGTCAGCTGGTGGGTAACCCAGCTTATGGTAGCTGGCAAAACAATTCTAGTGGCACGTCGATTTGGGCTTGGTATGGCATGTATGCGATGTTTTCTAACTTCACTCGCCCAATAGGTTACGACCGTTGGTCGGGAAATCGTGGTTACAGCTATTATAATGATGTAGGACGTTACCGTTATACCTCACCTAAACAAGCGACATCACAAGCCAAAACCTTTGAACAAACCAAGAAACGTTTTAACAGCCAAGGGAAGCGATTCGACAGCCCTTATGCAAAAACTCGAACAGGTTCTACAAGCTTGTCGCGTCAAAGTGCTAGCGCACCTAAAGCCAGTAGTACCACTCAGAGCGCGAGTCGTAAATTCCGTTCGAGCTATTCAAAAGACAGCAGTTTCCGTAACTCAAGCAGCCGCACTAGTCGCGGTGTTAGCCGTGGAAAATAGGTAAGGACTCACCATGACATTTTTTCAAGAATATGGCTTAACTCAACATTTGGCGATTATTTTAGCCATTGATTTAACCATCGCCATCGTTTTACTGGCGCTAATGCGTTATTTGCAAGGCTGGAGTATTAAAGTCAACAGCAGTGCAGAGCTAGCAGAACGTGACAATTTTGCATTTGGTATCAGTACCGCTGGTGCAATTGCTGCATTAGGGATTGTGCTTACAGGCGCCATTACCGGCGAGGCTGCACCGTCTTATTTAACCGAAGCTATTGGCATGTCCGCTTACGGCTTGTTTGGCTTAGTATTGATTAAATTAGGTCGCTTTTTGCATGATAAAATCGCCTTAAATGAATTTGCTAAAAATGCTGAAATTCTTAAAGGTAACGTGTCTGTTGCTGTGGTTGATGCCGCTGCAGCTATTGCTACAGCAATTATCATTCGCGCGGTCTTAATGTGGGCCGAAGACATTACTTTAGATACCTTCATTGCTATTTTTAGTGCCTTTTTGATCTCACAACTGATGTTAGTGATACTCACTCGATTACGTGAAAAACGTTACGCTAAACGTAATCAAGATGCCTCAATGCAGCAAGCCTTAACTCAAGGTCAAACGGCATTAGCATTGCGCCATAGCGGCTACATGATAGCCATGGCGTTAAGCTTCAATGCGGCAAGCCATTTTATTGTTTATGACCCTACAGCCTATGTAACCAACATTATCGGTTGGTGTGTATTCTCATTGATAATGCTAGTGGTGTTATCGCTGCTGATCGCCTTAGTGAAAAAATTGGTGTTAGCCGGAATTAATCTTGCTGAGGAAGTCGAAAAGCAACACAACATAGGTATTGCAGCCGTTGAAATGGCGATTAGTATTGCCGTTGCTCTTATTCTTACGGCGTTAATGGCTTAATTTATGACAACACCTTTGCTCGATGAACTTCCCACCAATACAACACTGGGGGACTCGCAGCAAAGTCCTCTATCATCCCGTCAAGTATCGAAGTTTGATGATGCCTTATTACTCGGCATCATGGCTTCGCTGGCGGGATGTGGCCTTATCTATGAATATTTACTGTCACACTATGCCGGTCGAATTCTCGGCGCACTAGAAGCTGCCATTTACACCATGATTGGGTTAATGATTGTGTCTATGGGTGTGGGCGCATTTGCTGCCCGTAAAATAAAATGCGCGTTTACAGGCTTTGCCATGCTCGAATTAACCGTGGCACTGTGTGGCTCATTTGCCATTATCGTTACCGCTGCCGTGATTGGATTTGGTCAACAACTTCCATTAACTATCGCCAATACATTGGGCTTGCCGCCCGATCATTTACCCAATGGTGGCTTTATTGCCAGCCTGCAAACCCTTAGTGAATTCTTACCTTATGTGTGGGGAGTATTGCTTGGGTTAATGATTGGCATGGAGATCCCACTTATTGCTCGAGTTCGGCAATCCTTATCTGAAGCACACTTACTGCATAATGCCGGCACCATATATGGTGCCGATTACATTGGTGCTGGTATCGGCGCCGCTATCTGGGTTGGTTTTATGTTGTCGATTGATGTTCAATTAGCAGCGGCATTAACCGCCAGTGTTAATTTACTCGCTGGGCTTGTATTTATTTGGCGATTTTGGGCACAGATCCGTCACGCTAAGTGGTTACTAATAGGCCATATTATTGCCAGCGTTGTGATTGGCTTACTCGCGGTAAAAGGCCCTAGCTGGGAACAGCATTTTAATAATCTATTATATAAAGATCATGTGGTTTACGCTAAAGCAACACGGTTCCAGCAGCTCAACTTTACTGAACGTTTGCGCGGTGGCGAATTACCTCCGGTTTATAATTTATACATTAATGGTCGTCTGCAATTTTCGAGCAGCGACGAGCATATTTATCACAGCTTCCTAGTGCATCCCACACTGGCTGCCAGCGCACGTCACGATAACGTGTTAATTATTGGCGGTGGTGATGGCTTGGGGCTAAAACAAGTGCTCAAATGGCAACCAAAAGCCGTTACCTTAATGGATTTAGATAAAGACTTGCTGGCACTGTTTAAATCGCCTCCGGCAGATATGCCTAAGCACTTAAGAGATGCATTACTGGCGTTAAATGGTGATGCGTTAAACGATCCTCGCTTAACGCTTATGGTCGACGATGCGTTTAACGGTGTCGATAAGCTAATTCAAAATGGCAAAATGTTTGATGCCATCATTGTTGACTTACCCGACCCAAGTCATCCAGACTTAAATAAACTTTATTCAGATTTATTTTATCGCAAGCTCAACGAGTTACTCAGCGCTGATGGCGTGATCACGGTGCAATCAACCTCACCTTACCATGCCCAAAAAGCATTTATGTCGGTCGGAAAAACACTGACTGCGGCTGGATTTAATGTAAAGCAGTATCACCATAATGTCCCTAGCTTTGGTGAATGGGGCTGGAGCATTGGCAGTAAAATGGGTAAAAACCCGCAGCAACGATTGGCTGCAATAGATGAAATTCCGGTACCAGAAGAGTGGCTTACCCCAGGGCTTATCCACGCTTCATTTGAGTTTCCAAAGCACTTCTATGGCGATATAGACAACATTAAAGTAAATGAAATTGGCTCACTACAGCTGTATCACTACCATTTAGCGGCTTGGTCAGAAAACGAAGTAATTAATCTTTTTTAATTGGATCAGATAGCGCTTGACATATTATGTCTAGATGCTATCTTTACTCACAGACATAATATGTCAATTAAGGACGAATATGAACATCCATACTATTGCAGGTCACCTAAACGGACTGTGCGATCAAAGCAAAACCGGTTTTCAGTTTGATTGTTATCCAATTGACGGTGATGTTGAAGTGTTACAAGTCAATATTGTCGGCCGAGAAGAAATTCCGGTGTTTGTATCAGTAACTGACAACCAAATATTGTGTATCAGTTATTTGTGGGGCGAAAACGAAGTAAACCAGGCTCGCCGCGCTGAAATGTTTGAGACCATGTTAGAGCTCAACATTCCAATGCCATTATCATCGTTTGCCAAAATCGATGATAAATATGTGGTTTACGGTGCATTGTCTGTGCAATCAAGCATGGAAGAAATTGAACAAGAATTAGCAGTACTGTCAGACAACTGTCTGGAAGTCATCGACGAACTCGTCGAATTTTTAATTTAAGGAGCCAATTATGGGCATTCTAAACAAGATTCTTACAGCGTTTCGTGGTGGTGCAACTGAAGTTGGCCAAAATATCGTTGACGCAAACTCAACCCGAATTTTTGAACAAGAAATTCGTGATGCAGAAAAACATTTAACCCGCGCTAAACGTGAATTAACTGACGTGATGGCCAAAGAAATGCAGGCCAGCCGCGAAATTGATCGCCTAAAGCGTAGCGTTGTTGAGCACGAAGGTTATGTAACCCAAGCGTTAGATAAAGGTAATGAAGCTTTAGCGATTGAAATTGCTGAAAAGATTGCTCAGCTAGATGAAGAATTAGCTGAACAACAAACTGCCAATGACAGCTTTAGCTCACATGCAGTGCGTTTAAAAGATTTAGTGAAGAAGACTGAGCGTCAATTAAATGATTATCAACGTCAACTTACTATGGTTAAAACCACTGAAAGCGTGCAAAAAGCCACTGCGACTATCACAGACTCATTTGCATCAAGCAATTCAAAACTGCTTAACGCTAAAGATTCACTAGAGCGCATTAAAGCACGTCAACAGCAGTTTGATGACCGCCTAAAAGCGTCAGAAACATTAGCTGAAGAGAATAGCGATAAGTCATTACATGCCAAGTTAGCTGAAGCAGGTATTGGCGAGCAAAAATCGAATGCTAATGCAGTGCTAGATCGCATTAAAGCACGTAAAGGTTAAGCTATTATGGGATTTCTTAGCGGCCTATTCGGCAAAAAAGAAGCCCCGAAGCGTCAGCTTGACCATCCTAATAAACTGCTCAAGGGTGATATGATCACCTTTGATGACAGTTTTGCTTTGCCTACGCAATTGCGTGGGCAACAGCTTAAGGTTGAAGCTATTCATACCTATGAATACCAACGCTCGCAGCTTTGTGAATTCTTATTACGTGGCCATAGCGGCACCGCAATCTATTTATCCTACGTGCAAGAAGACGAATCTTACTTAAGTATTTCAATGAAAATCAATCGCGCTGTGGTTGAACAATTGTTTGCTCTTGATGCATTTGCTGAAATATTTGAAGAACCAGGCAAAGCAACGCTGACATTGCAGGCGCTTCCAGCCGAGTTAGCTGCTGAGTTCGATAAATGGCTCAGTGATGAATATCATCAAGTTGAATTTGCAGCTTTTGGTTACTTCCACCGTCAAGATTATCGCGATCTAAAGCCGCCTCAAAACGACGATGATGCTCGCGGCGAAGGTTTTGAAGGTTACAGTTTAGCCAATTCGGATGACACTCACGCGCTTGATGTTGAAGTTTACGAAAGTGGAGACACTGAAGTGATGTTGACTTTATATCGCCCACTGACCGATATTAGAGAGTACTGGCCAGCAAGCTGATACAGGTAGGAGACGATTTTCTAATGAGTTCAGGCAAACCGTTACCAGATAAGTGGCTTAAAAACCAACAAGCAGCAAAAGCAACCCAAGTGGCTTTTGATCTGGATGAGAAGTTTCAATACTCAATCCGAAAAGAAGCCTTAGACAAAGGCGTCAGTCCTTCAGACCAAATCAGGACCATACTTGGACTATCTGTATCCAAACGTCCTAAGCGCCCTCGTTTAACTGTGTCATTAAATGCTGAAGATTATGTTATTTTAGCCCAGAAATACGGCTTAGAATCAGAGTCGCAGCTGGAAATAAAAAAGCGCGTATTAGATGATTTGGTTCACTTCGTAGATACTAAACCGTCAAAATAAACACCTTTGTCAGCACAGTACATCAACTAAAAACAACGCACTAGACACTTGTCTTGTGCGTTTTTTGTTATGATAAACTCAATATCTTACCAAAGCCTCTCGGCGAACGAATGTAAGCGGACTTAAAATATGCTCGAATCTAAACGTTGGTCGATCAAAAATGTCGATGGTCCAAGCCCATTTGAACTCGCAATGATGGTGTTATCATTGGTCTCCGTGGTGATTGTACTCACCATTACGTTTGGTAAATTAGATGCTGAAACCAACAAAGTGTTGCTGTATATCGACACGACTATCTGCATGATTTTTATGACCAAGTTTTTCCATGGTTTATTCAAAGCACGTAATAAAGGCTTTTACTTTAGGCACCATTGGATAGACTTTGTTGCCAGCATTCCGGCCATTGAAGCACTGCGTATCGCCCGTATATTCCAAATATTAAGGGTTATTCGATTAATCCGCATGAGCCGGTCATTATTAATCCCGTTATTACGTCAGCGAAAACAATCTACATTAGCCAGTTTACTGGTGGCGATGGTATTAATTTTAGCCACTGCATCTGTACTTATTTTATTGGTAGAAAGCACAGAGCCTAGCGCCAATATCCAAACAGCAGAGCAAGCCATTTGGTGGGCATTAGTGACCATATCAACCGTCGGTTACGGTGACTTCTATCCCGTCAGTACTGTAGGACATATCATTGGTGGATTAGTGATCATTAGTGGTGTCAGCTTTTTCGGGGTGATATCTGGTTATATGGCATCTGTTTTCGTCGCACCAGATGAGCAAGAACGTAACGAAGCACAAGAGGCTCAAGCAGCGCATAAAGCGGAAATCAATACCAAGCTAGAACAAGCACTTGAGCGCATGGAACAAAATCAGCAGCAAATGATCGAAGAAATTGCCACTTTACGCAATCAACTCGATCAGCGTAAATAGCCTCTGCAATATCTCACAGCCATTTTAGTGACGACCAAGGAATAGTTTCTTATCACTCGCAGCGTCAACGGCCAGCCTTATGTTGCATAGTTTGTGGGACAATGAATTGTTTAAAAACGTTTATTATACTGATGAGATGAAACAATAAGCCCAAAGTAATCACTTACTTTGGGCTTATTGTTGGCAACTACATAATGGTTAAGCTAACGCGTTACTCTCCCACCAGCTTCTGCCACCAAGATAATGACTCACCACAATTGGCTACCGGATGATAGCTTGCGTCTAATGCCGGTAGACCGATAATATTGTCACAATTACCTTTCTTCGCCACACCCGTTGTACGATCAAAATAGCCATTAATTACGCCATTAACCGGCATCATACGTAAACTGAGCGGTGGACGTTGATGTAAAAAGGCTTGATACACTGCCATTGCGCCGCTGCTGCCATACAGGCCCGTTTTACTGTTATCGTCTTGACCGACCCAAATAGCCGCTACGTTACGTTCATCAAATCCAGCAAACCACGAGTCACGACTATCGTTACTGGTGCCGGTTTTACCCGCTAGACGAACCCCAGGAAATGCTACGCCTAAACGCTTAGCAGTACCATTACGTACTACCTGGTTCATTGCATATTGAACTAAGTAATCGGTTGCAGGATCGATCGCCATCGACGATGGCACCCGACTCACCTCCAACGCTTGGTTTTGACTGTCTAATACCGCGGTAATTGATGATAACTTACGATAGCGTCCTTCATCAGCAATGGTTTGATAAACTTGAGCCACCATTAATGGTGAGCCATTCACCGCACCCAACAACATCGATGGATAAGGGGATATATCATCCTCCCAACCCGATTTTTTCAATGTGGCAGCAACCTTTTCAACGCCGACAGCCAAACCAACGTTAACCGTTGGAACGTTCATTGAATCTTTAAATGCGTTTAACAAAGGCACTTGACCACTGAACTTTTTATCAACGTTTTTAGGTGACCATGTTTTCCCTTGCTCATTTTTAAGGGTGATCGGTTTGTCCTCTACGGGAGTGGCTAGAGTAAATCTATCTGCTTGGCGTAATGCACTGGCATACACGAATGGTTTGATTAACGACCCAATTGGACGTCTAATTTCAACGGCACGGTTAAACCCTTCATAACTCGGTTGTTTATCACCCACCATCGCAGCAATGCCGCCGGTATATTTGTCAGTAACAACCATGCCGACTTGAACGTTTTTAGCCCGTTTATCAAGTGATGCCATCGTGGACAACACAGCTTTTTCTGCGGCTTCTTGGGCCATTGGATCGAGTGTGGTATACACTTTTACGCCCGACTGCTTCAGTAACGAATCGCCATATCGGTCGCGCAACTCTTGTTTTACCACAGCAAAAAACGCTGGTAACTTCTGATGTACTGATTTTTTAGCACTGCGTAAACCGATAGGTGACTCTGCTGCAGCCTTATATTGGGCAACGGTTAATTTATCGTTTTCCATAAGCAAACGTAACACTAAATCACGGCGCTCTTGAGCTCGCTCCGGATAACGCCACGGGTTGTAATAAGAAGGTCCTTTAATGACCGCAACTAAAAAGGCTTGTTGCGACACGGTCAACTCACCAATGGGACGACCAAAATAGAATTGTGACGCTAACCCCATACCATGTACACCACGCGCCTTGTCTTGACCCATATACACTTCATTGAGATAAGCTTCTAGAATTTCATCTTTGCTATAACGAAAATCGATAATCAATGCCATTATCGCTTCACGCACTTTACGCACAATTGAACGTTCACTGCTTAAAAAGAAGTTTTTGGCTAACTGCTGGGTTAAGGTTGAACCACCTTGTACCGTCCGACCAGCAGTAATGTTGACTACGGCAGCGCGTGCAATCGCCAATGGGTTAACCCCAAAGTGATCATAAAAGCTGCGGTCTTCAACCAAAATAAGTGCATCGATGATCATCGAAGGCATCTCTGGCGTTCGCACAAATAAACGGTCTTCGCCATCGCCGGCAATAATACGGTCAAGTAATACCGGTTCTAAATGAAATACCGCCAATTCCCGTTTATCTGACATCCGCTTAACTGAGCTAACGCCTTCAGAGTCAAAACTAATCATCACTCGTTGCTCGGCTTGATTGCCTTCAGGATGCAAAAATGGTCGACGCCATAATTCGATACGAGTACTTGAAGCAGAAAATTCGCCAACTTGTCGTGGATTAGACACTTTACGATAACCGAGTAACTTAAGCTCAGCCATTAACTGCGGATGGTTTACCGCAGCCCCTGGGTATAATGCCATTGAACGACTAAACACCTGGGCAGGTAAATGCCACTTTTGGCCTTCAAATTTCTGCGCAATAATTTGGTCTAAATAAATCGCATAAAAGCTCACAACCGCGATACCAACGATTGATAATTTCCATGTGAGCGACCACAGTTTTTGCCACCAAGATGAGCCACTTTTTTTTGTGTTGGCTGAAGACTTTTTGGTTTTTTTAGTCATAAATAATGGTTTCGTTTTCCATATAACGCTGAAATAATTGCATGTTATGAATAAGCTCGATGGCTTATTTACACGCCTGGAGTTTTCTTTTTAGTAAATTTTGTTGCCACAGTGTTCACTGGGTCATCAGGCCATAAATGCCTAGGATAACGACCGCGCATTTCTTTTTTTACATCAATATATGGCCCTTGCCAAAAGCTGGCTAAATCTGCCGTGGCGGCTAATGGTCGTTGTGCTGGCGACAACAACTCCATAGTAACCGTCATTTTGCCGTGTAATATTGTCGGGCTTTGCGCCATTCCTAATGCTTCTTGTAATCGTACACTAAGCAACGCACGGCCTTGCTGTTCGTTGTTATGATAAAAATGTCCGTCTGTATCAAGTGGCATCTGGTAACGGATGGGGGCACGAGTGCCTGTAGCCATCGGCCAATGTGTTGGCACTAATTGATCTAATAGCTGTTGCTGTTGCCAATTGAGTAAATTTTTCACCAATCCATACGCGCCTACTTTAGACAATGCGGCCAATGAACGAATGTTGTCTAAATGCGGCCCAAGCCAATCTTCTAATGTAGCCAGCAAGTACTCATCGCTTAAACAAGGCCAATCATGCTCTGGCGCAAAGTATCGAGCTAATTCAACCCGATATTGTAACTGGATTAACAGATCATCACGATTAAGGATTGTTAACCCTTTTATACGGATTTGCGCTACTAATGCGGCGGTAATGTGTGCTCGTTCAGGTGTAATACCGGTGTCGACTTTAATGATAACCTCACCGATTTTGGTGTGTTTTTCAGCAAAGAAACGCCCTTTTGCTTCATCCCAACCACCGTGAACATGAGTAGTTACTAACGAGGCAAGTTCTGCAGTAAACAAGCGTTCATCTAACCTTGCCGCAAGGTAAATTTGACCAGCATTACGACCTTGCATCTCTTGAAAGTCAGCAACCACTAACCAAGGTTCATGAGCCAAACTGTCTTCGGCATTGATCATCACCCCCGTACCATTACTTAACAAAAAGCCTTCATGACCACGGGCTTTGGCAATACGATCAGGGTAAGCAAGTGCTAACAAATAACTAATATCACGAGTAGAAGCATTACGTATTGCTTCATTGACCTGTCCCGATATCGCCAAAGATTGTTGCCATTGCCTTACTTGCTGTTTAATCTGCCCCTGCAAAGCCTCGGTCAAATAATGATGAATATCAGCGCCTTTTTTCGGTAGTCCACGGGCTTCAATAATGCCTGCTAATACGCAAGCCAGCAGGCAAAGTTGCGGCTGATTGTCGTGCAAGGCAAGTTGCTTAGCTTTAAGCAGCATATGCGCTAAGCGTGGATGGCAACCTAATGCATAAGCCTCTCGGCCAAGTGGCGTTAACTTATGTTGCTGGTTGATTAATTCCAGTTGAATAAGTAATCGCCAAGCGACTTGTTCATGGATCTGCGGTGGTGGTGTGAGCAATGATAATTCAGCAAATGATTTAGCGCCCCAATTAGCACAATCAAGAGCCATCGAAGTCAGTTCTGCTTGCGTAATTTCAGGCTCATCGACTTTACGCATTCGCCCTTGCTCTTCTTGGCTCCACAAACGCACACAATAACCCGCTGCTAAGCGCCCAGCTCGGCCACTACGCTGAATAGCCGATGCCTGGCTAATGCGCTTAAGCCCTAAGCGTGTCACGCCGGTTTTAGGGTTAAAACTCGCTTCACGTCGATAACCGCTGTCTATAACAAGGGTGATGCCTTCAATCGTTAAACTCGATTCAGCCACGTTAGTCGCGAGGACGATTTTACGTTTACCCGGTTCTGCTGCACGAATGGCTTGATCTTGCTCCGCTGACGACAAGTCGCCATACATAGGACAAATAAGCCATGATGCATCTAAACGCTCACGCAATAATCCAGCTAATTTACGAATTTCACCTTTACCGGGTAAAAACGCCAAAAGGCTGCCCTGTTGATATTGCGCTAGATTGGGATCTGAAATGGTATCGATAATCACGCGGGACATGTGTGTTAGCCACAACTGTTGCCCAGGGCAAGGCTGATAAGCAATCTCAACCTCAAAACTGCGGCCATCACTGTGTATTTGCGCAGCATCGGGCATTAACGTGTCTAGCGGTAAGCCAGACAAGGTGGCAGACATAGCAATAATGTGTAAATCGTCACGTAATGATTGCTGCACTTCCAGTGCTAAAGCCAAGCCTAAATCAGTCGTAAGATGACGCTCATGTATTTCATCAAAAATAATCACATCAATCCCACTAAGCTCTGGGTCTTGTTGGATCATTCGGGTCAGAATACCTTCGGTGACAATTTCTAATCGAGTATCTGCACTGACTTTTGACTCACCGCGAACACGATAACCCACTTGCTGGCCAACATTTTGGCCCAATTGTTGGGCAATAAACTTGGCGACATTGCGGGCGGCGACTCGACGGGGTTCTAACATCAGAATTTTGCCACGAATTTCGGGCCAGGCTAACATCGCTAATGGTAATGCTGTGGATTTACCTGCACCGGTTGGCGCTTCGATAATAATGTGTGAATGGGCCGAAAGCTGCACACGCAACGAGTCGAGTACCGCGTGAATCGGCAATGTCGTGGTCATCAATGATGGGTGCTGCTGCAAAACTTGTTTTGAGGTCAACGCGATTAACTTTTACGGCTATTTTCTGCGGCTCATTTTACCCACATTGTATCAAGGTGTCATTAATTGCCTATTTCACTGTCTATTTCACTACCTTTTTAACAAAGCAATTAACCGCTCTCAGTTATTGAGTTACTTTACTCACTCAACTTATGTTAACCAAGGAGTCCGTAAACCGTGTTGTAATTCAGCTAATCGTGTCGGTTTATTAATGGCATAGCCTTGCGCATAATCGACACCAATATTTTTCAGATATACACCAATGTCGGTGTTTTCAACAAACTCTGCGATAACTTCAAAACCCATGTCTTTACCGAGCTGACATATCGCCGAAACAATAGCTTTATCACTGCGGTTTTCGCATAAATTCACCACAAATTGGCCGTCAATTTTAACGTAATCGACATCAAGACACTTTAAATACGCAAAGCTGGAAAAGCCAGAACCAAAATCATCTAATGCAATCTTACAACCAAATGGCCGTAACAACTCAATTAACCCAGTAGCTTGGTCTAATTGGCTTACCGCTGCGGTTTCGGTAATTTCAAAACATAATTTACTCACCAGCTCAGGTTCAACCATTAAGCGCATTTCGAGCCAAGTCATGAACTTATTGTCGGCAAGTGACATCGCAGACAAATTCACTGACACCATTGAAAGCTGTTCCCATATGGCTAAATTATTACCACCCCACTTCAATAAATTATCGATAACCCAACGGTCTACTCGAGGCGCTAAGTTGTAACGCTCAGCGGCAGGTAAAAACACCCCTGGCGATACATACTGGCCATCGCTTTGTACCATGCGAAGTAGAATTTCCATGTGGATACCAGTGTCGGGTTTATCGAGCGGCTCGATTAATTGATAAAATAACTCAAACTGATTTAACGCCAGTGCGCCTGTAATATCCACAGATGCCAACATTTGGTTATACATCATGTGCATTTGTGGATCGTCAGGATTATAAAAATGCCAACGGTTACGGCCTTCTTCTTTGGCCAGGCGGCAAGCGGCATCAGCTTTACTCATCACGCCGTAAATATCTGAGTCAACATAATCGACTTTGGCAATACCAATACTGGCACTAATATTGTGCTTGATACCTTTCCAAGTAAATTCATGATCAAACAACTGTTGGCAAATTCTTTTTGCCACTTGTTGCGCCGATGCGGTATCTGAATAGTGCATCAATAAGCCAAACTCATCGCCGCCTAAACGCGCAACCACATCGTCTTTTCGTAATAATTGTTTTAATCGCACAGCCACTTGTTGCAGCAACACATCACCCGCTTGATGGCCGCTAAGATCATTTACCACTTGAAATTGATCGAGATCGAGAAAGGCAATACAAGCAGGTATATGCTCTTCATCTTTTAATAACTCTTCAAGCATGTTTTCGAACTGCAATCGATTTGGTAATCCGGTTAGCACATCATAATTTGAATGAAACGATAACTCATCGGCAAGTCGATAACGCTCGGTGACATCTTCAATCATTAACAATAACTGTTGCTGCTTATTAAGCGCATGACAAAAGCTGAATTTATACCAGTAAATTTGAACCCCATTTCGTAACGGTACTTCACACCAGGCTTGGCGTAAAATACCTTCTCGAACGATATGTAAGGTATCGAGTAACAAGGGATGATCTTCTTCTCGTAACAACGTAAATAAACTCTGCCCGACTGTAATGGGCAAATTTTGTTTACTCGCATCATTTTGTAATACAACATTATTGTGTAAATCAATCAGCGCACATGGCATCGGCAGTAACTGAAAAAGCTCTTGATACTGTTTATCTTTACTGTCTAAAAGTACGGATAAACGACGAAGTTCAAGTGAAGAGGCTAATTGGTATGCGGTGTCATCGAGTAACTTTTGCACAAACGCACAAGGATCGTCTTGCTGACTCACAACGGGATTAGCATCGGATGCACACATAGTGCCTAAAACAACTTTGACATTACCAACGTGCAAAACAGGACTCAGAGCAAGATGCTTACAATCAATATCGAGTTGATTAAAGATGTCTAAAAGCGGTGTAAGGAGTCGATTTTCATCAGCGGTAAATGATTGCTCTGGGGAATGGGGATAAATGATTGATTGATGGCTGTTAAATAATGATTCGCACAGTGACAAATTATCTTGTAAATGCTGGTTAAACAGCGCTTCTGATGCAGGTGAAGCACCAAAATGACTGACACATTGTTGCTCTGAAGTGTCGATAATATCAGTATCAAAGGCAAATAATTTATCATATTGACTAGTCAACACAAATGCAGCGCTGCATTCTAGCCTTTGACAGACTAATTCTAATGCTTGATTAAGCAGTGATAACACCGAAGTATCATTACCCTCAATAGGTCCATTTGTAAAAACACTTTTCAATAGTTGCTGGGTGCTATCGGCCATTCATCAACTCATTCAAGGTTAGCAATTCAATTTGCTTGGGAATAAAATCAGTTATCTTGTGGATGCCATATCGCTAACTATAAGCACTAACTATAAGCACTAACTATAAGCACAATATTGATTATATAGTTAACTGAAACCACGATATGTTTTTAAAATTAGTAGCATTGTTAATCTATCAACGTTTATGTTTCAGCTCAATAAATAATAGGGCCAACCAGATGCAAACACCTTCGTCAGCAAGATTATTTGTCGGCTTTAGCTTAGACAAACCACAAATAGATAAAATATTACATCTACAACAAACACTTATAACTAAAATAAATACAAATTCAGTAGCCACTTTAGCACACAACTTACACATAACATTAGGCTTTTTCGGCCAAATAGATCCGACCACTTGTTCAAAAATCCGTGAAGCAATAAATCAGATGCCTAAAACAACTTTCAGCCAAATTATCGACACCTTCGCTTGGTGGCAAACAGCACAATTAATCTGTTTAAAAGGACAAGCGAGTGCATCATTAAACACTATGGCAAATGACATTAAGAACATTGCAAAAACTCATCATCTTGCCGTCAGTCAATACGATTATGTTCCGCACATTAGTCTATTTCGTGGGGTGACAACAGCTTCTTTACCAACCGAGGTAAAGGACACTCAGCTCATTATCGCACCAAGCCATTTGCACTTATATCAATCGACTAGCCGCCACAATAACGTTAACTACACGATATTAGAAAGTTGGCCATTACTGCAAAAATAAAAAACCGTCACCACAGAATGTGAGCGACGGTTTTATGATACTGGCACCTGATGGCTAGTCTTTTAATAACTCAGCAATCGTCAATACGCCATGCGTTGTCGCACCAGCGGCCCATAACGCCGACGCTGATGATTCAAAAGCTCCAGCAAGATCAACGTGTAACCAATTCGCTTTTGGTGAAACAAAACGCCATAAGAAACCGGCCGCATTTGATGCACCACCAGCACCGCCACCTTTAACTGGTCGACTGTTTGCAGTATCAGCATAAGCTGATGGACACATATCTTTATGCCAAGCATCCAACGGCAATGGCCAAACGTTTTCAGAAACGGCTTCAGCACATTGTTGGGCAAGCTGTAATGTCGCCTTTTGTGGTGAAAAAATGGCGTTGTAGTTTGAGCCCACTGCCATCACTGCGGCACCAGTTAACGTTGCAGCATCAATAATTAAGCCTGCGCCCGTTTCTGATGCAGCTTGTAAACCATCAGCTAGCACTAAACGTCCTTCAGCATCAGTATTAACGATTTCAACCGTGGTGCCATTTTTGTAGGTTAGAACATCACCGAGTTTGAAAGCATTACCACTAACTAAGTTTTCTGCACAACACAAAAATAGCTTAACGCGTTTGTTCAAACCAGCCTTCATGGCTAATCCTAATGCAGCAGTAACCGTGGCAGCTCCGCCCATGTCACACTTCATCGCTAACATGCCTTCTGACGACTTCAAGCTATAGCCGCCTGAGTCAAACGTTATGCCTTTGCCCACTAAGGCAACAGAGACAGGAGCATCTGCACCTAACGGATTAAAATCAAGCTCTAACAATGCAGGAGGACGTTCACTACCACGACCAACAGCATGAATTCCGACCCATTTTTTTTCTAATAATTCATGGCCTTCAATAATGTTAAAACTGACATGGTCACCACCAATATTTTTTAACCAAGACGCCGCTTGATTAGCTAACGATAATGGCGATAAATCTTCAGGAGTATCATTAATCAATTTACGAGCAAACTGGGCCGCTACAGCACGTTGATTCAACGTCTCTTTATCGGAGTCACTACCACACCAATCCACTTGGTATCCTGCTTTAGCCGTGGCAAAACCTTGTGCAAATGCCCACTGTGAATTCAGGGTCCATAAGCCGCCGTCCAGCTGCACATAATTAATGCCTTGATTGCGGATTTTTCTTGCCGCCATCTGTACTTGACGCAGTTCATCGCTACCCGATAGATGGATTGTTGCCTTAGTACCTTGGTAAGTCACATCAGCTTTACCCCAATGTTCTGCAGGGGCTTCGGTGGTGAGCGTAACGGTCATAATATTCATAATAATCCCTTGTAGTAAGCCAAATAACACCAATGCTCGAGCTTAATCACGAGCTAATGGCAGTAGTGTAGACAAAACATAATCGATAAACCAAGCTAAAGTTTGTTAGCATTGTTGTAAATCAACTCATTAGATGAGTCATCGATGAAATTTACTCCCGAATTAGAGTCCGGTGTATTAATTAAACGATACAAACGCTTTCTTGCCGATATCATGCTACCTAACGGGCAAGAAATCACTATTCATTGCCCAAATACTGGTTCAATGAAAAATTGCTTATTCCCTGGTGAAAAGGTGTGGTTTTCCACCTCCGACAATCCAAAACGAAAATATGCCCACACATGGGAACTAATGCAGACAGATCAGCAGCATTATATCGGGATTAATACCGGACGAGCCAATGCTCTTGCAGAAGAAGCGATTAATCGGCAAGTGATTACCGAACTGTTAGGTTACGAGCATTTAAAACGTGAAGTGAAGTACGGCAGTGAAAATAGCCGCATCGATATCTTGCTCACTAGCCAAAACCGACCTGAGTGCTATATTGAAGTGAAGAGCTGTACTTTGCTAGAAGATCAAATAGGTTACTTCCCAGATGCTGTAACCACGCGTGGACAGAAGCATCTGCGAGAATTAATCCACATGGTGGAATTAGGCCATCGCGCGGTTTTATTATTTGTGGTGCAGCACAGTGGCATCACGAGTGTTAAACCCGCGCGACACATAGATCCACATTACGCAGACTTACTTGAACAAGCCGTAGCAAATGGCGTTGAAGTGCTAGCTTATAAAACAGCGCTTTCGCCACAGGGAAGCCTGATCACTTCAGCTTGTAAAGTCATGCTGTAGATCAAAATAAAAATTAAATAACAGGTAAAAAATTTGCCACGCTATAGAGTTTCTGGTATAGATAGCGGCCATAAATTTAAGACGTCCTTAAAACGCAAATGATTACAGGAGATGCGTTATGCCTCAAGGCACGAAAAAACTTGGCGTACTCGCTATCGCTGGAGTAGATCCTTACCAGGAATCGGCTGGTGAAGAGTATATGAATACCAAGCAACGTGGTCACTTTACATTGATCCTCGAAGCATGGCGTAACCAATTGCGTGAAGAAGTCGACCGTACGTTAACTCACATGCAAGATGAAGCTGCAAACTTTCCTGATCCTGTCGACCGTGCAGCACAAGAAGAAGAATTCAGCTTAGAATTACGCGCTCGTGACAGAGAACGTAAATTGATCAAAAAGATTGAAAAGACTTTACAGTTGATCAAAGAAGATGATTTTGGTTTCTGCTTCTCATGTGGTGTAGAAATTGGTATCCGTCGACTTGAAGCTCGCCCTACAGCCGATCAATGTATCGATTGTAAAACGTTAGCTGAAATAAAAGAAAAACAAATGGCGGGTTAACCCGTTATTGATTAGGGCGAGATTATCTCGCCCTTTTTATTTTACTTTATTTACCCACTAACAAATTAACAAGGCTATTGTGTTGTCACATTAACTGACGATAATAACAATACGATGTTAACGACAAACAACGCTATAACATGATTCCCCCATCCTATATCGGACGTTTTGCGCCCTCACCATCAGGTTCACTGCATTTTGGCTCACTCGTTGCAGCATTAGGCAGTTATCTTCGCGCGCACAGTCAGCAAGGCCAATGGCTTGTCCGCATAGAAGATATCGACCCGCCACGCGAAGTCCCCGGTGCAAGCGATAATATCCTTAGAACACTCGATGCCTACGGCTTACGTTGGCATGGAACCGTACTATTTCAACAGCAACGATATCAGGTTTATCAAGACCAAATTGAAGCGTTTATCGCCAGTGATCTTGCTTATTATTGCCAATGCACACGTAAAATAATCCAAACCAGTGGCGGCGTGTATGAAGGCCGTTGTGGCCGACTTCAGCCTAGACTGACACACGGTGCAATTCGAATTCGTAATCACGTTAAAGTTGATCATTTTGTTGATAAACTTCAAGGCCCGGTGGTGGTTGATAAAGCTTTCGCCGAAGAAGACTTTATTATTAAACGCAGTGATGGTTTGTATGCTTACCAACTCGCCGTTGTACTGGACGATGCGTATCAAGGCATAACTGAAGTGGTCAGAGGTTGTGATTTACTTGAAGCCAGTTGTCGACAAATAAGTTTGTTTACCCAATTGGAATTTACGCTACCTGATTGGCTACATTTGCCGTTAGTTTGTGCCGAGAAAGGCTTTAAATTATCCAAGCAAAATTATGCTCCAGCTATCGATGTTATTCACCCTCAAGCCAGTATTAATGCCGCGCTTACCTTTTTAGGCCAAAAAGCTGTCGATGTAGATTCAGTAGAGGTGATGCTAAAGCAGGCTGTTGAACAATTTGACCTAAGCACGATTCCAGCACAAAAAGAAATTGTCTTATCGACAATAAACGACTAGGTATCGTCATTAACCGACATAAGTTATTGCATTAAGCCCTTTTTAGCGCAACTGCACGTATACTCATTCAGTCACATTTAATGTATTATACCCGCCAGATTTTTAATCAAATTATTATAGCATTCCGAGGTGTATTATTTTTCGCCGTATTAGCCAATTCTGTAAACAGCTATTTGAAAACAACAAAGTAGCTCCAGTCCTTGAAGAACCGATTCAAGAAGATGGCTTACGTCTGGATATTATCTCCAGAGATGGTCACTCAATTTCACGTCGTCAAATTAGTGAAAATGCACTAAAAGTCCTTTATCGCCTTAATAAATCAGGCTACAAAGCTTATTTAGTCGGTGGTGGAGTACGTGACATTCTATTAGGTCTTGAACCGAAAGATTTTGACGTTGTTACCAATGCCACCCCAGATGACATTAAAAAGTTATTTCGCAATTGTCGCCTAGTCGGCCGTCGTTTTAGACTGGCGCATATCGTGTTTGGTCGTGATGTCATT
This sequence comes from Shewanella frigidimarina, assembly GCF_003797125.1. Classification (GTDB taxonomy): domain Bacteria; phylum Pseudomonadota; class Gammaproteobacteria; order Enterobacterales; family Shewanellaceae; genus Shewanella; species Shewanella frigidimarina. Next base: position 637,478 of record NZ_RKKE01000001.1, read on the forward strand.
GAGGTTGCCACTTTCCGCGGTCACCACAGTGAAAGCAATGATAAAGTGTCCAAATCCAACGCTGAAGGTCGTCTATTACGCGATAACGTCTACGGTGAGATTGATGAAGATGCTGAACGCCGTGATTTCACCATTAACGCGCTCTACTACGACATCAGTGATTACTCTATTCGCAGCTATGGTGGTGGAATAAACGATCTCAATGCTAGAACGATTAAGCTTATTGGCGATCCAGATACGCGTTACCGTGAAGATCCAGTGCGTATGCTTCGTGCAGTTCGTTTTGCAACGAAACTTGATATGCAAATCGATGCAGTGACAGCGGATCCCATCAAAGCCCTTGCTCCATTGCTAGCCGATATTCCTGCTGCGCGCATGTATGAAGAAGTATTAAAACTGTTTTTTGCTGGTAAGGCAGAAGCCAATTACCACATGATGCAACGTTTTGGTTTATTCGCGCCCTTGTTCCCACAAGTGGGTGCATTAATTGAAGAGTCGCCTAAAGGGCATGCCGCTAAAATGCTGCAAGTCGTTATGCGTAATACCGATATTCGTGTTAGCGAAGATAAAACCGTGACTCCGGCATTTTTCTTTGCGGCAATCTTATGGTATCCCGTTAAGCAACGAGCTGATGATATTGCCATTGAAAGCGGCTTAACTCATTACGATGCATATGTTGCTGCAATGGGTGATGTGCTTGAAAAACAGTGCCTAACAATTAGTTTACCACGCCGATTTAGCACTCCTGCACGCGACATTTGGCAATTGCAGTTACGATTAGAACGTGGTCAAGGCACTCGAGCATTTAAACTGCTAGAGCATCCTAAGTTCAGAGCTGCTTATGATTTACTGCTACTGCGCGGTGAAGTTGAAATGGGTAATATTGCCAAAATAGCTGAGTGGTGGAAGGCATTTGTAGAAGCCGATGAAACTGACCGTAGCGATATCGCTAAAAGCATCAAAGGCAGTAATAGTCGCAACAGAAATGCACCACAGCGTAAACGTCGCCGTAAACCAGCAGCCAAGCCTGCGGAAGAATAACAATCATGGCGGTCCAAGTTTATGTCGCCATAGGCGCTAATTTAGCCGAACCAATACAACAACTCGATGTTGCGGTATTGGCGCTAAAAGCATTGGCAATAAACAACACTTTTACAGTGTCAGCTTATTATGGTTCCAAGCCCATGGGTGATGTTATTCAGCCAGATTATGTCAATGCTGTCGCGGGGTTTCAAACCTCGCTAAAGCCCATTGAGTTACTCGATGCTTTACAAGAGATTGAGCAACAACAAGGGCGTGTACGGCTTGAACATTGGGGACCTCGTACCTTAGATTTAGATTTGTTACTCTATGGTCAACAACACATCAACGAATCTCGTCTTTGTGTGCCTCATTACGGCATGAAGCAACGCAGTTTTGTGTTAGTTCCATTAGCAGACATTGCACCAGCGCTAATATTACCCTGTAATACAAGCCTTGAAAGCCTTATTAGAGTGGCAATGCGTGATGAATTGCAAAAGCTTATCGATTAAAGTTGATCTTAACAGACAGAACATTAAGCTCAGCTTTTAGTATTTCAATATTGTTTTAAGAGTCTACTATGTCAAAAGTCACCAGTTCGACCCTGATCAAGTTCAAACAAGAAGGTAAAAAGTTCACCGCATTAACGGCTTATGACGCTAGTTTTGCCGGCGCATTTGACAGTGAAGGTGTGGATGTACTTTTAGTGGGTGATTCACTCGGTATGGTGCTTCAAGGCCATAACGATACCCTACCAGTAACCATTGCCGATATAGCTTACCATACTGCTTGTGTTAAACGTGGTGTTGCGCGCGCATTACTCATCGCAGACATGCCGTTTATGAGTTATAGCACCCCAGAGCAAACCATGAATAACGCGGCAATATTAATGCAGGCAGGTGCCAGCATGGTCAAATTAGAAGGCGGACATTGGTTACTTGAAAGCGTAAAAATGTTAACCGAACGTGGTATTCCAGTTTGTGCTCACCTAGGATTAACACCACAGTCGGTGAACGTTTTTGGCGGATTTAAAGTGCAAGGTCGCGATGCTGATAACGCGCAACGCATTCTAGATGAAGCTAAAGCATTGCAAGCTGCTGGTGCGCAATTATTAGTGGTTGAGTGTATTCCAGCCCCACTGGCTAAAGCCATTACTGAAGCACTAACCATTCCAGTTATTGGGATCGGCGCGGGTGCTGACACCGATGGTCAAATACTTGTTATGCATGATGTATTAGGCATTTCGAGTGGCTACATTCCCCGTTTTTCAAAAAACTACCTCAAACAAACCGGCGAAATTCGCTCGGCTATCAGAGCCTATATTGATGAAGTTGCTAACGGCACATTCCCTGCTGAAGAACATACCTTTAATTAGTATATAATTCTGATAATAAAGGTTTATTACAATCTTTTGCCCTGCTATCTACGCTGCATTGACTTACACTCTATCGACAATTGATAAGTCGATGCACCTAGTTAGCAACACACGGCAAGTTTGATTTGCAGATGTAAAATAAACCCGTTGTTATCGATTACTCTAGCTCTTACCAGGGTTGAGGCTAATCAATAAATCTATATCAATGACTACATTGTTTTTATTAAGGTTCGAACAGAAAATGATAACCACCTCCGCTATCTCAACCATTCGCGAACATGTTAAGACTTGGCGCAGCAAAGGCGAAACGGTTGCTTTTGTGCCTACTATGGGTAATTTACACCAAGGTCACATCACCTTAGTGAATGAAGCTAAAAAGCGCGCAGACCATGTGGTGGTATCTATTTTTGTTAATCCAATGCAATTTAGCGCTAATGAAGACTTAGACGGTTACCCACGCACACTAATACAAGATAGTGACAAGCTGATGGCTGCCGGTACAGAAATACTCTTCACTCCAACACCAGAAATCATTTATCCCAAAGGCTTGGCGCAACAAACCTACATTGAAGTACCTGAAATTGGCGATGAATTATGCGGTGCAAGTCGTCCAGGTCATTTTCGTGGTGTGGCCACCATAGTCGCCAAACTGTTTAATATTGTTCAACCTGATATTGCCTTATTTGGCCGTAAAGATTTTCAACAATTGATGATTATCAAAACCATGGTTGAAGATTTATCGATACCGATTGATGTAATAGGGGTGGAAACTATCCGAGAACAATCGGGTCTTGCGATGAGCTCTCGTAATGGCTATTTAACCATTGAAGAAAAGCACTCAGCAGCAACATTAAAACAAGCATTAGACAGTATTGTTAACGCGATTCAACGCGGTGAAGCAACACAACAAGCAATCACCACAGCCAAAAAACTACTGATAACAGCTGGTTTTACTCCTGATTATCTCGAAGTGAGAAATGCCAATACATTGCGTCAAGTCACAGCAGCAGACAGTGAGCTTGTGGTTATTGGGGCAGCGTATCTCGGTAAAGCGCGCTTGATTGACAATGTGTCATTTTCTCGTCATTCAAGTTAGGCATATAGATGGCTTAAGCTAAAAATCATTCAGTTTTGGCTTAAGCCAATAAAATAAAAAACAAAGATTTTTTTTATTATTGAAATTTCCATTGTCAAAAAACTGGTTTTATCGATAAAATTGAATCATATTTAATCGGTAGAGCAATGTTGCCGACGTAATTATTGCTATTTTGTTAGCAAAAATATGATTGCGAAGTATTCAATGTCCGGTAACGAGTATGGGGAATGTCTTACTTGCAAAGCGCTAAAATATGCTAATCTGCTTAAGTAAATAAGCTCATCAAAACACGAGCTAAATAAGTGGGTTAGTAAGATTCAATAAAAAACCTGTAACCAAAATCCGTAAACGGTGATTGCTTACCTATTAACAGCTAGACATGGTGGTCAGCTGTTAGGTTGAATGCATCATCGACAAGGCCCTAGTGTCGAAAACGTAAACCTCTGATATCAAAATCGTAATAGTGATGACAAAAGGATGTGTGGCCGCATGGCAAAAAGACTGTTATTCATCGTACTCGCCATGGGCGCTTTTACTGCTCAAGCTAATACTATTTACAAATGCATGATGGATGAAAAAGTCGTTTTCAGCCAAACAACTTGCCCCCAAGAATATAGCCAGCATAAAATTGAATATCAACTGGGTATCACCACTGAGGTCGACTCTGACAAGCGCGAGCTCAAACAAGATCCCTTAGAAGCACTCCTCAATAAACAAACCATTTCTAAAGAGGAATTACTGCAACTACTTGATGGTGAAATTTATCGCTTAAATCAAGAAAACAGCTATTTCGAAATTTTACGCGCTAGCGAAGTGCAAAAATTAGATCGTAAGCGTTACTGGCAAACTAAACCCAAAGATGACCCAAGTTATGGCCTAGAATTACAAGAAATCACTACACGCTTTAACGACCTCATTAAAAATAATACTAATGTTATCCAAATATTAACTAAGCATAAAATGAAGATATCTGCAGAAACTCCACCAGACGAATATATGAGTAACTAACCTCAACTCGTCATTAGCGTGAGGTGTCACTCAATGTTAATCCGGTTTGAACACTCCTATCATGCTGCCAGTCGTTTTTTGAGGCACTTTAATATCTGTTTGTTGCTCACGGTAATCACAGTCAGTACATTCAACCGTTTCAATTCCATTTTCTTTAAACAATAAAATACTGTCTTTAGCACTGCATTTAGGGCATTTAGCGCCTGCAACAAAACGCTTTTTAATTTTGGTCATGATTTACTCGACTTAGTGTTTACTGGTTGAGCTGTTAACTCAATAAGGTCTTTACCTGATTTATACGCCTATTTTGCCATGATTAGCCCACATGAGTCCCGTGATTGTGGGAAATAAATCGTAGATGCGATATTATCTGCACCATTATTCTATTCTTAAGTATCAAGTTGTAATTAATGATCAACATAAGCCAAGCTCAGTTAATTCGCGGCAGTAAAACCTTACTCGATGAAACCTCACTGACGATTTATCCCGGACACAAGGTTGGCCTTGTCGGCGCCAACGGTACAGGTAAATCATCATTGCTTGCCTTGATTTTAGGTCATTTACATCTAGATAAAGGTGAGTTTAGTTTCCCCTCAGGTTGGCAAGTTGCCTCTGTTGCGCAGGAAACTCCGGCATTAGATGTGTCGGCACTTGAGTATGTTCTCGACGGTGACACCGAATACCGAGATTTAGAAGCCCAGCTAGAGAAAGCACAAACCGACAATAATGGTAATGCCATTGCGCTTATTCATGGCAAAATTGATGCAATTGGCGGCTATGCCATTAAGGCGCGAGCAGGCGCGCTATTAGCAGGCTTAGGGTTTAAAGATGCAGACCAAAGTAACCCAGTAAAAAGCTTCTCTGGTGGTTGGCGTATGCGCCTCAACTTAGCCCAAGCACTATTATGTCGTTCAGACTTATTGTTACTCGATGAGCCAACCAACCACTTAGACCTAGACACCATGTATTGGTTGGAAGGTTGGATAAAATCTTATCAAGGGACACTCATTTTGATCAGTCACGATCGTGACTTTATCGATGGCATTGTTGGTGAAATAGTTCATGTTGAAAATCACAAATTAAATTACTACAAAGGTAATTACTCTTCTTTTGAACGAGTACGCGCTGAACGCATGGCACAGCAGCAAGTCGCCTTTGAACGTCAGCAAAAAGAGCGCTCGCATATGCAGTCATTTGTTGATCGTTTCCGCTATAAAGCCAGTAAAGCTAAACAAGCGCAAAGCCGCTTAAAAGCACTCGAGCGCATGGCCGAGTTGCTGCCATCGCAAGTAGACAATCCATTTCAAATGGCCTTTAGAGAACCAGAAGCGCTACCGAACCCATTAGTGGTGATGGAAAATGTCTCTATTGGTTATGAAGATAATACCATCCTGAAACAGGTTGAGTTAAATCTCGTTCCTGGTGCGCGTATTGGTTTGTTGGGTAGAAATGGTGCCGGTAAATCGACACTAATCAAACTGTTATCAGGCCAACTACAAGCCAAAACGGGTAAGTATCAACCTAACCCAGGATTAAATATTGGTTATTTTGCTCAGCATCAAGTTGAATTTTTAACGCTTGATGATTCTCCAATGCAACACTTGGCTAGACTCGCGCCAGCAAGTGTTCGCGAACAAGAATTACGTAACTTTTTAGGTGGGTTTGGCTTTAATGGTGATATGGCCTTATCGCCAGTACGGCCGTTTTCTGGCGGCGAAAAAGCCCGCCTAGTATTAGCATTAGTGGTTTGGCAGCGTCCAAATTTACTATTACTCGATGAACCGACCAACCATTTAGATTTAGAGATGCGTCACGCACTCACCATGGCATTGCAAACCTTTGAGGGCGCAATGGTTATCGTGTCACACGATCGTCACCTATTACGATTAAGTTGTAGTGATTATTACTTAGTTGACCAAGGTGTTGTAACACCTTTTGATGGCGACTTAGATGACTACCATCAATGGTTGCTCGATGCCGCTAAACTAGCACAAGCCAACAACAAAACAGATGTAGGCACTAGCAGCGATGCTGTTGATAAAAAACAGCAAAAAAGAATGGAAGCTGAATTACGTCAGAAAGTATCGCCGCTGAAAAAACAACAAGTAAAGTTAGAAACTCAACAGCAAAAAATTAATGCCCGATTAGCCGAATTAGAAATTGAGTTAGCCGATGGCAGCTTATACGAAGCAGAGAACAAAGCTAAAATGACCAATGTTCTCAACGAACGGACTACGCTGACTCAAGCTATGGATGAAAGTGAAATGCATTGGTTAGAGATTCAAGAGCAGATCGAAATTTTTGAGCAAGATTGCCTATAAGCAATTGCTCTTCATTATTTTATTGTCATTTGTGGTGTAAAATAGCATCACAAAGGCAACAAGGAATACGGTATGTCGCGGCCTTCTCACCACCAAACATTCAGCTATTTAACTTGGCGCGATTGCGAACAAAACTATTCAATTAATCCTAAATTTTACATAAGCTTACAAGATAGTTACCAAGTAAATGTTAACCTTTTACTATTAGCTCAATACCTAGATCAACAACATTATGTGTTAACCCAGCAGCAGTGGGAATTATTAACGGGTGCTATAGAACAATGGGAAGAAAATGTGTTGCAACCTTATCGACGATTACGTCGGATTGCTAAAGTACACTTAGACAGTGAAGAATATCAAAAAATGCTCGACGTAGAGCTAATTATGGAACGTAAATCTCAGTACATGTTATTGCATAAATTGAACTTGCTGCAGGGGACAACGTTAGATACTGAGCCTGATAATACTGAGCCGAGTAATATACAACACTATCTTAGCTTATTTGGCTTAGATGTAAGCATTATGGCTGAATTAACCACCCAAGCAGGTTTGACTAACTCGTAACACATTGTCTGGTTACGACTTGTAATATTACCTTGATATACCGCCCAGCGGCGGCATATCAAGGTAGTTAATCTAGCCAGTTTGAGTCAATTTTTGTGCTAATGCCGTTGCATTTCGAGCCACAATACCATAAATAGACAACTGCGGATTCGCGCCTAAACTGGTTGGGAATACCGAACCATCCATCACCGATAAATTTTCAAGGTAATGCGAATTACCAAAACCATCGACCATTGAAAGAGTTTTATCTTCACCCATTGCACAACCGCCCATCACATGGGCCGACGCGACAATGGTTTTTAATAAACCTAAATCGGCATTATTAATAGCCTGCTTTGCTTCACTCCACGAATTAAGAAAAGCCAAGCCATCATGCATCGGCAACACCTTTTTGGCACCTGCAGCAAATTGTAATTCGGCCATAGACAAAAATGCCCTACGAGCACCGTCCCAAAAACCTTTATCTAAAGGATAATCTAACGCCAAACTCGTGTCGGTTAATCTTACCTGACCACCTGGACATTGTTGATTGAAACCATCACGAATAAGCGCAATAGTCACCTGCATTTGGTTAAAATTAGCCATTAATTGTGCGTGGCTCACACCATAACCAATAGTTTTAGATGCAATCAACACGGGATGAACAGGCGCAACTTCAAGTTTATAACCTAGATCGCCAGTCGCGCCATCACGCCAAACAAATTCATCTGAATAGATAGATTGCGGCGCACCACTGTGACCATTAATTTGTTCTGCAAAAATACCGCCCGATAACAATGACGGATGTAAAAACGTTTTACCTAATTGTTTATGTGGATCTGGGGTGTTAGAACGCATTAATATCGTTGGTGTATGAACTGCACCCGCACTTAAAATATAATGTTTAGCGCTAAAGGTAATGTTCACCGATGTTGGCATTAACCCTTCGGTTAATGCCTGCGCCGTTAAACCAACAACTTGATCGCCTTTGTGTTCAAGTTTGATCACCTTGGCGCGAGAAATCAGCGTTGCGCCTTTGTCCAAGGCAGCAGGTATGGTGGTCACTAGCATTGATTGCTTGGCGTTTACGGGGCAACCCATGCCACAATAACCGGTATTCCAGCAACCTTTAACATTACGTTTAATAACGGTGTAATCCCAACCCAGTTTTTCACAACCTTCGCGCAATGCACCATTATTTCTATTGGGTTCAAACTGCCACTGCTCAATGTTGAGCCGTTGTTCCATTAACTCAAACCAAGGCAGTAAATCTTGCGAAGACAGGCCTTTTACTGACTTTTCTTGCTCCCAAAAGGCCAAGGTTTGCTCGGGGGTTCTAATGGAAGTAGTCCAATTGACCGTGGTTGAACCGCCTACCGTTCGACCTTGAAATATACCAATGCCTTTATCAGCAGTTTTCATTGCAGCTGCTTGTTGGTACAAATTCGGATAAGCGTGGCGCTCTTCCATATCAAAATGACTTGATGATTTAAGCGAGCCGCCTTCAATCATAATCACTTTTAATCCAGCTTCAGTGAGTATTTCTGCTGCGGTGCCGCCGCCCGCTCCGGTACCAACAATAACAACATCAGCGTCAAAGTGACGATCCATTTCTAAGGTACTGGCATCAATATGATGCCAGCCTGCACTTAATCCGGTAATAATAGGATCAATAATGGCCAAGGTAGAGCTCCTTACATAAGGGGTTAATGCGCGTTAGGCACCAAGAAAGTAGGCTTTACATAACGTAAATTGCCCCAATGTTCCGGACAGGCGTAGTAACTTGCCATTATCAATTCACGTAATCCGTTATAAGCGGTTGTTAACATGTCCAAATAGTTGTTACGCCAAAACTCTAACATGTCAATCAATTGCTGTGGTTCACGCATTAATAGCGGTGTCATACTGCCACTGAGCAACAATAAACCAAAGCGTCCTTCAAGCAACTCTAACAATTCCATCAGCTCTTGCTGTTGTTCAATCGGCAAATGGGTAATTGATTGTGAAATTGCATCCAATGTGCGATTTATCGCGATGTCTCTATGGCTAGGAACCTCGGGCAATGCACCGTCTAAGAACACTGGCAGCAATACACTAAACAACACTCGGTGATGAATATCATCGCTAGAAGTCGTGATACTGGGTGAATATAAATTAACGCCTAGTGCTATTGCTGCCGTTCCAGCAAAAGCACCCGTAATAAAGGTACGCCGCTTCATTTACTTCCCCTTGAGTTTATTATTGTCTCTATTTTTTATGTGATAGAGTGGTATGAGCAACATTTAAACATACGTTTAAATTTTCACAAACTATTACAGAAATATTCCTTTTATGAAAACCTTGTTCACTCCGCCTTGGTGGGCTGCTAGCCCGCATGTACAAACGATTCTACCATTCATTTTTAAAGTGGCCAGACCAATAACATTTAGGCAAAGACAAGAGTTACCCGACGGCGATTTTATCGATTTAGATTGGCTAGGCCAGGCCCAAAATGGCGCGCCTATCTTAGTGATCATTCATGGTCTTGAAGGTAACACTGAATCGCATTATGCACGCAGAATGCTCATCGAAGCAAAAAAAGCCAAAATGTCTGCTGTTGTTCACCATCATAGGGGGTGTTCTGGTGAACCCAATCGCTTAGCTCGCAGTTATCATAGCGGCGATGTTAACGACTTAGCCCATACCCTAGAGCAACTAAAGCATTACTATCCAGACTCACCATTGTATGCTGTCGGCTACAGCTTGGGCGGTAATGTACTGGCAAAATACCAAGGCAGTAAAAAACAACATAGCTTACTTGAACGTGCTGTGGTGGTGTCAGCCCCTCTCACGCTAGGAGCCTGTGCTAAACGCTTAGAAAGTGGCTTTTCAACTCTGTATCAACGCTTTTTAATTAAACGCTTACAACACAAAATGCTCGACAAAATCAACACCGCAGATTTAACCGAGCAAATGCCGATCACTAAAGAGCAGCTCAAAATGCTCAATACCTTTTATTTGTTTGACGATAAAGTCACTGCACCTTTGCATGGTTTTATTGACGTAAATGATTACTATCAACAATCTAGCGGCCTTGGCTATTTGCAGCATATCACCAAGCCTACATTAGTCATCCACGCCAAAGATGACCCCTTCATGACCGATGAAGTGATCCCAAAGCAAGCTCAATTATCACCTATGGTTGAATACGAGTTGCATGAGTGTGGTGGACATGTAGGGTTTGTTGAAGGTGGCTGGCCTTGGAAACCGCGCTTTTACCTCGAGCGTCGCATTATCGAGTTTATTCGAACTGCAGGTGATACAGCAACCGAACACGAAGCCCCGCTTCTTTAGTCAGTCAAAAATAGGAAATACACCATGCTTGTGCCTTATGAAGCGTTACTTTCATTACCTCAAGAAGTACTTCAGCGTATGATAAAAGAATATCTGTTATCACAACTGGAAGATGGCAGTTTTAGTGACGCAGACGAGCAACAATTAAGTCGCGCAATGGACCAATGTAAGCTAGCACTAAAAAAGGGCGAGCTAGTGGTTGAATATAGTGAGGATGATGAGTCTATCGCCATTAGGCAACGCGAGCATATTTCACGCTCATCTTTCGACTAGCTGTAATACAAAACGATGGTTTTACTACAAAATGATCACATTGTTACCTGCGAATAATTGACCCACGGGTGATGATTACCGTATAACTAGTGACTCGATTTTTCACGTCCACAACATTACCTAGGCAAATAATATGTCAGCAAAACATCCTATTATTGCTGTAACCGGTTCATCCGGTGCTGGCACAACTACGACCACAACTGCCTTCATTCATATTTTTAGACAGTTGGGTATCAATGCTGCATTCGTTGAAGGGGATAGTTTCCATAATTTTACCCGCGCTGAAATGGAAGTGTTAATTAGAAAATCACAGGCTGAAAATCGAAACTTAAGTTATTTTGGTCCCGAAGCGAATAATTTCAAAAAGCTCGAAGAATGTTTTACCAGTTATGGTGATACAGGTAATGGCCAAACCCGCAGCTACTTACACACCTTTGATGAAGCGGTGCCATTTAATCAAATGCCAGGTACATTTACTCAATGGCGTGATTTGCCAGCCAATACCGATATGCTCTATTACGAAGGACTGCACGGTGGTGTGGTAACGGAAGATGCCGATGTCGCTAAACATGTTGATCTTTTGATAGGCATGGTGCCGATTGTTAACTTAGAGTGGATCCAGAAGATTATTCGCGATACAAACGATAGAGGCCATAGTCGTGAAAAAGTCATGGGCTCGATAGTCCGTAGTATGGACGATTACATCAAGCACATGACGCCACAATTTTCACGGACACACATTAATTTTCAACGAGTGCCGACTGTAGACACTTCAAATCCTTTTAGCGCAAAAGACATACCAAGCTTAGATGAAAGCTTTTTAGTGATTCGCTTTCGCGGTATTAATAATGTTGATTTCCCTTATTACCTCAACATGATCCAAGGCTCATTTATGTCACGCGTCAATACACTAGTTGTTCCTGGTGGAAAAATGTCTCTGGCTATGGAATTAATTTTAACGCCTTTGGTTAAAGACTTAATGGATAAACGTCTAGAGTTGCAAAACCTTGATGATATCAAACTCGATTAAGTTTGATTTAAGTCAGAACAATTAAGATAGCCGCATCGTGATTTCGAGCGAAAGAACGGCAGTTGATGTGCTTGGGGTGCTAATTCCCCCTTTTTTCTGTTAGCGCATTGAGCACATCAACGAAACCAAACAACATCGATGCTCAAGCACTCACATCAGCTATTATCCCTTCTGATAAACAAGTCAATACACGGACCGGTTGATAATAGTAAATGACTCACATTGCTTATCCTGAGCATTACATCAGTGGGATAATTTCTCGATAAGCTTGATTATTTTGATACTGTTTCAAACGTAAAATAAACTCATCGCTGCGCACAATCTCAGGATTATCCTTTAACGCATCAATTGCTTTTTTCTGGGTATCAATTGCCGCAGAAAAATCTCCAAGCTCAGCATACGCGGCCGCAAGATTATCTAATACCGTTGGATCATTTTGATTTTGCTCGAGTAATTTTAATGACATTGATACTGCACGCGAACCATCTCGGTATTCGGCCTCAGGGCACGTGGCTAATATCCACGCAATATTGCCCATTGAAACGGCATCCCCCGCAGCACTAAACTGCTCCATTGCTTTGCCGCAATTACGCACTACACCATCACCACCAGCAGAATAAATAAACCCTAAACGAAAATGAGCCCACTTATCTCCTTGTGCGACCATTTGCAGATACCATTTTTCTGCCAGCGCTAAATCACGCGGAATTAATTTACCGTCAAAGGCTAAATCAGCTAATGTTTGTTGCGCCTTAATATTGTGTTGTTGTGCAGCAAGATTAACCCAGCTTAATCCTTGCTTAGTATCTTGAGTAACAAATCGTCCGGAAAGGTTCATTAAACCCAATAAAAATTGTGCATCTGCATTGCCCTGTTTGGCTTTAATCTGAATATGAACCAGCTTAGTCGCCGCCTGAGACTCAATAGAGGGCGGGATAACAAACGCTTTTACAGATGAACTAAGTCCACTTAATAAAACAACACAGGCAATAAACCCGATTTGACTCAGTTTTTTCACACATACCTCGACAACTATTTATGAAGCTGATTAAATAACATTAGCTAACTCATGGATCCAATACAATAGACAAATGACATTAGCAATAATTCAATCGTAGTGATGATTAAGACAAATTCACAAAAAAAGTCGACCGTCATCACAAATGAGATAAATTTAATCTTAAATTTAACAAGTTAATATACACTACGCACACTTCTAAATACGATCTCTATCAAAGTTTTCACGGTTTCAATAGCGTAGAATGCTTAATTAGACATTACTTACTTTCATTTTTAATCAATCGAGGAACATCGTATGGCTCTGATTGGTAAGCCAAAACCTGACCCAACATTAGAATGGTTTCTTTCACATTGTCACATTCATAAGTACCCTGCAAAGAGTACTTTAATTCACGCAGGTGAAGAGTCTGACACTCTATATTACATCGTCAAAGGTTCCGTCGCTGTATTGATCAAAGATGAAGAAGGTAAAGAAATGATCCTTTCTTATCTAAATCAAGGCGACTTTATAGGTGAATTAGGATTGTTTGAAGAGCAATCTGAACGTACTGCATGGGTTCGTGCTAAACAAGCATGTGAAATTGCAGAAATTTCTTACAAGAAATTTAAGCAATTGATTCAGGTAAATCCTGAAATCTTGATGAAACTTTCGGCGCAAATGGCCTATCGTTTACAAAGTACTAGCCAAAAAGTAGGCGACTTAGCGTTCCTTGACGTTGCTGGTCGCATTGCACAAACGTTATTACACCTTGCAAAACAACCCGATGCTATGACACATCCTGACGGCATGCAAATTAAGATTACACGTCAAGAGATTGGTCAAATTGTTGGTTGTTCACGTGAGACCGTTGGTCGTATTTTAAAAATGCTTGAAGAACAAAATTTGATCCAAGCACACGGTAAAACGATCGTAGTTTACGGTACGCGCTAAATAACTAAGGGCTAACGACGAATCAAGCTAAATGTTTATGCCTTAATCATATAGGCTTCAGCTTGATTTAAGCCAAGATACTTAAAGTGGTGTTCATACTCTGAACGCCACTTTTTCATTTTGGAGCGCCCATGAATAGCTTGTTCTTAACAGCAATAAGCAGCTTAATGGCCATCACCATTAATCAACAAGATATTCCCGCAAAAGAACTCCCTCTGGACCATGACAACGTCCAAAAATTAGTATCTTCTGGTAATATACGTTCATTAGATGATTACTTGACTTGGTTGTCGCAGTATTGTGATGGTCACTTAATCGACGCCCAGCTTTATCAGCACCAAGATAAATGGCGCTATGATCTACAATTTAAGCTAAAACAAGGGCATGTTGTTAATCTGCAATTAGATGCAGCTAACGGTATGCAAGATTCATTGACTCAATTACCGAGCGAATGTACTAAACATGAAACTGTTACTCGTTGAAGATAACCCTTTACTCGTTGCCGAGCTTGAAAAACAACTCAAGCAAGCTGGTTATATTACGGATGTCACAGACAAAGCTATTGAAGCCGATTATTTGATGAAAGAAACTGATTATGACTGTGTCATTTTAGATATCGGATTACCTGACGGAAATGGCTTGTCATTAGTGACTAAATGGCGTGAACGTGGCATAAATACCCCGGTAATCATGTTAACTGCCCGAAGTCAGTGGCATGAAAAAGTTGAAGGCTTTAATGCTGGCGCAGATGATTACTTAGGCAAACCGTTTCATGCGCAAGAACTCCTCGCACGTATTCAAGCACTCATCCATAGAGCCCATGGACGGGTTAACTCGTCATCCAAGCAGCTATGTTATGCAGGGATTAATTTAGACGAAAACGAGCAAAAGGTAACGGTTGGCGAACACATATATGAGCTGACGTCGATGGAGTTTAGGTTACTGAAAATATTCTTAATGTCACCAAAGAAGCTTCTTTCGAAGCAACAGCTTACTGATAAACTTTATCAATTTGATGATGAAAAAGAAAGTAACGTCGTTGAAGTTTATGTCACACACTTACGTAAAAAACTCGGTAAAACCGCTATCGAAACTCGGCGTGGTCAGGGTTATATCTTCCATGGCATTATTGAATGATTTCCATTCGGTTTAAATTAAGCCTCTGGCTCAGTGGCTTAATTATTATTGCTACGCTAATAGGCTTATTTTTATTTGAGTCGATGCTTCGTGATGCGTTTCATGACTCTATTATTAATCGTCTTGAAGAAGATTTAGAACATATCATTATCGCCACTAGGCTCGATGAGGGTGAGATCGTTATCGACCAAAACCAATTATCCAGCTTTTACCGACCAGCTTATTCAGGGCGTTATTTCCAATTAAATCTGCCCGACCGCACTATTCGATCCCGTTCATTGTGGGATGCCGAATTACAAATTGAACAGTTACAAGCACAGCAGAAACGAGTTTGGCAGGCTAAAGGGCCAAAAAACAATGATATGCAGTTGTTATCTATCGGCATCGGCGCACCAAATAGCCACAACACAGCCACATTAACTGTCGCCCAAGATCTCAGTATCGGACGACGTGTTTTTAGCGAAGTGTTTGGTACTAAACTGGCAATTAATATCGGCATGTTATTGGCGATGATCGCCGGTATCTTCATTATTTTACGCCAATCGTTTAAACCAGTGAATCAAATACAAGGGGCACTGGCTAAATTGCGCGAAGGTGAAATAGCATCATTAGCCATTTCACAAATTCCAGCGGAGATCCGCCCTCTTGCCGAAACCTATAATGAGTTATTAGACTATACAGCCAAGCAAATTGAACGTAGTCGCAATAATCTAGGTAATCTAAGCCATGGCTTAAAAACCCCATTAGCCGTAATGCAGCAACAAGTTGAAGCGCTTGGGCTCACTCATCCGGATGCCGCTATAGCAATGCAGCAGCAATTAGATTTAGTTCATAAAATGATTGAACGTAAATTGGCTGCAGCAAGGATAACGGGAGACATGCTGCCCGCAGCACAACTGGCGGTGCCAAAAGATTTTGATAGCTTAATCCAAACGTTACATAAAGTGCATCATCAGCGGAGCATTGATTGCAGCATTGTGAATCCGCAACATATTAGTCGTATTCCAATACATCGCGAAGATGGTATGGAGCTGTTTGGCAATCTGCTCGACAATGCCTTTAAATGGGCAAACTCACAGGTTCATGTCAGCATCGAAGAATTACCATCAGGAGTGATATTAATTAAAATTGAAGACGATGGTCTCGGTGTAAAACAAGAGCAAATTGCATTATTAACCTCTCGTGGCACCCGACTAGATGAAGCAACTATTGGCCACGGGTTGGGCTTATCGATTGTTAAAGAGATTTGTGACCAATATGGTTTTGTATTGCAATTTAGTCGAAGTAATATATTACAAGGGCTTAATGTCAGTATATTGATGAGCAACTAAGCTTTTTTGCCTAGAATAAGCAATAAAAAAGACCTAACTGAGCGATCAATTAGGTCTTTTTCGTCCATGCATAAACATTACATCATTGCATTGGTACTTTCAAAAATCTTGTCGGCAGATGCTGCAACAAAGCCAGTATAAAGCTGACCATTAGCCATTGGATAACGACGGGCAAATTCATAGAAACAACTTGGAATTTCCACATCGCCATCGGTAAAGTTCACAACCACTTTATCAGCCATGGTAGAAGACTGCTCTAACAAGACTTCTGGCGATCCTTTAACTTCACCGCCAGAGCTATTTAACACAAACCCAGCCTGCTTTAAGGCTTGGTTTACATCTTCAATACGCTCAAATTCAGGCAGATCGTTAATTGAAACCGTAAAGTGATTGGCACGGTAACCTAACGCAGCAACCCACGCAGCATATTCGCTTTCAGCAAGTAATGCTTGGTAAGTCGCTTTATCTACATCCCAATGACGACCAGAATATATGAAGTTATCTGCCGTGGTTGCCGCAATATCAACCTGATCGATTAAACCATGGATGCTCTTTTGCAGCTCAGGGCTAAATTCTTCAACTAACAACTCAGAGATAAACACCTTTGGCTGTTTTGGATCCGGATGTTCAAAGTGCTTAGCTATCAGCTTTTTCTGCTCAAACTTATAATCACCACTGTCGACATAACCGATAGAGGTGAAATGTTTAGCCAATACGCTTAAATTTACTTTAGCGATATTAAAAGTACGCAAAGCGATATGGTCATTGATGATTGGCGCGCCATGGCCTAAAAGCTGATGAATTTTCGCCGCTGAAGGCGTCATCTTAATGTAGTCTTGCCATAAGGCAGCAAATAAAGCATTAACGTCAGTATGCATGGTTAAATCCTTCTAAAATAAGGCTGGTGAACAAAGTCACCAGCACGGATCATGCGATGAATTTATCAGTTAAATTGATAAACCAGGGCTTAAAGTAGCAGGTAAGCTTACGGCATCTGCTTCCATTGAAGCGACAGGGTAAGCACAGTAATCAGCAGCATAAAATGCACTTGCACGATGATTACCTGAAGCGCCAACGCCACCAAATGGTGCCGCACCTGATGCGCCTGTAATCTGCTTATTCCAATTAACAATACCAGCACGAATGCGCGCTAAAAAGTAATCGTAATCTTCACGGCTATCCGCTAATAAACCAGCTGATAAACCATAACGAGTCGCATTGGCTAGATGAATAGCTTGGTCAAAATCGCTGTAACGCACTAATTGCAATAATGGACCAAAATATTCTTCATCAGGTAACTCAGCGACTTTAGTGACATCTATTAAGCCTGGAGTGACTAAACCAGTACCAGCTTCAACTTGCACTAACTCAACTAATGAAACACCACCTAATGACTGAAGTGTCGCCTGTGCGGCAACCATGCCACGTGCAGCGGTTTCAGAAATCATCGAGCCCATAAAAGGTTGTGGTTGAACGTTCCAAGCACCCACTTTAATTTGCTTAATAGCCTTTACTAGCTCTGCGATTAACGCATCACCTTGTGCGCCCTCTTCAATATATAAACGACGGGCACAAGTACAACGCTGGCCAGACGAAATATAAGCAGACTGAATAATGTCATGGACCGCAGCTTTGGTATCGGTAACGCCTTTAACGATAAGCGGATTATTACCGCCCATTTCTAAGGCTAAAATCTTACCTGGGAGGCCAGCATATTGTTCATGTAAAATATGCCCAGTACGTGAACTACCGGTAAAGAATAAACCGTCAATTTGTGGATGTGATGCTAATGCTTTACCGGTTTCAACTTCACCTTGCACTAAGTTAACCACACCTTGTGGTAAACCAGCTTTGTCCCAACACTTCAGCATTAACTCAGCCACTTTAGGCGTTAATTCTGATGGCTTAAACACCACTGTGTTACCGGCCAATAATGCTGGTACTATGTGTCCGTTTGGTAGATGGCCTGGGAAATTATAAGGGCCAAATACCGCTACAACACCATGAGGCTTGTGACGTAATACGGCACGCCCTGCAGGTAAATCATTGGTTTCAGTGCCGGTACGTTTGTCATGGGCTTTTGCTGACAATGCTATCTTGCCAATCATAGCGCCCACTTCAGTGGCAGTTTCCCACTGTGGCTTACCGGTTTCTTGAGCGATGGTTTCTGCGATCTCGGCTTTATTAGCTTCTAGTTGTGCACGATACGCTTCGACTATGGCTAAGCGAGCTTCATAACCCAGCATAAACCAATCAAACTGTGCCGCACGAGCGGCATCTACAGCTGCATTCACTTGAGTAGCAGTAGCCGTGTTACCTTGCCAAATTACGTCACCGTTGGCAGGGTTTTTTGAATTGATTTCATGACCTTCGCCAGCTAACCACTGACCTTGAATATATTGTGTCATTTCTTGCTCCTACATTGCTAAAACACGAATTTGCTCGCCATCGCTCACCAGTAAACCAGCGGCGATTTCAGGGCTGAGCACAACATTGTCGTGTTCATCAGAGACCAACAATTTAGCTGCTGACGCACGATAATCAGCAAGCGAGGTGTTGGAAATAATAAAATGATGATCGGCATGTGGCATCTTGCCAACTGAAACGGTCAATAAACGGCTCTTTTTCACTGAGCGGATCTCAGCTAGTGCACATTCAACCGTTGGGCCGCCATCAAAAATATCGACATAATTACGGAACTTAAAACCCTCTGCTTGTAATAAACGCAATGCTGGCTTGGTGTTTTTATGCACTTCACCAATCACTTTTTGGGCTTTTTTAGGCAACATGCAAACATAAACGGGGTTTCGCGGCATCATTTCGGCCATAAAGGCTTTTTTGCCTAAACCAGACAAGTAGTCAGCTTCAACAAAATCGATACCTAAAAAGTGATGTTGTAACCATTCATAAAACGGCGAGTCACCATGATCATCACTCACACCACGCATTTCAGCAATAACGGTATCGCCAAAGCGCTCAGGATGCTGTGCTAATAATAAAAAGCGCGAGCGTGATAACATGCGGCCGTTGTTGCCTTTGCGATATCCGTCTTTTAAAAACAGGGTGCACACTTCTGCTGCGCCAGTGTAGTCGTGGCATAATGTGAGGGTTTCAACTTCATTGCGAACAGAAATTTGCTGAGAATGATAGACCTCAGTACCTAAACGGTAATGATAAAAAGCATCTTGCATGCCGACGGCGGCTTCAATACCACAGGTACCGACAACTTCATTGGTCTTTGTATCTTCAAGCACCATTAAATAACCTTCGTCAAAAGGTTTATCAATTTGCTTGATAAAAGATGCCTCTGCCCTAGCAATCTTCGAACGCAGTAACTCTTCGTTAACTGGTAAAGATGTAAAACCGTGGCCTGACTCAACTGCGATACCATAAAGTGCATCGTAATCACTTGCACGGATAGGACGTATGATTAACATCTTAATCTCCTCATTGCGCCATAAGCGAACCGCGCTGAAATACATTTCAACGCGTATTCACCCAATTGGCGTACCCAAACAAATTAGTGCAAGCTAAGCCTGCACTAAATTTGCAAATTAACCAGCAACCACTTTTGCTACTGCGCGTTCAAAACGCAACAAGCCTTCTGCGATGTCTGCTTCTGGGATCACTAATGAAGGAGCAAAACGCACAACGTTTGCACCAGCCATCAAACTCATAAGGCCTTCAGCAACAGAAGCAACCAAGAAGTCACGGCTACGACCTTCATATTGTTCATTTAATACGGCACCGATTAACAAGCCTTTACCACGTACTTCACTGAATACGTTGTATTTGGCGTTAATAGCCGCTAAACCATCACGGAATAACTGTTCGCGATGTTTAACTCCGTCCAACACTTCTTTGGTATTAACCACGTCCATTACTGCATTACCTACAGCACAAGCCAGTGGGTTGCCGCCATAAGTAGAACCATGAGTACCAATTTTTAGGTGAGCAGCAATTTTTGCGCTAGTTAGCATTGCAGCAATAGGGAAGCCACCGCCTAGCGCTTTGGCACTGGTTAAAATATCTGGCACGATGTCTGTACCCATGTAAGCAAATAACTCACCAGTACGGCCTACACCAGTTTGTACTTCATCAAAAATCACTAATGCGTCATGCTTATCAGCTAAACGACGTACTGCTTTTAAGAACTCAGGATCACCATTGATAATCCCGCCTTCACCTTGAAGAGGTTCAAGCATAATGGCACAAGTCTTGTCAGAAATTACCGCTTCAAGTGCAGCGATATCATTAAATGGCACGTGAGTAATACTTTGTGGCTTAGGGCCAAAACCGTCTGAATAAGCAGCTTGTCCGCCAACTGTTACAGTAAAGAATGTACGGCCGTGGAACGCTTTATCGAATGCGATGATTTGGTCTTTATCTGCACCATGGTTATCTAATGCATAACGGCGAGCTAATTTTAATGCTGCTTCATTGGCTTCTGCACCCGAGTTAGCAAAATAGACGCGCTCAGCAAATGTGGCATTAACTAACTTTGTCGCTAATTCTAGTGCTGGCTCGTTGGTCATTACGTTTGATAAATGCCATAACTTTTCGCCTTGCTCTTTTAATGCTGACACTAAAGCTGGGTGACAATGACCTAAACAATTTACTGCAATACCACCGGCAAAATCGATGAATTCATTACCTTCTTGATCCCATACTCGGCTACCTGCTCCGCGAACAGGAATAACAGCGGCAGGCGCATAATTAGGCACCATAACTTCATCGAATTGGGCACGGGTTAGATTCATTTCTACACTCATTGCATTTCATCCTTCAGGTTGTAAGCGGCTTGAAAGCCGCTGTTTCCGCTGTCTGCTTTATATTCTGTAAGTGCATTAGCGGAAGTTTGTGTTATTTATGCGACATTATTAGCGAAAATGTGATCAAAATACCAGTTCAGTACAATTAACTTCTGCAGGCCTTATTGGTATTCTGCATAAAGATTGATAAATATGACTAAACAACGCATTTATCGGGGGTTATGAAGCATAAATAGTCATAAAAAAAGTTATTTGACTCGAATTTGTGTAGCTATTCATCAAAAGTGAATAATTACACATATTTAACATTTACCCTTTTGATAGAAAAAAGCTATTTAAAGTAAATCAAGCTTCCGAAAATTTTGGCCTTTAAGCCTAATCAGTTCTTGCGCCGAAAACTGATAATAATCAAACATAATACGTTTCTCTTGTGGATCGATTTGTTGTTGCTCTTCTAACAAAAGCACTTTGGCATAACAACTAGCCTTAGCCACAATGGCGGCATGGGCTGATAGCTCTGTAAAGTGGTAATCGTGGTCTAACTCTTTTAACACTTGTGTAATCGGGGAATCATCAAATTTCAGTAAACTCAATAGTTGCCAATTTAAACGGTGGCTATGGAGTAATACTTGCCCCAATACTTCCTCGGCAGGAAAGTCTGTTGCCATAATGGCATCGTAAACTTGTTTTTCTCGGCTATGGCTTGCCTCTCGTAACCAAGTCCCCCAAGTGTTATCAAATATACGCCCACTTTGGCTCAATATAATCGAGGTAGAAAATTGGTACATTAACGCACAGCTATAAGCCAAACCAGGCTCTTCATTATGTAACTCTGCTAAGGTTTGCGCTGCTATGGCACTTACCATGCTGTAACGCCAAAGCTTGCGGGTGATCCATAATAAGTTAGCGTTACCTGAAGGTAACCAGTTACGTAAACAAAAATAAGGGATCAACAAACGTAAATTTTCAATACCAATGTAGTTAAGCACTAGCTTAATGTCGGTCACTTGAACATCGCCATGTTTAGGGCGGCGGTGACGAGATGCTGGACTATTAATTAAATTGATTAAATCACGTGATAACCAGTTAATACTTTCGATAATCGGTCGAAGTCGATTAATGTTCAGATCTGGGTGTAATAAAAGGTCTAACAATAAAATTTGATTTTCGCTAATTGCTGATGCTTCTAATATCATTTGAGGATGAGCTAATTGATGCTCTATCGCATTATTAACTGTATGAATTAACAGTGCGGATACCTCAACATATACACTTTTCTCTTTTGCTTGTTTCTCAAGACGCATTTTTAATGCTTTACGCTCAATATCAAGTTTATTAGCGCTCTCTTCTAATTCTGCGCTCAACTCATCAGGCATAGCATTAGCTTTATGCTTACCCACTATAAGTTGTTTATAGAGTCGGCGCTCAATCTCAATGACTTTTCCGGGCCGAACTCCACCTGCTATTGATATTGCCACTCACATTGCCTTTTACAGTTTTCATCACTTAGTCATAAAAATTAAGGCTTCTCAAAGGAAGCCTTAATAGATATTTATTTGTTTTTTTTAACTCAGAGCCGATTACTTCAATTCTTGTTCAAACAGTTTATAAATACGACGATACTGATCTAACCAACTTGAAGGTTGCTTAAATCCATGCGGTTCGACAGGATAGATTGCCGTTTCAAACATCGGCTTTTCTAATTCAATAAGCCGTTGCACCATGCGCACACTGTCTTGGAAAAACACGTTGTCATCTAACACACCACTCATGATCAATAGTGGTTTCTGTAACCCCTGAGCATGCTCTATTGGTGAGCTACGCTCATAAGCGATAGGATCGACGTCAGGCGTATTTAAAATATTAGAGGTATAAGGTGCATTATAATGTGCCCAATCAGCTACAGGGCGCAATGCGGCTCCTGCTTGGAACAACTCAGGCTCATTGAATAACGCCATAAAGGTAAGGAAACCACCGTACGAACCACCATAAGTGCCCACACGCTGTGCATCCACGTTAGTATTACTTGCCATCCATGCTACACCATCTTTTAAATCTTCAACTTCAGGATGCCCCATGTTGCGATACACAGCGGTTCGCCAATCACGGCCATAACCTTTTGAACCACGGTAATCCATGTCCATCACTACATAACCTTGTTGGGTTAGGAGGTTATGGAACATGAACTCACGAAAATACCCCGAGAAACCATAATGAGCATTTTGTAAATATCCAGCACCATGGTTAAACACTACAGCAGGATATTTGTCTGCTTGGGTAGCATCATAACCTTGAGGCAAATAAACCCGCGCATAAATGTTTCCCGCCCCATGGCTTGAAGGAACCGTCACTATCTGCGGTGTTTGCCAAGGATATAGTGTAAATTCAGGGCTAGTATAATGCGTTAATTGGCTCATTTTTCCGCCAATAGGTTGAATGTACAGTTCATCAGGGTGAACAGCAGATGAAGCCGTTAGTAACAATGATTGTCCATCAGGGCTCAAATTGTAATCCAATGTGCCCATCCACTGAGTCAGTTGCTCTGTTTTACCTGTGGCAATCTCTACACGGTAAACATTGTAGCTACCTGGATGGTCTTTATTAGCACGATAATAAAAGTGTTTTGCGTCGGTTGATAACGTCACATTATCAACCACAAATTTGCCATTGGTAAGAGCGACTACTTTGCCAGCTGCCGTTTTAGTATAGAGCTGAGAAAAACCAGACTCTTCGGATAAGTAGTAAATGCTATCTGTACCAGTTATCCAACCAAATTGATTAAAATTATAGTTTACCCAGGCATCGTCATGTAACCGATGTTCGGTTGTTAGTTTACCTTTTTGAAGGTCGACACTGGCGATCCAGCGATCTTTGTTGTCAACGGCTTCCAGCATCACTAATAATTTATCATCAGACTCATGCCACTGAATTGCGCTTTGGCTCCACTCCCAATCTTGCATTAACTGTACTAAACGCGGGGCTTTTTCACTTTTATAGCTTTTGCCTTGGGCCTTAGCATTTTCAGTTTTGACACTCGCCAATACGTCTTGATCAAAACCAGTTAGACCTTCGATGGTAATGTCTTTTTTATTGTGTTCAATAAGGTCGAGTAGCACTAAACGTTGACCTGGAAAAGCGTCTTCTGCAACACGTGAACGTGCTGGCACAGGATCGACATAACCTTCTTGGCCCAAATAATTCGGCATAATGTCGTGTTCTGCACGCCAATCATAATTTTTGTCCGTTAAGGCCAATATCACATAACGTCCATCAGGCGACAGGCTCATTTCTGAAACCACTTCAGCATCACCTAAATACCAAGGTTTAGCTGAAAAAGTAGGATCGGCTTTAGCCAATGAATCTCGGTATTCATCACGTGTGACACTGTTGTCATGTTCCATGGCAACATATTGAATAAGTCTATGCTGTTGCTTAGCAATAAAGCTGCTTGGCTGCTGCGTCGTTTTAGGTTCGTTTTCCATTTGGATTTCGGCAATTTGTTCTACTAGGCCGCTAGACTGGTGTACACGAAAAATATTATTACCTTGCCAGAATGCAAGGTCGCCACCATTTAAAAAACGTACGCTATTAATCGCATCATTTTGACGAGTAATTTGCTTTATTTCACTGTTTAATAAATTTTTTACAAATACGTTACCTTGATAAATATAGGCTTTTTGAGTCTTGGCCTGATCCAATACACCATTACGCTGATCGGCAAGGTGCAACTGATTAAGTGCAAGCTTGTTTGCCTCGGACTGTCCAATAGCTTGTTGATAAAAATCACGGACCGGAGATTGATGTGCTTGGCGACTGAAATATACCGATTGACTGTCATCGCTCCAATAAGCTCCTTGAGCAAAAATTCCCATCCAATCTGGATTGGCCATAATTTGATTAAGTGTCAACGGTTGCTGGGCTTTTGGAGGCTGTGCTAATGGCACGGTCAACGTTGTTGCACTCGGCGCTGCGATAACCATTGTATCGTCATGTTTGGCCGTGGCAGCACAACCACTTATCATTGCCAAAGAAAGTGCGCTCACCGCAAAGTTTCGCATAAAGCTTGTCATGGTTATCCCTTTTATTATTTTAAGCGCTATTTATAGCACAAATAGACGCGAGAATTTAGCCAGATTAGTTGCAGAAGTTGTAACAGAATACGTGATAATGAACCCGAAGATATAAATTCGAAAACGCTTTATAAATACAAAAAGTTATCCAAAAGTTCATGGCCTTGCTGAGTCAAAATAGATTCAGGATGAAACTGGACGCTGTAAATACGTAACGCGTCATGGCTCATCGCCATAATTTCACGGCCATAAATTGGGTCATCAAACCACGCATCCAGACTAAAGCCATGAGGTACATGGTTAATCAACAATGAATGATAACGAGTAACCTGCAGAGGTAATGCTAATTGACGGAATAATCCCTGTTGATTATGTTCAATCAAGCTGATTTTACCGTGCATAACACGTTTTGCACGCACAACATCAACACCAAACACTTGTGCGATAGCTTGATGTCCTAAACACACACCAAGAATAGGAATTTTACCGGCAAAATGTTTAATAGCTGCAAGTGAAATACCCGCTTCATTAGGAGTGCATGGACCAGGAGAAATAATCAAATGTGTAGGTGCTAAAGCTTCAATTTGTTCAATGCTGATTTCATCATTACGTTTAACCAGTATCTCTTGCCCCAGAGCTTGGAAGTACTGAACTAAGTTAAACGTAAAAGAATCATAATTATCAATCATCAACAACATTATGGGTTCCAGTTGCGCTATAAATGTTTGTAGCACATCAATTTTAGCTTAAAAAAAACCAGCCTTGCGACTGGTTTTATGTAATGTTAACTAACCGCTACTTCACCACAGTTAAATGGTTTTTACGCTTAGTTTTATCATCAGGCTTTGTCGATTTAGACGATGGTGCCAATGTCGAAGTGTCATCAACAGATTTCATTGATGGCGGTACAGATGATAACTCATCATGTTCACCTTCGATCATATATGCATCTTCCATATCAAACACCGTGCCAGCACCGTTTTCACGAGCGTAAATGGCCACGATCGATGCCATAGGCAAAAACACATTCTGTGGTACACCACCAAAACGTGCATTAAACTCTACTGCATCATTAGACATGTGAAGATTAGCCACCGCTCCGGTTGCAATATTCAAGACGATTTGACCGTCTTTGACAAATTGCTGCGGAACCTGCGTACCGTTAACAAATGCATCCACGACTACGTGTGGCGTCAAATGGTTATCCATCAACCACTCATAGTAAGCACGCAACAAATATGGACGATTAGCTGTTATTGGTTTCATTACATGCCCATGCGCATTTCGCGCTCAGCCTCAGTTAACGATGCCTTAAATGATTCACGTTCAAAAATACGTGTCATGTAAGCACTGATATCTTTCGATGTACGTGGGTCTAAGTGAATGCCTAATACTGGTAGACGCCACAATAATGGGCCTAAGTAGCAATCAGATAAACCAAACTCTTCGCTCATGAAGTATGGCATTTCAGCAAATACTGGCGCTAAAGCAATTAAGCTTTCCATTAACTCTTTACGCGCTGCATCAGCCTTTTCACCTTTACGGATACGCTCTACAAGCGCATACCAATCGGTGTCGATTCTATGCATCATTAAACGGCTTTGGCCGCGAGATACCGGATATACAGGCATTAATGGAGGATGTGGAAAACGCTCATCCAAATATTCCATAATAATGCGTGATTCGTACAACACTAGTTCACGATCAACTAAAGTCGGTACAGAGTTGTATGGATTTACTTCAAGTAAATCTTCAGGCATTTCACTTGGGTCTACCTGTAAAACATCAACGGTAACCCCTTTTTCAGCCAATACGATACGTACTTGGTGACTATATAAATCATCGGCACCAGAAAAAAGTGTCATGATAGAGCGCTTGTTGGCAGCAACAGCCATTGATACCCTCCAGAATCTAGAAAAAACAAAACAAACGAGGGGCTAAGCCCCCCGTTTACAAAATGCGGATAATGTATATTAACCGTTATTGATGGCTAGTGCACATCTTTCCAGTATTCTTTCTTCAACAAATAAGCAATGATGAAGAAAATAAACAAGAATCCAAGTACCCACCAACCTAAAGCTTCACGCTCTAACTGAACTGGTTCAGCTGAATAAACTAAGAAACCCGTGATATCACGAACGACTTGGTCGTATTCTTCTGCCGTCAATTTGCCACCTGTGGTAACAAGATTACCATCTTTATCTTTTACAAGAGATGCATTACCAGCTTCATCTTTCGTAACAGTAGCAAGACCTTGTAAGTCTTGTAAAACATGTGGCATACCCACTGATGGGAACACTGTGTTGTTCACACCAAATGGACGAGTCTCATCTAAGTAGAAACCTTTTAGGTATGAAAATACCCAATCAGCACCACGAACACGAGCAACCAACGTTAAATCAGGAGGCGCAGCACCAAACCATTTAGCGGCATCTGGAGTAGGAATAGCGTTTTCCATTAAATCACCGATTTTTGCACCGGTGAACATGTACTTGTTACGCATATCATCGTTAGAGATGCCTAAATCAGTTGCAACACGCTCGTAGCGTTGGTATTGAGTGCTGTGACAACCAGAGCAATAGTGTTGGAATGAATCCAAACCACGCTCTAATGACGCTTTATCATGCAAATCAACGTTAGCACTTTCTAAGTGAACACTATGTCCACTTGCTGCCATTGCGAGAGATGGCAGCAATGTAACTAATGCAATTAATAACTTTTTCATTAGTGTGTCACCCTCGTTGGGACTTCTTTTGTTTTCTCATTCTTACTGTAAACCCATAAGGCTACGAAGAAAGCAAAGTAAGTGAAAGTGAATACACGTGCCGCAATAGTTAGCTCAGGTGTTGCAGGAACTACACCTAAATATCCTAAAATAATGAACGACACAGTAAATTGTGCAATGTTGATCTTGTGGATCATGCTGCGATAGCGAATAGACTTCACTTTACAACGATCAAGCCAAGGCAGTAGGAATAACACTGCAATTGACAGACCCATACCAATAACGCCCACTAATTTATCAGGGATAGCACGTAAAATGGCATAAAAAGGTGTGAAGTACCAAACTGGCGCAATGTGTTCAGGTGTTTTCATTGGATTAGCCGCTTCAAAGTTTGGCTTTTCAAGGAAATATCCACCGCCTTCAGGCATGAAGAACAACACATAACAGAACACGATTAAGAACCCAGCGACACCCATAATATCTTTTACAGTGTAGTAAGGGTGGAATGGAATACCATCAATAGGCCATCCGTTCTCATCTTTGTTCTTTTTAATTTCAACACCATCAGGGTTATTCGAGCCCACTTCATGCAAGGCGATTAGGTGTAAGAACACCAATACAACCAATACAAGTGGTAGCGCAATAACGTGCAATGCGAAGAAACGGTTTAGTGTTGCACCTGAAATAACGTAATCACCACGGATCCACAATGTTAGGTCATCACCAATAACAGGAATGGCACCAAACAAAGAGATAATCACCTGCGCACCCCAGTAAGACATTTGTCCCCAAGGTAGTAAGTAACCCATAAATGCTTCAGCCATCAGCACAAGGAATATCAACATACCAAACAGCCATAATAGCTCTCTTGGTTTTTGATAAGAACCGTAAATTAACCCACGGAACATGTGCATATAGATGACAAAGAAAAATGCCGATGCACCTGTAGAGTGCATGTAACGTAGCAACCAACCGTAATCAACATCACGCATGATGTACTCAACAGAAGCGAACGCGCCTTCTGCTGTTGGTACGTAATTCATGGTTAACCAAATACCAGTTAGTAATTGGTTAACTAAAACTAATAGCGCTAATGAACCAAAGAAATACCAAAAGTTAAAATTCTTTGGTGTCGCATACTGTCCAACATGACGGTTGTATGTAGCCGTCATTGGGATGCGAGCATCAATCCAATCAATAATATTCTTAACCATTACGCCGCTCCTGTATCTACACCGATGATAACGTTGGCATCATCGACATATTTGTGCGGTGGGATCACTAAGTTTAGTGGTGCTGGAACACCCTGGAATACACGACCAGCCATGTCAAATTTAGAACCATGACAAGGACAGAAGAAACCAGAAGCTACACCTTCAACCTGCTCACCGAATGAATCAGGCAGATAAGTTGGTGAACAACCTAAGTGAGTACAGATACCGACTGCAATAAAAAATTCAGGCTTAATAGAACGCGCAGGGTTAGTTGCATATTCTGGTTGCTGCATTTCTTCTGAAGCAGGATCGCGTAATTTGCTGTCTAATGTTTTAAGATTATTTAGCACAGCTTCTGTACGACGAACGACCCAAACCGGTTTTCCGCGCCATTCGACACGAATTAACTGACCTGGTTCTACTTTACTAATATTTACTTCGACCGGCGCACCTGCAGCTTTCGCCTTGGCGCTCGGATTCCATGACTTGATGAAAGGAACCGCTACAGCGACGGCACCAGCACCACCTACTACGGCGGTTGCGGCTGTCAGGAATCTGCGACGTCCGGTATCGACTGGCGCATTGCTCATCCACTTATCTCCCAGAGGGTGTTGGAATTTTTATATTTCAATACTTTAGCGACCATAAATGGTGAAACGCTAAAATCATAGTTTGAGGCGGTGCTCATTATAGCGAAAAATTAGAACCAGATCATAGTGAAAACACACATCTAAGATGAGGATATTAACATTTTTTTCAAAAACGCTTACAAATCAGTCATCTTAAACAATTAGCAGCAGCTTAATTAGCTGTAAAAAGTCTTATAAATACATTTAAAACAATAAATTATTAATCATAAATAATAAAAGACATCGGAAAGATGCATTAATGTGATTTGCGACGACTTTTGGGAAAACAGAATTCATACTAAAAACATTATATTACAGGCACAAAAAAGCTCGGTAAAAACCGAGCTTTTTAATGCAAAAACATACGCGGGTATTATTTACCGTTTGATGATTTCATGTACTTGAAGAAATCACCTTCTGGCTCTAACACCATAATGTCATTTTTACCGGCAAAACTGTCTTTGTACGCTTCTAAGCTACGTAAAAAACTATAAAACTCAGCATCTTTACTGTAGGTATCAGCATAAATCTTTGCCGCTAATGCATCACCTTCACCACGAATGGTAAGGGCTTTACGTTCAGCTTCAGCAATCTTTACTGTCACATTGGCATCAATAGTCGCACGGATAATTTCAGCTTGCTCTTTACCTTGCGCACGGTGCTCTTTCGCCACAGCTTGACGTTCAGCACGCATACGTTGGTAAATACTAGTACTGACATTAGCAGGTAAGTTAATTTGCTTTACACGCACATCAACCACTTCAATACCTAGATTCTCAGCGCTTTCAGAAGCATTTTCTAATGCATCGGTTTGCAATTCATCACGCTTACCTGAAACAATTTCTTTGATTGTGCGACGACCAAATTCAGTACGTAAATCGTTGCTAATCTTGGCTTGTAATAAGCTTTCTGCATTGGCTTTAATACCGCCATTAGTAGAAAGATAGTACTTTTCAAAATCACGAATACGCCACTTAACATAAGAGTCGACCATTAAGTCTTTCTTTTCAGAAGTCACAAAACGATCCGCAGCACCGTCCAATGTCTGGATGCGAGAATCCAAATATCGAACTTTATCTACCAAAGGCAATTTAAAGTGAAGGCCTGGTGCAAAAACAGTTGTTGCGCCATCTTCTTTAAGCACTTTACCGAAACGTGCAACAATCGCGCGTTCACCTTCGCTTACCACCATCAAAGAGGAAAAGCTCACCCCTAAAATGATCACGAGAATGATCAGAGCTAATCTACCCATTGTTAGTTCCTCCCTTGGCGAATACGATCTTCGCGGCTGAGACGACCATCAGTCGGCATGCTAGTAATCGGCGTATCAACACCACTACTAGAAACAGAATTGATGTGACGTTCAACCTCAGGTTCTACTTGATTGCGCAGACTCTTAGAAGAATCCATCAACTTATCCAAAGGTAAATACATCAGATTGCCGCTATTCTTAGTGTCGATAAGTACTTTATTAGTATCAGCCAACACAGATTGCATCGCATCAATGTATAAACGATTTCGGGTTACACCTGGAGCAGCTTTATACTCAGGTAATAACTTCTCAAATCGAGCGACCTTACCTCTAGCTTCAAGAACTTCACGCTCTTTGTAAGCACTAGCTTGTTGTGCCATACGTTCGACAGTACCACGCGCTTTAGGTTCGATTTCACGAGCATAAGCTTCAGCTTCGCGAATAAAACGCTGTTCATCTTCCTGAGCAGAGATTGCATCATCAAATGCATCTTTGACTTCTTCAGGAGGACGAGCTGGTAAAAAGTTAACGTCACGAATTTGTAAGCCTAGTTTATACGGTTCAATAATACGCTCTAACTCAGTCCAAGTGTCACGACGAATTGCATCTCGACCAGTGGTTAAAATGTCATCCATACGATTATGACCAATGACATAACGCAACGCACTATCAGTCGCTTCACGTAAACTCGAATTGGCATCAACAGCACTGTACAGATATGAATAAGCATCTGATACGCTGTATTGAACCACAAGTTCAACATTCACGATGTTTTCATCAGATGTCAGCATTCTGCCAGACGCAGGAATCGAACGGAACGTTTCCACATCAACCATTGTCACTTCGTCAATAAAAGTGGCTTTCCAATGTAAACCGGAACTCACTTCACCGATGTGTTGACCAAAACGGAGTAACACTCCACGCTCAGCTTCTTTGACCGTATATAAGCCAGACAATGCCCAAATAACTAAGGCAATCAAGGCAATTACAATCAGTAAAGATGAATTAAATGGCTGACCAGTGGCGCTACCGCCCCCCTTGCCACCAAAGCGTTTTGATAGGTTACGAAATACTTCGTCAAGATCTGGTGGCCCTTTATCGTTACCACCTTTATTTCCCCAAGGGTCTTTGTTTCCCTTGTTACCGGGCTCATTCCAAGCCATTTAGCACTCCATAATTGGATGAAATAAATGAGATTAACAAGTGACGTCTACTTCTGAAGGTTCAAAAATAAATGCCTCTAATTCCCCCTGACTCTGTTTAGCTAACCGGCGCCAATTGGCGTCCGATAAACGAACAGATAAAATACAGTTCCCCAGATCGTCATACTCTTTCTGCTGTATTGCATCCAGTCGATAAAACTGGCCAAGATAATGTCCTGCTGATGCAGGTATTTTCAATGTAAGCTCGCAAATCACTTCACCGATTAATTCGGTTATCGCTTTCAGCAGCAAATCAAATCCAATGCGTTTTTGCGCAGAGACCCAAACCCTCTCAGGTTTACCGTCTTCATCGTAATCGATACGAGGCGCGAAATCTTCAAGTAAATCTATCTTATTGCATACAATCAATTGAGTGATTTCATCTGCATCAATTTCTTCCAATACTTTTTGTACTTGGTCAAAATTTTCAGTCATATTGTCATCAGCACAATCAACGACATGCAAAAGAATTTCAGCTTGTCGAGTTTCTTGTAATGTGGCTTTAAATGCTGCGACGAGATCATGAGGTAAATGACGAATAAACCCAACTGTATCCGCTAAAATGACCGCACCATCAGGTAACGATAATTTACGCAGTGTCGGATCTAATGTTGCAAATAACTGATCAGCAGCATAAACATCCGATGACGTTAGTGCATTAAATAATGTCGATTTACCCGCATTTGTATAACCTACTAAAGACACAGTCGCTAAATCACTGCGCTTACGAGCTCGTCGGCTTTGCTCGCGTTGTTTATCTACTTTGTCGAGGCGACGATTGATATTCTTGATCCGGCCTCGTAATAAACGTCGGTCTGTTTCAAGCTGGGTCTCACCCGGCCCTCGCATCCCGATACCACCTTTTTGTCGCTCTAAATGAGTCCAACCACGAATTAGGCGTGTCGACATGTGGCGCAATTGCGCTAGCTCCACTTGCATCTTGCCTTCATGAGTTCTCGCTCGTTGAGCAAAAATATCAAGAATCAACGTAGTTCGATCTAAGACTCGGCACTGACACACCACTTCAAGATTACGTTCTTGAGCAGGACTTAATGCATGATTAAAAATCACTACATTGGCTTCAGTAGCAGCGACCATAGCAGCAAGTTCTTCTGCTTTGCCGGAACCAATAAAAAACTTTCGGTCCGGCGAGCGTCTGCTGCCAGTAATCACTCCAACAGAGCGAGCACCAGCAGATTCAACTAACAACTGTAATTCAATTAGATCTTC
The DNA here is from genome assembly GCF_003797125.1 of Shewanella frigidimarina. GTDB lineage: Bacteria > Pseudomonadota > Gammaproteobacteria > Enterobacterales > Shewanellaceae > Shewanella > Shewanella frigidimarina. Next base: position 670,990 of record NZ_RKKE01000001.1, read on the forward strand.
ACGACGCTCTTCGTCTGAAAAGTCTATATGAACCAATACAGCTGTTTCACCCGCTTCATAACGATCAAACAAAAATTATATTCCTTTTCAAATTATTCAGCATCGCTTTCTTCACCATGGGCAGTACCCTGGTGAGCAGAAACATTAAATGGGCGTGCTGGTACAACTGTTGAAATAGCGTGTTTGTAAACCATTTGGCTTACAGTATTTTTCAACAAGATAACAAATTGATCAAATGACTCAACTTGGCCTTGTAATTTAATACCATTCACTAAATAGATAGAGACTGGTACACGCTCTCGACGCAATGCGTTCAAAAATGGGTCTTGTAAAGATTGCCCCTTAGCCATTTCAATTTCCTTTTTTATTTTAAAATATGTTGAATTAAGTTTTATTGTTTAGTTTTAGTATTATACAGCAACAGCTAATAAGCTAGCGGCTTTGTCGCATAAGCGTAACTAAATTCCCTTCTACACCACTTTCAAGCCACTGTAAATCTGGCCAGCTCCTCAACCATGTTAATTGACGTTTAGCCAATTGCCTAGTAGCTGCGGTAGCTTTTTCGACCATTGTCGCATGATCAAATTCATTATCTAAGTACTGCCAGCACTGTCTGTAACCAACACAACGCATTGATGGTAGCTCTAAATGCAAATCATCACGCGCTTTCAAACGCGCAACTTCTTCGATAAAACCTTGCTCTAACATGATATTAAAACGCTTAGCGATTAACTCATGTAAAACTTTTCGATCGTTTGGTGCAATAGCAAATTGCACTACATCATACGGCAAAGCGGCTGACTTAGTTTGTGTCAATTCAGTCATTGTTTTGCCACTGATCCGATAAACCTCTAATGCTCTGGACAACCGTTGTGGATCGTTTGGATGAATTCTTTCTCCAGCAACAGGGTCTATGTTACATAATTCTTGATGCAGCGCTTCCCAACCCTCGGTTTGCGCTTGCGCTAATATTTGTTGCCTAATGGCTTCATCAGCACTAGGTAATGGTGATAAGCCTTCTAACAATGCCTTAAAGTACATCATGGTACCACCCACGAGTAAAGGGGTCTTACCACGGCTAATGATGTCTTCTATAGCCAATAATGCATCACGGCGAAAATCTGCCGCTGAATAACTTTCGCCAGGGTCAAGAATATCAATTAATTTATGCGGAGCCATTTCCAGTTCTTCAGCACTGGGTTTAGCAGACCCAATATTCATATTACGGTATATCAATGCAGAATCCACTGAGATAATTTCGCAATTATATTGAGTCGCCATATCAATGGCTAATGCCGTTTTGCCTGAGGCGGTAGGCCCCATTAAAAATATCACTTTCGGCTTATCGACACTATTCACGTTAATTATCTTTCATCCAATTTTTCCAAGGTATTATGCGTTCTTGGTCATAGCAAGTTTGTTGTGTTTCATCGTCAAGTGAACAAAATTGTAGCCATAAAGCTTGAGCTGGCTCAAATTGCGATAAACTTTGTTGTGCCAGCCAACCGACGATGGCGCTCTGGGTAGGTTGCTCTAATTGTATCCATTGCAGTAACTCTGGAATCACAATTGCAAGTTGGCATTCCCTCAAATATGGGGGCACTTTTTTAATAATCAACTGTTGGAAGCGAATTGTTAGCTCAATACCCATTTGACGCAGTAATTGATCACGTGCAGCTAAGGTTTCTATCCAATCCAAATCTGCTGCTATAGACACAGGCATTAACAAAGGCTGCGACACTAAACCGTTAGCTAATTTGATTTCAACATCTTTCTTTCTTACTGCCAATAACACGCTTTTTATTGGCAGTAATGACAACTTATCATCTTTACAGATAACCCAATGCTCACCCGCTAACAACGGCGGCATAGTAACTTGAGGGGCAGCCTCATGAACATAGGATACCGCGCTATTCATCGGGGTATGCAACAATTGCCCATAATTGGCAATGGCCGTTTTCGTCTGGGCAGAAGATGCACTAGAAGGCTTTTTATCATAACTAGGCTTAATTGCAGCTGAATAACCTCCAGAGAAGCCATTATTCTTTCCAGGGACATGCATCGAGCCAAATTGGCTAACGCTGTTAATCGCCTTACTAGAGCCATGATTAAGTGTGAATTCATCTTCTGCGGTATCGACGACTTTCACATCATGCATCAAGTTCGATTCTGTGTGCATTGGGGCAACACTATCATGATGTTCTAATTCATCAGACAGAGGTAGTACTGGCATTTCTACTAATGCCGAGCGCACAGCTTGAAGGATAAAGTCGTGTACATAACGAGATTGATGAAACCGCACTTCATGCTTGGCAGGATGCACATTGACATCAACTTGATGTGGGTCAAGTGATAACATCAACACATAGCCCGGTTGATGCTCAATACCATATTCAGCAAAAGCTTGTTTTACAGCATGGTTAACCAATCGGTCTCTAATTAATCGTCCATTGACATAAAAAAAGTTGGTGTCAGTGATAACAGTGTCTTGTGGCGACTGCAGATAACCGGTTAATACGAAATCATCATGCTCACAGGCAATGCTCAATGCTTGATCTGCAAACGCTCTACCGCAAATTTGCGCCAAACGTTGTTGGGTTTGAATGTCAGTATTTGCAGGACGATACTGACGCACTAACTTAGCGTTGTGTGTCAGGGTAAAATGAATATCGCTACGAACAATGGCTATACGTTTTAACCACTCATCAATATGAGTAAATTCAGTTTTATCACTTTTTAAAAAACGGCGTCTGGCGGGAGTATTAAAAAATAAATCCACCACTTCAATAGTCGAACCTTGTGGATGCGCAGCAGGAGTCACTTTCACGTCCATTTGCGAGCCTTCAGCATAGGCCTGCCAAGCTTCAGATTGCTCAGCGGTTTTCGAAGTTAATGTTAATCGCGACACTGAACTAATACTGGCCAAGGCCTCCCCCCGAAAACCAAAGCTTAAAATAGCTTCTAGGTCATCGAGCGTATGTACTTTTGAGGTTGCGTGACGCGATAACGCTAATGCCAACTCATCTTTAGCAATACCCGCACCATTATCGCGAATACGTATAAGCTTACTGCCGCCTTTATCGATATCGATATCAACTCTAGTCGCACCAGCATCAAGGCTGTTTTCAACCAGTTCTTTAACCACAGAAGCCGGGCGTTCAACGACCTCACCGGCTGCGATTTGGTTTGCAAGTTGAGGAGGTAACAGCTGAATCGCCATATTAAGCCCTTGGGATCACAAGATGTTGACCAACACGTACCACGTCCGACTTCAAGTTATTGGCCTGCTTTAAACGTGAAATAGAAACGCGATATCGCTGGGCGATAACAGACAGTGACTCACCGCGTTGCACTTTATGCTTTTGTGCTTGCGAGCTACTAGATCGCGCTTTCGCAATCAATGTATCGCTGGGCGCATTACTAGCAAAATAACGTTGCACCCCCGAATGGATGGCGCGTGCTATTTTTTCTTGATGTGCCGGGCTTCTGAGTAAACGCTCTTCTTGTGGATTAGAAATAAAACCGGTTTCCACTAAAATAGAAGGAATGTCCGGTGATTTAAGTACCGCCAGGCTCGCAGCTTCTGGTTTATGTTTATGTAATTTGGTGACACCGTTGAGATCTTTTAATACATCGCCAGCAATAGAATTACTTATCGCCATAGAACTATTCATCGACATATCTAAAAGGGTCATAGCTAAATATTGCTCGCTATCAGAATTTTGAATAATTTCTCCAGCACCACCTAATAGCTCAGAGTGCTTCTCTTTTTGCTCAAGCCAACGACCAATTTCAGTATTTGCACGGCGCATAGATAATACCCAAACCGAAGCGCCCTGAGGCTTAGGAGAAGTAAATGCATCTGCATGAATTGAAATCAATAAATCTGCTTTAATATTACGAGCCAACTCAGAACGTTTATTGGGATGAATATAATAATCACCACGCCGTGTCATCACTGCACGCATTCCTGCAGTTTGATTAATTTTACTGGCTAAACGAGTTGCTATTTCCATCACCACACGCTTTTCGTAAGTACCGGAGGGACCAATTGATCCTGGGTCTTCACCACCGTGCCCAGCATCAATGGCAACCACAATGTCTCTAGATGACTGATTAGCAGAGCGACTAACCGCATTCACGGTTGGCGACTCGCCGTTAGAATCTTCTAAGTCGACGACAAGGCGGTTTCCATATGGAGCAGTAGGAGGCAAAGTAAATAGACTGGATTTTATCGGTTTAGTTAAATCCATAACCAGGCGCAATACACCTTTTTTAGGTGGAGAGCTAAAACGTATCTTTTTGATAATTTTACTGTTGTTAGCTATTTTATCTAAATTAATCTTGGCGCCAGTATCTTGAATATCGACCACTAAACGATGAGGGCCGGTTAAGGTAAAACTGTCATAATTAGGGGTTTGGGTTAAATCAAATACGACTCGCGTCGATTCTGGGGCAGCCCAAATGCGCACGCTATCAAGTTGGTTGGCAGCCCAAACCACATTAGACTGCAAAAACAACAGCATGAATACTACAGAGGTAAAAAACGTATTTTTTAAAGTCATTATTATTTTATTTTATATTATTCAAAATGGCCTGCCCTGCAGGGGATAAAGCTTGTAATTCAATTTGTCTTTGAGATTCTTTATAACGCAAATGCAAATGGATGTCAGCCTCAGGGAGTAATCCATGACCATTATCAGGCCATTCAACTAGACACACACTTCTGTCAGTAAAATAATCACGGATACCCATATACTCGAGCTCTTCTGGGTCGGCTAATCGATATAGGTCAAAATGAAATACATCCATATCATTAAATTCATAGGGTTCGACCAAGGTGTATGTCGGACTTTTCACCGCGCCTTGATGACCTAAACTTTGAATAATGCCTCGACTAAACGTTGTTTTACCTGCCCCTAAATCCCCCGTAAGATAAATAGTGAGTGGCGGCTTTATCCACTGCGCAATTTGTTGTCCAAGGGCAACAGTAGCTTGTTCATTTTCAAGGGTTTTAAACAGCGATGTCATGTGTAAAGTCAGCTTCCATAAAAAAGAGATACAAGAATGCTAAATATACCAGAAGTTACCGGGGAACTCCCACTGTTATAGTGGTTATTTTTTGTTAATAAAAAAACCAGCTACTGGGAATAGCTGGCAAAATCACACTTCAGGAAGTTATATTAAAATTTCAACGCCTCGTTTAAATGTCGTCCATACGGATTGTGCTATGAACTAAACGTTTTTGTTGAGTTTGTGCAACACGGACTAAGTCCATTAATGCACTTTTAATTTCATCAGTTGGACTACTATTAGCTGTTTTTTCAAGTAAAGCGATTAAGCGGTTTTCTAGGTCTAAATGCAACTCAAGCACTTCGTCTTCTTTCATATTGGCAGCGAGTGAAGTTTCATTGCAACGCTTACTAAAATCTTCAAACGTAATATCTTTGTACCAAGTATTTAATATTCTTGACGGTGCATCTTCAAGATAGCTTTCTAACGTTTCGTAAATATGTCTTTGATGTTGTTGAAAATAGGTCAACATCATTTTTACTCTAGAAGAATCCGCATTACGATCTAAGCGCTTATATAATTTCTCCATATCGAGATGGCAATTAGCAACGTAATCAAGTAGCTCACTTAGTTGTTGGATCCGCATAAAACTCACCTCGTTTAAAGCCCTAACTTCTTAGGAAAATCTATCTTAAGCTGATTATCAAAGATTACAGCAGTAAATGATTTGAACCAGATCATGTTTTACTTCACCAATATGCGCTTACTTTAGAGATCCATGAAGAAGTGAGTACTAGATCACTTATTTGTTGATTGCAAAACGATTTGCTCAAACACAAATGGTGCAAATTTATTACAATAATAAGGTTCAGGCTGAATTAGATTCGGATTGATGGCCATTAAAAATGGAGATCGAGCTATACGTTTCTCAGTAATGGTTCGAACGGATGACCACTTTATGACGTCTAGCTTGGCAAACAAAAAAGGTATCGCATTTTCTAAAAACGTAGCTGAGCCTAGTGACACAAGGGTAATTAATGGAGGATTTAACAAGAGGAGATGATTTGGAGCGACGTTGCTTTATAAATAAAGAGTGGTTCGAACTGATGACCGCTTTATGACGTCTAGCTTGGCGAACAAAAAAGGTATCGCATTCTCTAAAAGCGCAACTGAGCTAATGTCGCAAATCAAAAATCAATTCAGGTTTAACGCTTAGATTTTTGGCTAGGAATTTTTAGCAGGAAGAGTTTGAAACGAGAAGATTGATTTGGAGCGACCTTTATTTTCACAAAGAGAGGTTCGAACTGATGACGCAGTTATCACTTCTAGTTTGGCAAACAAAAAGGTATCGTATTTTCTAAGGGCGCAACTGAGCTAACGTTGCAGTTCAAACTAGGGAGTTCAAACTAGGGAAGTGATTTGGAGCGACATATCAGGTTCGAACTGATGACCTATACCTTGGCAAGGTATCGCTCTACCAACTGAGCTAATGTCGCGTACTGGTTGCTGCATTGTAACAATCAACAAGGTATCGTCTTTCGACCTATGCCAACTGAGCTAATGTCGCATATCAAAATCATATAAGAAACGTGCAACAATTTGGAGCGACATATCAGGTTCGAACTGATGACCTATACCTTGGCAAGGTATCGCTCTACCAACTGAGCTAATGTCGCGTACTAGTTGCTTCATTGTAACAATCAACAAGGTATCGTCTTTCAACCTATGCCAACTGAGCTAATGTCGCATTACAAAATCATGCTGAAATTTGGAGCGACATATCAGGTTCGAACTGATGACCTATACCTTGGCAAGGTATCGCTCTACCAACTGAGCTAATGTCGCGTACTATTTGCTTCATTGTAACAGTCAACAAGGTATCGTCTTTCGACCTACGTCAACTGAGCTAATGTCGCATACTTTCAAATTTCATTACAACTTTCTATGACTCAGAGTTTGGCGCTCTGTAGAAAGTTGAGGCCGCATTATAGGTAAATTTTACTATGCTGCAACCCCCTTTTTAAAAAAAATTGTTCGATTGGTTAAATTTTAAATACTTCTTTGCGATAAAACTGCATTTCAGCAATAGATTCCTTAATATCTTCTAATGCTTGGTGAGTATTTTTCTTGCTGAAGCCATTCATTGTTTCAGGACTCCAACGACGAACCAATTCTTTAACTGTGCTGACATCAATATTGCGATAATGAAAGAACTCTTCAAGTTCCAACATGTACTTATTCAAAAAGCGACGATCTTGACCAATACTATTACCGCACATTGGCGATGCGCCTTTAGGCACGTACTGAGCTAAAAAATCAATCGTTTGTGCTATCGCATCTTGTTCAGAACATTTACTGGCACGCACACGGTCAACTAATCCAGACTCTCCGTGATGTTTTTGGTTCCAATCATCCATGCCTGCTAGTACTTCATCGGTCTGATAAATGGCTAGAACAGGGCCTTGAGCAATGATATTGAGTTCTTGATCGGTCACTAAGGTTGCAATTTCAATGACTCGATCGACATCTGGTTCTAAGCCTGTCATTTCCAAATCAACCCAAATTAGATTATTCGCATCAACAGCCATTTATGCCGCCTTATGTTATCTGTCGCCTAAATTCAGGCATTTTTATAAAAGAGTGTGTATCATACTGTTTTTTTGACACACAAAAAAACACCTATTTAATGAAGATAAGCCAGTGAGTAAAAAGAAACCCCTAAGCCAAGGCCAATTACGCCGAATGCGAGCGAATCAAACCAAGCGATTAAAGCGCGGTGACGATGACACTCAACAAGCTGAGTTACAGGATAACCTCTTAGGCCCTGAGCAAGCTGGAGTGGTTATTTCGCGCTTTGGTCAGCATGCCGACATCGAAACGGCTGACGGTACTGTATCGCGGTGTAATATTCGCCGGGCAGTAACCAGTTTAGTTACTGGTGATAAAGTGGTGGTCAGATTAGCGACAGAAGTCCAATCAGGCTCCAGTATCGGTGGCATTGTCATCGCAGTTCACCCTCGAAAATCTTCTTTAACTCGACCAGATTTATACGACGGCGTAAAAATTATTGCCGCCAACATCGATCAAATCTTAATTGTGTCATCGGTATTGCCCAGCTTTACCACTCAAATTATTGACCGATACTTAGTGGCTTCAGAAGATACTGATATCACACCAATCATCATTTTGAATAAAATTGATTTATTGGATGAGACTAATCGTGATGAAATTGAAACAGCCTTAACGCGTTACCAAAATATTGGTTATCAAGTATTCCGCGTCAGTAGTCACACAGGTGAAGGCGTTGAAGACCTTAAAGAATTACTCAATAACAGCGTCAGTGTTTTTGCTGGTCAGTCTGGTGTTGGCAAGTCGTCATTAATCAATGCATTAATGCCTGATGCTGAACTGTTGATCGGAGATGTGTCTGGCAACTCAGGTTTAGGACAGCACACTACGACCACGGCCAAATTACTGCACTTTGTCAGCGGCGGTGATTTAATCGATTCCCCCGGTGTTCGCGAATTTGCCTTATGGCATTTAGATGCCATAAGAGTGGGCTGGTGTTTTGTTGAGTTTAGAGACTTTTTAGGATCGTGTAAGTTCCGTGATTGTAAACATGGCGACGACCCAGGTTGTGCTTTACAGCAGGCTTTAGCTGATGGAAAGATAACCCAAGACCGCTTTAGTAATTACCAACGTATTATTGCCAGTTTAGACGAGCAACGTCATGCACGACATTTCCGTGCTATTGATGAATAATACTCAATAGAATAATATTTTATGGTTCAACCAGATTAGAGAAAAGGGAAACACATTGGACTCAATTAAAATTGCTTTGCAATACATGCTACCAAAACATTTTCTGTCACGTTTAGTGGGCAAGTTTGCTGCAGCTGAAGCAGGTGCTATCACCACGGCAGGCATTAAATGGTTTATCAAACAGTACAAAATTGATATGTCTGAAGCACAGCAACCTGAGCCCGAAGCCTATAAGACTTTTAATGCATTTTTTACCCGCGCATTAAAGCCTGAACTAAGACCTATCTGCCAAGAAAGTAATATGATGGCGCACCCTGTTGACGGTGCGATAAGCCAATGTGGCCCAATTGAAGCGGGCAATATTTTCCAGGCTAAAGGCCACAGTTACACCTCTGAAGCATTGTTAGGTGGTAATAAGACCGATGCTGCCCGTTTTGATGGTGGTGATTTTGCCACCATTTATTTGGCCCCAAAAGATTACCATCGCCTGCATATGCCTATTACAGGTACATTATCAAAAATGACTTACGTGCCAGGTGATTTATTCTCGGTTAATCCACTTACCGCTCAAAACGTGCCAGGACTGTTTGCCCGTAATGAACGTGTTGTGGCTATATTTGAAACCGAAGTAGGTCCACTTGCAATGGTACTGGTTGGTGCAACCATAGTTGCCAGTATTGAAACCATATGGTCCGGCACGGTAACACCGCCAGGTGGTAAACAAGTATTTAGCTGGGACTATCCAACCACGGGTCCAGAAGCTGTCACCTTAGAAAAAGGCGCTGAAATGGGTCGCTTTAAATTAGGCAGTACTGTGGTGATGTTATTTGCCCAAGATGCTATTGAAACATTTGCAGATGGTGTAGAACCAGGTGAAACAACTCGCATGGGTCAGCCGTTCGCGAAACTCAAACAGCAATAATCAACATGACACCAACTAAACCACACACTGGCTTAGTTGAGTTACATTTAGCCGTACTGCTCTTTGGTGGTACGGCTTTATTTTCTAAACTCATTTCCCTTAGCGCACTTAACATTACCTTTTTGCGCTGTATCATCGCCGCAATGGTACTCGCAGCAATTATCAAAGCGACCAAACGCCCACTTAGGTTACAACGCCAACAAGATTATTGGGCGGCCTTAGCGCTAGGCACTTTAGTGTGCTTGCATTGGGTAACGTATTTTGCGGCTATGCAGTTGTCATCTGTCGCCATTGGTATGATTGCATTTTTTACTTATCCGGTCATGACGGTATTAATCGAACCATTAATCAATAAAACTCAGCTCAAACTTGTCGATGTGATATCCGCTATCGCGGTATTAGCAGGAGTAATAATGCTGATACCTGAGGCTAATCTGAATAATGACACCACCTTAGGCATTATCGTTGGCATTATTTCAGCAGCTTTATTTACCAGCAGAAATTTGCTTCATAAACGTGTATTTTCGCAATATAGCGGTCCGCATGCTATGTTTTACCAAACACTGATAACGTTAATTCTATTGAGTCCTTGGCAAGATGTCGCGGACCAGCACATTTAGTCAAACCACTTGGGGATTGATTCTGTTACTTGGCATCGTTTTCACCGCCTTACCTCATGCGTTATTTACTACAGCACTGCGTTTTTTAAGCGCGAAAACGGTGGGGTTAGTGTCGTGTTTACAGCCGTTTTATGGTGCAGTGCTCGCATTGTTGATTTTAGACGAGCAACTCACAACAAGAACCCTTATCGGCGGAACCATTATTGTGGCAACGGCTTTATTTGAAACCCAACAAAGTCATCAAAAAAGTAGAGCATAATCACGCAAATTTGCTACCATGGCCATACTCCAACCTGAGCAAAGTATTATGTTACGTTTAGCGTGTTTATTCTTGTGTTTCCTTATAGTTAATACACTGTCGGTTTCTGTATTTGCCAATACTCCCCTAACCCTAGATAAGCGCTTGGGGCTCAATAGCCAAGCCGAAAATCAGCCGCTTGATATCACATCTCAAATTGCAGAACTGCAAAGCAGCATTGAAAAGCTGCAAATAGAACAGCAAACCTATACCAATATTGAACAATCTAACAACGAAACCAAACTATCACTAGCAGGGCAATTACGCGAAGCGCAAATAGCATTGACTCTAGATGCGGATATCGATCTTGATCAGCAAGCCTCAATGGCCTACTTTCACTTATCGGAATTAAAAGAGACTGAGTCCAGCCTTAATGATAAGTTGCGCCTAATTTCACAACGTCAGACACTATTACCAGACTTAATAGTTCAGGCACAAAATGCCTTAACTCAGCATAATAAAACCCTCCAAGTCCCAATTGAGACTCCGTTAGGCCAACGTAACAAACTTCAAGCTGAACTGCTGGCGCAGCATATTGCGACCTTGCAGTCGGAACGTTTAGCTAACCCTAAGCAATTAGAGATTACCCAATTACAACAACAGCTCAATCGCTTATCGTTAAGCCAACAAGAAACCTTTATCGAGCTTATCAACAAACATAATATCGAGTATCGTCAGCAGCAAACCGCAGACACCATAGCCAACAACTTAATTGATGCTCAAGAACTGGCCGATCCATTATCTCAAGATTTAAGTAAGTTAAATCAGCACTATGCAGAGCAATTACAAAAACTTACTAGCAATATAAAATCTGCGATAGAGAAACAACAACGCATTGAAAAACGCTATCAATCTCAAAATGCACAGCTATCAAACGTGCTTGAGCAAATTACCTGGGTTAAAACTAATTCTGCATTCGGCGATCGTTTCTTACAAATGCTGCAATCATTGCCTAAACCGCCCAATCTCGACAAATTGCAAACAGAGTTAGCTGACACACGGCTAGAGCGCTACCAATTAGAACAACAACAAGCGCTAAATAGTCAGCAACTCGATGACAGCGAAATGTTTAATGAAACCCAAGTCAAATTATTGCAATCACAGCAAGTATTGATAGAGCAGCTACTGCAAAGCTACGATCGATACCTGGCTGAATTTGCAAAATTGCGTATTGGTTATGAACAGTTAAATCAACTGCACAACACATTAAAAAATACTCTTAATGAGCATTTGTTTTGGGTACCTAACGCCCCTAGCATTGGCGCATTATGGCTAATTGATTTAAGTCACAGTAGCGTTTGGTTGCTGCAGCCAAGTCAGTGGCAGTCATTACAGCAAGCGTGGTCCGAACAGAGTAATTATTGGGCTTGGTGGGGTATTTTATTATTGTGCTGTTTAATGGCACAAGACATGCTGACACCTAAGTTCAATAAAGCGATTGGACGCTATGCAATTTTTGTCGGTAATGTGACTCAAGATAAATTCAAATACACCATAAAAACCCTAATCATCAGCTTAGTGTATGCCCTAATAAAACCCTTACCAGTGATCATGGCTGGGTTTATATTCTCGCGATCAGAGCAAAATATGGTGTATGCCGTTGGAGTGGGCATCTTAGCCATTGGTGTCTGTTATCTCATTTACCAATTCTTTTACTTATTAACCGTTGATAAAGGCATTTTGATCAGCCATTTCAGACGGCCCAAGAAAATTGTAAAACAAGCACAACAAACCATGGCTTCATTTGTCATGGTATCTGCACCATTAATCGGTTTAATGGGCTTTACCGAAGCATTAGATACTTCGTTAGTACGCAACAGTCTTGGCCGCGGTGCATTTATCGTTTTCTGTATTGTATTATGCCTGCTGTATAAAGATATCATGTTACTTATTGGTCAATATCGTAAAAATAAGCCTAACGCCACTAACATGGAGTTGATTCAAAAAGCGGTATGGGCACTTCTAGTTGTCACGCCAATTTTTAGCGCTATCTTGGCGGGAATAGGTTACTACTTCACGGCTTTCCAGCTGCTATTACAGCTACAAATATCGGTACTGTTAGGCTTAGGTTTCTTACTAACCTATCAGCTCATTAAGCGTTGGATGTTAATCGAGCGTCGCCTAATTGCTTTTGACCGAGCCAAAGCAAAACGTGCAGAGCGACTTGCACAGCGTGAAAGAGGCGAAATGAATAATGAGCCGATAGAAACCTACGAAGAACCCGTCGTTGATTTAGAAACCATCTCTAGCCAATCGTTAGGTTTAGTCAGGTCGATCTTAATTTTAGCTTTTTTTGCCAGCTTATTAGGCATTTTGGCGCAAACGCATACTGCGGTATTCTCATTTTTAGATGGCATTACCTTATGGACCACCAATAGCAATGTAAATGGTATTGAGCAGCAAGTGCCCATTACATTAAAATCGATTTTATTTGGCATCATGTTGGTCGGGTTCTCGGTCGTTATTGCGAAGAATCTACCTGGTTTACTTGAATTAATGCTTCTACAAAGGCTCGATTTATCGCCAGGCACAGGTTTTGCTATTACCACTGTGAGTAGCTACCTTGTGGTATTTTTTGGCATGCTGTTCGGGTTTTCAACTTTGGGCATGGAATGGTCAAAATTACAGTGGTTAGTTGCCGCATTATCAGTGGGCTTAGGTTTTGGTCTCCAGGAGATTTTTGCCAACTTTATTTCCGGTATTATCATTCTATTTGAAAAACCGATCCGTATTGGTGACACGGTGACGATCCGCGATCTCACCGGTACCGTCAGTAAAATTCAGATTAGAGCAACCACGATTGTCGATTGGGATCGTAAAGAAATTATCGTGCCTAACAAAGCCTTTATCACCGAACAATTGGTTAACTGGTCTTTATCAGATCCAATTACCCGCGTTATTGTTACGGTATCGGTGTCTCGTGATTCTGATCCAGCTAAAGTCGAAATGTTATTGCATCAAGCAGTACGTGAATGTGACTTATCATTAACCAGCCCAGAACCCGAAGTATGGTTTGCGGGTTTTGGTCAACACACACAAGATTATGAAGTGCGCTCGTATGCAAAAGACATGTCTGATCGTTGGCCGCTACGCCATAATTTACATAAGCGTATTAGTAAAAAATTAAAAGACAACAATGTTGAACTTGCCTACCCTCAGATGGAAGTTCATATAAATCATGCGCCTAAAGAATCCACCGGATTATACAAGGGCTAAGCTAAGTATTGATTAAGGACACCTATGCTCGTTTTTGCTCACCGCGGCGCCAGCGGTTATGCTCCCGAAAACACCTTAGCCGCAATGGACAAAGCGCTCGACTTAGGCGTTAATGCCATTGAACTGGATGTGCATTGCGTTGAAGGTGAATTAGTGGTGTTTCATGATCGCCGCTTAGAAGGTAAATCAACAGGAACAGGGCTAATTCATTTAGCCACCAAGGCTGCATTGGCTCAATTTACGGTTGGCGGACAAGCAATCCCCACATTGTGGCAAGTACTCGAACGAGTCAGTATTAGCAGCAAAGGCTCATGTACTATCAACATCGAATTAAAAGGCATTGGCTGTGTACAACCCTTGATTGCGTTATATCCTCAAGCCTTAGAGCAACTTAATTTCACCCCAGAACAACTGTTAATATCATCCTTTAACCATCCTTATTTGGCGCAGATAAAACAGTCTTTTCCGCACGCGGTCATCGCACCATTACTAGCTGGAATCCCGCTCGATTTAGCTACAATAATGACCACACTTAATGCCTATTCAATCAATCTTGATGTTGGTTTTATTAATCAAGCCATTGTTGATGATGCTCACCAACGAGGTGGCAAAGTGTTTGTTTATACGGTTGATAATCCACAAGATATTCAAGCGTTAAAAGCGATGGGCGTGGACGGTATATTCAGTAATTACCCAGACAAAGCCATCGCAGCAGCAATGATGCCGATAACAACCGATTATAGTGGTTGGTTTGAATAATCTAGTTATCCAACGTTCGACAATGAGGTTAATGTGGCACATAAACTGTTATTACTGACCAGAGAAAATGACCGATATAGGCAACTATTAACAACGCTTTGCCTGCCGAACCTCGAAATTGTTGACGATCTGATGGTTGATGGTTCAGGCCATTATACTGGCGGCAATATTAGCGATGCCGATATTTGGTTAGCAGAACCTCATCTAGCCGCTTCATTATTGCCGCATGTACCGTCGCCCAAATGGTTACAATCTACCTTTGCCGGTGTCGATGCATTAATGCATCTGTCGTTACCACATGATTATTTACTGACTAATATTCGCGGTGTGTTTGGTCCCCTTATGAGTGAATATGTTTTTGGTTACCTGCTAAGCCATTATCGCCATCATAATGTTTACACTCAACAGCAACAACAGCAGCGTTGGTTAGCGGGTAGTTATGGTACTTTGCAAGGAGCACAACTATTAATATTAGGCACCGGATCTATCGCCCAGCACCTTGCAAAAACAGCTCATCATTTTGGTATGACCGTCAGCGGGCTTAATCGAAAAGGTGGTCATGTTAGTGAATTTGATAGCATCGACACGATGGATAAATTAGCCGACTATTTACCGCTAGCAGATGTGATAGTTAGCGTATTACCCAGTACACCTCAAACCAAACACATTTTAAATGTGGCTAATCTTACGTTATTAAAAGCAGATGCCATGTTATTTAATATTGGCCGAGGTAGCACTATTGAATTAGAAGCTCTGCAAGCTGAATTAACCTTACAGCCACAACGCCAAGCCATATTAGATGTATTTGAACAAGAGCCCTTTCCTGCTGATCATCCACTATGGCATTATGATAACGTCACTATTACACCGCATATCGCTGCACCAAGCTTCCCTGAGCAAGTAATACAGGTATTCAGCCACAACTATCAGCTATGGCAACAATCCAAACCATTACAGTATGTGGTCGACGTTAACCAAGGTTACTAAAGCTGCAATCAACTTAATATTCACAGATATAATTCAAGAGGGTTTTGATCACTTTGGTTTACAGCATCAAAAATGCACTTAATCTGATCCGGCTAACACCTAATATTAACCGCTTTCACAAATTGTTGTACTCACCAATCTAAATTTAGCAGTATCAATAAGTTAACTATAAATGTGTTTATGCCTGCACCAATATCGCGGACTTGATTTATCGGAAAAAGATGAGCTAGATCAAACTGTATTAAAAATGATCGCTACATAAGCAAAATAGTTATTGCCAATGATAACTGTTTTCATTTAGAATTAGATTACTTTCTAGCTCAGACCATTTTTTTGAATGAAGAGGCTTTCCCTATGTTCGTTTGTCTTTGTCATGCTATTACCGACACTCAAATCAAAGCAGCTGTTAGCTTAGGTGACAGTTCGTTGGCTGATGTAAAAAAACGTCTTGGCGTTGCAGACCAATGCGGCAAATGTGCCCGCATGGCTAGTCAAATCATTCAAACACAGCTTGAGTACGAACCTAATTTCTATGAAGTTGCCTAGTCGCATTAATATATAAGTCGACTCTGCTTCCATAAAAAAATGCTGCTCATATGACATATGAGCAGCATTTTTTTATTCTACAATCCAACAATCTTACTCGTGTATATCCAGATTATCGTCTTGCAAGCCGTCTTCTGCCAATGGTCCCATTTCGACATCAACACTGTCTACGCGTTGTAATCCTCTTGGTAACTTAGCACCACGACGACCACGCTCACCACGATAGTGCTCTAAATCGCTTGGTTTCAAGGTTAGCTTGCGCTTACCAGCCCACAAAGTTACTGCGGTATTATGCGGCACAACATTTAAGTGCAAAAGTAACTCTTCACGATTCTTAGCGCGATCGGTTGGAATACCGATAATCTTGTTGCCTTTACCTTTTGATAACTGTGGCAAGGCATCTAAACTAAACATCAACATTCGGCCTTCAGAGGTAATCGCTAACAACGACTGATCTGCCGTTTTATTGATTAACTTTGGCTGCATAGCAAGCGCATTGGTTGGCAGACTGAGTAGTGCCTTACCGGCTTTATTACGGCTAACCAAATCTGGATAAGCACAAATAAAGCCATAACCAGCATCGGTAGCCAACAAGAAGAACTGTTCATCTTCGCCCATGAGCACATGTTGCATCGTCGCGCCAGGTGCCATATTAAAGCGTGTGGTGATAGGCTCACCTTGGCTTCGCGCTGAAGGCAACGTATGGCTGTCGGTGGCAAATGCACGTCCAGTCGAATCAATAAACACCGCGGCTTGGTTACTCTTGCCCATCACGCTACAAAGATAACTGTCACCAGACTTATACGATAAGCCTTCTACATCGACATCATGGCCTTTAGCACAACGTACCCAGCCTTTATCAGACAATACAACAGTGACAGACTCTGTTGGCGTTAACTCTTGCTCAGTCAGCGCTTTGGCATCTACACGTTCAATAATAGGTGAACGACGATTATCACCATAAGTCTCACCATCTTGGATCAATTCTTTTTTCACTAAGGTTTTCAAGCGACGTTCAGAGCTTAACAATAACTCTAATTTGTCACGTTCTGCCGCAAGCTCATCTTGCTCACCTTTAATTTTAAATTCTTCAAGCTTGGCTAAATGACGTAATTTTAACTCTAAAATTGATTCAGCTTGTTTATCCGACAAGTTAAAGCGAGCCATCAACTCAGCTTTAGGTTCGTCGTTATAACGAATAATTTCGATCACTTCATCAATGTTTAAAAACGCAACCATTAATGCTTCTAAAATATGTAACCGTGCTAATACTTTATCAAGTCGATATTGCAAGCGGCGAGTGACTGTTGTAAGGCGAAATTCTAACCACTCAGTTAACAGTTGTTTTAGCCCTTTTACTTTCGGACGGCCGTCGAGCCCCAACACATTGAGGTTAACTCGGAAGCTTTTTTCAAGATCTGTCGTCGCAAATAAATGGGTCATTAGCTGATCACAATCAATGCGATTTGAACGAGGCACAATCACTAATCGAACTGGGTTTTCATGATCAGATTCATCACGTAAATCAGACACCATCGGCAGTTTTTTGGCCTGCATTTGATTGGCAATTTGTTCTAAAATCTTACCGCTACTGGCTTGATGCGGTAATGAAGTAATAACAATCTCGCCCTGCTCTTCACTATAAACTGCACGCGCCCTGATTGAGCCTTTACCAGTATCATAAATTCGCTCAATATCAGCTCTAGGGGTAATTATTTCGGCTTCTGTTGGGTAATCAGGGCCTGGAACAAACTCCATTAAGCGTGCTAAATCCGCTTTAGGATTATCGATTAGCTCTATACAGGCGCCCACTAATTCACGCACATTATGCGGCGGAATATCCGTTGCCATGCCAACTGCGATACCGGTAATACCATTCAATAATATATGCGGTAATCGTGCTGGTAAGGTTACAGGCTCTTTCATGGTGCCATCAAAGTTAGGGCTCCAATCTACGGTACCCTGTCCTAATTCCGACAGTAACACTTCAGAAAACTTTGATAATCTAGCTTCGGTATAACGCATTGCAGCAAATGACTTAGGATCATCTGGCGCGCCCCAGTTACCTTGGCCGTCAACCAGCGGATATCGATAGGAAAATGGCTGCGCCATTAACACCATCGCTTCGTAACACGCACTATCACCATGCGGGTGATATTTACCTAACACGTCACCGACAGTACGGGCTGATTTTTTGTGCTTAGATTGCGCAGATAAACCTAACTCGCTCATTGCATAGATAATGCGTCGTTGGACGGGTTTTAGACCATCACCAATGTGCGGTAGGGCGCGATCCATAATCACGTACATGGAATAATTTAAATAAGCCCCTTCGGTAAAGCGCCTCAGCGGCATTTGCTCTACACCATCAAGGCTTAATTCAATCGCATCACTCATTATTCGTTTCCTGTGATTGTTCGGGTGCATTATAAAACAAGCGGTAAATATTACCTTTTAGATCATCTGAAATGTACATTGCACCATCAGGCGCATTAATCACATCAAATGGACGTGCAACCGGAAATTCTCCATCCAGAAAACTCACCACGGTTTCACGATTAATAATTTTGTTATCTTCCATTTCAAGCATCACAATTTGATAGCCGACTTTACTTGAACGGTTCCACGAACCGTTTTCAGCCACAAAAATATTTTTGCGATAACGCTCAGGAAATTGCTCACCTCGGTAAAAGCTTAAACCCGTAGCTGCAACATGTGCTGGCAATTCAAATTCGGGCAAGGTGATGTTTAAATTTTCCGGTTTATCATAGGCGGGTTCAATAACATCTTTACCGTGCAAATAAGGAAAACCAAAATGGCTGCCTTTAACGTCTAAACGGTTTATCTCATCAGCGGGAATATTATCCCCCATCCAATCTCGGCCTAAATCGGCAAACCACAACTTATTGGTATCAGGTGACCAATCAAAGCCGATAACACTTCGAAGGCCAGAAGCAACTTGCTCACTGGCACCGGTATCAACATTAATCGCTAATATACTGCCAAATGGCGAAGCTGCCTCGCACACATTACAAGGTGAACCGATGGCAATGTATAAACGCCCATCCGGTCCAAAATGCATTGAACGAGAATACTTTTTATCTAAGCTTGGTAAATTTGAATACACTTCACGCGCTCGACTAGGACGACGCAAGCGAGACTCGATCTCTTCAAAACGGATAATGCGATCTTCTTCGGTGACGTATAGTGAACCATTATGAAAGGCTAGTGCTTCAGGATAATCAAGGCCTCTGGCAATAAGATAACGTTTATCAACTTGGCCGTTTTGATCACTATCAACTAGCGCATAAACAGTGCCGCTTTTTTGAGAACCCACAAAAAGAGTGCCCTCATCGCCAACGGTTAATTGCTTAATATCGCCTAAATCGGAAGCATATAAACTTAATCCAAAACCTTTTGTAACGGTGATCATCACCGATTGCGCGGCAAAGGCTAAAGCTGGTGTCAGGGTTAAAAACATAACCCCCATGAAGGCTAATTTACCGCCCAAATTTACGTAAGATCGTAATCTAATATATTGCATGCTAATTATCTTTTGCCTTATGTTATACATTATTATTGGCACTAAGAAACACGACTAAAGCAACGCTAGGTCACCTTTGGTTTCTAACCAACTTTTACGATCAGGAGCACGCTTTTTGGCAAGTAACATATCCATTAATGCCACTGTCTCATCGGCATCATCAATAGTTAATTGCACTAAGCGTCTAGTATTGGGATCCATAGTGGTTTCACGTAGTTGCAACGGGTTCATTTCACCCAGACCTTTAAAGCGAGTCACTTGCACTTTACCTTTTTTATTTTCTGCCGTAATACGATCTAAAATGCCGACTTTTTCAGCCTCATCCAGGGCGTAAAAAACCTCTTTACCAATATCAATACGAAATAACGGTGGCATAGCAATATACACATGACCATTGTTAACTAATACACGATAATGCTTTAAAAACAACGCACATAATAGTGTGGCAATATGCAATCCATCAGAATCCGCATCGGCTAAGATACAAATTTTACCATAACGTAATTCTGAAATATCATCACTGTCAGGATCGCAACCAATCGCAATCGAAATATTATGTACCTCTTGCGATGCTAACACTTGTCCGGAATCGACTTCCCAAGTATTTAAAATCTTACCTCTTAGCGGCATAATTGCTTGAAACTCGCGGTCTCGTGCTTGTTTGGCACTACCACCAGCTGAATCACCTTCTACTAAAAACAGCTCGCCTCGCATTGGGTCTTGGCCGCTGCAATCGGTTAGCTTGCCTGGTAATGCCGGTCCGGAGGTGACTTTTTTACGTGCGACTTTTTTAGCGGCCTTTAAGCGGCGCAATGCATTACCAATACACAGTTCTGCTAACTGCTCTGCTAGCTCAGTATTGGAGTTTAACCACAGCGAAAAGGCATCGCGAGCAATACCAGAAACAAATGCCGAGCTTTGACGGCTCGATAATTTCTCTTTGGTTTGCCCAGCAAATTGAGGGTCTTGCATTTTTATCGATAAAATAAACGCCGCACGGTCCCAAATATCTTCGGGCGATAATTTAATCCCCCGAGGAACAAGATTACGAAATTCACAAAACTCACGCATAGACTCAAGCAAACCTTGTCTAAACCCATTCACATGAGTACCACCTAATGGTGTCGGAATTAAGTTCACATAGCTTTCACTTAAACTCTCGCCACCTTCAGGCAACCATGTAATAGCCCACTCAGCAGCTTCTAATTTGCCTTTAAAGCTGCCGACAAAGGGTTCTTCTGGCAATAAAACCGAGTCTTTTATCGCTTCTTTGAGATAATCGGTTAAGCCACTTTCATAAAACCATTCATGCACATCACCATTTTGTTTATTGGTGAATTTAATCCGTAAGCCAGGGCACAAAACCGCTTTAGCTCGCAAGATGTAAATTAACTTACTGACCGAGAAATTAGGTGAATCAAAATAACTTACATCGGGCCAGAAATGCACTCTAGTACCGGTATTACGTCGTCCACAAGTACCGGTTACCACCAACTCTTCAACCTTGAAACCATTCTCAAAGGCCATTTCGTATATTTGCGCATCACGACGGACACTGATTTCAACTCGGGTGGATAAGGCGTTAACAACAGAAATACCAACCCCGTGTAAACCGCCCGAGAACTGGTAGTTTTTATTTGAAAACTTACCACCAGCGTGCAATTTAGTCAGAATAAGTTCAACCCCAGGAATGCCTTCTTCAGCGTGAATATCCACCGGCATACCACGGCCATCATCGGTCACTTCAAGGGAGTTATCGGTATGGAGTACAACTTCAATTTTAGTCGCATGTCCCGCCAGAGCTTCATCAACACTGTTATCAATGACTTCTTGCCCAAGGTGATTAGGTCTAGAGGTGTCGGTATACATACCTGGACGGCGTTTTACCGGGTCAAGTCCATTAAGGACCTCAATAGCGTCAGAAGTATATTGGTTGCTCATAATCCACACATTTGGAGTTAAATAGAGCCAAAGTTAGCTCAAATTGATCGTTGTTTGTAACGGTAGAAGGTTACAACTGAATAAATTTACATATTTTGTCTAATTGTTGTTCATAACCGACAAAACTGTGGTCGCCATTAGGCTCTAAATGTAATTCACAGCTATGGTACTTATGTAATGCTTGTCGATAATCTAACACTTCGTCACCAGTTTGCAACAGCACTAGGAAACGATCCGGGTGCCGGATCACATGAGTATTATACAACGCAACATCATCTTGATGCTGCGGTAGAACTTGATAATGCTCGTTGGTATAGGGATTATATTGAGGCCCGATAAACTCTTCAAATAATTCGAACGGTTTTACCGCCGGATTAATCAAAACTGCTCTACCACCATACGTTTCGGTTAAATAACTGGCAAAATAGCCACCTAATGACGAGCCAATAAAACGCAATGTCTGCCCTTGCTGTTTCGCTTGCTCAGCGATGTTGCACAATAAAGCCATTGCTACTGAAGGTGATGAAGGTAGTTGTGGTTGGTAAAAATCGACTTGTGGATAATGTTGCTGAATATAATGTGCGGTTTGAACGGCTTTATCCGACTGAGGAGAACTATTAAAACCATGTATATAAAGCAGCATATTCCCTCGCGAGACGGTTAATCAACATTAAACGTCCCTTAGTAACATAAGATGACGCGCTAAACTAGTATCCGCTGGCCTCATTATCTGGTGCAAATCGATTTCCAGGCACGCGATACACATTAGTACGAATGCTACCATCGCCTGCCAACTCCAGCAAACGATAACCCGGTTGACGATGATCTAAGGCAAAATAGGATGATAATGGTTTAAACTGAATACACGTCGAGGGTGTCGCCATTAATGGAATAGGACCATGCGGTCCACGATGAATATTATCTACTTGTTGGTGTACATGCCCCCAAAGAACGCCTTTCACTTGCGGGTAGCGACTTGTTCGTTGCAAAAAGTCTTCACCATTCATCATGCAATGCTGATCTAACCAAGCACACTGCATTAAAATAGGATTATGGTGCATCACTAATAACACATGTTTATCTGGTGTCGCCTTAATTGCAGCTTCAATCAAGGCAAACTGCTGCTCGCCCATATAGCCACCGGGCTTACCACGAACAGTTGAGTCGAGCATTAATATCAGCCAGTTACCAATAATTATCCGTTGTTGACCAAACACTTTTTCACCTTGCATACGCAGGCTCATTAAGCGGGGGTCATCGTGGTTTCCGGGTAAATAATGACAAGGCAGATCTAACATCTCAATCTTCTGCACAAAGTGCTGATAAGACTCAGGTGAATAATCTTGGCTAATATCTCCCGTTGCCAATAAAATATTGGCGGGATATTGAGTTGCAATGAACGTATTCAATACGGCTTGAAGACTTTGTGCCGTATTAACACCAAGCAATTGACCTTCGGGATCAGCAAAAAGATGCGGATCCGTCACTTGTACTAATCGCACAGGCTCATTTTCAGCAACAGAATAATGCACTGCGTCTTTAAGCACAAAATATTCCTAACATGGTAAAAAGAAGAAAAAAGCTACGATTGGCAAGTCACTCTCAGAGACCCAATCTTCAACAGCTCCTCAAGGAATGCATTCACCTGAAATTTTTCATCGCTATGATGCATATGTATATTCGGGTAATCATACACTGGCTTTAAGCGATAAATCTGTTGGCTAGTTAACACTTCTGCTAATTGAGCATCATGATAGACACGAACAATTGCGTTTGGAGATTTAAAAAAATGTCCATTTGGTATAGGGCGCGATATTTCGATTAACTGAGTATATTTAGTATTCTCAAGAAGATTGATCGACAACTTACCAAACTCACCTTCAACCTGCCAAGGCACATTGACCGTAATTTGATCGGGTAACCATTTTAAAATATGCGCATAATTTCGACCACATACCGCTAAAAATGCGCTGATATTCGGTTGATATTTTTGCTTTTTTTTCAGGTTAAACTCTGCCACTCAATCATTCCTATCTTGCTTATCACCATGTTCAATAAACTAAAGTGCGTCACGAATCTGTTGATAGTTTAGCATCAACCATTGAATGCCTAATACCGTCGATGCATTATCAATGCGACCATTATTAATCCACTCATAGGCTTGTTCACGGCTGACTACATGCACACGAATATCTTCATGTTCATGTTCAAGTCCGTGTATTCCACCCGCGTTGGTCGTATCAACATGTCCCCAAAACAAATGAAAACGTTCAGAAGTGCCGCCAGGGCTGACTAGGTAACTGTTTATTGGTGTTAAACCGAGTAAACTTAATCCCGCTTCTTCGGCCAATTCTCGCTCTGCAACTTGTTCTGGAAATTCGCCGGGCTCAATCATACCTGCCACTAACTCAAGAAGCCAGATTGATTTAGTAGTTGCTAATGCTGGCACCCTAATTTGTTCGATTAATACAATTTCATCTCGAACCGGGTCATAAGGCAGCACGACGACCGCATGACCTCGCTCAAAAACCTCACGCGTAACCTCACCACTCCAACCGCCTTTAAACAACTTATGCTTAAAGGTGTATTCGTCCAATTGGAAGAAACCTTTATACAAAACTTTTTTAGATATCAAACTAAAACCTGACTCTACGTCAAAGGTTGTTATCTCCGGTTGCTCAGACATATTTATCCTTGTCTATCAAAACGTAAACTAGCGGGTCATTTTAACAGTTTAAATTAACATAATTAAGAACTAAGCATTTGGGCTTGAAAAAGCAAAAACGGGTCTAATTAAAATAAAATCTGTTACACTTCAAATTTGACTTGAAAATGAAAAAATCACTACTATTAAGTAGTGCACAATATGTAGTAATCGACGTGTCATCATTGCTATATTGTCAGCAATATATAATGGCCAATGAATTGTCGACATTGAACGACACTATCATCTGTAAATTATTGTGCATATTCATTGAACAAGTAAGTTAACACTGATTGCCGCGTTAAGATTGAATGATGATAAATCATTAACTTAACCAAGAGCATGACCAAATTTATAAGTTAATCAACACCTCAATTTACCGAGGAATTGTCTAAAAAGGGCAGCAAATGAAATTCAAAATTGGTTCATTATACGCAGCATTAGCATTTGCTATGGCAGCACCAGCAGTACAAGCTGACGATTTACTTCAAATTTATCAGCAAGCACTCACTAGCGACCCTATCGTTTTACAAGCAAAAGCACAACGTGATGCGTTATACGAGAGTATTGAAGAAAACCGTGCGCCGTTATTGCCAACCATCAGTGCAAACGTTGGTTATGCCAAAGCGTGGAACGATCCTGCACAAGACACCGACGGTTTAACTGGTGGTGTTAGCTTAACTCAAGTTATTTACGATCATAGTGCATGGGTAGGTTTAGATCTTGCTGAAATGGCAGCGTCTCAGGCCGACTCAACTTATGCTTCATCATTACAAGCGTTAATCACTCGCGTTACTAAAGCATACTTTGACGTATTAACAGCTAAAGATAACTACGAGTTCCAAGGTGCAGAAAAAGCCGCCATTGAACGTCAGCTTGAACAAACTAAGCAACGTTTTGCAGTAGGCTTAACCGCAATTACTGATGTACATGAAGCTCAAGCGCAATATGACTTAGCATCAGCATTAGAAATTTTGGCTCAAAACACCTTAGACAATAGCTATGAAGCATTACGTGAAATTACCGGTATAGATCATAAATCAATAAATATTCTTGATACTAACCGTTTTTCAGCTGGCACACCTGCCCCAGCATCATCTGCTGACTGGTTGAAAATGGCCGAAACCAATAGCATCGATTTAATGACTCAACGTATCGCTAAAGATATCGCCAATGAAACCATTAAATTGTACAAAGCTGGCCACATGCCTTCATTGAACTTCAATGCAGGTTATAACAAAGGCGTTGATCAAACTCCTGGTCCAGATTATGACAACACCAATGTTGGCATCACGTTAAGCATTCCACTTTTTGAAGGCTTTAAAGTCACTTCTCAAGTGAAGCAAGCTCAATTCAGATATGTGGAAGCTAGCGAGAAACTAGAACAAACTCATCGTAGCGTAACCAAAAACGTGCGTAATAACTTTAACAACGTTAATGCGTCTATCAGTTCAATCAAAGCGTATGAGCAATCAGTTATTTCATCTGAAAGTGCGCTAAAAGCAACCCAAGCTGGTTTTGAAGTGGGTACGCGTACGATTGTTGATGTGCTAAACCGTACACGTGACTTGTATGATTCAAAGCGTCAATTATCTGAAGCTCGTTATGGTTATATTAACTCTATATTAGCGCTTAAACAGGCTGCTGGTACGTTGAACGAAGATGATGTTATCTCGATTAACAGCGGACTCATTGCTCAATAAGCACTAAGCACTAAGCACTAGGCTTAAACAAAAATAAGTTCCCACAAAAAAACCGCCAATTGGCGGTTTTTTATTGGCATTACAATTATTCACATAATCGTTAAGCTCGATACCGAATTAGAAAACTAATTCAACACCAGCAAATGCACCACTAAAGTCAGTATTTTGAGAAACACCAGAGAAGTTGCTTACATCAAAATTAAACTCGCGGTAACCAACACGGATAGAAGTATCGACAGCTAATCCGTCAAACTGCCATCCTAAACCTGCACCGTAGTCATATACATTAGATTCATCGATGCCGATCATCACATCAGCAAAGCCAAACAAGCCTAAGCCAATCATGCCAACTTGTGCACTGGCGTATCCCATCACGATACCACTATCAATATCTACTTCTTCTGGGTGACCCGCATCAGCAACACGTAATGAGCCACTCATTAACTTGTATGCCGCACCTAAATCAACTGACACTAAATCGTTATCAAGAATTTCGTAATACAATACAAAGTCAGTATTGCTTAAGTCATTCGTCACCGATGTTGCGCCAGTAAAATTGTGACCGTTAAAGTTAAAGTCGGCATTAGCAAGACTCGTGCTCGACTCAAGACGGTTTTCACGAATTTTAACATTAGGCACAAACGGCAATGGATGCTCAACAGCAATCCACAAGCTACCCTGTGAAGAATCATCATTAAAGCTGTGAGCAACACCACTATCATCATTAAATGCATTTGTGGTGTCTGCCTGCCAATAATCAGCGCCTACTTTAAAACCCAATACAGTTGCCGCATGAGCCGATGACACACTTAAAAGGCCCACTACAGCTGTGGCAAGAAGAGTCTTTTTCATCATTATCCTTGTGAGAGTAAATTAGTTAAATCAATTACCGCGGCATTTGCACGCGAAATATAATTAGCCATCACCAACGAGTGATTAGCCACTAAACCAAAACCATTTCCATTAAGAACCAAAGGGCTCCAAACTGTTTGCTGAGTTGCTTCAAGTTCACGAATAATTTGACGTAAACTGACCTCAGCGTTTTTCTTTTCTAACACATCGGCAAAATCAACTTCAATTGCCCGCATAAAATTCAATAATGCCCAAGCTGAACCACGGCTTTCATAAAATACATCATCAATTTTCCACCAGCTGGTTTTAATTTCATTACTTGATAAACCAGGTGTAGATTGACGCGCAGACGAATCACCTGCTAAATCAGTATTTAATCGTTCTTGGCCAACACTGGCAGATAAGTGTTGCGACATACTGCCTAAACGTTTCTGAACTTCTTTAAGCCATTCATTGAGATTATCTGCACGAGCATAAAACTGAGCATTATTGTTATCAGCGTCGTTGATTTTAGCACGGTAAAGTTTCAATAATTTGATAGCATCACGATATTCACCTTCGGCACTTGGTACTAACCAACTGGTGTTATCGATGTTTAACTTAGAATGCGCAGCTAACAAATCATTATCGGCAGTTGACTGTGACTGTGAACGACTAAACTCTTTACGCATAGTCAGTGCTAAATCACGCACTTGTTCTAATGCACCAAATTCAAATGCAGGCATGTTATCCATCATTACCGACGGAGGCATAATATCATTAGACAGCCAACCACCTGGTTTATCCAGCAAGGTTTCCATTGTGTCAATTAATGCAGTTGTTGTGGCATAACCCACAATTAACTTACCGTTATCAGTTTGCGACGATACCGGCTTAATTGGATCCGGCTCAACGCTCCACCACACGCTAACAAAGTAAAGTACTAAACCCAGCACACCAAAAACGGCTAAAATTTTATTCCTTGTTACTTGCATCAATATTGCTCCTTAATGATGGTGATGATGTTCTGCATGTTCATCATGTTGAGCCGCGGCTTGTTTAAGCACAGTAAGCTCAATCATAAGATGCTGACCATCTTCAAAAATTAATTCTAAAGGCACTTTGTCATCAATAACCAATGGCGCAGTTAACGATAACAACATCACATGGTCGCCAGTAGGTTGAAGCGTTAACGAACCGTGAGACGGTATGGTAAACCCTTCGACTTGACGCATTTTAACCATGCCATCTTCTTCTAAAATTGTATGCAACTGCGCTACTTTTGCCACACTCGTCTTCACTTCAACTAACTTAACATCGCTGTTGTTATGATTTTCTAACGTAAAATAAGCGGCGGTATTGGGCACACTCGCAGGCATAGCTCTAACATGTCCATCGACCAAGACTACGTTAGCAGTGGCTGCGAATGATAATGATGATAACACTAAAAAGTTAAACAGATGTTTGAATATTGCTTTCAATGTCTTAAACTCCATGTAATCCCACTCGCGTTCACAACAGGAAGCTACGAATGAGTCATATTCAGGTAAGAGATGATCAAGGCGTGCGTATCATCAGTTTTAATCGTCCAGAAAAGCGCAATGCCTTTAATCTAGAAATGTATCAGCAATTCACAGAATACCTGATCCAAGGTGAAGCCGACAATGATATTCGTGCCTTTCTGTTCCATGGTACCGAAAACTGTTTTACCTCTGGCAATGATATCGTCGATTTTCTGCAAAGTGGTGCGTTAGATGATAATCATCCAACCGTTAAATTCTTGTTTTGTTTATTAGATCTTAAAAAGCCTGTGGTTGCAGCAGTAACCGGAGCAGCAGTGGGAATAGGAACAACTTTACTATTGCATTGTGACTTAGTGTACGCCGACAATAAGGCTAAATTCCAAATGCCATTTGTCAATTTAGCGCTAGTACCAGAAGCAGCCTCAAGCATATTGTTACCCTTAATTGTTGGCCAACAAAAAGCGGCTGAACTGATTTTACTAGGCGAAGCCTTTGATGCAGAGACGGCTGAAAAATTAACTATTATTAACAGCGTAGTTGCCCAAGACGAGCTCATTAGTTTCAGTCTAGCGCAAGCAAAAAAATTGGCTGCTCTGCCACCATTATCTATGCAAGCATCAAAACGGCTTTTACGTCATAACCAGGCAGAAGTTAAAGCTCAGATGAAATTAGAATTAGTTGAGTTTGCTGAGCGCTTACAAAGTGACGAAGCAAAACAACGCTTCCAAGCTTTCTTAAAAAAATAACCACATATTTCAATGTAACCTGTCTGCGGGGTAATCAAACTTCCCCCGCTTACCCATTACTGGGCAAGCCTTAAAATCGTGATGTTTTTTGGCTCATCACCACAGCAATCACAAAGTACGCAAGTAAACTAATACTTGGATTGGTTAGCACTAATCCTACCGTCACAATACGAGTCCAAAGCAATGACCAGCCATATTGTTTCGCTAACTTCGCAGATACGCCACATACAATTCGAGTTTCATCTTGTAATCTATTGATTAAACGGTTCATATTATCCTCTCGTGCTTAATAAGGTTTATTCTAAAAGCAATGAGTTAAGATTAAGCTTGGTCATTAATGCTTGGCCAAAACAGCCAGCTGACTAACATCGCACACAATGCAAAACTGATAACTGGCAATAACAATAACGACATTAATGGCAGCACCAAGCCTATATTCATCGCCCAATCCATTACTTATTCTCGGCAGCTACAGCGGTACTCACTTGTGGTTGTTCAAAGCTAGCAAACTCTAAAGCTGAATTAATTTCAAAAACTTGTTCAGCAATTTGGGTTTGCAACGACAGCATTAACTCTTGCTTTACATTTGAAATCATCTCTTGGCTCGCTTGCGTCATATTCTGTTCTAACGCAGCGACTGTATTAGAGATTGAAATTTCATCTGCTTGTGCCGAAACACTGGCGGTAACCAATAATGCTGCTGCAATTGATAGTTGAACACTACGGCGAATCACGTTGGTTGAAGTTAATGTAGACATAATGGCATCCTTTCTTGTGTTGGTTAATAGCAACTAAACACCCGTCTAGTTGATTACACAATAGGTATTACAAGCTGCGTGCCAACTTTTAAAAACAACCATAACCACTTAATTTGTAAGCCAATAAATTAATTATAGTTTATATAGTTGAACTAAAAACACGTTCAAAAAACCAACAGGTAGTAAAATTAACCATATAGTTAGTGAAAATGACCAGTGATTTTCATAAGTAATTGAGAAAGGCTAAAAGTCGTCATAAATAACCCAATATCAGCGCAACACTGAGATGCTACAGCACAATAAGAGCTTAAATAAGTGACTGGATTAGTGGTTGAATTAGCGGTTGAATTAGCGGCGAGATTAATGGTTGGTGAGTGAGATGTGAGGTCTAATCGTCACGCTGAAAGAGTTAATAATTGAGATAATGGGTGAGTCAATAATTAAGAAAATATCAGAAAAAGTGACTAGGTCTTATCATAGGTAATTGTATTAGCCACTACTGACTAGCAGGCTTTATGGATTCTTGAGCTGATTTTACAAGGGAGTGAAAATCAAAAAACGCCTAATAAAAGGCGCTTTTTATAGGCTAACAGCGGTTTCAACATGACCGTCTGGGCGTTTATTTCACAACGTATCCTATTGAAAGACCTCGCGGCATAATCATCTGAATATAACCTCTGTATATAACCTATTATTAGAAAGAATTATATCAAAGTAGATTCGTCACTGGCCAATGCTTCTGCATCGACAAACTCAGTAGCTTTGAGCACCACCCCAATATCAGCATTAAGCTTATGAGCATTCTCACTCAAATGACGACGCCAGCCACGCGAACCCGGCAATCCTTGGAATAAACCAATCATATGGCGGGTAATGTGATTTAAACGACCACCTTGGGCTAAATGAGCTTCAATATACGGCAACATTTGCTCAATGACTTGCTGACGAGTAATAACCGCTGTATCGAGTCCACACAACTGCTGATCCACTTGCGCCAATATATAAGGGTTTTGATAAGCTTCACGCCCCACCATCACGCCATCTAGCAGGGCTAAATGCAGCTTAGATTCCTCAAGGGTTTTAATGCCACCGTTAATGCTAATGTTCAAGTGCTGATAATCACTCTTTAACTGGTAAACCCGATCATAATCTAACGGCGGGATCTCACGATTTTCTTTCGGACTTAACCCTTGTAACCACGCTTTACGCGCATGAATCGTAAATGCACTACAGCCCTGGGCGCTCACGGTTTCAATAAAATCCGTTAAAAACTGATAACTGTCTTGCTCGTCAATCCCAATACGGGTTTTTACCGTGATCGGAATATCAGTTACCTGCTTCATCGCATCAACACATTGCGCAACTAACGCAGGTTCAGCCATTAAACATGCACCAAAACGACCATTCTGCACTCTATCAGACGGACACCCTACATTGAGGTTCACTTCATCATAACCGCGCTCAGCAGCCAATTTGGCACACGCCGCTAAATCAACAGCATTAGAGCCACCCAACTGTAACGCCACAGGATGCTCTTGCTCGTTATAAGCTAAATAGTCGCCCTTACCTTGCAATATAGCACCCGTGGTGATCATCTCGGTATACAACAAGGCTTTACTCGACATAAGGCGTGCAAAGTAACGATAGTGGCGATCTGTCCAATCCAGCATCGGCGCAATGGAAAAGGTGCGATCAAGCGTATCTGTTGGTATGACTAGCTTTGGCGTTGTATTCACTGAATTTTTTATACTCATAATTTGCGGTATTGATGCACCTTTTTAGCTGCATTTTGGGTAATCGTTGTTGCACAAGGAGCCAGTAAGGAAGTCGTAAATTAGGCTAAAACAACTGGGCTGCCCTAAGTAATGGCTAATTATATCATTAACCCATCATCGAGAAGCAAGTGTCTACTGATTTAGGGAAAGATCACGGTGCGATAGAGTGTATTTGTTGGTATGGCTAGCTTTGACGTTGTATTCACTGAATTAACGCTTCTCACTTTTTCAATTTTTTCACACATTTAAAGACATTTTTAGTTACTAGGGGACCCCCATAGGGAGCCATAATGCATTGGGCAAATGGAAGTGGGGAACCAAAATTATGGCGTCTTATAGCATTCATGAACATGATAAAGCTGATAATACACGTAAGTAGCATTACTTAATTCGCGTAAAGAAAGACTCGCTATTGGCAGCCACGGTTATTGATTAGTTTATTTGGTTTACAGTTGTTTTAATTCAGACCTAAGCGCAGATATTTGACGGTCAATAGATTCGACTTCGGTACTGCCCTGTTGCATAACTGCAGTCATTTCTTGCGCTAGACTTTGCTGCCAAGTTGCACCCGCTAAATTATTGTTAGCTCGCTTACCAGTTGTACGCAATTGTTCAATTTTGTCATCACGATCTTTGAACGCTTTTTTCCGTTCTTTTTCGAGGTTTCTAATTTCACGTTCAATTTTTTGTTTACGTAAGTATTGAGCGATTTCAGCTTTTTTATCACGCGGATTAACAGCACTATCCTGTTGCCTTGCATCTATTGTCTCGTTCGTTAGGTTTTCAGGGTAACCTCTTGATGGTGCAACCACACTACCTACATTACTTAAATCTAACGGTTCACTTTGGTCGTCGCACGGGTCTGCTTGATACTTACCATCCGCACACTTATATACTTCTGCAGAAGCTGAAGCTGACACCATTATTAAAATAACGATTAATGATTTTCCATCCATAGAACACCTCTTATTTAGTTATTTTTATTGTACAACGGTAGGTTTTTTCATCAAAATAAAATTAATATTAAAATTCATGAAATCTAAACAACAATAGTTTAAGGAGCAAAAAGCAGAGTCAACGAAGGTTTATCTTCTTACCACTTTTCACAACGGCACTTTGCACAACAGCATTTTTGCTTAACCAAATCGGACAACTCACGATACTGGATACTTAATACGGCTTCACGCAGCCTATTTTCATTTGTTATATACCGTTTGGCTGCTCGATACTATGTTCTGTTGGTTGCGGCGTTATTGTCATGACTTTAACACCTTCTGGTGATTCAAAACGATGCCAAACATCTTTGGGGATAACCAGCATTTTCCCCGTCGATAAAAGGTTGCGTTGTTCTACGTTTTCAACTAAAAGAATCAATGTTGTTTCTCCACCTAAAACCTGAACAAACTCGTCACCTTTTGGATGCTTTTCCCACTCACTAAAACCAGAATAATGAGCGATGTATATTCCACCGTCTCGATATTCAGATAATAGCGCAAAAGCATTTTTCGCTTGTTCATTAGTGGTTTCTGGCGTTCTATCTTTCAGAAACTCAACTCGTGAAAATTGATCATTTATTGTGATTACTACAGATTTCGACACTTGTTTGATCCTTGTTCTACATAACGTTTAGTGATTGCGTTATTGATTTATCCTACATTTACTATCTTATTGATGTAAGGCGATTAAATCATCTTAACTTTTCAAGAAGCCAACACAGCCTTAAAAACATGATTAGCCAATAGAAATCCCAAGCTGAATCACTACAATTACAGTCAACAACTTAACATAATGAACTATCAAACATCAGCATGATGAAAAAGATGCACTCGAGCGTATCAGTTGCTGTGCTTATCAACTAGTGAGCCTCGCTTTGATGTGGTATTAACCGAATTTATCATCGTTTGATATTCAAAACGTGCAGTCTTCATTGTCGCGCTAATTGCTTAAAGTGCATGGGAAATCAATATTAGCTCCAAGCTAGAAACAACTTTAGTCGGCGGCTTAAACAATTGATGCTCAGCTCAGCCCTTGTAGCTTTAAACCGACCATAGTAAATTAACTGCTCATTCTAGACTTTTGTTACACTAAATAACGGTATAGAAATATTTTTACCATTAATGTCACTATCAATTTCTTTTTTGTGCTCTAAGCTTAAACCTGTATTTCACTTTGCTGATATAGTCAGTATTTGTGTTAGTCAGCTACTATAATGACAGGGCCGTGTAACGTTGCGCACTCTTTATGCCCTCTCTCTATACTATGCCACTCTTTTAAATGTAGAAGGATTGCTTTGCCTATGAACGTTGAATTCATCAACCCATTTCTTGTGTCTTTAATCAATGTTATCTCAACCATGGCAACCATGGATCTTAAGCCAGGTAAACCACAATTAAAAAACCATGACCTTGCAAAAGGTGACGTATCAGGCTTGATTGGTATGGTAGGACCTAAAACCCGCGGTTCGCTTTCTATTACTTTCGAAAAAGCGTTAATCCTCGAAATTATGCATAAAATGCTAGGCGAAAACCCTGGCATGATTAACGATGAAGTCACTGATTTAGTGGGTGAAATAACCAACATGGTTACTGGTGGAGCTAAAAACTTACTCAGTGAAAAAGGTTACGACTTTGATATGGCGACACCGGCTGTTGTATCTGGTAAAAACCATACTATTTCTCATAAAGCGCGTGGTAAAAAAATCATGATGCCTTTTAGCCACGAATTCGGTAACGCTTTTATTGAAATTTGTTTTGAAGACTCTTAATCGAACATTAGAAGTTAACGCCAAAGTGAAAAACTGAATCTAACACTGGCACCTAATTCTTAAAAACAACAGAGCCTCAAAACTACAGCACCTAAAAAAAGCATCTAAAACAACAATGCCCAACACGTTATCTACGTATTGGGCATTGTTTATATCAATCTCATGCTCAATCGAGCAATTCAACTACCACGCGCGGCGTAAGCTTAGTGACTAACTCATAAGCTATGGTGCCAATGTGCTCGGCCACTTCTTCTACTGCAAGTGCTTTGCCCCACAGTTGAACGCTATCGCCGACGTTATCTTGTGCATCAGCACCTAAATCTACGGTTAACATATCCATAGACACTCGACCGACTATCGGTACTCTGCGGCCGTTAATCCACACCGGTGTGCCTTCTGGCGCATTACGTGGGTAACCATCACCATAACCAATGGCAACAACCCCTAAACGAGTGTCTTTTTTAGCGGTCCAAGATGCACCATAACCGACACTATCACCGGCTTTATGCTCGCGCACCGCGATTAAATTGGAGACTAACTCCATCGCTGGAATTAATCGATGATTAACGCCTCGATCACCCACAACTGGAGATACACCATAAAGCGCAATGCCGGGTCTTACCCAGTCGGCTTGGCTTGTTGGCCAAAATAAGGTACCTGCAGAATTTGCTAAGGTGCGATCGCCTTCTAAGCCGCTAACCTGTTGCTCAAAGGCATTCATTTGCGTTTGAGTGAGAGGATTATCGGGTTCGTCGGCGCATGCAAAGTGGGTCATTAAATGAATCGGTTTAGCCACTTGCGGACAAGCCAGCAAGCGCTGATAAATACTGTTGAATTGTTCAAGACTAAAGCCAATACGATGCATACCAGTATCAATTTTTATCCATACGGTGACAGGCTTATCTAGCGCGATAGTTTCAAGCATTTGCAATTGCGATTCATGATGAACCACAGTATCAATATT
Source organism: Shewanella frigidimarina (assembly GCF_003797125.1). Lineage (GTDB taxonomy): Bacteria > Pseudomonadota > Gammaproteobacteria > Enterobacterales > Shewanellaceae > Shewanella > Shewanella frigidimarina. The sequence continues at coordinate 706,366 of NZ_RKKE01000001.1, forward strand.
GTGGCTAACCAGTGTGGGTAAATCAGACTGACGGAAGAAACCTTCTAATAATAAAAGCTTACCTTTTACACCGCCTTCTCTGAGTTGCAACGCTTCTTCAAGCCTTGCTAATCCAAAACCATCTGCGCCGCCATGATACTTGCAGACGCTTTCTACATAATTTAATAAGCCAACACATTCAGCAACATTTAATAATCCATGGCCATAACCATTGGCTTTAACCACTGCCATAATTTTACTATTGGGCGCAATAAGGCGCAGTTGTGCCAAGTTACTTTGCAATGCGTAACGACTGATTTCTGCACGAGGAAAAGGTTTCAATAGATTGCCTTAATTAAACAATAAAAAACATGGCGCGTCTTACTGTCTGTTAGGAGGTTTAGTGCCATAAATGCGACCTCACTAACAGAGATAAGCTAATATCATAAATAACGATACTAAAAACACAAATACAATCTAATCAATGATTAATCTTCTTCAAATTGCGGCCCAGCATAATTATCAAAGCGAGAGAATTGACCTTGGAATACCAAGCGAATACGTCCAATAGGTCCGTTACGCTGTTTACCTATGATGATTTCTGCGGTGCCTTTATCTTCAGAGCTGTCGTTATACACTTCGTCGCGATAAATGAACATAATCAAATCGGCATCCTGCTCAATCGCACCCGATTCACGCAAGTCAGAGTTAATTGGGCGTTTATCGGCTCGTTGCTCTAGCGAGCGGTTAAGCTGTGACAGTGCAATAACAGGTACTTCTAATTCTTTGGCTAAGGCTTTTAATGAACGAGAGATTTCTGAAATTTCTAAGGTACGATTATCTTTTAACGACGGCACTTGCATTAATTGCAGATAATCGATCATGATCATTGATAACCCGCCATGCTCACGCGCAATACGTCTGGCACGACTACGCACTTCGGTTGGGGTTAACCCTGAGCCATCATCGATGTACATTTTACCTTGTTCAAGCATAATACCCATGGTTGAAGACACACGCGCCCAATCTTCATCGTCTAATTGACCTGTACGAATTTTGGTTTGGTCTACACGGCCAAGTGAGGCCAACATACGCATCATAATCTGTTCTGACGGCATCTCGAGACTGAAAATAAGCACTGGCTTGTCTTCATTCATGGCGGCTTGTTCACACAAGTTCATCGCGAAGGTGGTTTTACCCATAGAAGGACGCGCGGCTACAATAATTAAGTCGCCAGACTGAAAACCTGCGGTCATTTTATCTAAATCATTAAAACCACTTGAAACACCTGTAACACCGTTATGGGGATTGTTATAAAGCTGCTCAATCCTATCGACAGTTTTTTCAAGAATGCTTTTAATGTTTTCCGGGCCTTCATTGGCATTGGTACGCATTTCTGCGATTTTAAAGACTTTGGTTTCAGCCAAGTCTAATAATGCACTTGAATCACGGCCTTCTGGGTTATAACCCGCATCGGCAATTTCGTGGGCAACGGCAATCATGTCACGTACTACGGCACGTTCACGCACAATGTCTGCATAAGATAAAATATTACCGGCGCTGGGGGTATTTTTGGCAATTTCGCCTAAGTAAGCAAAGCCGCCAGCATCGTCTAATTGATCTTCAATTTCGAGCTGTTCGGATACGGTAATTAAATCCAGCGGTTGGCCCGATTCCATTAAACGTTGCATAGCCGTGAAAATCATTCGATGAGAACGAGAATAAAAATCTTCTGGCACAACCGCTTCAGAAACACGATCCCACGCTTCAGCATCTAGCATCAATCCACCTAAAACGGATTGTTCTGCTTCTATTGAATGAGGAGGCAACTTTAATGCATTAACTTCTACATCTCTTTGCCTGTTTCTTGCTTTAAAAGCACCTTGCTGTGACATTAACACTCCCAATTTCCAACGACTTTATAAAATATGGTATAACACCGTGGTCTAGCTTAATTTGCCGTCATTACCAACTAGAATAACAGCTCCGTTTAACGGACATAAAATAATTATTTAAGGAAAATACATGCGTACCGCATTCGTTGCAGCACTTGTGCTGACATCTGGTTTAGCCTTTGCCGATGAAGGCCAATGGCAGCCGTATCAAATGCCATCCATTGCCGACAAACTCCTGCAACGTGGTATTGATATTCCCGCATCACAACTGGCCGATTTAGGACAGTACCCAATGAATGCTGTCGTCAGTTTGGGGTATTGTACCGCCAGTTTTGTATCCCCCCAAGGCCTAGTTGTCACAAACCATCATTGTGCTTATCGCGGCATACAATATAACAGCAAAAAAGAACATAATTACCTCACTGATGGCTTTTTAGCAAACACCCAAGCGGAAGAACCTTCTGCAGGGCCAAACGAACGCTTATACATTACCCAAGAAGTTACCAACGTGACCGATAGCGTTATGGCTAACTTAAGCACCGAACCTTTGGTACGCTTTGAAGATATCCAAGCAAATAAAAAAGCATTAATTAAAGTTTGCGAAACAGATGACAACTACCGTTGCTCGGTTAACAGTTTTCACCACGGCTTAGAATATTATTTAACTAAACAGTTAATCATTAGAGATGTACGCTTAGTGTATGCACCACCCAAAAGTGTTGGCGGCTTTGGCGGCGATATCGACAATTATGAATACCCTCGTCATTCAGGCGATTTTACCTTTTTACGCGCCTATGTGGGTAAAGACGGTAAGCCTGCAACGTTTAAAAAAGGCAATGTGCCATACCAGCCTAAAAGCTATTTAAAAGTAAACGCAGACGGTGTAAAAGCTGGCGATGGTATTTTTGTGGCCGGTTACCCTGGCTCTACCAGCCGTTACAACTTAACCAGCGAGTTACAGTTTGCCAGTGATTGGATATATCCAACCTACGCAAAACGCTACCAGTTGCAAATTGATACTATTACCTTGATGGGCGATGTAGATAAAGATATCGCACTTAAATATGCCGGCACGATGGCTTCCATGGCTAACCGGATGAAAAAACTGAATGGCTTATTAGATGGCTTTAACGCTACTGATATTGTCGGTATTAAACAGCAACGCGAAAATGACTTTCTCGCTTGGCTTAAAAAAGATCCTGGCGCGAACCAAAATCTCATCAGCGATCTTGAAGCACTACTTGCTGAAAAACATCAGCAGATGCAAACCAATTATTTCTTTAAAAATGCTCAATCAAGCGAAATGCTTCAGGCTGCCAGCAAACTGTACCGTTTAGCTAAAGAAAGAAAGAAACCTAATGACCAACGTGAGTCAGGGTTTCAGCTTCGCGATATGAAAATGTTTAAAGCGGCACTTAAACGTATCGATAGCAGCTTCGATCCCGTGGTCGATAAAATTTTATGGCTACAAGACTTACAAGCCTATGTAAGACAACCGTTAAAAACTGAAGTGTTTGATAATGCCTTAAGCAGCTCAGACAATTTTGAACAGCTAGAATCAAAAGTGGAAGGTTTGTATGCATTAACAGAACTCACCGACCAAGCTAAACGTCTGGCGTGGATGAGTAAAAGAGCTGAAGATTTTGAAATTAGTGATGACCCGTTTATTCGTTTAGCGGTGGCTATTCATGACACTAACATGGCATTGGAAAAGAGCGAAAAGCTACTTGCAGGCAAGCTGTCATCTGTTCGACCTGAATACATGAAGGCGATTATTGATTATTACAAATCAAATAACTGGCCTGTATACCCAGATGCTAACCGCACGTTACGTATTACTTACGGCATGGTTGATGGCTATCAATCTAAAGATGCATTATACAAGCAACCATTTACTCGCTTAGCAGGCATCCTAGCCAAAAATACTGGCGAAGCACCTTATAATGCTCCAGCGAAACTGTTGACGGCGATTAAAGCTGATGACTTAGGTAAACATCGCGTCACATCGGTATATAAGCAGCAAAGCAGTTGTCAATTTATGTCTTGTTTAGACAAGCCTGCCGATTTTAACTCTGTACCGGTTAACTTTTTATCAAGTGCTGACACTACTGGTGGTAACTCAGGTTCACCGGTATTAAATGGTAAAGGTGAGTTAGTTGGTCTTAACTTCGACTCAACTTACGAAGCTATCACTAAAGATTGGTTTTTTAACCCGACGATTACCCGTGCCGTACATGTCGATATTCGCTACATTTTGTGGATGATGGATAAAGTTGATCACGCTGATAATTTGATAAAAGAGTTAACCTTAGTGAGCAAGACTAAAGGAGAAGCAAAGGTAGCAACTGAAGCTGTAACTGAAATTCCTACCAAAGCAACGACTGAGGCAGTAACAGTAGTCGCACCTGAAGTGGTAACTGAGGCACAAGCCAAAGCGGTAATTGAAGTAGCGCCCGATGTTGCAATTGAGGTAGCGACTGAAATTCCTACCGAAGCAACGACTGAGGCAGTAACAGTAGTCGCACCTGAAGTGGTAACTGAGGCACCAGCCAAAGCGACGACTGAAGCAGTAACGGTTGTCGCACCTGAAGTGGTAACTGAGGCACCAGCCAAAGCGACGACTGAAGCAGTAACGGTTGTCGCACCTGAAGCAACGGCAGAAGTTGCAACGAAAGTACCGACCAAAGCAGCTGTTGTAGTAATACCTAAAGCAGCGTCCGAAGTTACAGCAGATGCACCGGCCAAAGCGGCTGTAGTAGTAACCCCTAAAGCAGCGGCTGAAAAAGAGCCAAACTAACTCTGGTAAACAATATTCCAGTGACCATCAAATAGAGGTTCACTGGAATATTCTCTGGCATTGAAAGATCCCAAACGATTAGCTGCACGGCTTAAAACAGATCGTGTCAATAAAGATAGGGATTAAATTGCAGACATAAAAAAAAACCGCCCTGAGGCGGTGTTTTTATGGAGCTAAACAGTAATTAAGCTTCTGCTACAATAGCAATCTTAACTACAGCTTTAACTTCAGCGTGTACTTGAACTTCAATTTCGAAGCTACCAGTAGTGCGTAAAGCACCTAAAGGTAAACGAACTTCAGATTTAGCAAGTGCTACGCCAGCTGCAGTAACTGCATCAGCGATATCACGGTTGCCAATTGATCCGAATAATTTACCTTCATCACCTGCTTTAGAAGCAATAACAACAGCTTCTAATGCAGTTAATTTATCAGCACGAGCTGTCGCAGTAGCTAATTCAGCAGCTAATTTAGCTTCTAATTCAGCACGACGAGCTTCAAATACTTCAGTGTTTGCTGCGTTTGCTACAACTGCTTTACCATAAGGTAAAAGGAAGTTACGAGCATAACCAGCTTTAACAGAAACTTGGTCGCCTAAGCTACCTAAGTTTGCAACTTTATCTAGCAAAATAACGTTCATTATCAAATCCTCAATATTCTGTTAGGAATAATTAATACTGCAATATTACTGATGTAAATCAGTATATGGCAGTAGAGAAAGATAACGAGCACGCTTGATAGCGCGAGCTAGTTGGCGTTGATATCTAGCACTGGTACCAGTGATACGGCTAGGAACAATCTTGCCGCTTTCAGTGATGTAGTTCTTTAAAGTAACGATATCTTTGTAATCAATCTCGACAACACCTTCAGAGGTGAAGCGGCAGAACTTGCGACGACGGAAATAACGTGCCATTTTGACAGTCTCCTAAGTTTTCAATTCGACATTTTCAGCATGCAAGACTAAACGGTTTTGTCCATTTCGCCCTTGTTGTAGTGAAAGAAACCCTTCAACATCAACTTGCACACCTGCTTGTAATTTATTTGCAACGCTATCAAAGCGCGGACCACTTAATACCACTTGAATCAAACAGTAGACGTTTCTCAACATTTCTACTTCTTGTCGTTGTGATTTATGTTCTACCGTTATAACCACATGGGCTATACCGCTAGGACTATCTAATCGCCTTGAACGAGTTATCGTTCCAGACAACATTAAGTGATTATTCACAAAAAATTATTCAGCGTTTTCTTCAGCGCTTTCTTCTACATTACGGTCATCAGAAGGTGAACGACGTGAATCACGCTCGTCTCTTGCTTTTGCCATAGGAGAAGCTTCAGTAACGGCAGCTTTAGTGCGCATTACCATGTTACGCAGAACAGCGTCGTTGAAACGGAAAGCTGTTTCTAGTTCTTCGATAGACTCTGCAGATGCTTCTACGTTCAAAAGAACATAGTGAGCTTTATGTAGGTCTTGGATCGGGTAAGCCAATTGACGACGGCCCCAATCTTCTAAACGGTGGACTGTACCATTAGCAGCGGTGATAACACCGGTGTAACGCTCAATCATACCTGGGACTTGTTCACTTTGATCTGGGTGAACCATAAATACGATTTCATAATGACGCATTTATTGCTCCTTACGGTTAAGTAGCCTCTTTTCTGGCTCAGTCAGACCAATGTGGAGGCAAGGAACGAATTAAAGTGACTGATTTGAGCGCGCGATGATACATAAAGCGCGCAATAAACTCAAGCACTAACTCACTCTTTTCAGCAATCTTGAATACAGGTATGATGGCGGCAGTCCAAAATACCGCGTTTACGCCGTCAAGAATAAAACACTCTAATGATAACCATGAAAAACATAGTCACAACATGCTGCCTCTTTTTATTGTCTGCTCCGGCATGGGCATTAGTACCACCGGATTATCAAGAACCGCCTAGTAGTTTTAATGCTGAAGTTGAAGCCGGTTTACAGTTAAACAGCGGTAACAACGAAACTAAAAACTTCAACGGCCGTACTTATTTAACTTACGACTCGCCGAGCACCAAACAAGAAGCGACATTAAAGGCTTATTATGCTGCTGATGGAACTGAGTCTACTGCGGAAAAGTACGAATTGTTTTTACAGTCTAACTATAAATTAGAACGTGGTTATGTGTTTGGTCGTGGTGAATTTACCTGGAACGAGTTTGGTTCTTATACCCGAATTTCAACTATTTCTACTGGTTATGGTTTTGACCTAATTAAAAACTATAAAACCAAATTGAGCCTTGAAGCTGGCCCAGGTTATCGTTATGACCAACCGCAAGCCAGTATTGCAGAGCCAAACCCTGATGAAAACCGTGATGTAATTTTACGTTCAGCGGCTAAATATACGGTAAAACTGCAAGAGTACACTAGCTTCAATGCCGACGTAACAGCTGAAACAGGTTTAGATAACAACACGTTAACCCTTGATATGAGTTATAAAAATACATTTATTCAAGATTGGGCATTTAAAATCGGTATGAACATCAAGTACACTGAAGTGGTTCCTGATGAAAGTAAAAACACCGACACCGTCACCACATTCAACTTGTTGTACACGTTTCAATAATTATTGATCGCAAATGAAGCGTAACAAGACAATCAATCAGTAGGGCTAATGTAGCCCTACTGAATCAATAAAGGCGCAGTTATGGACAGCCCGCTACGCAGTTTTGCATCCTTATATAGCACCACCTTTTTAATGGTACTTGCCGCAGGTTTACTAACAACCTACTTGGGCTTAAGCCTGACTACTATGCAAGTGCCACAAATATGGATTGGTGGCATGATGTCTGCCTACTATATTGGTCTTGTGTGCGGTTCCAAAGTTGGCCATAAACTTATCGCTCAAGTGGGCCATATTCGAGCTTTTGTTGCTTGTGCTGGAATCGTCACAGCATCTGCACTGGGTCACGCCTTAATCGACAACTTAACCATATGGTTAGTATTGCGCCTTGCCGTTGGTATGGGAATGATGTGCCAATATATGGTGTTAGAAAGCTGGCTCAATGAGCAGGCCGAAAATAGTCAACGTGGTACCGTGTTTGCTAGTTACATGATTGTATCTTACTTAGGGTTAATGGCTGGCCAGGGAGCCATTAGCTTATATCCCGATTTAGGCATAGAACCACTGCTGTTAATCGCCATATGCTTTGCATTATGCATTGTGCCTATTTCAATCACTCGCAGAATCCACCCAGAACCGTTGACTCCGGCGCCATTACAAATGGGTCTGTATTGGAAACGCGCACCTCAAGCCTTAACGACAATAGCGTTAGGAAGCATGATTGTTGGTTGTTTTTATGGTTTAGCGCCATCTTATGCCACAGCCAAAGGCATTGACCCTGAACATGTTGCACTCTACATGTCTTGTACCATTTTTGCTGGGCTGTTAGCCCAATGGCCAATGGGTAAATTATCTGACATTATTTCTCGCAGCTTATTAATTCGCATTAACTGCACATTATTGGGCGTTATCGTATTAATTATTACGGTCGTTCCATTCCACTCTGTGTATTCATTAATATTAACCAGTTTATTTGGTATTTTGGCGTTCACCTTATACCCATTAGCAACGGCCTTAGCGAACTCGCGGGTAGATCAACACGAACGAGTAGGACTGTCGGCTACCATATTAGTGACCTTTGGTATTGGAGCAAGTATTGGCCCCTTAGTCGCTTCTGGTTTAATGCAGGTCTTGGGTGACCAAATGCTATATGGATTTATGGCAATCTGTTCGTTTACCTTATTAGTAAGACTACTGTGGATTAATTTGCGCCAAAAAGCCGAGCAAACAGCCACTGGAGATTACATTATGGCCGGTGGTGATTTAGTCAGCTCACCGTTAGCAGCATCATTCGATCCACGTGTGGATATTGAAATGGTCAACGAGCAAATGATCAATCCTTCCGAGGATGCATTTGATAGCGTGCCAGATCCAACCGACGATGAGCTTGAAGATGCCGATGAGCAAGCAGGTTATAATACTGCTTATGCTAGCGTAGTAAACGATGATAATTTGGGGCATGAAGAATTGGATGACGAAGATGTCGATAATGAGATCGGTAGACGTTAATTGATTATCTAAGCTGCATATATATAAAGTGCACTTATTTAAACTGAACGCATTAGCCGCTTTGAATTAATAAAAAGGTTAAAGCAGTTTGTAAAACACTCAATATCTTGAGCTTTAGATAATAAAAAACGGCGATTAATATCGCCGTTTTTTGATCGTATTATTTTGTTATACAGCTAGCAGCAAAGCTAATCTATGGTGATTAACCTAAACGCTGTCTAACCGCTTCAAATAAGCAAACACCAGTGGCAACAGACACGTTGAGACTCGACACGCTTCCAGACATTGGAATCGATACAAGTGAATCACAACCTTCGCGCGATAAGCGACGCAAACCTTTATCTTCTGCGCCCATAGCAATGGCTAGCGGCCCTTTAAGGTCTGCTTGGTATACATTACCCTCGGCTTCGCCTGCAGTACCTACAATCCAAACACCTTTATCTTGCAAGTGACGCATGGTACGAGCAAGGTTAGTCACTTGGAATAACGGTATGGTTTCTGCTGCGCCACAAGCAACTTTGCTTACGGTTGAAGTTAACCCTACTGAGTTATCTTTTGGTACGATAACCGCATGCACCCCGGCCGCATCAGCATTACGCAAACATGCACCAAGATTATGTGGGTCAGTTACACCGTCTAAAATCAATAAAAAAGGCACTGCTGTTTTATCAAGTAACTCATCTAAATCTTTTTCAGTCAAAGGCTTAACAGCCTTAACGCGAGCCACAATACCTTGGTGCTGTGAGCTACCCGCTTTGTCATCTAACACTTTACGTGCAGCACGTTGTAGTGTTGTACCAAAGGTTGACGCTAGATTAATTAATGGGGTTAGGCGTTCGTCATCACGGCCTTGTAACAGCCAAAGTTCAATGACACGTTCAGGGCTGTTATCTAACAAAGCTTGAACGGCGTGAATGCCAAAAATGGTATCTTGTTTTTTCATTTAATTACTTTCTCTTGCTGCGCTTGGCAGGGTTTTTCTTAACGCTAGAATCTGGTTTTGCTGCATCCGCTTTTTGTGCAACTGCAGAAGGTTTTTTTACCACCGCAGGTTTTGCCGCTGGAGATGAAGCTTTTCCGCTTGAACGACGCTTGCTGGCTTTAGGCTTGTCAGATTTAGGTTTGTCAGACTTTACAGATGACTTACCTCGTGCTGACTTAGCGCCTTCAGCATTGACTCGTTGGCGTGCGGTTGTAGGCTTGCTACCTTTACGCGCAGTTTTACCCGCACCTTTAGTGTTGTCACCCACCATCAATAAATCAATTTGACGATCATCAAGATTCACCGCCGCAACTTTAACCGTCACAGGATCGCCGACTTGATATACTTGGCGAGAATTTTCACCAATTAACCGCTGACGCATTGGATCGAATTGATAATAGTCACTGGCAAGACTTGAAATATGTACTAGCCCATCAATAAATAATTCGTTTAATCTGACAAATAAACCAAAGCTAGTGACTGAGGCAATAACCGCGTCGAAGGTGTCGCCGACGTGATCTTGCATATATTCACATTTCAACCAATCACTCACATCACGGGTTGCTTCGTCTGCACGACGCTCAGTGGTAGAACATTCTTCACCTAATGCATCTAACTCTTCAATCTGATAGAGATAACCACCATCTTGAGTCCATTTATCGTTGGCATTACCCAGCTCTTTAGCGAGTAAATATTTGATCACTCGATGTAAAACTAAATCAGGATAACGACGAATTGGCGACGTAAAATGCGAATAAGCTTCTAATGCCAAACCAAAGTGACCTTCGTTGTCTGGGCTGTAAACGGCCTGGCGCATTGAGCGCAATAACATCACCTGAATTAACTCAAAGTCAGGACGGTCAGCAATTTTTAACATCAGATTTTGATAGTCAGTCGGAGTCGGCTCTAATCCGCCATCCATGCTTAAGCCGCGCTCAGCAAGAAACTCTTTAAAATTAGCCAGTTTTTGCTCTGATGGTGCTTCGTGAACGCGATATAGCACTTCACCTTTGTGTTTTTTAACAAATTTCGCCGACGCCACATTGGCTAAAATCATACATTCTTCAATGATTTTATGTGCTTGATTGCGGCCTCTTGGGACAATTTTATCAATTTTACGTTGCTCATTAAAAATGAACTGGGTTTCTAATGTTTCAAAAGCAATTGCCCCACGCTCTGCTCGGCGCTCATCTAAGATCAGATATAACGACTGCAAACACAATAAATGTGGGAATAGTGCTTCATGCTCAGGAGCAATTGCGCCACCTTCTAGCATGTCGGCGACTTGGGTATAGGTAAAACGTGCATGAGAGTGCATTACCGCAGGGTAGAACTTAGTACCCGATAACTTACCCGCTGCAGAAATGGTCATTTCAGCGACCATACATAAACGGTCGACTTTTGGCTTTAATGAACATAAACCATTAGATATTTTCTCAGGCAACATTGGGATAACTTGCGATGGGAAATATACCGAGTTACCACGTGAGCGCGCTTCAGTATCTAAGGCTGAATCAGTGCGTACATAATGACTCACATCAGCAATTGCTACCCATAAACGCCAGCCACCACTTGGTTTTGCCTCAGCATACACCGCGTCATCAAAATCACGGGCATCTTCGCCATCAATAGTGACTAACGGTAAATGACGTAAATCTACGCGACCTAATTTATCTTCTTCGGTAACTTCGTCAGGAATACGTTTGAGTTTTTTCTCAATAATCGCTGACCAAGTATGTGGTAAATCATAATTACGTAATGCAATTTCAATTTCCATACCCGGTGCCATTGTCTTACCTAAGACTTCGGTCACTTTCGCTGCGGCTTTAACAAAACGACCAGGGCGACGAGTTAACTCAACCACAACAACATCACCGGCACGCGCGCCTAGTGTATCTTCGCTGGCGATTAATATTTCTTGGGTGATGCGTCTGTCGTCAGCAATCACAAAACCCATGCCGCCATCGACATGGTAACGGCCAACTAATGCAGCCGTTCGCTCATGAACTAAGCGGACTATTCGTGCTTCGCGACGACCACGACGATCGGTACCCGCTTTTTGAGCAAGCACTTTATCGCCATGGAAATACATCAGCATGTCGCGATTATTAATAAATAAGTCATCACCGCCTTCATCTGGCTTAAAAAAGCCGAATCCATCGCGATGGCCTAAAACGGTACCAGACAATAAATCCATTCGTTCAGGTAAGCCATAACTTTGACCGCGGGTAAAGACTAGCTGGCCATCACGTTCCATTGCACGTAAACGACGACGTAGGGCCTCTAATGGCACTTCATCTGTAATGGATAATGCTTCAGCTATTTTATCGCGGGTAACAGGAGACTTTTGGGCGCGCAAGTATTCTAAAATATACTCACGGCTAGGAATAGGATTGTCGTACTTGTCTTGTTCTCTCTCAAAATGAGGATCGTTGATCATTCAATTTCCAAATAATTCGCTCCATATTTTGGAGCCTTTAACGTTTGTACAGCTGAGGCTGCTGTGCCCTGGCCACAGTACTGGCGGGCATTTTTGCAGCGAGCATCTGCAATAAAGACGATGCCTTTTTCTGTTGGGCGTCGTCATCAAATATACTGTTATATAACCAATGATAGCCAAGTTCATAATCGGCAGGACTTCCATAGCCTTCACCAAATAAACGAACCAGTGTCATTATTGCGGTTAAATCACCGTTCGCTGCAGCAGGCAACACGTATTGCACTGCACGATTGGGATCTTTAATCACTAGTTTACCGCGATAATAATAATCTGCCAATTTTACCATCGCTTCAGCACTACCTTGCTCAGCTGAGGTTTTTAGTAGCGCTATGCCGCGAGAAGGATGAGCCTTGACACAAACACCGTTATTAAGCATTTCGCCCCATAAAAACTGATACATGGGTTGCTGTAATACTTCTGCACGGGCTTCAATGTCTTGAACCAGCTGACAGTCGTCTGCTTTTACGCGTTGTAAATATTGATTTGAGCGGATGAGCGAAATCAATTGTTGATCGCTATAGATATCGACGGCTTCTGTCACCGCAAATACATTGATCGAAACCACACTCAACAATAATAAACAGATACGCAACATAAGGATTCTCGATGACACTTTCATGACTTATCCATCGGCAGTATAGCGTATTTCTTGAATAGAAACTGTTACTACCGTTAATTGCGCCCATTAAAAAGGCCGCTTATCGCGGCCTGTTTAGTTTACTTGAACGGATTAACCAGAATCATGGTTTCATTTCTGTCCGGCCCAGTAGAGATAATATCAATAGGCGTTTCTAATAACTCTTCGAGACGCTTGATATAATTTATTGCCGCTGGAGGCAATTGCTCGATTGTTGTGGCACCAAAAGTGGTTTCACTCCAACCAGGCATGGTTTCATATATTGGGGTAACTAAATCATATCCTTCTGCAGCCAAAGGCGTAACCTTTGAAACTGTTCCATCAGCATATTGATAGCCAACACAAATTTTAACTTCTTTTAGGCCGTCTAAAACGTCTAATTTAGTTAAACAAAAACCACTAACACTGTTGATTTGAACTGCGCGGCGCATTGCCACAGCATCCAACCAACCAGGACGACGCTTACGACCAGTTGTTGCACCAAACTCTTGGCCTTTCTCACCAATATAATCACCAATTTCATTGGCTAATTCTGTTGGGAATGGACCAGCACCGACGCGAGTCGTATAAGCTTTCATGATGCCTAAAACATAGTCTAAATGACGAGGACCAAAACCTGAACCAGTCGCAACACCACCAGCTGTCGTGTTTGATGAAGTCACAAATGGATAAGTACCGTGGTCGATATCCAATAATGTGCCTTGAGCGCCTTCAAACAAAATTGGCTCACCCGCTTTACGCGCAACATCAAGCATTTCACTAACATCAGTACACATGCTTTTTAGATAATCAGCAATCGCTAATGCATCATCAAGTGTTTGCTGGTAATCAACGGCTTCAACTTTGTAGTACTCAGTTAGCATGAAGTTATGATATTTCATCACTTCTTGTAACTTAGTCGCAAAAAGTTCTGCATTAAACAAATCACCGATGCGTAAACCGCGACGAGATACTTTGTCTTCATATGCAGGACCAATACCACGACCCGTTGTACCAATGGCTTGATTACCGCGAGCTTTCTCGCGAGCAATATCCAATGCACAATGGAATGGAAGGATAAGCGGACATGCTTCAGAAATTAATAAACGCTCTTCGACAGGTACGCCGCGTCCTTTTAGCATGTTGATTTCTTTCATCAACGCATCAGGAGCAACAACCACACCATTACCGATAATACATTTTACGTTATCACGTAAAATGCCTGACGGAATAAGATGAAGAACGGTTTTTTCACCATCAATTACCAAAGTATGACCGGCATTATGGCCGCCTTGGTAACGAACTACGTATTTTGCCTGTTCTGTTAAAAGGTCGACAATCTTACCTTTGCCTTCGTCACCCCATTGAGTGCCGAGTACGACTACATTTTTGCCCATTATTAGCTGCAACGTCTTGTGGTATAAAATAGAATTTTAACAGATTTTAGGGGGTTATAGGCAAGTGTTTTATTGAAAAATAATCAATAAAACAATTCCTGCAGTAACTAAACATCCACCTAAGCGTCTGAGAACATTTTGCTTTTGTGTAGAAAGCTCTAATAAATATTTTTGCCACTTGTTAGGAAAAAGTAACGGACCAAGCCCTTCAATAATTAAAACTAAGCCAAATGCGGTCATTAACAATGGTAAATTCATGTTTTAGCCTCTTTTTAACTGATACCAATTCCATTAATTATGTAACCTCAACTAGTGTTAAAAGGTGAGAATATAATTATAAAGATCAAAGTTTAGTCATTAACCACTATCAAACTTGTTATTTATCTTACTAACAAGACGAATTGACGCACCAATAGCTGACCTATTACAAGCCTGCTTGTGTAAAGAATAACGCAGTTAGCAAGAGCATCTCAAGTTCATATATGGTCTCCTCCCGTATTGCAAGGTATCACTCATCGATAACAGGGACAGGATTGCTGTCATATATACGGCCTTTATAGGAAGTTCAAGACTTCTGGCCTCGATGTATTCCGCACATATTGTCCTTATCAGGTTATCGGTATTGACTACCACTGAACTCGCCAGGTTTTCAATATGCAGGTTTTACCTGTTATGTCATCGTTTCATTTTACCCACGCAATTCGTTGAAGAGCGGTTTACTTTTTATTGGTACTTATTTTTCTATCGTTGAATAATCTTCGCCTGACACGGTTATAGCCCAAGCCATTCTCGCCATTTTGTTAGCATAAGCGACACATGCGCGGTTATGCCCTCGAGTTTGCACAAGCTTATTTATCCATTGGCTCAACTTGTCATTCTTGGTGCCTGCTCTGGATACAACCGCTTTAGCACCTTGTATTAACAAACACCTTAGGTAACTATTACCTCGCTTACTTATCCCAAGTAAAATATCTTTACCTCCACTGCTGTGCTGTTTAGGAACAATACCCAATGAAGCAGATACATCACGGCCTCGCCTATAATTAGCACCATTACCGACTTCATTAAAATAGGCACTGGACACCATCGGTCCAAATCCCGGTATGGTTTGTATCCTCTGGCAAATGGCATTATTTTTGACTGTTTCAACAATTAATTGGCTATAGGTTTCAATACACGTATCTAATGCATTAAGTTGTGCTTGTAGCTGCCTCAGTATTGTTTTGAACGCCTCTGATAATTGTGTGGTTTCATCATCCAGTATTAATGGGATGGTTTTCCGTATGCGACTCACACCTTGGTTTAAAATAATGCCGTATTCAGCAATCAGCCCTCTGATTTGGTTACAAAGTGCAGTTCTTTGTTTTACGGTTAGTTCTCTGGCTTTATGTTGTTCTTGATTATCTTGTTGTGCTATCGACTTTATACCTACACTTTTAATATGTAGCTGGTTTGCTACAACAGAAATGGCGAAAGCATCGTTATAATCATTTTTATTGCCAATTAAAAAGGCTTTTACATGTTGAGGTGGAATAAGCTTTACTTTATGACCACACTTTTGTATTTCTCGAGCCCAATAATGCGATGTTGCACAAGCCTCAAGAGCAACTAAACATGTTGGTTGTTTTTGGAAAAACGCTAATACTTGAGCTCGTGTTAACATTTTTTTATTAATTAACCGACCTTGTTCATTGCAACAAACCATATGAAAGAATCGTTTTGCTATGTCTAACCCTATTGTTGTAATCTTCATTTTGGTCTTCTCCCATTTTGATTGTTTGTAACCACTTCAATCATGGCACATCGATGCCGTAGTGGGAGGAGACCATCACATCAGGTTATGTACCTTTCAGCCGATGTTTCTGGCCTATTCACATTGATGCTATACAACATCATTAACGCACACAAAGCACATTTTACACGATAAATTTTAGGCAATAAAAAACCCAGCAAATGCTGGGTTTTTTGAATCCAAAAAACGAATTAACGCTTAGAGAACTGTGGCTTACGACGTGCTTTACGTAGACCAACTTTCTTACGTTCAACTTTACGTGCATCACGGGTAACAAAACCAGCGCTACGTAGAGTAGGACGTAAAGCTTCATCTAGTTGCAATAATGCACGGGTAATACCGTGACGAATTGCACCAGCTTGGCCAGTAGTACCACCGCCCTTTACAGTTACATAGATGTCTAATTTATCAGTCATTTCAACTAACTCTAATGGTTGACGAACAACCATACGAGCAGTTTCACGACCAAAATATACATCCAAAGGACGTTGGTTTACAACGATATTGCCACTACCTGCTTTAGCGAAAACGCGAGCTGTAGATGTTTTGCGACGGCCAGTGCCGTAGTACTGAGTTGCAGACATTTGCTTACTCCTCCCGTTTAGATATCAAGAACTTGTGGTTGTTGTGCAGCGTGGTTATGTTCTGTGCCAGCGTAAACTTTAAGCTTACGGAACATGGCACGGCCCAAAGGACCTTTTGGTAACATACCCTTAACTGCTTTCTCGATGATCATTTCAGGCTTATGAGCTTGAAGCTTCTCAAAGCTGATTTGCTTAATGCCACCAATGAAGCCTGAATGAGAGTAGTAAATCTTACCAGCAGCTTTATTACCAGTTACAGTCACTTTTTCAGCATTGATAACGATGATATAATCACCAGTGTCAACGTGTGGAGTGTATTCTGGCTTATGCTTGCCACGTAAGCGAGTTGCGATTTCAGTTGCGATACGGCCTAAAGTTTTGCCTTCAGCGTCAACAACAAACCAGTCACGAGTTACAGTTTCTGGTGTAGCAGTAAAAGTCTTCATTATTACAAAAACCCAAAGTTAATTTTCTGTCTCACATGCCGACTGCAGGTTGCAATCAACACAAAATTACCGATTCTTGCCCCTTCGAACATGAATATTGGCTTACAACTTCCGCCCAAATTGGCGGATTAACGCGGGCAGGTCGCAGATTATACGCAAAGCCACAGCAAAGATCACCTGCTTTTTGATAATATTTCAAATAAATCACTCAATGAGCGATGATCAAAAAATGCCCGACTTTTCAAAAAGTATCGTTTACAAGTTTAAGGCAAATGTTCCAGCGCCAGATACTCTCTTGATTGCATTTCAATCAGCCTTGAACGACAGCGTCTGAATTCAAAATTTAACTGGCCATCGGTATAAATATGTTCCAATTCGACTTGGGCTGAAATAATCAATTTGACATTTCTTTCGTAGAATTCATCAACCATAGCCAAGAAGCGTCTGGCAATATCATCACCCGTTTGCTGGGAGCCCATTTGCTCTAAACCACTCACCAGCACAGTATGATAGAGGCAAGCCATTTCCATATAGTCACGCTGTGAGCGAGGCCCATCACATAAATCGCGGAAGTTGATTAACAGCACTCCTTGCGACTGCTGACGAATTCGAATTGCACGTCCATCAACGTCTATAGGAGTAGTAAGTTTTTCAGATTCCGGCGCCAACTGGTCAAAGTAATGTAATAAATTGATGTCAGCTTGTTCATCAAGTGGATAATGATAAATCTCTGCCTGCTCTAAAGTACGCAGACGGTAATCAATTCCAGAATCAACATTTAAGATTTCACAGTGTTGGTTAATCAGGGCAATGGCAGGTAAAAAGCGCACCCGTTGTAAGCCATTTTTGTATAATTCATCAGGAATGATATTTGAGGTAGCGACGAGGGCAACCCCTTCTTTAAATAATGCTTGAAATAACGTTCCTAGCAGCATGGCATCGGTGATATCCGACACAAAAAACTCATCGAAACAGATAATTTGATATTGCGAAGCCATCTTTTTTGCAATAGTAAGCAGAGGATCTTGCACACCTTTGAGTTCACCTAAGTCATGATGAATTTGGTGCATAAAGCGGTGGAAATGAGCACGTAATTTTCGATCTGTTGGCAATGCATCAAAAAAGGTGTCCATCAGATAGGTTTTACCTCGGCCAACGCCACCCCATAAATACAAACCTTTTACTGGTGTAGGTGTCGACTTGATTCCTATTGCGCTAAATAATTTACTCACGCTAGATGCAGGTTTAGCCGCGACAATTAATTCATCATAGACTCGTTGTAGTGACTTAACCGCTTGTTCTTGTGCGGCATCATGTGAAAAATCATCTCGGGTAAGGTCTTGCTGATAATGCTGCCAAGGGGTTAACTGCGACACGATTACGACTCTCTTACATCAAATAATTGCTGCGAATAATAACATTAAACAATCAATACGAGTAATGGCTTCAACGGATCAAATTAACCTTTGTTAATAAAAATGGAACTAACACGATGACCACTACTCTGATTGATTAACGTAAATTTGCTTATTGTTTGCTTATCATTGTGCTGACATGCTCACCATTTTAGGACATCACCAAACAAACTCACGGCAACACACTAACAAAAATGATTAACGATATTTAACTTTGAAATCATGCCATCAAGCCACATATTTTATGTTATCAAACTTGAATGCATACAGGAGCTATCCATAGATGAAAACCAAATTAAGCTTACTTTCTGCTGCGTTATTAACTGCATCGTTAGCCATGACACCCGCGCTATCATTCGCTGCAATTCCACAAGCCGTCGACGGGCAAGCCATTCCTAGCTTAGCGCCAATGTTAGAACGGACAACGCCAGCGGTTGTGTCGGTAGCAGTATCGGGCACCCAAGTTTCAAAACAACGAGTACCGGATGTGTTTCGCTACTTCTTTGGTCCTAATGCACCACAAGAACAAGTTCAAGAACGCCCTTTTAGAGGTTTAGGTTCAGGCGTTATTATTGATGCAGACAAAGGCTACATCATTACCAATAACCATGTAATCAATGGTGCAGACGATATCCAAATTGGTTTACATGATGGCCGTGAAGTTAAAGCAAAACTAATCGGTGCAGATAAAGAATCTGATATTGCCCTACTTCAAATTGAAGCAAAAAACTTAATAGCTATTAAACAAACTGATTCTGATGAAATTCGCGTCGGTGATTTTGCAGTGGCCATTGGTAACCCATTTGGTCTTGGACAAACCGTCACGTCAGGGATAGTCAGCGCGCTAGGCCGAAGTGGTTTAGGCATTGAAATGCTGGAAAACTTTATCCAAACCGATGCAGCTATAAATAGTGGTAACTCGGGCGGTGCATTAGTTAACTTAAAAGGTGAACTCATCGGAATTAATACCGCCATTGTCGCCCCTAATGGTGGTAACGTCGGTATTGGTTTCGCAATCCCTGCCAATATGGTGAATAACCTTGTAGAGCAAATTATTGAACACGGTGAAGTAAGACGTGGCGTGCTCGGAGTATCAGGACGAGACCTTGATAATGAACTCGCTAAAGCGTTTGGTTTAGACACTCAACATGGTGGCTTTGTGAATGAAGTCATGCCAAAGAGCGCAGCTGACAAAGCCGGACTAAAAGCGGGTGATATTATTACCAGCCTGAATGGCCGTAGCATTAAAACCTTCCAAGAACTTCGTGCAAAAGTTGCCACTATGGGCGCAGGTGCTGAAGTAGAATTTGGGATTATTCGTGACGGTGATAAAAAGACCATTAAAGCAACTTTAGGTGAAGCGGATAAAGTCGAAGCAGAAGCGGGTAACGTACACCCTATGTTACAAGGCGCAACCTTAGAAGACAGCAAGAAAGGCATCCAGATCACTGAGATTGCTCAAGGCTCGCCAGCTGCAATGAGTGGTTTACAGAAAGGCGACTTAATAGTGGGACTTAATCGCAACAAAGTGACCAGCCTGAAAGCATTAAAAGAAATGCTAAAAGACAATCAAAGCTCTGTCGCGCTAAAAATATTACGTGATAACAACTTGCTATATCTTATTTTACGCTAGTATCGTCACCCCACTAGATCACACTCGATGACAATCATTCGATTATTGAGTGTGATATCAGTTAAGGAATTAAGCATCGGCAAACGTTTGGTCGATGCTTAATTTTTTGAGCTATGTTAATATAACAGCCATTTTTTTTAACAATTATTCACGCCATGAACCTAAAAGACACTTGCATCTATATAACTAAAGCTGTGGTATTTGGTCTAGTCATGGCAGCTGTTTTCTTAGCCATAACCTCTTTGACACAAAACTCCTCGCTCAACCATAGCTTAACGAATGTAAGCAATAATGGCTCAGAATTATCTTTTGCTAAAGCGGTCCGCCGTGCAGCCCCTGCCGTTGCGAATATTTATAGCCTTAGCATTGATCAACATAATCCACTCAATTCAAGCTCACTTCAAGGCCTCGGCTCAGGAGTCATAATGAGTAAAGAAGGTTATGTGTTAACCAATTACCATGTGATAAAAAAAGCTGATGAGATTGTGATTGCACTGCAAGATGGGCGCAAATTTACTGCTGAAGTGGTTGGTTCAGATCCCGAAACTGATTTAGCAGTGCTCAAGATTGAAGGTGACAATTTACCTATCGTGCCGATTAATCTTAATAAGCTCGCCCAAGTAGGTGATGTGGTATTGGCCATTGGCAATCCTTATAATATTGGCCAAACCATTACCCAAGGGATTATCAGTGCAACAGGACGTAACGGCTTAAGTTCAGGTTACTTAGACTTTCTACAAACTGATGCCGCCATTAATGCAGGCAATTCTGGCGGCGCATTAATCGACACCAGTGGTGAATTAATTGGCATTAATACTGCCGCATTCCAAGTGGGTGGTGATAATGGTGGCAATGGGATTAGTTTCGCGATTCCAATTAAATTAGCCCACAGTATTATGGATAAATTGGTTAAGCATGGCCGGGTTATTCGTGGCGCATTAGGTATTTCGGGTGAGCCGTTAAACCCTGTAATGGCTCAGATACTCAACTTGCCTGATTTAAAAGGTGTGTTGGTTACGGGTATTGATCCTGATGGACCGGCTGCACGTGCACGCTTATCACCTAGAGATGTTATTACTCAATATAATGACGAAGATGTTCCTGGTGTTGAAATGTTAATGGACAGAATTGCAGAAACCACGCCGGGGACTAAAGTCAATATGACCATTATTCGTGAAGGTAAAAAGCAAACATTACCGGTGATTATTTCAGAAAAAGTCCCTGCAGCAGAGTAGTAAACGCAAATATTCACAGACAAAAAAGCCATTCAAATGAATGGCTTTTTTTATGCGTCAGCAGTAATGTTTATGACTACTGCATTTGAGTTATGTTATTTCACACCAGCTATTTAACTCGTACGACTTCAGCACCTAAGCCTTGGAACTTAGCTTCAATGTGCTCGTAACCACGATCTAAATGGTAGATACGATCCACAGTTGTCGTTCCCTCAGCCATTAAGCCTGCAATGACTAAGCTGGCAGATGCACGTAAATCTGTCGCCATCACTTGCGCGCCATTTAAACGATCAATACCATGAATAATACAAGTATTGCCTTCCTGTTCAATGTCCGCACCCATACGAATGAGTTCAGGAACGTGCATGAAACGATTCTCGAAAATCGTCTCAGTAACACGGCCAGTACCTTCAGCTAGAGCATTCAACACACAGAATTGCGCTTGCATATCGGTTGGAAATGCAGGATATGGTGCCGTTTTAATATTAACTGATTTTGGACGTTGACCTTTCATATCAAGCTCAATCCAATCTTCGCCGGTAGTGATCTCAGCACCCGCATCTTCAAGCTTTGATAATACCGCTTCTAATGCACTAGGGTCTGCTGATACACAGCGAATTTTGCCACGAGTTACAGCAGCAGCAACGAGGAATGAACCAGTCTCGATCCGATCAGGCATAACGCGATATTCGCAACCCGATAAACGTTCAACCCCTTCAATCTTTAAGGTTGCTGTACCAATACCGGTGATCTTTGCACCCATAGCTATTAAGCAATGTGCTAAATCAGTGACTTCAGGCTCACGGGCAGCATTTTCAATCACTGTGGTGCCATCCGCTAACGCTGCGGCCATAAGCAAGTTTTCAGTGGCGCCGACACTGACCATATCCATAAAGATATGGGCGCCTTTTAAACGGCCATCTACGCGCGCTTTAATGTAGCCTTCTTTGACTTCAATCTTAGCTCCCATTAACTCTAAGCCATGTAAATGCAGATTCACCGGACGTGCGCCAATAGCACAGCCGCCAGGCAAAGAAACATCTGCAGTTCCATAACGGGCAAGCAATGGACCTAAAATAAGAATAGAAGCACGCATTGTTTTGACTAAGTCATAAGGGGCGCAGTATTCATTTAAATTGGTGGTTGAAATACGAATGCGGCTACCGCCCAAGTCTTCAACCTCTGCGCCTAAACAGCGAAGGAGTTCACAGCTAGTGATCACGTCACGTAAGCTAGGCACATTTGAGACAATAAAATCTGTTTCAGCTAATACACCAGCCATTAAAATTGGCAATGCTGCGTTTTTTGCACCAGAGATCACGACTTCGCCAGCTAAAGGGTTGCTGGCTTTAATAGTTAATTTATCCACTGTGAGTCTCAGTTGTTACATATTGAAAAGTTTTTCACGCTTCCACTGGGTAGGCGTAAAAGTTTTAATCGTTAACGCATGCAATTCACCACTGGCAATTTGCTCAGCTAAAGGGGTATAAATCGCTTGCTGTTGTTTGACACGGCTCATGCCTTCAAAGCATTCACCCACGGCAACTACTTTATAATGGCTGCCATCAGAGGTCACATGTGCTTCAGTGAGCGACAACGCCTCTGTTAAAATCTGTTCAATAACCTTACATTCCATGAAATCAATTACCTTTACTATTTGAAACTATATTTGGCTGAAAAAAAGCGTCTAAATCATAAAGCTCAATCATTTTCTTGAGCTGCTCACTTGGATTAACCAATTGACGTGACTCACTTGTTTCTTGGCTACTTGAAGCATGTAGTTTGATAAACGCTAATAACAATGCAACACCTGCACTGTCGACGTATTCCAATGCTGATAAGTCTACCACTTGAGTCGATGCAGTAAACAATTCATGGAGTTTAGGCCACAATTGTTTTACTTCATCTTGTGTTAATCGACCGCTGACAATGCAACGTTGATCTTGTTGATTGAAGGTAATCACGCAGCTGCAGCTTCTTTTGCTGGTTGGCGATCAATAGTCTGTTGAGTTTTATCATTCAACATTGTAATCACCGCTTCAATACCTTGCTGACGGATTAAATTAGAAATTTCAGACTGTTTAGAGGCGAGTAAGCTCACGCCTTCCGCCACTAAATCAAATGCTTTCCAAGTGTTGTCTTTCAAACGACGCGCTTTAAATTGAATTTTAATCGGTGGACGACCTTTTTCGATAATCTGCACGTTCACTTCAACTATTTTTTCATCGCTAAAATCACTCGGTGGATCAAATGCGACTTTTTGATCGGTATATTCTGTTAATGCTTGAGCATAAGTGGCAACTAAATAGCCTTCAAAAGCCTCAACAAAACGATTACGTTGATCAACGGTTGTATCACTTAAATACTGGCCCATAACTTTATATGCAGCATATTTATAATCGACGTAAGGCATAAGCTCTTCACGTACAATCACTTTTAAGTGACCTAAATCGGCATTAATTAATTCTTTATCTGATTTAAACCGATCAAAGGTCATATTGGCGACTTGTTTGATCATCTCATAAGGATCACTCGTGTTCACCTCATCATTAGCAGCCGAAGCACCTTGGCTGATAACGGCGCTGCCAACTAGGCATAAAGCTATAACACAACTAAAAAACGTTTTCATAATAGCGTTCCTATTTATCTTTAGATGACATGCTGTATAACAGCTGACCAATTAAATCTTCTAAAATCAATGCGCCGCGCGTATCATGCACTTTATCACCATTGGCAAGCATCGAAATGTCATCGTCCATAAACCCAGGTGTTAAACCAATAAACTGCTCGCCAAGCAAGCCTGAAGTCAAAATGGCCAAACTACTGGTTTCAGGAAATTGATCAAAGCGCTTATCCATTGTTAACGTCACAATAGGCACTAGTTTATGAGTATCAAGGGTAATATCAGTCACACGTCCGACAACAACACCGCCCACTTTTACTGGTGAACGCACCTTTAAACCGCCGACATTGTTAAACTCGGCTACCAACTCATAAGTCTGGGCGCTAGATTTTAATTCGACATTTGCAACATTGAATACCAATACACAAAATGCCAATAAACCTGACAACAAAAACACGCCTACCATTAACTCTATTTTCCGTGTCAACATACTCTTAAACCACTTAAATTAATCTAAACAATGAAAAAATCTTAATTTCCGAACATGATTGCCGTAAGCAAAAAGTCCAGTGCTAAAACCGCTAAACTAGCCTGTACAACCGTTGAAGTTGTTGCGCGACTGATGCCTTCTGGGTTGGGTTGGACTTCGTAACCTCGATACAAGGCAATCCATGTCACCACCACACCAAAAATAACACTTTTGATCAAACAGTTAACTATATCTTCTCGCCATTCAACTGACGCACGAAGAATAGACCAAAATGCACCGCTATCAATGCCTTTCCATTCAACACCGACTAAATGTCCACCCAAAATACCCACTAAGCTAAACATCAACGCCAGTAATGGCATACTAATCACACCCGCCCAAAAGCGCGGCGCAATGATTTGCCTTAGCGGGTCTATTGCCATCATTTCTAAACTCGACAATTGTTCGGTCGATTTCATTAAACCAATTTCGGCGGTTAACGCTGAGCCTGCTCGCCCAGCAAATAATAACGCTGCGACAACTGGCCCAAGTTCACGTAACAAGCTTAACGCCACCATAGGCCCTAAACTTTCTTCAGTACCAAACTCAACCAGAATATTATATCCCTGTAGAGCCAATACCATACCAATAAACAAACCCGACACTAAAATGATGACCATCGAACGGACACCCAGCACATAAACCTGTTTAATCAGTAATGGAGTGCCTTTTTTAATGCGAGGAACATGTACGATCGCGCGCCATAACATAATGCCAGCTCGACCATAACCCAACACTATTTTCAGTGCATATTTGCCAATGTCGGCAATATAATCAATTGCACCCACGAAGTAGCTCCTCTTGATAATCCTCAGCAGGATAATGAAATGGCACAGGGCCATCTGGTGCACCTTGAATAAACTGAACCAATTGTGGATTGTCAGATTGACGTAATTGCTCTGGAGTACCATGTGCAATCACTTTTTTGTCTGCTATTACGTAGACATAATCTGCAATACCTAATACTTCATCTACATCGTGAGAAACCACTACTGAAGTGAGTTTTAATGAATCCGACAACTCACGAATAAGTTTTACGAGCATGCCCATTGAAATAGGATCTTGTCCGGCAAAGGGCTCATCGTACAGTACCATCTCTGGTTCTAGTGCAATCGCTCGTGCCAATGCAGCGCGACGTTGCATACCACCAGATAACTCGTTAGGCATCATATATGCAGCGCCACGAAGTCCGACAGCTTGAAGCTTCATCAATACAATGGTGCGAATAATATCTTCAGGCAATCCAGAATGTTCTCTTAATGCAAACGCAACATTATCGAAAACATTAAGGTCGGTAAACATTGCACCACTTTGAAATAGCATACTCATGCGCTTACGCAATTCAAATAGATCTTTGCGTTTAAGCTTGTGTATATCATGGCCATCAAATAGGACTTGCCCACTGCTGGGGGTTAACTGTCCGCCAATCAATTTCAACAAGGTGGTTTTACCGATACCACTGGGCCCCATGATTGCTGTTACTTTACCTTTTGGGATCGATAAAGAAATATCTTCATAAATCACGCGTGAACCATGGCTAAACGCTAAATGGTTAACTTCTACCAAAGGTTTATTACTTGATTTGCTCATATCAGACATTGGCGTTGAGGAGATAACAGCCTTCCTTGCTTTAAGTTGAAGGCAAATTGTACTGTAATTGTCGATTAAGCGACAACTATATCCATATCATCACCCATCATTACGTGGACAATTACTGTGCAATGCTTTCAATTTGATAAAAATCCAGCGAAAATGCACGTTAATAAATTACTACTATCGGAATCACATGCTAGTTAATATCCTAATGTTAGTTGTTGGCCTTGCTGTTTTAGTTTGGAGTGCGGATAGATTTGTTTACGGAGCGGCTGCATTTGCCCGTAACTTAGGGTTACCTCCAATGTTAATTGGACTCACCATCGTTGCGATGGGCAGCTCTGCACCTGAAATGTTTGTTGCCGCCACCGCATCAATGGATGGCATGCGTGATACCGCTATTGGAAACGTATTGGGCTCAAACATTGCCAACATTACTTTAATTTTAGGATTAACCGCCTTACTAGGTGCCATTAGCTTAGATTCGAAGACCTTAAAACGCGAAATACCTATCATGTTAGCTGCGACGGTATTTGCTGGTTACACCTTGCATGATAATGTGTTGACACAAGCAGAAGGTATCATGCTCATAGCATTACTTTTGCTGTTGATGGGATATTTTATTTGGCAAGCTACTCATGATAAAACCCCAGACAGCTTAGATGATGAACTTGAATCTGAGATCCCTAAAAATGTGCCAACCTTTCATGCTATCATTTGGCTAGTTGTCGGTATTATATTGCTCCCCCTATCAGCAAGTTGGATGGTTGATGGCGCGGTGGGTATTGCAAAGTTTTATGGGTTGTCAGATCTTGTGATTGGCTTAACCATTATCGCAGTAGGAACCAGCTTACCTGAATTAGCGGCCTGTATTGCTGGAGTCATAAAAAAAGAACACGACCTCGTCATTGGTAATATTGTTGGGTCTAACTTATTTAACATTCTTGCGGTACTGGCACTACCAGGATTGATTTCTCCTGGTGAAATAGATGCTTCAGCCAGTGGAAGAGATTTCTATATGGTATTAGGCACCAGTGCAGCATTAGCCGTTTTAGTATTATCCAGTGGCGCTAAGCAACAACTTACTCGCTGGCATGGCGCACTATTATTAATCACCTTTATTGCGTACCAAATTGTTGTATTTCAGTCGCATTAGATTGGAGCATAAAGGTAAAGTATTAAGCTAACAGAGAGAGTCGTATGGTAAATCACACTCAATTTCGTCAATGGGGCCGTAAAGTCATTGATATAGAAAAAGCTGCCTTAGATAATTTATATCAATATGTAGACTCGGTTGAATTTGACCAAGCATGTCAATTGATCATGCAGTGCAAAGGTAAAGTGATTGTCATGGGAATGGGCAAATCTGGCCATATTGGTAACAAAATATCCGCGACCTTTGCCAGTACTGGCACACCGGCATTTTTTGTTCATCCAGGAGAAGCCAGTCATGGCGATTTGGGCGCATTAGCCAAAAATGACATTGTACTCGCCATTTCCAACTCTGGTGAGTCAAGCGAAATACTAACGTTAATGCCTGTTATCCAACGCATGGGTGTACCTGTGATTGCTGTAACTGGCAAACCAGACTCTAATATGGCACGTTTATCCAAAATCCATTTATGCATTCAAGTGCAAGAAGAAGCATGTCCATTAGGATTAGCCCCCACCTCCAGCACTACAGCTACATTGGCTATGGGCGATGCATTAGCCATTGCTTTATTACAAGCAAAAGGTTTTACTCGTGATGACTTTGCCTTATCACACCCAGGTGGCTCTCTTGGAAGAAAATTATTACTAAAAGTCGATGATGTCATGCATCAAGGCGATGATTTACCGATCGTCAATGATGATATTTGTATTACTGACGCACTTTATGAAATATCTAAAAAAGGTCTTGGCATGACGGCGGTAGTCGACCATGCGAGTAAACTCGTAGGCATTTTTACCGATGGCGATTTACGCCGGGTTATTGATGCAGACGTGAACCTTCGAACCACTTCTATTGCTCACGTAATGACTAAAAACTGTGTTACCAGCCCTGCTGGTATTTTAGCAGCACAAGCACTGCAAATCATGGATGAAAAGAGCATCAACGGACTGATAGTCGTTAATGAAAAACATCAACCGATCGGAGCATTAAACATGCTCGATATGGTTAAAGCTGGAGTCATTTAATCATGTCAGAATCAACTTCGTTTCACCAAGGATTTTACGGCCCTGTCAGTAATGACATATGGCAGCGAGCTCAAAAAATCAAACTGTTAATCTGTGATGTCGATGGGGTATTTTCAGATGGACGTATTTACCTCAGTAATGCAGGTGAAGAACTCAAAGCGTTCCACACTCGTGACGGTTATGGTGTTCGTTCTTTGCTTACCAGTGGTGTTCATGTTGCCGTTATAACAGGACGTAAATCTAAGATTGTTGAGAACCGCATGACAGCATTAGGTGTCACACATATTTATCAAGGTATTGATAATAAATTTGAGCCTTTTGAGCAATTATTGTCTCTTTATAATGTGACTCCAGATGAAGTGGCTTACATTGGCGATGACATGGTAGACCTACCCGTAATGAAAGCCGTAGGGCTAGCTGTTTGTGTCGGTGATGGTCATCCGTTTGTCAAACAACAGTGCCATATGACAACCACTCTTAACGGTGGCCATGGCGCACTGCGTGAACTCACCGATTTATTACTCTTAAGCCAAGATAAGTTTGCCAGTGCTCATGGTATGAGTATATGAGTAGAGTTTCGCTAGGTATTATTGCTTTTTTTGGGCTTGCTTTTATATTGTACTGGCAAGCACAAATAAAACGCAGTGAAATGGATGCGGTGCAAATACGCGGTATTGAGCGACCAGATTTTGTTGCAGATAACCTACGCACGACAGAATTCAATCAACTAGGTTTTGTCGAAAGTCGAGTCAGCGCGGAGCACATGGAGCATTACGCTTCAAGCGACATCACTCACTTTACCAAACCTATCTACCTCATTTTCCCTGAAAATGGTAAAGCACAATGGCAATTAAGTGCAGACCGTGGGCAATTGAATAAAAATACCAGCAAAGTCACATTAGAAAATAATGTTATTATTGATGCCATTGATATAGAAGAACCTCTACAGTCACTGAGTACCCAAGCCATTACGGTGGATTTAACCACTATGATAGGCACCTCACAAGAGATGGTGTACATCAAAGGTAAAGGGTTTATTATTCAAGGTTTAGGCTTGCATGCCGACTTGAATTCGCAAAAATTATCGCTACTTAGCCAGGTAGAAGGAACATATGAGCCACATTAATCGTCTCCACACTCGCGCCAATGTTGTGTTACTAAGTAGCATACTTTGCATATTGAGTTTGCCAGCCACAGCGAAACAAGGTGATCTGAAACAAGAATTGAAAATCGCTTCCGCCAGTCAGTCTGCCGACATTAAGAACAATCAAATTGTTTTTAATGGTCCGGTGACAATTGTCCAAGGCACGATTAATATCAATGCAGATCAGTTACGGGCGTTTACCCCTGAAAACAGCACCAGCAAGAGATTAATTGCTACTGGCACCCCTGCTACATTTTCACAAGAATTAGATGACGGTAAAATTGGTACCGCAAGTGCTAACGAAATTAGCTATGACCTTGCCACCACTACACTCACATTGACTGGCAACGCCAAATTGGATCAGTCTGGTAGCCAGGTTACCGGTAATAAAATCAAGTACAACATCAGTGCTCAAGAGCTGATTGCCGAAAGTACTGGTACAGGACAAGATCGGGTAATCACCATCATTCAACCAGAGAATTTCCAAGACGAGTCGGCGCCAAAGCAAAAGCTCCCTGAAATCCCTGTTAACAAGCAGATCAAACCATGACCCAAATTACCTTAACCGCTGAAAATCTAGCAAAAAGCTATAAAGCTCGTCAGGTTGTTAAAGATGTGAGCTTAACGGTTAAAACCGGCCAAATTGTCGGTCTTTTAGGCCCTAATGGTGCAGGTAAAACAACCACCTTTTATATGGTTGTCGGCTTAGTAAAAAGCGATAAAGGTCGGATATTAATTGACGATGACGACCTTACTGCCGATCCAATGCATTTGCGCGCCCGCAAAGGTATAGGTTACTTACCACAAGAAGCCAGTATTTTCCGCAAGCTTACCGTTTACGACAACATAATGGCCGTACTGCAAACTCGCAAAGAGCTCAGTACAGACCAACGTATTGAGCAACTTGAGCATCTACTCGAAGAATTCCACATTACTCACATACGCGACAGCCAAGGCATGTCGTTATCGGGTGGCGAACGTCGTCGAGTTGAAATTGCGCGCGCTTTAGCTGCTAATCCAAAATTTATTTTGCTTGATGAGCCTTTTGCTGGTGTTGATCCTATTTCGGTCATCGACATTAAAAAAATCATCCAACAACTTAAAAATCGCGGTTTAGGGGTATTAATTACCGACCATAACGTACGTGAAACGCTAGACGTTTGTGAGCGGGCCTATATCGTTAGCCAGGGTAATTTAATCGCCGAAGGCACACCTGATGAGATATTAAGTAATCAACAAGTTCGTGCTGTGTACTTAGGTGAACAATTCAAGCTATAGTTACTTTACTGGCCTTTAGTCTAGCTAACTCATTTCATTGAACGATACCTAAACAACGTTAAATGTCATTGATGTATATGGCAATCCATTACAGTTTCGAGATTGTCATTTTTATTGAAAATCATCTAGGGATAAGCGGTAAATGAAAGCGTCACTCCAACTTAAAATGGGTCAACACTTAACCATGACCCCACAATTGCAGCAAGCCATTCGCTTACTGCAATTATCGTCATTGGAGCTACAGCAGGAAATCCAACAAGCATTAGATTCAAATCCATTGCTTGAAATAGAAGATGAGTTTTCTGAAGCAAAAGACTCCTTAAAGGAAAATCGCGACCAAGCGGATACCGACTTTAGTGACAACAGCATTGTTAATGTCGAAAAAGACACTTCCACTGTCGACATTGCAGAATCCATGACCAAAGAAACCATGGATGATTTAGCCATGGATACCACATGGGACGAAGTGTACACAGCCTCACCAATGTCAGGTTCAGGCAGTGCGAGCATGCGCGATGACGACATGCCCTTTCAAGGTGAAACGACCGAAGGTTTGTACGAACATTTAGAATGGCAAAAAAATCTTACCCCATTTTCAGACACTGATCTCGCCATTGCCACCGCCATTATTGATGCCATAGATGAACGCGGTTATTTAACCCAAAGTACCGAAGATATTCTTGAAGCCATGGGTGATGAAAATGTGGAACTTGATGAAGTTGAAGCGGTATTAAAACGCGTTCAACACTTTGACCCTGTTGGTGTTGCTGCACGTGATTTAAGTGAATGTCTATTTATTCAATTAGCACAATTCTCTAACGACACACCACATATCGATAATGCTCGTTTGTTAATTAAAGGCTATTTAGATTTAATTGCTGGCCGTGATTTCAGATTATTGATGCGTAAAACAAAACTAAAAGAAAATGAATTACGTGACGCAATCACTCTAATTCAGACACTCAATCCTCGTCCTGGTTTATTAATTACCCCAATGGATGATGAATACGTTATTCCCGATGTCACTGTATTAAAGAAAAATGGCCGCTGGGTTGTAGAGTTAAACCCAGACAACATGCCTAAAATTGGTGTTAATCAGCAATACGCTGCCATGGCTAGAGGCAGTAAAAACCCGTCGGATAGTCAATTTATTCGAGGCCATCTGCAAGAGGCTAAATGGTTTATTAAAAGTATTGAAAGTCGCAACGATACTTTACTTAAAGTGGCAAATTGCATTGTACAATTTCAGCAAGGCTTTTTTGAATATGGCGAAGAAGCCATGAAGCCTATGGTGCTCAATGATATTGCGGAAGCAGTAGAGATGCACGAATCGACCATTTCACGAGTCACCACACAAAAATATATGCACACCCCACGAGGGTTGTTTGAACTAAAATACTTCTTCTCTAGCCATGTCAGTACTGACGATGGCGGGGAATGCTCATCTACAGCCATTCGTGCTTTTATCAAAAAGCTGGTTGCCGCAGAAAACCAGAAAAAACCACTGAGCGACAGTAAAATGGCTCAGCTTCTGGCAGAACAGGGCATAAACGTTGCGCGTCGTACGATTGCAAAATACCGTGAAGCAATGCTGATCCCGCCCTCAAACCAACGTAAGAGTTTATAACCTACTAGGCAATGGAGGATTTTTTATGCAAATAAGTCTGACTGGACATCATGTCGAAATCACAGAATCTTTACGTGAATACGTCCAAGGTAAATTTTCAAAGCTTGAACGGCACTTCGATCAGATCCATAATGTACACGTTGTGCTCAATGTAGAAAAATTACAACAAAAAGCAGAAGCTAAAATCAACGTTAATGGCGCAGAGATTTTTGCAATGTCAGAAAATACTGATATGTATGCTGCAATAGACGCCCTGATCGATAAACTCGACCGTCAGGTAATTAAACACAAAGAGAAGAATACAAAACACTAACGATGGAACTTTGTACCATTCTGCAGCCGGAATGCACTACCTGTGCCACACCGGGCAGTAAGAAAAAAGTACTGGAACTCATCAGCAATTTAGTCGCTGCCCAGTACCCAACCCTGTCTTCGCAAGAGGTTTTTGAAAGCCTGTTAGCGAGAGAGAAAATGGGTAGCACAGGTATAGGAAATGGCATTGCGATACCTCATGGTCGATTAACGACCATCGATCACCCTATCGCGATATTTATTAAATGTGAAGAAGCCATTGCCTTTGATGCAATAGATAAGCAGCCCGTGGATCTTTTATTTGCTTTGTTAGTACCTGCCGACCAGTGCCAACAACATTTAGGCACGTTATCAAGCATGGCCCAAAAGTTAAGCGATAAGCAAATATTGAAACAGCTTCGCAAAACTCACGACGCAACAGAACTTTATCAGGTTATTACTGCATGAAACTTGTCATAGTATCGGGACGTTCAGGCTCAGGAAAATCCGTTGCCCTGAGAGTATTAGAAGACCTAGGATATTATTGTGTTGATAATTTGCCTTTACCACTTATTGGCACATTATTAGCCCAGCTTAAGGGCAGCAATGATTTGGTTGCGATTAGTGTTGATGTTCGTAACATTGCAGAACAAGGTAAAGTGCTTCAAGACCAATTGGCACTACTTGAGAATGACACTGAAATTATCAGCTTCTTTTTAAATTCCAATGACAAAGTATTGCTTAAACGTTACAGCGAAACACGTCGATTGCACCCATTATCTAAAAATCATATTTCACTGCAAGAAGCGATCAAATTAGAAGGCCGTTTACTCGAGCCGATCGCAAAAATTGTTGATCACTACATCGACACTTCTGCACTAAATATCTACGAATTAAGCGACCAAGTTAGGCAAATATTATTAGGCAGTGTTGATAAAGAGTTAGTGATTAACTTTGAATCTTTTGGTTTTAAACACGGAATGCCGACAGAAGCTGACTTTATGTTTGATGTACGCTTTTTACCTAACCCGCACTGGGAAATTGAGCTGCGTCCATTTACGGGTTTAGACGAACCCGTACAAGAGTTTTTAGGGCGTCAGCCATTAGTGAATAAGTTTATTTGGCAAATTGAAAATCTATTTGAAACTTGGATGCCACATCTAGAACGTAACAATCGCAGTTACCTTACCATCGCGATTGGTTGTACTGGTGGTCAGCACCGTTCGGTATATATTGCAGATCAATTAGCTAAACGGTTTAGACAAGGTAGTAAACACACGGTTAATGCTCGCCACAGAGAGTTAAATATCAGTGATACTAATAACTAAGTGAGCATAGGATCGCGTCAATGATCAAACTTGAACGCCAAGTGACCATTTCAAATAAATTGGGATTACATGCCCGTGCAGCAACAAAACTCGCAGTATTAGCTGCGGATTTTGATGCTAACATCACCTTAACTCAAGGTGAAAAAAATGCCAGCGCTGCAAGTGTGCTGGGGTTATTAATGCTTGAAAGTGGTATTGGTAAAATGATTACTGTTACTGCTCAAGGCCCTGATGCTGAAGTGGCATTAAACGCAGTGTGTGATCTCATTAATGCTAAATTTGATGAATCTTGTTAATTTTTAATCAAATTAAATTTATAAATAGCCTGTAATTTGTGAATAGCTGCAGTTACTCATGTTTTAAATAACCGTTATCCTTATTGCATGCGGTCTCTATATGGCTAGGCCATACTAACCAAACTGTCACGACATTGATGATCACCAATAGACATCAGTCCCTCAAAAATATTAGCCCTTAGGTTTACCTCATGCAGTTGATGCCAATCTCATTAGTATCATTCCATTCTGCGCGAGTTTAGCGTTTAACATGATAAAGACAGAGCCGCTTCTAGCAACGGATCCAGTGTCATTCTGCTTCCGTGAAGTGGTACGTCTATAGTATGTAAAGCAGCATTGGCTGCTGTAGAATTTCACCGCAGAAGTATTTAAGTATTATCTTTCTGCATTTCATCGTCTTACGTAAAGACAGCTATTTCTGCATTTATACGCCTTGAACTGTACAACCTGAGAAACCCAGAATAATTACATACTGATTAATATAAGTATGACGAATAGGAAGTAGATATATGGGTAAAGAGTACCTAGACAATGAGATAACAGAACAACGTCTCAATCAACTGGTTCAAGCGCTAGACAGCGGCCTGTTTGTTCACGCCCGTAACATGCTACATACCATGTCACCTAACGATGTCGCCCTTATTCTCGAATCATCACCGCCCAAAAATCGTCAGGTGTTATGGCAACTTATTGATCAACAATATGCTGGTGAAATTCTTGATGAGTTAGGCGAAGAACTTAAAGACTCCCTAATTAGCAGCATGACCCCAGAGAAGCTTGCCCAGGCCACAATAGGCATGGATACAGATGATCTCGCCTATATTCTTCGTAGTTTACCCGATGATGTTTACAAGAAAGTACTCAAATCAATGCGAAGCCAAGACAGAGATAGAGTAGAGCAAGCATTGCGTTACCCGGATGATACTGCCGGCAGTATCATGAATACCGATACCGTCACCCTACGACCAGATGTCAATATCGAAGTGGTATTACGCTATTTACGACAACGAGGACATTTACCCGATACAACGGATACGTTATATGTCGTTGACCACCAAGATCATGTTTTAGGCGGGGTAAGATTAGCCGATTTACTCACATGCGATCCAAGCGTAACCATCCGCAGTATTATGGACACAGAATTAGAAAGTATTCCTGTAGAGATGTCTGACAAAGATGTGGCTCAAAAATTTGAACGAATGGATTGGATATCTGCCCCAGTCGTCGACAGCCAAGCAAAATTACTTGGCCGAATTACTATCGATGATGTTATTGATGTGATCCGCGAAGATGCCGAACATTCAATGATGGGAATGGCTGGTATGGATGATGATGAAGATACCTTTGGCCCAGTGCTCAAAAGTACTCTAAGACGCTCTCTATGGCTGACCATCAATTTATTTGCTGCATTACTAGCCTCGTCTGTGAGTAATATGTTTGAAGGCACCTTGGAGCAATTTGCCACCATCGCGATTTTAATGACCATAGTACCAAGTATGGGTGGAGTTGCAGGCAATCAAACTTTAGCACTAGTGATCCGTGGTATTGCACTTGGGCATATTGGCCAAAGTAACTCGCGTTGGTTAATCGGCAAGGAACTAGGCATCGGATTATTGAACGGCATAATGTGGTCTGTTTTGGTATTTTTTGCGGTATGGCTTTGGAAAGATGACATCGCATTAGGAGGGCTAATTGGTAGTGCCATGCTGATTAATATGACGGTAGCAGGCTTTGCTGGCGCCACCATCCCAATAATGTTAAAAAAATTAAATATAGACCCAGCGCTCGCAGGTGGCATGGTGTTAACCACAGTAACCGATGTCGTTGGCTTATTTGCATTTTTAGGCCTAGCCACACTATTTTTAATGAACTAGTTCATTGATTTAACTCTTACGTATCATGTCATCCGTAAATTGCGCAGCCTAGCGCAATTTTACGGACGTCGACGACGCTTCTATACGCATAAGGCTTTTTTCACACATAAACTCATTCACCGAGTGCTTAGCTCTCTGATAATCTTTACGGCCATATTCTCAGCCCCACTTTGTTAACGTTTCTCCAATCATCAACTGGCAACAACTCACTCAACGATAACCTTGTATTCATCTTGTCATTAAGGTGACCTTTTTTTGCCATATTTGTCATCCATACTGCGCAACGACAATGACAATCGTAATGGGTTGTCGGCAGAGCACGCTCACCAAATTAGTGCAATTGCACCAATTTGGCTGAAACCTTAAAAATAACAAAACCACATAAAACATATAAACAACTGATAAATAACAACTAAAAATATTTACCAAAGTTGGCACAAGCTTTCCATATAAGAATATATACCCACTAAGTAGTAGTTTATTTTTTAAGCAACCCATTGTAACTATAGGAGATAGTGATGAATAAAATAACCGTAAAACGTAGCATTATATCGATAAATGTCATGGTAAATAATGTCATTGCACAATGCCGTCAAAACATTTTTTTCTTAGCACATCTCGGTTGCAGTCAGTGGGATGAAGTTGAAACTCGCTCAGGTAAACATAGATAAATCAGAAGGAAATTATTTGATGAATATGTCAAATGCGAGACAATATCCAGTCGACTTACAGAGACAAGTGATTAATGAAGTCAAAAACCATAATCGATTATTATCCGACGTAGCAAAACAATATGGTGTGTCGGCTAAAACTGTTTATCAATGGGTCAGAAGTAATGATAGTCGCCAAACAGAAAACAAAGGCGCGATCGTATCTGAAATAGCCTATTTACAACAAAAGATTGCCCAGTTAAGTCAACAATTACAAGCAATGGCAAGTTAGTAACATAAACCTTTTTTGGCAAGGATGTTTGATCGTATTAACAACTCGTCCCCCAGCAAGTTGATAACACAGCAACAGACATTCTAATAAAAATAAGCGCAAAATATCTTGCATCCTTGCCGCTTTATCGCTCTACCGTTAGCCGTTAAGGCCGACTGCTAACACAACAGTTCAGGCGTTATTGGGTCCCCAGACTCTATTAATCCAATAACGTCATTTTTATTAGGTATTTTAGCTTTCGCCATTAACGGCGCTACTGTCACCATTAGTGGAGCTAAGTATCAAAAACGTTTTGGCAAGGATGTTTGACTGTGTTAACAACTCGTCCCCCAGCAAGTTGATAACGCACAGCAACAAACATTCTAATAAAAACAAGCGCAAAACATCTTGCATCCTTGCCGCTTTATCGCTCTACCGTTAGCCGTTAAGGACGACTGCTAACACAACAGTTCAGGCGTTATTGGGTCCCCAGACTCTATAATCTAATAACGTCATTTTTATTCCGGCCTCTGGCTGACAAGCTCAAAACAATAA
This sequence comes from Shewanella frigidimarina, assembly GCF_003797125.1. GTDB lineage: Bacteria > Pseudomonadota > Gammaproteobacteria > Enterobacterales > Shewanellaceae > Shewanella > Shewanella frigidimarina. Next base: position 743,973 of record NZ_RKKE01000001.1, read on the forward strand.
TAATCACGAGCTTGACAACACTCTGGAGCATCAATTGGTACAGGTTGATAGCATTGGAGTGTTGGATACCCCAGTGGCATAAATATAACCACAGACAATGCAAACAAAAGCCCCAACGCAAAGGATGCAATGGGGCTTTTTCATTTCTATTAACTCAAAAGCGGCTCAAACTAAACCAATCACCGTTTATTCATTAATGTAAGTTACACTTCTAGCACATTATTTTGTGATATAAAGGCTTCAAAATCAACGGTGCTGAGTGGGCGACTAAACAAATAACCTTGGCCCATAAAACATTCCAATTCAATTAATGCCTGGCGCTGCTCTTCCGTTTCAACGCCTTCAGCAATTAGCACTAACCCCATCGATTTGCCCAATGAAATAATCGTCTTAACAATCTCATAATCGTGCTTATTGTTAAGCATGTCTTTCACAAACGACATATCAATCTTCATGATATCAACGTTAAATTTTTTCAAATAAGCCAAGCTAGAATAACCGGTACCAAAATCGTCAATAGAGACCTTAATCCCTAATGATATTAACTCACTCAACTTGTTTTGCATTTCCGCTGCATCAAGCATTAACGCTGTTTCGGTAATTTCCAATTCAAGTAAATGTGCCGGTAGATTATGACTCAATAGCGCTTGCTTGATTACATCTGCTAAATTAGGATCGGCAAATTGTGCCGCGGCCACATTAACCGAAATAGGAATAGTATGGCCCAAATCCAAACAGCGTTTAGCCTCTGCACAGGCCTTATTAAGCACTTGCTTGCCTAATATAAGAATCAAACCAGACTCTTCCGCTAATGGAATAAATTCTATAGGGGAAATGGGTTCTCCCTCATCACTGTTGAGTCTAGCTAGCGCTTCTGCACCAACGATAGCGTTAGTCTGTAAATCAAATTTAGGCTGATAATGCACAAAAAGTTCATCATTAATTAATGCTTTTCTCAAATGAGTCTCTAAATGATGGCGCTCCATAATAGAACTTTCTAAATCATGCGAGAAAAAGCAAAAGCGATTTCGACCTTCCTGCTTAGCACGGTACATTGCAACATCGGCATGCCTCATTAACTCTTCTGCATCTACAGCATCATTTGGGAATACACTAACGCCAATACTAACTGACACATTAAATTTTTGATTATCCAGAATAAAAGGCTCATGCATCGCTTCAACTAAAGAGGATGCTAATTGCGAAGAGGCCTCAACAGAGCGAGTATCGCTCATTAAAATCACAAATTCGTCACCACCTAATCTCGCCAATGTATATGAGGCAGGTATTAATGTGCGGATTCGTCTCGCCATCAAACAAATAAGTTCATCACCATATTGATGGCCTAAAGAATCATTAAGATACTTAAAATGGTCTATATCAATTAATAATGCTGCGGCTTTGGTGCCATAAGATCTTGCCGTCGAGCACGCTACGCTCAGTCTGTCCTGGAGTAATATCCTGTTTGGCAAATCAGTTAATTGATCATGGTTGGCTAAATGGCTCATTTTCATCGCCATCGCCATCGCTTCACTCACATCATGAAACACCATGATGGCGCCTATCACTTCACCATTCTCATTACGGATCGGGGCAGCTGAATCTTCCACAGCAAATACATGCCCCCCACGCGATGTTAATTGACTGTTTAGTGCCATAGCTACGATTCGTTGCTCTCGTAACGCTAAATATAACGGATTCAATAATGGCTGCTTAGTATCAGAATCCTTCAAATGCATTACATTTTCAATCTTCTGATGTAACGCATCTTTTAATCGCCAACCCGTCATGCGCTCCGCAATAGGATTCATAAAAGTAATAAGCCCTTTTGTATCGGTCGCAATAACAGCGTCACCAATAGAATTAAGTGTCACTCGTAGACGTTCTTTTTCAGAGTACAACGCCTGCTTAGCATGCTTTACTTCAGATACGTCAATAACAGTTACTAAATAACCATCGACTCCGGCACTTGATTTCATTTTGGACTGAAAGACTTCATAAAAACTCAAACCAACACTTTGAGGGACTGTGACAATGTACTTTGATGCATCTGAGGTAATGTGGCGGTGATGGTTTAAAATAGCATCACTGAGTTGTTTGGGAAAAATAGTCGAAATGTGCATGCCATTAATATCACCGACTAAGGTATCAAACCACAAACCAGAATTATCATTACTAAATAAATTTTGGCCTTGATCATCCCAATAAGTAACCAGCATAGGAACCTGATTAACTAATTGTTGTAGCTCTTCTTTAGCTTTAATAATTAACCGATTTTGTTGCCTAAGCTTGAGTTGTGTATGTACTCGTAAACAACAAATAGGCCCGTTAAAAGGCTTAGTAATAAAATCGACTCCACCACTTTCTAGTGCAAGCCTTTCAAATTCAGGCTCGGTGTGGCCAGTAATAAAAATAATCGGAACATCACTAAATAATGGATTGGCTTTAAGTGCACGGCATACTTCCCAACCATCCATGTCAGGCATTTCAATATCAAGTAAAATAACATCGGGCTTAATTTTATCCACCAACGCAAGCGCATTAGAGCCAGACTCTGAAAAATAGACATTGCCGAGAGGAGATAAAATATCTTCTAACACTAAAATATTTTGAACATTATCATCAATAATCAGGATGTTATAAATAGTATTAGTGTAACCGGATAACAGCATATTAAAATAACTCCTTTATTTTTTAGTTACATAGCATCAATTTAGCTTTAAAGTCATATGTAACTAACATCCATTTTATAGTAGCTTACTTTTTATTCGTGTGTATCGATGACAAGAGCTACCAACGTCACCTTTTACTTTGATTGAATAGACACTACACCTAATATAAATACATTATGCTAACTTAGTCGATACAAAATATGCTTAATCATGTAAATAGATGAATGCGCTGAAGTAAAATAAGTACAAAATGAGTACGGATCCACTTTCAAGCTAAACGAGTAGAGCAGTAAGTATCTTACTCACATCGCAATGTATCTGCCGACAGAGTCGGCCAAACAGTACTCATATATTAAAAGGGGGAGTGACCTCTATAATGAGTGATAGCATTGTAAAAGAAGCAATCATCTTGTACGTTGCAGCGTATTTGACGCTGCAATAGTTATTTGTAGTGGTCAACAATTATTAGGTAATTAACGGATAGCAAATGTTAAGGTAAAGAATAAGCAACTTAGCGGTGTTATCAGTTCAGAGCTAGCAGGCGCACTCACACGATGCATTTGAAATAACATGAATATTAGTGAACGACGCATAACACTATTTTGTATACAGCATCAGCTTGATTATCAACAAGCTCTTACTCATTTTAGTGGCAATAAGTCTCTCTATTTTAACGCTGTTCAGTTATTTATTAATGACTTGACCCTATACATCCAACAAACCATGGCTTCACCATTCATCCCAATTGATTTTGCGTTAATGCTTCATACACTAAAAAGTTCAGCTGCTACCTTAGGTTTTACCGAATTAGTCCTCTGTGCACAAAGTCATGAAGCCAAGCTAGCACATAGCTCACTTGCAGAATTTAATCATTTTCATGAAGTATTATTAGATGCATTAACTACGAATAAAAATCTGGCGATAATGCTAATTCCCTTGTTAGAGAATGACTTACAAGCATCAAATAGCCAAAAAGACATGCCGATATTAGCAGTGAATAACGAATTTATTATGATATATGACACGCTAATGGAAGAAGTTAATCACTATAATATGAATGCCATTAATACATTTGCTCAAATAGCTAAAACACTTAACCTCATTGCGCCACAACATATTGAATTATTAACACAATCGATTAACCAATTAAGGTTTCAACAAGCAGAAAATATATTAACAGAGATATATCCACGCATATTGGATATTCGAAAGTGACACGGACTGATCAAATAAAATATAAGATATTGAAATTAAATAACAAAAAAAATATAAGCTTGATTTTTCTATTGCTCATTATACATAAATTAACGTCATCACTCATACCTTAGTACTAACGCTATTGATTGATATTATTAAAAAATTCTTTTACTCGCTAAAATTTCACATCAAAAAAAAATACATTCGCTACACTTAACCTTATTAACTCCTTATTGAAGTATCTTTATGATCAAAGTGTTGAACATGTTTATCTTGGCTTTCATGCTAATCGGCATTGCCAGTTGTGACCTTGGCACAAGCAAATCACTTACCGCTTCAGCCCTAAAAGACCCCATTAAAATTGCGGTATCTGGCACACCACTTTCAGCACCTTTTTTTATTGCACAACAACAAGGTTACTTTAGAGCGAATGGGCTTAATGTTGAGCTAGTGAGATTCGACAGCGGAGTGAAATGCTTTGACGCCCTTAAGAATAAACAAGTTGACCTCGCCACTGCATCAGAAACGGTGGTCATGTTTAATAGCTTTAAACAGACAAACTTTTCCGTACTAGCCAGTTTTGTCGAATCAGATAATGATCTCAAACTACTTAGCTTAACACCACAAAAGTATCAACAACTGGATAATCTAGCCCACGCACGTATAGGGATTGTAAAAGGCAGTGCCAGCGAGTTTTTCTTAGATAGTTTATTGATTATGTATAACAAAACTCACCAACCAATCGAGCGAATATACTTACCTGCTGAGCAGCTTATTCCGGCGTTATTAAATAATGAGGTTGATATTATTTCAGCTTGGGAACCCTTAAGTTATTTGTTAACGCAAAAAGTTCACGCACATACCAACGTCATCAGCAGTCGCGGCCTATATCACTTATCGTTCAACTTAATCGAACTTAAAGAGACAAGGCTATCAATTACAGAAAAGTTAGCGCTACTCAAATCAATTAATGACGCAACAGATTATATTCATACACACCCAGATCTTGCTCAGACGAAAATTAGCCGAGTGTTGGACATCGATCCATCCCAACTTAGTTATTCTTGGAATGACTATAGTTTTCGTTTATCACTCAGTAATGCACTCTTTTCTAACATCCAAACTCAAAGCCAATGGGCAATTGATAATAAATTAGTCTCTGAAGAAAATCGTGTTGATTTCAGGCAGATTCTTGATCGGAAATTGTTTGAAAAGTTCATCAGTTTAGAGGCTGGGTGGTAATTTATGATGTTATCTAAGCGCCTAAAACTCACCGCTATACTGTGTTCACTGCTTACATTGATTGTCGGCTTGTCATTGATACAAGTTCACTATTATCAACAACAAATATACCGCCAACTCAATTACTCAATGAAGTTACAAATCAGCATTGATAGTTTACGTAGTCAACTGTGGCTTTACCAAGAGTATACAGATGACCAGGGGTTATCTGAGTTAAATATACGCCAAGCTGAGCTGGCTAAAAACCTTTCAGAAGACATTCAATGGGGTACACAACAAAAACTCATTATTGGAAACCTGAATAGACTGAATACCAATATTAGAGCACTTATTAATACTCAAAATAGCTTCCACAGTAAACAAGTAGATGTGTCATCAACCCTCACAGCAGAACGATTATTTAAAGCAAAATACAGCATGGTTATTGAAGAAATGACCGAAGAAATGTTTAATCTTCATCAATTATCGATTAAACAAGCGAAACAAAAACAACAAACGTTATTATTCCTTGTGGGAGTGGTGCTATTAATATTAGCGATTATGGTTACCGCATGGTCTTTTATGACGCTCATTCGTTTTAAGAAAGGGTTAGCCTCACTCAACCAAGGCATGGAAGCGCTTGCTGCTGGAGACCTAAAGAGTCAAATTAATTTCAGTGATACCGATGAGCTATCTGCGCTCGCCCAAAACTTCAATAGAATGAAACTATCACTTGCTCAAATTACCGTTAAAAAGGATGAATTAAAGCAAGAAGTAGACAGCCAAACCCGTAAATTAATTGAACAACAAGACCGACTCATTTTCTTAGCTGAACATGATGAATTAACTGGTATTTATAACCGTCGCGCATTTATAAAACAAATTGATACTGCTATAGCAAGGGATTTACGTGGAGAGAATCAAGCAGCACTATTATTTATTGACCTTAATAAATTTAAAAATATTAACGACACTCTTGGCCATTGCATTGGTGATGAAGTGATCATGACCATTGCAAAACGTTTGGTTAACAGTCTACGCGCTACCGATATAGTGGGCAGACTCGGCGGCGATGAATTTATCGTTTGGCTTGATATGCTCCCTGAGCCAATCGATATAGAACATAAAATAAACCAGCTATTAACCAATATTAAGCAACCGATCATTATTGGGAAGCATACTTTAGAAGTTGGCGCCAGTATCGGAATTAGTGTACTGCCAGAACATGGTTTAAATAGCCGAGAACTCATCACGGCAGCCGATACAGCTATGTACCAGGCGAAAGCAGACCATAGCATTGAGTATTGTTTCTATGCAGGCAGCTATGGAGTCTCTACTTTGGCAACCTCATAGGTTTGAGTGTTCCAGTCAAAATAATATTCAACTCCTTGCCATTCATAAACGGTACCGTTTGCGCGCTGAATCACTTTGGCATTTTCAGGTAAACGACTTAACCCAGAAGCATATTGAACTTGGGTGGTAGTTCGCTGCGGCGCAGATATCACTATAGGTTCAACGACTTGATAGCTTTGAATTGGTGCAACATTAATTGTTCGATAAGGATAAAAATTATCGTTACTGCGACGATACTCATCTATACCCCAGCGATTGTCATATCGACTGCCATAACCATTATATCGACTAAGCCCGATATTCGGTCCCCATACGCTATTCCAACCCAATCCCCAGCGCCATGGGTCACGGTAATGCGAAGAATGACGTCGACCTTCATGTTGATAACCTACCGAATGCGACACTCTATCGCCTAGAGCAATATCCAATGGCACTTTCGCCTGTACAGAAACCGTCAAGCTGCATAATAAACAAACGCCACTCCCAAAAGAGCATAGCAACACAGGGAATCTATTAATCGGCATACATCACCTCCAGCACATTATCGACATCCATCAGTTTACGCTAAGTCTAGTTAAAGTCGATATCCGTTATGACTCTGAAATGATAGGCCCACTCAATTATTATTCACACCAAGAACCATCATTCACTCCAATAATCAAACAACTTAAATAATTTCATTCACTCGATAAATTATCAATTGATGCCTCCTGAATTGATGTGATTATTATATTGGTATTAACGCTTACAGCCTTTCAAAATCATTCGTTAATAATCAGTGGCAGTTAATGGCGTGACACAATAGCCTTAGGTAGGTAGCTACCTGATGAAATTATTAAATGACATTCAGATAGTTACTCTCAAATGCAAAGAACTATTACGCAACCTAACCAGTATTGAAAGCCGCTGACAACACCAATTTATATGGATTGGTATTAACCCTATATTAGAAAAATGCTATAGTGCGCGCCATATTGGTTTGGATTTGATTTACAGGCGGTAAACATGAGTTTTAAAGATTTACGCAGCTTCATCGATCATTTGGAAAAAAATGGCGAGTTAAAGCGCATTAGCTACCCTGTTGACCCTCATTTAGAAATGACAGAGATCGCCGATCGTGTTTTACGATCTGGAGGCCCCGCACTGTTATTTGAAAATCCGACCAATCATACAATGCCAGTACTGGTTAACTTATTTGGTACGCCTAAACGTGTTGCTATGGCATTGGGTAAAGACGATCCTTTGGCTTTGCGAGAAGTCGGTGAATTATTAGCATTTTTAAAAGAACCCGAGCCACCTACAGGCTTTAAAGATGCCATCGCCAAAATCCCCATGTATAAGCAAGCATTAAATATGCCGCCTAAAACAGTGCGTAATCCGCCTTGTCAGCAAGTGGTAAAAACTGGTGATGAAGTCGACTTAACCTCGTTGCCAATCCAACATTGCTGGCCTGGAGATGTCGCCCCATTAGTGACTTGGGGACTCACCATCACCAAAGGCCCGCGTCAGAAAAGACAAAATTTAGGTATTTATCGTCAACAGTTATTAAGTAAAAACAAGCTGATTATGCGCTGGCTTGATCATCGTGGCGGCGCTTTAGATTTTAAAGACTTTAAACAGCTCCATCCTGGAGAGCGTTATCCTGTCGTAGTGGCATTAGGTAGCGATCCAGTGACCATTTTAGGAGCTGTCACTCCCGTGCCAGACTCCATGAGTGAATATGCCTTTGCAGGTTTACTGCGCGGCGAACGTACTGAAGTCTGTAAAGCCATTAGCTGCGATCTTGAAGTGCCAGCCACCAGCGAGATTATTCTTGAAGGTTATATTGACCCTGATGAGACAGCAGTAGAAGGTCCATACGGCGATCATACTGGCTACTATAACGAAACCGACTCATTCCCAGTATTTACCGTGACTCACATTACTCATCGTAAAGACGCCATTTACCATAGTACCTATACTGGTCGTCCACCTGATGAACCGGCCATGTTAGGCGTGGCATTGAACGAAGTATTTGTACCTATTTTACGTAAGCAGTATCCAGAAATTATTGATTTTTACCTGCCGCCTGAAGGTTGTTCATACCGCATGGCTGTGATTTCAATCCGTAAGCAATATCCCGGCCATGCTAAGCGTGTCATGATGGGTGCCTGGTCGTTCTTGCGCCAGTTTATGTATACCAAATTTATCGTTGTCGTTGATGACGATGTCAATTGCCGTGATTGGCAAGATGTTATTTGGGCCATTACTACACGAATGGATCCTATTCGCGATACCATGATGGTAGATAATACTCCGATTGATTATCTTGATTTTGCCTCACCCGTTGCCGGTTTAGGATCTAAGATGGGTTTAGATGCCACTAACAAATGGCCTGGTGAAACCACGCGAGAATGGGGAACCCCTATCGTGATGGATGAAAAGACAAAACAGAGAATTGACCAAATTTGGGATGATCTCGGCATACAGGATATGCCAACATTGTAACTACAGTGATCCGAACAGGACGTAAATAGCTATAATTAACTCGTTGATAAAAAATTATAAAAGGGTTTAAAGGACGTTAGATGAAAACCATTCGTTGTCAGATTGAAAAAGTCACCCCGTTTAATGACGCTGTATACCAAGTGTTCCTTAAACCCGAAGCAGCCTTTGATTTTAAGGCTGGTCAATACCTAACTGTGGTCATGGGTGAAAAAGACAAACGTCCTTTTTCTATCGCTTCCGCGCCTAATGCAGCGTTAATTGAATTGCATATTGGTGCCGCGGTTAGCGAAAGTTATCCAATGCAAGTTGTTGAACGCCTACAAACAGCGACCCATATTGATATTGAAGCACCCGCTGGCGACGCATTTTTACGCAGCGATAGCCACAGACCACGTATTTTAATTGCGGGCGGCACGGGTTTCTCATACATAAAAAGTATCGTTGAAGCACAGATTGCTAACGGCGAAACCATTAATACTAAATTGTATTGGGGTTGCCGTAACGAAGAAGCCATGTACTATCAAGACATCGCTCGTCAATGGCATGCCGATCATTCTTGGTTAGAGTTTATTCCAGTAGTAGAACTTGCTGACGGTAATTGGGAAGGTAAAAAAGCTAATCTACTCGAGCAGATTAAGCAGGATTTTGTCAGTTTGAATGGCTACGATATCTACATTGCTGGCCGCTTTGATATGGTTGGCACTGCACGAGAATTGTTCCGTGAGCTTGGAATTGAAGAAGCCCATTTATATGGTGATGCCTTCGCATTTATCAAATAGCATACATTTCAATGTGAGTATTTATGCAAACTTGAATTAATCGCTACATAAAAAAACCGACATGATTGTCGGTTTTTTATTATTATATTAAACAGTTAATTTGTATCGAGATATGACAATACCTATTTATTAGTATGACCTACACCTTAATAACCTTTATAATTGTGAGGAAACTAACAAAATAACGTCCTCTTTAAAAATTAACATTAATGGAAGATAAATATGAGACACAAGGATGTAATAGATAGGGAAGTCAGTCTTAATATCAATGACGAGCTAGTATCGATTACAGATAAACGTGGCATTATTACTTATGCCAATGAGTCATTCATTAAAATATCAGGCTTCAGTGAACAAGAACTCATCACTCATAATCACAATATTGTTCGACATCCCGACATGCCTTCAGAGGCCTTTAAAGAATTATGGGATAAGCTCAAAGCTGGTGAATCATGGCGTGGGATTGTCAAAAATCGCTGTAAAGATGGTAGCTACTATTGGGTCGATGCTTTTGTTTCTCCATTATATGAAAAAGGCCAAATTACTGGATACCAATCGGTACGTATTAAGGCAAAACCAGAATATATTAATAATGCACAAAAACTCTACAGCCAAATAAAGCAAGGAAAAACAGCTGGATATGTAATTACTAGCCAACATAAACGATGGTTAGGCACAATCATAACGATGGTCGCTAGCATTGGGTGTGGTCTGTTTTTTAACTGGACTATGGCGGCAGTTATCGTGTTTTTAGCGCTAATTAACACTATATTATTCACCAAAGAACTCTTTTCATTGCCGAATAAAATTAATCAATACCAACAGCAGTATGATTCAGTCAGTCGATTGGTCTATTGTGGTAATGACAATATTTCAGTACTCGAGTTTCAACAAATTCTAAATCAAGCAAAGATGCAAGGCGTTCTGGGTCGATCACAAGATCAAGGTAACAACTTACACCATATCGCAAATGAACTCGTTTACTCTGCGCAAGAAGCTAATCACAGCATTGAACAACAAAAAAATCAAATAGATGAAATCGCTACAGCAATTGAAGCGATGAATACCACGGTTGCAGAGATAGCCCAACATGCTACATCTACATCAAATCATGTTAACCAAGCACAACATGTATGTCTTGAAAGCAGAACTGAAATGCAAGCTAATCGCCATAGCATTGAGCATTTAGCCACATCAGTTTCAGCTGCAGCAGCCAATGTACACTTGTTAAATAAAGAAGCAGAAAATGTGTCTAATGCTATGCAAGAAATTCAAAGCATTGCAGAGCAAACAAATTTACTCGCATTAAATGCAGCCATTGAGGCGGCTCGGGCTGGTGAACAAGGTCGTGGATTTGCCGTAGTAGCGGATGAAGTGAGAAACCTATCAAGTAGAACACAACTCTCAACAGAATTAATATCTACAAGCGTTCAATCCATGCATACAATGCTCAGTAAGTGGACCGAACAAATGCAAGCCAGTAAGCTTCAGGCTGAAGCATGCGCCAAAGATATAGGATTTTCCTCGACAAAATTCGAAGATATCTACCAAAGTATTAATGAAATAAACCAATTTACCCAACAAAATACTGTTGCGGCAGAACAACAAAAATTGGTCACAGCAGAAATGACTCATAGTATCCATACCATCACAGAATTAAGCCGTAGTAACCTTGCTAGCTTAAATATTATTGAAATAGCGGCATTAAATATCAAAACTCACGCAGACAAAGCTAAAGAATTACGTCATACCTTTGGTGTTTAGAAAAAATCGTTGCCTACTGCCCAGAAACAGTAGGCAATTTTTTGTATTATGTTGATCATTTCTTTAAAATTAGCACACATTTATTACGTAAGGTACTCCAATGAAACTCAGTCAACTCACCCAGCCTATCTATGACCATTTATATCGCGATATTTTTGAGTTTCGCAGTACTTTTGATTTACCGGTTAACGACAGTGCTAGCCTAGACGACAAAGCTGATACCTTACACACCTCATTAATTATTGAAGAAATGACCGAGCTTGCAGAAGCAGACTCTCGCATGGAACAAGCTGATGCGATTGTTGACTCAGTTTACGTTTTAATGGGCCGTTTAGTGCACATAGGTGCGTCTCAGGTAAGCGATCGTCTAGAGATCAGCTATATTATCGATTTATTGCTTAACGTGGCTAAAAACCGCGAAATAGACTTTATCCAATGCTGGGATGAAGTGCACTCAAGCAACATGAGCAAAGTGTGCCGTAACCAGCAAGAATTGGATGAAACCATCGCCTTTTACGCCAAACAAGGTGTTGAGATTGTCGGTAGCACTAAAGGCGAGTTTATTATTGCTAAGTGCGCTAAAGATGTCGCTATGGCGGGTAAAGTGGTTCGCCAAGGCAAAGTATTAAAATCAGTTTATTATCGCCCTGCAGACTTAACTAAGTTAGTACGAGATTAAGTTAGTTCGAGATTAATCGACAAATTAGCGACTGAAGTGCACTTGGTAGTGCTAATTTACCCATAAAAAATGCGCTTTTATCAGCGCATTTTTTTTATGGGATTTTTCAGTTATGCAGCCACCGAAACTTTGCTTTTGTTCAGCGCCTGAATTAATCGCTGCGGATCATTTACACTCAAATGCACTGTTTTCATCGGTTCGGGCAATTGACCCATACCACCATGATAAATGACCGGACGGTTTAAGGTAATAGTGACATTACTCTGCCCACGGCCAATAATAATGGTTTCTGGCTCATCTTTATTTAATTCAGTTGATTGTTGATCAGCGACACTGGCAATATCGGCAATGTTCACTACCATAAATCCCCATAATGAATTATTGATCACTAAGTTATCTCTGATTAAATACAAAGAGTAATAACGTGATAGCCGATGGTTAGCCACGATAGACATTAAGGTATAGGCAATAATGCTCGAGACAATAATCGCCACCCACTCGCTCCATGAAACCAGTAATAAATAACTGCCACAAGATGCAGCAATGCAACCCATTAGCATAAGCCACACATGCCAGCGCGTTGCACTAATGAGGTTAATATTGGCGATGGCCGCCGGATGATGACGTGAAAACCAAGGGATTGAATAAAACCAGTTAGTCGCCTCACTGGCCATGATAAGTGCGATAGTTAAGCTTTTTTCATCGCCATCTCGATACGTTTCTACCGCCCCGACTCTAGGATCGCCCTTAAGCTTTCGCACCTTAATCAAGCCACGAACAACACTCACTACCAAATACAATTCAATGACCAGCAACACCGCAATAATCGGATAGCGTAACCAAGCAATAAACTCAAAATAGTGCGCGACTTCGGCAGGAAAACTTAACCGAGCAACTAAGCTGCTTAAACTGAAAATAACTATCAATTTCCACAGTTTCTGACCACCCATTTTAATAATGCAATACCAGTAGCTCAGTGGCAGTAACACAAAATACAATCCACAAATAAGGTATAACGACCACTTGTCAGCGTCGCTTGTTAACGACTCTGGTGTCCACTGAACGCCTATCACAAAGCTCAACACCATTAAGGCTAAAAAGACTAACCGATACTTTACCGTGGCTCTCATTGAATACTTATCCCTGTATATGTTATTAACCCACGCATATTATTGTGAATATAAACGTGAAGATACAAGTTGTTAACATATCAGCAAACATTAGTTTCATTGCTATTGATTGACGCAAAAATTGTTACTAAAAATTGCCGTAAATGGGTATCAAGATAAGTTGCGCTTAAACAGCCAAGTTAAACCATGAATAGCGGTGGTAGGAAAAGCCATAGAATGATCGGCCTCAGGAATGAGCAGCAGCTTGAGTGCTAAGTCACCAGATTGCGCCGATGGATGGGATTGGAGCAGTTTAAAAAAAGCCTGCGCATCAGCCACCATATGATGATTATCGGTATAGGGTGGTTTTTCTAATTCGCCAATGCCAATAAACACCTTGGCAGATATGGCTGGTGTTTGACTAAAACGCTGCACAAACTGCTGCAACAATTGTTTATTGTCAAACCACAGAGATGGACTGCCTAATACGTAATACGCAAATAGCCTTGGCTGTTCTAATAAAATATAAGCACCCAATAACCCGCCTAGCGAATTGCCCACAAAGGTGTTTTGTTGGCTATCGACCCGATAGTTTTTTTCAACGAAGGGCATAACAACCTGACTGATATAAGCAACGTGTCGCTTGGCCTCGCCAGTGGGTAGTTTCCAACTCGCATCGTGACTTGGGGTATAGTCGCGGATCCGACTCGCCGAACCTTTGCTAGGCCTCTGATAGCCTATGGCGACTAAAATAGCTTGCTGCATCATGTTACTGTTCATTGGGAATCGCGTCGCACCAGACACCACTTGCAAGCTATACATGGAGTCAGTCATATAGATTACAGGGTAATGATGGTTACTATTGTGGCGGTAATCTTTAGGCAGTTTGATCATCACTTGATAGTGGCGATCGCCATCTTTAAGCACAAATTGGCGGGTACGAGGAATATTGACTACTGCAGCGGTGGAATGCTCATCGACAGCGTTGCTTGTTAAGTCAGCCAGTACAGCATCATTGTTAGCTGACGCACTGGCTAGAGATAGCCCACAACACATTATCGTGCCGATTAACCTATAAATTGTTTTCATGCATCCCTGCCCTATGGTAATAAACCACAAACGTTAAATCATATAATCCAACGCAAGTGCGATAAACAATACCATTCCGGCCCAGTTATTATTTAAAAAGGCTTTAAAACATGGTGCACGTTCACGACCAAAAATTAATCGTTGCTGATACACGGCAAAACCAATAAAGCTGATAATGCCCAAGCCATAAATAACCCCACGATCGGCCACCAGCCCAGCCATTACAAAACACCCTAGTGCAGCAAGTTGAAATAAGCCGATAATTTGTCGATCAAAACGACCGAATAAAATAGCCGTTGATTTAATGCCGACTTTTAAGTCATCGTCACGGTCGACGATGGCATACATGGTGTCGTACGCAACCGTCCAACACCAATTAGCCATAAATAACCACCACGCTTCAACGGGCACTTCACCAAGTTGAGCGGCATAAGCCATTGGAATTGACCAACTCCACACAATGCCCAAAAACATTTGTGGCATGTTGGTCACCCGTTTCATAAACGGGTACATCACCGTTAAAATAATCCCCACCACAGATAACTGCACTACCAGTGGATTAAGCCATAATACTAAGCAAAACGCAGCCAAACCTAAGAGAGTAAATAGAGTCAGCGCCTCTTTAACAGACACCTCACCCGACACCAACGGTCGCATACTCGTACGCTCTACATGAGCATCTAGTTTACGATCGGCAAAGTCATTAATAATGCAGCCATTGGCGCGCATAATCACCACGCCAACAATAAAGATTAACAGCACCTTAATATCTGGCAGCCCTTGAGCCGCTAACACCAGTGCCATTAAACACGGCCATAGCAGAAGCAAGGTGCCAATAGGCCTATCAATCCGCATTAATCGTGCATAAGCACGAAGCTTATCTTGCAATGACATTGGTGTCATCTCTCCATGATTTAGCAAGCGAAACACATTAACAACGCTCTAATTTGGCTAACGACACCAAAAGCCATTTACTGCCGAAATCAACAAACTCGACCTGCACACGTCCTTTTTCACCAGAACCTTCAAAGCTAGTGACAACACCTTCACCAAACTTAAAGTGCTTCACTTTAGAGCCCACTTTATGGCCGGTGTCGTTAAAACCATGAGGTTTTTTAGTGGCAACCGTAGCCTTCGCAGGAAAACGCTGACTAACTGACGGCTTAACCTGAGCACGTATACGAATTTGTTCAACAAACTTTTCGGGAATTTCGTTAATAAACCGTGATGGGCTAGCATAATCTTCACGGCCATAAATACGACGAGACTCAGCATAACTGATGTACAGTTTTTGCATAGCACGGGTCATACCGACATAACACAAACGGCGCTCTTCATCTAAACGATCGCCTTCATCCAGAGCCATTTTACTCGGGAATAATCCTTCTTCAACGCCAGCCATAAACACCATTGGGAACTCAAGCCCTTTGGCTGAATGCAATGTCATTAACTGCACGGCATCGGTAAAGGCATCAGCCTGACCTTCGCCAGCTTCTAATGCTGCATGAGACAAAAAGGCATTAAGTTCGCCCATGTCTTCAAGCTCTTCAGGCATTTCAAAACTGCGTGCAGCTGTAACCAACTCGTTTAAGTTTTCAATTCGCGCTTGGGCTTTCTCGCCTTTTTCGGCCTCGTACATGGTACGCAAGCCTGAACGATCAATCACATCATCAGCCATCCGGTACAGCAACATATCTGCCGTATCAGTTCGCATCGCAATAATCAGTTCCATAAAGCCATTGATGGCATTAGCGGCACGACCAGCAAGGACTTTTTCTTCGATTAAACTCACGCAAGCTTGCCACAGAGTCAGTTCATGCTGTCTGGCGGTTGAGCGTATAATATCCAAAGTACGATCGCCGATACCACGAGCTGGTGTATTCACCACACGCTCGAATGCTGCATCATCATTTTGGTTATTAATCAGACGCATATAGCCCATAGCATCTTTAATTTCTTGTCGTTCGAAGAAGCGCAGACCACCGTAAATACGATACGCTAACCCTTTGTGTAAAAAGGCTTCTTCTAATACTCGCGATTGCGCATTTGAACGATATAAAATGGCACATTCGCTCAAACTACCGCCCTTTTCATGCCAGTCGCTAATGCGTCCAACAATGAATTTGGCTTCATCCATTTCATTAAAGGCGCAATAAACCGAAATGGGTTCACCATCTTTATCTTCGGTCCATAACTCTTTGCCCAAACGATCTGGGTTATTGGCAATCACAGCGTTAGACGCATTCAAAATATTCGCTGTTGAACGATAATTTTGTTCTAAACGAATGGTGGTTGCGCCTGAAAAATCTTTTAAGAAACGATGTAAGTTTTCAATTTGTGCGCCACGCCAACCGTAAATAGATTGATCGTCATCACCGACAATCATCACATTGGCGGTATTACCGGCTAACACACGGATCCATGCATATTGAATCGCGTTAGTATCTTGAAACTCATCGACTAAAATATGACGGAAGCGTTCTTGATAATGTGCCAGTAAATGCGGCTTATTGAGCCATAATTCATGAGCTCGTAATAAGATTTCGGCAAAGTCGACCAAACCTGCACGATCGCAAGACTCTTGGTAAACCTTATAAATATTCAGTAAATTCTGTTCAATCGGAAAGCCGCCCGCATCGATATGCTTTGGACGTAATCCTTGGTCTTTTTTGCCATTAATATAACCTTGGGCCTGACGAGGAGGATATTGCTTCTCGTCTAAATTAAGGCTTTTTAGAATACGTTTAAGTAAGCGTAACTGATCGTCAGAATCGATAATCTGGAAACTTTGCGGTAAATTGGCGTCTTGATAATGGGTTCGCAATAACCGATGCGCTAAACCATGGAAGGTACCGATCCACATCCTACCCATGTTAGTGCCCACAACCTTTTCCACCCGTTCACGCATTTCTGCCGCGGCTTTGTTGGTAAAGGTGACTGCCAAAATAGAATATGGACTTTGTTGTTCAACTTGCATTAACCACGCAATACGATGGGTTAATACACGGGTTTTACCACTGCCGGCACCCGCTAACACCAACATATTTGAAAGTGGCGCGCCGACTGCCTCACGCTGTTTATCGTTTAGGCCGTCTAATAATGATGATACGTCCATTTTTCCTCCCAGAAATCTGCGAGGCATTATATCTTAAATAGCGAGATAATGGCGTGCAATACTTCAGCTATTTTATGCCAGCTATCACCTTAGGTAACAGAGTGAGTCCATTGACGACATTAATATCAAAGTCACTAAAATCACTTACTTGTGATGCTCTAACCGCGAAAACACACCTAAATTGACAGAGCTGTAAGCGAAAATTACTATATAAAATAAACAATTAATTAATGTTAGCGTTAAGTAATTGGCCTAATAGTCAATTAAACACTCAAATTCATGACTAAAGAAACAAGTTTACGTTTGTTATTTTTGTGGTGAGTCTGTTAGGTTAATATGTCGGTTTATGGTCGATATGTTCAATGCCATTAATACTAAAAAGCCCATTAAAATGGATTTATTACCCACAGTTTTTGCTGTATAGGTTGCCATATTGAATATCAAAGATTTAGAGCTATTCATTGCTGTAGCAAAGTTAGGCAGTTTTTCGAAAGCTGCAAAATCTTTTGATACTCGCAGAGCATTAGTCAGTCGCCGTATTGGAGAAATAGAAAAACAGCTCGGGGCACCATTATTTACTCGCACAACTAGAGTCATGGCCTTAACCTCTGCCGGTCGACAATATCTTGCTCAAATCGAACCACTGGTGAATCAATTAAATCATGCCGGATATGTGTTTAAACATCGCCATGATGAAGTACAAGGTAATTTACGCATTGGTTTATTGCCTTTCGTCGACAAGTTGATGGATGAATATATCGCTCACTTCATTCATGCGTATCCGCAAGTCCAATTAGAGGTGTTAATTGTGTCTGGTGGCAGTAAAGAGCTCAATCGTTTAGGGCTCGACTTGATTATTGATGTAGGTGAAGTTAACGGTGCCAACATTGTAGTACACAAGCTGACGACTTTTGAGCGTAAAATTTATGCTAGCCCCAGTTACCTAGAAAAGTCATCACTGATCGAAAATACCGATGACTTACAATATCATTCATTACTAGGTTTTAGAGATGCACATGGGCAACTAGAGCAGACCTGGCATTTTCAGCACGCAAACGTACCAACACATTATAAAGTTATCTGCAGCGACTTTAACTCGTTATATCACTTATGTTTAGCTGGGGCGGGTATCGCTTTATTACCTCATGTTATTGCTCACGAGGCGGTAAATCAGGGACGATTAATCAATGTTCTGCCGCAACACAGCATTGGCTTTGCCGACATCAGCTTGGCCTATTCTACCAAAAGTCCTCAATCGCCTGTAGCAAAGGCCTTTTGCGAACACTTACTTCGGGAGATGGTTCCCTGTTAAAACGATAAAAGCGGTAAAAGCATAGTTAAAACAGACTGCCGCAGTAAAGGTATAATTTAAATAGACGGTGGCGTTAAAAACAATAAAAAAGGTTAGCGAAATCGCTAACCTTTTTTATTGTAATGTTCGTCACGTGGTGGCGAACATAGCAGTGTTAACGATTATTTCTTATCGTCTTTTAAGCCAATACTTTGCATCCAGTATTCAAAATTAACTAGATTACCCGGTAACACAATACGGCTATCAGGTTTGCTTAAACCATCTAACTGCTTCATATATTGTTCACCAAGTTGCATACGTAATGCACTTTGTCCGCCTTCAGATGAAATAACCACCGCTAATCGTTCTATCGACTCTGCAGTTGCTTTCGCTAAAGTGAGAATTTCTTGCGCTTTACCTTCGGCCTCATTAATGCGGCGCTGCATTTCACCTTCAGAGCGGTTAATGGTTTCTGCCATCACACCTTCTGAACGATTAATTTTACTCTGCTTATCACCTTCACTTTTGGCTAATAATGCCCGACGTTCGCGCTCAGCGTTCACCTGCATTTCCATGGCATTTTTAACTGTTTCTGGTGGGGTAATATTTTTAATCTCGTAACGATGCACTCGAATGCCCCACATAGAGCCAGCTTCGTCGAGAACTTCAACCACTTTGGCTGATATCACATCACGTTCTTCAAAAGTACGATCTAAATCTAAGGTACCAATCACAGAACGTGTAGTAGTTTGAGCAAGTTGAATAGCGGCATAACGATAGTCAGTAATACCATAACTGGCTTTAACGGGATCGGTAACCGAAATATAAATAACCCCATCCACTTCAACATTAACTTCATCACTGGAGAAACATTCTTGTGGCGGTACATCAATAGTTTCTTCTTTTAAGTCGTGGATATAAGCCACTTTATCAAGGAAGGGGATCAGTGCATGGAAGCCTGCATCTAAGGTGCTGTGATACTTACCTAAACGCTCAACAATGTAAGCCGACTTGGTCGGTACAAGACAAATAGACTGGAATAATTTCAGTACAAAAATGGCAAAAATAACGCCCCAGATAGCCATCACAATCAAATCAGTATCAATTCCGTTAATCAACATTAGCGTGCTCCTTTTGCTGATGAGTTTGATACGGCATGAGTCACTTGCTCCATACCTTCAAAAAAGCCTTCTAGCTTGGCCATTTCCGCTGGCACAACAGAAACTTGAGCTTCAGATAAAATTTTGCCCACTTGGCCAATAAATTGTTCTTTAAGTAACATGTTCATAGCGTCATTGCCGCCATTCACTGTTAATGCTTTGCAGATCATTTCCATGCCTTCAGCTTTCGCGTTAGCAATAATGGAAATTTCTTGCCCTGTACCTAAAGCCTCGTTAATACGCTTTTGTTTTTGACCTTCAGATAAATTAATCGCTTCTTGACGTTCACCTTGCGACATATTGATCATTGCAGCTTTTTCAGCATTAGCTAACGTGATTTCAGCACGCTTACGGCGTTCTGCTTCCATTTGTTTTTCAAGGGTGTGAATAACCTTCATTGAAGGCGAGATATTTTTAATCTCATAACGTAATACTTTGATCCCCCAAGGATCTGAGGCTTTATCAATTTCACGCACAATGGATTCATTCAAACTGTCACGCTCAGAAAACGTTTGCGACAAAGTTAGCTTACCAATTTCAGAACGCATGGTTGTTTGCGCTAAGTTAACCGCTGCACGGCGATAATTTTCAATACCATAGCTGGCAAGCTTGCCGTCCATCACCTTAAGGTAAACTAAACCGTCAACTTCCAATTGGGTGTTATCTTTTGAAATACAGCTTTGCGGTGGCACATCTAATACTTCTTCACGAGTGTCGTGGCGATAAGCAACCCGATCGACAAAAGGGACAAGAAAATGAAACCCAGGCTGGAGCACGGTACGAAACTTACCCAAACGCTCAATAACATGCACTTCACGCATTGGCACAATTAACATGAGTTTGAACAAAATAAACATTACAAATAAAAAAACGATTGTTAACACAAACATATCTACTCCCTTTTAATCTGACTTTCCTAGATAACACTTAACGACAATCGCAACACGACGACTTCGACACAATATTTACAAAACAATAATTGCGAAACTACAATTACGACACAATATTCATATCATAATAATCTGAATTTATTACATTTAAGTACTCGATAACCTCAACTCGCAGTAACAACTCACGGCCACAAAAGCTTATCAACTAAATCGCTATACAGAATCAATAATCGGTTCAACAACAAAAGCTATATTATCCCGACAAATGATCCTGACTTTGGTGCCTTTTTTTATCACAGTACCATCACCTAAAGCAGTCCAATCAGTACCCAAACAGCTAATTCGACCGGTTTTTTGACCAGGGCCAATGGCTTGTTTAACGATAGCGACTTGATTATAGAGATCCGCCTCTTCATCAGTATTATCGACATGAGAATCGCCGCCCACTAAACGCTGGGTCACATGACGAAAACTCAGTAATAACACCATTGAAGCCATAAACCATAATGTCAGACTTTGTACCAAGCCATCAATAATGCCAACAGCTTGTGCTGATGCGACAATAACGCAAGCCGCACCTAATAAAATAACGATACCACCCGGAATGATAATCTCCGAGATCATCAATAACAGCCCAAGCACTAGCCAGACTGCAATCGGATTTGAAAGCTCCATATTCTCCCCCATAAATGAGAATGTCCGTAAATTCACTATAACAGCTTTATTTATTATTGCGACATATTATGTCAAAGCGTTGTTACGAACAGTAAACGGGACAAACAATTCATCAACTTACCATTACCGCAAGAATGTGTATCGCTAATAATGAGTATTCCTATCAAAACCTATATTGCTGCAAAGTGACGTCTTATTTATCACCATAGTGATATTCGTTAAAATGAGATAACAGCGCCAATCAAACACTTTATGCGTTGCATCACACTAGCAGTGTTAATACCTGCCATAAGATTATATTGATGATGAAAACAATGAAATCTGTACATTCTAGTCGGTTTTAATTGTGCTCTTTCAAAATATTGAATATATTGCGCCCCATTGTGCACGATTGGGAATAATAGGTCACAGATTTAGCCTCGATCGCTATAAAACTTACCTTTAAACTGTCAAAATTGACGTATCTGATCATTTTACTAACCGGAAGAAAAATGAAAAAAATCTGCCTTTTAGCCACACTTGTACTCTCACAAAATGTTTTTGCTGACGATATAGTCCAATGGTGGGATGTTAGCGCAACTGTCTTGCATGGCGAAAACTATGACTTAGCACCATCAGAAAGACAAACTACCATCACCTTAGAAACAGCCGGTGGTTGGAAGTATGGTGATTGGTTTGCATTCCAGGATTTTATTAATTTCAATGGTAATAATAACGGTGTTGATAGCACGACTTATGGCGAAATATCTCCCCGCTTTAGTGCTAGCAAAATATTGGGCCAACAAGTGAGCTTTGGTGCGATAAAAGATGTCTCTTTAGCGTTAACTTACGAAGAAGGCGAAGGCCCAGTTAACAGCATGCTTTATGGTATTGGTGTGGACCTTGACGTGCCATTTTTTAGCTACTTACAACTGAACACTTACCGTCGTGATGCAATAAGCAGTGGTAATATCAGTGATGGTTGGCAGTTTACGCCAGTATTTAGAATCGACATGCCAGTGGGCAATGCCAATATTATTTTTGATGGTTTTATTGATTGGGTATTCTCTGCCGACAACAACGGCTACGACGAAAACCTGCACATCAATCCACAAATAAAGTATGACTTAGGTAAAACATTGTTTGGTGATCACAAACAAAACAAACTGTTAGTGGGTTTTGAATATGATTACTGGCAAAGTAAATACGGTGTTGCGGGTATCGACCAAAATACCTATTCAATTATTGCGCAGTATCATTTCTAATTTATGCCGCTATTGATATAAGTTAGATAACAAAAAAGGTGCCTAGGCACCTTTTTTAATGATTACATTTCAACACTAATTGTTTTGAGACAATTTGTTTTGCGCAATCAGTTTTAACACCATCAGCCTTAACACAATCTGTTTTTACACAATATATTGTTTTGACGTGATGGTTAAAACGTTAGCTTAAGCTAACAATTTTTTCGCTGCTGCTACAACAATAGACACTGCACTTACTTCAGTCTTCTTCATTGTCGCTTCATCAGGGATCTCTTGCTGTGTGCGGTTTACAATAACACCGGCAACACATGCTGCACGCCAACCTTGAGTTGCACACATTGTAAATAGCGTAGCTGATTCCATTTCATAGTTCAGCACACCCATTGACTGCCACTCTTTCATAGAGCCAACATAACGCTGAGTAATGCGACCAGAAACAGTATCGTAACGCTCTTGACCTGGATAGAAAGTGTCAGAAGAAGCAGTAATACCAATGTGCGGCTCTAAACCAGCGTCACGACATGCTGCAACCATAGCAGTGGTACATTCAAAGTCTGCTGCTGCTGGGAACTCAAGCGGTGCAAAGTGTAAGCTTGCGCCATCTAAACGCACAGAAGCTTGAGTCACAATCACATCACCCACGTTTACGTGCGGTTGGATTGCGCCAGTTGTACCTACGCGTAAGAAAGTTCTCACACCTAATTGTGCTAATTCTTCAACCGCAATAGAAGTTGATGGTCCACCGATACCGGTTGAACAAACAACCACGGCTTTGCCATCGATATAAGCTAAGTAGCTTGTGTATTCACGATGGCTCGCTAAGAACGTTGCGTTGTCCATTAGCTCAGCAATACGCTTAACACGCTCTGGATCACCAGGAACGATTGCTAAGGTAGCGCCATCTAACATTTTTTTAGTTAATCCTAAGTGAAATACATCGGACATTGTGAAAACCCCTTTCAGTTTTGAATATTAAATTCTTATAACCCAGACTTTAACCTAGTCTTTAGGCGGATAAGGTTAACTTGATCACATATAAATTCATAATAGTTAATATTCTTTCGTTAAATTATTACTAACATATGTCCAAAACCCACCAAATACACTGATTTCAGCATAGTTAAAGGTCGATAAAACAACAAATATCTTATCTCGCCTAACAATCATTAACGTGATTTACATCAAGTTAACCTCGCAAAAATGGTTTTAGGCTGAAGGTAAGCGTAACCAATGAGCATAAAGTTAATCAGTATTAGATTCAACACATCTCATTTTTCAAGCTGTATTTGGTGCTGAAGTAAGCATCATTGTTATTGGAATAACATCTTGTTAATGCAAAGTGAAATGAGCCCTAAATCTACTGACACAACTTACAAGGAGTAACTTATGTTTCCAGAGTACCGAGATTTGATAACTAAACTTAAAGTAACCGATAAGCACTTTATCAAAAAATTTAAC
Source organism: Shewanella frigidimarina (assembly GCF_003797125.1). GTDB lineage: Bacteria > Pseudomonadota > Gammaproteobacteria > Enterobacterales > Shewanellaceae > Shewanella > Shewanella frigidimarina. The sequence goes on from NZ_RKKE01000001.1 coordinate 768,156, forward strand.
GACCACAATCAACTCGATGAGCAAATTACCGCACTAGAAAAGACCAGTAGCAGTGATGCGACAACTGAATTAAAACTAATGAAAAGCACGAGATTACATCTTAAAGAACAAATATTGGATATTTTAAAAAGCCATCAGCAAGAGGTTTAGACGCGCATAAAAATAAAGGACGCTAGTGCGTCCTTTATGATGTTGTCAAACTACACCATCAATTAAAGGTAATAATCTTTAAGTGGTGGGAAGCCGTTAAAACATACTGCTGAATAGGTCGTGGTGTAAGCACCAGCGGTTAACCAGTACATGCGGTCACCAATGGCTAAATCAACCGGTAAACCATAGCTATAGTGCTCATACATAATATCTGCACTGTCACAGGTTGGACCGGCAATGACACACTTGTCTAACTCGCCTTTACGCTCAGTATAGATTGGGAATTTAATCGCTTCGTCCATGGTTTCAATTAAACCAGAGAACTTACCCACATCTGTAAATACCCAGCGCTCTAATGCAGTGTTCGACTTACGAGAAATCAATACCACTTCAGATACTAATACACCAGCATTTGAAAGCAAAGAACGACCAGGCTCTAGAATAATCTCTGGTAATTCATCACCAAAGTCTTCTTCTAGGAAATGCTTAATCTGCTGAGCATAAACACCTAGCTCGTTCGTTTTGTCCATATAGTTGGCAGGAAAACCACCCCCTAAATTGATCATCTTTAGTACGATGCCGTGTTCTTCTTTTAAACGGTCGTAAATACTTTTCACTTTACCGATAGCAGAATCCCACGCACCGATATCACGTTGTTGCGAACCCACGTGGAAAGAAATGCCATGCGGTTGCAAGCCTAACTCTTTTGCCAATACTAATAAGTCGTACGCCATTTCATTTTGGCAACCAAACTTACGTGATAAAGGCCAGTCAGCTGTGTGTGTACCTTCAGTTAAAATACGCAAGTACACTTTTGAACCAGGAGCTTCTTCAGCAATCATGCGTAAATCGGCTTCAGAGTCTGAAGCAAACATACGTACGCCTTGTTCAAAGAATGATCGTACATCGACACGCTTCTTAATGGTGTTACCGTAGCTAATACGGTCTGCAGAAACACCTATCGACGTTACCATTTCAAGTTCGTAAATGGATGCGATGTCAAAGTTTGAACCTTTATCTCGCAACAAGGTTAAAATTTCTTTGGCCGGATTTGCCTTAACCGCATAATAAATATTTGCGAAAGGAAAATTGTTAACCATATCATCGTATTGTTTCGCAACGATTTGGGTGTCAATAACTACAAATGGCGTTGGCTTATCTTTAGCAAATGCCTCAATGCGGTCAAACGTGTCCTTGTCATAATAATCTGCAACATCAATCGATTGAAATTGGCTCATTAGGCCAGTGCCTCCTGTAAGTAGGGCGATAAAAGTGTCATTACGAATCTGTAAAAACATGCGCAGTAAACGATATTTTCAATCAATACGCAACGAATTTTTATGCAAAAAGTATAATTTTTTATTCTTCGAGAAATATCAATAACACGCAACGTATTACTCGCAAAATTCACTGCGTTATTGATTGGTTTCTGCGCCTAGAAAGTATAGACATTTGCGAGAAAAATGCCCATTAAGTCGTTAAAAATATTTTCACCGTGATGGCACTTAACACCCATCACAGATTTACACCTTAGAGTAAAAAGTTGTTATCATCCAATTTGATAACATCTTAACGTGCTTCAATAAGGAACATAGAATGAACGAACCCAGTTTAGATCAAGAGCTCCAACAACTGCAAAATGTCTATAGCGTCATCACTGAGTTTGTTGTTGAGTACAGCTTTCAAATTGCTGGTGCGATTATTATTTTCTTATTGGGGCTTTGGGTGGCAAACAAAGCGGCCAATGTTGTCGCTGCTCAACTGAAAAAACATAACATTGATATCACCCTCAGTAACTTTGCTTCCAACTTAGTTAAAATCATCATTATTGTGATGGTTGCCGTTATCTGTTTAGGAAAATTAGGCATTAGCGTAACACCAATGGTGGCTGCTATTGGTGCCGCTTCACTTGGAGCTGGCTTGGCATTACAAGGAATGTTATCTAATTACGCAGCCGGCATTACCATTATTGTCACCCGCCCTTTTGTGGTTGGAAATACCATTGAAATTAAAGGTGTCAACGGTGTGGTTGAAATAATTAAACTGGGCCAAACCATATTAACTAATGAAGAAGGCGAACAAATTAGTATTCCCAATAAGCACATTGTCGGCGAAATTTTACATAACTCATTCGCTTATAAATTGGTTGAAAACAAAATAAATATTGATTACCACGCTGATGCCGATCATGTTATCCAATTAATTAATGACGTACTTGCCGCTGCTCCGGCAATTTATCAAGACAAAAAACCATTAGTCGGCATCAATGGATTTAATACTGTGGGTATAGAGATTGGCGTACGTTACTGGGTTCCGACAACACGCTATTTCGAAGAGAAGTACCACACTAACCTCGCCATAATCAAAGCACTCAATCAAGCCAAAATTAAGATACCTTGCCCGGTAAAGGAAATACATTTACAGCACTAGTTTTAGTAGCACTAGTTTAATAACTAGAGTATTCACTCTGCTGCCGGTACTCTTCATCGTGTAAAGCATTACGATTGTAAGTGCAGCAAATAAAACGCCAATAAAGCAGCCGTTGCAGTTTTTAATCCATTCAATCTCACTGGCCCTAACAATCTGAACTGGGCCAACAAACTATTGCCGCCAATGGATATTCACCCGAGGCTCTATTGAATTAAGCTATTCATCGCGCTGTAGTGGGAAGCTCAGCAAAAGAATGTATTGAGAATGATAATGCCGATGCAATAAGCCAGAATAATCAACAAGTACCTCTGTAAGAACACTTACTCACCATACGCTTACTTTCCATACATTTATTATCCAAAGCTACTGCGAACAGTATGAATATTATAGTGTGTGAAGTAACCCAACCTCTTCTTTATTATGTACATTAAATGAAGCTATGCAGCTAAGTTCATTGAAATTAATGCTGTCGAATCATTCACGAACCCAAATTGGCAATAATGGATAGTAAACGAACCAACTCGTTCACTTTGCATGTTAAGCTCTTGTCTTTATCACAACTTATTTTCTGCAAAAGCACTATATTTCATTATGAAAAAACTAAGTCGAAATGAAAGACTGGCTGTTATTCTCAAGTTGCTTAACATGCATAAAGAACTGTCTAACCAAAAAATATCCACATTACTGGCGGTAACAGCTAAAACGGTTCGTTGTGATCTCGTTCAACTGGAAAAAGACGGCCTGGTAAAACGAGTTCATGGCGGAGTCTGTCAGTCTGAAGGGGTGGATATCAAAAAGTATAGCTTGGATGCCATGTTGGCAGAATTACTCGACCGCAGCATACTGAACGACAGCATGGCACTCGACTCAAACCAAGGTAGATTAATCAAAATGAAACATAATATATTTGTACTTGGCTCATTCAATGTCGATATTGTTGCGAATCTAGCACGTTTCCCCCAACCAGGTGAGACCTTGCATTCAAGTAGCAGCAGTATTGGCGCTGGCGGAAAAGGGGCAAACCAAGCTTATGCTGCGGCTAAAAATGGTGCCAATGTTAGCTTCATGACTAAAATTGGTACTGATCAATTTAGCCAATTTGCGCGCCAACATCTCAGCAGTACCGGCATAGACAATACGATTATCCTCGAGTCCTCAACTAGCCCGACTGGTACCGCGCTGATTTATGTTAGTGAACAAGCTGGCGAGAATATGATTGCGGTCAACGAAGGCGCAAACATGACGCTGACCGATGATGAAATACACTCAGCCAAACAGCATATTATTAATGCACAACTGTTTTTAACCCAACTTGAAACCAACTTTGATGCTATCAAGCTCGCGATGAGCATTGCCAAAGACAACGGTGCTAAAGTGATCCTCAATCCGGCGCCATATCATCAAAGAACTCTCGAGTTATTACCTTTAGTTGATATGATCACTCCTAATGAAACAGAAGCTTCGTTAATGACTGGGATCTCAGTAACCGATCTAGACAGTGCTAAGCAGGCCGCTATTGCAATACATGCCTTAGGCGTAACGTCGGTGGTGATTACTCGCGGATCTGATGGGGTATTATTTTATGAAAACGATCAATTTACCCTAATCGAGGTGTTAAAAAGCGCGGTTGTTGATACCACTGGTGCAGGCGATGCTTTTAATGGCGCTTTGGTCGCCGAGCTTGCTAGAGGCAGTACACTGCATCAGGCCGCTAAATATGCCAACGCTTATGCGTCACTCGCTGTTGAGCGCCTAGGCGCAGCAAACATGCCAGATGGCTCACTTGTGGCAGCTAGACTTAATGCTTAATAGCGAGTGCTGATTTCTAATGTAAAGCGCTAATGTAAAACACTAGAGTCGAACGCCCATGAAAAAGCGCAGTGATTACTGCGCTCATTTGTAAGCGGTATTAGCCCGCCAGATGCCGACAGTGCTATTTCAATCTTACGGCATAATTGATAATACTGTGGCGATATAATTCCAACAGTTCGGCATCTTTCACCGTAACAGCAACCTGTTGTGGTGCTTGGTTCATCCATTCATCATGCGGGTAAACACGGTCATCAATCTTCTGAATGGTCATTCCTTCGGCAACACCATCGACAACGACTCGTATTGGCCCTTCTCTAAGCGTGAACAACTCTGGATTAATCACATAGGCAATGGCGGATGGGTCGTGCACATGGCAAGCTTCTAAGCCCACTTTTTCACTATAAAACCTCAAATAGAACCGGCTAACATCCCAAATAAATTGGCCAACGTCGCCTGCATTGTCACGTAATTGGTCAAGATAATCACGAGTAAAAAAGCTTTGTTCAGTCACGTCTAAACCAATCACAACCACAGGCCATGAGGCCGTCAACACCATATCAGCAGCATGAGGATCATCGTGTACATTAGCTTCGGCAAAAGGGGTCACATTGCCACGATGACCGTTCTCACCAAAAGCGCCACCCATAATGACCACCTTGTTAACTAAGTCGACAATGCTTGGGTCAGCCTGAAGCGCTAGCGCAAGGTTAGTTAACGGACCGATGGCCACTAAAGTAATCTCACCAGGCTCCGCCTTTACAGCGTCAATGATGTATTGATACGCAGGCCGCGGATCAGCTTGACCTTCTACTTCGGCTGGGACATTCACATCACCAAAGCCACCTTCTCCGTGTACAACGACAGTTGGGCCAACTGGAGGTCGAACGATAGGCTTACTCGCGCCAGTGACAATATCGGCTTGCAACTGAAATTTTTGTTTAAGATAAAGCGCGTTACGGGTCGCATTTTCAATGGTTACATTGCCATAAATAGTAGTAATAGCCTTAAGTTCAATATCGGGGTGTGCTTCGGCAAACAGAATAGCAAATACATCATCAATACCGGGATCTGTGTCTAATATTATTTTAGTTTTCATGGGGATCACTGTCCTACTTTTATTAAGTAAATCGATACACTATAAGGTTTTACTGAATATCCTGCTATGAGATTCACAGGCCTTTCAATGCATACCAACAAGATATTCGAAGATGATTAACGACTGCGACAAACGAACTGTTACAGGATCTTGAGAGTCATTAAAGCCCTTGGCACTATACAAAAATAGTGCACAAAGAAGTGTGATTACTCGTCAAACTTTTATCTGTAAATGAACATAATGGTTCACTTACACGTGTGCAACTAACTATGACAAATGCATCAGCGATAACATCACTTTATTAAACACCTACAGATATTCATTTCAGGCGTAGATGAGTAAATCCACTCTACAGCTTAGTTTTGCCGTCAATACATTCATTAACCTAATCTGGCTCAATAAGTTAGTTTTTAGCTGCAATGCACTAGTCCAATCATTTTGCCTCAGTCATTAATGTAACCTCTTAATCCGAGTTGAGGTTAATTTACAATACATCAAAAAGTAAAGCTTACTTGACAACCACTAATAGATTGCAATAACTTAAAGTCAAGCTTAGTTGACATAATGACAACTAAGCACGACCAAAGGGATGTTGATAATGTCACCATTAACACAAAATCAAGACTGGAAAAATACCAACAAACATAATACAACTCGTTTAGCTAAATGGACCCTAGCGTGGGTGATAAGTATGGCCGTCGCTAACTTTGGTCCACAATTTATTTGGCAGCAAGATTTAATCACCATAATGGCCATAGGCACTAATTTCATGATGGGTATTGGGATGATTTTAGCCAATAGACGCCAACTACTTGGCTTAGATGAATTGCAGCAAAAGATTCAATTAAATGCGATGGGCCTCAGTCTGGGGGTGGGGCTAATTGTTGGCTTGAGCTACTCAAATTTAGACACGACAAACTTAATAGCAAGTCACGCGGAAATTTCTCATTTGGTGATCATTATGGGGCTAACCTATTTAGTCGGTATTATTCTAGGCCATAGGAAGTATCAATGAAAAATCGCCTAAAAGTGCTCAGGGCAGAACAAGACTTGACCCAAGCACAACTAGCAGACTTACTTGATGTGTCCCGGCAAACAGTCAACGCGATCGAAACCGGTAAGTTTGATCCGAGTTTGCCATTGGCCTTTAAAGCGGCACGTTTATTCAAGTTACCGATTGAAAGTATCTTTGAAGACGAGCAATAAAGCTAAGGCTGTCACTAAGCAGAAAATACAGGCTAGTTAATTAACCCATTCAATAAACTGGTTAGTATCATTGTAAATGCCGCTACAAACCCCGTTGCCATTCTTTTCGCAACGGGATCATTCCGTGTAATGCCTGCTCAATTTGAGTGATTAATGCAGACTTATCTTTGCCTAAAATACCTTTAAGCACTAAATAGTTCGAAGCATGATCTGAACGAAAAATGGTTTTATCCAACTTCAGATGGCTCAATAGCGTGTGCATTTCTGTCAATAAACCGCTTTGATCTGGCAATACAAACTTACCATCAAAAACATTATCCATGCGCTCAGTTCCCAGCGGTAATGTTACCACCAGTGTGGATAAATAATCGGGCTGAGCCGCATTCATTAATTCAGCAGAGGCTATCGCATGTTGACGAGATAACTGCACACCACCTAATCCCATGAGAATCATCACTGATGATTTTATGCCTGCTTGGCTAATCTTCTGTAACGCAGCTAAAGATGAGGCAAACGTTTCGCCTTTTTTAATGCGTCCAAGCACTTCATCATCACCGCTTTCACAGCCAATATACAAAATAGATAAACCCATTTGTCGTAATTGTGCTAATTGCTCAACCGTTTTATTGCTTAGGTTACGCGGGAGACAATAACTGCTAATCCGAGTGACATGAGGCAGATGAGTATTAATCAATTCACAAATCGCTTTTAAACGATTAAACGGTAACGTCATCGCATCACCATCGGCTAAAAAAACACGGTTAAATGGATAACCAGATGCGGCAGCAGTAATAATATCATCTTCAATTTTATCGAGTTTCTGTGCTCTAAACTGTTTTTGTGGCTGGGTATACATGTCGCAAAAACTGCACTGATTCCAGCTACAACCATTGGAAACCTGTAAAATTAATGACTTTCCCTCTGAAGGAGGACGAAATACTGGTTCAATGTAATTAAGCATCAGAGTGTCCAAATTGATGAAAATGTGAGTTAGCTAATGAAATTTGGGATTTTTCATACAAAATGCGTTCAAAAAACTATCATTCAAAAGTATTATTGTTATAGTAATGTTGTAAACAATAAATAAGCCATTCAAAAGACTTAGGTGAAAGGATTATGACTCAAGTTGCATACCAAATAAATGATCGACGTGACAAGGATGTAATTCATCACGATGAGCATTGGAATTTAACCACAGCAGACCAAAAACTCGCACTGTATGACTTACATCGTTATGGTTATCGATTATTGTTCGTTCGTCATATGCTTAAAGGGCCAGTCGCTGTCATTAGTCAGCAAGATGATATCGCAGCCATTTACGCCGACGGTGAAGTCGATTTAAGGCCCTTAATTACCCTTAGAGAATCTCACTAACGCCTTTAAAAATGATTTCGCGTTATAAAAAAACCTACCGATGTTATGGTAGGTTTTAGCGTCTCTTTATGATTTTCGAGTTAACTTATAAACGGCTTCATTAAGCCAAGGCACGTGTTTATTCATAAACCTCGGATTGTCAGCCAGTACATCAACACACTCCAACAATTCAACATCAAAATATGGCGTTAAATAGCTTTCAACCCAACGTGGACTGACTGCAAATGGTGGCCCTTTTAGAGTCTCTTGTAAGTAATCTAGGGTGATTAATAAGCCACTTACATTCGCCGGTATAAGCGCAGCGAGTGCTTTAACATATTGTTGGCGCATTTCTTCTGGCCAAGCAATCAGGGCAGCACGATCGTAAAAACCACTAATCGACGCTGTTGCACTTTTAGGGAGAGTAAAAATATCACCTTGATATAAGGTCACTTGATCGGTAGAAAAGACCACATGTTCGTCGGTATGATTGACTTGATAAGTCAGACCATTGTCGGTAAAAAATTGTTCAACCGCGAGGGTATTGAGTTCACATCCAAGCACAGCATGACGCTGCTCGGCCAAATAAAACATATCCAACGATTTACCACATAGAGGAACGAATACCTCAGTGTTTTCATTCAAACCAATATGCGACCAATATTTTACTAAAAAAGGGTTCACTTGGTTTTGGTGAAAACCAATTTGTTGTAACTGCCATTTTTCATGCCAAAAGCTGGGTTCCATGATGCTATTCTTCAGTCAAGTTGCTAATGAGATGCAGGCTACTTTAAAGACTAAAAAAAATGGATGCAACCTCCCTTGATGATTTGGCATTCAACTTACTAGGCTTTACCGTCTAGAGTCATTTGTACTTGCCTTAACCAACGACAGTTTTCACATTGGCACTTTCTACGCGACATATGATGCGGGCTTAAATTTGAGTCAATGTAATCGACCGCGATTAATAATTGTTGCTTTAATTGGTCAACCGACTTCATTTCAAGCGCAACCATTTCATCGTTATGATTAATCCACAAACACTCCTCTCCCTGATGACAGGTTATGCATTGCTCATCACTTTGATTAAAAAACACTGCATGGGGACAATGGGTAACTTCCATTGATTGTAAAATTCGCTGCCGAGGAAAATTAAACAACTGAATTAAATCAGTTTTATTTATATTATGCATATAACCTCTCATAAAATCGTTAATTAACTATTACAGCCATAGTACCTAGTGTTGATTGATTTTGATTTGATATAGGTCAAGGTTTACTTATCGTAATTTTTTAGATAGGAAGCGACCATTTACAAATCAAAAAGCTTGCTCACAAAACAATACTGGGCGGTTTTTAGTAAAAGAACAGCCATGTTTAAATAGACTGCGCTGATGTGTGGATGGAATCTGTTGTTTTATATAAGAAGCACTTGCCGCAGTAAGGTTAATCAAGGTTTAATGGGCTTAAAAAGGAGGCTTACCTTTGCAAACACCGCAACTGCAACACTTTTATATCAATGAAGAGCAGTCCATCTATCTGCTCAGCGCCAATGATGCACGTAAGCATAAGGCCTGGATTCGCCTGTGTAAGCAACAGCTGAGTAAATTGGGATATCAGCAAATTGAATTTATTGGTAAGGGAGCCTATGGCTTTGTGTTTGCGGGTATCAATGAATTTAGCCAATCACATGTGTTTAAATTCTCAAGGGTAAATTTACCTCAAAGCGTCCAAGATAGGCTTGAAGAAGAAGCCTATATGCTTAGCCAAGTAAAACACCCAAACATACCAGGGGCGATAAAATTTGAACGGGTTGGTAAGCAAGGCATTTTAGTAATGGAGCGGGCTCAAGGCGAAGACCTCGACAAGATTTGCCAACGATTAGGCGCTTTGCCACCAGTAATGGTCGTCAGTATCGCGAGACAATTAGCCAATATTTTATATTATCTTCGTAAAGGTAAGCCTTTAGTGCATGGCGATATTAAGCCATCTAACTTGGTTTATGATATTGAAACCGACAAATTGTCGTTAATTGATTGGGGCTCTGCTGTATTTGCTCAGCGAGATGAACACGGCCGCGCGGTTGATGACAATGTCATGTCCTTACTATCAAGCGACCAACAGCACACTAACGCGCGTATGGGCGATGTGTATTTTATTGGTGACGAACAATTGAGCGGTGCGTTATCTACGCCTCGATTTGACGAACAAGGCGCTGCTGCAACCTTATATGCACTCGCGTCAGGACAAATTAGTCGTTTCGGCACAAAAATCATTCCTGCAACCAGCATAGGGTTACCTATCGAACTGGCAAAAATACTTGATGCAATGCTCAGTGATGATGTTGAACGGCGCAATCTTGCGGGTGATTACTTTCTCAAAAGTCTACGCCACAGTCATCGAATGCATTTGCCGATACTATCCACTCCCCCCCTCGCCCCCGACATTCCGGTATGGGCTCAACCGCGTTCGAAAGCCGTCGAAACGGTGAGTTACAGCTCGCGTAAATCGTTTTTGAAAGAGCACAATACTCAAGATCCCATTGCCAAAATGGATGATGTGCAATTAGAGAAATATTATCGCAATTTTATGGTGGGTATGGCCGATACCGAAAAAGGCTTTATTGCCGCAGTAGGCCGTTTAGCACAGTATCCTATCGTCGGCGGTTTGGTGATCCATTGGCAAGAGTCTGGCGTGTTTATCGACTCCAATTTAGCCATCTACGATCCAGACAGTAAAGCGCCGCTCGTGTTAGCGGTAAATAATATGGTCACCATGGCGCGAGGAATTAAGCGGATTGGGGTGTTCAAAGCTTGCTTTTTTAATGCCAAAGACACCTTACACCTTGAGCGAAAAAGTACCGAGCACCAATATAAAATAACCGGTGAACTGCAAATGCCGTTTGAAGTCGGTGATGTGCCCACCTTGGAAGATAAATCTCGGCTGCACTCATACTTTGAAGACGGTAAAGATCCGGAAGAAAACTTGGAACTGCCAGCAGAAATCATGACTGAACTTGGGTGGTTAAATCAAATCCATCATACTGGCTGTATTATCTTTGAAGCGTTACCAAACCATTTAAAAATCCACAGTTATTTACGTTTATTAAATCCACGAAAACAAGCAGCATTTCGAGCCTGTTTGGATAGAATTATGACTCACGCAAATAAAATTCAAGGTCATGGTATTTCAGGTTTTATGAAACTGCCCTATAAAAACACCCGTCAATTTAGTCATATCGATCGTAAAGCAGATGATTTCTATCCTAGAAACCCTAAAGTCATCGTTGCAGAACCCACTTTACCGCAAACAAAATAGTCATATTCTAAACGCTATCATCAGGTTATTGCACTGATACAAAGCAATACGCGACCCCAATAGAGGTCGCGTATTATCAGCTATACATCACTCAACACTCTCACCAAACACTATCAGCCAACACTTAAATTGGCGAGCCAGGAGGCAAATCCATCGGCTTGGTGATTAATCGATAAGTAGGATCGGTCATGCCTTTCGTTACACCTTGAAACAGCCAATCGTAATGCGCCGATTGATAATCGCTGCCACGGTTACTGCGGCGCTTAAGCTGCTTAATAATATAGTCCACTCTTGCGGCTAACTGCGCTTTAACTTCAGGTGCTGTTTTAGGGCTATGGTACGTTGCTAATAGACTATCAATCACCACAGTATTGACTCGCATTTGCATCGCTAGACCCTGGCCGCTCGGTAAATCTTGATACAAACTGGCTCCTGCAAGCTTATCGATTAATTGAACCACCGACAGTTGCTGACTGTCTTCCATATAAGCCTGACTGACACGGTTTAAACGTTCGGGGGTTAATAACTGCGTCACTATATGACGGCTCAACACTTCAGCCATCGCCACTGGATCGGTTATCACACCTAAGTTTGATCCAAAGCTTTCACGAGTTTTTCGATAATTACCGGCTTTTGGCACTAACGCTTGCAGCACATTATTTGGTACTAATAAGCTATCTGTTTGCAAACTCGCCAATAATGCATCGAGTGCAGCAAGTTGCATTTTAGGACGAATATAATTCCAACGTACGCCTGAACCTACTTGTTGATAACTATAATCAGTCCCGCCAATCCACTTTGCAGCGGCTTCTATTTGATAACGCGTGAGCAAATATATAGGCACAAACACATCGGCTAATTCGCCATGAGGTTCATCGGCCAATAAAGCATCTGAATTAAAGTCCTCAATCGCTTTACGGCGCACTGTTTCTAAACGTACTAATTCCGCTACTGCATCGTTACCACGGTCCCATAAACTGGCATACGCATTACTGGCACTGGCACTACGAGAGTCTGCTTCCCCAATATAACGGAAACCTTTAGTTAAGGTCGACGTTAACAAAGACTCGGTCTGCGTAAGGCCTCCATAACCATAGGCTATGGTGTATTTGTCCCACTCACCCATTCCTTCGGTGTAAGGCGTAGCAATATCAATGTTATCACCTTGAATACTCACGTACGGATGTGGGTAATCCATTACTGAAGCATTATCGTTTGTTGATGCTGCAAAGTTATGGTCAAGCCCCAGGGTATGGCCCACTTCATGGGCAGCTAACTGACGAATACGGGCAAGCGACAATTCCATGGCGGCATTAGCAGCGGCTTTACGATCTGGCCAACCAGCAGTGAGCCCTCGAGCAATGAGATGGTCTTGGCGTATTCTTAGACTACCAAGCGTGACATTACCTTTAATGATTTCACCGGTACGAGGGTCGGTTACTGCTGCGCCATATGACCAACCTCTTGTGGCGCGATGCACCCATTGGATCATGTTATAGCGCACGTCTTGAGGGTCAGCACCTTCTGGTAACAATTCAACTTTAAAGCCGTCAATAAAACCTGCATCAGTAAATGCGCTCTCCCACCAACGTGCACCTTCCAGTAAAGCACTACGAATTGGCTCCGGTGCACCAGGATCAAGATAATACACAATAGGCTTAACCACTTTACTTGGAGCGTCACCGGGAGTGACTTTTTCTAATCTGTGGCGCAGCAAATGGCGTTGAGTCAGCGGTTGATCAACTGCGGTAGAATAATCGGCATACTCATCCGATAAATAACCGCTCATAGGATGATAACGACGAGGTTGATAACCCACATCTGGGAGTTGTATAAATGAGTATCGCACGCGAACAGACAACAATTTACCGTCTGGAGTAACTTGCTCAACTTGCTTGCCCGCTTTGCTGGCTTTAAAGGTTAAATTCACATCAATATCAGCATTACGTTCGAACGATTTAATCTTTTGCGGCAATATCATTGAGCGGCTACTGTCTAAGCTATACAGACCTTGCTTAGTTGCCGTTAATACATCAGACACACCATGCAAATCATTAATCACTAAGTCATTAATCGCAACTAGAGCCGTTTTGCCCTCGACTAATTTACCGCGCCATAAAATCGACTCAGCAAAAGCTTGCGTTACCGCTTGACGTTCGGCGACATTATCACTGGAGGCTCGAAAATAGGTATTAAGCTGCTTGAGCACAACATAAGGACCATGCTGTTCAAATTGTACCATTCGAGTTTGACCTAACTGGCCACGGTCTAAACCGATATCATTCGAACCAACGCCATGAGGTAAACTGGTCAGCAATAGAAAGGGTTGATTGAGCTTATCCGCTTGCAAATAAAGCTGGGCAGATTTGGCATCGTAAAATAGATTAATAAAGCCTTTTGCCGCTTCAGCATTTTTGATTGTTTTTTGGGCTGAGTCGCTGGCAGCTATTGCAGCGTTAGAAAGTAATGTTGCTGGTGTGACGGCCAGCAACAATGCCAATGAAATACTACGGCGGATCATAAATAATCTCCCTGTCGTTAATATCCTATCTTCAAAAAACTAATCGTCTTTATGATTATGTTTATATGCAATCCAATGAGATAAGGTTTCAAATAATTCAGTAAGCACAATTGGCTTAGTGATATGTGCATTCATGCCTGCAGCTAAACTTTTTTCTTTATCACCCGACATTGCGTGCGCAGTCATGGCGATAATAGGCATTTGTTGTTTGCTATAACGTTTGCGTAATTCGGCGGTAGCAGTTAATCCATCCATTACCGGCATTTGAATGTCCATTAACACTGCATCAAATGGTTTAGAATCAATCACATCTAATGCAACTTGACCGTTGTCGGCTATCACTACTTCATAACCGGCACTTTTCAGTAATTCAGACGCTACTTGTTGGTTAATAAAGTTATCTTCAACCAACAATACTAAACCAGATGCTTTGGCGGGTTCGGCTTCAATAATAACCGGCATTGCATTCAGCTTAGGTTCTTTGGCAAAGGCATTAATAATTTCATCAAATAACGCCGAGGCCTTAAACGGCTTTTGTAATACTGCATAAACAGAATTTTTTTGCAGCTCATGGTCTAACGGCTCAGCAGCATAAGCGGTCATTAAGATAATAATAGGACGCTTTGCTATGCTACCATCAGCGACCATTTCATCTATCGCCTTAATAACATCACAGCCGTTCATTTCTGGCATCATCCAATCTAACAACAATAAGTCGACTGGCTTTTTACGCAATATATCCAGTGCTTTTTGACCACTGTCTGCCGTGTTCACACCAAAGCTAAAATCGGTCATCAATGTCGAATAAATTTGTAATGCACTTGGGTTGTCGTCAACCACCAGCGTTGTTAGGTTATTTAATTGTTCTGGCACCACCAGCGGCGCGATCACTTGTTCTTCGGCAATTTCAAAGCTAATGGTAAAACTGAAAATGCTGCCGGAGCCCAGTTCGGACTCAACTTGCATGGTTCCACCCATCATCGACACTAAATGTTTACTGATAGATAAACCTAAACCCGTGCCGCCATATTTACGTGTAGTTGAACCATCAGCTTGTGAAAATGCATCAAACAGCATTGCTTGTTGGTCTTTACTGATCCCGATACCGGTATCACGTACCCAGAATTTCATGGTGATACGGTCGTCACGCTCACCCACATCTTCGCACCCCAGCTCAACTTCACCAGTTTGGGTAAATTTGACCGCATTAGACAATAAATTAACGATGACTTGGCCTAAACGCAGTGGATCGCCATACAAAATAAGCCCTGCGGTGACTGGCGCATACAGCAGTAATTCAACGCCTTTTTCTTGCGCTTTAATGGCATTAATATCAATAACATGATCAAGTACTTTATCCAGCGGGAACGCGACTCTTTCTAACTCTAATTTGCCTGCTTCAATTTTAGAAAAATCTAGAATGTCATTAATAATTCGCAGTAACGATTGGGCAGAAAAACCGGCTTTATTAAGATAATCTTGCTGTTGCACAGTCAAGCTAGTGCGTTGTGCTAACTGCAACATCCCAATAATCGCATTCATGGGTGTCCGAATTTCATGACTCATGTTGGCCAAAAATTCACTTTTGTACATGTTGGCTAACTCGGCGTCTTGTTTTGCTTCAAGCAAGGCGACTTCGTTACTCTTCTGGCGGGTAATGTCTTTATGTGTACCGAGCATTCGCTTACTACAACCATCCTCAGAAAACTCAACCGCTCGCCCACGAGATAACACCCAGAAATACAGGCCATTTTTACCGCGCATTCTAAATTCGATTTCATAAGTGCCAACCGGATCGCGCACATATTGAGCGCGGTACTCTTGTACTCGTTCACGATCGTCAGGATGATATAACTCATCTATTGACTCGAGTAACGGTGGAAACTCATTAGCTTGATAACCCAACATTGAATAGAAAGCCGGATTACAAATAATCTGTTCAGAATCAATGTACCAATCCCACAAACCATCTTCTACCGCATCCATAGCAAGATGGTAACGTTGCTCAGACATGCGTAATTGCTCAGCGGCTTCGTATTCACGGGTAATATCACGCCAAACAGAAATCAAACCTAATAGATCGCCACGGCGATTGTAAAACGGCAATTTAAAGGTATCGAGCAATACCGGTTTACCTTCAATATTGACTCGTTCTTGGTAACGTAATGAATGCTGCTGGGTCAGAACTTTGTTGTCTTCTTCCCCAATGCGCAAGCCTTGCTCTGGGCTCACCACTTCTGATGACGTTAAGCCAATAATTTCATTTTCGGTATAGCCCAGCATTCTTTCAGCTGACTTATTACAGCCTAAGTATTTGCCTTCTTTGTCTTTAAACACGATCGCTTCAGGGATCGAATCGATCAATGATCGTAGCAATGCAAACTCGCGCTCACGGCGCTCAGTTGTTTCACGTAAACGCTGAGTACGCCTAGCAACTAAGTTATCAAGACGTTTATTTTGTTCGGCGAGATGATGAGTATACTGGCGGTTTTCTTCAAAAATACGACTCACTAGCGCAAACCACGGTTCCCAACCACGGGTAATTTTCTCTGGCGGACGGATAGGCGTTTGTGAACATGTTTCTAGATGGGTTAATAAGCGTGAAGCAGGGCTAACGAATGCTCGGCGAGTTTGCCAATGCACAATGGTAACCAGCAGTGACAAGGCCAATACCACTAATAGAAAACTCAGTTGTAGCTTGTCCCACGAATCTTTGAATAAATCATCTTCATCTTGTAAATACAGTAACCGCCAAGGCGCGTTATGCAATGCCACACTATGAATGTAATATCCATTTCGCAAAATGCCTTCATGGGCGTCAAATAGCTCAGACTCCGATAACGAATGTAACTCTGCCGGAATTCGCTGGCTAATGTGGTAAACCTTATTCATTTCACTGGAGTCAAAATCACTGTGAGATAAAATATTATTTTGCTGGTCAAGCAAGATCACCGTACCGGGCATTTTAAAATAGGTACGAATTTGTTTATCCAGCGATGATAACGTCATGTCGAGGTTAATCGAACCGATAAACTCATCTTCTAGATATACCGGTAAACCAAGCGTAGTAATAAGGCCTTGATGCGCCGAATCGATGTACGCCTCACTCCAAAAAACACTACGTTGTGGATTCATTGCAGGCGTTGATAATTGAAATTGTTTCTTATTGAGCAGCTCATCTCTAAAGCGTAAATCATTATTTTCCCATGGATAAAATGACATCATCCGACGGTTAGAAATATAATAAATCGACGAGGCTTTAGGGGCCGCTTCTTTGGCGACAGGGAAGGATAATGACAATTCAAATAGCATTTCAAGCTCTTGATAAAAGCTCTCGCTACGATCATTTAATGAGCCAGCGCCAGTAATGCGCCCCATATTGGTAAACGGCACACCGCTGTTGGCATAATTGGG
Organism: Shewanella frigidimarina; assembly: GCF_003797125.1. Taxonomy (GTDB): domain Bacteria; phylum Pseudomonadota; class Gammaproteobacteria; order Enterobacterales; family Shewanellaceae; genus Shewanella; species Shewanella frigidimarina. The sequence goes on from NZ_RKKE01000001.1 coordinate 785,456, forward strand.
TTCTAGTGTGAAGTACTGGCCATCTTCATTAAATTTTTCATACTCCGGTAAGCGCTCTTTACGCACAAACTCACCCAAGCGTAAATGATCCACCGCCACATCCCGCAAGCTTTTCACCGCACGAATGCTCGACTCAAGCAATAAGTCGATTTGCATAACATGACGAGCAACTTGTTCTTCTCGTTGTTGAATTTGCTGCTCTTTTTGACGTTCAAACATAATGCCAGCGGTCAGCAAAGCCATCACAATTACCCCGATATAGGTGTAGAACACCGCTCGGTTATAATTACGTTGAATAGGAGATTTTAGTTGTAAATCTGGCTCAGTCGGTTTCATTAACCACCCTTGATACAGCGTAAAAAAAAGACCCGCTGTCGAACGAATAACACCAAAAAACGGCAGTTATAACAGTAATGATTATGATATCAGGAAGATAAGCTCAAGCACATGTATTAATGGCCTGTGAGGTACTTGTCCAACCTGCGAGTAATGCAGACTGCAAATATTAAGGCATATTGTCGGCGATTGAAAATACATAAGGTTATCTTGTGTAACCTTATGTATATAGAGAGAATATTTTTATGATGACTAACGTAAAATTCTTATTAAGTTAAGCCGTTACAAATGTTCTTCAGCAAACTCCGCTAAACGAGACCGTACGACGCCATTAAGATAAATATTGGCGCTGCCTTCAAAGTCTTTAAAACGTTCAACCATATAAGTTAACCCTGATGTAACCGCAGTTAAATACGTTGAGTCTATTTGGGCTAAATTACCACTACAAATCAGCTTAGTCCCCTCACCCATACGAGTGATCATGGTTTTAATTTGTGACGCAGTTAGGTTTTGACATTCATCTAAAATAACCACCGAGTTTTGAATAGAGCGGCCGCGCATAAAGTTAATCGATTTAAACTGAATGTTGGCTTTTTCCATTATGTAATTAACGCTACCAGCTGGGTTTACATCATTTTTATGGAGCACTTCAAGCGTATCGGTAATTGCAGCAAGCCAAGGGGTCATTTTCTCTTCTTCGCTGCCAGGTAAAAAACCTATCGATTCAGCAATTTCGGGGGTATTACGGGTGACGATAATTTTGTCATATAACTTACGTTCAACTACCAATTCTAATGCCGCGGCCATAGCCAATAGCGTCTTGCCGCAACCTGCTGGCCCCGTCAAAATAATCAGTTCAATATCAGGATCTAACAAGGCATCAAGTGCCATACCTTGGTAAATATTCTTTGGGTTAATGCCCCACGCTTCATGATGTAATAAGCGATCTCGACCGCGATCGATCATCTCTAAATTTTTATCGGTTTTACTGACCACTCGACCACAAAAATCTGAACTGTCATCGATTAAATACTGGTTAAGATAAAAGTTTTCACTACCAAGATGTTCCAATGGCACTTGGTGAACCGTATGTAACCCTCTACGTTCAGTGGAGACTTTATCGACATTTTGCCAAAAATCCCCAGAAAATTGATAAAAGCCTTTCGCGAGAAAGCGCACATCATCAATTAACTGATCGCTGCGGTAATCTTCTACACGCTCAATACCTGCACCTTTCGCTTTTAAGCGCATGTTAATGTCTTTGGTGACTAACACGACGGTGCGGGGAAAATGGATTTTTTGTAAATGCAGGGCGGTGTTGATAATGCGGTTGTCGTTATTGTCACTAGGCAACGAGCCGCTAATAAACTCTATTTGATGATCTGGGAAAATCGATAAGTGACCAGAAACTTGAGAATGTTCTTCGCGAGTAGGCAATGCAACGCCTTTTAATATCTGCTCGGGAGTCGTGGGACCACCAAGAATATCTTCTAATGCACGTATGGCAACCCGTGCATCACGACTCACATCTCGCTTGCGGTCCTTAATATTGTCGAGCTCTTCTAACACTGTCATGGGAATAATTACATCATGTTCCTTAAACGAATATATCGCTAAAGGTTCATGCAGTAACACGTTGGTATCCAGTACAAACAACTTTTTGTCGTTTTGTTGCATGGTGCCTCCAGAGTGCTCTCAATAAGTAGATATCAGTATCATTTAACTAAACGTATAACATTAAAGGGATAATTAAAGTCTCTATTGAAAACAGGCCATTGCAATGAGCAATGCTGCCTTAATAAAATATGCCATTTGTCTGGTTAGAACTCAATGTCATCATCATCGCCTTTGTTTCACACTATGACGTCAATGTGACGCTAACATGTCAAGATGATGTAAAAATGAACATATAAACGATAAATCAATGCTAGAATTTCAATCTGGATGGGTTTGGTTTAACATACGCCCCCTTTTTTGTTTCACGCAATAAATGAGAGTAAAAGATGCCGTTTGCCTTAGGTCAACGCTGGATAAGTGATACCGAGTCAGAACTCGGATTAGGAACAGTCGTTCAAGTTGAAGGCCGCATGGTTACGCTGCTATTCCCTGCCACTGGAGAAAACCGGATGTTTTCTCGCAGTGAAGCTCCCTTAACCCGAGTTATTTTTAACCCAGGTGACACTGTCGAAAGCGGTGAAGGTTGGAGTATCACCATTGAAGAGCTTGAAGAAAAAAACCAATTGGTGATTTATCATGGTATTCATAGCGAGACGCAAGAAAAAGTCAGTCTTCGTGAGACCATGCTAAGCCACAATATTCGCTTTAATAAACCACAAGATCGTTTATTCGCCGGACAAATTGACCGCCTCGAACGTTTTGGGGTGCGTTATCAATGTCAGTTATTGCGCCACAAATTAGCCACCTCAGATTTACTCGGCCAGCAAGGCCCACGCGTAGGCTTAATTGCACATCAGCAGTGGATCGCTCATGAAGTGGGTAGCCGTTACGCTCCACGCGTATTACTGGCTGATGAAGTCGGTCTAGGTAAAACCATTGAAGCTGGCTTAATTATTCATCAGCAATTACTTACTGGTCGTGCTGAACGTATTTTAGTCATTGTGCCGGACACACTACGTCACCAATGGTTAGTTGAAATGTTGCGCCGCTTTAATTTGCGCTTTTCAGTGTTTGATGAAGATCGTTGTGTAGAAGCGTATGCCGACAATGACAACCCGTTTTACACCGAACAATTGATCATTTGCTCACTTGATTTACTGCGTAAGAAAAAACGTCTTGAACAAGCTGTAGATGCTGATTGGGACTTAATGGTTGTCGATGAAGCTCACCATTTAGAATGGTCAGAAGACGCACCAAGTCGCGCCTATAAAATCGTCGAAGCGTTAAGTGAAGTGGTCCCAGGCGTATTGCTCCTTACCGCGACCCCTGATCAACTCGGTCATCAAAGCCACTTTGCTCGTTTACGTTTGCTCGATCCTGATCGTTTTTATGATTACGATGCTTTTTTAGCTGAAGAAGCAAGCTACAAAGATGTGGCAGAAGCGGCTGAAGCATTAAGTCAGGATAAAAAATTACCCGACAGCGCAATTAATAGCTTAACTGAGTTGCTTAGCGAGAAAGACATCGAGCCAAGCATTCGTTTGATCCAGTCAAAAGATGTTGATGCAGAATCACAGCAAGCGGCACGTCAAGAATTGCTCCAAGAATTACTCGACCGCCATGGCACTGGCCGCGTACTGTATCGTAACAGCCGCGCATCAGTTAAAGGCTTTCCGAAGCGTTTATTTAATGCTTACCCACATGACATGCCTGCGCAGTACGTTACCGCTGAACGCGTTAACGCCATGATGGGCAGTGCCAAGCAGCCACAGGCCAAAGCAGCACAAGCATTAAGCCCTGAGAAGCTTTACCAGGCATTTGAAAACGACAGTGCCAGCTGGTGGAAGTTTGATCCACGGGTAGACTGGTTAATTGAGTTTCTAAAATCGCATCGCAGTAAAAAAGTACTGATTATTGCTAGCCAAGCAGAAACCGCATTAAGCCTTGAAGAAGCCCTGCGAACCCGCGAAGGTATTCAAGCTACGGTATTCCATGAAGATATGTCGATTATCGAACGCGATAAAGCCGGCGCTTACTTTGCTCAAGAAGAAGGTGGCGCTCAAGCATTAATTTGTTCTGAAATTGGTTCTGAAGGACGTAACTTCCAGTTTGCTAGCCATTTAATTTTGTTCGATTTACCGCTCAACCCTGATTTATTAGAGCAGCGTATTGGCCGCTTAGATCGTATTGGACAACAAAACGATATCCAAATTCATTTGCCTTACTTGCGCGATACCGCTCAAGAAAGATTGATGCGTTGGTATCATCAAGGACTCAATGCATTCGAACTCACCTGCCCAAGCGGTCATGTGTTGTTTAACGAATTTGCCGATGAACTGATTAACGTACTTTGCAACGAAGATGAAGATCTGATGACTCAATTGCTGAATCACACCCAGCATCGTTATAAAGAACTTAAGCAGGCAATGGAGCAAGGTCGCGATAAACTACTTGAGATCAACTCTCATGGCGGCGAGCGTGCTAATGCATTAATTAAGCGCTTATCAGACAGCGATAACGATACTCATCTCATCGGTTCGGTCATTCGCTTGTGGGATATTATTGGTGTCGATCAAGAAGATCGCGGTGAAAACTCAATCATCTTACGCCCGAGTGAACACATGATGTTCCCTACTTATCCTGGGTTAAATGAAGACGGTATTACAGTGACGTTTGATCGTGAAACCGCTTTGTCTCGTGATGACATTGCATTTATCACCCAAGAACATCCTTTGGTACAAACCGGTTTAGATTTAATCACTGGCTCAGAAACGGGCACCACCAGTGTGGCAATTCTAAAGAATAAAGCGCTTCCAGCAGGTACTCTGTTTTTAGAATTGATTTACATGGCCGATGCCTCAGCACCAAAATCGACTCAGTTATACCGTTATTTACCACCGACACCTATCCGTGTGTTACTGGATAAAAATGGTCTTAACATGGCAGACAAAGTGGACTACGCCAGTTTCGATAAACAGCTAAGTGCGGTAAATCGTCACATCGCTAGCAAGCTCGTCAATGCCTCACAGCCTATTTTGCACCCGCTATTGGCCAAAGGTGAAGAGTATGCAAAAGAGTCGCTTACGCAGCTAGTCGTGGAAGCCCGCGCTAAAATGACTCAGCAACTTACAGGCGAATTGGAACGACTTGAAGCCTTAAAAGCAGTAAATCCGAACATTCGTGAAGACGAGCTAGAATATATTCGTAATCAAATGACCGAGATAACGGGCTACATGGATAATAGTCAATTACAGCTTGATGCAATACGTATGGTACTTGTCAGCCACGTATAACGGCTAACAAGCATTAAACAATATTGTAGTAATCATGTCGTGTAACCAATGCCCTGTATATCAGGGCATTGTTTTTATTCGCCGTTATACATTAAGCTAACCGCATTATGGTTTCATTCGCTCGAGGTTATGGTGCAACTAGGACAATTTAGTCAGTTACTAATCGTAACGATAAGCATATTGCTGGCAGCGCCTAGCGCAAAGGCACAGCAACCCTACGGTCACTTACCTGCCGATGAAATCAAATTTATCACTATTGACGGTAAACAAACTGAAGTGCTTGTAAGGTCTTGGCAGAGTAAAAAACACTTTGGTTCGGCGATGATTATTGCAGCCTCTGACACCGATGCTGATGCTGCCGGCTTAGCCAGTTACTTACGAACCAATATTAATGCTCGTGGTTGGGCAAGTATTAGCTTAACGCCAGCAAAAGGGCTATATCGGCCTAACTATGCAACAAAACCTGAAGAAGTCACTAAAGCAGGCACCGAACAACTGCAATTAACCAGCAATAAAAGCATTCCAAAGTATGAGTCATCTCAGTTGCTTGAGCTACGCAACTTTCAGCAAAGTAATCTCAATGAGGCCCTAAACCAATTAACCTCAACCACCAGTTTATTTCCTGGGGGCAAGATTCTAATTGTTATTGATGACACAGCCGGAATGGTCACGAATCTGCTTTATGACAAAAAAATCCCTACCCCTGATGTGCTAGTCATCGTCAATGCTTATCGCGAGTTTGAGTACTTAATTGATCCGCAAAGTCAGCGTAAATCGATCGCCGAGCAATTAGTCACCATGTCGATCCCGATCCTAGATATTCAATCAGCTGATGCACATCCGAATTCAATTGAACAAGCACCTACCCGCCTCAACTACAATCAAGTGAAACCTGCTAAGTATTATCGCCAATACCAAATGAGCTTGGACTTAAGCAGCCCTAGTGGCTGGGAAGAAGCCCTCGATCAAATAGAAGGCTTTTCCAGAACAGTTATCGGAAGATAGTATATTCAGCGTAGCCATGACTAAAAATAGAGCATTAGCGAAAACAGATCATTACCACCAAGATTGACGAGAACGATAGGCTTTATCAGGATTTTTAGTTTGTCTAATTGCTGCAATCACGCGGTTTTTACCCAGCAACAATCTTATTTGGCTTAGTGATTCTCGGGCTAATAGGCTGCGCACTGAGGCGGTCCAACTTTGATTGATGCTGCGTTTAATGGCTGCATTAGCATCCGGGGAAGTGCGGATTATTTTTTGGGCTAGTGCCGTGGCGCACTCATAAGCGTTATCACTTATTTGAGTTACCAAACCTAGCTCAAGCGCTTGCTCGGCAGTTAAAATATCCGCGGTATAGGTCAACATCAACGCTTTGTCTTTCGGCATAATTTGTCTTAATGCCACCAAACCACCCATATCTGGCACAAGCCCCCACTTTGCTTCCATGATCGACAGCTTACAGCTTGGCGTAGCAATACGAATGTCAGCACCCAATGCAATTTGAGTCCCACCGCCATAGCAACAACCTTCTAAAACCGCAATGACAGGAACAGGCAAACGCTGCCATCCCAAAGACACACGTTGGGCTAAATTTGCATTGCCAGGCAACCACTTGAATAAAAGCTTTAATGCACTTGTGGGTGAACTCGCGACACTCTTCACATCTAAGCCAGAACAAAAGTTACCTTCTGCGCCAGATAAAATAACCGCATTAATTCGTTTATCACCACGGAGTTGTTTAATCACCTTATCAATCGCAGTAAACATTTCAACATTAAGTGCATTAATTTTACTGGGTCTATTTAAGCAAACATGGGCAATGCCATTATCTACTGTTAACTTAATTAACTCTCTTTCCATGAAACACCCTGCTGCTGGTCAGTCCAGTTTACAGGCTAACATATCTGGACTATCTGGCGAATAGTAATAACATGACAAATAATCGGCGTTGGTCAAAATATTGCCACATTTTATTTTGAACAAAATTCATTGAGTGTTAGCCTAATATATTATCGATATAGGCATAACCATCCAATCTTCATGCTTGTGTGTTAAATGTAATGCCAGATCGATATGACATTGATGACAATATGATAACAGCTAGACAAATGTTACCAACTTAATGAAATGTTAAAACTAAGTTATCAATATTGTAAGCAAATAAGTATAATGCGCTAACGAACAAAAAATCGCTGTAAATAGTCTTATAATAATAACTATCCGCCTCGCTCCACTCGCGGTTGCATTAATGAGTGTTTTTTTCCTAAAGGCGAAATAAGGAAGACCAGCAACAATGACCATTCCAATATTAATATGCGACGATTCTGCACTCGCCAGAAAGCAAATGGCAAGAACTCTCCCCAAAGATTGGGACGTTGAAATTAGTTACGCCACCAATGGCGCTGAGGGCCTTGATGTCATTCGCGCGGGTAAAGGTGAGATTGTGTTTCTCGATCTCAACATGCCTGTCATGGATGGTTACGAAGTACTCCAAGCGGTACAACAACAAGATTTGCCCGCATTGATTATTGTGGTGTCTGGTGATATTCAAATTAAGGCTCATGAACGAGTCAAAGCATTAGGCGCCCTCGACTTTATTCAAAAACCCGTTAGTGCAGAGGCTATCAGCCATATTTTGCAAGAGTACGGTATTTTGACCCTTACTCAGGGTAATAAAGCTGAAGAAACACCAATGATGAAAGTTGATATGCGCGATGCATGTCAAGAAATAGCCAACGTCGCGATGGGCAGAGCCGCAGACTTACTCGCTAAGCTTCTGGATGTATTTGTACTATTGCCTATCCCTAACGTTAATGTGCTTGAAGTCAGCGAATTAACGATGGCCTTAAAAGCAACCGAACGAAATTCAACAGTCTCAGGGCTTTGCCAAGGATTTATTGGTGCAGGTATCGCGGGTGAGGCGTTATTACTGTTCCATGATTCTAGCTTTGAAGATATGGCGAAGTTGATGGGATTAGAAAACCCAAATGACGTTAGTACTGAAATAGAAGTGATGATGGACACAGGTAATGTGCTCATTGGAGCATTTTTAAATGGTATTTCAGAACAACTTGACATGAAATTCAGTCAGACACATCCGGTGGTACTAGGCAGACATTGCAGTGTCAACGAGCTCATTCACGACAACTCTGACAAATGGCAGCGCACTCTCGCGATGGAAATTAACTATCGAATAGAAGATTACAATATTGAATGTGATCTTCTGCTGCTATTTACTGAAGACTCAATTCCTACGCTGAACTACAAACTTGGCTATTTACTCGACTAATGTTGGATACTTTTTATGTCAAATGATCAAAGTGCGATGAACGAACTCCACTGGCTAATCGATATGGTACAAACCATTGAGGTTGGTTTAGTAGTGCTCGATCGCGACTATAATATCCAACTTTGGAACGGTTTTATGGAAAACCACAGTGGTGTCTCACCCAATTCCATTAAAGGTAGTAATCTATTTGAAAAGTTTCCCGACTTACCAGCCTCGTGGTTAAAACATAAAATGGAGTCGGTTTTTTTACTTAAAAACCGCACCTTTATTAGTTGGGAACAGCGCCCATACGTATTCCAGTTTAAAAACTATCGCCCGGTGACTGGCCGAGCCGATTTTATGTATCAAAACATTACCTTACTGCCATTAGCGTCATTAACCGGGCAAATAACTCACATCAGCATTATTGTCTATGATGTGACTGATATTGCGGTTAATAAACTGCAACTTAAAGCAGCTAATGAGCAACTTGAACAACTTAGTCAAACCGATGGTTTAACCCTTTTGCATAACCGTCGTCATTGGCAAAATTGCATGGAAAAAGAGTTCGATCGTTATTCTCGCTATGGCGATGCTGCATCATTGGTGATGATTGATATTGATAATTTCAAGCGTATTAACGATGAATATGGTCACCCTGCCGGTGATAAAGTGATCCAACATATTGCCTATTTGTTAAAGCAAGCGTTGCGTGACACTGACTGTGCTGGCCGTTATGGCGGAGAAGAATTTGGGGTGGTGTTATCTAAAACCTCTGCAGAAGAAGCTCTCAACTTTACCGAACGGTTAAGAAAACGCATTGAAGCATCGGAAGTCGCATTCGAAAACCGCCTTATAAGAGTCACCGTAAGCTTGGGTATTAACGATTTAGATTCCGAAATAGATAATAGCTCAACCTGGTTATCGGGTGCAGATAAAGCCCTATATGTCGCTAAGCAAGAAGGCCGTAACAAAAGCGTTATCCATAAATAAGCGCCTATAAAATCTTTTTGTTATCCATAAAAAAACGCCCATCATCGATGAGCGTTTTTTATGGAATTAGATTGCCGACTTATTAGTGGAATGCACCATCAGACTCATCTTCATAGTCTTCGTCTTCGTCTTCTTCATCGCCTTCAACTTCATCACCGACAAAAAAAGTACCCCAACCGTCATAGTCTACTTTTTGCTTGCCTGCCACGAGAATCAACTGTTCACATGCTTTATCCAGTAAAGGCACTTCTAGCTTATGCTTAGCAATGGCGTCAAAACAGAAAATAATCGAGCCATCTTCAAGTTCCATTTCTTCTGCATCATTCACTTCAAAACCAAGCTTAAATGCATCAACAGCGGCTTTTTCTAAACGATCAAAATTAGTCGCCGAAAAATGATGTTCAATCGTATATTCCGCATCAGGCTCTGAACCATCAGCAAGTAAGGCATCAACAATTTCAAGATTCTCAGCAAATTGCTCTTTTAACTGACGCTCAACAGACATGGATTACTCCGTAAATAGGACTCGTAAAAATTTAATCAATTATACCCAAACTGACACAAGTTGCGAGCTTGCTAGAGATGTTTGGTGATCAGTGGTTATGTTCGAGCTTTCAAGGTTAACGCTTCAGCTTCTTTATTTAACTCAACCAAACGCGCTGACATCAATTGATGTACCTTAGTGTTTAAGGCTTTAACATCATTTTTATCTAAGCCAGCCGTTGGGATAGGTTCCATCATCTCCACAATCACCACACCGTTGTTCCAACGATTAAGGTTAATGTGGCTCTGACACGAAGCTAATACTGGTACTATCGGCGCTTGAGCGGCTATTGCTGTATGAAATGCTCCCACTTTAAACGGTAACAATCCACGACCGCGAGAACGAGTTCCTTCAGGAAATATCCATACCGACAGTCCTTTATTCTTCATTCTTTCTACGGTTTTAGCCATAGTATCAAAAGCACTGTGACGATTTTTACGATCAATAAGAATATTGCCTGATAACCAATAAATTTGACCAAATAGCGGCATCCACGCCAGGCTCTTTTTACCTAAGCTAACCGTCGCTTTTGGTACCACTGACGTATGAGTAAACAAATCAAAATTATTTTGATGATTCGCAAGATAAATGCAAGGTTCCGATGTAGCACTTACAGGATGAACACGTTTAATGACCTTAATGCCTAATATTGGTGCAACAGAACCAAAGATACTGGCAATTACATGTACATTATTACGATGCATTGGCCGCACAAGGCAAAAAACAATCGAAAATACAAAGAGTAAAAATAAAAGTACGGCGAGAATGATTGAACGAGCGATAAGCAGCACAGCATACTCCTGCAATAAAATTGGCGTCAGTATAACGATGCTAGTCTAGGGACTCAACGTTTTGTTTACATATGTACGCTGAAATACTCTGCCCCTGTGATCTGGGGCAGAATAACTTAGCTTATATGACAGCTAGATGGCAGATAATTATTTAGCAGGTTGATGTGCTGATGTTGGTGAACGTAGCTTAAGTAGCATTCTAAATAACAATGCACTTAATGCTAACGTTGCAACAATAGCGGCACCACTGGGCAAGTCGTAGCTAGCAGACAACAGTAGCCCAGCAATATAGCCCACTATGCCGACACAATAAGCCCACACTAACTTGGTTTTACCTTGATACTTATTTAATGCCAATGCCGGTAAAATAAGCGTGCTAAACACTAAGTACACGCCTACTAACTCCACCGACAAAGTAATCACTAATGCAAATAAAAAGTAAAAACCTGCACCATCTAATATCCGTGGTTTAGCGATGATCACCCCAAGAATACCTGCAGAGACCACTGCAGGTAATGCTAATTGAGACCAACTCACCCACAATATTTGACCAGACATTAACTGCTTTAATAATTCAGCGCCATGAGGATCATTGGCTAACAATAACATTGCCGCCACCGCACTGAGCACATAAAAACAACCAATAAATGCCTCGAGTTCACCGACTAACCGTTTTGCCATCCAAGCGATCACACCCGCACCAGCTAATGCAAATAACGCAGGCATCCATACATGAGCAAACGGTAACTCTTCTACTCGATGATCTATGTGCGATACGATTGCCCCCAATGCAGCAACCTGAGCGATAGCCAAATCAATGAAGATAATGCCACGCTTTAGCACTTGTTGACCTAACAACACATGAGTTGATAACACTAATAGCCCTGCCACTAACGCAGGCAACAAGATAGACAGCAGCTCGACATCAAACATAGTGTTATTTCACTCCATTTAATAATGTCAGCAGACTATCATATAGACTGATCAAGTCTTTACTTTCATCGTTACCACCTACTGACATCGGTAACACCAATACCGGCAGATTTGCGCGTTCACCTAACCATTTAGCCCCTCGTTCATCTTGGTATGAAGCCACTATTACCGCCATTACATCGCCTTTTTCAGCACGAGTAAGTAATGAGGCTAGATGGCTGCTGGTTGGTGCTAAGCCAGGTTTAGGCTCAAGATCTGCCACTTGCTCTATTCCAGTCCAATTAAATAAATAACGGAAGCTCGAATGATAAGCGATGACCTTTTTGCCGGCTAAGTTTTTAGCTTGCTCTTGCCACTGCGGTATTTTAGCCTGCCAACGTTGGCTAAAGTCGCTCAACGACTGGGCATAACGACTGGCATTTTCTGGATCAACTTCAGTAAGCTTAGCGCTCAAGGTCTGCGCAACGGTCAACATCCGCGTGGGATCTAAATGCAAATGAGGATTTCCCTTTGCATGCACATCGCCCATTGAACGATCTACTTGGGTTAACTTATCTAAGGTATCAATTTGATCTGCGGCAAAAAACAAGCCTTTATCCGTTGATCGAACCTTAGGATTAGCAGACTTCATTTGTAACATTGGCAACCAACCAATTTCTAAATCGGCCCCGGCACACACTACCAAATCAGCTTGGCGCATTTTAGCAATCAAGCTTGGTCTTGCTTGTACTTGATGTGGATCTTGCATCGCTGTGGTGGCCGAATACACCCTAGCATCGGGCGCTAAAGTTTGCGCTAATGCGGCATATTCAGGTTCACATGCAAACACGTTCAGTTCCGCTTTAGCTGTCGCGGTAAACAGCAGCGACATTGAAGTCACTGCTAAAAGCAATTTAGAATTGATGCGCACCGTGAGCTCCTAATGACATGACATATTGTAAAGTAAAGATATTATCATCTTCAAAACCATCGAAATTAGTTCCAGTCTGATGAGTGTATTGCAAACGCACGGTCGAAAAATGACTGCTATGCCAAGCAAGACTGACTTCTGACTCTTTTAATTTCTGTGGGTCGAGGTGATCTTCATGGATTTCATCAGTATCAATTTGACCGTAACGAATCCCAGCAGACCAACTTGGTGAAAATTGATACACACTACTCACGTACCAACCTTGATGATAGTCATCGGTACTAACGTCCTCATGATCTGCCTCAAGAATATGTCCAGGCTCCATACCAAAAATGTCAGTGACTCTAAAATATTCGCCACTGACGGTTAAGTTTTGATATTTGTAATTACCATTCGGTGCCCACTTATAAACAAAGTCAGCAATGTAGGTATTTTCGCCTGTGTAAGATGCACTATGACTATGCTCAGCATGTCCTTCTTCATCAGCCGCTTCGTCTTCGTGCTCATCTTCGGCATAAGCTTGGCCATTCTGATTACGCAAATAGCTCAATCCTAGTTGCCAAGAACTCTCGATACCAATGTCACCACCGATTTTGGTTAATGCGGTATACACACCAACATCATCAAAATCACGCTCACCGTGCTCATCTGCAGCGCGTAAGCTTTCGCCTTTAAATGCTTCAACACCCATGGTCCAGTAGAGATCTGTTGGGGCCACATAATTTAAACGAATACCATCATCAAAATAATGACCACCTAAAAATGCACGATAGGCCGCTGGACGATCCGTAAATGCATCGGTATGTAAATGTTGATTATTTAAATAACCAATATCCGATAAAAATCGACCCGCACGAACCGATAAACCGTACGGCATCGCTAACGTTTGGATAAAGGCTTCTTCTAAATTAAGCTCTGTTTCACCGTCATGAGACTCAACAACTGCGGTCACTTTACCGTAAAACATTTCATCAATATTGGCACTTAATGCCAACTCAGTTTCGCCTAAACCAAAACCTTCAGCACGCTCAGCTAATGGTCGGTCGCCCGTTTGATAATAACCATCGAGCACAGCACTAATACTAGGATTAGTTAAACTAGAATCTTCTGCCATTGCAGAATACGAACTCACAGCACAAGCCAGTGCCAATAACGAAACACGTGTGTTTAACGCAGACATAATATCTCCAAAATACAACAAGTAGCCGCCTACCTGGGTTTAGAATAAACCGGCAGATAACGGAAAATAAATCATTACAATGTTGGACTAACGAGATACAGGTGGGGCACGACTTTGGTAGTAGGCTTGGAATACGCTAAGTAAAAAAGGCAGCGTATATTGTTGGCGTTCGAACGTTTGCTTAGAAACGGCAAAAACTAAATTGGAAGAGTGAAGCGTTTTATTAAGCTGATGCTGGTGAAAACACAAAGTACAATGATTTTGTACCCCGTCATCGAGATGTTTAACTGAGTGTGCAGACGCAGCAATAGACAACACAATCAAAATGGCACTTAGCCAGATTGCGATAGTTTGTCTTATTTTGATGCGGGAACTCACCAGAACAACTCCACCAGGTAAATAAAAGTGAGCATTAGTGTAAAAGACCGCAGCTGAAAAGCAACACTTAGATTGTGACAATTCATGACAACCCGTTCACAATCGCGTGCATTAACAATTAACCTTAACAACTAATGGGTAACTAAAACGTTATTTTTAAGATAGGCTTAAGCTATTACCCATACCATAATGGATGTGTAAAACATCATCATTACAGGACAAACACCATGGTACAATTTATTAAAGAAAATATTGGCATCATTTTAGTCATGATCATTGTTGGGGTTGTCGTGCTAGGCGGGATTTACTATGTTGAAGAATCACTAGAAAGCCAAGTTATTGAAGTTAAATAACAAACTTATTTCGCGTGCGTCTCTGCATTAGGATCATTTTCAGGCGCTTCAATCAGCTGCAAGTGGTCCATAATATGAGATAAACCCACCATAATAACAGCCAAAATAATCAATGGTGTAGTGATAACGGTTACACCCTCAACAAAATAACCTACTGCGGCAGCAATAACCCCACCATAGAAACCTACTATTTTAACAACTGACAAATATTTATTATGCCCAAGCCATGCAGCACAATGGGGGCATTGAACTTCTACTGACAAACCTTTCCCGCGACTGTCATTCACCTTCGCAATTGAAAAAGATTTATAGCAATGAGCACATTGCAGCGACATGATAATTTCCTCAGTTCAATAATGGCGGCAAGTGTAACAAATTAACCTACCAATTACTGTATTTGGCTCCTATAGGATTTTTCCATTATCATAGGCGCAACTCAGAGCCCTAGGACAACTTTACATGCTACGGATTTTACTAACGTTATTATTATTCACATCGGCAGTGTTTACGACACAATCTCTTCGTGCAGAACAAGATGCTGTGATACCGATTGTTGCCACTAGTCAGCTAACTGATACTCAAAATCAAATCAGCCGTTTACAACAAACGATCGAGCAAGATACCAAGTTACTATTTAAGGCAAAAGGTGAACTACGTACATTTACTGAATATCGAATTAAAAACAAATCGTCTGAATTACGCGACCAAATTGGTCAACTTATTGCCACACCGGACGCAGACCAACAATATTTAGTCACCTTAGTGCAAAGCCAATTGGCCTTTTTAGAGAATGTCAGTGCGTACTTAGACGCCCAAGTTATGGCCATGCGCCTTGGAGTAAGCCAAGGTGATGACAGTAAAAACATCTTAGCCATTTCACAACGAGAATTTGAACGCGACCATTACCTCAAGGCACAATTAACAACTCTTCAGTGGGCAGAAACACTGAATATAGATGTGAGTGTCCAAAAGCAAAAATTGACTGAGTTTATGCTCACTAGAGCGGATCAGTTCGATAGTTTAGTGCATTACACACAAGATGAATTACAAAAAGCCGTTGCAGAAGCCGCTGATGCAGGTGCAGATATCACCACCGAACAAAAAGCTGATGTGGTGGCACTAAAAGAACGCTTGGAGCAAAGCAGCTCTAGCTTAGCGGTTTCAGCGGGCATACTCGAAACATTAGGCCAGAACGTGGCACCATTTAAACAAACATTGTTTAGTGTGTCTGGTGATATCACCCAAGATGTATTAAATTTTAGCGTCGCGTCTAATCTGCTACAAGGTTGGGGTAAAGTCATTAAAGATCAGACGATTAATAATGGACCCAGTTTAACCTTTAAGATTTTAGTGTTTCTATTCATATTATTTGCGGCAAGTTTAGTCGCCAAAATTGTTACACAAATTATCTCTAAAACAGTACGTGCATCGAAATTACAATTTAGCCAACTGTTGCAAGACTTCTTTATCTCGTTGTCGAGTAAAATAGTGTTTGCGCTAGGATTATTGATTGCCTTATCACAGCTCGGGTTTGAGCTTGGGCCGTTACTCGCTGGTTTTGGTATTGCGGGAGTCATTATTGGTTTTGCACTGCAAGATACCCTGTCTAACTTCGCTTCTGGCATGATGATCTTAATCTATCGTCCATTTGATGTCGGCGACTTAATCAATGCAGCTAATGTTACCGGTCGCGTCAGCCACATGAGCCTAGTATCAACAACAATCAAAACGCTAGATAACCAACGCCTTATTGTGCCAAACAATAAAATCTGGGGCGATACCATTAACAACATCACCGCAGAGCATCAGCGCCGGGTAGACATGACCTTTGGCATTAGCTACAGCGATAATGTTGAACATGCAGAAACCATATTAAAAAGTATTGTAGAACAACATCCTAAGGTGCAAGCGCATCCAGAACCGATAGTAAAACTCCACACATTGGGCGAATCGTCAGTCGACTTTATTGTAAGGCCTTGGGTTAAACCCGATGATTACTGGGAAGTATACTGGGACATTACTCGCGCAGTGAAAATACGCTTTGATGCGGAAGGCATTAGTATTCCGTTCCCGCAACGCGATGTACACATATATCAAAAATAAGCTTTGCAGTTAGCAATAAAAAGGCTCAAGTCATCGACTTGAGCCTTTTTATTAATAGATAATGTTAGCTAACCAAAGGGCTTATAAATAAGTGATGCTGCCCTGTAAATGAGGTCGGCGGCCTTTAACATCACGCATTTCAAAACGTTTACCATTTTCAATACTTTCAAACGCAAACGTCACTTCAGACGGCATAAATACTGGCAGTTTAAATTCAACATCAACTTGAAATGGTCGATCGCCAACAAACGTCATTAACTGAGACATCACCCGCGCTTTAGACCACATTCCATGCGCTAATACTCGCTCAAACCCAAAGCGTTTTGACAACAATGGATGTAAATGGATCAAGTTATAATCGCCAGAAGCTTTAGCATACCGACGGCCGAGATCATCGGTTAAGCGCCATTGCTGAACGTTTTTCCATACCATTTCTGACGCTTTAGGCGGACGAGCACGACGCCCAGCAGACTCGATACGATATAAGTAAGTTGATAGCGCTTGCCAAACTAACTCTTCACCGACAAACACCTTAGACACCAAATCAAACTCAAGCCCCGCATCGGTAGTACGGCTTGTGGTTAACTCACACTGTACTATTAGGGTTTCATCCGCTCGTACTGGGCGTAATACACTAATACTATTTTTTAAATGAAGCATGCCAAGTAACGGAAATGTCACCGCTTTATGGGTAAAAATCATCGCATGCAAACGAAATGCCCAGACATACAGATACGTTGGCGGTAACGTCATACCGTCATATTCAAAACTGCATACCGCAGCATATTGGCTAATTTTATCTTGGGACAACACCACATTCGACGCTTGTACATAAATATTCGGAAGCGGTTGTTGGTTCCATCCCGGTTTACGTCCAAACAGGATTTTGCGATACAAAGACAAAAGCGAAGGCATCGCTTTTAATTCGATAGCGTAGTCGTGACTCACAATGTTGTACCCTAAAGTAGGCAGCAAAAAAGCTGTGCTGCAAAACGATTAATAGATGATTATACCTTAGACTCTTGCAGTTGCTAAACCGCTAATTACTTAATGCGTTTAAAACAGCATGTCGAGACAACATATATTGATGCCATCAACACAAAAAATACTCGACACAATTGTTGTGACAACTCACTTACTACAGCTAATTTACCTTTACCTTTTTAAACCCAAAATGCGACAATTACCCGACTTAAATGACTTAACGTAGCCGATACAGTGCAAGATAAAAACTTCGATAAACTTAGCCAAAAGTTTGCCCAAAATATTTACGGTACCACTAAAGGTGAAATCCGTGCTGCAGTATTATGGCGCGACTTAGCACCTGCCCTAGCCAGCCTTGGCAAACCACGATTACGTATTTTAGATGCCGGTGGCGGTTTTGGTTATTTGAGTCAAAAACTAGCGGCTTTAGGTCATGATGTTGTGCTGTGTGATATTTCAGAACAAATGCTTTCTCTAGCACGGCAACAGATTGAAGCCTCAAATACCGCATTATCGATACAGTTAATCCACAGCCCAATACAAGCATTAACCGTTGAAGAGTATGGTCAATTTGATGTCATTCTCTGTCATGCTGTTGCGGAATGGCTAATTGATGCCCGTAGCACCTTGCAAGGTTTATTGAGTTTGTTAAAGCCTCATGGTTTATTTTCTCTGATGTTTTTTAATAAAGAAGCCTTACGGTTTCATAGCTTAATATCTGGTAATTTTGACTATGTTAACCGTGACTTTAAGGTCAAAAAGAAGGTCGGATTAACGCCGACTCACCCGCTGCATATTGAAGATGTCCGCAGTTGGTTTAGCCAATGGCAACTGTCGATGGTGAGTCAATCGGGGGTAAGAGTTATCAATGATTACTTGAAAAATAATCTGCCACCTAACTTCGACAAACATCAGCTGATTGAAATGGAGTTGGCCTACTCGCAACAAGAACCTTATTTGTCGCTTGGGCGCTACATTCACTTTGTAGGCCGATCGACTCCATAATAAACCCATTGTTTTAGCATTTTACTTTCAATAGCTTGCCTTTTGAATAGCTCGCGCTACATCGACATTAGCACTGTAAAAAGCTACAACGAGTAATCGTTGCACCTTGCTGTTTTAGTAGGTCAGGAATGGCTTGCTGTCCGACAATATGGCCAGCGCCCACCACGATAAATAATTGTTTGTGGGTTTTACTTTGTAACAACTGGATGATTTTTTGCGCCATCGTGTGATTACGTTGCCACAACAGTTTTTCGAGTAGTTCATCTGCATCGCCCGCTTGCGATTCCATAATTTTTGCTAGAGCATTACCATCACCTTGGCGCCAAGCGTAGATTAAATCAAGCATTTCAGCATCGCTAGCGTTAATCGAATCATCAAGCATTTGCAGTTGAGTCGCGGTTGAAAATGATGAAATTAATTCAAATTGAAACTGAATACTCTCCAGCTCAACTACATTTTTACCACTGCGATTTGCCATAAAATAAGCGTCGACACCCTGCTCTGCGCTGTAACCTAATTGCCCAAAACGGCCCATGCTAATTTGCGCAGACTGCAACCAAGGTGCATACGGTGCCAGTGCTTGGCACAAGGTTTGATGACTTTGGCAATACTCTTGCCGAGTCGCATTAACGTCTGCGGCAATATCTGCCGACAAACCACCATACCGTTGTAATAACGCTCCAGTATCGCCTTGGCTAATATCTGCTTCAACAACCAGTGCATCCGATTGTTTAAATGCTGATTCTATATGCTGTGCTAGTGGGTAGAAGTCTTGACGACCAACATGAATGGAGCCCAATAAATACGCTTGCTGTTGCTGATACTCAATTTTGTAGAATACCGGAGAATCCAACGCAGCTGCCGATGTGGATGTAAAACACAGTAGTAATGCGACTAAACCGTAGCAATTTCGCTGTAAGCGACCATAAATCAAATTGATATTGAAAATAAGCCGACTTTCTCTTGTTGCCTGCATACTAGCTCCTTATAATTAACTTTATTCTTTGCACATGCACTATGAGGCAATTATGCCGTACACCAATGTTTTTCTACAGATAAAAGAAAACCTGCAAATAGCCTATAGACAAGCCATTGATTCAGATGCTCGCCTAGATGAATTACGTAAAGAAGGCCACGGCAAGTTTGTGGCGATTTTTACCGAAGAGCAAGGTTTTACAACTAGTAGTAATCGTTTCTTACCTTATGTACAAGAATTGGTTGCTGAATTTGATGCGATGCAGAGCAGCACTCATGTTGCACCAGAAACACTTGAAGCCTTTGTCAAAAAGCTTGCGGCCTTACTGCAAACACTACAAGTATTTAAACTCGCCAAATAATCGGTATGCTCGTAGGGTCTGTTGATCTTTCAAAGTTGTTTTTGCAGCTAATTGTTAGTCATTTAAACAAGGCAGAGGCTTTGTCGTGTAGTTATTCTACACAAAGAGCCGATAACGCAGTAGAAATGACTAACAAACACAGCCCGAAGGGTTCGACTAAAAACGTTTTACTCTTTGTTGAGTGCCTCTTATTGAGAGATTGTTGCTTAGATTGCTAGGCACCAATCACCTCGATTAACACATTTTTATCTCGAACAAAATTTAACTAACAAAGATCAACAGACCCTAATACTTTCTTATTAGGAGCTTTCCATCATATGACATAATCTTGTCATATTTTCGCAATAGACTTGTCTCTCATTGGTAACAATACCAAACGCAATGCCGTTAGGTAATTAATATAATGAGACGCAAAGATGACGGCTTTACAGCTAGTAAGCGAACTTGATCACATCATAGAACAGCAATCTATCGACGCTGTATTCCAGCCGATTTTCAATGTTTCAACAAATCAATTGCACGGTTATGAAGCGCTCAGTCGTGGCCCTAAAAATAGCCCGTTACACACGCCTTTCGCTCTATTTACTACCGCCGAAAAACAAAACTTATTAAGCGAACTTGAAACCTTATGTCGCAGCATTTCAATTAATGCATTTCACTCACGCCAGCTTAATGGCAAGCTATTTATTAATATTTCACCAAAAGCATTGCTCGATCCCAATCATCCAAAAGGCATGACACTACAGCTTATTAAACAGTTGGGGATCAACCCGTCGGATGTGGTTATTGAATTATCCGAACAATATCCTGCCGACGATATCGACTTGCTAAAGTCCTGTTTAAACCATTATCGCAATCAAGGGTTTTTAACCGCTATTGATGATTTAGGCGCCGGTTATTCTGGATTACGCTTGTGGTCTGAATTAGCACCAGATTATGTCAAAATCGACCGCCATTTTATTCATCAAATAGATACCACCGCGGTAAAACAAGAGTTTGTCCGCTCTATTGTCGATTTATGCCAAAACTTAACCTGTAAAGTGATCGCAGAAGGCATTGAAACCAATGAGGAACTCACCACTCTAAAACAATTAGGGGTAACCTATTGCCAAGGCTACTTTCTTGGACGACCAGCTCTCCATCCAAACCAGCAATTTAGCAGTGAACTGAGCACTCCCATGGCTCAACCTAATTCTCGTTATTGTGAAACAGCTGAAAGTTTATGCACCAACGCCATAAAAGCATCTCCTGGTACACAACTTAAAAAAATCAGTCAGACTTTTGCTGAACAACCAGCATTACAAGCCATTGTGGTAACCGAAAATAACAAGCCATTAGGTATCGTCAATCGCAGCACATTACTCGAGCTATTCAGTACACCTTATGGCCGTGCATTACACGAAAACCGCCCTGCGAAAATGGCAATGGACACCAACGTGTTACACATTGACGCCAACGAACCGCTTACCTATGTCAGTCAATTACTTACCTCAGATTCAGTCAACACGGTAGCGCAACAGTTCATTATTTTGCGAAATCAGCAGTTGATTGGCATTGGCCATACTAAAGATTTATTACAACGTATTACTGAACATAGAATAAAAATGGCGCGACACGCAAACCCTCTCACCAACTTGCCGGGAAATGTGCCAATACAAGAAGAGCTAAAACGCTTAAGGCTACAAAAAAAATCTTACTATCTTGCCTATTTAGATTTAAGCCATTTTAAACCTTACAACGATATTTATGGATTTTGGCGGGGGGATGAAGTCATTCAGTTAGTAGCAAACTTGTTGCTGCCTTATCAAAATGAACATTGTTTTGTTGGCCATATTGGTGGGGACGATTTTGTTATGATAAGCATGCAAGACGACACGCTAACCAATTGCCAAACAATTATTGAACGATTTGAGCAACAGAAAATGAGTTTTTATAATGGCGATCACTGGCTGGCGCAAACAATGCAAGCCCAAGACAGACAGGGGCTGCAATTCCAATACCCTTTGGTTTCATTATCCATTGGGGTTTTACCGCCATTGGTGACCCAGCAAGCAACAGAATATCAAATATCAACGTTAAGCGCCCAGGCCAAAAAGCAGGCAAAAATTGCTTCAAATGGATTTTACCTGCATGAAAAACAATCGACATTGCTTAGCTTATAATTTGGGAGCTACCGTTTTTTGTAACCAATCATCAAATAAGTTGGTTTCATATTGAAACGGTCTGTTATTGAAATTACGCGTATTGTTCATAAAACTCATGTCGATAATTTTTTCATCTCCAGCAATAATGACTTTGTCACCTTCATTTATGCTGTAACTAAACGTCGCTCTGGGTGGATATAAATCTTTTACAATACGTAAATCACCTGGCGTAGCCCCAAATGTTGGTCGCATGTCTCCTGCTAAATCAAGGTTAGTCACTTGCATTTGCAACGTCTGCCCTGGCTTAAGGATTTTTTCAGCTTGTTTATTGATGTTTTTGGTTAAGGTTTCAAATAAACGGTTTTCAAAGCGCGACTGAAGTTCATTTGAAGTTTTGATATCACGAAAATCTTTTGGATTTTGCCACTCAATTTTAACCAGCCCCACTTCGGTAACCGGGTTCGGTTCTGACGCATCTTCGGCCATGGCAACTTGGCATACCAATACCGGTGCAAGCAGTAAATATTTTACGTTCATAATAGACCTCCAAAGGGCTTAAGACGCTTACAACACAACCGCCTCAAACGGTAGGTTAAACAATCAATTCAGCACGTCATGTTTAACGTTTATCTAAACTGTTGTTGTCATATTGCAATGCGGATAATCGTCATTAAATTGAATGTTAGCCATCTAGCCAGCATCATATGTAATAACTATAGACCTGTTAAGCTGAACCAACGCTTAACAGTTTCATCCCACTAAAAAGGAAACCGTGCGCTCAATAAAGGATAGGTTTGACGCATTATTTTTGGCTTGGTACTGAATTTTTTACCCACTGGTGCGTTCAGCCCAGATGGCACAAACGGCAACTCATCCCCATTACGGTCTTCGTAAATTTTACCTGCAATTAAATCGTACTCTTCTACAAACGGGTAAGCATAATCATCCACTAACGGCCATTGTGCTAACTCACCCAAGCAATCAGGATTGGCAATAACCTTGTCATACCATTGCTGACCTAACGACAGTAAAAAACATCTAAACTCGGCAAAGGCATAGTCAGAGTCGCAACCGGTAATGATGTATGCCGCGCCCCAAACTGACCATAAATAACTACGGCGTAATTGTTGGCCTAACATTTTATCAAATGTCTTTAGCGCTTCATCATCCAAGACTTGCAATTGTTCGCGTAAACGCAATTCAAGATCAGCAGAAGACTGCTCCGGTTGATCTCGTGTTACTAGCGCCCAAAAATGTGTTTCTGTCATCAAAATGTATCCATCACTCTATTTTGTGAGATATTCTACCTCAAATTTTCCAGCTAGATGATCAATATGAACCAAAATGCAGCCCCCCGAATGCCAATTAGAGTCATGCTTCTTATCTCACTGTATGTTGTACTCACTCTTATTGCTATTTGGCGCGCGACAACTTATCAAGCATATGATTTATTAACACTGGGAGTGATACCGGTTTTTATTGGCTTAATCAAACGTGCGGCATGGACAAAAGTACTGTTGATCAGTTATGTATGCTTACAAACTCTCGGACTTGCAGCGATGACTACAACAGCAGTGATTGCTTATCAAATCACCCCTGATGACGTAAAACTGGTGTTTCAAGGTTATAACATTCCATTGATCCCACTGTGGTTGTTACTGTTGAGCGTGGTGGTATTTCAATGGTGGGTTGGACTGTCTAACGTGACTAGAGACTATCTCGTTAAAAAGTAAGCATAAAATGCTATTACTCAGGCCTGACTGCCATCCTCAGGCCATTTTTAGTGTATAATTCGCTCATGCGCGCAACATTAAAACAACAAAATAATAATAAATATATCTGTGGAACGTGAATTATGACTAGTCTATCCCCAAGTGAATTATCCATCCTATTACTTGAGCCTTCAGAGACTCAACGTAAAATTATCATTACACGTCTTCAGCAAGAAGGAGTGAGTAGCATTCAAACTGCCGCAACGATCGCTGAAGCCAAAACAATTATTCAACGCCATAAACCTGACTTAATCGCCAGTGCGCTGCATTTTGTCGATGGTGAAGCCACAGAGCTACTGCAGTACATCAAAAGTACCCCCGCATTAAATGATATTCAATTTATGCTGGTTTCCAGTGAGTGTCGCCGTGAACAACTCGAAATCTTTAGGCAATCAGGTGTTGTCGCCATTTTGCCTAAGCCATTTAATGCAGAGCATTTAGCCACGGCACTTAATTCAACCATTGATTTACTCAGCCACGACGAGCTGGATTTAAGCCACTTTGACGTGCATAACATCAGGGTGTTAGTGGTTGATGATAGCCGAATGGCGCGTAATGTGATTAAACGCACTATTGGTAACTTAGGGATGCAACTGATTACTGAAGCGGTTGATGGTGAGCAGGCTATCAATCTGATGAAAGAAAACATGTATGACTTAGTGATAACCGACTACAACATGCCTTCGGTAGATGGATTAGCATTAACGCAATATATCCGTAACCACAGTCAACAATCACATATCCCGATTCTAATGGTGTCGTCAGAAGCCAATGATACCCACCTAAGTAATGTATTTAGTGCAGGGGTTAACGCCTTATGTGATAAACCTTTCGAACCACAGTTAGTAAAGAAAATTCTTTACCAACTGCTAGAAGAATAACCACAGAGCGAAAAAAGACATTATTTGTACTGATTTTGCTGTAAAACCACTACAGATACTGAATTTATGGGATAAAGTGCTTTTAAACCAGCATGGCTTGTGGCATGTTATTCATGTTTTAAAAAACACTTCTATGGAAAGCAGAGAATATCAATATGAACAAAAGTGAATTAATTGCAAAAATCGCTGAAAATGCGGAACTAACTAAAGCTGAAGCTGGCCGCGCACTAAAATCTTTCGAAGAAGCGGTAACTGAGGCCATGAAAAATGGTGATAAAATTTCTATTGTTGGTTTTGGTTCTTTTGAAACCACTCAACGTGCCGCACGTACAGGCCGTAACCCGCAAACTGGCAAAGAAATTCAAATTGCTGCAGCTACTGTGCCTAAGTTTAAAGCTGGTAAAACACTAAAAGATAGCGTTAATTAATTATACGCTCAGTCTTTTTTTGATAGAAACCTCCTCTGTGGAGGTTTTTTATTGGTTATTTTTCAGCTTTGCTTATTCTGTTATCCAGATACCCGAGTTAAATTAATAATATAGACCACCTCAGACCACCTACTATCCCACAGCAAAACGCTAATCTACTCAATATAAGCGAATATCTAACGCCGATGTATTGTTGCACATTAAAAGTGCGCTCCTGCATCATTTAGCAGCAACAAAGATGCAACAAAATGATCCAGAACTACATAACTTACTAATTTAAAATGTAAAAAAATATTGGCATGCGATTCGCTAATTAATCTTCAGACAAACCAACATTGAGCTCATTTAATGCTACATAAATGCCTCAGTGATAATAAAACTTTAAGGGATGAAGATGAAAAAATCACTATATCAAGCAATTGCGTTATCAACAGGCTTATTACTAAGCGGCTCAGCCCTTGCTGAAGTCACTGGCAATATTGGCGCAACATCGAACTACTTATGGCGTGGCACCACACAAACCAATAATGAAGCAGCCGTTCAAGGTGGCATTGACTATGCTCATGAGTCTGGATTTTATGCCGGTACTTGGGTATCAAATGTCGATTTTGGTGATGAAACCAGTTACGAACTAGACCTTTATGGTGGTTATGGCGGTAACTTTACTGAAGACCTAACTTACGACATCAGCTACCTTTATTATGCTTACCCAGATGCTGGTGGCAGTATTGATTTTGGTGAAGTGGCCTTGGTGCTTGGATGGAAATGGTTAGATGTTGGTTATTCTCAAGTGATCAACGCTGACTCTGATGTGTCTGGTGCAAGTGACGAAACAGATTGGAACTATATTCAAGCCAATGCCAGTTTCCCGTTAACAGAAAAGCTCAGCATTGCATTCCACTACGGTTATTCACAAGGCGATGTTGTTGAAGATTTATTTGGCGACACCTATGCAGACTACAACGTGACTTTAAGCGCTGAAACAGACCTAGGAACAGTCTCATTTATGGCCTCTGACACAGACTTGCCAGACAATGATGCTAAAGTTGTTTTAGGTTACTCATATGGCTTTAGCCTATAACGAGTAACCCTATCGCACATGCGCTTTGCTGTATTCGTGTTATCGACGCCACCTAATTGAAGGTGGCGTTTTTTTACCTGCTTGAAAGCGGAGCATTATCTACGCTCAGCACATCCAGAATATTTGATCACAAGCACACTCTACGCACCAGCTAGTTGGTTTTACTAGCAAGAAAAACAATTAATGCTAAGCTCAAAGAGAAAGGTAAAAATAGCTGTCCAACTGAGGAAAAATATTTTACTTCCCTATTTAGGTTTTTTTAGTTAGAAAATGCTCATTGAATTAATACCACGCTTTTATTCAACATGAGGGTTTTGTTATGGCTAATCTTAGTGAAAGAGTGCCTGATGACACAGAAATGGACGCGATGACAACGCCTAGAAACGTTAAATCCGCCGAAACATTACAACATAAACGCCAAGTAAAACGCAGATTAGAAGATTTCCTCGAACAAGCTCAATTACGTAAAGCGATTGGTGACGACGACTTTTTCTAAAAAATAGGGATAAACGCCAATGTCGTTTATCCCTGTCTATTTTAAGCGAGCGAACTTAGGCACTACTAAGCGCTAATTAATTGCCTATTCATTTTTAGTTTGTACACGCCTAGTGTGCTTACCAACTTGTGCTTGTGTGAGTAGCAGCTCAGCTTTGGCACCTAGATACACATATATCCCTAACCCAACCAATAGCCCCACGACCGCTAACATCATCAAAATGGCAGGCTCAATATATTGTTTTTCTCCCAGCGATGCTTTAAACATCGTCAGCAAAGCTTCAATTGAAATCGCAATCAAAATGGTCGAAATAAACCGCGTAATCGTTCTACGAGTCGAGCTGTGACGGAAGATATCTTTATGCATCAGCACTTCTTCTTCCAAAATGGTTTTACCCAAATCAAAAATAGCTAATGCCAATGTAAGAAAAATGATAATACCAAAGGGCTGTAGCGGATCATGGGTCGCAGATATTTGGCTAAACAAGGCATAAATATCGCGGATCACGGTCCACATGAGTACGCTCACCAACACAAACAGACACAATACAATCGCAGTATAAATACTTTTAAAAAACGGAGACATTTTACGCCGAGCACTGTCGCCCATCATAAACTCGATCAATCGTGTTAGGTTGACATCAATAACCACAATAACCACTTGCCCAGAGGCCGATTTAATCATTTGCGATGCCGACAAGCACAACCCACCACCAGAGTTTGATAAATAGGGTCGAGTAATATGAACGGTGTCGATAGCAGTCAATTGAGTAAAATAAGGTCGCTGGCTTCGGTCAACATGATGACCGCAAGCCATTAGCTTAACTTGCTGATTAATGACGCTGATATTAGGACAAATCTGCATCCCTTGCTCATCAAGTAAATAAATGAGTTCCACAAAAGGATAACTAATCGCCATGTCTTCAAAAATTTTAGCCGAAATGGGTTGTTCGAATAAATTAATATCTCCCACACCGATCAAAATAGATTCTAATAATTCGTGTACCAGATGTTCATATTCATGGTAACGCTCGATCACACTTAAATAGCTCATCGCTGCCATAGGTTTTCCTTTTAATCTCGATTACTTTAGCTAAAGCAGTTTTAATGCCAAGTAAATAAGCTATTATTTTTAGAGACTTAAATAAAGTGTCTGGAAGGAATTGCGATATAAACTGATTTATCGCACCAAAACAGTGCTACATTTGAGGTGTTTTTTCATTGCCGTTTTGCAATCAACATCTGCTAATATAAGTGCTAATACTGCTTACAATATTTTCAAGATTAGGAAAAGACAATGTCTGACTCTTTATTGCGTTATCAACAAGATATTCGTCGTTTTTCTGATGAATTAATTCGTATCCAAGCACCGATTAAAATTTTAGACTCGATAAAATGGCCAAGACAAGTTGAAGATGGCTTTTTAGCTAAACAAAGCAAAGAGTTACCCAATATCAGCAATGATTTTTATCAATCGATTCCTTTATCATTTAACGCAGATCAGACCCAAACCGACCTACAAGGGTTAAAAAATGCCGTTGAGCGAGGTTTAGGTAAACGCGATAAGTTAGGTAAAATTTTACTAGCTAACATTGATCAATATCGGATCGTGATAGACATGCTACACAATCGTGGCAAGCCAATGTTTGGTAAACTCAGTCAAGAATTGTATGGCAGTGCCAGCCACAAATTACATGGCGATCGTCATACGGTACGCCAACTGGGCGATCGTTTAAGCCATATATTTTCGTTACCTGCTGCGCGCCACATGAGTAACCGTCATCCAAAAATTATCACCGCACCAGAAGCGGTCAATGTTCTCAGTGAGCGTTTAGTAAAATATTTTCACAACGATGAAATTCACGTTAAATTGAGCGATGGTATTGTGTCTGACGCTGCTGTAGGTGGTGACACCGTAAAACTCAATACCCGTGCCATGTTCAGCGAATCTGATTTGAATGTGTATGAAGTACACGAAGGCTGGGTTCATGTGGGCACCACGCTTAATGGTCGTGCGCAACCACATGCGACTTGGCTCAGTGTCGGTTCACCACGAGTGACAGCGTCGCAAGAAGGCTTAGCAGTGTTGATGGAAATGCTGACCTTAAGCTCAAATCCGGGCCGTGCACGCCGAATTAGCGATCGTGTATCTGCTGTCGACATGGCTGAACAAGGTGCCGACTTTATTGAGGTCTATCGCTACTTTAGAAACCTAAACCTGAGTTCAAAAGACAGTTATCGTGTCACTCAACGGGTATTTCGTGGTGGTATGGTCGGCGGTGGCAGCTTTTTCACTAAAGATATCTCCTACGTACGCGGTTATGTTGAAAACATTAACTTTATCCGTAGCGCCATTAGCACGGGTTTACCAGAGTTAATCCCTATGCTGTTTTTAGGTAAATTAGCCATCGAAGACATTCCGGTTCTGTATCAAGCTTACCAGGAAGGCATTATTGCCCGACCTAAATATTTACCACCGATGTTTGAAGACATCAGCGGCCTTTATGCCTGGTTTGGCTTTGCGTCCGGTATCGGCAATATCGACTTAAAAGGGGTGCAACGTCATTTTGCACGCCAATTCAAAAATGTTGTCCCTACTTCTGCAGTCGACTTATTTGAAGATTCAGAGTTTGATAACAACTTCGAATAAGCGACAGTCATAGGTTAGTAAACGAATAGGCTAAGTGTGGCATAAGTCACACTTAGTCTACAAAACAAGTGTAATGCTAATGCCTTGTTACCTAGCGAGTTTGCTATAGTGTAACAACGGCTATGGTTGAGACTTGCTATGAAACACATTTTATTTTCAACGTTATTCTCCAGCTTGATATTGATCAGTGGCTGTACGCCAGCCACACCGTCACAAGCATTAGGCACTTTAGAGCGCGACCGAGTAATCCTTCGTTCAACCGCTGCAGAAATCATTACATCACAACCCATAAAAAAAGGCATGCAAGTCAACGCCGGTGACTTATTAGTCCAATTTGATACCCACAAACAAGCCGCGCGCTTAGCAGTAATGCAAGCGGAAGTGGTCAAAGCCCAAGCCTACTTATTAAAACTCACCAATGGTGAACGCCCAGAAGATATCGCCAGTGCCAATTCGGCGTTAAAAAGTGCCAACGCAACCAAAATTGAAGCGCAAAAATCTTATCAACGCAGCGCGAGTTTATTATCAAAAAATCTAGTCAGTGAAGCAGAGCGCGATCGTGCTTTAGCGCTTCGCGATCAAGCCAATGCAGAATATGATGCCGCCAACGATCGGCTTACAATATTGATCAAAGGCGTTCGCCAAGAAGATATTTTTCAAGCGCAAGCCACACTCGATGCAGCCAATGCCAACCTACGTTACGAGCAACAGGTTTACAGCGACTTAAGCATTCGTGCAACTCGCAACGGCAAGCTAGATAACTTGCCTTACAACGTAGGCGAGCGCGTCCAACTGAGTGCAATAGTTGCGGTTATTCAAGCTGATTCAGCACCCTACGCCAGAGTGTATATACCTGAACCCTATGCAGCCAAACTTCATATAGGCCAAACGTTGTCGGTCAGTGTAGACGGTATCGACAGCACATTTAACGGCACACTGCGTTGGATAAGTACTGAACCGGCATTTACCCCCTACTACGCACTGAATCAAGCAGATCGGTCACGATTAGCCTTTCTAGCCGAAGTGAGTTTAGACAGTTCGGCCAGCGAACTACCTACGGGCATACCAGCCCAAGTTATATTACCGACACAAAAATGACCTCATCCGTAGACCCACAATGGGTAATTCAAGCTCATGGGCTAACCAAAAAATTTGGCGACTTTACTGCGGTAGAGCAATTAGACTTATTGGTGCCTAAAGGCAACATTTATGGTTTTTTAGGCCCTAATGGCTGTGGTAAATCAACCACTATTAGAATGTTAACCGGTTTACTCACCCCCACTGAAGGCACCATTAATGTCATGGGGTTAGCCATCCCGAAGCAAGCTGAAGCATTACGCCATAATATTGGTTATATGACCCAAAAATTTTCCCTCTACGATGACTTAACCGTTACAGAGAACTTGCAATTTATTGGCCGAATCTATGGTATCGACAATAGCACCTGCAAAAAACGCATTGATCAACTGCAAAGCACTTACAAACTAAGCCAATATCAGCATCAACTGGCCGGTACCCTTAGCGGTGGACAAAGACAACGATTGGCCCTCGCCTGCGCATGTTTAAATCAACCAAAATTACTGTTTTTAGATGAACCCACCTCAGCCGTTGATCCACAAAACAGGCGTGACTTCTGGGAGCAACTGTTCGATTTATCAGAACAAGGCACCAGTATTTTAGTGACTACCCATTATATGGATGAGGCCGAACGCTGCCATAAAATTGCCATTATGGAAAAAGGCAGGATCAGAGCGGATGACACGCCAAAAGCATTAATGGATAACATCAATGCCCATGTGGTTGAAATCAACACCACTGATTTAAGGCCGTTAAAACAAGCATTAATTAGCCACATTGAAGTGACCTCTGCGGCGCAGTTAGGCCATAGATTACGGGTATTGGTCAGCAAACAAGTGGCAGATCCTATCTCTTGGTTACTGCATCAGTGCCAACAGCATAATCACCCCGTTAACCTGCAAGATATTCACTTGGTTAGCGCTAATCTTGAAGACGTGTTTGTCAGTCATACTGGCCAGCGTGTTCCAGCCTCCCATGAAGCAACATAAGGGCTAACAACATGCTGAACAGTATTCGCCATAGCTACATGCGTATTCACGCCATTACCGCTAAAGAAATTAAGCAGCTTATGCGCGACCGAATTACCTTTGCCATGGTGATAATGATCCCGCTGATCCAGCTGTTGTTATTCGGCTATGCCATCAATACTGATGTGCGGGCAATACCGGTAGCAATTGTTGATCAAAGTGATTCAGCTGTAGGACGCTGGATAGTCGAAGCGGTAAAAGTCACCCAGGTAGTGGAAGTCACATCCTATCTCACGACAGCAGAGCAAGCACAGGCTGCTATTCGCCGTGGTGACATTAAAGCGGCATTAATTTTACCGCCTACTTTGAATGAAAAAATCGCACGCAATGAACCGATTGGCCAATGGATAGTCGATGGTTCAGACACCATGATTGCAGGCGCGATAAAGCAACTGCGCAACCTATCGCTCAACGATATTGTACCGGAGCAAACCAGCAACCAATCTCGGTTTGAAGTTAGCTTATTTTATAATCCGGAGCAGCGATCCGCGGTGAATATTGTTCCAGGTTTAATCGCCGTCATTCTGACCATGACCATGGTGCTGTTTACTTCATCAGCTATCGTTCGTGAGCGTGAACGCGGCAACCTTGAATTATTGATCACCACCCCAATAAAGCCAATAGAACTGATGATTGGAAAAATATTGCCATACATCGTCATCGGCTTAGTGCAAATGACCATTATTTTAGGCTTAGGCAATATTATTTTTGCAGTGCCCATCAATGGCGCTATCAGTCATTTATTGTTGGGCACGTTACTGTTTATTACCGCTAGCCTGACATTAGGGTTAATCATATCTACTATTGCAAAAACACAGCTACAAGCCATGCAAATGACCATTTTTGTATTATTGCCAACCATATTACTCTCTGGATTTATCACCCCATTAGAAGCCATGCCGACAGCAGCAAAATGGATTGCCGAAGCACTGCCAGGAACCCATTTTATGCGGGTGATCCGAGCGATTGTGTTAAAAGGGGCAACGTTAGGCGAGTTAATAAACGATGTATTGTGGCTGGTGGGTTTTACAGTCATTGGATTATGGATTGCAGCGATGCGATTTAGCAAACGATTAGATTAACGCCTATTGTATGACTCCAATAGGCGCTAGAAAAATGGATCTAGTTATAAGCCACGGTCGATGACATATGCCTCGCCGTTACACTCTAAATAAACAGCACAAGACGAGTAATTAACTTTGCCGCATTGCTTCAACACAATGGCATTACCGCCTCGTTGGGTCACTTGTAATTTGAGTGACTTAGTCATTGAAGACAAACTTGGAAGATCATCTAACTTTTCAGGATCTGATGAATTTTCACAATATGAAGTGGTCACATCGCCAAGAAACTGCGCTTTGAACCTAGACATTTCTGCTGAGGTGTAGGTATCAACCCCTGCTATTGTGGCGTTACCTAGCGCAATTGTACCCGCATTGGTTCGCAGTGACAGGTTAGAGCAACCCGACACAAACACCATACTCAAGATGGCGGCAACAGAGACAGTAAAAACAACGTACTTCATAAAAAATCCTTTTAAAAAAGCATGTTCATCAATGTACTGATAAACATGCTTAATAATCATTTGGCTAAAGTTAACCTAAAATAACACTTAGCCAACTATTTACGACAATATTAATTGGCTTTTTGTTTTGCGTTAAGCGCTCTTTGCTTGAGAAAGTATTCGCGAGTTAAGCCAAATACCACAGGGCTTAATAGCACTAACGCAATTAAGTTTGGAATCGCCATCATCGCGTTCAATGTGTCGGCTAATAACCAAATAAATTCTAGCGAACTCACTGCACCTAAAGGCACAACTAAGGTCCAGATTAGACGAAATGGCTTAACTGCTTTGTCGCCTAATAAGTATTGAACACATTTTTCGCTGTAGAAACTCCACCCTAAAATAGTGGTAAAGGCAAACACAGCCAAAGCGATGGCCACGATATAGTTACCCATGGGCAGTGCATGTGAAAATGCTAGAGAGGTTAATGCTGCGCCGTTTTCGCCAGATGTCCATGCACCAGAAACCACAATCGCCAAGCCCGTTATTGAACATACAATGAGCGTGTCAATGAACGTACCTAACATGGCCACTAAACCTTGCTTCACTGGGTTATTCGTTTGCGCCGCCGCATGGGCAATTGGCGCACTTCCTAACCCGGCTTCATTTGAAAATACCCCACGTGCCACACCAAAACGAATCGCAGCCCATACCGCCGCCCCCGCAAAACCACCTTGGGCCGCTACTGGGTTAAAGGCACTTTCAATAATCAACATAAAAGCAGCAGGCACTTCGTCTGCATATACAACTAATACCGCTAAACCAGCGGTAATATAAAATACCGTCATCAATGGCACTAACTTACCAGCCACTTCAGCAATACGTTTAATACCGCCCATGAGTACCGCACCCACCAGCACCATTAACACCACACCTGTAACCCAACTAGGTACACCAAAGTTACTGCTCATCGCATCAGCAACTGAGTTAGCTTGTACGGTATTACCAATACCAAAACCGGCAATCGAGCCAAACAGAGCAAATGCAGTACCTAACCAGGCCCATTTGCTGCCTAAACCATTCTTGATGTAATACATCGGGCCGCCAACATGGTTACCGTTAGCATCTGTCTCACGATATTTTACCGCCAGAACGGCTTCCGAAAACTTAGTCGCCATACCCACGAGCGCCGTACACCACATCCAAAATAATGCCCCTGGCCCACCAATAAAAATCGCCGTAGCCACACCAGCAATGTTACCCGTACCAATGGTGGCCGATAATGAAGTCATGAGGGCATTAAATGGACTAACATCACCTTTTTCACTTTCATCAGTAACCTGACGACCCGACCATAATAATTTAAAACCTCGATTCAGCTTTAAAATAGGCATGAATTTTAAGCCTATCGACAAAAACAACCCGACCCCTAAAATCAAAATAAGCATGGGAACGCCCCATACTATACTGTTAATCATACTGACAAATTGCGTGACTGCTTCCATGTAAAAAACCTCATAATGAGTAATGACTTATGTCGAATATTATAATTATTAGATATTTGGTTATTTTTATTATGGTTACAGTGGCCCAACTCCACTGCAACGATTGCATTTTTTAGATTACCCCGATTAAGTTAACCATGGCAACCCACCGCATGACCTAATGAATCATCTTCAAGATGAGTCATTAGCTCATGCGCATACAAATTATTTTTCGAGTACCACTTTCAATGACTCTAGACCTTGCTGTAAATCAGCACCTATCATGGTTTCAAAATCGATAAACAAAAACATTAAGTTAGTTGGATAAGCAAAGTGACCACTAAACCCCCAATCAACTTTAGTTTGATTAGCATTAACGGATGCAGTGCTCATATAGGCAGGCTCGGTCGCTTCAAAGGGTGAGATAAACCGTAATTCAAAATCGATACGTTTACCTTCATCTATGGCAATAATTTCTTGCTCGCCAACACCTACATCAGGGTTTTCACTGGCCCAGGCAGACACAAAGCCTACTGCCGCATCAGTACCGCGGTAGGTTTTGACCATATCGGGATCCATTTGCGCCCACTTACTGAAATTATCCTGGTTTTTTAGATGTTTAACGTAATTAAAAACCTCGGAAATCGGTTTATCTATGGTGATAGTGCGAGTGACTGAATAGTCTTTTTGAACAAATAGGGCGACAACAAAAGGGATCGCAATAATAGTCGCGACAACAACGAGAATTTTTCTAAGCATTATTATTATCCTCAAGTATACATAGCGTTATATGACAGACTTTTTGGCTTAATGGCCAAAACGCAATCTCCTCAGTATACCGACTAACAGCAGGCTAACAATAAAAATTAACATCTAGTTAACAGTAGTTTCTCATTAAACACACAACTGACTTTGCACCAACGGCTAGCGCTAGAAATGCACTAGCATGAGCAGAGGCCTTTAATAAATGACAAACCTTTGCCTACATTATATCCACTGGTCATTTAACGCCGTTCGATCGCTATCGATTTCGCCCGTATTGACGACACCTCGAGGTTCGATAATCATGATTTTGCATTCTCCTTTCGCCATGGGCTTATGCTCAACACCTTTAGGAATAACATACATTTCCCCAGCCTGAAGTGTGATGTTCTGATCGCGAAAAGCAATCTGCAACGTT
Organism: Shewanella frigidimarina; assembly: GCF_003797125.1. Taxonomy (GTDB): domain Bacteria; phylum Pseudomonadota; class Gammaproteobacteria; order Enterobacterales; family Shewanellaceae; genus Shewanella; species Shewanella frigidimarina. The sequence goes on from NZ_RKKE01000001.1 coordinate 821,208, forward strand.
CCCTCCATCACAATAAATACTTCGTCAGTATCGGCATGTTCATGCCAAACAAACTCACCCTCGACCTTAACCAATTTAAATTGATAGTCATTCATTTCCGCAATCACACGAGGAGACCAATGCTGATTGAACAAAGAGAACTTGTCATTGAAATTAATCACTTTCGTTTGCATAGAAACGTCCCTAATGAATGGTAATTATGGTTATGGTTATGGTTATGATTTTAATTCTGATTTTGGTTCTGGTGAATAAGTTTCGACGGGATCGCTATTGAATTGTTGCGCCAATTTAGTCATACATGACTGACAAACACATTGGCCATTCGGCAAATCAACCAAAGTAGATGCCGCTTTGTATTGTGCAATGATCAATGGCATGTTTAACGCTTGCTCAGCACACCAGCATGCATCGATGGCTAACCCTTGCTCCATCGCACAACCATTAGCTTGCTGGCAAAGTGGGCACGATTGTGCTGCTGAAGTAAATAATGTCATTGCCCTGCCTATATGGTGATGATGATAAATGAATATACTGACATTTATCATCATGCTCAATAAACGCTATGCGCATTACATTTCTGAAAACGTATTAACAATCGATAAAAATACCCACTAAGCGTTAACTTAATGGGTATAACTGACAATGATTGATGGTTAATACAGAGCCAATATGATTACTTTATATTATTTTTAAGCGGAAAAACCGGATATGAGGCCGTTCCCAAAACAGGCTTACCAGCAACGGATTGGCCATAATATCCTTGGTGCTTATGATAGGTGGCTTGAGTCTTACTCACATCACCGTTAAAACGAGGATCTTGTGGGCGATCAAACGAATTAAGGTAAGCCGCTACATCCCAAGCTTGCTGAACCGTTAATTGCACGCTTTTGCCTAAAGGCATATTTTCATAAATAAAGTCAGCTGCAGTATTGACCCTATGCATGCCAGCGCCCCAATTATAGCTTTGAGCTCCCCATAATGGTGGCAATGCAGTAACACCAGCAATCACTTGTCCTTGACCATCTTCACCATGACACACTTGGCAATGTGTTTGATAAACTACCTGGCCGCGTTCTGGAGAATAGGCCAGTTCAGGTTGAGATGTTTTCGGATAGCCGCGCCCAGGAAGCTGGCTTAACGCTGCTATATCCAAATGTTTAGCAATAGCTGCTGGCATTGGGAAATCATCCCGTTTACCACCTTTAACCAACTCCACATCAGACAATTCAGGCACTGGGCCAGCAACCTTGTATTGGTCCATTAATCCGCTCATGCCTAACCAGTAAGAATAGGCCGATATTGCTACTAGCTCAGGAGAGTTTGCCGCCGGAGCTTTACCGTTCATCGAATAGGTAAAACAACCTTGTATGCGCTCTTGAAAAGAGTTTACTTTATCGTTTTTCTTGCGATAAGCAGGATAAGCAAAGTATGCCGCCCATAAAGGCGATGCATTGGCTTGTCGTCCTGAATTCATATGGCAGTTAACACAGTTGAGCTCATTGCCAACATACTTATCTCGCAGTTGTTGGGTGTTAACAAACAATTGATAACCTAAACGAACCTTGTCACCAAAATCCCCCTCAGGAATAGCAGTTAATGGTGCGGGTTGAAGATAAACAGCATCAGCTTTTTTCTCCAGCGCAGGTAATGCAGCTTGGCGATCGGGTAGTGTCGTCGAAGACTCAGACGATTTTACCGCAGTAGGCTTCGCCGGAACTTCGGTCATTAATTCATCGGCCTGTAAAGGCAAGCTAAACAGAGCGCCAATGGTCAATAGCGATAATAATTTCATAGCCATGTCCTTATTTTATATTGGCAAAAAACTGAGATAACCCATCGATTTCGGCAGCCGTTAATTTCAGCGCAATATTGCCCATCATGTTATCAGCATCGCCTGTGCGAGAGCCCTCTTGCCAGGCTAACAATTGAGTTTTAAGGTAACTGGCTTGTTGCCCCGCTAAACGAGGAAACTGCCCGCCCCCCACGGCAGACGGACCATGGCAACTCACACACGCTGGAATGGTACGTGACCAATCACCTTGAAAGGCTAATGTTTCGAAAGGATCGCTAATACCAACCTTGTCACCACGAAATTGGAGCTGAATGTCTGCAACAGGTTGCTGACTAAAATATTGCGCCACCACAGCAATATTTTCACCTTGCACCGTAGCAGCCATTGCCAACATGGTTGGGTTTTGACGTTTACCGGCATGAAATAACGCAAGTTGATTGCTGATGTAATCGGCAGATAAGCCTGCTAAACGAGGGCCAATAATATCGATACCTTGACCTTGTGCACCGTGGCAAGAAGTACACAGCTGAGCCGCGGCTGGAACCGGCAGTTGTGGGGGAGTTGTTTCTGCAGCTTCTGCTGTCATAACAGTTAACATCGTTATGCCAGCCAATGCAGCGAACTTGTACAAGGATGTTTTCATCATCACACCTCTTTAGTCATTCGTGATTGGTTATTGTCATACCACCATAGGCTAAATATATTTAAAAAAGAATACGGCAAACGTCGAATATTTAAACAAAAATCCCGTTAATGAAACCATTAACGGGATTTTTGTTTGCGTAAACTTTACATTGTGCTACTTCGGACGCACGCCTAATGTATGGCAAATGGCATACGTTAATTCTGCACGATTAAGGGTATAAAAATGGAAATCTTTAACACCTTCACGAGACAATACTTTCACCATATCAATAGCAACGTTGGCACCCACTAACTGACGTGTTGCAGGGTCGTCATCTAAACCTTCAAATTGGCGATGTAACCAATGTGGAATAGCAACATTGGTCATATCAGCAAAACGCTTAGTCTGTTTAAAGTTAGTCACAGGTAAAATCCCTGGGATAATCTCAACATCGATACCAGCTGTAACGCAGCGGTCGCGAAAACGTAAGTAAGATTCAACATCAAAGAAAAACTGAGTAATGGCGCGATTAGCACCCGCATCAATCTTTTTCTTTAAGTTAATTAAATCGGCCTGCGCATTACGCGCATCTGGATGCACTTCAGGATACGCCGCTACCGAAATATCAAAGTCGGCCACAGAGCGCAGTAAACGCACTAAATCATTGGCAAAGCGAGTTGGTTTTGGGCTACCGTCAGGTAAATCACCGCGTAATGCAACGATGTCTCTAATACCAGAATTCCAATAATGCTTTGCCAGTTCAACTAATTCTTCATCACTAGCATCAACTAAGGTTAAATGCGGCGCAGCGAGTAGATTGGTTTCTTTCTGGATACGTTCAATCACGCTATGAGTACGGTCACGTACACCAGAATTGGCACCGTATGTGACTGATACAAATTTAGGGTTCAATGGTTCTAAACGACGAATAGAATTCCACAAAATCTCTTCCATTGCTGGCGTTGATGGCGGAAAAAACTCAAAAGACACATTAATATCATTCAGCTCAGACAAGCTCTGATTTAACGACTGGGCATGTTGTGCATGATGAAAAGCCATAATGTATTCCTTCAACTTCTGTAACACTTAGGAGTCTATACCAATCAACTAAAATGATTAATTCAACTTAAATCATTTAGCCGTTTGGACGTCTATATGTCCACATACTAGTTTAACTACATCTTAAGTCAAGCTAAAAAACCATCAATAAGCAATTTGTAGTAATCACATTGACGCTAGGCCTAAATAGTAGGTTATAGAAAACAGCTTAAATCAGCTTTTTGTTCATTAGCCTACAGACAATATCATTTGATGATGTTCAAATTGTTTTGATCAAAAGTGTCAGCACGTGGGCGATAAACATGATGATGAGGAATGAGTGCAAATACGTGAGGTGATATGCAGTAAACGTAATGACCCCTCCCCCCACTTAACAAGTTGCATAATGTTTGGTTTTATTAGCAGTTGCTTTTATTTGCGAACTAGATCGACTTTTATAAAACCTAAATACATAATTTCTGTTTATTGTGCTAAATTTAAAATTCACCGTTCTAAATTTCATCTATCGAGAGACGACTATGGCGCATCGTTGGCAAATTGCAATTTCTGCTGGTTTATTGGCAGCTGTTTGGGCTGGTCTTGCTGATGTATTTCATCTCGTGACATGGGTAGGCTTTCTCGGCTGCAGTACCTTTTTCGCTCAAACAGAAACAGGTGCTAAAGGCATGATGATGGCGATGATGACCAATCTTTCCGGTGTATTCTGGGGCTGGTTAATTATTGCAGGCAGCGGTGTTCTAGGTTCGCCAATGATCAGCTATGCATTAACAGGCATTGTCACCGCATTTATGTGCTTACAAGCCAGTAATAAAAACTTCGCCTTTATTCCCGGCACCTTTATCGGTTGTTGCATCACTTTTGCCTTAAATGCTGATCTAGCCGCTATCATTCCACCACTTATTATCGGCGCCGTACTCGGTTACAGCATGAGCCTACTCACTGGTCTATTAATAACGTTAACTGATAAAACCACAGAATCATTAAAAGATGACGCGGTTGAAGAAGCCTAAACACAGGCGACTTAGATTGTATCGCCTTAAGAGTATTCGTTACCTGCGAGTAATTGACTGCAGCGACAAGCTGAACCAATCCTTATTTATTATCTATTTTTTAATTGATGTCGATTAGATCTTTAAGCTTACAAAAAGCAATCTCGTTATATTACTGATACCAAATCGTAATATTTAACATCGCTGGCATAAATGATCCACCGCTTTGAGTTTGTTTAATCTCTGTAATTTCTATAGATGTTTGTGTGGATAACCATAAATTAATTTCGTCTTGTAAACCACAATCAGGTTGTTCTATCGGTTTCATCCAAAAGTTTAGTTTAGGCTTTAACACTTTAGTAAAAACTTTGATTTTCATACTTATTTTCGAACTCCATTTCAAGAGATGAACACTAGTCATCTAACATTTTAGTATTTATGCGTTGAGCGGTTTACGGCAAATAAAGAATAGAGCTGAATTCCAGCTCACAAACATTCCCGAAATGGCATAAAAAAGACCATTAATAATGGTCTTTTTTAACAAAACTACTCTTGTAACAGGTCTTTGCAAATATGCACTAAATCCGACTGCACCGCTGCTGCTGTCACCTCTCGCCCAGCCCCTGGGCCGCGAATAATCAATGGATTACCTTGATAAAACGCACTACGAATAACAAACACATTATCCCCTGGGGTTAAATTCGCATAAGGATGATTATTATCAACCCACTGCAAACCCACTTCAGCCTGTAACTTACCTTCGACTTTATCCAGCGAAGCCACATAACGTAGCACCTTGTTCTGTTCAGCTGCAGCGACATACTGCTGCAACAAATCGTCATCAAGCTCACTAATGCGCGCTAAAAAGTCTTCAAGTGATAACTCAGCTAAGGCTTGAGGCACTAGCGAGTTGAGACTAATATCTTCTAGCTCTACCGCTAAGCCAATCTCACGAGCCAAGATTAACAACTTACGTTGCATATCGCGGCCAGATAAGTCATCACGAGGATCCGGTTCAGTAATGCCTAAACTGCGAGCATGAAGTACTAATTCTGAGAACGGCTTGCTGCCATCATAATTTTCGAATAACCAACATAACGTGCCCGAAAAAATCCCACCCACGGCTTCAATAGTGTCACCACTATTACGTAAGTCATTTAACGCATGTTGAATAGGCAAACCTGCGCCACAGCTGGCGTTATAACGCCAAAATAAGCGGCGATTACTCAGCTGCTGCTTTAATTCGCGATAAAATGGCAACGGCCCTGAACCGGCTAATTTATTGGCACTTACCACATGAATACCACGAGCAAATAGCTCTGGATATTGCAAGGTTAAGGCGGCACTAGCACTAATATCTAAGGCGACAATTTCATCGCATGATAACTGCGCTAATTGATCAAACAGTTGATCATAATCCCATTCAATACCTTGCTGTTGATAATCTTGCTGCCATTGTTCAAGGTTAATTCCGTCGTTAGAAATTAATGCTTTTTTAGAACCGACTAAACCAACGAGCTCAACAGAGGCTTCAAGTTCGTGATCTAATACTGGACTGGCGCGTTTAAACAAATCAATCCACGCCTCACCAATGTTACCCACTCCCAGCAATAACACTCCAATACGCATTCTTGGCCCAGCACAACGACGATGTACTTTTTGGGTCAATAAACTCACTTGAGCTTGCGGTACTAAGGTGACCAAACTTAATGCATCTTGATAAATAGGTTTGGCATCACGACTGAGTAGTCGGGCAAAACTGCGTCTAAAGTGATGAGCATCAGCACTGACTAATGCCACTAGGCCTAAGTCAGTTTGGGCACTCAACTCTTCAATCAAAAATTCGCTGCTGTATTGAGTGAGCAAAGCTTGCACTTGTTTCTGGCTTTCAAGCGTTAACGCCAACTCAAACTTATGTTGTGCTAGCGACCAATAAGCTAACGGCGTGATACCTGCTTTATCCAAAATGGCCAGTAACGGTTCAATATCTGCGTTCATTTTAAAACTAAACAACACCACTTCATTTAAGTTAGTGACCACAGGCGCACTCGCTGATGAACTCAGTGGCGCGATTAAAGTAAAGTCAGTGTGTGAAGCATAACTTGAGCGTACCGCTAAACTCACTTCAGTATTAAACAGTGGCTGTAAGGTCCGAGAATGCAATACAGGAGAGCCCAGGCGCGCTAAGCGGTCAGCTTCAGCTAATGACATACTCTTGAGTAATTTCGCATCATTAATTTTGTTAGGGTCGGCATTAAACACCCCTTCAACATCGGTCCAAATGGTTACACGATCAATGTCAGCTAAGCTGGCAATCAAAGTGGCACTAAAATCAGAACCATTGCGACCCAGTAATAAGGTATCGCCGTGGCGATTTGCGCATATAAAACCGGTGATAACTAAACGCTCTTGCGGGTGCAAGGCTAATAAGGCTTGTACCTTGTCACGAGACTCAGCGACTAAAATATTGGGTACGGCGCCTTCATCGGCAACCAAAATAGAGCACGCATCGACATGAGTCGCAGCTACGCCCATTTCTCGTAACAAAGCGGCCATTAAGCGCGCCGACCAACGTTCACCAAAACTCACCACTTGGTTTAATTGGTAATCGTTACGTTGCTCTAAAGATAATAAGCTGACTAACTGAGATTTGTCGGTAGACAAACGTTCGCGTAAATCACGCGCTTGCTCGTTTGACAATAATTGTTCAATTAACGTTTGCTGGTAGCTGATCAGAATTTGCAGCTCTTCTTGCCACAACTGACCACTGTCACGCAGGCTCAATAATTTGTATAAGAAGTTAGTCGTTTTTCCGGCGGCGGATACCACAACTAAATCATCACTCTGACCATGCGTAAGTAGAATATGTGCAACACGGCGATAGCAATCTGCATCCGCTAAACTTGAACCACCAAACTTATGTAAATGACTTCGCGTCATTACTGACTCCTTAAACAACTACGACTTTTGTTGCGACTGCTAGACTTCTATTTTGAAACCAATAGTGTTGCAAGTGCATGTTTTACTATTTTACCCAATTTGGTCGAAACCACAGCTAACTTAAACTCGAATTAAGCTGATTTTATCGCGGCAACAGCTGCTAGGCCTGCTTGAATATCGGTCAAGAGGTCATCTGCATCTTCAATACCGACAGATAGTCTCAATAAAGTCTCTTTAATACCAGCCTCTTGCCTTGCTTGTGGGTCCATTGCTCTATGGGTCATAGTGGCCGGAACGGCGACTAAACTTTCCACCCCGCCTAAACTTTCGGCAACACTAAACAACGACAGCGCCTTTAAAAATGCCACCACTTCCGCTTCGCCGCCGATTAACTCAAAACTTAACATAGCACCAAAGCCTTGTTGTTGTTTTGCCGCAATTTCGTGACCTGGATGGTCTTTTAAACCCGGATAATACACCTTTGCCACTACATCACTGGCGTTGAGTAACTCAACAATCTTTTGTGCGTTACGTTGATGCTCACGAATTCGTACCGCTAAAGTACGTAAGCCTCGCAAGGTTAAATAACTGTCAAATGCTGAACCCGTAAGCCCAAGAGTATTTGACCACCAATGTAACAACTCACCCACTTCAGGATCTTTAGCGACTACAGCTCCACCGACCACATCGCTATGACCATTGATGTATTTGGTGGTTGAGTGAATAACAATGTCTGCACCCAATAACAATGGCTGCTGTAATATCGGCGATAAAAAGGTGTTATCGACTGTTACTAACGCGCCAACGTCATGGCAAGCTTGGCTAATGGCAGCAATGTCGACCACGCGCAATAAAGGATTCGATGGCGTTTCTAACCACACCATTTTCGGTTTTTGAGCTATTGCTTTGCTCAGCGCTTGTGCGTCAGTTTGATCAACGACCAATAACTTAAATTGGCCTTTTTTGGCCAAGTTAGTGAATAAGCGGTAACTGCCACCATAACAATCGTGCGGCACAACCAATAAATCATCAGGACCAAGTAAGCTAGTCACCAATGTAATCGCGGCCATGCCGGTACATGTCACTACACCGGTTGCACCTTGTTCAAGTTTGGCGAGTGCGTCGCCTAGAATACATCGAGTAGGGTTACCCGAACGACTGTAATCAAACTCGCGTGGATTATTGTGGCCATCGAATGAATAATTGGTCGATAAATAAATCGGTGGCACGATAGCACCATGTTGTGTGTCTGTTTCAATACCTTGGCGAACGGCCAATGTGGCGCTTTGATGCTTAGTCATGGTTGACTCCTAAAATTTCACAAACACACAAAGAGATGTCTAGACGTCCAAATTTACCTAAGAGATCCCCATCCGTCAACCAAAATAGACGTTTAGACGTCTAAACATCAAGAAATCTATTTGCAATCGGGATTAAATAGTAGCAATAATTTGACTAGAGATTGTAACGGTTTAAAATCTGCAGCGTATTTATCGTTAAGGGTAAGTTAATGACTGAGTGGAATGGCGAATATATCAGCCCATATGCCGAGCACGGCAAAAAGAATGAACAAGTAAAAAAAATTACGGTTTCTATCCCTTTAAAAGTATTAAAAGTACTGACAGATGAGCGGACGCGTCGCCAGATAAATAATCTGCGCCATGCAACTAACAGTGAACTGCTATGCGAAGCATTTTTGCATGCGTACACAGGTCAACCATTACCTTATGACGGTGATCTTTCAAAAGATCAGCCTGATAGCATTCCAAGTGAAGCGAAAAAGTTAATGGATGATATGGGTATCGAGTGGGAAGAACTCGAATAATTCACTGATTAGTGATTACCTCACAAACTTTTAAACTGCCCTATAAAGAAGCAGTGATGTTTTAAAGAGAACTTATGATGTCATTTATCGATCCAACGACCTTGATACTGGCATCAATTATCGTGTTTTTTGGCGCGCTAACTCAAAGCTTAATTGGCTTTGGGTTAGCCGTTGTTGCAAGCCCGCTGCTGTATATTGTTAATCCTCAATTAGTTCCAGTTCCGATAATTGTTATGGGCTTTGCCATTTCTGCAATGACCTTGTTTAGAGAGCGTGGTCACTTACAATTTAATGGTTTGCAATATGCCTTACTCGGGCGAATTCCAGGGGGGTTTTTAGGCGCTGGATTATTGCTGTTTGCCCCACAAGCAATATTAGGCTTAGTGATTGCAGCTATTGTGTTTATTGCTGTTATTCTTAGCATTTTTCGCTTTAGCGCCCCCATTAATCGTCTCAGTTTATTTATCGCAGGGGTATTTTCGGGCATATTTGGCAATATCGCTGCCATCGGCGGTCCGCCAATGGCCATTTTGCTTGCAGGCCAAGACCCAAGTCAATTTAGAGCCGCTTTATCAGCCTTCTTCGTGTTTAGCTCATTAATAGCGCTAGCCATTTTAGCCATCGTCGGCTTAGTTGAAGTGAAGCATTTATGGCTATCACTGCTATTATTACCTTCAGTCGTTGCTGGTTATCTTGTCTCGGGTAAGTTAATTGGTCGCGTTGATAAAGATAAAACCCGTATAGCCACATTAGTGTTATGTAGTATTAGTGCAACCGTGTTAGTTATTATGTCGACCAAGACGTTAATGAGCTAATCAACTATTCTGCACCTGTAAACAAAACGAGCCATCAATGGGCTTGTTTTCTAACAATGATTAAAATCTTCCCCTTCTATTTATCAAGCAGTCTATTTCTCACCTAAAAAACGCCATCAATAAGTATCAAAAAAAACCGTTTCATCTCCCCTAACAAACTCATTATCTATATGCAATAGATCCATATCACACTAGTTCATTAGATTTCTTTCAATTAACTTTTTTTCAATTAGATTTTTCTCATGGATATGATCTACTTCAAATTAACACTACCCACTTTTAGGTAACATTGTTTACAGCAAAGAAATAATTAAATGTTGTTAAGCACGACCCTAATAAGCCCGACAGAGGACAAAATGATGAACACATACATTAAAGTTGGTATCGCAGTTGCTATGGCATTATCACTTGGCACCCAAGTGATGGCCGCAGATGGTGGTAATCCTAAAAAAGGTAAGCACCTATACAAAAAAGAATGTAAAGCCTGCCACAGCGCTAACAGTGAAGGCCTTGAACTCACCCCAATGACCAAAACCATGAGCCAATGGGATCGTTTTTTCACCCGTGATAAGCACAAAGCTAAACCTGCCGTTTTTGAAGCCTTATCAGAAAAAGACCTGAAAGACATTCAACAGTTCTTATATGACCACGCCGCCGATTCAGACCAACCAGCTACCTGCGGCTAAATCATCAATGCTGAGTATCTTTTCGTTCTAAACGAAACATCAGCCAATAAACCAAACGAAAAAACTGTGAGGCTTAGCCTCAGGGATTCTGACACAAAAAATTTGCCAAATTGACCATGTTATTTGGCAAATAAAGGGGAGAAAGACCATGAGAACTCTCATCTCAATATTAGTGGCTAACGCGCTCTTTATGAGCGGCGCAAGCCTAGCAGCAGATACAGATGCACAAAAGATTGCCGATCTTAAACAACAACTGGCTACGATTAATGAAGATCTTGATTATTTAAATTCACGAGTTGATAAAACCGAGCGTCACACAGCTTTAGACAGAATAGCCATTACGGGTGATTTTAGAACTAAAGCACATTCATTACATTATCAAAACGTCACTTGGAACCCAGCCATGAACGTTAACTTTTCTGACTTTGGCGCTAAAGCCATGTCAGGAGCGTTTGGCGATCCAAATAGCGCTACCTCACCGTTAGGCCAAATGATGATGGCAAACCCTGATTTAGCCAGCGCGTTTCAAAGCGGTATGCTACAAGGTGTTATGCCAATGCTGTTAGGCCAGAAAACCCAACAAGACATTGATAACGATATATTTTATACCACGCGCTTACGCCTAAATATTGATGCGAAAGTGTGGGATAACGTCAGCTTTGCAGGACGTTTAACCATGTTTAAGAGTTGGGGAGACTCTGCTGGGGTTAAAGTATTCGACTCATGGAACTCTTTCACCATGGACGGCACCAGTAGCGGTAGCACCAGTGGTGATGAGTTAAAAGTAGAGCGCGCCTATTTTAATTGGAAAGACATTAACGGCAGTGGCACTTACCTTTCTATTGGACGTCGTCCTTCAACGTACGGTCCACCAAATCATTATCGTGAAAATGAACTCAGAGGCGGCACGCCATCAGGTCACTTAGTTAATTTTAACTTCGATGGTCTTACCTTAGGTTACAACTTGGGTGATATTACTGGTATTGAAGGCCAAACAGTACGTTTTTGCTATGGCCAAGGCTTTGAATCACAGTACGGCAATGGCGAATTGTTTGGTGACATCATCACTAAAGATACCCACCTCGGCGGGTTTAATATCGACGTGATTAATGACGGTAACCATTTCTTACAGTTCACTTTATTCGGTGCTAAAGATGTCAATGATGGCTTTACGGGCACCATGGCATTCCCTACTCAACTGGCGGGTATCTTTGCCCCAACCATGTATCAAGACATGCAAAAGTTTGACAACTTTAACTTCGTCACCCGTGTACAACCAAGCGGTGTCATTGGTGATATGTACTTAGGTGGTTTAGGTTATGCCTATGAAACCGATGACGATCTGAAAATGTTTGCCTCATTAGGATGGACTCGTGCTGAACCTAACGGTAATGCAGGTTTGTTCGGTGGCATGTTAAGCGATGCAGTATTTGAAGCAGAGTTGAACAGCACTGGTACTGAAATCATTATGGTGCCAAAAGAAACTGTTGATAGCGACACCAAAGATGGTTACGGCATTTATGTAGGTATGCAAATTCCTGCACCATACGGCAAATTCGGTTTGGAATATAACTACGGTTCTAAATACTGGAGTCCCTTCACCCAAGCACAAGACGACCCGATCGGCAGTAAGTTAGCCACTCGCGGCCATGTTGCTGAAGCCTATTATATCTTTGATATTAATCCAAAAATGTTTATCAAGTTAGCTGGTTTGTATTACGACTATGAATATACCGGAAGTGGCTCACCAGTAGGTGCACCGATGAAGGTTGACGATGTGATTGCCGGTAGCGCGTACTCAATGTTGCCAGTTGTTGACACCGCCTATGACATCAATGCCTCACTGACCGTTAACTTCTAACGCTAACTTAACCTTCTAACTTGGCCCCCCTGAGCACAATCTCAGGGGTAAGGACAAACACCATGAAATTATTATCAGCACTGGCTGTATTACTGTTATTAAGCAGTAGCGCACAGGCTGCCTTTAACCACAAAGAGGCGCTGAAAGGGCCTTTTGCTAATGGCCCTGAAGTGACGACACAATGCTTAACCTGCCATAAAGAACATGCTGAAGAGTTTATGAAATCTTCACATTGGACTTGGGAGTTAGAGCAAAAACTACCAGACCGCACTGTGATGCGCGGTAAAAAGAACAGCATTAACAACTTTTGTGTATCAATATCGGGTAACGAACCGCGTTGTACCAGTTGTCATGCCGGTTATGGATGGAAAGATTCAACATTCGACTTTAAAGACATGACCAAAGTCGATTGCTTAGTTTGTCACGACACCACGGGAACTTACATTAAAGATCCTGCGGGCGCAGGCGAGGCCTTAGCAAGAGTCAATTTAGCCAATGTTGCCCAAAATGTAGGTGCACCCGTGCGTGACAATTGCGGCAGTTGCCACTTTTACGGTGGCGGCGGTGATGCGGTTAAACACGGCGATTTAGACTCATCAATGTCTTATCCAGACAAAGCGACCGATGTCCACATGGACACCGATGGAAATGACTTCCAGTGTCAAACTTGTCACGTTACTGAAAATCATCAAATTACCGGTAACTCGATGGGCGTATCACCTGGTGGGGAAAACAAAATTGGTTGTGTAAACTGCCATGATGCTGCGCCTCATAAAAATAAAAAGCTCAATACACACACAGTAACTGTAGCGTGTCAGACTTGTCACATACCATCATTTGCTAAAAATGAACCCACCAAAATGCGCTGGGATTGGTCACAGGCAGGACAAGATCTTCCTGAAACAACAGACCAATACGGCAAGCACACCTTTATGAAAAAGAAAGGCAGCTTTATTTGGCAAAAAGACGTTAAACCACAATATGCCTGGTTTAATGGCCGCGCTGATGCGTATATGGCTGGCGATAAAATGGACCCAACTAAAACGGTTAAATTAGCTTATCCATTAGGTGATATTCGCGACCCTAAAGCTAAAATCTACCCATTTAAAGTGCACACGGGAAAGCAAATCTATGATACTAAACTCAATATTCTAATAACCCCTAAAACGTACGGTGAAGGTGGCTACTGGGATAAATTTGATTGGGACTTAGCAGCCAAATTAGGCATGGAAGCTAACCCAACCATGATAGAGAAAGGACTCAAATACAGTGGTCAGCATGGCTTTGTTGAAACCGAAATGTGGTGGCGCATCAACCACATGGTGTCACCAAAAGACAAGGCACTACAGTGTAATGACTGCCACAACAAAGGCGAGCGTTTAGACTGGAAAGCCCTTGGTTATGATGGCGACCCAATGAAAAATCGTAAAGGTATTAAACACACAAAAGCTGACTAATACTCAGATAAGCTCACTGCAACAGCAATAAGCTGATACAAAAAAACCGCTATCGACTTTACGATGGCGGTTTTTTTATTCGCTAAATAACGAACTAAAAATCCAAACCTTGGCACTGAAAATCTTGTTCAATAGCACTGATGGGATCGGTAAAGCGCAACCGTTTAGCCAACAACTGCAACGGCTTATCAAAGTTGTCTAGCCCTTTAGGTTGTAGTACTGGATAAAAGCGGTCGTGTAAAATCGGCATGCCTAAACTTTGCATATGTACACGTAATTGATGAGTTTTACCGGTAATAGGACTTAACTCAAATAAGCCAAAACCATTTTTTACCGCCACTAAACTGATTTCAGAATGGCTATTCGCCTCGCCTTCAACCACCTGCATGGTAAAGCTTGGATTTGCCGCCACAATACGATTTTTAACAGTCCAATGAATAGGAAGCGTACAAGTATTATCGGCTAATTCACTCAGCAACGTAGGCGTTAATTTAGCGATTGCTTGATAATCTTTAGTGATCTTGTCATCTAAAAACAGCTGATGATATGCATGGCGTGTTTGCGGATTGAGCGTCATTAACATCACCCCAGCCGTATCTTTATCTAGCCTGTGTGCTGGTGCGACCGTATCAATTTGAGTCGCGATACGTAATCGATGCACTAAACATTCATTGACGTAATTTCCGCCTGGGGTAACAGGTAAAAAATGCGGTTTATAAACAATAATAGTGTCGTTATCTTGATACAACACCTGCTCAGCAAAAGGCACTTTCGTTTCGGCCAGCACTTCGCGGTAATAATACACTTTCGCAGTGGCTTGATAGGCACTCTCTGCGGTAATTAGCTCACTATTTTGCCAATGTACTTTGCCATCATTGATACGCTGTTGCCACACACTGGGATCGATTTGCTTAAAATGATCGATCAAAAATTCAAGTACTGTGTGGTATTGCTTACCAGCTAATTCATTAGCACGCGGCAACACAATATACGAAGGTTGAGCGGCAATGGCAGCGTTTGGTGTTTGGGAAGAGCATTGAGGACGATCCGCAGTGTAGTTTGATGAATTAGGCATAAACAACTTGTCTATATAAAGATGAAGGTAAGGTTCAAACGAGAAGGTATCTTATCAGGCTAGGCCGAAAATGTATCTTGATTATCTCGATACCGATAACACAATATTGCGCTTATACATCCACGTGAGATTTTAGTAATTGCAGCACAAAATCCATAGTTTTATGGCAATTAGGTTGTTCAACTAAAATCAACTTATCACGATTATACATAGGTAAAACCTCTAACCAACGCTGACTCACCCAAGCGGCATCTTCTAAATGAGTTTGTGAATACAATTCCAGTAAATCTGGATTCACTTGATAAAATTGTTCAAGTGCGGCGCTGATAATTTCAAACTCACCCGCAATGGGCTCATGGCACCAATTAGCGCAAGGGAGCGCACGAGCAATCCAACAACCATCTCGTTTTTGCGCGGCAGATAAAATTTTAAGACGCTGTGTTCCCTCAACAACGATGCTTAAAGAATCATCATCTAACTGGTTGAAATCAATAATATTGCATTGGGTTGCTGCAATATAACAAGGCAGTTCGCTATTCACTTTCAATGGCGCAAATGCTAAACCATAGTGGCCTTTTAGTACATCGGCAACCATGGCTAAATCACTCGGTGACACGACTCTAATTTCAAGTCGTCCACCGGGTAATAGCACAGCATCTTGAATCAGTAATGCTACTTCTTTTGTTTGCATAACAGCCTCCTACACCATAGGTGAAGTTACTGAACCAAAGTCAAATCAATGAAACAAGTGTAGCAGTGGTTAATTATTCAACAACTTAAGTAGCCTAATATAATGCTTACTACCGACATAACCACCCGTTTTCGCTACGCCCTACTCCAATAGACCTTGTTTAATACGACTATCTTTCAAAAAAAGTACAAAAAACATTCAACTTATTGGATCTTATAAACGCTCAATACGATCCATAATAGTGCCAGAAGCAACAATTTCAGCAAACTCGTCAGCTAATTCCTGGCTTTGCTGCACGCTTTGCTGCCAATAGGTAATCCGACTTTTAGTATCTAAATTTTTAAAGTCTTCACGGTCAGGAATTTTACTAAACGGTAAGCTTGCAATAAATTGCTTACTCGGCGCTAAAATTAAACCATTGTGATAATTCGCTTTCGCTTTACGCCACAATAAGGATTTATCAAACCAGCCTGGGCTCATGTACGGGTAAAAGTGTGGATACAAACTCAAGCCTGTAGCGGCAGGCAATGGCATATCAAAATGATAATCGGTTATGCCACCATCGTAATAATGACCTTTAGGCGAGCCTTGCAGATCTTTTACCGGATCAAGCAATAGCGGGATCGATCCTGTCGCTAGCAATCCATGGCGGATATTGTCTTGAGTTAACTCGACATGTTTGGTGGGCAAATCTTTCAAACGTCTAAAAGGTGATGCGGCGTCTTTATGGCTTAAAATAACCCGTTCAAAGTGCCAACCTAAGCTTTTACGATTGACCACATTACTTACTGCAGCCATCGACAGTCCCATCATTAAGCCAAATTTGGCATGAATGCGATTTAAATGACGGGCACGACAAGCCACCATATGATGACGAATTAACGGATTAGCAATAATATCAGCACCTTGCTGCTCACCTAAAATGCCATCAACAATTTGTAATACTTGGGCACTGACTTGTTCACGAGTCGGCTTTTTTTCGTAGTTCTGATGAATATAAAAATGCTCTAAACGTTCATAGGCCGCCAATGGGTCTTGTTGCGCCATACAAGCTAAACGCCACGCACCCGACGACGCGCCCATGGTATAAAGGGGATCTTCGCGATCCTGAAAAAACTCACTAAATAAATATTTATCTAAGCCTGCTATCGCCAACCACTTAGGTCCGCCTGATGCAGCAAAGAGCTGAGTAAACAATGATTGATCTAAGCCATTCGCTTCTAGTTGTTCGTAAGCAGTTGGTCCAGCAAGTAAACGTAATGCAGGCAATGTACAATCCTTCTTATATTTGTAATGCTGTTATCTTTGTAAAACTGTATGCTTTAGCGCTAATACGCTAGCATATTTTTGTGGTTCATATCTTACGGAATTTTTATGATTGTTGATACTTTAGCAAATCGTCACCTATACACTCAACTTAGCCCGAGATTAGCCAAAGCATTAGCCCATCTCGCGGACACAGACTTTAGCCAGCTTGAAGTGGGCAATTATCCGCTTGAAGGCAAAGATATTTTCGTTATCGTTAATGACTATGAAACTAAGCCTAAAGAAATCGAACCCTTTGAAGTTCATCAACAGTATATTGATGTGCAGTATGTGGTTAGCGGGGAAGAAGAATTTGGCTATTTACCGTTAGCCAATCAAACACCTTCTAAGCCTTATTTTGACAAGCATGACTATGCAGAATACGACTATGAATCTAACAAAGATGATGCGGCGTTTATTCCGCTAAAAGCGGGCATGTTTGCACTATTTTTCCCTGGCGACATCCATATGCCAGGCACCAGCCCAACACCACAAAAAGTTCGCAAAGTGGTGATAAAAGTACGGGTATAACGATATGGCCTTAACAAATGATGAATACTCAGTCCTACTGCTGAATTATTAGCAAAAAATCGCTATTTGAGAGAAGTCTGCTAAAGTTAATTCCAGTACAAGAAGCACCTCGACAGAGCACTTGAGATAGTCTCAATAGAATACTGAAAAGAGACTTCAATAACGTTGTTATCCCAAGCTAAAGACAAATATACACCTACCCTGAGTAAAATATAAAAAGCCCCGAGACTCTCCGCTCGGGGCCTTTTTTTGTCAATTAAACTCGCATATCATCATGGATAACACTCATATGGTAAGTTGAACCGTTGAAGTGGTATTTTTTAATGCGATGAAGATCAATCCTTGTTAAAATCAGGGCAACTTTATAGGAGAGTCTTTCAATGGCAATGTATGTAGTGGGTCACAAGATCCCTGATTCAGATTCAATTTGTGGTGCTATAGCATTAGCATATTTAAAAAACCAAATCGATGAACCGGCAATTGCAGCCCGTTTAGGCGAGTTATCACCAGAAACCGCATTTATTTTAGAAAAATTTGGGTTTGAAGCACCAGAATACAAAACCAGTTACGCTGGTGAAGAAGTCTATATTGTTGACCATTCAGAAATTACTCAAGCACCAGATGATATCGCTCAAGCGACTATCGTCGGTATTGTCGACCATCACAAATTAGGCGACCTAACCACTTCTACTCCGCTAGAATGTTGGATCCGTCCAGTTGGTTGCAGCAACACCGTCATCAAAATGATGTACGATTTCTACCAAGTAGAAATTCCAGCAAACATCGCTGGTATCATGATGTGCGCCATTTTAAGTGACACCGTTATTTTCAAATCGCCAACCTGTACCACTGCCGATATCCGTTGCGTTGAAGCGTTAGCTAAAATCGCCGGTATAGAAGACTTTAAAGAACTCGGCATGGATATGTTTAAAGTGAAATCAGCAGTTGAAGGCACACCAGCACGTGACCTTGTTATGCGTGACTTTAAAGACTTCAACATGAACGGTAACCTAGTGGGTATTGGCCAATTAGAAGTTATCGATTTGTCTGTATTTGACGATATCAAAGCTGACTTAGAAGCTGATATTGCTAAATTGAAAGTTGAAGGCAATCGTCACAGCGTATTATTGCTGCTAACCGATATCATGAAAGAAGGTTCAGAAATGTTAGTTGTTTCTGATTCAGCAGACTTAACTGAGCGCGCTTACGGTAAACCTACCGTTGATGGCCGCGTGTGGTTAGACGGCGTATTAAGCCGTAAGAAACAAGTTGTACCTGCACTGCAAGATGCATTTGCAAAGTAATACTCTGCAAGCAACTTAAAAAAGAAAAAGCTGAATCAATTGATTCAGCTTTTTTTATGCTTCAAGGCCTATCTATTATGTCGATTAACTAACTTGGTATATCACAGCCCCATAGCTCAATGGAGGGCTGCTCAGTGGTAGGCTCACTCACCCAATAACTCATAGAATGGCATTGTTGCCCAGCCTGAGTCGATGACACACATAACTGATAATCGCCTGCTTCTGGAGTGCGGCCCAACTTTAGCATTGGCAAAATAGGCAAATGCGGTTTGTAGTGCCAACTGCCATCTTTTAACACTGCATCGGCAGGGATCTCCATTCCTGCGCCACTGCCTTTTACCCTTGCTTGTTCTAAAATAAAACCTTCATTAGTTAATCGATAATCTTCGGCCCAACGAATTTTCTCAATAGTGTGAGTCCAAGACAATGTCATCTGTTCAGCAGGCACTTGAGCCCATATTGTGCCTGCTAAACCCAAACATAGCCCTAGCATTATTCGCCCTGCGCTAAACGTTTTAGCTTACGTGCACGCCATACGTGGTGCAAAATAAACACCAGTGCCAAACCAAAGCCTAACTCATCACTTAGCGGTGTCGCCATAATTAAACTGCCACCAGCAATAAAGCCTAAAACACGTTCCCACCAATAAAGGTTTTGTAATAAGTAGCCGGTAAATATCACGCCCCAAATACCTATAGCAACCGTCGCTTTAAGGACCACATAAACCGTTTCTAGCACACCACCACTTTGGAGCATTAACGCAGGGTCGTACACCGCCATAAACGGAATAATAAACCCAGCAATGGCAATGCGAATGGCCCATAAACTGATTTTTAAGCCTTTCTCTTTGGCGATTGGCGCCGCGGCGAAACACGCCAGGGCAACGGGTGGTGTAAGGTCTGCCATAATGCCAAAATAAAACACAAACATGTGCGACACAATTAACGGTACGCCTAAATCCAGTAACGCTGGCGCGGCAATTGAGCTGGTAATAATGTAATTAGGAATTGTCGGGATCCCCATACCTAATACCAAACACGTCACCATCGTCAGCACTAAAGACAAGAATAAGTTATCTTGGCCGACAGCCAGAATATAGCCGGCAAACGTTGAAGCAATACCGGTTAGTGACACAACACCAATAATCACGCCCACTAGCGCACAAGCAATACCTACAGGTACTGCATGTCGCGCACCTTCAACTAACGCATGCATACATAATGTTAGGGTTTCTTTGCCACCTTTAACAAACCAACAAATCACCACCAGCATAGCGATAACGCCAAACATCACCCCTATACCTAATTGGAAAAAACCTGCACATAACACCCCTAGCGCTATCCAAAAAGCAAATCGCATAGCAGCTGATGATAGATTGAGAATAATGGCCGAACCTAAAATAACAATCGCAGTGAGTGCTAAGCCAACCATGCCGGAAAACAGCGGTGTACGACCTGAAAACAGTAAACCAATCAAAATAAATAGTGGGATTAATAAGTACCAACGCAGCTTAATTGCTGCCCACGGATCTGGACATTGGTCTTTGGGTAAACCAGATAAATTGGCGCGTTTAGCTTCTAAATGCACCATCCAGAACACCGAACAAAAATACAATACTGCGGGGATCATCGCTGCTTTAGCAATTTCAATAAATTGCACATTAATGGTTTCAGCCATAATAAAGGCTACGGCTCCCATAATCGGCGGCATAATTTGGCTGCCCATACTGGATGTGGCTTCTACCCCACCCGCAAAAGCAGACCGATAACCAAAGCGCTTCATTAACGGAATCGTAAACTGGCCAGTGGTGACCACATTGGCAACTCCCGAACCGGTAATGGTGCCCATGAGTGCTGAAGACACCACCGACACTTTTGCAGGCCCACCCACTTTATGACCAAATAAGCCCATAGCAAAGTCGGTAAATAAGCGGATCATGCCTGCTTGCTCTAAAAAGGCACCAAACAGAATAAACAAGAAAATATAGGTCGCTGATACATAAGTTGGCGTGCCATATAAGCCTTCGGTACCAAAGGCCAACTGGTTAACTATTTGGTCGAAACCATAACCTCGATGCATCAACTCACCGGGTAAATACTCACCAAATAAACCATAGGCCAAAAAAATACCGCAAATAATCGGCAGGGCTATTCCCATCACTCGTCTTGCGGCTTCAAACACTAAAGCGACTAACACCACACCAATAATCATGTCATTTTGGGTTAAATCACCAGAACGTTGAATTAAGTCTGCTTCGAACACCCATTGATAAACCGCGGTAGCCATACCCGCTAAACCGAGTATCCATGCCAAAGGTTGCCATGGCTGACTCTTGCCTATACCTGGGTAGCTAATAAACACCACTAATAATAAAAAGCCCACGTGTACGGCGCGCAATACTTGTGTCGAAACTGGATGAAATGCCGCGGTGGTAATTTGGAAAATAGAAAAAATCAATGCTACTGCAAACAAGGCTTTTGGCCAGTTGCGAGTATCGGCACTTAAGCCTTGCTCTGGTTCGTTAATTTGGGTTGGATCGCTCATGGTATGCCTCGACACTTACTACAACTAATAACCTCAGCTCAGAAAAATGAGTCAATTAACAATGACGTTGACTCAATCAGTCACTCTTGATCTAAAACGGAAGTTAGCAAATATGGTTGAAAGACAGAAATAAACAAGCGCTTGCTGGGTTTACCAAACAAGCGCTGTTAACTTAATACTATTACTTATAGCGCATTCACTTCTTTGTAATAGCGTTCTGCACCTGGGTGTAGTGGGATAGGCAGATCTTTTGCCGCTGTGGCTAAACTGATCGCCTTCGCAGCTGAGTGAGCAGTACCTAAACGGTCTAGGTTTTCAAACATCAGCTTAGTCATTTGATAAGCAATCTCATCAGACACCTTGCTGTGACTTACCAATAAGTTTTGTATCGCAACAGTACTCACATCTTCTGTTTGGCCTTCATAAGTATTAGCCGTAATCACCCCAACTTGATAAGCAGGATTATTAATTTTAGCGACAACATCTGCAGGGATAGCCACAAAGTTGATATCCATTGTTGCGGCTAAATCACGAATGGCTGCCATACCTAAACCTGACGATTGTAAAGTCGCATCCAATTGGCGGTTTTTAATCAGCTCAACAGATTCGGCATAAGGTAAAAACTCAACTTTACCCATATCGTCGTAACTGAGTCCTGCTGCTGCAAATATGGCACGCGCGTTAAGTTCAGTACCTGATTTTGGCGCCCCAACAGAAATACGTTTACCTTTTAAATCTGCAAGGCTATTAATACCAGCATCTTTATTGGCGACAATTTGAATATAGTTAGAATAGGTTGCCGCAATAACGCGTAATTTTTTAAGCGGCGCTTTAAAACCGGCTTCCTGATCACCTTCCCACGCTGCCGATACCGAATCACCTAGAGCAAGCGCTAATTCACCACGTCCAGCTTGTAGTAAATTGAGGTTTTCAACCGACGCTTTAGTCGCTTGAACAGAGGTTTTAGATCCCTCAATGCCATTGCTGTAAAGTTGAGATAAAGCCACACCGATAGGATAGTAAACGCCACTGGTGCCACCGGTGAGAATATTGATAAATGTCGGCGCGGCCATAACAGCCGTACTAATAGATAGCGCTGCAGCCGCGCCAATCATGCAAAAACGTTTGGTTAATTTCATCCTGCAATATCCTTATTTTTTATATTGTTATGAGTATTATTGTGTAGTTACACTACCACTGACATCCAGTGCAATCTATATAGACTAAAGGCTAATAACATCATTATAAATCGCCTTTATTCCGTGATTTCAGTTACTTCGATATTAAACCAATAGCAACATTAGCATTTTTCATCACCAACTTGCTCTAGGGCAGTCTGAGCTGTAAGCAATAAATACTCTGCCATCAACGAGTATAGTTAATTGAAATAAAAAGGTGCCAACAATGTCGGCACCTTTTTAGTCTATTCTGTTCGCCCTCATTAAATGAAAGGCTGAAATACAGTTAATCTTACATATTCATACAGTTAGCATAATATGTCACTGTGGCAGGCCAGTCAGAAAACACACCCATTACTCCGACATCTTTTGCCAGTACATCTAACAGCTCAAAAGTATCACCTTCGTTATCAATCACGTCAGCAATACTCTGATAATACCAACCACCGCCGCCTTGACTCAGTGGCCCTGAACGCTCTAATGACCAAGCAATAATCTTCAACCCAGCGGCACTTGCTGCTTTGGCATATTCAGATGGCACTATCGCGTTATTGTCTCCCACGGTAACCAGCATCCATAATGGCGGCGCAATAATCTTGACCCCGTCTGCTGCTAGAGTGTCCATACTCGGTGACCATGTGGCACTGTTCTGTGGATCAAAACCACTCAGATCATAACGATCGTCAAGGTATACCGCTTGATCGGCAAATTCAGGCGCATTGGCTATCCAATATTTTACATCGTCTAAATTAAACGATTGTGGAAACACTTGCGATGCATCAACGCCTGCTGCGGCATATTCATCTAACATTTTCTGGGCGTAGTCTTGTTGAGTAAAACCATCATACGGCATGCTGACACTGGCCGACTTAAGCTCGGGAGTCATCTTTACTCCAGCAGCTTTGAACAAGGCAATACTTTCAGCGTGAGTCATTAACGTGCCATTACCTGCATATAAGTCGGTACGCCAATTTGGCGTGCCATCTATAAACTCTTCAACTGTTGTGGCATTAGGGTTAAAGCCGTCCATTTTGCCTTTTAAGGTTTTAAATTCAGCTAAGCTGATATCACTGGTACAACAGGTTGCCGTTGCACTCACGCCATTGACGGCATCCGCTGGTGAAAATGGCACTGAACATTTATTAGCTAGGGCTGGGATAGCCAGAATATTGGTGGTAGTGGCTAAATCACACTGCGAGTGACGGCAAACTAACTCTTTATCTGCGGTAAACGTCACGTCACATTCCACAATACCAGCGCCCGAATTGATGGCTGCTTGATAGGCTTCTTTGGTATGTTCAGGAAACTGCATTGACGCACCGCGGTGGCCAATAGAAAAGTCTGTACGGTAAAATGAATTTGAAGCACATTGCGCTAATTGATCTTTTAACTCACTGTCTTGCATTTGACCGACTAAAAATAGCGGCCTCGGGCCCACTTGGGCGCTAACACTTTTATCCACTTCTGCAGTGGTGTCATTATTATCGTTACTGTTACACCCCGAAATCCATAACATGCTGGTTAAAACCGAAATGATACCCAGTGTTACACTTTTTTTCCTTGTCATCTTATTGCTCCATGTTGTAATGCTGTAATGTCAGTTGTAATGGTTTACTAAAAATTTCATCATCTGTAACAGCTTACGCAATGAATATGACTGAATTATCGAATTATTATGACAACCTTAGTTTCTACTGTTTTATCGACCGATTGAATAATATAAAACATGACCCTAACTGCGGTAACGGTATATAGACAAGCAAATAAACGATAGTGAGTTAACGGCTAACGATGAGGTCCACAATGGCAAACACAACCCTTTATTATGTTCACGATCCAATGTGCAGTTGGTGTTGGGGATACCGCCCCACATGGGATGCTCTGCAAGTTCAACTACAACAGCAGTTTGGCCAGCAATTGAGTCTACACTATCTAGTCGGTGGTTTAGCGCCCGACTCAGCAGAACCAATGCCACACCCCATGCAGCAAATGCTACAACAAACCTGGCATAAGATTAACCAACAATTAGGTACAGAATTTAATCACGACTTTTGGCAGCTCTGCCAACCAAGGCGTTCAACGTATCCAGCATGCAGAGCCAGCATAATTGCTCGCCAATATAGGCTTGAGCAACAGATGATCAACGCTATCCAACAGGCTTATTATCTTAATGCACACAACCCATCTGATGTTGATACTTTAGTATCGATTGCGACTCAATTAGGGATCCCTGCAGACTTGTTCACAGAGCAATTAAACGCTGATGAAACAGAAGATAAATTGCTCAAAGAAATCAATTTTGCTCGCCAACTTCCCATTCAAGGATTCCCCTCATTAGTGCTTATGGTCGATAACAACGCCTACCCTATTAGGCTTGATTATCATCAATGGCAAACCAGTTTGGCAGACATACAAACAATCTTGTTAACAGCCCAACCGAGTTGATTAGTGCTTTAGGGTATTAGGACATTAGGACTTAATGACTCTGCGCAACGTCACTTAAGATATAAATCATGCACGAGGTTGATTAGCCTTTGGCCTTAATGCCCATTATCCTATACTCTGCACGTCGAAAATGACAAAGCCTCACACAGGCTAGTTAAACATAACATGAGGCAGTGAATGACAGATCGTAAACGAGGTTTTTTCGGTTGGACATGGTTTGTCATGTGGCGCTTTTTGCTACTACTGGCGCTATTACTATTGGTACTAAGATTTGTACCGCCACCGACGACGTCATTTATGCTGCAAAGCGATTATCCGGTTAGTCAGCACTGGGTAAGTATTGATGAGCTGCCTGCGCACATGCCATTAGCAGTGGTAGCCGCAGAAGATCAGTTGTTTCCCGAACACTTCGGAGTCGATATCAACTCCATCACTAAAGCCCTTAACCAGTACGACGGTGGCGAAGGCCTGCGTGGTGCCAGTACCATCACCCAACAAACCGCAAAAAACCTATTACTTTGGCCGGGTAGAAACTTTGTTCGCAAAGGGTTAGAAGCCATGTTGGCCGTGAGCCTTGAAGCCATTTGGGGCAAAAAACGTATCTTAGAGGTGTACTTAAACGTCGCCGAATTTGGTAAAGGCATTTACGGTGTAGAAGCAGCTAGCCAACATTATTTTAATAAATCGGCCCGTTATTTATCCAACAACGAAGCGGCGCGCCTAGCAGTGTTGTTGCCGAGTCCGCGTAACCGAAACCCTAACAATTTAACCCCATACCTGCGCCAAAGAGTCGCTTGGGGTGAAAAACAAATGCGTCAACTTGGTTCTGGCTATTTAAAGCCTATTCTTACCAATTAACCGCCATCAGTTGCCCGTTGTTATTGCTCTTTGTTAAGAGCAATAACAACTCGAACTGCCCTTCATGTTTAAAAGATCAAAATATTGATCATTGATAAGCCATTAGCCTTTAGTCTTTAGCCTTTAATATCATTCAAAAAATACTTTTCTCTTCCAATCGTCATCATGTGGCGAAAACATGATGCCTACTAGCAAGCCAGATGAAAGCCGGAATTAACAGGATTTGAACTATTTTTACTGTTAGAATGCGACCTCATTTTTATCCGCTTTTACGATCAAGGCAGGCTATGACCGTTCTTCTAATGACTCCACCGATGACCCAGCTGAATACACCGTATCCAGCAACAGCGTATTTAACCGGTTTTTTACGCTCACGAGGCTATGAGGCGGTTCAGCGAGATCCTGCGATTGAGCTTTTTCTTGAGATGATGACAGCACCTGCGCTGGACATTATTCGTCAGCACGTAGAAGAAAACTTCGAACACTTTGAAGACGACGAACTGCCAGATGTCATTTTTAACTTTCTGGCTGAATTTGAGCGTTATCACCTGACTGTTGAGCCTGCCATTCGCTTTTTACAGGGCAAAGACCCCAGCCTTGCAATGCGCATTAATACCCGACGTTTTTTACCCGAAGGCCCAGCGTTTGATGCAATTGCTGAGATGGAAGCGGTATCTGGCGACGTGTTGCAAGCAGCCTTTGGTAATTTAGGCGTACAAGATAAAGCCAAATATCTGGCCACCCTGTTTATTAATGATCTGTCGAACGTTATTACCCAAGGTGTTGATCCCTACTTTGAAGTCAGCCGTTATGGCGAAAAGCTAGCGGCGGCCAACCCAAGCTTTGACAACCTCTACGACACCTTAATGGGTGAACCGAGTTTTAGCTCTGAAATTTTGGAGCAATTGGTCGAGATGTATCTGGAAGACACCCAACCAAGTGTCGTCGCATTAACCGTGCCGTTTCCCGGTAATATGCTAGGCGCTTTACGTATTGCCCAAACCTGTAAAGCCATTAATCCAGACATTCCTATCGTCATGGGTGGCGGGTTTGTTAATACTGAACTGCGCGCACTAAAAGATCCGCGCGTATTTGAATTTGTCGACTTTATCTGTCTGGATGACGGCGAACGCCCGCTTATCACTTTGCTGGAATACTTTGAAGGCAAACGTGAAATAGACGATTTAGTGCGTACTTACTTCCTTGCAGAAGATGAAAATGGCCAACCTTATGTCCACTTAAATCAAAATGATCAGCTGCACGATATTCCACAATCTGAGGTCGGCGCCCCCATTTACGACGGTCTGCCATTGGGCGACTACCTGTCTTTATGTGAAATGCTCAACCCAATGCACCGCATTTGGAGTGACGGACGCTGGAACAAACTGACCATCGCCCACGGCTGTTACTGGCGTAAATGCAGCTTCTGCGACGTCAGTTTGGACTATATCGACCGCTACGATACCGCTGGCGCCGATGCCTTGGTTGACCGTATCGTAGAGCTTGTTGAAGAAACCGGACAAACAGGTTTCCATTTTGTCGATGAAGCCTTACCGCCAAAAACATTGTTTGCCTTTGCAAAACGCCTCATAGAACGCGGCGTAGTGATCAGCTGGTGGGGCAATATTCGTTTTGAACGTACTTTTAGCCCAGCGCGTTGCCAATTACTGGCAGACTCAGGTTGTATCGCTGTCAGCGGCGGACTTGAAGTGGCGTCAGATCGACTACTTAAACTGATGAAAAAAGGCGTGAGTGTTGAGCGCGTCGCCCACGTCACTAAAGCATTCAGTGATGCCGGAATATTGGTTCACGCTTACTTGATGTATGGCTTCCCAACACAAACCGAACAAGAAACCATAGACTCGCTAGAAATGGTGCGTCAGATGATGGAACAAGGATGTTTCCAGTCAGCCTATTGGCATCGTTTTGTCGCCACCATTCACAGCCCGATAGGCATGAATCCAGAGCAATTTGGTATCACCCTTGCTGAACGCCCTGAAATTTTATTTGCTGAAAACGATGTCGACTTTACCGACCCAACCGGCACCGATCACGACATGCTCGGCGAAGGATTACGTAAAGCGCTCTACAACTACATGCACGGTATCGGCTTCGACCAACCAATGAGCTTCTGGTTCAACGAACCCGTTTCCCGCACATCAATGAAAAAAGACCTAATATCAAAAGCGATTAGCAACTTTATTCTTAGTAATGAAGAGTAGGTATTAAAGAGTAACTAGGGCTATCTCATTGGAATAACTAAATGCAGCTTAAATAATTGGCAGTCAAATTCTGCTATACAGGCGCATCATGGCCCTACTTAATATAAGAAAGAGTAAGTGGGTCCATGGTTAGAATATTGAAGGTTGATTTATCACTGTTCTGCATAGAGAATAGCACCCAAATACAGTGATACATAAAGCATAGGAACGGCAATAAGATGATGACAAAATGGGCGACACGCTTTTTACAAATGGCCGAGCTCGTAGCATCTTGGAGTAAAGATCCCTCCACCCGAGTTGGCGCGGTGATCACTGAAAACAATCGCATCGTTTCTTTAGGTTTTAATGGTTATCCTCACGGAATATCAGATAGCGCTGAAACCGATAA
The DNA here is from genome assembly GCF_003797125.1 of Shewanella frigidimarina. Lineage (GTDB taxonomy): Bacteria > Pseudomonadota > Gammaproteobacteria > Enterobacterales > Shewanellaceae > Shewanella > Shewanella frigidimarina. The sequence goes on from NZ_RKKE01000001.1 coordinate 849,798, forward strand.
CCGTGAAATGAAACTGCTAAAAACGCTTCATGCCGAAGAAAACGCCATTCTGCATGCCAAACGAGATCTCAGTAGCTGTGAGATTTGGGTAACCCACTTCCCCTGCCCAAACTGCGCCGCCAAGATTATCCAAACAGGATTACGTGCCGTGCATAGCCCGCAACCCAACGAAGATTTCCTGTCACGCTGGGGAGATAAGATTAAAGTCAGCGAAGATATGTTTGAGCAAGCAGGCGTTCAAGTCGATTGGATGCAGGTAGATTAACCTTACTTTTTCACCGTCGTTCCGGCAATGCGGTTGAGCCGGAATCCAAGTGTTTACTCTTTGCATTTATGGCCTGCGTGGCACTTCATCATAGTAAAGGGTGAACAGTCTAGCTTCACTTTACTAGCTGGCTTTAAAAGGCTAGGTAAAAATTTAACAATAGATGCCATGATTAATTCGTGTCGTTTACAAGCTTTCTAAGAATATTTGCCAAGTAAAAAATAACAACCACAGAAGGCCAAGCATAAAAGCAACATCTTCTTTAATCGATGAGCCAAACTCTGAGCTATTATCACCAAAAAAGTAACCTACCGGTTTGGAGTATATTACTGCCGCTAAGCATAAACCTGGCACAAGATAATACAGCACCCAATCTTCTAAATACGTGCTTGTTTCATCGACACCCATTACAACGTAACTGTGTAGTGGTCAAGTAATATTGGCCACGGTTTTAGAGTCATTCCAATATAAACGTTCTGACTCATTTGGCGTTAACCCACCATTATATTGATGGGGTCTAGTTTCACTGTAATATCCAGTGATGTAATTTGTGATCGCTTTGTCTGCTTCTGTAAAATTCCCATAGCCACTTGCGGGTACCCATTCAGATTTCAAACTTCTAAAGAAACGCTCCATTGGTGCATTATCCCAACAATTCCCGCGACGACTCATGCTTTGCTCAATCTGAAGACGCCATAATAACTGTCTGAATTTCAAGCTTGTGTAATGTGAACCTTGGTCGCTGTGATATATCACATTCTCAGGTTTCCCCCTTAACTCAAATGCCATTTTCAAGGCTTTAGAGGTCAGCTCGCTGTCAGGCGATAATGACAAAGTCCACCCAACAGGTTTGCGGGAAAATAAGTCTAAAACAACGGCTAAATATGCCCAACGATTACCGACCCAAACATACGTCACATCACCACACCACACTTGATCTGGTTGAGTTACTGCAAACTGTCGATTAAGCGTGTTTGGGATCGCTACATGCTCTTGTGCAGCTTTCCTATAAGAATGCTTAGGCTGCTGACAACTTAATAATCCAAGCTTTCTCATTAGATTACGGGCTCGATAACGACTGAGATTAATCCCTTTGTTAGTCACTAATTGCGCTATCGTTCGAGCACCGGCAGAGCCATTACTAATACGATGCGCGGCCTTCACTTCACTGCATAAAATTGTAAAATCAGCATCGATATGTTCTTTTCTTTTTAGCCAATATTTATAGCTACTTCGATGCACTTTGAATGCATTACAAATTGTGAGAATAGAGTGGCTCTGCTTGAGTGCGCTGATCAGCGTAAATTGTTCATCGAGTCTGACATCAAGAGAGCGGTAGCCTTTTTTAGAATAAGATTATGCTCCTCAAGACGGGCTACCTGTTTCTTCAGTTCACGGATTTCAATTTGCTCAGGGGTAATGGGAGAGGCTTTTGGCGTGCCACCCTGGCGTTCTAGTTTTAACTGTCTCACCCATTTATCCATGGTTGATTTACCCACGTTCATCGCCTTTGCTGCTTCGATGATGCTATGGTTTTTATCGAGGACTAATTGGGCTGCTTCAAGTTTGAATTCAGCACTAAATGTTTTTCTGGTTATCGATCTCATGTGTTCACCTAAAGTCATGTACGAGGTAATAATATCACCTCTATTTAGGTGGCCCAAATAACTATGCCACTACACTGTGCCCATACATTAGCAAATAGACTACGTATACAAGTACAAGAATAACGGCAAAATACTTACCCCATTTCCATTTTTTTAAGTTATCCGAAAGCGATAAATCGAATTCATGATTTGAATAAATGCCAAAAAAAATCAATGGCAGTATCAGTAAACAAATGCCTAGAAAAGTACTCAAAATACAGCTCTCTCCAGAAATTTAATAATGGGAATTTAATAATGGGTGGCATGGTTAACGCCTTTACCCTGCCCCACTAAATTCACCTTTAAATTCACTTTTACCACTTTTATAAGCGATTAAAAGAAGTAGTGAATGATCAAAAAAACAACTATTTATTGTCCTGCTTTAATGACTTCTTGTACAAAAAATTATTCTTTCTTTGTTAAATAATTAACATAGTTAATTTCATTTGTATGATTTGACTCGAAAGCATAGCCTTCATAGGTAATTGATAAGTTATTTGATAAATACAAAAGGTTATTATAAATTTCTACGTTTACAGTCATTTCCCATAGAGGCTCTTGAAAAACTTCGACAACAATAAATTTATCATTTGTATCACGATTCGATTCGGGATAGCTGTATGGATTAATTGTTTGTGAAATAGATTCTACAGGGATTCCTGCACAATCAGAGGTATCATATTTATGTTGAATTATTTCTAAATTGACACTAGTTATGACTAATTCATTTGTATAATATGCCAAATTTTTCCTTTCGCCACAATTTGATAACCATGAACCAGTCAGATCGAATGTTTCATCAATAGGCACAGATACAATGGGAGGTACTACACTTTCGCCTTCCACTTCAGAATTGCCACCGCCACAACCGTACAATGTTACGAAAGCAATGCAAATGACGAACCTAATGAGAAAATAGTTAGTGAAATTTATTTTAATATTAGAATACACAGAAAATTCCTTTTATATATGTGAAGTAGATAGCACCCGCCTAACACTCAATGTGTAGACGTGGCTTTTAGCATTGTTTGCTAAAACTATAACCAACAAAACCATGCCACCCATAATTTGAATATTGCTCTCTTACCAGTGTAATGGCATCAAGCTTGAATTCTTTTGAATAGGATTTACGTGTTTTCATTTGAATCTCCAGTTAAATCAATTATGTCTTAACTGGGTTAGTCGTATCAATTAAACCACGTCAATCCATTATTAATGCAATTATTATGACTTCATTTGTTGTAGTAACTGTAAACCTAATTGATTTTTTTGTTCGATATAAGTTATTGACTCTATAGCTTTTTGCGCTGTTGAGAAATCCCCCATCACTAGTGTTGATTTAGCTATGTGGATAAGTAAAGAATTTTTTTCTTTGATGAAAGTTACATCTCGAGCAAACAGAACGGCTAAATCAAGCCTTTTCATTTGAATATATTTTTTTGTATAAGTTATTAGACCTGAGTTTTTCTCTTGAACATATGTCACCGATTTTAGAGCATTAAATTCGATGCCTGCTTGTTCAGCAACAATATCTTTAACTGGTAAATACTGTTCTAACTTCTCGGAGCGCTCGACTGGAGAATTAAGTAAGATGTCTTTTATACTAGTTTTTAAAATAGACGCAATTTTTTTACGTTCAGGTGCCTTTTCATCGTTACTTGGTAGCATTGAATAAACTAAAACCCTCCGACCTCTAAGATCAAAAGGTAATAGACTAACGTCTCCAAAACTGTCATTCATTATCAATATGATTCGATTCCAATCTAACATACCAATTGCATAACCTAACTCTATCAGAACATTAGGATTTGGAGTAGGCCTAGCAGAATCACCTGTATGAGAGTTAATAATAGAGATGTCACAAACAAAAATATCGCTAGTCTTAATTTTGTCAAAGATAGAAGTAGATATATCAGGGGAACCAGTAATTCCAACAGTATCTCTATCTAAAAATGGAATCAGAGAAAAACTTTCATCAGCATGTATATCCTTTATCGCTTTTTCTAAAGCTGTATTTATAAACCCTCTATTCGAGTTGTTAGGTAAATCAGACTGCCAAGAGTAAAATATTCTTTTTTCCATTTAGATTCACATAACCTTAAAGTATGAAGACGCCATAACGCCACCAGCAACTATCGGAGTGAACTGGCTAACTTTTTTGTGTTTTATTGCAAAAAAGAAACCAGTTTACGGAGGCGGATTGGTAGGCCTTGTTATGCATTTTCACGGTCACCATGACTAGGAGGAGTTGAGACAACTAAGAAATCAAGCGCCTGTTCATGCTGATTGCTCAAAGTATGAGGCACACCAGCTGAAACATGAAAACCTTCGCTAGCCCTTAGAACGTGGGTAATGCCTGCAACTTCCAGACTTGCGGTGCCAACGAGAACGTAAAAAAATTGCTCAGTCTTGTTGTGAAGATGACGAACTTCAGAGGAGCCACTTGGAACACGTTCTTGAATCACACTCAGATTCTCCGACATTACAAGGTGCCAGCCGTCGCAATTGCCACCCCAAACATAATGTTCGCTTGCTTCAATTGATGCTACCGACATGGATTACCTTTGATATGAAACTACGCCACCTATTTTAATGATTATCAACATAACTGCTTTTTGTTCTGATTGCGATAGCTTTCAGCACTATTCAAATGTATGAGTTGGAAGGAGATCATCAACAAACTGAGCACTAAATGGAAAGTGGTGAGCAAAGTTAAAAATCCTAGGTGTTCATATCAACATTGTTTAATTCACTTGTTGTACAACGCTTAACTCTGTATCCCAATCTTTCCATAAAATACACCTTCCAGGAAATGCTATTTTAGAGAAAGACCATTCCTTAGAAAGCCATTTACAGACTGTTCGATAAAGTTCGTTATCTAGCTCAATACTATCATCACGCACCCATAAATAAACGACACATTGATAGTTAGGAGAAGGACTTGGGTCGATGTAAACGGAACCAAGACATTTGTTTTTTGATTGATTAAATACTGAATAAGCAAATGCTTGTCGTGACTCAAATTCATGTTTATGGACTTTTAGACTAGTGATGTTTTCCTCAAGTTTCATATCACTTTGAGGCCATTCAGAATCTGAGCCAAAAATCCCATAAAGCCTCTTTTGACTAGAAATTACGGCTTCAAAATCTAATTTTGCAACTTCATCTTCAAGAACTCTGAAATGAAAATATTCATTATCAAAATTCTTAGGCGGTTCAAAAGTTTCAGCAATGAAAAAATTAGACATATTTATTACGTTCTATGGTTCTATCGACGCCGCCATAAACGGCAAAGTAATAGTTAACTAAAATGTGAAATGAAGCGGAACGGAAACAACTGTTATGTCCACTATTTAATGGTTTTATTATGTTTGAATTTCTCTGTATTTTTTTCTTCTGCTTTAGTCATCTTAACTCTTAAACTATGAAATAAAGATGCAAACACAAAGGTTGTGAATAAAAGAATTAAACACAGCAGTTTTATACCAATACTCTCGCTCTCTATGAACGCATTTAATATTGCGGCGAGCAATATAAAACCAAATAGATAATAATTTTGTACACTTTTCACCGTAACTCCCTGTATACATAACAGCGTATTTGCGTGGATTGCGAAAACATCTATAAATATGTCCCAACAACCACTCTAAAAATTGCTAAAAAAATTATTAATAATTCCAGTAAGTTACCAGTTTAACTATATTGAATCAATCACCCTTAAGTCTAAATAAAACCGAACATGATAAAACAACCCAACCCTAACGGTGCAGATTCAACTCTAAATTGAGGACGTTGAAGACTCTTTATAAAAGAATACGTGAACCTGACGGGACGTTAGGCTAGCTTTCGCGGTACAGGTCGTTCCTTGGCGTCCTGCCATCACGACATTCGTGAATCCATTCACATCATATGTACCATCGGAAGCGTTAGAATTTTCACTCTTTATTACAAGATTGATCGAAGCCGATTACCAATGAAGTCCAAAGCTGGACCAATTTCCGTCGCGACCTTTTCGCTGCTGTTGTTTGGTTAAATAGCGAAAATGCTGCCGGAACGGCAAGGGTGATCCAAGAGGGGATTGCTGTTGATCCCCTTTTGGCCCGTGCAGGGTGGAACCTTGCGATCTTACTTCAAACGAAGTTTGAAAAGTCTGGTGTGGGCGAAGCGCCACGACCTTAGTGGCCGCAGGCCATAAATACAAAAAATAGAGCTGGATCCCCGATAAAAGCACTCGAGGATGACGGCTTAGCGCTAAATTCCAGCTCAACAACATTACCGGAACAACTGTGGATTTGGCCTTTGCAAGGTGTCACTTTAGACCTGTAATTTTTATATGAAAACTTAACAATGGTATGGTTAACTTGAGCTTAACAATACCAACCACGTATTAAATTAACCCAAGGGATCACATGAATATATTGCAACGTTATAACCTACTGTCCACCAGCATATTAATGTGTTGTTTTTTTTTTAGTGCGGGAGTGTTCAGCGCAAGCAGCATAGCAAACATTGATACCAGCAAGCTTGGCGACATAAAAGCGATTAAATTTAATAACCAGCGAGTGATTACCGCGGGTTTACCCACAGAGCCGCAATTTGCACAGCTCGCTCAGGCGGGTATTAAAACCGTGATTAACCTCATTCCTAATGATAATCCAAACGCCTTAATCAATGAGCAGCAAATCGTCACTCAACTCGGTATGAATTATCACAATGTTAGCGTGGACTGGCAGCAGCCTACACAAGAAAATCTACAGCAATTCTTTAGCCTGATGGAGCAAAATGGCGACGCACCAGTGCTAGTGCATTGCGCTGCTAATTATCGTGCCTCAGCCTTTTATTACTTATATCAAGCCCGCCACAACAATGCGCCGTCAATGGCTGAAGCACTAACACCTTGGGGCGACTTACAACAAAGCTTTGCTGAATATCCTCAATGGCAACAACTGATAGAAGATGCAAAACAGCAATATCAAACCAAACAACAGTAATGTAAATACTGCGCTCCCTTTGGCCAGTGCCGAATGAAAGTGCAGGATAAAATCCTGCACTTTCATCCTAACTAATTACCTGCCGCAGGCTTTAGTACAAATAATACCTCCGCTCTCTTCAACAAGTACTAGACAACAAGCACTAGACAACAAGCACTAGACAACAAGCACTAGCCAACTAGGTTAGATGACCTTGTGATTCAAGACTCATATTATTCAAGATTGTCGTCCGACGCCGCAAATAATCTCTAGGTACTAACGCTTATTTATAATCATGAATATTGCTCATGCTGCAGGTGAAATAAAACCGTTTTTCTTCATGTCCCAACCCACGTATAAATTACTCATGCTTTTAGCGCCAAACAATATTACAGCGGATCCCTAATTAAGCCATCAGGCACAAAGCAGACAACGCTGTAACAGCGACTTGTTGAGAAAATCAGCACTAATAGAACATATCTATAAACAGCAAAATGTAAATTCAGGCTTTTAAATCACAAAATTGGATACCAGATCATCATGAATAAAGATTTCACATTTACGATTAAGAGCATTCGCCTCGATGAAGATTATCATCCATCAGACAGTACACGTATCACCACCAACTTTGCTAATTTGGCCAGAGGAAGTTATCGCCAAGCAAACTTGCGCAACGCGTTAAAGATGATTGATAACAGTTTTAATGCCTTAGCGAATTGGGATAATCCTAAAGGCGATCGTTACTCCGTCGAACTTGAAATCATTTCTGTTGATATGGATATTGAAGGCAGTGGTAAAACCTTCCCATCGATTGAAATATTGAAAACGAATATTGTTGATCATCAAACTAACCAACGCATTGAAGGTATTGTAGGAAATAATTTTTCCTCTTATGTGCGGGATTATGATTTTAGCGTATTACTGCAGGCTCATAATAAAGACCAGCCCGAATTTAGCATTCCAGATAACTTTGGTGAGCTGCATGGCAAGCTGTTTAAGTATTTTGTCAATTCAAATGCTTACAAACAAAATTTTAAGAAAACGCCTGTTATCTGCCTTAGTGTTTCAGATAACAAGACCTATCATCGAACTGAAAATCAACATCCTGTACTGGGGGTTGAATACCAGCCAAATGAGTCATCATTGACTGAGCAGTATTTCAAAAAAATGGGGCTACAGGTACGTTATTTTATGCCGCCAAATAGTGTTGCGCCGTTGGCTTTCCATTTCTTTGGTGATCTACTTAATGATTACACTAATCTTGAGCTTATAAGCACCATCAGCACTATGGGAACCTTTCAAAAAATCTACCGACCAGAGATTTATAATGCGAATGCCGCTGCTGGAAAGTCCTATCAACCCAATTTGAAGAACCTAGATCATTCATTAACGCAAATTGTTTATGATCGAGAAGAACGTAGCCAGTTGGCTAATGAGCAGGGAAAGTTTGCTGAGAAGCATTTCATCAAACCCTATCAAACGGTGCTTGAGCAATGGTCTGCCAATTACGTTTAATCGCTGCGTTTAATTATTACACCCAACATACGGCATGACTTATTATGAAAACATTGATTAACAAAAGAATACTACCCACTTCAACTGCAGGCAGTTTACCTAAGCCCTCTTGGCTTGCTGAACCCGAAACACTTTGGTCAGCTTGGAAACTACAAGGTGAGGAATTAATTGAGGGCAAACAAGACGCTTTACGTTTGTCATTACAAGATCAACAACACGCAGGCATTGATATTGTTAGTGATGGTGAGCAAACACGCCAACATTTTGTGACTACGTTTATTGAACATCTTAACGGTGTTGATTTTAATAAGCGTAAAACCGTTAAAATTCGTGATCGCTATGATGCCAGTGTACCAACGGTTGTCGGCCCTGTTAGTCGCCAAAAATCAGTTTTTGTTGAAGATGCCAAGTTTTTACGTCAGCAAACCACGCAACCCATTAAATGGGCTTTGCCTGGTCCCATGACAATGATTGATACGCTTTTTGATGACCATTATAAAAGTCGTGAAAAGCTAGCGTGGGAATTTGCTAAAATTCTTAACCAGGAAGCCAAAGAATTAGAAGCCGCAGGTGTTGATATTATTCAATTTGATGAGCCAGCATTTAATGTTTTTTTTGATGAGGTAAATGATTGGGGCATTGCTTGTTTAGAAAGAGCCATTGAAGGACTAAAATGCGAAACGGCTGTGCATATATGTTATGGCTATGGCATCAAAGCCAATACAGATTGGAAAAAAACACTGGGCTCAGAGTGGCGACAATATGAAAAAGCGTTCCCTAAACTGCAACAGTCTAATATCGATATTATCTCACTAGAATGCCACAACTCTCATGTGCCAATTGAGCTGCTTGAACTCATTCGAGGTAAAAAAGTGATGGTTGGTGCCATAGATGTAGCAAGCAATACGATTGAGACACCAGAGGAAGTCGCCAATACCCTCCGAAAAGCACTTCAGTACGTAGATGCCGATAAGCTTTATCCATGCACCAATTGTGGCATGGCGCCCTTACCTCATCATGTAGCAAGAGGTAAGTTACATGCCTTAAGTGCAGGGGCTGACATTGTTAGAAAAGAGCTATCGGCCCAAGGATTGTTGAACCTTAGGGATTAATATTTATTCAATCTACGGCGATTTAATCGCAGTGCGAGCACACATCACCTACTGAGTATGAAAACCCTTCAAATCCATTTTATACAAGGGTGCAGGAATCATCTCTGAAGTGATAAAAATGCTGTTACCGTCTGGGCTAAAACCCACGGCTTCAGCTTGCTTTATCGCTGGTAGAGAAATCTCTTGTGGCGGCGTAGAAAACAACGTTAACCAATCACCTGGCTCAGTTTGAGTAAAATAGAACGCGTGAGTGTAGGTTAATACCACCGCCGATAAACCATCAGCTGATATATCCATGGCTGTAGGTTTTCCGGCAAAACCAATCCAGGTATAGATACTGGCGTAATCGAGCATGGCGGTTGGTAATGGCGCGATTTCGCCCAGCTTTTTGGCTTGTTTGTTAACCATTTTAACCGATGAATTGTTTGAAGCACTGTGTCCTAAAGCTGGAGCAATTAATGGCAGCTCGAATAATATTGGTAATTTATCGCGTTTGCTCAGTAACAGTATTTTTTGTTTAGCCACATCAACGGCTACGGATTCGCAATCGTGTGCGCCATCTGGGTAGGTAAATGTCATGCTCCAAACGGGTTTAGCCGACAGTGTTTGTTGTCCATTAAGCTGGCTTAAATCTGGCTCTTTGATCAGATGTAACTGATATTGCGATCGTTTCGCTTGGTTATCACCCACATCGGCGATCAATAAATACGATTCACCTTGGTAAACGAACGAGGCGATGTCTTCCCAATCGTTATTCTTAACGCCTGTAATGTTAACTGTCGCCAACTGATGACCTTGGGTATCAATGGCAAAAATCCTTGCGGTGTCACCACTGTCGTTATGTACCCAAAGTATATTGTCGTTGAGCCTCGAAACTGCTAAACCACTGGCTTCGTCAATAGTCGGAGCAGTAATGCTACCCGCTTGGGTCATGCCTATCGGCATAGCACATGCACTAGTCGATAACGCCAACATCACATATATACACAGCTTTAACGGGGTGAACAGGGGCAGTATTTTGGGCATTAACACGGGTCCATTGAGGTATCAGTAACGAGCAAGCCAGTATTCTACCCAATTTGAAATAGAAAAGTGCCAATGTTTAAACTGAGGTTAATTTATTTATCCGTTAGATAAGCTGAGTTTGTGTAGCGTTATCTTGTTATTAAACAAAAAAAGGCCACTTTCTTTGTTCCGAAGAAAGTGGCCATGCACATTTTTAGCGATTGAAATGATGAATAAAAATCGCTAAAAACAAGTACTCTTTTATACGTGACTCTTGAACGCACTATTACACGTAATGATTAAACGTAACGATTAAACCTATTAATACTCATAGCTGAACTGCAAAGTGAACTCTGTGCCAGGGTCTTTGGCATACACTTGAAGATCTTGCTGTTCGTATTCAGTAGTTTCACCTAAGATATTTTTCGCTTTTACTTTTACCGTAACGCTATCTGTCGGGAAGAAACTATAGGTAAAATCAAGGCTATGGAATGGTTTTTCAAATACATCGTCTAAACCACCACGGCCACCATAAGCAATACGTTCACCAAACACGTTATACACTAATGTGGCACTGTGATAACTGTCTGACGAGTCGTAACTTAACTGTAAGTTAGCCACCCATTGTGAATGTCCGGTCATGCGGCGCGTTTTATTGGTTGGGTCAATTTCGCCGTTAGCAGCGATATCGATTTCTGAGTCGCCAAGGGTTAAGTTACCTGCAACAAAGAAGTCTTCCCAAATGCTGCCATCGCTACCCAAAAATTCAAGCTCTTGTAAGAACTCAGTTTCAAGGCCGTACACATAGCCCGACTGCGCGTTATAAAACTTGAGCTGACGCCCTGCTTCTGAAATACGTTGAATCGGCTCAATTGGTGCATCTACATCTTTATAGAATGCGCCCATGCTGAAATTATTACCCGAATCAGAATAATATTCCCAACGTAAATCTAAGTTAAGAATGTCTGAACTCTTTAACTCTGGGTTACCGAAGAAGTCAAAACCAGTAACCGGATCTTGGAATCGAACCGGTGATACCTCACGAAGATCTGGACGAACGATAGTTTTACTCGCTCCAAAACGCCATTGAGTAGTATCGGTTTGTTTCCAGGTTAATGACAACGATGGGAACCAACCGTCTTCTGCTATCACGTAGTCAGATAACTGATAACGACCACCTTCATCTGATATTTCACCATTGGGGTCGATAGGCAAAGTGACGCGACGAAAATCTTCATAACGAATACCAGCATATAACCGCCAAACATCATCAAAGTCGATGTCCATGCTCACAAATGCAGCGTCGTTTTTCTCGGCGGCAATGTAGTCTTCGGTGTCAGTTGATGCGTCTTTTAGCTCTAGCCCTAAGGTATTGTCGGTAATGTTTTTATCAGAGAAAATCTCATCAAAATCACCCGCTAAAATAGCGCCATTAGGGTCGGTTGGACTTAAATCGACATCAAACCCTAAGCGAGTTGCATAGCTTTCGCGAGTACGCTCAAAGTATTCATAGCCGGTAGTCAGTTTAACCACGGCGCCGTCTAGATTAATTGGATACATAAAGTCCCAAGCATAGTTTTGGCTGTCATCTTCTAGGCGACTGTAGACATACTTGGGTGCATCTTGAGTATTGAGGTTACGTGATAATAACTGGTTGCTATCGTCTAAAATCACGTTGTAGGTATACGACACTTCATTTGGTGCATAACGCTCTGAGCGCGCATCGGAGAACTTCCAATTAAATTCAGCGTCATTCAAATATTCAATAAAATGATGACCTTTAATTTGGTTACTGATAAGCGAACGTTCTTCGTAATCAATGGCGTAAACTTGCAGTGCATTTGGCTCACCCAAAGTATCGATGGTTTCTTCAATCCCCATAGACACATCATCTGAAGTGTCTTGCAGGTAAGTAGTGAAGGTTTCGATTTTATGGTTGTAGCCAATCTCTAAGCCTAAGTTAAGCATGCCAGACACTTGGACTATTGAGTCGGTACCGACGATGTCTTTCTGGTTTTCAACTTGTACTTGGCTGCTATCACCATCAAGCTCAACTTCACGTTTAGTGTAGTTTTCAGCTTGCTTCTTGTAAGACACGGCTGACAATGCACCAAAGATAATATCGTCGGTAATGTCCCAACGATCACCAATGGCGATATCACCGCGCATTGCAGGGTCTGTACTTTGGCTGTGTACCGTCATATCGCGGTACATGTCTAGTGCTAGTTCGCGGTTAACTTTTTGTGCTGCTGGGTAATTTATAGCGCCATTAGAGTTGCTCACGATATCAATTGGGCTAATTCCACCATATTGATTAATGGTGTTATTAATGTTGCTTGGCATGCTGCGAGTGCCATCGTCTTGGCCGGTCCAATCATCGCCACCACCGTTGTAGGTGTAGCTGTCATTTGAGTCATTGGTGTTATAACGACCGCCCACTGACGCTTTAAAGAAGAAGTCGGCCGGAATTGATTTAGTGCGAATATCAACATGCCCGCCACCAAATGCGGCAGGTGAATTAGCTGAGGCAGACTTTTGCACCGATAATGATTCAATGATCGATGCAGGAAACATATCTAAAGGTACTACGTTACGGGTTGGGTCTGGCGATGGCACTGTCGCGCCATTCAGTGAGGTACTTGAATAACGCTCACCTAAACCACGAACATAAATGAATTTGCCATCTTTTAAGGTTAAACCTGTCACACGACGAAGCGCTGCGGCGGCATCACCGTCACCGGTTCTTGAAATTTGTTCTGAGCCCATAATATCGGCTACAGCAATTTGTTCACGACGTTCTTCAGTTGCTTCCGATGCAGAGCTACGTAAACGCCCAGTAACTGAAATCACTTCTATCGGTTCAATTGGAATCACTTCACCAGGATCACGAACAGGCGCTGGTTCTTGCGAGTATACGGGGGTAGCTGTTAATAGTGTCGCCGCAGAAATCACAGAGATAATGGCAAGACTTAACTTATTAACGGTAAAACTCGGCTTGGTTTTCATACTTAACTATCCTGTATGCGGTTCAGAGATAACCGCCCTTGCGGGCGGCTATTAATAGGTCACAGATTAAGGTTATCGAGGTGATTACTGTGGAAAGTAAGCCCAACCTTGACGCCAGTCATTCTGGCCATCGAATGCACCAATAAAGTTGGTTGATTCGAAGAAGCTATCATCAGTGCTTAAGTCTTTACCTTTGCCAAGTAGCGTTGTATCTGTTGCTGCTGGCATACCGTCAGTGATAGTCACTGCAGCTGTTGAGTTACCTTCTTGGCCCATGAACCAGGTTTCAACATTCACAGCGTCTGCTGTTGCGGCATTATCAGAGCTGTACTTAAATGGCTCGTTACAGTCGATAATTGAATGAGACATGGTTAGCGTTTTGCTGTTTACGTTGTCGACTAAACCAGCGTAAGAGCCATCTAACTCTAAACATTCGCCAGACTCAGTTTCAGCAGTAGTGCCTTTACGACCTTGTACTAGCACGTTGTATAACTCACCGGCTGTAGCAACACGTAACAAGATACCTTCACCTTTATCGCCACTTGCGTTAGCAATATCTGTACCCGGTAAAATAGTGAAGTTAGCTAATTTTGGCGCCGACACTGGGGTATCAGTAGCACCTTTATGGCTATCACCTTCGATACCACGGTTAGCATTACCGTCTTCGTGAGTGATATACACAAACTGTGCTTTACCTGTCCAACCGTTAGTCCAATCTAAGCTGTCATCGAAGTTTTCAGTTAAGTACACATATTTCAAGTTAACTGCACCACCCCAAAACTCAACACCGTCGTCGCCGTTAGCGTGAATTTGAATATGGTCTACTTGAGTTCCGCTGCCCACTGCCGCAAATGAGATACCGTTCATTTCTTGAGTATCATTCACTTTAAAGCCAGCATACTTAATCACTACGTAGCTGATTTGACCGCTGTTATCAGCGTTGTTGTTACCACCGTACGGGAAGTCACCGACTTCAAACGACGCTGAACAAGCATTATGATCAGGACATGTATTAGTTAAACCATTACCTAGAATAACCAATCCACCCCATTGACCACGTTCGCCACTTGCACCCGCAATCACATCCTCTTCAGAGGTCATTTCAATTGGGTGAGTTGCACTACCTTGAGCCATAATTTTTGAGCCACGACTCACCGCGATAAAGCTGTTAGATGTCGCGAATAACTTAGTGCCCGCTTGAATAGCCAATGTTGCAGGCGTGGTGTTATCTCCACCTACTACTACTGCACCGCCATCAATTTTGTACATTACGTTTTGGCCAGCGAGAAGAGTCGTGTTGCTTAAAACATTGCCTTCAAGAGTACAAATTAACGTTACCGATGCATCTTTGTATAAACCTGCTGTCGCAGCTGAAGCTGTTGTGCCTACTGGACAAGAGGTTAATACTGGTAATGCTGTGGGTGTTGGCGTTGCATCGTCATGAATGGCTGTGGTCCAGCCTTCCGTCCAATCGTTAGTGCCATCAAATGCACCAATGTAGTTAGCATTAACCAAACGCGCATCAAGGTTAGCCAAATCTGCTTTGCCAGCCGTTAATGCAACAGATGATGAATTAGGCATGTAATCGGTTAAATCTGCTGCGGCAACTAGGTTATCCGCTTGCCCTTTGTACCAAGCTTCAACATCTAGCGCTAAAGTACGGCCTTCTGCAGCATCTGCCTTGGCATTTTTGAACGGTTCAACACAGTCAATTAAGCTGTTTTGCATCGTCAATTCTGCCGTGTTGGCGTTGTTAACGGTATTGTCGTCGTTAACCTCTAAACATTCGCCAGAATCAACGTCACCTTTAACAAGAATGTTATAGGTATTCACGCCAGTGCCTTTACGGAATAAAATACCTTCCGCATCGTCACCACCACTGTTGGTGCCATTAGCAACCTGAATAGTAAAGTTGGCTAACACTGGTTTTGACATAGGTACAGCACTTGCGTCACTGTTACTGTCAGCTTCAATACCACGGTTAGATGCGTTGTCAGCTTGACGAATATAAACGTGCTGCGCGCTACCTTGCCAACCGTTTGTCCAATCTAACGAGTCATCAAAGTTTTCTGTCAGTACGATATTTGTTACTGAAACATTACCGCCCCAGAATTCAAAACCATCATCGTTATTCATGTGAACTTGTACGTGGTCAATTTCAGTACCCGCACCCACACCGGCAAAACTAATACCGTTCATTTCTTGGGTGTCATTGATTTTGAAACCACCAAACTCAACGCGTACATACTTGATTGAACCTGAATTGTCTTCGGTATCATTACCACCGTAGCTGTGGTTACCCACTTCAAAAGACGCTGAACAATTAGTTAAATCTGGGCAGGTGTTTACTGGCGCATTACCCAATAACACTAAACCACCCCACTGACCCGCTTTACCTTCTTGGCCTAAAGCCGTTTCAACAGACGTAAATACGATTGGCGCTGTTGCCGTACCATCAGCCATGATTTTTGAACCGCGGCTAACCACTAAATAAGAATCGCTGCCACCTAAGATTTTGGTGCCAGGTAATATCGATAACTCAACCGCATTGGCATTGTCGCCACCGGCAATCACTGCACCATCAAGCTGCCATACAACGTCATTACCTAATACGATTTTGTCGCCATCTTGGCCACCAGTGGTAATTGTTGATGCTGCTGTAGAAGGTGCAAGCGTTCCCTTTAATACCCAAACTTCTTTACCATCAACGGCTGTCATGGTGGTGCTTTTAGTTGCAAAGCCACTGTATGATTTTTGTTGTTCTGTCTGAGTGGGTGTGGTTGGAGTTGTTGGCGTAGTCGGTGTAACAGTATCGCTACCCGCATTGATATTAATATCACCACCACAACCAGCGAGCCCTAATGTTGCAGCAAGGGCTGTAGAAAGTGCAGTAAGTTTAAAAATGTTTTTCAGTTCCATTGTCATCTCCGAAGACGGATTTAAGCGTGTGAGTTAGTTGGCTGGATGACAAGCTAACCTGCAAAAATGACAAAAAGACTGCGCAAACATGACAGTCACATTTCATTAACATTACAGAAATGTGCAAATCCAATGGCTATGCAGCTTAGGAGGATATTTGAATGGCATAAATTTTTAACAAAAAAAGCGAAAATATAATGTTTTAGGTCTAATCAACTTAATAATAGCTAACATAAACGGTCCACAAACCAAAAATAATGGCGCACAACCCTGCGGGTCTGAATGCTTTGACACAATATGAGGCAGACCATAAAGCAAACTTTTTGTGATATTTTTCGGTCATAAAAACAAGAATAATTGCAATAATAAACAATAAATTACCTATCACTTCGAACACTAATGGCGATGAAGTGTTATGCGCATCGAGTAGTAAGACACTCCCGAGAACTAACCGAGATATAATTTCAATGTAATGGAAATAGCGTTGATGGCTAAAACGAACAATTTGATCTGCAAAATGCGCTGGAGCCAACATCATGAACAGGCCAAAACTGAATATTATTACACCCCACAAGCTAATGAATATGGCCATGTTAACTCCAAGAGATACTGCTTACGCTAATATTAACACCTCACTAATGAGGTAAATATGTTAACTAAAAATGTCGCATCCACTATCAACAAGATGATTAAGCAAGATGCCTCAACAAAAAAGGCTAAGGCTGGTGGCTATTTACTACCCTTTTATAGTCTAATAAACACACGGCAATGACATTAATCAAACCGACTCTGAAGATATAAAAAAATATTAATAAATGCTCATGAAATAAGTTTAGACGATTTTAATGCTAAAATAGCCATTTGATACAATCTTCATCACACAAGGAGTGCCCATATGCCACCAGATATTATTATTTTAGGGATCTCCATACTTATCGCCATTGGCATTTTACTTCATCATCCATCCAAAACTTTAGGTTTACCATCGTTACTGATCTTTATGGGTGTCGGCTTAGCATTTGGTAATGGTGAGTTTGGTTTTGTATACGATGATCTACAGCTGACTTCAGTGATTGGCACCTTAGCATTAAACACCATAGTCTTTGTCGGAGGGCTCAATACTCCGATGAAACACATTAAGTTTTCTTGGAAAGAAGGCGGAATGTTATCCACTGCAGGGGTGATATTCACTACCATTATTTTTGGCTTTATCTTGAATGCATTACTCGACTTTAACCTCATTACTTGCATGTTGTTTGCCGCGGTAGTGTCGTCTACCGATGCAGCGGCCGTATTCTCTATTTTAGAGTCAAAAAAACTTAAATTAAAACACGGTACGGGCACCATTTTAGAATTCGAATCGGCTACCAACGACCCTGTGGCCTTGTTAATGGTGGTGATGTTAACCGACTTTATTATCAATAGTGCCAACGGCGCACCTACTGCACTTTCAGTGTTATCGAGTCTCGGCCAGCAAATTGGTGTTGGGGCGGTAGTGGGGTTAATAATGGGTAAAATGGCCGTTTGGGCACTTAATCGCATTAAACTGCCTGAATTTGGACTTATCCCCGTTTTTATTTTAGCCAGCTTTGCCATCACAGTATCAAGCACAGAAATCTTAGGGGGGAACGAGCTTATTGCGGTTTATATTGCAGGGGTGATCATCGGCAACTATTTAAAGAAGGGCGCTGAAGTCAGTAAGCATTTCTTTAATGGCATATCGTGGTTAGCGCAGTCATTAATGTTCATCATTTTAGGCTTACAGATATTCCCGCAGCAATTAATGCCGGTGTTCATTGCATCATTGCTACCGGCTATATTGCTTATTGTCGTCGCGCGCCCATTGGCTGTGCAGCTGTGTTACTTACCATTTAAACAAGCTAATTGGCGCAAACGTTTGTTTGTTTCTATGATCGGATTAAAAGGTGCAACCCCAATTGTATTTGCGCTTATTCCCGCTGCAGCAGGAGTAGAGGGGTCCCGTGAAATGATCCACATGGTGTTTTTCATTGTACTGATTTCGGTCATTGTCCAAGGCGCCGCTATCGAGCCGCTCGCCAATAAACTAGGGCTAAAACTGCAGCCCAAAAAGCCAGATCTATAAAAATGATTCAATGCCTCATAGCAATGAGGCATTGAATCATTTTCAGTATCTTTGTTATTAGTTATTTTACCGTAATTCTCTCAATTGATTTATCAGGCTGATGGATCACATAGTCTAACTGTACTTGTAGGTCTTTAAACCCAATTGCAGAGGGTTGATACTTCCATTGTTCAAGTGCCTCAACAGCCGATGCATCAAACACTTGTTTCGGCGACGACTTGGTCACTCTAACATTGTTCACACTGCCATTTGGACTGATATCAAATGACATTTGAACATAACCATTAAGCCCTTCTTTAGCAGCATCAATTGGATAGCTAGGCTCAATTCTTATAACAGGCATTGCCATAGAGTCGGTTTTATTTTCAACGCTGAGATTATTGCCTGCAAATACCTGTTGATTAAACATAAAGGCACCAACACCAATAGCTAATGTCATTCCAATCAACGCTAAGGTGCTTTTTCCATGTTGCTTTTTCATCTGTAAGATCCTCTCTTTTAAGATGGTTTTATCCCCATAATGGGTGTGTAACATGCTCAAAGGTGCATGTTGTGAATAGGCCAATAGTGTTCTGCTATAGGCAATTTTAGCTAGGGCTTTCATGCTGGCAGTGACCTGCGCATCGCATGACAATTCTTGATCTTGTCTAAATCGGCGATAGCTCAGCCACATCAACGGATTGAACCAAAACAATACGGTTAATCCATAAGCCAGGGCATTTGCCCATAAATCACCACGTTGATAGTGATAAATCTCATGCTGAATAATGGCTTGCTGCTGGCTTTCATCGAGTAATGTAAAGCTTGTTGGCACCAGAATACTGGGGGTAATAAACCCTGCGAGCATAGGTGATTCAATATCTGGATGGACTAATACGTTAAGCTTTACAGAAGGAATATCTAGCTGACGTCCACGCTGGATTAACCGTTGCAGGTAGCCGTATTCCATCACGATATTAGCGACTAATAACGTGATAACGATACCGTAGAGATAAGGCAGGTATAACAGGTCAAGTAAGCCTGCCGACAACGCAGCGGTATCGCTAGCAAACACATAATACTGCTGGATGATTGAGGCTGCGTTATTGCTACCAAACCAGTTAACGCGGTGAGGCAATATCATTTGCAGTAAATCTGCAATGATTAATAGTGGCACGGATATCCACATAAAATAGGTATAGTGCGCCCCAAATCTAGACAATATAAACCGGTGCAATACCAGTAATACTAAACACACCACGCTCAATGAGATGGTTTGTTCCATAAACCAATTAATCATCACTTTTGTTCCTTTTGCCAATCATCAAGTAAGGTTTGCAGTTCGGCGACATCTTCTGCCGACAGCTTGTTCTTTTGCGCAAAACCGGCAACCAATGGGGTTAACTTGCCAGCAAACATGCGGTCCACAAAAGAAAGCGATTCTTTAACGGTATAGTCCTGCTCAGCAATTAATGGTGAGTAATGGTAAACCCGACCTTGTTTTTCAAAACTGACGGCTTGTTTTTTGACTAAACGATTAAGCAAGGTTTTAACCGTTTTTTCATGCATGTCATGGCTTTGTTCTAATGCATCAACCACTTCACTCGAGGTCAATGGCGACTGCTGCCAAAGCTGCTGCAACACGACTAATTCACTATTGCTGATTTCTTTCATGCGATACCGCTCATTTGTTGTTAGAACTTATTAGATTATAAATGGATTACAGATGTAATCTGTCTATTTAAATTACAACTGTAATCTTAAATAAGCAAGTATTATTTTCGAGCGATTTACGAATGAAAATGAAAAAGCCTAATCAGATAATTAGGCTTAAAATTGAAATGTTATTTAGCTAATTGGCTTTATTTCGATAATAACTTATCTCGATACAACCACTGATAAACCGTCGGCAACACCAGTAAAGTCAAAGCAGTTGAGCTAAACAAGCCACCGATGATCACCACCGCTAATGGTTGTTGAATTTCACTGCCCACACCAGATGATAACAAGATAGGGATCAGCCCCAATGCAGAGGTTAGTGCCGTCATTAACACCGGACGTAACCGCCCTACCGTGCCTTGGTAAACACTGTCGTACAGGCTTTCATCTGATGATTGTCTGCGTTGGTTAATCGAGTCCACCAGCACTACACCATTTAATACAGCAACACCAAATAAGGTGATAAAGCCGATTGAACTGGGCACCGACAAATAGGTGCCAGTGGCATATAAAGCCACTACGCCGCCGATTAATGCCAATGGTACGTTAGCCATAATCAATGCCACTTGTTTGAGTGACCCAAATGAGAAATACAACAATAAACCAATAAGTGCGATAGAAATGGGCACCACCAACATTAGCTTTTGTTGCGCCCGTTGCTGGTTTTCATATTGGCCGCCCACCACAACCGTATAGCCCGCAGGTAACTCCGCTTGCGGCACAATGGCATAAATATCGTTGACCACCGAGCCCATGTCACGCCCCGATACGTTGGCTTGCACCACCACTCGGCGCTGTACATCATCACGACGAATATTCGGCGGCGCCATTTCAATCACCACATCAGCGAGATCGCCCAAGCGTACAATCGCGCCATTAGCACCACTGAGTAGCAAGTCTTCAATCGCATCTGGCGCATTACGATATTGCGCCGCTAATCGCAGGTTAATGTCGTAACGGGCATTACCATCAATCACTTGGCCAGCACTGGCACCACCAATACCTTGAGTGACTAAACTCATGACTTCATCGACGCTAATACCATAGCGAGCAAGGACTTCACGTTTAGGTCGAACCACTAACTGAGCTTCACCGCTGACTTGTTCTAGCGACACATCAACCGCCCCAGGAATGGCAGCGACTAAATCGGTTAACACCTGACCTTTTTCCGACAAGATGCTCAAATCTGGACCAAATATCTTAATCGCTAACTGCGCTTTAACGCCCGATAACAACTCATCGACTCGAGTAGCAATCGGTTGTGAGAAGGTTAACAATAATCCTGGGAATATCGCTAGCCGTTGCTCCATCAAACGCTGTAGCTCAAAGCGCGAACTTGCCGATGTCCATTGCTCTATCGGCTTAAGACCAATATATATTTCAATATTACTCACAGGTTCTGGGTCGCCGCCAAGTTCGGGAGCCCCGATTCGACTTAACGCATATTCCACCTCAGGAAACTCCAGCAGCATGGCTTCAATTTTAGGCGCAACGTTAACCGAAGTAGCCAAACTGGCTGTCGGCGCCAGTGTCACTCGTAAGTTGATGGTGCCCTCTTCTAATTCAGGCACAAATTCAGTGCCCAACTTTGGCAATAACAGCATGCTTGCAGCAAACAAAACAACTGCCGCTAACATCACCGATTTAGGGTTTGATAGCACCAGTGTCAGTACTCGTCGATAGACTGCGTCAATGGGGGCCAACACTTTGCTTTGACGCACTACAATACCGCGTTTAAATAGAAATACCGCCAATGCAGGCACCGCAAATAACGCCACTACTAATGCCGCCATCATCGCAAGAATAATGCTCACTGCCATGGGTTGAAATAATTTACCCTCTACACCTTCAAGAGCAAATAACGGCATAAATACTACGATGATAATCG
The DNA here is from genome assembly GCF_003797125.1 of Shewanella frigidimarina. Lineage (GTDB taxonomy): Bacteria > Pseudomonadota > Gammaproteobacteria > Enterobacterales > Shewanellaceae > Shewanella > Shewanella frigidimarina. The sequence continues at coordinate 871,926 of NZ_RKKE01000001.1, forward strand.
CTGTTGCAAAGAAGATAGGACTGCACACTTCTTTTGCCGCCAGCATGATCCTAATCGCCATGCTTTGGGTTTCAGATTCTAATTTACTATCAACATGAGCTTCAGTAGATTGGTTGGTGCCAGTTTCACCACTAACATGTTTAAAGATGTTTTCGACCATCACCACTGAACCATCAACTAGCATACCGATCGCGACAGCAAGACCACCTAAAGACATTAAGTTAGCTGACATGCCGTAATAAGACATGATCAATAACGCGATCCCGATCGACACTGGGATCGACAGTAATACCAACAATGTCGCCCGTATATTGACCAGAAACAACGCCAAAATAATCACGATAAACCCAAAGGCCATCAATAGCGCTTCAACCACAGTAGTGACAGCTTTATCGACTAAATCCGCCTGGTCGTAAAACACCTCAAATGACACTCCTTTTGGCAAGGATTGTTCAATTAAACTAATACGTGAATTAATGTCATCAATAGTGGCTTTGGTATTGGCGCCCATGCGTTTAAGCACAACGCCTGCAACCACTTCACCTAGCGCTTGTACATCGGACGACGAGCCATTAGCCGCTGCCTGCCTGCGCGACATGGTCACTGCACCGACTCTTATTTCGCTACCAAAAGCCACATTAGCAATGTCGGCTACTCGTATTGGCGTGCCATTGATTTCGGTTAACGGAATGTCGGCAATGGCCTGTAAACCTGCGGCGCCAGCGGGCAACAAACCATAACCACGAACCACTAATTGCTCCTGGCCTTGGTCCATAAACCAACCACCAGCATTACGGTTATTACTTTCCAATGCTTGGCTAACTTGGGTCATCGACAAGCCATAACTGCGCAGTTTATTAGGATCAACTTGCACTTGGTATTGCAACACCTCGCCGCCAAATGACAGCACTTCAGTCACCCCACTCACAGGCATTAAAATCAGCTTCACTAAATAGTCATTTAAGCTCCGCAGCTCAGATGCGCTGATATTGGTTTCGGGCTCGGCCCGTAAAATGTATTGATAAATTTGCCCTAAACCTGAAGTATTCGGGCCAATTTCAGGGGTGCCGACACCGGCAGGAATCGACTCTTTTGCAGCTTGCAGTTGTTCAAACACTTGCTGACGTGCAAAATAAATATCAGTACCTTCGGCAAACACCACGGTCACTAGCGATAAGCCAGTACGTGATAATGAACGCACCTCGGTCACCGCCGGTAATGCATACATTGCCGATTCGACAGGATAGCTAATCAGCTTCTCGACCTCTTCTGCCGCCAAACCTTCCGCTTCAGTATTAATGGTCACCTGCACATTGGTGACATCCGGAAACGCATCTAGATTTAACTTCGGTAACATGAATACCGATGCCACCACAGTGGCCAGTAATCCAAGTAACACCAATAACCGCTTTTCAACGGCAATCTCAATTAATTTATATAACATTATGATGCCTTAGCGCTTAGTGGTTATGGATATCAAAGCCAGATTTGGCTTGCTCAGATGCTAAGAAAAAAGCACCAGATACAACAACGCGAGTTTGTGGTACTAAACCACGAATAAAACTCAGTCCGCGTTGACGCTCCACCACAGAAACCTCTACGGCATTAAATCCACCGTCTTGCTCTATGAACACCTGCCAATCACCATCACCACCGCGTGTTAACGCCGCATCTGGCACAATAAATCCAAGCGGCTCAGCCCCTTGATTTGCTGCAAGGTATAATTCGGCAAACTCGCCAGCATGTAAGTCATGGCCTGGGTTTGCCATACGCACTAATACTTGCTCAGTGCGGGTTTGCGAGTTAATTTCATGCGAACGCCCAATAATGACACCCTCTCGAGTACGGCTTCCCACTCGCACCAAAACATCGGTGCTCATGTTGACTTGATCTGCTTGTAATGGCGTCAGTTCTGCCTCTACCCACAAATACGATTCATCAGTCAGTTGCATCAAAGGTGTGCCCGCGGTTAGCACTTGTCCTAATGTGGCAATATCTTGCTGAACCCGACCATTTATGGGAGCCAATAACTGAAACTGACCAATTGAACTAGGCGATGTTGCTAGCTCAGCTATCTGTTGTTTGGACATCATTACCGACTGTAAAATGGCACGTTTAAGCTCTGCATTGACCTCGGTTTGCATCCGCTGACTGGCACTAATCGTTCCTTTGCTCATGCGCTTTATACGATCCCACTCCGTTGCTGCATTAACGTAATCAGCTTGCGCCGCAGCAATATCTGCCCCGCCGATAGTCAATAATGGTTGGCCTTTTTGCACCTGTTGTCCTGGCACCACATGGCGCTTAAGCACCTGCATATCTAATTGCGGCGCTATGGTAATAGTTTTGTCTTTATCTACAACCAGCTGAGCGGTGGCAACGGCCTGTAAATTAAACGCTGTCGCACTTAACTCAACCACTTCCACTCCCGCCAGTTGGCGCTGCTCAGCACTTAAGGTTAACAACGACTCTTGATGAGCGGCCTCTGTTGATTCACTGCTGGCTTGCACAGCCGAACTAGTCAGTGCAAATAATGATAGCAATAGCGCTACACTGAACAATAATGCTCGCGAAACGCTGGAGTTAGTGCGGTAAGATTTTCGAATGCTTGGCGGAGAGATGGGCTGAGTGCTTGGCGCAACATTTAACTGAGAATGACTCACAAAATGACTCAACATAGCGTTGGCATTTAATGCTGCCAATAAAGGTAGTACTTGGACTGATTTGGTTTTCATGGTTAATCCTAAAAACAATCTAGACCGTCGACAATAAATATCAACGGAAATAGGCTTAGCCACCGTCATTCAAGCGAGATATCACGCCATGATGGAATGCAAAAAAGCATTCATTAGCGCAATAACGGCAAATATAGAGGTGAAGCTAAACAGTAAAAACGTGTTTTAAAGGAATTAAACGATGGGAGGACGATAAGTAGGGAAAGACTCAGGAGGTAAATAGTTCAGTTTAGTATCGGCAAAAAGGTCATGAAAATGTTCACTAACTACATTATCGTTAAGCTTAGCAAGTGCCACATGACCACCATGACACTGACAATCTAAACAGACATCAACTTGCTCAACATCGGTAACATTGTCAGCATGCTGATGATCATCATTTACCGAATGCAGCAATGAACCGTCAAGTGCACAAGCACAATCGACACACTCGGCGAGGCTTATCACTTCGGTAGTAAACTGAAGATGTGGATGGTTATTTTGCTCTTCGTTGCTGTTACCCACATGTAATTGATGCGCACCTAAATTGGCACCCACAAATTGCAGTAGTACTAAAGCAATCAATAATTTGGCTATGTTAGCCATAAAAGGCAAAACGGTATGACTCAACCACCCACTCCTAAACGATATTATTTAAATACGCAGTGCTTAGCGTAATCAGCTGCTTCATTGGCAGTCCAATCACCACTTTCTTTTTCTTTCATTTGCTTACACCAAGCTTCACTACCCACTTCTGGAGCACATGCCGTTAAGCTAAGAGTTAACAATAATGCACTTGATACGGCAAACAACTTTGACAATGACATAAGCTATCCTTTTCTAAAATAATAAAATCTAGGGTCTGATGACCTTTCGAGATGAATTCTGCAGTAGTTTGTGATAATTAGCTACAGCTTAGAACTTATGATGTACCAATGTTCGAAACAAATAAGCGATAACAGAGTAAAAAGGTGCCAGCAAATAATTTACAGGCCCCTTAGCACAGAGATCGTTTGGCAATCCAAGTAATGGCTTCTTGTTTACGCTCTAATGGAAACCATGCAACTTCGCCCTGCATAAAGGGTCCCATCAGCCTAACAGAATTACCCACCCAATCTGGGCCGCCCACAAACACTAACGCATCAAACGCAGGTAACTGAACTTCTCCGCTACCGGTTAATGAGCCAAACTCCCAGCCTTCTAACAACACATCAGCTTCAATATAAAGACACACTTGATTCCAGTCTTTACGATAACTCTTAATGGCGGGCTGTAAACGGGTACGGTAATCTTGTGCCGATAAACGGCCACTGACAAATAAGCTGATGACACCTTTAGTGATATCGGGGATTTGGCATAACATAACGGCAACTCCGGCCCTCTAACTAGGCCATAGAACAGACTTTATACGGTGATGTTATCGTGTAAAGCGACAATGGCGCTCATGATAACAAAACTATTCTAGTTATTTCATTAAATATGTAATAACTCTGAGGCCTGTCAGGCTTTTTAGTTCAATACCCATGCTAAGGCTAAACCACTTCTTGCCATACATGTCACAGCAGACAACCCTGAAAAGTTTCCCAGATTGCGGTAGAATGTAACTACAGCACATAAACATGCCGCGTTAAATACAGTAAGCAGCGTTACAGGTTTATGACCGTTAATTAAGGGGAACACTACAACCGAATGATACAAATAACTCAACGCGTCATATTGCAAGATAACGAAATTGAATGGCAGTTTGTCCGTTCAAGTGGTGCGGGTGGCCAGCACATCAATAAAGTATCAACCGCAGCGCAACTCAGCTTTGATATTGCCTCATCTTCTTTACCCGAGTTCTACCAACAAAAGCTGCTTGAAAAAGCCGATCACCGTATTACCAAAAGTGGCAAAGTAATTATAAAATGCCAACAATCACGCAGCCAAGATTTTAACCGCCAAACCGCACTGGAACAATTTATTGAACTGGTAAGAAGCGTCGGCATAGTACAAAAAGCCCGTATACCAACCAAGGCGACAAAAGGCAGCCAAAAGCGACGCATTGAAACCAAAAAACAACGCGGTGCCACTAAAGCAATGCGCCAAAATAAATCTGACTTCTAGCGTATTATGGAAAAATCACTAGCGAATTCTTGGCAAATCACTAGCAAATTATTAGCAAATTATTAGCAAAAAAGTGAATCCGCCATCACTCAATGGCTAAGGTCTTACTCTAGTTGAGCATTTTTTGGTTTACCTGATAACCGTCTTCGGTAAGAATGCTTGTTGAACCCTCTTTTGTGCTGCATATTAAGCCGACTTACCTTGCGATTTTTATAGGAACCATCATGAGCCAAACAGCAAAAGTTTTATTGATCAACGGTCCTAATCTCAATCTATTAGGCCGTCGCGAACCCGGACATTATGGTCACCAAACACTCACCACTATTGTGGATGAATTAACTCGCAATGCGACTCAGGCTGGCGTTACGCTTGAACATATTCAGTCCAATGCCGAGTATCAATTGATTGATGCAATTCATGCTACCGACGCTCAATTTATTATTATCAATCCAGCAGCCTTTACGCACACCAGTGTTGCTTTGCGTGATGCCATACTTGGGGTAGCAATTCCGTTTATTGAAGTACATTTATCTAACGTACATGCCCGCGAACCTTTTAGGCACCATTCGTACTTTTCGGATAAAGCCCTAGGAGTGATTTGTGGCTTAGGCGCACAAGGTTATGATTTTGCTCTGCAAGCGGCGATTAAGCACTTGAGCGATAAACACTAAATATCATTCTATAAAGGGATAGCCCTTGAGTAAGTTAAAAGCCGATGTAAGCGTTATTTATAGCGGACTCTTTAGCCAATGGAATAGCGATAGTGATGAATTACCGCGATTTTTAGCGGCAACAGTTCATGTGCCTGCGATTATCGACACCGAATTTGGTTTCATCACCCGCATAAAAAAAGCCAAAAACCAGCAATTAACCTACTGTATTTATCATCCTGATATTCCGGATGACGATGGTCATATTCGCCCGCCATTTGATGGTAAAGTGTTTATTAAAGAAAACGATTGGCGCTTTTATCTGGGCGATTGTATTTGGGCACCAATTAGCAATAAAGTCGGGAACTGGCGCATGACGCTAGCGTTAAATGGCAAAATCATTGCAGACAAAACATTTAAGGTGCATCTACCAGATTAATTGCGACGCTTAATAGTCTGTACTGCAACTTCACTAAGTTAGAATGTTTGCTATAATCCGCGCCAATAGCCACACCATTTAATGAGCCCTCATGTCCATTCAAGCTGTTTTAGCCGATGCTTTAGCCAAGCGTGCCACTTTTTTTGAGCAAGCTGCCAAAGATAATACTGATTGTTATCGGGTTTTTCACGGTACCGTTGAAGGTGAAAATGGCCTTAACATTGACCGTTACGGCGATGCATGGCTGATTCAAACATTTCACCAAACCTTATCGGCTCAGCAACTTGAAGACATATCAAGCCTACTGACTGCGCACGCGGACTATCATATCGTTTATAACGATCGCTCTGGCAGCCATTCTCGTGTGGTCAATCATGCCGAAAATGAAGCCCAAGACTACTCGCAGTCAGAGCAAGTTATCCATGAAAATGGCATCGCTTTTACCTCCAAGTTACGCCATGAAGGTCAAGATCCGCTGCTATTTTTAGACATGCGTATTGGGCGTGAATATGTGCGCGCTAACAGCCAAGGTAAGAGTGTTCTAAACTTGTTTTCATACACTTGTGGTATTGGTACTGCTGCAGCGATGGGCGGTGCTCGTAAAGTCATGAATGTCGACTTTTCATCATTTGCATTAGCTGCAGGTCAAAAAAACGCAGAGCTAAACAATGTCACTGATGTGTGTGAATTTGTGCAAAGTGATGCGTTTCCGGCACTGCGTCAATTAGCGGGTTTGCCTATTGGTGGTCGTCGTAATCAAAAACTGCCTAAATACCCTAAACTGCGTGTTACTCAGTTCGACCTAGTGTTTTTAGACCCGCCACGGTTTGCTAAAAGCGCCTTTGGTATTGTCGACTTAGTCAATGATTACCAAGGTTTATTTAAACCAGCAGTATTAACCACAAAAGTCGGCGGTAAAATTGTCTGTTGTAATAATGTCGCTAAAGTTGATCGCCAAGCATGGTACGACAGCCTAGTCCGTTGCGTCGAAAAGCAAGGCCGTAAAGTCACTACGACTCAGTGGTTAGATTGCCACCCAGACTTTCCCGCATTTGATGACAATCATCCGTTAAAAATTGTCGTGCTAACAATAGATTAACGGTAGATTAGTTATATGTTTAATTAAGCGTTATGCCGCTTATATCAATCATTCAGCCACCTTTACGGTGGCTGAATTGTATCGACTAATTCACATCAGCTGATTACGACACTGGCGTGACTTTAGGGCTGCCAGCGGTACTGGTAGCACTGTAACCACGAGCATCTAACTGAACAAATGTCTTATCTAAAATAGTATCAACGTATTGCCAATCACTGCGGACTTCATTTTCAGTAAATGTCAGTAATAAGTAGCCGCGATCCTTTAAATTGGCGTATTTAAGATCGGCGATCAAACCGACTATTGCTGCTTCAGTTGCCGGCATTTCAGCATCAGACAAGCCTAAGTAATACTCAAGCCCTGGGGATGACACCGAGCTTGTGGCAAATTCTATTCCGACAATATCGCCACCACTATCGGTTAAATCGTTGGCCCATGCATTATGGGTATCACCGGCAATAACCACCAAGTTATGTTGTAACGACTTTGCTGTCGCTAAAATCACTTCGCGCTCGTAGGCGTAACCATCCCACGCATCTAAGTTGTATGGAATTGCGGGCAGCTGTAGTAATGCAATCACCTCTGGCGTCAGCTTGGCTTGATTCGCTTGTAAGTAAGCTAACTCTTCTGCGGTTAACGTCGGGTCGCCCGCTTGAGCACGGCCCGCTAGCTGCGCTAATCCGGCAAGCTCAGCAAACTGCGGAATACTCATTTGCTGAGTCGCAATGGCCGCTGGCATTAACATTTTGCCCATTAACACCTGTTGACCTAATACTTGCCACTTAGCCGTAGACTGCAATAAGGTTTGTTGTAACCACAATAGTTGAGTCTGGCCTAATAGGGTGCGGTTAGTATCGGTTACATCAGTTAAAAATGTGGCGCTGTTAAATGCACCTGTGGTCGCATCAATATATTGGCTATATTCTAATTGTTTATCGCGAGCCAATACCCGAGTATCGAGCATGTGCAAATCAACCAAGTTACCGTAATTAAAACTTCTGTAAATTTCTTCATGATTACCTTCACTCCATGGACGAATTGGCAGCCATTCAAAATACGCTTGTAGTGCGGCTTGTTTGCGTTGATCAAAATCACCTTCACCATCGTTATGGTTTTCGGCACCGTCTTTCCAGGTATCGTTGGCCACTTCATGGTCATCCCACACGGTAATAAACGGTACTTTGGCATGTAGCTTTTGTAAACTCGCATCACTACGATATTGGCTGTAACGGGTGCGGTAGTCGTCTAATAAAAATAATTCACCGGCTGGCAACACTTCGCGCCCAAGCTCGACAGCATGTTCACTGGCATATTCACCACGAGCATACTCATATAAATAATCGCCTAAGTGCACTACAGCATCCAAATCATTTTGCTGTGCAGCCATTTCATACACATTAAAATATCCAGCAGGAAAGTTAGCGCATGACATTACCGCCAACTTAACAGACGCCACGCTACCTTGAGGTAATGTGCGTGTTTGCCCCATTTCAGATACCGTTTCACCCGCTTTAAAACGATAGAAATACTGTTGGCCCGCTTCAAGTCCAACTGCGTCAACTTTAACGGTATAATCTCGGTTTTGATTCGTTATCGTTTGGCCGTTAGTGACTACTTGACTAAAGTTGCTGTCAATGGCGACTTCCCAAGACACAGTAATGTCACCTTCAACATCAGGCGTAACGCGAGTCCATAAAATCACCGCGTCTGCAGCAGGATCGCCACTGGCAATACCTTGTAAAAATTGACCTGACACAACATCGTCATCATCACTGCTACAACCCATGAGTCCATAAGACACTACTACTGCACCAGCACCTTTAGCTGACATAGCTAGAAAGTCACGACGAGTTACAAACCGTTTCATTGCCTATCCTTATTTTTTATTGTGCGCTTATTATGTGGCGATGCTTAGCACTGCCTAAGAGGTCTAATGAGTGGCTATTGTGGGAGCTAATGATGACAAAAAGGTGACAGAAGAATGACAAGCTAATCAAATTGATACTGAAGTACTGCTAAGGTTTACAGCCATTGAATAGTGATTTTTAGATAGTGATTTTTAGATAGTGATTTTTAGAGAACAAGACTACAATAAAAATTAAATTGCACACAATGTAGTTGCAAATTATTTTTGGCTTAGCTATAGTGAACACAATTAGATTGCGCGCAACTTAAATTAATTTACTTTTACATGAGGTTTACTATGAAAGCACTATATACCACTTCAGCAACAGCATTAGCAGGCCGTAATGGTCAAGTTTCTACCGACGACAAAAAAGTTGATTTACAGTTAAGTTACCCAAAAGAAATGGGTGGCAGCGGTGAATTTACTAATCCAGAACAGTTATTTGCTGCAGGTTATGCCGCATGTTTTTCTAACGCGATTCTGCATGTAGCCAGCCAAAGTAAAGTCGCTATCAAGGCTGCTCCAACTACAGCAACTGTCGGTATAGGTGCCAATGAAAATGGTGGTTTTGCATTAACAGTAGCGCTAGCAGTTGAACTTGATTTAGACCAAGCAGAAGCTGAACAGTTAGTGAAAACAGCGCACCAAGTTTGCCCATATTCAAACGCAGTACGTGGCAACATCGATGTAAAATTAACCGTAAACGGTCAAGCGATTTAAGCTTTTTGTAAACCAGTTTTACTGACTTACAAACAAAAAACCAAGACATCTGTCTTGGTTTTTCTATGTTGATGTCAAAGGTCATCATCGTGGTGAACAAGGACGGTTTAATGAACCATCAACACTTAATCAGACACTTTTTTTAACATATCTAATTTGGCTAAATAGTGCTTTTTACTGTCTGGCATATCAGTTAGTTCAATCGCTTTTTTTAATATTTTATGAGCCTTTTTTGTATTACCTAGACCCAATTGAGCTCTGGCTAGCGCAAAATAAGCCGGATGGAAATAAGGCGCGTTATCGATAAACTTTTCTAAGAAGATGACGGTGGTTTTATAGTCTTTGAATTCCAATGCCTCAATACCCAAACTGTAGTAGCTGTATGGGTTACTCGACTCAAGCGACAACAAGTATTGGTCGATCTTTTTTGCTTCAGCAGTTCTGCTTTGTAATTCCAGTAATAAGCGGTAATTACTTAATACTGCCAAGGAATTCGGCTTAATATCAAGGGCATATAGGTAGAGTTTTTCGGCTGTCTGTTCGTCACCTAAACGGCGATGAGTAATGGCCATCATATTAATCAAAGCATCATAGTCTGGCGCTAGCTTTAGCCCTTGCTCAAGTAAGATAAAAGCAAATTCATACTGCTTTTCTAGCATGGCATCGGCCGCTAAATTACGATAAAACATCGCTAAAAATTTAGATTCTGAGACGATTTCACCGGTGCGATCAAAACGATCTGGAAAATAATCAATCACAGTAGCAATACCGCCACTAAGAAAATGCCCACTCGGTTTTTCATCATACAAAAATGTGCGTACATGGTCTGATGTGACAAGAATATCGGAGGTGATATTGGTCAATATTGGCGCGGCATGAACCACTTGAAATACCGGATATACATTCAATTCTTTTGCGACTGAATAGGTCAGCAATGCCAATGCCATACAATTGCCAGACTGATTACTCCATGACTCAGTACTGGTATAATTTTTCCCTTCATAATTGAAATTAGTCATTTTATGGTTAATAAACTCAGACACTTTTAAGCGATTGGGCAGTGCTTTAATGTTATCTCTGGCGGTAAACCCAGCTAATTCTTGTCGCTGTATTTCGGAGAGATAAGTCAGACTGGCAATCTTAGGCACATTTTCGGCAGAAGTGGAATGAATCAGAGCTTGATTAAACTGCGGTAAATGGTAAGCGTTTTGGCTATTTTCTGAATTGGCAGAGCAAGCACTAAGTAAAACAGTGCATAGTAATAAGACAAGGTTCGGGTGGCATAAACGATTAACGCTCAGCATAGGCATTGGCAACATTCCGTGTAGTCATTGATTAACTTAATATGAATCAATTAATTCAACATTACAAGGCAACCCAAATAGCCACTACCCATGTTAGAGAGCACCCGTGCCCACTTTATGAATATCAATGAACACAGGTTTGTTATGACACAAAAAAACGCTCACTAGTTGTGAACGCTTAATCATATTTGTGGATGTTATCGTTACCGTTATTATGGAAACTTATTGTTTCACGCTCATTAAAATATCCAGGGCGCGTAAACGATGTTCACTGTCATATAAGTCATTGGTAAACATAAGCTCATCAACACCTAGCTGTTGAACAATCACTTCAAGTCGATGTTTAATTGTTGCAGGTCCGCCACACACCGACAAACTTAAAAAGTTATCAACGTAGCTTTTCTCTTGCTCGCTCCACAACCCATCCATACTATCGACAGGCGGTTTAAGCCACATTTCATTGCCACGAATTAACGCCAAAATACGTTGTTTCGAGCTAGTACTAAGGTATTCTGCTTCAGCATCTGTTGGGGCGGCGACCAAAGGTAATCCCAACATAACATAAGGCTTGCTCAATACTGCTGAAGGAATAAATTCACGTCGATAAAGCTCAACTGCATCATATAAAAAACGCGGTGCAAAGTGGCCTGCAAATACATACGGCAATCCACGTTTAGCAGCCAACTGAGCGCTAAACAAACTGGAGCCTAATAACCAAATTGGCACATTAGTGTCTTCGCCCGGAATCGCTCTCACTTGGGCGGATGCAGCTTGTTGACGCTGCGATCGCGGACCTAATAATGACTGTAGTTCGCTCACTTCTTCTGGGAAGTGTTCAGCTCGGCTATCATCACGATTCAATGCACTGCTCGTCACTTGGTCGCTACCGGGTGCGCGGCCTAAGCCTAAATCGATACGGTTGGGATACAAACTGGCCAAGGTGCCAAACTGCTCTGCAACCACTAAGGGGGCGTGGTTAGGTAACATGATCCCGCCAGCACCAACACGAATACGCTGAGTCCCACCTGCTATATAGCCAATTAATATCGAGGTTGCCGAACAAATAATGCCTGGCATATTGTGATGTTCAGCCAACCAAAAACGATTAATACCAACATTTTCGGCATGTTGAGCATAACGTAGGCTACCGTGTAATGTTTCAGCGACGCTGGCGTCTTCGCGCATCGGCGCGAGTTCGAGTAATGAAAAAGGAATATCTGCCAATATTGACATCATGGCTCCTTATTTAAGGTAAGAATTGATGGCATCCACTGAAAACCAAGCTGTCGAGCTAGTAAGAAAGGTTTTCAACAGATGATGATCTAAAAGGCTTGTAGCATCTCGGGAGTAAACTCATCAGCATCAACAGAAACACCGGCGGCATCGATACATTGCTGTAGTTTATTTAACTCATTATTGACGTTTGAAATAGTTAACGTGTTGTTATCTAACTCATACACTAGTGCCAAGCTTTGATAATAAAAACTGAGTATCACTAATGCATCACGGTTATTGTCTTTGGCAGCTTGTTGAACTGATTTCAGCTTGCGGTAAATTTTGTTCTGCAGCTGCTTCAGTTGCCACACATAATAGACTTCATAAAATTTCTGTTTGGTACGCAGGTTACGTATTAATAGGCTGCATACCATTAGCGCCAAAATCACCCCAGTAAAATTAAGATGAAAATTGCCAGTAGCCTCTGCACCGGGTAATGGCTTAACGCCAAAAAAATAGATCATCAACTGACCAAATATCACAGACAAAATAGCCAATGTTGCCACTAAACCTATCTGTACTTGATTGTTAACCGAACGATACTGGCTTTTATTAATTGTAACTAACTTCATCACGCCGCTCACATCACTTATTTATCTATAGCTTAACGCGTCACAGCTATTTATAGAATGAAATATTAACGCTTATTAAGTGTGATTTAATCTAATGCTATTGGGGGCAAGTGAGTTGATAATCAGGAGCGACCAAGATCGCTCCCCATTAATTCATCATTCAAATAGGCAATGCACGATTGTAAGCGGAATATTAGTTACGACCAGCCATCACGCCGCCATCTACATCCCATATCGCGCCCGTAACCCAAGCGGCTTGCTCTGATAACAAAAATACTATGCTGTTTGCTACATCGGCCGGACTACCTACTCGACCAATTGGATGGAATGAATTAAAACTATCAAGCACAGCGGCCATATCTTGCGGTTCAATAAAGGCTTGATAAATTGGCGTACTCACAACGGCTGGTGATACTGCATTAACGCGAATGTGATGCTCCGCCAGCTCCATTGCCATGTGTTGAGTTAATGCATGTAAACCCGCTTTAGCCATAGAATATGCGCTTGATGGTGTGGCTTTAATCGCTTGTTTAGCCCACATAGAACCAATGTTCACTATGCTACCACCATGATGTTTAATCATGTTTCTGGCTACTGCCTGTGAAATCACAAAAATGGCTTTGTTAAGCTCCATGTAGATATCGTAATCGCTCACTTGGTGATCTAAAAACGGCTTAGGATTAAAATAACCTGCAGCATTAACTAAATGATCAATTTTATGATCGATGGTGTCGATCATATTGATCAAACGGCTGAGATCTTGCGGATCGTATAAATTGGCTTGAAACCCACTGACATTTCCAAGTGGAGACAGTTGCGCCACAGCAGCATTGAGTTTGTCGGCTTTATTGCCAACAATAATGGTATCAACACCTTGAAGCACGAGTTGTTTGGCCGTTTCAAAACCGATACCACTTGTACCGCCAATAATCAGCGCTGTTGTTTGAGTTGAATTCGTCATTTGAACACACCTAATAAAAGAGTAAGTGTGTTAAGCTTATTGGCAAACTATCTGATTGAATAGTAAGTACAATTAAGTCATATAGGTACTTTTAGGTACATATTAATGAATACAAAAGAAAAATTATTTCTGCGGAAGTCTGCCCCAGAGAAAAGTGCCCGTATGGTCGAAACCATTTACGGCTGTAAATGGTCATTAACTGTGTATCAGTTATTAGCCAATAACATTAACCGTCCTGGTGAAATGGTAAAATCAGTTGAAGGGCTCAGCACCAAAGTGCTCAATCAATGTTTGAAAAAAAACATCGAATTTGGCATTTTGAATAAAATTAATTACCCTGAAATTCCACCGAGAGTAGAATACCAAGTGACCGAATTTGGGCAAAAATTTATGCGCATATTAGATGATATTGAAAAGCTGCAACACGAAATTGATGCTTAGCCCGCAGGCTAAGCAATCGTTCAGCTCATAACACATTCACTCAAATTAAGTTTCTGATGGCTCATTAGATCCACTCGCCGTATTCAGCCACACAAACTCAGGTAACGCGTTTAAGTCTAGGCAATCTCCTCGTTGGGCAATCGCACTATTTTTCGGTTTATTGTCACAGTCTTGATTAAGCGCTTCAATCAATACTTGCTGTGCTTCTAGTTCACCATGTACCAATATCACTGCGGGAGAATGCTCAAAATGGCGATACCAAGACAATAACTCGGCTTGGTCGGCATGGGCTGATAACCCACCGACAGTATGGATACTGGCAGCCACTTTAATACTTTGGCCATGAATCGTCAGCTCTTCAGCGCCGTCGACTAGTATTCGCCCTGGCGTTCCCATTGCCTGAAAACCACAAATAATAATATCGGCTTCTTTACGCCATAGATTATGCACAAAATGATTACGAATTCGGCCACCATTACACATACCACTACCTGCAATAATGATTAACCCTTCATGAATATCGTTCAGCTCTATCGACTCTTCGGTGCTACACACAAATTCAGCACTAGATAACAACGGATGGTTGCCTGGTGACATGCGGGTAAAACGCTTAAAGTCATCGTCCATCAACGGATAATTATTAACATATACCTCAGTTGCTTTAATCGCCATTGGACTGTCTAAACAAATACGCCAACGCGATAAGTCCCACTCTTTGGCATATAGATGGAACAGATAAAGCAGCTCTTGAGATCGGCCAACAGAAAATGCCGGGATCAAAATATTGCCTCTACTTTCACGAGTTGTTCGTTTAAAAATTGATTTCAGTTCAACCAATGTATCTTCCCAACTGCGGTGCAATCTATCACCGTAAGTACTTTCCATTAGCACTAAATCAGCTTGTTCAATAAACGTTGGATCATCCAAAACCGGCATGCCTGCACGACCTAAATCACCACTAAAAACCAGTTTTTTCTGTTCAGGTTTATTGCCTAACCACAACTCAACCACAGCAGAACCTAAAATATGTCCTGCATCTGATAAACAAACCTCTACCGCATCGGCAACCTGTACGCGTTGACCATAATCTACCATCACAAACTGCGCCATCACTTGATCAACATCTTTCTCGGTAAATAGCGGTTCTAGCAGTTCTAAATCATGTTTTGCACGTTTTTTATTTTGCCTGTCGGTATCTCTTTCTTGCAGCATGGCCGCATCACGCAACATGACATCACATAACTCTGCAGTGGCTTTTTGAGTATAAATAGGTCCAGTAAACCCCTGGTTAATCAAATAAGGCAGACGGCCGGAATGATCAATGTGTGCATGGCTTAATACCACGGCATGGATTTGTGTTGCATCGAATGGAAATGGATCGTGATTACGTAACGCGTCAGCTTTACTCCCTTGAATTAATCCACAATCAAGTAGCACTTGCTGCCCTTTGACGGTGAGTAAATGGCAAGATCCAGTGACCTCTTGAGTTGCGCCGTGAAACTGTAAAGTCATGTCCATAATGTCGCCCCCGATAAAATCGATAACATTGCTAAATTAAGCGTATGCCATTGGTGAAATAAAGTCGCGATCTACATCAAATAAACGCTTAAAAAACACTCGCCTCAACAAATAGATAAAAAACCATATTAAGTGCATAAACAACCACCTCGCAACATTTACTTACATTTATTAACCATAACGCAACCCATTACTAACACTCGATTTTACTAAGTCATTGAACAATGAATTATATGAGATATATCGCCTTTTTTGAGCATATTTCACTTTGAGAGTCACTCATAGGTTTGATATTCTCCGTCGCCTCAATGGAAAGATATATTAACGGACTAAGCTGTGCTTACTCAAACAACAAGACAAGAGATTAAAATGAACAGAACATTAATTGCAGCATTGATTTCAACAATTCTTATCGCACCTGCAGCGTCGGCAATCGAAGTTTATAAAGATGATGTCAATGCGGTTAAAATTGGCGGCTTTATTGATGCGCGCGTGATCAATACCCAAGGTGAAACAGAAGTTGTTAACGGTGCTTCACGCATTAATTTTGGTTTTAGTCGTCAACTCCAAAATGACTGGAAAGCTTACGCCTTGCTTGAGTGGGGTGTAAATCCGGTCGGTAGCACAGACATTGTTTACAACAACCGCTTTGAATCAATTCAAGAAGAGTTTTTCTATAACCGTCTTGGTTATGCCGGTTTATCGCATGACAAATACGGTAGCATCACAATTGGCAAGCAGTGGGGTGCTTGGTATGACGTGGTATACAGCACAAACTATGGCTTTGTATGGGACGGAAACACTGCGGGTGTTTACACTTATAACAAAGATGACGGCGCGGTAAACGGTGTCGGTCGTGGTGACAAAACCGTTCAGTACCGTAACAGCTTTGGCGACGTAAGTTTTGCCGTGCAAGCTCAACTTAAAAACAGTGCTTTCTATACTTGTGATGTAGAAAATATTACTCAAGATGCCTGTGAAGAGTTATGGGCAACAAGTTCAACGTCGGCACAACAAGTTGAGTATAACTATACCTATGGTGGTGCTGTCACTTACCAAGCAACTGATAAGCTAGTGCTAACTGCCGGTGTTAACCGTGGTGAGTTTGATGTGACCTTTGGTAACGGTGGAACATCCACTGCTGTTGATCTTATTTACGGCATGGGTATCACTTGGGGCAACTTTGAGCAAAATGGTTTTTATGCTGCTGCCAACGTAAACAAAAACGAAAATCATGACACCGACAATATCGGTCGTTTAATTAACGACGCTGTGGGTGTTGAATCATTGTTCTCATATAAGTTCGATAACAATATTCGTACTTTTATTTCGTACAATATTCTTGATGCTGGCTCTAACTACGTGATCCAACCTAACTACAATACCGATCCAGATGACGTATTCAAACGTCAGTTTTTCGTAGTAGGTTTACATTATGTATTTGACCCAGATACTGTTTTATATGTTGAAGCTCGCCGTGATTACAGCGATTTCACCAGTGCAGACAAAGCACAGCAAGCCAGAATGGAAGTGTCTGAAGATGACGGCGTTGCCATTGGTATTCGTTTCACTCTTTAATGTAAGTACTGTGGTTTAACAAACCGATCAAAAAAGGTTCGACAGTGATGTCGAACCTTTTTTATTGCGTTGTTTTAAGCTGGTGCTAATAGCTAATAGTTAATCGCTAGTGCTTAATAGCTATTACTTACTCGCTAATGATTAATAGCGAGTGTTTACATAGTGCAGCGCACTTAAGCGACGGGTTTCTCGTCAACAATGGTCACTTTCTCAACAATAATCGGCTCACGCGGTACATCTTCATGGCCTGCCATCGTCGTTGTTTTAACTCGCTCCATTTGCTGAATAACATCCATACCGGCAGTCACTTTTGCAAACACTGCATAACCCCAACCCGCATTAGTCATTGCAGCGTGGTCTAGAAAATCATTGTCGGCGACATTAATAAAAAATTGCCCAGTAGCTGAATGCGGCGCATCTGTACGTGCCATCGCCAAAGTACCTAACACGTTGTTCAAACCTTTATTGGCTTCATTGGCAATCGGGTCACGGGTTGGCTTTTCTTTCATTTTGGCGGTTAAGCCACCACCCTGCACCATAAAACCTTTAATAACGCGATGAAAAATAGTGCCTTCATAAAAACCATCTTGGCAGTATTTTAAAAAGTTTTTTGAAGAAACCGGCGCACGTTCCATTTCAAGCTCTACGGTAAAATCGCCAAGGTTGGTGCTAAAGATAATCATATACGGCCATGTTCCAAAAATGAGAATAGCCGCCATTATATTATATAGAACCGAAGGCGGCTATTGCACTTATCGTTGAATGAAATCCTGTCCTTTAATACTGTTCGTTTATTTTTGCTGGTTGATTAAATAAATCCATCGCGGATTTTGTCATAGCCATAACCCCAGTGCGAATGGTTAACGGCATAGATAACCGGGTGCAAACTGACTTGAATGTAAACGTTCAAGTTTATTGCGCTGGTTGATTAAATAAATCCATCGCTGTGCGTGTCATCGCCCTAACCCCAGTGCGAATGGTTAACGGCATAGATAACCGGGTGCAAACTGACTTGAATGTAAACGTTCAAGTTTATTGCGCTGGTTGATTAAATAAATCCATCGCGGTGCGTGTCATCGCCCTAACCCCAGTGCGAATAGTTAACGGGTAATCTGGCGCGAACTGACTAGAATGCAAAGACGGTAAGGTATTGCCAGACTCAACACTCGCTTGATACTGGCTAGGTTCTACCCCGCCCAGCCAGAATAAAGTAATCGGGCGTTTCTGTGGTGTGAGCCCATATAAACCAAAATCTTCGCCAGCCATTACCGGCGGTGCCACCAGCACATTGTCACTGCCTAACTCGGCTTCAATACTGGCTTTAACCTTAGCGGCTAACGTAGGATCGTTATAGGTTGACGGAATGGTTTCATCATCATGTACATACACCACAGGCATAAGGTCATCTGGCAAGCCGGCACTAATCGCAATACCGGTAGTAATACGTTTAATCGCCGCTATTTGCTGCTCACGAACCTTAGGGTTATACGAGCGTAAGGTGAGCTGAAGCTTCACTTCATCTGAAATAATATTGTGCTTTGAGCCGCCATGAATAGACCCAACAGTAACCACATTAGGCTCTAACGGCGAGACCTCGCGGCTAACAATGGTTTGCAGTGCAAGTACTGTGCGCGCTGCAAGTACCACAGGATCGATAGTGACGTGCGGATAGGCGCCATGGCCACCTTTGCCCTTAATGGTAATATCAACCGAATCAACATTCGCCAGGGCATAACCACTTACCGTGCCTACTTTTCCTGCAGGAATTGACGCACTAACATGCAAACCAATAATGCTGTCTGGTGTTGGAAACTGGCTAAACAAACCCTGTTTAAGCATGGCTTTGGCGCCGCCACCGACTTCTTCTGCTGGTTGAGCCACCATCATCAAAGTACCTTGCCAGTCGGCTTTGTGAAGCATCAGTTGCTGTGCAGTACCAATTAAACTGGTCATGTGAATATCGTGGCCGCAACCATGCATAATACCAACGGTACTGTTGTCCGCATTAAGGGTTGTCACGGTCGATGCGTACTCTTTTCCCGTTTGCTCAATAATGGGCAAGCCATCAATATCTGCACGGATCATCACCACGGGTCCATTACCGTTTTTGACAATACCAACCACACCATAACCACCAAAATTAGACGTAACCTCAAAGCCTAATTGCTTTAGTTCTTGCGCCATACGTTGGCTAGTAGCTTTTTCTTGATATGACAATTCAGGGTGTTGATGAAGATGTAGATATAGTTGCTCAAGCTTTGGTAACGCTTTACTTACAGAGAGATCAAGATCGCTCGCACTAGCAGTAACAGACAACGACGAAGTTGAAAACACTAACGCCAATAAGGGGTACGCAACACGTAAGCAGGTCATATTATTATTCTTAATTGTCGGGATTTGAGTATGTTAACCTACCATAAGCTTAAGCCACTTTGTAATGGGTTTTAGGTAACCGCAAGTTAAGGGATAAGGTTAATTGTGGCATAGTGATTAAGTCATTGTGGTCAGAGAAATAATAATAAGGGAAACCAATGACAGTCATTACTGAAACACCAAGGTTAATTATAAGAGAATTTACCCTTGAAGATGCACCTGCAGTATTGCATTTTAATGCTCCAGAACAAGTCAGCCTCCATACCGGTGACGCAGGAATGTGCACAACACTAACCGACGCAGAAAACATCATTACCAATATTTGGTTAGCTGAATATCAGCAATACGGTTTTGGCCGTTGGGCTGTGGTACTTAAAGAGACCAATACTGTTATTGGGTTTTGCGGTTTTAAAAATGAAACTCGTATTAATGCCGTCGATATTGGCTATCGCTTACACCCGGATTACTGGGGCATTGGTTTAGCGACAGAAGCCAACCTAGCTTGTATCGAATATGCCAAACAACACATGGATTTAGGCATCGTTTATGCCACTGTTGTCGATGCCAATAGCGGCTCAATCAATGTGGCCACTAAACTAGGCATGACATATCACTCTCAATACCAAGATGGCGAATTCACCATTAATCGTTATGAGATTTTATTAAAGACTCATACAGTTTAACTTGAAATAAAAACCAATGCCGAACTAAGACTCCTTAAACGTTAACAATTTAAAGAAGCCTCTAGTGGATAAAGGCTCTATAACTCACATATTGACTGATTTTTCTCAGGCTTATCAATTTTTCTAGTTGAAAGTAATTCCCCTGTCTCTGAATCAATAACAAAAATCTCTAGCTGTCGATTCTTGTTGGTTGTTACCAATACGTTTAAGTCACCATTACATATTTGGGGGGGGAAACCGATGTCAGTCCAAGATAATTTAATATCCCAAGCACCGTCCAACCTATAACAGCTGCCGATATTCATAGCACTTAACTTAGCCCAACCTCTTGGATTGCATGCAATTAAATCAGGTTCATCCATAATCAATATAGACTTAGGCTTAACGACAAAGTCTGTAGCAGAAAGCCCAGAAGCATTAATTTCCATTACCTTTCCAGCAGAACTCATCACATAGAATTCATTCTTATGCTTAAAGAACTGAGAAGCATAGCCTTCATCCAAAGGCCAATATGCAGCAGGATCGCCGTTACTTGGAATAAAACTTACAAAAGCAAGATTATTGCCATTTTTTTCAACCTTATAACCACCAAGTAGCCAACCATTATTCGAACTGAAAACGATATCGATGCTGTCAAGTTCTGTCGAAATACGTTCGCCATTTGGCAACAAAAATATAGAAGCGGCTGCGAAACAACCACTAATGCTATAAAAGGCACACAAGAATAATATGCCTACAAGCCGGCTTAATTTAATTCGCTTTATAACGTTCATGATATTTATGCACCGTAAATGAAGTTCCTCGTTTAAATGCACCAATTGCAAATAAACGATTTCTATCGTTAGGTTTTAAATGAATACAACCATGTGAAAGCGTCAGACGCACAGGAGACCCTAATGTAGTCTCCGCTTCGTTATCTGGTGTAGTATGAAACATTTGACCAGAAAGACTCTCTATACTATCAAGCAATTTATTGCCATTAAGGTCTTTAAACCAGCGAATAGCAATTGGCCCAAAATCATTAAATACCCACGCTTCGGGCACTATAGCTTTACCATATAACTCTTTATGCATTTCCATAATGGCACTTCGGACAGGTGAGTTATACAGTTGATTTAGACTTCCCCACTTTCCGCTTGGTAAAGCATACCAAATATCCTGTTTTGAAGGCATATCTCGAAGCTTTGTTCCCCAAGCTAATTTAGACGTTGGCCAAGTCGGTGTACGGTATGCCTCTGCTTTATCAATGACATAAACTCCAGGCCAAGTTGGCTCTTCAGCCATAACGGGATCATTACCCACTTTAGCTGGCCCTCCCATCGCTTCAAATTGCGCAAATTTGATATTTCCTCGGTTAATTATTAACAAATGTTGACCAGGGTAGAAATGGATTTCCATATAATTAAAACTCCTTGTTATATTCATCTATTTCTATAGAAATAGTAAATTAAAAAAACGCTCCATTCCTAAATGAATATTATTATACACATGTACATTATTTTACATCAACGCACTAAAGCAATATGATAATTAAATACACCACAGAAGTAAAACAACTAAATGTATAAATTAAAAATACGAACTTAAAACATCAATTATAATGTTTAGAGCGACAGTGAGTAGTTACCTTTGATAATCTTAATCATCATTCATTGAAAATAACTTTATTGTTAAATATCAATATCCATTTAACAACTAGTAATAAAACAAGGTGGGGGGTAGATTCACATAGCATAATGCTAAAATTATAAACAAGCTAGAAACGCATCATTCAAACATCTTTAATTAATAATAAAATTAAAACTTAATCTACAAACTTTACAAAGAACTACTATTACAAATATGCATATTAATCTCAGTATATTTTACCATACAATAAAAGTCTACCATTTCAAATCTATGCATATAAAACTTCCGCATCAATACATCATTAGAAACCAAAAAACAACTTAAAACTATTAATAGATAATATTATTAGATTAGTTAGACATGTCAAAAAAATAAACAGAACATTACTTGCGAATAGAATGTCGCATTGAAATAGATATGAAGAAAATTATATTTGCAACTGCACATTCGGCATTGCTGTAGTCAAATAAGCTAATACAAAAAGCCTGCAGCCATTTTGATAGTTGACTAAGCGATCCCTGAAACAGCCTGATATTGACACACTCACTTAAACTAGAACAACATGATGCGATTACGGGCAACATTTATAACTCTACATAATTCTATAAGACGCAATAGAGTTAGAGCGTCAGTTAAGCTGTCGCCCAGGGTGATGCATTATAAAGTCCAAAAATAAGCACTCTAAGGGCTTACTTGTGTATCTGCTAAGGCCATGTAAAGTTAAAAATCACATATAAAATGCAAAAAATATCTGCATGCCATCAAGAATAAAAACAACATAGCCGTTTGTTTACGCTCAACCTCTTACGTGAACTGCATCACAAAATGAATGTTTTTCACCCAATATCGGTTTAACTAATGTTTGCATAACCTAGATTATTTAAGTAGTTTATGAATAACAACTGCATGAATTTAAGTCTTCAGACAACATTTATGCTCAACACCGTTATATGACATATTTATGATGGTATGTAAGAAATGTAAGAGATTCATGGATGAAGAGCCTCCACTGCGCTTAGCATAGCCAGAACCGTTACGCAGCAAAGACACGGATGCTTTCGAAATTACACAGCCCGTATTTCCCCTTCATTCCATAGCCTCTACAGACCCCATAACATGCCTTGCATCGTATAAGTAAAATTCGTTTATTTTTATAGGCTTAGTTTTTAAAACTTCTATTATCAGCCATAACAATCGAATTTACAGAACGATAGACCATTAAGCGTATTTATAATCGTTAAATCTATCGAACTAAGGTTTATTTATTGAGTCGCAATACTATAAAGAAGAGGTAATCCCGCTGTTGAAAAACAACACGATTTCGATACCACCAGAAATGCTAATGTCTTGGCAAACTACAGTAGACCTCATCGCTAAGGTCGCTAAAGTGCCGGCATCATTAATCATGAAACTGCATGCAGATGAAATGGAAGTATTTGTTGCCAACAATAACACCGACAGCCCATATTCTCCTGGGATGAAGGACAAGCTGGGTCATGGCTTATATTGTGAATCAGTCATTGAGCAACAAACTGAATTACATGTTGAAAATGCATTAAACGATACTCGTTGGCACCAAAACCCTGATCTTGCTGTTGGTATGATTTCGTATTACGGCTTACCGCTCAATTGGCCTAACGGCGAGGCCTTTGGCACCATTTGTGTACTCGACAAAAAAGCAAAAGGTTACTCAGCCGATCTTGTTATGCTGTTGGAGTGCTTTCGTAAAAATGTTGAAAGTAATTTAGAAATACTCGATCAAAAGGAAAAGCTGGCACAAGCTAATTTACAATTAGAAACCCGTATTGCACAGCGCACTTTTGAATTAGAAAAGCTTAACAATGATTTAATGCAAGAAATCGACTCACGAATAGCGGCAGAAAAACTACTCGATATTCAGCAACGTTTCGACACTGTCACCGGATTACCCAAATTCAACCAGCTCGAAACGATGTTTAATCAACTGACGACCAAAAATGAATTTACCAGTATTTCGGTAGTCCATTTCAGCATAACAAACTTAAAAGTCATTCAAGACGGTTTAGGTTATGACATGAGTGAAAAAGTGCGTAATTTAGTGGCTCAGAAGCTACAGCGCTTTATTACTAATAACGCCTACCTTGCTACTGTCAGTGAAACCACATTCTGCATCGTTATCTCCACCAAGAAACAGCTATATGCCGATAAGATGGCGGCTTTTTGCAGTCGTTTATGTCAACATTTTGCTCAAGTTATCCATGTTGATGACTTCCCAGCATCCATTACCACCGCAATAGGCGTATCATTTTATCCTAACGATGGTAGTTGTTTTATGGAGCTCTCCAGAAAATCCAGCGCAGCACTTTCACACTGTGAAATAAGTAATAACAATGGCTATAAGTTCTTTAACCCCAAAATGGAATCCGAACTCTCTAATCGTATACAAATGGAGTCATTATTAAGAGGTGCGCTTAACCGCGATGAGCTGTCGTTAAATTACCAACCTTTTGTCGACACCCAAAGCCAAAATGTTATTGGTGCCGAAGTACTTATCAGGTGGTATAACCCAACTTTAGGTCAAGTGTCACCGGTCGACTTTATTGAAAATGCTGAACAATCTGGACTGATCATTGAAATCGGTTATTTTGTGTTGAGAAATGCGTTGAAACAATTAGCTTACTGGCGCGAATTATATAACCGAGACTTTTACCTAGCGATTAATATTTCTCCTGTACAGCTCAAAGATAGTTACTTGATAGATAAGATTGTGCAACTGCTGGAGTTATATAAAATACCTGGCAACTTACTTGAAATAGAACTAACAGAGAATGCGTTTATACACGATGCTACACATGCCCAAGAAATATTAAATAAGTTACACCATCATGGGATCCGGTTGTCTTTAGATGATTTTGGTACCGGCTATTCATCACTCAGTTATTTGCAAAACTACCCGTTTAATTCGGTTAAAATTGATCGCAGTTTTATACGTAATCTTGAAACTTCAGAACAAAGCCGACAGTTAGTTAACACCATTATCGCCATGGCAAATAATTTACAATTATCGTTGGTAGCAGAAGGGGTTGAAAATCAATTCCAAGCCGATTTTGTGGCTAAGCAAGGTGCCAACATATGGCAGGGTTATCATTTGGGGAAACCTGTAGATGCCAATGATTTTGCCCAGCAATACTTAATTCCCTCAATGACACCTCTATTTTAATCTACTGCATGTGTCGCAATAGTGTAGCAATAGTTCCGCACTCAACGAGTACCGTATAAGCCGACCGATACAAAGTCGGCTTGTATTTACTACGGTAAGCCGTATCACATTTTTAACTGCACATTCGAAGTCATTTTAGTCGAGCACGCCAATACAAATCCTGCAGCGATTTCTTCAGCGGTTAATGCCATTTTGCTAGACGATACAGTAGTGCCTGAAACAACCTGACATTTACATGCACCACATACACCCGTTCGGCAAGCCGCAATCATCGGTAATTTTGCAGACTCTATGCCATCAAGTAGGCTTTGATCGCCAGTTAACTGCACCTGCTTATCACCAATACTCAGCATAAACCGTTCTGTTGATGGATTACTGTCTAGCGCCGCTTTTAAACCCAGAGCGCTACTTGCGCCAAAGCTTTCTTGATTAAACTGACTCATATCAAATTCGGCAGCTTCAAGCATTAATTTTACTGCAGCCATGTAGGGTTCTGGTCCACACACAAATACCGTACGCTGTTGATAATCTGGTACTAATTTGACTAAGGTTTCTAAACTTAAGCGGCCACCTTCGCAACCTGTAGAAGTATGTTTATCGGTTAAATCTTGCTTATTACTGTCTGACTCAAGTACATAATTAAGATTAAAACTCGGGCTTCGTGATGCCATTGATGCCATCGAATCCGCAAACATAATGTCATGAACCGTTTTGGCACTGTGTACAAAGGCAATATCACTGTCGGTAGTGGTATCGCAAAGCCAGCGCGACATAGAATGCATAGGTGTGACACCACAACCGGCACTTAACAATAAGTACTTATCGGCTTCAATGTCGATCAAGTTAAATATTCCATCAGGGCCAGTAACCGTCACTTCATCGCCAACATTGAGCGACTCAGTTAAGTAATTAGACACCAAACCACCAACGATTTTTTTAACCGTAACCACTAACGAAAATGGTCGTGAAGGTGACGATGAAATAGTGTAACTGCGGTAAACCTTGTCGCCATTAATGTCGAGTTTAAAGGTAATAAACTGTCCCGGTTTAAAATTAAACTTAACCGGTTCAATCCCTTGAAA
This sequence comes from Shewanella frigidimarina, assembly GCF_003797125.1. Classification (GTDB taxonomy): domain Bacteria; phylum Pseudomonadota; class Gammaproteobacteria; order Enterobacterales; family Shewanellaceae; genus Shewanella; species Shewanella frigidimarina. Next base: position 898,175 of record NZ_RKKE01000001.1, read on the forward strand.
TCGAAAACTCACCACATCATGGGTTTCATTCCATTTTTCAACACAGCGCAGTTGCACCTCACCTCGTTGCCAGTTCTCAGCAGCCAAAAGTGCTTTCGAGCCTGTCAACGCAGGTGGTTGCACCGTAGGCGGAGTCTCGATAACGGGGGCCTCGATAACAGGAGCCACTTTTTTTGCCGCTTGGGCAGAAAGCGCTTGTGAAAATGAAAAACCAATTGAGGGAGTACTACTCATTTTGACACCTTTAACGCAGTAAAAAACACAGAGCGCGATATGAAAATCTCATATCGGCTTTAATCGTTATCGTGCAAATACGGGTAACATAAATGCACGATTTTTAGGGCTAATTACGCCACGTTCATCATGGCTTTTAAGTCTGACTCAACATCGGTAGTGCCACGTAAACCAAACTGTTGCTCTAAAATATTCATTAGATTTTCAGATAAAAACGCTGGCGCAGTAGGTCCTGTACGGATGTTTTTCACGCCAAGCGATAACAAGGTTAATAGCACCACAATCGCTTTTTGCTCAAACCACGACAACACTAGGCTCAGCGGTAAATCATTAAGGTCACACTCAAAAATATCTTTTAACGCTAACGCTAACTGAATAGCAGAATAGGCATCGTTACATTGGCCCACATCAAGTAAACGTGGCACACCATTGATGTCACCAAAGTCTAATTTATTGAACTTGTACTTACCGCAACCTAGGGTCAAAATAATTGAATCGTCAGGCACTGATTTAGCTAAATCGGTAAAGTAATTACGTTCTAACTTGTCGCCATCACAACCACCAATTAAGAAGAAGTGCTTAATAGAACCATTTTTAACGTTTTCAACTACGGTTGGTGCTGCTGCCATTAAGGCGTTACGGGCAAAACCGATGGTGATCATGTGTGGAATTTCATCATAAGCAAAACCTTCAAGTTCAAGGGCTTTGTTAATCACTTCGCTGAAATCATCACCTTCAACGTGAGTTACACCAGGCCAACCTACGATACTGCGGGTATAAATACGGTCAGAGTACTCACCAACTGTAGGGTCGATAATACAGTTTGAGGTCATCACTACTGCACCTGGGAAAGTGGCAAATTCTTTTTGCTGATTCTGCCAAGCGCCGCCGTAGTTGCCGACTAAATGCGAGTATTTTTTAAATGCTGGGTAAGCAAGTGCTGGTAACATTTCGCCGTGAGTAAAAACATTAATGCCCTTGCCTGCGGTTTGCTCAAGAATAAGCTCTAGATCTTTCATGTCGTGACCAGACACTAAAATCGCTTTACCTTTAACAGATTTGGTATTCACTTGTGTTGGCTCAGGATGGCCAAAAGAGGTGGTTTCGCCTAAATCTAACATCGCCATAATGCGGTAGTTTAATTGGCCAATTTCCATTGCAGTAGCAAATAACTTGTCAGCATCAACAGAGTCTTCGCCTAAGAATGCCATGATTTTATGGAACTCAGCAGCCACATCGACATCAGTTTGATCTAATACGCGAGCATGCTCCATATAAGCCGCTGCGCCTTTTAAGCCATATAGGCATAATAAACGTAAGCCTAAAATGTCTTCATTTACGTCTCCGCCGTTAAGCAGTGCAATTGGCGCCTGGGCTAAAATCTCAGGTTTTGAGGTAGCAAGTAATAACTCACCTTGGCCGCTCACCATTTCTGGCTCGACACCTTGGCCTTTACAAGCAGCAATGTAAGCCGCTTTTAATTGGTCGCGATACGTCTGTGCCTGGTAGGCATAATCAATTAAGCGTTCATCATCGAAGTTTACGTTAGTTAACGTGGCAAAAAAGGCTTTCGGCACAAAAGTGTCAATGTCGTTGTCTACAATGCCAAACTCACGCGCTTTCACTGCATAAGCCGACACGCCTTGCAGCATATAGATTAATAAATCTTGAATATCAGACGTCGACGCTAACTTGCCGCACATACCTTGCGAGTAACTACAGCCATTGCCTTCTGGTGTTCTAATGGTTTGCTCACATTGCACACAAAACATAACTCTACTCCTTAAATATTATTCATGTATAAATTTTACACGTTAGAGGCGAGTTTACTCTTTACACTGTAAATCAAAACCCGTTTTTGGTAGCAATGTTAGATTTTATGAGCCACATCACCTTCAGCAATCGCTAATATTGATTGGTATTTATTGAATGAAAACGGAGGGTATGGCGCGCTAAAATCAATATCTATAGCGACATAATGAATATGAATATGAATATGGGGAAAATAACGTAGCTAGAGTCAGTAAGACATCATTAACTGTATGTCTTACTGATTTAGTTAATTGACCAAATTAAATAGTTAAAAAAGTCTTTTGCCGGAACAAATAAAGCATTAATAAAACGATAGAAAGATCTATTAACCTCAGCACTAGCCTCCGTGGCCACCATGCCCTTCATGATGCCCACCATTGCCGTTGCCGCACTCATGTACAGTTTGTTGTCCACCAAGAGGGCCTGATTCAATCGTTATAGTGTCTGCATCTTTATACATTACAAATGGGCCTGCGCTAATGTCATCAAGAATTGGATCATCTAAATGACCTAAACAACTATAACCCACTCGGTAGTTTCCTTCGGGTAAATATCCCATTGCAAAATACCAATCCCCATCAGTAGTTTGTAACAATCGACTCACCGATAACGGAGCCGTTAGCCCTGTTGGAGGTGTTGTCCCCATATCGGCCATTTGATCAATAGAAGTGACACTGTCTGGGTATAAATAAGCTAAATGATAAAATTCCCCGCCAACTGGAGTGAGATCTGCGTAGTCCATTTCACAACTGGCAACCCATTGCGGATCGACTTCGCCAATTAAATGGCCCATTTGACTATTATCAACTGACCACATTGCACGATGACGCAATTGGTATTGCTCTTGCTCCATTAGCAGACCTTGGTACAAATTAATTTCCAATGTCATTACACGGTGCTGATTAGCTATAATCTCAACATCTTCTATTGGTAAATAACCATTTTCCACTTGCAAACTATGACGGCCTTGACCATCTTCAACGTAACAACCTTGATTGCCATCACCCTGATCAATTGTCACGTGGACATTATGATATTGGCCAACAGGTAGATCGATATTATCAATAGCAAGATGCCTATTCATGCCCTGATAATCGAGTAAATTAAACTCCCTATGCTGTAAGCTATAACGGTGTATTTCCCCCGCTGCATCCGTCATAACAAGTTCATTCATTACTAGCCCTAACTGCGACACGCCGGCCATAGGGGCATCAGACACCCCTAAAGAGAATTGTCCTAAAGGGTTAACTTCATCGGTTGTGCTATCACTGCCACAAGCGCTCAGCAATAAAACTGAAGATAACATTAATACTGAATAATAAGTTTTCATCACATGTCCTCAATGTATTTGAAACACGACTAGTGTCACCTACAAAGGGGTAGTTAAATTTGATCAACATCAACAAACAGCGTTTAAATTAGTATGATTTATAACCTAAAATTAACATTGTAAAATGAATTCACACATAACTTATCAATAGCGACATAAGCATAAAATATTGCGCTACAACATGCGGCTGTGAAATATGAATATCGAACCACACTTTATTTCCATTTCTACTATAAAAGTACGTAGAATGAGCAAAAGAGTTAAAGACTTTCAATCAGGATGAATAGATGAAAACCAAACTTAATGCGATCGCATCAGCCCTATTTTTATTACTCGCTCCAGCAGCAATGGCCGCCAATGTTGCTGTTATCACCTTAGAAAATGGTGCCAATGTTCGTCTAAAAGACGACTTCACTTGGGAATACATCATCACCGAAACAGTAACCCAACCAGTGCAAGCTGCTAAAGCAGACATCACAGAGCAAGCAAACGGAGTAACACCGCCTGCAATTGCACCTGCAGCGTCGGTAGCTGCAGTAACAACACCTGTTGCAGCACAATCGGTTGCCATGCCTACTGCGCCTGCAGTTAATACTCAAGTAGCAACCACACGCTTAACTGCAGCGGCGTTAGCACAACCAGAATTATTAGGCAGTACGGCTAAAGACGGCATTAAAATCACCCTTGCAGACACAAAATGGAAAGGCGATAAGCTCGGCTTAGTGTTCGATTTTGACAGCACCAGTAACGAACATGTCACGGTTGTTGAAGTTGAAGTGAGTTTTTACAATGACAACGGTGCATTGCTCAAAACAGAAAAGCTTGAAGCCTGGGAAGCTATATTCCGTATGCCAGAAACTTACCTGCGTAAAGGTCAGCATCGCCAAAGTGATACAATTTGGGTAGAAGGTGTTAATAAGCAGCAATGGCAAAAGCAGTTAATCAGCTTAAAAATTATTGAAATTGAATCACGTTAGTAAAATCGATATTAGCGCCTGTACAGACAGGTGCTAAAGACAAAAAGCCCAAATGAAATATCGTTTCATTTGGGCTTAATTTAGTGTGTAGGTTGGTAACCTTAGTTCAATAATTCATGTTCTTTAGGCAGTTGCTTACTAATCCACAATATCAATTTATGTTTACGATTTGGACCATCATCTTTATCTTCGGCTAATGGTTGGATTAAATTGTCTTGCACTAATAATCGATAAATACATTCCACTTTATCTTTTGGCGAAATGCCTTTGCCAAAATCTTCAAAACCACGCTTTTGCGCGTATCCCATGCCAATCTCCATCGCGAGCTTGAGCAGTTTTGTATCGTGTTTACCCGCTTTCATCTATCACCCTCGTCGTGCTATCTATTGCTATTAAGCTACGCGAATATCCACAAATTACCACTACAATTACAGCCGGAATGCCGCAAAATCTAACAAATATCACTATTAGTAACTTTAGTTACAATAATTAATCTTAGTTAATACCATTAACCTTTGCTGCAAGGCGCAGGCTTGGTATTGTACTGGGGTTATTACTTTATGTTTTTATTGTCACTATTCAGCCGCACAACACATTTTGAATAGGCATAAAAACACCTAAAAGGGCCAAGACCCAAGGATATTTCAATGCGTAAAACACTTATCACGACTGCAGTTAGTGCTGCACTGATGCTCAGCGCGTGTTCAGAGCAATCAGCAGACACCGCCATGGCAGCCAAAACCACAACAGATGCATCAACAACAATGACCAAAGCGCCTGCTACTGCCGACAACGTACTGTTAACACCAAGCCCTTTACAATACATGGCACCACAGTTCGACAAGTTTAATGCGGGCGACTACTTACCTGCGTTTGAACAAGGCATGCAAGAGCACAAAGCAGAAATCGCTGCCATTACTAACAACACTGAAGCTGCCACGTTTGACAATACCATTGTCGCACTTGAAAAAACCGGCGCGATTTTAGACCGCACTCAACGGGTATTTTTCAACCTTTCAGGGCTTATTTCAGACGACAACTTCATCAGTGTTGAAGAGCAAATTGTGCCTAAACTCACAGCACACCAAGACAACATCTATCTTGATGAAAAACTGTTTGCGCGCATCCAAGCAATTTATAAAAACAAAGCCACATTAACAGGCGAAGACTTACGTTTAGTTGAAGTGTATTACGACCGCTTTGTCCGTGCCGGTGCTGAATTATCAATCGCTGACAAAACAACAATGCGTGAGTTAAACGGTGAGCTAGCCAAATTTGAAACCAGCTTCTCACAAAACGTATTAAAGTCATTTAATGACGATGTGATCATAATTGAAGATAAAGCCCTGCTTGATGGCTTATCAGACAACGACATTGCATCATTAGCTGCTGCCGCTAAAGCTGCTGGTAAAACGGGTTACATGATCACTTTAGTGAACACCACCACTCAACCATTGCTTTCTAGCCTTAAAAACCGCGATGTACGTAAACAGCTATGGGAAACCTCAGCATATCGCGCCATGGACACCAACGCGCCGTTAAACATCAAAATTGCTCAACTGCGTGCACAAAAAGCCAAACTATTAGGCTACCCAACATGGGCGGCATACTCGCTAGGCGACCAAATGGCCAAAAACCCAGAAGCGGTTTATGGCATTCTTGACGACTTAGCGCCAAAAGCACTGGTTAAAGCCAAAGTAGAAGCGGCAGACATTCAAGCCGAAATCGTTAAAGACGGTAAAGACTTTACTTTAGAACCATGGGACTGGGCTTACTACGCAGAAAAAGTACGTAAAGCCAAATATGACCTAGACGACAACCAAGTTAAGCCATACTTTGAAATGAACACAGTGCTTAACGACGGATTGTTTTTCGCAATGGAAAAACTGTACGGCATTACAGTTAAACCACGTAACGACCTTCCTGTGTGGCACAAAGACGTCACAGGCTATGAAATCTTTAACAAAGACGGCAGCTCAATTGGTTTGTTCTATCTCGATATGTACGCACGCCCTGGTAAGCGTGGTGGCGCATGGATGGATGAGTTCGTTAGCCAGTCATTCTTAAAAAATACAAAACCAGTGGTATACAACGCACTTAACGTGCCAAAACCTGCTGAAGGTCAACCAACACTGCTAACTTTTGACGAAGTGAGCACGTTATTCCACGAGTTTGGCCATGCCATTCACGGTTTATATTCACAAGTTAACTACCCAAGCCTAGCCGGTACCCTAACTGCACGTGACTTTGTTGAGTTTCCATCACAAGCTAACGAAGACTGGAGTGTTGATCCACAAGTGCTAGCCAACTACGCGAAACACTACCAAACTGATGAGCCGATTCCAGCAGAGTTATTAGGCAAAGTATTAAAAGCACATACCTTTAACCAAGGTTTTGGCACGGTAGAATACTTAGCTGCTGCGCTACTTGATATGGAATGGCATTCAATTCCAGCAGGCACCGAAATTACCGATGTAGCAGTTTTTGAAAAACAAGCACTAGCCAAACACGGCCTAGACTACGGCCCAATTGCGCCACGCTACAAAACCACCTATTTTAGCCACAGCTTCGGCGGCGGTTATTCAGCTGGTTATTACGCATACCTATGGACCGAAGTCTTTGCAGCAGACTCGTTTGCTTACATGATGGCTCACGGTGGATTAACGTTAGAGAACGGCCAAAAATACCGTGACGCAGTATTGTCAAAAGGTAACAGCCGAGATCTAATGCAAAGCTATATCGACTTTGCTGGTAAAAAGCCATCAACCGACGCCCTATTAAAGCGTCGTGGTTTAGTTCACTAATCGTTACTGATGTTACTGTCTCTCGTTAGCAACAAGCTATCGAGAGAGGCAAACTCACTATCGTCAACAGAGCTAATAATAAATTAATCGCGTTAAAAGTGTAAATATTGTCCAAACACGACCCTTTTAAGGTCATTTTGCACATTTGTTGTGCCATTGAGCACATCAAGGCTTTACATTTTTTAGAATACCCTTATTATTCACCGCGTTCGGAGGGATGGCAGAGTGGTCGAATGCACCGGTCTTGAAAACCGGCAACGGTTTATCCCGTTCTAGGGTTCAAATCCCTATCCCTCCGCCACATTTAACGAGAAAGCCTCATCAGAAATGATGAGGCTTTTTTGTATTTGTAACATTTGAACCCACGGGTTCCTATTTATAAAAGATCACTATCCCTCCGCCACATTAAAAACAAAAAGGCCCGCTATTTATAGCGGGCCTTTTTATTGGGTGAAAGATAGGACTTTGAACCCACGGGTTCCTCTTTATTACAAGCAAGCTATCCCTCCTCAAGATTCAAGAAAAAAGGCTCATCAGAAATGATGAGCCTTTTTTCGTTTAGGTGAAAGATAGGACTTTGAACCCACGGGTTCCTATTTATAAGATCGATACTTACATATGAGTTGTAAAGTGTATTCAGCATGTGGTTACTCATTCAATGACGAATTAGTGTGGTCATTTATGTCTACAGGCGGCATGTCTCTGCACGCGGAAATGTATACGCTGAGGTATACATGGTTGACCTAATTTATTGCAAATCGAATTCGCAAGGCTTATGTACAAATTTTGCTTTGATAGTAAGACTCTTCACCTTACTATCAAAGGGTAACAAGATATTTTAGATGGAAAAAACTATCGGTTAACCAGCTCTAGGCTGCAAGAACTGTTGAGCCTATAGCTGGAGGTCATAGTATCAATCACAATGGAGTGTATATGGAATCATTTTTAAAAATCATGAGAGTTGCTGGTGTCAACTTCCCAGTGGCAGCCTCTTTTATTCAAATAAGTAATGAGCTTGATGCAATCAAAATTAAACAAAGACTTGATGCTTTAGAAGACCCTATCAGCGTTCTACACAAAGACCTTCCAGCGTTATCTCAAGTGATTTATTTTGCTTTAGTTAATAATGATTCATTCACATTAAATTTCAGAGATGAGATTTACACAAAATACTCTAGAGCCTTCGCTATACTCGACACCAAAGGCTTAATTAAGAAATATAATGAATTGGGGTCATCATATCCTGTTGAGATTGAAGTGATAGATCCTTGTTTTATTTTGTATTTATTTACCCGTTTTGAAGACACTAAAAAAATGGATTTACTATTAGAGCGAGTTGAGAACTGTGAAGTAGGGCAATGGCTGAATGGTTATGAAATTCAAGACGAAATACAACTTCCGATAGTATTTATCAAAGCTGTTTTTAATGTTTACCAAGCAAATGGTTTTGGTATCTGTTCTAAAGAAATGCGGGCTTGTAGCTATCTAGCAAGTGCTTAACAACTTTCATCCATTGCCGTAGTAATCTAGCTACTCTAATCGGGGTATCTAAAATTTAAGGATCACATAATGTTTAAAGTAGATTTAAAACTAATAATAGTTACCGTATTTATCACAATAACCGGTTGTACTAGTATGAACGATGCTATGACACCATCTTTGAATACACATAAAGACTCATTTGATGGTGCTCTCATAGTTTCACAGGCTCCAGTAAGCTCCTCTTCAAGCTTAACTGAGGGTTGGCATACTATGGGTTTTGAATGGAATCAAAAATTTCCAGATGTAGTTTTCTTAGAGGTCGGAACAAATGGAATTACTAATGTTCAAGGTGTGGCTTTTAATGTGGACGGTGAGATAATTGAAAATATAACAGAAGCAAGTGTTCTCACAAAATATGGTAGCTGGTCTACTCGTCGTCTAGTTATGCCAATAAACGAATTTGTCAAAGTAGCAAAAGGCCGTGACGTCAAAATGAAATTAATCCAAATTGACACCTATTCGGTATCTACTTTTGGAGTAAGTAATTCTGGTGCTGTTGTTAATTCTAAATTTCCTCCATTCCTAAATAAGCTGAAAGAGTTAAATGTAATCCAGTAAAGCTAGTGCGCGAAAGTTCATTAAAAAAAACAACAGTTTGGTGTAATAATTTACTCATCAATACTCGTACAACCCGCGTATACAGGCGTCTTAGAATGAGGGCGAGGGCTCAAATCCCTACCCCTTTGAATATTGAGTTTTCAGAACGATGACTTTACGTTTATATTCTGTAGTTATACTTTAGCCCTCATAAAGTTTCTGTATTAACCGTATTTGACCGCCTATTTACAACACGCTTTGTAACTGAACCACTGACCTTGTCACTAACCCATTAGGAATTGAAACGATGAAACAAATTTGCTTGGTTTTATTGGCCTTGGTCTCAATGCCTGCATTGGCTGATGACGTGATGTTAGCTGACACGATGAAAGCGCTTGATACTGCGGTGTTTGACTCATTTAATCATTGTCAAAGTCCGCAAGAACTAGATAAGCACGCAAGCTTTTTTGCAGCGGATGTTGAGTTTTATCATGATAATGGTGGGGTAACGTGGGACCGTGACAGCATGATTGCGAATACTAAAAACAATGCCTGTGGCCATTACACCCGAAAGCTGGTTGAGGGCTCTTTTAACGTCCACTCGATTAAAGATTTTGGTGCGATTACCGAAGGGGTGCATATCTTTTGTCAAAATAAAACCAACCAATGTGAAGGTAAAGCTGACTTTGTCATGGTTTGGCGTAAAGTAGATGACAAATGGCAAATAACCCGAGTATTAAGTTACGGTCACCGAGAAAATAAATAAAAGGATATTAATAATGTACAAGCAAGTTTCAATTATTACACTCAGCATGATGCTGTTAATGGGTTGTTCTGGCACGGTGCCTACTTTAGGCATTAATGATGGCCAGTTAATGCCATGTCCTGAATCGCCAAATTGCGTCAATAGCCAACAATCAGTTGCAGATGAAGAACATGCTATACAACCGATTGAGTTCGTCGGCACACGCCAGCAGGCACAGGCAAAACTGTTGCACGTACTAAAGGCTGCTGAACGAGCGAATATCGTCGTGGTTGAGGATGATTATATCCGAGTAGAATTTACCTCGCAGATAATGCGTTTTGTCGATGATGTTGAGTTTTATTTCCCGTCAACAACATCTGATAACATTACCATCCATGTTAGATCTGCTTCACGTATCGGAGAGTCTGACTTTGGGGTTAACCGCGAGCGAATAGAACAGATTAGAAATAACGTCAAACTATAGTGACTATAAAAAGATCGATCAACGTAATAACAGGTTAGCTTGTGTCTGTTTCATTTTGCTAAAATGAAACAGATGGAAGCGCCCCCCCCCAGAGATTGGTCTGGGAGCTTGTATAAAGAGCCCTCATGAGTTTGGTTAGTTTCGGGTTATCTACGAACGTCATCAACGGTGGCATCACTGCCACCTCATCAAAGTCTGGAGTTAGCATGAATAGTAAAATTATTGGGATTGTACTTGTTATTGCGGGTATTTTTTTAGCGTTGTGGGGCTACAATATTTATGATGCAGCGAGCTCTCAAGTTACCCGCGCGATAAGCGGTGATACGCCAATTGAAGCCTGGGCTGGAATGGCCGGTGGTATTATTGCGGTTCTAATAGGTATTACAAAGTTGAAATAATGGATTGTGATTAAACGTTGATGTAAAAACATTCAACCATAATGGCTGCCAACTGATGACTATTTATAAGTAACGTTATTGACTCCAAAAACCAAATTAATACGTGTAAACAGCAATTGATTATTGGTTTTTACTTTTGAACGTTCATTATTATTGGCATCGGTAAAGGTTACAGTAAATAACCACTGCAACCTTATTTTAGACCTCACCTAAATAACGTTATCCAGCCAGCTTATCGTTAAGTAAATCGAGTCTATCTTGTCCCCAAAATGGCTCATTTTGATACACATAGGTCGGCACACCCAACACACCTTTTTCAATAGCATCTACGGTATTAGATTCGTATATTGCTTCTATTTCGGCTGACAATGCTTGCTGCACAACACCGTCGGCATCTAGATTAAGTGAGGTTAATATTTGTCGGATAACCGCTTCGTCTGCAATGTTTTGATCTTTTGCCCAACATGCTGCCAGTACATTGGCAACAAACTCACTGACAGCTTGTCCAGCTTGCTGTAACACAATAGTACATCTGTCGGCCAAGCCTGGGTCTGCAGGGAAGAAAGCGGGCTGCAGATTAAGGGTTAACTTGCGCTTTGTTGACCAACGAGCTAACTCAATTAAACGATAGTCTTGTCGAGCTTGCAGGCGTTGTTTTACCGGTAACACACCTAATACTGCAAACAATTTTGGCAGTTTAATCGGCTTATAGTTGATAGCGGCTTTGTGCTGTTCAGCCAACGAGGTAAAGGTGTTATGGCCTAAATAGGCATAAGGTGAAAGGCTAGTAAAATAATAATCTATTGCTGTTGTCATGGTTCACATTACCTTTTTAGGCTTATTTGAGGGACTGAGTGATTACACAAGTGTATTTAGCTTATACCTAGCATTAACTGCTAATAGATAACGGGTAACTGGTAACTGGTAACTGGTAACGACCATAATACAATAATAACTAACAGATAAATTCTACGTACTATTGCTTAAAGTCTGTCTTTTGGCCACTGAACACTTTACAACCAAGCTCATAATAAACTAACAATAAACCTTAAAGAATATTAAGTCTCTCTACGATTAAGACCATAATTTAATAAGGTAGAACAACATAAACCTGTTACAGGGCCAGCTGTTGTAACTCACTCTTTAGCGTAAAAAAGTGTTTCATACTCTCGCTAAGCGACTGAGATTGAACATAGTCGGCATGACTCTGTTATAGAGTGATGCCGATAAATACAAAAAGTGCCAAAAGGCACTTTTTGTATTTTAAAGAGGAAAGATACCTCTTTAGCAACTTAGCATTTATTGCGCTGGATTAACGCCAGGGGTAACTTCATCCACACTAAAGTTCGTGTTGGCCGATTGAATGACATTAATCGCTTCAGATGTCAGTGCATTATTGCCTGTCAGTAAGTCATTTAAGTTACCAGACTCTGAATTAACTAAGCCTAACTCTCGTAGCATGGCATCAACCACAGGGGCATTAGCACGATAGTTTAATGCAGCAGTGGTTACTTGCTCTGCAATACCACCCTGGGATTGGTTACCCTCTCCGTTACTCATTTGATTGCCCGTACCATAGCCTTGTAAAATCTTAATACCTTCAATTTTTTCAAGCGGTTTAACGGCTTGAGCAATAATATCTGGTAAGGCTTTTAATATGGCTAATGATCTTTGCAGTGCAATTTGTTCGTTGCTCAGTACGTTTTCAGCTTCGTACTGTGCCCGCTTACCCGCAGCTTCGACTGCATAGATTTTCTCATCGGCTGAGGCTTTTAGCATTTTAGCGTCTGCACTGGCACGCGCTTCAATTAAAATGGCGCTAGCTCTATCTTCCGCGGCAACTTTTTCTGATTCAGCTCGAACTGTAACGCCCACGGCCTCGCGCTCAGCTTCTTTACGGGCGTCAATCACCTCAATGTCTTTACGACGATTAGCTTCTGCAGTTTGGCGCGCAGTAATAACCGCTTCTTCTTTTTCTACCTTGGTTTTTTCAGCTTCTGCAGCGCGAGCGCGAGCGGCTGACTCTTCTTCCGACTTAGCGGCTACCGCAATGCGTTTGTCTTGTTCAGATACTTCAATATCGCGTTGTTGCTGAATGCGTGACTGTTCAATAGACTTATACTTTTCAATTTCACGGGTTTCGATGTCTTTGGTTTTTTCAATTTCAGCCGTTTCAATTGCGCGCTCTTTGGCAATTTCTGCTTCACGTTCTTCGCGGGCTTTGTTTTCTTTTTGTTTAATGATTTCAGCTTTTTGATCGGCACGTTTAAATTCGAGTGACTGCTGCTGAGCAAGGCGAGCTTCTTCTTCCGACTTTTCGATTTCTAACGATTCTTTTTCCGCTTCAAGATTACGCTGTTCAATTTTGATACGGTTTTCTTGTTGAATATCGTTGGTTTCTTTACGTTTTTCTTCAATGATTTTTGCTAGACGAGCACGACCTTCGGCATCAAATGCGTTATTTTCATTAAAAAATTGCAAGTCAGTTTGATCAAAACCCGTGAGCGACACAGATTCTAATTCTAGGCCGTTTTTCTCAAGGTCATTGGCGACATTGTTCTGCACTCGCTGGACAAAGTCTGCGCGCTGCTCGTGCATTTCGGTCATGGTCATTTCAGCTGCAACGGTACGTAATACGTCGACAAATTTTGATTCCATTAATTTTTTAAGTTCTTCAACACGATTAGTGCGAGTACCTAACGTTTGCGCTGCCATTGAAATCCCTTCGGCATTTGGCGCAACACGTAAATAGAAGTCGGCTTTTACATCCACGCGCATTCTGTCTTTGGTGATCAGGGCATCTTTTTGATTTTTTTCAACTTCAATACGCAAGGTATTCATGTTGACCGAAATCGTTTCGTGCAGCACTGGCAGCACAATTGCGCCACCATCTTTAATGATTTTCTCACCGCCGAACCCGGTACGAACAAAAGCCATTTCTTTGCTGGCTCGTTTGTACAGTTTGGCAAAAATAAGTCCAATAATAATCAATCCTAATACTGCTATGCCAGCAATGAGGAGGACAAAGCCGCTTCCTGAATCAAAGTTTGTTAACGTTTCCATTTAATTTCCTTTTAAATACAACTGTGTTTATCAAAAAGTGTCATTGGAATGACATTTTTATTTTTAGGGTATATCTCAATAAGATGCTTTTGGTTTACTGAATCTGGTTGCTGTCCAGACTTTGCCTTGATGAGCGATGAGTACAACATCGACGCCAGGTAAAAATTCGACATCGTCGTGTTCTGGTTCAACTAACACGTAGTGTTTCTGCCCAAATGTGTCCCGAACCATCGCTTCTGTCGGCATGCCTTTTATTGCACGACCTTGGGTGATCTTGCCAACACAACCGCCAAGCGCATCAATTGATATTGCTGAGGTTTCGTTTTTAGGGAGAATATTGGCAATACCATTACCAATAAAGTGGCTTGAAAAAAACATTATGACTAACGCAACCGGTACGGTGATTAATTGGGGTAAAAAGCTGCCAAAAAGTTGTGAATAGCCAAAGTTAATCACATAGCCTGCTATCGCAAAACTACTTAACGCTAATACGAACCAGATAAGTAACGGTAAGCGGTTAAGACACAGCCAACCCAATATACCGGTCATACCGGTAACAGATACCGTGGTATCTACATCTGTATCTACATCGAGTGAAAACCAATTATCAAGTGCACTAAATACACTTAAGCCTGCAATCAAGGCGATGATTTCAAACATCCCCAATATGACCACAATAGCGAGCGCAATTGAAAAGGGTATATTTGCTTGAGCGACTAAAAAAGCCTGCATTGTTTCTCCATAAACCTAACGGGTTAAACTCCATTTGATTGTAAAATATCATGTTATTTTGCAGGAGGATATGAGCGAATAATAATTCCGGATGCTTTTTGAGATGTAAGCCTACTATTATGGATAATTCGGAACAATTTTGATTCGACAATACTCAAACAAAATCGCGCACATAAAGCAGTGATGCCATAATTGTTGAGAACAATCTAAAACGTAAGTTGAGTATTTTCAGCGCTTCGATACGACGTAAACACAAACGATACTGCAGACTAATGCAGTGACCTGAGGCCGTGTTATTTGTACGTAAGCTAGCTCTTATTGCTGTCTCATAATGCCAACTCTTATTGCTAAGTTATTTGCTTAGTACGACTTAATCTAAACTGTAAGTAGGCAGCGATAATGGCATTCGCGTCTTCGACTTGTGGGTAATGCCCCAACGTAGGCAGTTCGGTTACATCTGCATGAGGAATCAATTTACGATAATGATCGATCATGTGTTGGCCCGAGATCGGATCTTTAGCCCCTGCGATCAACTTGATCGGTATTGTACTGTTGATAATCGCCCCAACCCAACGTTCGCGGTGTTGTTTACGCTGGGTGATATAGTTAATCAATTTATGCATTACCGCTAAGCCATTATTGTGGTTAAGCAGTTGCCATAAAGCGTCGATAACCTGTGGCGTAGGCGGTGTAGATGGCCCAAATATACGTTGTAAATTAGCTGCAAACTTTTGTTTGTTAATTAACTTAGACACCAGAGGCCCTAATGGAGACAGTAGCAAGGTTTGAATGAGCAAAGGTTTGTGGGTTTCGGGAAACAAACCACCATTTAGAAAACACACACTGTTAATGCTCAATGTACTGTTGCCATCAAGTTGTCTTGCTAACAACTCTTGCGCGACCGTATCACCATAGTCATGGGCTAAAATATGATAATGGCTAACGCCAAACTGCTGTAAAACAGCTTCATAAATATCGGCTTGCTGACTGATTAAATAATCAACATTTTTGGGCTTGTCTGAAAATCCAAAGCCCAACATATCAAGAGTTACCACAAAATAGTGTTGAGTTAACTCATGCCACATACCTTCCCAATCCCAACTTGCGCTAGGGTAACCATGAATTAACAATAACGCTGGCGCCTTTCTATCACCCGCTTGACGAGTAAAGATCTGCTGATCGTTAATAGACAAAAATTGCCCCTGCTGTTGCCACTCGCACAGTTGGATCATGACCATATTATCCGTTAAATAATGAGCTTAGATAACAGAATCACACATCACCCCCATATTGGCTAGTCTGTTTCTATGGAAGGTGAGCCATAAAAAATAACGTTGTTACGCTTAAGTTAATGATAAATAGATACTTAAATTAGCTAGCACTTTTCGTTCCTTTAAATCATCACGAAAGTAGTATTTTTAAGCATTGGACGTATACTTATTGGTATTCCCTCGTAATGACGGTAAAGCTATTAATGCAAACACAGGTTAATGATCCACATGTTTTAAACGACCACCTAAAGTTGTTATACCAAAATGCGATTCCGGGCATTGCCATTACTATTGTCGCTTCGGCTGGACTAGCTTTTGGGTTTGCGGAACATTCGACAGTTCATTATAAATTCATCTGGTGGTTATGTTTATCTGCGGTTGTTGGTTTTCGTATTATCGATACGGCTTTGTGGTTTCGGCGTGCTAATAAAGGCCTATTCAGTTGCCAAAATGACTTATATCGTTTTGGTGCAGGTGTATTATTAACTGCGTTTCTTTGGGCCTTTTATTGTGTTTATTTTTATAACAAATCGAGTATTGATGAGTTATTTTCTTCTCTAGTCATTGTGTCAGCAATGGCTGGCGGTGCCGCTACGGTATTATCTGGCAACAAGTTATTATCGCAAATTTATACTCTAATGTTATTAGCTCCCTTCTCGCTGCAAATGATACTTGGTGATAATCCTGCCCATCTATTATTAGGCTGTTTAGGCTTAGCCTATGCCGCTGTTATGTTATCGGTTGCCAATGCTGCCGCTAATTTTACTAAAAATTCTATTATGTTACGCAATGAACATAATCAGTTATTAAAAACCATGGAACACAAGGTTCAACAAAGAACCGAAAAAATTATCGAATTAAGCCAACACGACTCACTGACTCAATTACTCAATCGACGCTCATTTCTAGCCGCCGCCAAGCTACAGTTATCGCAAATAGAAACCGACAGTCAATATGCTATTTTCTTCCTTGATTTAGATGGTTTTAAACAGGTAAATGACAATTTTGGTCATCGGGTTGGTGATGAAGTACTAACCGGAGTGGTAAAGCGAATTAAACAAGCTTGCCAGCACGATGAAATAATCTGTCGTTGGGGTGGTGATGAATTTATTATTATGGCCCACCAAAGCCCTCTTTATCGTTTTGAAGATTTGGCTATCGCACTTAAAAAGTATATTAATCAGGCTATTATCACTACGCAGCATGTGATTCATATGGACTGTTCTATTGGTATTGCAATGTATCCTGAACACGGCCAATCAATATCAGATTTAATCAGCTTGGCCGATCTATCCATGTATAGCCGCAAAAGTGGCGGTACTGATGACTATGTGATGTTCAGTGGTGAGCTAGAGCAGAAGATAAAGCATGAAATGCATTTAAGTAAAGGGATTGCCCAAGCTATTGCCGAGCAACAATTACGTTTGGTGTTTCAACCCATCATTGACTCCACTACTGGTGATATAGCCTCTGTTGAAGCGTTACTCCGATGGGAATTTGAAGGAAATAATATTCCACCGGATGTGTTTATTCCGTTAGCAGAAAAAAATGGCGCCATTAAACAAATAGGCTACTGGGTACTTGAAGAGTCGGTGCGCCATCTGTCAGCATTACATTTGTTAAAGCCGCAATTAGCAATATGCATTAATGTGTCGGTGATTCAATTTGAAGATGTTGATTTTGTCAGTAAAGCTGAGCAAATCATTAACCAGTACCATGTAAATCCAAGTAAAGTGCATTTAGAAATCACTGAGTCGGTATTTTCGCAAGATAAATTTAAACTAATTGAAATGGTTAAAGCATTGCAGTCAATAGGCTTTATGATTTCCATCGATGACTTTGGCACTGGCTACTCGTCATTATCTGTGATCCAAGATTTACATGTTAATACCGTTAAAATTGACCGTTCTTTTATCAATAATCTTCACCTTAAAGGCATTGATATTGTTAAAGCGGTAATGGTGATGTCTCATGGCCTTGGCTACCGTATTGTTGCTGAAGGAGTTGAAAACCAGCAACAAGCCAACACTCTCACCGCTTTAGGTATTCATTATTTACAGGGCTATTTATTTGATAAACCGCTTGACTTTGATGCGTTAACGCAAAAACTATCATGTCATCCAGATGAACAACGTTCTCCCTTCTTATTGCGATCTGCTAATTCTTAATCTAGTCATAAGCACTTAACCTCCAGCTAATTTCTTGCCTAATTAACGGGTGAGGGTGCTATGATTCCCTCTCGTTTAACTTCAACCAAACGACATGTTCAGTTAACTTATTCATTTTCATGAATAGACTATTAACCATCTGTTATTAGCCTATCCATTTTAACTGATTAACATCGCGAGGAACGTCAGTGTTAACAGATCCATTGTTTTGGTTAGTGGCTATTCCAGCGGTATTAATTACCGGGATGTCAAAATCAGGCTTTGCTGGCGGTGCGGGCGGATTAACCGTGCCTTTACTTGCCTTGGCCATTAGCCCTGCTGCCGCTGCGGCAGTCATGTTACCGCTATTGGTTTACATGGACTTTTTAAGTGTGCGCTCTTGGTGGGGAAAACAAAATACGACCCAACTGTGGATTTTGTTACCTGCGGCCATTGTTGGTATTGTGGTGGCTTATCTGCTATTTGATCAACTGAATGAGCAGTATTTACGCGGCTTATTAGGGGTTATTTCGTTAGGGTTTGGTGTTTATGGCCTGACCTTAGGTGAATGGTCACAACGGAAACCATCCTCTTTTATCGGCCGAATTTGCGGCACGATTGCTGGCTTTACCAGTTTTGTTGCTCATGCCGGTGGGCCGCCATTAAATGCTTATTTAATCCCACTGCGTTTGCCCAAAACAGAATACTTAGGCACTGCTGTGGTATTTTTTGCGGTTGTGAATGCAGTAAAGTTAATTCCCTACAGCATGCTAGGACAAATTAACCTTAGTAATTTATTAGTCTCCGCACTATTGGCGCCAATTGCCTGGGTTGGGGTAAAAGTCGGACTGCGCATTCAAGATAAGTTTGATGAAAAACAGTTTAAAAAAATCATTCTAAGCTTAATGATAGTGGTAGGTTTACGCTTACTGTGGACGGCGCTGATACCATAATTGATGTGGTAATATTTGATGTCGCTATAACAAGCTCAACAATATAAAGAAGGTAAAATATGAGTGCTGATAATCGCTATTTTTATGAACCTAGTAAAGGTCATGGCCTGCCACATAACCCACTCAATGCCATTATTGGCCCACGCCCCATTGGCTGGATTGCCTCTCGCAATACCCAAGGCCAGCGAAATCTAGCGCCTTATAGTTTCTTTAACTGCTTTAATTACGATCCGCCAATTATCGGTTTTGCCAGTACTGGTTGGAAAGACAGCGTCGCCAACATTGTTGAAACTGGCGAGTTTGTATGGAACTTAACTACCCGCAGTTTAGCCGCGCAAATGAACCAAACCTCTGCCGCATTACCCCGTGGTACTGATGAATTTGAATTTGCCGGACTAACGCCAATAGCAGGCAACATTGTTAAAGCCGATCGCATTGCGCAAAGCCCGGTCAGCTTCGAATGCAAACTGTCGCAATGCATTCAGTTAACCGCAGCTAATGGTGACAAAATTGATACTTGGCTAGTACTTGGTGAAGTAGTGGCTGTGCATATTGAAAAGCACTTGTTGAACGCAGAAGGGATTTATCAAACAGCATTAGCTGAACCCGTATTACGTGCTGGCGGTCCATCGGCTTATTATGGTATTTCTGACGAGTTACGTTTTGATTTACATCGCCCGACTTTATAAGTTGAATAAATGATGGATGCTAAACGATGGATAATGAGCAACTTGCTTCACATCAGCCAGAAATAGCTTTAACGAGATAGCTTTGAAAATTCCAAACCGTATTTTACAAACAATTAGTCAGGCTATTTCGGCAGATAGAGTCACTCATATAGAGGTAATTCAACCGCTTTGGGGTGGTTATGGCCAATTATTTCGCGCTTATGTAACAGGCAAACAGTACTCATCGGTGATTGTGAAATATATCTGTTTGCCTCAACCGGAGTCGCATCCTCGAGGTTGGAATACTCCACTGTCGCATCAGCGTAAATTACAGTCGTATCAAGTGGAAGTGAATTGGTACCAACACTATGCAAATAATCATACACAGCAGCAATTCAGTCCTCTTCCGCGTTGTTTGTATGTAGACCAACAAGCCAATGAAACCCTATTAGTATTACAGGACTTGCATACCCTGGGGTTTACCCAAGTCAGAAAAACCGCCACATCTACCACCGTACTCGCGTGCTTAACGTGGTTAGGGCATTTTCATGCTAAATACATGCACGTAGAGCCTAAAGGACTTTGGCCTATTGGCACATATTGGCATCTAGATACGCGACCAGACGAGTTAGCCGCTTTGCCCGACAGCCCGCTTAAGTCGGCAGCCCATCTCATCGACGATGCCTTGAAACAATGTCCATTTCAAACCTTGGTACATGGCGATGCCAAATTAGCTAACTTTTGTTTTAGCCAGAATGACCATGCTGCAGCAGTCGATTTTCAATATATCGGCCAAGGTTGCGGCATGAAAGACGTAATAATGTTGTTAAGCAGTGTATTGAGCTATCACGAACCAGAAGCGTTAATTAATGGTTATCTTAATCATTATTTTGCCGCGCTAACCCAAGGCCTAGCTGAGTGTCATCCGTTAATCGATCCACTTGAGGTACAACAAAAATGGCGACCTTTATATTGTGTGGCTTGGGCTGATTTTCAACGTTTTATTAAAGGTTGGAGTGTTGAGCATTTCAAAATCAACTCATATACCGAAACGCTAACCGAACAAGCGATAAAACAACTCGCCACAGCCTAACCTCATTATTGCTGATTAATTAACCATCCAAAAGTTATTATCTTATCTCAATTGGCTAAGGCTGCTATTGCCGTCTACAGTTGATAAACACTGTAGTATTTGTTGCCCCATCCATCGGTTATTTATTATCAGCAAGCACTGCAATCCGCTGTCTAGTTCGAGTAAACATAGCTTCGTTTTGGATTTGTATAAACAAAGCCATAAGCTAGGAAGTCACCATATGGAAAGTCCGTTTACGTATATTTTAATCACCTTGTTTTTTTCTAGCATTCTGCTGTCGATAATCTTTTTCATGACATGGAAAACCATGGGAAAACAAAAATATGCGTTAATGTTTTCATTATCTTTTTTAGCCTCAACAGTGCTGTGGGCTAATAGTCTGTTTAAAAGCTTATTTCTTTCTCACGAACTGTATTGGATGATAGGTTGCAGTGTTTCCATGCTGTCGGTGGTGCTCGGGACATGGGGGCATTGCTTACGCACTAACACTAAAATCCATCCCGCAACACTGCTAGGCATAGGCGTATTTGGGATGATGCTAACCTATTACTTTACGTATATTAGCCCCCACCTAGGCTTAAGAATGTCGTTGTATTTATACGTTGATGTGTTGTTATTGATGATCACCAGCGTGGTGATTATTAAGCACCGCACCAAATCACGCCCTGCCGAAATTGGTGCGTCGTTAATGCATTTCATATTTGCAATGTGCATATTGGTTGCAGCGAGTATCGCACTATCCCAAGGTAAAGAGATGGATGTAGAACTTATAAAGCTCTACGCCATTGTTAACTTTACCGCCCTACCTGCGGCTTATGTTGGGATGTCAGTATTTGTGATTTATATGCTGGCTTCTGATTTGGCCGAAGAAATGAAGTTGCTGGCGATGACAGATCCGCTGACTGATTGCTTTAATCGTCGGGGATTTTATAGCCACGCAAAACAAAAATTACTTGAGTTACAAAAACAGCCGCAACATGCGTGCCTCATTTATTGGGATATAGATAAGTTTAAAGCAATTAACGATCAGTTCGGCCATGCTGGCGGCGATCAAGTATTAATCAGCATTACCCAGTTAATCAAACAACATATAAAAAAAGACGACTTAATCGGCCGCATGGGCGGTGAAGAGTTTGTTATATTAATCGAGCGCAGCAATTATCAGGAGGCTATCAATGTCGCTGAGCGATTAAGGGGCATGATTAACCAAACACCTATTGTTTATTGCGGTCAGCAAATTAGCGTGACCGCCAGTTTTGGGGTCGTTGAACTCAGTAACCAAGACATACCAATAGAACAAGCAATCGATCTCGCCGACAGCGCGTTATATCAAGCCAAAAGCAGTGGCAGAAACAAAGTAGTCTTTAGCGAACTCAGCTCAAGATAGTTCACTACTTCTGAATCGAAGCCACTCCAGGAAAACGATGAGCGATTGCCCAAATGAGGGACAGGTTAGTTAACTTCGATTCGAATATTATCGCTTAATGTCTCTAGCTGTGAAATTAACAATGCAATAGTTACATTCTCCGGTAATCTTAATGTCAGCTTAGCGCTGTACACCGTTTTACCTAAACTGGTGACTTGCACACGGTAACATTCCTGGTGGTCTACGCTTACCTCAAGATCGGCTAAAATTTGATTCATATCATGGGTTAAACCTGAGCGATCATTGCAATCTAGAGTGAGTTTACATTCTTGCGATAGACGAACAGAATCATGCTCATATTCTGCATAGACGAACGTTAATTGTGAAAACTGTTGCTCTAATGCTTGTTTTAATGCCGCTTCCTTATCGGCATCTATCATCACCCTCATCATGGCCACAAATTGCCCGTCGAGTTTAATGACTTTACTGGTTTCCCAACTTGCACCTATTTCACGGCTAACTTGGGCAAGTGATTGCAGTAGATTAGGCTTTAAAGTCCCTAATACTGTAGTGATAAACCTATGTTGCATATAACCTCCGATGCCAATAAACCACAAACATGCTGGTATATTTAATGTGGTTTTAGTTAAAGCCTAGCTACAGACTAGCTATCACACGAAAGCGCGTCTGTGGTCTAGCACACAAATCAAACAAATGAGTTGTCATCTGCGACCAAACATCTCGATAGGTGAAGTAATCGAACGGGTAAATACGCTTGGTATAATACGCAAAGTAGCAGCAGAAAATTGTCGGTGCTAGTCGGCATTTATTGACCATAGAGATAAATTTTGCAGCAAATGTTATTTTTGCAGGCCACAACAAACTTAGTGAATTTGTATCGCTTGCATCACAAAATTACGTTTATCAGCTACGGCTTAATAACCCAAGTGAATGGTATAACGATGCTGTTTTTGAGACTTATCACACCAATAGCAACAACTTGAACTATGTCACACCATTCCGATGCAATGTCATTATCTAATTGAATTTAAACAACTTATTATAATCATCCCAGTCACCCTTAAACTGCCCCATAAAAACAACCAGTTAAGTCATTGTTTTTAAAGATAAATATTTATTTTGCCATTAACGCTACATGCCCATTATTGCTTATTGCTACCCATAGACGCTTTCTCTAAAATGCGCGCCTTGCCCATAAGGGCACAGATTCACTTTTGGCGGCATTACATTCGCCGTTGAACTTTTCCATTAGAGGAACACAATGTCTACAAAATTAGCGAATCCGGCACCATTAGGATTAATGGGCTTTGGCATGACAACCATCCTGCTCAATATCCATAATGCTGGCTATTTTCCAATTGATTCGATGATCCTCGCAATGGGGATTTTCTACGGTGGCATTGGCCAAGTTATTGTCGGTATGATGTGCTTTATGCGTGGCGACACCTTCGGCACCACCGCGTTTACTTCATACGGCTTATTTTGGTTAACCTTAGTGGGTATTATCTTAATGCCAAATATGGGCATAGCCGCCAGTCCTGCACACTTTATGGGGTGGTATCTAACGCTATGGGGCACCTTTACTGCCTTTATGTTTGTAGGATCGTTACGTTATCCACGAGCAAAACAAGTAGTATTTGGTTCATTAACTATCTTGTTTTTCTTATTGGCCGCTCGTGACTTTACCGATAATGCGTTGCTTGGCACGATTGCAGGTTTTGAAGGTATTTTTTGCGGAGCAAGCGCCATTTACTTTGCCATGGCCCAAGTGCTTAATGCTGAATACGGCCGAACTATTTTACCTGTTGGAGAGTTAACTCAGTCTAACACTCAGGTTCAGCCCCAAACAGCTGAAGCAGAAAAAGTGACCTTACACTCGGTTAAAGCATAAATAATCAGAGCTAGGGTTAAATACTTAACAGGTCGATGTATTGCATCGACCTTTTTGTTTGCATAAATTAATGCACCAAACGACAGCCACATACGGTATTACTCGGCTGAAATAATACCACTGCATAATCTTTAGTTTCATCGCGTTCCAACACCTGGATGCTTAATGAGTGCATGCCATTCTTGTTTAAATTTATTCCGCTCACATACGACAAATATTCATAATGTGCTGGGGTCTCGAAACTGCTTCCGCCCAAATACTCTTGTTTAGTGGTCACTGAAATATCGTACATTTGCCTTTGAGCATCAATTTTATTTACTTTGCCCGTCATCGCTAATGTGCCAGCAGAATTGCCCTCTAAGTCATAATAGCGATAGTTAATTTGGGCTAAACCATCTTTAGAGACTAAATCGACCAATAAGTAATGATCGCTGTCTACTGTACCAACTTCATGATTAAACAGTTCAGAACTGCAGCTCAACATAAAGCTTGGAGCCTTAGATGTTAGCGAGTAAATGGCGCCAATACTGGCCAGCAAACACAGCAGAATGACAATATTGATGGCCCATAATCCTTTTCTTGCCATTGTACTAACGCCCCTGAGTTCTATGAGATGAGGCAAGTCGAACAGGTAACGAGTCGCAAATATTCACTTGTTCAAGCCATTCTGGATTGATAAACCGTTTAGGTTGGCGTAAGTCGCTAATTTTTAAATTACGAATAATAGATTGGCCAAAATAATCACCTCTTAGAGTAATATTCAATACTTGCTTGTCATGCGATAAAGATAAAAAAGCTCTATTCCATACCGTTTCAGTACAATCTAATAAACTTTGTGTGAGCTGTTGCCCTTGATCAATCAGCAACTCATTATTAGTGTTTGAGGGGGAATACAAAATCACATCGACTTGCTGACCTGAATCTAAGGTTGCAGTTTCTATGCTCAACGGCATGGTTGGGCTGACAGCATGGCCGACTTGATTAAACCACCATAAACTTACTAGCGACACGCTAATAAGGGCAATGACCACCAGCAAAGCTTGTAAAGGTCGAATGAATACGCGGCCCAATTTATTGTCGGTTTCTTTACGGGCACGATGATGCCTTAGCAAATAACCTTGGCCTTTTACTGTTTCGATAAGCGTTTCATATTGTGGTCCAAGAAAAGAGCGTAAGGTAAAAATAGCCCTAGCGACTGAAGCTGAACTCAAATGTGAATCGTCTTCATGACCTGACTCTAATAATGGTTTAGCAACGACTTTCCCTTGATACTCGACCAATAATGTCAGCACATGTAACTCGGCTCTGGGAAGATGCCACACCACCCCAGTTTCCTGGTTAATCAACTCCCCGTTGTCGATATTGAATCTGCAATGTCCCAATTGCATGTAGACCGCCTCAATAATTGACCTAACTTCGACACACTGAAGTGTATGCATAAAATCTTATTAATTCTGTGATCCTGATGCTTAAGCACTTTATTCCTTATAAAAAGTAAGCCTTTAAATGTGCCAACTAATCAATTTGTGAGCGATATCACGTCATTTCATGATTTAAAAACAGACTAAATGGCTGAGAAGATGTATGAAATATGGAAAATAATGAGACTTACATCACGAAAAATCATAAATTGAGGACAAATTGTCCGCAAAAAAACGATGCCATAATCACTAAAAATCCACATTCCAATCCGCTATCTTTATCTGCTTTGAATCACATCTTTAATTGCTCTATTGCTTATTGTTACCACATCAAGTTGTTAGCCCGTTTTTTACTAACAACTCAAAAACCCCCAACACTAGAGATTGGGAATAATAAAATAACGATGAGTAAAGGGTGATTATTATGAGCATAAACAGACGTCAAGCATTGACACAGATTATTGGTTTAAGCACTGCAGCAGCTGGGGCAACATTATTAGGCACGTCTGCATTTGCTGCCACAGACGCAGATGGAAACTACCGTTTAGAACTAGGTGAAAAACTTAAATATGCGCCACTTGATGCGATGTTAACAGCAAAGCTTGCCTATGAAACAGGTGGCGGTTGTATGCACCAAGTGTTTCACGCCATTGTGACTATGCTAGCGGCATCTGGCAGCGTTGACGCCAGTAAGTTTGCCACTATCCCTACTGCATTAGCAGGCTATGGTTGGGCTGGCGTGGTTGGCCAAGGAACGTTGTGTGGCAACCTTAATGCTGCCGGTATGTTGATTAATATTCTTGACGATATTAATGGTCAAAACAGCGCCATTATTGGTGCATCGTTCCGCTACTACGAAACTAACGATTTACCTTTATCATCTGCTGAGTTCATTGCGGGCATTGGCTCTACAGATGCTAAATCACTCGAAGTAGGTAAAACCTCTATTGCTAACAGCCCACTGTGCCATTCATCTATTAGTAATTGGTCTGCGGCATCTGGAAAGCCTTTTGCGTTAAAAGGTGAACGTTGCAAACGCCTCTCTGCCAGCATGGCTTTTTATATTGTTGATTTACTCAATCGTGCCAATGCCGGTGAAGATATTTCAGTATTAGCAGAAGCAAAACCGTCTGCTGAAGCGCAAGCATGTCAGTCTTGTCATGGCGTTACCGAAACGATGGGCTCTGCAGCTAGCGTGAAAACGGATATGGAATGTACCACTTGTCACACAGGGCATTACAATTAAGGAGCGCATCATGAAGGTTAAATATCTTAGCGCCATATTAGCGAGTTCATTGTTAATCTTTGGCTGTAATAGCGACAATGATGACGAAGTTGTCACTGAGCCACCAGTGGTTGTTATTCCCCCTGTTGTTGTGCCACCAGTAGTCGTTGTACCGCCTGTTGTTGATGGCGTGAGTATTGATGATGCCAGCACTGTGGTGGTTAAACTCGACACATTTGACTCCATCACTGGCGCACTATCATTCACTGTTGCTAATAGTGAAGGTGAAGCGCTAACGAACGTAGCCAATTACGATATTGTGTATTTTGGTTTTCCTGACCCGGCCTCACCTTCCATAAAGCCTAAAGCTTGGAAACGTTGGCATGTCACTCAAAACTATCAATGCGATAGTACAGCCACCGACAGCTGTACAGGCACATTAGAAGCGACAGATACTGCGGGTAAATATACTTTTAATGTGAGCGATCTCGACTTACAAAGTAAAGCATCGGCAAATGCTGAAATGGTCTTTAAGGTTGCGGTTCAAATTAAGGGCGCGCTTGCCAGTAATGAAATTGAGTTGATTGACCCAAGCAATTAATCATCATTCAGCCTCCCCCCGGCTAATGGCGAGAGAAGACCACTTGTGCTCATTAGCTTCAGGCTATTTGCCGCAGTACTACACTGCGGCTCTTTTTATCATTTTCGCAGCACGGCTTGAATATACAAAACTGGGCTTAAATAAACAGTTTAACGCTGTACAGCTGTGAATATTGAAAACAAAAAAAGGGTTTCAACAGCGCTGAAACCCTTTTTTATTCAACACTGGCTACTGATAAATTTAACGAAGCTGTTGCATTAAGTATGCGTAAACCATTGAACTTAACTCGGCGGCCTGAGTATTGTCTGCCGCGCCAGCATGGCCACCTTCAATGTTTTCGTAATACAACACATCTATGCCCATGTCTTCCATTTTCGCCACCATTTTACGCGCATGCGCTGGGTGTACACGGTCATCACGTGTTGACGTAGTAAAGAACACTTTAGGGTATTTAACCCCTTGTTTTAAATTGTGATATGGCGAATAGGTTTTAATGTATGCCCACTCCTCTTCGATATCAGGATTACCGTATTCTCCCATCCAACTGGCACCGGCTAATAACTTGTTGTAGCGCTTCATGTCCAACAATGGCACCTGGCACACTACGGCGTTATACAGTTCAGGACGACGAGTAAATGCTGCGCCCATTAACAAACCACCGTTACTACCACCTTGAATACCAAGATGCTTGCTTGACGTAATTTTACGAGCAATTAAGTCTTCGGCAATGGCTTCAAAGTCTTCATACGCTTTATGACGATGTTGCTTTAACGCTGCTTGATGCCAGGCTGGGCCGTATTCTCCACCACCGCGAATGTTAGCAAGTACATAAACACCGCCCTGCTCTAACCAATTTTTACCAATAGTGGCCGAATAGGCTGGTAAGCGCGATACTTCAAAACCGCCATAACCATAAAGTAATGTAGGGTTACTACTATCGAGTTTAATGTCTTTAGCCATCACCACAAAATAAGGCACTTTTGTGCCGTCTTTTGACTTAACAAAGTACTGTTTCGTGACAAACTTATCGGCGCTAAATTGTTGCGGCATTGCTTTAATTTTATCGGCTTTTAAGCTGGCACCATTTAAGCGATATAAACTGGCTGGTTCTAAAAAGCTGGTGTAATTAACAAAAAAATCATCACTATCACGTTCAACATCAAACACACTTAAGGTGCCATTGGCTTCAAATGGCACAGGTTTGCTTTGCCACTCACCTTTATCGTTTTGCATGTATCGTACAAGTTTGCTTTTTACATCATCTAGCCAAGTGACAAAAATGGCATTCTGGCTAAATGCGACTTGTGAAATAGAAGCATGCTTCGTTGGCGATACCAGTTCACTAAACTCAGGTTTTTGCGCAATGAGTTTATCAACGGGTGTGTAAACAATGGCACCTTGTTTGAAAGTACCTTTGGGGGTGACTAAATCGCTTTTTAACTCTATATATAGCTGACCTTTAAAGTAACCTTTTAAATCGGCATCTTTAGGAATAGGCAGCGACACTAACTTACTATCTTGATAAACATAATGTTTAGCGGTGTAGAAGGTTAAACTTTCTGTGACAATATTCAGCGGTGTTTTATCATCAAACATCACATAACCCGACACGGCAACTGAGGCTTTATCACCTCTAAACACTAATTTGGCTGCAGACAACGGTGTGCCGCGTTTCCATAATTTAACCACACTTGGATAGCCTGAATCCGTCATGCTTTGCGCATCACCAAAATCAGTTCCGACAAACACGGTATCTTTATCAATCCAGCTTAACCTTGACTTAGCTTCAGCCAACACAAACGGCTTTTGAGTGCTGTCGACAAACGCTTTTGCGGTTAAATTAAATTCTCGCACCTCAGCGGCATCTGCGCCCCCACGAGACAACGACACAAAGCAGCGCTCGTTCTGTGGATATTGGCATTCAATGCCCTTAAATACCCAATTAACCCCCTCTGCTTTGCCAAGGGCATCGATATCAAGCACGGTTTCCCAGTTGGGTTCAGCCTTAGCATATTCCGCCAGTGTGGTACGACGATAAATACCACGCTCGTGGATTTCGTCTTTCCAAAAATTATACAAATAATCGCCAATACGAGTGGCATAAGGAATACGGGCTTTATCGTTTAAAATCTCTAGGCTGTTTGAGACTAAGTTATCAAAACCTGAGTAAGCCTTAATGTGTGTTGCAGACACAGCATTTTGCTGCTTAACCCACGCCAGCGGCTTAGCGCCTTCAACATCTTCTAACCAAATATATTTGTCTTCTTCTGCATTAACTGGTGTAGCCATTGTCATCGCACTCGCTATACATAAGGGTATGATTCGCTTAAGCATTAAAAATTTCCTTTTTTGTTATTTGCTTGCGGCATTTTACTAGCATGCATCTACTTTATAGGATCCATGTAGATGTTCAATCGATAAGGAGAGCAAACAGTAACAGGCCATGCCCCATAACAGAGCAAATTATTGCTAGATTATCATGCCAATTTGGTCGACTAAGCAGGTATAATGTCGCGCTAAACATTGCTCTACCCATTCAAACAAATAAATACAGGCACCAACATGGCCAAAACCGCAGCAGCATTACATATTTTAGTTAAACACCAAACTCAGGCTGAAGACATCATTAAGCAGCTTAATAACGGTGCTAAATTTGATGTTTTAGCCAAAAAACATTCTAGCTGTCCTTCGGCCAAAAGCGGCGGCAATTTGGGTGAATTTAAAAAAGGTCAAATGGTGCCACCATTCGATAAAGTCTGTTTCAACGGCGAGCTCATTACGCCGCACCTCGTCAAAACCAAATTTGGCTGGCATGTGGTGAAGGTACTTTATCGCACTTAGCAATCGTCGGATTGAAAAGAGTATCATCGACAATAGTCGCGCATATAGTGAACCGTATTTCGAATGAGCCACACTTCGAATGAGCAAGCCCAGAACAGTTCAGTCATAAATAAATACTAAGTTGTGGGCTTGATATCAACGCCCACTTTTAAAAACACCAACGACTTACAATATTTACTTGCGCAGTTTGATCGACAACTCACCATCACGAATTTGAATATCATCAACACCATCAGCAAAAGCATTCCAAAAGCCACGATCGCCAAACTCACCGACCAAGTTAACGTTTTTCATGTTTCCTAGCCACGCATTCGGAATAGGCACGCCCATTAAGCTCACGCCAACTAGCGCAACAACTGGACGACGATTAGCATCAAGATGAATATCAAGCCCAGTATTCACGCGTAAAATCTCCCCAGCCATAATCGGAAAGTCGTCTGGGATCGGGATAAGCATTTTGGCACTGGCTAAGTTATTAGAAAAATCAATTGCGACACGCTGAGCAAAATCAGGATTACGACCAATCATCGAATTCACTTCTTTCTCACTAAATGTCACTTGCCGATCAGCGTCAAAATCACGATACGCTTCAGGGGTTAACTCATCACTATCTGCACTAACATTATCAGTAGTACGGGAATCACCACTTGATGCTGTAACCGCTGAGCGAGGTTCAACTTGCCAACCTAACTGAGTCAATTTTTGATCCAATTGTTGCTCTTCTTTAGCGTTTAAGCTGACTGGGGTAAGCGGTGACGGAAAGATATAAGTGCGGATAATAAAAAATGTCAACCCTGCTGTAACAAGCATCGTTGCTGCAATAATCAGTAACAGTTTGGCTCCAGAGGCACCAGTTTTCCGACTGCGCGGTGGTGACTCATTGATTGATAAAGCTCGCATGATATGCCCTTTGTTATTCTCTTATTGTGCATCATGGTAATGCCCTACTCGACTAAACAGCAAATAAAAAACTGTTTTGTGGTTAAAACCAAAATACACAACGTTAATAATTTGTTAATCAAATGCATTTTATGTTACAAAATAAATGTAGAAATAATTTAACTGCTGAAGACTAAGCCACGTTGATGTCTATAAAGCAGAGTTAACCACCACAAAATAATAACAAATAGGAATACTTATTCTATGAAACTATCGACTATTTCAATGTCACTATTAGCTCTTGGTCTTACAGCAACGGCACATGTACAAGCAAGCGACGACCGTTATGTCATTCAAGTTGACCCACAAAAAAAAGGGATTGTAAAAGCTCTTGCCAAAAAATTAGGTGCACAAATTAATGTTGATGGAGAAGGTTTTATCGCCGCGACGTTTACCGGCAAAGATTTAGATCAAGTTAAAGGATTACTCAATAACCCACACGTTAAATTAATTGAAGAAGATCAACGACGTCATTTAATGGGCTTTTCCGACGACATTGGTAATCCAATGACAACCCAAATAACACCTTATGCAGTTTATCAATCGCAAGCCGATCAGGTCACATTCAACCCTAATGCGGGCATCAAAGTATGTGTAATCGACTCAGGTCTCGATCGCAGTAATGCTGATTTTGTGTGGAATAATATTACCGGTAACAACGATAGTGGTACAGGCAACTGGGACGAGAATGGTGGCCCACACGGTACACATGTAGCCGGAACTATTGGCGCTGCAGATAACGGTTTTGGCGTTATTGGCATGGCTCCTGGTGTTGATATGCACATCATCAAAGTATTTAACGCCGACGGGTGGGGTTACTCATCTGATTTAGCTCAAGCTGCAAATCTTTGTTCACAAGCGGGCGCCAATATTATTAGCATGAGTTTAGGTGGCGGCGGTTCAAACTCAACAGAATCAAATGCATTCCAAAGCTTCAGCGATGCTGGCGGGCTCGTCATTGCAGCTGCAGGTAACGATGGCAATAATGTGCGTTCATATCCTGCAGGTTATTCATCAGTGATGATGATTGGTGCCAATGATAGCAATAACGTTATTGCAGATTTCTCTCAGTTCCCGACATGTACATCGGGTAAAGGTCGTAAAGTAACAACTGATGAAACCATTTGTGTTGAAGTTTCTGCCGGCGGTGTAGATACCCTTTCAACCTATCCAGCAGGGCAAGCTACTGCGTCAAATTTATCAGCAGACGGATTCGCTCTTTCCTCATCGGCAATGGAAAACGCAGGTTCAGTAGTGGGTAACACATTTTACATGGGAACAGCTGAGTCAACCAACTCAGGTGCTAACGGTAATATTTGTGTGATCGACCGTGGTGTAATTTCATTTTACGATAAAGTCGCTAACTGTGAAGCATCTGGTGGTGTCGGTGCCATTATTATTAATAATGAACCAGGCATGCTGTACGGTACATTAGGTGATACTAATGCGACAAGTATTCCTGCCGTTGGGGCAGCATTTGAAGATAGATCAACCTTAGTTAATGCGGCAACTGCAAATATTGATATTGGTACATCAGACTTTGGCTTTATGAGTGGTACTTCTATGGCTACTCCTGCGGTGTCGGGAATTGCAGCCTTAGTATGGTCACAACATAACGAATGTACGGGCAGTGAAATCCGTGCAGCACTTAAAGCCACAGCGTTAGACGCCGGAGCATCAGGTAAAGATGACTACTTTGGTTATGGTATTGTGCAAGCTGCTGCTGCAGATGCTTATTTATCAAGTAATGGCTGTGCAGGCGGTGGGGTAACTCCGCCACCAACGGGCGGCGATATTACATTGTCACTTAATGGTTATAAATCGAAAGGCGTTAACAAAGTTGATTTAACCTTTGGCGGTGCAAGTTCAGCCAATGTAGACATTTTCCGCAACAACAGCAAAGTAACCACTACGGCAAATGACGGTAGCTATACAGATAGTATTTCAGCAAAAGGCGGTGGAACATACACTTATCAAGTATGCGAATCTGCTACTGCCACTTGTAGTGCAGAAAAAAATGTCACGTTTTAATTAGCTAGAAACAAACGTTATTAATGAGGCTATAGCTTAAATAGTCCGAACAAAAAATCATCTCAATTTGAGATGATTTTTTATTTTTTAAAACACTCAATGCCACATGTACTTCAATTGTGCTTTGCTAGCATTGTGTCAAGCTCAGCTAAAATCTCGTCAATAGTTGTAAGTTGTAAGTTGTATAGCATGACGAGTACAAATCAGTAATGCCAAGCCCTTGTTAAAAGCATGCTGGACCATAAAAAGAATATTAAAAACGCAGTGCAAATTCCAACATTTATCACGGTGTGATCTCGCTTTTCTATATCTCTTTTTTGTCATTAAGCGTATTAAAATACTATTACTACATCGATAGCAGAATAATGAGCTTTATACTCAGTAAAGGTTAACCAAACAACCAAGCTCCACCTTTAACCAATAGACAAACTCCTGCACCCATCATAAATAAATAGGCAAAAATAAAACCAACGGCGCCACTAGAAGGACCGGTCCCATCTAAGCGAATAATTATTCCACTAATATAAAACAAAATAAAAAAGTTTAGCATCATACTCAACATAAAATAGTCACCCATGACGGGAAGCGCGCCACCGATAACACTACAAATGAGTAGCAAAAAGTCGCTAAACTTTTCTTTGGTTATATATTTTTTCTCTAAAAATCGAACACAAAATACCACCAGCATAATCGCTAAATAAAGCAGTGAAATTGATAATGCGGAGTACATTCCTTGTTGTATTGTTACCGCCGTAACCTCTGATGTTACAGCGGTGTCTTGACTTGAGCCTGTAAATAAACCTGCAATAAAATGACCTATGCCAAATATTATCAACCACGCAATAGCGAATGAGATGAGATCATCGCGAACAATAGGATGGCTTGCCTTATGGTTAACCATTTTGGCCAATAGCAAACCGAATAACGTGATTGCAGCCAGTAAGCTTAACGCATACCAGTATTGGTCTAGATAGAAGAAAGCAAAGCTGGGAGGAATAACTAAAAAGGATTGATAAAACTCGTTTTTTTTCGTTGTCAGACCGGTATCTTTATAAAATGCCAAATACACAATTAACGGTTGAGAAATAACAACGGCAACACAAAGGGTAACAATATCCATATAAAACATCCGTGTAGTTAAACGAAACATACAGCACCATGCCATACTGGGCTTAGTATAAACGCCAATATTGTAAACTCAATCAATAATGCATCGCCGTTAATATAGGCATGATGAACTATCACTATAATCCCTCAACACAACACCAAGCAGGCATGAATAAGCCTATGAATTATTGCAGATTTTTATTCATGTAGTTATTTCAAGTAGTTGATATTTTGTAGAGTAATAAGACAGAGCAATTAAGATAGAGTCATGAAGCGGAGCTACAAGACTGAATCACTAGACTGACGTTAATAGTAGCGGCGACTCTGAGGCCGTAAACAATACATCAATCATATCGACAGTTATCATGAATAGATAATGAGGCTTGCACCAGTATTATGAAAACGTGATAAAATCACAACTTAGTCAATTAACATTACAAGGTATAGCAATGAACCCGATTCTTGCCATCTTCAAAGAACACAATATCAGTGACGCACAAATTAATGAGTTGTTCCAGACGTTAACTGAAAACCCATTCGCAGCAATGGCAACTATTGGTCAATTAGGTATTCCTGCAGAAAAGCTACAACAGTTGATGGGCATGGTGATGCAAAACCCAGCCTTGATCAAAGAAGCTGTGGTAGAACTTGGCTTAGATTTTTCAAAAGTTGAAGCGGCAAAAGCCCAGCTACAACCATAAGCACTAAGCTATTAAAAATGCACTAACAAAAAACGGCCAGTATCTAAGATGCTGGCCGTTTTTTGTTTTATTGGTGATGTTAATCTCGAGCAAATACAATCTAATTTATCAATAATGTAAACACACGTTAAACATCCGCATGAGACAATCAGCCTCATATATCTTGATATCAAATAGCTCACGTCTCCGTTAAAACCACATCCTTTACTTAAATTCAAATAGTAATTATTTAATTTTAAACAAGAATATTATCAGAAGATTATTTGTAAGTCATTCTGACTATATTGACAACTCATGCGTGTGGACAGCAAAGGCTTACAGGTTAAATTTACCTTAAGGTCAATGTGAACTATTTACATAAAGGAATAGAATATGAAATATTATCAAAGGAATATAGGCACCCTCTTGAGCGCTGCGCTGTTGTGCGTATCGGGAGTAAATAGTGTCCGAGCAGAATCAAGTGAAACAACTACCAACAAAGCAGTATCAGCTACTAATTCATTTAATTGTAGTGCTGACTCTAGTTGGTTTTCCCAACCCAGTTTACCCACTGAAGTGAAGCAGAGTAATGGACCTGGGGACAGTTCATTTTGTGATTTTTATCAGTTCTCTTGGCAATCTTTTGCATACCTAATGGCTTCCTCGAAAACTAATCTTCAGGTACTTAACTTTCAGGACTCTACTCAGTTTAACGAGCTAGAGGTTAATACTGATGGCAATCCAGCCAACTCTTGCGATGATAAACATGACTCACATGTATTTTTTATTCGTTCAACAAAACCCCAAGAAAATGGCACTACTTTTACTATTCCTGAACGTATCGGCCAAGCTGGAGGCGGAGCCACTATTTACGACCAAAATAGCAATGTTGTGTACTATGATGTTCGATTCAGTAAAAATATGTGTGATGTTAAAAAAATTCAGCAGCAACAAAATTTTCCAGGCGGAACAACAGAACTAAAAACCGCATGGAAAGTATTAGGTGCCAACGATGATCCGAGCAAATTCATTACTATGGATGCCAACATTACCCCAGAACTAAAAAATACTAGTACCACTAAGTTAGGCATGATCGGCTTTCACCTTGCGGTTGCCACACCAAATCACCCTGAGTTTGTTTGGGCCACCTTTGAACATAAGGTAAACGCACCAGATTGTAGCTCTGCAGAAACAAGTACCGCTTGGTCTTTTGCTAGTAAAGCTTGTACAACTGACTTAAAAAATCAAGACGCTTTAGGAATAGTTCAGTGTCGATTCAACAATCCTGCACCAAGTCAGTCGATCACAGGTTCAGCTTCAGCAATCTGTCGCGAGTATGCTTATGGTTCAGCCGAAGGAGATCGTAATTACGATGAAAACACCCAAAGTATTAGTACACTAAATGCCAATGTTCAGCCCTTTTTAACGGGTAATTTTAAAGTATTATCGAACTACTTCAATGTGGGCGCTTTATGGGTGAGCAACATTAGCAAAGACTCAGAAATTGGCAATCAACGAGGTTCGTTACGCTTAGCCAATACTGTGGCAGAAACTGAATATCAATCTGTCGATCTTAATGCTAAATTTATATCTAATTGCTTTGGTTGTCATAACTATACTGGTACAGAAAACAATGGTAGCAATACAACATCTAACAGTTTAAGCCATATATTTGATGATATTGCTATCGGTTCTAATCAGTGCCTAGACGTACAGGCAGCCACTACGATTAATAGTCAGGCACAAGCTAAAGCTGAATGCCCTAAGACTTGTACTAATTCATCCTCAAAACTGAAATGGAATGGTCAATGGACAAACCAAAGTGCCAGCACAGGTATGCAATTACCTCAAACCGTTTGTGGCTGCTGTGGAGCATAATGCTGTAGAATATGGTTGATTAATGATGCAGGTATGGCTAATAGTCGCCATGACTAAGTAATACAAACAATAGCTATAAAACTTATTTTGGCATTTTTACAAAATGCACAAAAAACGGCCAGCATCTTAAGACGCTGGCCGTTTTTGATTTTATCAGATCTCTGCCGCTATTGATCGCCTTCAAAACCAGCTAACCAGGTTTTGAACAATTGGTTGAGCTCGGGCAGTTCAGAATCTGAAAGACTTGCCACCAGTTTGTGTTGAATGCGTACGTGCTCCTCAATCGCTCCATCTATAATGGCAAGGCCTTTGTTAGTCAAAGCTACCGATACGCTGCGCCTGTCTTCAGTGCTGTGTACCCGTGCAATTAAGTCTTTAGATTCAAGCTTGTCTAAACGATTTGTCATCGCGCCAGACGTTAACATCATCGACGATAATAATTTCGAAGGGGTTAAGGTGTAAGGTTTACCATTACGTCTTAATGTCGCCAGTACATCAAATTCACCCATAGTCAGGTCAAACTGCTTATGACAAGCTGATATTTCAGCCTCTATGTGTTTTTGCAAACGCAAAAAACGCCCAAGAATCGCCATTGGCTCAGTATCTAAATGCGGCTTTTGTTCGTCCCATTGCGCTACAACTCTATCAATATCCTCCATACCTCAACCTTATCATTTGGCACTCATAACACAGCTTAAAAACTTAACGTAAAGATACTTCATAAAAAGGTACTTTACAAAGATAACTTATCAGTCCAGAATTGGCACTTATCTTTACGTAAAGATATTTAACACAAAGGTAGTTTATGAATATTTTACTGGCTATGATCCCTGCATTCTTTTGGGGTACCACTTATGCGATGACCCAACTTACTTTGCCAGACTGGCCACCATTATTACTCGGTGCCCTTCGTGCGCTGCCTGCAGGACTGATTCTACTGGCGATTAAACCGAGCCTACCGCAAAAAACCGACTGGTCTATTTTAATTAAACTCGGTGCCATTAATATTGCGGTGTTTTTCAGTTTGATTTTTATCATGGCACTGACACTGCCATCGGCTATTTCTGGCATCGGGATGATTTCAGTGCCGGTATTCGCAATGTTATTTCATTGGGTAGTCAGTAAAAAACGTCCTAACTTGCTACAAGCACTATCTGGCGCGGTGTTAATTGGCTTAGCTTGGATGCTGTTTGACCCAAGATCCATTAGCTTAAACCCCATAGGATTGGCCGCAATGTTTGCCGCAATCAGCTGCATTATTATCGGCAGCACGATGACCAAAGCGTTAGGGTCGCGCATTCATTGGTGGACGATACTCACCTGGCAATTGATTATCGGCGGCACATTGTTATTCGTTTTTGCGGGTATTCAGGCACTCTTTTCGCCACAGCAATATATCGATGTGGTCAGCCAATTTAGTCTGACTAATGGCTTTGGTATAAGCTGGATAATCTTGCTCAATACCGTACTCGGTTACAGTATGTATGTGTGGTTACTGCAACGTATGTCGGTGGTCGACTTTACTTTTGGCGGCATTGCTAACCCAATAGCGGGCATCGTCTGTGGCCTAGTATTAATGGGGGAATCATACACTCCACATCAATATTTATTGATGAGCGGAATGATTTTAGCCTCTATCGCGCCAACATTAATTCAGCTAATACGCCAAAAAAAGCTCCGTGCGATAGCAAGCGATTAAGCGAGCCATCGAGTGAGTAACTAAAACGAGTAACTAAAGCAGAGCTCTTAACTGATTGAGTGCATCGACAGAGAAGCCTTGGTCATAAAAGTAAATGACTTTACCTTGCTCATTGAGTAACACGACTCGAGTATTATTGGGATTTTCATTACCGGTAAAGGCTTGTACTTGGTCGCCATCTTTATAGATGGTGACCACGCCTTTCCATAATGGCTTAGGTATGCCTGCACGCATGCCATTATTAATCAGAGGACTGAACATTCTAGGAAACAAGCCCTGTATGGTCGGCACTTCATATACCGCCACTTGAGTTTGGGTCATGTCTAGGCCAATCAACCAGCGATCAATATCAAACTGTGAATCTTGCTTGTAACCAATCAACAACAGCGACATTTTACCTTGTAAATCATCAGGTAAAGCCATCGACTCTTTTTCAAGTGTTTGTCCTGTCACCGACGGAAAATCTTGCCCTGTAATAGCCTGGTTTGGATAACTGGTGCTACAAGCACTCAGCAGTACAACAGCAATAATCATTAAAAAACGCATCTGTAATCCTTGTTGATAAATAACCTATCCAGTTGTACGCAAGCAAACAGCAAATGGATTGCTTGTTGCCAAATTCAGATAAAAATTGACTGCATTTACAACCAAATGTAACCGTTGCAGCATATTTTTACCCAAAGTATAAACATGTCATTCAGCTAGCTATTATCTAGCTGCCATTCCTCAATGACTTCTTTCGCTGCCCGAAAAGCCTCGATACCAGCCGGCATGCCGCAATAAACGGTTGAATGCAGCAATACTTCCTGAATTTCTTCAATAGAACATCCATTACGTAATGCCCCTCGAACATGGCCCTTTAATTCAGTTGGCGCCTTTAATGCTGCCAATGTTGCAATAGTGATTAGGCTGCGCGTTTGCTTAGAAATAGCATCTCGCACCCACACTTCTCCCCAACAATTTGCAGTGACTAACGCTTGCAATGGTTGAGTAAAATCAGT
The DNA here is from genome assembly GCF_003797125.1 of Shewanella frigidimarina. GTDB lineage: Bacteria > Pseudomonadota > Gammaproteobacteria > Enterobacterales > Shewanellaceae > Shewanella > Shewanella frigidimarina. The sequence continues at coordinate 937,666 of NZ_RKKE01000001.1, forward strand.
GACATTACTAAGCGCTTTATCGACATAAGCGTCCCCCATCACCTGGCGACGTACCTCAAGCCCTTTTTGGTATTGTTCATCATTCATCTGTGGCCCCCTCTGTTTTCACCTTTGGTTAATTCATCAAAATAATCCTGCCTATATACACGTTAAACTTAATCTTAAATAACACCACGCTTTTGTTGCAGTCAGTTGATAATGTGCCCAAGTCGATATCCATTCAGTTTTTACCTTAGCAGGTAAGCGTGGCGGATATATTTTATGACTCTATCTAAAAACTCAATCAAATTACTGGCTAAAACACTGTAGTTATAGGTATTATGTTGCTGATTTAAAAGCATGATTCTACATCATGATTTTTATTAACTTAATGACTATCAAGGAATGGTATCGCCATGGAAAGAGGCACGTTAGTTCGTTGGAACACCGAAAAAGGCTTTGGTTTTATCAAGCCAGAAACCGGTGATAATCAAGATGTCTTTATTCACATCTCAACCCTAAAGCACATGGCCAGAAAGCCTATTGTTGGCGATGAGATACTATTTCATCGCGAGAACCAACCCGATGGCAAAGTCAAAGCCGTAAAAGCCAGTATTGAAGGCGTCGCAGTTGTGTCTAATACTATTCGTCCTGCTTCTCACACTGGTCAACATCATCGAAACAGTCAATCTCATCATGACGAAAACTACCGCTCAAGTCCCGTGCTTGGCCGTTTGATCATACTTATTATTCTGCTTGGGGTTGGTATTTTCGGTTATAAACAATATCAAAAAATGACCGCAACGCCAGTGCTGACCAATGCAGATGTTGAACAGATGGAGTGGACACCAGCCGTGTCAAAACCAAGCCTAATCAATCAACAACCTCAGTTCAGATGCGAAGCTGGTAAAACACACTGCAGCCAAATGCGCTCATGTGCAGAAGCAACCTTTTATATCCGTAACTGTCCAGGAACTGAAATGGATGGTGATGGGGACGGAGTTCCATGTGAAAGGCAGTTCTGTAATTAAACATTAAGGAATGAATCATAGAAAGCTGGTTCTGGCTAACCGCTTGCTTGGGCACTAGAGTGCTAAATCCTAGACCTTAGGTATGAGTCTTTAGATTCTAGGCTTCAGGCATAAGGTTCCAGCTAGCCTTTATCTATTTAGCACAGGCGGCTATCGCTATTTTTTCGCCTGCTTTCGATACTGGCTTGGGGTTATATTTTTGCAGCGCTTAAAGCTATGGCTAAAATTGGCCCCATCACTAAAACCAAGGCGTTCGGCTATTTCATCAAGTTGCATCGGCGTTAATAATAACGCTTCGGCTATGCCAAAACGCACATCGTCACGCACCTGGCGCCAACTGGTTTGTTCTAGTGTTAGTTGACGATGCAAAGTGCGAGTCGTTCGAGCTAAATGCTGGGCGATATCTTCCATTGATGCTGTTAAGCCTAAGTGTACTAAGGTGTCTTTTACCAACTTAGCAACAGGTTTCCAGTTTTGCTTTTGTTGCAGTAGCTGGTTGCATTGCGCCTCACATAATCTGACGGTGGCTTCATTGGCTTTTAATAATGGCAGATCTAATAGCGGTGCTAATCCAGTAAAACCGTTATAACTAGCATTGAATTGGATCTCAGCACCCAGTTTTTGCTTTATATCTTCGAGTGACAAGCCTGCGGGCTGAGGCGACGTAAACTGCAATTTTATCGGTAAGTCGTTACTTTCAAATACTTCTCGTTGGATCATCGCAGCGCCCAACATGTCTCTAACTAACACCAGTTCACCTAACTCACCAGGAATGTCGCATGAGAACCTTAGAGATAAATCATCTTTAAGCTCAGTTAATGTTATCTGTGAAAAAACATAGGTTAAATCTAGATAACGTAAGCCTAATTCAATCGCCTTTCTCGCAGTACTGCTCGCCAATAGAGCATAACCCATGATGCCATAACTGGTCAGGTGATAACGGCAACCTAACTCCATTCCAACCTTGAATGGGCATGAAGTATTGAGCATGAGGTTATTTAACACCTGTAATTCTTGTTTTTCTTCAACCAATTGCTCGTGATCGGTTAATTGGGCGCCCACCAAACCAGACCCTTGCAGCAACCGCTCTTGCTCAATTCCCTGCTCAATGCCATAGAACACAATTATTTGCACACTGGTAATGCTGCGAAATGTCATAACTTAAGGCTGCCATGTCTTAAAATCACAAATATACGTCCCTTTAGCGCGTAGATCAATGAACAATAGTTTCCTATGCTGGATAGATAATACAATTTATTAACAACTGTTGAATGATCCGCTATTGAGAAATTAATGCTCAACGTAACAAGTAAAAATAGAGATGGCTAACAACAAAAGCTAATCAAAACAACCAAGCTCGTTGACAAATAACCATAATAATAGAGGGCGTCATGACCCAAGTTAAACGAAATCCTACTGTGGTGATCATTGGTGCAGGTATGACGGGCATCTTAATGGACATTAAACTGCGCCAAGCTGGTATCACCGATATTCTAGTACTGGAGAAAAAAGACTGCGTGGGCGGAACGTGGCGAGAAAATACCTACCCTGGAGCTGCCTGCGATGTACCCGCTCACATGTATACCTATTCATTTGAACCTAATCCAAATTGGAGCCGCTTTTTTGCCCATGGACCAGAGATTAAACAATACTTTGAGCACGTAGCAGATAAATATGATGTTAAACGAGACATTCGCTTTAACGAAGCCGTTACCGATGCACAATATGCCAATGGCAAATGGACGGTAAAAACCAGCCAACAGCAAACCTACGTCGCTGATTTTATTGTGTGCGCCACCGGCATTTTGCATCATCCACAATTTCCAGACATTCCTGGATTAGCCGATTTTAAAGGCTCTGTATTTCATACCGCCCAATGGAATCACAATGTCGACATATCCGCCTCTACCCGTGTTGGAGTTATCGGTACTGGGTCAACGGCCGCACAGGCCATACCCGAATTGATTAAAACCGGTGCTAAGGTTTCAGTTTTTCAGCGCACACCACAATGGCTAATGCATCTGCCCGATTTTACTTTTTCAAAAACCAGCCGAAAGTTAATGGCTCGCTTTCCCATCATCACCAAAATTCATCGCAATATGGGCAAGTTTTTTCTAGAACATTTTTTTACCAAAGCAGTCACGGGGCACTTTATCCAAAAGCATGCGTTAAATTTTTTGTGTAAAGCCAACTTACGATTAAGCATTAAAGACAAAACCTTACGCGAAAAGCTACGACCTCATTATCAAGTGGGCTGCAAACGGGTCATTATCAACACCACCTTTTATAAAGGCATTCAAAAACCCAATGCTGAGTTAATAACAGAAGGCATTGAGCGCATAACTGAAACAGGCATTATCACTAAAGACGGTAAACACCATGAGCTAGACGTATTGGTGTTATCGACAGGTTTTAATGCATTTAATTTTATGCGCCCCATGAATCTCATTGGGCGTAACAATTTGCACATTGATAAAGCCTGGGCTAATAAAATCAAAGCCTATCGTTCAATGTTACTCAGCGACTATCCTAACTTTTTTTTAATGCTCGGCCCCAACACACCTATTGGTAACTTCTCCGTTATCGCCATGAGCGAGGTTCAAACTGACTACGTTATTAAACTGATCGATAAATGGCGTGAGCATGAATTTGATGAGTTTGAAGCCAAGCAACAAGCCATTGACGACTTTAATGCCTACGTAAAGGAAGGGTTAAAGGGCACTAGCTGGGTTGGAGGATGCCAAAGTTGGTATTTAGATGCCGATGGCGACCCAATTTTATGGCCCTACACTTGGCAGCGATGGGTTGATGAAATGAAACAGCCGCAGATGGAACACCTTAATACCCGATCATTTTAGTTGGCTTATCCACCTTTTCACCCTTACATATCCACCCGTATTGATTCACTCGTGCTGATTGACTCATACTAGAAACAACCAGGTTTATGATGAATAAAAACACTATATTTATTACCGGCGCAGCTTCTGGCATTGGCTTAGCGACGGCAAAACACTTTCACAAAAAGGGCTATTGGGTCGGTATGGCCGACATCAATTTGGCGCAATTAACACAAGCCACCGAAATATGGGACAGAACTCGAGTACGGTTGTTTCAGCTAGATGTCAGTGATTTCTCACAAGTACAACACGCCATGGCTAAATTTTGTTCGGAACATAATAACTGCTTGGCTATATTAGTTAATAATGCCGGCATATTGGAAATAGGCCCCTTTGAAGACATCCCTATCGAACATCATCAGCGCACATTAAGTGTCAATGTCATCGGGGTCATGAATCTGTGTCATGCTGCATGGCCATATTTAAAAAATTCCGGCACAAGTACTATTATCAACATGTCATCAGCCAGTAGCGATTATGGTGTACCAGAATTAGCCAGCTATTCGGCCAGTAAGTTTGCCGTAAAAGCACTGACCGAGGCGCTGGAACTTGAGTGGAAAAAATACGGCATCAGTGTATGCGATGTCATGCCGCCCTTTGTGGCAACCAATATGCTTAAGGCACAGAAAAACAGCGCCAAAGTCATGCAACGACTCGGCGTGAATATCACTGCTGAACACGTAGTCGCTGTGATTGATAAACAAGTGAAACAGCCTAAAACCCATAGAACAGTCAGTGTTTTTTATGGCCTATTGCATAGATTAAGTAACGTATCACCGGCATTTATCAATCGCCTAGCGATGAAGTGGCTAAGTCGATAAAACATCCGGTTCTAATCAGTTAACAATAATAAAAGGCCATAGAAATGGATAACGTGAATAAGCCAACACCATTGTCACAAGACAAATCATCAACTGACAAGCCATCACTAAACGAACCACTGCAAGGCGAGCCGCTACAAGGCAAACGTCTACAAGCGCCCAAGCTTGAAGCGAAACAATTAATGGTTGCCAAGTGGTTATCATTAGCGCCGCTATACAAGTTGCCAGTCACATTATTCAGATATGTATTTCTAGCGATGGACCGAGTACTGGGGCTGACTAAAATTGAAATGGATAAGGTGATTAATTTAACGGTCCCGGTGAGTACTGGCACTCCTCTTTTGGGCACTATTCCTTTGAACGAACATAGCGCCAGCGATAGCAGCCATACCATCGCCAACAGAATAAAGCTTCGCATCTACCATCCCAGCGCCACCAAACCTCAAAAAACCTTAGTGTACTTTCACGGTGGCGGCGGCGTTATTGGCAGTATTAACACTCACGATCACTTTTGCCGCTATCTGGCTAAACATGGCAACATGAACATTATCTCAGTCGGTTATCGATTGGCCCCAGAACATAAATTCCCCATCCCGATTTGTGATGCCATCGAAGCGTGGAACTATATCAACACCAACCATCAACAACTTAATATTAATCCACAACACATAGGCGTAGGTGGTGACAGCGCTGGAGGGTATTTAGCGTGTATCATCGGTTTACATTCACTGCAAACATCACTACCAGTACAGGCAAAAGTAACACCCGCATTTCAGTTTTTAATCTACCCAATGGTAGATTTACAAGGCTTAACCGAGTCTTATCGCCGTTTCAATAAACAGTTAATACTCACCCGCGATTTAATGGATTATTTCAGGTTAAAATATTTACACTCTCTCGACGAAGTTACTCTGCCATTAGTGAGTCCACTACAAGCAAAAGACATCAGCGAATCACCAAAAAGTTACATCTTAACCCTAGGTTACGATCCATTAAGGGATGATGGCATTGCATATGCGCAGCGCCTAAAAGCGGCAGGCATCAACACCCAACACCAGCATTTTGATGATTGCATGCATGGCTTTATTTCAATCACAAAACTCAGCGCGCGCGCCAAACAAGCCACTCATAACATAGCAATGGGATTAAACAGCTTTAATGAATGATCGTTATAGGTAACTGACAGCAGAACCGACTCTAGAAACCACCAACAGATGATAAAGTTTACTCAGACGCCATGTATTACAGGCTAACAAGCCAACTTATGCTAAAATGCGCCGATCAGCTTTATGAATGTGCAATTCTCATTTGTTTGACTGAGCGTAGTGACCCCTACCGTGATTAACTAATGAGGATACACCAATGAGTAAGTTAAATGCCGAAGAGCGTAAAGCTCGAGATAACGATCGTTTTTCAAAACGAGTGGATGAACGCAGAGTAAAAGGCGAAGATGTCGTTGCGTATGCACTTGCCAATGAAAAAGCGTTTAAGTTTCTGACCAAAGATGAGAAACACAGCCTTAAAGAAAGACAAGCGGCACTAGTAGAAGAAGTCAGCATTAAAAAACAGCAACAAGTTGAGCTTAAAAATCAGCAAGAATTAGACAAGGTTCAAGCTGAATTTACTGATACCGCACAGTAAAACCCCATCAACAGCCATTGTTAATGATGATGGCTGACCACATTCAAATACTTATTTTTATAAATTCTAGTCTATAAAAATCGGTATTTGAAAGCTGGTGAAGCTCCACAGGCATGCGACTAAATTGAATCCACTCACTCCAATTCGACTTTCGCAATTTAATGGTTCATGTTTAAAAGTATTCGTCCGAACCACTTATTTATAATCTAAAGATCAACGTTTCATTCCGGCTTATAAGCATTATCGCTTAAAAACCTTAGTGAATAGCAGCTAAAAACTTAACCACTAAATCTCTCGTTTCGTACACACAAATAAGGCATTGCCAGATGCTAAATCCCAAGGGATGATTTTGTCGTAATCGTGTTCAAATATTTGAATATCGAAATACGGGCTTAACAATGCTTCAAGTTCAGTAAAGCTAGTGGCGACCATCGCATGCGAATCTTGCCATAACTGCGTCGCATCAAACTGGGTTTTGCCAATGCTTAGATTGAGCGATTGCATCTCACCTTCACCGCTGTAATGCCAACCCGATTCAAACACAAACTGACTATCTTCAAATTCGGCACTGTGTCTCACTAACGCCTTGTTATTGATTTTATGTTTATCAACGGTGTTAAAACAAAACAAGCCGCCGGTATTTAATGCCTTATGCACACTGGCAATACAGGCTTTAAGTGCCTCGATACCTTGTGAGTAGTGAATGGAGTACAAAAAGCAGGTAATAAGATCGAGTTTTTCTTCTACATAAAACTCAGTCATATTTTGCAAACTAAACTGCGCTTCAGGACAACGACGCATAGCTATATCGAGCATGGGTTGATTGATATCGAGACCACTGCTTTGAAACCCTAAATCGATAAAATGCCTTACATGAGGCCCCGTTCCACAGGCTAAATCTAAATGCTGTTTACCACTGTTACCCAAAAACTGATGCAAGCGCACGATGCTATTGCTTTGCTGCTGGTAATTAATGTCACAGCACATTAAATCGTAATAACCGGATAAATCGGTATAGAGGGCATTGGTAGACATAAAAAGGGATCAGCGACATAGGCAAATTTAGGGTGGCGCATCATATATCAAATTGCACAATGGAGGAATAAGGAGTGAGAAATAAGCAATGAGACATGATAAATAGCTAACGACTAAAATCTAGCGAGTCTTCTCTCGCAAAAATGCTAGAAATACCCCCTATACCGTTAAGTCACAAAGCATTTTTTTTAATCATCAATTAATCAGGATGTTGTACTAAACAGTTTGGAATATCATTTATCCTACACATCCCATAAAAAGTGTACTTACATACACTTTTTGTAATGCCAAACCGTAAACCAGCCATAAAGTGTAGCGTTGTATACTATTTACCCATTCAGATATTAAAAAGCCCCGATACTGTTAAGTATCGGGGCTTTTTAAAATAGTGTTGAAGCAACGCAGTTATTGCCGCGTTAAGTCAGATGAAACGTTAAAGCAGACCCACTTACTCTCTCAACTGACTCCCTCACTTACTCTCTCGCTAATCACAGATGGCGATCGCGCTAAAATGACTAACGTACCCATCGCATCAGCTCATTCGCATCTATTACCGCAAGCTGTCTTTCAGTTAGGCTTCCAGCTGAATCAAAGAGGAATAGTTCAGTTACTCGTGCGTTATGCTTGGCGATAAACGCATCGCCCTCAGGCGTTGCTGTTCTAGCAAGCAGAAAGTACACGTTATCACCAAGATGAGACCGAGCTTCATTCATCTGCTCAGTCTGGGTAATACTTGAAACAAGGTTAGGATCATAGACAAATACTACCGCAGGTTTGCCCGTACCAATTTGTTCAAGATTAGACGTAAACCCCTTGGGCATCAGCATTAGCAATAGCCCAAACAGCAATACTATGGATGCTATGACACTTATCGCAACCCAAGGCATTTTACGAGGCGCGTTGGTAGGTTTATCCATAATGATAGATCTCTCTTTTAAGTGTTGAAATACATACCCAAGCAAAACAGTATAATCAATAAACCTGAGGCTTAGATTAAAAACGTCTGGGATGAATAGACAATAGATGATTTAGACGGCAATAACGTTTACTCTGCCCTCACTAAATATCGACCACTAAGAACATAATGCAATACACTGTGCATTATGCAAAGTGTACAGGCAACACATCATCACGTGTGCCACTGCATGTCGGCGCAATTAACGTTCATTTTGTTATTGTTTTAGAATGAGTGACTTGAGTTATTTCTACGTATTTTATCTGAAGGATTAATTTTTAATGGAAAAAGTGTTTGAAAGATTGATGTATGCATCGCGCTGGATCATGGCGCCGATTTATTTGGGATTAAGCCTAATCTTATTCGCCTTAGGCATAAAGTTCTTTCAAGAGATCTTTCATATTATCCCCAATATTTTCTCGATAAAAGAAGTTGATTTGGTGCTAATCACCCTATCGTTAATCGACATCACTTTAGTCGGTGGCCTACTCATCATGGTGATGTTTTCAGGTTACGAAAACTTCGTATCACAGCTTGATGTGGGCGAAAACAGCGAGAAACTCAACTGGCTTGGCAAGATGGACGCAGGCTCGCTAAAAAATAAAGTAGCAGCGTCTATAGTCGCGATTTCGTCTATTCACCTACTTAAAGTCTTTATGAATGCCGAAAATATCGCGAACGACAAAATCATGTGGTATTTGCTCATCCACATCACCTTTGTATTATCGGCCTTCGCCATGGGATATTTGGATAAAATTACTAGGAAGTAACCATCCATCTCCAAATAAAAAGCCCTGATACATAACAGCATCAGGGCTTTTTATTTACTATCGATTAGTACCACACTTTAGGATCAGCGTTATGATTCTGCGCTGCATCAATACTAATCCCCAGACCATTAAGAATTTTGAACACTGTCGAAATATAAACATCATTGCCTTTCTCAACACGGATTAAGGTCTTTTTGGTCACGCCACACAGCATCGCCGCCACATCTTGAGTCAATGCCGCATTGTTTCTGGTTTCTTTAATGAGTAAACCCAAGGATTGTTGATTGAGTGCAGGTGTCATCACGTTAGTCCAAAGTGTACTTTGTTACACTTTACTGTAATTTCCCCTGTCAAGATCAACAACAGTGTAGTTAAGTACACTTTTTAATTATCTAAGTTGCCAAATGAGTTATAAGTGTAGGTTGTTACACTATCGAATCGATTACGCCATACTTTTAAAATTAACACTGGCTTTTTCATCAGCATCATAGATATTATGAGCTTGATTATTATCAAGTTATGAATGGATGCTGTTGGTAAATGATTCTTAAAACTAAAACACTACAAATGACCAAAACGCCGCAAACGATTGCCGGTCAAAAACAAGAACAGGATGTAGCCTTCTTCTTACGCCGCGCATTTAAAGACAACCCTGAAGTACTGGTTATCAACGACTTCAAATTCAGCTTTAATGATGAAACGGCTCAAATTGATCACTTGATCGTATACACCTATGGCTTCGTGCTCATTGAATCAAAAAGCATAAAAGGTCACGTTAAAGTGAACAACCAAGGCGAGTGGACACGCAACTATAACAGTCAATGGTCAGGTATGTCTTCGCCCATCAAGCAAGTTGAGCTGCAACAAGCCTTATTGAAAGAAATGCTCATGCATCATAGGAATGACATATTAAGTAAGTTACTGGGTATAAAGCAGCAAGGCTTCAATGGACGTTGTTGGCACTATTTATGTGCGGTATCCAGTAATGCTGTGATCGACAGAAAACCCATGCCCAAAGAGATTTCGGACAAACTGTATAAAACTGAATTTTTGGTCGACGAACTCAAAAATATCATGAATCTTAAACACAAACTGATCCGCTTGGTCAGCGTCACCGACACTCGACCAGACTTTAGCCAACGGGAACTCGATTCAATCGGCCAATTTCTTATTAGCCAACATATCGACTCAAATACTCAGCAAGCTAATAATGCTCCGGTGGGACTAAAGCAAACCCAACCAAGACCATATGCACCAAAGCTTAAGCCAGAACTTGAACTAACGTTAGAGCCAGCATCTGCGGCCACTCATCATCTAGCTCAATCTACTGCCGCAATACTTGCATCAGTAGCGGTTGTCGCATTAACGCCAGACCAACACCCGATACTAAGCTGTAAACATTGTGGCGAATCAGCACAATACACACCCATGTATGGCAAGTTCGGTTATTACATCAACTGCAACCAATGCAGCAAAAATACATCGATGAAATTACCATGCCCACAATGCCAGAGTAAAAATACCAAAGTCACTAAGCGCAAAGAAACCTACACCTTGAATTGTGTGGATTGCGGGTTTGAAAAGCAGATAATTTAGATGGTAGAAAGTTAACTCAGAGCCTTAGAGATCCCATTTACCATAGGAACTGGCACAAATATGATCGAAAATAGTGTAGAAAGAACCCTTTGGTTTAAACATAAAGATGGACCTAAAGAGCTCAAAGAAACTGAGTTAAGAAATCTTACAGAACCTTTGATTATTTTAGGTGATGCTGGGATGGGAAAGTCTGTTTTGCTTGAACGACTTAGTGAGCATGCTGAGTATCAATTTTGCACCGCCAGGCAGCTCATTCGCCGTAATAAACCATGCACTATCCTTGGTAATGCTCGTGTTCTTGTCATAGATGCCTTAGATGAAGTTAGCTCTCAAAAAGCTGGTGCAGCAGTAGACTCCGTGCTTCAGAAACTTCAAGAGCTAGACTATCCAGCTTTTATCTTGTCATGTCGAATCGAAGACTGGCAAAGTGCTACAGGTGTAGCATCTATTACTGAAGACTACTCAAAGAAGCCAATAGAGCTTCACTTAATGCCTTTTAGTGATAACGACATCCAGAACTTTTTATCTCTATCATTAGGGGATATACAATCCAAGGCCGTCATTCAACATTTTAATTCTCGTGGTTTAAATCAATTACTGGGAAATCCTCAAACACTTGGGTTAATTTCTAAAGTAGCTAAAAAAGGTGATTTACCCAATAGTAAAAGTGAACTATTTGAGCGAGCTATTGATGTACTCTGGTGTGAGCATAATGACATTAAAGCTCAAACTCAGCTTGATAAAGAAACAACGATAAACGCTTCAGGAGCGGCCTTTGCTAGTTTAATTTTGACTGGTAACGAGACTTTAACTCGTAAGGCTGCTGCCAATGTTGAAGAAGGCGAATTATCGTTTACAGATATACGCACACTACCCAATGCAGAAACTCTCAATGATGTTATTGCAACGCGGTTGTTTAAAAGTTGTGGAGTGGATAGATTTAGCTATCTACATCGCAGCATAGGTGAATACCTTGGAGCGAAATGGTTAGCTCAACATTCAAACTCAGGCACTAACAAAAGACGGTTTCTGTCGCTTTTTTATTGTGATGGTTTAGTACCAGCCAGTTTGAGAGGTATTCATGCTTGGTTAGCTCAAGACCATACACTAAAGCCTATTATTATCGAAAATGACCCAATGGGATTTATTGAATACGGTGATGCTGACGTACTTACTGTGAATCAAGCACGTATTCTTTTGACCGCTTTACAAAAGTTAGCGGATGAAAATTCTCATTTTCGAGATTGGAAAAGATATTCTGTTCGAGGATTAATCCATGATGAGCTTTTTGATGAATTAAAGCAGTTAGTCATCTCCCAAAAAACTCCATTTGCGTTGCGTAAGCTGTTACTTGAAGCATTCCTAAGCACTGAAATCAGCCTTCAATTAGCTGAAGATTTAGAAAAGATAACACTAGATAGAAAAGATACTTTTGCTATTAGAAGTACGGCATTAGAAGTTTTAATTGATAGCAAAGCCCAAACTAATATGCCAACTATATTAAATTCACTATACAAATATAATGATGCAGACTCATTACGTATAGTAATTGAGGCAATTGAGTACCTTGATTTCAATAATGTTGAAGACAAACTTATCGTAGATACCGTAATTGCTTATGCTGGTAGTAAAGAGCACGCTTTTGGAATCCTATATTCAATTCAGAGGAGTTTACCTGTAGACCGTATTGGCAACATTTTAGATTTACTTGCTAATACACTCACAAGTATAGGTAAGTGGCACGAGCGTTCAGGAGATCATGAACTTACTGACTTTACCCATCATCTAATCTTGAGAAAACTAAAAAATACAGAAGTTAAAGTTGAAAGAATTTGGACTTGGTTGAGTCCATTACATAGTTCACATGCGTACAATCGAGATAACCTAAAAGAACTCAATATAGTTATATCAGAGAATAAAAAACTAAAACTAGCAATTCAAAAATGGGTGTTACTTGACTCTCCGTCAACAAAATCTATTAGAGAACGAGCTTATAAACTTACAGATTCATTCCCCACTTTGGTTACTACAGAGCAAGATTTAATTTTACTTCTAAATACTTTGGATCAGCATGATGAAACTGAACAGCGTTGGAGAGATTTGATACAGCTCTGTTACCATGATGGTGAAGAGGGAAGTAAATTAAGACAAACAGCGCAAAAGTTTGCTCAGAATAAACAAGCCGCTATTGAATGGTTAACGAGCCTAGCTACGCCACTGGTCCCATTGTGGCAAATTGAACAAGAAGAACGCAGCACCAAATATAAAGAGGAAATAGCCAAAAAGCATGAAATTCATCGACAGCAGTATCAACCTCAGATTAGTCAAATGCAAGCTGGCAACTATCAAGAAATAGTCGAACCTGCTAAAGCATATTTAAAGCTATTTCGTGATATTGGACAAAAACTTCCTGCACATGAACGCATTGCAGAATGGCTTGGTGATGAATTAAGTGAAGCCGCTTTTGAGGGCTTTGAAGCATACTTAACTAAAAAACCTTTCTTTCCTTCATCCCATGAAATAATTAAAATTAGAGAAGATAGGAAACAATATAATGCTGAATACATCATTATCGTAGCTGTTGCAGAACGCGTAAGAAAACGGCTGGAACTTAAAGATCTACCCGATGATGTAATATTATCGGTATTATTTTCATTACGTCATCATTCTCATATCGAACAACTCGCTGGAATCAATGAACTTGGCTTAACAAAGTTCGTTGAACAAGAAATAGATACGCGTGGACTTTGGGAAGCTGCCACAAGACGTTTTTATGAACCACAACTTGAAGCTAATAAAGAAAGTATTTCAGGCTTTTATGAGCTTATGCGTGATGACAATAAAAAAAATGCCTGTAATCAATTAGCGCTTGAATGGCTACAACGGTTTAAGACTCTTCATGAAAATTCAGAAAATGAGTTAATTCAGAGGCTTGTTTACTCATATAAGTTTGATGAATTAAGAAGTTTACTTGATGAATATCTAGAACTTAAAAACAGAACTCATCGCCCCATTTGGGATGCGGTCTGTTTTATTGCTGATTTTGAAAATATCACTGAAAAGTTAGGCAACCAGATCGACTTGAAGCTTATTTGGCTGTTACGCAAATTAATACAAGGTCACTATAGACACAGTTCACCTTTAGATCTTAGTTTTGCCCAATGTGAATGGATAGTACAAAAATTTAGGGCTCTATGGCCTACTGCAGAGCTCCAAAATGAAGAAATGTACGGCTCTAATAATGCTTGGGATGCCAGTCAATTCATAAACTCCTTTATTGAACGTATAGGAAAATCTACAGATATAGAAGCAGTTAGAGTGATAAGACGATTACGAGAAGCACCAGAAGATAGCTACACATCGTGGATAAAAGTTATAGCTGCCGAACAGCATCGCCTTGTTGTTGAGGCTAACTATACGCCACCACCATTAGCTGCAATCAAGGCAATCACTTGCAATACTCTTCCTAAATCAATGGCAGATCTCCAAGCGTTAATTATTGAAGAGTTGGAAATCGTTCAAGCAAGAATTAAAAGTGACGATGTAGATAGCCGTTGTGTTTTCTATGATGATAAAAAACATGCTCACAAAGAAGAACGCTGTAGTAGCGCATTAATTGGATTACTTCGCCAAGGAGTGAGAGGTATTGAATATACTCCAGAGCAACACGTATCAAATGACAAAGAAGTTGATATAACTTGTTCAGTCGATCAACTAAGACTCCCTATTGAAGTTAAAGGACAGTGGCATAAAGATCTATGGCATGCAGCAGATACACAGCTAGATAGACTTTATACACAAGATTGGCGAGCTGAAGGTCGTGGCATTTATTTAGTACTTTGGTTTGGTCAAGATCAGCCATCGAATAAAAAATTAAAGACTCCCGGTAAAGGTAAAACTAAGCCTATATGTGCCAAAGAGTTACGAGTAATGCTCAAGGAAAATAACCTAGCAACTCAACAAGGACGTGTAGAAATCTTTGTTTTAGATCTTGAACCGTTGCCTAATAACCAATAACCAAAAGCCCCGATACTGTTAAGTATCGGGGCTTTCTTTATTCTTTTACAAGAAATTCAGCACTAAGCTTTTAGACTTGAGAACGACAATGTATATAGCGCAGGATAAATCGGGTTAGAACAAGGCGCTTTACCACGACGTTTAGTTTTTCATAAACGAGTGGTGAAGCAACGCAGTTATCACCGATTTAGACAAGCTAGATTACATCATGCTGCCTATTTAAAATCAAACTGTTGATTTTATGAAACTTAATACAAAGTCGTAATTCAGATACCCCTGATTATACCCGCAGTATATTTGATTGAGTAATTCACCTGAATTGCTAACCATTATTATCGTACCATTGCATCATGAAAATTGATTAGAAAAAGCAAGATTATGCAGATTAGATTTGGAACGGGTCGTTGCTACCATTAACTCGCTTTGAATATAACTTGTTAGACGTTATCCCCTAATCCCATGTCTTTGAATACAGTGTAGTTGAATGAAAATATTACGTTTTTCATTCATTAACAGCACTGGCTTAATTTTATACATTGTTCTGAGTCACATTTATATCCAACAAACCACCAGAACCACCTCTTAGTGGGTATTATTAGATTAATTTCATATACTCAGGACGGCTTTATGACGATTTGTAGAACAATGTTGTTATCCTCGATTTTTTTACTTAGCGCATGCGGGAGTGATTCAAATAGTACTGTGACGGTAGCAGAACAAGTATTACCTCAGGGGCAATTCTCTTTAGCTATTTCTGATTCACCTATGGTTGGAGTTTCTCATGTTGGTATGGTCATGGGGGAACTGGTCATGACTGATGCTGAGGGCGTAATCCATAGACATGATTTACAGGATATGACGTTTAATCTACTCGATTTTCAGGGGATGGACAGCCATCTTGTAGTCGATAATATCGACTTACCCCTAGGTCAGTACCATGATGCCTATGTCACCATCCAACAGGGCGATGGCAATGACGGCTGCTATGTTGAAGATGGCCAGGGTCGACACGGTTTGTATGTAGCCGATGGACAACTTCCAGTTTCAGATTTTGAAATAGTAGCTGGCCAGCATATTTCTATCACCATGGAAATTGACTTGTATCGTGGCCTTTCATATCAACAAGGAGAATACCATTTAGGTCATCAAGCGATGTGGTCCATTGATAATCGCTATATGGGCCACTTGCTGGGTGAAGTAGATCCTCAATGGATTGCCGATTGCGAGACAACTTATTCCGACCGGACTCCGATCGGGGGACAATTTAGTCACATGGCCTATCTGTATCCTGAAGAGGTAACTAATATTGATCAAATGACGGATATGAGAAACAATCCTCCTGAGGGGGTAACTCTACCGACTGCGGTAAGTCCTATGATGCAGGATATTGACGGCAACTGGCACTTTGCCATGGGTTATTTGCCAGCGGGAAACTATCGGGTCGGCTACAGCTGCTTAGGTCATTTAGATGACCCTGTCAACGATGATATGACTAGTGGCCAATTTGTTATGTTTAAAGATTCTGGTTCAATCACTATAGAAGCAGGAACACAGGGAGGCCAGCAGACAGTACATGAGTGCGGTAACGGCAATGGTGGTCATCACGGACACCATGGCGGCTAGCTAAATGAGTCAGGCTCCCATTCACTTGGGAGCCTCCACGACCAAAAAAGATAGTAAGCCATGTTAACGATAATGATGATTATCATTAAATCGAAATATGAGCAGATACTCTGCTCCATCATGATAAGGGTTGAGCGGAAGCCTTACATATAAAGTGACTAAAACCAAAAGAGGTCAAGTTCCGCCTCAACTTTAGAGTATTAATGATTTTGTTATTTTTCTTGTTGAAAAACAGAGTTTAATCTTCTCCTATACATGGTTTATTCCCCTGACCCATAGTGATTTCTTTAATAGATTTAATCAAATCTGGTATTAACTATATAGTCAGTTTAAATACGAATCAAACGTCCGAGTTAATCAATTTCTAGCCCCTAACTATGTAAGTTATCATCTGAAATAAAGCTTTTAACTGATTTCTCTCCACATGATGTTAAAGGAAATGTACCATCATTTAAGTTATATAGTTGAAACATGTGCCATTACATCAATTATCAAAATCTAAACGTAACACGTAATTGGACAGTAATAAGTCAGTTAAAATACTAATTTAGTTACAAATGAATTAGCCAAATTTTCCAATGACCGCAAGTTTTGATTTACGAATAACCTCAAGGTCCTGGTCAAAATAGCTAATCAACTACATCCTCACATCTAACGTTGTGGACAAAAGATATTAGCCACCACGTTAGAATATTTAAACATCACTCATGAACGATAATGATTAAAGTTAACGATTTATTAACCGTTAATTTGTTACTTGTTCCATTAATATTGATGGGGACAATATTTGTGGGAGAATTTGTGGTTTATCAACACCTTTTTTATACCATAAATACAAAGGTACACCAGAGCGCCCATGTTGTGATAAAAACTGGGTAATTAGAGTATTACCATTGGTCCAGTCGCCAACCATCGTCACTACATTGTGTTGTGTAAATGCCGCTTTTACCTCATCACGATCAATCGATGTTTTTTCATTCACTTTACACGTTAAACACCAGTCAGCTGTGAAATATAAAAACACATCCTGTTTAGATCGTAGTTCAGTTAATTTATCTTGCTCGAAAGAGATAACATTTGAACTAATTTCATGCTGTGGGGTTGTAGATGGTGTACTTGGCATCAAATAGATAACGGCATACAGTGGCACTAAGGTAAGCAATATACTTGGCCACCATTTTCCTTTGCGCTGCGAATACTGCCAAATACCAGTTACCCATAAGCCAAATGTCGATAACATCGTCGCAGCAAGTACCGACAAAACATAATCATTGTTTGATTGACGCATTAAAACCCACACTAAACCGAGTACCGTGATAAACATTGGTACAGATAGAATTCGTCTGGCGGTGGCCATCCAACTACCAGGTTTAGGTAAACGAGTGCGCAACGCAGGAATAAAACCCACTATTAAGAACGGCAACGCCATACCGAAACCTAAGCCTGCAAAAATCACAAACGCGATTCCAATTGGTAGCACTAATGCTGCTCCTAACGCTGTAGCCATAAACGGTCCGGTGCAAGGTGTTGCAATAAATGCAGCAAGCACGCCAGTCCAGAAATCGCCGACAGGTCCTTTTTTGTCTTGCAAGCTAGAACCCGAAGTTAATGTGCCTATTTCAAACAAGCCTGCCAAGTTAAAACCTATGGCACTCATCAAGACAATTAGTACAGCTATTACCCCTGGACTTTGTAACTGAAACGCCCACCCGACTTGATGTCCAAGTGCGCGTAAACCTAAAATTATGCCTCCAAGTATTACGCATACCAATACTGCACCTAAGGTATAAGCGACTGAACCAATTTTTGCTTGTTTCTCTGAACTTTGATGAGAAAGACTTAAAATTTTCAAGCTTAAAATCGGAAAAACACAAGGCATTATATTAAGTAATAAGCCTCCTAAAATAGCTCCAAAGAATGCAGTTAAACCAATCAACCAGGTGCTTTGATTTGTAGTGCTGCTATTTTTACTTTCTGAGTGGGCATCAGTTACATTAGCATCAGGGATAAACGCAACATGATCGGTTTGATGAGCATCAAAACTCAACGCCGTACCATTAGATAACACTAAGACACCTTTAAATAACTTACCTGCTTCGTCACCTACCTGAGTTTGCATGGTTAACACATCATCAAGATGAACTAATACTTGCGAAGCATTGTTTATGATGGTGTTATTAATAAGCGGATAAATATGAGCATCCGCCGTATCAATAGAACTTGGCAATGGAAGGGAAAGCGTTAGCTTGCTATTTTCAATTGAAAACGCACCTTTGACATCCAGCGGTTTAGGGATCTTTTGTCGCCATTGGTTAAATTGGTTTTGATGTTCACGGGAGCGATTTCCATCACCGACAACAATCATAGTGGTAACGATTTGCTGCTCAGGTAGACAAGTTTGGGGATTGCATACCAAGTAGCTAATATTGAGCTTTATGGGTAGCTGAGTACCGTTAACAATATTCTGATCTATGGTTAACGGTGCAAGCAAGGCATATTCGCCGTGATAGATATAATTCATAATATCACTGGTGACTAACTGGCTTGGCGCAGGATATTCGAACTCACCGATTGTTACTCCTTCCGGTAAGGTCCAATTTAACGTGTTGGAAAATCCAGCATCACCAGGATTAGTCCAATAGCCATGCCAGCCCTCTTTTGGCGTCATTTTTAACGCAATATCCTGAGTGCCCCCCGCAGCGGGTTGCTCCGAACTGGTCATTATAGAAACGGAAATAAGGCTCTGCCTGTTATTTTGTTCATTTGCCATGAGTTGAAGTGAGCAAACCAAACCCGTCAACCAAACCATTAATACAACAAAAATTTTCATACTACGCATTCTGTCTTATCTCTGTTTTTTAAATGAGAAACTGAATCACACCACTTTTAACATCGTCACAATTAGCTCTCTATTATTATGAGAGCTATAGAGTCATTGCAGCGACTTCAAAAAGTTAAAATATACTTAGTTAACGCTTGAAATAGTGCGAAGTGACTGATTAAAATCTTCATCTTGAATCGATGATTTAAGGCTGACTTTACCCATTTCATCAATCAGGATAATCGTTGGTACTTGATTCACCCCAAATAGTTTAAACAGTTCGCCTTTTTCATCAAACACTATCGGTAGCGTAGTTTGATAGCTCTTACGGTAATCTTGAAGTTCTGCAACCGATGACCATAGGTTGGTTGATATAGTCACCCACTCAATGTCTCTTGCCTTAGATTTTTGCTCTAATAGCTCACGTACTTGTGTACAAGCTTTTGATGTTTTAGGTTCTGTTTGCTCTAAATACCATTCACACCAAGGACCAAAAAATACCACCCCCACGGCTTTACTTTTTGGGGTATTGAAGTTGAAGTTGACAGACTTGTTGTCAATCGTGGAGAACGATAAATCAGCTACAGAATCCCCCATCTTGTAACCTGAATCTTTAACGATAAGCATCGGATTGTTTATCGGTTTATCAGTCGTTTTTTCAGCAACCACTTTATCCAGAGCCTGGTGAAACTCTTTATCATCTTTGTGGCCAAAATATGCAAACTGACCCTTTTTATCAATCAACAAATGCTGAGGGGTAACACGTAAATTAAATGCGCGAGCAAGCTTGCCATCATCGATTGTGATTGGCATTGTTAACCCCATTTTTTGACGAAAAGCATTTACCGATCTTAAATTATCACTAATTCCGGTATTAACAGCGATCACTTGTACTTTGTCGCCATACTTCTTATAGATGTCTTCAAAGCTCGGCATTTGTTCGCGGCATGGTACACACCAAGTTGCCCAAAACTTTATATAAACTGGCTTTTTGCCGTATACCTGAGCAAGATCGATGTTGTTACCATCAATGGTGACAATGTTCATTTGCGGTGCGGGTGACCCCACTAGTGATTCTCCCGCAGACTTAGCTCTTCGCTCTCCCTCCGCAGAATAATCCTCCTCAGCTTGCAAATGTTGGCTAAATGCAAATAGACATAAAAATGTGATCATTGGTGCTTTTATGAATTGACTAAAACGTGTCGCCATAACAATTTTCCTATCTTTCTTTCTCTATCTAAAAGTTAATCATTACTTTAAAGGTGTGAGTTAACATGCACTAAAAAATAATAATCTTAACGGTTTTTAACAATGTTTATTAGTTCACTGAAAACGTGCTCATTACGTGTTCTCGCACTTGCTCATGCACATATTTAACCTGTTTCTGTACAATAACTGGGGTTGCTGCTGTTCCTTCAATCGTAAAAAAAATCACGTTCATTAAGCCAATCATCGCCAATACTTCTGTCATATAAGGAGTGAAGAAATCTGTCTGATAAGCACCTTCGCCAGAAAACACGCCGCCAGCAGAAATGAAGATATAAACCGGTTTATCACTTAATAAACCACGCTTACCTGTTGAAGTTATTTCAAATGTGCGCCCAGCTCTAACCACATGGTCTACCCAACACTTTAATCCAGAGGGTAATGAATAGTTATGCATAGGAGAAGCTATAATCACTACATCGGCTTGTTCAAGTGAAGTAATTAGCTGATTTGAAGTTGCTAAGCTGCCTACCGCTTGAACATGCTGTTTTTCCTGCGAACATAGTGCAATAGCATAGTCCACATCGACATGAACAAGTGTAGTTACGTCAATTTCATTAAGTTCAACAGAACCTATCGCCGACAACTGCTCAATCATGGTCTGCGCTAATGAATACGTGCAGGATTGATGTTGCTTTGGACTGCAATTAACTAGCATCACGTTCATATAACCTCTCTAATAACGTCAAGAATAGGTATCACTTTATAAGCTAAGCATGATACAAATAGTTATGGCCTACTATAAGAGCCATAAATTAACTTTTTTTATGGGCCATATTTGAAATGGAAAAACGACCGAATAGAAAATTCGCTTACAAACAAGTATACCAACGAATTCACTCTGCTATTTTACAAGGCATACTAAAGCCTGGGGACCGTATTCCTTCAGCCAGAACACTGGCAAAAGAAATGGGGGTTGCGCGAGGTACTGTTGAAGAAGGTTATGCGTTACTTAAAGCTGAGGGATACATTGAATCAAAAGGCCAAGCAGGAACTTTAGTCAGTCAAGATATTCAAGATCCATCTACCGTTAAAAAGGCTATTGCCACCTCCCGTCAACCGGGTTTCATGTCTGAAATTCAAGTATCTGATATTATGCCTTTTCAATTAGGTATTCCCGCTTTAGACGCATTCCCTAAACAAACTTGGTCAAGAATGACTGCAAGATGTGCCAGGAATACACATATAGACAATCTCGTTTATCCATCTGTTTACGGTATACCAGAATTAAGAGTTGCTATTGCTCAATATTTACAACTGTCTCGTGGCGTTCAATGCCAGCCGACTCAAGTGTTTATTACTTCTGGATATGTTAATTCGCTAAAATGGATTAGCAAGGTGCTTTTGCAGCCAGAATCATATATTGGTGTTGAAGATCCAGGTTACCCACTAACACGTCGTATACTTGAAAATAACCATTTTAACGTTATCCCTGTTCCTGTTGATGAAGACGGAATAAACATTCCAAACAACGATAAAATAGCAGCAGTAATTGTTACTCCAGCTCATCAAAGTCCAACCTGTGTGTCTTTATCGCTCAATCGTCGGCAAATGCTTTTAGAATGGGCTGAAACTAATCAGAGTTGGATAGTAGAAGATGATTATGATGGTGAATATCGCCATACAGGGCTTCCATTACCTGCATTAAAAAGCTTGGATACTCAAGACAGAGTCATCTACTCTGGAACATTCAGTAAAGTACTATTTCCAAGTCTAAGAATGGCTTATATCGTGGTACCACAAAAGCAAGTCAGTAATTTTGAGCAATGTTCAGAGTTATATGCGGGTAATGTTTCTGGCTTGATACAAAGTTCCGTGCTTGCCTTTATGCAAGAAGGTCACCTTGCTCGACATATTCAACGGATGAGAAAACTCTATCGGGAACGTCGAGAATTAGCAGCCAGATTGTTTAATCAAATTTTAGGCGATAGGGTTTCAATTGAACCACAATCCGGTGGTATGCACATGATTGTAAAACTGAACGATCCGAAAAGCGATGATATGGCAATAGCCGAGAAAATGATGAAAGCAGGATTATTCTCCCAAGCCTTATCGCAATGGTCTTCTAGACCTATTCATCCAAGTTTAATTCTAAGTTTCACGAATATTAGAACTGAGGAAGAGTGCCTAAAATTAATATCTCAGTTAAAGGATATTGGTATCTAAATACGTTATTAAATGAGTAGTAACTCATTTTAGTCTCTGTAAAATAGCAAAATAAGATAAATTTTTTATGGAAAACAAAGGTAAGCACACTTAAATAGAGCTTTAGTTCTAACAAACTTTGGTGCAAAGGGTAGCCAGCAATAATCCCGCTGACTTGTAGCTGAAAAAGTAGCCGTAGGTTCTAGTGTCATTTAATATTAGCAATCTGTACTTTCTGGAAGTAATAGAGCATTCTCTAACTCAACACCAAGATATCTGATCGTATTGTCTACCTTTCTATGGCCTAACAAAAGCTGCACTGCTCGAGTATTCTTTGTTTTAGCATAGACAAAAGTCGATTTGATTTGCATGATAGAGTGGGTTTCATACAGGTTGGACCTAGTCCAAGATTGAATGCCCGTTTCCTAGCAATGTATCTATAGAACGAGTAGTTAATCGGCTGTTGCTTCAATCTAGGGCTGGGGAAAAGGAAATAGCTTGCGCTTAACGATGAAAGCAAGATGCATTTCATCTGACTTTGTTGAGTTCTTGTCGCTATTTCTAAACTGAACTTCAATGCCAGTCTTCTGCTGTATATGCTTAACTCGATTAAATATCAGGTCTTTGAAGATACATCGCATACTCTCAGAGGTAGTAAGTCGCTCGCTATAAATAGCCAAATTTAGCAGTACTAACGTCATCAAGCTGTTCTCAATCTCTAGTTTGGAGTGAATACGCTAAATTTCTTCAAGCCAAAAAGCCTTTTTGACGCCACTTCGTTGCCCACGGTTTAACATGACCATGATGCCCTCCTTTTTGTTGCTTGGTCATCACGATTGTAGTTAGTATTTGGACATTTTCGGGTTACTATTTTTTGTACATCATTGAACTTTTCGATAAATTTTTCTATCCCAAATGTAAAATCAACTACAAATCAGTGGACAATTTTGCTAACCCAGTACAAACCAAGTATTGACGCTATAATATTTTAGCTTTATTTATTAAAATCTTGAAAAGCTCTACTGTATAAATTGATATCTGTTTCTTTTACTTCGCCACGATTCAATTTTTTTTGTAAACCAGGGCCTACACGCATTGTGGTATTAGTCGCATCTATTTGTTCATGGCAATGGCTACAAGATAATATGGGCTTAGCATGTTCACCACAGTTTTTATGGACGTATTCGACTGGTGCTCCATCGGCATCGGCAGTCCATTTATCTCCCCAAGCAGTAATACTGAGTAGCACTGGATAAAGCTCAAGCCCTCGTTCGGTGAGCTTATACTCAAATCTATTGTATTTTTCATCATACAAATGCTTATAAATTATTTCTTCTTCTACCAACCTATTTAATCTATCAGATAGCCTGTGTTTAGTAATACCAAGAGATTGCTGTATATCAGAAAACCGGCGAATTCTCATGAATATTTGTCGGACAATTAATAATGTCCATGAATCGCCGAATATAGATAAGGAACGGGCTATAGAGCAGGTTTGAGTATTAACTTGATCCCATCGCATAAATAAAACCTTTGAAAACCATGAAATGCTATCCCAAATTATACTTGACAAGTTCCATTTTGCAACCCTATTATAATCAAGGTTCCAATATAGAACTCAACTGACCTTTTTGTACTGTTCTTTCTCTTTTTAGATCCATCTTTTTGGATTGAGTATCAGATGTAGTTTCAAAAATCGTGTAATTGTCATATTAATTTTGTAGATAACCGGAGGCAAAAATGTCACAAGAGAAACAAAAAGCACTGTTAAAAAAATCATCTTGCATTCTATGCAGTGTTAATTGTGGTCTAGACATTCAAACTGGCGGTGAAACAGGCAGAGAGCTTTTAAAAATTAAAGGTGATAAAGATAACCCATCATCGCAAGGTTACCTCTGTAATAAAGCTGCCCGTCTAAATCATTATCAAATGGGGCAAGATAGAATTAATTCTCCTATGCGACGTAAAAGTGACGGTAGCTATGAAGCTGTCTCATGGGAAACAGCAATCAAAGAGGTCGCGTCAGGTTTAAATAAGGTCAAACAAAACCATGGTGGAGATAAAATTCTTTTCATTGGCGGTGGTGGCCAAGGTAATCATCTTGGTGGCCTTTACAGCGATGGCCTGCAAAAGGCTTTAGGTGTGCGCTACCGTACAAATGCTTTAGCGCAAGAAAAAACGGGCGAGTTCTGGGTGAGTGGTAAAATGTTTGGTGGCGGCCCTCATGGCGATTTTGAAAATGCTGAGGTCAGTGTGTTTTTAGGTAAAAATCCTTGGCACACACATGGTTTTCCACAAGCTCGCACGGTATTAAAAGAAATATCAAGAGACCCTGAACGGGCCATGATCGTTTTAGACCCCTGTGTTACCGATACCGCTAAAATCGCTGATTATCACCTTCAACTTCAACCTGGAACAGATGCTTGGGCGTTATCAGCAATGATTGCGATTGTAATCCAAGAAGAGCTGGAAGATACAACATTCATATCAAATCATACTGAAGGGTTTGGTCAAATTCGTTCTCACTTTGCCCATTTAAACATTGCTGAGTATTGTAAAATAGCTCAATTAGATGTTGATTTAGTGACTCTGGCAACTCGTCGATTAGCTAAGGCGAAATCAGTCTCAATATTTGAAGACCTGGGTACGCAGCAAAATATTAATTCAACATTGGTCAGCTACCTCCAACGCATTTTATTTGTTATT
The DNA here is from genome assembly GCF_003797125.1 of Shewanella frigidimarina. Classification (GTDB taxonomy): domain Bacteria; phylum Pseudomonadota; class Gammaproteobacteria; order Enterobacterales; family Shewanellaceae; genus Shewanella; species Shewanella frigidimarina. The sequence continues at coordinate 962,969 of NZ_RKKE01000001.1, forward strand.
ACTGGAAACTTTGCAAAAAAAGGAGCTGCCAATATTGGTGTTTCTTTATTATCAGTATCTGATGCAAGCAAGGGTGACGTCTCAGTAAAGGGCACCCAAAAAAATACTAATTACAAAGTAAGCCCAGTGCTTGGCTCAAAAGTCATTATTGGTTTATTGCCGTGTAATGAAATTCCCGATGAAATATTAACCGACCATCCCAATCGATTTAGAGCAGCAATTATTGAAAGCTCCAATCCTGTTCATTCCTATGCCGATAGCGGGCGAATGCGCGAAGCAATGAAAGCGTTGGAGTTCACTGTAGTGATTGATGTTGCAATGACAGAAACAGCCAGCATTGCGGATTATATTTTACCTGCATCAAGCGCCTATGAAAAACATGAATGTGTCTTTTTTCAAATAGATTTTCCTAGGAATACTTTCCAATTACGCCATCCAATTGTTGATAAGCTGGCAGGCACCAAAATTGAAGCTGAAATTCATACTTTATTACTTGAGGAATTAGGGGCGTTAAAACCTGCTCATACAGCTATTTTACGTGGAGCTGCAAAACTAGGTCGACGAAGCTTTGCTCTTACTTTCACTGCATTACTTAAATTTAAACCAGAGCTGATGAAAGTATTACCTTCTTTATTGTACCGTTCTTTGGGTCACACTCTTGACCAAGGAAACGCTGCATCTGCTGCCCCTTTTTGGGCTTTATGTCATCAATTTGTTCGTAAAAACCGAAAGTATGCTGCCAATGCAGGATTTACAGGCCCGCTATGGGAAGCCGGTGAAAAAATGTTTGATACCTTATTAAATAGTCCATCAGGCTTTATATTTTCAGATTCAGGAACTGACTATAGCGATACTTGGAATCGTATGACTAGAACTGATAAAAAAATTCAACTATATCTACCAGAACTGTTCCCACAAACTTGTAATTTAGACACTAGTTTACTGGCTTGCCCAAAAGAGTTCCCCTTCATTTTGACCGCTGGACAACGACGAGGTGAAACGGCAAATACAATCATTCGAGATGCATCTTGGGATAAAAATAATAAATCACCTAGTTTATATATTCACCCAGAAGATGCAGATAAGTTAAAAATTGAATCCGGTGACCAAGTAAAAATAAGTACTCAAACCGGCTCAGGACAAACCCACGCATTCGTTACTGAGCAGCAACGGCCAGGATTTATTAGCTTACCCAATGGCTTGGGGCTTATTTACACCAATGCACAAGGTGAAACGGTTCAAATAGGTATAGCACCAAATGAATTGACATCATCAGACCGAAAAGATTTTTTTGCTGGTACCCCTTGGCATAAATATGTTCCTGCCAAATTAGAAAAATTATCAGAAGTTTAATATAGGGAATTAAGATGGCTTTTTATTACCAAAAAGTACTTGAAGTAAAGCACTGGAATGACACGTTGTTTAGTTTTAAAACCACCAGACCTGAAAGTTTAAAGTTTCATAATGGCCACTTTGTCATGCTCGGATTAGAAGTTGAAGGTAAACCTTTAATGCGAGCATACAGCATAGCGAGTGCTAATTATGCTGAACACTTAGAGTTCTTAAGCATAAAAGTGCCAGACGGTCCATTAACCTCTAGGCTACAACATCTACAAAAAAACGATACGGTGATGGTCAGTATGAAACCAGTAGGCACATTGGTTATACATGACTTAACCCCTGCGAAAAATTTATACTTATTTGCTACAGGAACAGGGTTAGCCCCCTTTATGAGCATCGTTAGAGATTTTGAAACCTATGAACGCTTTGACAAAATAATTCTCGTTCATGGTGTACGTTATGTTAGTGAACTGGCTTACCACGACTACCTTCTTAAAGAGCTGACTGACGATGAATATATTGGCGACATGGTGAAAGAAAAACTTATTTATTATCCAACCGTTACACGAGAGCCATTTAAAAACCAAGGTCGATTAACAGATCTGATCACTAACGGTAAGCTCTGTAAAGACATAGGTTTAGCGCTATTAACCCCAGAAACTGATCGTGCCATGATTTGTGGCAGTCCTAGTATGCTCAAAGACACGTGCAAACTTCTAGACGATTTAGGTTTTAGGGCTTCAACGCACACAGGTGATGTTGCTGATTATGTTATTGAACGTTCTTTTGTTGAAAAGTAATTAACGATAAATAAGGGGAAGTAATATGGCATTTTATGTAACGGATAACTGTATAAAGTGTAAGCATACTGATTGTGTTTCAGTGTGCCCTGTTGATTGTTTTCATGAAGGTGAAAACTTTTTGGTCATAAACCCAGATACCTGTATAGATTGTGCACTGTGTGAACCTGAATGTCCGGTGGGCGCGATATACAGCCGCGAAAGTTTACCTGATAAACAAAAACATTTTATAAAAATAAATGAAGAATTAAGCCAAAAATGGCCTGTTATTTCAGAACAAAAGTCACCACTCCTTGATGCAGAAAAATGGGATGGAGTTGCAAACAAAGTTGAATTTTTAATTCAATAAACAGATTAATCTTACTAAGGTATATGATTTTTTCATTCTAGATGATGTTGTGCAAGCGGCGTTTTTCAAGACAGTTGTCGCCTAAATTGTTAAGCAGCTTCTTTATGTTGCTCTGGATCTAACTACGCATCGCCTGTTGGCTGCCAGTTTGGCTCTTCTTTTGACCATCGCTCTGGATGTTCATTTCTTTTTGTCTGATACAACGCTTTTCGCTTCGCCAGTATTCCAACATCAAGACCATCATGTCTCTGGTTTGGTGTCACAAACTTAATCCTGCTATGGCGATGCTCGTTGTTGTACCAATAAACAAATTCATTGACCCATTTACGCGCTTCATCTAACGATTTAAAACCTTCACTGTAAGCGTCCGGCAAACTACGCCTTGCCTAGTTTAACCTGCCAGGGTAAGAGGCTGTTGAGGTCACAATTAGGGTTTGATAATTGCTCTAAGCAGTGTTCGATGTAATCGAACGGGGTGAGTTCATTCGCTTTGGCCGTTTCTATGATACTGTACAAAATGGCACTCGCCTCTGCGCCACGGTGGTTGTGGTTAAACAGCCAGTTTTTGCGCCCTATCACAAACGGTTTCACAGTCCGCTCTGCACGGTTGTTGTCGATATTAAGTTCGCTGTTTTCTGTATAACGGCCACGCTAAATTGAAAATGGACATAAACGATTTAGAACGCTAGTTCTGTTTATATCTATCCAGATAAGGTTTTGTATTGAAAACGTCTAAGTAAATGGCCATACTCACTTCGCCACTACAAACCTCATAATCCGCAATCAGCTCTTGTACTCACCTCTATCGCCAAGACATTACCTAGATGACGTTTATGGGAAACTTAATCTATAATATTGTTATTGAAAATGTTTTAGCTACTTCGTGAATCTTCCAGATAGGAAGATATTTTATGGTGAATAAAATCCATAACCTGCTTGGTGGAGAGGTTAAACAGGCATACCCTCTTATTTAGAATAGTGACAAGTTAAAAAAACTGCGTGAGTTGATCGATGAAGTGACTAACTATCCAAGTAAAAAAACAAGCTGCAACGCCATCGAAGCGTTTAGACTATATGGTGTCTAATGCTGTTTGAATGGTTAATGGATACACAGTTCTTTAACGTTACAGAATATCGTCGATGGGAACCGGTCTGCCGATCTCATAACCTTGGGCGAAATCAACTCCCATATCCTTTAGTCGCTGTCTAATAGCATCATTCTCAACAAATTCAGCAATTGTTTTCATACCCATAACATGACCAATATCATTGATTGATTTAACCATAGCTTCATCGATAGGATCGTCCAAAATATCTTTAACAAACATCCCATCAATCTTCAACGTAGTCACGGGTAAGTTTTTCAAATATGCGAATGAGGACAAACCACTGCCAAAATCATCCAGCGCAAATTGACAACCAAACTCACACAATGTTTTGATAAATAAGGTTGCATCCCGTAAATTACTAATCGCAGCCGTTTCTGTTATTTCAAACTTGATCATACTGGGTGGTAAATGATGCAATGTGATCTGCTGCATAATATGGCTGAGTAGCGCACTACTCCCTAACGATGCGCCTGACAAGTTGATCGCTAAATGATCAATATCACCTAAATGTTGAAAATGTAGTTCCATCCAAATTAATGTATGGTCAACTACCCAACGGTCTATCGCTTCTGACAAGTTATAGCGTTCTGCTACAGGCAAAAATGCGCCGGGGGGAGCAATATCACCGCTTCGTGTGCGCAATCGGAGTAATATCTCATAAATGCGCTTTTGCGTTGGATCTAAAAGTGACACTATCGGTTGGGCATAGAGTTCAAATCTATTTTCATTCAACGCATATTTGAGTTCATGAACCCAACGGAATTCACCATCGCGCTTGGCTAATAATTCATCGTCAAGTTGATAGAGATGGATACGGTTACGGCCTAAGTCTTTAGCGGCATAACAAGCTGAATCAACACAAATTAATATTTCTTTGGTATTTTTTGTTTGACTGTTAATTTCAGCAACACCGATACTAGCACTGATGCTAAATATATTCTTTTCCCACAAAAACTGATAATTCGCAATTAATTCTAGTATATTGTGCGCTGTGCTCTGGGCTTGTTCGAGACTGCATTGCATCATTAAAATGGCAAACTCATCACCGCCTAAACGGGCTAATATGTCTTTTGGTTTAATATGTTTACTTAACAACAGACCTAATTGACACAGCATTTCATCTCCGGCCATGTGGCCGCAGGTATCATTGATGATTTTGAACTGATCCAAGTCTAAAAATATTAATGTATGAGTAGTCTTATCTTGTTGTGAAGATAATATGCATTGAGCAAGTAGGTTTTCAAATTCATAGCGATTAATTAATCCTGTCAGCATATCGTGAGTTGCCTGATAGGCTATTTTTTGAGAAGCCAGTCTTGCTGTAGTTACATCTACTTGAATGCCAATAAAATGGGTTATAGCACCATCATTGGTGACGGGTACAACGCAGACTTGGGCCCAAAACAGTTCACCATTTTTTTTACTATTTTGTAATTCACCGCTCCATTGTTGACCTGATAATATCGTTGCCCAGAGTTTTTGATAAACACTATCAGGCGTATAACTTGATCGAAAAACATTAGCTTTCTTACCGATAACTTCGGCTGCGGTATAACCTGTTATGTCGGTAAACTTAGGGTTCACATGTTCAATAATACCGCTTACATTTGTTATGAATATACTCTCAGGACTGTACTCAACCACCATAGATAGTTTTTTCAAGTCCTCAGTACTTTGCTGCTTTTCTGTGATGTCATTAAAGACACCAATACCGCCTTCTAACTCTCCAGTATTGGAATAAAGTGGGGCGAAATTTGCGTGTAAATACATAAACCGTTGGCCGGATATTGATGTATAAGGGCCTTCAAAAACACTCACTTTACCTTGCAATGACTGTGTCACCATGTTCAGTAATTCAGGATTTTCAAGCCGCTCAAGCATGTTAAAACCAATCAGCGTATCCCTTTCTGTCAGGAGGATTTCTTCAAAACGTTTATTGGTTTTTTTTATCACACCCTTAATATCGTAATGCATAATACCAATTGGGGAATATTCAAAAATTGATGCTAGCTTTGCTTCACTTTTGAGTAACTTAGATGTTTGTCGTGCTATTTTTTTTGCCAGAAGCCTAACTTGCCGACGAGGCTCTAAGCTAAGAGTAATAATTAAGGGGCAGGCAAATAATAAAAATAAAGCCGAGATGATTAAATTGGAATATAAGGCCTCATTTAATAGTGTGTCGATATGGCTAATTGAAATGTCAGCACCAACAATATATACGCTACCATCATCGGCATTAACAGGTATGAGGATACTACGAAAATCGCCCCATTTATCACTACTTTCATGGATTTGACTCTGACGTTGTTCAAACATAGCCGGAATATCTGATGCGGCATCGTCATAATATTCAAAATAATTAAACGCAAACGTATTGGATTCTAGCTCAGCATCAGAGGCGCTTGAAGAGGTGTAGAAAATTTTATTATTTCGTAAGATAAGAGTATAGAGATAAACAATATCAGTGCGCTGAGTATATTCTGATAACGCTAAGGTAATAGCAAGATCTTGTTGCTCAGACAGATCTTTTTTGCTCATATCCTTACGATGCAAATCCTTGGGAAGAATCGAAGGTATCGTCAGCGCTGCATTTTCTAGCTGTTGATCCAGCTCAGAATACAGGTGTTGTTTTTCTTTGAAATAATTGACTGCAGAAAAAATGACTACCCATATTACATATAGCGTAATAGCAAAGTAGATACGGAAGTTATTTTTAATTGGCTGTAACAAAATAATATCACTATGTGTTATGGGTCATGAAATTGACTTGTTAATATTTTCATATCAATAAATAATAGAAATAGGCGATATGAATATTTTACATTCTTCAGCTAATCACCCAACCTAAGTACCAAATTATGTAGGTGTAGAGCCATCAGTTTTATGTTAACTAGCTGCCATCGAACGGGTATAACAAGTTTTCTATCATTGTAAGTGATTAATTAAGCAAGGCGTCTCTTATAGACACCTTGCTATGAGAAAGCTTTAATGAGTGATAATGCTTTCTTCAATCTATGGGTTAAGTATGTCAGCAAAATCGCCATTGGCGACAGTGCCATTGGTCACTATCACAGCTTGTTTGTCTGCATAAATGAAGAAAGGCTGGTTAATATCATCTGGAGTATTATTGACATCAGGATCATCATGTTGAGCGACACAGGTGTAACCCACGCTGTAGCTACCCGCAACGACAAAACCAAATTCATAACCTTGACCAATAACTTGATTGTTTTGGTCGACAATGTCATTGACTCTAGCGGCTGCAATCGGTGCAGTTATTGGGGCTACAACGGCCTCACTTCTGAAATCGCTCATATTGTCGAGCGCGGTTGCATCGGAATATAAATAGACTGCCTGGCTAAAGATACTGCCACCGGCGGCAGTTTGACATTGTGTTGTCAGGTCTGCGGGGATATTGCCTTTAATCGCGCCGACTTCAGCATTGTTATATAACTGCACAGACGTTGGCTTTAGGGTCCAGTAGTCTTTATTTCCGTGAGGGTCTTGTAAGCCACTGTTTAGATCAAATTCGGCCACAAAGCTGTTTATACCGGCAGCGATAGTGAAGGTTTTATTAAAAAATAAACGCCCTGTATCGGTATCATCCGCACCCACACCGCCACATGAGCCATTGCTGTTGGTTGTCAGACCATGGAGATTATCATCCAGGGTTTTCACATAAGAGCTATCGGCATTTGGCGTTTCACTTCTTTGCATGTAAATACACATTTGGTATTCGCCGACAGGGATACTCTGGTCACTCACTAAGGTTTCAACTGCGGTGCCTTGAAATTCAAGTAAGTTGACTTGCTTTAATGCGCCATTGTCAGACACGTCAAATGAAATGCTGCCAGCATCATTTTTCAATACCACTTGTTTAAAAGCGATCGTCACATCTTTAGCGTCACTTGGGTTATCTGAGACGCCTAAGCTGAATACTCCCATTTTCGGCGCCGTTGTGCTGTCGTCACCACCACAGGCGACAAGTAAACTGGAGAGGGAGAGTGCGACAAGTTTATTAACTATTTTCATGGTGAATCTTCTTTTAAATTAGAGGAATAACGTTGTCGTAAAAACCAGCTACTATCTTAATTTTTCGCTCATTCTATCGAGTATGATTACGTTTGCAAGCGTCAATTTTTTGAAAAGCGTCAATAGGTTAGCGCTATTTAATCGAACGAAGGTCGACACATTAATATTGTAATTAAAGTCATCAAGATAGAAAACTTTTTATCGCAATAATAACAATGGACCGTCAATATTAATTATCCATCATAATGAGACGTGCGATTAAAGTGTTCAGCCAAATCAGAAAGATTCATGCAATACTCTTTTAAACAGATTGTAAAATCACAACGGCATTAGCGAGTCAAATAGCTTGTTAATTTAAATGAAAAACGTTCACGATCTCGCCCTAGTAATCAGCCCCTGCCATGAGACTTCATTTTAAAAAACGATCAATGTATAAGATTTTAAACATAAAAAATATAATTTAACATTAAGTTAACCGTAAGTTGTCACATTAAATAATTTTTATTATTTTCATCATAATCAACGAACACGACCTGATTTCTTCCATATTTTTTTGCTTGGTATAAAGCGGTGTCAGCTTTTGATATTATACTATCAATATTTAATGGCACATTATAATTTTTTTCATTTTTAAATAAACACGCACCCGCACTTATTGTTATAAATGGTTTTACATGAGACTTACTATGTTCTATATTTAACATTTTAAATGATTCAATTAATTCAGAAACAATAAAGTTACAACTTTCATTTTCATTTATGGCGCTTACTATCAAAAACTCTTCACCTCCATATCGAACACAAATATCTGTCTGTCTTTTAAAAAAACTTTCTAAATGTGTCGAGACTTTAATTAGAGCCCCGTCACCAGCCTGATGACCATAAAAATCGTTATAGAACTTAAAATAATCTACATCTATCATAATTACCATAAAATCGATATTAAACCTAGTGAAGAAAGGTATTTGTTTCTCAATATATAATAACAATGCTCTTCTATTTGCTATATTAGTTAACGGATCTAATAGAGTATTTTCATTCAAGGTTTTATTTTGTGCATTTACCCTATCAATTAATTCATTGAAATACCTGTAAACAGTATATATTTCTGTTATATCGTTCTTGTTTTCGATTTTACTTAATGTACAACTAATATTTTTGTGGTTATTATTTGAGGTTTCTCTAATTTTATTTGCAAGAATATTTATTGGTTTAGTAATTTTTAAGCTAAAAATTGAAAAAATTATATACAGCATCCCCATTAATAATAATATAAATAACAAACTTTTCCAATCCAACCATGATGGGTTTACGCTATTAGGGTGTTGCATTGTTAATTTTCCGATTGGATTATTCCAAACATCGTGTAAATACAATTCCGTTTCACTTGATATTTTTGGTTCTGGCTTTACGTCTAGCCAATCACTTCCTGAATATAACGTGCTTCCACCATTAAAAGGAGCATAATTTATATTCGTAAAAGTAAAACTTGCCATTTCATCAACCAAATCTTGATCGAATATTTTCAATATTATTAAATATATATTGCCATCACCAGTCTTATTGCTTTTTTTTATTTTTACTGAGCTAAATAAAGTTGGACCAAAATTAGTCACAATCAAGCCAGTATAGCTAGGCGTGTCATATCGTTCTATTGCAGAAGGTGATAGATTAAGATAGTTTTTTATGCCTTTATTATCTGGGAGAAAAAAATCAATTTCACTCTTTGTTTTAGAATTAAACCCTGATTTAAATAAAACTGTATTGTTATCGTCGATTAAAATAAATCCATCTATTTTCAAATTTGAGAACACTTCAACATTAAGGTTATTTTCTATAAAATCAGCATTAAAATCTTTTGAGAACGCATAAGTATCATCCCAGATAGCATAATCATAATTAATTGTATTTATTCTTTCAATTTCACGATTCCCAGCTAGAGCTAAAGAGGCAAGTTGTTGGCTAACACTTAACTTTAGTGCACTTTTAAGTTGGGGTATTTCGATGAAAACCCTATAACCGAATACCGCAAATGAGAAAGACAATAACAACAATAAAAATATTCGGCTTTGTAATTGCCCAATGGAAGTTAATCTTTTAATTTTGTTTTTTTTAATTTTAATCATTCTATTTCCAATCTAATTTTTAGCTATTTAGTTTTAATTACATTATCATTGCCAATTACATCAGAAAAATCATTCAAACAAAAATAAACATTGATTTTAAAGGAATTATTTAATTCATTCAACAAATACATGACAGTAATGCTGACATTATCGATAAATTCGTATCACCTATTCTTTTCCGGGGGGGGGGCTGATCCCAGGGCGAGATAGTGAACGTTTTTCAATCAATTTAACACACTATTTGACGTTAACATCTCGCTATAATCTTATACTCCCTTTTTTCGGGAGCACATCATGCATATTGACCGCTTCAAAGAGACTTTTCAAACCATAACTGACCAACGCCAAGGGGCTAAAGTGACCTATTGCCTTTTTGAGGTTTTGTTTGGTTCTCTATGTGCTGTTATCGCAGGAGCTAAAGGCTGGTTTGATATTCGAGAATACATACTTTGACATCATAATTGCTTTAAAACCAATAACCTATTTGTGAGTGGCATTCTTGCTGATGACACTATAGCTCGTATCATATCAACTATAGAACCAGAACAATTCCACCAGTGTTTTATCAACTGGATGTCATCGATACACACGCTTACGGAAGGCCAGGTGATTGCTATCGATGGAAAAACGCTTCGAGGGTCATACAATCGTGAAGACAGAGCCAGTACCATACACATGATTAGTGCCTATGCTTCATCAAACAAATTAGTGCTTGGCCAACTTAAAACAGAACAAAAAAGCAATGAGATAACTGCCATTCCTGAATTGATAAAGATGCTAGATATCAAGGGGGCTTTAGTGACTATCGATGCGATGGCTTGTCAAACAAAGATAGCCAAAACCATTGTGGACCAAGGCGGTGACTATCTGCTTGCTGTTAAAAGTAACCAGGGAAAGCTGCGCGAAGCGATAGTCAAAGCCTTCTCTTTCAAGCGAGCCAACAATACAGACAAATCCACAATTGAACAGGGCCATGGGCGTACAGAGTGTCGCCAGTGCTATGTTATTGACAGTACAAACTTAATCGGTGACTTTTCAAAGTGGAAAGGGTTAGAAAATATCATTATGGTTGAAAGCTGCCGCCTTGAAAAAGGAAAACCAATCGAGCTTGAGTACCGTTATTACATCAGTTCTAAGGAACTAAGTGCTGAACAAGCTGCGATAGCCGTTCGAGAACATTGGGGCATAGAATCAATGCACTGGGTGCTTGATGTCAGTATGAGTGAGGATGCATGTCAAATATACAACGCTCACAGGGCGGAAAATCTGTCATGTCTGCGTCATATGAGTTTGAATATGCTACGAGCTGAGCCGACGAAGATAAGCATTGTTGGAAAACAAAAGCGATGCATGATGAATCCATTAATGCTTGAGGCAGTATTAAAGGCTGGATTTAGCGGTAAGGTTAAAAATTGAGCACTCATGCGGTAGCCCTGCTGATGGACTACCCTCAATTGAAGCTTATTTATCTCCTAAAAGATCGTGATGATAGGTAATCATAAATTTTATCTTTTTTATACTCATGTGACCGCTAACTATTTAGAAACATCGCAATTATATATACGCTTATCGCCTATAGGTATTGATCCAATAGGTTTATCTGATAATCCTGCCCCTGCTTTATAGAGATATTTAGATATTACTTATTCCAGTGCCTTTTTACGGTAGCAATCCCCAAACCTAATGCTTCTGCAGCTTTAAATTGAGATAACCCCTCAGCTTTCTTTGCTTGAACTGAATGAGTTGTAGCGTGGGCTTCTGGTCTACCAAGCCTTTTGCCTTGAGCCTTAGCTCGCTCTAGTCCTTCTTTTGTTCGCTCTCTAATCCGGTTACGCTCGAATTCAGCAAAGGCTGAGAACATTTGCAGCATAAGCTTACCCTCAGCACTTGATAGGTCTGCTACGGGGAGATCAAGGCATGCAACCTTGATACCTTTATCTGTAAGCAGGTTAATTGTGTTTTGTACGTCAATGTTGTCTCGGCCTAAACGGTCTAGTTTTAAGACCACCAGCATATCACCACTTTCCATCTGGTGATTGATGAGCATCTTGAACTTTTCGCGCTTCATAGCTTCAACAGATCCAGAGATTGTTTCACTGATGGTACGGGCATGATTCACCTCATACCCTTTCTGCCTAATAGCAATAATTTGATTCTCGGTTGTTTGCTCAGTTGTTGAAACGCGACAATAGGAAAAGATACGCATTGGTCACTCACTTTTGTGGAAGGTATCAAATATAGGGGTATCATATAATTAAAGTACCATTAAAGCTACACCCTAATTTTATGATACCGATAATAGATAGAAAAAGCTGGTATCAATATACGAATGTTTATTGATACCAGTTTAAAAGGTAATGAGATTTACTTATTCAGCATTTTCATCATTGTTTGTTGGATCAATGCTTCCATATCTGGCGAAGTCTTTTCAGCAGGCTTCGATAACTTGCGCAACAGCTCGGCTTGTTTGTAGTCAGGTACATCACCGTAGCTATAAAAGCTGGTTAATACACTTTCGTGCCCTAAGTTTTGGCTCCATGCTTTAAACTCTTCAGGTGTACGACACAGATTCTCACCAAGTCTTACCAACGTATTACGGAAACTGTGAGGATTAAAATAAGGCAAACCTACAGCTTCAAAGGCTTGTTTGAAAAGCTTACGAATTGGGGTTGCATTACTCCAATGCTCTTTGAGTAAACCAACAGCTTCAAATTGCTGATTTTTGTTGTGTGCCAGCTTTGTTTTAGGAAATAAAGGATCATTTTTGCGATATCCCAACTCCCTAGTCAGATATTCAACCCATTCATTTAACACCTTTGATGGCAATTCACCCACTGGGAAAAAATAGGTGGTGAAAGTTTTACTAAATTTCGTGTTTACATCCCTAGCATCCTGATAAAAACTCTGTTCAACAAGATCAACATGCTTAATCTTAACCGAAGCAACCGCACCATCTCTTGCACCAGTTAATAAAACAAATGCAAGTAATGCCCTATCACGCATTTCAATCATTGTTGAACAAGGCATAGCTTCCAACGTCTTCATTACTTGCTCGACCGAAGCTACGTTTCTTTTACGCTTGGTATTGGCAATACGCGTATCTTTTTCTGAGAGATTGAAGTACTCGATATCGCTATAGTTAATTTTTGCTCGATAGCCTTTTTGCGTTACTAGAAATTGGAAGAAGCTTTTCAAGTGTCGCATGGTCGTAAGCACTGTCGCCTTGCTCAATTTATCACCTGTAGCGACTGACTTTTTAGAAAGAAGATGTTTCTTAAAAGCGATAGCATTCTTAGCCCGAAACTTCTTAAAGTCTTGGTAATTTGTAGACTCGTCAAACCGATTTATCGATCTCAGTACACCATCAATCGTTGAATCATCTAACTGCTTTGCTTCCCTCAAATACTTTGCATACTCATATATAATTCGGGTATTTTTCGCACTATTTTTTTTCATCATTAAAAACCTTAGCTAAAGGATAATTTAAGGGCTTTTGACCTCTTAGGATTAAGTGCTTTTCAGCTATCGGTAATTTCCCCCCTAGTTCCGTCCAAATTTGGTTAACGTCACGCCAAGAAACATACTTATTTGCCCACTGACCACACTCATAACAACGGCCTGTCATTTGTGCCATGCCTCCAGGCTTTGCTATAAATTCAACTGAATCGATGCTTGGCTCTTTTGGTCTTTTGCATTTAAAGCAAAACATCTCATTAAGCTCACATCGATGCAGATATGTTTTGCGCTTCTGCTGTAAATACAGCTTCAAGTCAGCACCTTGAATTAGTAAAGGTCGGGCTTCATCGATAACTGGCAAGCCAGCACGAATCCAATTACGAACAGTTTTAGGATGAACACCTAAAGTTTCACTAACATCCATAGCTGTATAACTGCGATGGATTTTGATTCGATTAGTGTTATTGCGACTACTCATTGTTAGCCACCTTAGATGCTGCAATACGATCATCAAGCCATTGCTCGATGTCAGCCTCAAGCCAACCAACTGCACGCTCACCTAAAGAGATAGCCTTGGGAAAGATACCTTTAGTCATATGTAGATAGATGGTACTGGTAGATAAGCCTGTTTTGTCTTTAACTTCAGGTAAGCGGATTATTTTGTTTGACACGATAAGAACCTCTAAACGTTAATTAATTCGCTTTAGAGGTTATTGGATTTGATCTGACGAAAAACCGAATTCGGTTTTAGGATTCCGAATTCGGTTTTTCGTTAAGAGAGGTTATTTACTTCGAGACTCAATAGCTGGTGGAACTTGCTTCAATATTTTACGTACTGTGTCATCTGTTAATGAAGCACCAATCAGATCGGTCATAGCTACTAATGATGTGGAAATCCCTCTTTGACTCCAGTCGACATTAGCTTCCTTACATAACGCAGCGATTAAAACTAGTAGTGAGTTTTTTTCATTAGTGCTTATTGCCTTATCGTCTTGTGAAGTCTCTTTCAGCGATTGAATAAACCGACTGATCTCAGATGTTCTTATCACTAGTATATAGTCATAATCAGCTAATTGACTTGCTACCATATACTGTGGAAGCCTGCGAGGTCCCTGCTCCAGCCTCAACCTCATTTTTTGAAGACTCAATGCCTCATTGTCGTTGTGCTCATAAGGTACTGTAGGAGCATTATCTTCATCACTTTCAGCCACAACTTCTTGTCTAACCTGTAATTGATATATTTCATCACCTTTCTGAAGGTAATGGCCTGTGGAGCATGGTATTGTGACTGTGTGACTAGAAATTTCTTGATGATATTTGTTGGTTATTTCCGCTACCTCTGCACCTATCATGGCTAAATCCCATACCCCACCAATACATATTAATTTCGGTTCAACTTTTTGAATCCAATAATCTTTTGATATTGGCTTTTCAGCATTTTGTGGGACATGAAAGCCTTTCCCATTAGGAAAATCAGGGATATTAGGTACAACCTGTTTATATTCCACGTCTTCAGTCTTAACTAGGCCAACCCTTTTAGCTTTTGCACCATTAACAAACATAACTGACAACTTTAAATAGCCGTCCAGTGCCAGCTTATATAAATCTGATCGTGAAATAGGCTCATCAAGTAGATTAGAAATATGAGTAGTTGTCTCTTCCAGTGTTAGCCACTTCTTTAATTTGAACAATTTGCTCATATTTAGCTTAATTCCTGTGATTCTTTACTTACTAATTCATCTAAATAATCCGCCCATTCCTGCATTAGCTTTGTTCTTTCGGCCAAATAAAGCGAACGGTTATAAGCCCTTGATGTAGCAGTTCCTGTCAAATGAGCAAGCTGCACTTCAATCACTTCATGGTTCCAACCTTTTTCATGCAAAATTGTTGATGCAGTGCTTCTAAACCCATGAGCCGACATAACATCTGCTGGGTAGCCCAGCTCTCGAAGACGATTAGTTAAGATATTTTTACTCATAGGTTTACTGCTATCCCGTTGATTTGGAAATACCAGTTTTGAGTAACCAGTTACAGCCTTAATCTCTTTCAAATGGCTAACCACTTGCTTAGACATAGGGACTAAATGTTCTCGACTTCGCTTCATCTCTTCGGCGGGGATCCTAATCAAACAATCATCAAAATCGATGTATTCCCATTTAAGGTGTCTGATTTCAGTTGGTCTTAAAAAAATCCGTGGGATCAACTTTAAGGCTTCAATAACGCAGTATTTGCCAGATTGATTTGTATCAATGTCTTTCATCAATTCGGCAAGCTCGTTAGGCTTAACAATTGCTGCTCTATGCTTAACAGGCGGTAAAGGCTTTAATATATCCCTCAGAGATAAACCTTGAGCAGGGTTATTCCGTGTGAGCCGATGTGCCAGTGCATAGCCAAATACTCGGTTTATGACTGCCAAAATGTTAGGGGCTTTCTTAGATGTTCCTGCGGCTTCGATAGCAAGCATTAATTCGGTGATATGGCCTGCATCTATCTCCTCAATATGAAGACCACTGATAGATTCAGAGTCCACCAGCAGCCAACGCTTAATTCTAGATGCATGATCTTCAGACCAAGAATCTCTTTGCTGCTCCCACCACTTCATAGCAATAGTTGAAAACAGCTTATCTTTGGAGGTTGTTTTGGCGCGCTTTCTTTCTCTGCGCTCGTCCATGGGGTTAATACCATGAATTAAGGAAGCTCTTGCTTCTTCTGCCAACCTTCGAGCTTCACTTAGGGATATAGAGGGGTACTTTCCTAAAGCCATCTCTTGGTACTTACCAGCATGCCTAAATCTAAGCCGCCAGAGCTTTGACCCATTATTTTTAATCAATAAAAATAAGTTATTACCATCAGACCTCTTAACCTGAGATTGACCGTCAGGGCAAGATGTATTTTTAACTTCTTGTGCTGTTAAGGGCATCAACAACTCCTAAGGAGGGGTATAACATGAGGGGTATAGGGTTTTTAATTCCTACAAATAGGGTTAAAGAAAATCACGATACCCCTCATTAACACCTAATAATTCTAAGAACTAGTGGGATATTATGGGGACTTATAGGAAGTTAAGTCAACAAAAAAGCCCGCAAACTATGAGCTTACGGGCTTTTCTAGGAAGTGCTAGTATTTGGGCAATACGTTTACATCATGCCGCCCATTCCGCCCATACCACCCATTCCGCCCATATCTGGCGCAGAATCTTGTGGTACTTCAGCAATCATCGCTTCTGTTGTGATCATAAGACCAGCAATAGACGCTGCAAACTGAAGTGCACTACGAGTCACTTTAGTTGGGTCTAGGATACCCATTTCTAACATGTCACCGTAAGTGTCGTTACCAGCGTTGTAACCGAAGTTATCTTCGCCGTTTTTAACAGTGTTAGCGACAACTGATGCTTCTTGACCTGCGTTAGTTGCGATTTGACGTAAAGGCGCTTCCATAGCACGTAGTGCGATTACTACACCGTGCTTTTGGTCTTCGTTCAATACTTCAACATCTTTAATTTTGCTTGCTACGCGAACAAGGGCAACACCACCACCGGCGACCACACCTTCTTCAACCGCTGCGCGAGTTGCATGCAATGCATCTTCTACGCGAGCTTTTTTCTCTTTCATTTCAACTTCTGTTGCTGCGCCAACTTTGATTACTGCAACACCGCCAGCTAACTTAGCCATACGCTCTTGAAGCTTTTCTTTGTCGTAGTCTGAAGTTGAATCTTCAACTTGTTGTTTGATTTGCGAAACACGTGCAGAAATTTGCACTTGGTCGCCACTACCATCGATGATTGTAGTGTTATCTTTAGTGATGATTACGCGCTTAGCTGTACCTAAATCTTCTAGAGTGGCTTTTTCAAGTTCTAGACCGATTTCTTCAGCGATAACAGTACCGCCAGTTAGGATAGCAACGTCTTGAAGCATTGCTTTACGACGGTCGCCAAAACCAGGAGCTTTAACAGCAGCAACTTTAACGATGCCACGCATGTTGTTCACAACGAGTGTAGCTAAAGCTTCGCCTTCAACGTCTTCTGCAACGATAAGCAATGGCTTACCTGTTTTAGCTAGACCTTCAAGGATTGGCAACAATTCACGGATATTAGAAACTTTTTTGTCTACTAATAAAATGAATGGGCTGTCTAATTCAATGCTGCCAGTTTCTGGCTTGTTGATGAAGTATGGTGATAAGTAACCACGGTCAAACTGCATACCTTCAACAACGTCTAATTCGTTTTCAAGCGCTTGGCCTTCTTCAACGGTGATAACGCCTTCTTTACCAACTTTTTCCATTGCGGTTGCAATGATGTCACCGATTGACTCGTCAGAGTTAGCAGAAATTGTACCTACTTGAGCAATCGCTTTAGTGTCTGAACATTCTTGAGAAAGTAGTTTAAGTTCAGCAACGGCTGCGATAACCGCTTTGTCGATACCGCGCTTAAGGTCCATTGGGTTCATACCCGCTGCAACTGCTTTTAGGCCTTCAACAACAATAGCTTGTGCTAATACTGTTGCAGTAGTGGTACCGTCACCGGCAGCATCATTGGCTTTAGAAGCAACTTCTTTAACCATTTGTGCGCCCATGTTTTCGAACTTGTCTGTTAGTTCGATTTCTTTAGCAACTGACACACCATCTTTGGTGATCATTGGCGAACCAAAGCTTTTATCTAAAACAACGTTACGACCTTTAGGGCCTAAGGTTACTTTAACTGCGTTGGCTAGGATGTTAACGCCTGCAAGCATTTTTACGCGTGCGTCGTTACCAAATAAGACTTCTTTTGCTGCCATTTTTTGATGTTCCTTTAAATTTAATGATTAATTGGAAAGTCGATTGATGCGTGAGGCTTAGCCTACTACTGCCATCAGGTCAGCTTCTGACAGGATTAACACTTCTTCACCGTCAATTTTTTCTTTCTTCACGCCGTAACCTTCATTGAAGATCACCACGTCGCCCACTTTAACGTCAAGTGGTGTAACTGTGCCATTTTCTGAAATACGACCGTTGCCTACTGCAAGGATTTTACCGCGAGTTGATTTTTCTGCTGCGCTGCCTGTAAGCACGATACC
Organism: Shewanella frigidimarina; assembly: GCF_003797125.1. Lineage (GTDB taxonomy): Bacteria > Pseudomonadota > Gammaproteobacteria > Enterobacterales > Shewanellaceae > Shewanella > Shewanella frigidimarina. Next base: position 981,236 of record NZ_RKKE01000001.1, read on the forward strand.
GCCTGCAGATTTAGATTCAACTTCTAAGCGTTTAACGATAACGCGGTCATGTAATGGACGAATATTCATCTATGAACTCTCCTAATGATTTGATGCCCAAAAAGCGAGGCTATTGACTAACAAATAAGGGTTTCCCCCTTGATGCATGTGATATGGGGGTGACTGGTCACAGATCCAAGGGGAATTTTAAAAAAAATTGCACTTTTTTTACGTCTGTTTTATTAAAGCAATGCTAATCCTGATAGAATTCGGCTCCTTTGAAACACCAAACGTTTGAGAATAGATGAAAGACAGACACGGGTTGCTCAGCGCACCTATTGGTCGTGTACTGCTTAACATGACTTTGCCTAACCTGATTGGGATTATGACCATTCTAGGTGGCAGTCTGGTGGACATTTTTTTTATTAGCCAGTTGGGTACAGATGCACTGGCAGCAGTGAGCTTTACGTTTCCGGTAACCTTAGTGATTACGAGCATCGGCATTGGTATTGGCGCGGGTGTGTCTACCAATCTTGGCCGCTTGATAGGGTCTGGCCATGCGCCCGAATCCAGAGTGTTTTTATTTGATGCCTTGTGCATGACACTGCTTATTATTTGGGGTTTGTCGATACTCGGCTGTGTGTTTATTGAACCTATTTTCAGTTTACTAGGGGCCAACAGTGCCAGTTTGCCATTAATTAACGACTACATGTGGTACTGGTATTTAGGCGCTCCGGCATTGGTGTTGTTAATGGTGGGTAATCAAGCATTACGCGCCACGGGTGACACCCACTCACCGGCTAAAATTATGATGTTAGCCGCGATAGTAAACTTGATCCTCGACCCGTTACTTATCTTCGGCATTGGCCCTTTTCCGCGTTTAGAAATTCAAGGCGCAGCGATTGCGACCACACTATCCTGGTTAGTGGCAATGTCATTAGCGGGCCACTTAATTATTGTAAAACGTAAACTGGTTCAGTTTACTGAGTTTGATGTAGGTCGATTAATTTTACATTGGAAAGTCTTATCCCATATTGCTCGCCCTGCAGCATTAATGAATGTAATTAATCCTATTGCCAACGGCATTATAATGGCGATGTTGGCACGAATTGATCATGCTGGTGTGGCTGCCTTTGGTGCCGGAATTAGGCTTGAGTCGGTATTGTTGATTGTGGTGATGGCGCTGTCGTCGAGTTTAATGCCGTTTATTGCTCAAAACCTAGGTGCCAGCCAACCTGATCGCGCCAAAAAAGCCTTATTGATGTCGTTGCGATTTGCTTTTGTATTTCAAACAATCTTGTTTATTCCGCTGTATTTTTATGCCGAACCTATCGCAAGATTGTTTACTCACGACCCACTGGTTATTGAGTGGCTGAGTTTTTATATTATGGTGTTGCCTGCCTCTTATGGGCCACTTGCCATTGTTATTATGGTTGCCACTAGCTTAAATGCTTACCATAGGCCGTTGAGTTCACTGGTGATTAACTTATGCCGCTTAATGTTATTAATGCTACCGCTGGCGGCCCTAGGCTCGTACGTTGGCGGGGTGAAAGGGATTTTATTGGCGTTACCCATTGCGAATACATTGATGGGGATAGCTTGCTATTACCTGGCTACTCAAATTAGCGAACCAAAAGAGATTAAGCACACAGTGCCTTGTTCAGATAATTCAATAGCTACAGACGGCGAACAAGACGATACCAATAAATCAGCCTCTCGCCTTGGCGAATATTAAACTGTGTTAATAATGGCAGCCACACTTGCTTTTTAAACTGTGTCGGTGGATTAATAACACTATATTACTGGTAAACAATCTTGGTTTAACATGAAAAAATCCATTTACGCCGCCATGCTTTCTGGCATTGTTTGCCCTGGCAGTGGCCAGATCTGGCTGGGTAAAAAGCTACTCGGCTGGGGGTTTATCAGTGTCAGTGTGGTCTGTATTTTGGTGATAATGGATCAAATTATTAGCCGTGCACAAGTGATTGCGGAGCAAATTTTAGCGGGTAATATCAGTAACGATTTAACCTCCATTTATGCCGCGGTATCTAACGTAGCCCTCGACGCCAGTAACTCAACCATGCCAGCACTCACTTGGATATTTATAGCCAACTGGGGATTAAGTGTCGCCAGTGCATTTTGGTTTGGTGCTCAGCAAGATAAGCAACTCCAGCTGCAAGCCGATTCCAAGACAGAAGCATAAACAAAAACAGCCGAGCAATGCATCTGCACTAGTCGGCTGTTTTACCTTGTTTTTTATCACGCGCTAAATGCGGCGCTCAATAAAACCAGCTCTACACATCACAGCAAATCACAAATCAAACTTGGTCTTGTTAAATAAGCTGGTATTACCATAATGTGTATTAAGATGGTGTGTCATAAGTGGTGCGTATTAAGACGGCTTGTCGTCATCTTTAGGCTTAATGGGCTCTACATCTATAATATCGTCACGATTGTCGTCATGGCGCTTATCTTTAATGTCATCATCACGATCATTGTTAATGTCTTTATCAAGATCAACAACCTCAATTTGATGGCTACGTGGGTGATCATTTTTATGTTCAAAATCACCGTCGAAAGTGTTGCCCTGTTGATCAAATGGCTTTTGCCCTGCAAATGGGCCTGATTGACCAAAAGGACTTTGTCCGCCGCCAAAACCAGGGGGAATACCACCATTAGCCACAACACGAAGTTGCATGCGTTTATATAAAAATGCCGCAATAGGAGCGCGGGTAAATGGGGTTAATAAAATTAAGCCAATAAAGTCGGTAACAAAACCAGGAATAAGCAATAACACCCCAGCGGCAGCCAACATCATACCTTCAACAATTTCTTGCCCTGGTGCTTCGCCTCGGGCTAATTTTTGTTGCACGCTCATTAAAGTACTTAAGCCTTGGCTGCGTACTAATGACACACCTACAACCGCGGTAAATAACACTAGCGCGACTGTGGTCCATGAACCGATTGAGCTGGCTACTTCAATGAGTACATTGAGCTCAATAACCGGTATTAAAACAAATATTAACAATAAAATAAAAAACATATTGGCCTCTAAGGATCGCTTTTTGATAGAGTGACGACTTATAAGATAACAGAGTGGCGACCTGTAAAATAACCGTTGCCGATGAAACTTAAATGGGGGTGAGCGGGTCTCTTTTCAAGACGCGTCACGAATATCACCTCAGTTTAATGAAAATGCGTTTAAAAAAGCGTACTGTGATGACCTTGCGCATGATAACAGCATTAACTTAAGTAAACTTTAAGACAACTTATGTATAAACCTGAACAGCTACTTGTTTTTACCACTTGCCCAGACGCTGACATTGCTTGTCGCATTGCGACGGCATTGGTAGAGGCAAAGTTGGCGGCGTGCGTACAAATAGGCCAAGCCGTTGAGTCAATTTATCAGTGGGACAATAACATTTGTCAGTCACACGAAGTGCCGATGCAGATAAAATGCATGACAACTGATTACCCTGCAATTGAACAACTGGTGATCACAATGCATCCTTATGAAGTACCAGAATTCATTGCCACTCCGATTATCGGTGGTTTTGGCCCTTATTTACAATGGATAAAAGACAACTCACCATCATGAAAAAACTCGTTGCCATATGCCTTACATCATTGTTAATGATGTCATCAATTTTACTCGCGCCAACAGCACACAGTGCTAATGTGTTGAGTAATAAATTCAGCTTTTTAAGCAGCGAACCTGAGTTAATGAAGGTTAACGATGCTTTTGTGTTTGACTACCAACAACAAGGTAATCAACTCAAAATCAATTTTGTCATTGCTGAAGGCTATTATTTATATCGCGACAAGCTGCAGTTTTCGGTCGACGGTGCAGTGATTGGCGATATTGAATTACCTCATGGTAAAAACCATCACGACGAATACTTTGGCGACCAAGAGGTGTTTTACTCGTTTGTTGAAATCCCTATCGCATTTAAAGAAGCCCAAGCCGATGCGGTATTTCATGTCACCTTTATGGGTTGTGCAGAAGGTACTTTGTGTTACCCGCCCACCAAACACGATGTAACGTTAACAGCGATTGAAGCAAATGACGGCACATTAAGCAGTAAAAAAGTGATTGGTGCACCTGATGACGCGCAAGCATCGACAACGGCAACCGATGCTCCTGCAGCACCCATTACTCAGCAAGACACGTTAAACCAAATGCTCCAAAACGATAGCCTATTATGGACCTTGGTGATTTTCTTTGGTTTAGGTATTGGCTTAGCATTAACACCATGTGTGTTTCCGATGTACCCTATTTTGTCGGGCATTATTGTTGGCCAAGGTAAGAAGTTATCTACCGCTAAAGCCTTCACTCTATCAATGGCCTACGTACAAGGCATGGCGATTACCTACTCTTTATTAGGATTAGTGGTTGCCTCTGCCGGACTTAAGTTTCAAGCAGCCTTGCAACACCCAGCCATTTTGATTTTCTTAGCGGTGATGTTTGTGCTGCTGAGCTTATCAATGTTTGGCATGTACGATTTAAAACTGCCATCGAAGTGGCAAGAAAAAATGAACTCGATGTCGAACAACCAAAAAGGTGGCAACCTTATTGGTGTGTTTATGATGGGGGTGATTTCAGGTTTAGTCGCTTCGCCTTGTACCACGGCGCCGTTATCTGGCGTGCTGATTTACGTGGCGCAGTCTGGTGATTTACTGCAAGGCTTTTTAGCGCTGTATGTACTCAGCATGGGTATGGGTTTACCGTTATTAGTGATTGGTACTTCGGGTGGCAAAATCTTACCACGCGCAGGAGCGTGGATGGACATTATTAAAACCATCTTTGGTTTCTTACTAATTTCAGTCTCGATAGTAATGATTGGCCGTATTTGGCCTGGTTTAGTGTCCGATTTACTCTGGTCATTATGGGCAATATGCTTAGTCGCTTACTTAATGCATCAAAACAGGTTGTCAGAATTTAACTGGAAACAAAGCACTCGTGGGGTATTTTTACTACTGGCTTTGATGGCAAGCTTTTCGTATGGTTTCCAAGCAATCATGACAGGTTTTGGTCATAAAACCCCAGATATTACTCAAGCGGGTGTTGAAGGAAAAGCCCAAAATAAAGAGAATCATTTTATTCGTATTAAGTCGCTTGAAGACTTAGAAGTTGAATTGGATAAAGCCAGCATTAGCGGTAAAACGGTGATGTTAGATTTATACGCCGACTGGTGTGTGGCCTGTAAAGAGTTTGAAGCGATTACCTTTAAAAATAAAGATGTCGCCACGCGCATGAGCCAAATGGTGCTATTGCAAGCTGACGTAACGGCCAGCGATGATATTGATATCACCCTTTTAGAACATTATGGCGTGTTAGGTTTACCTACCTTGTTAATGTTTAATAGCGATGGCAAACAGCGTGAAGATTTACGAGTTACTGGCTTTATGGGACCAAAAGAATTTGCCGCTCATTTAGATATCCTGCTAGCAAAGTAAATTAGCGAAAGGAATTTAGCGGGTTCATTAGGGTCTGTTGATCTTTCAAGGTTATTTTTGCAGCGAATTGTTGGCCATTTGTACAAGGCAGAGACTTTGATGTGTAGTTATTCTACATAAAAAGTTGATAACGCAGTAAAAATGACCAACAAACTCTGCCCGAAAGGTTCAGCTAAAAATGTTTTACTCTTTGTTGAATGAATTTTGCTTAGATGATTAGGCATCAATCCATTCGCCTCGATTAAAACGTTTTTAACTCGAACAAAATTCAACCAGCAAAGTTCAACAGACCCTAGCTAAAGCGCTATGTAAACCTCACCCAATAAACATTATGCAAAACAGCATCTTTAGTTACTAAAGATGCTGTTTTTTGCATTTAACGCATTAAAGTCATCGAAAGTTAACTTTTTTCTTATACAATAAGATTTCATACCCCTCAATCAAGGCGCTTTATGGAACCCGCTATCCTGATTATCACCCTACTTTGCGGAATGCTGGTCAGCCGAGTGGGTTTACCGCCACTGATTGGTTATCTTGCTGCTGGTTTTGTATTGTTCACCTTAGGCATTGAAGACACTAGCTTACCTATTTTGCAGCAACTTGCTGACCTAGGTGTCACCTTACTGCTATTTTCCATTGGCCTTAAACTTGATCTTAAGAGCCTGTTTAAAGCCGAAGTTTGGGCCGGTTCAAGCTTACATTTAATTGGTTCGATTCTATTTTTTGTGCCAGTGCTAAAGCTGTTAGGCTTTTTAGGCATTGAGCAGCTCGACGGGTTCAGTTTCAATCAACTAATGCTAATTTCCTTTGCATTAAGTTTTTCCAGTACCGTATTTGCGGTAAAGGTGCTTGAAGACAGCGGTGACATGCAGTCACTTTATGGCCGAGTAGCGATTGGTATCTTGATTATGCAAGACATCTTCGCTGTGATCTTTTTAACCATTTCTAAAGGTAACATCCCGTCAGTTTGGGCGTTTGCATTGTTATTACTGCCGCTTGCAAGACCGCTTATTTATAAAGTGTTCGATCGCGTCGGCCACGGTGAAATGCTGGTATTGTTTGGCCTTGTGATGGCATTAGTGGTGGGCGCATGGTTATTTGAAGCCGTCGGTTTAAAACCCGATTTAGGCGCATTGATTGTGGGTATTTTATTAGCTGGGCATGCTAAATCATCCGAATTAGCCAAGTCGATTTACTTCTTTAAAGAGTTATTCTTAGTCGCCTTCTTCTTAACCATTGGGTTAAACGGATTACCCACATTGGCCGATATTGGTTTAGCGGCGATTTTAGTTGCGCTAATTCCAGTGAAAATTTTGATGTTTGTTTATCTGCTAACCCGCTTTAAATTGCGCTCACGCACATCGTTATTAGCCTCGTTTAACTTAGGTAACTACAGTGAGTTTGGTTTAATCGTAGCGGCAGTAGCGGCACACAAGGGTTGGTTACCACCAGAATGGCTGATCATTATTGCGGTAGCGTTAAGCATAAGTTTCTTATTTGCAGCGCCGTTTAATAATAACGTCAGTAATATTTATCAGCGTTTCCAATCAAAATTAACCAAACTCGAACGCCACCCATTACACCCAGAAGACAGACAAATCCGTATTGGTAATCCACGCTTTTTGATCTTAGGGATGGGCCGTATTGGTTCTGGGGCATATGATGAATTACGCGCCAAATACACCGGCGAAATTTTAGGGATTGAACACAAACAAGAACTGGTTGATTTTCATCGAAATGAAGGCCGTAATGTTGTACAAGGTGACGCTAGCGATACTGACTTTTGGGTCAAGCTTGAACGTGCGCCACACTTAGAGTTAGTCCTACTGGCAATGCCACATCACGCGGGTAATTTGTTTGCAGTGCAACAATTGCAAAAGCTTAATTACGAGGGGAAAATCAGCGCGATTGTGCAATACGCTGAAGATGCTGAGTCATTAAAAGAGTCTGGTGTTCATACTGTGTATAACTTGTATGAAGCTGCAGGCGCCGGTTTTGTTGACCATGTGATTAAAGAGCTACTCGATTCACCACCAGAACTGGTACCTGGTTCAGTTGTGGCTAGTAGTGATCAGCCAAACCAATCGGCAATAAACGATACGACATCTGAGTCGCCATCATAAAACTAATCACCAATTGCAAACGCCTAGATAACTCTCTAGGCGTTTTTGTTTACTACAGAGTATTTTCAATTTTGCTTCGGATAAAAAAATCTCAGTTACAGACACGGTAAAGACATGCTATAACTCAAGTAACCAGTCTTTCCATGTCACCCTTTGTCGGATTTTTTGAAGTATGTCAAACCCTGCTCAACGCGCCACTAAATTATTTGTTCGTACATTTGGCACCAAGCCAGATGATTTATACCAAGCGCCCGGGCGAGTTAACATTATGGGCGAGCATACCGACTATAACGAAGGCCTCGCATTACCCGCTGCAATTAACTTTCATACTGTTATAGCGGTAAAGCATCGCGATGATAATTTATTTCGCGCGGTGACAACCGCTTTCCCTGGGGAAATTAAGCAATGGCACTTTGGTGAAGAAGGCCCAGTCGCTGCAGGCGATGACTGGAGCCATTATCTCAAAAGTGTAACCGCTGCTATGAACCAATCGGGTTTACGAGCTAAGGGCTTAGACTTAGCCATTGTGGGTGACGTACCACTGGGAGCCGGTTTATCATCGTCGGCAGCACTGGAAATCGCTTTTGGTACCGCCATCAGTTATGCCAGCCAATTAAACTTATCTCCTATCGCTATTGCCCAATTAGCTCAACGCGGCGAAAGTCAATTTATGCTGTTAGATTGCGGCATGATGGACCAAATCATTAGCGCGATGGCAGAGCCTGATCATGCCTTATTGATTGATTGTTTAGAATTAGAAAGCGAATCGGTGCTATTACCAGAAGAACTTAGCTTAATCGTAATCGACTTAAAGCAAGACCGTCATGGTTTTACCCAACAATTTGAACAACGTAAGCAAGAGTGTAATCAGATAACCAAGTTACTTGGCCTCGATTCTTTGCGTGATTTATCATTGAGCCTACTCACGGCAGATAAAGAATCACTCAGTGATGTTCAGTTTCGTCGAGCACGCCATGTCATTACCGAAAATCAACGTACTAGTAATGCTGCCAGAGCTTTGCAACAAAACAATATTGCCCGTTTTAGTCAGTTAATGGCACAGTCTCAAGCATCAATGCGCGATGACTTTGACATTATCACTGCCGACATTGACACCTTAGTGAGCATGATTGCGAATTTAATCGGTGAAAAGGGCGGCGTACGTATGAGCGATGGCTGCGTATTGGCATTGGTCAATCATGACCTTACCGATGAGGTGATTAACCTAGTTGAAAACCAATATTTTAAGCAAACAGGTATCGAAGCAACAATATACTTATGTTCAGCGAGTGGCGGTGCAGGACGCATCGGCTAATAATTTACAGATTAGAGAGGCATAAATGGTACGTTTTAGTGTGCTGGAACCTTGGCAAGATCCCCGTGGTGGTGAGATTGAGCGGGTTAGAATTGATAATGGCATCATCGCACTTGAAGTATTAAGTTTAGGCGGCATTATTCGATCATTATGGACTCCAGATCGCAACGGTGAACGTAAAAATATCGTGTTAGGTTGCGACAGTGTCGAAGATTATCTGGCTCAACAAGCCCATTTAGGCGCGATAGCAGGACGTTACAGCAATCGTATTGCCAATGGTAAAACCCAATATAATGGCCATGAATACCAACTTAGCGTTAACCAAGCGAGCAATTGTTTACACGGTGGCGTTGAAGGCTTTAATCGGAAATTGTGGCAACTCGGTACCTTAAGTGATGGCGTCCGCTTAACCTTAACAAGCCCAGACGGCGACATGGGATTTCCGGGCAATTGTACTGTGCAACTAGATTACCGTTTAGTGGGTAATAACTTGTACATTGAAATGCTAGCTAGTACCGATAAAGCCTGTCCTATTAGTTTAACCCAGCACAGCTACTTTAATTTAGACGGTAATCGCAGCGACACTAATGAGCAACATACTCTGCAAGTGGATGCCACAAAGTACCTCACAATGAATGATGTTGGTGTGCCTACCTCAATACAACCTACCGCAGGTAGCGATGTAGACATGGCAAAACCCACACCAATGTCAGTACAAACCGAACGCCCAGCATTAGCCGCTACTAAGGGCTTTGACCATTGTTATGTGTTAGATAATCCCGGTGCGGATTTACAGCGCTTTGGTTGCTTAGCCAGCCCTAATAGTGGCCGCAATATGACGGTTTATACTAATCAGCCTGGGGTGCAGGTTTATGGAGCAAACTTTTTGCAAGGTACGATAGGTAAAAAGCAGCGAGTATTAAGCGATCATCAAGCTGTGTGTATTGAACCACAAATGCTACCCGACTCGCCTAATCAGCCAGACTTACCCGGCGATGTATGGATAACACCTGGTAAGCTATATCACCACATAACTCGATATCAGTTTGATGCCGAATAATCAGCCTGTTAAACCCAATTTCAATGCCGAAGATATTGGTCAAATTGCCGTTGGGGCTTTTGCGCTGTCGGTGCCGATTGCATTTTCTGAAGAAGCGTGGCGATTGTCGGCCAGTTTGCCAACATTAAATTTGGTATTGGTGGTGGTATTGTCGCTGGCATTTATTACCTTATTTGCTTATCAGAGTGTGTTTCAGGCAAATATTGTTAAGCGCAGACGAGCATTTTTTTTGCGGGTAATTGCGGCGTATATATTGACGTTACTGGTGGTGAGTATCGTACTGTTGGCGTTAAATAAATTGCCATTAATAACCGATCCAATCTTAGCGTTAAAGCGGATTATTTTAATCGCGATGCCCGCATCAATGGGTGCGATTATTGTCGACAGTTTCGACAAAGAATAAACCATATAAGGAATAATGAATTATTCCTTATATGGTCAGTAATCTTTAGCAGATATAAGCAGAATCATACGATGAACCAACAACACTCTGAGCCAGAGACTCAATGTTATCTGCAGGGTTAATCGTCTACACTATCACCCATATCATCAAAGCTATCATTGTCATCATCTGAATCATCAAATTCTGGAATGTCATCATCTGCGTTAATCGCTTCATCTGGCTCTGGAGCCGGTTTAGCCTTACGCGGTGGCGCTGTATCGGGTACTTTTGACAAATCAATTCGTAACTGATGCTTTGCCATAAACTCACTACGCGCCGCTTTCCATGCATCGCCAAACTCAGCCATAGCAGCTTTTGTTTGTTGTTCATCTAAGTCGTGTAAGTTTACTTTAACGATGTCTTCTACGTACTCCACAATCGTATTACGGATAGTGTTGTACATGAAAATGCGCCCTGGTGACGCTTCTGGCAATTGATTATCATGAACGACGATAGTGTTACCTTTCGATGTTCTTAATTCACCAAACCAAAGTTGTTTTTTTGCAGTGTTATACATATATGCTAACGCCCTTAATCAACACATATTCTAAAAATGGTGCAGGATTATTGAAGATAATATCTTCATACTGCGCCACGATTATCTGTTCTGTATTTGTGTGGGTATTTAAACAGAATATTTCTGAGAATCAATGCCTAAAACGATGAATTTTTCGCGTAATCGCATAAAAATGTCGGTTGTAGTCAATTTTTAACACTTTTCTGTCATTTTTCTCACAAAATAAACGCCTCACCAAGTGATTAGCCACCTTATGACCAATCACTTTGTGATCACGACTTTAGCTTAAAAACATCAAGCTTCAAGTTTTTTATCAAAATTTATCGCTGATTAAAACCACATTATAAATAAGTGTATTGGTAAGGGATTAATACACTTAACGAGGATCGGCTTGCAGATCCAACACTATCTTACCTTTGTGTGTACCCGACTCCATTAGTTCATGTGCCTGTACCACTTGCGAGAATGGGAACACACTATCGATTGGAATACTCATTTTGCCACTATTTAATAGCGGCCATACGAACTCAGCCAAACCTTGAGCAATCAGGGCTTTATTCGCCACGCTTTGTGGTCGTAACGTTGACCCAGTCCAAATGACTCGTTTAGCCATAATGCGGAAAATATCCACGTTTGCTTGTGGACCACGTTGCATGGCAACCGACACCATACGTCCGTCGGTTGCGATAGCTTTAAGATTTTCGTTAATGAAGTCGCCACCAGCAATATCCATAATCACGTTAACGCCTAATCCATTTGTCGCTTCTAAGATCGGCTCAACAAAATGCTGCTCGTTATAGTTAATCGCTACGCTAGCGCCTTGATCAAGACAGTATTGGCATTTCTCTGCACTGCCAGAGGTTGCAAATACCGTTGCACCTAAACGACTCGCCATTTGGATCGCAGTTGTACCGATGCCACCAGAGCCCCCATGAATAAGCACTGTTTCACCCGCGTTAAGTCCACCGCGAATAAACAAGTTACCCCACACGGTAAAAAAGGTTTCTGGCAACGCGGCAGCTTGCACAAAACTGTAACCAGTAGGAATAGGTAAACAATGTGCTGCGTAAGTATTCACTAACTCGGCATAGCCGCCACCAGGCACTAAGGCACACACTTTATCGCCAACTTGCCACTGAGTAACATCGTCTGCCACGGCAACAATTTCACCGGCGACTTCTAACCCAATAATCGGGCTGGCATCTGCTGGCGGTGGATAAGCACCAACTCTCTGTTTAATGTCTGGGCCATTGACTCCAGCAGCATACACCTTAATCGTCACTTGGCCTTCTGTTGGCATCGCAAGCGTTGATTGAGTCATGGTCATCACACTGGGTTCGCCAGGCTGTTCAACCACTACATGGGTAAATTGTCTATTTACTGTCGCCATAAAAATATCACCTTGGTTAATTGTTACCAAAAAGTAACTTGGATTAATAATCTGTTACAGGCGCCGATCACCTGTTCACAAATTCAGCAGGTTTGTTAGCAAAACATAAAGTAGTATCTTTTTTAATCAAAAATGATTGCCTATACACTTTAAACCATTACTATACCCGCCCGTTCAAAACATGGAGCAAAATACTTGTTAAAGTACCTGTTCGTTTTACTGTCTATTTTCAGTATTCACGCCCATGCTGCACCTATCCGTATCGCCTCTGATATTTGGTGCCCTTATATCTGCGACAACCAAACCGGCTACGTTGTAGAACTCACACGTCGCGCTTTTGAGATCCAGGGTCAACCGGTTGAATTTCAGATTTTTCCTTATAAACGCGCACTGATTGAACTGCAAAGAAATAACATCGACGCTGTACTGGCATTGACGTCTAGCGCCATTGTCGAAAATAAATTGATTAATGCTGATGTGATTGTCGGCTATAACAGCAACGACTTTTATACTCTTGTTGATAGTAATGAAACATTTGAGCAGATTACCGATCTCAATAACACTCAACAGGCTGCGATAGTCACTGGTTACCACTATGGTGTTGAGCTCGACGCTTGGTTTGGTGCACATCCTAATACGTACTTTGCCTCTGGCAGAGATCCATTGGCTATGAATATTATTCGGCTAGTAAAAGGACGTCATTCGGTCATCATCGACAACAAAAATGTCATTGAGTACACCGCAAGTCAATTAAACTTAACTCAACAACTTCGCTATGCTGGCACTATAGGCAAACCGGTGCCTTTGTATGTTGGCTTTAATCCACACAATAAAGCTTACGCGGTGACCTTTACTAATGGCATCGAGATGCTAAAAGCCAATGGCGAATATCAACAGATTATGAGTAAGTACAAAATATTACCTGCTCTGACATCTGACGAGGCCCGTCATAAAAACCTGCAAAAATTCCTGCCTATCTTTAATTAATCTCGCTTGCTGTAGTGATGCCATACGGAATTGGCATCAACAAGGCTGCACATTGCAGACATTTGGCACTATATCGAAGTTGCTAAACCAGCCCTATAACTCACAAAGCGTTATCGTAGCGAGTTTATCGAAAACACCATACTGGTTTGTCAGCCTTTTATGGTGTGTTTAAGCTCCAGCCACCACATCATCAAGTGCATCTGCCAGCGTAGAATATGTCACACATTGCACACCATCTGGCTTAAACCCTGCTTTGGCTAAGGTTTTAAGTGGCTGAAATTGAAAATCGGCCAACAAGACTCGAGTATTATCACGCTTACATTTATCAATAAACTTATACAGCGCCGAAACGCCACCAGAGTCTAAAATAGACACCCCGTCAAAATACAACACCACCCCATCCTGGTCGCCACTCAAATGCGCCAACTCACCAAACACACTGTCGGCAGCAGCAAAAAACAATGGCCCATTAATTTTAAACACTTTCCAGCGTGGCGGTAACTCAACATGAATGTGCTTTTTCTGCTCGCTAATGTCTTGCACCTTGGTCATGTCGGCCACTTGTTTCATGAATAATAACGACGCCAAAATGATCCCAGCACTAATCGCAATCACCATGTCAAAAAATATGGTCAGTAACAAGCACACCATCAACACCAGTATTTCACTGGCAGGGGCTTTTTTAACAAGATGGACAATCTTAGGCGCTTCACTCATGTTCCAAGCCACCATAATAAGCAGCGCCGACATGCCCGCCATGGGGATATAAGCTAAAACAGTGCTGAGCGATAATAAAGACACTAACACCACCAGCGCATGGATCATGGCCGCGATTGGGCTTACCGCCCCCGACTTATAGTTAGCCGCCGAACGAGCGATGGCAGCAGTCGCGGTAATACCGCCAAAAAATGGCGCGATAATATTACCGATACCTTGACCAAGTAACTCGCTATTGGCGCTGTGCTTTTTACCTGACATGCCGTCTAGCACCACTGCGCACAGTAACGATTCAATGGCACCTAACATGGCGATAGCAAAGGCGGCAGACAATAGGTCACTGGCTAATTGCCAAGTGAGTACCAATGGCACTTCACCCGTTTGCGCGCGAAGCCAAGGCCATTCAAAATCGGGCAACATAGAGGGAATACCTGCACCGATTGAGCCATCGGCTAGGGTGAAACTGAACGTAGATCCAATCGTGGCCACATCGAAACCTTGGAGGTTCAACATCAACGCCACAATACTTGCGGCCACCACAGCAGGCAGATGCGCTGGCACAGCCAACTTGAGTTTTGGCCACAAAATAAACACCACTAATGTGCTTAATCCCACCAGTAATGTCGGCCCCGAAAAACTAGGAATTTCTTGAACTAAGGTAGCTACTTTACCGACAAAACTTTCTGGCATCTCGGTAATAGTTAGACCAAAAAAGTCCTTAACTTGCAGCACTGCAATCACCACGGCAATACCACCCGTAAACCCTAACGTGACTGATTCGGGAATATATTGGATATAACGCCCTAAGCGAAACAACGCCATGATAATCAACATTAGTCCGGATAACATGCTGGCCAGCAATAAACCTGACAGACCATATTGATGCACTATGGGATAGAGGATCACCACAAAAGCGGCGGTAGGGCCAGACACACTGTAACGCGAGCCACCGGTGAGCGGAATAATAAACCCACCAATAATGGCAGTATATAACCCGTATTGCGGCGCGACCCCAATGGCAATCGCAAGCGCCATGGCTAATGGAATAGCAATAATGCCAACGGTTAAGCCAGCTAATAGATCTTTAGTGAATGCATTGGCATTGTAGGGAGCGTCTTTTAAAGACTCTCGGAGTGCATGCCCGATACGAAGAGAAAATAAATGTGTGCGGTATTTCATTGCGGCGATCCCATAACCTAGTACGGCGTCAAGATACCCCTCATTATAGGCCGATTACCTTACAGTACAATCGAATTAAGTTAACACCTGATGATAATATAATTATCATCACATTATAATATAAAATTTATCTAAATAGAGGTAATAAGATCCACTGGCTCTGATGACTCGCGCAAAAAAGCCACCGATTATTTCGGTGGCTTCGGTGGTGTTTATTAAGAATGCACACAACAGTTGGCTGCCTAATCTTAGTCGCTAATCAAAGGCCAAACGGCTTAAACGTTAACGGCTAAAATCGATAGACACTTTGCGGCCGCGATTAGTATCTATATTTTGATAATCCCAGTCGTATTGCGAAATAAGTCTGGTCGTTAACTCAAGCCCTAAGCCAAAGCCTAACTCTTCAAAGCTATTAGCATAAGACTTACACTGATTAGCGATGCTTACCGATGTGGCTGACTGGCGAATAGTCACACTACCTTCAACCGTATGCTGTAAAGCGTTGCGGATAAGATTGTTTATAATTATTCGGCATAGCGTGTCAGGGAGTTGGTGAGCAGAGTCATCGGTTTCAATACTGATTTCAATATTTTTGCCGTGGATTAAATACGTTAAATCTTGCACTAGCTGGCGAATAAGCTGACCTAAATTAACCTCTTTTAACGGCAAACTTTTACCTTCACGTCGTGTTAACCACAATAAGGTTTCGGTGAGATCGGTCATGGTGAGCCCAGCACGTTCGATGCGGTGAACGACTTGAGCTTGTTTTTCAGCGCTACCGCCTTTGCTTATCAGCTTTTGCAGTAATTCAGTATTGGTACGGATCACCGCTATTGGGGTGCGTAATTCATGGCTGGCATAGCCTAAGAATTGCTGCTCGCGATCTAAGCTTTCCTGCACAGTACCTAAACTGGTTTTAACAATATCGGCTAGGGTATTTAATTCGCTAAAATGAAAGTCGGGTATTGGCTGAGCTAATTGTTGGCTATTTAATCCTTTCGCCCAAGTTCTTAAACGCTTCATTGGCCGCGCCACTTTTCGCATCATTAACATCAACACGATAGTAAACATCACAATACCTAAAATTGCAGTCGCTAATATCACCACAAAAAAGGGAATGCCTTTAGGAGGAGACATAGTGCCAGCTTGACTGTCAAAGGTACTGGAGACATATCGCACCTCGTTACCTTTAAGCACTTTTATAACAAAAAAGCCTTTTACAGGGGGCGTAATGGGCGAGCCGCCAATAATGTTTTTATACAACACGTTAAACTCTCTAGGCTCAGACTTAATATTTTGTTGGATCTCTTCGGGTAGGTCTTGCCAACGTGAAGCCACCGTAAAAAAATGTGATGTTTTCGGCTGACCATCGATAACCTGTTGATCTTGTGCTTGAGCGTACATGGTAGATTGTAAGATTTGGTCCATACCAGAAATAAAATAGTGCACACTGAGCATCGATAAAATTAAAATAGTACTAATACCAGTAAACAACATGACCAGTAGTACAAAAATTCGCAGGCTCGGGGTTAATTTCATGTAATGGCTATCCTACTGGTTATCTTTAATGGCAAAGCCATGACCACTAACGGTATGCAGCAACTTGAGTTCCTGGTTGCCATCAAGGTGTTTACGTAAATTAAACATGTGTACTTTTAAACTATTACTGTCTGGTTGGTCATCTCCCCACACACTTTGCATCAGTTTTTCACGCGACACAGGGTTAGGGCTCGCTCGTATTAACACGTCTAAAATTTTAAACGCTGTCGGCGATAGCTTTAAGCCTACCCCATTACGAAACGCCTGTTTCTGCTGCAAATCGAGGATTAAATCGGCCACGGT
Organism: Shewanella frigidimarina; assembly: GCF_003797125.1. Classification (GTDB taxonomy): domain Bacteria; phylum Pseudomonadota; class Gammaproteobacteria; order Enterobacterales; family Shewanellaceae; genus Shewanella; species Shewanella frigidimarina. Next base: position 998,244 of record NZ_RKKE01000001.1, read on the forward strand.
TAGGCGCATAGCTTGACCACTTCGGCGACGGGATAATACTCGAATGCGGACAATGAGCTCTTCCATTGCAAACGGCTTAATGAGGTAATCATCAGCACCTTTGGCAAAGCCGTCGAGCTTATCGTTAAGCGTGTCGCGCGCGGTAAGCATGAGTACTGGTACATCGAGGCCTTGCAGCCGCAAAGATTCACACACTTGCAAACCGTTCATTTTAGGTAAGTTCAAATCCAATATCACTGCATCATAGCGATTGAGTAAAATCAGATTCAGTCCTGCACTGCCATTCGCAGAATGGTCACAAAGAATACCTTCTAGCTCTAGGTACTCGATCACCGCCGTAGCTAAATCAAGATCGTCTTCAACCAATAACAACTGCAACTTGTCGGTGAACATCGAATATACTCCTCGGTTTACGACGCCACTGAGCTTGTCGTATGGTGATTTGGGCGCAGTTTAGCAATAACGTGATTGATAAATGCTTTCGACTCACATTGAATGAGCAACAAAGATGGCGTCAAAATCAAGGTGATGACGGTAGCAAATAAAATACCATAACCCAGCGCTGCCGCAGCAGGTATTAAAAACTGTGCTTGCGATGAGGTTTCGCCTAACAAAGGAGCTAAACCAGCAAAGGTCGTCACTGAGGTGAGCAATACCGCACGAAGCCGGCTGGTACATGACTCAACAATAGCATCGTGTACCGACAAACCCTCTTCTTTAATCAACTCGTTATAGCGCGATACGAGCAATAGACTGTCGTTTACCACCACGCCACTTAAAGCCAAAATACCATTTAACGATAAAATACTAATGGTTAAGTCATTCCACCAATGGCCTAAAATGGCGCCAACAATACCAAACGGAATCGCGGTCATGATAATCACCGGTTGTATGTATGATTTTAACGGGATGGCTAGCAAGGCATAAATGGCAATTAACGCCAGCACAAACATCGACCCTATCGAACTTGTGGTTTCAGCTTGTTGCTCAGCTTCACCGGCAAAATTGAAACTCACACCGGGGTATTGCACTGCTAACTGCGGCACTAACGTCTGCTTTAGCTGACTAACAAGCTCGTTTGAGGCAATTTTATCTTTATCTAGCACAGCACTGATGTATACCGCCCGTTGACTGTCGATACGGGTAATGTTCGACGGTTGGTAATCATTAAAAATCTGCGCCACGTGGCTTAATGGCACAATAGTACCGTCGCTAGTTCGAACATTGGCAAGCTTAATATCTTCGATGGTTTGACGATCTTCATCAGGGTAACGTACTCGTACTTTTACCTCATCTTTGCCACGTTGAAAACGCTGTACTACACCACCGCCAAATGACTGCAATATCTGGCTCGATAAGGTTTCGGTATCAAATCCTAGGGCACGACCTTGCTGAGTTAATTCAAAACGATATTGCGGCTCGCCTATGTCTAAATTGTTATCGATACCACTGACGCCATCCATGGTTTCTAGCTGCGCTTTTATCGCTTGGCCGGCAGCAAAGACGGAATCGGTATCGCTGGCTTTAATTTCCACTTTAAAATTATCGAGCATTTCTTGTTTCGATAATATTTTCAGCTTTTTTATGCCCTCCATTTGGCCAACAAGCTCAAGCCATTTTTGGCTAAATTCTTTGAGGCTATAAGGACTGTCTGTCGCTAACTCAACCTGAACTTGGCCCGAGTCACTGCTGCTTGCCATAACATGCAAACTGGTTAAATAGCTGTCCTTATTATGCTGCTGTTCGGCCACCAGCTGAGCATCGACTTGTTTTGCAGCAGTTTCTAAGGTCATTAAATTTTTATAGGTCTGGCCAAAACTGGCGTCATTTTGCATCGAAAAGTCGGCAACTACAGTGTCGCCAGCAATATCAGGAAAAAATGCCACTCGCACGCTGCCCGTTATTGGCATACCTGCAACCACAATAAACAGTGCGATAAACAGCAATACCACCGCATAACGAAACCGTAATGCAAACTCAATAAGTGGCTGATAAATCACTCGACTAAACCACTGCAAACCACTATCGGCAGCATGTTGGATATGATTAAACCATGACTTTTTAGCACTTTTTTGAGTATTAATATGCGCTAAATGCGACGGTAGAATAAATTTAGATTCAACCAACGACAACATCAAACAAATGGCGACGACAGTACCAAACTGGGCATAAATCTGCCCTAAATTACCTTCAACATTAGCTAAGGCAACAAAAGCGACTACTGTGGTTAACACACCAAATATCGTTGGGGTTGCCACTTTTAAAGTACCTTTGATAGTGTTGTCGATGTTGTCGCCGTATTTTTGCCGAGTGCTATAAACACTCTCGCCCACCACCACTGCGTCATCGACGACAATCCCCAGCGCCATAATAAATCCAAAAGTGGTCATTTCATTTAGGCTTAAGCCAGCAAAAGTATTGCTCATAAAAAACAAGGTGCCGAAGAACACAAACGGTAACCCTGCAGCAACCCAAAACGCCACTCGCAAATTTAAAAATAACGCTAAAATAATGAATACCAAAGCGATACCACTCAAAGCATTTTTAACCAATAAGCTTAAGCGTTCGATAATCAGCGTGCTTTTGTCATGCCAAGTAGCAATACTGACGTTGTCGGGTAATACATTAGAACGGCGCCATTTTTCGACGACTTGCTTAGCTTGCTCGACAATATCAACAATATCGCCATTTTCGTCCATCACAATTTCAATCGCGCTTGAGTTAGCTTGGTTATAACGCGACAACACAAAGGTATTGTCGGCAAAACCGTCTTTAATAGTCGCAATATCACCTAAGGTTATCAGCGAACCTTGACTGTTGGTGATCACCGGAATCGCCATAAAATCGTCTAATTGGTAAGCTTGCTGTGATACTTTTAGCCGTACGGTTTTGTCGTCGTTATATAAGCTAGTCGAAATGGATGCTGACGATTCGGCATTCACAGCACTGGCCACTGAGGCAAACGTCAGTCCATAGGCTTGCAACTTAGCTTCATCAATTTCTATAGAAATCATCGGTTCGGCTTTGGCTTTAATCTCGAGATCGTGAATGGCTGACTGACTTAATAAATCCGATTTAAGTTGTTCGGCTAATGCCTGCAACGTCGCGCGGTCGGCATCGCCGTATATCTCAATCCACAAGGCATGATCTTGCATGCGCATTTTATCAATAACGGGTTTTTCAGCTTCACTAGGAAAGTTATAAATCGCATCGACATTGGTTTTAATATCAGTGAGTAAAGTGTCTAAATCATAAGCGCTGGTTTTCTCAATTATCACACTACTGCCATTGGCGTTGGATGTTGACGTTATCCGTTTTATGCCCGGCACGGTTTCTAATGCATCTTCAATTTTAATTGCTATGCCTTCTTCAGCCAGCACTGGGTCGCCACTGTCGTAAGTCACCGACACTGTCACCCTGTCGGGTTCTAAACTCGGAAATGCCTCTTTGCGTAAGCTGCCTAAGGAGAAAAGACCCACGATTATCATGGCAATTAACAGCAAGTTAGCCGCTACTGAATTTCTAGCAAACCAGGCTATCGCCCCTGAGTGTGTAGATTGAGATCCCGACATGGCTTAAACCTCTAACTTAGCAAGCACCTTAGTGCCCACTTTAAAGCTGCTTAAAGGGCGCTTAACAATTTGGATTAAGCTCGGTCGACCTCTTTGCTCACTAACAATAGGCAATACATACACAAAACCGTCTTTTTCAAAGGCGATATTGGCAGCTGATTTAGCCAATTGACTGCTATCATTGATAAACCAAATATCACCTTGTTGTGAAATAGCAGATGAAGGTAACTGCCATAAATTGCTTAATGATTTACCGTTAATATGTGCTTTAACAAAGGTGCCAGGATACAGATCCGTTGTTTGTGCCAGTGGGTTGTCGACCACCACAATTAATGAACGTTGGCGGCTAGTTTGAGTTAAATGTTGCTCGACACGTTCAATGTAACCTTGCCATTGATGAAGACCATCGGCGCTGAACAAAGTCACATCCCACGGCGCTTTAACCAGCTGTGCATTATCAAACTCAGGTAGGTTTTGCCATTGCAGTTCAGACAGCGGTACGCTAATTTCAACTTCGGCTACGCTGTATAAAGTGCCAAGTTGGCTGCCTGTTTGCACGTAACTGCCAGGCTGAATATCGCGGCTCACCACCAGCGCATCAAACGGTGCGGTAATGTTGGTATAACTTAGATCTTGTTGCGCTTTTTTAAGCGCTTGTTTGGCATTTTCTAATGCTGCGGTGGCTTGAGCCAGTTGCGGAGTTCTTAATACTAGTGGAGAAGCTGGCTCGCCAGACAAACCTGAACGAAGCCATTCTGCTTTAGCTTGCTCACCTTGGCGTTGTTCTTCTAATAAATCGAGTTCCGCTTGAGCAACATCGGTTTGTGCTTGGGTTAACGCTTGTTGATAACTGGTGTCGTTAATTTTGCCTAACAAAGCCCCTTTTTTGATCACCTGTCCTGACTCAAATTGACGATTAACCTGTCTGATTTTGCCACTGACTTCGGCGCTAAGTGTTAGCTCATAACGCGGCCTTGCTTCACCAAATCCAACTACTTCTGCTTGATATTCTTGGCCATTAACCACAACAACGCCCACTTGCGGCAATAGTGATACCGCCGCGCTAGTCGTGACAGGTTTGACAGACAGTTCAGCAGCAGGCGCTTTTTTATTCGCTGGCGGCGCTAACTGCGACGCGGTATAGCCTAACGCAACGGCAATACTGCCCAGTGACAATACAGTGACGATGACGTTTACACGGTTAAGCTTCATGCGAGACTCCTAGACCTAGCGCTAAGCCTAAATCAATTCGGTTTATGAGACGGTTGTAAATGGTAGTAACAAGTTGCGCTTCAACATCAAAGGTTTGCTGTTGCACGGTCAGTAAATCAAAAATATCGACTAAGCCTTGGCGGTACTTTTGCTCATAACTGACAAAGCTGCGCTGAACACTAAGCTGCGCGTCGGTTAAGTGCTGTTGTTGTTTGGCGAGGGAATACTCTTGGCCAACGCTATTTTCGACCTCGTTGACCGCATTTAATAAGGTTTCTTGGTATACCCAATAACGCTGCTCAGTAGTTAACTTCGCTAACTCAGCTTGTGATGATAATTTGCCACCTTGGAACAAGGGCGCAGATAATTGCCCCAGCACACTCCATAACGGTCCGGTGAGTAATGCATCTGTTGGCGACTGCGCCATGTCGGTTAAACTGGCTGATAAACTGATCGACGGCAACATAGCCTTATAGGCGGCATCGGTACGTAATGCTTCGGCTTCAATATTGTAAAATGCAGTTTTAATATCAGGACGTTGACTTAGATTTTGTTGCCCCAGTGAACTAATAGGATTCAACACTGCAGGAAATGCAGCAGCAATGTTTACCGCTAAATCGTTGCCGGTCCATTGCCCTGTAAGCAAGGTCAAATCACGCTTGCTTTGGGCAAGCTGTTGTTGATAATCGGCTAAGGTAGCTTGTGTACTGGCGACACTAGTATTGGCATTATCGAGATTTTCTAAACTGCCTAAGCCAACACGATAACGCGCTAAAATAAGTGCTTTATTGTTGTCTAATACCGTTAAACGCTGGGTTTCAATCGCCACAAGTTGTTGTTTAAGGCTAATGTCTAACCAACTGCGCATCACGTTGGCGGCGACTAAGTCTTGCGCGCTTTGAAGACTGGCTTGCGTGCTGGCAATGTCTTTTAATGCAGCGTTGCTGCTGTCAGCAATTTTTTGCCATAAATCCAGCTCCCAACTCACGGTAATATCAGTGGTATAACTGTCATCGCTGTCTTCGGTTGAAGTGCCGCTAAAGCTGGCCTCTACTGACGGCAAACGGCTAGCAGAAGTAATACCGTGTTGGGCATAGGCCATTTTCAATGCCACTACGCTTTGTTGCAAACTAGGGTTATTCTGCAGAGCAGCAAATATAAAGCTCTGCAACTCAGGCACATTAACCAAGTCAGTTAAACGCGCTATCGATTGTGTCGGCACATCTTGTGTCTTTGAGGCCAGCAGCAACTGCTCAATTAAACGTTGGCTAGTATCCGCCTCAGCTTGACTGGCTCGGTCAGCGTAATTGACATTCTCGACAGTACTGCAGCCCAACAAGCTCACTATAATCAGTGCCAACATTGCGTGTCGTCGCGCCGGTTTTACCATCATCAACTGCTTCTCCCAACTTGTGTATTACACAATAATGGAACAAGCATACCCATGTACGGGTTAAGGAGAGGTTAAGATGGGGGGATAGAACTTGGGTATAACCTGTAAAGTAGATAAATAAAACCAAACAGGCAATTGAAAGATGTATCTTCATTGTCATAGCAACCAATATAAATAACGGTGCTATTTGTTTGCTTTCTATTTCATATTTTTAATTATATTTCTACTTTCTAGATCTATTGAATACACCTGACTATAAATTTTTTTAATTAGATCAACCAAATCACCACTACTTTTATCATCACGTTTTTGGCTTACCCATACATTAGACAAGGTCAGAATGAGTCTTTCCGCTTGGTTTAAATTGATTGTTTGAGATAATTTTATAAATAAAAGTTGGCAACTGATAATTAAGCATTTAAAAACCAGCTCATTTTTTAGTGGGCTTTCTGTATCTTGGCTTTCTTTTGTTAACCATTGAGGTTCACCCTCAATATACACTAACGCAGCAATTAAGTTAGCCACCGTCTTTATATCAGTGGCACCATTAAACAACTGCATGATTTCCTCTGAGCGCTGAAAACTTAATAATAAGCTATAACCCAGATCGGCCTTATGCCACTGCTGTACTATTGCTTGAAGAAATGCCATATATATTAACCTATCGATAAATAGCTATTCGTTTTGGTTTAAGTTCGAATGTTTTTTCAAGATACAAAAGGTATTCTTTGGCCAAAATAGAGAACGCTTTGTAATAATCTGTTTCAGCATGGGAATAGGCTAGATCTAAACATCGGTAAGCCCAAGGTAGCAAATGTTGCTCCAGTAACTCATCTATCGCTTTTTGAAAGTACGGATTTTGAGGTTCTTCCATCGCTTTGTTCAACAAGAATGACAGCACAGCAAAAATTAACCCAATATGATCCAGAGGTTCATTGGTTCTCATGCCGATATTAATGTCGTTAGCAGCATAAAACTGTTTTAACGTAACGGTGCTAAAGTCATTAAGTAACTGTGAAGAACTGGTATAAGCAGACCCCCAAGGTGCAGCTAAAGGTGTACCTGGGCCGTAAAATAGCATGCCATAGTCGAGCTTAAGCTTAATTAACTCTTCCTCCTCACCTTCCCATTGAGCAAGATAAGTTTTTAGGTGCGTTAATCCTTTATGGTTGGTATCGGTTGATAATAGCTGAGGCCAGTTCTCGACAATCTCTTGATGTTTAAAGGTATTGATTACATCCGACTCTGGATAAATAGTCAGTACAGAATGCAATACATTAGCAACTGCTTGTAAATCTTGAGTATTTTCAATATTCATATCGTTCACATTTACTTATAAATTTAAGTAGGATGAAAGGGTGTAATAAGCTTATTACACCCTGTATTGACTAATTATACTTCTCGAACGTTTAGGATCCGACCCGTGCTTGCACCAACAGGTTGGGCCTTCTTTGATGCCTTAACAATTAAGTTAGGTGAGGTAATCGATTCAGAAGGTAATGGCGCAAAGTGGCCATCGCCGTTACCGTATTTAGCTCGTAGGTTTTCCATAGTATCGAAGTCCAGTGCTCGTAAAGGGCATGACTCAACACAAATCGGTTTTTTACCTTCTGCTAATCTATCGAAACAACCATCACATTTGGTCATGACTTTGCGTTCAATATCAATCTGCGGCGCATCGTATGGGCAAGCTCTTGAACAGCTTTCACAGCCAATACATAACGACTCTTGAACCAGTACCAGCCCGTCTTCCTTTCTTTTATGCATAGCACCAGTCGGGCAGGCTTTTACACACACAGGTTCGTTACAATGGTTACAACCTACAGATGCGTAGTAAGCAAATACATTTTGCTCGTAACTTTCATCGCCATTTTGATCCCATGAACCACCACCGTATTCATAAACACGGCGCCATAACATACCAGGCATTGCCGATACGCCTTGATTAGCAACATCATCCTTGCTACGCGTTTTGCCAACCATTCGGTCTTTACAGGCAATATGGCAAGTTTTACAGCCGGTGCATTTGCTGCTATCGAAATAAAATCCTAATTGAGTTTCTTGTGTCATTTTAATTTACCCCTCAAGCCTTAACTACCTGAACACGATTGGTGTGCTGCGGATTTCCCTTTGATACAGGGGAAGGATGATATTTTGTCAGTGTATTAATACAGCCTCCAATATCCACAATATGACCAGATGGCCCCACTTTTCCACTCGCATCTGGTTTATACCAAGCACCTTGTCCTAAAGAGCACACACCAGGAGTCACTCTAGGAGTCAGTTTTACAGGCAGTTCTATTGTTCCTCTACCGTTATAAACATAAACCGTATCGCCATCAGATAATCCTCGAGCTGATGCATCTTTCGGGTTCATCCATACCGCATCTTCTACGGCTTCCCGTAACCATGGGACATTATGGTAACTTGAATGAGTTCGACCTTTAGTGTGATAACCACATAACTGTAATGGATAGCCTGCATCAATAGTGTCTTGATCTTGATAGCCGTCCCAAGTCACCACATATTGAGGTAATGGAGTAATTTGGTCTCCTGTAGGCAAAGACCAAGTGGCCGCTTTGCGTGCAAGTGATAATGAGAAAATCTCAAATTTCCCAGAAATTGTCGGTCTAGGATTCGCAACTGGATCTTGAATATAAGACTCAAATGCAACCACTGATGAAGACATATATTTACGGAAAACCCCGACTTTCTGAGCTTCTTCATAGGTATCTGGCATATCAACATCGGCATTCATCGCCTTGGTTTGTTGATAAAGCTTTTCACACCATTGTTGACCCGTTAGCCCTTCAGTGTATTCAGCGCCATTGCCCATCGCGTTAGCAATACCAGCACAAATCTCATACATAGATTGTGATTCACCTAACGGCTTCAATGAGGTGCTCATAAATGTTGCATAGGCCATTTGACCCGATGCATATGAATCATTGGCATAATCCACCGACTCTAGCCAAGTGCTATCTGGCAATAAGTAATCAGCAAATTTAGCTGAAGGCGTCATCCAGCAATCACTCACAATAATCAGTTCACACATGCTGTCATCTTCGAGGATTTGGGCTGTGCCGTTACTGTCTGAATGTTGATTCACTAAAGCATTACCAGCACAGTTGATAATTGCCTTAATGTTTGTGCCTAATGTTGCAGGATTATTATCGACTCGTTCTTGACTGCCACTAGAAGCAAAACGAACACCGTCTGTTGTTCCACTAAACTCTTCACCACGCACAACGGCATCTGACCATGTGAAAACAGGGATAGTCACGTCTACAGGGTTGCTCCCAGTAGGCATTCCCGAAACACCAAAACTATAACTTGACGGCATGGCACCGCTATTTACACCCGCACGGCCTATTTTTCCGGTCATAATGGCTAGGGTATACACGGCTCGAGTAGCTTGGTCGCCGTTTGCATGACGGCTAATACCTGCACCAGCAGAAATATAGGGCGCTTCAGCGGCCATAATAGCGGTAGCTAGTTGTTCAATTTTATTTGCTGGAACGCCGCAGACTACGGCAGCCCAAGCTGGTGTTTTCGCTCCTTCTGATACAAATATACCCTGGCCCATAATATAGTCATGGTAGTTTTGTGCTGGGTCGATATATTCAGCGTGTGAAGCAATGAACGGATCGGCATTTAGCGTAACAGACGCCTTAGTGTTCACTAACGATGCTTCGTCATAACCTACTGCATATTTATCTAAAAACGGTTTGGCATGTTGATCAACCCAACCACTACTTATCATCTGATAAATAACCGCTTCAATTAACGCTGCATCAGTGCCAGGGCGAATAGCAAGCCACTCATCTTCATTACCACGCATTGAATCTGTGTATCTGGGTTCAACCATCCAAACTTTGATGTTCTTTTTATTACTTTCTAAAGATTTAACAAAGTCATAGCCTTCGCCACTACCACTCATGCGTATCTCATTTGGATTAAATCCAAAACCAACAAATAAATCAGAGTTAACTATTTCGCTTAACGAACTACCACCAATGCTATCCCATTGATCGCCATAAGTAGCCATACACGCTGGATACACTCCAGCCCATGAATAATCCCAATGGTGGTCTAGAAAACCGCCATTTAAATTCAATAATCGACCCCAAGTAGCAGTATTCGATGAGAAGCCATAATAAGCGCCTGTACCGTAATGCATGTAAATTGATTCAGGCCCGTAGTTATCTTTAATGGCTTGTAATTTTGTGCCTATTTCTGAATAGGCTTGTTCCCAACTGATAGGGACAAATTTTGCTTCACCTCTTTTACCAACACGTTTCATTGGAGAACGTAGTCGGTCTGTTGCATAGGTTCTTTGACGAAGTGAGCGTCCACGAGGACAGGCTCGAGCTTGATGGTTTACACCATATTCATCAGTCGTCTCATGGTCAGTTTCAATTCGGGTGATAACACCGTCTTTACTGAATACTTTAATAGGGCAATTTGAACCACAGTTTACTAAGCACGCAGACCAGTTAAGCTGTTCAAGCGAACTTTCTGGTACTTCTGGTGGCACTACATTGATTTCTTTCGCACTATCTTCACACCCAGTGATAGTTGCTGCAGCGCCAAGTGCTGCACTCATTTTTAAGAAATTTCTACGTTCCATTTCTATATCCTCGCGTAGTATTTACGATACGTTTAATGCAATTTGTAGCTAAATGACAACATCACTTGGTGTGCGTTATAGTCATGGTTTATATCTTGAAGTGTTATTAGTCCGGGTATACTTACAATCCCAATAGATGCAGCATCGGTATCGTAATAACGCTCGTATTGATAACTGAGTTTTAGTGCCATTTGTGGGTTTAATGCATAATCAGCATAGACACTGGCACTGTGGTTATAACTGTAATAGTCACCATATGGACGACTATCATCAACACTCACATTGGTATTACTAGTTGAATTAGCAAATAGATAATCCATACCTATTATTAATTTATCTTGCATTAAGCCACTATAATTAATCCCAGCACCAATATTAATAAACTCATCTTCTATATCTGAGTACCAATATGAATTGCTGACTTGACTACCGGCTTGCGATGAATTAATCCATTGCTGCCCAATAAACCCATAAGTATCAACATGGTCATTTATATGGATACTTATGTTTATGTCATAACCATAATCTTCTGAATCTAATAAACCGACATCCGTATCTTTATATTCATCCTTGGCATATCGAGAAGTAATATCGACATTCATCCAATCATTAGGTGTATGAGTTAATTTTAATTCATAGGCATTACGAATTCGGTCAGCCAAATAATACTTTCTTAACACAGCGTTTTCTTCTGAGGCTGTTAATATATCTGATTCATATTTAGATCCATCTCTACTAGCATACTCAGACTTTACATTAATATTAAACATTTCAAACTTACGGATATTTAATTTCGCCCATAAGGTGTCGTCTTGAGTTGTTTCACGTTCACTATAATTGCGAGTTATTTCTTTACTGTCATAACCTGCCTGCAAACGATAACCACTGGCAATTCGATAACTCGCATTTATGCCATAATTTTTACGTTCGTAATCTAAAGGTGTATTTTGTTTAAATGCACCCGTTAAACTATTGAAGTTATATTGAGCAAACTCTGCGGTCGAACTCTGATTATCTCGCTTGTTATAATCGATGTTGCCACCTAAGCGAAGTCGATGATTCATCATTGATGTCACTGCAAAACGGCCATCAGTAGTATTAACCTGACCGTCCCAGCTTTGCAGTGGATTACCACTCATTTGAATTAAGTTTTCATCTTGGATCATGCGACCCGTTGCGACACGTCCACTCATCACAGTCTGGTCAAAGCGGTAATTGCCAGAAAGAGATATTTGATGCGCTTGGCTGTCTGGTGAAGCAGCATAAACATCGTTTAAATAAGGCAAACTTAAGTCGCTTATTTTATTATTGTAAATGCTTCCTGAGTAACTCAATTCGCTCATCCAGTTATCGCCATTAAGACCTATCCCTGCATCCCATTGCGAAGTCGTCGCATTTATCGGTAAGCCAATATTGATAGGGCTAGGCGCAACGATACTGCTTGAGCTGTGACCGGTTTTCTCTTCTTGGCTGTAACTGATAAAGCTATTGTAAACGTCCTGGTTAAATACCACTCCGACGCCTAATTTCTCTCTTTCTAGCGCTAAGTTAAACGTATTAACATCAGTACTTGGAGTCAGCATTCCATCGTTATGCCACAACTGGCTATTTACATCACCAGCTTTAATCGTTTTAATTGCAGCGTAATCTAATACCACCTCATATAAGCCTGAATCACCGATTTGCAAACTAGCAAAGCTATTGTCAAAACCCAATTGATGTGCCGTTATTTTGGCTTGATAGCCAGATTTATTTTGGAACAAAATATCACTGCTTAACGAACCAATAGCACCATCTTCTGAAGTGCCTAATGTGTTGCCAGCATGCATATCATCAATGTCGTTATAGCCAAGAGCCACATCGAGATTACCGCTATAACCTGCATTATCACTACAACGGTTACATTCATAATTTCTGGTCTTTACATTACTGGTATTAGCATTACTAACACCAAAATTCGCTGCAAAACTGTGTCCAGATACCGCCACCAATATCGATACAGTAATAAGATTGATTCTAAATGACATAATCTTGCTCTCCATTAGCGTTGCAGCAAGCTGCCTGAGGGATGATTTGAACCATGTATTTGGCTGTGGCAATTCAAGCAACTTTTACCGCCGCCAAAAGCATCAATACCTGACTCCGCGACTACTCGACTAGCGTGTCCATCATTGGCATGACATTGCTGACACAATTGAGGAGCACGTTGCTTAACGAGAGATTCATTGACACTGCCATGAGGGTTATGACAAGTAACGCAATTCTCTGTTACTGGCGCATGCTCCCATAAGAAAGGCCCACGTTTCTCGGCATGACAGCTATAACAAGTGTCATTAACTGTGGGTTTAACTAACGCATTTTCACTCATAGAACCATGAGCTGAGTGGCAATCAACACATGTCATGCTGTTCCACTTTAACGGGTGTGAAGAGCGCTTATTCATGTCGCCTTTTTGGCTGGTATGACAGCTAACACAAGTGTCATTAACTGTGAGCTTATCCATAACAGGATCTTTGGCTGCATGGATCTTGTGACAATCTACACAGGCAACTTCTTCAAGATTATGGGTACTGTTGTGCCAGCTCATCTGCTGTGCATCGTTATGACACCCTTCACAAACACTGTTTTGAGAACTTACCGGCAACTTACTTTTTGCACCAAAAGCAATCATGGGCTCTTTACCGCCGCGATTATGATTACCTTGTGGACCATGGCATGCTTCACATTGCAAACCTGCCATTGGAGAAGCCTCTGAAATAACTTTGCCGTGCGTCCCCTTAAATAAGTCCATCACCTGTTCATTTTTGTTATGACACATAAGGCAAGAATCGGCCCCTTTAGGAGAATAATTCCCGTCAGTAAATTTTTGTTGCAGTGTGGTGTCTAATTGATCTGTGGTTAAATCGTCCCACGGTAATGCATGAGCACTTTGTATTACTAATAATCCGCAACCAATGAGTATGGCTAGTTGATAGAGAGTTCTCATTGTTGAATACCTCCTTAAATCTGAATTTTTTACTTTCATTTCATTGCCCGTAAAATAATTACTTTATTGAAACAAGTGTCTATATCCATTTTATAAAATAAAATCATAAACTTATGTAGCGCTATCGTTTCTATGCCAAACAAGACTAACTAGTAGGAGACTCTATTTAAAACTCTGTTAACATCTACAAATCACTTGAGCTCATTTAATCAAACCATCTTTGCAAATACCTATATATGGGTATAAACAATCGTAAATAACATGTGATTGACTTAACAGAAAACAACATCAATTAAAGTTATTAACTATCCATCACAACTTGAAAAAATGCGTGACGAATACCGCACAATATAAATATGTATGGAATTGAAATTATTTAATTACTATTTGGCTTTATACTGTGGAATATTCGGTTGGTGATTTATGTAATAAAAATTAACACTAAGGAGTGTTGATATGGCTCTAGTTATGTCTTTAAACTCTGAAATGAAAGCGAAATCTACTATTTTCTTTCCTGACGCAGCCACATCCGAAATAATGGATTTCATAAAAAAAAATGGTGTATTAAAAACCTTAAAAAAAGGTGAACTAATACCTAAAAGTATTTTACTTAATAACTTCATCTACTTAAATTCTGGACTATTATTTTATATAAAAAGAACTAACAACTTTACCAAACCTAAGTTTGTTAATGTAATCATCCCCAATAGATTAACTGATTATCATTTACTATTAGATAATAATTGTACTTGCTGCAAAAGTATTAAAGTGGCAAGAGATAGCCAGATAACTATTATCGACAAGTCGTTTATAAAAAATTTAATAAAAAAAGATATCGAACTTTTTACTCACTTTATGTTTAAAGCAAACTATTTTACAGAAAGGCAAACTGCACTGGCAATTTTCTTACTAACATCTTCACCAGAGGATAAACTCATTAAGTTTTTATTCGATATTTTGGTCGCTTTTAAAACTGAGTTTTCATCAATGTGGCTTACTATTGATATCAAACTAACGCGAGAAGAAATTGCTGACATACTTCATATTAGCGTCATAAAGTTAGACTTAATGCTGGGGAGCCTCAAAAAACAAGGCATGCTAACCAAAGAAAAAGGAATGTTTAGTATTAATACGGCATTATTTAATGAACTTTCTCCATGTCCTTTAGGTCGAGAAGATGCGCAAGGATGCAAATCGAATAACATGTTAAAATTTAAACCCAAAAATATGATTGAAATCAATAATCAATAGCAGGAAGCCAGTAACTAGAAGCTAGTATTCAGTGCTTAGAGATTCGAAACGTCTAATGCAGCGTTACACAAAAGTCACTGCTAGAAACACATTAACAAGACCTGCACTCAGTCGCCGCTATATGTTAACTAAACTACATAATATTCAGCTCTAATGTCCCTTCAACCGCCTGCTTAATGCACTTTGGCTAATTCCCAATATTTGCGCTGCCGCTGTTTGGTTGTTAGCTGTACGGCTCATGGCTTCGTCCATTAACGCTTGGTTCATTTGGGCAATGGTGGGCAGTTGTTTAGGAAAGATAATTCGGTCTTGCGGTACTGCCGTTAATGATTTGTGTTCATTAATGGCTTCCATAAAAGCAGAGGTGTTAAGCGCTATGCCATCACTGCGACTAACGGCATCAAATACCATGCCTTTGAGCTCGTGTAGATTACCGGGGAAATCATAACTGGCTAGTCTAGAGGCTAAATCTGCAGGTTGAATCGGCGCTGGTAAATTCATTTCTGCTGCGGCTAGGGCGATGAAATGATTGATCAACATAGCAATATCTAACTGCCTTTCAGCTAATGGCGGTAATTTAATTTTATGTGCCCGTAAACGGTAGAGTAGATCGCTCCTAAACTTACCTGCTTGATGAAGTTTGAGTAAATCATCTTGAGTTGATACCACAAACTTACATTTTACCGGATAGGCAGTGTCGCTACCTAAAGGGTAATATTGTTTGCTTTCTAACAGCGCTAATAACTTAACTTGGGCATCCAATGGTAGCGTGCCAATTTCATTCAGATAGAGTACCCCACTGCCCACTTGATGCAATAAACCTGCAACTGCTTCTAGCTCGCCATTATTGTGATGATACAGTTGACCACACATTTTTTGCTCAAATGACTCACAACTAATACCAGCAAGATTAATGCTAACGAAGGGTTCATTTGGGCTATAAAGTGCATGGCAAGATTTAGCGAACTCGCTTTTACCAGTTCCGCTAGCGCCATAAATTAACAAGGGCTCAGGGCTACATGATACGGCTTCAAGATAACGAAACTGATCTAATAGCTGTGGCTCGCAAGTTAACATGTTATTGAATGCTTGCGGGTTATCTAAGGTTCGGCTTAAAAATTTCTCTTTGATATAAAGGTAGTTTCTTTCAAGTCCGACCACTTCAAGTGCACGGCGAACTGTTCGTGCAAGTTCATCGACATTGTCTGTTTTAATAAAGTAGTCATAAGCACCATTCTTAATACAACGAACTGCAGTATCAACCTCATTTACCCCAGTCACTATAATGACTCGAGTGTTAGGGAAATCGCTGCGGATCATCGCTAATAATTCTTCACCAGAGTGAAATGGCATAGTGAGATCGACTAACACTAGCGCATAGTCGCCAACCTGTAAGCGACTACTCACCTGGCGACTGTCGACACAAGTGTCAATTTCAGCTTCGGGAACTAGGCGGTTCAGGGTTATCGCGAGTGTTCGTAACCATGCAGCTTCGTCGTCGATTAACAGAATATTTCTGGCTAGTTTCATGGGCTAATCCTGTTGTGCTAATGCAAAAATAAGTCGAATTTGCGTGCCTTTGCCTAAGGTAGACTGAATCTGCATTTCGCCTTGATGTTCTTTAATTATTTTACTGCACACCGATAACCCTAAGCCGCTACCACCTTCGTTGCGCCTCGTGGTGAAAAAGGGTTCGGTAATACGCTTTAATGTGGCACTGTCCATCCCGCAGCCATTGTCTTTGATACTGAGTATGGCCATGTTGTTTGCAACATGTGTGTCTATCACTATTATCCCTGGCTGGGTTGAGCAAGCATTACACGCATTTTGAATGAGGTTAATTAACACCTGATGTAACTGTTGAGCATCGCCTGTAATGCAAGGGCTAGGATCACATAACATGGTGCTGATCTGGTGAGATTTTGTTTGATTCGCGGTGAGACGCTGGGCCACTTGAACCACATCATTTAAGCTCACTCGGGTATATTGGTCGGCAATATGCGGCATGGCGTAACGCTTTAGGTCATTAACAATTCGACTGATACGTTTAGCACCCTCTTCTATAGAGCCACAACTATACTGTAACTCTTCAATAGCAATGTCTGGGTTTAGCCCTGCAATAAGCCAGAAAGGATTTTGTTTCTGATAGTGCTTAGCGGCAGGCGTTAAGTCTTTCATGGCTGCGGTAAATAGTGATACTGCATGTACAATAAGGCCGGTTGGATTATTGATTTCATGGGCAATTCCCGCAGACAACTCTCCCAATGAAGCTAAACGACTGGCTTCTTCATTAGCTTGGCGTAATCGATGCTGCTCGGTTGATTCTTCAAGTAGAATCACCACCTGATTGTTGGCAATGGGATGAATTTGTAATTGCCAAAATTGCTGCTGATACCGCATATCGGCAGTAAACGACTTTTGAGTCGACAACACCTCCAATACTGCGGCTTTAAGCTTAAAAACATTGTTGTCGACATAGTAAAATTCATCTGAATCTAACAGGTGAATATTGTTATCGTTACTCCATAAATGCTGGAGTTCCTGGTTTACTATGGTCACGCCATTAGGAAGCCCATCAAGAACGGATTGGAACTGTTGTGACAACTCAGATATTTCAACTTCAATCCGCTTTCGTTGAATTAATTCGGCATCGAGCGCTTTAGTATGGCGGCGTAAACTAGCGCTTATAAACCCGGTGAAAATCATCCCAATAGCAGACATAATCGCTACTAAAATTGCGAGGGCAAACATGCGCTTTTCGGAAGAAGTTAAATCAACTTTTTCACGCCCGGTACCAAACCATTTATTAACCAGTTTGTCGTATTCGCCTGATAATTTTAACTGCCTAAGCGCCTCGTTAATTTGGTACATCAGTTCGGTTTTTGTCTCATTAGCGACAAAATTAAATGCCCCGTAAATTAACGCATCACTGGAACTTCGCACCGATGGATATAGCGGAAGTAAGCGCCGCGCAACAAAGCTCTCGGCAATAACCACGTCGACTTGGTTTTTTATCAGTAATTGAAAACCGGTTTCATACAAATCAACATCCACGCGGTCGAAATTTTGCAGATGGTCAGATAAAAACACATCAACAAAGGCACCATTTTTAATAGCAACCCGCTTACCAACAAGATCTGCCCAATTGTTTATTAACGCCTTACCCTGCAAGGTATAAGCTTTAGCATGGGTTGCATATATAGGATCAGATTGAGCTAACTTGCGATCCATGTTCACCGGGCTAACCACAGTAATCACATCGATATCGCTGTCAGGATCATGAACATCTTTTACCAATTGCTGAAAACTCTTTCGACGTACAATAATGCGCTTATTGGTCAGCTGGCCAATTCTATCCATCAACTCGATATTAAAGCCTTGATCAACGCCGTTATTCCGCCATTCTAATGGCGCTGTTTTTGAGTGTACGCCAAAGACAATGCTGTCTTGCGCGAGCACCGGCATAGTGATGATGATAAGTAATAACAATAGAGTTTTCATGCCGCGATATTACCCATTTTTTCCACTTGAAACTGTGCAGCATTACCCGAATTAGCAAATCATTATGTACGTTTTCTTATGATGTTAACTCGATGTGATCTATCTCCACATACACTATGCAAAATTGCATATACCTCTTTATAACTATGCATGTTTGCATAGCGCATTTTTAGGCTTGTGATTGAGTTGTCATTTCTACCCTCTATTCTGGTTATCTGGTTGTTGATTGCGCCCCCTTAGGCAAAGATTACATTGAGCGAAAATAATAGCTGATCAACTCGATGCTAATTTGGACCGTATTTTTAAAGTGAAGTGAAGTCAGTTTCACTTCAGCCTAACTAAAACAATAAGAGGCTTCTATAGTTAATGAATAAACCGTCATTACGTATAGAAGGGGGAGCAAAAATGAAAAAGATGAATCTTGCAGTCTGTATTGCTACATTAATGGGCACAGCAGGCCTAATGGGCAATGCTGTTGCCGCTGATAACTTAGCTGATTTCCATGTACAAAACCAAGAGTGTGATAGTTGCCATACACCAGACGGTGAACTGTCAAATGACAGCTTAACCTATGAAAATACCCAATGTGTATCTTGCCATGGCACACTAGAGGAAGTCGCTGAAACGACAAAACATGAACACTATAATGCGCATGCTTCCCACTTCCCAGGCGAAGTAGCTTGTACCTCATGCCACAGCGCACACGAAAAATCGATGGTGTATTGTGACTCTTGCCATAGCTTCGATTTCAACATGCCTTATGCTAAAAAATGGCAACGTGACGAACCTACTATTGCTGAACTGGCCAAAGATAAATCAGAACGTCAGGCTGCTCTTGCTAGCGCACCTCACGATACTGTTGACGTAGTGGTTGTCGGTTCTGGCGGCGCAGGTTTCTCAGCAGCAATATCTGCAACAGACAGTGGTGCTAAAGTCATTCTTATTGAAAAAGAGCCTGTTATTGGCGGTAATGCTAAGTTAGCTGCGGGTGGCATGAACGCTGCTTGGACTGATCAACAAAAAGCCAAAAAAATTACTGACAGCCCAGAGTTAATGTTCGAAGACACCATGAAAGGTGGCCAAAACATAAATGACCCTGCATTAGTTAAAGTATTAAGCTCACACTCTAAAGACTCTGTTGATTGGATGACCGCTATGGGTGCCGATTTAACTGATGTTGGCATGATGGGTGGCGCATCTGTTAATCGTGCGCATCGTCCAACCGGTGGTGCTGGTGTTGGTGCTCATGTTGTTCAAGTACTTTATGATAATGCAGTGAAACGCAATATCGACTTACGCATGAACACTCGCGGCATTGAAGTGCTTAAAGATGATAAAGGCACTGTTAAAGGTATTCTGGTTAAGGGGATGTACAAAGGTTACTACTGGGTGAAAGCCGATGCGGTAATCTTAGCAACGGGTGGTTTCGCTAAAAATAACGAGCGTGTCGCAAAGCTTGATCCTTCACTAAAAGGCTTTATCTCTACTAACCAACCTGGTGCAGTAGGTGATGGACTGGATGTAGCTGAAAATGCGGGTGGCGCATTGAAAGACATGCAGTATATCCAAGCTCATCCAACACTATCTGTTAAAGGTGGCGTAATGGTCACTGAAGCGGTACGTGGTAATGGTGCGATTTTGGTTAACCGTGAAGGTAAGCGTTTCGTTAACGAAATTACTACTCGTGATAAAGCATCTGCCGCTATCTTAGCGCAAACCGGTAAATCAGCTTATTTGATTTTTGATGATTCTGTGCGTAAGTCACTGTCAAAAATTGATAAGTATATTGGTTTAGGTGTTGCACCAACCGCAGATAGCCTAGTTAAATTAGGTAAAATGGAAGGTATTGACGGCAAAGCACTGACTGAAACTGTCGCGCGTTACAACAGCTTAGTGAGTAGCGGTAAAGACACTGATTTTGAGCGTCCAAACCTACCGCGCGCACTTAACGAAGGTAACTACTATGCAATTGAAGTTACACCTGGTGTTCACCACACTATGGGTGGCGTGATGATCGACACTAAAGCTGAAGTAATGAATGCTAAGAAGCAGGTTATCCCTGGCTTGTATGGTGCTGGTGAGGTTACTGGCGGTGTTCATGGTGCTAACCGCTTAGGTGGTAATGCTATTTCAGACATCATCACCTTCGGTCGCTTAGCGGGTGAAGAAGCTGCAAAATATTCTAAAAAGAACTAATCGATTTAGAATTCACTGACTCGCTAGTATCAGTAAGCCACAGTTCATTGCTGTGGCTTTTTTTATACGTCTATATCTCCATACCTATCGAATTAACCTCAACTAGAGGTAGAGATGAGAATAGAATGATAAAGATATTAAGCTTAGCCATTAACCGCTCTCAAACTTGTCATTTGTTTTACTAACAAGGCGAATTAACACGTCAATAGCTGGTCTATTGCAAGTCTTCTCATGTAAAAAATAACACAGTTAGCAAGGCAAAAGGCAGTTTTCGAGGCGTTTGTTATCCCGAGTTCTGGTTAATTAATGCATAATCGACGGCACAGATAATCTTGCATTAACTCACTAGTTGATTTACAACGCTCATTCACTGGCTAATTTACAAAGCTATCAAAGGATAATAATGAAACAGTCTATAGTTCACATCGCGCTAGTGGTGAATGATTACGATGAAGCCATCGATTTTTATGTCAATAAATTGAAGTTTGATTTGATTGAAGACACCTATCAAGCAGAACAAGACAAACGCTGGGTTGTGGTGTCGCCTCCGGGGTCAAACGGAGTGTCGTTGCTGCTAGCAAGGGCATCTAAACCAGAACAGCATGATTTTATTGGTAACCAAGCCGGCGGACGGGTTTTTCTTTTTTTGAATACCGACGATTTTTGGCGCGACTATAACCGCATGCAACTCGACGGGATTAAGTTTGTGCGTCCGCCTCAAGAACAAGACTACGGCACAGTGGCGGTTTTTGAAGATCTGTATGGCAATCTTTGGGACTTACTGCAGTTAAATGATAAGCTGCCAATATAGATAATTAATCCACAAAACTAGCCAAATCCTAACCAAACATTTGATTCCGACACATAGGGAACAAGCGTTTTTCATTTTATGCTGACTAACTAAACCACACATACTGCAAGCTAACTAACATAAAAAAGCCAGTTGGATATTCCAACTGGCTTAATCAAAACCGTCACTCTATTTCAGAGCCGGTATATGTGCTTTAGCACTATTACAAAGCAAATTTATAATAGACGTAAAAACGAGTGTCAGTTAAGTCGTCGCCAGTTGAGTAGTTAACTATGGCGTGACGCGCGCGTACACTCAGGCCGTCGACATATTTAGCCAGGTCGTACACCACTGAAAAGTCGGTTTCGTCGATGTCTTTGCTTGAGTCGCCATCAATTTCATAGCTAGCCCAGTTAAGATATGTGCTAACGCCGCTTAGTGCTGAGTCGGGTGAAAAATTATAAGCGAGTTGAGCACCGTAGCCGTCTTCGTTAGCACGTGATGACTGAACCACTTGTTGAATGATCACTTTTTCATCGCCAAATGGAGCCACTACGTCGCCATCGCCAGTGGTCACATACTTAAATGTGGCATCAAATCCGTTCCATTTCATCCCTAAATGGAAGCCTGCTTGGTAAGTGTCGAATTGTGCAGCGCTTTGGTCTAGCAGACCTGTAGATTCTTGTTTTAAATAAGACGGAATGAAATACCAGTTGGCGGCACCCATTTCACCGCTCATATCTAATTTAACATGATACTGGTTGTACACATCTTCCATTGAGTAGTACCACAAGCTAGTTTTAGCTTTTACCGACTCTAACGGTAGATTGTAATCTAAACCTAAAGCGTAAATAGGGTTGTCTTCAACATCGATGAAAACGCCCTTACGTGCAAATTCACCTCGGATACCATCAGCCACACTAGCAAACTCTTCGTTAGTCCAACCCATGTAGTCAGTGATATACAGTGCTGATACGCCCAAGTTCTCAATTGAGGTATTTTTAATACTGGCACCACGGTAAGTGAACGGGATTGATCTTAATGGGAACGGGTTCATCATAGGAGTGCGTAACTCTTGAGCACCAACGACTATTTTGGTGTCATACCAATTGCCGCTAACAAAGTATTCTTGTAAACGGTTAACTGATGTACGTTCTACCACAGAGCCTGGTGTTCCTCCGCCAACAAGTCCGTACAGACCATCATCGTTTGCATCCCAAATTGGGTTAGCTGAAGCAAATGAACTGCCAAAGCTTATGCCGTTAGCCTCACCAGAGCGCAGGTAAAAAAGTCCACCGAATGAGGTATCGCGTCTGTCTGTGCTATCTCCATCAAAATTACGTTGGAAGTCAAATAATTGAAATTGACCATTTACAGTACCATCATTAAATAAATTGCCCATTGGGTCAGCCGCAAAAGCCGGACTTGCAGCGAGACATGCAACAACCAAAGGCAGTAGTTTTGTTTTCATCATCATTTTTCTCATCCTAATTATTGTTAACTTTTCTTGTGGTCGAGATATTAAGGTGCCAAATAGCCGACTTATGGCACAACAAAGTCAAAGCGAAGGTGGCAGCTACCACAGTAGTTTTCTGACTTTTGGTGTACATTGTGACATTTAACGCAGTCGGTTTCGGTGCCAAAATGGCGATTTTCATGTGGGTTTGTTGGCTTAACATCCTTGGTTTTAGCTGCTAGCTTTTTAGTGTTGTGGCATGTCACGCACTTAGACATAGTCACAGGCTCACGCGTTTCAGCTTTACCATGGCAGCTAGCACATTTAAGTCCTTTAGCCGCATGAGTTTGATCCAATAAGGTAGTATTGTCAGCCATTGCAGTACTTGCGAAAAAGCTCAATGCAAGACAAAGCAAGGTGTTGCGCAGTGTTAATTTCTTCATTGTGTTATTCCATTATTCATTGGGGAAGGTGCCAAACATCAGGCATCCATTTAACTGTCTTTACGCCCTATAGCTTGGCCACGTACTTACCGGCTAAATAGCCAAACGTATAACAACGCCCTAGTGACAATCCGAATACAGTCAGTGGGTAATCAACGCCACCATAGAAGCCGCCACCTAAGTTACCGATAACGAATAAACCGCCAATTTTTTTGCCATCAGCATCAAGTGCTTGATGATTTTTATCGACTAGCATTCCTGAACAAAGGGTTGAGATACGCATGCGGCGATGAATGCCATAGAAAGGAGCTTTAACAATGGGAAGCATTTTTGCTGAAGGCTTACCAAAATCGTCATCTTTACCTGTTTTGCAAAGCTCGTTATAACGCTTAATATTGGCAACGAAGGTTTTAGGGTCACATTCAAGTTTTACTGCAAGCTCTTCCAAAGTATTGGCTGAGTAGGTATTTGTCTGAGATGCATACACGCCGATCTTAGGCGCTGGATCTTCAGGCATATAGATTTTCATTTCTTCAGGTGAGTAGAGTTTTCCAGGCCAGTCTTTAGCTTGAGTCATGTAATTTGAATCGAAGACCTGAGAGTAATTACCCGCATTTTCTGCATCACGTAGGTAGTTATTCATCAATGACATTTCTACCGTTTCATTGACAAAACGATTACCTTTACGGTTAACAGCAAGGAATGGCATATCACACATTGAAGCAGGACCTGCATCAAAATCGTGCAACATTTTGGTATGGCCAATAGGTTCAATTACGCCACCCGCCCAGTACGCCATAGAGAAACCATCGCCAGTACGATCCATTTGCTTGCGTTCGAAATGCTTTAAATCAGGAATGAAAAAATTACACATCGCTTCGTTATTCTGGTAATCACCAGACGATAAAATCACACCTTTTTTGGCTAGGTATTTGTGATACTTACCATCACGGTCTTTGGCAATAACACCGATAACTTTGCCTGATACATCTTGGATAAGTTGCTGTGCAGGCATATTGAAGAAGAATTTAACACCCGCTTTTTCAGCCACTTTAGCCAAATCACGCATGCCGTCACCGGTGGTATATGGCTTAGGGCCACAAAATGAGGTAACAAAGTTGAGTTTATGTTCAGTGACACCATGAATACCATGTTGCACTTTTGTGCCTTGGTCTACGATTTGCGCGCCACCTTTTTTAGCACGATCAATCACCCAAGAAACCGCCTCACCAGAGTTATACGCCCATTCTCTTACAAGTTCTGGGTGGCAACGGTGAGCGCTGTCACCCATAAGACGGTTTACCATTGCTTCTACGGCAGCCTTGTCGCTGTTGGCCAAATCAATACCAGAACCCGTGTTACCTTGAGACACGACAATCGCTTGTTTTTGCAATACTGCAACTTTAGCGCCGTTTTCTGCCGCAGATAACGCAGCAGGAACACCAGAAGCACCAGCACCAACCACAACCACATCGAACGTTTGTGTCGATGCGATCAGTCTGTCAGAAATCGGTTTCGGCTTAGGCATAAACTCTAACGTTGCGCCGCCATCTGAACTTTTAGCTGCGTTTTGGCAGGCTTCATCTGTTGCAGCAGAAGCCATTCCGCCACTTAGGCCGGTAAATGCAACTGCGCCAGTACCCACTGCAGCACGAGTTAAAAAGCTACGTCGTGAAATACCATTTTGCAGGACATTCGCGGTGTATTGACCGATTGCTTCCGGCTTGTTTGAATCATTATTACTCATTGTCATACTCCTTTTGCCCCCACCGTCACAATGGATACAACATCATTTACTGCGATATTGGACCCGCTCATAACCGTATAGAGCTACTGTGTTCTACTTGCATCAAAAGTAGGGCTCGCTCAGAAAGTGGGGAAAAGTCTTAATATGATAATGGTTAAATATTAACCCCAAATTCGATACGTTAAATGTATGACATATGATATTACTCATAAAGGGGTAGTTATTGCATCTATGGAGTAGATCTCAAAAAAATGAATTTTGTGACTTTCTAACAAAAAAATTACAAATCGCATCGACGGTGACGTAAATCCAGGATGAATATCAACAGAAAAGCGAATAATTGGAGTTAAGTCACACACTTATAAGTCGTCGTAACGCATAAATAGGGGCGTAGAAACATGGATATTTCATCAGTAAAACTATTAAGCATATGTATGAGCATGATAGAATATAGGCAAGAACAAACGTAGGACAATGAACTTGGTTAACTTTACCCCCGTCAAACAAATCAAAGCTTCCGATGAAATTGGAAACCAGTTAAGAAATGCTATTTTTGAAGGCAAGTATTTAGCTGGTGATAAACTGCCGTCTGAACGAGAACTCATTGAATTGTTTCAAATAAGTCGCACCGTTGTGCGAGAAGCAATTAAAGGACTTGAAGCGAGTGGCCTTGTAGAAATTAAACAAGGTGCGATGGGTGGTGCTTTCGTAAAACTGATGACATTTGAGCGACTGACTAATGTGTGTCAGGAATTGTTCACCATGGAAAAAATGTCATTCGCCGAAGTCTGCGAGGCACGATTACAAATTGAGCCTATGGTCGCGAAATTAGCAGCGCAAAACTGCACACCAGAAATGGCAGAAAAATTGCGTGAAGCATCACGCAATGAAGAACACATATTAGACTACCCTGATACCGTTTATTTACGTCAAAAAGTGCATTATATTTTAGCTGACATGTCAGGGAATCGTTTTTTAGCTGCTATCGTCAAATCTCTGTTACAAGTCATAAGTAAAGCTACAGCAAAATTTGAACCTAGCCATGAAAAAGTCCATCCAGCAGGGCTTCATGACGCAATAATTGCTGCGGTTATCGCGCAGAACGGATCACAAGCTGAAGCAGAGATGCGCAAACACCTACAGGAATTTACCCTAATGCTAGATGCTGTAGAAAAAGAATATAGATACACTGAAAAATAGCTTTTTTTATACCATACAGTCTTGATTATACGCAGGTTCATGTCTATTCACGAGCCTGTTTTTACAGCCATAGTCAAACAAAATTCCACCAAGATTTGCAGCATGATTACTCAACCCATGTACACAACAGCTAAGCCAGCCAAATGACCTTATCACATTACTAACAGCCTATTTATCCTCACCACAAACCGCGTAATTTTCTGTTTTGTCACACCAACTGCGATCCATTTCCCAACAATTTCGAAACTGAGACCTCTTCGTCATTAATTTCTTATCAGTATTTACCTAATAAAGCATATGTTATACGTTTGACATACTACCAATAGATATGGCAATAAGGATTAATATGAAAACGGAAAATCTATGGATTCCCTTAGCTTTGGCACCTTTGTGTATTGCTCTTTACGGCTGCAATAGGACTCATCCACTAAAACGGTTCCACTGCTTGAGGCCGCAACACCTGCGAGTATTATTAGCTGTGCCACACTAACAACTGAGTTTAATTATGCCGATACTACAATCACTAGTGCAGAACTTATCCCTGCGGGTGACGTGGAATATGCCGCAGGCGAAATCTACCCATCTCCGTCACATTGTTTAATCAAAGGGTTAATGAACGAAAGAACTGGTATAGGTATGGGTGGCGATGCCGACTATGCTATTGGTTTTGAAATGCGTTTACCGTCTGATTGGAATGGCCGTTTTTATTTTCAAGCCAATGGCGGCTTAGATGGTTCAGTGCAAAAAGCGGTGGGTCGCTTCCTTAAATCTGCAAGCAAAGATTCTGGCGCCCTAAAAAAAGGCTTTGCAGTCATTAGTTCCGACACTGGGCACGCATCACCTGCGCCCTTATTCGGGATGGATCCTCAGGCACGCTTAGATTATGGCTACAATGCGGTCGCAGAACTCACGCCAATGGCTAAATCTCTGATTGAAACAGCCTATGGTAAACAGCCTGACCGCTCCTACTTTGGTGGCTGTTCAAACGGTGGACGCCACACCATGGTTGCCGCGACACGCTATGCCGATTTATACGATGGCTTCTTAGTGGGTAACCCAGGGTTCAACCTCCCCAACCTGCTGTTTCGCAACTTTATGGCATTCAGCAATATTCAAGCCTAGTGAATGTTGATGCCGAAAATGTACTTACCTCTTTACAAAGTAGCTTCACCCAAGCAGAATTTGCACTCGTTTCAAGTAAAGTTGCACAACAATGTGACGCATTAGATGGTGCAAGCGACGGAATGGTACAAGATACTTACGGTTGCCAAGATGCATTTGATTTAGCGCGAGATGTACCAACTTGCCCTGCAGACCGAGATGGCACATGTTTAACTGCCGCGCAAAAAACGGTCATGACCAACATTATGTCTGGGCCACGAAATAGCAATACAGATGCAGCCATTTATTCAGACTTCCCCTATGACGCTGGCATGGGAACCAACGACTATTATAACTGGGAATTTTTCATGGCAATGATGAGAGATCCTGGCGCTGTGGCATTTATATTTTCAACCGCCCCCACCCCTTACGATTCATCGGAGCTCGGCTCATATGAATATGTGATGAGTCTCGATATGGATACCGATGTTGAGCGTATTTATGCCATTGATGACACTTACACCGAGTCTGGCATGGCGTTCATGACGCCACCAAACCCAACAGATCTGACGATATTACGAGATCGTGGTGCAAAAATGATGGTCGTTCATGGGACTTCTGACGCGGTATTTTCGCCTAACGATACGGTTAATTGGTACAAAGGGTTACAGGACGTTAATGAAAATCAAGCCGACGAGTTTGCTCGCTTATATTTAGTCCCTGGTATGAACCATTGCGGTAACGGACTCGCTACAGACCGCTTTGACATGCTTGACTCGCTTGTTAAATGGGTTGAAAAAGGCCAAGCACCTGAGAGTATAAATGCTGCTGTTCGTTCTGAAAATACTGAGTTGCCTGCTAACTGGTCCAAAACTCGCTCCAGACCGTTATGCCCTTTCCCAAAAGTGGCAACCTATAGCGGCACAGGCGACATGGAAGAGGCTACTAACTTTACCTGCGTAACGCCTAAATAATGAGCAGCTGAGTAATAAACCCCGAAGTAATAATGACAACAGGGCCACATCATGGCGCACCTAGATTGTTGAGCTAGATTGTGGCGCTAGATGTCCATCACTGGAATGCGTTTTGGGCACAGCTTCATTTAGAGGTAAACAAAAAAGGAGCATTTTATGCTCCTTTTTATTGGTTAAAACCTACCACTTAATTTATTCAAGACTCAAAGAACCGCTGACTAAATTCTTGAATACGCTTTGCATTCACTCCCGCATCACCAATGCCAATCCGCGAGACGCTGCGTAAATCAATACGACTGCCCTGCTCTAGCGAAGAAACAACGATAACGACATCATCTGCAAAATTGAAAAAAGGCGTTGTTGCCGTACTTTCAAAGCGCAGTGATTTTGGGTCTTGAGCTACAATGGTCCAGCCCATGGTTTTAGCGACATTTAATGCTTTTTGATAAGCCGCTTCTACCGATAAGTCTGACGCTATAGGCTGAATATTGGGAAAAGCTTGTCGTTGTTGTGCGGCAATCTCTTCTCCGCCATAAACCAAACTATTTTTAGCGCCAATGCGGCTGTCAGTTAAAAACTCAAACTGCGGTGGTGATTGAGTGTTGGTAGTAATATCGTGAATAGGTGGATATTTCACTGGTTTGATAACCAACGCCATAATGCTTGGCGACAATATAGCTAAGCCCAGTAATAGTGCTATTGTAGAGGTTAATATACCTTTGCCTTTAGCGTTGCTGTCTTGCTTAA
Organism: Shewanella frigidimarina; assembly: GCF_003797125.1. Lineage (GTDB taxonomy): Bacteria > Pseudomonadota > Gammaproteobacteria > Enterobacterales > Shewanellaceae > Shewanella > Shewanella frigidimarina. Next base: position 1,027,443 of record NZ_RKKE01000001.1, read on the forward strand.
TAGTAAAGCTGGTACCTAATGCGAGCACCGCAACCACCACCACTAAATAACCTAACAGGTTATTGTAATTACGGCTGGCCATAAAGCCGACAATTGGGTCCCACAATCCCAATGACGAGCCAAGCACCATCAAAGCCGCAATCGCGACAGAGACGATGGCAACGATCAATGCGATATTGCCTATATTACGTTTTTGCATAACATCCATCCTTTAGAAGACCCTAATTAACCCAACTTATATTGACCTGTTTTTGTCGGAATAAATTTCTGTTCATCGATAATATATTTTCGCTCACAGGCTATTCACACAACCTATTTTAGGTTTATACCTTACGATTAATATGCCGCATTTGGATCAAGTCCTAAACGACGCATTGTGCGAATTAAGTTGCTTCTATCCAGCTGTAAACGTCTGGCGACAGCGGCTAAATTACCTCGTTCTGTCACTAATACCGTCTGTATTATTTGTCGTTGGTACTCATCGGTAGAATCGCGTAGTCCAAGGGTTAACACCTGCGATAATGCGGCTGCGGCATTACTATCGTTGATAATATCAACCTCGGCTATTGCTGGTGCGACAGAATGGTTCACAACAAACTCGGAACCGAGATGAACACGGCTAATGCTAATAATGCTGGCATGACGCCCTTGCTCGCTAATAGCCCTTAACGCAGCACGGCTGAGTAAGTGTTCTAACTCGCGCACATTGCCTGGCCAATGGTATTGGGTTAACTGATCAATCGCTGTTTGTTGCAATCTTAGTTTCGCGACGCCAAGCTGATGTTGGCTTTTTTCTAAAAAATAGCCTGCCAGTAAAATAACGTCTTTACCACGCTCGCGTAATGGTGGCACAGGTAAAGGATACACACTCAAGCGATGATATAAGTCAGCCCTAAAGCGACCTTCTTTGACTTCTAACTGTAAATTACGGTTAGTTGCGGCAACAATTCTGACATCCACTACGATGATGTTATCGCTGCCGACACGTTGAATTTCACCATTTTGCAGCGCGCGCAACAACTTAGCTTGCACGGCAAGCGGCAACTCACCCACTTCGTCTAAAAATAACGTCCCACCATCGGCTAATTCAAAGCGGCCACGACGATCACTTACCGCACCAGAATACGCGCCTTTTACATGGCCAAAGAGTTCACTTTCAACAATGCTTTCTGGCAATGCAGCACAGTTAATTTGCACTAGCGGTTGCTCACTGCGACGTGATTGCTGATGAATACTTTTGGCAACCAGCTCTTTACCCACACCAGTTTCGCCAGTGATTAATACTGATAGATCACTGGCAGCAACGGTATTTATCTCTGACAATAAATCCGTAATTGCGACACTGTTACCAATAATACTCGACGGGCCAGCAGTCGCTAACATGCACTGCGCCACTTGATGATTACGTTCCACTTGAGCTTCTAACGCTTCAATATGTTCACTGGTACTAATCGCAGCGGCCACAGCTGCAATATAAGCACGGGTTTCGGTTGGGTTAAGCGAATCAAAGCTACCGGCTTTCATGGCGTCTAAGGTTAAAACGCCCCACGCTTTACCATCGATATAAATAGTACTGCCCATACAGTCATGCACGTGCAATTGTTCACTGCCATCATCGACTAAACCGTCGTAGGGATCGGGCAGCGTTGAGTCGGCATCAAAGCGGGTAATATGTGGGTTAGCTAAAATTTGCTGTAAGCGTGGATGGTGGTTAATCGAAAACTGTCTGGCGAGGGCTTGCTGCTTTAGCCCTACAACGGCTACTGGCACTAAATGATCATGTTTAAGTTTCAACAAGGCCACTACGTCGCATGGGATAGCGCGCTGAATCGCTAAAATCAGCCGTAAGTAACGCTCCGATTTTATCAGGTCACGATTTAAGTCTTCTACAATGTCGATAAAGGGAACAATATTCATAACAAGTCAAATAAACCTAATTTAGGTTAATTTAACACATTTATTGATCTAGGTCAATTTAACCTTTATATAATTTTTATGCTTAAAATCAGCTGGATAAATGTTGGCACGTTATGTGTAATGTCTGCATATACAAGGTAATTGATTGAAGCTTATCGCTATTTTACTCCCTAAGAGGAATCACGAATGTTAGACACTGCAACTGTTCAAATTATTAAGGCCACTGTTCCCGCGTTACAACTGTACGCCAATGACATTACCAGCCATTTCTATCCATTACTGTTTGCACAGCATCCTGAAGTATTGCCTTATTTCAATCAAACTAACCAAGGTAAAGGTACTCAACCTAAAGCACTTGCTAACGCTGTGATTGCTTATGGTGCCAATATTGATGCGCTCGGTAACCTAAGCGAAGCCGTCAGTAAAATCGTTCAAAAGCATGTTGCATTGGGCATTTTACCTGAACAATATGACGCTGTTGGCAGTTGTTTAATACAAGCCATTAAAGCCGTACTCGGTGATGCTGCAACAGACGAAGTGATTGACGCTTGGACCAAAGCTTACGGCCAATTAGCCAACATATTGATTGCGGCGGAAGAATCAATTTATACAGCTAAAGAGCAACAACAAGGTGGCTGGCGTGGCGAACGTGAGTTTATTTTGGTGAATCGTGTGGATGAAAGCTCAGTAATTACCTCATTCTACTTTCAGCCATTTGATAACCAAGGGTTGCCAAACTTTGAAGCAGGCCAATTTTTGACCTTGGTATTTGATGATATTGACGGTGTATCAATGCGCCGTAATTACAGCTTATCTGACTCTACAGGCAAAGATTATTTAAGAATTAGTGTAAAGCGTGAACCTAATGGTGTGGTATCAAATCACTTACATAACAACATTCAGCTAGGTGATAAAGTGAAACTACGTGCCCCTAGTGGCGATTTCACCTTACGCAAAAACACCAAACCGTTAATTTTACTCACTGGCGGTGTGGGGATTACTCCTGCGATTAGTATGCTCAATACTGAAGCAGGTTCAGGACGCGATATTCGCTTTATTCATGCGGCCATTAATAGTGATGTCCATGCGTTTAAACACCATGTAGATCAACTTGCCTCAACATATGACCACATCAAGCCTTTGTATGTTTACAGCCAGCCAGAACAACATTGCCAGCCTCATGCCACTGGATTCATTGACGCATCATTGATTGCAGAGCAGTTACCAGCAGACCGCGATGTAGAATTCTATCTGCTTGGCCCTACTGGTTTTATGAAAGCAGCATTGGCCATTGCCACCAGCTTAGGCGTACCAGCAAGCCAAATTCATTATGAATTCTTTGGTCCAGCTGAAGCATTAACCGCTTAATAGGCCAACAAACAAAAGCCCTGACCATAAAGTCAGGGCTTTTTTTAAACTGTAGAGTTTTAATCTACAAATTTAAATATAATGTGAATTAGAACGGAATATCATCATCCCACCCGTTATTCAGCTGGCGATTGCATTCGTTAACAATGTCGAGTGAATGAGCTTAAATAACCTGAGCTCGGGATAATAAACGCCTTTCAAACAACCCTTTGTCCTGCTAACTGTGTTGAATCGACTTACAATAGGCTAGCTATTGACGCGTCAATTCGCCTTGTTAGCATAACAAATGACAAGCTTGAAAGTGAGCTTGGTTAACATGCTGATTTTAAATAGCTAAGTTCATCCCTTATCCCGAGTTCAGCTTAAATAAACTGGATTGCGCACATGGTCAAATCATCCTGAAATTCAGAAAAACCACAAAACTTTTTCATTTTCTGCTCAAGATATTCTAGCATCGCCTCGGGTTCGTCGGGTGCTGCGCTGATGGCTTTTTCTAAGCGATCGAAACCAAATAATTCTTTGTGAGCATTTTGCGTTTCAATGACCACATCGGTATACACAAACAAGATATCACCCACATCAACACTGACTCGGTAAGTATCCCAATTTTGCTCACGCAGCACCCCAATAGGAATGCCGCCTTGATCTAGGGCAACCAGCCTGTTGGCTTTTTTCAAATAAGCATGAGGATGACCTGCATTAGCATAAATCAGTTCTTTTTCGTTGAAATTATAACGTAATACTGTGGCGGTTAAAAAACTGCCGCGTGGCTTTTTAGTGAAGAAATGCTGATTGATATAATTAAGTACTTCAGAAGAACTACTGCTTAAATCTTTCGGTTCAAAGGTGCGTAAGATAGCATCTATCATTGCCGTTTCTACAGCAGCAGCAGGGCCATGGCCCGATACGTCGGCAATAATCATTCCGATATCGCCTTGGGCTTCAGGGCGAGTTTTGCCAAGATCGACAATGTCTAAATAATCGCCGCCAGCACCTTTCATCGCTTTATAGGTATAAGCCATTTTGACAGAACTGAGTTCGATATTTTTGTCTGGCAACATCAACTGTTGTAAGCGTGAAATTTCCTCTATCTCGTCGCGGATCCACACTTGGGCAGCATTAAGTTGCGATGAGGCTTCGGAAAACTGAAAACTTTTTAACTGATACAAAAGCTTAAAATACAACGAGCTAACATGCTGAGATTCAGTTCCTTCAGGTAAATCGAGCAGAATGATACAGTCAAATAAGCTCGATTCTTTACAAAATGGCAATGCCCAACACACTTTACCATCGTCATTTAATGGCAAAATTTCTGCAATACTGTGTTGAAACGACAATGCTTGAAATTGTTGATAGAGCCTACTGTAATGCTCATCGCACAAGGATGAAAAATTACAACTAACTTGGCCGTTTTTTTTAATTAAGTAATAATGGAACTCACTTAATGTGACCGCCAAATTGGTTTTAAACCATAATGTTTCATCAATAATGCTGTTAGCTAGCGCTCTGTCTATGTTCAAGGGAAAACCTTACGTTTGGGCTAATTTAGCAGCAAGGGCTTCATTCAAACCAGAGACACCGCTTTTTTTCAAAGTACTTTTATAGTCGTTACTAAATGTACGGATCATCGATAAACCTTCAGCAACAAAATCGTAAATTTTCCACTCATTATTACGCTGATAAAGCTGATACGAAACCGGAATAATATTTTCTTTGGTATGAATTTCGGTATCTACCGATGCATAAACCTTTTTCTTAATGGTTTCATTGGTGTAATCAACCGTTTGATTATCATATTGTTCTAGTAGCACAATATAGGTATCAACTAATACGCCTTTTAATAACACCATAAATTGGCGTTTTTCGGTATCACTTGCCTGTCTCCAATACTTACCTAACACCCGTTGTGCAGAGGCTTGTATGTCAACATGCTTTTCAATCACATCACTGAGTGATTGCTTTTTCTGTTCAACTGACAAGGTACTATCTGATGCGATACTAATGATATCTGTCACACCTAATTTAACGCGTTCTGTCGGTTCTTGTACCGCAAAAGCTACAGACGGCATCACTAACATCATGATTAAAAAAATTATTGATTTCATTATTTATCCTGACTAAACATATATTTGCTTATTAACTCTTCTATGCTGATTGATGATTCTGTTTCTATAAACTCTTCACCATCTGCCATGTTTACTTCTGAGCCACCGGTAGATATTTTAACAAATCTGTCGCCTATAATACCAGATGTACGAATGGAGGCTATCGAATCATCAGGCACAGTAATCTCATTATCTAATGATATTTTAACCACTGATTCATACGCTTGAGGGTCGTAATTAATCGATTGAATTAATCCGACGCGTACACCGGACATTTCGACAAAAGCACCTTCTTTTAAACCTGAAGAATTTTCAAATTTGGCGACTAAGGTGTAGTTACCACTATTAGAAACCGATGCTCCACCAATGGTAATTGACATAAATACCAAGGCCCCAATCCCGAATAACACAAACAGGCCGACGAGAAAATTGACGTAATTGTTTTTCATTGATACCTCTAGTTATAGCGCTAACGAGCTAACGATATAGTCACTAAACAACATAATAATTGCACTCATTACCACCGCCTGAGTGGTGCCATTGCTGACGCCTTCAGCGCCCATGTTTTTTTGATTTAGGTGTAAATAAAAGCCGTAATACAAAGGTATCCACATAATAAACAAACCAAATACCAGTGACTTTATTTGACCAACCAGCACATCTTTAAAGCTAATCGTATCCATTACACCTTGAATATACGCACCAGGACTTTCACCTTGAATGTGTACTCCAACGATATAACCACCGCCAATGCCCACCAAGTCAAACACGGCCGTTAGCATAGGCACACAAAACAACGCCGCTAATAGCCTTGGCAACATCACATAGCGGTAACTGTTAATCGCCATGCAATCAAGCGCATCAAATTGTTGCTCGTTACGCATAATACCAATTTCTGAACAGGTGGCAGAGCCAACTCGTGCAATCACCATTAATGCCGTCATTACCGGGCCCAATTCTTTAATCAGGCTCAAGGCTACTGCCGAACCCAATAAATCCACTGAACCGAAGCGCACTAAGGTATCGTAAAACTGCAGTGCTACGACCATACCGGTAAAAAGTGCGGCAACAATAATGACAATTAAAGACCGATTACCAATAAAGTATATCTGCTTAATCACTTGCTTAAATGACACCAGCCCAGTGAATAAGCTGCTGACGATACGCAGTAAAAACAATGTAGCTAAACCGATACTATCAATATTTTTACGCGTTGCAGCGCCCAAATTACTGACTGAATTAAATAAGGCATTCATTAGTTTTTATCCTTATTTAATAAACGATTTAAATAAACCTCACCATCGTCTCTTTGTGTATTAGGTTGACGGTTGATCATGTTTTGAATCCGTTCATCTGGCGAGTTTCTAATCTCATCTACGGTGCCATTAGCTACCACTTCACCAGCAAACAATACCACCACGCGATCGGCAATTTTAAATACACTTTCAAGCTCATGAGTCACCACCACTATGGTCATGTTCATGGCATCTCTTAAGGTGAGAATAAGCTCATCAAGTTCAACGGCGGTAGTGGGATCAAGCCCTGCTGAAGGTTCATCAAAAAACAGTAATTTAGGGTCCATAATAACGGCCCTAGCCAGTCCAGCTCGTTTGAGCATACCACCTGATAATTCCGAAGGCATAAGATGGCCTGTACCTGCCATGTTCATTAATTCAAGCTTCATCCGCACCATAATATCAATGGTTTGGGTATCCAACGAAGTGTTGTGTTCTAAAGGTAGCCTGACATTGTCTGCCACCGTCAGTGAACTCAGTAGTGCGCCACCTTGAAAAGCCACGCCCATTTTTTTGCGTAAGTTACGTAATTGCTTATTTTTGGCCGTAAAAATATTCACACCATCAATCATGATAGTGCCTGATGTAGGGGTTTTAAGCCCAAGCATATGGTTAAGCAAGGTACTTTTGCCAGAACCAGAACCGCCCATCACAACCAAAATTTCGCCGGGGTTGACCTCTAAATTGACGTCTTTGAGTACATGAGTGTCGCCATATTGGGCAAACAAATGCTCTACTGTAATAATAGGCTTAACCATTGTTACTCACAGCACTTACTGAATCAGCTAAGTTAAACACCGTGTTTAAACGGGTTAGTTGCAGTACTTGAAGCGGTGAACCGTTGGCACCAACGATATGAAATTCAGTGTCATTTTCTCTGGCTTCATTGAAGGCTTCAACCAGTGAAGCCATGCCTGAACTATCGATATATTGCAGGTGGGTGAAGTCGACAATGATATTATTTTTACTCTTAATTAATTTTATGATGTCGAGTTTGATACTGCGAGAGTTGCTCAGATCGACCTCGCCATAAAGCTTAACTACTTGGTAATTGTTATGTGTCTCAATTTCAATATTCATTTAATATCACTCAAATTTAACCGTCAGTTCTAGCCAGTTACCTTTGCCTTTATGTGGGATAAGTCTTACTTTTTCAGCCACATAATGAATAAGACAAAGGCCTAACCCACCTGGTTTACATAAATTGTTTTCTGCCGGTGTTAATTGCTTGTCAGTAATCTGCGAACACACATCTTTAATCACAAATAGCGCATGCTCATCATCACTGCTGACCACTATTTCTATACAGCCCTTTTTCGACATGTGATAACCATGACGAATAACATTGGCGCAAGCCTCATCAACGGCTAATACGATTTCATTGACTTTACCTTCGCTAAAAGGAAAATCGCGGCATGCATCTACCACAAATTCGCGAATATTTTTTAATTCACTCGTACAAGATGAAAACGTTTTGATGTTTGACATTGGCTAGTCCGTTATCTCCAAATCAGTGTTGTGGTCTAATTTGTCGTCTGCAGGTGCGTCATTTAATAGCTCATCATCTAATAGTTCATCATCAAACTCTAGATCAAATTCGTCAGATTCAGTCTCATCGACTTTACCGTCATTAACCAAGTGAGCATCTCGCTGCAAATAGACATCTTTAACATAGCCATAAGGATCTAACGATCCGTCTAATATGGGTTCATATTGCTTAAATTCAATCCGACTGTCTAAACCTTCCAGCACAAACTTTCCGGCCCTTTGTTCAAACGACAGAATAGATAAGGGATAAACAAACACATCAACAAAATCACCGACGGTATTACGTGCAGTACTGGCACCATAAACAGGCCACATAATAAAAGGTCCGTTGCCAATACCCCAAACACCAAAGGTTTGCGCAAATGTTTCTTCTTTTTTCATTAATCCCATATCGGTAGCTGGATCAAAAAGCCCCACAAGGCCGATTGTCGTGTTGACCACAAAACGTAAAACACTGCTACCGCTGTCGGTAACTTTCCATTGTAAGAGGTTATTTACTGCGTAAAGAGGTTCACTTAGGTTGGATAGCAGATTTGTCACACCTTGTCGGATCGGCTGAGGGATGGTTTCATAGCCTTCTGCTGCTGGTTTTAAAGCATATTTGTCCATAACCTGGTAATTAAAATCCCAGCTTTTTCGATTAACCGCTTCGAATGGATCACCCGGTGTTGAGGTGCTAGCACAGCCGCTAAAAAATAATAAAGTGGCACCAATAACTAACAATCGACCAATTATTCCCACTCATTCCTCCGGCTTTTTTCAAAAAATATATGCTAAAAATATCGGTATTAAACACGACATTTAGTATCGTTAACATCACTCAAGAGTGAAAATATAACATTAAAACGGTCAAAACTATTAGCACAACTTTGATTGATCGTTCAAAAATGAATTATACCATCACTCCATCGACCAAATGGACTATTTTATATCGCTAGGAATCGTTTAACCTATGTATCGGTTACTTATTGAATATTGGTCAAAATTGCTCTGTTGCGAATAATTTCATCCGGCTGTTACAAGCCATTTTGAATCATTTGTTTAATTTTGTGAGCCTTCACAAAATGATCCAATTGATGTGTTTGAATCCACCATGTCGCTGCTTCCATCAATAATTGAGGATTATCATTTTTGTTGGCAAAAAATGCATAAAATGACAAACCGACGTTATCACCTTTAGCCGCGATTTTTTTGTCACACACTTCAATAATTTTCGATCTTAGTTCCGCTCTCATTATATCCTCAATCACTCGAAATTAATTTACTTAAAATGGCCTGCATCTTGTTAGTTTTTTGATGTGTAGATAGCGTTACGTTTAACACATCATTCAATAACAACCAAAACACTAGCCATAAATACTAACCATAAATACTATGCTAAAAAGTCATCGCCTCTGAACAATAAAAAACCGTTAAAGCATCGTTATACTTGTCAGCTAAACATTAAAATAACGTGTCACTTAGTGAAGAGCTTTACTATTTTAGTTGGAGAGATCATAGAGAACACTCTAGTAACGGAGTAGACTTGATGCCTACTGTTTTTGATTCAGAGAACGAGACTTGCCATGAAATTCCTTGTTGATATTCACGCGCATACTATAGCGTCAACTCACGCTTATAGTACCTTCCATGATTACCTTTGTGTTGCGAAAGCCAAAGGTATTAAGTTATTCGCCATTACCGATCATGGCCCAGATATGGCTGATGCGCCCCATTTTTGGCACTTTGTAAATATGAGAGTGTTACCTAGAATTGTTGACGGTGTCGGCGTGCTGCGCGGCATTGAAGCGAATATCAAAAATGAACATGGCGAGATTGATTTTTTTGGTGATTATTTAAAAGAACTCGATATTGTGTTGGCAGGTTTTCATGAACCCGTTTTCCCACCATCGACTAAAGAGGCTCACACTACAGCACTTATTAACTGTATTGAAAGTGGTAATGTCGACATTATTACTCACCCAGGCAACCCTGCTTATCCAATCGATATTAAGCGCGTCGCCTGTGCCGCTGCCAAACATAACGTGGCGCTAGAGATAAATAACTCCTCTTTTTTGACGTCCAGAAAAGGCAGTACATGTAACTGTATTGAAATCGCCAATGCAGTAAAAGCAGCAGATGGATTGCTCGTTATGGGTTCTGACTCACACGTTGCTTTTAGCTTAGGAGAGTTTGAAAAAGCCATTGAGGTCATTGAAACAGTGGAATTTCCAATTGAACGCTTACTGAACCGTAGCCCCGAAGCGTTGTTGAGCTTTTTGACGGCGAGAGGTCATAAGTCACTTGATGAATACTCAGCTTTAATCGAATAAACATTTTATATCTCAAAACTGCCACAGTGAAATTTGGAGCATAAGAATACGGCTGGCAGACAGCTGAATTATTATCCTAACTTCCCTAGTATAGAAAAACAAAAAGGCCTGCAAACGCAGGCCTTAAAGGTTTTAATCAACACATTATATTGTGTAATATCAAGTGTGAATTAGAACGGAATATCGTCATCCCAGCCTTCATCTAAATCTGGAGTGAAGTTCTGTTGTGGCTGTGGTGCTGGACGCTGTGCAGGAGCATTTTGTTGTTGGAAATTCCCCTGAGGTGCAGCTGCTGGCTTTGGTGCATAAGCAGGTGCAGCTTGTTGCGCTGGCGCAGATTGTTGCTGGTAACCACCACCTTGCTGGCCAGCATTAGGCTGAGCTTGGTAAGCGGCATTACCTGCGGCTGGCGCAGTTTGATTGTATTGCGCTTGTGGCGGACGAGCTTGAGGCGCTGGTGCAGGACGAGACTGTTGTTGTCCCATATTTTGTCCGGCGTTTTGACCAGAGCTTTGGCCTTGCCCTTGATATTGACCACCACCGGCATTATCACCTGAGTTGCGGCTGTCTAACATTTGCATTTCCATAGCGTTGATTTCAGTCTTATAACGGTCTTGACCGGTAGTCTGATCCTGCCACTTACTGGTTTGCAATTTGCCTTCTAAATATACTTTAGAGCCTTTCTTTAAGTACTCGCCAGCAATTTCCGCAAGACGACGATACATAACAATGTTGTGCCACTCGGTACGTTCTTGCATTTGACCTTGTTGGTCTTTCCACGACTCACTTGTCGCTATAGTAAAGTTGGCAACAGCATTGCCGTTTGGCATGTAACGAACCTCAGGATCTTTACCTAAGTTACCGACCAAAATCACTTTATTCACACCACGACTAGCCATCGAAATCTCCTGAGATTTTTATCTGTTTACTTTAACTGAATACTAAGCTTAATGATCTACACGATCTAATTCACAGAGCCTAACACAGCTCGCGCTTCGCTTAAATTGAATTTATCATCGACCTTTAAATAAGCCACTTTCTCTTCGAGCACCACAATGGCTTCTACAACGCCGATTAACTGTGACAGTTTACTGGCCATATCTTGTGCATCGCTTCTATCTTTTACTGTAGCTTCAAGCGTATAGCTTTTCAATAACACAGGCTTTTGCATGCCAATGGTCAAAAATAACCACACACACATTAGCCCTAGCGCAACAAAAAACACCCCAGATGCGCCTACAAGTTGATAAGCTCCACCGCCTAACATGCCGCCACAAAATGCGCCTAAAAACTGGCTAGTTGAATACACGCCCATTGCTGAACCTTTATCGCCAACAGGACAAAACTTAGCAATCAAACTCGGCAGTGATGCTTCAAGGTAATTAAAGCCGGTGAAAAATAACACTACCGCACCACTTAACACCCAAAGGTTATCGGCATAAAACCCCATCGCGGCAAGTGACACCATCATGATCATTAACGACAATTGGAACATGGTTTTGGTGTTGTTGCGTTTCACCCCAATGATAATTAACGGCACCATTAAGAAAAATGCGCCAACAAAAGCGGGGAAGTACAACATCCAATGCTTTTCTTTGACTAAACCGGCATCCACTAAATCGAGCGGCAATGCCACAAACACAGCAGTGAGCACTAAATGCAGAATAAAAATGCCAGCATCTAGGCGAAATAACTGCGGGTCTAACAACATACGTTTTAATTTTGTCGGAGTCGCGACCGTATCGCCTTTAGGTGCTTGGCTAATAGGATTGGGAACAAAAAACTGTACAATTAACATGCCTAATACCGCTAATACTGCGGTTAATAAAAACAGCCCCGTTAAGCCCATGTATTGCGCCACAATAGGCCCGACCAATAATGACAAGGCAAATGAAAAGCCAATACACATGCCGATAATCGCCATGACTTTAGTGCGTTGCTCGTCTCGGGTTAAATCGGCGGCAAGTGCTAATACTGCGGCAGCTATTGCGCCCATACCTTGTACTGCACGACCAAACACCACCCCGTAAATGTGATCAGATGATGCGGCAATTAAACTACCAATGGCAAACAATACCAAGCCACCTAGAATAATCGGCTTACGTCCGTATTTATCGGACAGAATGCCCATTGGTATTTGTAAAAAAGCTTGAGTTAATCCGTACGCACCAATGGCAATACCCACCCATAGCGGCGAAAAGCCTTCGAGGTGCTGACCATACAGCGCGAAGACAGGCATAATCATAAACAATCCCATCATTCGTAAACCAAACACACTGGCTAACGAAAATGCGACCTTTTTCTCCATACCCGACAGTCCATTACTGGCCATGCTGTTGCCCTTTGATAAGTAATTCAACAATATTATAAGGTGCGCATATTATCACAGCGCCATAAATTAGCTCAAAAGGAAATCACAGTTTTTGATATAAGGTGTTTTATCTGCACATGTTAAACTTTAGCGGAGTTTGATGCGTACCATAAAACCACCATAGTCAAAATTGATATGAAGTCCCCCAACAAACTATGCGATACTGATCGCTGTTTTGTTTTACATAAGTCATAGAGTGATATAGATGGATAAAATTGAAATACGCGGTGCCAGAACCCACAATCTTAAGAACATCAATCTAACCATTCCCCGTGACAAACTCATTGTGATAACTGGGTTATCCGGTTCAGGAAAATCATCATTAGCCTTCGATACTTTGTATGCAGAAGGCCAACGTCGTTATGTCGAATCGCTGTCGGCGTATGCACGTCAATTCTTGAGCTTAATGGAAAAACCCGATGTTGATCATATTGAAGGCTTAAGCCCTGCCATTTCAATTGAGCAAAAATCAACCTCGCACAATCCACGATCTACGGTCGGTACCATTACCGAAATCTATGACTATTTACGCTTGTTGTTTGCCCGTGTGGGTGAGCCTCGCTGCCCAACGCATAATCAACCCTTGTCGGCGCAAACAGTCAGCCAGATGGTTGATAAAGTGTTGGCGATGCCAGCAGACAGCCGTCAAATGCTGCTTGCTCCAGTGGTTAACGACCGTAAAGGTGAACACGTTAAGCTGCTTGAAAGCTTATCGGCACAAGGCTACATCCGCGCCCGTATTGACGGTGAAGTGTGTGACTTAACGGATCCTCCAACATTAGATTTGCACATCAAACATACTATTGAAGTGGTTGTCGATCGCTTCAAAGTACGCGAAGACATGAAACAGCGTTTGGCTGAGTCGTTTGAAACCGCTTTAGAATTATCTGGTGGCATTGCAAAAATTGCCAGTATGGATGATAGCAAAGCCGAAGAACTGATATTTTCAGCTAATTTCGCGTGTCCGCATTGTGGCTATTCGATGGCCGAACTTGAGCCGCGTATTTTCTCGTTTAACAATCCGGCCGGTGCTTGTCAAACTTGTGATGGTTTAGGTGTACAGCAGTTTTTTGACCCTGAGCGAGTAATTGCTAATGATGAACTCTCATTAGCAGGCGGCGCGATTAGAGGTTGGGACCGACGCAACTTTTACTATTTCCAGATGCTCAGCTCGCTAGCCGAACATTATAAGTTTGATGTTGAGAAGCCATATGCCGAACTAAGCGACAAAGTTAGAAAGATCGTCTTATATGGTTCAGGCAAACAAAATATTGCCTTTAAATACATTAATGACCGCGGCGATGTTGTGATCCGTAATCATCCGTTTGAGGGCATTTTAAATAATATGGATCGCCGTTATCGTGAAACCGAAAGTAACTCGGTGCGCGATGAGCTGTCTAAATTTATTAACATGCAGCCGTGTAACAGCTGTGGTGGTTCGCGTTTACGTGAAGAAGCCCGTAACGTATTTATTGGTGAGTTAAACCTACCGCAACTGACCATTTGGTCGATTGGCGAAGCTAAAGAATACTTCGACACCGTAGTGTTTGAAGGCCAACGCGCGCAAATTGCCGAGAAAATATTAAAAGAGATCAGTCAACGCCTTGGCTTCTTGGTCAATGTGGGGCTTAACTATTTAAGCTTGTCGCGCTCAGCTGAAACCTTATCGGGTGGCGAGGCGCAACGTATTCGCTTAGCCAGCCAAATTGGTGCGGGGTTAGTGGGCGTAATGTACGTGCTTGATGAGCCTTCAATTGGTTTGCATCAACGCGATAACGAACGTTTATTACAAACCCTTATCCATCTGCGTGATTTAGGCAATACCGTGATTGTGGTTGAACATGATGAAGATGCGATTCGCTTAGCGGATCACATTATCGATATTGGCCCTGGTGCTGGTGTACATGGTGGTGAAGTGATTTGTGACGGGACCCTAGAAGATATTCTTAACTGTGAAGAGTCGGTTACGGGCCAATATATTTCCGGTAAAAAGCAAATTCACATTAGTGACCAGCGCACCCCTATCGATCCGAAAAAGGTGATTGAGTTATTTGGCGCATCGGGTAATAACCTAAGAGATGTTGATTTAACCATTCCAGTTGGATTGTTTACCAGTGTTACTGGCGTATCGGGTTCAGGTAAATCAACACTGATTAACGACACCTTCTTTAAAATTGCCCATCGGATGCTCAATGGCGCTACCGTTGATGAACCTGCACCCTACAGAAGCATTGAAGGCATGGATCATTGCGATAAAGTAGTCGATATTGATCAAAGCCCTATTGGTCGTACGCCACGCTCGAACCCTGCCACCTATACGGGTATTTTCACCCCAATACGTGAACTGTTTGCTGGCACACAAGAATCGCGCACCCGTGGTTATCAGGTGGGTCGCTTCTCGTTTAACGTCAAGGGCGGTCGTTGTGAAGCCTGCCAAGGTGATGGGTTAATTAAAGTGGAAATGCACTTTTTACCTGATGTTTATGTGCCTTGTGATTCGTGTAAAGGTAAGCGTTATAACCGCGAAACCTTAGAAGTAAAATACAAAGGCAAAAACATTCACGAAGTGCTGCAAATGACGGTTGAAGATGCTCGTGGCTATTTTGATGCGATTCCATCTATTTCACGTAAATTGCAAACCTTAATGGATGTCGGCTTGTCGTACATTCGCTTAGGACAAAGCGCGACAACCTTATCTGGCGGTGAAGCTCAGCGCGTTAAACTGGCCAAAGAGTTGTCTAAACGCGATACAGGTAAAACCTTATACATTTTAGATGAACCCACTACAGGGCTTCACTTTGCCGATATTCAACTATTGTTAGAAGTACTGCATCGCTTAAAGTCTCATGGCAACACTGTTGTGGTGATTGAGCATAATCTAGATGTGATTAAAACCGCAGATTGGATTATCGATTTAGGCCCTGAAGGTGGTGCTGGCGGTGGCATGATTTTAGCTGCAGGCACTCCAGAAGAAGTAGCAGAGCACCCAGAGTCTCATACTGCGAGATTCTTAAAGCCGATGTTGGCGCTTCACAGCAAACGTATAAAGGCTAAAAAAGCCAAATAACACGCTGAGATCAAATACCAAACCTTAGGTGAATAAGAGGAGAACACACTATGTTTACTACTCAAATTCACCTTAAGGTATTGGCTATGATGTTATTGTGCGGCTTACTCAATGCCTGCAGCGAAACACCTCAACAATGCTCGTCAGCTATTATCACCACTTGGTCTAGCGCCCATCAGCAAATTACTCAAGATATCACCACACTGAGTTCCACTGAATTTCAAGGCCGTAAGACAACCACCGAAGGCGCCCGCCTGACTCAAGAGTATTTAATCAAACGATTTACAGAAATGGGATTACAACCCTGGCAGCCAACTTTTGCCGTCCCGTTTAGCTTTCAACATCAATTTTCAACTGTTTCTGGGGTCAATATTATTGCCACTATTGCGGCAAAAAATAGCTCAAACCGATGGCGAGTGATTACAGCTCATTATGATCACTTAGGTCAAACGGCCAGTAAAATGTATCCAGGTGCTGATGATAATGCCTCAGGCATTGCCGGAATGATGGCAATTGCAGCCCAATGGCAGGAAAATCCACCGTTAGATGATGTTAATTTGATGATTGTCGCAACCGACGCTGAAGAACCCGGCTTATATGGTAGCTATGCATTAGTGACGTTATTGCAGCAATACCCACTTATGGACATTGAGCTAAGCGTAAACTTGGACATGATAGGTCATCCAGATCGTCGTAGAGCAATCTACATGGAAGGGCAAAAAAATCTGTCAAATTTTGAGTCAATCAAACCATTGTTGATGCAACAGACCCAATTATGTATTCGAACTCATCACACAAATTTACTAAGTGGCCGGATGAAAAAAAGTGATTGGCTCAGAGCGTCAGACCACTATCCATTTCATAAAGCTGGCTACTCCTGGGTGTATTTTGGCGTGCCACCCCACGCGCAATATCACACGGCCGACGACACAATAGCCACGTTAGACATCGACTTTATAGTGGCGGTTGCTGAAACAGTATATCAAATGCTCAGTATCGATAAGCTGACCAAGGCCCCATAAACAGCCTAATTCACGCCAACAAATGTTCATTTTTCAACCAATTAACAAATCTTAAAAATCAAGAATCAGGCCAATCTTAAACTAGAATAGGCAATTTAATGTTTATTTTCAGTTTTTACGTGGTCAACACGCTTTGTTGCTGCTATAATACGCCCCCTTATCGGCGCGGGAAATCGACACGGGGTTGATTTTCTGTCTGTGAAACTTTAGCACGAGCTTCCGAACTTCGTGCGCATCCACAAGGCTACAACTCAATGTCATCTGAAAGAACTTTCCGCGAACTCGGCCTGTCTGAGTCTTTGTTGCGTTCGCTTGACGAGTTAGGTTATGAAAACCCTACTCCTATTCAAGCTGCTAGTATCGACCCGCTTATGGCTGGTAAAGATATTATCGGTCAAGCACAAACCGGTACCGGTAAAACAGGCGCGTTTGCCCTGCCTTTACTAAACAAAATCGACATGAAAATCAACGCTCCACAGATTTTAGTGTTAGCACCAACCCGCGAATTAGCGGTTCAAGTTGCCGAAGCATTTGGTAGTTATGCCAAATTCATGAAAGGCTTCCACGTACTACCGATTTACGGTGGTCAAAGCATGCAACAACAATTAAACGCCCTTAAGCGTGGACCACAAGTAATTGTTGGTACTCCTGGTCGTGTAATGGATCACATGCGTCGTGGCACATTAAAGCTAGATAATCTAAAAGCCTTAGTATTAGACGAAGCCGATGAAATGCTAAAAATGGGCTTCATCGATGATATCGAATGGGTATTAGAGCACAAGCCTGCTGACAGCCAACTTGCATTATTCTCTGCCACTATGCCTGAGCAAATTAAGCGTGTTGCAGCTAAGCACTTAACAAACCCAGTGAACATCAGCATAGCGTCTAGCCAGACAACTGTTGAGTCTATCGACCAACGTTATGTGCAAGTATCACAACACAACAAACTAGAAGCGTTAGTACGTGTTTTAGAAGTTGAAAATACTGAAGGTATTATCATCTTCGTTCGTACCCGTAACAGCTGTGTTGAATTAGCCGAAAAATTAGAAGCCCGTGGTTATGCTTCATCTCCATTACATGGTGACATGAATCAACAAGCACGTGAACGTGCTGTTGAGCAGCTTAAGCGCGGCAAGTTAGACATTTTAATCGCGACTGACGTTGCGGCACGTGGTCTAGACGTTGAACGTATTGGACACGTAGTAAACTACGATATTCCTTATGATTCAGAAGCCTATGTTCACCGTATCGGTCGTACAGGTCGTGCTGGTCGTACTGGTATGGCAATCCTATTTGTAACCAATCGTGAAATGCGCATGTTACGCACTATCGAACGCGCTACAAACAGCCGTATTTCGCCAATGAAAGTGCCTAGCCCTGAATCAGTTGCAGAGCGTCGTTTATCTCGTTTAGGCGAACAAATCCAAGAAACCATTAACGGCGACTTAGATTTCATGAAAAACGCTGTAGCTGAATTATGTCAACAGCTTGAAGTTGATACCGATTTACTAGCTGCTGCGTTGTTACAACAAGTACAACAAGAGCGTCCACTACAGTTACCAACTATTACCGAACGTCAACGTGATTCACGTGACGAGCGTAGTGATCGTGGTAGCGACCGTGGTGACCGCAATAGCAGCGACCGTCCACGTCGTGAACGCAGTGACCGTGGCGAGCGTAGTAGCCGTCCAGCACCAAATAGCTTTGGTGATGCAGAAGGCTTAAAAGATAACCCAGACGTGAAAATGAATCGTTATGTTATCGATGTAGGTCGTGAAAATGGTGTTGGTGTAGGTAACATCGTTGGCGCTATTGCTAACGAAGCAAACATCGATAGCCGTTTCATTGGTCAAATCCAATTGTTTGATCAAGTCACAACGGTTGATTTACCAGACGGAATGCCTAAAGATATCCTTTCACACCTAAGAAAAGTGCGTGTGTGTGGTCGTCCTTTAAACATTCGTGAAGCGGGTGATGAAGTGTTTGCTGACACGACTCGCGGCGCAGGCGCTCCACGTCGCCCACGTAGTGATCGTGCTCGTAGTGACCGTCCACGTACTGATCGCCCAGCGGGTGATCGTCCGGCTAGTGACCGCCCTGCAAGTGCAGAGCGTCGTCCACGTAAGCCACGTGACAACGGTTAATCATTCAGTTGAATGACACAAAAAATGGAGCCTAAGGGCTCCATTTTTGTTTTCTGCGTTTGGTTAAAGCAATTCTTTATAAGCTAAAAATGATAAAACCAATTAACACTAATTAATTTGGTTACTGCAAGAATGTAGGTAATATTATCATTCTCGAATGAATTAACCCGATAGGTAATATAAATGGATTTTTTAGTCGTCGTTGCACAAATATTTGGCTTAACGCTCTATTACCTTGCTAAGCATAGTTAATCCCATCAACAGTACTCATTAAATAACACTCATACTGCAACAGCACTAACTTAAACTAAACTGCATTGGCTTACAGTCAATTTAACTACAATACAGTCCTGAACGCTTTTGCCTGTTTACGCTTTTGATACATAGGCACAATTTGCACCACAAATACCGCACACACAATCAGCACTATCCCCATAAATGACAATACATCGATGTTCGCAGTGGTAAACACCCCGCTCCACCAGCCAAAACTGACCACCAATTCGGTAGCACTAAAACTCAATACCGGCGTTAACGATAACATCGCACTCACTTGCGCAGTGGGCCAATAATGTAAAGCTTGACCAAAACAGCCGTACGCAATCAAAGTATTGGCACCGCAAAAAAGTACTATCCACCATTGATCGAGCGTCATCGCTTCAAACTGACTAAAGTCACTCAATGGCGCCATAAGCACAATGCCTAATGCATAGATAAATAACAGCACATTGCTCGGCGATAACCGTTGGCTTACCGACTTTTGTAATAAGGCATAGCTGGTCCACGAGATCACCGAAAACTGCACAATCATAATCCCAACCAACACTTGGTGATCGCTCGTTTGTTCCAAATCGAGCTGCGGGTGGAAAAACATCAGCATGCCCAGTCCAAGCGTGGCAAAACAACTTAGCTGAAATGCATTGAAACGCTCTTTGAAAAACAACACCCCACCAAATGCCAAGAAAAAAGGCGCGGTTTGAAAGTTAAGCTGGGCAGTACCTGGGGCTAAATATCCTAACGAATAAACAAACGACACGTAATTGCACATCAACAGCACGCCAGCGAGCACCAATTTCAACCATACTAATGAAGGTAAACCGACAAATTGACGTAATGCACCTAAGCGCCATTGAATTAACAAGGTCACGACTAATGCCATGACAAACCGAAACCAGGTCAACGTCACTGGTGTAATAAATCCACCCGATAGCTTTAATGCTATAGGCAAAATACCCCAGAAGAATACTGCTATAGAAACAAATATCAGTCCTAAACGGGTATTCTCGCTTGCTTGTTCACTGTTCACGTTGGTTTATCCATCACATCATTAAGGCGTGAATTCTGCCTGATTAACCCAATAAAGTCTTTATCAAGAAAGGCTAACCTTACCCTTGATTGTTCGCATAACAAAAAAGCCTATTTCAACACCTCCTTTTATCGTGCAAACGCATTGAATGCAGGTAAAATAGCCGCCATAAAAACCCTTTGTACCCTACTACCTAAGGAACACTCGCATGAGTCTTGCCGATTCCGTTCTTGCCGTGAACAATGATTTACCTATCCGTACCGACAAGCCTGTCCACAGTGGCAAAGTACGCAGTGTTTACTGGTTAACCGACACCGATAGCCGTCGCTTAATTCGCGACAAAGGTTACGATGTACCTGAAGATACTCCGCTAGCGATTATGGTGATCAGCGACAGGATCTCGGCGTTCGATTGTATTTTTCATGGCGAAGGTGACTTGCAAGGTATTCCAGGTAAAGGCGCTGCACTGAATGCGATTTCAAATCATTGGTTTGGTTTATTTGCCGAAAATGGTTTAGCCGACAGCCACATTCTAGATATTCCGCATCCTTTTGTATGGATAGTGCAAAAAGCCCGTCCAATTAAAGTAGAAGCGATTTGCCGTCAATACATTACCGGCTCAATGTGGCGTGCTTATTCAAAAGGCGAACGGGTATTTTGCGGTATCACCTTGCCAGAAGGGTTAAGCAAAGATCAAAAACTGCCAGAGTTACTGATCACTCCATCAACCAAAGGGATTTTAACCGGTATCCCAGGTGTGCCAGCGCAAGATGACGTTAACATTAGCCGTAGTGATATTGAAGCCAACTACCAAGCCTTTGGATTTGAAAAACCACAAGATATCGACTTGTATGAAACCTTGCTAAAGCAAGGCTTTAAAGTAATTTCAGATGCGCTAGCAAAGCTCGATCAAGTGTTTGTCGATACTAAGTTTGAGTTTGGCTACGTCAATGACAAAAATGGCCAATCAAAACTGATTTACATGGATGAAGTCGGTACGCCTGATTCATCACGTATTTGGGACGGAGCCGCTTATCGTGAGGGCAAGATTGTTGAAAACTCAAAAGAAGGCTTCCGCCAGTTCTTACTGAATCATTTTGACGATGCCGACATTTTGCTAAACAAAGACAGAATGCCAGAACGTGAAGCGCTTGCTCGTGACAATGACTTACCATTAGACGCAATGATGAATGTATCTCGCACTTATATAGGTGTTGCAGAAAAAGTCACAGGTTCAAGCATTCCATTACCAGCCAATCCAAAAGCTGACATTATTAAAGTGTTACGTGAACAGTATGATTTAATTGTGTAAATTAATTTAACGGTATAATAAATAAGGCGCTAATAGCGCCTTATTTATTATTAGCTGACCCAATTAATGCCTATCAAAAAAGATTATCTCCTTCCTAAAAACCATTGCCAGTAACTCACGCTGTATGTTCGCTTAGTACCTTTTCACCACTTAATACCCTTTCGCTGCTTAACAAGCTCAACGACAGCATCACCTAGCAAAAAATTCCCCGCGCTAACCAAAATTTACAATACTTACAATTGTAAATGATAATGATTTCTATTTGATGTTTCTGTATCATCATGGCGGTTGAATAATTACGCTACAAAAACCGACTTGGTAAACACTCAGAACATGGATTCGTTCATAGCAGTAAAAGATGATAACACCATGAAATTAAATAAAATTAATTTAGCTGTATTATGTGCCATCAGCCTCAGTCAGCAGGCCATTGCCGCCGACACAGTGCCTGATGAAAACACTAAAAAAGAAAATATCGAAACAATTGAAGTAAAAGGCAGTTACATTGCCGGCTATAACGCCCACTCAGCCAGCGGCGCATCACGCTTAGATTTAGCCATTACCGATATTCCCCAATCTGTTTCAGTCATTACCGATGCCCAATTGCAAGATTTTCAGTTGCATGACATTAACGCGGCACTCGATACCGCTACCGGCGTCAATGTTGAACGTATTGAGACTGACCGTACGTATTATACCGCTCGTGGTTTTGACATTACGAACTTCCAAATCGATGGTATTGGTTTACCGCTAACATCTGGTAACAACCATGCCGACGAAGACACAGCTATTTACGACCGTATTGAGGTCATCCGTGGAGCCAACGGTTTAATGACTGGCGTAGGTAATCCATCGGCAACCATTAACTTCATTCGTAAACGCCCAACAGCAGACAATCAACTTACGGTTAATGGTACTTATGGCAGCTTTAATAATACCCGCTTAGAAGCAGACGGAACGGTCAGAATAAATGACACCTTTGCCGCTCGTGCAGTTGCCGTTACCCAAAGCAAAGACTCTTACTTAGATCGCTACCAAACAGACAAAAATGTCTTTTATGTGTTTTTAGAAGCCAACTTATCTGACGACACTAGTTTGTCACTAAGCCACAGTTACATGAATAACGATGCTACCGGCAATAACTGGGGCGCGTTACCGTTATATTATACTGACGGCAGCGCGACTAATTACGACAGATCGACCAATACCTCTGCCGACTGGTCAAACTGGCAAGTTGTTAAAAATAATACTGTGTTAGAGCTTAGCCATCATTTTAATGATGATTGGCGTTTACGGGCGACTTATTCACATAAAACAACCGATGAAGATACTGAGCTATTTTATGTTTTCGGTACGCCAGACAAGGATACCGAATTAGGCTTAACCGGTTATGGTAGCGAATATGATTTAGATGATAAGCATGACCTAATCGATATGTATGTTGATGGTAACTTCAGCTTGTTCGGCCGAGATCATCAGATTGTAGCGGGGGTGAATTACTCTAAAATGAGCTACACCGACAGCTCACTTTACGATTACACTACCGGCAACGGCTTCC
The DNA here is from genome assembly GCF_003797125.1 of Shewanella frigidimarina. Classification (GTDB taxonomy): domain Bacteria; phylum Pseudomonadota; class Gammaproteobacteria; order Enterobacterales; family Shewanellaceae; genus Shewanella; species Shewanella frigidimarina. The sequence goes on from NZ_RKKE01000001.1 coordinate 1,050,768, forward strand.
CCAAGATGCCAGATCTCAACACCTGGGACGGCAATACACCAAAGCCGACCTTCAAAGATAGCTTACGTGGCAGTGATGTCTCGCGTGAACAGCAAGCCGCCTATTTCACCGGACGATTTAACATCGTTGATGATTTGCACGTTATCGTTGGTGGTCGCTACAACGACTGGCAGGCAGAAGGTGTGTCTTATGAAGTAGACCAAGAAGCTGACTACCAAAAGTTTATCCCTTATTTAGGCGCCGTTTATCGCTTTATGCCAGAGTTAGTGGCTTATGCAAGCTACACCGAAACCTTCGTACAACAAGATGAAGTGGATATTGACAATCGATTCCTTGATCCCATTACCGGTGAAAGCCGCGAAATTGGTTTAAAAAGTGAATTGTTTAATGGACGTTTAATTGCCAGCCTAGCGTACTTTGATGTGGTTCAAACCAATATAGCAGTACTTGACCCTGCCACTGAAGGGTTACCAATAGACTTACAGAAGTATTATGGTTCCGACGGTATCAGCAGCACAGGTTATGAAATCGATATTGCTGGTGAAATTTATTCAGGTCTTAATGTCAGTATTGGTTATACCGATTTTGATATCGAAGGTGATGATATCGTTGCAGCTTACACACCGAGCAAGTTATTCAAACTAGCAGCCACTTATGACTTTGAAGCCATTGAAGGATTCTCTGTCGGCATGAACATGCGTTGGCAAGATGATATTTCTCGCAACCAAGGCGTCGTTGCCGTAGGGTTTGATAATGCAGGTGCTGACATTGTCACTAAGCAAGACGCTTACACCATTATCGACCTCATGGCTAAATATCAAATCACCGACAACTTAGGTTTAGCGGTTAATGCCAATAACGTTGGCGATGAGAAATACATCAATAGTTTATATTGGGCTCAAGGGTATTACGGTGTACCTGCCAATTATAGCGCGACCTTAACCTGGAAAATGTAAGTTTAAACAGCATCAATTAAAGAGTAAATGATGTAACCCGCTAATGGCCTGCGTCACTTACATAAAAAAAGGATGACCCAATGGTCATCCTTTTTTATTAGTGCTTAAACAGTCAATAAAAATTAACTGCGACGGCGTAAGCCTAGCGCACCTAATAACATCAACGCAAAGTAGCCTAAGCTACCACCATCACTGTCTTGAACAGGCTCTGGTGTTGGTGTTACTGGCGTTACTGGCGCTGGATAGCTTAATGCAATAATCACTGGATCGTGGTCTGAAGCTGAAAATGGACTTTCAGTTTTAACCAGCTCTCCGGTGTACTTGCTACCATATTCAAACAGGTTAGATTCAACTGAGTTAATGTGCCAGTCGTCAATACCCACTAATTTAGCCGCTAAACTTTCATTGGCTAACGCATGGTCTAAATTACCTAATTCGCCGTTATAGCTATATGAGTAAGTATCTGCACCATGTGCTTGAGTGTTTAAGTTAATTAAACCATAACCTTTATCAATCACGCTGCCTTCACGCTCGTACACTTTACCGTTTAAGGTAGTCCACGATGCGGTGCGGATAACATGGTCAGTGGTTGAGGCATCATAATCAGTTAATACTGCAACCGGATCTTCTTTGCCATAGGCATTTAAATCACCAATAACCAGTACATCACCTTCAACATCTTTTAGTGACTCACCGAGTACTTTAGCTGCCGATACACGGAAAGAGTTACACTTTCCTTGTAAATCCGCTGGCTCACCGTTTTCGTTAAATTCAGCCCAATCTTCAATACAACCTGAACCTTTCGATTTTAAGTGGTTAACCACAATCGTCAGTTTTTCATCATTAATGCTAAAGGTTTGCACTAAGCTATGACGTTGGAACTTGTCATAGCTAGGGTTTTGCTCAACAACGCCATCTTTCTCGCGGGTTTGAGCACCTTCTGCTGCATGTTGTTCTGGCGTCGCAATCACTTTTGCCGCACCGTCTAATGTAATACGGGCTGGGCGATATAACATGCCAACCGTAATCGCATCACTGCCGATAAACTTGTCTTCATACTTATCAGCATCTTCAATTTCAACAAAACGATACGCTTGATCATCAGTTAATTCTGCGTTCAATGCATCTACTAGGTTTTGAATAGCACTTAACTCGCCAAAGCCATTGTTAGCGATTTCCATTAAGCCAACAACATCAGCATTCATGGCTACAAGCGCATTCACAATTTTAGTACGCTGTAACACCATTTCTTCTTCTATTAATGCACCACGGTTGCTGCCTGATGGATTAGCATCACCGCCAACGACGTCATTGAAGAAGTTCAACACGTTAAAGCTCGCCACGCGAATGTCACCCATATCTGCCACTGTAGGCGCATCGGTACGATCATTTACACGGATAAAATCGCCAGCAGAAATAAGGTTAGTAGGTAAGATGCGGTATGCGTTGTAGCTATAACCAATAACGCCTTCAAGGTTAGTGAGTTGATCGCCAACACGAATGTAACCAGTTTCAGCGTTAAAATCTGGGAAGTAAGGCACTTCGCCATCTTTCGCTTTGAAATCAGATTCAACAAATAACTGGTTTATTGTGTTAGCTTTAGCCAGTGCAATAGAATCTGCAGAGTTTGGCTCAAATACTTGAGTAGGTTTCATTAATGGCGCTTTATGTGACAACACCATATTGTTACGACGTCCGTCATAATCGTAGCTAAAGGTACGGGTGATTTTCATCTCACTGCCCGCATCTAATACCACTTTCATGCCTTCAACACGCTCTAATGCTTGCGTTAGGGTTTCGCCATCTGCAACATAAAATGCACTGGCTACAGGCACTTCACCTAATGCACCAACTTCAAATTTTTGTTCGTCTTTAAGGTTAATCTGAGTCGAGCCGTAATACTCGTTTACTTTACCTTGCACACACACTTCAGTACCTGGCTGAATAGTGTCTGGAGCGGCTTCGTTCAAGAAGACAAAAATGCCGTCTGAAGTATAAGGTGAGTTGTCACCTTGCATGTCTTGAATAAAGAAACCTTTGTATAAACTGTCGCTTCTAGAAGTAACAATGCCTTTTACGGTCACTTCATTAGCCGACTCATAACTACCATCGACAATTAATGGGCTTGAATCACCAGCGCCTTGAATGTCATAAATATTCGTTAGCGTTGCACCGTTACAAGTAAATGTACTTGGTTCTGGTGTAACAGCGGCGTCAAGCGAGCCCAAACCACTAAAGGTGTCTTTATCTAATGTGGCCCATTGGCTAGCATCATAAGTGGTGCTAGCGGTTAAGGAGTCTAATTTACGCTGAAATGTGGTGTCGAACCCCCAACCTGCTGGCGTTGGAATTTCACCAACAACATCAACCAACACACCGTCTTTTAATAGGCCGACAGCATCACCACCATTAAAGTACAAGTTACCAGTCATAGAGTCGGTTGAGGCTGGTAAGGTAATCGCTGCACTTGGGTGCAAAATGACTTTGACACTTTTTGCCGCAATAGTGTCAGTTAACTCCACCATATCAAGCGATGCCGAGTCACCGTCTTTATAACGTACTAATTTGTAGCCTGTTAAATCAATTGCAACGTCACTGTTGTTATACAGTTCAATCGCTTTGTTGTTTGAACTACCTTCAACGTATTCACTAATTAACACTTCTGCATTTGCCATTATCGGCAATGCTGCTGCAACTGCGAGTGAAACCGCCGTTAGTTTAGTCAGTCCTTTCATTTTTAAACCCCATATTTTGTAATATAAATGCTATTTTTTTGTAATATGCGGGGCGATTGTCCCAAAGTTTGTTTACAGAAAAAAGAACATTGATCACATTAATGAGGTAAACAAATTTTCTATCTGATTGATTACCAAGTAATTTTGTTTTAATTAGAAAACGGTAATAGATAAAGTTAAAAATACTTCAACTAAAACAATAGCTAGCACAAGAACAAGAGGCAGGGATTTAGATGTTAAAAAATATAAATTCTGTAACACTTATATACAAAAAACTATAAAATTAACGACATACGGTTTAATATTTTATCTCACGTCATCAAATAATATTGAACATTTAGGATTTTTACCCGATCATTACATTAACATTGGTCATTTACACTGCTCGAATGTTAAGTACACCATGCATATAAACCAATAAATCACTTAAGATATGTGATTTATTGTCGATATTGATCATGACTCAATGTTATGTTGGTCACAGAAGAATATTATAAAGTTGACTATTTTAGTATCCAAATGCTAATAGCTCATCTAATATTTGAATTTATTGTCTTTACCGGTTTAGGTGCTCAAACCATGAAACAAGTTGATTTCAGAACTATCGATAAACTTTTCATCAAAATGTCCATTAATGATAAATTTTGGGCTATTTTCGGACTGTTCCTGATCATTTTATCAAGTGTATCGATTAGTAGTTACTTTAGTAAAATTGAAAATATTGAACAGCAATCGTTACATGTTTTAGAACAAAAAACCGCTGCTACTGTCCAAGCTCTTGAGGCGACAAGTCAGCTAGACCAAGCTTCAAACTTAGGTTTGCAAGTCTCAGGTCGTTCGCAAACCAGTTCACGCCAACAAGATACTATTACCGCTGTGTATGCATTAGATGGCCAATATTATACATTGAGCGAATCAGTTTCTGGACAAGAAGCCAATGCTAAACAAGCTGCATTAATGTCACTGCTAATGTCATTCTTATGGATAATACCTTTTATAGTAGTGATTTACTGGACAGCAACTTTCCTTGGTGGTGCACTTTGGGTGTTATGGGATACTACGGAAAAAATTGCTAAAGGAGATTTAACTTCTCGTTTAGGTTTCCATCCTGGCCGTGATGAATTCGGTACCATTGGTTGCGCACTCGATAAAGCCATGGATACATTGACCGAGCTCGTTGTTGCAGTGAAAAAAAGTGCCGATACCTTGCAAACGACCTCCAGTTCATTTGCCAATGACGCAGTGCAAAGCGCGGAACAAATTGATTTACAATATGCTTCACTTGACTCAGTTGCTACAGCAATGGAAGAAATGACGGCATCAGCTGCCGAAGTATCTAATATCGCTCGAAATTCAACTCAACGCGTTGAACAAGATTCAGAGTATACACGTCAGAGTTATGACCGAGCTAAGCGTGCGATTAATGAAATTAAGCAGTTATCGACCTACATTGAACAAACATCAAATTCGGTCAATACCCTAAAAATTAATGCGACTAATATTAATGAAGTGATCACCACCATTAATGCTATTTCAGATCAAACCAACTTACTGGCATTAAACGCAGCAATTGAAGCAGCACGCGCAGGTGAAATGGGCCGTGGTTTTGCGGTGGTTGCAGACGAAGTAAGAACCCTTGCGGGTCGTACACAAGCTGCGACGGTTGAAATTCATAAAATGATTGAATTACTGCAAAGTGAAACGCTCAATATTGACAGCATTACTCAAGATACCGTCAAGCAAGCACAAACCAGTAGCGATCTAATTACTAATATTGGAACCGATATTAATGCCATTTCTGAATCAGCAAATTCAATTATGGACATGAGCTTCCAAATTTCTACATCGTCAGAAGAACAAAGTGCAGTGGCCAATGACATTGCAAAAGAGCTGACGGACATAAGACTGAAATCAAATATTATTAGAAGCTTATCGCAACAGTCTTCAAGTGGTGTTAAAGATCTTGCAAAAGCATCAGCTGATTTGGGTAAAATTCTTAGTCGATACCGTACTAATTAATCTCAGCTCAGATTATAACTTATTAGTTTGTATGTTTATTTGAATATAAGCGCTAAATGAAAAGCCGATATCGATGATATCGGCTTTTTTATGCTTTATAAGCGGTGATTTAACTCACTATCAATTAAACTTAATATTACTGTAATGACGTAAGTCTATGACCTAAAGCGCTTGTACTGTCTGGAGTCAGCACAAAAGTATAATTACTGTCGCCATCAAAGCTGATTGAATCAGACTGATAAACTAAGGTTTGCGTGCCATTATCGGCTTCGTAAACAATGTTAATTTCATAATCATCTTCAGGCAGTGTCAGGCTGAGTTGTTCCACAAAATCTAAATCCGTTAAGGTGTATTCGGCGGTTTCAATGGTTTCTGAAGCGCGGACAAAATACACGGTTAGGTCATCATAATCATAAGCTAAATTCACCACATCGACTTTATATTCAAAAGCTCGAGGTCGTAAGTCTTGCTCGATTACCATACCTTTAACAGAACTGTCTTCTTGCTGATAAATCAGTAAAGACTTCACTTCATCTTGGTTAAACGTTACCAACAAGTTATCAAACAACTTGGCTTTACTGGTCGCATCTTTAGTGGTGAGACCATAATCATTAAACGATGTTGATTGGTAAGCCGTTACTGTGAAGGGTGAAATACCATACAAGTATTGTGTTTCTTGCTTGCTGGCCACATCAACATCAATGCTTTGCGTTTCTAAACCATTAAACACCCGGTAATCGGCAGTTGCCTCTAACGCGGCGTAAGTGACAGGCGTTGTGGTTGAGTCAATACTGTCGATAGTGACGTTAATATCACCCGCACCAAAGCTATTACGAATAATCAATTTATAGGCGGTTTCGGAGGTTAAACTCATGCTACCTGTGGTGTAGAGCACATTTTTAGTGCCTGTTTCGGTAAGATAGACAATATAATCATCTGTATCGAATATCTGTTCGCTGGTGTAACTACTGTATGGCACATTACCCAGCATCACCGCTTCGTCAATGGTTTGGGTATCGAGTGAAATATAGGTATCAAACGCACCTTCATCAGTGGCTACGTTAGCCACCAACACTTCCATTTTACTGTAGTCATTATCATCGTCGGCATTTAACTCGTCCATTTCATCACGTGAATAGTTAATATCCAGTAGTTCGGGATCATGATAGTCACCATACAAAACATACAAATGGTTCGAGTCGCTCGCTAAATCAACGGTGTCGCTGTAAACGGTTACCGTTTCACTATCTTCATCTTGACCATAAATTTCCAGTTCTGTACTCCCTGTACTATAAGCATAGCGCGGCATTGCATCAGCAAAATCAACCGCCGTATATGAATAGTCATCCAGTACTAACGAAGTCGATGTGCTATTAGGTGATGCATTATAAAACTGCACATAAGCGACATCATCACTGCTTTCTTCACTGTCTGAGCCACACCCTAGTAACAAGGCTCCCATTACAGACACCATCATCAATCGACTTATTTTTTTGTTAAACATATTTACTCCATTAACCATCTAGTTACATTTGCAAGAGTTATGACAACCCTTGCCTGTAAACGACTGTCAAGAAAGGTAAAGTAAAGATATAAAACGTAAAGAGCCAAATTAAAGTTAAAAAAAATCCTCTTAATCAATTAGATAAGAGGCTTTAATTCTTTTTGCATTTGAACCATAAATGCATTTTCAGCAAAAGGGGTTAATTACCCGCGATTTTCATCTCGCTCAGTAAAATACCGCCGGTGCGGATTGATGAACGTAAATCGCGATCTTTACCTACGCCTTGTATTCCCATAAACATATCTTTTAAATTACCCGCGATAGTAATTTCTTCTACTGGATACAACACTTCGCCATTTTCAACATAAAAACCTGCCGCGCCACGAGAATAATCACCAGTAACGCCATTAACGCCTTGGCCCATCACTTCCGTAACAATTAAGCCGGTATTCATGGCTTTAACCAAGTCATCAAAGGTTTGATTTGAATGGCTTAGGGTCCAGTTATAAATACCACCAGCATGGCCTGTATTGGTCATCGATAATTTACGCGCCGAATAACTGGTTAATAAGTAAGTTTCTAGCTGGCCACGATCAATAATACGACGGTCTTGGGTTGCCACGCCTTCACTGTCGTAATTAGCACTGGCCAGAGCACCAATTAAATGCGGTTGTTCTTCAATACTAAACCAGTCTGGGAATATTTGAGTATTCAATGCTTCCATTAAGAAGCTCGACTTACGATAAATACTGCTGCCACTAATTGCGCCGATTAAATGCCCCATTAAGCCAGTGGCAATTTCTGGCGCAAACAACACTGGCATTTTTGCAGTCGCAATTTTACGGGCATCCAATCGACTTAAGGTTTTGTTTGCCGCTTGTAAACCTACCGCTTCAGGTGACAGTAAATCATGATATTTACGGGCAACTGTATAGTCATAGTCGCGCTGCATATTGCCATCAGACTCTTCGCCTATGACCACACAACTTAAACTGTAGCGAGAGCTGCAATAGCCGTTAAGAAACCCATGGCTATTACCATAAACTCTGGCGGCAGTATGGGCATTAGCACTCGCACCGTCTGAATTACGGATACGGCTATCAACCGACAAGCTGGCTTCTTCAGCACGAATAGCCAACTGAGCGAGCTCTTCTGCATCGATATCTTGTGGATGATATAACTCTAAGTCGCGAATATCTTGCGCCATCAAAGCGGGATCAGCCAAACCGCTGAAAGGATCTTCTGAAGTATATTTTGCAATACCATCAGCCGCTTTTACCGCTTGGCGAATCGCCTCTGGGCTTAAGTCTGAGGTTGATGAGCTGCCTTTGCGACCATCACGGTAAATGGTAATGCCTAACGCACCGTCTTTATTAAACTCAACGGTTTCAACTTCTTTTTCACGGGTTGAAACCGACAAACCTTGCTGCTTACTGATAGCCACTTCAGCGGCCGAAGTGCCTAACTCTTTCGCATATTCTAATGCGACAGATACAGCGTCTTTTAACGCCGATAATTCAGAATCAATTCTAGGTGTTGGTTCAGTTGCGCGAGGCGCTGAAGAAGGATGAGAAGCCACAAATTTACTCTTTGATTAGTCTAATTGACGCTAGCATATCAAATTCAATTGGCGATTGATAACCGCGCATTTATATCGCAGTTGATCATCAATAAATTCTGCATATTCTAGGCCAAATAAATGCTATCATTAACGCATATTGACTTGAGGTTTATGACTATGAAAATTGTTGGCGATTCTGAGCTATTTCAGCAGCCCTATGATAATGATGACAACTATGTCAGCAGAACAGGCGTTAAAAAAGAAAGTGAGGATGCTCAAGCACTTGGCATGCGTTTAGTGGCCCTGAGCAAAACTCAATTAGACAAAATGGGTTTAGATGAATTTCTGTATGATGCGATTCTAAAAACAAAACTGATTAAACAAAAAACTGAAGCCTATCGCCGCCATTTACAATACATTGGTAAATTAATGCGTGGCTTTGAGCATGAGCCTATTGAAGCAGCACTGGATAAAGTGTTGAACAAAAACAATAATGAAGCTGCTCAAATACAGATTTTTGAAAAAATGCGTGAGCGTTTATTAGCAAATGGCGATGATGAGGTCCAAGTATTACTGGATTTGCATCCACAACTTGATCGTCAAAAAATGCGTCAACTGATCCGCCAAGCGAATAAAGAACTGGCTAAAGGCCCAGAGTCAAAATCGTCTAAAGAGTTATATAAGTATTTAAGATCTGAAATACAAGACTAGGGTCCATCTCTAAAAATAGTCTGTTTAATAGAATAAGGATGTTGCTAATGCGGCTAAAAATGATGACTCGCACACTATTGTTATTATTAACTTCAGTGTTGTTATTTACAGGTTGTAACGGTGCCGCGGACGGCACCGATACTGACACATCGAATGATAGTTATAGTATTACCGTCAGCTATCAAAATGTCGTTAATGGCCAATGTGATACGAGTACTGACTCACTGATTTTTGATCTTGATAGTAGCTTCTGTGCCGTTGCACACCTTAAGTTAGGTAATGCCAACGTCAGTGGCGCACTCATTACTTTTAGTACCACCAATACAGCAATAACGCCTACAACGGTGTTAACCTTGTCTTCTGGTCTTGCGACAACAGTTGTCACATCAAGCAGCACCAACGCCGGCACGCTTAGCGTGAGTTACTCTCCAAGTGATGCTGATGCAGTTAGTGCGACTCGCAATTATCAATTTAAAGAATATGACACCAGTGTTCCTGTCGAAGCAATTAAATTAACCGCTTCTATAAGTGATGCAACCGGTCCGATTACTCGCTTTAATATTGATAAAACAGTTCAACTCAATGCCTTGCTTACTGACAGTAATAATCAAGCTATTGCTAACCAAATTGTGACATTCAATGCTGGTAGTGCTTCGTTAGCGCCAGCAACTGCACTAACAAAATCTTCAGGCATTGCTACGCTCAACTATACGCCGTCCGAGGCAGAGTTAGGTGCCAGTCTGTTAACCGTCACCACAGAATATCAAGGTAGTACTCTCACCAGCAGCAGCGCTTTTGAAGTGTTAGCGTCTGACGATATTGCTACGAATGGTAATGTTAAGATGGGCTCGTATAATGCTAATGGTGAGTTTGTTGAAAGTGAATTGGCGACAACGCTAGCCGCAACAACTGATGGCAGTTATAACATTAGCGCCGGTGGCACATTTGGGATTACAGCTACGTTAGTTACCGAAAACACCGATGGCACATTAACACGCTTGCAAAGTCCAACCAGCATCAGCTTTAGTTCTGACTGTTCTACCAATGACAACGCCACACTTGATTCACCTGTCACTAGCTTATCAGGCTCCGCTAGCTCAACTTTTTCAGATGTCAGTTGTAGTGGCAATAGTGAACGTAATGACACCATCATTGCGACAGCAACTGTTAATGGCAGTAGCTTAAACGCAAGTTTACCTTTTACCTTAGCCCGTCAAACGTTATCTAATGTGAGCTTTGTGTCAGCTGACCCAAGCCAAATCCGCATCAAAGGTTCAGGCGGCACCGGTTCAACTGAATCATCGTTAGTGACCTTCTTAGTGACTAGTGCAAATGGCCAACCAGCAGCACAACAAACGGTTAATTTTAGCTTAGACACCAGTGTGGGCGGTTTACAATTTGCTAATGGTAAAGTGACGGACAACAGTATTACCAATTCCCAGGGATTAGTCAGTGTGCGAGTGCAAGCTGGCACCATTCCAACCCCTGTAAGAGTGGTGGCATCAACCACAGACGCCGACACTAACCAAACCATTACCAGCCAATCAGAACAGCTGACCGTCAATACCGGTTTGCCACAACAGCTTGGTTTTAGTATTTCAAGATCAAATGGCAACCCTGAAGCGGGCGACTACAATGGTGAAGAAGTTACCATTACAGCGTATGCCTCTGATAGTTTTGCAAACCCTGCACCAGACGACACTACCATCAACTTTACCGCTGAAGGTGGTCAAATCCAACCATCATGTACGATTGCAAATGGCAGGTGTTCCGTCATTTGGACATCAGCATCACCACGAGTCAGTGACCATCGCGTAACGATTATGGCTTATGCGCTAGGGCACGAAACCTTCTTCGATATCAATGGCAACAATGTATTTGACGATGCTGATGGCGGCGTAGTTAACGGCTGTTTAAGCGATACAACGTCAGTAGCATGTAGTGGAAATGGCATGGATGTAGAAACTTACCATGACGGTGGTTTTGTTGACTTGCCTGACGCCTTTAGAGATGACAACGAATCTCGCGTCCATGATTCAGGTGAACCGTACTTTAATATTCAAGCGAGTAACACATATCAATTAGCTGACGGTAAATTTAACGGCCCACAATGCCAAGGTACATTATGTGATAGCACGGCTATGAGCACTTATATCCGTAAAGCATTAGTATTAACAATGTCAGGCTCTGATGCTAATTTCGTGGTTAGCCAAGATGGCAGCTTGATTAATAATTACGACACTGATGTTCAGCCTATTGCACTAGATGCAACGGCAAAGTTTGATGTGGTACTCACTGATAGCGCCAATCAGATATTGCCTTCAGGTACAACTTTAACGGTTACTAGCACCGAAGGTGAATTGCAGTTCACTGGTTATACCGTACCTAACAAGAGTTCAGCAGGAGGAACATCAACCTCATTTACCTTGAAAAATAATGGTACACCCGGCACAAGCCAAGTCACACTGACAGCAACTACGCCTAAAGGTGTGGTCACTGAATTGATATTTTATGTGACCTTGTCATAAGCTCAATATTCTCACGTCCTATAATATTTACCGATCATTAATGCCTGCTACTTAAGCAGGCTTTTTTTATACTTGGCATTAACAAATATGTTGATACAATAAGACATGTTATACGGTATTAGATCGATACTTTGTTGAAATTAAGAACTATTTTTCTAACTGACTTTATGTTCAGCTAACAAATTGTTCTGCGAGTAAATAGCGCACAACACCTCTCGTTTCGATACCATCAATAGCATCTGTAAACAGGGCTAGTTTACTACTCCGAGGGACCGATTTACGACTCTCGACGCATACTAAGGAATACTAATGCGCAAAATTTCTCTACTTCTTACCATTACAGCAGGCGTACTACTCACCGCTTGTGCAGCTAAACCACCCATTGTGGCTCAAAACAAAACGGTTGTCGTCAATGACCAAACTTTCGTACTTGGTGGCTCGTATGATAAAGCAAAAAATAAACTGCTATTGACCGCTAATGGTGACCCGATCATGCAGGGTCGATTCCCGCCAATGACGCCTACTCAAAATCTTAATGCAAACTTTAAAGATATGAAATTTAAAGGTGATTGTTACTTTGGTTCGGTACTAGGAGATCAAGGTGGAAGCTTTGGTATTGTTGCTAGCATTGTTCAATCGGCAAAATCGAGCACTGCAGATAAATGCGACATCTTTATCGATGGCACTAAGCAAGAAACACTGTACTTCTAATTAGACATATTAATTAAGCGCTAGCCCTGCTTACCCACCTATCTATTAATCTATTTCGTTATTTCAGCAGAGATAACGTAAAGTCAGTTAGCACCAAGTTGGTGCGAACAAGATACATTCAGCACCAGAGCAACTCAATCAATTTTTATAAAACTAGTTAAACCTATGTTTATAATAGACTTTAACTACTGGTCTAATCCTTGCTTTCTCTTCAAGAATAACCCTAGTCTCACTAAACGATTACTCAGTAGTCGACCCGAACACATTACAGATGTCATCACAATTGATTATCATCAAGGGGAAGTGAGTTGATAAACTGTCCTTGTTGAGAATTGAATGATCCCTTTACACACCTCCATGCGCGGCCTACGTTGTTTTTGCGTCGCTGCTGAATGCTTAAGTTTTAAAGAAACCGCTAAAAGACTGTATCTAACCCCTTCGGCGGTAAGTCATCAGATTAAACAGTTAGAAGAATCTCTAAACCAGAGCTTGTTTATTCGTCAAACCCGCGCGGTGACATTGACCGAAGTTGGCGCACGCTTTTACCAGGCCATCGAGCCGGTAATGCAGCAATTAGTCAACACAGTCAGTGAATTTAACCAATCAGACAGAATGCTCGAAGTCAGTATTTCAATGCCAGAATTCTTTGCCAGTGAACTGTTTATGCCTAAACTCATTGGTTGGTCATCTAAATATCCCAACATCAATCTTAAGCTCGAAACCATTAAGTCGCGCAGCGATACGATTAAGCACACTGATGCATCCATTATGCTCTCTGGTAAACAACAAACTAATGCCGATGTGTATGATTTATTTCCAATCACTTATATCCCTGCGTGTAATGCACAATTGCATGCTGAATTGTCTTCACAAGGTTTTAAAGCATTAACTCAGGTGCCATTAATATTGCATAAAGCTCGACCTTACGCTTGGCATCAATGGGCCGAAAATGTTGGCTTTGATGCATTTCAGCCTAAGCAGATAATTCAACTAGACAGTATGTTCAGTGTCGCCCGTGCCGCAGAACAAGGATTAGGTATTGCTCTCATTCCATTACCCATCAGCCAAGCATGGTTCGATAACGGCACCCTTCTGTCATTATTTCCTCATCCACTTTTTAGCCATGATCGCTATTACCTCATCCGTCATACTAATGAACAGCAGCGGCCAGAAGTGCAATTGCTGATCGATTGGATCCTCAAAAGTTTCCATGATGAAAGTCATTAGGTATCAAACTTCAAGGTAGACTTTGTAGCAAAGATTTGACAAAGCGGGGGAGCTGATTAGATGAACTTAACTGTTATTTAAAAAATTTCTCTCAAACCATGTCGTTCTTAATATCCATTACCTAGATCGACAGGACGTAGAGCATGTCGCAACATCGTGAGCGACTGAGTAATGATAAGGAAACAAACGCCGTAGGTGCATCCATGTAGACTTAAGTAAAACTGTAATGACTACTATATCTGCTGATTCACAATTTAAACCAATTAATTATTTCATCATCATAAGTGAATTTTTTTAACCCATTAATGCGTTTTTTATCGTTTGTCGACGCTAGTCGTTTTGACTAAAGTTCACCTGTAGCGCGGCGCTACACAAACGTTTAAAGGAGCGACATCATGAAAAAGAGCATCGTTAATGGCCTAATTTGTGCCACATTAGTACTAGCAGCATCGGCAAATGTTATGGCTGACGAGCAAGGTCAGCATATCAAGAGTAATGCCTACAAAATGGTATTAGTGGAAGATGTGCCTGGTGTTAATGCATTGCAATCAGGTGATGTCGAAGCTGGCTTAACCGCTACTTTATCTGCAAGTAAGTTCGCCGTGGATGACTATTCTCGTAACGTGAACTTGTGTGCTGGATATGTGCAACTAGCGGATATGGAAAAAGCCCAAAAAGCCTGTAGCGCAGCCGTGAAAAGTGCTCGTACCCAAGTGGCTATTCCTTCAATGACGGTTCGGGCTTATGCCTATAATAATCGTGGTGTAATGAAATTAATGAATAATGACAATATAGGCGCATTAGCCGATTTTAAGTATGCAGCAAAAGTCGATCACAGCGCTATATACCAACATAACGTTGAACGTTTAGAGGCAGCTTTAAACAATGCCCAAAACGGAATGATGTAATTGGATCTAGACCAAAAAAACCTTACGGTTACTCTTTATCAGTCCGCAATAAACCTCATAAAAAATGAAATAGACAGGTCTATCCAGATGATAGCTGTCTATTTTTGTTTGCCAAGTGACAAATCTAGCGATAAGGTAATTTCGATATGATAGAACCAACCTAGCATCTGTAGGTCTTCTATGATGTAACACTAACGCTTTTCTGTTTACGTGCTATAGCGACTATGGCCATGGTGGCGAAGACTGCAAACAAGCCCCATAATTGTAACCATTTAGGCATTACCGCCGACCAACCTGCTCCTAATTGATTTAACTCGAGCATCCCCATAATCGCTGGAACAGCTGGGATAACTTGAGATGCTAATACTAATGGTTCTGGAATTAATGCAATCGGCCACACAAAACCTGACACAAATAAAATCGGCATAGACACCAGTAAATACAATTGGGTAGGTAATTCCCGACGATTAAATAAACTACTGAGATAAATACCTAGCGATCCTGTGGCTAATAAAAAGGGCAACATAAATAATCCGACCTCAACCACCGTTGCAACCACGCTCACTTTGTACCAATAGAAACAAAAGCCTAAATAAAAACTACTAAATAGTGCGTAAATCATCATAAACACACTTAACCGTGCAAGCACCAAGGTTACTGGGCGTACTTGCTGCCAATAACCGGATTTGCGCCATTGGCCTGCGCCCAAAATACCGGTGCCAATTAATAACGTTTGATGCAGAATTAATAAGAATAATCCCGGCACCACATACGGTGTGTAGCCTAAACTGGGGTTAAACGCTGGAACTGAATTAATATTGACAGAATTAACCGCTTGCAGGGCAAGTTGGGGATTTTGACCGCGAGCCAACAAACCAATTAACTGCACTTGTTTACTTGCATCTATGCCTGCTGACACTAAGCCTTCAGCTACGGCAGAATAAATCAGAAAGTAACTCGCATCGCCGCCGTAACTTAATGTTGCGCCCTTACCTAGCAATAAATCGCGTCTAAAGTTAGCCGGAATAACCAATAACCCATGTGCTTTACCTTGATCGATCCACGTTTGTGCTTGATCAATACTGTTTACATTAGCGAGTATTTTTATCTTAGCACTGGCATCTGCGTGGCGAGTCACCAGCCTACTGAGTGACGAATTATCGTGATCAACCACCACGACCTGTTGCTCTGTCGGCACCTGATTCAAATACGGTAACGGATACAGAACCGAGTAAAATAACACTCCACCAAATAGCGTCATCACAATCGCTTTGTCAGCCAATATAGCTTTGCATTCTGCTACGATTAATTGCCAGAAGTTCATCGGTTGACCTCCAGATTAACCGGGAGACTAACTTGACCCTGTGGCGGTATTTTCTGCGCCTGACGCCCCAGCACATAAAGCAAAGGCAATAACAGTAAAAAGCCCCAATAAGAACTGATTTGAGTCAATACTTGCGGCAAGCCAACACCATAGCTGACGACGCTGACATGAGAGTCGATATAGTGACTCGATGGCATCACCAACCGCCACCATTTAGCCAATATGGGCATATCGTTTACCGGGAAGGTTATCCCCATAAACGCAAATGCTGGAGCAAATAATGCGGTACAGAAACTGACCGTGCGAGCACTGTCACGCATAATCATAAAAATAACCAACACTAACAACCACAATGCCATGAGCATGAATGCCTGAGCCAATAGCAATAACCATAATGAACCCGACACGGGCAAAGCTAAATAGTGGTATAACCACACTAAAATAAAGCCACTATGCACGAGCATTATCGGACTATAAAATAACACTTTAACCCACACTTTTGGCCAAATGTTTCGGGCTAAATAATAGCGTTCACCTTGAGGAATAAGCTCAGCATTAACACTATTAACAAAAACCAACATCGACAGTAATTGCCATAATGCAATCAATATCGGCGGGACTAAAAAACCAACATAGTTATTATTTCGGTTAAATAACGCCGTCGTTTGGTTACTAATAGGCGTTAAGCTCACATCAACGGTGGCTTTATTTGCGCCTTTAAGTAATAGGCTCACCTCGCCAATTTGCGTTAACCCCTCTGCAAGGCTGAGTTGTAGCTGGCTGGATAATAACTTTCCCACTAACAAAAATTGGCTGTTATAGCGAATATCAATAGTAGGTTGTTTTGATGTGAGTAAATCTTTTCTGAGCTGGTAAGGTAAAATAACTAGCCCGTATACTTGCGCTTGGCGCATAGCTTCAATCGCTGCTGCCTCATTGGCAAATGAGCGCGGTGCAATCACGGCATTAGCCGATAATTGCCTTGTTAGCATGCGGCTAATTTGACTGTTATCTAAGTCAACTACGGCAACGGGAAGCTGCCTTGGCAAGCCCGCACTGAATAACCACCAAAGTGCGATCACGCCAATTAGCGGAATATAGCTCACCAAAGCCAGT
Source organism: Shewanella frigidimarina (assembly GCF_003797125.1). Classification (GTDB taxonomy): domain Bacteria; phylum Pseudomonadota; class Gammaproteobacteria; order Enterobacterales; family Shewanellaceae; genus Shewanella; species Shewanella frigidimarina. The sequence goes on from NZ_RKKE01000001.1 coordinate 1,068,068, forward strand.
TGCCATGGTGAATGCCACAACGCTTTACATTCACGTCTGAATAGATGCCTCATCAGCAAGCCTTATTAATGTTCGGCAAGCTTATCGGCACGAAACAACACCGACATTCCAACTCGTAAGTCGGCAATTTTTTGCTTAGGTGTCAGTTCAACTTCGAAGGTACGCATATCAAAGTCGTGGCCGCTCTCGGTCGAGCGCCAAGTAGCAAAGTTACCCATGACACTCACGTGCGACACGGTAAATTCGACTTGCTGCTGTAATGCTGGAATATCTAACATGACGGTTTGATCTTGCTTAAATTGCAACAATTGATCTTCTCGAACTTGCAACACAGCCCACGCATCACTCATATCAATAATGCTCACCACCGGAAAACCACTCGGCGCAAGCTCACCAGCTTGTAATAATACTTCACTCACCTCAGCTTTTTTAGGTGAGCGCATTTGGCTGTCGGCTAAAATGGCATTCACCTCGTTAACTGCGCCTTCTGCCATACGAGTTTTACCTGCTGCTGCGGCTTTAGTTTCAACCCGGGCGCCTTCATTAGTCATTTGATACATAGCATAAGCTGCTTGCTCGGTATATTTAGCGGCTTGCCATTGGGTATAAGCTTCATCGCGTTTTTGCCGTGCAACAACACCTTCATCAAATAAGTTTTCAATTCGTTGATAAGTTTTTAGGCTGAGTTCGGTCGCAGCTTTCGCTTTTAACCATTGCTCTTTAGCCGCGGTAACTTGTTGCTGCCTTGCACCGTTATTAGCTTGTTGTTGCATAGCGGTTGCCGCTTCGAGACCGCCTTGGGCCTGCAATAGCTTGGCATCTAATTCTGGGCTGCTGATAGCAAACAAAATATCATCCACGTCGACTTGATCTCCTTTGCGAACTAAAACTTGCTCAACTCGGCCAGGAACTTTAGACGAAATATTATATTCACGAGCTTCTATTTGCCCTTGTAACACTGTCGGTTGAGGCGTAAAAGCCAGCTTTACGCCGTATCCTAGCAGTAATAAAACTAGCACGAATGCGACCACTGCAATGATCTTGTTAGCCCGCATAAGCAGCCCCTTGAAGTTGAGTTCGGTTAATAAATTCATCTACTTGACCACTAATGGCCATCACTTTGGCGTAGGCTTGCATATAACGATATTTAGCCCCTAATTGCTGAGTTTTAACCGCAGTTAAGCTTAACTCCGCATCGATTCTATCGATTGAAGTGGATAATCCTTGGTTAAAGGACAATTCTCGCAAACGTAAATTTTCGGTCGCTAATGCTAATGACACATCCAGTGCATCCGCTTCTTCTTTAGCTTGCAGCATCTGCCGATAACTCTGATCAATCAGCAAACTTAAATCTTGTTTGGTTTGAGCTTTGGTATAACGCGCTTGCAGTAAAGCACTTTTCGCCGCTTGCACTTTTCCGCTGCGGCCATCACGGCTAATAAGCGGTATGCTCATACCAACACCTACCATCCAGTCGGGCTCCACTTGAGAAAATAAGCTGTCATCTTCATATAAGGTGTAATTACCATATAAATACACTGTGGGGTAGTAACTGCCTTTTTCTAAGTCGACTAAACCATTGGCTTGGGCTTCTTTAGCTTCGAGTAGTTTTAATGCCGGATGCTGAGTTAATGTCAGCTGGCTAAGGCGTGGCAATGAAGGTTGTTGTTCGAGTAAAAACAGTGCCGAAATAGGATCGACCGACGGTATGTGTAACATCCTTGCTAAAGCAATTTCGGTCATTTCGTATTGACGCTTGGTTTTACCCCAGTTTACTTTGGCATTTTCTAACGCGACTTGGGCATTTAAGCGTTCAACTTTAGCGATTTGCCCTTGTTGCTCTAATTTTTGCGCATGATTGACATGCAAGGTTAACGAGTCCACCAGCTGCCTTTGGGTATCGACTAAAGTTTTTGTCACCGACACTGCGTAGTAGCGATCAACTAGCTGAAGAAATAACTCACGCCGAGCTAGGGCAAACTCTTGTTCTCTCTCTGAAACTTGGGCAGCATGTATTCCTTGGGCTGCAGTAATTTTACCGCCGGTATAAATGGGCCACATAGCTTGTAAGCTGGCACGAAACACATCTTGTTCAGTAAAAGGCGTCACAAAAAGAGAACCCGGAATACTCGCTAGAGCACTGCCAAGCGCCGGTGGCAATGTACTGCTATCAAGCACCGCAAGTGGGTTTAAATCTCGTAAATCTAGTTCGATAGGTTTTTCGAGGTGAGTATAGCTGCCAGCAATATTAAGCGATGGGTAATTTAACGCATCGCCTGCATCTTCTTCCGCTTTGGCGCGGTTGACTAGCTGAGCTTTAGCTTGAAGCTGATCACTCACTTGCGCCAATTGCTGCCAAGCATGACTAAAGGTGACAGGTTCAGCAAAGACACTAAGATGGACAAATAAAACACTGAAACACAGCGCAAATTTCACTCGTTTGCGACAATATGTACTGATATGACGTTGTGCAAACATAAACACCCCTAGAGTTAACACTCTAATTTTTGATGGATAATAACGTAGTTCCGTTATTATCACAGTCGCTAGATCATAAAGTGAATATTCACTTACTTACATAAGCTTGTGAATGCAGTTTAGATCACAATAACCCACTGAGCATAAACGCTCAGAGAGTTGCCAACACAATGAAGGGGGTTGTTAAGCGGTGCCACCAACCGTTAGACGATCAATTTTTAGAGTAGGCTGGCCAACACCAACGGGCACGCTTTGTCCGTCTTTACCGCACACGCCAACGCCTTTATCTAAGGCTAAGTCATTACCGACCATTGAAATCAGCCCCATGGCTTCAGGGCCATTACCAATTAAGGTCGCGCCTTTAATTGCCTGAGTCACTTCACCGTCTTCAATCAAATAGGCTTCGGAAGCAGAGAACACAAACTTACCAGAGGTAATATCGACCTGTCCGCCACCAAAGTTAGGCGCATAAATGCCTTTTTTAACTGACTTAATAATGTCGGCAGGGTTTGACTCACCTGCATTCATATAAGTGTTGGTCATGCGCGGCATTGGTAAATGCGCATAAGACTCGCGGCGACCGTTACCTGTAGGCTCTTGCCCCATTAAGCGGGCATTTAACTTATCTTGCATGTAACCTTTTAATATACCGTTTTCAATTAAGGTGGTTTTTTGACTTGGCACGCCTTCATCATCGATGCTTAATGAACCGCGACGATTTTCCAAGGTACCGTCATCCACGATGGTCACTAAAGTAGACGCCACTTGCTGACCCATTTTACCGCTAAATGCACTGCTGCCTTTACGGTTAAAGTCACCCTCTAAACCGTGACCAACTGCTTCATGTAGTAAAACACCAGGCCACCCATTACCTAATACTACGGTCATTTCACCGGCTGGCGCATCAATAGCATTGACATTAACTTGTGCTTGGCGCACTGCTTCGCGGGCAAACTCAAAACTCTGCGGTAAGCCAGCTTCATCGGTGGCCAAAAAGGCGCTGTAATCGTGACGACCGCCGCCACCTGCACTACCACGTTCGCGCTTACCTTTGTCTTCTAAGATAACACTACAGTTAAAGCGCACTAATGGACGAATATCAGCCGCTAATGTTCCGTCACTGGCGGCAATCAATATTTCTTCATGCACGCCAGATAAACTCACGACTACCTGAATAATTCGGCTGTCGAGGCTACGAATATAAGCATCGGCTTGCTTTAACAAATCGATTTTCTTCACTTCGTCCATAGCAGCAATGGGATCGGCACTGTCATACAATTTATGGGCTGTTTGACGTTTAAAAGCTTGTACTTTATGTTGCTCACCAGCACTGGCGATACCGCGGGCAGCTTTTGCTGCTGCATCTAAAGCTGCTGGGGTAATTTCGTCAGCATAAGCAAAACCAGTTTTTTCGCCAGTAATGGCGCGCACACCCACTCCGCGCTCAATATGAAAGCTGCCTTCTTTTACAATGCCATCTTCTAATACCCAAGACTCATGGCGACAAGCTTGGAAATACAGGTCTGAAAAATCGATATTGTGTTGATGAATGGTATTTAAGTAACCTTGCAGTCCATCTAAGGTTAATCCATCTTGCAATAAACTCTGCTCTACTTGGGTTAAAAATGGCATTAAAACTCTCTTTTTTAATTGGTAACGCGTACTGCGAATTTAGTTTCTGTCAGGCTCGTTCAGTGTTATTTCTACCAGTATTATTTAAACCCGTGTTATTTCAACTGCGGCTCTAAAAATCGATTATGGCCTATCACCGGCATTTGTTGACGAATACGCCGTAGTTCTGTTAAATCGACTTTAGCTTGTACCCAGCCGCATTCAGTGGCTTGCTCTGCAATCACTCGGCCCCATGGGTCGACGATCATACTGTGACCCCATGTTTCTCGACTGCCTTGATTATGCTGTCCCCATTGGCCCGCTCCCAGCAAATAACATTGAGTTTCAATGGCTCGGGCTTGTAATAACACCTGCCAATGCGCTTCGCCAGTGACTTTGGTAAAAGCAGAAGGTAACGCAATGTAGTCTGCTCCGGCTAAACGCAACGCTCGAAACATATCGCCAAAGCGGATGTCGTAACAAACGGCTAAGCCGACTTTGCCAAAAGGGGTGTCTATGACACAAATACGATCACCGGGATGAAAAGTATCACTTTCGCGGTAAGTCTTGGTGCCATCAGCCACTTCAACATCGAATAAATGCAGTTTATCGTAATGACCTAGGGTGGCGCCATGATCATCAAAAAAATAACAGCGACTAAAGACTCTACCATCATCAGCGCGCATCGGAATGGTGCCTGCAATAAAGTACACTTGGTATTGTTTCGCCATTGCCGCTAATGCGTCTTTAAGCTCACTTTGATGCTCGCTGCCAGCATGTTCAAGTTGCTGGCTTTCATGGCCACCAAACAATAAACAACACTCAGGTAACACCACTAATTGTGGTTCATTGGCAACCCTAGGCAAGTCTTTAAGCTGCGAGTCGACAAACGCGAGATTGGCTTTGACATCGCGACTGCTTTGACATTGTAATAAGCTGATTTGCATTTCTCACTCCTGGTAGCATAACTACATTAGTTGCTGGCTCGGCTAAAGTTTTGCGTATTCGATCAACTTCAGTGTCGGTCGCTGATTGTTGATTTGCATCAGATGAATTATCGATATCTGGCATAAGTTGCGTGGATGGCGAACTTCTTGGTAGCGATTTATCTTCCGCTTCACGGCTGTTATCGCCACGCTGAACATCTGCATCAACGTTATTTTCTGCTTTACTGTCTATGTTAGCCTTGGCTTTAGTTCCAATAGTCGTCTCTACACTGGTCTCATCCGCTTGCGGCAAAATAGCTTTAGGTATTTCGATTTCTTTGCTCTTACGCTCAAGCTCTTCAAGCTGTGGGTTGTCCATGGTACCGGTGACTCGGAAACGAATTTCAGAGATAATTTCAATAACGGGTTCTAACACTTTCGTTAGGGCAAACGCCCCTAAGCCCAAGGTCCATGCACTCGTACTCAATAACACCACGGTTGGCACACTTGACGCAAGTTGTGGTACAAAACGAATATCATAATTCAAGCTTTGGGTAGTTAGGTCGGTATAACCTCTTACTCGCATATTACCTGCAATGGCATCCATTTCAGTGTCGGTGGTTTTAACCACACCATTATCAATCGTCAGATTACCGTTAAAGGTATTGAAATATAAACCTTCGCCGAACACATCCGAAAAATCTAACGATAATTTACGTAATAACGAATCTAAACTAAATAACGAAAACACTCGGGCGCCTTTATCACTAATTTCTGATAAATGACCTTTGCCCAAATCAAACTTAAGTTGGCCATTTAAGGTATCTAAGGTGAAGTGATAAGGCGCACCTTGCCAAGATAACTGACCAGAGAGATCCAGTGGTGCATCTTGTAGCCCAGGGTTAATTTTTAACATCGTCGATAGATCATCAAACTTGTCAGCCTGTAAATTAACCTCAAATAGGGTTTTATCGGTTCCATTTTCGACAGACCATAAGCCATTGGCCTGTAATGCTACCGTCGGCTTTGTGATGGAAATAGTTTGAAATTGGTAGCCTTGCTTATGTGGTAAACCTTGCAACACTAAGTGGCCTAGAGATAAATCATTAACGCTAAAGTCATCCACATCTACGGCTAAAGTAGGCAGATGTTCTAGCATCGAAGTTGGCGCTAACGCAACGGTTTCAACGCCACTCACGGCTGGAGATAAATGCAGCTTTTTCGCAACCACTTTGATGCCTTGGTCGCGCCAGTTAGGATAAAAATCGATACGCCCATCAAACTGTTGTGAATCAGCATCAACGCGCCACACATGTTCAGTGGGTTGAGCATCAAAATGCAGTTTATCAAATGATTGTCCCAATACATTTAATTGGGCGATGTTGGCATGAATACCGGCTAATGTGGGAAATGCAGGTGCTTTAGCGTCAATCGATGAGGTGGTATTTTGTTGTGCCGTAGCACCAGGTAGCTCTGCAGCCGATAAGATGCGGTCGCGTACCGATGAGGAGATCACTTCAGGTTCTGCAGTAGCACTAAAGCGATTAATAAGCGGAAGCCATTGCGCTAAATCCACTTTTGGCATATCTAAATGTAGATGCCCTTGTTGCTTATTTAAGTTATCACCTAGTCTAAAGTGACGACCAATCATGACATCATAAAATGCAAGCTGACTGCCACTATCAGCATTAAATCCGCCCCAAAACTCCACATCATTACCCAGTTTAATGCTCAATGATGATTGTTTGTTATCGCCAATAAGATCTGCGCTCAGTTTTCTCGGCTCGTCTGCCGATTTTTGATAAGGCATCGGTAAATCCAATGACGTACCGATAAGATCAGAATTAGCGGAGACTTGTAAACTATAACCACTTGGGTCAAAAATCATGGTTAGCCCGCCATTCCAGTCTAGTTGTCCATGATACGTTTCTGTCAGTGGGTTATCTAAACTGGCAGGCAGAGTATCAAGATCCCATTTACCACGCATATCGACATTCAATGCTAAATTGCTGTTGTATTGTCCGGTTTTTACGCTAAACGTTAACGGTTGTTGAAATAATCGAGCCTTAATATTTTTACCTTCAATCAATTGATTCACAAAGCTCACTTGCCCAGATACACCCTGTAAATCTAAGCCGGGTGTGCTAATAAACACTGGATTATTATTAAGGGTAACTTGGCCTTTAATTAATTGTTCCCCCCCTTCATATAAGGGAATGGAAAGATCTAATGTGGTATTAATTTGCTTTTGGATCTGCACCACGTCTAACGTTGCCCCGACAGAATCCTGCAATGAAGAAGCATTAATCACCTTGGTGGCGGCTTGCGCATCGGTAGTGATATCAGCTTCAACTCTTAATAAAGATTCTTTACCAAGATGTGGAATAGAAACTCGTGCACCATCCACCACCACGTTATCGAGTTTGCCCTGGTCAATATGCAAATCCATCATGTCATTTTCAAACAATGCAGAAAGCGTTAGCGAACTAACGGCAGGCCAATCTGGTTGGAATTTAAAGATGCCTTTATCAAGGGTAAAGTCGGCTTGAAATACGCCACTGCTGTCTTGATAAGGGTAATCGCCTAATGCACCATGCCAAACGACTTGCGCATCGTTAATCTGTCCTGCCACTAAACCATCATTAAGGTAGGTGATTAAATTAGGGCTCATCGCCATTAATGGAAAATAACGCCCAAGATGGGAAACATCATTTATAGTGGCATGGGCCGCTAAGCCCAAATGTGTTTGTTGAGAAAACTCAAGATTCAAACCGGCTTGCAGGGCAATATCATCATTAATAAATTCAATATTGGGTACTGTTAAGCGTTGCTCGCCGAGATTATAACGCCCCGTAATTGGGCTGCCGCGCAGTGCAATAGGTTGACTAAAATCACCGCTAAAATCGAGCGAATATTCCTGCTCTGGTAATGCAAATTCAAGTTGATTATTGGCCCAGGTTAATTGAGCATCAATAGGGCTAATGCCAGGTATTGATTGATAAGGTTGCCACTGTAACTGCTGTAACTCGACTTTGGCGATAATAGGTTTGTCGGCAGATTTATACAGCCTCATCGGCCCAATTAGCCCTTGAGGATTGAGTTGTTGCCAAATGTTCACTTGCTGCTTACCCAAATCGGGCACTAACGGTAACATTGGAGTTAAGTTTGCAGGAACAATCTGGTTAGCATAACCAAAAAAATCCCCCTCGCGACTACCTATGGCCAACGTCAATGATGGCCAAGTTTGATCGTTAGTCGATAAATCTAAATCGTGACTGTCGATTTTCCAGCCATCCGGTTGTGGGGTCCATTGCAATGAACCAGAGTTAATTGCAAACTTTTGCTGAGTGTCGGCATCGCGCCATTGTAGCCAACTCGGTTTAAAAACCAATATACCATCACGAATTTGACGATTGGCAAATGTCATCCACGCATCGAGGTTTATCACACCTTGAAATTCAATATTGTCGGTGTTTGTTTGAGCGGTATGCTGCCTAGAGGCCCATTCACCTAAGTCTAATGAGTCTGCAGTAACATAAAGCTGGCCTGCTACAGTATCGGGTTGATAACCATCACCTGTAAGGTCAATGCGCAATGTTAATTGCTCTTGCTGCGACTTAAGTTGATCGACGTGGATCATACCTTGTGCTTGGTGACGATTAGCGGTGTTTTGCCATAGCAGATTATCGATAAAAATCGGTTGATAAGCATGTTGCTTACTCACCAGTTGTAAGGACGCGTCGGTAATTGAAAAATGCCCCAGCTGTTCTAATAACAAACCATATAACCAATCAAGATTAGCTTTATCGCCCACTGTAGGCTGGTCCTCACTAGCGGTTAACTCATCAAGGTTTAACGCCACTTTAACGCCATCAAATACCACAGTTTCAATCTGTGGGCTTAAGGTGAAAAGCGACTGCCAAAAATCGAGTTTGATATGCACGTTGTCGCTAATAACGGTAATCGGTAGATTATCTTGTGGTGGTAAGACTAAATGATTAACGGTAAGTGCTGGCCCAAAAGCTTGCCACTCTGCACTCAGTTTATCCATCTGCACATGCAGTTGGTATTCGCTTTCAAGATAATGAATTAACTCAGTACGGACTTCAGGAATATGAGGCAATAAACCACGAATAAGGCTCACTACCAGTGCAAAAAGCACCAGCGCGATAGCCAAAATTTGCCAACATAATCTGTTGATAGTTACTGCCTGAGTTGTCGACACTACATCATCACCACATCATATTTACTTTGAATGTATAACGGTTCATTTTGCAAACGAATACGCTTACCAATGTAGACTTCTAATTCTGCCAGCAAATGCGATTCATCACCACTAAAGCTCATATACACCGCCGGCGAGCAATAAAGCAAAAATTCATCGGCTTTATATGCTCGGTCTAAACGGATAATCTCTCGAAAAATTTCATAAGACACGGTTTCAATCGTTTTCATGGTGCCGGTGCCTTTACAGGAAGGGCATTCACCACACACGACATGTTCTAAACTTTCGCGAGTACGTTTACGGGTCATTTCCACTAAACCTAAGCCCGAAAAACCACTGACGCTGGTTTTGACGCGATCTAACGCCAATGCTGCATTTAAGCTTTCTAGCACCCGTGCTTGGTGTTCCTTACTTAACATATCGATAAAGTCGATAATGATAATCCCACCCAAATTACGTAATCGTAGTTGTCTTGCAATTGCTTGAGTGGCTTCAAGATTAGTATTGAAAATGGTTTCTTCTAAATTGCGATGGCCAACAAATGCGCCGGTATTAATGTCAACGGTGGTCATGGCTTCTGTTTGGTCAATAATTAAATAACCGCCAGACTTGAGTTCAACTTTACGGCCTAAAGCCCGTTGAACTTCGTTTTCAACATCGTACAATTCAAAGATAGGTGCAGGGCCAGCATAATGCTCAATTTTATCCGCGATTTCAGGCATAAACTCTTGCACAAACTGTTGCAGTTCGGCATAAGTTCGGCGCGAATCGACTTGAATATGGTCAAGCTCGGTTCCGACAAAATCACGAATGATCCGCACTGGTAAGGCTAAGTCTTGATACAGTAACGTGACGCCTTTACGCTTACGACGTTCGCTTACTTTAGCCCACACCCGGCGTAAAAAGGCCGCATCTTGAGCAAGCTCATCTTCACCCACATTTTCCGCAGCGGTACGAATAATAAAGCCGCCGTCATCATCAACATAAGGGAGAGTAATATTTTTAAGGCGTTGCCGTTCGTCTTCAAGCTCAATACGTTGTGATACGCCAACATGACTAGAGCCAGGCATAAAGACTAAATAACGTGAGGGTAAGGTAATGTCAGTAGTGAGGCGGGCGCCTTTGGTACCGAGTGGGTCTTTGACCACTTGCACCATAATGTCTTGCCCTTGACGCACGAGCTCAGCAATATCACGTACCACAAAGTTGCCTTTTTCGACATCAGCAACACATTCAGTATGAGGAACAATATCTGAGGCATGTAAGAAAGCGGCTTTATCTAAGCCAATATCCACAAACGCGGCTTGCATACCTGGGAGGACACGGCTAATTTTACCTTTATAAATATTGCCGACCAAACCTCGTTTCATACGACGTTCGATATGCACTTCTTGTAAAACACCATGCTCGACTAATGCTACACGCGCTTCAGTTGGCGTGACATTGATAAGTAATTCTGTGCCTTTTTTACGTTGTGCTTTTATGTTCATAAGCCACCAGTATTCGGGTCATGCTCCAATCGTAATATTGACAGCAGTTGCACCACCGTAGATGACCGATTAAAGCAAAGGTTAAGTTTGCTGCATCATGCAGGCTAATAATTCACGTGTTTCAACTAACGGTAGACCGACCACAGCAGAGTAACTGCCAGTAATTGATTTAACAAAACAACCACCCAGTGCTTGTATGCCGTAAGCACCAGCCTTGTCCATTGGTTCACCCGAGCCAACATAAGCATCTATGTCTGCCGCAGATAATTCACAAAAGCTCACTTGGGTACGACATAGTCGGTTAAAGGTATGTTCACCGTCTGTTAATGCTACCGCGGTCATCACTTCGTGAGTTTGACCGGATAATAATGCCAGCATACGCTTGGCATCATTTTGATCTATTGGTTTGCCTAATATCAGACCATTTAACACCACTATCGTATCAGACCCCAGAACTTGAGGCTTAACCACATGACTGCTAAGCGCTAGACCCGCTTGGGCTTTTTCAAGTGCGAGGCGACATACATATTGCTCTGCGGTTTCAGTCAACAAAGGTGTTTCATCAATATTGGGTGCGACGAGCTGAAATGAAAAGTCGAGATGACTAAATCCTGCTTGTGCCAATAATTCTTTTCTTCTTGGTGATGTTGAAGCCAGTACCCATGCCATCGGTTATTTACTCTAATTAGTGTACATTAAAATCATACTCACTTTAGTGCGTAAGGATTAACGTACTTTATAATGGCGGCGCATATTGCGTAACACCCAAAACACCCACCACCAAATAAATAAACTCGAAATAGCGGGTAAAAACATGTCCACATTAAATGGGGCTGCGCCTACAACAACAAACTGCACCCAAAATATCACTGCATGATAAATACAAATAAAACAAGCAACTAGTAACGACTGTTGCCAGCGAGGATAGTTACGTAACTGTTGGCACAACAACACCACAATATAAATCACTAATGATAATGCTAATGAACGGATCCCTAGATGAGCTCCCAACAACACATCAAGCATCACCCCTAACAACCACGCAGTGAGAATACTGTAACGATGCGGTAGCGCCATGGCCCAATACATCATCACCATCAATAGCCAATCCGGTCGCCAGGCTTCTACCATTTTTGGCAACGGCATAATCTGAAACATCATCCCGATGAATAAGGTCAGCCATACCACTAAGCGACCATTTGCAATATGTGCGCTCATTGGTTTACCTCGCTTGTTACTGGTGTAGTGGTTGTTTCTACGGGTTGAGGTTGGGGATCTGAAGAGTTTACAGTGGCAGCTGCTTTATCTGCCGCTTCTTTTATTAACTCTTGTACGTCATTAGGAAGCGTAAACGGTTTGGTTTCATCAGGCCAAATAAGTAACACGTATCGAATACGATCTAGCGCTGCCAAAGGTTGAGCATAAATCACGGCATAACTCTGACCATCATCACGCGACACACTAATAACACGCGCGACGGGATACCCTTCAGGAAAACGATTACCCAAGCCTGAAGTAACTAATAAATCACCCACTATAATGTCAGTACTTTTAGCCACATGACGTAGTTCAATTTGATCAATATCACCCATGCCATTCGCTATTGCGCGCACATCGTTACGGGTAACGCGTACCGGAATACCATGCGTGGTATCTGACACCATCAATACTCGACTGGTAAACTCACTCACTTCAACCACCTGCCCCACAACACCTTGGGCATCAACTACAGGTTGACCAACATAAATGCCAGTTTGCGAACCATGATTTAACACCACAAATTGACGAAATGGGTCACTGGCAACTTCCATGACCTCAGCCACCATTTTACGAGAATCCATATGCACAGGCGAACCAAGTAATGCGCGTAAACGCTCATTTTCTTGACGTACATGCTCAAAACGTTGTAAACGTTCTGACATAACCAGTTGTTGGCGTAATAATTCTTTGTTTTGCAGTTCAAGCATATTGCGGGTGGCAAATGCCTCGGCCGACCAGTCGAGCATCACCCCTGGCACATTGGCTAAATACTGTAGAGGACTTAATACTGAGGATAAAGATTGGCGTATAGGATCTAGGCGATTATTGGTCATAAGTAATGCCACCGACAATATAATTGCCAGTGTCAATCTAAATTGACTCGAGACGCCACGAACGAAAATTGGTTTCATAAATTGTTCGCAACTTTGTTAACCCATAAAACGTCATTAACAAAGCCGCTCAGCAGTTGATAATTAGTTCTCTTCAGAGAACAAATCACCACCGTGCATATCAATCATTTCAAGGGCTTTACCACCACCACGAGCTACACAAGTCAGTGGATCGTCAGCAACCATAACGGGAATACCCGTTTCTTGCATTAATAAACGGTCTAGGTCACGTAATAACGCTCCACCGCCAGTTAATACCATGCCACGTTCAGAGATATCTGAAGCTAGTTCTGGAGGTGATTGCTCAAGGGCAACCATTACCGCGCTCACAATGCCAGATAACGGCTCTTGTAATGCTTCTAGGATTTCGTTGCTGTTTAAGGTGAAACTTCTTGGCACACCTTCAGCAAGGTTACGACCGCGCACTTCAATTTCAAGCACTTCGTCACCAGGGTATGCGGTACCAATAGTATGCTTAATACGTTCAGCGGTTGCTTCACCAATTAAACTACCGTAGTTACGGCGCACATAATTGATAATAGCATCGTCAAACTTATCTCCACCGATACGCACTGATGAAGAATACACCACGCCATTCAATGAAATAATCGCGACTTCGGTAGTACCACCACCAATATCGACAACCATAGAACCGGTCGCTTCAGATACGGGCAAACCTGCACCAATCGCCGCAGCCATTGGCTCTTCAATTAGGTAAACCTCACGAGCACCAGCGCCCATCGCTGATTCGCGAATAGCACGGCGTTCAACTTGAGTCGCGCCTACCGGAACACACACGAGTACACGAGGACTAGGACGGAAGAAACTGTTGTTGTGCACTTGTTTGATAAAGTGCTGAAGCATTTTCTCGGTAACATAAAAATCGGCAATTACGCCGTCTTTCATTGGACGAATAGCTTGAATATTACCAGGCGTTCTGCCTAGCATTTGTTTTGCCTCTCTACCGACTGCAGCAACTGACTTTGGCCCATTGCTATTGCGTTCGCCGCGAATGGCAACCACTGAGGGTTCGTTCAACACGATGCCTTCATCGCGAACATAAATAAGAGTGTTTGCCGTACCTAAATCGATGGATAGGTCGTTAGAAAAAATGCCGCGCAGCTTTTTGAACATGTATCAGGCCTGTATTCTGTGAAATCAGAAGAAGAAAAATCAGCTAACTTTATCAATGACACCCCCATTCTACAAGACCGAACAGGTTAACAATTGCTAATCTGACGTTTTTTTTTATAAAAGTATCTAAAAAAATGCTAATCGGTCAAATTTAATCCTAAAAAGCGTAAAAGAGATGCTTTTTTATTCGGATTATTGACTCACCTCACGCCAATAAATGATCTTATCATGTCCTCGGTAGCGACCAAAGTACGCACTTGCTCTTGGATCATAGAGTTGAGTCGGACTTGCTTGGTCCCAATACCATTTAAGCCAATCCTCCACTTGTAGCGGTGCAGTCACTTGACCCCGATATGCTGCAGAACCGGTGTTTTGCCATAATAAAGGGAGCTGACCACTGGTAATCGGAATGTTCACGGTACTGTTGCCATCACTGCGGGTAACCGTTTGGCCAGAAGTTAATAATGGTGTGTATATTTCGCTGCCATCAAGCGGATCGATAACTTGAGTACAGCTATCACTAATGTTCGTTACCCAAGTACTACCATTCCAATATTGGGCATACGTTGGCATGCGTAAAATTTCATTTTCAGGGCCATAAGTATTGTCCATCACCACTCTGCCATGACGAAAATCCTGAGTCGACAACAGTTTCGCGTTGCAGTTACTATTATCAGCACAAATAGCACTGCTGTTGGCTCGCATATCTGGTGATGCAATAAACGACCAGTCACCATCATTATCAAAAGCTTGCACACCAATAGCTAACTGACTAAATGGTCCATCAACACTTGGGGACACTGTACGACTAAAATTAGCTTGATAAGATAATCCTACGTTTGCTTCACCCAACGCCCAAGACCCAGCATTAATAGGTAGAGTGCTTAATCTGCCACTCAAATCTACACCATTGTTAATGTTTTCACCCACAAGGTTTGCAGTACCTTTAGCAAAAGCACCTTGATAATTTTTGGTGATATAAGTACCGGTATTAAATGCGCTCAAAGTCAACGTCAGGCCAAAAGGTTGATCCATGTAAGTAAAGCTACCGCAAGATGGCAACACACTTGAACTACTCACAACAAATCGGTCTGGCACAAAGCGACCCATGGTAGGTGATACAGCGAGTGGAATATCATGAAAATTCGAACCTAAATAGCCAAGTGGTGGGTTAACTGTAAACTGAAACACACCAACTTCGGTTACCGACTGAGACACGGTATTACTGTTAGTGGTTTGCGCAACATGATTGTATCGCGATGAGCCCACAGCACCCAACACTCCTCCGAGCGGATCAATCAATTGATGGCCTAACTCAATTTTTTCATGGGCGTAATTAGGGGTATTTAAATTATCACAGTAATTTGTGTCACCATCCACTTGCCATGCTTTGCCTTGAATAATTAGATCAAATGACTCGCCTGCTTTTTTATATGGATTATAAATACCGTTATTTTTAGACCACTGTGCAGCATTATCTTTGGGGGTAACGCATAAACCTACCGGAAAGCTCACAAACTGATCTGAACCAACCATCACCAAGCCTTGTTCATCACCTGTGCCAGTAAACTTTGCATCTAGCTGCATTTTTCCTGCATCTGGATAGTTAACAATAATATCTGCTTTACCTTCTGCATCAAATGCCAACGCAAGCGTGGTTGCTGCACTACTCTGTTTACCCACCACGGTACTATTTACTGTTAATGACTGGCCATTAATTGGATTGATGGGGTCGATATAAGAGCTCCAAAAATTGACATTTTTAGTGGTTTTGGAAAACAGAGGTACGCACTGTTGAGTGATATCTGAGGTTTTCACTGCACTAATAGTAATGTTGTCAGTTGGCTTGTTTGCCAGCTTATCTGGCACAGCAAAAATAAAACCGCTTTCGGCAAAGCTTAAGGTACAACTTGCTGTAGTTAGCCCTCCCGAACCACGACGGCACAAGGTGTTACTGCCTGCTATGGTTGAAGGAATGGAAGATGTCACCCCAATAGTGGTTGGCGTAGTCACATTGTTGCGTAAAGCGACCGTTGCACTGCCATTTTCAAACCTCACTACATTTGTTTTACTACCGTCGACATACCAAGCACCATTGGAATTAGGAGTAAGCGACAAATTAGCCTCTACGGGATCAGTAAACAAATTACATACCGCATCTTTACAGGCTCTGACCGTCATGGTTTCGGCCTTACAGGTGAATGGTGAATTTGTATAGTCAAACTCAAAATGATGAATTTGTTGACCGACCGGATTGGATTTAAGCGCACAAACCTTAAAGTTATCCATCTCATGATTATTGTTAGAGCCACCCGTAGAGCCAGTTATAGATAGGTAAAAATCTTTAGGGACAGGAGCTTGCCCCGAGAAACTTAATGCATCAAAAGGAGCGATTAAAGTCACGAAGTCAGCTGGATTATCTCTATTTAACGTATCACGCAGCACTGATACCATGGCTTTGCCTGGTGTTCGCGAATCGATGATGATTTTATATTTATGGTTTGGCTGAGCACTGGCCGTATTGCGCACATCAATTCTGGGGGAAATGTTGGCATTAGTACCTGTTAGATATTGGTAATTTGTGCCTGAGGAACCACGGATAGCCACCGCCTGACTTCTAAAGCCTGGTCCACCCACTTTACCTTCATTGGGGCTAGAAAAATTACCATACTCATCCAGTGCGATACCTAACCAACCACCAGCAAAACCGGGAGTGCCGTTGTTACGCTGGGCATATCCTAAGGCACCACCAAAACTGCCAGGCTGAGGAGTAATACTGGCATCGGACAAGATAATTGCAATGCCGTCAGCCCCTGTGCCACTTAGACTCGACCAAGCATAATAGTCAAACTCCAGCTCAACTAAATTATTCGCAGCAGGGAATAATCGCTGATAAGTACTGGATGTCGCTTGATTACCGCTAGCAGAGGTAAAACGCAGACGCCCTTCCTTTATTGAGGGCGGTAATGAAGAGCCTAATACCTTAAGAGCCCAATCATCACCGACATCAGTGCGATTAAAATCGTCGGTAAAACACGTTAAGGTGTCTACTTTTTTCTCAAAAGCCACAAAACTGTAATTCTCCCAACGATGTTTGCGGTCGTTATCTCTAAAAGTATCTTCGTCAACGACCATACTCACTTTGTCGTTAGTCAACTGACAACGACGAAGCCAGCCGCCATCGCCACCTAAGCGGCTGTTTTTACCCGCAACTAATATAGGGACTCCCTTAAAGCCAATTAAAGGCGTGGTATAACGACATTGATCACTAATATCTTTGGTACCATTATCTGTAAAGGTTTGCGCTTTGCCAAAATGATAATTAGCGTCGACACCATTTAATTTCATTGTGCCACTACCCGATTTAAATGATAAATAGCCAATGGTTTCATTTTGAATTTGATTATTGTTCAAATCACCTGGTTGGCATTTTCTATTGTTACTTCTGACCTCTGAAGTATCTAACGCAAGTTGTATACCTGACTTGGTAAATTCCGACGTGCTAGTGAACCAACAGTTATTATTTTTAGTTTGGATTTGATTTAACAAAACATCTTGAGTAGGAGGTAAAGCAACAGGTGTATAAGGTGAATTCGAACCAATTAAAGCCTGATCGTAGTCAACAGCACCGGCGATAAGTTTTGTGTCGTTTGGTAATTTATAGGTTCCAGGAGTGACAGCTATCCAGTGAATTTCAGCCATTTCCTTTGATGCTACATAACGGTTATTAGGTGATTCAGGCTCTTTTTTTGACCAGGTAAACCCTTGTTCCGATACACTATCAATAAATACTGATGCAGGGCCGTCGTTATTACTATTCTCTACAGTCGGCATTAAAAAGACTAAGGGCGTCACACCTGTAGGAAATTGTTTGTCAAAAGTAATACTATTTGCCGTCGCTTTACCATATTGAATATGGAACACAGCAGGTGTTGAAACGGTATCATTAATTTGATTGTTAGAATTAAGCCATAAATATTTAGATGTTACGCGCCCGTTAATAATTGAGTTGTTATTAAGAGTCAATTTTTCATCGCTATAAATATACCCACCAATAACAGAACCAGTATTCAAAGTTAAATTTTTATACGCGATTAGTTGTAAAGCACTCGAATTTACAGCATTTATTTTACCGTTATTTAATTCAGAATCACTACCGATAAATAATCTAACATCCCCTTGTAATACGATTTCTGCATTTTGATTTAATATTAAAGAATCGATCCAATAATCACCGGCTGGAAAAATTAATTTAGCCCCATTTCCAGCTTCTATTTTGTTAAAATAATATTCTTGTTGTGTCGAAGACATTGTTACAGTACAAGCAGAATATAGCGTAATTGAATTAAATTGGTTTAGACCAGTATTTCCCAAAACAATGTTTTGATTGCCTGTACAAGAGCCCAATCCACCACTTGTCCCTTTACTACTTTGAAATTTATTGCCACCAGTTAATTGCAATCCACTTATATCACTTTTCATTACATCACAATAGCGATCGCCTCCAGTAGCAGTGTCACAACTATCACTAGGTAAACCTGAACCGGTATTAATTGAACAAAACGCTAAACTATCCCCTAACGTACCATTGATTCTTGAACCGCTTTGCATCATTAGCTGGGGATTCGTAATTTTATGACAACTATTATTATTGTACTGGTGATGCCCTTGAGCTACGTCAGGCCACATTACAGACTCATCAATAATATCAAACGCAAAAACACTCTGAACCAGTAAAGCCATGACCACAAAAGAACTAGCAACAAAGCGACTAATTGAATTAATTCCCACGGGCTTCTACCTCCACTTGGCGACTGACTCGCAAACATGTTGAACTGTTTGAGTTTCCTACACAGTTAGCTGTTTCGCATACCGCTAAACTATTAATTCGATATTGAACAACACTGCCAACGCTAGCGGTATTACAACTAATGGTGACACTACAATTATGGAATCCAACGGCGTTATTTGGCGGTGTCCATGTAGAGCTAACACTAGTACAAGTTGCCACAGTGCCACCAACCGGAAATAACTCAGCCAGCGCTGCATCGGCGCCACTATTAGCGCTAAATAAAGCTCGAGTGCCCCACACTTCCATGTTCACGGACTCATCAGCATCGCCAACAATACGAATTAAACTCGCGGCAAGTAAAAACATCACCGTTAGCACAAACACACCAATGATGAGTGCGCTACCTTGTTGTGAATGCTGGGTTAATTTCAGCTTAGGGAACATTCATCACCTGCACTTGATGTTGATATTGAAATGTTTCGCCATTAACGCTAAATAGTGGCTGTAAATGCACAATTGCATTAGTCACCAGTGTCGATGGAGTCATTATCACCGCGGGATTAACAGTTAAGGCATTAGTGACATTTTGTGCCATCAATGCGCCACTGCCCATTGCAGCTGGTGCAGGCTGATTGACCTTATAACCGTAGTTTTGGTACAGGAGCAGATCAACATTGCTAGCTGTATTAACAAAACAGTAACTTAATGGGCTATCGGCAACATATAAGCGTTTTAACGGTGAGGCCTCGGTAAAACGCACATTTTGAGTTAATGTAATGGTGAGTTGATCACTTGTTTCAGCCACACTTTGCACAATAAATCGTTTGGCGATAGTCCCTTGAGGATTATAAATTTCGCTATTGGTTAAAGGATAAATTAGCACTGACTGAGCCGCATTAATGGGACGAATACTTTTAATCGCGGTTAAAGTATTTTGCGCAGATTGAGGCACAAATGGCGCATCAAGATAAGAAGTACTGGCCGAAATAGGCAGTAACTCCAAACACTGATAACTGCCATCGGTTGCGGTAAGTACCCGCACACTATTGGGCACTGCACGCCGAATATCTCGGGTCATACGCTCGATACCAAAACGGCTTTGACTGAGCACCTGATCTACCGCACTTGATTCAACAAAAATGCGGGTGCCAAAAATCACAAAACTACTGATACCAACAATAATAATCCCTAAGATTAAAATGACCGTAACCATTTCAATTAAGGTAAAACCTGCAGCTTTCAATCCTCGTCGTAAAGGCATTAGTAGTTACTCCTTACCGCTTGGTAAGTGATCACTTCATTGGCAGGCGTTGTTACTGCAACGGTAATTAATTTTTGTCCCTTCGTCGCAGCGTCAAGATACTCAACTGACACTTGCAACTGATAGCGAGGATAAGCTTGGGTATAAGTTTGGCTAGAGTCGAGCATGTTATCGGTTTCATCCAAGCCATTATAATCATCAACGTCGTTGAACGTGTCTCGGCTTTCACCGTCTAGGCCTAATGCTGACTCTGTTGTACAAGCGATACCTGTAGGTGCATTACACGCCGGAATACCACCATTAGGATTAGTATTTTGATCATATCGTTTACCCCAGATCTCATTCATTACCGAATGAGCTAATTCTGCCGAACGTACTCTTTGTAATGTCGATGCAGCTCTATCTGCTTGGGGAAATAGCATGCTAGTGAGCATCACTATCGCAATGCCGATCACCATCATACCAATGACGAGTTCGATTAAAGTAAAACCACGAGTAGGTTGTGATAAACGATGAAATTGAATGTTACGGAGCATAAATATACCCCTCTGACTCAACCGCAATGGTTAAGGTCTCATCTGCTACTACATTAAAACAATTACCTGCACACGC
The DNA here is from genome assembly GCF_003797125.1 of Shewanella frigidimarina. Classification (GTDB taxonomy): domain Bacteria; phylum Pseudomonadota; class Gammaproteobacteria; order Enterobacterales; family Shewanellaceae; genus Shewanella; species Shewanella frigidimarina. The sequence goes on from NZ_RKKE01000001.1 coordinate 1,088,747, forward strand.
TGGAGACAGCATGCGACCTAAGCTGTCAAAGGTAATCGAAAATACTTGGCTAGCATTACTGCTTAAAGCAATATGAGCATTGCCACTGAAAGTTTGTTGTTGCTCAATACGTACCTGGTTTGTACATAAGCTAGCGGCCCTTTCGCTAAAATGGCGTAACGTATAACCGCTTGATGTCACATCAATTTGATAACACTGATCGGTATTTTGAATGGCTTTAAGCTGGACCTGGCGTAACTCACTGATAAATTCACTGCGTAAACTGTAGGCACTAAAAGATGAATCAGACATCAAACGCGGCAACACCGCCACGGCAATAATAGCAATCACAATCATGGTGGTAACCAATTCAACCAAGGTAAACCCAAGCTGAACATTACGTTGTTGACTCACTTTAATGATTTCCTCATTTAATTCAATGAATACTTCGACACCTAAAAAAGCTAAATCATAATAATGTCATAGAGTTATACTATCGAATTTAGTATGGCAAAAACAACCAAGATTGTCTGTTTATTTATTACCTTGTACCATTTTATAGGGAAGCTAAGTGAGTCAATTAATATTTTTTTAAAATCAAAAAACTCAAAAAAAAACCTGCATGAGCAGGCTTTATTACTTAAAAATCAAGTGTTAACAATCGTCAGCATCAGGAACTTGAGAAAGCACTGGAATTGCAGTTGAAGTTGCTTGAGTATAAGTAAAAGAACAAGCAGCAGGTGCACCGGCTTGCCAAATTTCGACACTACCTGTACCTGCTTCTATAATCCAATCTCCTACTGTCACAGGATCCGTAACAGTAGCAGTGCCATCAGCACCAGCAGCAAATGTTACATCCAATGCTCTTTCTAAATCAGCTTCTGTCGCAGCAATATAACCATAAACAATATTAACGTCATCTGTTGTAGCTGTTGTACCAGCAATATCTAAAAGCGCAACGCCACCGGTACCACCCTTTTCTTTACCCGCTAAAGCCGCTTTTGAATAAACTAAGGTGTTTGCACCTTGAATTGCCGCTTTCATTCCTGATAATGCTGACGCGCGCGCATCACCTTGCAAGTTAATAAACTTCGGCGCTGCCGTAACCGCTAAAATACCTAGAATAATTATCACAACCACTAATTCGATTAATGTAAAACCTTGTTGTTTTTGCATATTAAATAACCTCTATAGAAAATAAATGGGTAAACCAACATCACTGCGGACAGTGATAAATCAAATTAGTTGTTAGTAAATGATACGACCTGACCTGTACCTGCATTATATGTTACACCGTTAGCACCAACCGTGTCTAAATCAGGCGCTGGGTCTGCGACACCCGAAGTCTGATTTAGCGCTAAAGTAGCTACTTGATGATAAACACACAAATCTAGACCTGTAACTGTTTGACCATCAATACTGGTAGATGAACCGCCGACACCATTTTGCATTCTTACGGTATAACGATGTTTACGGGCGTCTTGATCGAACAGTACATTTCTTGGAGCATTTTGCAAAACTGAATCAAATACTTCCTGACATGTTTCGTTTGTCATTGAGGTAACATCAGTATTGGTTGTGCCAGTTGGAAAACCAAAACGTGTATCGAGTGATACGCTAGTACCATCTAAAATAACGCTGTTGTTACGACGACCATCAACTTCCCATTGTGCACGTACAAAGCTCACTGCTGTGGCTAAACCACCAGCAACACCATCAACGCTGGCGTCTTCAGCATCATCGGTTACATTTAAAAAACGCGGGATCGCTGTAGCGGCTAATAAACCGAGGATGACAATAACAATGACCAACTCGATCAATGAAAAACCTTGTTGTTTCAATTTCATAATAACTCACTCTTATCTATAGCGCCTACAACAGGAAATAATACTAATTCAGCTATAACTTCACTAATATTAGCAGCTTATTAAAAATTTAACACTAATGGCACAAACTTTATCGGTCACGCATCAAAAAAATAACTCTTCCTGTTTGTAGTTGATAACTTAAACTGGCTTCATTACCTGAATGGTAGCGACAAATGTTCTCATCAGACTGATAATCTACCGCTATATTTAATTCTTGAACATTAGTTGCCAATAAATGGCCCCACAGTTGCTCACAACCTTGGACATCATTAGTATCAATGGTAGGCCAACCTTGATCAGACATAGAAATCCAATTATCGGTGCCAACCAAATCGGTATCAGTATCTATAGCATCTATTTTACTCGCAGCGTCTTGTAATACAGCATTGTCATTGCTTACTTTACTCGATGCTACATTCGATGCCATATGATGCCAGGACAACTGCATTTTATGTGGTCGGCCAGAAGCTAACCATTGACTATGCACCATAGCTAAGACATTCAAAAAACGATTATGTTCAAACTCTAAACCACGCCCACCTATGTTTGAAGTAGTATTGACATAACGCCCACCAAAAATAGCCAGCAGCGTTAACACCACAACAATAGCAATAACCCGACCATAGACTTTAAGCAGATCACCATCCGCTTTTTGCTGGCTCAACATCGCGATATCCAATGATCTGTTTGCTTTCTTTGTTGCATGCTTTGCTAACCGCCTTTTACCACATTCAGCATATCCCACATAGGAAGATAAATACCCAGTGCCAATATCAATACAATGCCAGCAACAAATGCGATTAAAATAGGTTCGAGTTTTGCGGTGAGATTTTTTAAATCGTAATCAACCTCGCCTTCATAAAAATCAGCGGCATCATTGAGCAGCTGATCTATTTGACCGGTTTCTTCACCCACAGCAACCATTTGCAATACCAATGGGGTAAACAGTTGGCTGCTATTTGATACCCTTAGCATTGACTCACCTGATTCAATACCCCGGCGCATACCGACTATTTTGTCATGCATATATGCGTTATCGACCGCATCTGCTACCAAACTGAGTGCTTGGGTCATCGGAACTCCCGCGCTGAGCATCATCGAAAAACAGCGACAATAACGTGACAAGGTTGAGCGTTCAATAATTGATCCAATAACAGGTATGTGCAGCTTCCATAAATCCCATTGCTTCTCGCCTTTTTCAGAGTGATGCCAATATCGAATCGCAACTACGATGCCGATTGATAGCACAATCATATGAGGCCAAAAATTAACAAATAGATTAGACGTGCCGATTAATATTTTTGTCGCCCAAGGTAATTCAGCGCCAAAACGAGAGAACATATCGGCAAATTTTGGGATCACCATAATATTCAAAATAACCATCGCTATGGTAATGGCAATCAAGACAAACATCGGATAACGCATTGCAGCTTTAATCCGTCGACGAGTTTCTTGTTCTCGCTCGATATAACCAGACAACTGGATAAAGGCATCTTCCAACTTACCGGTGTTCTCACCAACATGGATCATCGATACAAACAACGAATCAAATATATCTGGATGTTGATTCATTGCCGAAGATAACGGTCTTCCCGACGTCAGCTGTTCAGAAATATCATCTAAGGCTTTTTTCATTCGATCGGAATGGGTCGTTTCAGATAAGCCAGCAATAGCCCTTAAAATAGGAATACCAGAACGCGTTAACGAATACATTTGTCGACTAAAAATTTGCAATTCTTCCAGCGACACTTTGCCTTGAAATAAGCTCATCGAAAAAGATTGCTTCGTTTTCACTTCGCGCAATTCTAGCGGAATGATCCCACGAGAAAGTAACGCATCGGCCGCAGAACTTTCATTAGCAGACTCAAGCTGTGCACTGACCGCCTGCCCTTGTGAATTACGTCCTCGATATTGATATATTGGCATTGTTATAACCCAATATCTTGTTGGCTAACGATATCTTCCGATAAAGGCACTTTTGATTCACTGACATCTTCAACCAGTTTTGACACTTCTTCGAGTGTTGTCGTGCCAAGGAATAGATACTCCATCGCAGAATGCGCGAGGGGAATAAAGTTAGGACTGCGCAGTGCTGCACGGGCAAAATCTTGCGGATTACCTGTTCGCATGGCATCTATCATATTTTCGTCAAGTTCAAGTATTTCGAAAATACCAATTCGACCACGATAACCAGAACCATTACAGGTTTGACAACCACTACCTACTTTAAAGGTGGCGCTGCTGATATCTCTTTTCGTCACACTTACAAGCCAACTGCGTTCAGCTGCTGTTGGTTGATAATCCATGGCACAATTGTGACAAACGCGCCTAACAAGACGTTGAGCGATAATGACCCGCAGCGCACTAGCGACCAAATAACTTGCCGCACCCATATCGAGTAATCGCAACGCACTGGTAACCGCATCATTAGTGTGCAAAGTCGATAATACAAAGTGACCAGTCAACGCACCTCGTAAGCCAATTTCCACGGTCTCTTGGTCACGCATCTCTCCCACCATGATAATGTCGGGATCTTGACGAAGTGTAGTACGCAATACGTTAGAAAAGTCTAAACCAATCTTGTGATTGACTTGCACTTGGTTAATTCGCGGTAATTGATACTCAACCGGATCTTCTACAGTGATAATCTTTCTATCGGCAGTGTTAAGCTCACTTAAAATACCGTACAGGGTAGTCGTTTTACCACTACCTGTTGGCCCTGTGACTAACAACATACCGTGAGGGCGTTTAATCTGTTTACGAATACGTGCCACAATATGCGGTGGCATACCAGTTTCATCTAACGTACGTAAACCTGTGGTTTGATCCAATAAACGCATCACCACTGACTCACCATGATAAATCGGCATGGTCGACATTCGCACGTCGATTTTATGACCTTTTATTTCCATATGAAAACGGCCATCTTGTGGCATACGTTTTTCTGAAATATCCAGTCCTGCCATTAACTTAAGTCGTAACACTAAAGCAGAAGCAATATTAACTTCACTGAGGAGGTTTTCATGTAATTGGCCATCAATACGCTGACGGATCCGCAATACTTTTTCGCCAGGTTCAATGTGAATATCTGACGCACGCATTTGCACCGCATCTTCAAAAATTGACTGCAATAACTTCACCACCGTGGTTTCGTTATCACTGTCGCTTTGAGTCAAATTAGCCAAATCGAACATGTCATCTGCAGCATATTCTTCATCAAGCTTGCCGGCAATCTCAGCGATTTGCCCAGTACGGCGATAAAGGTTATCAAACGCATCGAGTAATTGTTGCTCTGGTGCCACCGCAATCATCAACTGCTTAGGAGCAACTAACACTTCAATATTATCGATAGCCTGCAAATCGGCAGGGTCGCTCATAGCAACTAACACGTGGTCGGAATGACTTTCCACCACTAATGCTCGATAGCGCCTCGCTTGTACTTCGGGGAGTATATTCACCACTTCAGCGGCTATCGGACGACGACTAATATCGAGGTACGGTAAATTAAGTTGTTGAGATAAAAACTTAAGTAACTGGTCTTCTGTAATACTCTTCAAATCAATTAAGGTGCGGCCGAGCTTTTTACCTGAATTGCGCTGTTCCGCCAATGCTTGCTGTAATTGGGTGTCAGTAATAATCAGCTCTTGAACAAGAAGATCTCCTAACCGCATCTTTAACTTAGGCTTCATCGGTTTTCTCCTAGCTGAACTAAACGTTGTTCAATAAATGTCATGGCTGAAGTTGATAACCCTTCATAGCTTAATGCCGATCGGTAAGCTTGCGCGGCTTGTGGATATTTTTGTTGTGAATCGAGCGCATAACCTAGCCCCATCCACCAGCGAGATTGAGTCGACTCAGATACCAATAAGTTTCGGTAAGCTTCCTCAGCTAAAGCAAAATTTTTAGAGTTTTGTGCCAAATCCGTTTGTGCGATCCACTTATCACGAGCCCACGATGAGCTATCTGGGATCATCGCCACCGTAGTTAAGGCTTCATCATAAGCTTTAATTGCGGTTTGAATTTGCGACAAAATCACATAAAACTCCCACTGTTGCGGAAACATACTGATCCCACTCTCGAGTAATCTCATCGCAGTTGTTGGATTATTTTGCGCAAAATAAATTTCGACTAATTGCTTACGAGCTTTATGTAAACTCGGTTGTAAAATAATGGCTTCTAAATAGTAACCCGCCGCATCGTCCAGACGTTGCGCTTGCTCAGCATCCATCGCTTTGCGATATTGCAGCTGCGCCATTTGTGTTTTGGAAAGCACCACTTCGTTAACGCTCATATCAACAGTTTTTGCTGCAGCAGGGATTTCTGCGGGTACTTCTGCGGGTAAGAAGCGAGATGTTTGCGCTGTGATTTGATCTTGAGTGAGTTCAGTATTCAGCAGTGAAGCCATATTCTGTGAATTATGATCTACCGAAATATTGGGCTTCTCTGCGTCTACGGTTGAAGCTAGCACTGCTTGTGTGTTGACGGTTTCGTTATTAACGACTGATGCAGTGCTCACTTCGGATAGTTCAAGCTCAGATATGCGATCCGTTGGTTCAATAACCTCAGCAGTGATTTCTGGCGTGCTCGCTTGAATAGGTACTTGATTTAGCGTTTGAGCTGGTGCTTGGGTTAGTACTTCAGTTGAGATTTGAGCAGACTTCAGCTCAACAGCAACACCATTATCTTGTGGCTGACTCGCCAGCGATGACTGAGTATCTTCGGTAACCGATGCATTGCTATCTGTTGGCTGATTGGCCATTTGAATATTGGCTTGGCGGTACATAGATACACCAAACCACAATGTAGGGATCAATAGTACGGCAACAACAATAAGGCTAATCAATGGTGAGCGAGATTTAGCAACGGATTGATACTGAATTTGAGGTCGCACAAATTCACCCGCGGGTTGCACCGGTGGTTTGTCTGTTCCGGGTTGCTGATGCTGCTCTAAATCTTTCAACATCTTGATAATCACGCTCATTTAATCTCGCCTATTTGTGTCATCCATTCACCACAACAATTATCACCATTGAACCCAATAACCACCATCACTGTTACAAGCAACATAATTATCAGTATGCTGACACGAGAAAACCCTACTTTATGTTGTAAATTAATATCTTCTGTATCCGTTATTGCAGCCAGACAATGTTGAGACGTCACCTTTTTTTTACCTTGGCCATAACATAGCAATAAGCTCTTATGCGCTAATATATTCACCAAACGCGGGATGCCTCGAGCGGCTTTGGCAATGCGTTTAATATCCGCGGTACAAAACAACTCAGGCCCTTGATAACCCGCAACAGCAAGGCGGTAATGAATATAAGCTTGTATTTCATCCCATGTTAACGGACGTAAGTCATAACTGAAGGTAATACGTTGTCTTAACTGTCTAAACTTGGGTTGTGCCAAACGTTGATCTAATTCTGGTTGGCCAAACAACACCACTTGCAATAATTTACGACTTTCGGTTTCTAAATTGGTAAATAATCTTAACGCCTCAATACTTTCATCTGGTAGCGATTGCGCTTCATCTAACACTAACACTACGTGAAAGCCTTGATGATTTAACGCTAACAAACGCTCATGTATCAGCCTTGTCAGTTGTTGTTGATCTAATTTGTTCGGCAATGCTAAACCGAGTTCGCCCGCTACAGCCAAGCGTAACTCTTTAGGATTCAAATAGGGATTAGGTAAGAAAGCGCAATGATATTGAGTCGGTAAATCATTCAACAGTTTACGACAAACTAAGGTTTTACCTGTACCCACTTCACCAGTGACTTTAATAAAACCTTCGCCTGTTTGTAATGCTGTTTGCAGTACTTGCAACGCTTCCACATGCGGTGATAACCCAAAAAAGAAACCTGTATTTGGGGTAAGCGTAAACGGCAACTGACTTAAGCCAAAATGCTGCAAATACATAATTACTGGCTATCCCTTATCAATTTCGACCGCTATTTTTAATCGTCAATTATCTACCGCCAACGGTCGCTATTTAGAAGGATACCAACGCTCGATTAAATCTTGTGAACGCTTTAATTCATCCTTCCATGTGTCTCCACCAACAACAGTCGGTTTCAACATAATAATCAATTCAGTTTTCTTTTTAGATTTAGTACGGCTGGTAAACGCTTCACCCAGAAAAGGAATGTCACCTAATAACGGTACTTTTGATACAGTTTCAATGTTCTCACTCTTCATTAAGCCACCAATAACAACCACATCACCAGATGCAGCGCGGATAACGGTATCCGACTCACGGATCTCACTTTGAGCAAGAGGCAGTTCTAATGTTGAATCACTAATTTTAATTTCTTTAGTTTGTGAGGTCACATCAATTACCGACGGATGAACATGCAATATTACATTGCCATATTCATCAATCTGCGGGGTTACATCTAACGCAATACCAGAGAAAAATGGCGTTAGTTCAACCTGCGGCGTCGTTACCGGAGTGGTACCCGCTACAGTCGTTGAGGATACATCGGTAACAAAGTATTCGTCATTGCCCACCTTAATTACCGCTTTTTGGTTATTAGACGCGGTAACACGAGGGCTTGAAAGTACATCAACATCACCTTGGGTATCGAGCAAGTTAATAATGGTGCTGAAATCACTTCCGGTGAAATTAATCGAGGTTACACCGCCAATTGCAGACGTAATCGCATTACTTAACCCTTGTCCTGCAGAAGTGCTGAAATCAATGTTGGTACTGCCTGCATGACCTAGGACATTTTCCCACTGGATCCCTTGTTGGTAACCATCAGATAAAGTGACTTCTATAATTTTCGCTTCCAAAATCACTTGGCGCTGTAGATGGCTTTCGGCTATTTGTAAGAAACTTCGAATTTGGCGTAACTCATCAGGGAAAGCTCGAACAGTAACAAGCCCAGCTTGAGGGGTTACCACAACTTGTCGTCCGCCACCGGTTTCACCCATTATTGACATTAATGTGGCTTGTAGCTCGCCCCAAAAATCGGTCTTGGTTGTTGAACGAATAAACGTACCATTGGTATTGTCACTGCTGTTCGAATTTCCATTGCTACTATTGCTATTCGAACTACTGTTACTGCTGTTGCTATTACTATTGTTACTGCCATTGCTTGAATTATTGTTTTGGTCTGAAATGCGCCCTGAGCTAACGGAGGTTAAGGACAACCCTTCTCGTTGCATGTAGATATAATTCAAGGGGAAAGTTTCGGTTCTCATGCCCGACGGAAATACGCGCAAAATCCGACCTTCTCGATTCACTTCGTAACCATAAATGTCTTCAACAACTTGAATGGCTTCAGACAAAGTTACTGCTTTTAAAGATAACGAAATTTTACCTTGTACATCTGGATGTACCGCGACACTTAATGGGGTGTCTTTCACTAAACTGGGGAAAAAAACTCTCGCATCAACTTCATTTGCTGACACATCAAAACGACGCTCTGCAGGCAACGTTCTTGCCGACTGGCTCAACACGTTATTACCATTTAGCTCACGCTGTACATCTTCAGGCATTGCCGCTGGAGGGGGCGTAATGGCTTGACTCGTCTCTGCTTGCTGTCTTGATTCGTTCAAGGCCGCTTTCGCCGTTTGTGGGTCGGGTCTATCTGTCGTTTGGCAAGCAATTAAGCACAGCGACATCAGAGGAGTAACATATCTAATCACATTCATTTTTATTCTTATCCTATCGCTCTGTTATCGACTGAAATAGCTGAAGTTTTCTTCCATCTGACAAGATTACATAATCCTTGCTAATCTTTGATACTCGTAATCCACTACCGCTAATAGCATCACCTGCTGAAAGAATAATATTATTAATAACCGCATAGGTATTCTGTCCGTTAACAATGCTGTTTAATACCAAAGATTGATTATCTGCTTTAGCTTGCACAGCAATAAAGCCCTGCCCCGGTAAGGTTGGATCTCGTAATGTTTGGGCGTTAGCAGCCGACATTAATAGCATCATTAGGCAGGATGCATACGCCATGGCACTAATCTTGTTTCGCAACACTGATAAAGTCCTTGTTCACACTAAGTGTGTAAAGTTCTAATTCAACTAACGCATCGGGATGTGATTCAACACGGTAATCTAAACGCTTCCAATACAATTTATCGGGCATACTTTCCACAGCTTTAATAAACGCTAAAATAGAAAAGTAATCGCCTTGTAACGTCAACTTAATACCATGGCTGTAAAGATTAACTTTACTACCATCAACCACTTGCAATAAGGTTTTGGGCGCAATAGAGGCAAACGAAATGAGCGAGACGCCCTTCACATTGCCCAGCAAGTTGGCTAATACTGTCGGCATATAATCCGCAGGAACCATATCAACCATTTGATTAGCGAGTTCGGCATCCATCAATTGCATCTGTTCAGTAATCAACTGTAATCGTTGTTGATAATCTTGATTGGGATCGAGCTGTAAACGCTCTTCATAAAGCGCCACTTGTTGTAATGAAATCGAATTTTCTTGTTCGAGTCCCTTTAGTTGATTCTGGACACTTTGTTGTTGCTTCCACAATGACTCTAGTGGCATAAACAGCAACATACCAATGACAACGAATAAGGCAACCATAATCAATATCCGCTCTCGTGGACTTAGTTCATTAAATTTTGACGACCACACCAGCCATTGTTGCTTCATTGTGCGAGCTCCTTAGCAACGGGCTGACTTATCAATTTAAACGCCAACGGCTGTGCTTCACCGCGGTCCATTGTCATCGCTGAAAATGCATAACCTTTTAACGTTGAAGTAGTTTTTAATTTATCAATCCACAGTGGAATACTTTGAGGGTTACGACCATAACCTTCAAACTCAATTCGCTGAGCGCTAGTGTTTTGTTGCTCAATAGTAATATGACTCAACCACACATTGCTATCTGCCACGGCAGCCAAGTCGGTCAACATTGGCGAGTAACCCTGGCTTATCATCGTTTTGCGCTGACTAAGCTCATCTTTTAGTAGTTTTTTAAGATCTAATCGCTGTTGTTCAAGTTCAACCTTTGCTACCAAATCTGCATTAGGTTTACGTAAAGCAATTTGTTGTTCTAGCTGTGTCTTTTGGTTAGTTAACCGACTTTTTGTGCTGTTTGCTTGTTGATTTAACCTTTGCAATTCATCGGTATGCCACAGCCCTACAACATAAAGAACTGCACAACCTCCGGTGAAAAAAGCCAATGCCAGCATCATTCTTGCAAAGGTCAGCCTTTGCTTTTTCGGCAACAAATCTGCGGTATATAAATTAACACTGGTTTTTATCACACTTCACCTCGAGCTAATTCTTGCAACGCTAACTGCGCGAGTAAATTCGATACGCCATCATGATTAACCGCAACCACTTTTTGATTAAAGTTAGCACTAACGAGATTGGCCAATGATGAACTATCACCTTCAACCAAGATGCTAATTGATCCTACTGGAGCTTGACGTAATTGGCTTTCAAAATAATCCATAGAACGTTGAATTTCTAAACTGAGATTATCGGCTAAGCCCTGCTTTAATTCTTCTAGAGTCGCTTTATTTAGATGGTTAAATCCTCTAACGCGACGTTGCATTAGCACTTCGCCCGCTTTAACAACTAGCAATAACAATTCTTGTTGCGGCAAGTGAGCGACTAACATATGCGCCATATTATCGTGGGCTAATACATGACTTAATGCCAATTCTTCAATACTGATCCCAGCAATATCTAATCCATTGGCATCACAAGCACTGGCCAATTGCATTAAAAATTGACGACTACTGACTACCACATTCACTTTTGAACTGGAAATGAAACTGGACTCGAAATAATCTAAATGAATATCAGTGACTGGCTCGGACACCATATCTTTAACAGACCAAATTAACGCTTGAGTGACTTCACCAGGTTCAACATTGGGTTTTTCAACTTGTAATAATTGATAATACTGCTGCGATAGCACTAATTGAACACGAACACGGCCAAACTGACTCTTTAATGCTTCAAAGGCTTGAGACCAATTGTTTTTTTGTACCAGAAACTGGCTGATAACAGGTGCTAATTGACCTTGTTGTGGCTTGCACACCCACAGGGAATTACTGGCGATAAATACACCTACATTACCCATAAATTGCGATGTCTGCCAAAAGGCTAGTTTACTCAAAAAACCATTGTCCATTGCGTGGCCCATATTCGCTAACATATTAATTATTTAAGATTACTGATGATAAATATATCAGCAAAAATGACATTTTTAAGCCAATGTACAAGCATATAACATCAAGATGATTCGAATAAGCTGCATTGTCTTTACTAGTATTATTGGTCAAGCCCATAACGATTAAACTTTGTTACTGATGCGTTAACGTTATAACTGATCATTAATATAGCGCATATTGATTGAAAATAGAGTGCAATCTATTGATAAACAAGATCTAACTTAAACAAACATAGCATTATATGACTTAAACTTCAGATCTTTGCCCCAAAAAATCGCCTTGGGCTGCACTCACACCAAGAATTTTTAACGTTTGCCATTCTTCAAAACATTCAACGCCCTCGGCAATCACTTTCACTTCGGCTCTATAAAGGCCACCAATGAGACTTCGTATAAATAATTGATTTTCTGAACGTTGATCTACCCGGCGCACGATAGAGCGATGTAGTTTTACTAAATCAAAGTGATACTCCTGGATATAGTGAGTACCCACAACAGATTGACCAACGTTATCTACTGCCAATTTTGCGCCCATTTTTCTCAACATATCGAGAGTTTTAACTAACAAAATATTTTTCTGATTTTTGACAATAATGTCTTCAGAAACTTCAAAAATAAGTCGTGCGGCTAAAGGGCGATGCTCTAATAAGGTAGATTGTACCCAACGTACAAATGCCCTACTGGTTAAACTATCAAGGCTTAAGTTAATACTGTAAATAGACTCATTATCGGACATTAACCTAAAGAGTACTTGTTCCAGCACTTGCCTCTCAACCTGCGGCATTAACCCACACTTGTTAGCCATGGGAATAAACAATGTAGCGCGAACATCATTACCTTTTAAATCACGAGCGCGGCTAAATATTTCATAGTGCATAATTTGATTATCACTATCGATAATGGCTTGTTGTAAGGTAAAAAAGCGTTTGGACACCAATGCATTTTCAATAAAACTACGCCAACGAACAGACCCTTTAGCGATTTCCTCATCTAACGCGCCTTTATCGTACATAAACCAGTTATTAACACGTTGCAGTTGCGCAGCTCGAAGTGCCATTTCGGCCTCTTCAATAAGCTGAACTTGTAAATCTCCAGCGTTAAAAAAAGCACTGCCTAAATGTAAAAAATTATCCGGATTGCCAATGCCATAAAAAGGTAATGCAAGGCAGGTTTTGAGTATTCGTTGCGCTAGTTGGTCGGCTTCTACTAGCGACAATTGTGGCACGATAATGACTAATTGTGAGTAACTGCGGCGGGCAAAAATACTGTCTTCGTATTGAACGAGTGCGGCTGTAATGGCTTCCGTTGTTAATGACAGCATTGCCTTAACGCCGCTTTCACCGTATTGGTCTTCCACTAAGTCAACATCATCAAATTCAATTAACATCAATACGCCATGAGCTACCATTTTTTGATTATGGCTTAATCCATCGAGACGATTTTGAAAGAATATCGGGTTACCAATCTGAGTTTGTTTATCAAGAAAAGTATCTTTACGAATAAATTGATCTAAGCGACCACGTTCTTTATGAGCATCATCCAACTCTGCAAGCAATTTACTGATAGCACGATTGATCATCCGTGGTTTACCATTTGTCGGCATATCGGCTGCTTGCTTTAAATGCCCCTCTAAAATGAGTTTACTTCGTTGAGCAAGTTGTTCAATTCCATCTAACTCTCTGGAGTACCAGCCATAACCAAAACGCACAAAAATTCCGATGCTGATAAAACCAATAACAAGAATAATGAGCTCGTGCCAGCCAAGATCATGTAGAGAAAATGGCGGTGGCATAATTAACGTCATGGATAATTTTCCATGGCTTAATTCGGTCTTATAGAGCGTTAAACTGCTTTTAACGATATCGGCTTGGTCACGATAAAGTTGATAAACTAATTGGTTGTCTTGCGACAGGGAGAATTCAACCGCTTTATAAGCCGTCAATAAAGGAGGTAACCAAGTAGAAAATTGACTACTGCCATGTTGTTGATAGTCGTCAGCTAACATGGTTTCTAACTCAGCCACTTTCTGCTGTTGGAAATTGTAGGTCAATTGAGTAAAACCCATCACCGCACACAGTAAAAATACAAATGCCACCGCAGCTAATGAAAGCAGCCAAAAGCTGGTCAGTTTTTTAGTAAGGATCTTGGTGAGTTTCATTTATCCGCTATCCTGCTGGATTTATTTATTTTATTAATGACTCCAATGCTATCCAGTATAACGATTGTGCTACACAACTTCACTAATCGTTTTTAATCACGCTTATCTCAGGCCTATAAAAAAGGGGCAAAAGCCCCTTTTACTAATGACAACAGACCTCATTAATCCCTGTTCAGATTAATAAACCTGATTATTTATACTTGCTTATTACACTTTGTATTCAGTCGGTAATGTGGTGATTTTTGCCACCCCTGAATCGATAGCCGCTTGCGATACTGCGCGAGCTACCAGCGGCAGTAATCTTGGGTCCATTGGTTTAGGCAGCACATATTGTGGGCCAAAACTCAATGATGACACGTTAGGATAAGCCGCTAACACCTCAGCAGGAACAGGCTCTTTAGCGAGGTTAGCAATAGCATATACAGCAGCTAGCTTCATTTCGTCATTAATGACCGCTGCGCGAACATCGAGTGCGCCTCGAAAAATAAACGGGAAGCACAATACATTGTTCACTTGATTTGGATAGTCACTACGACCAGTACCCATAATTAAGTCTTTACGGATGTTATGAGCTAATTCAGGTTTAATTTCAGGATCAGGATTTGAACAGGCAAAGATCACCGGATTAGGCGCCATTAACGCAATATCATCGGCAGCCAATAAATCTGCACCCGACAGTCCTAAAAATACATCGGCATCTTTAATCACATCTTGCAGGGTGCGTTTGTCTGTATTGTTAGCAAATAATGCTTTATATTCATTGAGATCTTCACGACGCGTATGAATCACCCCTTGCCTGTCTAACATATAAACATTTTCACGTAAGGCGCCACATTTAACAATCATCGTCATACATGCAATAGCAGCTGCACCAGCGCCTAAACAAACAAAAATAGCATCATCAATTTTTTTACCTTGAATTTCCAGAGCATTCAACATGCCTGCTGCCGTGACAATAGCGGTGCCGTGTTGATCGTCATGAAATACCGGAATATTACATCGCTTAATCAGCTCTTGTTCAATTTCAAAACATTCAGGCGCCTTGATGTCTTCTAAGTTAATCCCGCCGAAGGTATCAGCAATAGATTCGACGGTATTAATAAAATCTTCCGTTGTGCGGTGTTTCACTTCAATATCAATCGAATCAATATTCGCAAACCGTTTAAACAGAAGTGATTTTCCTTCCATAACCGGTTTTGACGCTAATGGGCCTAAATTACCTAGACCTAAAATAGCCGTGCCGTTGGTAATAACCGCTACTGTATTACCTTTATTGGTATATCGATAAGCGTTTTCAGGATTAGATGCAATCTCTCTAACAGGCTCTGCTACCCCAGGACTATAGGCCAATGCTAGATCATGGCTTGATTGAGCCGGTTTCGTCAGGCAAACAGCTGTTTTACCTGGTACTGGGAACTCATGATAATCGAGAGCTTGTTGACGAATATCTGACATTTTATACATCCTGAAATGCGCTATCTATGAAGGAAAGTATGATCCGCTGTCCACATTAACAGTGAGCTTGCTGGCCATCTAAAATTTTAATAACAATACGCTAATACAGAGATTATATAAATCAAAAACTAAGTGATAGGAGGTGTTGTGAGTCAAAACAGAGGGTACGTTTTATTATTCTAACTAATCGAACATGAATATATATAAATCAATAAGTTAAAAATGTAGGAAAATAACAAGATTTACGATAGTAATCGGATATAGACGCCGATATTTGCAGTTTATTTTGTCTAAATAACAATAAAGTGAGGTTTGTGTTTTTTTGTATTGTTTACCACTAAAAAATTAGTTTTCTTCACAGCACAATACAATAGTAATATCAAAAAACAAAAAAGGCGCCAAAGGCGCCTTATTCAAGTAAATTGCAATGCAATTACTTTTTACCAAGCATACCAAAACGCTTGTTGAACTTGTCAATACGACCACCAGTATCAACAACTTTCTGAGTACCAGTGTAGAATGGGTGACATGCACCACATACGTCCAAGTGTAGGTTTTTACCTGCAGTTGAGTTCACTTTGATGATGTTACCACAAGTACAAGTTGCAGTGATTTCAGCGTAATTTGGGTGAATACCTGTTTTCATTTTGGGCTACCTTAAATTGAAGGCCATGTCGCTCTCCCAACCCGAAGTTGAGCACCACATGCAGTTAATAACAATATGTTTTAGGCGCGAGATAATACAGTGTCTCTAATACACAAACAAGTAGAATTTCTAATCGATACTATTATTGGCGATGCGTGCGCTCTAGTGCTTCATAGGTGATTTGTGCCTTAGATGAATTTTGATGTTGCTTTAACATCTCACCTGATGGGCATTGTAAACGGCTATCAGACATCAATAAGTAGATTTTACCATTGGCAAACGCATCTGGGTTTGCCTCATAAATCGCCAGCATTGCGCCATAGACACTGATTTGCCATTGTCGATAATAACGATCAGCAACTCGCCATAAAGTGTCTTGAGGGAATTTATCCATTACGCAGATGTTATCTTGGCCATAAGTCGGTAGAGATAGCTTGGCTACGTTCTTAATTGGCAATGGCTGAGGCAATATTTTCGTTTCATGAATAGCCGCCAATAACTCATTACTTTCAGATTTTTTACTGTCCATATCATTCATCGAACCATTGCTCAATACCGGCTGGGTGGCGATAACAGTTGCTGGCACTGGTAGAGTAGGCATTGGTACTACTTGAGACTTACCGCGTTGACTGGCGACTAAATTGTCGAATGTTATCTTATCTACAGCGACATTTTGATAGCGCAAAAGAGTCGCCATTGATGGACAACGTAACGAGCTGCCTAATTGCAGTAGACTAATTTTATCTTGATAGAATGCAGAGGGATTCGTTTGATAAAGCGCAAGCATTGCACCATAAATATTTGAATTCCATTGTTTACGGTAGCGCACCGCTATTTTCCATAAAGTATCATTCGGTAACTGATTTATCTGACAATTATTCAGATTTTTTTGCGTTGTAGTTACCTGAGGTATAGCAATGGCCTTGCGACTTATTGTTGTTGGCATAGAAGTCGATAATGCCGATGCTGACTTCATGGTTTTAATGGCTACAGGCTGGTATTGGCTCTGAACAATGGCTTGAGAAAATAAAGGTACAGGTGAGTATTGTAGCCATTTAGCATTACGGTATTCAGAAACAATGAGTGCCGCATCTTGATCGCGTATTTTCTCGGTACCACTTAATACAAATACATCACGATCACGCTGTTCAACTTCAAGCTTTTCTAACACAATATTATCTTGATAAATTTGGCGTAAATAAAATGTCAGCCGCGATAAATCATGGTGATCGGTTATAATGTTCACAGTTAACTGAGGAGATTGTCCACTTTCAAATGGAATAGTATCAATACTGATATGACTGACTTGTGCAATAGCAGTTGAAATACTATCAACGGCCAATAATGCTAATACTGCTAGCACCTTAAAGCTTTTCATTAAATCAATCCTTTCGATTATAAACCGCTTCAGCACAGCGTAAAACACGCCGTAAAACCATGATGTTAAATTCACTTATACACCAACAAATAAAATGCTCATGCTTAGCTCGTCAGCACTGTAATTTATTATTATTGTTTACTTTTTTAACCTTATCATAGAGCCAAATCATAAGTATTAACACGGGCAACTATATAAACTAACATAACCAGCTGCAACTAATTACTGATAAACAAAAGTAAATACTCGATTAAGTACTACTTTTTATCACTAATTATGATCAGAAACCTTATTTAGCTGCATGTTTTGCTTCAATAACCTCAAAGACTTTTTTATCTACTGCTTTATTATTGTATTCGGCCAAAATAGCCGTTGATGGGCAATTCAACGAAACATCTTTGAGTAATAAATGAATTTTTTGCTTGGAAAAAGCCAACAAGTTAGCCTCAAAAATAGCTAACATCGCACCATAAACACTGGTATGCCATTGCTCTTTGTAACGGTTCGCTATACGCCATAATGTGTCACTATTATCTCGCTCAATTAAACATCCCGCGTGTTGAGAGGCTTCGGCTTTGGATGGGGCGGATTGTGGTTCTGCTAATAATGTAGCCTGATCCAAACCGCTATCATCTTGGCGACTTTTGGATGCTTTTGCACTAGCGGTGTCTTTTGCTACTGGCAGTACTCGAGGCTTTTCAATATAAGGGACTAAGGTTGCACTATTAACTGAATAAGGTGCATCAAATAACGCTATTACTGCTAACGTAACCGCTCCCGCCTCAGTGTTTTCGGTAACGATTAACTGTGCATTTGAATCACTGACAATATCTGTACCCTTGAGCTGCAACAAAAAACGATTAATACTCTGCACAACTAACTTCTGTTGCAGCACGTTCCTACCACCCAAGTTGCCATCCAGCTGACGAATATAAAACCTTAACCGCGATGCATCATCATTTTGTGCCACAATATTGATTTTTAATTGCGGTTCATTATTCAATTCAAATTGACGACTATTGATACTGACATGATTCACTTGAGCCATTGGCGTAGCAATATAGCCCAATACCCCAAATACTAGGATGATGACCTCAATAAGTCCTTTACGCATATATATGTTGCCCTATCTCTTTGATGACACTTAGAGGTAAACTGATCCGCAATCCACTATCGAATTGAAAAATGATGAAGTCTTATGCCCGTGTTTGTTGAAGTCGCCTTACCCGTCCCATTACGCAGAAACTTTAGCTATCGCGTAAAAGACGAACAACAAGCAGGATTGCAAATCGGTCTTCGAGTAAAAGTCCCTTTTGGCCCTCAACAACTCATCGGCTTAATTACTGCTATTACTGACAGCTGTGACTTAGCACCGCAACAAATAAAATCGGTAACTGCAGTACTAGATGATGCCCCATTGTTACCCGATTCGCTATATAAATTAACCCTCTGGGCCGCCCGGTATTACTTTACGACTCAAGGACAAATGCTCAGCCAAGCGTTGCCTGTCGCATTGAGAAAAGGCCTCGAAGCGGCGCCGCAAGCGGTGGTTGAATATCATTTAAGCCCCGAAGGGCGCAATGCTGATTCTAGCGTATTAAAACGTGCTCCAGCACAGAAAAAACTGTACGAGTTATTGCTTGCAAACCCTATCAGCCAAGATGATTTCACCACCCAACAATTAAGCAAAGCGGCATTAAAAGCATTAGAACAAAAACAATGGATTGAACGGCAGCAAAAAGTACTTAGTCATGATTTAAGCTGGCGCCAACAGCTTATTATGAATGAGTCACCTCATAAGCTGAACAAACAGCAAGCCGTCGCAGTTTCAGTGCTTACTCAACAACAAGGGTTTCATTGCACCTTATTAGAAGGCATTACTGGTTCGGGTAAAACCGAAGTCTACCTCACCTTGCTTGAGACAATTTTAAAACAAGGTAAACAAGCACTGATCCTCGTGCCTGAAATTGGTTTAACACCGCAAACCATTAATCGCTTCAAGCGTCGGTTTGAAGTCAATGTTGCCGTGATACATTCCGGATTAACTGATAATCAACGCTTAGAAGCTTGGCGTCAGGCTCGTGTCGGTGAAGCAGCAATTATTATCGGCACTCGCTCAGCACTCTTTACTCCAATGGCTTACCCAGGGTTAATTATTCTTGATGAAGAGCATGACAGCAGCTTTAAGCAACAGGAAGGTGTGCGTTACCACGCGCGTGACTTGGCGGTAATGCGTGGGCATCTTGAAGATATTCAAGTGGTATTAGGCTCCGCAACGCCATCATTAGAAACCTTACAAAATGCGCTATCAGGCCGCTATCATCACTTGGAACTGAGTGAACGCGCTGGTGCTGCGCAAAAGGTTAAGCAAGGTATTGTCGATATTACCTCGCAACCATTAAAAGCTGGCATGTCGACATCATTAATTAATGAAATGCGTATGCACCTTGATGCGGGTAATCAGGTACTGCTATTTCTAAACCGCCGCGGATTTGCTCCGGCCTTGCTTTGTCATGAATGCGGCCATTTACATGAGTGCGATCGTTGTGATGCTTTTTTTACCGTCCATCAAGGCTTAAACGAGATTTGTTGCCATCACTGCGGCAATCAATACGCTATCCCGCGCCAATGCCATCAATGTGGTAGTACCATGCTAATGGGCCACGGTTTGGGTACTGAACAACTTGAACAAGAATTGATTAAACTGTTTCCCAAATACCCGGTTGTCCGCATTGACCGAGACACCACCAGACGTAAAGGCTCCCTTGAACAGCAGCTCAAAGGGATTTACATGGGTAAATATAAAATTTTAGTCGGCACCCAAATGCTCGCCAAAGGACATCACTTTCCCGATGTCACCTTAGTCGGTTTACTTGACGTCGATGGCGCATTGTTCAGCGCAGACTTTCGAGCACCAGAACGTTTTGGGCAACTATACACTCAAGTTTCAGGTCGTGCTGGCCGTGCAGACAAACCCGGTAAAGTACTACTGCAAACCCATCAAAGTGATAACCCCATTTTACGTGATCTGTTAAAACGCGGTTATGGCGAGTTTGCTCGCAGCCAGCTAAAAGAGCGCCAACAAGCATTATTACCACCCGCATGGCACATGGTATTAATTCGCGCAGAAGCACATTTAGCCGAAGATGCTGATGCTTTTCTAGCGCGCACTAGCGAGCTACTACCGCAAGATAAAGACTTTGAAATTATTGGCCCTATTCCTGCGCCGCTAGATCGTAAAGCAGGAAAATATCGACGCCAATTAATACTGCAAGCCAAAAGTCGTCAGCGCTTGCAAACCGAATTCGAACGCGTATTAGCACTCATTGAACAAATACCTGAAAGTAAGCGATGCCGTTGGAGCATCGATCGAGATCCGCAGGATTTGATGTAAAGCTGTATTTTTACTAAGCCAACGGACCCTATATCTGTCATAAACTTCGCTTAGGTTGATAATCAGCATAAAAAAACCAATATTTCCGCTAAAGCAGATAGCAATCACCCCCCATAAACGGCTAAAATATGCGGTTCCGTCATGTCATTCATTTAACGAATTAGTGCAAGAAAACGCCCATGAAATCACATATTGAATCTTTACTTGAACAAACCATCGAATCCTTCAAACAGCAAGGAATTGTGCCAGCTGATTTTCAAGCTCGCATTCAGGTCGATCGCACTAAAGATAAAAGTCATGGTGACTTAGCGACTAACCTTGCAATGATGCTGACCAAAGTAGCTAAAAAGAACCCGCGCGAATTAGCACAGCTAATTATTGATACCTTGCCAGCATCATCTTATGTGGCCAAAGTAGAAATTGCCGGTCCGGGTTTTATTAACTTTTTCATTGATGACAATGCATTAGCTAATCAACTACAACAAGCGCTGACCAGTGACCATTTAGGGGTGGCTTTACCGACTAAGCAAACCATCGTTGTCGACTATTCTTCGCCAAACTTAGCCAAAGAAATGCACGTAGGCCACTTACGCTCAACCATCATTGGTGACAGCGTCGTGCGCGCACTCGAGTATTTAGGCCATAACGTCATTCGCCAAAACCACGTCGGCGACTGGGGCACTCAGTTTGGTATGCTACTGGCGTTAATGGAAGAGTTACGTGCAGCCAATGGCGAACAAGCCAAAATGGAACTGTCTGACTTAGAAAGTTTTTATCGTGCGGCTAAAGTACGTTTTGATGAGTCTACTGAATTTGCTACTCGTGCCCGTCAACTTGTCGTCGCATTACAATCAGGTGATGAATACTGCAATAAGCTATGGCGCGAATTTAACGACATCTCTTTAAGCCATTGTCATGATGTATATAAGCGTTTAGGCGTTAGCTTAACCCGTGCAGATGTTCACGGCGAAAGTGCCTACAATGCCGACTTAGCCCAAGTGGTTAAAGATTTAGATGCCCAATGCCTGTTAAGCGAAAGCAATGGCGCTAAAGTGGTATTCCAAGAAGCATTTCGTAATAAAGAAGGCGAGCCTTTACCGGTTATTATTCAAAAAGCAGATGGTGGCTATTTATACGCAACATCAGATTTAGCGGCTATGCGTTACCGCTCAAACGTACTAAAAGCCGACCGCGCCATGTACTTTGTCGATTTACGCCAAGCCCTGCATTTCCAACAAGTGTTTAGCCTTGCAAAACTCGCTAAATTTGTTCGCCCTGAAATGTCGCTAGAGCACACAGGCTTTGGCACCATGAATGGTGAAGATGGTCGTCCATTTAAAACCCGTTCAGGCGGAGTGGTTAAATTAGTTGATTTGCTGGATGAAGCCGATGTTCGCGCACTTGAGCTGGTTCGCAGTAAAAACCCAGATATGGATGAAGCAACCCTCACTGAAATTGCTCGCGTAGTGGGTATCAGCTCAGTTAAGTATGCCGATCTGTCCAAGAACCGTACCAGTGATTATATTTTTAGTTTTGAGCAAATGCTTAGTTTTGAAGGTAATACTGCACCTTATCTACTATATGCCTACACCCGAGTAGCTGGTATTTTTAAACGTGCAACGGATATAGATCTTAGCCAAGCTAAGATTGTACTTGAGCATGAAAAAGAAAAAGACTTAGGTACTAAACTGGCGCAATTTGGTGAAGTGTTAACTCGCATGACAGACAAAGGCTTGCCGCATGTATTATGTGGTTACCTTTATGAACTAGCGAGTGAGTTTTCGAGTTTCTATGAAGCTTGCCCAGTGCTTGCTGCCGAAACTGAAGCGCAAAAGCAAAGCCGTTTATTGCTTGCACAATTAACCGCTAAAACCTTAAAAACGGGCTTGTCGCTGCTTGGCATTGAAACCCTAGAGCGGATGTAATCATGAGTCGTGACTACGCAAATCGCAAACCTCGTGCGGGCGCTAAAGCCCGTGCGCCACAACGAAAAAAAGCACCTAAACGCTCTTTTCCTTACTTGGCTGTTTTTGTGATACTCACCTTAGTCATAGGTTTTGGTTATTTCTTATGGTCCATTAATGGCAGCTCCGACTCATCCGTCGTATCAGAGCCAGCTCAACAACCCAAAAAGAAAACGGTATCAACCGCGACTGTAGAAACACCAAAAAAAGTGATCAAGAAAGATCCTAATGCACTACCACCTAAGCCACAGGAAGAATGGACTTATCTGGAAGAGCTTGAAAATAAGCAAGTTGAAATAGACTTGCCGCAAACTGGCGTAGTGTCTAGTGGCATTTATCAAATGCAATGTGGATCGTTTAGGCAAGAGTCGCAAGCAAATGAAATGAAGGCCAGAATTGCCTTCCAAGGTGCAGAGGCACAAGTGCGTCGCAGCGAAGGTACCAATGGCGTGTGGTATCGCGTGGTATTAGGACCTTATCCTAACAAGCGCGATGCTGAACATAATCGTCATAAGATGCAGAACGCAGGTTTAAATGGCTGCTTAATTTGGTTGTGGGAATAACGCTGCTCGTCTGATATTGCTGTATAAATCACTTTAGCCCTGTTCTCTGTAACAGGGCTTTTTGTTATCCATCGCTTGATATCTGTCATTTTGTCCCCATATCCATTTTATCAATCAACAATTGCATTCACCCTAATGACCCGTTGATGTATTAGTGAAGAGGATTTACCGTGACTACTATCGTATCCGTACGCCGTAATAATCAAGTTGTCATCGCTGGTGATGGCCAAGTGTCTCTAGGCAATACCGTGATGAAAGGTAATGCACGTAAAGTGCGTCGCCTATACCACAATAAAGTATTAGCCGGTTTTGCTGGCGGTACTGCCGATGCATTTACTCTTTTTGAGCGTTTTGAAGCCAAGCTCGAAATGCATCAAGGCCATTTATTAAAATCTGCCGTAGAGCTTGCCAAAGATTGGCGTAGCGACAAAATGCTGCGTAAGCTCGAAGCTATGTTGGTTGTGGCTGATACTGAATCATCATTAATTATTACCGGTAATGGCGACGTCGTTCAACCGGAATATGACTTAATTGCGATTGGTTCTGGCGGAAACTATGCTCATGCATCAGCCTTAGCATTACTGCAAAATACTGAGTTAAGCGCGGAAGAAATAGCAGAAAAATCACTGACGATTGCGGGCGATATTTGCGTATTCACCAACCAATTCAAAACTATCGAAAAGTTAGACTACTAATTCGAGCGTTAATAAAGGAAC
The DNA here is from genome assembly GCF_003797125.1 of Shewanella frigidimarina. GTDB lineage: Bacteria > Pseudomonadota > Gammaproteobacteria > Enterobacterales > Shewanellaceae > Shewanella > Shewanella frigidimarina. The sequence continues at coordinate 1,113,041 of NZ_RKKE01000001.1, forward strand.
AGTTATGTCTGAAATGACTCCACGTGAAATTGTTCACGAACTAGATGCACATATCATTGGCCAACAAAATGCCAAACGCTCAGTAGCCGTTGCATTGCGAAACCGCTGGCGCCGGATGCAACTTGAGCCAGAACTTCGCCATGAAGTGACTCCAAAAAATATTTTAATGATTGGCCCTACCGGCGTTGGTAAAACTGAAATCGCCCGTCGTTTAGCTAAATTGGCTAACGCCCCCTTTATCAAAGTTGAAGCGACCAAATTTACCGAAGTAGGTTATGTCGGTAAAGAAGTGGAACAAATCATCCGTGATTTAACCGACTCAGCAGTGAAAATGACTCGCGAACAGCAAATGAAAAAATGCCGTCATCGCGCCGAAGAAATGGCCGAAGAACGTATTTTAGATGCGTTATTGCCTAAGCCAAAAGATGACTGGGATACCGACCAAAAAGATGACTCGACTACCCGTCAGGTTTTCCGTAAAAAGCTGCGCGAAGGTCAATTAGACGACAAAGAAATTGAAATAGATGTTGCTGCGCCTCAAGTTGGTGTTGAAATCATGGCCCCTCCAGGCATGGAAGAAATGACCAATCAGTTACAAGGCTTATTTCAAAACCTTGGCCAAAGCACCTCTAAACGTAAAAAGCTTAAAATTAAAGATGCTTACAAGCAGTTGGTTGAAGATGAAGCGGCAAAACTAGTCAATCAAGAAGACTTAAAAGAACAAGCCATCGAGCTGGTTGAGCAAAATGGTATTGTGTTTTTAGACGAAATCGACAAAATTTGTAAACGCGGTGAAAGCTCAGGTCCCGATGTATCTCGTGAAGGTGTGCAACGTGACTTACTGCCATTAGTCGAAGGCTGCACAGTTTCCACTAAACACGGCATGGTTAAAACTGATCACATTTTGTTTATTGCTTCTGGTGCATTCCAGATGTCTAAACCGTCTGATCTAATTCCAGAGCTTCAAGGCCGTTTACCTATTCGTGTTGAATTAGACGCCCTTACCGCAGCTGATTTTAAACGTATTCTAACAGAGCCATTTGCCTCACTTACTGAGCAACATGTCGCCCTAATGAACACCGAAGGCGTCACCATCGAATTTACAGAGTCAGGTATTGAACGCATTGCAGAAGCGGCATGGCAAGTGAATGAGCGCACCGAAAACATTGGTGCACGTCGTTTACATACCGTGATGGAAAAATTGATGGAAGAGATTTCATACGATGCTTCTGAAAAGTCAGGTTCTAAATTTGTCATTGACGCTGAATATGTCAATGATCACCTTGATACCTTGGTACAAGATGAAGATTTAAGCCGCTTTATTTTATAACCATTATTTGAATCAAGCGCCCTCCCATTTGATTATTATTGATGGGAGGTCTCGTGACTTTTTGGTTTATGAATAAACATCACGAATGCAGGTTACAACAATAGGATTAACAGCAAAATCGCGTATGATGATAATCTGCGATTTAGCGTTAATCCTTTTTTTTATAGGTATTCCCATGACCCAATCAACGCCTACCGTCACCGGCATTAAACTTAAACGCCAATCTAAGTTACTCGAAGTGACATTTGATAATGACCAAACTTACAACATCAGTTGTGAAATGCTCCGAGTCTTCTCACCCTCGGCTGAAGTACAACGTCATGGCGACCCAATATTGGTTACCCATAAGAAAGCCGTAAACATTAAAGCGCTCGAACCTGTTGGTCATTATGCGGTAAAAATCACCTTTGATGATGGTCATGATACCGGCTTGTATTCTTGGCAGGTGCTACATAACTTGTGCAGTAATCAAACTGAATTATGGCAACAGTATTTAGCCAGATTGCGTGCAGAGAAAGGCTCACGAGAACCACTGATTTCGATGAATATTAAGTATTCATGATTACGGTACGTTTTAACGATAGTCGTTAATTTCAATACTATATTTGCATAACTTTACTCATCGCGATCAGCAATTGACATTCAAACGATTATGCTTAGTTATAGTCTTCACTCGTACCGAGGTGTGTATGAAACAGTCAATTCAATTTCCTGTCATTAAAGTGTTATTGGTCGGATTCGCTATTATCAGTTTGAGTGCTTGTGCCCCACGTGCTCATCATGGACACGCAAAAGCGCCTACTAATAAAAAGACAGTAACTAAAGTGGTCGTTGTTAAACCCGCGGCATATCGCGTCGTTAATGTTAATAACGTTCATCAAAAGGATGTTGTCATCATTCGCAAACGTTAAATGACTCTACTACAAATGCCAGCGATTTTGCTGGCATTTTTGAATGATGGGTATAGTTAATTATCGATGAATATTAAATATTCATTCTTTTTAACAATGGCCTGCGGCCACTAACGTCGTGGCGCTTCGCCCACACCAGACTAAGTGCCAAAGTTGCACTTCTGGCAATAAATCTCATTAACCTCGTCATCCCGGCAATGCTTTTGAGCCGGGATCCAGGTGTTTCTTTATGCTTAATGCTTATGATGACATACGGCCACTAAGGTCGTAGCGCCTCGCCCACGCCGGATTTTTCAAACTTCGTTTGAATTAAGATCGCAAGGTTCCACCCTGCACCGGCCAAAAGGGGATCAACAGCAATCCCCTCTTGAATCACCCCTGCCGTTCCGGCAACATTTTCGCTATTTAACCAAACAACAGCAGCGAAAAAATTGCGACGGAAATAGATCCAGCTTTTGACTTCATTTTCGTGTTCTTCGGCCTTATTCGAAAATGCTAACGCTTCCGATGGTACATCCTGTACCGCGAAAGCTAGCCTGACGTCCTGTCAGGCTCACGCTATTTTCTTCAACGGCCTCAAGTTCAGAGTTGAATCAGCACTTTTAAAGTCAGTATAACTAACTCATTTTTTCCCATTGCGAGTTAACAAGGTATATCAGAGCCAAGACAATAATCGATCAATAAAAAAGATGATGCACTATAAAAGTCACCTTAAAGGTGTAGTCAGAACAAGCAATTAGCCGAAAGATTGTACAAAACACCACTATCACCAAAAAGCAAATTCCTATAGCATCTACGTTAGATAAATAGTTACCGATTAATATAGATGTGGCATAGGCCAAATCCAACAAGCGATTTACACCTTGCAAACAGCGCAACGCATAAAGACTAAAACGTTATGAGTTCTTCAGGTAAGGAGTTTAATTTGGAAAGGGGAATTATCGCTTCACCAGGAATAATTAATAGGCTGCAGCAGGGCTTTCAGATGCAGCGAAGCTTAACGATTGAAGAGCTTCAATATTATATACTGTACTGGGATAAAATAGTGATTCCTGGTAACAATCTTGTATATATAGGTTTGCCAGAAGAAGATCTTCTATTACAAGCGGGCGCAATTGAGCGACCAAGAGTTGGGTTTCAGGGATCATTCCAAGGCGATCAAGTTACTGATGCTATTATGTCCTGCCAAAGTCTTGTTGCAAAAGAACTTGTTAAAGACAAATCTGTTGACTGGGTTATACATCAATTTGGAGGTGATAGTTTATTTCCAGATGGCTTCAACCAGCGACGGAATGTAATCAGAGTTGATTTGTCTGGTGTTTTGCCAGTCCCAGCGGAAAATATAAATATATATGAAATTCTTGAATTCAAAAATCGCAGGAAAGATGAATTAAAGCAACTTCACGCGTACCTTGATTCAGTTTATGAATTGGTTTTGTCTGCTCCGGATCAAGAGTTGGCACACAGAAAAGCCATATCAGATCTAAGCAATGCTATAAATGATTTGGATACCGTGTTCAAAGAGCGCTTTGAGAATACTAAGAAGTATGACATTACTGCAGAGCTCAATTTAAATGGTAAAGATATATCTGTTGGTGCTGCGTCAGGAGCAATAATTGACTTCTTTGCAACAGGAATGACAATTCCAATTGCGACAGTAGCTGGAGCAATATTGTCGACATTAAAGGTTAGCGCTAAAGCAGCAAATACTTTTCAGCCAGCTTCTCATAATACTAAATTGGCGTTCTTATCTAAGGCTAAGAGCGAAGGTCTTTTATAATAACTCATAACAAGGCGCAAGCTACGGGAAAGACTACATCAAATTTCGCAAAGAACGGGGTTAACACTCAAAGAGAGATCGTGGCTATATATGACACCAGAAAACACATTGAGGGTTTTAGAAATTTAGTGGGTCATGGTAAATTTTTATAAAAACAAGTTCAAATACTTGTCCCTTAAACGTATTTCTGTCCATAAATGAGTTAGATTCCTTGATTGAAAAAGCCTAAATTCAACTCTGAACTTGAGGCCGTTGAAGAAAATAGCGTGAGCTGGCCATGGATGGCCCGCTAGCTTTCGAGGGGAAGGGACGCCCCATCGTAAGCGTTAGCATTTTCGAATAAGGCTGAAGAACACCAACACGAAGTTAAAAGCTGGATCAATCCCCATGGCGACCTTTTCGCTGTTTGAAAATGTTGCGGGGCGGCTGGGAGTTCCAAGAGGGAACAGCCGTTGGTTTCCTCTTGGTCTGGTGTGGGTGAAGCGCCACGACGTTAGTGGCCTCAGGCCATAAGAACATAGATATGGCTAATTTTCGCATTGGTTTTAGCCGTTGATTAATTTAGTGGGATCAGGGTAAATCTTTATAAAAAGATAGGTTGAAACTCATTTTTATCCTGAAATAAGTTACAAGTTAAACAATATAACACCAATAAAAATGCCAGCATTTCTGCTGGCATTTTTGATCAATTGTTAACTCGTTTAAGCTTAAAGCGCGGCTTGGAAAATCACGCTGTCGGCTTTCTTAGTGTAAGAATCGATTTGGTCGAAGTTCAAGTAACGGTAAGTATCAGCTGCTGTTGCATCCAATTCTTTAGCGTAGTTTTGATATTCTTCAACTGAAGGTAAACGACCTAGTAACGCTGCTACTGCTGCTAACTCAGCTGATGCTAAGTAAACGTTTGCGCCAGTACCTAAACGGTTAGGGAAGTTACGTGTAGACGTTGATACTACAGTAGCACCTTCTGCAACACGTGCTTGGTTACCCATACATAGAGAACAACCAGGGATCTCGATGCGAGCACCAACACGGCCGAAGATTGAGTAGTAACCCTCTTCAGTTAATTGATCGCGGTCCATCTTAGTTGGTGGTGCAATCCATAAACGAGTTGGTAACGTAGTAGCAAACTTTTCTAACATCTTACCAGTCGCACGGAAGTGACCGATGTTAGTCATACAAGAACCAACAAACACTTCGTCAATCTTAGTTTGTGCAACGCTTGATAATAATACAGCATCATCAGGATCGTTTGGTGCACAAAGGATTGGCTCTTTGATGTCGTTTAGATTGATTTCGATAATTTCAGCATATTCTGCATCTTTATCTGCTTCCATCAACTGTGGGTTAGCAATCCATTCTTGCATCGCAGTAATACGACGTTCAATAGTACGACGATCGCCATAACCTTCTGCAATCATCCACTTTAACATGACGATGTTAGAGGTTAGATATTCAATGATTGGCTCTTTGTCTAGCTTAATGCTACAACCTGCAGCTGAACGCTCAGCAGATGCATCAGATAATTCGAATGCTTGTTCAACTTTAAGTTTTTCAAGACCTTCGATTTCTAATACGCGGCCAGAGAAAGCGTTGATTTTGCCTTTCTTCTCAACCGTTAGCAGACCCATTTCAATTGCTTTTAATGGGATAGCATGAACTAAATCACGTAAGGTAATACCTGGTTGCATTTCGCCTTTAAAGCGCACTAGCACTGACTCTGGCATATCAAGAGGCATGACACCTGTTGCAGCAGCAAATGCCACTAAACCAGAACCGGCTGGGAACGAAATACCAATAGGGAAACGAGTATGTGAATCACCACCAGTACCTACGGTATCTGGTAATAACATACGGTTTAACCACGAGTGAATAACCCCGTCACCTGGACGTAAAGCAACACCACCACGGTTCATAATGAAATCTGGTAGTGTGTGATGAGTGGTAACATCCACTGGCTTTGGATAAGCCGCAGTGTGGCAGAATGACTGCATGGTTAAATCAGCACTAAAGCCTAAACATGCTAAGTCTTTTAACTCATCACGTGTCATAGGACCGGTAGTGTCTTGTGAACCAACAGAGGTCATCTTAGGTTCGCAGTATTGACCAGGACGAACACCTGATACGCCACATGCTTTACCGACCATTTTTTGGGCTAAAGTAAAACCTTTGTTAGATGCAGCGATATCTTGTGGACGAACGAATACTTTTGATGCTTCAAGGCCTAAGGTTTCACGCGCACGGTCAGTAAGACCACGACCAATGATCAATGGAATACGACCACCAGCACGAACTTCATCTAACAATACTTCGGTTTTAAGCTCGAATGTAGAGATAACTTCATCAGTGCCGTGACGCTTAACTACACCTTCATAAGGGTAGATATCGATCACATCGCCAGTGTCCATTTGATCAACGTTTAGTTCGATCGGTAATGCACCCGCATCTTCCATGGTGTTGAAGAAAATTGGCGCAATTTTGTTACCTAAACAGAAGCCACCAGCACGCTTGTTAGGTACAAAAGGAATGTCATCACCCATAAACCATAACACTGAGTTAGTGGCAGATTTACGTGAAGAACCCGTACCAACAACATCACCTACGTAAACTAAAGGATGACCTTTACCTTTTAACGCTTCGATTTCTTTGATTGGACCCACAACACCTGATTCATCAGGCACAATACCGTCACGCGCATTTTTTAGCATTGCTAATGCGTGTAGTGGAATATCTGGACGAGACCATGCATCTGGCGCAGGAGACAAATCATCAGTGTTAGTTTCACCAGACACTTTGAAAACAGTTAAGGTAACTTTGTCAGCCAATTTGGGACGATTTAAGAACCAATCTGCATTGGCCCAAGCATCAACTACTTGCTTAGCAAAATCATTGCCCGCTTGCATTTTTTCAACAACATCGTGGTATGAATCAAACATCAACAATGTATTTGAAAGTGCGGTAACCGATAGAGGTGCTAATGCTGCATTATCTAGTTGGTCAATTAACGGCTCAATGTTGTAACCACCTTGCATAGTGCCAAGCAGTTTAACAGCGTGTTCTGCGCTTAAGATAGGAGATGACACAGTGCCTTTAGCGACTGCATCAAGGAAAGCGGCTTTAACGTAAGCAGCTTCATCTACTCCTGGTGGAATACGATTTTCGAGCAAGTCGAGGATGAATGCCTCTTCACCTGCTGGGGGTGTTTCAAATAACTTAACCAGTTCAGCCACTTGTTGTGCATTTAATGGCTTAGGGACTACGCCCTCTGCAGCACGTTCTGCGACGTGTTTACGATATGCTTCTAGCACGGCAACATTCCTCTTTGTTTGACGCCTAACGGCGAAACTCAGCGCCACTATGGTTACGCTGATAATTCCACTGGTTCGGGCTTGAAATCCGACCTCCAGTATACTACAGCTTTATAAAAGTATGAATCAGCTCACACTCTCAGAGGTATGAAATCAATGCGATTTATCAACCTAAAAATCAATTTAACGCCAAGTTGAATAAAATAAAATTAGACAATAGTTTGAAACAGGCGGAAATTCTCTTAAATACATTAACTTATACAGTACCCACTGATTAAACTATATACAAAAAAATATCCCCTTTTTTAAATAAAATATTTTTTAAAAAGTGTGTTTTGATTGTGTCCAATCAACAACAACGTGATAATTAGCGCTTAACATTGTGCCGTTTATGGAGTCAGTATTGTGTCGAACCAAATAAAAGCCGTTATTTTTGATATGGATGGGATTTTAATCGATTCCGAACCGGCTTGGCAGTTGGCCGAGCAGACTGTCCTAAATAGCTTTGGACTTAATCTCAGCCTTGAAGAAGTGGAGCAAACCACAGGCTTGCGTATTGATCATGTTGTTAGCTATTGGCACCAACGTTTTCCTTGGCCAAATTACGACAATACAGCTACGGCCAATACCATAGTTAATGAAGTTGTAAGCCAAATAAAAGCCAATGGTGAACCAATGCGAGGCGTTATTGAGTCGCTAGAGACGTGCAAACGTTTAGGGCTTAAAATAGGTTTAGCCACATCGTCATCATCATTAATTATTGAAGCTGTGCTGCATAAGTTGGCCATTGGCCATTATTTTGATGCGATTGAGTCCGCTGAAAATCTCGATTATGGCAAACCACATCCTGAAGTATATTTAAATTGCGCTAAAGGACTGGGCATTGCGCCAGGACAATGCATCGCAATTGAAGATTCGTTTAATGGTTTAATTGCCGCGCGGGCTGCCAGTATGCAAACCGTAGCCATTCCTGCGCCCCACACAGCCACACAAACTAAATGGGTGATTGCCCATAACCAACTTGCTCATGCCGGATTATTACCCGCGCTGCTTAACAAGGTCGCTGCGCTGCTAGAGCTGACTGCGTCCTGCTAGAGTTGCTAAGCTGCGAGGACGATAACAATCAATAACAGCGAACGCTGCGCTCACGGATAGAGCGCTTTTAGCTCGATTGTTATCGCTTGCCACCGCTCGTCACCAAGATTTTATAGCCTCTAGCCGCGTAGCGCTCTAGGCTTTTGGCTTAGATAGACTGCCTAAAAGTTTTTACCAACAAATAAGTAAAATGCTGTTTCACCGCGGTCGGTAAAACCAAAACCTAATGCTGCAGGGCCCCAATCGGTGTCGGTTCCGAGATAGAAACTACCGGCATAAATTAAATCATCTAAATCGACATCATCACGATCAAACCACACATTACCGGCTTCAAGACTGGTTCCTAAATACAAAGGCAAGTCGGTGATCAATACATCACGGCCGAGATCGTATTGATAGATCACTGCCCCAAACACTTTATGTGCACCAATTAAGGTGTCTTTACGGAAACCCGACAAATTCAAGAAACCGCCTAAATCTGCCACATGCAAGGTAAAGTTACCGTCATTCTCTACGGTCGCCAGCTCCACCTTACCTACAATGGCGTGATTTCCGAGTTTCAACGCACCCTTCCAATCCGCTTCAAATTGCCAAGCAAGATCATCACTAAAGGTCGTATCGACATTGCTTAATCCATTGTAGGATTCGTCTCTTAAGTAGCTGACAAAGGTAATTCGATTACCTTCAGTCGGGAAGCTAATGCTGTTTAGGCTGTCGTAGGCCACTTTAAAATAGCCACCCGTTGAATGATAATCTAGTGAATCAACCGAGCCAAATTCACTGCTAACCCGACCATCTTCGCCGACAAAGCCTAATTCGATAATTCCATCTGAATTAAAGTTATAGCCGATACCTAAAACGATTTGAGCGACATTATTTTCGAGTTCAACATAACGGCTATCTTGATCAATTAAATCCCAATCTTTCATTTCATACTGGAATCGCGCTAGGCTATAAAATGTTTGATCACGATCTAATGGCTGATAAAACTCAGTGCCGACTAACTTTTTATACCCAAGTTCTAATTCATTACGCCACTCACCACCATTTTCGGTTAAGTCGGTCATGGTGTAAGCCAAGCTTAACGTAATAGCTGAATCTAAGGTGAAGTCATCTTCCCAGTTAAAGCCTGCTTGAAAGTAATTCGGCCCCCATGATTTTGCTCGGGTGGTAATGGTTAAAATTCGGCCTTGCTCAACATCTTCAAACTCAGCATCGACACGCTCGAATTTATTCAATGAATACACTCGGTTTAAGGCTAAATTTAACTCTTCTTTGGTTAGTACAACGCCTTCGGTAATCCCTAAACGATCGCGCAGTAATTTTTCGCTGACTTTTGATTGATTATCAAAAGCAATTTTATAGATGGGTTTTTTAAGTGGATCGATCCACATTAAGCTTTGTTGTAATTTATCCGCTTGATAAGCCAAATAGTCTTGCTCACCAATACCAAGCGGTTCTAGCTTCACCAACTCTAATATAGCGGCATCTTCACCTAATTTAAGCGCTAATGGCATGATTGAAAAATCAGTGGTACTTAGGCTATCAATGGCGGGACGAATGAGAATATCACCAGTCGTCAGTAAGGTCTTTTGGCGGGCGGTGCTCGCTTGAGTCAAAATGGTTGAGAGCTGCTCTAGTACGGCAATAGTACTGTCCAAGTTTTCTTGTTTGGTGAGTGCAGAACCAATATCGACGGCAATAATGATATCTGCCCCCATGGCTTTCACCACATCGATAGGCATATTATTGGCAATTCCGCCATCAACCAGTAAACGACCGTTAATCAGTGCTGGCTGCAATGCTCCTGGTACTGTGGCAGATGCTTGCATGGCTTGTACTACACTGCCGCTGGATAACACCACCGCTTCACTGGTTGCCAAATCCGTCGCTACCGCTCGGTACGGAATCGCGAGTTCATCAAAGTCACCAAACTGTTCGACTAAGCCTGTCGAGTGACGTAATAGTTGAGACATGCTTTGACCACGTAACAAACCACTAGGTGAGGTTAAGCTATTATTGTTATAACCCACAGTCAGTGGAATATTAAACTGATCACGTTGCTGTTTATCACGATAGCTTAACTTATCGCGCGGAATGGTGTCTGAGTAGCCTTTAGACCATTCACCACTGAGCATGATTTCTTCAATTTGGTCGGCGTTATAGCCTAACGCGTACATACCAGCAACGTAAGCGCCAATACTGGTACCCGCAATGTAATCGACCGGAATATGATATTTCTCAAGTACTTTCAACACACCAATATGTGCAGCCCCTTTTGCCCCACCGCCACTCAGCACTAAGCCAATAGTGGGTCTTTCTTTAGCGGCTTTTTTCGCAGCATAGACAGGTTGCACTGCTAGGCTAAAGCAAATACAGCTAGCCAAAAACCAGGTAGATAAGTTAAGGCGCAAAATTTGTTGCATAAATCATTCCGAAAGTAAGTAAAAACAACTTATTCTAACAAAATTTAACCAATACCCATACTAATGGATAGCAGCAAGAAGATTACCTTGGCATCATCAATGAACACATCATTCATTAATCCCCATTTGTCGCTTAATATCGAGCTCAAGTTCGGCTTTGGGCATCGGCTTGGCAAAATAATATCCCTGAATAATGTGGCAACCACGCTGAACGACTTGTGCAAGCTGTTCAGATGTTTCCACGCCTTCAGCAACGACCTCAAGGGATAGGTTACGAGCTAATTCAATAATACTGCTCACAATGGCTTGATCGGCTTGATGGGTGTCAATATGGATTAAAAACGAGCGATCAATTTTCAGAATATTGACTTGGAATGAACGTAAATACGCAAGCGACGAATAACCGGTACCGAAATCATCGATGGCAACATCAATACCTAACTGCTCTAACGCGCGTAAATGCTGGCTGGCAATATCAATTTCTTTCATCAATACGCCTTCGGTAATTTCTACCGACAAACATCTAGCAGGCATACCAGTTTGATGCAATGTCGCAGTCAAAAAGTCGATAAAATCTGGTTGTCTAAAATGCATTGCAGACACATTAACCGACACTGTTATCTCGCTTTGATATCGCTGATGCCAATCTGCACCGTCGAGACAAGCTTGGGTAAGTACCCAACGATCAATCTCAACAATCAAGCCGCAAGATTCTGCAATACCAATGAACACATCGGGGTTAACCATGCCATCTTTTGGGTGTTTCCAACGAATTAATGCTTCAACGCCAACAATACTATTTTGTTGGTCAACATCTATCTGAGGCTGATAATACAATTCAAATTCATTGCACAGTATCGCTCGATGTAAATCAGCCTCTATGCGCAAGTGATACAACGCTTCTGCATTACGTTCTGCTGAATAATATTGAAAATTACCACGGCCTTCTTCTTTAGCATGGTACATGGCTAAATCGGCGTTTTTAATCAAGGTTTCAGGCGTTTGATCATCATCAGACCAAATGCTAATACCAATGCTGGTCGAAATGAAAAATTCTCGTCCGTATAATTTAAAAGGAGTTTCTATTTGTTTTAATAACTGTTTTGCAATGTGGTTAATGGTGTCGACGTCTTTTGCATCACGCAGCAAAATAACAAATTCATCACCGCCAAAGCGACACAACAAATGCTCTTCAGACAAACAAGACTGCAGCCTACTTGCAGCTTCAACGAGTAATGCATCACCCATACTGTGGCCGTATGAGTCATTAACATGTTTAAATCTGTCGAGATCTAAAAATAATAACGCTAAGGTTTCTTTATGCTGTTTTGCCGTTTCAATAACTTGGCCCAATCGACGCGAAAACATCGCTCGATTAGCTAAGCCAGTTAACATGTCATTGTTTGCTAAACGGCGCAGATGTAACTCATTATGCTTACGTTCAGTGATATCTGAAAATACCACCACATAATGTAATGCCGAACCATTCATATTAAACATGGTCGATACATTTATCCAAACAGGGCATCGGCTACCATCACTGCAATTAAACTCACATTCTCCAGTCCAAAAACGTTCCTTATCGAACACCTCTTCCATGTCAAAAGGCTCTATAGTCTCAAACACTAAATCGGAAAAAGGTTTGCCAGCTAAATCACTCTTTTTAGCCGCTAGAATTAAATTAGCCGCTGCGTTGCTAATTTTTATGTTCTTTTTCATGTCTAATATCAACATGCCTTCGGAGGTATTTTCAAATGCTTGGGCTAATAAATTGGCTTCACTTTCAAGGGTTCTTTGTTGAGTAATATCGGTATACATCCCTGCAGCATAAATTAACCTTCCATTGTTAATATCTACCTCAATAGCACGGCCTTTAATGCGTAACCAATGCCACTGATGATCATGCTGATTACGATATCGATACTCGGCATCAATCATCTCCACTTTACCGTTAACAAGGTCCTGCCACACAGATGTGATTCTCTCAACATCGTCTTGATGTACTGGGATATCTTCTAATTTAACGTTAATGTGCGTGTCTGGTCCTAATACCCCACCTCGGTTATCGAGTGACAGCACTTGTGTTGATGCATGCCATTCCCATAGGTCAGAGTCGCTGCCTTTTAACGATTGACGTAAGCGTTCGTCACTTTCAATCAATGCATGATTCATTTGCTTAAAACGATGAATTTGTCTCTGTCTGTATAACAATATAATGGCGGCTATCAGCAAAATGCTAAAAATCAATGCACCAGTAAATTGTTGCGAGCGCCACCAAAACTGCTTTACCGTAAATCGATATTGAAATGGCTCATTCGACCACACACCATTTCTTTTATATAAAAGCTCAAGTGCATACGCCCCAGCGCTTAAACCGGTAATATTAATCTGTGACTGGCCCTCTAATAGCACGTAATTGCCAGAGTCTGCGCCATCTTTAACCAAACGATACTGTATGGTCATCGGCTTATCATCAAGGTAATCGAGTACGGCAATTTGAAAGCTAATTAAACTGGCACCGGGTTCTACTTGCGACAATTGACTTGGAATGAGATAAACCTCGGTATTGTTTTCATAAAACACCGATACAGATTCAAGTATCACTTTGTCATTAACAGTGCGCGGCGCCAGTTTATCGAGGTCGATTAACATTGCGCCGTCTGGCGTACCCACAAAAAAGCCTTTATCAGGATCATAAAATTTTGCCGACTCATTAAATTCATCGGAAATAAAACCGTCTTTATGGCTATACGAACTGACTTTGCCTGTCGCCTTATTAACCTTAATAATGGCACTGGCACAGCCAACGATATGATCTGTTTCAGTATCTTGTAAAAAGAACACCACTTTACAATCGATCTTCCACTGTTGATCCAGCGAAATAACCTCATCGGTTTGAGTATTAAATTGATAAATCCCTTGCTGGGACGTACCTAACCAGATAACACCCGGTGACACTTGCATAAGACTATTCATGGTTGGGACATTAGTAAAATCAGCAAATACATCCACTTTAGAAATATATTCGCCAGAGGTCGTCAAATAGCCAAAATGTTTACCGCCACTAATCCATAAATGCCCAGCATCATCCCTTAATAAAGCTTTATAAAAGGTATTACTCAATGACTGCTGCCCATCTGATAAAACTTGTAACGTTAAATCAGCATTACCATTTTGCCAATAATACAGACCCTTATTGGTGGTAAACCAAATGACATCTTTGTGTAGTTCATCACGATAAATCCCAATAACAATTCTATCGTTTAGTGACTCGCTACCACCGCTCCATGTAGCAAAATTGGTACTGACATTAGTCTTTTTATTGACTACATATAAACCACTGGTAGTGGCCAACACAAGATGCTCCGCGTTCAAGGATTCAATCCTGTAAATACTGTCGCTCAGTGCAAAACCTGTGGGAATAACCATGGTTGAAGTTTGGTTCTGAGTGTTAACTACAGACAAACCACCATCGGTACCTAGCCACACCTTATCGCCTTCGCTGTATACCGACCACACCATTTCATTATCAAGTTGATAGGGTGGCTTTTTAGAATAATCTTCAATTAAAAAATGAGGTTTACCAGCAATCACCGCCAACCCATCACCTGAGCCACCAACCCACAATAAACCATTAGAATCCACCGCCATATCATGAATGTAATCAATGTTGGCTCGCTGCTTAAGCTCGTCTCGATATACGGTTAATTTGTTATTTTCTGGACTCCAAAATATCAATCCTGCTCGGCTTGAAATCCACAAATCACCATTAAGATCTTGTTCCATTTGATCAACATAATAGGGAATTTCAGGCACCGATTGCACGGTAAGCGTCTCAATATCGACCTTAAATAACCCTTTCGATGTCAGCATCCACACTCTTTGTTGTTTATCTTGGAACAACTTTCTGATGGAATCGTTTTTATCAGACCACGGAAATGTGCCAATGAAGGTTCCATCGGCCTGGTGCAGCTGAAGTTCGTGATTAGTCGAAAACAAATACTGGGAGTTGTGTAACTCAAGCGCATTGCGCCAAGGTAAATTGTGGTCTAATGAATGGCTTGGAGATAAAGACAATTGCTGAGAAGCATCATCAAAATAATACACTTGGCCAGAGTAAGCGAGCATCAGCAACCGTCCATCAAGCTGACGCTGAGTTGCCGCCACGCGAATACTTTTATTGATATTAGTCGCATCATTATCTTCAGGTTTAAGCAATAAGCTGAAGTGATTGTCTAAAATACTGTAAAGATATAACGAGGAATTAGTACCAACAAGCAAATGGTCTTGGCCAGAATTAACTACTGTTGTAATCAGTTCATCATCAAGTACCGAGTCAAACCCCACTTTATCAATGCGCCTTACCTTACTATTACTAACGCGATAAAGACCTTGTTGAGTCGCCAGCCATACGTGACCATAACCGTCAAAACTAATGTCTTGAATAGTCGCATTAGCTAAACCATCTTTGGCGTTAAATACTCGCTGAACAATGTCTGCACTACATGCAGGTAATACCGTAAATAAGGATAATATAAAACAGCCTAGGCTTACCAATACAGCTCTGGTCATAAATTCAATTTATCCTTTACGTGATCAAATGCAGGCAAGCCCCACACGTAGTAAAAACAGGTTTATCGTCATCCACACATTAATCATCTTGGTGTTGTGATAATTTTTTTCTGCCGCCAAAATCAACATAGGTTGTTGTCGTTATTCTGGACGATTAAAATGAGATTTTTATAAATAATATTAATGTTTTAACATTATTTTAATAGGAAAGTCACCCCCGAGCTAATCATAATTAGATTCACTTTCAATCAGACTAAATCGGCATGCTGCAAAATGTCCCTATAACTGAATAGGGCTTACAAACAGTTATGATTAAGACTAGCCTAAAATATCAAAAAAAAAGACAAAAAAAAGCATCCCGAAATGGAATGCTTTTTTAAGGCTATTTAGTTCGCGTAAATTACTTCTTCTTAACCGCTTTAGGGTTAGGTAAGTCAGTAATTGAACCTTCATACATTTCAGCAGCTAAACCGATTGATTCATATAAAGTCGGGTGAGCATGGATCGTTAATGCTAAATCTTCAGCATCACAACCCATCTCAATCGCTAGGCCAATTTCACCTAATAATTCGCCACCGTTAACACCAACAATAGCACCACCGATGATACGATGAGTTTCTTTGTCGAAAATTAACTTGGTCATGCCTTCGCTGCAATCAGATGCAATTGCACGGCCGCTAGCAGCCCAAGGGAAAGTAGCAGTTTCATAAGCAACACCTTGCTCTTTTGCTTCTTTCTCAGTTAGACCTACCCATGCTACTTCTGGGTCAGTATAAGCAATTGAAGGAATCACTTTAGGGTCAAAGTAATGCTTCATACCAGCAATAACTTCAGCGGCAACATGACCTTCATGCACACCTTTATGAGCCAACATAGGTTGACCAACGATATCACCGATAGCATAAATGTGCGGTACGTTAGTACGTAACTGCTTATCAACATTGATAAAGCCGCGCTCATCAACATTAACACCTGCTTTTTCAGCAGCAAGAGACTTACCATTTGGTGAGCGACCAATTGCCACTAAAACAGCATCGTAACGAACTGGCTCAGCAGGTGCTTTCTTGCCTTCCATTGTTACGTAAATACCGTCGTCTTTTGCTTCAACTGCGGTCACTTTAGTTTCAAGAATAAGATTAAACTTCTTCTTGATTTGCTTAGTGAATACACGGACAACGTCTTTATCTGCAGCAGGAATAACTTGGTCAAACATTTCAACCACGTCAATTTCGCTTCCTAAAGATGAATACACAGTACCCATTTCTAGACCGATAATACCGCCACCCATTACTAATAACTTACCTGGAACTTCTTTCAGTTCAAGTGCATCAGTTGAGTCCCAAATACGTGGGTCTTCATGTGGAATAAATGGTAATTTAATTGGACGTGAACCGGCAGCAATAATCGCTTGTTCAAACTGAACAACGGTCACAGTGCCATCTTCCGCAGTGACTTCTAAGCTATTAGGACCAGTAAATTTACCAAAACCATTAACCACGTTAACTTTACGCATTTTAGACATTCCGCCTAATCCGCCCGTTAACTGGCTAATTACTTTGTTTTTAAAACCACGTAATTTGTCTAAATCAATCTTTGGCTCACCAAAAACAACACCATGGTCAGCAACAGCTTTGGCTTCTTCAATGACTTTTGCTACGTGCAATAGTGCTTTTGAAGGGATACAGCCAACATTCAGACACACACCACCAAGGGTACTGAAACGCTCAACAATTATGGTGTCTAAGCCTAAGTCAGCAGCACGAAACGCCGCAGAATAACCTGCTGGGCCTGCTCCTAGTACGACTACTTGAGTTTTGATTTCGTTGCTCATGATTTCCTCTAATCTTGTTCATTCCGTGTGAAAGACGGATCGGCCCAAATGTCGATGTCGCCAGCTTGAAACTTACGTTTCACTTCCAATTTCTTTCAATTGTGGACTAAAAAATTGGGATGGGCGCATTTTATACTCAAATCAATTTGTTTGAAACCGATCACAATAAAAAGGTCGCTCATATGAGCGACCTTTTGGGTTATAAAATCAATGTACGAATGTCTGATAGTATCGCAGACAAGGTCACACTAAAGCGTGCAGCCATTGCGCCATCAATAACGCGATGGTCATATGACAACGATAACGGCAACATTAATTTAGGTTCAAACTCTTTACCGTTCCACTTTGGCTTAATCTCAGATTTTGATACACCTAAAATCGCCACGTCTGGGTAGTTAACAATCGGCGTAAATGCCGTACCGCCAATGCCACCTAAACTTGAAATAGTAAAACAGCTACCTTGCATGTCAGCAGACTTAAGTTTACCGTCACGAGCACGGATAGAAATGTCAGTTAACTCACGCGACAATTCAACAATGCCTTTCTTATCAACGTCACGTACAACCGGAACCATTAGGCCGTTTGGTGTATCAACAGCAACACCAATGTGGAAGTACTTCTTCTGAATAAGCGACTCACCATCAGCACTCAAACTAGAGTTAAATACTGGGAACTCAGCTAATGCTTTGGCGACGGCTTTCATCATGAACACTAATGGAGTGATCTTGTAATCCGCTTTCTTCTTGGCAGCAAGGTCGTTCTGCTGCTTACGGAATGCTTCCATCTCAGTGATATCAGCTTCGTCAAACTGAGTAACATGTGGAATGGTTACCCAGTTGCGATGTAAGTTAGGACCAGATATTTTCTGGATACGGCTTAGTGGTATTTCTTCCACTTCACCAAACTTACTGAAATCAACTTTAGGCGCTGCAATCACGTTTAAGCCACCAGCACCACCAGAAACCGCTGTAGCAGCCGTTGCTTTAGGGCGTGATAATTCGTATTTCACAAACGCTTGCACATCTTCTTTCAAAATACGCGCTTTACGGCCAGTACCAGAAACCTTGGTTAAATCAACACCAAACTCACGCGCTAAGCGACGTACCGCAGGCGATGCATGAACAACGCCGGTTGACGCAGTAACAGCAGCACTTGGGTGAAACGGCACTGGTGGAGTTGATGGACGATTGGCAGCCATAGTTGGTGCGGCTGCCGCTGCAGCAGGCTCTGCTTGAGTCGGCGCAGCTTGTGCCACTGGTGCTGAGCTAGCGGTTTCAATAGTCGCAATTAAGCTACCTTGAGACACTTTATCACCCACTTTAACCGTTAACGACACAAGTTTACCGGCAAATGGTGCTGGTACTTCCATTGTCGCTTTGTCTGTTTCAAGGGTAATTAACCCTTGATCTGCAGTGATTTCATCACCAACAGCAACCAGCACTTCGATAATATCAACATCATTGGCGTCGCCAATATCAGGCACATGAATTTCTTGTACTTGAGTTGTCGTTGCGGCTTGTGCTGCTGGAGCCTGAGCTGCTTGTGCTACTGGAGCGGCAGCTTGTGGCGCAGATGCAACAGGTGCTGAACCGGCTACTTCTAGCGTGATAACCAATGAACCTTCAGACACTTTGTCGCCAACGGCCACTGTCACTGATTTAACCACACCTGCTTTAGGTGATGGTACATCCATTGTTGCTTTGTCAGTTTCTAAGGTAATTAAACCCGTATCAACGTCAATGCTATCGCCAACAGCAACCAATACTTCGATGACAGACACATCAGTGTCGCCGCCGATATCAGGTACTTTAACTTCAATGACTTCTGAGCTACCAACACTTGGTGCGGCAACAGGCGTCACTGGTGCAGGAGCTGCAGCTTGTGCCACTGGCGCTTCAGCTTTAGGTGCTGGCGCAGCAGCTTCTGCTTTAGCCGGTGCAGCGTTAGCTGCACTCATCATAGCAATTAAGGTACCTTCAGAAACGGTATCACCGACAGCGATTTTTAATTCTGCTAACGTACCAGCAAAAGGTGCTGGAATGTCCATGGTCGCTTTATCACTTTCAACTGTAATGATTGATGCTTCTTTTTCAAGATAATCACCAACCGCAGCACAAATTTCAATAACCTGTACTGCATCAGTATCGATATTAGGAACCAAAACTTCTTTTAATTCAGCCATTTTGTATCCCCTTACGCGAACTGTGGGTTAATCTTGTCAGCATCAATACCATATTCAGCGATGGCTTTAGTCAACACATCAACAGGCATTTCATTACGCTCAACAAGAGACTTCAGTGCCGCAATAACAATAAACTTAGCATCTACTTCAAAGTGATGACGTAAGTTTGCGCGGCTATCGCTACGACCAAAACCATCAGTACCAAGTACTTTATAGTCTGTCGGTACGAAAGCACGTAATTGCTCGCCGTATATCTTCATATAGTCAGTCGCCACAATCGCTGGCGCGTCTGCAGATAATACTTGGCTAATATACGCTTGCTTAGGTTCAGCTGTTGGATGCAACATGTTCCAACGTTCAGCAGCTTGGCCGTCACGAGTTAACTCGTTAAAGCTAGTCACACTGAATACGTCAGCGCTTACGCCAAAGTCTTTTGCTAATGCTTGTGCTGCTTTACGCACTTCTTCAAGTATCGTACCGCAACCCATTAACTGCACTTTACCTTTACCACTACCGGCAACTGTTTCAAGCTTGTAAATACCTTTGACAATACCTTCTTCGGCACCGGCTGGCATTTCTGGCTGAACATAGTTTTCGTTCATTGTGGTTAGGTAGTAGAAGATATCTTCTTGATTTTCGCCATACATACGACGAATACCATCTTGCACTACAACCGCAATTTCATAACCGTAAGTTGGATCGTAAGAGATACAGTTTGGAATAGTATTAGCTAATACGTGGCTATGACCATCTTGATGCTGTAAACCTTCGCCGTTCAATGTTGTACGACCTGAAGTTCCACCTACTAAGAAACCACGTGCGCGCATGTCGCCAGCAGCCCATGCCATGTCACCAATACGTTGGAAACCGAACATAGAGTAGTAGATGTAAAACGGAATTGTTGGCATGTTATTGACTGAGTAGCTGGTTGCAGCTGATACCCAAGATGACATTGCGCCTAATTCGTTAATACCTTCTTGTAAAACCTGACCGGTTTTATCTTCACGGTAGTACGCCACTTGATCAGAATCTTGTGGAATATATTTTTGGCCTTCGTGAGCATAAATACCCACTTGACGGAATAAACCTTCCATACCAAAAGTACGTGCTTCATCAGGAATAATCGGCACAATACGCTTGCCAATACCTTTGTCTTTCAATAACGCAGTTAATACTCGGACAAACGCCATCGTTGACGAGATTTCACGGCCATTAGAGCCTTTTAAAATCGAATCAAAAATTTTCAATGAAGGAATTTCTAACTCTTCAGTGAATTTTTCACGGCGTTGCGGTAAATAACCTAATAATGCTTCACGGCGACTCTTTAAGTATTTCACTTCTTCAGAGTCTGGACCTGGATGATAGAAAGGCAAATCTTCTAGCTGGTCATCAGGGATCGGGATATTGAAACGATCGCGGAAGTAACGAATAGACTCAGCGCCCATCTTCTTCACGTTGTGAGCGATGTTTTTACCTTCGCCTGCATCACCTAAACCGTAACCTTTAACTGTTTTAGCTAAAATAACGGTTGGGCGACCTTTGGTTTTTTGTGCATGTTCAAGTGCAGCGTAAACTTTAACAGGATCATGACCACCACGGTTTAAACGCCAAATGTCATCATCTGACATGTTAGCAACCATTTCGGCAGTTTCTGGGTACTTACCAAAGAAATGCTCACGCGTGTACGCGCCGCCTTTGGCTTTACAGTTTTGGTATTCACCGTCTACGGTTTCTTCCATTAACTGCAATAATTTACCGCTAGTATCACGAGCCAATAACGGATCCCAATAGCGTCCCCAAATCACTTTAACCACTTCCCAGCCTGCGCCGCGGAATTCGCCTTCAAGTTCTTGGATAATTTTACCGTTACCACGAACAGGACCATCAAGACGCTGTAAGTTACAGTTAACGATAAATACTAAGTTATCTAATTCTTCACGTGCAGCTAAACCAATAGCACCTAATGCTTCTGGCTCATCACACTCACCGTCACCTAAGAAACAGTAAACAGTCTGCTTAGAGCAATCTTTTAAACCACGGTCAGTTAAATACTTCAAATAACGCGCTTGGTAAATCGCTTGAATAGGACCTAGACCCATCGATACCGTCGGGAACTGCCAGTAAGTAGGCATTAACTTAGGGTGTGGGTACGAAGAAAGACCTTTGCCATCAACTTCTTGACGGAAGTTGGCCATTTGGTCTTCAGTAATACGGCCTTCAAGGAACGAACGCGCATAAATACCGGGTGCGATATGGCCTTGGAAATACACCAAATCACCACCGTCATGCTCGTTAGGCGCACGGAAGAAATGGTTAAAACACACATCGTAAATTGTCGCACTAGACGCGAAACTTGAGATATGGCCACCAAGCTCTAAATCTTTCTTAGAACCGCGTAACACCATCGCCAATGCATTCCAGCGAATAATCGCCCGAATACGGCGTTCCATTTCTTGGTTGCCAGGCATGTTTGGCTCTTGGCCTGCTGGAATCGTGTTTAAATACGCAGTAGTCGCGTTATACGGTAAGTGAGTACCGTTACGGCGAGCTTTGTCGATTAATTTTTCGAGTAAAAAGTGTGCACGTTCAGGCCCTTCTTGCTCTAACACAGCTTGTAGAGCATCAACCCACTCTTGGGTTTCTGATGGGTCTAAATCTTGAAGCATATCTTCAGACATCTCGCAGTCCTTCTCTATATACGGATTATATTTCGGCTTTTTGCTGCTTGTTGACACAGCAAAAGTGTATTCTTATTCAAAGTGACAAGTGTTACACGCCGCTCTTTAAACGGCGCAAACTACGTTGCAACCGACTGTCTTCTTCTCTTACTGACAACATGACTTCTTCGATGTAGCTTAAATGCTCATTCGAAGCTTCACGTGCAGCGTCTGGGTCCCGGCGTATAATCGCAGCCAGTAACGCGCGTCTGTGATCATTTGCCATGGTGGAAGCTTCTTCGCGTATGCTTAAAAGCTCCAAATTTTGTGCGACATTTTTGTGCAGCACAGGGGTTAAACTTAATACTAAATGCAACATAGCAACATTGTGTGACGCCTCAGCAACCGCACGATAAAAACGTACAATGGCAGCAGCTTTGGCCTCAATATTCGTCGCAGCTTCTACTTCAATAATTCGTTTTTGAATATTCTGCATATCCGCATCGGTGCCGCGCAGCGCAGCATAATACGCCATCATGCCTTCTGTGGCGTGACGGAATTCGAGTAAGTCATACTGACTTTCTGAGTCGTTATGCATTAATTCAACGATAGGATCGGCAAGACTTTGCCACAGTTGTTCTTTAACATAGGTGCCACCGCCTTGACGACGCATGAGCAACCCTTTAGCTTCTAATTTTTGAATCGCTTCACGTAATGAAGGACGAGACACTTCAAATTGTACCGCGAGTTCGCGTTCAGGAGGTAGTTTCTGACCAGGCTGCAAACTGCCTTCAAGGATCATCCGCTCCAATTGCTCCATGATCACATCAGAAATTTTTGGCTGGTTAATCTTAATATAAGCCATGTAGCGCTCTGCTCCCTAAACAAGCAATTGTCAATTGGTCTTACCAATTAATATGAGAGAGCGCACTTTATCAAATCATACAAGCCATGTCTAGTTATCAGCATACCGACAAAAGAACACCGCTTTGTTTAAAACGCTCAAGCCCAGAGCATAACTGAAATTTATGCATAAGGGGTCAGACCATTTATCCGAAAAATCCTAGAAACTAGGGCGCTACGCTGTTAGAAGCTATAAAATCTCAGCAGCGAAGCTGTCCTAGCAGGACGTAGTCCGCCCTAGAAGCGCAGCGCACTAAAGTCTAGCTAACAAAACCAAAAATAGTTAATACAGAAACCATGGTTAGCAATAACACAAAATTACGCTTACTCAATGCCAGTAATGCCAAAGTAGATTGCACACTCAACGGCGCATCTCCTGCTTCAGGTAAAGACTCTGCGGCAACCGCAGTATGGGTCACTATTGTTTTAGCTTCAGTATTAACACTTAAACCATATTGTCGCCAAGCACTTAACCCTTCACTAAACTGGCCGCTTAACACATAACCAAAACTAAACACCCGACTTGGCAACCAATCAAATATTATCTGTAAACGATCGACCAATGGCATTTCAAGCTTATTATTACTGTTGTACTCACTATAAAAACGCACCGTACAATATAAAATTACACCAACAGGACCTAAAAAAATTAAATATAATGCCACAGCGCCGTAATAGCGGTAATTAATCCACGCCACCGTTTGGCCTACTTTTCGGCCTAAATCCTGTTCATCCACGACATCTAAAGACTCTGTAGGGTCCAACTCGCTAGCGTAACGATAACAGGCTTGCACATCGCCGCGGCATGCCGCTTGAATATACTGCTTAAACACACTTCGTAATGTTTGGTGACTAAAACAAATAATCGATATCAACACCCAAAATAATAAGCTCAATAAATCAAAAAAAATGCCATCAAGCAGAAAACTGATTAACAGGACTAATAAGGCAGGCAACACGATTGCAATCACGACACCAACTGCTGACTTTAATGATTGGCTATCCCAAAACTGCTTTTGGTAACGCATCATCACACTATCGAACTGCCAACCACTCGGCAGAAGTTTCATACGCTCAACTAGAATTGCCACTAATAATGAAAATAACGCCATGAATATCCTTTTAACTTCTATTCAGTTGCTGCTGTCGCCATTAAAGAACAGTGCTTACGTGGGCGATAGCTACAAATGCTCTCAGCAAATGCGATCAACAAATACAATCCAACTACAGCTATGGCCACAAGATTAGCCTAAGCCACGGCAATGGCTTGCTTATATCGAGGCCAATCAAAGCTAAACCCGGGGTCAGTTTTACGCCCTGGTGCGATATCACAATGGCCGACAATATTATTTATGTTAATCATAGGATATTGCGCCATTAACTCCAATGTTAACAGCATTAATTGATGATATTGCTCATCGGTATAACCACTACTATCGGTGCCTTCCAGCTCAATACCAATCGCAAAGTCGTTACAGCCCGTACGCCCGTTGAATTCAGAGATACCAGCATGCCATGCTCTATCATCACAGCTCACATACTGCACTACTTCACCATCGCGGCGAATTAAAAAGTGTGCCGAGACTTGCAAGCCTGCCAACTCAGCAAAACTGTCGTCAGCCTCAGTATCTAAGCAGCCTTGAAAAAGTGCATCAATGTGCGGTAAGCCAAAACAACCCGCCGGTAAACTAATATTGTGGATCACCAACAAACTCACCTCATCTGTTGGCCGTGAATTAAAATGTGGCGAAATACACTTTCTAGCGCTGGCTAACCAGCCTTGTTTTAATAAGCCTTTTGGCATATCCATCCTTCTAAACATAACTAGATAACTTCAACAAGAGTGAAGAGATGAGATTGTAAGCCAAAATCAGAATGTTTGGCCTATTGGATATCAAACTTGTCATTCGCTTTGCTAACTAGGTGCGACCACTTGTCACTCGTAATGTGAGTACTAAGCTTATTGTAAGTCAATGCAATACAGTTAGCGGAGCAAAGAATTATTTGATCACCACCTATATATCCCGAGTTAAGCATCTTTAACCATTCTCAATCTGAATTTAACAGCATAAAATAGAAAAACCAACGCTGAAAATTGCCGACTTGATAGTGTCAGTATATAGCCAAGTTATGGTAATCTTTAACAAATGCTTTCTGTAACAAACACTCCGTTGAATGCAGATACTGTTTAGCCTTATCACACTCTTTAGCAAGGACTTTGCTTATGTTAGAAAACGACATCCGCCATGCAGTGCAAACAGCGCTTGATGAAGACTTAGGTCACACAGCCCATAATACCATTCACGATATGCTCAATGCTGATATTACCGCTCAGCTTATCCCAGCAGACAAACACGTTTCCGGTGCGTTAATCACCCGCGAAGATGGGGTTTTTTGCGGTAAAGCGTGGGCAGAGCAAGTATTTAATCAACTAGGCAGTGAAGTCGTGCTGCATTGGCATGTTGATGACGGTGATTTAATTGTAGCCAATCAATTGTTATGCGAACTATCTGGCCCAGCACGCGCCATTTTAACTGGCGAACGAACAGCAATGAACTTCATTCAAACCTTGTCAGGGGTAGCCAGCTTAACCAAACTGTACGTTAATAAACTTGCAGGTACCCATACTCAATTGCTCGATACCCGTAAAACTATTCCAGGTCTTCGCACGGCCCAAAAATATGCAGTAACCTGCGGTGGCGGCAAAAACCATCGCATTGGTTTATTCGATGCGTTCTTAATCAAAGAAAACCACATTATGGCTTGTGGCGGTATCTCACAAGCCATTACAGCAGCGCGCGCTTTAGATAGTAACAAGCCGGTAGAAGTCGAAGTAGAGTCACTTGAAGAGCTAACCCAAGCACTCGATGGCGGAGCCGATATCATTATGCTCGACAACTTTGACGTCACCATGATGGTCGATGCAGTGAGCCTTAATAATCGTTATAAAGATCAAGATAAAGGCGCTAAGTTAGAAGTTTCAGGTAATGTCACTTTAGACACCCTAGCCACCTTTGCACAAACTGGCGTTGATTATATTTCAGTAGGTGCCTTGACGAAGCATGTCAAAGCATTAGATTTATCGTTGAGATTAAAGGCTTAATACTTATATTTTTTAGGTTCTAGAGCGGACTTCGTCCTGCTAGGTCGCTGCGCTTCTAGAACCTAGGCTTTTAACTCGTATCTCATCACTTGCCACAGCTTGCTATCTCTCGTCACCGTATGCAAGCGCTTTGCTGCTAAGATTTTATAGCATCTAACAGCGCAGCGTTCTAGAACCTAGGCCTTTTAGTTTTTATCCTGCGACAACGCTAAAGCAGAGATGTTGAAATAATTTGGGTATAAACCAGTCACATTGGCCATCAAAAAAGCGCCAGCAAAATGGCGTTTGTTGCAGTATTGTCAAATAAAATCTCCCACACACCTAACACGTCAAAATACATATAGGGTATAATGTGCGGAAAATGTGAAAACAGAGCCTTTTTAGACATTTATTTTTAATTTGTATCATAAAACTATTCCTTTCCTAAGCCTTTTATACTAACGTTTAGCGTAGGCGAGTTGGCCTTTCGGTCATGTACTGCAATAATAAAGTTGTAAAAAACATCTATGCTTTATCAATTGTGTAACATTGATTCAACGCTTTCTTATTGATATCGATATTACGAATTAATAAAACATGCGTTTTACACTAGTATCGCAGCTCAGCCGAAATGCTATACTGACACAATAAAGTAAGTAGCTGGTTATTATCCATAAATGACAGAATTCACTGTCAAATGGATAACAAACATAGCGATGGCTAAACTATAAAACTTGCTATACTGAATATGTTTCATAGGTTTAGTCCTCTAAAGCACATTTTAGAAAGAAAGCATTAACAAACCTTGTCATCATGGACACATAAAGCTTAAATCATTGCACGCAGTGGTATAAGTAATATGCACAAGCGACGACATAAACGACATCGTGACAATTAATGTCACATATTTGTGTCTGTAAGGCGTTAGGCATATGGATTGCCACTTAGCACACTCAACTATAAACAAGTGTGCTAAACATCTAGGATTGAAATTGCCACAGCCTATTTTACGGAGAGAAAAATGAAAGGTATTAACCAAATCAAAAACGCTAAGGGTTTTACTCTTATCGAATTAATGATCGTAGTTGCGATCATCGGTATTCTTGCAGCAATCGCATTGCCTGCTTATCAAGAATATGTAAACAAAAGTAAAATCAACTCTTGTTTAGGTGAAGCTGCTGCTGCGACCAAAGCAAATGCAGCGGCTATCATTGCAGAGTTAGACACAGTTAAATTATACGCACCAGTTGCTTGTGCTTCTGGATCTGGTTCTGAACTTCCTACTAAAGCTGAAGGACTAGCCAAATTAACAGGCAATGCTACATTCACTGCATTAGATGCAAAACCTACAACAATTACTTGTGATATGACAACTTCCACATGTAAAGCTGGCAGCTAAATAAGTACAATTTAATTATCGAAAAAACACCTTCCTCGTAGGGTGTTTTTTTTACTCATAATACTCAAAACGAATGCAAACCATAGCTTAAGTACAAATCCACCTAAACTTTTAAATAAGTTCATGATGTTAATCATTAAAAAATAATATTAACTAAGCTAATATTATTAGTAACTTATTAGCCCATGAACCCAAATTCTGGGAAACATGCCTGGTAGCAACTCTTGATACTGATATGTAGCTAGTAGTAAACAACTGATAGCAGATATCAGCAAAAACAACCCTATTCTGGTAAGTATTCCAAGCTTATAGACATCATTCCCTCCGTATTGCATCATCATAGAAAGCAAAAATATAAACAGGATTTGCGCAAATGGCATCACAGCAACACCACTAAATAATGAGTAAATTAGACCTGACAAAACAGCACAAACAATCGATATTCCCGAAGAATTCCCAGCCAACTTTAACATTCGTAATCTACTGTAAATTCTAGTTATTACCCATGAGCTAGTGACTAAGCATGTTATAATCCCATACTCATAAAGTAATTGAATAATTGCATTGTGCGGGTGAGCATTCGGTAATGGTTTACCTTCTGCCCACGTAAAGCTCATCGGTCCAAATCCAAGTAAAAGGTTTTCTGGAATATTTTTTAAAACAAAAAGCCATAAATCTAAACGTCCCGAACTGGTTGTTCTAAACTGGAAGTTTGCACTCTCCATAAGCCAATACGGAATAGCAATAATAAACACTAACCACAAAAAAATCCCCAGTAATATGGTTCGTAATAGAGTAAAAATAAATTGTCTACGACTAGCTTTACCTAAAAATAACATGATCATGCTCGATGCGAGAATCAGAGACAGAAATCCTCCTCTCGCTTCTGTCTGTAACAACACCATCCAATGTAATGATATGACGATAAAAGAAACACTTCTGAACTTAGCTAAGTCTTGCTTAAAGAATGGCAAAAATAGCAGTGGTATTACCATCACTTGTAATTGATTAAAAAATCGCACATTAACATAACCAGAAATGAGCCCGTGAATGTCAAAGCTTTGCGCATCAGCATAAGAAAACAACAAAAAAAGAATGTACTTAACAAACGTAAATACAGAAAATAATAAGAAGCTGGTATAAACCCAAAAGTAGATAATATCCTTTTCGAAAGTTCTCATACTGATTACGAAAAAGATAAAAGCGCAAATTAGGAGTGCGATATTAGCAATTTCAATTCCACTCCAAAATGGATGTTTACTGAGTAATGCAGAGCAAACCGCCAATGTGAAAAAAATGCCGACAAACGCTTTAGTCGCAGTTGAAAACCTTATAAATTCAATATCCTTTACAAAACATAGGCCCAATGAGAACAACCAAACACAACCAATCAAAATAATGCGCTTTATATCGTATTCACTCTCAACACCAACAAGACGAGCAAATTTGACGGCAAACACAGTTCCAAGTAGAAAAAAGCATGTACTGACAATTAACAGCCCTCTAGAATATGTTTTTAATTGCACGCTCATTCCTCGCTATCCATTTCAAATTATCCACTTTTTCACACTTTAATCTTTACGGCCAAGTGATTCCAAGATTCCATGCTCGTGAGTATGAAATCAAACTTTTAATATGCGTGCATTTAATATATTGATAAAAAGAGCCAGTAGATATACAACTAAGCTATAGACAATGATAATTAAGGACCGAAACTAATTGTTATACTGTTAATATTTAGCAACTTTTTAAGTATGTCATCTTAAAAACTAATTCTGGCACATATCTATTTAGTGCTACAAATGATAATTTACTAAATCGACTAAAATCACCTTTTTCTAAGAATAAGTGATCATTTTAGCATTTGGGTACAACTGGAGCCCCCATGTCTTCTACTAGCCTACATTTGGGATTATCAACACTTTTTATTCGCAAAGGTCTGCTTAGCGAAGAGCAGCTGTCGAGTGCGATTTCAGAATCGAGAAAATCAAAACGTTCTTTAGTAAGTACGCTTGTGCTATCAAAAATTTTATCATCGCGCGAAATTTCAGAGTTATGTTATGAAGAGTATGGTACTCCTTTACTTGATTTAGCTGAATTCGATATACTCAGTATTCCAGAAGATATTCTAAATAAAAAACTGATTGAAAAGCATAAATGCTTGCCTTTATTTAAACGCGGTAATCGCCTCTATATAGCGACATCAGATCCCACTAACATTGCAGCCCTTGAAGATTTTCAATTTAGTTTAGGTTTACATGCTGAAGCCATTTTAGTTGAGGATGACAAACTCCTAAAGGTACTAGAAAAAATAATCGAAGATGATATTTCTGGCCTAGACTTAGGTGGTGCAGATGAAGAAGCACTGGCCAATATGGAAGTTGCTGATAATGAAAGGCGTGACGAACCAAGCGGAGATAGCAGTGATGATGCTCCGATTGTTATTTATATTAATAAAATTCTTACCGATGCCATACGTAAAGGCGCCTCAGACTTACATTTTGAACCCTATGAAAAGCGTTATCGGATTCGTTTTCGTATCGATGGTATTTTGCATGAAGTATCAGAACCACCGGTTAATTTATCAAATCGAATATCCGCTCGTTTAAAGGTAATGTCTAAACTCGATATTGCTGAGCGTCGAGTGCCACAAGATGGCCGCATTAAAATGAAACTGTCGCGAACCAAGTCAATCGATTTCCGTGTCAGTACCTTGCCTACAATTTGGGGCGAGAAGATTGTGATGCGTATATTGGACTCATCTTCCGCCCAACTAGGGATCGAAAAGCTCGGTTATGAAGATGACCAACGACTATTGTACGAAGAAATGCTCGCCAAACCTCAAGGTATGATCCTAGTGACTGGTCCCACTGGTTCTGGTAAAACAGTCTCCTTATATACTGGCCTCAATATTCTTAATACTGAAGAGCGTAATATCTCTACCGCTGAAGACCCTGTCGAAATTAACCTTGAAGGGGTTAATCAGGTTCACATTAATTTAAAAGCCGGTTTAACTTTCGCATCTGCACTACGCTCATTCTTACGTCAAGATCCTGATGTGGTGATGGTCGGTGAAATCCGCGATTTAGAAACTGCCGAAATTGCTATTAAAGCTGCCCAAACCGGTCACTTAGTGTTATCGACACTGCATACAAACTCGGCAGCGGAAACCTTAACTCGTTTAATCAATATGGGTGTACCAGGTTATAACATTGCTAGCTCAGTCAATTTAATTATTGCCCAACGACTTGCCAGGCGCCTATGCCCTGCATGTAAACATGAAGAAGAAATTCCTGTTGCTGAGATGCAGCGCTTAGGCTTTAGTGAAGCTAATATCACCAAAGGTTTTACCGTATTCAAACCAATCGGTTGTGAGCTATGCTCAGGTGGTTATAAAGGCCGAGTCGGTATTTACGAAGTGATGAAAATGAGCGATGAAATAGCGCGTACAATTATGGAAGGCGGTAACTCACTCCAAATTGCCACCCTTGCCAAGCAGCAAGGTATGCGGGATTTACGTCAATCAGGATTGCTCAAAGTCATTCACGGCGTAACTAGCATCGCGGAAATTAACCGTGTAACCAGCTTTTAATTCAGCTATAGTCAAATCAATTATAGTAAATCTACTATTTAATTGATTATTCTCTATTAACAATAATGGGTTAACGTGGTGCAGCGAAAAAATAAAAGGATTGGTTAAATGGCCACAATAACAGCAAGAAAAAAGCCAAAGGCGAAAAAAAAAATCAAACATCAACCTAAGGTATTCACCTATCAATGGAAGGGTATTAACCGTGATGGACAACGCACCTCTGGTGAGTTGAAAGGATCTACTATTGCTGAAGTTCGCAGTGTATTAAAATCTCAGGGTGTAACCCCTAAAGCTGTACGCAAAAAATCTCCACCATTATTTAAGTCTGAAAAAAAGATAACGGCAATGGACATTGCTATGATCACTCGCCAAATAGCAACTATGCTTGCGGCTGGCGTTCCATTAGTAACCACTATTGAACTTCTTGGCCGCGGTCATGAGAAAGCCAAAGTACGCGAATTATTAGGTACGATTTTATCTGATGTTCAATCCGGCATTCCGCTTTCAGACGCATTAAGACCGCATAGACTATATTTCGATGATTTATATGTTGACTTAGTTGCAGCGGGTGAGCATTCCGGCTCTCTCGATGCAGTATTTGATCGTATAGCAACATATCGCGAAAAAGCTGAACAATTAAAATCTAAAATCAAAAAAGCCATGTTTTACCCAGCTGCTGTGGTTATAGTTGCTATTGCTGTTACTGTTCTGCTTTTACTTTTTGTAGTACCACAATTTGAAGATATTTTTAAAGGATTTGGTGCTGAACTGCCTGCATTTACCCAAATTGTTGTAGGTCTTTCTAGAGGGTTACAAGCCTCCTGGTATTTTTTTGCTATAGCTATTGTTGTTAGTATTTGGCTATTCAAAAGGGCTCATCGAACCTCTCAGGCATTCCGTAATCGAATAGATGAAATGGTTTTAAAAATCCCAGCTATTGGGGATATTCTCCATAAAGCAGCTATGGCTCGTTTCGCACGCACTTTATCAACTACCTTTGCAGCAGGCGTACCATTAATAGATGGTTTAGAATCTGCAGCGGGTGCATCTGGTAACTATGTTTATCGTAGTGCGCTGTTGAAGGTTCGCCAAGAAGTGATGGCGGGTATGCAGATGAATGTAGCAATGCGCACGACCAAATTATTCCCTGATATGTTAATTCAAATGGTCATGATTGGCGAGGAATCTGGCGGTTTGGATGAAATGCTCAATAAAGTAGCAAACATATATGAAATGCAAGTAGATGATGCTGTTGATGGACTATCGAGCCTAATTGAACCGATTATGATGGTTGTTATTGGCACTGTTGTCGGTGGGTTGATTGTAGCAATGTACTTGCCAATTTTCCAAATGGGTAATATTGTCGGCTAAGCAAGCATGATCAAGTTATCATAAGTATAAGAAGAATAATGACTGAATTTATCTCAACTTTTATTGCCACAATGACTCAATACCCTTGGGTCTTTGTTGCGATTAGCTTTATTTTTGCTGCCACCATTGGCAGCTTTCTCAACGTCGTTATCCACCGTTTACCGGTGATGATGAAACGTGAATGGCAAAGTGAATGTAACTTTTATCTCAATGAATATCATCCTGACATTGTCAAACAAGTAGGCAGTGAGCGTTTACAGAAAGCCATCGATCCCTTTCCTGAAAAATACAATCTGGTAGTGCCAGGCTCTGCATGCCCTAAATGCAAGGCCAATATAAAGCCTTGGCATAATCTGCCAATATTAGGTTGGCTGATGCTTAAGGGTAAATGTGTCGATTGCAAAACCAGTATTTCAAGCCGCTATCCCATTATTGAACTCTTAACCGGCGTATTAATTGCCGCATTAGCATGGCATTTTGGCCCAACATGGCAATTTGTTTATGCCAGCATTCTAACGTTTGTGTTAGTGGCGTTAACAGGCATCGATTTAGATGAAATGCTATTACCGGACCAACTCACGTTACCGATCCTTTGGTTAGGATTAATCATTAATCTTAAAGGCATTTATACCAGTCCGGAAGACGCGATTATCGGCGCAGCTGCAGGGTATTTAAGTTTGTGGTCGGTATTCTGGTTATTTAAATTAGTCACTGGCAAAGAAGGCATGGGTTACGGTGACTTTAAACTATTAGCCGTTTTCGGTGCCTGGTTAGGCTGGCAAATGTTACCTCTAATTATTCTATTATCTTCACTGGTAGGCGCGGTAGTGGGCATTACCATGATTATGGCTAAACAGCTCAACAAAGGTAACCCTATCCCCTTTGGTCCTTATATTGCTGCAGCAGGCTGGATAGCGTTAGTATGGGGACATGACATTCTCAATTGGTATCTTAGTACGTTATGAGCTTAAACAAGTATGTTGTGGGTTTAACTGGCGGCATTGCCAGTGGCAAAACCACCGTGGCTAACTTATTTGCAGAATTTGGCATAGACTTAGTGGATGCCGATGTTATTGCCCGAGAAGTGGTCTCAATCGGCTCTGATGGATTAAAAGCAATAGCGCAACACTTTGGTCAGTCACTGCTATTAACCGATGGTAGCCTCGATAGAGCAGCTCTGCGGGCACAAGTATTCGATAATCCTCAACAACGCCTGTGGCTCAATAATTTACTCCATCCAATGATCCGCCAAAAGATGCTCGACCAAGTGCAAGCATCGACTTCTGCATATGTAATAATGGTAGTGCCCTTGCTATTTGAGAATCATTTAGATAGTTTAGTTGATACTACTTTGGTTGTAGATATAGCACCAGAGTTACAGATTTCAAGGACGATGCAACGTGATGGTGTCAGTAAACAACAGGTAGAGCATATTCTGGCGAGTCAAATGACTCGAGAGCAACGACTCGCTAAAGCTGATAACATTATTGATAATCAAGGAGAATATGAGCTGTTGCGCAGTCAAGTACTCCGTCTGCACCAACAATACTTACAACAGGCTGCCGATTTAGAAACTAACGTCAATGACTGAATTAATTTATGAACAACCATTAAATGAAAAAATACGCAGTTATTTACGTATAGAAAACCTTGCCCTACAGTTGCAACAGCATGCCGAACAAGATAATCAACATCAATGTTTTAGTCCCTTATTTGCTCTTGCCGAACTAACTGAACGTTGTGATTATCGCACCGATATTTTAAAAGATATTGAAAAACAGATTCAGATAATTTCTCATTGGCGTACTCACTCAAATGTAGATAACGCTCAAGTGGATCAACTCACCCAAAAGCTAATCGCATTAAAATCGCCACTGCAAGCACAAGAAAGAATTGGCTGCAGCCTCAAACAAGACAAATTTATCTCAGCCTTACGACAGCGTTTCAATATGACTGGAGCATACTGTAATTTTGACTTTCCTCAACTGCACTTTTGGCTTGGCAAAGACTGGCAACATCGACAGCAAGATATTAAAAGTTGGCTTATTCAATACCAGCCTCTACTCGCCCCAATAGCATTACTTCTGGAACTCATTCGAACGACAGCAGATTTTGGTTTATACCAAGCTCCAGTGGGTTTCTATCAAGGCAACTCTGTACAACCGTTGTCATTAATTCGAGTGCAAATAAATTCCAATCAAAACTGCTACCCTACCGTCAGCGGAAATCGAAATCGTTATGCAATTCATTTTGTAGATTTCGATTTACACCGTCATACCAGTGAAACTGTTCAGTTCTCACTAGCAACCTGCACATAAACACTTTAACATCACTAATAATATTAATAACCAAGAATGATTATGCCTTTAACAATTGTAAACTGCCCAATTTGCAGTACCAAAGTTGAATGGAAAGACGAATCCCTATTTAAACCTTTTTGCAGTGAGCGCTGTAAACTGATCGATCTTGGCGACTGGGCCAGCGAGAAACATGCTATTCCGGTTAAGCACGATATAGACCTAGATCTGTTGGATGATGCTGGTTTTGATGAAGGTGACTTCTTCAAACAATAAGTTCAAATTATAAGGGGCAAAACTTGCAAAAAAGAATACATGTTGCTGTCGGTGTCATCATTAATCAAGATAAACACATTTTACTGGCTAAAAGGCTCGGACACCTTCATCAAGGAGGAAAGTGGGAATTCCCAGGCGGTAAGGTAGAAACAAATGAAACGGTTACTGAAGCGTTAATTAGAGAGCTCAAAGAGGAAGTTAATCTTGATGTATCTAATTCAACGCCCTTCATGGACATCAGTCATGATTATCCAGATAAACATGTCAGACTCGACATTCATTTAATTACTGAGTTTTCAAACCAAGCTAAAGGTATGGAGCAGCAACAAATTGAATGGGTGCAGATCGATAGAATTGCGGAATATGATTTCCCTGAAGCTAATAAA
Source organism: Shewanella frigidimarina (assembly GCF_003797125.1). Lineage (GTDB taxonomy): Bacteria > Pseudomonadota > Gammaproteobacteria > Enterobacterales > Shewanellaceae > Shewanella > Shewanella frigidimarina. The sequence goes on from NZ_RKKE01000001.1 coordinate 1,148,436, forward strand.
CCTATCGTAGAAAAGATATTAGCTGAACTCTGATATTGCTCCTGTCTATCTAAAAACGATTTGAAACAATAAGTCCATTGCTAATAAGGTAATGGACTTAAACCTGTTTTTTTTCACAATCACAAATACTCCTTCTCTTTGAATACTCATTGCATATTAGTATGTATATTCATTTAGCCATAATTCATTGCCACGAATACCATATTATTTAATCAATTAAAAACTGAATCAAGATAAATGGTAATAGATCATAGCAATGACATGGGTCCAACAGCGGCTAAAATAGCAGTATAAAAATGATCTTCTTTTTGTTGACCACTTCAAATTAGAAATAATACCATTTACATTAATTGATCAGTATTGCCCACCGCCTAGAACATAATTGAATCACCCTTTCAGGTTTTGCAATAAAGCGATTCCATGCAATGGAGCACTGCTCAACAATATCGTCATATCCACTAGAACAACGATTGACGAGTTCATTCTGACGAAGACATTGCCACACTTGTTCTATGGGGTTGAGTTCTGGGGAATAAGGGGGGAGAAGCTTAAGGATACTAAGGTTATCAGAGTCTTCAGTCAGTTCTTGTTGATGCCAACCTGCGCCGTCCATGATGACCAGAGCATAGCGTCCAAATTCGGTAGCCTCTGAAATTAATGTTAAATGCGCTGACATATACTCACTGTTGGCATGCGGGGTAATAATGGCCTCTATCACGCCAGTTGCCGGACACTCGCGCCCACTCTCAGACAAGCTTTGACGTTGTACACACTCTTTCAGACTTACTGTTGTTTCGCTGATAATTGAGCGGGTCTACCTGGATTATGTTTATAATCTAGGCCACTATGCCATGAGTTAAATAGTTAGTAACCCAACCATTTACAATGGTTCTACTGACCTTCAACATGTTGGCAATAGCAGTACGAGAATGACCTTCGGTAAAATGAAGTAAGGCGAGATAACGGATACGTTTACGAGCGTTTTTTTCAAATTTAATTAATGCTACAAGATTGGTATTATTCATAGATACTGAAATAAGAAAATGACGATTAATTAGATCATATATTTACTGTAATTGGTATAAGAGAGCGGTAGCCTTTTTGATGCCATCTATACAACAATGTGATGCAATCAACAATCAGCCCCTCAAAATACAGACGTAAAAAAGCCCGCTACATAATAGCGGGCTGTTTCACGACTCTTTCAAGTCAATTAGGCGCCTGAAAATGACCTATTTCGCATGGGCATATCGTCCACACAAGCATTATGCTCATATTAACCAAACCGTAATTCAACAAATAACAGACGTAAAAAAGCCCGCTACATGATAGCGGGCTGTTTCACGACTCTTGCAAGTCAATTAGGCGCCTGGAAATGACCTACTCTCGCATGGGGAGACCCCACACTACCATCGGCGATACTGTGTTTCACTTCTGAGTTCGGAATGGGATCAG
>NZ_RKKE01000010.1 GCF_003797125.1 Shewanella frigidimarina
CAACATTCCGAAGAACAGAAGACAATTTCGAATAACTCAATACCTGTGAATGTCCACACAGATTTCTTGTTTAGATTGTTAAAGAACGTTGATATCAATTTTTCAGACATCACCATAAGACGCTAGGCCGTTGGCTTGGGGTGCGTATTCTACGCTTTCCCGTGTTGGCGTCAAGTGTTTTTTCAAACTTTCTTTTTGCCGTTGTAAACTTCAATTTGAACCTTACAACCTGTCAGCGACGTATGCCGTGTCAGTGGTTGCGCATTATAGGGAGCTTAATTATTTGTGCAAGCATAAATAGGCTAAATATTGCAAAAACATGACCGAGAGGTGCTTTTTCAATCGAAAAGAACAAAAAAGGGACTATCCGTCCCTTTTTAGGCTATTTCACTCGGTTCTAATCACCAAAGAATCGAGTTTCCTGTTTTATTTCTATTGGGCTACCATCTATTTGTGCAGTTATTTTGATATCGATTTTGGTGAGACTTCTCTTCAACTCAATAGGATCAACTGCAATACTAATTGGCAGGGTTAATACTTCACCAGCTTCTATCGATACATGCTGTGGGCCAATCCATCTGGCATTAGGCAAACCTTCGACGCTTAGTTCGTATTCTTGTGGTTGCTCTGTTTTATTGAGAATTTTAATCGTAAAGGTATTTTCTGTATTGCCCTGGTTATTTTCTCGATAAAGTGAGTTTCTATCTCTAATGACATCCATACGTACCGGAGCAATCGTTGCGCTGGCATAAATGAATATTAATATCATCGCAGTCAGCACCACACCGTAACCAACTAACTTAGGTCGCAGTACCTTTTCTTGCACACCATCAAGTTTGTTTTCTGTTGTGTAACTGATTAACCCTTTATCGTATCCCATTCGTTCCATAGTGTTATCGCATGCATCGATACAAGCACCACAGTTAATACATTCGTATTGCAGACCATTACGAATATCGATTCCAGTTGGGCACACTTGTACACACAAGTCACAGTCAATACAGTCGCCTAAACCCATCTCTTTAGGATCTTGTTTACGTGTACGAGGACCACGGGTTTCACCGCGTTGGGTGTCGTAGCCTACTATATAGGTATTCTTATCAAACATGGCAGCTTGGAAGCGGGCATAGGGACACATGTGAATGCACATGATCTCACGCATCCATCCGGCATTACCGTAAGTAGCAATAGTGAAGAAAACCACCCAAAAATATATCCCGCCACCTGCATTAAGGGTAAAAAAGTCAATATAGAGCTCACGACTTGGAACAAAGTAGGATACAAAGGTAGTAGCTGTTAATAGTGATATTAATAACCAAGAGGTATGTTTTGCTGTTTTACGCGAGAGTTTATTGACACTCCATGGCATTTGATCGAGCTTTATTCGTTTATTACGCGCCCCTTCAAACTTTTCTTCAAACCATATAAAGATGAAGGTCCACACTGTTTGTGGGCATGTATAGCCACACCACACTCGGCCTAGATAAGTGGTAACGAAAAACAGCCCAAATGCGGCTATCATAAAGAGTGCGGCAAGCAAGGTGAGATCTTGTGGCCAAATAGTTAAACCAAAGACGTGAAATTTTTGCTCAGCAAGATTAAACCAAACGGCTTGACGGTCTCCCCAGGGTAACCAAGGCAGAAGTAAGAAAAATAACATGGCTATCCAACCCATATAACGTCGTAAGGTTGTCCATAAGCCATCGACAGCTCTTACGTAAATACGGTTGCGCGGATTGAATCGGTCTGCTTTACTAGCATCAGGTTGATGGATTTGAATACGTTGTTGTTTGGAAAAGTCCTTGGAGTTGGATTCTGTCGTCATGTTACAGCCTTACTGCTTTAATATTGAACGATAACTAGCTTATTATATAGGTAATAACACATTATTGGATAAAAAGATGAGAGGCTGGATAGGATTAGCAATAATCGCGGGGGTTATTTATTATTTCGCGACAGAAACAGACAAGCTTGATAAGCCCATTAATGACATTAAAACGATGTTTACTAAGGCAGATAAAAAGCTTGATTCGATGACTGGTACAAAAATCACTAAAATAGATAAACACATTCCACAAATTAAAACGGAAATTTATGAGCGTTTATCGACAATTGAAATTCGTGAATTAGATGGTGTATTTACCAGTAATGAAGCAATTAGCGAGTTTAAAAGCCAATACTGCCATAGTAGTGCTCGCCACCCTGTTTTTACTAAAGACAATCTGCAATTTATTTGCGATAAAATCTAATAACTCGAGATCGTTAACGATTTTATGGTAACGAATTGACCTAAGTATCAAATAAGCCTAGCCTTTGTGTAATATCTGCAATAGGGGCTAGTTTTTTTTATGACACAATCACAAGCTGAATCGGTATCTGACATCTTTGACCCTGAGTTATGGGATCTTGTCGAAGGATTCAATTTTGAAGACATCACTTACCACCGCGCAAAATCTCAAGGCACGGTGCGTATAGCAATAAACAGGCCTGATTGCCTTAATTCATTTCGCCCTAAAACGGTAGACGAACTCTATACAGCTTTAGACCATGCTAGACAATGGTCCGATGTAGGTTGTGTACTCATTACAGGCAATGGACCATCAGCAAAAGGTCAGTACTCATTTTGCGCAGGCGGCGATCAGCGTATTCGTGGTAAAGATGGCTATAAATATGAAGGTGCTGAAGAAGGTACACCAGATGTCGCTCGCATGGGGCGTCTGCATATATTAGAAGTGCAGCGAATGATCCGCTTCATGCCTAAAGTGGTCATTGCGGTTGTACCTGGCTGGGCTGTAGGTGGTGGACATAGTTTACATGTGGTTTGTGATTTAACGTTGGCGTCAAAAGAACATGCTGTTTTCAAGCAAACCGACCCTGATGTAGGCAGTTTTGACTCCGGATATGGCAGTGCTTATTTAGCCAAGATGATTGGTCAGAAGCGTGCCCGCGAAATCTTCTTTCTTGGGTTTAATTACTCTGCAGAAGAGGCATTTAACATGGGTATGGTAAACCGCGCCATTCCACATGCCGAACTAGAAACTGAAGCCTTAGCCTGGGCCAAAGAGATCAATTCTAAATCCCCCACTGCAATGCGTATGCTTAAATATGGCTTTAATATGGCTGATGATGGTTTGGTTGGCCAACAATTGTTTGCCGGTGAAGCAACACGCTTAGCCTATGCTAGTGAAGAAGCTCAAGAAGGTCGTGATGCCTTTTTAGAAAAACGAGATCAAGACTTTTCACGTTTCCCGTGGCATTACTAATCACAATATCTGTTGTTATCGCCTGAATTAATTCATGTTATTAACTGTAATGGAAGGCCCTTTTTAGGGCCTTTATTGTTTTCAATATTAAAAATCACAAACGTAATCGAAATTTTCATTTGCAATAATCGAATCAACCCTCTTTACATGATAATGAGAACTGTTATCATTTAAATAAATCAAACAGGGGATTCATCATGAAAAAGACAATCAGCTTTGCCATTTTACACTTCAGTGTGGCTTTTACGATTACCTACCTATTAACCGGTAGCATTATTATCGGTGGTACCATTGCCCTGCTTGAGCCTGCCGTCAATACAGTTGTGTTCTACTTTCATGACAAAGTGTGGAAAAATATTGAGTTGAAAAAGATGCAACAAACTGAAATAACAACTGAGTCAATACAGCTTGTGAGCTAAGATGATGCTGACATTGATAACCATCATCTGACTAACATATGCTTGTTGCTATACGATGCGAGTTTAACGATAGCAATATCGTAAGCGACAAGATTTTCCAGCCTAATACGTATTGACCTTATAACTCAATAGGACTGTTTACGAATAACCGGCATAGTTAAACAGGTAAGCATACAGACCACACTGTACAAGCTGCATATATTTAGACGACTGAACGACGATTAGACCTAATGCTAATATTGTAAAGATCTCAAATACAAAACATCAAAAGTTAATATCGTAATTAACGAGGATTTGATGACTTGCCACTGCAGGATTACCTCCATACAGTGTTGAAACAACATGAACGCCACCTTCCAATATCCTTATCACCAGCACTGACTGTCAAACAAATGTAGATGCAGACTACAACCAATAACATGTATGGTTAATTTGAATTTGTAATCGCGATTATGCATCTGTTCAAGCTATTGTTTATCTGTTTCAACGTTATTAAGACTATTTATCAATAGAATAATTAATCATGCTCGCCATGATATAAGCACAACACTAGGCTATTATTGACACGAATATGTACAAATTAGAGTCGATAGTCCTTTTGGCCACTAATCAGCTTATATCCACAATATACACAACTAGCATAATTTAACGATTCCTAATCAAGAATGTTAATACTGTGCCGATATGTTTAACATTAGAATAAAATGAACATAACTTCTCTTGTATCCGGTCTTAATAACACTGAGATCAAAAAATGACCCGATTAAGGTATTAACCCATGTTTAACGCTTTTAATACTATCAAAGCTCGTATTCTACTAGGCTATGCAGCTATTTTATTAATGACCCTAGTGGCTGCTGTTTTACTCAATAACAGCAACCAAACCGTGAAACAAGAAGTTGGTGGTTTTGTCGATGGCACATTACCAGCGCTTAACAGCATTACACGAGTACAAAGCCTTGCCAAAGAATTGGTATTAATGGGTTATTCTTTATATGGCACAACTATCGATGTTACAGAATTTAGCCAGAATAAAGTTAAACTAGAAAAAAACCTTAACGAGCAATATCAACAATTAAATACCGTAACATCTACCCAATTAATGCCACAAATTGACGCGCTTAACGCCGCGTTATCGGCACTTGAAAACACCATGAGTAAATCATCGGTAGATTGGGACAATGCCCGTAATCATTTAAGCACATTAAATAACAGTGCTAACGAGCTCAAAGATCGTCTAGATGTTCTTGCTGAGGAAATCTCAACTCAAGCCAACCTTAATGCGATGAACATTCAAAATGAACTTGGCCATAATACTATGCTTATTTTCGTATTAGTTGGGCTCATGTTGGTTGTGGCTGTTGGGGCCTACTTAGCAGCACAAAAACAAATTGCCACACCTATACAACAACTATCAAACGACCTCACCCGCATTGCCCAAAATCGTAATTTGAAAGCTAAATTGTCTGACGAATGTATCGTTGAAATTAGTAATGTGGCCACCAGTGTTAATGGCCTAATTAACGTATTCCGTTTAGGAATGAATGAAGTACATGACGCCATCGCCAGTATTAGCCAAACCGTTGCCCAGTTAAGTAACACAACAGGTAAATCATCAGCCTCTGTGGATGAGCTTCAACACACTATTGTGAGTTTAGTAGATGTGATGTCGCAACTTGAGCAACAAATGGAGCAAAGTGTTGAACATTCACAAAGTGCATCAGATTCTGCTCAGCAGGGCGCGCAAAGTATGGTTGAAGGGCAAAAAGAAGTTAAACAAACAGCAGACAGCATTAGTGTACTGGCTCAAGACATAGAAACAACTGCCAGTATGTTACTAACACTGCAAAACTCAGGTAAACAAGTGGCGACGGTGGTTAAAACCATTGCCGATATTGCCTCACAAACAAATTTATTGTCATTGAACGCAGCCATTGAAGCGGCTAGAGCAGGTGAAACCGGAAGAGGTTTTGCGGTTGTTGCTGATGAAGTTAGAACGCTAGCCTTACGCACGCACAATTCAACAGTAGAAATAAATACAATGCTGGCCAATATTGTCAATTCAATTCAATCTGCGGTCGACAATATGGCATCAAACCAACAAAAAGCACAACACTCAGTATCATTAGCAAATCAGTTAGTAATAACACTTGAACAGAGCCGCCAACTTATTTTGTCTCTTGCTACCGTCAGTCAAGAATCTGCCATGCTAGCACAAGCTTCACAGCAGCAAGCGCATACAGTTAAACTTAAAGTGCAAGATTTCACGCTATTAGGTGAGTCAGTTTCTGAAGGTAATCATCAAATTAGCGAGGCTGGTAATTTGTTGAGTAATTTAGCCGATAAGCTAACCGACACGGTTGATCAGTTTGAACGCTAAACACGGTAATTGAATAGACTATCTCGGTGGTTTTTGTTTTAACCAAATCCAAAAGCCGCTGAGAGATACCATTAACAATGCTAGCGCGAATAAGTCCCATAACCAAACCGATAAATGACCAAATAAACGTCCACTATGTAAATCGAGCATCACGCGTTGCCAATGCAAATTAGCACTACGAGCAAGATTAACAACCTCTTTGTCTACAACTTTACTTTCACTCAGCCAAGCGACTGGTGTTGTTAACGGCGCAATAGCTTGCCAATCGATAAGTTGTTCGTCGGCTTGATACACGCCATTGTTGGTATTTAACCACACCCGCCCATCTACAATCGCTAGCGCTAACAAACCAGATGGAAGACCAGTGCTGGCATTTTGAGTTTCTTGCAATTGACCAAGATCATTAAACAAATACAATTGCTGTGCATCTATGGCCACCAGCATGTTATCGACATAGCTGGCACTGATTAAGGTCGTATTTGCCTCTAAAATCATATGTTGGTTTTGCCACAACAAATTATCGGTAATATATAATGCAGACGGTACAACACCAAACTGAGCAACATGAGAAGGTGCAGCAATACCATAATAATCAAGCAACCACGACTGGGTAACTGGTGTTTGGTCTAAACCAAAATCATCGCTGTGGTTTATTGCCACACCTGTAAGCACTAACAATAAGATAAACAACGCACTCACTAATCCTAAGCGACGATGCCAAGGACGAAGGGCTCGTAAAATCTTAAGCCTAAAACGGTTACGTCGAGATGTTTTAGTCACACTAACCTGCTTGAAATGATCCGCTTGAATTGAAACGTGGCTTAGTGCACCACATGCGCATGAAGTAATAATGCAATGCGCGATAACTTAGTTAACGCTCTTACTGATAATGTCGCACCAGTAATCCCGTCTATATGCTTATCAAGCTGATGTTGATCATCTAACTTGGCCAGCTTAAATTGGTCTGTAAAAAAATCATGACGAACCTCGTCACCGCGACTTTCACGATAAACCAACACTTTAGTCCGCACAATTTGATGGTCTTTAATATGAATAGCGACCGTAATCGGCGACTCTTTGCCTATTTCGTCCATTATCCAAACGGTTTCATCATTGTGTTGCCAGTAGCGCATACGCATTTTATTAAAACGATGGGCTAAAATAGCTTCTACGGCTTGCTTTAGATCATCGTCTAACCACAACACTTTAGACTCGCCAGCATTGCCATTAAATGCTTGGTTAATAAAGGCGTCATTTGACTGATACTGTGTTGCTACAGCACTAAACGCCGACAAATAAACAGCTAATCCCATCATAAATAGCATCAAATATGATCGTAATATTGCCTGCATATCAATCCTTAGCCAAGAGTAAAAATAAGGGTGCCGACAATATACACTGTTGGCACCCATAATTTTACCGATAATCTGTTTTATCGGAGTGTCTTTTTACTGAATGCTCATCAATTAGAACTGGTAACCAACACCTAGGTTGAAACCGTCTGAATCTGCAGCTCCACCAATGTTTTCGTAATCAGCTTTAAACACTACGTTTTCGTGTAACCAGTAGTTAACACCCACGTTGGTTTGTTTTTTCTTGGTGTCAGCGCTATCACCGGCATTGTTGTCCCACTCGTTATAACGAGCAAACACACCAAACTGTTCATTAATGCGGTAAGAAGGCTCAATATAGAAACCATTTTGCTTATCGCGACCTAATGCTTCAGCTTCTTTACCATCAATATCCCACTGGGCGAATAAAGCCTTAACAGTAAAGTTTTCAATGCTGTAAATAGCGTGTGCGGTTAACAATGTAGCAGAAGCGCTATCAACACCAGCAGTACCTTGAGTTAAGTCAGACTGGTACTGAACCGTGGCAGCTAATTCTAAACCCGGTACTGCAGTGTATTTTACACGACCGGTATAAGCTAAATCTTCGCCTTTTGCTTCAGATACTTTTTGACGACCGTTACGGATTTTATAGCCTGAGCTTTCATCCAAATACAAACCAGATGTCACTGCAGTGTCAAACGCTAAACCTGGAGCCGCTTTAATATTAAGGTTTAAACCACCTTCCCACCATGTTGCAGGAATAATGTCTTTTTCTACTGGGTTACGCTCAACACCGTAAAATACTGTTGGTTCGTGAGTTTCGTTGATAATACCCACTGGCATTAAAAACAAACCTGCTTTAGCGGTAAGCATCTCATTAAAGTCGTGCTCGATATAAGCTTGCTCTAGCTCAACTTCGCCTTTTTTACTCTCACCGGCAATTGAGTGCTCAACTTCTAGTTCAGAGAAAAAACGAGTAGTGCTGTTAAACTCGTGACCTACAAATAAAACGAAACGGTGGAAGTCGAATTCTTTCTTGTCGGTACCCGTTTGGTTATTGCTAATGTTGTTATAGTGTAATTCACCATAACCACCAATAGTGGTTGCCGACTTGCTTGATGCAGTTGCTTCTACTACATCTGCAGTAGTTTCTACACGCTTTTCAGTTTGCTCAAGACGCTTTTCAAGATCTTTAAGCACTTTCTGCTGCTGCTCAATAATCTGGCGTAGTTCCGTTTTTTCGTCAGAAGCCATAGCTTGATTACTAGCCAAAAGACTAAATAGTGTTGCAGCAATTAACGTTTTTTTCATATTCCATCCCAATTAGATAATGTGAACAATCTTGAAGCTGTGTAAATAAATGTAAATTTTCGTGAATTATACATAACGAATATGTTAATGCAAACCATTATCATTAAGTTTATGATACGTATGTCACATATTTAATAAGCTAAAATTACAGTTAAATATCACAACAGAAACAATCATTGATAAAAAATGTTCAAACTGATGACGGGCCTGAATTATATTCTGAATTGATATAAATGGTTTTTTTGAAGAAGCTATAGAGGTGCCAATCTGGTGCAATAATGAGGAAAATCAAGCTGTTTACGTTGGTTTCTTCCGTTATGAAGGAATTAATGTTTGAATAGAGCATTAATCCAATTGAATTCCAAAGCGTAGTTAAAAATACAATACTATGATGCTTTTAACAAAAATTTGAGTCGAATAAAACCTGACCGTTAGTTAAATATATTGCCTTTCTAACGAACTGCTATAACCTAACTAAAACCTCTTCGTTTTGTCATTTATTTGTCCTCGATAGCTGGCTGAGCGCTCAATTTTTGAGACGGCCCAATGACAGCTCTACGCTTAAGCTACCAAACCGTTGAATTTGGTGACATAGATGTTCATCTATGTACCTTACGTAATAATCAAGAATTTTATGACCCTACAGGCATAGCTGAAAAACTTGGAATATCCTCTGCGAGCTGGCCTATTTTTGGCATTGTATGGCCATCAAGTTTAGTGCTGGCTAACTATATGTTGGATTACAAAACCGAAGGTAAAAGAATTCTAGAAATAGGCTGTGGAATAGCGCTATCAAGCTTACTTCTTAATGAAAAACATGCCGATATAACCGCAACCGACTATCACCCAGAAGTTGAGCAGTTCCTTAATCGAAACACAAAACTCAACAATGGCAAAAACATTGCTTTTGAGCGAGTAGATTGGGCCAATGATACCAGCAAACTGGGACTCTTTGATGTCATCATCGGCAGTGATTTATTGTACGAAGATGAGCATGTGCAGTTATTGGCTTATTTTATTAAAAACCATGCCAGTGAAAAATGTGACGTCATTATCGTAGACCCAGGCCGAGGCCGAAAAAATAAACTCAGTGTAAAATTAGCAGAGTTCGGTTTTATCAGCAGCCATTTTAAACCAATACACACCGACTATTTAGCACTGCCCTTTAAAGGCTACATTCTGGTTTTTTCGCGTGGTAATGTCGTTGCCTAATCAAGTATCATTGTCACTATCTAGTACCAATAATCAGTGTGTTCAAATACTGGGGTTCAGCAACGCTTAGCATCGTTGCTGCTAAATACTTGTTGGGTTGTTTTAGCTGTGAGCAAAGCATCACGTTAATCAGTCGATCATTACAAATATGTAGCCATACTTGATTGTGCATCAACCTTTAAGCTCGCTCCAACTCAATAAAAAACCGTTAATACATGATGGAATAAACAATAATTATTAATTCAATCATCAGAATTGACGTTAACCATACAACGCTAAGCTTACCATTTAATTATTTGTCAGGTTTTTAGGCTCAAAACAGGCTATGATCCCACTTCGTCGCCCCCTGGCTAATGCATTCAACTATTGAGTCATTACCCCCAAGTAAATAATGAATTACGATTAGGTTTATATGGCATCGTTATCGGGAGCGCGGTAACTCTTTTTACCCCTTTTATACTTTACATTAGGCAATACCATGGCTATCAGAATTAAACTTAAACCTGGCCGCGAACGTTCATTAGAACGTCGCCACCCTTGGATATTTTCCAATGGAATTCACAACGTCAATGGCGGAAAACCGCAAGCTGGTGACACTGTTGAAGTAGTGGCGCACGACGGGCATTGGCTCGGACGCGGTGCCTGGTCGCCAGAATCTCAAATCCAAGTGCGGATATGGACCTTCGACAAAGAAGAAACTATCGATGCCGATTTTTTCGCCCGACGCATTAAAAGAGCCCAAGCGGGTCGTGATGATTTGATCCGCGAACAAGGTCTAACGGGCTATCGCTTAATTGCCGCTGAATCGGACGGTTTACCCGGTATCACCATAGACCGTTATGCCAATGTTCTGGTATGTCAGTTATTGAGTACTGGTGCTGAAAAGTGGCGCGACACTATCGTTGAGCAACTGGTTCTTCAATATCCTGACTGCGCTATCTATGAGCGTTCAGATGTCGACTCGAGAAAGAAAGAAGGCCTAGTTCCGGTAGTAGGACTACTGCACGGGGAGCTACCTGCTATGCCCGTCATCATCGAAGAAAACGGTATTAAGATTGCCGTCGATGTTGTTAAAGGTCATAAAACAGGTTTCTATCTGGATCAGCGTGACAACCGTGCTATGGCGGCTCGTTTTGTCAAAGGTAAATCAGTGCTTAACTGCTTCTGTTACACTGGTACTTTTGGCTTGTATGCCGCCAAAGCTGGCGCTGCGAGTATTGAAAACGTCGATGTATCAACCTTAGCGCTGCAAACTGCTCGCAATAATATGGCCATTAATAATCTTAATGATGACCATGTAAATTATAACGAAGCTGACGTATTTAAATTACTACGACTTTACCGAGATGAAGGTAAAACCTTTGATGTTATTGTTTTAGACCCGCCTAAATTTGCCGACAATAAGTCACAACTCGATGGCGCATGTCGCGGTTATAAAGACATCAATATGATTGCGATGCAATTACTTAATCCAGGCGGAATATTACTGACGTTCTCGTGTTCAGGCTTAATGCAGTCAGACCTATTCCAAAAAGTGGTTGCCGATGCCGCACTTGATGCCAAGCGTGAAGTGCAATTTATTGAACGCATGCACCAAGCAAGCGACCACCCTATTAGCAGCGCATTCCCAGAAGGTTATTACCTAAAGGGTTTGGTTGCCAGAGTCTGGTAAATTAGCCAATGGAAGATAGCAAAAAGGGAACAATATTTGTTCCCTTTTTTATTCTATAAAAATCGCGATCAGCTCAATGAAGCCTTGTACCGCTAATACCTACCACACAATTAAAATGCGTTTAAGTCAATATGAGTATTAGCGGCATCACGATATCTTGATCTGTTTTATGTTGGAACACCCAATTTAGGGTTAACACCGTAATCATTTGCATCATGGCTGTCTTGGGCCAAGAAAACAATCAGAACGATTAAGCCAATGAGCGGAATTAATAGTATTAATTGCCACCAGCCAGAACGGCCTGTGTCATGTAACCTTCTAGCTGCAATACTAAGACTTGGAACTAATAACGCAAGACTCACTATCATTGAAATAGTCTCTAAACCAAGTACAGCTAAGACAATATTGATAATGGTATAAACAAGTATAAACATCCAATATTCTTTTCTTCGCGCTCGACCAGTGAAATCAGCATACTTTTTTAACGCGCCTACAAAATAATCCATTCAGAACCGTCCTTGTTATTGATAAATAATTGACTGGGCATTAGCAGAATATCGATAAATAATCTAACCGACCTTTCATTAATACAATTTCTAATGCTTTTAATAACTTACCAGCACATTCAAGGTAAATCAATCATCCTTTAATGACTTACTCGTAGTATGCTGTCATTTTTAATAGTTCATCACTAAAATCGAAAATCTGATCTAACGTTTCAATTGGATATCTTATTTCATTTTTATCAGAATCAAATAAACCAATATACTTTTGTTTAGCATTGAAGTGTAAACGACATAGAGGTTTACGGTTGTTATCATCCAATAACACCCCGAAATAGCTTTGGGTATCTCTAGCAATAATTCGACTCGCATCTACATTTTTTCTTAAAATTGCTTTAACAATATTAAAGCCTTCAACTTCATCGTTAGTAGTCACTATTTTAGGTTTTTCATCATCTAGAAGACACTTATCCTCATCTTCTATTTTCGAGATTTGTTCATCTCCAATGGCAGATTTTAACCTTTCGTTGATGCTGTCACTTAAAAATTGCCTTAATGCTTTTTTAGTTATTTCAGTAAACTGCTGTTTTACTTTTGGAGTAAGAACACCATCGTAAGTCCTTGCAGCAAAGAACTTTATAAACTCTTCTTCAGGGTCTTTAAATTGCTCGTTTAATAGCTTTTTAATTTGATTTAAATACTTTAACTCTCCAGCAGCATTTACTATGGATTCAACATCAAATGAAGACTTAGTCAATTTCTTAAGTTCAGGGATTAAATGCTCATCTATATTTAATAAATCTAACGTTAAAAACGGTTTTTCATCCATTTTGTTAGGAGCATCTAAATCAGTAAAAAATTGATATTCTGTTCCGTTAGTCAGGATGGCTAAACGAGAGTTTGTAACAGAGAAATATCTAAATAATTGTCCTGCATGCTTAATTGATAGCTTTTCACCGTATTTTTTACATTCTATAAGAATTTGTACTTCACCATCTTTAACTAAAGCGTAGTCAACTTTCTCGCCTTTTTTAGTCGCTATATCTGCCGTAAATTCAGGGATGACTTCGTTAGGGTTAAAGACATCATAACCAAGCACGGTATGAAGAAATGGCATAATTAACGCATTTTTGGTTGCTTCCTCAGTGTGTAAACTGGCAGCTATTTGGGGAATTCGTTTTGCTAAAACATCTATTCGTTCAATAAAATCCATCTTATCGACCTCATGTTAATAAATAATATAACTCCTATTTCAAGTTAGCAGATAAAAATCAAATACCATAATGCTTTTTGTATAAAAAACGGACAATAAAAAAGGCTTCAAAAGAAGCCTTTTTGTAAAAAATTCAGAACCTTATTCAACAGTAACCGATTTAGCCAAATTTCGAGGTTGGTCTACGTCGGTACCTTTAATTAATGCCACATGATATGACAATAATTGTAATGGAATGGTGTAAATTAACGGTGCCATGAACTCATCGCAGTGTGGCACTGGAATGACTTTCATAGTCTCATCTGATTCAAACTCAGCATCAACATCGGCAAACACATACATTAGTCCGCCACGAGCACGCACTTCTTCAACGTTTGATTTAAGCTTTTCGAGTAATTCATTGTTCGGTGCAACCACGATAACTGGCATATCTGCATCAATCAAGGCTAATGGACCGTGCTTTAACTCACCAGATGCGTAAGCTTCGGCGTGAATATATGAAATCTCTTTTAGCTTTAATGCACCTTCCATCGCGATTGGGTATTGATCACCACGACCTAAGAATAATGCATGTTGCTTGTCGGCAAAGTCTTCTGCTAATTCTGCAATTGCATCATTTAAGCCAAGCGCTTGTTCCACTTTAGCTGGCATTGATAACAAGCTTTGAGTAATAGCTGCTTCCATGTCGCTAGACATGCCATTATGACGACCAATAACTGTTGTTAACATTAACAAGCCAGCAAGTTGTACAGTAAAGGCTTTAGTTGATGCAACACCAATTTCTACGCCAGCTTTCATCATGTAAGCCATGTCAGATTCACGTACTAACGATGAACCTGCTGAGTTACAAATAGTTAAAGTGGCTTTGTAGCCCATTTCTTTTGCTAGGCGCATTGCAGCTAACGTATCCGCTGTTTCACCAGATTGTGAAATAGTCACTAACAAGCTATTTGGGAACAGGTGCGATTTGCGATAACGGAACTCAGATGCAATTTCAACATTACACGATACGCCAGCCCAATCTTCTAACCAGTAACGCGCTGCCATACCCGCGTGGTAACTGGTACCACAGGCAATAATTTGCACGTGTTTAATGTCTTTTAAAAATTCAGCGGCATTTTCACCAAAAGCTGAATCTAAAACCTTACCACCCGCAATACGACCTTCTAAAGTATGAGCAATTGCCGTTGGTTGTTCGTAAATCTCTTTTAACATGTAGTGACGGTATTCGCCTTTGTCACCTGCATCATGAGTCACTTCCGACTCTTTCATTTCGCGCTGAACTGCATTGCCATTAATATCAAAAATGTTAACTTCGCGACGCGTAATTTCTGCGACATCACCTTCTTCTAAAAAGGCAAATGAACGTGTTACAGGTAGTAATGCTAATTGATCTGAGGCAACAAAATTTTCACCTAAACCATAACCAATGACTAATGGGCTTCCGCTACGGGCAACAACCATGCGTTCGCTATCACGACGGTCGATAACAACTGTACCGTAGGCACCTTCAAGCTGTTTTACTGTCGCTTGTACTGCCACTAATAAGGTAGCAGCTGTTTTTAGTTCATGATGAACAAGGTGACAAATAACTTCGGTGTCTGTGTCAGATGAAAATACGTAACCTAAACCTTTTAGCATCTCGCGCAATTTACTGTGGTTTTCAATAATACCGTTATGAACAACAGCAATATCACCTTCAGATAAATGTGGATGTGCATTGCGTTCGCTTGGCTCACCATGAGTTGCCCAACGAGTATGGGCAATACCAGTGCCGCCGCTTAACGGTGCAGCATCTAGTGCCGATGACAACTCTTGTACTTTACCAACGCGGCGAGTACGGCTTAACTCACCTTGATGGATAACAGCAACACCAGCTGAGTCATAACCACGGTATTCTAGACGACGTAAGCCTTCTACTAAAATTTCTGCAACATCCCTTTGCGCCACTGCGCCTACGATTCCACACATGTTTGTTGTTTCCTTTACTGTTTCAATTTAATTTTGTTTACTTAGCGTATGGTGCGAGGATTACTCTGACACCATGTGCTGAAATAGTGTTAACGGCTTCTTGGGTGATGTTATCGTCGGTAACTAAGACATTAACCACATCCCAAGGTAATTCTAGATTAGGGATCCGTCGGCCAATTTTAGTCGACTCTAATAACACCACGACTTCACGAGACATTTCAGCCATTACTTTACTTAAGCCGGTTAGTTCGTTAAATGTGGTGGTGCCACGATCGAGGTCGATACCATCGGCACCGATAAAAAGTTGGTCGAAGTTATATGACCGTAATACTTGCTCTGCCACTTGGCCCTGAAAAGACTCTGAGTGAGGGTCCCAGGTGCCACCGGTCATCAATAATGTAGGTTCATTTTCAAGTTCATGAATAGCGTTTGCCAGTTGCAGTGAATTCGTCATCACCACCAAGCCACGCTTGTCATTAAGCTGCTGAACAATTCCGGATGTAGTGCTACCACTGTCGATGATGATCCGGTTATGGTCGCGGATCAGCTCAGCGGCTTTAGCGGCAATAGCTTGTTTATTTAATGATAGGTTTTCGCTGACTATTTGGGTCATTTCTTGAGGTACAGGCACCGCACCACCATAACGTCGTAATAATAGTCCATGAGTTTCAAGCATGGCTAAGTCTTTGCGAATAGTGACTTCCGAAGTGGCAAATAGATTCGCCAGTTCATCGACACTGACTTCGCCTTGCTCATTAACCAATTTAATGATCGAATGACGACGTTGTTGGGTGTTACGTTTAGTCATTTAAATTAACTATCTTTCATATAAGTTTCGAAACGAAAGATATTTTAGCATCAAATGAAACTTTATCTAGATCTTATCGCTCAAAAATTGAAATAAAAGTACAAAAAAAGCCTCTGACATATGCAGAGGCTTTTAATTGATTAATCAATACACGTTAGTTTTTAAAATATAAAACCTTCGTTAATATTAGAATTTAACTTCGGCGGCAACACTGAAATTACGATCTTGACCAATGGTGACCATATTATACTGACCACCTTCAATATAGTCGGTATCGAATAGATTTCTGACATTGGCGCGTACACTGACGTCTTTCCCCATAACATCCATAGTATAGGCTGCGCCGATATCGAAACGGATATAACCGTCTTTACTAATACTGTTATCAGTGTTGGCAAAACGCTCACCAACATAGATAGCACCAAAGTTTATCGCAAAGTCTTCAGTCATTTCATAGCGAGTCCAGATATTAGCCGACCATTCCGGCGCATCAACAGGTGTTTTACCTTCACGTTCATCACCCGTGTGATATTCAGCATCAAGGTACATCATTGAAGATGTCATGAACCAATCGTCACTTAACTGACCTTGAGCGCCCACTTCAAATCCACGATGTTTCTGCTCACCACCTTGGGTAGTGATATCAGTATAGGAATCTATTGGAGTCGGTAATACTTCAGATATTGTAATATTCTCAACAGTGATATCAAATACAGCCGCAGTGAGTAATAAGCTATCGTCAAACAGTTCCCATTTGGTACCCACTTCGTACTGAATACCATATTCAGGTTTTAAATCCAGTTCATCGTTAACGTCAAATTGATTATTAACAGCACCTTGTGGAGTAAAACTTTTTGAATAGTTAACGTAAATACTGCCATTTTCCATTGGCGAGTAAATAGCCCCAAACTTAGGCGATACCGCATAACTGTTCTGACCTAAGCCGTCTTTCTTTTGCTCGTCATAACGTACACCAGCAAGCAACTTCCACTGTTGGTTTACGGTCATTAAATCTTGTAAATAGAAACCATAATATTTGTATTCGCTCGGATCACCTTTGCTACTTAGATGATAATCAAGATCAGGCTTAATAACTGACTGCCCAGGAATAACTGTTTGGCTTGTTCCACGCTGGATCTGTTGTTGATAGAAATAATCTAGATAGTTTGCACCTATCAATAACTGGTGTTGAACTCCTGCAAAATCAAACTCGCCAGTAAAATCGATATAAGCGGTTTTATGTTGCCAGTCATCATAGCGATCAAATGGTTTAATGCTGTAACCGTTGCTAAAAGGAGCCGTGGTATATTGTGGCGCAGAGTCGAAACGTTGACGATTGAATTGCTGATCGTTATAACCGGCTTTAATTTTCCAATCGTCACTAATATGCCAAGTAAGATCTGCACCTAAATTTGAAACCGTATTATCGGTAAAGGCCCAAGGAGCATCCCAAATAGTTTTATTATTGCCTATAACATTACCTTGAGAGTCTAACCAACCACCCGCATCAATACCGGCTTTATCTTGAGTGTGATCGTATTTAACAGATAGCAATACATCATCTGTTAAATCAAATTCCATATTAAGATAACCTAACCAACGATCACGATCTTGGTTTTCTTCTGTGGTTGAATATTCACGCCAATATGTTGTGTCTTGCTTTACTAACACACCACGATATCGAATACTTTGGGCATCATTTAAACTGCCTCCAGCATCAATTTGTGCACGGGTAGAGCCGTAACCATCAGTGTCGACACCTACATTAAGCATAGAATCATAAGTCGGCTTTTTGGTGACCATATTCACCAAACCACCTGGACCAGATTGGCCATACAACATACTAGAAGGACCTTTCAGCACTTCAACTTGTTGTAGAGTTTCAATAGGTTGTATGTAGTGAGACCATTGCTGGTGGCCATTAATTAAATAACCATTACCAGAATCTAACTCAAAGCCACGGATACTGAAAACCTGGCGGTTCCAGCGTGTAGTCCCTGCCGTTACACTTGAATCATTCACTAATACTTCAGCAAGGTTAGTTGCCAATTGTTCATCGGTGACAAAATCAGGGATAACATTGACTGACTGTGGGGTATCCATTAGGTCGATATCACCGCGCATAGCACCAGATGCTGTACCGACTTTATAATCGTTAAAAGTTCGACCCACAACATTAATACGTTCTATGTTTGTATAACTAGATACTTCAGCCATTACCGGCATCGTCATTAATGCTGAACCAACTGCTAAACCTATAACTGAATATTTAAATACCATTTACAACTCCTCAATGAAACCTCTACTCCAACAAACGAGAGTAATATAAATGAGAAGCGTTTCTATTTAAACTTATTTTTTAATATTTACAATTGACTGTGATATTGATCAAAAATATATATAAACCAATGCATTGAGCCAACATACTAAAATGAATTTAAGCTTAAATTATCTCTTTTTGTGATTTTATTTGGTAAGTTTAATATTCATAATCTTTAAGACAATAAAAAAGCGACCAATGGCCGCTTTAGAATAATCAGTATAAAAATCTACTTTTTAATTTTAATCGGCCGTTGCCAACCCGTAATATGACGCTGTTTAACGCGCGTAATCACCAGTTCATTTTCTGCTACATCTTTGGTTATGGTTGAACCAGCACCTAAAGTAGCATTTTTACCGATTGTCACAGGTGCAACAAGTTGGGTATCGCTACCGACGAATACACCATCTTCAATAGTGGTAATAAACTTATTGGCACCGTCATAGTTACAGGTAATCGTACCGGCACCTATATTAACCCCAGCACCAATTTTTGCATCGCCTAAATAGGCTAAGTGACCAGCTTTAGAACCTTTACCTAATACGCTCTTTTTAATTTCAACAAAGTTACCAATATGAGCATCTTCTTTAAGCTCTGCCCCTGGGCGTAAACGAGCAAAAGGTCCAGCACTGGCAGCTTGTCCAAGCTTAGCGCCTTCAACGATAGTATAAGGTTTAATTTCTGCATTATCGGCAATGTCGCAATCAATCAAAATCGCGCCGGCTCCAATTGTCACGTTATTACCTAAGGTGACTTTACCTTGAAAAATAACGTTAACATCAATCATCACGTCCATACCAACAGACACGTCGCCACGAATATCAATACGAGCAGGGTCGCGTAAATTAGCGCCTTCAAGCATCATTTTTTCAGCAGCTCGAGCTTGATAAGCTCGCTCTAATTGCGCAAGTTGTACGCGGTTATTAGCGCCTTCGACTTCAATAGCTGATTGTGGTTGTGAGGTGGTAATTTCAACACCATCAGCATTAGCCATGGCGATAATGTCAGTTAAATAGTATTCGCCTTGAGCATTATTATTAGATAAACGATTTAACCATGCTTTTAACTGCTTACCTGGTACCGCCATAATGCCGGTGTTCACTTCGTTAATAGCTAACTGCTCAGCATTAGCATCTTTTTGTTCAATAATTCCGACTACTTTACCCTGTTCACGAACGATACGACCATAACCTGTTGGATTAGGTAAATTGACAGTTAAGATAGCAAGACCATTTGTAGGACGAACAGCCAATAAAGCTTCTAAGGTCGATTGTTGAATTAGCGGCACATCACCATAAAGAATTAATACCGTGTCGTCGTCGTTAATATTTGGGTTAGCTTGGGCAACGGCATGGCCGGTACCGAGTTGTTCTGCTTGCAATACCCAATTTAATGCTTGCTCACCTAAAGCCGCTTGTAATTTATCTGCACCATAGCCATACACTAACTGAATAGCCGATGAACCTAAAGAATTGGCAGTATCGATAACGTGTTGCACCATACTTTTATGGGCAATGGGATGCAGCACTTTAGGCAGATCTGAGCGCATCCGAGTTCCTTTTCCTGCAGCTAAGATCACAACATTTAACGACATTGAGCATTCCTTTATTGAACAGATAGAGATTTGCGGTCATTTTAGCGGAATATCAACCAAAGGGAAAACAAAGGCGCTAAGTTAGCCAGTAATAGGCAATAAAAAAGGCGACTCGTAAGAGTCGCCTTTTAAGCGTCAAATAATCAGATTATCTGGTGATATTTTTCTTGATGCATTCAACAACACGTAATTGAGCCAAAGATTTGGCTAACTCGATTGTAGCAGCTTCATAATTGAAGTCAGTACCGGCATTAGCAATTGCTTGCTCTGCACGTTCTTTGGCTTCTAAAGCAGCTTTTTCATCAATATCATCGGCACGTAATGCTACATCAGCAAGCACTGAAATTGCAGTAGGTTGTACTTCAAGTAAACCACCTGATAAATACAACACTTCTTCACTGCCATCTTGCTTGATAAAGCGCGCCATACCAGGCTTGATTTTTGTCAGTAACGCAACATGGTTAGGCATAATACCTAACTCACCTTCAGCACCATTAACTTCTAAAAAGCTAACTTGGCCATGGAAGATGCTGTTTTCTGCACTAACAATATCAAGTTGGACTGTTTTGGCTGCCATCAAGTTCTCCTTAAAGAACTAAGCTTTACGGCCTAGTTATTTCTTTTTGTTAGCTTTTTCGACAGCTTCATCGATAGAGCCAACCATGTAGAACGCTTGCTCTGGGATGTGATCGAACTCACCATCCAAGATACCCTTGAAGCCACGGATGGTGTCTTTAAGAGAAACGTACTTACCAGGAGAACCAGTGAAGACTTCTGCTACGAAGAAAGGTTGAGATAAGAAACGCTCAATCTTACGTGCTCGGAATACCATGGTTTTGTCATCATCTGACAATTCATCCATACCCAAGATAGCAATAATGTCTTTCAGCTCTTTATAACGCTGTAATACAGTTTGTACACCGTTTGCAACGTCATAATGCTCTTGGCCAACAACCTGTGGATCTAACTGACGTGAAGTCGAATCCAATGGGTCAACCGCTGGGTAAATACCCAAAGATGCAATTTGACGAGACAATACAACAGTCGCATCTAAGTGAGCGAAGGTTGTTGCTGGTGACGGATCAGTTAAGTCATCCGCAGGTACATATACTGCTTGTACAGAAGTAATCGAACCAGACTTAGTTGAAGTGATACGTTCTTGAAGAACACCCATCTCTTCAGCTAGTGTTGGCTGATAACCTACTGCAGAAGGCATACGACCTAATAGTGCAGACACTTCAGTACCCGCTAGGGTGTAACGGTAAATGTTGTCCACGAACAACAATACGTCACGACCTTCGTCACGGAACTTTTCAGCGATACTCAGGCCAGTTAACGCTACGCGTAAACGGTTACCTGGAGGCTCGTTCATCTGACCATAAACCATGGCTACTTTGTCTAATACGCCTGAATCTTCCATCTCGTAGTAGAAGTCGTTACCCTCACGAGTACGCTCACCAACACCAGCGAAAACAGAAAGACCAGAGTGAGCTTTAGCGATGTTGTTAATCAGTTCCATCATGTTGACTGTTTTACCAACACCAGCACCACCGAACAGACCGACTTTACCACCTTTAGCGAAAGGACAAACAAGGTCGATAACCTTGATACCTGTCTCTAATAGCTCAGTTGAATTTGACTGATCTTCGTATGAAGGGGCTGCACGGTGAATAACATAACGCTCTTCTTCACCAATAGGACCCGCTTCATCGATAGGCTCACCCAATACGTTCATAATACGGCCAAGGGTTGCAACCCCTACCGGAACAGTAATTGGTGAACCTGAGTTTGCTACCTCTAGACCACGACGCAGACCATCAGAAGAACCCATAGCGATGGTACGAACTACACCACCACCTAGTTGCTGCTGAACTTCCAGCACCAAACCATTACAGGCGCCTTCACCAGTGATCTTCAGAGCGTCATATACTCGAGGTACAGAATCTTGTGGAAACTCTACGTCCACAACCGCGCCAATTACTTGGACAACAGTACCTGTGCTCATGATTAATCCTCTAAACTTGATTTCGTTACCTAAACCTAAACCGCTGCAGCGCCTGATACAATTTCCGACAGTTCTTGCGTAATCGCAGCCTGACGGGCCTTGTTATAGACGAGTTGCAAATCATCGATCATTTCGCCAGCGTTGTCTGTTGCCGCCTTCATAGCTACCATACGGGCAGCTTGTTCAGAGGCAATATTCTCAACAACACCTTGATATACTTGTGACTCTACATAACGAGTTAACAATAGGTCCAAAACTTCTTTTGGATCTGGCTCGTAAATATAATCCCAAGGATAACTAGCTACTTCTTCATCTGACTTAGGTAAAGGTAGCAGCTGTTCGATCACCGGAGTCTGGGTCATTGTATTAACAAATTTGTTAAACACAATGTACAGACGATCCAATTTACCTTCGTTGTAAGCTTTTAACATGACACGTACAGTGCCAATCAAATCAGCAAGTTTTGGCGCATCGCCTAAACCTGATGCATGGGCGGAAACTTCACCACCAAAGCTTTTAAAAAACTGAACAGAACGGGCACCAATTGGGCAAAACTCAACGTCTGCACCCTGTTCTTTCCATTTTTTAACGTCTGACACAACCTTTTTAAAGAGGTTGACGTTCAAACCACCACAAAGGCCACGGTCGGTTGCTACAACAATGTAACCAACCCGCTTGGCATCTCTCACCTCTAAATAGGGGTGTTTATACTCGAGAGTACCTTGCGCTACGTGACCGATCACCTTACGCATATTTTCTGCATATGGACGGCTCGCTGCCATGCGTTCCTGCGCTCTGCGCATTTTGCTGGCGGCAACCATTTCCATAGCGGAAGTGATCTTCTGAGTATTTTTAACACTCGCGATCTTGGTTTTAATCTCTTTAGCGCTGGCCATCTCTACTCTCCAATCTGGGACCTGAGGTGCCTAATGACACCCCGTGTTCATTATTACCAGGTTTGGGTTTCAATGAACTTGTCCATGCCTGCCTTTAACTCACCTTCGATATCAGCGTTATAATCGCCAGTAGCATTGATGGTGTTCATTAGGTCAGTATGTTGACTGTTCATGTATGAAAGCAGAGAGGCCTCGAAGCGACCGATTTCATTTAAAGCAACACCTTTAAGGTAGCCTTTTTCAGCTGCGAAAATAGACACAGACTGGGCAGCAACGCTCATAGGAGCATATTGCTTTTGCTTCATTAATTCGGTTACACGCTCACCATGCTCAAGTTGAGCACGAGTTGCATCATCTAAATCAGATGCAAACTGTGAGAACGCAGCAAGCTCTCGATACTGTGCAAGTGCAGTACGAATACCACCAGACAGTTTCTTGATGATTTTAGTCTGCGCAGCACCACCAACACGAGAAACAGAAATACCTGGGTTAACTGCTGGACGTAGTCCTGAGTTAAACAAATCAGTTTCAAGGAAGATTTGACCATCTGTAATAGAAATTACGTTGGTCGGTACGAACGCTGATACATCACCAGCTTGGGTTTCAATAATAGGTAAAGCGGTTAACGAACCAGTTTGACCTGTTACTGCACCTTTAGTGAACTTTTCTACATAATTCACGTTTACGCGTGAAGCACGCTCTAATAAACGAGAGTGTAGATAAAAAACGTCACCTGGGTATGCTTCACGTCCTGGTGGACGCTTCAATAGTAATGAAATTTGACGATAAGCAACTGCTTGCTTAGACAAATCATCATATACGATTAAAGAATCTTCACCGCGGTCACGGAAGTATTCACCCATAGAACAACCAGAATATGGCGCTAAGTATTGCAGTGCAGCAGCTTCAGAAGCTGAAGCAACAACAACAATAGTGTTAGCTAATGCACCATGTTCTTCAAGCTTGCGTACTACGTTAGCGATGGTAGAAGCTTTCTGACCAATAGCTACATAGACACACTTAATGCCTGATTCTTTCTGGTTGATAATTGCATCGATTGCCATCGCTGTTTTACCAGTCTGACGGTCACCAATAATCAATTCACGTTGACCACGACCAATAGGGATCATAGCATCAACGGCTTTATAACCAGTTTGAATTGGTTGTGATACTGACTTACGTTCAATAACACCAGGGGCAATCACTTCAACAGGAGAGAAACCATCGTTGTCGATAGGTCCTTTTCCGTCAATAGGCTCACCTAGAGTGTTAACAACGCGGCCAAGTAGACCACGACCCACCGGTACTTCAAGAATACGACCAGTGGTTCTTACTTTATCGCCTTCTGCTAAATTAGCATAAGGCCCCATCACTACGGCGCCGACAGAATCACGTTCTAAATTCAACGCGATTGCAAAACAGCCACCAGGCAGTTCGATCATTTCACCTTGCATTACATCGGCTAGGCCGTTAATGCGAATGATGCCGTCACTTACTGCAACGATTGTACCTTCGTTGCGAGCTTCACTAACGACGTCGAACTGCTGGATCCGCTGCTTAATCAGATCGCTGATTTCAGTGGAATTCAGTTGCATGCTCAAACTCCCAATTACGACTGCAGCTTTTCAGACAAACGCGATAACTTACCGCTTACCGAGCCATCAATGACTAGGTCGCCTGATTTAATAATTACACCGCCAATAAGCGATGCGTCGATGCTGCAATTCAGCTTAACTTTGCGTGCGAGACGTTTCTCTAAAGAAACACTAATTTGCTGCTGTTGCTCAGAGCTTAGCTCAGTAGCAGAAACCACATCGGCTTCAACTTCTTTTGCCCACTCATTACGGTATTCAGCAAAAAGTAGCGATACTGTTGACAGTATCCCTAAACGACCGTTTTCAGCCATTACCTTTATCAGGTTTTGACCTTGCTCATTGACTTGCTCACCGCATACTTTTATAAACAGTGTGGCAAGCTGTGTACTCGCGAGAGTACCATTAAGCAGTGGCTTTATTGATTCGTTTTCACTTACCAATGAAGCGAAAGTTAACATTTCTGTCCAACTTTCTACTGCTTTATGCTCAACAGCAAAATCAAAAGCTGCCTTTGCGTAAGGGCGAGCGATGGTGCTTAATTCAGCCATAACTCAACTCCCTTAATCAAATTTCAGCAACAAGTTTATTAACAATGTCACTGTGGGCTTCTGGATCAATCGTACGTTCAAGAATTTTCTCTGCACCAGCGATAGCTAGTAGAGCAACTTGCTTACGCAAATCATCTTTCACGCGATTACGTTCGTTTTCAATTTCTGCTTGACCCTGAGCGATAATTTTAGCGCGCTCAGTTTGTGCTTCAACTTTAGCTTCTTCAACGATTTGAGCCTTACGCTTATTAGCTTGCTCAATAATTTCGTTGGCAGTTACTTTTGCTTCTTTAAGTTGCTCAGTAGCTTTAATTTGTGCTAACTCTAGATCTTTTGCTGCACGGCCGGCATCAGCCAGACCATCAGCAATTTTCTTCTGGCGTTCTTCGATGGCATTCATCAACGGAGGCCATACAAACTTCATGCAAAACCACACGAAGAGAATAAAGGCAACCGTCTGACCGAATAGGGTAGCGTTGAAATTCACAACAGCCTCCTAGTTAGATTAAAGACAGAAGCGTTAGTTAAAGCATTGCACCCAATGGGTTAGTAAATAGCATAAATAGCGCAATACCTACACCAATCATAGTTACGGCATCTAAAAGACCCGCTACGATGAACATTTTAACTTGTAACATAGGCGCCATTTCTGGCTGACGAGCTGCACCTTCTAAAAACTTCCCACCTAAAAGGCCGAAACCAATAGCTGTTCCTAATGCACCCATACCAATGAGTAGAGCAACAGCAATAGCCGTCATTCCTAATACAGTTTCCATATCTATCTCCAATATTCTAAATCGTTGTTATTAATGATTTAGGTCAAAAAAATTTTCGGTTACCCTTAATGATCTTCATGCGCCATGCTTAAATAAACAATGGTCAACATCATGAAAATAAATGCTTGTAAAGTAATAACTAAAATATGGAAAATTAACCAACCTAGTTGTAATCCTACACCTAGAGCAGATAACGCCACGTTAGAACCGTACATCAATGCAATAAGGATAAATATCAACTCACCAGCGTACAAGTTACCAAATAGTCGAAGAGCCAATGAAATCGGCTTCGCAACTAGAGTTACTGTTTCTAATAATAAGTTGACGGGTATCATTGCCCAATGGTTAAAAGGCTGAAATGTTAGTTCTTTAACAAAACCTGAAACACCTTTGACTTTAATGCTGTAATAAATAATCAGCACAAACACACCAAGAGCTAAGCTGAAGGTAATGTTAACGTCTGTAGTCGGAACAACTTTTAGGTATGGAACACCAGCTAATAAAGCCAATGAAGGTAACCAATCGACTGGGATCATATCCATGAAGTTCATCATGAAAATCCAGACGAAAATTGTCAGAGCTAAAGGCGCAATAACAGGATTGCGGCCGTGAAAAGTTTCTTTCACACTGCTATCAACGAACTCAACAATGATCTCGACAAAACATTGAAATTTGCCAGGAACGCCTGTGGTCGCTTTTTTGCCGGCACGGTAAAACAGCCATAAGAACAACATTCCAAGCCCAACCGAAAAGAGCAACGAATCAATGTTCCAAGTCCAAAATCCTTCACCAACGGTTAAATTGGTAAGGTGATGTTGGATATAGCTCTGCTGTGTCATTTCTTCACCAGTTGCAGACATGATTCATCCCACTTAACTTTGCTTGAAATATAAAGGTGCTATCCAATGTACAACTAACACTAATGAGTAACAGGTAAAAAGCGGCATAAATCCAACTTTTAGATTGATAAACACTAACGAAAATAATGCAATGGTTAATAGCATCTTTACCGCTTCCCCCCAGTAAAAGCTTTTAATCACTTTTGCTGCTGAGCTTGCTCCACTATGTGAGAAAGCTAGGGTTGCGAATACAAAATTAGGAAGTACAGCAATTACGCCACCTGCAAGTGCAGATAGGCCATACTGTGCTCCCCACATAACGAAAAATAGTGTTGAAATAATACTCGCGACTGCCGCTTGTACCAGCACTAATTTATAGGCTGCTAACCTGCCACGACGCGCTAAAACATTACCCAACTTCATATCTCCGCATTATTGCCTTTCGCGATCCTAATGTTAAATTTAATATATTAAACTAGCCTTAAGATTCAAAAAGCCTGCAAAGTATACCTTTTCGCGCTTTGTTTGCAACTTTGATGATAGTAAAACAACGATTTTACGCACGATTCAGCGCTAAATAATCAAAAACTAAAATTAGACCTATGTCACAAACTTACTAATGAAATTGGTTTGTTCCACATTTTAGCGAATTTTACTTAAAATTCCGTCTAATTCAGCGAGATTCTGGTAATTTATTACAATTTTGCCTTTACCTTTACTACCATGATTGATAGCAACCTTGGCACCGAGTCTTTCAATTAACTCTTGTTCTAAACGACTAACATCATGATCTTTAGCTGGTGTTTCGGCGTCTTTAGCCGGATTTAGGGCTTTATTAACTAATCGTTCAGTTTCTCGAACAGTCATTTCTTTTGAGGCTACTAATCGAGCTAAATTTGTCTGTTCATCGCCTTCTACCGCCAATAAAGCACGGGCATGGCCCATGTCGATATCACCGTTTTCTAACAAACGTTTAACAGGTTCATTAAGGCTATTTAAACGCAATAAATTAGACACACTAACACGAGATTTACCAACGGCATCAGCCACTTGTTGATGTGTTAATTCAAATTCTTCTAATAATCGCTGTAAGGCAATGGCTTCTTCCATTGCATTTAAATCTTCTCGCTGAATATTCTCAATTAGCGCGATAGCGACTGCAGCGTCATCAGCCACTTGCTTTACAATACACGGGACTTTATCAAGTTTAGCGAGTTGAGCAGCACGCCAACGACGTTCACCGGCAATAATTTCATAATTAGTTGCAGAAATTTTACGTATAACAATAGGTTGTATAACACCTTGAGCACGAATTGATTCTGCTAGCTCTTCTAGTGCTTCCGGCGACATATCTTTACGTGGTTGATACTTACCTGGTTGCAACAAATCAAGATCAAGGTGAAGTAAGTCATTTAACGATGCTGATTGCGGCTCTTCTGCTTGATCATTTTTACGACTAGCAGTATTACTGTGGCTTAACAAGGCATCCAAGCCTTTACCTAAACCGCGTTTTTTTAAGGTCATTTTTGTATCCTACGCTTGTTTGGGTTGAGTTTGCTGTTCTGCACGACGGATTATTTCACCTGCTAGGGCTAAATAGGCTTTAGCTCCAGCACTTGATTTGTCGTAATACATGGCAGGTGCACCAAAACTAGGTGCTTCAGCTAAACGAACATTTCGCGGTATGACAGTGCGATACACTTTCTCACCAAAATGCTGTTTGAGTTGGTCTGATACATCATTAGATAAACGATTACGCGGATCATACATAGTCCGCAAAATGCCTTCTATGCTTAATGTAGGGTTAACCATGGCGCCTAGCTTGGTAATGGTGTCTATTAACGCAGTTAAGCCTTCTAGGGCATAATATTCACATTGCATTGGCACAAGCACTGAATCAGCAGCAGACATGGCATTTACAGTTAACATATTGAGTGATGGAGGGCAGTCGATAAAGATAAAGTCATAATCATCTTTGATCGGTGCTAATGCATTGCGTAAACGGATCTCACGCGCATAAAATTCCATTAATTTAATTTCAGCAGCAGTGACATCACCATTACCCGCGACCAAATCATATTTACCAATGGTATTTTTAATCACTATTTCGGCAAAGGGTTTTTCTTCGACTAATAATTCATAAGCGGTGTTTTCGACTTCATATTTATCGACACCACTGCCCATGGTCGCATTACCTTGAGGATCTAAATCGATCAACAACACTTTACGCTTTGTGGCGGCAAGTGATGCGGCTAAATTAACGCAAGTAGTTGTTTTTCCAACGCCACCTTTTTGGTTGGCTACGGCAATGATTTTACCCACAATGTCATCCTGTCTTAAAGTTATTGATGTCCGGTTAGCTTAATTAGCGAAAGAAATGCGAGTTATTGCTTAGCAATTTTTAATAAATGTCGCTGTTCATCTAACATTGGTACATGCAATACAATGGTTTCTACCAACGAAAATCCTGTTGGCATCTCTTGTAATTCTTGCTGATTTAACTGGCCTTTTAATGCATAAAAAGTGCCTTTCTCGGTCGGTAAATGATGACACCAACTGAGCATATCTTGAATTGATGCAAATGCTCGGCTTAACACACCATCAAATTTAATCTCTGGGATATAAGCTTCAACTCGACTTTCTACCGAAGTAATATTATTGATTTTTAATTCAAACTGAACCTGTTTTTGAAAACGGATTCGTTTACCTAAACTATCTAGCAATACAAACTGCTTATCTGGATTCATAATCGCTAATGGGATCCCTGGTAAACCGGGGCCAGTTCCTACATCGATAAAACGTTGTCCTTCAAGATAAGGAGAAACGGTCAAACTGTCCATAACATGACGGATTAACATTTGCTCAGGATCGCGAACAGCGGTGAGATTATAAGCCTTATTCCATTTATCAAGCATTTCAACAAAACCTATTAATTGTTTTTGTTGTAATTCAGTGGCCGACATATTCATTTCAGCTAAATAGGTTTTAAGTTGGGCAGATAACACAGAAAGCCTCGTAGGTTGCATGATAAAGACGGCAGTTATTATGAAGCCGTAAAAGCACTAAGGGAAGCCTTATGGCTTCCCTTGTGGTATTGAGTTGTAAAAATAACTAGATTTATGCGATTTTTCGCAATAAACCTCGTTTTTTCAAATGTACTAGCAAAATTGAGATAGCTGCAGGGGTAATACCTGAGATCCGTGATGCTTGTCCAACAGTGTCAGGTTTATGATTATTTAGTTTTGCGATCACTTCATTTGATAAACCTGGAACTTCCTGATAATCCAGATCAAGGGGCAATAATGAATTTTCATGACGGATCGCTTTATCAATTTCATCTTGCTGACGTTGAATATAACCAGAGTACTTAACTTGAATTTGCACTTGTTCAGCAGCTTGCTGATCATCAAGTCCAGGGCCAAAACCTTCTAATGACATTAGCTTTGCATAATTCATTTCAGGACGGCGTAGCAAATCTTCAAATGATGCTTCACGTGAAATAGGGGTGTTTAATTGTGGATTAAGTACACCTAATAAAGCAGAATTTGGGTGGACCCATTGACTGCGTAAGCGCTGAAGTTCTAATTCGATCGATTCTCTTTTGGCAATAAATGATTCCCAGCGTTTATCATCAACTAAGCCTAATTCACGGCCTTTCTCAGTTAATCGTAAATCGGCATTATCTTCACGTAGTAATAAACGGTATTCCGCACGACTGGTAAACATACGGTACGGTTCTTTTGTACCTAAGGTTGATAAGTCGTCAACTAAAACGCCTAAATAAGCTTCATCACGACGTGGGCACCAGGCCGTTTTTCCTTGAACTTGCAGTGATGCATTCATTCCAGCAAGTAAACCTTGAGCTCCGGCTTCTTCGTAACCAGTAGTACCGTTAATTTGGCCGGCGAAATAGAGTCCTTCGATGGCTTTAGTTTCTAATGAGTTCTTAAGATCGCGTGGATCAAAATAATCATATTCAATAGCATAGCCAGGACGCATAATTTCGGCGTTTTCCATGCCTTTAATTGAGCGGACTAAATTTAATTGAACATCAAACGGTAAACTGGTTGAGATACCATTTGGATAAATTTCATTAGTACTTAGTCCTTCAGGTTCAATAAATATCTGATGTGACGACTTGTCTGCAAAACGATGGATTTTATCTTCGATAGACGGGCAATAACGTGGTCCGATCCCTTCTATAACGCCTGAGTACATTGGGCTACGATCTAGTCCTCCACGAATAATGTCGTGGGTTTTCTCGTTGGTATGAGTGATAAAACATGAAACCTGTCTTGGATGCTGACTAACATCACCAATAAATGACATTACTGGAAGTGGTGTGTCACCTTTTTGTTCGGTCATTTGTGTAAAATCAATGGTATTAGCATCAATACGTGGAGGTGTACCGGTTTTTAAACGGCCAACACGGATATTTAATTCACGTAAACGATTCGCTAATGCAATTGCTGGTGGATCGCCTGCACGGCCACCACTGTAATTTTGCATACCAATATGGATTTTACCGCTTAAGAATGTACCCGTTGTTAATACAATTGCAGGTGCTTCGAAAGCTAAACCCATTTGTGTTACTACACCAATAACTTTATCGTTTTCAACAACTAGGTCATCAACAGCCTGTTGGAAAATACGTAAATTAGGTTGGTTTTGTAAAATATGCTGGATTTTTTGACGATATAGCGCTCTGTCTGCTTGTGCACGTGTTGCACGAACGGCAGGGCCTTTGCTTGAATTTAATGTTCTAAATTGAATACCGGCAAAGTCAGTGGCAGTTGCCATTGCACCACCTAAGGCATCAATTTCTTTTACCAAATGGCCTTTACCAATCCCGCCAATAGCAGGATTACAAGACATTTGGCCAAGTGTGTCGATGTTATGGGTCAACAATAATGTTTTTGAGCCCATTCTTGCAGCTGCAAGTGCTGCTTCAGTTCCGGCATGACCACCACCAACAACAATTACATCAAACCGTTCATGAAAATGCATTATCTGACCTTTGATAGCTAAGAAAGTTAAATTCGAATTTAATCTGTTTTCGATTGGATCATTTTAGCACTTGCTTGTCTGAACGTGAACGATCATTTTTCACTGATTGATCAAGATGCGGTTTGCTTAATAGATCTTAAGATCTTTATATAGATCTTTTTATTATGTTTATTATTAGGATCGGAATTTTCTGTTGATAACTTTTATTTCTTTTTAAAATCAATATGTAAAGTCAAAACTAACCTGTGATCTGATCGCGATCAAACTCAAGATAACATGGGGATAGATCGGGTAGTTATCCACAAGGGTGATCATTGAGCAGATCGGACTGTGAATAGTACAGAGTTATGATCGCTAAAAATAATAGCTTATCCACAAACTTATACTAATAAATAATATATTGTGGATAAGTATGATCTAATCTGTGAGTTGATCAGGATTTATTCAGGATATGATCGGATCTATATAGGCTTAGATAAGATGCTGCCATTGCAATAACCACGCTAGAGCAGGTTCTTCAGGTATTGGATCTCGTTGCACGTCTATTTGGATCTTATCCACAATAGCGTTAGATCCATTCTGTAAAAGTAGTGAGGTTATTTTTTCAGGTCCTTGGCAGAAAGTATCGTAACTAGAGTCGCCAATTGCACATAAAGCGAACTTGATATGGTTAAGATCGGGCATTTCGATCATTAATTGCTTATGAAACGGAACTATATTGTCGGGAAGATCGCCTGCTCCATGAGTAGAACATACAAGGATCCACACTGGAAAATCTGCTAATTCATCTATATTAGGCTCAATAAAGACCTCTGTTTGATGGTTTAACTCAGCAAGTTGAGCCGCCATTTCATCGGCAACATATTCTGAACCGCCTAATGTTGTGCCTACTAATAATGCTACTTTTGCCATCTTGACTCCAAATTATCTGTATATTTCATTATTGCATACCTGTTTTGATCGCTGTGGGGCGATGCATTTGGCTATTTTACTCGTTCAATTGCGATTAATGTTGGCTTATTTGTGTTTATAAAGGGGAATAACGGTGTAAATAAGTGTGCTTTAGGCGTTTTTAAGTGCTTTTATTTAGGCTTTTTTTGTTGGTTAACATGAGTTTTTAATGTTTTTAGCATAAAAAAACGAGCCTTATAAGGCTCGTTGATATGGGGTTAATACTGCAGTATTACTTGGATAACTAACTTAATGACAAATACTTTGCATGAAAACGCAGATGGTCTTCAATAAATGTCGCGATAAAATAATAGCTGTGGTCATAACCAGGCTGCATTCTTAGCTCAAGCGGATAACCTTTGTCTTTTGCTACTTTGACTAAGTCTTGTGGCTTTAATTGCTCGTTCAAAAAATTGTCATTACTGCCTTGGTCCACCAGCGCGGGCACAAATTGTTGGCTATTGGCCATTAACTCGCAGCTATCGTATTGTTTCCATTGTTGCTGGTCATCACCTAAGTAACCGCGGAATGCTTTGATGCCCCATGGGCTGTCCATTGGATGACAAATAGGACTGAATGCAGACAAGCTTTTATATTTATTAGGATTTTTTAATCCGATAGTTAACGCGCCATGTCCACCCATTGAGTGACCGCTAATACTACGTTGTTCTGTTACCGGAAAATGAGCTTCAATCAATGCAGGCAATTCGTTTACCACGTAATCATACATTTGGTAATGCTGACTAAATGGTGGTTTAGTGGCATTTAGATAAAAGCCTGCGCCTAAACCAAAGTCATAAGCGCTGTCTGCATCATCTGCGACATTTTCACCTCGTGGGCTGGTATCGGGTGCGACAATAGCCATGCCTAATTCGGCTGCTATGCGCTGTGCACCTGCTTTTTGCATAAAGTTTTCATCAGTACATGTAAGCCCTGACAACCAGTATAAAACCGGTACTTTTTGGGTTTCGGCTTGTGGTGGTAAGTAAATAGCAAACCGCATGGTGCAATTTAGCGCACTTGATTGATGACTGTATTGTTTATGCCAACCACCAAATGCTTTGGTACTGCTGATACTTTCAATGGTCATTATGTGTCCTTATTTGTCAGACCGCAGTTAAGTTGTTTAACGCTTAACTGCGTCTGTCATGATAAATTAAGCGTTACTTGGCAAAGTGGATCACGCTGCGAATACTTTCACCTTTGTGCATTAAATCAAATGCATCATTAATACCTTCAATACCCATGGTGTGAGTTATAAAGTGGTCAAGTTTAAATTCGCCAGCTAAGTATTGCTCAACAATACCCGGTAATTCACTGCGTCCTTTAACGCCACCAAATGCACTGCCGCGCCATACGCGACCAGTGACTAACTGGAATGGACGGGTTGATATTTCTTGGCCTGCACCGGCTACACCAATAATGACTGACTCCCCCCAACCTTTATGACAACACTCTAATGCACTGCGCATAACATTGACGTTACCAATACATTCAAACGAGAAATCGACACCACCATCGGTCATTTCTACAATCACTTCTTGAATCGGCTTATCAAAGTTTTTAGGATTAATGCAATCGGTTGCACCTAATTTTTTGGCAAGTTCGAATTTAGATTCATTAAGGTCAATACCAATAATTCGGCTGGCGCCAGCCATGGTGGCACCAATAATTGCTGATAGACCGATACCGCCTAAACCAAAAATAGCGACAGTATCACCTTTTTGAACTTTAGCTGTTTTCAATACAGCGCCCATGCCGGTGGTCACACCACAACCTAATAAACATACTTCTTCTAATGGCGCATCTTTACTGACTTTGGCTAATGATATTTCCGGTAATACTGTGTACTCAGAAAATGTTGAACAACCCATGTAGTGAAAAATTGGCTCACCATCTTTAAAGAAACGCGTGGTGCCGTCTGGCATTAATCCTTTGCCTTGAGTTTCACGTACTGCGCTGCAAAGATTGGTTTTACCAGAAGTACAGAATTTACATACTCCACATTCTGCTGTGTATAACGGAATAACATGATCGCCGACTTGTACGCTAGTAACGCCTTCACCGACCATGTGAACAATACCACCACCTTCATGACCAAGAATCGCCGGGAATACCCCTTCAGGATCATCACCTGAAAGCGTGAAAGCATCGGTATGACAAACGCCAGATGCCACAATACGTACCATGACTTCACCCGCTTTTGGGTACATGACGTCGACTTCTTCTACCGATAGTGGCTGGCCAGGTCCCCAAGCAATAGCTGCTTTTGATTTAATAAATTGTGCTGACATAAATGATTTCCTTAACATTAACGACCATGGTCAACATGGTTAAGAGGTATGGCTACAGTGTAGTGTATTTAGTCATTGTATTTGTTTATCATAGAATGATAATTAGCTTATTTTGCAAATGACTTTTACGAGAATGTAATAATGATGAAGTGGGAAGGCATTTTTGAATTTGTGGCGGTGGCCGAAACGGACAGCTTTACTGTGGCTGGCAAGCGTTTGAGTATTTCTACCGCGCAAGTGAGTCGACAAATTAGTCAGCTTGAAAACCGTTTAAACACCAAATTATTTTATCGCACCACTCGTAAAGTATCGTTAACTGAAGAAGGTACGGTCTATTATCAGCATTGTCGCCAGGTATTAAACAGTCTTGATGAAGCAGAACGCGCTATTTCAAGTTTAAAAGATAAGCCACAAGGACTGATTAGAATTACTGCACCAGTGACTTACGGTGAAAAGTTTATCATGCCGATAGTGATTGATTTTATGCAGCAATATCCTGACATTGAAGTGATTTGTGAGCTGACTAATCAGCAACTTGACTTAGTGGATGGTGGTTATGATTTGGCGATTAGGTTAGGGCGGTTAACTAATTCTACTATGATGGCAAAGCGGCTTACGAGTCGAAGCCAATATGTGTGCGCAGCCCCGAGTTATATCGCTAAATACGGTACGCCTTATGCGTTATCGGAGTTAAGTCAGCATAATTGTTTAATCGGCAGTCAGTCACATTGGCATTTTGTTGAGCAAGGTAAACCTAAGACGGTAAAAGTGCATGGGTCTTTAGCTTGTAGCAGTGGTTTGAGTTTATTGAATGCAGCTATATGTGGTTTGGGGATTGTGCAGTTACCAGGATATTACGTCAATGATGCTATAGCAGAGGGGCTGTTAGTGGTATTGCTTGCTCCTTTTCAACAACCTAAAGAAGGTATTTGGGCTTTGTATCCGCATAATCGCCATTTATCACCCAAAGTCAGATTGCTGGTCGATAAGTTATCGCAAGAGTTGTAACTATATGCTGTTTTTCTCGAACCAATGTTAACGATGGAAGTTAACAAGACTCTAGCTCATAGTTCGCAAATAACGTGCAATTTGAGCTTTTGGAAGGCTGGATATTTTATTGATAATATCAATGGTAATAGCTTGTTTGGGCAGCTGTAGTTGTAATAGATCTATTTGATGTAACCATAAATGGCTGGTCATGGTGGCATCAGCCAAGGCCCGGTGAAACACGCCATCGTTAGGTAATTGGTGATGATCTACAAGCGTGCCAAGCTTATGGTTGGGGGCATCTTGGCTTATCCGCCTTGATAATAACAACGAGCAAGCAAATTGACCGCTGTAATGCAGTTTGCTATGGCTAAACTCGGCATCGAGAAACTTTTTATCAAAGCTGGCATTGTGTGCCACCAAATTAAAACCATCAATAAACTTAGCAAACTGCCCCATGACTTGTTTGGACGCTGGGGCATGTTTAAGCATATCGTTACTAATACCAGTATATTGCTCAATAAAGCTATTGACTCGCCGACCAGGATTAATCAATTCCTGAAAAGTATCGACTATTTGACCATTAACTAACTTAACCGCCCCAATTTCTATGGCTCGGTCACCGTTATCTGGTGATAGTCCTGTGGTTTCAAAATCGAGTACCACAACTTGGTTAGCGAGTTTCATCAATTTACACCTATTTATCGATACACTATTTACCAATACAGAATGAGCCAAAAATCTTGCCCAATAGATCATCGGATGTGAATTTACCGGTGATTTCAGATAAGGCCATTTGTGTCATGCGCAGTTCTTCTGCCAGTAACTCTCCAGCTAAATATACTTCAAGCTGTTCTTTGCCCAACTGTAAGTGATTTGCGGCTAAGTCGAGAGCTTCTAAATGGCGACGACGGGCAATAAATCCACCCTCTAAGTTACTTTGGTAACCCATTAATGATTTAAGGTGCTGCTTTAACTCATCAACACCTAAACCTGTTTTAGCTGATATCCGGTAAACACAACTGCCTTGTTCTTCGGTTTTATCTAAGGCTTCACCCGTTAGATCTGCTTTATTTCGTACTACCGTTACCCCTAGTTTTGCAGGTAAACGGTCGATAAAGTCGGGCCAAATTTCGTGAGGATTCACAGCATCAGTTGTGGTGCCATCGACCATAAACAAGACTCTATCGGCACTGGCTATTTCTGCCCATGCGCGTTCGATACCTATTTGTTCAACAGTATCGAGTGTGTCTCGTAACCCAGCCGTATCGATAATGTGCAGTGGCATACCGTCTAAGTGGATATGTTCACGAAGTACATCGCGAGTCGTTCCGGCTATTTCAGTCACAATGGCTGACTCTTTACCGGCTAATGCATTAAGTAAGCTTGATTTACCGGCATTAGGGCGGCCGGCAATCACAACCTTCATTCCTTCGCGGATGATTGAACCTTGCTTGGCGCTAGCTTGTACAGTGTCTAGTTTACTGATGATTTTATATAACGCGTTGGCAATTTTACCGTCGGATAGGAAGTCGACTTCCTCATCGGGGAAGTCAATCGCTGCTTCTACATATAAGCGCAGGTTGGTGACTTGGTCGACAAGCTCGTGTACTTCTTTTGAAAATTCACCCTGTAGTGATTGCAAGGCACTTTTTGCTGCTTGTTCACTGGTAGCATCAATTAAGTCAGCAATCGCTTCTGCTTGAGTTAAGTCGAGTTTATCGTTCATAAAGGCTTGTTCGCTGAACTCACCTGGTCTAGCAATGCGAATACCGTCTATTTCCATGACACGCTTAATTAGCATGTCGAGCACGATTTGACCACCATGACCTTGCAGTTCTAGGACATCTTCGCCGGTAAATGAATTTGGTCCTTTAAAAAATAGCGCAATCCCTTGATCAATCACCTGACCGTCAGCATTGTTAAAGTCACAATATTCTGCGTAACGAGTTTTAGGCACATGGCCAATAATCGCTGTTGCTACATTAGTGGCTAAATCACCAGAAATACGAATGATGCCTACGCCACCTCTTCCAGGGGCGGTGGCTTGTGCCACAATAGTGTCTGTTGTCACGGTATTACCTATAAAATTGATAAAGGAAAAGGCGGCTAATCAGCCGCCTTTT
This sequence comes from Shewanella frigidimarina, assembly GCF_003797125.1. Classification (GTDB taxonomy): domain Bacteria; phylum Pseudomonadota; class Gammaproteobacteria; order Enterobacterales; family Shewanellaceae; genus Shewanella; species Shewanella frigidimarina. Next base: position 38,022 of record NZ_RKKE01000010.1, read on the forward strand.
TAATCAGTTATACAACATTGAGCTTAGGCTTATTTTATGCCATTTTTCTCAAGGCCAGCATAAATAATTTTCTGCTGTGTGATTGCAACTAAGTTACCCACTAACCAGTAAAGTACTAGACCAGCTGGGAACCATAAGAAGAATACGGTAAATATAACTGGCATCCACTGCATCATTTTCACTTGCATTGGATCCATTGTTGGCGCTACCGGTTGCATTTTTTGCATCAAGAACATTGATAAGCCCATTAACAATGGCAATACATAGTATGGATCTTGAACTGATAAGTCAGTAATCCAAAGCATGAATGGCGCGTGGCGTAATTCATAGCTTTCTAGTAGTACCCAGTATAATGCGATGAAAATTGGCATCTGTAACAGAATAGGTAAGCAACCGCCCATAGGGTTTACTTTTTCTTTCTTATACAGTTCCATCATAGCTTGACCCATCTTTTGACGGTCATCACCAAAGCGTTCTTTCATCTCTGTCAATTTAGGCTGCAGATTACGCATTTTGGCCATAGAGGTATATTGCTTTTTAGTCAGCGGATATAGACCACCGCGGACGGTGAGGGTGATCAAAATAATAGCTACACCCCAATTACCCACAAATGATTGATAGAACATCAATAACCAATGGATTGGAATGGCTAACCACCATAAGAAGCCGTAATCAACAACCAAGTTTAAGGTTTCAGAAATAGCTGAAAGCTCTTTTTGGTTTTTTGGACCAACATAAAACTGCGAGCTAATTTCTTGAGTCGCGCCAGGAGCAATATCATATACCGCACCACGGAAACCAATATTAGCCATTCCACCAGCACTCATACTTGAGAAAATGGTGTTTGAATCGGTTGCTGGCGGCACCCAAGCTGACACAAAGTAATGTTGTAGCATTGCAGCCCAACCACCGAGTGTTACTTTAGCGAGATTTTTGTCAGCCATATCGTCAAAGTTATATTTCTCATAACGAGTATCTTGAGCCGAGAAAGCACCACCACGGTAGGTTGGCATCATCATGCTGCTTTCAGATTCTTTAATCGTTTGCTTAATTTGACCATACATCTGCACTTGTAACGGTGCAGCTGAAGTATTGCTGATGCTGTAATCTACGCCGACATCATATTGACCACGGGTGAACGTAAAGCTTTTTACGTAGGTGACACCGTTGTCTGCTGTATAAGTAAATGGCACGGTTAATGTGTCTTTACCATCAGCTAAAGAATATGAATTGGTTTGAACACTATAAGCTGCTCTACCATTGGCACTACTATCAATACCATCACGACCAATAAGTCCGCTTTGGGCGATATAAGTGAAATTGTTCTTTTGCTCTAAAATGACAAATGGATCACTACTGTCAATTTCGCGTTTATGTTCCACTAATGCGGCATAAACTATGTCACCACCAATCGGGCTGATTTTAATATCAAGCTGATCAGTTTTAACGCTAATAAGGTTTTTATTTGCAGGTAATTCTACTGGTACTCCAGAGATATCTGCTTCTGGAACGTCAGCACTGTGTTGTGAGGCGGCGTTAGTTTGAGTAACAGTTTGTGCTGTTGCTGGTTTTGGTGCTTTATCTGTTTGCCATTGTTGCCACATTAAAAAGCTGACAAACAGCAGACCGATTAGCAATATATTGCGTTGAGATTCCATAGCCTATTTATTACACCTGTCATTTTTAGGGGGGACGGGATCACTACCGCCGGGATGTAAAGGGTGACATTTTAATATGCGTTTCATTGCAAACCAACTACCTTTTACTGTTCCATGTGTTTTTATTGCTTCTATAGCATAATAAGAACAAGTTGGATTGAACCGACAACGCGGTCCCAATAAAGGGCTGATAAGAATTTGGTAACCACGGATAACCGTGGTTGCTAGCCATTGTAACGGCGACTGAGTTTGCGCCATAGCTTTTCTATTAATTTGTGTAGTTCTGCATTTTCCATTTCCATCACGCCATTTCTGACTAATACAACGATATCTATATCTGGGATGTCGTGTTGATGTAAACGAAAACTATCTCTTATCACACGTTTAATACGATTACGTTGGTTTGCACGTTTAACAAAACGTTTGGCCACAGTTAATCCTAAACGAGGATGTTGCTCTGAATTTGGAATTGCGAGCAGAGTTATTTCAGCAGAGGATGCTTTGATTGGATTGGAGAATACAGATTTAAATTGCGCGGGAGTTAACAAACGTAACTCCCGCGAAAAGGTATAGCTAGTCACCTAGTTATCTACTTACGCAGATAAACGAGCGCGACCTTTCGCACGACGACGTGCAAGGACCTTACGGCCGCCTACAGTAGCCATACGAGCGCGGAAGCCGTGAGAACGCTTGCGCTTCAGGTTGCTAGGTTGAAAAGTACGTTTACTCATGATGGCAATCCGTCTTTGTTAGTGAATTTACCTTATCTCCAAAATTAGAGGTAAGGGCAAAAAAGAGGCCGAATTGTAATCACTTTAAGTAGCCTCGTCAATAACGAAAGTACTTATATGACAAATTTCTGCCAATCTTTATTTGAAGCTACTATCGATTAAGCACCAGAAGATGTGGATAAGTCTGTGTACAGACACTATATCTTGTGGATCTTTCGTTGTTTCAGTAGATCAAAGAAATGCTATTATAGATCAAGGTGGATCGGTTAATAAAGCTGGATTTGCTTGAATTTTGCAATTAATGGATCGATTTTGATCTTCGCTGATCTCAGATATATACACAGAATGATCCCGCTGGGGATAATTCTTCTTTAAAGGATAGCGATCATTGTGATCTCCCTATAGAATACACCTCCTTTGATTAAAGATATTTGGGGATAAATAAGTGGCGGTTTCACTTTGGCAACAATGTATCGGCAGACTGCAAGACGAGTTATCAGCACAGCAGTTCAGTATGTGGATCCGTCCGTTACAGGCTGAAATGGATGGTGATACTTTGGTTTTGTATGCGCCAAATCGTTTTGTGCTGGATTGGGTACGCGATAAATACATCAATATCATTAATCAATTTTTTACTGAACAAATGGGCAGTAATGCACCTAAGTTACGTTTTGATATTGGTAGCCGTCCTTCAGCTCGTCCGGTTGCGCCAGCTCCTGTAGCGGCTAAACCTGTTAATCGCCAAACTAAAGCCCAGGTAGGAACCACGTCCTTTAATACCCAGGCTGAACCGATTATTAACCCTAATCACCGCAGCAATATTAATCCTACTTACCAATTTGATAACTTCGTTGAAGGTAAATCGAACCAGTTAGGCAAAGCAGCGGCATTGCAAGTTTCTGAAAATCCTGGTGGTGCTTATAATCCGTTATTTTTATATGGCGGCACTGGTTTAGGTAAAACTCACCTTTTACACGCGGTTGGTAATGGCATTATTAAAAATAATCCCAATGCCAAAGTGGTGTATATGCATTCTGAGCGTTTTGTTCAGGACATGGTAAAAGCGCTGCAAAATAACGCGATCGAAGAATTTAAACGTTATTACCGTAGTGTCGATGCGCTATTTATTGATGACATTCAATTTTTTGCCAATAAAGATCGTTCACAAGAAGAGTTTTTCCATACCTTTAATGCATTGTTAGAAGGTAATCATCAAATTATTTTAACCTCAGACCGTTATCCAAAAGAGATCGACGGGGTAGAGGATCGCTTAAAATCACGCTTTGGTTGGGGCTTAACGGTTGCTATTGAGCCACCTGAATTAGAAACCCGCGTAGCGATTTTAATGCGCAAAGCACAAGAGAGTGGAATAAACCTACCTGATGAAGTGGCATTCTTTATTGCCAAGCGTTTACGTTCAAACGTACGTGAATTAGAAGGTGCACTAAACCGCGTGATTGCTAATGCTAACTTTACTGGCCGTCCAATCACTATCGACTTTGTGCGTGAAGCATTAAGAGATCTCTTGGCACTGCAAGAAAAATTAGTCACTATAGATAATATTCAGAAGACTGTTGCTGAATACTACAAAATAAAAATGGCAGATATGCTGTCTAAACGCCGTTCTCGCAGTGTGGCAAGGCCTAGGCAAGTGGCAATGGCGCTATCTAAAGAACTTACTAACCAAAGTTTACCGGAAATTGGTGATGCTTTTGGTGGTCGTGACCATACGACAGTATTGCATGCTTGTCGTAAAATCGCCCAACTGCGCGAAGAAAGTCATGATATTAAAGAAGATTATGCTAACTTGATTAGAACTTTGTCTTCTTAATTCAGGGAATGTAGACACGATGAAATTTTCAATTGATAGGGACGCCCTATTAAAGCCGTTGCAGCTAGTGTGCGGCGCGGTAGAACGCAGACACAACTTACCTATTTTAGCCAACTTATTAGTTGAAGTTAGTGAGTCATCACTTAAGCTAACGGGCACTGATTTAGAGGTTGAGTTGGTGGGCCAAGCGGCTATTCATGGTGACATTGATATCGGTCGTACGACGGTTCCTGCTAAAAAGCTACTGGATATTGTTAAGTCATTACCAGAGCAGAGCGAATTAAAGGTCGAACAACAAGATAATAAATGGTTGTTGCGTTCAGGTCGCAGCCGTTTTTCATTGGCAACATTACCCGCCGAAGATTATCCCAACGTTGAAGAATTCCAAGCGGATATCGAATTTAGCTTAAAGCAAGGCGTGTTGAAGTCGATTATTGATTCAACTCAGTTTTCAATGGCTAACCAAGATGTCCGTTATTATCTCAACGGTTTGTTATTTGAAACGGAAGGCAATGTATTACGTGCTATTGCTACCGACGGACATCGTTTAGCCTTAAGCCATCGTACGCTTGATGTTTCATTACCTGAAAAGCAAGTGATTGTGCCTCGTAAAGGGGTGGTTGAAATGGCGCGCTTGCTCGACAGTGATGATCAGGACATTACCATTGCCATTGGTGATAATGCCATTAGAGCAATTACCAGTTCTGCAGTATTTACCAGTAAGCTTGTTGATGGCCGTTTCCCTGATTACCGCCGTGTGTTACCTAAGGGTGGCAACAAAGTGGTTATCGCCAGTCGCAATCAACTAAAACAAGCGTTAACTCGTGCTTCTATCCTATCGAATGAAAAATTCCGTGGAGTACGTATTCAGCTTGAAACTGGTTTATTGAAAATTACTGCCAATAATCCTGAGCAAGAAGAAGCAGAAGAGATTATTGATGTTGAATATGACTCTGACAATCTAGAAATTGGTTTTAATGTTAGTTACCTGCTTGATGTATTAAACAACTTAGCCAGTGATGAAGTGCGAATTACTTTAATTGATGGTAATTCCAGTGCCTTGATTGAGAACCACAAAGAAGAAGATTCTATGTATGTGGTGATGCCAATGCGCCTGTAATGCGTTATTGTGTTATTGCTATATCAAAGGTGCTGCAAAGCACCTTCTTTGTCTCTAGCGTTTTATTGGGTTATCACAATAGGTCTTCATGAGTTTATCACGCATTAACATTGGTTCATTTCGTAATATTACCTCTGCTTCATTACAGCCTTGTGATGGCTTAAATTTGATTTACGGTCAAAATGGCAGTGGCAAAACCAGTATTCTTGAAGCTATTTACTTCTTGGGAATGGGGCGTTCGTTTCGCAGCCATTTATCCCAACGTGTGATCAATAATGATGATGATAAACTCACCTTATTTGCACATTTAATTGATGCAGATAGAGATTGTAAAATTGGCTTACGTCGTCATCGAAGTGGTGAGATCGAAGTAAAAATTGATGGCGAGAAAGTGAAGCGTTTATCAACCCTGGCCGAAACATTACCCATCCAAGTTATTACTCCCGAAAGTTTTTCTTTATTGTTCGAGGGACCTAAAGCCCGCCGTCAATTTATCGATTGGGGTGCATTTCATTCTGATCCACATTTCTATCAAGCTTGGGTGAATACTCGAAAGGTATTAAAGCAACGAAACCAATTACTTAGAAATCAATCTTCCTATAGCCAAATACAGTTTTGGGATAAGGAGTTGGTGCGGTATGCTGAACAGGTTACCGATATACGAAATCAATATGTAGACTCGTTAAATGTGCTACTAAAGGGTATAATCGGAGTGTTTTTACCTCAGATTGATATTAAGGTTTCTTTTACTCGAGGATGGGACAGTAAAACGGATTTTGCCCAATTACTTGAAAACCAATATTCAAGAGATTTAGCCGCTGGAAATACGGGCAGCGGCCCCCACAAAGCAGATTTACGTTTGCGAGTGGGTAATTTGCCAGCGCAGGATGCGTTGTCCCGTGGACAATTAAAATTATTAGTCTGTGCACTGCGTATTGCACAGGGAAAGTTGCTCAAACAACAACTAGATAAAAATAGTATTTATCTAGTCGACGATTTACCGTCGGAGTTGGATGCACAGCATAGGCAGCTATTGCTACAGCAGTTAACCGAAACCGGTGCACAAATTTTTGTCACTGCGATCGATCCGCAAGCAATAGTCGATTCGTTATCTAGCCCTCCAAACAGGATGTTTCATGTGGAACAAGGGCTGGTAACGGTTATTGAATAACAACGAGAGATAAATATGTCAGAGAATAGTTACGATTCTTCGAGTATCAAGGTATTAAAAGGCCTTGATGCAGTCCGTAAGAGACCTGGTATGTACATTGGTGATACTGATGATGGCACAGGTCTTCATCACATGGTATTCGAAGTGGTCGATAACTCTATCGATGAAGCTTTAGCAGGCCATTGTAGTGATATCACCATTAGCATTCATTCAGATGGTTCAGTCTCAGTAAAAGACGATGGTCGTGGTATTCCTGTTTCGATACATGAAGAAGAGGGGATATCTGCCGCAGAAGTTATTATGACCGTACTTCATGCTGGCGGTAAGTTTGATGATAACTCTTACAAAGTCTCTGGTGGTCTGCACGGTGTGGGTGTATCGGTAGTTAACGCGTTATCGCAAAAACTGCAGTTAACCATTCGTAGAGCAGGTAAAGTCTATGAGCAGTTTTATACTCATGGTGTACCCGATGCGCCTATCAAAGAAATTGGTGATGCGGTTAAAACCGGTACCGAACTCCGCTTCTGGCCAAGTAGTGACACGTTTACTAATGTTGAATTTCATTTTGAAATTTTAGCCAAACGCGTACGCGAACTATCATTTTTGAACTCTGGTGTAGGCATTCGTTTAGTTGACGAGCGCGACGGTAAAGATGAATTCTTTAAGTATGAAGGCGGTATTAGTGCTTTTGTTGATTACTTAAACCGTAACAAAACGCCGATTAACAAAGATGTTTTCCATTTTTCTCATGAACGCGAAGACGGTATCACCGTTGAAGTTGCTATGCAGTGGAACGATGGTTATCAAGAGAATATTTTTTGTTTTACCAATAACATCCCACAACGCGACGGTGGTACTCACTTAGCCGGTTTCCGTGGTGCATTAACACGTAACTTGAATAACTACATGGAACGTGAAGGGTTTAACAAAAAAGGTAAGACTAGTGCCACTGGTGATGATGCGCGTGAAGGCTTGACCGCGGTTATTTCAGTAAAAGTACCTGATCCAAAGTTTAGCTCGCAAACTAAAGACAAACTTGTGTCTAGTGAAGTGAAAAGCGCGGTTGAACAAACAATGGGTGAGCAGTTAAATGATTACCTATTAGAAAACCCAGCCGATGCTAAATTAATTGTTGGTAAAATTGTTGATGCTGCACGTGCTCGTGAAGCGGCGCGTAAAGCGCGTGAAATGACACGTCGTAAAGGCGCGCTAGATTTAGGTGGTTTGCCAGGTAAATTAGCTGATTGCCAAGAGAAAGATCCTGGTCTTTCTGAAATATATATAGTGGAAGGAGACTCTGCTGGTGGATCTGCCAAGCAGGGACGTAACCGTAAAAACCAAGCGATTCTTCCGCTAAAAGGTAAGATCTTAAACGTAGAAAAAGCGCGCTTTGATAAGATGTTATCTTCACAGGAAGTGGCAACGTTGATTACTGCATTAGGTTGTGGCATTGGCCGCGATGAATATAATCCAGATAAGACTCGTTATCACAACATCATCATCATGACCGATGCTGACGTCGACGGCTCACACATTCGTACTTTGCTGTTGACCTTCTTCTTCCGTCAAATGCCTGAATTGATCCAGCGTGGCTATATTTATATTGCTCAACCACCACTTTTCAAAGTGAAAAAAGGTAAGCAAGAACAGTATTTGAAAGATGAGCCAGCATTGACTGAGTATTTAACCACTCAAGCTCTTGATGGCACCAATATTTATCCAAGCCCAGGTGCTTTTGGTATGTCTGGTGAGCCATTAGAGCGTTTAGTGGCACAGTATCGTGAAGTTGAGCGCATTATTAAGCGCCTAGAAAAACGTTACCCGACCAACCTACTTGACCGTATGTTGTATCACCCTGAAGTGACTGCCGCAGTGTTAAGTGATGAAGCGCAAATGACCGAATGGTGTAATGGCTTCATTGCAGATTTAGTTGAACGTGAAAGTAGCGGTATTATTTTTACTGCCAATGTAATGCTTGACCCTGAGCGCAAGGTTTACACCCCTAGCGTGACAATCCGTAAGCACGGTATCGATACTAACTATCTATTTGGTTATGACTTCTTCACTTCATCTGATTACCAGCGTATCGCTAAGTTAGGCGCGGCATTAGAGGGTATGATTGAAGAAGGTGGTTATGTACAACGTGGTGAGCGTGTTAAAGAAGTTGAAAGCTTCTTAGAAGCATTAGATTGGACTATTAGTGAAGCGAAACGCGGCCTGTACATACAACGTTATAAAGGATTGGGCGAAATGAACCCTGAACAATTGTGGGAAACTACAATGGATCCGGAATCACGTCGTATGTTACGCGTTACTATTGAAGATGCGGTAGCTGCTGATCAGCTATTCACATGTTTGATGGGTGACCAAGTTGAGCCGCGTCGTGAGTTTATTGAAACTAACGCGCTTAATGTGGCCAACTTAGACGTATAACATAAGTTTTGTGTAAAAATGGGTGCCTTTGGCACCCATTTTTGTTTTTAGTGCTATGGTTATAATCGTATTTACTTAACACTTCATAAGGCTATTTATAGTGGTTATTGGTTTCTTTAAAAAATTGTTTAATGTTCGTGACCGCAATGAACAGGCTAAATTCACTGGCGTTACCACCGCAGAAAAACGTCAACAAGCTAAACCACAGACTCCTGTACCTGCAATTGAGGTTACGGAGCATCAAGCTGTTGAATCACAATTAGATCTATCGGCTTTATTTTATAGTTTATTGTTTGCAACTCCATCCACTACGACCACAGGTATTGCCAATAACCTTGAACGTAGTGTAATGCAAAATATTGAACAGGCATTAAGCTCACCGCAGTCGATTGCAGAAAACGTATTAAAGCTTCCCAGTAAAATACTCGAGCTTGATAAAAAACTTGGCGACGACAATATTGAAACCCAAGAGTTAATACTACTTATTGAGCAAGACCCTTTGTTGTGTGTTGAAGTGCTCAAGTTATGTAACTCGCCCGCTTTTAAACGAGCGGATACCGATGTTAGCAGTATTCAACAAGCGTTAGTACAAGTGGGCAGGCAACAATTAAGGCAATTTATTACCGCGTGTTTAGCCCGTGAGTTAATCGATATAAAGCCAATTTACTTTAGACGCTTTGGGGCTGAAATCTGGCGTCATTCTATGCAAGTGGCTTTTTTGGCTAGCGAGTTAGCGAGCAACGAGCAACGTGACAGTGCTTTTCTATTAGGCTTACTGCATGATGTGGGTAAAATTGCGATTTTTAAAATGCTGGTGGACGCTTTTTATCAAGCAGAACCAGGAGAGCAACCCAATTCAATACTTTTTAAGCAGGTGATGACCACAAAATCGTTAACCTTAAGTGCATTGTTAGCGCGCAGTTGGCAACTCTCACAACACTTTGAAACACCGTTAACGTTATTGGCCAATACTAATATTAAACCAACTGATGGCATGACACTGCTTATTTGGAAAGCCAATATTATTAGTGAATGTTCAATGCTGTTACAAGTCGACAAATTGCCTCAACCAGCACTAGCGGTATTGTTAGCTCAGGTAGAGTGTAGTGAAGAAGATTTTATAGAATTACATCAAAAGCTTATCCAGTTTTAAATTGTTTTCAATGCGGGTAAGGTCTGTCTCAATCCTTTATAGCCCCAAGTTGTGGCTGATACTCTTAAGCTATAAAAAAGTAAGTCATAAAAAAAGCGCCTTACGGCGCTTTTATCTCAACTGCAGCTAATTTACATTATTGCAGCAACGAAATGTCTGCAACGTGCAAGAACTGCTCACGAAGATTGGTTAATAACGCTAAGCGGTTATTTTTCAATGCTTCATCATCTGCCATTACCATCACATCTTCAAAGAACTGATCGACATTTTCGCGTAAGTCAGCCAATAGCGTTAATGCTTGTTGGTAATTGCCATCAGCAAACAGTGGAGCTAACTGTGGTTGTAACTGTACAAGCTTATCAGCTAACGCTTTCTCTGCTGGTTCTGTTAATAGAGCTGAATTGATGGTTGCGGGTAATTCGCCTTCAACTTTAGCCAATATATTAGAAACACGCTTATTTGCCGCTGCTAGCGCTGTAGAAGCTTCTAAGCCACGGAAATGTGATACAGCTTTAACACGACTGTCAAAATCAGCAGGTTTTGTTGGACGACGAGCCAGTACAGCTAAAATAACATCAACTTGAATGCCTTTATCTTGGTACCAAGCTCGGAAACGTGCGAGAAGGAATTCAAGCACATCATCACTTGTATTGGTGTTAGTAATATTGGGCGCATGCAAAGCTTGTGCTTTAGCAATTAACTCAACTAAGTCGAGTGGCAGTTTGTTTTCTACAATAACGCGCAAAATACCAATGGCCGCACGGCGAAGTGCAAATGGGTCCGCTGCACCTTTTGGTGCTTGGCCAATGCCAAAAATACCCACTAGCGTATCTAACTTTTCAGCTAGTGCAACCGCACACGATACTGTAGCCGTTGGTACTGTATCACCAGAAAATTTAGGTTTGTACTGTTCTTCAAGTGCAATAGCAACAGCTTCTGTTTCGCCATCTAGGCGGGCGTAATGCATGCCCATAGTGCCTTGAGTATCAGTAAATTCCATTACCATGTTGCTCATTAGGTCTGTTTTAGACAATAAACCGGCACGGCTAGCATCTACATTGCTGGTCTCAACACCGTTGTTGTTCATTTGCGTCGCAATGAAACCTGCTAACTCAGAAATACGTTCAACACGCGCTTTTAACGTACCAAGTTGTTTTTGGAATACAACCGTTTCTAAACTGGCAATACGAGATTCAAGTGTGTTCTTTTTATCGGTATTAAAGAAGAACTCAGCATCCGCTAAACGTGGGCGAACTACTTTTTCGTTACCTGAAATAATCTGTTGTGGATCTTTAGATTCAATGTTGGTGACAAAGATAAAGTTAGGCAGTAATTTGCCGGCTTTATCAAATACTGGGAAGTATTTTTGGTCACCTTTCATGGTGTAAACCAACGCTTCAGAAGGTACGTTTAAAAACTTTTCTTCAAAGCTTGCTGTTAACACTATTGGCCATTCAACTAGAGAAGCGACTTCTTCAAGTAGGCTATCTTGGATATCGGCAATACCACCTAATTTAGATGCTGCTGCTTTAGCATCAGCTTTGATTAGCGATTTACGTAATTCATAATCTGCTAGAACTTTACCTTGCTCTTTTAGCGCGGCTAAATAATTGTCAGCATGATCCAGCTCAAAGCTGGCTTTACCCATAAAGCGGTGGCCACGAATAATGCGGTCAGATTTAATACCAAGTAATTCACCAGTAACTAATTCGCTACCTAATAACATTGTCACGGTGTGAACCGGGCGAATAAACTGAGTTTTGTTGTTACCCCAACGCATTGGCTTAGGGATTGGTAACTTATCGAGTGCGCGCTGTGCCATGTCAGCTATTAAGCTTTTGGTTTCAACGCCAACCACTTTAGCTTGATGGACTAACCATTCACCTTTATCGGTGACTAATCGCTCTGCTTGCTCAACCGTAATACCGTTACCACGAGCCCAGCCTTGTGCTGCTTTAGTTGGGTTACCGTCAGCATCAAATGCTGAGCTAACCGCGGGGCCGCGTTTTTCAACGACTTTATCAGCTTGTGCTAATGCTAGACCCAACACATTAATCGCTAAGCGGCGAGGGGCGGCATACCAAACTGCAGATTCATAAGGTAAATCAGCTTTAGTTAATTCATCTGTAAAGCTCGTTAAAAATGATTCAGCTAACGTGCGCAGCGCTTTTGGTGGTAATTCTTCGGTACCAACTTCAATGAGTAAGTTTTCAAAATTCATTCGTTACCTCTACTTACACATTGGGAAGCCAAGAGCTTCACGTGCTTGATAATAAGATTCTGCAACACCTTTTGCCATAGTTCGAACGCGAAGGATATAACGCTGACGTTCAGTGACTGATATAGCATGGCGAGCATCAAGTAAGTTAAAAGCGTGTGATGCTTTCATTACTTGCTCGTAAGCAGGTAGTGGTAATGGCTTTTCTAGTGATAGTAAGTGCATGCACATTTTTTCACATTGATCGAATAGGGTGAACATAAAATCGACATCGGCATGTTCGAAGTTATAGGTAGACTGTTCTACTTCGTTCTGATGGAAAATGTCACCATAAGTGACACGACCAAGTGGTCCGTCAGTCCAAACAAGATCATATACGCTATCAACTTCTTGAATGTACATGGCTAAACGCTCAAGCCCGTAAGTGATTTCACCTGTAACAGGGCTACATTCAATTCCGCCAACTTGTTGGAAGTAGGTGAACTGAGTAACTTCCATACCATTAAGCCAAATTTCCCAGCCTAAACCCCAAGCACCTAATGTTGGCGACTCCCAGTTGTCTTCAACAAAACGAATGTCATGTACTTTGGTGTCGATGCCAAGCGCTTCAAGTGAGCCTAAGTAAAGCTCTTGAATGTTATCTGGAGATGGCTTTAGCACTACTTGAAATTGGTAGTAATGTTGCAGGCGGTTTGGGTTTTCACCATAACGTCCATCAGTAGGACGGCGAGACGGTTGCACGTATGCACTGCTCATTGGCTCAGGGCCTAATGAACGTAAGAACGTCTGCGGGTGGAAAGTACCAGCGCCAACTTCCATATCTAGAGGTTGAACAATTGCGCAACCTTGCTGCGCCCAATATTCCTGAAGGGTTAGGATGAAACCCTGAAATGTCTTTACGTCGTGTTTCGTCGTCATGTCTACTACTGTCAGGCTATTAATAGAAAATGTTAATGATTATACCTTGTAGAGCAAGGCAGATGTAGGTTATTTTTTAACGTACTAATAAAAACGTTAATGGAACCATACCATGCAAGTTAACCGATGTGGCTGGGTAAGTGAAGACCCTTTATATCAGCATTACCACGATACAGTATGGGGACGTCCAGAGTTCGATGCCAAACAGCTTTTTGCTAAGTTGTGTCTTGATGGTCAACAAGCTGGATTATCTTGGATTACGATTCTTAAAAAGCAACAAAACTACCAGCAACTGTTTGCTAATTTTGAGCCGAGTATTATTGCACAGTACGATCAAGCTAAAGTGGAAGCGTTAATGCTAGAACCGGGTATTGTACGCAATCGTCTTAAAATAAACTCGATCATCAGAAATGCTAAAGCTTATTTAGCCTTTGTTGAGCAGGGTGATGATTTCTCTAAGTTTTTATGGGGATTTGTTGGTGGTGAACCGAGAGCAAACAACTTCAGTTCATCAAGCCAAGTTCCTGCACAAACGGCAGAATCTGAAGCTATGTCTAAGGCATTAAAAAAGCTTGGTTTTAATTTTGTTGGCCCAACAATTTGTTATGCTTTTATGCAAGCGGTTGGAATGGTAAACGATCATACGACAGATTGTCATTGTCACGGTCAGTATTGATTTTATTAAAAGTATAAAAAAGGGTGTTCCACGTGGAACACCCTTTTTATTGTCTTACTTAATTGTTAGATTTTTTCAAAGAAAAATGGCTTACGTTTATGTTTATCACCATTTAGCTGATTCATGGTTTCTGAATTAAATAACTTACCATTGACCATGGTGTAAGTGACTTTATCAGTCGTTCTTATATCAGCTAATGGATCGCCATCAATCACTATTAAGTCCGCTAATTTACCAACTTTAATAGAACCCAGTTGATGATCCATACCGAAGGTGACGGCAGGGTTAATAGTCGCTGTTTTTAATACTTCCATATTACTCATACCGCCTTGAGCAAACATCCACATCTCCCAATGTGCAGCCAATCCTTCTCGTTGACCGTGAGCACCAATATTGGGTTTAACGCCAATGTTGTTTAACTCATTTGCTACACGGGCAACATTAAAATGGTTGTAATGTTCGTCTGGCGCGGTCGTGCGGCGCATTGAACGGGCATCAAGAATATCATGCGGAACATACATGCTTAGGCGAGGGTGAGCCCAAACATCAGTTTTGTCATACCAGTAATGCTCGCCAGAAATTCCACCATATGCGACAACTAAGGTCGGTGTGTAGTGAACTTCAGTTTGGCTCCAAAATTGTTTGATGTCATTATAAATAGAAGCCGCTGGCAACGAATGTTCTACGGTGGTGTGACCATCCGCTATCATAGACAAATTGTGCTGCAGTAAACTGCCACCTTCAGGGACTACCATCATTTCGAGTTCTCGTGCAGCAGCAATTATCTGCTGTCGCTGATCTCGACGTGGCTGGTTGTAACTCTTAACACTAAACGCACCGACTTTTTTAAGACGCTCTAAGTGAAACTTTGCATCATCAAGTGAATCTACATGCGAGGTATAACCTGGTAAGTTGGCGCCGTATAAAATAGTCCCTGTTGAGAAAATACGTGGTCCAACAATATTGCCTGCTTTTTGTTGTTCGGAAGCAGCAAAAATTTCGGTTGTGTCATTCGATGGATCATGAATAGATGTTACTCCAAGTGATAAGCCAGAATATAAGGCCCAGTTTTGCTGTGGAATAATTTCATCATCTGCTTGGCCGCCATGTGCATGGGCATCAAATATGCCAGGCATAATGGTTTTACCGCTAATATCGATGACTTGAGCATTTTTAGGAATAATCGTATTGGCATCACCAACGCTGATAATTTTATTGTCTTTAACGATAACAACGCCATTATCAATAACCTGATCATTCTCCATAGTGATCACTTTACCGCCAGTAAACACAACTGTTCCACGTGGAACATCGGCCTTATCTTTAAAGCCAATAGAGGTTATTTTAGGATCGACCTTGGTTTCAGATTTTGTATATTGAGTGTCGACATCGGCTTGGTATAAATCAGGGCCCAATGTCCAATACAGTTGGTTATTTTTACCGTTCCAGCTAATGCTTTCGCCGGCACGAGCACTTAGTTGGGTAATGGGTAAGTTGCTTGCTTTAGGTCCAATAGCAATGGTTTCGCCGTGTTTCGCAAAAGGAGTGACGTACACTCTAAAGCGCTCTGCAAAAGCTAGGTGCTCACCGTTTGGTGATAAACGAAACTCGGTAGCGTGGTCGCTGGTGTAATGGGTTCGTTTTTCAAAACCGTTCATACCGATTGATGCAAACTCTGGGGTCTCCCCAGAATCCATAAAGTAAACACGATCTGAGTCGTTACCAAATTGTGGTTGATGGCCACTGGCAGTTAGTTTAGTGCTTTGCTTTCCTTTGATATCGACTTTATATAAACCCGGTTCTTGTGACCAAGTTCGTGGTGTCATGTATCCACCGCGAGCTTTTCGATAAACAATATATTCGCCATCAGGCGAAAAAGTTGGCTCTACATATTTGCCAGGCTCGTTGGTTAACACCTTGGCTTTACCACCTCTGGCGCTAACAACACTGACGGTGCCTTGCTGTTGATCATTCCATGTAGTGAACACGATGTCTTTACCGTCACGTGACCACTGTGGGAATAGCTCATTGATGTCATCATCTAAACGGGTTAATCGTTTATGTTTTCCGTCTTTAATATCACGAACCCAAATTTTACCTAAGGCTTCAAATACCACTTTTTCGCCATCTGGTGATACTTGTGCCATACGCAGAATTTTTACATCAAATTCATCTTTATCTAAGTTTTGAGTAAAGCGGACCGATGGCTGAATATCTCTTTGAGTGCTAACACTGAATGGAATGTCTGTTACTTGTTTACTGTCGACATCAAGTTTATTGATTTTACCTTTAGCCCAAAATACGATGTGCTTATTGTCTTTGGTCCACGACATTGTTGGATATACACCGTGAATAGCCCATGTTTCTTGCATGTCACGATCGAGTTTGTCATACAGCTTGGTTTCTTCACCAGACTTTAAGTCTAGGGAATATAAGGTCGACTGAAATCCATCGCGTTTGATGTAGGCAAGGGTTTTGCCATCAGGACTAGGTGTCGGTCTAATTGCTCCACCGGTGCCCTCAATCAATACTTCAATATCGCCTGTTTGGGTGTCATAACGCTTAATCTTATAAATGCCTTTCACAGAATCTTTTGAGTAATGAAAGGTCTTGCCTGGGGTCGCATCTTGGCTAAAGTAGATATAGCGTCCATCTGGCGAGTAGGCCGGTTCACCCAAATCTTTTTGTTCGTTAGGGCGCTCCGTTAGTTTAACGCCTTCGCCACCTGCAACGTGAAACATCCACACTTCACCCGCTCCGAGGCTGCGGGTGCCGGTAAAATGTTTACGTGCTACTAGGTATTGTGAATCAGGACTCCAGGCCGGGCTGTTGAGTAAACGAAATGTTTCGGTAGTGATAGGGTGTGGATTGGTACCGTCGGCATTCATTATCCAGATATTGTCGCCACCATCTTCATCAGAGGTGAAAGCTATATACTTCCCGTCTGGGCTATATACTGGCTGCATTTGCCAAGCTATACCTTGTGCCAGTGGTTTAGCTTGTCCTCCTGCTATCGGTATTTGATAAATATCACCTAATAAATCAAATACAATGTGTTCACCATCAGGTGATACATTGACGTTCATCCATGTACCTTCGGTAACATTGATATCTATTTTACTTAATGGCGCATTTTCAGGAGCATTTACATGCCATTTTACTTTGTCATCTTCGGCATAAGCAAAACCAGAAATACCAAGGGTCAGTGCTATTGCGGTGTAAAGTGGGGTGAGTTTTTGAGTCAACATAGAGTAGATTATCCGTTGTCGTTTTTATTTTCAGTGGATTTAATCAAGCCTATACTCATTTAGTTCATATCATTTGGCATGATTAGATGACCTGAAGAGTATTTGGCTTTACTGCGTTTGTCGGTTTGAATGGTTCCTTTATCGCATAAATTACCGATAAGGTGTACAACAAATCTGTATCAATTAATGACAGACATTAACACGTTTGTTTGTTATTTATTAACAAACAACGAGTGCTATAGTGATAGATTTTAATATGAAAGGCTTAAACGAAAATGATTTATCGGTTTTACTAATCTATGTTTACCGAGTCATCTGGTTGTATTAACCCAGCTTGAATTACGCGGCAGGTGACTCCGCCACGCCATTCGGGGGTTAGTGCTTGCTCTAGTCCTGAATGTGCTTGTTGCATTTTTTTACACGGATCAGTTTCGCCTGTAATTTGTAATTTAAGTTCAGCGCCGATCGAGATTATTTTGCCAACATCTGCAGCGCTAAATTCATAGCCGCTGATCAATAAATTCGCTCTTCGAGTTAACCAGTCTAAATCGGCATTAATTTGTTGGCAGACTGTTTGCCACTGCTGTTTTGACATTACAGTAACTTGACGTTTTCCTGGTCTGCCAAAAATATCATTTTCGACACCTCGTTCTAAGGTCACATTGGCACAAAAGGCTGGCTTCATTATGCCGCGCTTCGCTGTTTTATATGCGATAGCTTCCAATGTGATGGTCATTAGTTAAAGTCCTTTTTTGAGTAAATATTGGTATGGCGTTTTGCTGGTATCACTGGCAATTAACGTGTGATCCATAAATTCACAAAAACTCGGAATATCACGAGTTGTGGCAGGATCATCTGCAATGACTAACAAGGTTTCACCTTCTGCCATTTTGCGTACTGTTTTTCGGATCATCATTACAGGTTCTGGGCATCGAAGGCCAAGTGCATCGAGTTGGTGTTGTGCCTGGGTATAAATATCGTTCATTAAATGCTGTCTATGTTTACTTATCAAATTAGCGCTAATGTTACTCTTGTCATTAAAGCTTGCCAAGTTTGCTTGGTTTTTAAGTTATATTGAGTTTTTTATTATTTTTTAATTTTCATAAAACATGTTTCACGTGGAACATTAGCCAAAGTAGAAGAATTTTAAAATAAAAAAACGAGCCAATTTGGCTCGTTTTTACAACTCACTTCATACAACTGAAAAGTATCAGCTTGGTATGAGAACGATTAAACGCGTTCGAATACAGTTGCGATACCTTGACCTAAACCGATACACATAGTGGCAAGACCAAGCGTTGCATCTTTTTCTTCCATCAAGTTGATCAGTGTTGTCGAGATACGTGCGCCAGAACAACCTAGTGGGTGGCCCAATGCAATTGCGCCACCGTTCAGGTTAATTTTTTCATCGACAACATCTTGCAAGCCAAGATCTTTAACACAAGGTAATGACTGTGCAGCAAACGCTTCGTTTAATTCGATAAGGTCTAAATCGGCAACCGACAAGCCCGCGCGTGCTAATGCTTTTTTGGTGGCAGGTACTGGACCATAGCCCATAATTGCAGCATCACAACCGGCAACAGCCATTGAACGAATACGTGCACGAATGGTTAAGCCTAAAGCACGTGCTTTAGATTCTTCCATCACTAACATTGCAGAAGCACCGTCAGATAATGCAGATGATGTACCTGCAGTCACCGTGCCGTTAACTGGGTCGAATGCTGGGCGTAAACCCGCAAGTGACTCTAGTGTCGTTTCTGGACGAATTACTTCGTCGGTCATCACTTTAATTAGTGCGCCGTTGGCATCGTGGCCTTCAATGCCCCAAATTTCTTTAGCAAAGCGACCTTCGATAGTTGCAGCATGGGCACGTTGGTGAGAACGTACAGCAAATGCATCTTGTTGCTCACGAGTGATACCGTGCATTTTACCTAACATTTCAGCGGTTAAGCCCATCATGCCAGATGCTTTAGCTACGCGGTTTGCAAGGCCTGGGTGAAAATCAACACCGTGGTTCATTGGTACATGACCCATGTGCTCAACACCACCAATAATGAAGGTATCACCTTGGCCAGTCATAATGGCGCGAGCCGCTTGATGAAGGGCGTCCATTGACGAACCACATAAACGGTTTACCGTTACAGCGCCAGCCGTTTTAGGAATACCAGCTAACAATGATGCATTACGGGCAATGTTAAAGCCTTGCTCTAGAGTTTGCTGCACACAACCCCAAATAACATCTTCAATGTCGTTTGGGTCTAATTGTGGGTTGCGCACCATTAGTGCTTTCATTAGTTCTGCAGACAATGTTTCTGCACGTACATTTCTAAATACCCCTGCCTTAGAACGGCCCATTGGGGTGCGAATGCAGTCTACGATAACAGCTTGTTTCATGATTTAATTCCTTTCACACTAATTAGGCTTGGTAGTAACTACCATTGTTGGCTGCAAGTGCACGCATTGCATCGGTAACCTGATATAAGCCACCAAGATGTGCGTATTTGTCTGCTAGGGCAACAAAGTTTGCTACGCCCATGGTGTCTAAGTAACGGAATACACCGCCACGGAATGGAGGGAAACCAATACCGTAAACTAGACCCATATCGCCTTCAGCAGGTGATGCAATAATGCCTTCTTCTAAACAACGAACCGTTTCGATGATCATCGGGATCATACAGCGAGCGATGATGTCATCAGACTCAAATGCCTTTAATTCACCGAACTCAGCGCTTAATAATTCATAGCTTGTTGGATCAATGTCTTTCTTCGGCTTACCACGACGGTCAACAGAATAGGCATAGAAACCTTTAGTGTTTTTCTGACCTAGACGTTTATTTTCAAACATAATGTCGATAGCGTCTTTGCCATTTTTACCCATGCGATCTGGGAAGCCTTCAGCCATAACTGCTTGGGCGTGGTGACCAGTATCTAAACCGACTACGTCAAGTAAGTAAGCTGGGCCCATTGGCCAACCGAACTGTTTTTCCATGACTTTATCAACGGCAGCAAAGTCAGCACCTTCAGCAAGTAGACCACTGAAGCCTGCAAAGTATGGGAACAATACGCGGTTAACAAAGAAGCCGGGGCAATCATTGACTACGATTGGAGTTTTACCCATTTTGCTGGCGTAAGCCACTACCGTTGCGATGGTTTCTTCAGAGCTGTGCTCACCACGGATAATTTCAACTAATGGCATTTTGTGCACAGGGTTAAAGAAGTGCATACCGCAGAAACGTTCAGGTTTCTTAAGGCTTTTAGCCAGTAAGTTGATTGAGATAGTCGAGGTATTTGATGCAATAATGGCATCTTCTGATACGTAACCTTCAACTTCTGCTAGTACAGTAGCCTTAACTTTTGGATGTTCAACAACCGCTTCTACAACGATATCGCTATTTTTGATAGCGGCATAATCTAGTGAAGGCGTGATGTTGTTTAATACTTTAGCCATTTTCTCTGGCGTAGAACGACCACGAGCAACTTGTGTTGTCAGAATTTTAGCTGCTTCGTTCAAGCCTAGCTCTAATGCTGGCTGAGCGATGTCTTTCATCACAATTGGTGTGCCTTTGCTGGCGCTTTGGTAAGCAATACCGCCGCCCATAATACCTGCACCCAATACCGCTGCTTGGTTAACATCTTTAGCGAGTTTACCGGCTTTCTTTGCTTTACCTTTAACGAACTGGTCATTTAAGAAAATACCAATTAGCGCTTGGGCTACATCTGTTTTAGCTAATTTAATGAACGCCAGCGCTTCTACTTTTAATGCGCCATCACGGTCCAAACCTGCAGCTTGTTCAACAACATTCACAGCGGCCATTGGCGCTGGATAATGCTTGCCTGCAACAGAAAACACCATTCCTTTTGCGGTAGCAAAAGACATCATGGCTTCAAGTTTTGGTAACTGTAATGGTGATTGCTTTTTGGTGCGACGAGCTTGCCAATCAAGGCTACCATTAAGGGCATCATGCAACATTTGAATCGCAGCAGCTTCTAGGTTTTCTGGTGCGACAACGGCATCAATAGCGCCTACTTTTAAAGCATCTTCTGGACGTTGGTCTTTAGCGGTGGTGATCCACTCAAGTGCATTATCTGCACCGATTACTCGAGGTAAACGCACTGTGCCACCAAAACCAGGAATAAGACCTAATTTGGTTTCTGGTAAACCGATGCGAGCATTGGTATCTGCAACGCGTAAGTCAGTCGCTAAAATGGTTTCGCAACCACCGCCTAACGCAAAACCGTTAATTGCTGAAGCTGTCGGAAACGGCAAGTCTTCTAGCTTATTGAATACTGCGTTGGCTTGTTCAACCCAAGCTAGCAACGTGGCATCGTCTTGCTGAAATAGCGTTAAGAATTCGGTAATGTCTGCGCCAACAATAAAGGTGCTTTTTGCTGATGTAAGCAGCAAGGCTTTAATATTGGTATTTTGTTTGATGCTATCTAGGGCGGCATCTAGAGAGGCTATTGTTTCTCTGTCGAGTTTATTTACCGAACCTTGTGCGTTAAAGCACAGTTTGGCAATATTATCTTCAAGTAACTCAACCTGAATGGTAGGGCTTTGGTAGATCATTGCTTGCTTCCTTATTGCTTAAAAGCGACTTCCACATCTTATTTACTGTGCAGTTATCAAGCTTGAATCACAGCAGTTTCGGCCATCTATTGACCAGCTAATTCTCAGTGTGCGACTAAATGAGATAAATTACAACACCCAATTTAAACGGCCGTTTAATTTCTTATCATCTAGCGAGGTCTTTTTCTGTTTGTGATAGACTTATTGGGTTAAAACTCATGCAAAGGGATAGTCAATGGATCAGTTAGCACATCTGTATCATGCGCACATGGCGGAATTAAATCGCCGAGTAGGCGAAATTTGTCAGCGTGAAAATATTTCGGGTTTAGTGATTCACTCTGGACAACCTCATCGACAGTTTTTAGATGACCTAAATTATCCCTTTAAAGTGAACCCGCAGTTTAAAGCTTGGTTACCTATTTTAGATACGCCAAATTGTTGGGTTATCGCTAATGGCCAAGATAAGCCTACTTTAGTGTTTTATCGCCCAGTTGATTTTTGGCATAAAGTGAATGATGTACCGCAAGCTTTTTGGACTGAGCATTTTGATATTCAATTACTGACCAAGCCAGATCGAATTGCTGACTTTTTACCTAAAGATTTAGCCTCGTGGGCGTATATTGGTGAACACTTAGATGTTGCTGATGTATTGGGTTTTTCGGCTCGTAACCCTGATGCAGTAATGAACTATCTACATTATCATCGTGCTGACAAAACTCAGTATGAACTTGAGTGCATGCGCCGAGCGAACCAAATTGCGGTAAAAGGGCATTTGGCTGCCAAAAATGCATTTTATGATGGTGCTAGTGAGTTTGAAATTCAGCAACGTTATTTGCTCGAAATTGGCCAAGGCGAAAATGAAGTGCCTTACGGCAATATCGTGGCATTAAATCAAAATGCCGCTATTTTACATTACACCGCTTTAGAGCATGTTAAGCCTGCGCAGCGTTTATCTTTTTTGATTGATGCTGGGGCCAGTTATCATGGCTATGCCGCAGATATTACCCGTACTTACTCATTCGAGAAAAATCGTTTTTACGAATTAATAGTCGCATTGGATAAAGTGCAATTAGCCATTATTGAGCAGATGAAGCCAGGGGTTAAGTACGTCGACCTGCACATCGCGACACACCATCATATAGGTCAATTACTGATTGATTTTGGCTTGGCGAATGGCACTGCTGAACAGTTAGTTGCCCAAGGCGTAACAAGTGCCTTTTTCCCACATGGATTAGGGCATATGTTGGGGTTACAAGTTCATGATATGGGCGGTTATTCCCATGATGAGCGCGGAACCCATATTGCTGCACCTGAGGCGCATCCATTTTTACGTTGCACTAGAGTATTGGCTGCAAATCAGGTACTGACTATTGAGCCTGGTCTTTATATTATCGATACCTTACTTAATCAGTTATCTGCTACAGCTAAGCAAGCTATTAATTGGACTACAGTTGATGAGATGCGTCCATTTGGTGGGATTCGCATTGAAGATAACGTCATTGTGCATCAAGACCGAGTAGAAAATATGACGAGAGAGTTTGGTCTAGTTGATTGAGTCATATTTAATACCACAAGCTAACGTATTGATAGAAGAAGAGATAAAGCATAGCCGCTTTATCTCTTTGTTATTTCACTGCCCACATCCTAATGATATGAAGTTAGCGCTCACTGACATAAAGCAGCAATATCCTGGGGCCAACCATTACTGCTACGCATTTGTAGCTGGCAGCCCAGAAAATACCATTGATATGGGCGCTAGCGATGATGGCGAACCGTCAGGTAGTGCTGGCAAACCCATGCTCGCATGCTTACAAGGCGCAAAAATTGGTGAGCTAGGCGTTATTGTTGTGCGTTATTTTGGTGGTACTAAGTTGGGTGTGGGCGGTTTAGTACGTGCTTATACCTCAGGTATAAAGCAAGGATTAACGCAAATACAGACTCAGGTTAAGCATCTAAGGTATCCTGCACGCTTGGTATGCCATTATGCTCAACTCACCGATGTTGAGTATTTGGTTGCTCAATATGATGGCGTGGTAATGGATAAAGAGTTTACCGACAAAGTAGAAATACATTTTGAACTGGCTAAATCGCACCATCAGGCTTTTAATCAAGCATTAGCTACCCAGACGCAGGGCCAGCTTCAAGTAAAGTTTACAGTTTGAGCTATGACGAACTTATGCCAAAATGTCACTCAATTGTTAAATTCGACGCAGCACAACTTAAACAGAACCCTTAATGCAATATAAAACAATTATTAGAATCACCGGTTTGCTGATGGGATTATTTTCAATCACCATGCTGCCGTCAGCATTAGTGGCTATCTTATATAAAGATGGTGGTGGTACTGCATTTATTCAGGCCTTTTTTGTCAGTATTTTTCTGGGCTTTTTATTATGGTATCCCAACCGCCATCAAAAAGGCGATTTACGCACCCGAGAAGGATTCTTGATTGTAGTGTTGTTCTGGACTGTGCTTGGATCGATAGGGGCACTGCCATTTATTTTTTCTAATAACCCCGATTTAAGCTGGACCGACAGTTTTTTTGAATCGTTTTCGGCCTTAACGACCACGGGAGCGACCGTGATTGTTGGGCTAGATGACTTGCCTAAGTCAATATTGTTCTATCGCCATTTACTGCAGTGGATGGGCGGCATGGGTATCATCGTACTCGCTGTGGCCATTTTACCTCTGTTGGGTATTGGTGGTATGCAGCTGTATAAAGCTGAAGTGCCAGGTCCGGTTAAAGACACTAAGGTTACTCCCCGTATAGCCGAAACAGCCAAAGCCTTATGGTACATTTACTTCTTGCTTACTACCGCTTGTGCATTGGCATTTTACTTTGCCGGTATGGATGCATTTGATGCTATTTGCCATTCATTTTCGACTATTGCTATTGGTGGTTTTTCGACTCACGATGCCAGTATTGGTTACTTTCAAAGCCCGTTGATTAACGTGATTTGTGCGTTTTTCTTGTTGATTGCGGCAGTCAATTTTAGCTTACACTTTGCCGCATTTACTCGCCGTGGCATTAACGTCAAAGTATATTTAAAAGATGCAGAATTTAAGGTGCTTATTGCGGTGCAGCTGGTATTGACCGCAATTTGTTTTGCTACCTTGTATCAGTCTGGAATTTACGACTCCCCAGAGAAAACACTCGATTACGCCTTCTTTCAAGTAGTATCGATTTCAACAACGGCGGGTTTTGGCACAGAAAGCTTTCATTCCTGGCCGCTGTTTTTACCTATTCTATTAATATTCTCAAGCTTTATTGGTGGTTGTGCTGGCTCGACTGGCGGCGGCATGAAGGTGATTCGTTTAATTCTATTGGTGCTACAAGGGTCGCGTGAGCTGAAACGACTTGTTCATCCTAAAGCTATGTATTCCATTAGAATTGGCTCGACGGCCTTACCCGACAGAATTATTGATGCGGTATGGGGATTCTTCTCTGCTTATGCTTTAGTGTTTGTGGTGTGTATGGTGATTTTAATGGCAATGGATATGGACGCCATTACTGCATTTAGTGCAACGGCAGCCAGTTTAAATAACTTAGGCCCTGGTTTGGGTGATGTAGCATCAAATTATTCCAGTATTTCAGACGGTGCTAAGTGGGTACTGGTGATGGCAATGCTATTTGGTCGATTAGAAGTGTTCACCTTATTGGTGCTATTTACCCCCACATTTTGGAAGAATTAATGTTAAATACTGTGATTTTATATTCAACGGTCGATGGGCAAACACTGGCAATTTGTCAGAAAATTAAGCAAATATTAGTTGAGCAGGGTGAGCAAGTTAGCGTGGTTAACCTAGCTGAGGTTGAGGCTGATGATTTAGCTAGTGTTGATAAAGTGGTGATTGGTGCCAGTATTCGATATGGCAAACATCGACCTGAATTATTCAAGTTTGTTGAGCAACACAAAGTCCTACTAGACACTAAGCACAATAGTTTTTTTAGCGTAAACGTTGTGGCAAGAAAGCCTGAAAAAAACACCCCTGAAACTAATCCATATATGCAGAAGTTTTCAAATTTATCAGCCTGGAAACCTCAGTTATTAGGTGTTTTTGCCGGTAAAATTGACTACCCTCGTTACCGATTTTTCGATAAGTTTATGATCCGATTTATCATGTGGATGACCAAGGGGCCGACAGATACTCAGGGTACGTTTGAGTTTACTGACTGGGGCAAAGTAGATGACTACGCTAAACAAATAGCAGCGCAAAAATAATTCATACACAATAGCGTGCCCAATATGCCTTATTGAAAACGCCGTTTACTCTATGTGACTTAAGTATCTAAGTTGTTTAAATCTTAGTCACAGTAGTTGTTCAGTCAAACAGTTGTTAGGCACAATAGCGTCGATGTAGTATCGAGATCACTTCGGTGACTTGCTCATTTTTAAGCGTGTAGTAAACTACTTGTGAGCTCTTACGAGTGTTGACCAAATCTTGGGTACGCAGTACCGCTAAATGCTGTGACAAAGCTGATTGGCTCAGTGGCACGGTCTCATTTAATTCAGTGACACTTAATTCTTGTTCTAACAATAAACATAAAATCATTAAGCGGTAAGGATTCGCAATGGCTTTTAGCCATTGTGCTGCCGTTTCTGCATTATTAAGCATGGTTGCAACATCGATATCTTGCTTCATGAGTGTCCTTATATAACCTTAAATTACGATCTGGTTTGGGTTTTCTGTATTTTGTTCATTATCATACTTCTGCATCATGGAGATCTCAATTTTAACTATTAAATATATGAGCTATTTCTAATTTGTGATCATTGCAGAGGTTTAAAAAGGCTTTTTTTGCCAAACTGAGGCAAATAATCCAACAATGAGAATCGCAAAATGGCCAATATTTTAGTGTTATATTATTCCCGAGGTGGCCATACGGCACATATTAGCCGTGCAATAGCAGAACAAATTCAATCTAAAGGCGATAATTGTGATGTGGTTAATCTTCAAGATAAAGCGCAAATTGAATGGGCCAAATACCAAGCTGTTGCGTTAGGGGCTTGTGTATTATATGGCTCGTATCATAAATCGGTGTTTGAGTTCGTGCGTGAAAATCAACAGCATTTATCGCAACTGCAAAATAGTTTTTTTTGCGTCAATGTTGTGGCTCGTAATCCTGAAAAGCGCATTCCTGAAAACAATAAATATCTACAGAAGTTTTTAACTTTATCTGAGTGGCAACCGCAAGATGTGAAAATTATTGCCGGTAAAGTCGATTATCCTTCTTGGCCTTGGTATGACAGCTTGATGATCCGCCTTATTATGAAAATGACCGATGGCCCCACCGACCCAACAGCAATTATTGATTATACCGATTGGAATGATGTGAAGGTTTATGCTGATCATATTGCCAAGTTAGCGACCGTCGTACCTGCGTAGTGATTTATACCCAACAGATGGTTAACTAAGGCTCATCAGTGACAGGTTAACCATCAACCCAGCCGCATCTTAAGACGATAATCTAGCCTATATTAAAAACGCCAAAATTTAGGATGAAACAACACTGCGACAGTCAGTATTTCTAAACGCCCTAATAACATTCCTATTGCTAAAGCCCACTTAGCGACGTCGGGAAGTGGGGCAAAGTTTCCTGCAGGACCAATAATCGGACCAAGGCCTGGTCCTACGTTTGCCACTGCGGTTATTGCTCCGGTAAAGCTAGTCATCGGATCTAATCCGGTCAGTACGAGTGTGATTGACAGTAATAATATCACTACGATCATCAGCATAAAAAACGCCATTATTGAACGGACAATATCATCTTGAATCCGGTGGCCATTGTATTTGTCTTTAAAGACTCCATTTGGGTGGAATTGCTGTTTAATCTGCTGACGCATAATTGAGAATGCTATTTGAAAACGAAATATTTTTATGCCACCAGATGTTGAGCCTGAACAACTGCCTATAAACATTAAAAACAGAAATGCGACACTGGCAACAGATCCCCACGATTGATAATCGGTTAGTCCGTAACCGGTTGTCGTGATGACCGAAATAACATTGAAGCTTGCGAGTCTTAAAGCATCCATAAAGTCTATTTGCTGGTGTTGCCACAGCCAAAAGGCTAATGAGAATGACACTAGTAACACAAAGCGTAAAAAGCCTTTTACTTGTTGATCATTCCATAAGCGTAAGCTGCGTTGTTGTATGGTTTGAACAAACATTAGTAACGGTAATCCACCCGCTAACATAAACACAATACCAACCCAATGTGCCTCGTGTGAAAAGGCCGCCATTGAGCTGTCTGAAGTGGAATATCCACCTGTTGATAATGTGGTCATGGCATGGTTGATAGCTTCAAACCAATGCATGCCAGCAAGGTGATAGGACAATGTGCACAGTAGTGTTAAGGCGACATAGATCAGAAATAAATGTTTGGCCATGTGCTGGGTGCGAGGAATCGTTTTGTCGCTCCAGTCTGATGATTCAGTTCTAAATAAGCGCATTCCCCCCACGTTCAAAAACGGCAGGATTGCCACGGCCATTACAATGAAACCAATGCCGCCAAGCCATTGCAATAATGAACGCCAGACTAAGATACTATGGTCCATACTGTCTAAACCGGATAATACTGTTGAACCGGTAGTGGTTATGCCTGACATCGTTTCAAAAAAAGCGTCAGTATAATTAATACCGTGATAAAGCGTGAAGGGCAGTGCGGCGAATAAGCTCACGACAAACCAAGTGATACTGGTCAACATAAACATATCGCGAATGTTAAGACTAAAATGATGGTTGCGACCATTTTGAATGCACAAAATAGCAATAAAGCCGGTAAATAAACCGGACAGCATAAAGTCACCGATGGTTTCTTCGCCATAAAATAGTGCGAAAGCCATTGGAACTAACATAAATCCTGTCAGTATTGAGAGAAAAATACCGAGGATGAAAATGATTTGTTTGACGTTAAACATAAGAACTTAAAAGAAAAAAGCACTTGGTTGAAACAGTTTCTCTACGTCACCGATGAACTTCTTATTCACTAAGAATAAAATAACATGGTCACCCTGTTCGATTACCGTTTTGTCATGGCCCATTAACACTTCATCATTACGTACAATGGCACCAATAGTTGTGCCTGGCGGTAGTTTGATGTTGCCAATCTGTTTACCGACAACTTTTGACGTGCTTGAGTCTCCATGGGCAATCGCTTCAATGGCTTCTGCTGCACCACGGCGTAATGAGTAAACATTACATATATCACCTTGGCGAATATGAGTCAGTAACGCTGAAATGGTGGCTTGCTGAGGAGATATGGCTATATCAATGTTAGCTTCTTGCACAATATCAACATAGGCTTCACGTTGAATAAGTACCATGACCTTTTTCGCCCCCATGCGTTTAGCAAGTAGGGCAGACATAATATTGGCTTCGTCATCATTGGTGACAGCGATAAACACATCGGTTTGATCGATATTTTCTTCCAACAGTAATTCTTGGTCTGAAGCATCGCCACAAAACACGGTGGTTTTTTCCAGTTTTTCTGAAAGTAACTCCGCGCGTTCTTGACGGTGTTCAATTAACTTAACCGAATGAGTACGTTGCAACTTTTGCGCAAGACCAAAACCAATATTACCGCCACCCGCAATCATGATATTGCGGTACGAATTATCCAGTTTTTGCATCTCACTCATTACTGCACGAATATGACGACTATCGGCGACGAAAAATACCTCATCATCGGCTTCAATAATGGTCGTGCCGCGCGGCATGATAGGCCGGCCTTGCCTAAAAATAGCGGCTACGCGGGTATCAATATTGGGCATGTGCTCACGTAATGTGGCTAATGCGTTACCCACTAACGGGCCGCCATAATAAGCTTTAACCGCAACAAGACTTAGCTTACCTTTAGCAAATTCAAGTACTTGCAGTGCACCTGGGTATTCTACTAATCTTTGTATGTAAGCGGTCACTAACTGCTCAGGTGCAATCAGCTCATCAATAATAAAACCGCCACGTGGCTTAGCGTCACCGCTTTTAATTTCACTATTGATAAACAGTTTATCTTGAAGTTCTAAATAAGCTTCTGAGCGAATACGAGCAATTTTAGTTGGTGTACCAAATAAGCTGTAAGCAATTTGACAAGCTGCCATGTTACATTCATCGCTATTGGTTACCGCAATGAGCATGTCAGCATCTTCTGCACCAGCTTCTTTTAATACACTCGGATGAGCGCCATGACCGACAACAACACGTAGGTCAAACTTGTCTTGTAATAGCCTTAGCCGAGCGCGATTACTGTCGACGAGTGTGATGTCGTTATTTTCACCGACTAAGTTTTCAGCTAACGTGCCGCCTACTTGCCCAGCCCCTAAAATAATAATTTTCATGGCTTGAGGTACATCCTTAAATTGCTTTAACTAGGCGCGCGTAATAAAAGCCGTCCATATTGTCTTGTCCTGGAAAAATTTGCCAACCGATATCACTGATATGAGCTTGTTGCTCTATCGGTACTAAACTCGCATCGGCTGTCCGTGCTAGAAACTGTTCAACTTGTTGGCTGTTTTCCTGCGGTAAAATAGAGCAGGTTGCATATAATAAAGTGCCACCCGGTTTAAGCCATTGCCAACAATGATCCAATATCTGTTTTTGTAGGTTGGCTAACTCTTCAATATCGCTATTTTTACGTAACCATTTTATGTCTGGATGACGGCGAATTACCCCAGTTGCAGAACAAGGTGCATCAAGCAAGATTCGATCAAATTGTTGTCCTTGCCACCATGATGGAATATCTGCCGCATCGCCGTGAATAAGTTGCGCTTTTAAATGCAACCTGTCCAGATTTTGTTGTACCCGAGCAAGGCGTTTTTGATCAAAGTCGACAGCGACTAAATTGATAGTGGGAGCAAGCTCTAGTAAATGGCAACTTTTTCCGCCAGGAGCGGCGCAGGCGTCTAAAACAAGTTCATCTGCTGTTGGCGCTAGTAAGGTTGCAGCCCATTGTGCCGCACCATCTTGGACCGATGCTGCGCCTTCCATAAAGTCGGGTAATGCAGCGACATCTTTTGCGCTTTCGAGCAATATAGCATTTGGGCTTGAACCGGCTTGGGCTGAAATATCATGTTGGGCTAGTGCCGCTAAATAAGCATCACATGTCTGTGATTGCTGATTATTACGTAGCCACATTGGCGGACGCTGGTGGCTCTGCTCAATAATGTCTTGCCAGTTATCTGAATACGCTTGTTGTAAACGCTTAATAAACCAAGCTGGAGTATTAAAGCGTAGCGTGTCTGAGTCAGTATTTAATTCGCTATCTTGACGCTGAATATTACGCAATACGCCATTGACCACTTTCACCAAGCCATCAAAACGTAATTGTCTGCAAGCTTCAGCCGTTTCTGAAATCGCCGCATGCGCAGGGATACGGGTAAAGTAAAGTTGGTAACAACCTACTATCAGCAGTTGATGCAATATACGCTGTTTACCTTTAAACGGTTTCGCTAAGCAGTCACTTACACACTTGTCTAGTTGCGGTAATTGACGCATAACGCCGTAACATAATTCAGCTAATAAGGCTTTGTCTTTGCCATTTTGTAAGTGTTGCTGTTGATCGGGTAGAGCCACCGATAACGAAATTCCTTTTTCAAGGACTTCATAAATTGCTTTAGCTGCTAGTGCGCGAACATTCATGCTAGTTAGCCTCTTGGTTTAAACACACACCTGCGGTAAACCAATCACCACGAGCATTAAGAATGTCGGCCACATCAAGCGGCTTTTTGTTGGGCAGTTGCATGGTTTTAATCATTAACTTGCCGTCTGCGGTAGCAATTTCAATACCTTGCTTGGTCGCTGCAATAATGGTTCCTGGCGCTTGCGAGCAGAGTTCTGCGCTGTAATCTGCTTGCCACACTTTAATCACGCTTTGTTGGTGTTCAAAATAACTTACTGGCCATGGATTGAAGGCGCGAATGTCTTGCCACAACTGTTTTGCGCTTTTATTCCAATCAAGACGAGCTTCTTCTTTGGACAATTTTTCAGCGTAGTTAGCCAGAGTTTCATCTTGCTTTTGTGCTTTGAGGCTACCATCACTTAAACCAATCAGTGCTTGTACTAAGGCTTTTGGCCCTTGTTCTGCTAGCTTTTCATAAAGGCTAGCCGAGGTATCCGTAGCCTCTATCGGTAAGTGCGTTTTGAGCAGCATGTCGCCAGTATCTAGGCCAATATCCATCTGCATAATGGTGACACCTGTTTCGGTATCACCTGCCCATAAAGCCCGCTGTATTGGAGCGGCTCCACGCCAGCGAGGTAAAATTGAACCGTGCACATTGATACAACCTAAACGCGGGGTATCAAGCACTACCTTTGGCAGAATCAACCCGTAAGCCACAACAATCATAATATCTGCATTAAGAGCTGCTAATTCCGCTTGTGCCTCTTCATTACGTAATGATGCAGGCTGAAATACCGGAATAGCATGCTCTAAAGCCAAAGCTTTTACTGGGCTGGCGGTGAGTTTCTTACCTCGACCAGCAGGCCTATCTGGTTGAGTATAAGTCGCAATCACATCGTGTTCAGAGTCGATGAGTGCTTGTAAGTGTCGAGCTGCGAAATCCGGAGTACCGGCAAAGATAATTTTTAACGGTTTCAAATTTTTTCCTATGCTTCTCTAGCATCTAAACGAGCTTCTTTTTCAAGCTTAGTTTTAATGCGTTGACGTTTTAGAGGCGATAAATAATCGACAAATAGCTTACCTTTAAGGTGATCCATCTCGTGTTGAATACAAATAGCAAACAACTCATCTGCTTCAACGGTAAACTCTTTACCGTGACGATCTAGCGCTTTTAAGGTGACAAATTCTGCACGGTCAACTTTGGCATAAATACCGGGTACCGATAGGCAACCTTCTTCATTAGCCAAGTCACCACTGCTAGCCACTATTTGAGGATTAATAAAAATAGTTGGCCGTTCAACCTCATCTTGTAGATCCATCACAATCAATTGTTGATGAAAATCCACTTGAGTAGCAGCTAAACCGATACCTTTCTCTAGGTACATGGTTTCGAGCATGTTATCTATTTGTGTCTGTAATTGTGGACCGAAATCCGTTACAGGTTGAGCAATAGTGCGTAAACGTTCGTCTGGAAAGCGTAAAACATTAAGTAATGGCATATATAAACTCTTAGCAAGTCTGTCAAATTTCAGCCAGTTAGCTATACTGGCCATTGCGATTAGGGTAATTTTAATCCTTACAGCCTATCAATAACAGCAAAAAGCTCTAATAAAGAGCTAAACAACATGGACTGCACCATGAAACGCCTACTTTTACTTGCTTTTTTATGTCTAAATTCTTATTGGGTCAATGCTGATACATTAACCTTGAAAGCTGGACACCCAGATACGTATATCGTCAAAAAGGGCGATACTCTGTGGGATATTTCTGGTTATTTTTTAAATGACCCATGGC
Organism: Shewanella frigidimarina; assembly: GCF_003797125.1. Taxonomy (GTDB): domain Bacteria; phylum Pseudomonadota; class Gammaproteobacteria; order Enterobacterales; family Shewanellaceae; genus Shewanella; species Shewanella frigidimarina. The sequence goes on from NZ_RKKE01000010.1 coordinate 71,159, forward strand.
GTTGGCCTAAATTGTGGGGGAGCAATCCGCAAATTGCTAACCCACATTTAATTTATCCTGGTGATCGACTGACATTAGTCTTTATTGATGGTCAGCCCCGTTTGGTTGTTAAGCAGCACATTAAAAAGAGTCCAGAAGGACGTGTGATATCCAAAGATGGTCCAATTCCTCCTGTTGACCTTGCGTTAATTAAGCCCTATTTAGTGCAGAATAGAGTGGTCGATCCTACTTGGTTAGCTGGACTGCCGATTGTCATGAGTGGTGAAAGTCCATCAATTCATCATGTGGTCAATGACGTTGTATATGTGAATGCGAAGCTTGAGCAAGGTCTTAAAGTGGCAATTTATCAAACTGGACGTGAGTTTTTTGCTCCAGATAGCGGTGAATTATTAGGCCAAGAACTTATTTTAACTTCGAGTGGACGTGTTATTGAGTCTGGCGATATATCAAAAGTTGAATTACTGAGCAGTTTACGTGAAACCAAAGGTGGCTTTCATGTTGCACCTGTAGAAGATGAAGCGTTAATGTCTGCTTATTTTATTCCTAAAGCGGCAGAGTTAAGTGTTGCTACTTCTATTATCGGTACTATTGGTCATATTCGCGAAGCGGGTAAGTTAGACGTTGTCTATATTGACCGTGGTGCCAATGACGGCGTTGAGACTGGACATGTTTTTTCAATGTTCCGTGATGGCGAAAGCATTATTATTGATAATGATGGTAATCCTGTTCGCCCTCTTGACCGTTCATCTTACGATAAAGTACTGGCTAATTTTTCAGAAGATACCGCATATAAAATGCCCGATGTTTTTCATGGTAATTTAATGGTTTTTAAAGTGTTTGATAAAACCAGTTTAGGGCTGATTATGTTTAATGACCATCCAGTTCGAGTGGGTGATAAATTAACAAAACCAAATCCATTGACAATTAAAGGTGAATAATTTCAGATAAACTGGTCGACTGGCTAGTTGTTTGTGCAGTATCTGGGCTAGGACCTGCTCGGATTCAACAATTGTTAACTCAAATGGACGTTGAAGAGATTCGTCAACGTCTAGAGTTTGAACCACAGGCCTTGCCTTTATCGGCAAGCCTGTTGGCTAAATGCCATATCGACTTTAATAAAGTAGAGCAAGCCCTAACTTGGCTCGATTCGCAACCTAATCACTACATTGTGACCCTTTCTGATTCACTTTACCCTCCATTACTTGCGCAAATATCAGATCCACCTCAGGTATTATTTATTAAAGGCTCGATAGAATCCCTTTTATTACCGAGTATTGCGATTGTTGGTAGCCGTAATGCCTCTCGAGGCGGCTTAGATATGGCAGCAGATCTCGCTGGTCATTTAGCTAATCAAGGTTTTTCGATCACTAGTGGCATGGCGACGGGTATTGATGGTGCAGCCCATAAAGCGACTTTGGCGGTTGATGGAACGACCATGGCGGTGTTGGGTTGTGGGGTCGAGTGTATTTATCCTAAGCGTCATCAACACTTGTATCATGACATTATTAATACCGGTTGCGTAATCAGTGAATACTGGCCAAGTATAGGGCCTTTTGCTGGTAACTTTCCTCGGCGTAACCGGATTGTCAGTGGCTTAAGTCTGGGTACCGTGGTAGTAGAAGCAAGCCGTAAAAGTGGTTCATTAATCAGTGCTAGGCTGGCAATGGAGCAAAATCGTGAAGTGTTTGCTGTACCAGGCTCCGTGTTAGGAGGATATAGCCAAGGTTGTCATGATTTGATTAAAAATGGTGCAAAACTTGTCGAGTCTGCTGCCGATATAATAGAAGAATTAGGCTGTTTATCAGATTATCACCTTGAACAATTGCATCTACGGCACCATATACAGGATAATGATGTTAGTGATTTGCCATTTCCTCCGCTGTTAGCTAGTGTAGGATATGAAACTACCGCGATAGATTCGGTAGTTGAGGATAGTGGGAAACCGATAGATCTGGTGTTAATACAAATGCTTGAACTTGAATTACAAGGGTGGGTTGCAGCTGTGCCCGGTGGTTACGTCAGACTAAAGAGGAGTTAGCCATGTTCGATATCCTCATGTATTTATTTGAAAATTATGTTCATAGTGAGATTGAGTTATTAGTTGATGAAGATGAACTCACTAAAGAGTTAACCCGTGCGGGTTTTCATCAAGTTGATATTATCAAAGCACTTTCTTGGTTAGAGCACTTAGCTGATCTACAAGAGAGTGATAAACCGTACTTGTGTAATCATGCACAACATTCATTCCGTATTTATACTAAAGCGGAAATGGCCAAATTAGATGTTGAGTGTCGTGGTTTTTTACTGTTTTTAGAACAGATTCAAGTACTCAGTGTCGAAACTCGTGAAATGGTTATTGACCGTGTTATGGAGTTAGATGAGCCAACATTAGAGTTAGAAGATCTCAAATGGGTGGTATTAATGGTACTATTTAATGTGCCAGGAAATGAGTCAGCCTATGAGCAAATGGAAGATTTAATCTTCGAGCAGCCAGAGGGGCGCTTACACTCATAACAGAAAGGAGGCTTAGCCTCCTTTTTTAGGTCTATAGAATATTACTCACAGAGAAACCCATGTCGAAAATTGATCAGCAACTTTTTACTGTCCACGAACATGCATTGGAGAAAGAGTTTGAACTTTGTCCTGTTTGTGGTGCTGAGTTGTCGGTTAAACACAGTAAACATGGCAGTTTTGTGGGCTGTAATAACTATCCAACCTGCGATTATACCCGTCCGCTAGTGCAGCATGAGTCGATTGGAACCCAAATTATTAGCGGTTCTGAATGCCCTAAATGTGGTAATGAGTTGGCTGTTAAGTCTGGTCGATTTGGTATTTTTATCGGCTGTACGCATTATCCGGAATGTACCCACATTGAAAAACATGACCACGCCAACGAAGCTGAGCAGATAACTTGCCCACTGTGTAAAAAAGGCCATCTAGAGTCTCGTACTAGCCGGTATGGCAAAACTTTTTTTGCATGTAGTGCCTACCCAAAATGCAAGTTTATCGTAAACTACCCTCCACATAATGAAGCATGCCCAGAGTGTGGCTTCGGCATTTTAGTCGAGCGTAAAGGTGCGGCTGGTAGCCGAGTCGAGTGTCCGCAAAAATCCTGTAAATATAAGCGTGCTTTATAACTTTTTATATCACTAATTTGATGGAAGGAAATTCAATGTTGCAACTGCAGCCATCGGCTGTCGCCACCACAATACAACAAGGTGGCGTGATAGCTTATCCAACAGAAGCTGTATTTGGTTTAGGATGTGATCCTGATAATGATAGTGCTATCGAGAAACTGTTGGCAGTAAAACAGCGTCCTTGGCAAAAAGGCTTAATTTTGGTGGCCAGTTCATTTGAGCAACTATTACCTTATCTTGATATCACTCAATTAACTGAGCAACAACTGCAGTTTGCTCAATCAAAGTGGCCAGGGCCATTTACGTTTGTTATGCCTATTCAGTCACACGTATCAAAATTATTGTGCGGCGAGTTTGATTCAATTGCCGTAAGGGTATCTGCTCACCCAGTAGTTCGAGAGCTATGCGACACCCTCAATAAACCCCTAGTATCGACAAGTGCCAATTTGGCCGGTGAGCAACCGGTGGTCGATGCACAACATATCATCACTGATTTTAGCGATAAAATTGATGCATTGATTTTAGGTAAGCTGGGCGAACAACGTCAGCCATCAACCATCATCGATGCTCGCAGTGGTCAAATTCTTCGTAATGGAAGCTAATACTATGTCAAACACCTCTTCCCATGTGCCAGACGCACAACAAGTAAAATCGTTTTTGTTGGGATTACAGCAAAATATTTGTCAGCGTTTAGAGCTGCTCGACGGTAAAGCGACGTTTAAAGCGGATTCGTGGGAACGTGAAGAAGGTGGCGGTGGTACTAGTCGAGTATTAACTCAGGGCCAAGTGTTTGAGCAAGCCGGTGTTAACTTCTCACATGTAATGGGCGCTGCTATGCCCGCATCGGCCACGGCACATCGTCCTGAATTAGCTGGCCGTAGTTTTGAAGCTATGGGGGTGTCATTGGTTATTCACCCTAATAATCCGTTTATTCCGACCACGCATGCTAACGTGCGTTTTTTTATTGCCCGTAAAGAAGGTGCTGATCCGGTATGGTGGTTTGGTGGTGGATTTGATTTAACGCCTTATTATCCTTTCAAAGAAGATGTCGTTAGCTGGCACCAAACGGCTAAAGATATTTGCGATCCATTTGGTGAAGACGTTTATCCCAAGTATAAAAAATGGTGTGATGAGTACTTCTTCTTACCGCACCGCAATGAAACCCGTGGTGTTGGTGGATTGTTTTTTGATGATCTTAACGAGCCTGGCTTTGAGCGAAGCTTTGAGTTTATGCAAGCGGTAGGTAACGGCTTTATTGAAGCTTATGCGCCGATAGTTGAACGCAACAAAGAGTTAGAATATGGCGATGATGAACGTCAGTTCCAACTTTATCGCCGTGGTCGCTATGTTGAGTTTAATTTGGTTTATGATCGTGGCACTTTATTTGGCCTGCAAACAGGTGGCCGAACTGAATCTATTTTAATGTCGATGCCACCATTGGTTCGCTGGGAATATGCATTCACCCCAGAAGAAGGGACAGCAGAAGCTGAACTGTATGACATCTACTTAAAACCACAAGATTGGTTGGCTGCGGTCTAACTATTACGCATATTGTCAGCTAGTGTAGAAATAGCCTGAATAATCACTTGTTGATGTTCAGGCTTTTTTATGTTGTTTTGAATGGCTGCACGCATACAGATTAACCATTGATCTCGCATCGATTCATCAATAGCAAAAGGCATGTGCCTGGCGCGTAAAGCCGGATGACCATGTTTTTGTTGGTACAATTGTGGTCCGCCTAACCAGCCACTTAAGTACTCATACAGTTTTTGTTCAGACTCTTGCATTGGCGAGCGATGTATCGCTAATAATGTTTGAGTTTCGGGGCGCGTTTGCATCTGTTGATAAAAGTCATGGGCAATAGCGCGGATCACCTTATCGCCACCAATGAGGTCGTAGGCATTTGATTGCGCTGTGTCTCTGCCATCAACAGCTTGCGGCTTAGTGAATAATTTACGTAACCAGTTCATATTATCAGTGTTTAAGAGTGTCGGCGTTATTATAACGAAATCGATGTCATGGCAGGATCATTTTATTGTTAACGTTTTGATACCAATTATTTAACGATTAGGTTGTATTTCGGCAGTTAACTTGGTTAGATTGGTCGCAAAATAAGACAGGAGATCCCAATGGCAAAGTTAATGCCTTCTTTGGTAGCTGTGGCGCTATCAACTGCAATTGCAGGTTGTAGCCCAGCAGAACAACAAGACCCAAAAATCACAATTAATGCCAATCCGTATCCAAGTACTTATCAAATACTGCCTAATTCAACCACACTGCTTAAAAATGCCATTGTATTAACCGGTACTGGTGAGCGTATTGATGATGCTGATGTATTGATAAAAGACGGCAAAATTAGTGCTGTGGGTCAACAGCTTTCCGCTGAAGGTGCAGTAGTTGTCGACGCTAAAGGCAAATGGATTACCCCAGGTATCATTGATGTGCATTCACACTTAGGGGTTTATCCAAGCCCAAATGCCGAGTCACACAATGACGGCAATGAAATGACTAATCCGGTAACCGCTGAAGTATGGGCTGAGCATAGAGTATGGCCACAAGACCCTGGGTTTAATCGTGCCCGAGAAGGTGGTATCACTACGCTACAAATTTTACCTGGTTCAGCCAACCTGATTGGTGGCCGTGGGGTGACACTCAAAAATGTTCCCGCTACGACCATGCAAGCGATGAAGTTCCCAGCCGCGCCTTATGGATTAAAAATGGCCTGTGGTGAAAATCCTAAATCTTTATATGGCAGCCGTAACGAATTACCTATGACTCGTATGGGTAATATGGCGGGCTACCGTACAGCGTTTATTCAAGCAACAGAATACAAACGTGCTTGGGATAAATATGATGCTGACTATGCCGCAGGTAAGAACCCTGTAGCACCTAAGCGCGACTTAATGAAAGATACGCTTAAAGGTGTGCTTGAAGGTGATATTTTAATTCACAACCATTGTTACAAAGCTGAAGAAATGGCGATGATGATCGACCTAGGTAAAGAGTTCGGTTATCACGCTGGCACATTCCATCATGCTGTTGAAGCATACAAAATTGCCGATTTATTGGCTGAAAATGGTAACTGTGCAGCTATGTGGCCAGATTGGTGGGGCTTTAAATTAGAAGCTTATGACATGGTGCTTGAAAATGTTGCCATGGTCGATGCGGTTAAAAACTCTTGTGCTGTCGTACATTCAGACTCTGGCGTAACCATTCAGCGCCTTAATCAAGAAACGGCAAAAATCATGAATAACGCGAATGATAACGGCTTTGACTTAAAAGCTGAGCACGTAATTGGTTGGATTACTGCTAATGCGGCAAAATCATTGGGTATTAGCGATAAGACCGGTTCACTCGAAAAGGGTAAAAATGCAGATGTGGTTGTATGGAATACCAACCCGTTTAGCGTATACGCCCAAGCTGAACAGGTATTTATTGACGGTGCAAAAGTGTATGACCGCCAAGATCCTACCTACCAGGCACAAAGTGACTTTATGTTAGGTCAACAATAAGGAGCAAGACAATGACACTATTTAAAAAATCTGCACTTGCTTTAAGTTTATCGGTCGGTCTGGCATTGAGTTGTGTGGTTCAAGCTGAAAGTATAGCAATTATCCATGCCACAGTGCATACCGCCACAGAGCAAGGGGTATTAACCGATGCTACTGTTGTGATTGAAGATGGCACTATTGTAGCCATTAATCCGGCATCACCGACAGCCGATACCGTGATAGATGCTAAAGGGGCAATATTAACTCCAGGCTTTATCGCGAGTATGAATGATTTAGGGTTAGTAGAAATCGGTGCGGTAGCCTCTTCACGTGATGCTTACGAAAAAGAAGCTGATGTCATTTTTGATCCTAGTTTAGCTTACAACCCCAAGGCGTCTACGGTGCCATTAGCTCGCAAAGGCGGAATAACTCGTAATGTAGTGTCATCTGGCGGTGGCGAAGGCATTTTTGCAGGACAAACATTTACTGTAGATTTAAGTGGTGATTGGGACAGTATACTGGCCGCTAACACCGGATTAGTGGTTGCATTAGGTGCCAAAGAAGAAGGCTCGCGTGCTGCAGGAATGCAGCAATTGATCCATAAACTTGAGGATGCTAAAAAAGCGCAAGCCAAAAAGAGTAAAGCGAAAAAAACAGCTGACGATGATAGTGATGTACCAAGTCGTGAAGATGATATTATTAACGCGGTACTCGCGGGTGAAAAACCATTAATTATCGCAGTAGACCGTGCCAGTGATATTTTGCATTTAATTAAGCTTAAACAAGACTTGAGCATAGACCTTGTTTTGGTCAATGCAGCTGATGCCGTATTAGTGGCGGATAAGCTCGCGCAAGCAAATATCCCTGTGGTTATTGATAGCATGCGTAACTTACCAGAAAGTTTTGATTCGTTGCATAATTCACTCGAAAATGCAGGTAAACTAGCAAAAGCGGGTGTCAAAGTAGCCATTGCTTTACCTGGTGATAGCCATGGTATTTACGCACTCCGTTTTAGTGCCGGTAATGCGGTTGCTAACGGGATGAACTATGAAGATGCTCTGGCTTCTGTGACGGCAAATGTGGCTGATATTTTCCATTTAGACTCCGGGCGTATTGCGGTCGGTAAGCCAGCAGATTTAGTGTTATGGAGCGGTGATCCTTTCGAGTTCAGTAGTAAAGTACAAAAGATGTGGATTGCAGGAGAGGAGCAAAGCACTGACAGTCGTCAAGACAAGCTCCGTGATCGCTATTTACAAAAAACAGCAATGCCTGAAGCATATAGCCGATAACATCTCACTCTTTACGTGGGATGTTTTCCTAAATCGTTAATGAAGAGACAAAGCGAATGACAGATAAATATGCTGTATTTGGGAATCCGATAGCGCAAAGTAAGTCACCATTTATACATACTGAGTTTGCCAAGCAAACTCAGCAAGACTTAAGCTATGACGCTATTCTCGCGCCTGTCGATCAATTTGACTCTTCGTTAGCGGCATTTTTTGCCGATGGTGGTAAAGGCGCCAATGTTACAGCACCTTTTAAAGAACAAGCATTTTCCATGTGTGACGAACTCAGTGAAATGGCTAAACTCGCTGGTTCAGTAAATACCCTGTTTAATTTACCCGACGGTAAAATTGGCGGTGACAATACCGATGGTGTTGGCTTGGTGAATGACCTTGAAATGCTGTTTGGTTCGCTAAAAGGTAAGCGAGTGTTATTGGTGGGTGCTGGTGGCGCGGCAAGAGGCTGTATTTTACCTATATTACAGCACAATGTGGCTCAGTTGATTATCTGTAATCGGACTCACGAAAAAGCAGAGCAACTTCAAACCTTATTCAATGAGTACGGTAACTTTTTTGCTAAACCCATTGAAGATCTAATATCGCCATTTGATTTAGTTATTAACTCAACTTCAGCTGGTCTATCTGGACAATTAATTGCCTTGCCTAGCGTTATCGTCGATGAAACAACAGATTGTTACGACATGACTTATAGTCAACAAACCACAGTTTTTAATCAATGGGCTCAAGCGCAAAATGCGCGTAAAACTGCTGATGGTTTAGGTATGTTGGTTGGTCAAGCGGCTAAAAGCTTTAGTTTATGGCGTGGGATTACTCCTGATACGGGTTCGGTTATGCGAAAACTGCGTGAATCATTAGCGCAAGAGGCAATAGATTAATGAATCAAAGCGTGATATTTACCGATCAAGTCTATCCCGAAACCAATCAAGTGAAGTTTATTGCTCAGCAACAAGGCGTAAATATCAACTGTTATGCCAGTTTCTCGGTCATCAGTGAGCTTTGCGACAAGCAAGTTGTCAGTGGAAGTAATGCCGTGTGTTTATTTGAGCAATGTCGTTTTGATCTTGAAGACCAGGCAGAAGCATTGATCGAACAAGAAGCTTTTAATGACAGTGGTGACATTATACTAGCTTAAGGCTGAGCCAGTTGTTTCTTCAGTCGCTTTTGGCTATACATATTATTATCTGCCTGTTTAAACGCGTTAGCCCAATCTTGATCATACTGAGCAAATCCGTAGCTAAAATGAATTGCGGGGCTTAACAGCGCTAGGTCATGCTGCAATTGTATTACTTGCTGCTCTAAGACATCGATGGGGCCACGGCATAATGCAATAAATTCATCACCGCCATATCTCGCGACTAAAAAATGAGGATGCCACATTGATTTTAGTGATTGCGCAAAAGCCTTTAATGCATCGTCCCCGGCCTGATGTCCGTGCTGATCATTTAGCGGCTTTAAGTTATCCATATCCAAAATAATGATATAGCTTGCTAACTCTGGGTGATGTTGCCATTGCAGAATCGTTGCATCAAATTTTTTGCGATTATACAGCTCGGTTAAGCCGTCATAATCAGCCAAAATCTCAATTTTTTTAGACTTTTGGTACAGTGAAATCGCGTTTGCGGCTTCTGATGTAAGAATATTAACCAGATTTATATCATAGTCACCAAAGGCTTCCATCTTGCTACTGTCTAAATTCATCATTCCGTAAAGCTCTCCGTCAATACGGATAGGGCTAGACAAGGTGGAACAAATGGGTTTTATTGACGCATGTAAAAGTGCATGTTGGTCATCGTTAGTGAGGGTACTTTTAGCATTGATGTTTTTCATATTGTTAATAACAACAGCTTTATCACAACGGCCATGAGTCTTTCTGAATTGAAAAGTCTCCTCAAGAGTAAAATTTATTTTTCGAAGTGCCTTTATATCCAAGCCCACTACCGACTCAAATTGTAGTCTTTTAGTTTTTTTATCAACCAGAATAATACTGCCCATTTCAGCATCATCTATAGCACTTACCGCTTTTTGTAATAGGGCGTCTAAAAAAGCATTTTCAGAATCATATTGACTAGATAAATTCACCAACTCAAAAGTGGTATCGTTAATGTGGATCACATGCTCTAAATGTTGCCAAAGCCGCAAAATATTTTGTTTGTGTATGTAATACGTAATGCCATAACTCAAAGCATAAACACTGCAAATAAGTATTAGATATAAATAGGGAATTGAATTCTCGGGTATGGCGAATGTGAAAATGAGGACGAACAATAATAAAGGCACAGCAAGTAGCAGTAGGTGACTCTTAACGTTGACATAGGCAATGTGTTTATTGTTAATGCTACCTTTAGTTTGCACGGTTATCATCCTTGGTAAAAAATCGGTAATACTGTTTAGCATTAAACATTGTAATAGTCGTGCCTCAGGTCAAACAATAAAAAATGCAGCCTAACTCAGATTGTCTGCACATATTTCAATAATGACAAAATAATACAACATACCTAAATCACTATTCATTATATAAAACCTTGTGAGTTTATCAGTGAATACTCTAGATGAATGTGTAAGATTATTTATTATGGAGTGGCGTTAGATGAAATAGGCCAACATTATATTGGCCTATTTCATTTATGTTAAGCAATTCTACTGTTGCAAGTCGACCAAGTATTCATTTTTTAAACGGACATAATTATCCGCTGACTGTGGTAAAAATTCACGTTCGGCTTCAGTTAATGGCCTTACTTGTTTACATGGACTGCCAACATATAAATAACCACTCTGCAAAACTTTATTGGGAGGAACTAATGAACCGGCTCCCACAATCACATCATCTTCTACTATTGCACCATCAAGTAAGATAGCACCCATACCGATAAGTACGCGATGACCAATCTTGCAGCCATGCAGCATAGCTTTGTGACCAATAGTGACATCATCACCAATAATCAATGGATGCCCATCAGGGTTTGCCGAAGACTTACGGCTTACATGTAATATGCTGCCGTCTTGCACGTTACTGCGTTTACCTATACGTATCTTATTTACGTCACCGCGCGCAGCAACTAATGGCCAAACACTCGCGTCATGGTCTAATTTAATGTCACCAACCAGCACTGCAGACTCGTCAACATAGACGTTATCAGCTAAATTAGGGTGAATTCCTTGGTAAGTTCTTATATTAGTCGACATAACAATCCTTATAGATTCATGGTTTGTGACAGTATAATGCTTAAAAACTAGCTGGTCAGGCTAAATTATCCGCAAACAAGCCATAAATAACAAATAACCTTAAAAAAGGCCTTGCGCAAAAACGTGTGGTGCCTATAATGCGCATCCACTGACACGGCAGACAGCGTAAGCGGTTACCGAATCAGGTTGAATTAAGTGCTTCAAAACACAGAGTTCAAGGCGAAAAGAAAGTTTGAAAAAACACTTGACGCCAACACGGGAAAGCGTAGAATACGCACCCCAAGCCAGCGACCTAGCGTCTTATGGTGATGTCTGAAAAATTGATATCAACGTTCTTTAACAATCTAAACAAGAAATCTGTGTGGACATTCACAGGTATTGAGTTATTCGAAATTGTCTTCTGTTCTTCGGAATG
>NZ_RKKE01000011.1 GCF_003797125.1 Shewanella frigidimarina
GCTAATGCTTGTGTGGCTTGCTGGGCTTCGGTGAGGGTGGAATAGAAGTTTTTTATCTCATTACCTAGAAAAGTTGGCCAGTTTTGCCATTCGTCAGCATAGACTTCATCCGGGTTACTCGGTAAGCGTGGGTCTTCACGGTAGCGCTGTTTATATTGGATCCTTGTTGATATGGCTAATGCTTGTGTGGCTTGCTGGGCTTCGGTGAGGGTGGAATAAAACTTATTACTTGTGTTCAGAAATGTTGGCCAGTTTTGCCATTCGTCAGCATAGACCTCACTCGGGTTACTCGGTAAGCGTGGGTCTTCACGGTAGCGCTGTTGGTATTGGCTACTTGATGATATGGCTAATGCTTGTGTGGCTTGCTGGGCTTCGGTGAGGGTGGAATAAAACTTATTACTTGTGTTCAGAAATGTTGGCCAGTTTTGCCATTCGTTAGCATAGACGTCATTCGGGAGACTCGGTAAGCGTGAGTCCTCACGGTAGCGCTGTTGGTATTGGCTCATTGTTGATATGGCTAATGCTTGTGTGGCTTGCTGGGCCTCGGTGAGGGTGGAATAAAACTTATTACTTGTGTTCAGAAATGTTGGCCAGTTTTGCCATTCGTCAGCATAGACTTCATTCGGGTGACTCGGTAAGCGTGGGTCTTCACGGTAGCGCTGTTGGTATTGACTCCTTGTTGGTATGGCTAATGCTTGTGTGGCTTGCTGGGCTTCGGTGAGGATAGGGTAAAATTTTTTCTTCATAATCCTAGCTCTCTTGCTTTTTCTCTGATGTCTTTATTTTCAGGCCTCAAATAAACTAAACAACTGAAAGGGCTTTTATGGTGCATGGCTTTTTGTATCTCTAATTGATTGAAACCTGCTTGGTTTAATCTATAGCCATAAGAATGCCTGTGGGAATGTGGGCTAGTGCCGAGGTGTTTACCTGTATCAAGCCCGATTCGTGCTACTGCTCGGATGTGCTTTTGAATAAAGTTCTTTTTTGATTCAGGTTTGCCTACCGAGTTGCTAAAAAGATATGGATGATCCCCATCAACTCTTACAGCTAGGTATTGCTGCAATAACCAAGTGAACTCAGCTGCTTTATCGGATGGAAATAACATCACATCAAATGAGAGATTTTGATTAGTGAGTAAGGGCTGTTTCCACCCAGAATAAAGCCTGTGAGATCGCTTGTACTCATTGCGTGGTTTTTGACGAAAGCGACTGTTTAAATACTCCCTGCGAGTTGAGAACCCTTGCTCAGGACTCGCTCCGTCACTAGGGTGAAAAATAGAAACCATCGCGACCCCTCTTTTGGTGTCGATGGCAATGTCACTTGTATAAATATGAAAACATTCAGATAACCTTAATCCGCCATAGTGCATAAGCATTACAATTAGCAGACTTCCGAAATCCATTTCACCGGTTCGATTGTTGGGAAAACCATACTGTAAGAATCGTTCGAAATGTTCTTTGGGGAAGCGGTGAACTGATTCAATCGAAATAAGATGATTCATGGGGCCTTGAATGTTACGCACCATTGAGAACTGATGTTTTGATGGGCGACTAAGATGGTTTAAGAAGCAATTTGACTGACGTTTATAGTAAGCGCACCAGCGCATTCTCTCTTCTGCCTTAGTCGCTTTTCTTAATGGATTTAGCTTAGGAAGTTCATGACCATAAAGTTGGTCTAGATAGTCACAATAGAAATTGATGTGACCAAGTAGGACATTGACATCTTCCACCTTTCGCGGGGACCAATACAAATTTGAGGGGTCATTGTGTGAATCATCTATTGAGCCAAAACAGAGAACATCAACAAACGAACGCAACAGTTCAGTTGCTGATGTGAATGTGCTGATATGAGCATTCATAAACTTAAGCAGTTGCTCAACTGCGAACACATTTCGCTCATGCCAAGATTGAGACTTTTGGCGTTTAGTGTAGAGAAACCTTAAATGTGAGACCAAGACTCCTTTTTCTGTAAAAAGAGCAGGCAAATTGGCTGTAGGTGCAGCTTGATTGGCTTTATAGGTTACATATCGTTTTAGAACATAGGGCATAACTTACTTCCTAGAGTCTAATACTATAAGTTATATAGTTAGTGTAACTAACATATACTCATTAGAGTAAAAAAAATTGATCTAGGACATAAACTAACTTACTTTCAAGTATTTAGTATGCTTACTGGTGTGGTACTAATATACTTTTAATAAACGTTTATTAAGGCAAATTGATCGCCGAGTTCGCTATTTACGCAAGTTATTGCCAGAACTCAAAATCGTTTATTACGCACCGGAGCAAGAAGGCAAAGTGTTTTTTGGCGCAACGGTTGAAATTGAAAACGACGCCGGTGACATTAAAACCTTTAAAATTGTCGGCCCAGAAGAAATTTACGACGAACGTAAAGACTACATCTCCATCGACTCGCCCATGGCCCGCGCGTTACTCAAAAAACAAGTCGACGATGAAGCGGTAGTGAGCACACCTCAAGGCGATAAAACCTGGTACATCAATAAGATTAGTTACAAACTAGAACAGAAATAACTTATCCAAGGAAAACGGAATCAAAGGCGTTAGTTGCTATGGTTTTGTTCCGTCAAAAAGAAGTATTGAACAGTTAAACTTTGCTGCTAGCACTGGGCGTGGTGACTCCAACACCACAAAGATATTGTTCCCTGATAGATTCAGCTTTGAAGAGCCATATTGACTCATGAACCATCAATATTAGGAGCCATTTTGACTATAGCAAAATTGATTATGTGCGAGGTTGATGACGGTAAACAAGAGGCTTTTTCACAAAGTCAGAGTGCCTGGAGTCAACTGTCGACGTGTAACGGTTTTGTTGGACAAGCAGGTGGATGGGAAGCATCGTCAAGCACAGCCATTATTTTAGGTTTTTGGGAATCTCAGTTTCACGTGAGTGAATTCATGAGAACTATCCACGATGATATTTATTTAAGTAATAAACAACAATCCACTTATCGTCATTGTTCAGTTAATTACTTCGAACTAGTTTCAACCATATCTGACTTACAGATTAATTTTTCAGGTGCTGGAGTATTAAGAATCGCTTACTGCTCAAGAGTACTGGACATTGATAGGTTTAATCGAGATCAACAACTTATCTGGAACCCTCAACTGTCAACGCAACTCGGATGTTTAGGCGGTCACGTTTGGCGCCATGTTAAACACCATGACTGTTACTTAGTGGTAACGCATTGGGAATCACCAGAAGCTCATGAAATATACGCAAACAATGTATTGCCAAAATTACGAGAGATAGCCCGCCCATCGGAGTACATCGAACAACTATTAGGTAAGGTTGTTGTTCTCGATACAAAGTGGAACGTCACACCCAATAACGGTTGATCACCTCAGGTGACATTCCACCTAACCAGTTTAAACCAGCATGATCATATTGTAGTTTCTTCCTTAAAAAACATTATCAATTCTTGCAGTTTTGCTAACGCGCTAGTGGACATAAACGTTTTAGAAAAACCATTGTTTCAATTGACTTTTTATAAAAAATTATCCTGACCCACTAAATTTACTTGTGAGCCGTAATCCAGCTCTGCTCTTTGGTTTTTTGGCTATGGCCACTAACGTCGTGGCGCTTCACCCACACCAGACCAAGAGGAAACCAGCGGCTGTTCCCTCTTAGAACTCCCAGCCGCCCCGCAACATTTTCGCGATTTACAAAGCAACAGCTGCGAAAAGGTCGCCATGTTGATTGATCCAACTTTTAATTTCGCTTGTAGTCTGCTTCGGCCTTATTCGAAAATGCTAACGCTTCCGATGGTACATCCTGTACCGCGAAAGCTAGCCTGACGTCCTGTCAGGCTCACGCATTCTTTTATAAAGAGTCTTCAACGGCCACAAGTTCAGAGTTGAATTTATCCATTTTCAAGCAAGGTATTTGACGCATTTATGGACAAAAGTGCGTTAGATTCCTAACTCTAGTTCGTGAGTTTCGGATTAAAATTTCTATGGGTAACGTCCAAAGCACGCGCCAAATACCGGAGCTTTGTTTTTGTGAGAGCATTTTTCGGCACGAAAACGAAGTGAAGAGTATTTGGTCGCAGTGACTTTGTTTGTTAACTTTATAGTAGCTCTCGAGAAAAATTTATTACATTTTCACCAAACTGAGTAATTGCTTGCTTCTTGAGAGGGTTTAGCAGCAGCCGAACCTCAATGAGGTCATTTCCAACATCAGCAACCTCATCTTCATCTGCAGAGGTTTCGCAGATGGCAGTCATCTTGGCTTCCATTTCTGTCAGAGCCTCAAGAATAATTTTGGCTTCAGAAGCGGTTAAATCGAGTTGAATACTACTCATGCAAATTTGCCTTCTTTTTTGAACACCCGAGTGGCAATCAATGCCATTTCTTCAAGTAATCCTTTGTATTTATCAACAGGCATATTACACGCCGGTGAAATACAATAGTGATGGGGTTTATCCTGAACCATCTTTAAACCAACCGGAGGCCTAGTGTTAGGAGCGAATCGCCACACCCAGCCTGTCATTGGCGATTCGTTGATCCCAACCTTATCAAAGACGCTAATGCCTTTACCGTTTGCGATAATAACCTTAATACCGTTAATTTCGATTATATCTACGTCTCTAGCGCGTACATTGGCAAGCTTTGGACTTGTGGAATTACCTAGTCGGAAGAGCTCTTCAGGGAGGATGTAAAATTCCATTGGAAACATGATGATGTCCTTTTCATGATTAAGAGTTAACGTTTTAGTATTTATGAGTTGCGCTGTTTGCGACGCATAAATCGCTTGTTGGACTTGGCCGAAGCCACATCCAAGTTAACGGGTAACTTTTTTCTTAACGTAAGATGCTATAGGAATTCGCTTTTTAACGGTAGTGGTATTTTGTACAATTTTTTGGCTAATTGCCTGTTCTGATTACACCTTTTAAGGTGGGTTTTGTTAGCTTTCATCTTTTTCGATTGTACTTTTACCTGATGTACCTTGCTAACTCACTTTACTGCACAAGCGAGTTAGTTTTCTTGATTTTAAAATGTTCAAATTCAACTCTGAACTTGAGGCCGTTGAAGAAAATGACGTGAGCCCAGACATGGATGTCTGGCTAGCTTTGGAGGGGAAGGGACGCCCCATCTGAAGCGTTAGCATTTTCGAATAAGGCCGAAGAACACTCAGACGAAGTTAAAAGCTGGATCAGACCACGTCGCAAAATTATCGCTTTTCAGATAACTTTGATGTGGCGGCTGGGAGATCCAAGAGGGAACAGCCGTTGGTTTCCTCTTGGTCTGGTGTGGGTGAAGCGCCACGACGTTAGTGGCCGCAGGCCATAAGCAAAAACAAAACAAACACCTGGATCCCGGCTCATAAGCATTACCGGGAAGACGAATAATGAAGTTGAAGTGAACCAGAGTAACATTTATCCAACTCTGGAGTCAGCGAAGCGCCACGACATTAGTGGCAGTAGGCCATAACAAGTCTGCTTTGCTTAACATCCTTTATTGTTTACCGTTACGCTCAATGCCCATTGCTCTCGAAAGTTTTTCTGAATACGTGAATGGATAAAAAGGGTTATCGCCATCGCTATAAAACCGCCAAGACTTGCCAGGGCCATATCTTTATGTGCATCCCAAACATCTCCCTGTGTGCCTAAATACGCCATTCCTAGCTCGCCACCAAATGTCTCGGCGGCGCCCCACTCAATCAATTCATATAGCATCGATGTTGCCATAATAAGATTTAAAGGCGTTAAATAGCTCCAAAAGCCTTTCAAACCAGCAATTCGACAATACAAATCCCTAACCGGGTATGCCAATAAAAGACCGTATGCCAAATGAATCAATCTATCAAAATTATTCCTGGTCCAGCCCATATATTCATTAAGGCTAAAGTTAAAATACGACGTTAAAAATGCATCATAGGGAACATTGGAATAAGTATAATATGAACCTATTTCATGCAAGCTCATAAAGGCAAATATCAAACTATAAGAGAGTCGCGATAATGGGCATTTCTTATACGTAAAAAAAATGAAGATGGCAGATAAGACAACTAATACATTCTCAAGCGCCCAATCGGCTCGGTCATGAGGCGATATAGAAATAACTAGGAATTCAATGCCAAAGATAACTGAAAGGATTAGAAAGTATCGTTTATGTTCCATAATATTTTTAGCCATTCTGAATTAACGGTAATCTTACTAGGGAGTCAAAAGTCTGCTGTAGATCCCTCACCCATACCCTTTGGGACTCAACGCCGTGCAATCTCTCACTAACGCGAGGGCTACTGAAAAATAATAAACTCATTCTTTTAAATGCTGCATATAAAATAACGGATTTTGCTTATATTGATGGATTGATCAACCCATAAATAGGCTAATAATGAAGATAATACGTTTTATCTTCAACAATAACCCCATGAACAACATACCACCTATTTATCTAACTAGCCCTGCTATATATATCATGTTTCGATTAACGCAAAAAACACTAACGCATTTTGTGCTTCCAAGAGCGATTTACGCTTAAACAGGACTGAAAGTATTATGTTTTCCAGCATATTGGTTGATTCGGGATGCAAATAGATACAATGATCAAACAGTAAAAAAATAGACCCAGGTTGTTAAACATGGGTCTATTTACAGGGTATTTACACGTTATCTAAAGCAGTTAATTACTTCGCTAGCGCCTCGCTGACTCAGCTAAACGATCTATCTAAATTATCTACCTAATTACCTAGCTAAATTACCTAGCTAAATTGCGCAATACATAATGCAAGATGCCGCCATGTTGGTAATAACTAAACTCATTAGGGGTATCAATGCGGATTTTAGCTTCAAACGAATGTTGCTTACCCGCTTTGTCGGTCACTGATACATTAACGGTTTTCTGTTCGGCGCTTACCGCTGGAATGCTAAATTGCTCTTCACCTGTGAGGTTTAGCGATTGTGCGCTGTCATCAGGCATAAACTGCAGTGGCAAGATACCCATTCCAACCAAATTAGAACGGTGAATTCGCTCATAACTTTGCGCTATAACCGCTTTTACCCCCAACAGTGCAGGCCCTTTTGCCGCCCAGTCCCGCGAGCTGCCAGTGCCATATTCTTTACCTGCCAACACAATACAAGGCGTACCTTGTTGTTGATACTGCATAGCGGCATCAAATACAGTCATCGGCTCACCGTTAGGCATTAAACGTGTCCAACAGCCTTCGGTCCCCGGTGCCAGCAGATTTTTTAGCCTTACATTGGCAAAGGTGCCGCGCATCATTACTTCATGGTTGCCACGGCGTGAACCGTAAGAGTTAAAGTCTTTAATGGCGACTCCAGCTTGCTGTAAATAATCTCCGGCAGGGCTGTCTGGTGCAATAGATCCCGCAGGTGAAATATGGTCGGTAGTGACCGAATCACCTAACTTAAGTAAACAACGGGCATTGTCGATAGCCATAATTTTCGGTACTTCAGCACTGATCCCATCAAAGAATGGCGGCTGTTTAACATAGGTGGAATCTGGCCAGTTATATTTTTGGCTCTGCACCACTTCAAGCCCTTGCCAGTCTGCGTCGCCGCTGTATACATCGGCATAGCGGGAAACAAACATCTCGCTTTGTACCGCGCTGGCCATGACCTGTTGGATTTCCTGATTATCTGGCCAGATATCTTTTAAATAAACCGCATTACCATCAACATCTTCGCCAAGTGCTTCTGTGACCATATCGGCTTTCATATTACCGGCCAATGCATACGCCACCACCAGCGGCGGCGATGCTAAGTAATTGGCTTGTACTTCTGGATGGATGCGGCCATCAAAGTTACGGTTGCCCGATAACACCGAACACACCTTCAATCTGCCCTGTTGTATCGCTTCACTAACGGGCTGAGGCAATGGACCAGAATTACCAATACAGGTGGTACAACCGTAGCCAACCAACTGAAAACCTAGCGCATCTAAATCGACATTAAGACCCGATTTTATTAAATAATCCGTCACTACCTGTGAGCCAGGTGCAAAGCTGGTTTTCACCCAAGGTTTAACCTGTAAGCCTTTTTTACGCGCATTTCGGGCCAATAATCCGGCTGCGATTAACACCGATGGATTAGAGGTATTAGTACAACTGGTTATCGCCGCTATCACCACCGCGCCGGCTTCCAGCACAAAGTCTTTATCTCGATAACGACAAGCAACACCAGTACTACCATCGGCGACGGGTACTTGCACCGATGGACCACCCTCGCTTGCCAACTCGTCTTTACCTTCGGCGTCGATGTGGCTCACAGGGATTTGACTATCCAACCATTGGCGGAAACTGACTCCAGCTTGCTCAAGTGCAATTCTGTCTTGTGGTCTTTTGGGGCCAGCGATAGAAGGCACAATACTGCCTAAATCCAGTTGTAAGCTGGCGTGATAACAGGCTTTGTTGTCGGATGCGCTGGCCCACATGCCCATCTGTTTAAGATACGCTTTGATCAACGCGATACGCTCTGGATCACGACCGGTAAGCTTGAGGTAATCTAACGTTTGTTGGTCAATCGGGAAAATGCCACAAGTCGCACCGTATTCTGGCGCCATATTGGCAATGGTTGCCCTATCGGCCAAGGTTAATTGATCAACACCGGCACCAAAAAATTCTACAAACTTACCTACCACGCCAAATGAGCGCAGCTGTTCGGTTACCGTTAACACTAGATCAGTCGCGGTAACTCCTGGGGGCAATTTACCGACAAACTCAAATCCGACAATTTCGGGTAACAACATGGTCACGGGTTGGCCTAACATCGCGGCCTCAGCCTCAATGCCGCCCACGCCCCAACCCAATACCCCCAAACCGTTGATCATGGTGGTGTGAGAATCTGTTCCCACTAAGGTGTCGGGATACAATAGGTTATCGTCATCCTCTTTGACAAAGACCACTCTCGCCAAATATTCCAGATTGATTTGATGCACGATACCGCGACCTGGCGGTACCACTTTAAAGTTGTCGAAGGCTTGCTGACCCCAACGCAAAAACTGATATCGTTCGCGGTTTCGTTGAATCTCAATGGCAGTATTTTTTTGCAGCGCTCCTGTTTCGGCAAATACATCGACCATCACGGAGTGGTCAATCACCAGCTCCACCGGGTTCAGTGGATTAATCGCGTCGGCATTGCCGCCCAATGTCACGATAGCATCACGCATTGCGGCTAAATCGACAACTGAAGGTACGCCGGTAAAATCTTGTAGAATGACTCGAGAAGGAACAAAGGCAATTTCGGTTTCTGACCAGTTATCCAGATCCCAGCGGGCCAAGGTTTCAATATCCTTCGGCTGGACAAATTCCGAATTTTCATAACGCAGTAGATTTTCTAATAATATTTTTGCCGCAAAGGGTAAGCGGGTTAAATCGTAGTGTTCAGCTAATCGATCAAAGCTGTAATACCGGAAAGTTTTTCCATTACTTTCAAGCTGTTTCAATAATTGCATAGAATGGTTCATTACTGATCTCCCTATAAACGTTTATTGGCACTTCCTGCTAAGCTTAGTGAACACACTAACATATCCAAATCAAAAATCGAGTCGAAAACCTTATGAGTAAGATGCGTATAGAATATGACAGTATGGGAAAAGTACAGGTGCCAGATGATGTTTATTATCAGGCGCAAACTCAACGCGCACGAGATAACTTTCAGTTTTCTGAGCGGCGCTTTCCGACGCCAGCGATACTCGCCCTACTCGACATAAAATCAGCTGCTGCACAAGCTAATAGCCAACTCGGTTTATTAGATAGCGCCATGGCCAAAGCAATTCAACAAGCGATTATCGCCGCTAAGAAGCTTGATTTTTCGCAGCATTTTCCGATTAATTTGTTCCAAACAGGCTCTGGTACCAGTTCTAATATGAATGTTAATGAAGTCATTGCCAGCCTCGCCAGCGATATTTTGCAGGCAAAGGTTCACCCCAATGATCATGTCAATATGGGGCAAAGCAGTAACGATGTGGTGCCTGCCTCTATTCATATTAGTACGGTTAGGCAATTAAAGGGCTTATTGTATCCGGCCATTAAGGGCTTGAATGACAGATTAGCGTTTTTGGCCGATGAGTATTCAAATACAGTCAAAACTGGTCGCACCCATTTAATGGACGCCATGCCGATTACGCTTGGCCAAGAACTGCAATGTTGGCAACAACAGCTAAACAGTGCTCAAGCTCGAATTCAGCAAGTTGAGCTGAGCCTGCATCAATTGCCATTGGGCGGCACAGCGGTTGGCACTGGCGTTAATTGTGACCCCAATTTTGCCAAACTTGCATGTGATGATTTACAACAGCAAGATAAAATCCCTTGGCAGGCGGCGGTAATGCCTGCGTTGTATATGAGTAGCCAAGATCACACCTTAGCCATGGCTTCTGCGCTCAAAGGGTTAGCGGTTACGTTATTGAAAATCGCCAATGATTTACGTTGGATGAACTCTGGCCCTGTAGCAGGGTTACAAGAAATTAGCTTAACGGCGCTGCAACCGGGCTCATCGATAATGCCCGGTAAGGTTAACCCCGTTATCCCAGAAGCCGTAGCCATGATTGCCGCTGAAGTCATCGGCAATGAAACAACCATTACCATCGCGGCGCAATCGGGTAATTTTCAGTTGAATGTGATGTTGCCACTGATTGCCGACAAGTTACTGTCTAGCATTAATTTATTAACAAATGCCTGCCAGGCCATGACCGACAAAGTGTTTGCCGAGTTTCAACCCAATGTCGAGCATTTGACCCAGGCATTGGAGAAAAATCCGATTCTGGCTACCGCACTTAATTCAGTAGTGGGTTACGATATGGCCGCAAAAATTGCTAAACGAGCAGATAAAGAACATAAATCAGTATTAGCCATTGCACTCGAAGAAACCGATTTAGACGAAGAGAAACTCAAAGCGATACTCGACCCGTTGCATCTCGCCAAGCCTCATCAATAACGCCACCAAAAGCCAGCGCTAGGAGTGCAAAAGACTGACGCCAAACAGAGTTGGCGAGAGCAAAACCTATTTATGTGAATAGGTAAAATCTCGCTAACTTGCCTTGCTGAACTCATCTCCTACCCAAGGTTGGGCCAGTAGAATAAAACCAAACCTTAAACATCAAATCTTAAAGTGTTTAATTATTGGACAAAGATCATCGGCACTCATTGGCTTACCGTATAGCCATCCTTGTCCGTTTAATATGCCTAAATCTTTGAGTGCTTGATGCTGCATGATGTTTTCAACACCTTCAGCAACAACGTCGATATGAAGTTCATTAGCCATTTGGACAATATAAGGTATCAATGATGAACGGATGGAGCCTCCTTCCATGGCATTAATAAAGCTTCTATCGATTTTCAAAATATGACATGACAATTTTGACACTTGGTTTAAATTTGAATATCCAGTCCCAAAATCATCGATTGCAATCAAAAAACCATGTTGTTCTAGGATCTCTAAGTTGTTTGCAAACTCTTTGCCGGTCAACTGTTCATCTTCTACAATCTCAAGTACAACCTTAATGGGATGATCATTCACATACGGCAGATCAATTATCTTTAACACTTTTCCGCTAGAGACATCAGAAGGAAAAATATTAATATTGACTTTAAAACCGTTCAAATCAATACCGCTTTCACTTAAGCGCTGCAGTGATTTTTCAACAAGTTGCTCAGTAAACTCCCATGACAGGCCCAGCTCCCTTACTTTGGGAATAAATTCATCTGGAAATATTTTACCTTCGTTATCTTCAAATCGCGCCAGCACTTCACAGCCGACGATCTTGCCGGTTTGAATATTGACTATCGGTTGAAATAAGGGGAAAAACTTGTTTGATTTAACACCTCGTTTAACCCGAGAACTTATCGACATAAAGCCATTGATTTTAAATGATATAAAATAATATAAAAATAATGTCAGAAAAAATGATGACGCAATAATAATAGCAATCAACAGGCGGTTTTTTTCATAAAACTCGCCAGCGCTAAGGCTCAGTGCGACGCAGTAAGATGATTCAGGATCACATTGTTGAAATTGATAGGCATGGGTTACATTCACCCTACCAACAATACCTTTGACATATAGATTATTGCTGCCTGACACATGTTGATAATGATTTGCTCTATTGAATACAATTTCCCAATCGAATCCCATAGAACTGAATTTATTGATCTCCGCAGGCTCAATCACTACATTGAAACCGTTATGCTTGATGACGACCGCTGTATGTAACCTATCAAAAAGTTCTAACTTTTTATTTACCCACACTTTTGCACCGTTATTATTAATGTAGTCGGGCTCAGATTCCATACTCTTTGTAACAATTATCCCTAAACCTGCGGTACACAGCAATTTACCATTTTCATCTGAATAGCCTATATCTTTGATAAAGATAGACAGGAAATTCTCACGACGCATATGCAGTAACATTTCACTACTACACACTTGATCATCAAGCCCATCTAATCGCTCAAGAGTGTGTTGAATGTCTTTGCTAATAGTACTCATTAAGGCTAAATGGGTTGTTGCAGCTTGATCTTGCTCAACGACAATCTGTTTTTCTATCCATAAGAATAAAAATAGAAAAAACAAAGAGCCCAGAGACAAACTAACGATAAATGACACTAATTTATGTTTAAACGACATAATTTACCGCCCCAAATAGTAGTAATACATGAATAGTAGCCAACCACATTAACGCGATATAACGGCTATGATGACGTAAGTATAATATTTATTATAAATGATAATAATCGATAAAATTTATTAACAACTTATTATTAAAATGTTTAGCACTTATCTAGAAGCTATTTTTATGATGCATCATTATCTAGACTCATTGCCTCTTTTATTTCATCACTGCCAAATCCTTTACGGGATAAATAGGCGTACGCTTTCGACCTTTCTTTATAGTCCGCTAAGTTATAGCGTTTTTTAGCCAGTTCATTTTTGCAGCTTTGATAAAAATCGACATGTTCTGTTAGCGTTAGTTGGTACAAGGTTTCTTCAAAGTCGCTTACATCAATCAGTCGCTGCTTTAATTCCTGCAAGATAAGAGTTTTACCTTTGCCTTTATTAAACAGCTTGATTATTTCAGTGGTTAAATCGGCTTTGTCGGCTTTGAGGGCTAATTTACTGCGCAGGGTTTCACGTTGTGGATGTTGTGCTAATGCGTGATCAATTTCAGCTCGAGAGAAACCTTTTGTGGTCATCTGGGAATAGACTTTTTCTATGTTGGTGCCATAGAAATTTTCAAACCGACTCAACAATCGCGATGTGGCTAACTCAAAAAGGTCCACTGTTTGCTCGTGCATCACTT
The DNA here is from genome assembly GCF_003797125.1 of Shewanella frigidimarina. GTDB lineage: Bacteria > Pseudomonadota > Gammaproteobacteria > Enterobacterales > Shewanellaceae > Shewanella > Shewanella frigidimarina. The sequence goes on from NZ_RKKE01000011.1 coordinate 13,278, forward strand.
GTTCTATCGCGGTATCAATCTCTGTAGCACTCACGCCGCGCAGCTGTAACTTACGCCTTATGGCACCGATACCGATTTCGTTACTAAAAGCTAACTCGCAGTAACGTACCGCAAAGTCAAAATCGCTTTTTAAATATCCGCCCTCAATGAGTCTGGCGAGTACAGTATCAATCCATTGTTGATTGTCGGTTTTACGCTCAAGCTTGGTGCGAATTTCGTTAATGGTAAAGTCTTGCTGGCCAAGGTGCCAATAAGCACTATTAAAAACGTTATCGATGGTTTTGGCTTGACGTAGTGGTGGACGCTGCATAAAAAATAATCTTAAATTCAAAAATAACCAAAAACAGTGTAGCAGTTCATCACGTTATTGAGTACGCACCTGACGTATCTGTGAGCTTTGCCAAGTTGAATAGCAGCAGAACCCACACCACCAGAAACGCCCGAGATCACCACTCGGCCTTGGGCGATAACGTAAGCGCATATGACGTTCCATTTGCACGAGTATCTGATAGTGTTTAAAGGCCAGAGGGCAATAAACCCGATCACGGTTTCTCATTTGAAATAAGTGCTATTAGTCACAAATTTGTGCGTTTTGCGCCACCACATCATGATCAAAGGGTTAAATGTGTAAAATATTCGTTTAAATATTGTTCTAATTAAGATTTATTTAATAATTTCACGGTTTCCCTACCGTGATTCACTTCCAATGACCAGCCCCTTATTGTTATTCTCCTGCCAATGAAAATTGCCAGCTGGATCTGTTGATTCAACTACCCACTCCTTTGAGCTCGTTTGGAATCGTTTCTTGAAATTCACTCTTTGCCAATACCTTGCTAAGCCGCTTAATAGCATCGCAAGGCTTTCCAAATTGAGTAAAGCACATTTAACGTTGTGTTTCGGGTTACTGTTGCTGCAACCTGTAGCGGATTCATTATCGATGTCGATGGGACATGTCGTCGATATGAGTGAATTTATTGCCGTTGTTGACACTTTATTAGCTGAAGTTATGGGCGCTAGCTTACTGGGCCTGTTGATATTAAATCCATTGGTGATCGAGCAATTCTGGCGTTTATTCAATCTCAATTCTACTTTTTGTAATCTCCTTGCTCTTAGCTACGCGTTAAGTGCTTTATCTGCTGTTACCCCTAAATCCCCTGAATACACGGCACACGGTTGTCGCGCTCCTCCTCTACAAGCTTAAGTTTTTAATTTAAATACATTATTCGCAAAACCGATATCGCCTTAAGCGCTACGCCAAAATCACTGATAGTTGATTAGGATGAGTCCTTTGGTGTGGTTATTTGCGTTCGATGATTATTCTGCAACTGCCGATCCTATTGGCAGCGTAGTAAGCTTTTAAGGTGAGAGGAATCTTCCTTTGTTAATTCGAAATTTAAGTAAACCAATGCTGGCGGCATTAGCATTTATGCTTGCCGGTTGTGAAGGCGGCGTACTGGATCCCAAAGGTCAAATCGGCATAGATGAGAAAAACCTCATTATTGTGGCGACGCTACTGATGCTGATTGTGGTTATTCCGGTAATTTTTATGACGCTGTACTTTGCATGGAAATACCGTGATGGCCGCGATGAAGAAATTTATGCGCCTAAATGGGCACACTCAACTGCAATTGAAATTGTGGTGTGGGTTGTTCCCATTATTATCGTGATCATTTTGGGTGTTATCACTTGGAATTCGACTCATGATTTAGACCCCTATAAACCGCTTGAACATGATGCTAAACCAGTAACGGTTGAAGTAGTGTCGCTGGACTGGAAGTGGTTATTTATCTATCCAGAATATGGCATTGCGTCGGTTAACGAATTGGCCTTCCCTGCGAACGTGCCGGTTAACTTCAAAATTACCTCAGACACGGCGATGAATTCCTTTTTCATTCCGCAGTTAGGCAGCCAAATATACTCAATGGCAGGCATGGCAACCAAGCTACACCTTATTGCTAATGAGCCGGGTACCTTTGAAGGTATTTCAGCTAACTACAGTGGTGCTGGTTTTGCGGGCATGAAGTTTAACGCCATTGCCACACCTACAGCAGGCGATTTTGATGCCTGGATTGCTAAGGTAAAACAACAAGGTAACACCTTGGATGTTGAGCAATATAAGCAGCTAGCTGAAAAAAGTGAAAACAACCCTGTGCAATATTACGGGTCAGTGCAAAAAGGCATGTTTAATTACATTGTTATGCAGTACATGCATCCAGACTCGAACATGAAATCAATGGGTAGCATGGACAGTATGGAAAATATGGAAGGCATGCACGACATGGGCAACATGAAATCAATGTCTGGTATGGAAGGTATGGACCACACTCAACATATGCAGCATATGACATACATGGACGCTGAACAACATTCTGGACTTTCATCCTCTACACACTCAACCACAGAGCATTCTTCGACTGCTTCTGGGGAGGCGGAGTAATCATGTCATTTCTTGGAAAATTAACACTCGAGTCTATTCCGTATCACGAACCCATTATTATGGTGACCCTAGCGGCTGTCGCCATTATTGGTGTCATCATTGCGGCCTTAATTACTAAACATCAAAAATGGGGCGTGCTGTGGCACGACTGGTTAACCTCTGTTGACCACAAAAAACTCGGTATTATGTATATCGTATTAGCGATGGTAATGCTGGTCCGTGGTTTTTCTGACGCGATTATGATGCGAACTCAGCAAGCACTTGCCACTAACGGCGCTGCGGGCTATTTACCACCAGAACATTACGACCAAATCTTCACAGCCCACGGCGTGATCATGATTATCTTTATGGCAATGCCATTTATGATTGGTTTAATGAACTTGGTCGTGCCACTACAGATTGGTGCCCGCGATGTGGCGTTCCCATTCTTAAACAACTTAAGTTTTTGGCTAACGACCTCTGGCGCGGTGTTAATTAACATATCGCTAGGACTCGGTGAGTTTGCTAAAACCGGTTGGGTAGCTTATCCGCCATTGTCTGAGCTGGCCTACAGCCCGGGGGTGGGGGTTGATTATTATATCTGGGCCTTGCAAATATCCGGTATCGGGACAACCTTAACCGGGGTGAACTTTATCGCCACTGTGTTAAAAATGCGTGCGCCTGGCATGAAGTTAATGCAAATGCCTATTTTCACTTGGGCTTGTACTTGGGCTAACGTGTTAATCGTTGCATCGTTCCCCATTTTAACCGCTGTTTTAGGCATGTTGACCTTAGACCGTTATTTAGATTTCCACTTCTTTACCAATGACGGTGGCGGTAACGCCATGATGTACATCAACCTGTTTTGGGCTTGGGGTCATCCTGAAGTATACATTTTGGTATTACCGGCTTTCGGTATTTTCTCTGAAGTGTTTTCAACCTTTACCTCAAAGCGTTTATTTGGTTACACCTCAATGGTGTGGGCAACCGGTGCGATTTCGGTGCTTGGTTTTATTGTGTGGTTACACCATTTCTTTACCATGGGTTCAAGCGCTAACGTTAACGCCTTCTTCGGCGTAATGACCATGGTGATTGCGGTGCCGACCGGGGTAAAACTGTTTAACTGGCTATTTACTATTTATCGCGGCCGTTTACGTTTTACCGTGCCAGTATTGTGGTCTTTAGGCTTTATGGTGACCTTCACCATCGGCGGCATGACCGGGGTATTGTTAGCATTACCTGGTGCCGATTACGTACTGCATAACAGCTTGTTTTTAATCGCTCATTTCCATAACACCATTATTGGTGGTGCAGTATTTGGTTACATGGCTGGTTTTGCTTACTGGTTCCCTAAAGCGATGGGTTTCACACTCAATGAACGCTTAGGTAAGGCATCATTTTGGTGCTGGCAGATTGGGTTCTATGTGGCCTTTATGCCGTTGTACGTGCTTGGCTTTATGGGCATGACACGTCGTATTAACCACACCGACAACCCAGCGTGGAACTTCTGGCTTTACTTTGCCGTAGTCGGCGCATTTATCATTCTTGTGGGTATTATTTTACAGTTTGTCCAATTGTATGTGAGCTTCCGTGACCGTGAGCAAAACCTGGATACCACAGGCGATCCATGGAATGGCCACACGCTTGAATGGTCAACATCTTCACCCCCACAGTTTTATAACTTTGCTCAGTTAGATCCTGTAACTGACATTGATGCGTTCACCGACATGAAAGAAAAAGGCACTGCCTATCAACGTCGTGAAACATACCAGCCGATCCACATGCCTAAAAATACTGCCAGCGGTATTGCTATGGCCGCGTGTATTACGGCCATGGGCTTTGCTGCTATTTGGCATATTTGGTGGTTAGCCATTGTCGGTTTTGCCGGTACGTTTGTGTTGTTTTTACTGCGCGCTTACGACAATGACGTTGACTATTACGTGCAGCCAGATGAAGTCGCACGTATTGAAAATGCACACTTAGATAACGTAGCAAGGGGCCGATAATGAGTATTGCTATTCAAGCAGATTTACACGTGGCTCACGCTGCAGATCACCATGATGATCATCATGACACTAGCGGTAACACCTTGTTCGGTTTTTGGATTTATCTAATGACCGACTGTATTTTGTTCGCCTCTGTGTTTGCGACTTATGCGGTGTTGTTTATGAACACCGACGGTGGTGTGTCGGGTAAAGATATTTTCGAATTAGATTTCGTGCTTATCGAAACCGCCGCCTTGTTGGTCAGTAGTATTACTTATGGCTTTGCCATGATTTGCGCAAGACACCAAAAGAAAGCTGCAACTTTAGGCTGGTTATTAATCACCTTTGCGTTGGGTTGTGTGTTTATCGCGATGGAAGTGTACGAATTTCATCACTTAATTGAACATGGCAATGGCCCAGATCGCAGCGCCTTTTTATCCGCATTTTTTGCCTTAGTTGGCATGCATGGGTTGCATGTTACCGCGGGCTTAATTTGGATGCTGATAATGATGGTTGAAGTGCTTAAAACAGGCTTAACGAATCGCAGCATCACTCGTTTGAGTTGCTTAAGTTTGTTCTGGCATTTCTTAGACATCGTGTGGGTGTGTGTGTTTACCGTAGTTTATTTGTTAGGAGTCTTGTGATGAGCAATGCATATGCAAGCCACGGCGAAGGCGATTTTTCTGCCAGCGTTAAATCATATTTAGTCGGCTTTGTGTTATCGGTTGTCTTAACCGGTATTCCATTTTGGTCGGTGATGACGCACCAGTTTGACCACATGACAACACTATGGGTTGTGGTGATAACGGCGTTAGTGCAAATCGTGGTGCACTTGAAATACTTCCTCCATTTAGATTTTTCTAAAGAAGGCAGGATCAATACATTCTCGTTCTTATTCACGGCCTTGATTATTGTCATGGTGGTGGGTTTGTCTGTGTGGATTATCTACGCAGCCAATGAATTGATGATGTAACGAGATCAATGTAACCACAGTATGTCACTCAACAGCCATCATGAATAATCAAGGTCAATTTATGTCAGCACAATTAACCTCACGCTTACGAGGATATGTTCAGGTCACCAAACCTGGCATCATCATGGGCAATTTAATTTCTGTCGCGGGCGGCTTTTTACTCGCGGCTCAAGGCAATGTTGATATGACCTTGATGTTTGCCACCATGATAGGTTTATCTTTGGTGGTAGCGTCGGGTTGCGCAATCAATAACTGCATTGATCGCGACATCGACGCCAAGATGAAGCGTACTCGAAATCGAGTTACCGTTACCGGTGAAATATCAGTACAAGCGGTATTGAGCTTTGGTATTGGTTTGGGTGTTGTAGGCTTTACCATGCTGGCTATATTCACTAATAGCTTAGCGGTATTATTTGCCGCCATTGGCTATGTAGTTTATGTCGGTGTGTACAGCCTATACATGAAACGCAACTCGGTTTACGGCACCTTAGTAGGCAGTTTTTCGGGTGCTGTGCCACCGGTTGTGGGTTATTGCGCGGTTACCGGGCAAATGGACATGGGCGCGGTAATTTTGCTGCTGATGTTTAGCCTATGGCAAATGCCCCACTCTTATGCGATTGCGATTTTTCGGTTTGACGATTATGCCGCGGCCAATATTCCTGTATTGCCCGTAGCCCAAGGCATGACCAAAGCTAAACTACATATCGTATTGTACATAGCGATATTTGCTGTCGTTAGTGCGCTGTTGCCACTGGCCGGTTACACAGGTATTGCTTTTATGGCGGTCACCTTTGCCACCAGCTTATGGTGGTTAGCCATGGCGTTAAAAGGCTATCGTCGCGACATCAATTTGCAGTCTTGGGCTAGACAGGTATTTGGATTTTCAATTATCACTATCACAGCATTAAGCGTGACCATGGCATTGGATTTTCAAGTAGTAGCCCAAACACCGTTACTCACATTGGTGCCATAGGCGATTAAGCTCAATAAAAGGCTACGTCCAATAAAAAGACTAAGCCCAATAAATAGCTAAGTTTAATAAAGGCTTCAAGCCCGCGGCATTATGCTGCGGGCTTTTTTATTTGATAAATCCGCATTAAAGACTAATGTTTAAGACTGATTAAAATTACCGCATGCAGTTCTATTATTCGTTTTTAACCGCATCATCAAACATAAAGGGATCTTATGTTTACCGTATTTAAGGGAATTAAGCCCCATATTCAGTCACAAAACCCTGTTATCCTCATATCGCTAGTGCTGGCTTGCAGTGTATTGCAGGCAAATCCACTGCATGCCGCTACGCAACCGAGTACCAATAACAACATCTTCGGTGGTTGGGTAATCAACTCCCCTGAACGTATTACCTTATTGCAGTTAAATCGTAATCGCAGCTACTTACACCTAGAACTTAACTTAACCACGCCACAAGATAGCGTGGCAGAATGGGGCCGTTTGGATTTGCAATCAACAGACGCGCACTTTATCCCTAGCTACAGTAATAATGCCCAACAAGGATTAGTCGCATATCAATTCGAGCATCCGCAATTAAACATGATGCTGACATCACAGTCGTTACAACTCGCATTAGCCATCGATACTAATGCCGACAGCATTGCTGATGAACAACATCACTATAACCTCACGACTAACCAATCGGTCTATGGTGTATGGCATCAATTGTCTACCCCAGCGCTGAGTAGCTTAGTACTGCTCGACAATGGCTATTACGCCATGGTGAACATTAACCTACACCAAGACCCACAAGCCAATGAGCACGTCACTCACTTACAATGGGGACGGTTTGAATTACACCAAAATCAGCTAACCTTTGAGCCCGTTTTTAATAGCCATCCCCAACACACAACTAACTTACCCAGTACTATTCCCAGCATGGTTTATCAGCCTAGCAAACAGCAATTGACGTTATCATTTAACGTAAATAAAGGTAATTTGACTGACCATTTGTTGCTATTTAAGCGATAAACAAACATTTACAGCTATTTAGTTACAATTTCTGCCACAATCAGCTATTCAAATTCAAGCGATTACACTTCATACTGAGTCATTGCTAGTATCAATTTAGTGTTAAAAGGATATGTCATGGGCCAAGAAACCTCTAAGATTCTCGTTGTCGATGATGACATGAGATTACGTTCATTATTAGAACGTTACTTAATTGAGCAAGGCTTCCAAGTTCGTAGCGCTGCCAATGCAGAACAAATGGATAGATTACTTGAACGTGAAAATTTCCATTTATTAGTACTCGATCTGATGCTACCAGGCGAAGATGGTTTGTCTATTTGCCGCCGTTTGCGCCAGCAAGAAAATCCAATCCCTATCGTGATGCTGACCGCCAAAGGCGATGAAGTTGATCGTATCATTGGCCTAGAGCTTGGCGCTGATGACTATTTACCTAAACCGTTTAATCCACGTGAGTTATTAGCACGTATTAAAGCGGTAATGCGTCGCCAAATTGCTGAAGTACCTGGTGCGCCTGCGCAACAAGAAGAAATGATTGAGTTTGGTGAGTTTTCGCTAAATTTAGCCACTCGTGAAATGTTCCATGGCGATGAAAGCATTGCACTTACCAGTGGTGAGTTTGCTGTGCTTAAAGTGCTGGTAAACCATCCTCGTGAGCCATTATCGCGCGACAAATTGATGAACCTTGCCCGTGGCCGTGACTATTCAGCCCTTGAGCGTTCAATCGATGTTCAGGTATCGCGCTTGCGTCGTTTAATTGAAAAAGACGCCGCTAACCCTCGTTATATCCAAACAGTTTGGGGTTTAGGTTATGTGTTTGTGCCCGACGGCACCACGCGTAAGTAATCCATGAAACTGAAGTTAAAATGGTGGCAACGCTTCTTACCTAGAAGCGCTTTTAGTCAAACCGTATTGCTGATCGGCAGCTTACTGCTGATCAATCAATTAGTGTCATATTGGTCTGTCGCCGTTTACTTTATCAAGCCCAGTTATGAGCAAATAAACCAATTAATTGCCCGCCAAATCAATATATTATTTGTTGATGGGGTCGATGTTGGCCGTGAACATCTCACCATGGTGGATGCCTTAAACGCCAAAGTGCGTGACGATGGCATGACCGTTTATAACCAAAAACAAGCACAAGAAGCCGGACTCGGCCAAGCCACTTATTACAGTTTCTTGTCAGAACAAATGTCAGTTTACCTTGGCGGTGAAGCCGAAGTGCGTTTTTCGCAAGGTGAAAAGCTCGATGTGTGGATAAAACCGCCGCAAGCCCCCACATTGTGGATAAAAGTCCCTTTGACGGGCATTAACGAGTCAGACTTATCACCATTAACCTTGTATTTGCTGGTTATTGGCGGGCTCAGTGTCGCCGGTGGCTGGTTATTTGCCCGTAGGCAAAACAGGCCTTTAAAACGCTTACAAAAAGCCGCGGTGGCCGTTTCTCAAGGCGACTTTCCGCCAACACTGCCGTTAAGTGGCTCGACTGAAATTGTTGAAGTAACCCATGCGTTTAACCAAATGGCTCATAGCATGAAACAGCTTGAGCAAGACCGTGCTTTATTAATGGCGGGGATTTCACACGATTTACGCACACCATTGACCCGCATTCGATTAGCATCTGAAATGATGGTAGAAGACGACCAATATTTAAAAGAAGGTATTGTCACCGACATTGAAGACATGGATGCGATTATTAACCAATTTATTGCTTATATTCGTAACGACCGTGAAGGTGTACGCGAGCCCGACCAAATCAATCGTTTGATCCAAGAAATTAGCCAACAAGAATCACACCGTGAAGAAACCATCGAGCTGTCGCTAGCAGACTGCCCCGATGTTCCCATGAACAGCGTCGCCATTAAACGTGTACTGAGCAACTTGGTCGAAAATGCGTTCCGCTATGGCAATGGCTGGATAAAAATCAGTTCTTATCATCAAGGTAACGCGGTGTGTTTTAGTGTTGAAGATAACGGCCCTGGTATTAATGAAGCCGAAGTTGAGCATCTATTTCAACCCTTTACCCAAGGTGATACCGCACGCGGTAGTATTGGTTCTGGCTTAGGGCTAGCTATTATTAAACGTATTATTGACCGCCATCATGGCAAGGTGAAGTTGTCTAACCGCCCTCAAGGCGGCTTAAAAGCACAAGTGTGGCTGCCGTTAATCGATAAAAATCTCTACAACTAACAACGGACACATTTCACCACACGTTATTAACTCATAGATAAAGTGCAATCACGAAAAACTGTAACATTAGTGCCATAAAATGCACATATTGGCATTTATGTGAAGTCACTTACCTATGAAGATATCGACCCTATCCCTTAGTGCATCCGCCTTATTATTACTGCTTGCGGCATTACTCGCCGCTACCGTGTTATGGAGTAATCAACAACGGCAAACCAGTGAAAAATTAAACCTAGACTTACAACATATTCAACATACCTTTCAGTATGATGTTCGCCGGAACATTGATAGTTACTTACAAACAGGCCAAAGCAATTATCTCGAACAAGCCCGCAGCGATATTACCCGTATAACCGACAATATTACCCAGCTAAGTTCCGCTCACCCACAGCTTGATAGTGCTTCATTAACCAGCTTAATGACTCAATTAATTAGCGACTTAGACACTAAATACCGTGCCGCAGGAAAACTGGCCGGTAACCCACGCCAACTACTGGCTTTTGCTGAATCAGAAATGATCGATTACAGCCGCAGCCTACATCGTTATGCCCAATCAGCACCGAATGACTCAAATACTGTGGAGCAATATCTTGCGCTTAGTCTTGAGTTACCTAACCTAGTTTATCAACTATCACAGCAGACTCAGGCCTTACTGATTGATCAAGATGCAGGAGCAAATAATAGCCTTAACTTTTCGATAAACTCTCTCAACACATGGCATGATGATTTGGAGAAGCTATCTTTGCTGGGTATTTATCGCACCGAAGAAGTGGATGAATTCGCCTTAGGCGATGACGAACCGGAACGTATTGAAACCGGTGAAGCCCCTCGCGCAGAATTGCTGAGTTTGACTCAACGCTATAGCAAAGAAGTGAGTAATACCAAGCAAATGCTCAGCGACAATCAACTAGTACAAACTGCGCTAATTAACGCCACCAGCCAAGTAGAACAGCAATTAGTGAGACTGGCCAATACACAAGCCGTAACCGATGAACAACTTAAAATCCGTTTGCAGTGGTTGCTATACACCATGGTGATATTGATAGCATTGTTTTCTATTGGTTATTTAGTGTTACAACAACGACGAGTCGTTAGCCCGCTTAAACGTTTAAACCGTGCTTTTTCAATGTTAAGCGAATCGAATCAACGAGAACCATTACCCGTGACCAGCCAATGCGAAACAGGCCAAATTGCGGCACACTTTAATCGCCTATTACAGCGATTTGAACAAGATGACGAACAACAAAAAAGTAATATGGCACAGGTGTCTAACTCATTGAGTGAATTAGTCGCTAAAATTGGTTCCTTATCAACTAGCACGCAACAAACGCAAGATGTGGTACAACAAACTCAATCACAAACCGCTGATTTAATTACTCTTGCCAATGAAGTAAACCGGTCGTCTAGCTTGGTAACTGCCAGTGCAGAGCAAACCATGCATGATATGCAAGCAAGCCAACAAGAAGCCCAGGCGGTGTTAGATGCGACCGATCACACTGTCACCAAGGTCAATCAATGTAACCACTCACTAACCCAACTCAGTACATCGGTTAATGACGCAGCTAAAATTGTGGATGTTATTGGTAATATTGCCGACCAAACCAACTTATTGGCATTAAATGCCGCCATTGAAGCCGCTCGTGCAGGTGAACAAGGTCGTGGTTTTGCTGTGGTAGCCGATGAAGTACGCAGTTTATCGCAACGGACTCAACAATCATTAAAAGACATAATGGCTATTTTCGAGCAACTAACCCGCTCGAACACAGCACTTAGCCACAGCGTTAACGACATCAGCGAAGCATCTGCACAGCAAAAAGGTCGAGCCCAGAGTTTGTTAGATGTTGCGTTGCAAGTACAGCAGCAAGCTCAAGAGATGGCGAGCAGTGCGAGCCAAGGGAGTGAACATGCTAAGCAACAGGTGGGGCATCTTGATGAGTTTGTCATCGCGATGGATAGCCTAATGCTGCATGCTAAAGATGCGTTTGAACAAAGTGAAACGATTGCGCTTGAGGTCAGTAACAGTGTCGATAACATTGAACAACACTTAGGCATCCGCGGATAATCAATACTAACAAGCTTTACTGATAACTGTTTTTTTCATAAAAATGGGCGCCTTATTGGCGCCCATTTTGCTGTACTGTTAAGTCTCTAATTCTGAGACATAATATAGATTACAGTGCAGCCATTACCGCTTCAGCAGTGCTGACTTCAAATGACTTACCTTCCTCAACATTCAGTAAAGTCACTACGCCATTGTCGATCACCATCGCATAACGTTGTGAACGAACGCCGCCAAAACCAGCGGTATCCATTTCTAAGCCTAACGCTTTTGCGAAGCTTGCATCACCGTCGGCTAGCATCATTAATTCAGAAGCATTTTGGGCTTCGCCCCACGCTTTCATTACGAATGCATCGTTAACAGATACACAAGCGATAAGGTCAACACCTTTAGCTTTAAACTCGTCGGCTAATACTACAAAACCTGGTAAGTGAGCTTCTGAACAGGTTGGTGTAAATGCACCTGGCACTGCAAACAATACTACTTTTTTACCGGCAAAAAGCTCAGTAACATCGTGATTAACCATGCCGTCTTTTGTCAGTTGGCTTAAGGTAGCTTTTGGTAAAGATTGTCCTGTAGCGATCATAATATATCCTTGATTATTGAGGGCTATTAACCCTTGTTAACACGAGAGATTATCTTGGGGCAAACACCCTGCGACAACCCAAATACAAAATAGATAATACTGATTCACACAATATAGAGATCAATAACCCTAGCAGCAACCCAATGGCAATCGCCTCTGGTTTCAATAAAATTACATGGCTATAAGCCTGCCAGACCTCAGCTTGAATGTCTTTTTGTGGGGCTAATGCTATTTGCTGATAAGGACTATAACTGTGTTGATTAAAACGGCCCAACGCTTCGGTGAGTGATGTATAACGTTGGTATATTGACTCAATACTTTCACCACCAGCACTAAAAACCGGATCGTTATTTTGTTGATAGTGGCGGATAAGTTTACTGATGTCTCCAGCAAAAAAACGGTCCGCATCACGCTGAAATTCTGCCAAACTGAGCTTAGCTTCAAGCTGATGAGCTTCAAGTCGTTGGCCGTATTGTTCGACAAACGCAGGGACTTGAATACCAATCAAGACACCACAAATAAACAACACTAAGCGAAAGTAATCCATTAAACGTCGTATCATGATGTCATCGAAAAATCAGTAGTAAATGAATCGTCAGAATATCACCAATTACGCAAGTAAGCATCTTGAATAAACAGATGTTAACTTACGTAATTGTGTGGCTTTTTTGAAAGTTTATGTGCCTAGCGACAAGCATCAAGGTAAGAGTGATACCTGCTTAGCATTGCTGCTATTTAGGATTACTCAACTAGTAATACCCCTTTGTACATCTGCATTTGGCAATGAAACGGATACTCTCCTTTGGCTAGCGCTGGCAGCGAAATAACCACAGATTTGTCCAGAGGCAGCTCTTCGCTAATGTCTAAGTCAGGAAATAACAAACTGGCAGAGCAACCGGCTTTGTCCTGTCGTAAAAAGGTTAATTGTGTCGCTGTATTGGCCGGCACAGTTATCCTTGCCGGAGAGTAAACGCCGTCTTTTACCACAATAGCGTTTGTTGCTTGATGAGTGGTGGCTTTGGGTTTATATAACCAAAACCACCAAACGATAAGGGCAATCAATGCCACACAAAATAAGTTAATTAATAGCATCATTCACTCCTAGTGTTGTTGAGGGGTAAAAAAGCGTAAACGGTTGGCATTGGTCACCACGGTTAATGATGAAAATGCCATTGCAGCACCGGCAACTACTGGGTTAAGCAATACGCCAAATACCGGAAATAACACCCCTGCAGCGAGCGGAATACCCGCCATATTGTAAATAAACGCACCAACCAGATTTTGCCTAATGTTGCCTAACGTCGCTTTACTCACCGCGATGGCATCTGCCAAACCGTGTAGCGATCCTCGCATTAGCGTTATATCGGCACTTTCAATCGCCACGTCTGTTCCGGTGCCTATGGCAAAGCCGACATTAGCCAGAGCCAACGCTGGAGCATCATTAATGCCATCGCCGGTCATACCCACAACCTCACCTAAGGCTTGTAATTCGGCCACTTTATTGGCTTTATCTTGTGGTAATACATCGGCAAAAAAGTCATCAACACCCACTTTGGCAGCCACTGCTGCGGCTGTCGCATGGTTATCACCAGTAAGCATAATGACCTTAATGCCACTGTTTTTAAGCCTTGCGATGGCGGCAACAGAGTCAGCTTTAATCGGGTCAGCCACTGCAATTACCGCAGCTAGTTCACCGTCGATGGCAAAATACATTGGCGTTTTGGCTTCTGCTGCTAATGCTTGTGCTTGTTGTTGATAATCGCTTAAGGCAATGCCTTTTTCGCGCATTAGTTTTTCATTACCAAATAACAACTGTGTTGATTGATATTGGGCTTGAACCCCAAAACCGGCTATTGCAGTAAACTGTTCAACATTGAATAACGCTAATCCCTTATCCGCAGCGGCTTGAACTACGGCCTGTGCAAGTGGATGCTCAGAATGTTGCTCAATACTTGCCGCCAGTTGCAATACGTTTTCTTGTTCGCGACCATTGACCACTATGATATCGGTGATTTTTGGCGCGCCTTCGGTAATCGTGCCGGTTTTATCTAAAATCATGGTGGTAATCGTCGATGCCGTTTGCAGGGCTTCACCATTACGAATAAGCACGCCAGATTCAGCGGCTTTACCCACGCCCACCATCACCGACATGGGTGTTGCTAACCCTAACGCACACGGACAAGCGATAATTAAAATTGTCATCGCCGACACGATGGCGTATCCCATTGACGGTTCTGGACCAAAATTGAGCCATACCATGGCGCTAATAATGGCAATAATCATCATAGCGGGAACAAAATAGCCCGAAATCACATCTGCCATACGGCCAATGGGCGGTTTGGAATTTTGTGCCCGCTTAACCATAGTAATAATATGCGCCAAGGCGGTATCTTTACCGACTCGGGTAGCGGTGAAGGTAAGTGAACCTAGCTTATTTAATGTGCCCGCGACTACGTCATCGTTAATGCCTTTTTCAACCGGAATAGGTTCACCAGTCAGCATCGACTCATCAATAAAGCTGCTGCCTTCAACGACCACACCATCAACAGGAATTTTTTCACCTGGACGAACACTGACTTTATCGTTTAATTGCACCAGAGCAATATCGATATCGACCGCTTTACCATTGCGGATCACTCTAGCCGTTTTAGCTTGTAAGCCAATAAGACGTTTAATGGCTGCCGAGGTTTTACCGCGCGCTTTAACCTCTAACGCAAGCCCAAGGTTGATTAAACCAATGATCATCGCGGTTGCTTCAAAATAAACATGGCGCGCCATTTGTGGCAATAAATCTGGCGCAAGCACCACGACCATAGAATAAATCCAGGCGGTTCCGGTACCTAAGGCGATTAAGGTATCCATATTGGCGCTATGATTAATAAATGACTTCCAAGCGCCAGAATAAAAATGCTTACCCGAGACAAACATTATCCCTAAGGTGAGCACACCAATTGCGCCCCAAACCAGCTGTTGCATTGGGCTGGTAACGGTCATTTCACCAATCAATAAACCATAGATCATCAGTGGAATACCCACTGCTAATGCAACGACTGTGTGTTTGATTAAGCTTTTATAGTAGGCAGCATCGGCCTGTTCTTTCTCATCAATGGCATCTGCACCACCTTGATCGTTAATCACAATTGCGTGGTAACCGGCTTGTTCAACAGCATCAAGTAAACGAGCAACGTCAACCTCTCCGGTGACCATCACACTGCGATCAGCAAAGTTCATTTCAGCCTGCTCTACTTGCGCGACTGTTTTAAGGGCTTTCTCAATTTTGCCAACACAGCTGGCACAACCTGCACCCTCTATCAATAATTGTGTTGTTGTTTGGGTATTCATCACAAAGACTCCTTATCACTAACCTGACAAGGGGTTTCATGGTTTGGATCAAATCCCTCAATCAAGTGACAAATCATGGCACCTGTAGGCGCCAATGCTGGCAGATTTTCCCACTCACTTACGGCTTGAGTCAGCTTATTACGTAGCTTTAACGTTTCATTAAACAGTATTTCAGTTTCGGCCAACTTTTGGCTAATAAGCTGCTTCACCATGGTACAAGCGCTTTCACCGTGATCAGTTTTGGAAAAAATCACTTTAATTTCATCCACCGAAAAACCTAAGTTTCTGGCACTCATAATAAATCGCATCCGCGACACTTCTTTGTCACGATAGTATTTATAACCATTGCTAGGCGATTTTGTTGGTGCGAGCAGGCCGATTCGGGTGTAAAAACGAATTGTGTCTGTGGTAACACCCAATAACGTCGCGAGTTCACTGACTTGCATAATCACTCCTTGGGGTAACAACTTTATTGAAAAATAAGATCTACATAAATAAATCTACTGAGCATATGCAACGACTGTAAACCTATGTCTTACACCCATGTCAAGCAGCTAGCAACCCTGAAAATAAAAAACGCCAATATGATCACTCATGTTGGCGTGGATACTTGCTATACAAATCATCTAAAACTGAGTGCGAACTCCGTGGCCACTTAAGCCATTGGCTCGTTCGCTAATGGATCATTTTCTGATAGATTATTGATCCCAATCAGGGCTAAAATCTGGCGCAGCTACACGATGATTTCGATCTAATTTATCGATCGCCGCCATGTCTTCAGACGGAAGCGATAACGCTAATGAGGCCATATTAGCTTGCACATTTACCAGCTTAGTTGACGATGGAATGGTCACATAACCTTTTTGACGCATCCACACTAATACCGTTTGAGCGGGTGTCATTTGATGCTTTTTCGCAATCGCGACAATAGTGTCATCAGTTAATACCGCACCATAGGCAAACGGCATATAACCTGTAACCATAATATTGTGCTGCTGACAGAATTCGACCAGTCGATTATTTTGCAAATATGGATGTACTTCAACCTGATTGGTAAATATTGCGTCTGCACCTAAAATCTCAATCGCTTGTGTCACCTGGACAATAGTGAAATTAGACACGCCAATGTGCTTCGCCAAACCAGCATCTTGCACCTCTTTTAATGCCAGCAAATACTCTCGCATGGGTACGGAATCATCACGTAAGGGCCAATGTATCAGTAACAAATCCACATAGTCGGTTTGCAATAAAGCCAAGCTGTCATGCACGCTTTGAATCAGTTGGTCGTGGGCAAAGCGATCTGTCCACACCTTAGTGGTGAGGAAAATATCAGCTCTTGCGATACCCGATGCGTTAATTGCATCACCAACTTGTTTCTCATTGGCGTAAATCTGAGCGGTATCAATGTGGCGAGAACCCTGCTTTAGCGCCATTAACACTGAATCAAATGCCAGTTGATCTTTAAGTCTGAAGGTACCTGTGCCTAACAATGGAATAGTGGTCATATTGTCTTCCTAAAAACGGTATCTGAACCAACACTGTGCGCCAACTAACAACAGAAATAAACCGTCAACCAAGCAAATCTGTTTTGCTCAAACTGCAAATATCTACACACGATTAAATTGAGCCCTTAGTTATAAGGTTAATCTTGGTTGAATAAACTCAATAAATGCAGAAATACGTCGCGCAACAATAGACGATTTGTAATACACCGCATTCACTTGTTCACGTTCTATGTGAGTAAACTTCTCCGACTGAAGTATGGGCACTAACCGACCCGCCGCGAGATCATCATTAATCATAAAACCTGAAAGACACGCAATGCCATTACCTGCCAGTGCTAGTTGACGCAAGGTTTCTCCATTGCTGGTGCTGATGGTAGGGGTAATAACATCGCAACCTTTTAGCGGCCAGTGATTCAATATTTTAGGTTCGGTAAACCCAAGTAACTCGTGGCAAGCCAAATCAGACACTTTTTGTGGCACACCTCTACGCGCTAAATACTCAGCGGAGGCAACAATATGTAAGGCACTTTTACCTAATGGTCGAGCATGCAAGGTTGAGTCTGCCAGCTTACCGATTCTAATGGCCACATCGGTACGCTTTTCAAGTAAATCGACATAGCCCTCGTTCGAGGTCAATGCTAATTCAATGTCTGGATAAGCGGCTCGAAAATCTTTCATCAAAGGCACTAATTGATGAAACACAAACGGACTTGCCGCGTCCACACGCAAACGTCCTTGTGGTAGTTCACCACGACGTACGAGTTCATCTTCTGCGCGTTGTAATTGTTGTAATCCACCCCGAACAGATTCGACAAATTGGCGGCCTTCATCGGTTAACTCAACACGCCGAGTGGTACGATTGAGAATGGTGACCCCGAGCTGTTGCTCTATTTTACTTACCGCACGTGACACTCGTGCAACCTGAATATTGAGTGCGTCGGCCGCTGCAGAAAACCCGCCGCAGTCGACCACCATCAGCAATATATCTAAATCATCTGAACGCGTAAGCATGCATACCTCATCTTGTGCTGTGTCGATCTAAAGAGTCGCTCTAACATCATTGTTTATTGCATTTATAGCAAAAGTCATTTGCTAAACATACTGTTTTTAACAACATATATCTAATCAATAATGACGCCCATCAACTGACTGACACATTTATCGCGACGGTAAATCCTAGCGACAACCTAAGAGGAACACATTATGCCGTTAGCTTTACTCGCATTGACGCTTAGCGCCTTTGCTATTGGAACCACCGAATTTGCCATTGTGGGATTAATCCCCACAATGGCACAAGATCTGAACGTATCATTACCATCGGCTGGCTTATTGGTCAGTATTTACGCATTAGGTGTCGCCATTGGCGCACCTGTACTCACCGCATTAACCGGTAAATGGAATCGCAAACACGTATTGCTGGCGGTAATGAGTTTATTTGTTGCGGGTAATCTATTGGCTTGGCAAGCGCCCGGTTACGAAACCTTAATCGCTGCACGCATTATCACTGGGTTAGCCCACGGAGTATTTTTCTCTATTGGCTCAACCATTGCCACTGGGTTAGTACCCAAAGAAAAAGCTGCCAGTGCGATTGCCATTATGTTTACGGGGTTAACCGTCGCCTTAGTGACAGGCGTCCCTTTGGGGACCTACATTGGCCAGACCTTTGGCTGGCAAGCCACTTTTTTAACTGTCGCAATTCTTGGATTTGTAGCCTTGATTGGCAGTAGCTTGTTGGTTCCTAATAATTTACCTCAGCCACCCGCGGCAAAATTATCATCGCAATTAAAAGTACTCACTCAACCACGGTTATTACTGGTCTATGCTATTACCGCATTAGGTTATGGCGGCACATTTACGGCCTTTACTTTTTTAGCCCCCATTTTAGAGCAAGTGTCTGGTTTTGAATCTCAATCTATTGGCTTAATCATGTTGGTGTACGGGGTATCGGTCGCTATTGGTAATATTTGGGGCGGAAAAATGGCCGATAAAATGGGCCCAATTAAAGCGTTAAGTATTATTTTCAGCGGTCTTGCGACCATATTAGTGATATTTAACTTTACTGCGGTTAACCCTATTGCCGCTGTGATCACCATTTTGGTCTGGGGCGCGTTTGCATTTGGTAATGTACCAGGGCTACAAGTTTACGTAGTTTCACTTGCACAGAAGTACACACCCGACGCCGTTGATGTGGCTTCAGGATTAAATATTGCCGCTTTTAATGTCGGTATTGCACTTGGGTCTTGGGGTGGCGGGCTGATTGTGGCTAACGCTGGCCTAATGCATACACCTTGGGTTGGTGCGGTGATTGTGGTTATTGCCCTAGCATTAACACGTTTCAGTGGCTCACTAGACAAGAAAACTAACGCTAGCAAGAATGCTCAAGTGAGTATTCAAGCGAGTAGTTAAAAGAATAGTTAAGCAACGACATCAACGCTGATATTCAATATCACGATGGGATCGATAAGCACCAATGTGAGCTCGTATCTGCGATCTCACATTGGTCGCTATCATTGTGCTCACATTCAGATGTTATAAACCCCAGTCGGCTTTAGGTAAATGGTCCACAAACCAGTCAAATGCACGGCCTTGATGATCTTTATGCCAAGCAATGTACAAACTTTGATTTGGTCTTGGAATTGAACAGGATTTTTCAATCAATTCGCCACTATCAAAATAACATTGCACCATGTGCCTAGGTAAAAAACCAATCCCCAAACCTTGTCGCTGTGCCGCTATTTTAGTTTCCATGGTGTTGACCCTAATCACCTGCTTACTGTTGAACATACCGCTGCTTCGAGTGGGTAAAAGTTGTGATGTATCAGCAACCACAACCGAAGCATAATCTGTTAATTTGTCGGCTTCTAATATACCATCAACAAACGCCAATGGATGATGTGGCGCAACCGCAAACACAAATTCAATCTCGCCTATTTTATGGGTTTGAAATACACCTCTAGGTAATTCGCCAGATGCACCAATCACAATATCGGCGCGGCGGCTATGTAATGCATCCCAACCACCACCGACGGCTTCAACATCCACACTAATGTCGACCGAATGATCTAACTGATTAAATTGTTCAATTAATTGAAACAATACCCCCTGAGGGATAACCGTGTCGCGTGATAACCGTATTTCGGTTTCCCAGCCAGATTCTAATTGCTGCACTGAATCAACCAACCGATTGGTGGCTAACAAAATCTGCCGTCCTTGCTCTAATACAATTTTACCTGCGGGTGTCAGCTGTGCTTTTTGCTTTGTACGGTCAAATAACGCCGTGCCCATATCATCTTCAAGTTTTTTGATGGTGTAAGTCAGTGCTGATGGCACTCGATATAACGATGCTGCTGCAGCAGCAAAACTGCCCTTACGTTCAATTGCATCTAAGGCGCGTAATGCGTCGATAGTGATCGGATTTTGCATCATTCCTCCGTATTCAAATAATTTGAACCTTTACGTCAGTTTATTCCGATTTTTTATTCAATCAAGTCTCAATATACTTCTTATCAACCAGTAAGAAAGGCTCACTACAAAACAAACAATGTTTAAATTTATTGAGGATACATACCATGAAAGCACTCGTTAATCGCATCACAAATTCTACTGCAGGTTTCAGCACATTGGCATTACGCTTACCTGTTGGGATTATTTTTATGGCTCACGGCGGCCAAAAACTATTTGGTTGGTTTGGCGGTTATGGCCTTGAAGGTACAGGACAATGGATGGCATCAATTGGCATCGAACCTGGCGTGTTAATGGCTTTCTTAGCCGGTAGCGCTGAATTGGTTGGCGGACTGTTCATTCTACTAGGCTTACTGACTCGTCCTACCGCAGTTTTATTAGCATTCACCATGATTATCGCCATTGCTAGTGTACATATCAGCAACGGTTTATTTATGGCAAATAACGGCTATGAATTTGCGTTAGCACTATTGGCCGCCAGCGTGTCACTTGCACTGTCAGGTTCAGGCAAAGTCGCAATCGATAACGCCATTACCGCGAAATTATCTTAAATGAACCAAACGTCTGTTTAGTTTTTTTAATTGCGCCTTAGGAGATAGTTATGATTACCTTACGTCATGCAAGCGAGCGTGGAATAGCCAACTTTGGTTGGTTAGACAGCAAACACAGTTTTTCATTTGGCAGCTACTATGATCCACAACACATGGGCTTTTCAGCACTGCGAGTCATCAATGATGACAGTGTATCTCCTAGTGCCGGATTTGCCACTCACGGCCACCGTGACATGGAAATTATCAGCTACGTACTTGAAGGCTCTATCGCCCATAAAGACAGTGAAGGCAATGTTGAAGTATTGCCTGCTGGTGAGTTTCAATTAATGTCTGCTGGCAGTGGAATTACTCACAGTGAGTACAACGCATCAGCTACAGAACCACTGAAATTTTTACAAATTTGGATCCAGCCAAATACCTTAGGCAATACACCTGGATACCAACAAAAAAACTTTGGTCAAGCAGTGGGGTTAACCACGATTGCTACGCCAACGGGTGAAAACGGTACCTTGCAAATCAAGCAAAATGCGACATTGTCACAACTGATTTTGGCGCCTAAATCTGAAATAACCTATCAGATAGCAACTGACCGTAAAATGTATGTTCATCAGGTGGCTGGCGAGCTCAATATTGAAGATCAGCAGTTAACCATAGGTGATGGCGCTAAACTCACCGACATGACCACGGTGACCTTGATTAACCCAACGGACACTCAAGCAACTGCATTGATTTTTGATTTACCCTAGATGCGCTTAGTTGATGATTAAGCCTGTGATAGTTTCCTTCACAGGCTTAATCGATTCAGCTTTATTACAATTCGCTATCCATTCGCGGGTGTAATATTTTTAACCATTGCTGGCTGCGACCGAGGTGATACACCTAACTTATTGGCGGTCCATAAACACACTGCCGTTACCAGCATCATGCCAATTTGTATCCCGATGACCCCATGATAACCACTTTGCCATAACGCTATTATTTGCTCAGAAAATAACAGCCAATCTGCAACAATCGTGATGACTAATATGCCACTGGTGAGTAACAGCAACTGGCTGAGATGACGCTTAATATCGGTCACTTTTATACTGCACAACATAACGAGCAATAGTGACGTTACAAAACACCCCACTAACCATTCACTTCGCCCTGATAAGGTTGCAGGTAATAGTCGCTCACACAAAAATCCAACTGCTGTCGCGACAATAATGCCACCACAGCCACCAATCGTCATCGCGGTTACGATAGCAATACTGCGCTGTGAAGATTGGCGCTGAGCACTGCGCTTATTTATCCATAACATATTGCCGGTAACAATCATGGCGCTGATGGCCATCGCCAAAATAAAGTACAAAATACGGATATCTAAGCCAGCAAAATTACTAAAATGCAATGTCACTAATACATCTCTACCCTGGCGAAATACATTGTAATTATCGGCATTAACCTTATCCATCACAGTGCCATCCTGCACCCGGTAGGTCACTTCATCTCGTTGAGCAAAATTAACCGTGTCGGTTCCACGCACTTGTACCAGAGCATTATCGGCGCCGTAATGATGGAAAATAATATTACGTAACTCAAAGTTCGATTGCTGTTTAGTTTGTTCAATTAAGGTAAACGCATTGCTCATATCCAGTGACGTTTCACTTCGCGGTTCGCTGGTACGGTTAAAACCGGCATCGTTAAACAATGCTTGTCGATCGCCCTGATAAATAAACACCACAAAAGCCAGTTGGAACACTATGGCCAAGTTAAGAATCAAGCCGCTTAGCGCATACATCAAGGTAAAGGGAATTGTCATTACTCCGACTACAGTATGAAGATCGAGTAATTTATCCCGGCGCTGTTTATCAACCCGATACAAAAAGAAATGTTTCAGTAATTTACGCGCATGGATAAAAATACCTGACACGAGTGCAAACAAAAAAATCAGCGTCACGACCCCAATAAAATAACTGCCACCGGGTAAATCAAGGTTGTAATGCAAGCGGTAAATAAATTGCGATAAGTAAAAGTCATCTTTGCCCGCAACGGTTTCGCCGCTTTTAGGGTCAACCAATATCGCCATCGACTGGCGGTCCGATTGCGGAGCATCTCCAAACACATCGAAGTAAAAAATATAATAAGGTACTAGCTCAGTCGGCATATTTATTCGAAATCGGCCTGCTTGATCTACTGGGTATTCAGCCAACTTTTGCTCTACCAGTTTCGCTAAAGGAATATCTGCTTGGGTATTATCGACTGGATGATGAGGCGTAATGGCCCACTGGGCAATTTCATCGTGAAACAAGGTCACCGCGCCAGCCCAAAATACCAAAAACAGTAAAGGTGAAATAATTAACCCAAGCCAACTGTGGGCTTCGATGAGATTTTTAACGACTTTGTGCTGTACGGGAGAGTCTGGTTTCATTGAGGTATTCATGACTTAGGTTTGAGAAAAAAATAACAACGTATTGATAAGGCTACTGGCCACAAGCCATTTTGCGCATACGACACTCGCCGCTTTTGCGCTGTTGCGGCTATAACAAAATGTCATCACCCCAACCCACACACAAAAACCCAGCATTAGCCCAACAAATAGTTTTACATCTACTGCAGCCGGTAATGTTCGAAAAACAATGAGCATTAAACTGATCGCCAGTAATAATCCCCACAAAAATGCAGCAACAGATTTAGGCCACATGGTTATTTAACCCCAACAAGTAAGATACTGACAAACAGCGCAAAGCCTAACGAACTCACCCAGATACTACGACCTTTATAGTGCGAGGCCACCAGCACCAGTAATATCCACATGGTCATCATGCAAATCAGCACCACCAAACTGGCGACTAATACACTGTAAGTGTGACTAAACCCCCATACTGCAAATACCACCGATAAACCGCATAAGCTCCAAGCCAGTAATTTAGGAAAAGGCAAACTAATAAGCTGTTGCTTGTCAGATGCCAAATAGGCAAACAAACAACCAAGCCATAAAGAAGATACACTGACGAGTTCCATCTAATTCGATCTCCAGCCATTTAACGCAAATGATAATGATTTGCATTAATTATCCAGAATATCTTTGCTAAATACAAGTTGATTGTGCTCAAGCACTAAGGAATAACCGTCAGAATGAGATCTAAAAGTGCTGTAGTGATATATTGTGGCTTAATCATGATTGTGGAAACTATCGCAATGAACAATCATATTGAGGGGACATAATCGCCGAGGTACATAATCACCATATTGAGTACTTGCTCAGCGATAAAATCATCTGGTCACAGATGAGTAAATAGTTAATAAACACCGACATAGGTCTTAATGGCCAATAATCGTTTTTTCGGCAGTACTTCCTCACTTTATGAATCTGGCATTGCTGCTCATTTTAATCATAGATAACTAAGATTACCGCAACATAGCAGCAACCTTGAAAACTGTGAATTAACAGTGAATTAACGAAATCAATTTATTTAACAATCCACATGTTACTCGTCAGCGCAGTACTGTATTATTTTATTCTAATACAATAACAGATCAGTCAATATCAATGCTGGACAAAGGGCTATACCTTGCATAGGATTAATATTTGACCAATCACAATAATAATACGCAGTCGAACAGGGAATGTTTAGATGAGATATTCCCTTCTCTATATCATTTTTTATTTAAAATAAGGCAATGTAATATGCTAAAGCGCATCGTTTACGGCGTATGTGGCGCAGCTATTGTTGGACTCGGTATATTCAGTATATATGCTTGGCACCCTGCAATTGATCCCGTCGTACCAACTCAAACTGATTATTCTCCACAAGTTATCGAACAGGGTAAAATCCTTGCCGCAGCAGGTTATTGCAGTACTTGTCATACACCACCTGGTGGCACAGCCTATGCTGGTAACTATGAAATGCATACTGACTTTGGCACCATTTATTCAAGTAACATCACTCCCGATCTTGAAACCGGTATTGGTGGCTGGTCACAAGCCGCTTTCGCTCGCGCCATGCGCACAGGTGTGAGCCGCGATGGACACCATTTATTACCTGCATTCCCTTTTGAACACTTTAATAAAATGACCGATGATGACATTAACGCTATTTACGCTTACATCATGACGTCTGTTCCAGCAGTTAACCAAGTTAAAAAAGATAACGGTATTCCGTTTCCGCTCAACATCCGCTGGTTTCAGGCGGGTTGGAAACTGTTGTTTGCTGATACCCAAGCTTTTGAGGTCAACAGCAAGCAATCTGCCGAATGGAATCGCGGTGCTTACTTAGCGGAAGGTATTGCTCACTGTGGTGCATGCCATACTCCACGTAATGCGTTGGGCGGCGAAAAGTACGACCAAATGTACCAAGGTGCGGCCATTGATGGCTGGATAGCACCATCATTAACATCAACAAGCACTTCACCTATCCCGTGGCGCGCACAAGACTTCTATGAATACCTAACTACGGGTAACTCGCCTTACCATGGAAGTGCGGCAGGCCCAATGGCGCCAGTTATGCACAAAGGCTTATCAGCCCTTCCAGACAGTGACATAGAAGCCATTAGTGGTTACTTTGCTGAAATTGCCCGTACCAACAACACCGACGATCCTGACTCAAGTAGCACGTTACAAGCAGCTATCGCGGCACAACATCAACAACCGGATCAGCGTATTGATGAAGGTGCACGCTTATATGCTACAGCTTGCCAAGCATGCCACTACAACAGCGACCAGTTAGTTAAAGGTCGTCCATTAATTACTATCGGCTCGGCAACACATCTTAATGATCCAACTAACCTAATTAACGTAATACTGGATGGCGTGCGCAGCGATCAAGGCATTAGCGGTGTGGTAATGCCAGGGTTCCGTGATGCTCTTAGCGATGAAGACATTACTGCTATTGCGGCTTATTTACGTCAAGCTGCTGGGGAAAACACCTGGCCGAAATTACAACAACAAGTGGGCGAGATCCGCAATCAACCCCGATTTGAGCACTAATTCACTGGAGAAGTGACAATGGCAAAATTTATTTTAAACGGCAAACCGATGACTGCCGATGTAGAGAGTGATACTCCTCTACTGTGGGTTATTCGTGATGAACTGGACATGACCGGCACAAAATTTGGCTGTGGTATTGGTACATGTGGTGCCTGTACCGTCCATGTTGGCGGACGTGCCACACGTTCATGCATAACCCCTATATCGTCAGTTGAAGGAGCCGAAATCACTACGATTGAAGGACTTTCTGAAAAGGGCGATCACCCATTGCAAATATCTTGGCAAAAGCTGCAGGTACCACAGTGTGGTTACTGCCAGTCGGGTCAAATTATGCAAGCTGCAGCGCTACTAAAAGACATTCCTGAACCTTCAGACAAAGACATTGACGCTGTGATGGGCGGAAACTTATGTCGTTGTATGACCTACGTTCGTATTCGTGGTGCCATTCATGAAGCTGCAAACGCAATTAAGGAGAACAACGATGAGCAGAATGCCTAAACGTGGATCGGCTGGTATAACCCGCCGTGGTTTTTTAATTGCGATGACCGCTGTAGGTGTCAGCTTTGGTTTTCCTCGCCATTTGATGGCGGCAATGGATCCTGCTAGCCCAGACGGTAAAGTACTCCCAAGCGAAGGCGATATTTACGAACCGTCTTTATGGTACTCAATCGATACCGCAGGCAAAATTAAAGTCAACATTATGCGCTCAGAAATGGGCCAACATGTCGGCACTGCTATTGCGCGTATTCTTGCTGATGAACTGGAAGCGTCATGGGATGATATTGAAATTATCCATGTCGACAGTGACCCGCGTTGGGGTTACATGGTTACCGGCGGCAGTTGGTCTATTTCACAAAGCTGGCCAGTTTACCGTCAAGCGGGTGCTGCTGGCCGTACAGCGTTAATTGAAGCTGCGGCTAAAAAATGGGGTATTGCAGCAAAAGACTGTAAAGCCAGTAACGGTAAAATTATCTCAAGTAAAGGCGAGCTGTCTTATGGTGAGTTAGTCACCATGGGCTTAACACGTCAGTTTACTGAAGAAGAACTTAAAACCCTGCCATTGAAGCCGAATGCCGATCTTAAACTGGTTGGCCAGCAGGTGACGTCTCTTGATATTGCCAACAAGACTAACGGTAAAACCATATTCGGTATCGACGCGAAAGTTGATGGCATGGTGTACGCCAACCCTATTTTGCCTCCTACACGTTATGGCTCCAAAGTGGTTAAGTTTGACGACTCTGCTGCAAAAGCCGTTAAGGGTTATCAACAAACTATCGTACTAGATGATGCCAGTGGCAGTGTGCCAGGTTGGTTAATGGTTATCGCCAGCAGCTTTAATGCGGCCCAAAAAGCCTCGAAGCTCGTGAAAGTAACATGGGACGCAGGTAAAACGGCCAACGTGTCTGAAGCAGACATTATTGCTCATGGTAAGCAATTACTTGGCGACCAAACCAAAGGCAGTATTTTAGACACAGGCAATACTGACACTGGTCCAGTATTTGCGAGTGCAAAAAGTACCATTGCAGAAGAATACATCACCAGCACGGTACTGCATGCGCAAATGGAACCGCTTAATGCACTGGTATTTAAAAACCAAGACGGCATATGGGAAGTGCATTCAGGTTGTCAGTGGCAATCGCTTACCCTTCCCGTATTGGCCACGGCATTAGGTGAAGAAGAAGCTAACATTGTGATTCGTAGCTACATGTTAGGCGGTGGCTTTGGCCGCAGACTTAACGGCGATTACACCATTCCAGCTGCGTTGACCTCTAAAGCATTAGGCGGTAAACCGGTTAAAATGGTGATGATACGTCCACAAGACATGTTATTTGATAGCGCGCGTTCTGCATCAGTTCAACAACTCAAAATGGCGTTTGATGACAAAAAAGCGGTTACCGCAATGGAACATCACGCCACAGCAGGTTGGCCAACTCAAGTATTAGCACCAGGGTTTATGCCAAAAGGCACTAATGGCGAACCATTTGATCCGTTTTCGATTGCCGGAGCAGACCATTGGTACACTGTTGGCGCTCAAAAAGTGCGTGCTGTATCGAATGATCTTGCGATTGCGACATTCAGACCGGGTTGGTTACGTTCAGTTGGACCTGGCTGGACAGGTTGGGCAGTAGAAAGCTTTATGGATGAAGCCGCACATCACGCGGGTAAAGATCCATTGCAGTTCCGCCTCGACATGCTAATTGCCGAAGGCCGAAATGCCGGAAGTACACCCGTTGCCGAAGGTGGCGCTGCTCGCCAAGCCGCAGTATTGAAAAAAGCTGCTGAGATGATTGGCTGGGGCACTCCGCAAGCCAAAGACACAGCGCTTGGCATTGCATCAACCTTTGGTCAAGAACGTGACATGCCAACATGGGTATCGTGTGCAGTACAAGTTCATGTCGACAAAAGCAACGGTATTGTCAATGTGCAAAAGCTTTATATTGCCATCGATGCCGGTATTATTGTTGACCCGAATGGTGCTGAAGCTCAGTGTCAGGGCGCGGCATTGTGGGGATTATCGATGGCCTTGTATGAAGGTACTGAACTGCTTAATGGTCAGTATAAAGACTCAAACTTCGATACCTATACCCCGCTGCGCTTAGGCCAAACTCCAGAAGTTAAAATCGAGTTTATCCCGAGCAAAATGCCACCATCTGGCTTAGGTGAACCGGCAGTAACCCCTGTTGCTCCAGCGATTGCCAATGCAATCTACAATGCAGTCGGTGTGCGTTTACGTAAAATTCCGATGAAACCTAGCGACGTGAAAAACGCGTTAACTAAAGCGTAATTTATCTGCTTTAACAGCCCAGTCTTAGCGATAATGACTGGGCTTTTTTATACCCACAGCACCTCATTATAACCATTGCTTGAACTGATGAATCAATCACTTAATTTATACCAACACGAAAAGAAGTTATCTACGGAAATCAGCATTACCAGAATATTGCGGACCACCACAGAGGGTGCTATCGGTAAAAAGTCAGGCGGTTGATTGTGCCAAATGCGGCAACAGAAACCAAGTACAGCAAACACAACCTCTGTAACTTGATTTCATGCTGATTTAACACAATCTTTAAACCATAGACCTCATAAAATCGAGGTTAATGTCCTTCTGTAAACAAGTAATTTAACCAGCCCTGCATTCTTAATAATACCTTTCTCATTACCGCAACATGGCTAAAATGATCGGTATAAATAGCCACTTGCCCTGCGACACCTGCTGGCAATGATTGTCTTATTGCGTCATCTTCTAGCTCAATCAACACCAATACTCGACCGCGTTGAAACAACTTATTCGATGACTGTAAATTTCCGCTAAATTGAATTTCACCTTCTGCCATAGCAGGGAGTATTTTGGCAACTTTACCTTTAAATACCTGTCCAGGCATGGCATCTATTATCACTTCAGCTTCATCACCTTCTTTAAGGCGTAATAATGAGTTTTGCCAAAAAGCGCCAGCAAAATATCTCGTCTCATCTGGAATAAACGTCAGTGCTGGGCGCAAAGGTAAAGGCACAGCCATAGCGCCTTTTCGTAGCGCTAATTGAGTCACTACACCATCCGCAGGCGCTCTGACGACTGTTTGCTGTAAGTCATATTCAGCCTTAGCGAGCTCAGCTTGTAGACCTGCTACTTTGGTATTGACGCCATCAATATTCGACTCATATGCCAAACGAGTCCGCAGCCCCTCAGCTAAAGCGCCATCAAGTTGCGCTGATGAAGCTATGTATAATTGGCGACGATTATCGAGTTCAAGCTCAGTAAACGGTGAATTACGCCCCGCTTTTTTACGACCATCTTCATAGCGACGATAGACTGATTCAGTACGATCTTTATCTGCTGTTGCTTGTTCAACTTTAGCTGCGGCTATTTGAAAAGCGGCTTCAAGTTGTGGTACTTGCAGTTCTGCTTCTTTTAGCGCCGCTTGTTTTTGCTTAACCATTGAAAGGTAAGGTGTAGGATCAATTTTAAATAACACCTCACCTTCTTTTACTGGTGTGTTCGGCTTAACATTGACTTCGATAACCAATCCTTTAACTGCGGGCACAATCGGAATAGTGACAAAATACTCGCGAGCAAACCTTGAATAGGGATGGTTATAATTCATTAAAATTAATAAAGTACCAATTAATACCATTCCGCCAAGAATAGCTGTCGGTACCGTCCATTTGGTTAACGGAATTTTAAATACTTTAAAAACTGCGATACAAAATGCGGTATAAGTCAGTATCAGTAGTAAGTCCATGCTTATGCCTCTTGTGAGTGTTCATCAGAAACGGGAGGAGTCGTGACAGCAGAACGTTGCTCTAATAGCGACAAACGATCCGTTAACGCTGTGACATGATTCATTAGCTCTTTAACTTCACCCTCGAGTATCAATTCTCGCTTTCTCGAATCACTAAATCCCCAGCCTCTATCTTCTCGATATAACGTGGCCCAAATCCATAAAAATGGCCAAATGGCATGCAATGTAAATAAGCTTACCCAACCAGCAATGTGCAATGCATCTTGCTGTGGATGATTACGTTTTTTCGCAATCTCGTAAGGAATATCATGAATCGCAATAATGCCGTAAAAAATAAATATCACGACAAAAAATATAATCCCTAGCGCAAAATAATCTAAAAACATATCTGCTCCCAATTTCAATTTATTATCATCAAAGTGTCTTTGCTTAAATAAACAATTAACCCATTTTTAGTATAGAACTGATTAGCAAAAACACATTGAAACGGTTCAAATAACGAAGAGACTGACCTGATTTTTTACACGAATCATTGCTATAAAAATGGTAATTTGGATGTTATCTATGCACAAAAAAAGCCCGCGTTATTTGCTAACGCGGGCTTTTAGCTCATGTAAGTAACAATAACTAAAGCCTAGTCTCCGGCCATTTTTTGCAAAAACTCAAGTCGCTGCATTTCTTGCTCATCAGGTTGCCATGGCTCATCAGATAGCGACTCAACAGCAAAATCGCCTAACTCGTAGGCAGGTTCCTCACTGTGGCCGTACTGAGTTAATTCACCGGGTACTGCTGGGCGGCGCTCCAATACAAATGTACTCAGAACATAAGGGCCTTTATATTGCGCTAACACCCCTTTATAGGCTTTAAGATCCAGTACCACAGAGCCTTCAGTTAGCTTGTCGAAACCCGTTAGCAAGGCAATCGGCTGCTTATCTGCTGTATATAGATTGGCCCGTAAGCGATAATAACCCGCTTGCTCAACATCCAATTTAACCGGTATCAACATATCACTACCTTCAGCGCGGATATCCCCCACTCCGGTTATGGTTGCCGTAGGATGACTATATTCTATGCCTGTTTTTAACGTTTGCTTTTTGCCCTTAGCGCGAAAGGTAACACTGACCTCCATTGGACCATTCCAATCCTCTTCAGCATTCAGTTGTATCGCCCATTTGCCATCGGCACCTAGCATGGTTTCGCTAATTAACGGCTCCGATCCACTTGTAAGCTCGCTGTGTAATGCAGCACTCGCCCCAGTAACAAGCAAGCCATTAACTTCAAGATTAATGACCACTGGTTCAGGAAAACTGAAACGATACTTAGGCAACACAATGCTAGCACTGGCTCCATCTTGGAGTTGCACCGGCTGAGGAATATAAGCATTTGGGTTAAGTAAGTGCGTATCATCAACCGATAAAGGCATTGAGTAAGACGGTAACTCAAGCTCACTAGCATAAGCCTCTGCCATAAGCTGAAAACTGTCGCTGATCGGTTGTGGAAGCTTTTCAACCACGTTCATCGTATTAGCTGGCATGGGTTTTACCACTTTCGGCTTGGTTGGCGCAGTATCATCTTGCTCGATAACAGCGGCACTCTGAGGTGGCTCAAGTGCCGACTCAGAAGTGTCAACCCAAAACCCGACTGCCGTAGCGAGTAGGGCTATTGTTATAATGATTTTTTTATATTTCATATACGCTTAGTTAGCCGCTTGATACACAAGTGCTGACATACTGGTTTTATTCGAATGATTAACCACTCTATAACGTGAACTAAATATCCACCAGCCACGTTTTTCATCATAGGTGTTGAATTGCAAGTTATCGCCATTGAGATAATTGGCACTACTATTGGCAGAAGTTACTTCATCTTTAGCGCTATTTAAAATAGTGTCGCCATGGCTATAGCCTTCACTCATCAACATTGGGTAGTGATAAGGCATAAATCCGCTAGGGCCATTAGTAGAGGTGAGCTTGCCATCAAATGCTACACTGCGCGAACAACTGTTGTAACTGCCGACGGCCGCGGCACCACAACTAGAATGACTGGCAACAACACCATCATCTTCGCCGGGTAAAAATGCCCCTGTCACACCGAGAAAGTCAGACCCTGCCCCAGCAAAACGTAAACGTGGTACTCGACTTTCAGGAAACGCTGCCAATTGGCGTGCAGTATTTACGCGTAAATCATTCAATACCCCAATATTGAATGACGACGGCAGTTCTCCTAACCATAACGACACAGCTAGTTTTAATGTTGCATCTATCAAACCTGAACCACTAGCGACATTAACCGCCAAATCAGCCAATTCAACCCCACCACCCGCGCCAGAAAAGTCAAATGTGGCGACAATATTAAGCGGCTTTAAACCTGCGTTTTGCAACCATAGCGCTTGGTTATCAATAATATAACGCATCACTAAATCGCCAGTAGAATGGGTCACAAATACACAACCGCTGGCACATGTCCCCTCTCGCGACATCTGTTGCAATTTAGGCCATACATACTGACTGGTTATTTTATTGGCAATGCGCTCTTGCGATGGCCAATCAATGCGTGCATCAGCACGATCACGCCAATATTGCGCCCAGTACTCTGAGCCATTGTCGCTTACCTGCGTACCTGTCGGTTTACTCTGTAAATTATCCGGTTGAAAGCCATGCACTAACACTACTGGGTAGCTACCAACGGCTGCTTGGGCTGCGCCAGTTAATAAGCCTGCCAACAGTAAAAGTATCGATTTTGTCATTGGGTTGTCCTCTTATTTTATCTGCTGCAGCGCTAACAGCACTGTTAACAGAACTTTATTATTTTGTTATTAATATTGGATTTTTTGTTACAACTCCAACATCAACATAGAGCAGAATCAAAACAATGCAACCACAATAATTGACCTATTTATTGTCAAAATAGACCGAGTGTTTGAATTAACAAATAACAATTTAAACAGGCTAGCATTCCAGTATTTAGTGGTAGGCAATAACAACTTAAATGGGACGTTATAGTATTTGACACAGATGTTTTAAGTAATTACTCAAACTTGTAAAAAAAATTTAATCCAATGTTGGTGTGGCGATCTTATGAGTAATATCGATGAGTAATATCGATGAGTAATATCGATAGCTAGAGTGGTGACAGCCTGATGTGCATTGATCTTAAATTGAATACATAAGAGCGATACAAACGACCGCAAGCTAAATAAATGACTGCTCTATAGTGTGCTCTAGTTATAGTTTATGGTTTCTGGTGGCGAAAACAAACAAGCCCCGCCGATAAATATCAACAGGGCTTGATTACTAATATCTATCTCGATACTATCGAAATAGATACTTATCGTTATGCTCTTAAGGCTATGCTTTTTTAGCCGCGATGGCTGCTTGCACTTGATTGATAGCGGTACCACCTAATACATCACGTTTCTCTAAACACGCTTCAATCGTAAGGTTTGGATACACATCATCGCTAATCACATTGGCAAATTTTTGTAGCTCAGCCACGCTTAAGTCTTCAATCGGCTTTTGCTCACCAATGGCAAATACCACCACCTCGCCCACTACATGATGTGCTTCACGGAACGGCATGCCTTTAGCGACAAGATAATCTGCAAGTTCAGTTGCGTTAGCATAACCTTGCTGAGCTGCTACCAAGGCTTGTGGACGATTCACTTTTAAGCCCGACAATACTAATGCTGCCATGTCTAAGCAAATAGCCCAACTGTCGACTACGTCGAACAAGCCTTCTTTGTCTTCTTGCATGTCTTTGTTGTACGCCAATGGCAAGGCTTTCATAGTAGTTAAAATACCCATTAAGCTGCCATATACACGGCCGGTTTTACCACGAATAAGCTCTAAAGCATCAGGGTTTTTCTTTTGCGGCATCAGTGATGAACCTGAGGTGACTTCATCGGCTAGAGAGATAAAGTTAGCTTCACCAGAGTTGAAGAAAATTAAGTCTTCGGCCATACGGCTTAAATGCATCATGCTGATTGACGCTGCGCTGCATAATTCAACCACATGGTCGCGATCCGACACACTGTCTAAGCTGTTTAAGGTTGGGCGAGCAAAGTTTAATGCCGCCGCTAACGCGTGGCGATCAATTGGGTAAGCTGTACCTGCTAGTGCGCCTGAACCTAACGGGCATGAGTCGGCACGGCTTAATACATCTTGCAGGCGGCTAATGTCACGCTCGTACATTTCTACATAGGCTAACGCCCAGTGACCAAATGTAACCGGCTGAGCACGCTGTAAATGGGTGTAACCTGGCATCACTGCGTCAACTTCACGCTCGGCTAATGCAATCAACTCCGCATGTAATGTACCTAGGCGCGCAAGTAATGCAGCGCCTTCTTTTTTACACCACAATTTTAAATCTGTGGCGACTTGGTCGTTACGTGAACGACCCGTGTGGAGTTTTTTACCTAAATCGCCCACTTTGGCAATCAGCTTTTGTTCAACAAAACTGTGAATATCTTCTGCGCCATTACTGATAATCGCTTGAGGATCGTTACCTACTTCCACCAGCAATTCGTTTAATGCTGCTTTTAGATTGGTACATTCTTTGGCAGTAATAATACCGACGCTAGCAATGGCGTCTGCCCATGCGATAGAGCCGACAACGTCTTGTTCAAATAAGCGGTAATCCACTGGCAGTGAGTCATTAAATAACTTGAAAAGTGCACTGGTTTCGCCCTGAAATCTTCCGCCCCATAACGCCATGTCGGTATCCTCTGTTTTGAAATTATCGTTCAATAATGTAGATAACCTGAACTCAGGATAAGAGATGAGAAGAAAATGTTAAAGCTCAAAATCTTAATCATTGCTCTCTATCAAACTTGTCATTTGCTTTACTAACAAGACGAATTGACGCGTCAATAGCTAGCCTATTGCAAGTCGATTCAACTTAGTTAGCAGGGCAAAGGGCTGTTTGAGAGTCGTTTGTTATCCCGAGTTCAGGTTGTATAATATTCTGTTTCTTGTAATGACTCTCTGTTTGCCAAAAGTCATTATAAGAAAGGCGCTTTGCAGCGCCTTTATATCGTTGGCGTAAAATCTATTTAGTGTTTAGCGCACGAATACGGCTCGCTAAAGAGTACAAACGGATAAAGCCTTCAGCATGTTTTTGATCGTATACGTCATCTTCACCAAACGTTGCGAAAGATTCTGAATACAAGCTGTTTGGCGAACGCTTCTTAACGGCTGTCGCTTGGCCTTTATACAGCTTAATCACTACATCACCGTTAACTGACTCAGCTAATGATTCAGATGCAGCGATAAGTGATTTACATAAAGGGGTAAACCAACGACCGTCATACACTAGGTGCGACATTTGGCCAGCAATTTGCTCACGCCAAGTACGGCTAGTTTTGTCTAACACTAATTCTTCAATGGCACGAAGACCAGCAAACATTACAGTACCGCCTGGTGTTTCGTAACAACCACGAGACTTCATGCCCACTAAACGGTTTTCAGTAATGTCGATACGACCTACACCGTGTTTGCCAGCAATATCGTTTAACTTCATTAATGCAGCATATGGTGATAATGCTTCGTCATTGACATGGGTAACACGACCATGCTTAACCGCTAACGATACATATTCAGGCTCATTTGGTGCATCTTCTGGCGCTACAGTTAATGTCCACACGCCTTTTGATGGCTCGTTCCATGGATCTTCTAACTCGCCACCTTCGTGCGAAATGTGCCATGCGTTTGCATCACGGCTGTAAATTTTGGTTGCTGATGCGCTAGTTTTGATATCACGCTCAGCAAGGTAAGCTAATAAGTCTTCACGGCTACGCATTTCCCATTCACGCCAAGGCGCGATCACTTTTAGATCTGGTGCTAAAGCAGCAAAACAACCTTCAAAACGAACTTGGTCGTTACCTTTACCCGTACAACCATGACATACCGCGTCAGCACCCACTTTACGGGCAACTTCGACTTGCGCTTTGGCAATAATAGGACGCGCCATTGACGTACCTAACAAATAAGTGCCTTCATAAATCGCACCCGTTGCGATAGTTGGATAGATGTAGTCTTTAACAAATTCTTCTTTTAGGTCAACGATATGACATTCGCTAGCGCCTGAAGCTAAGGCTTTTTCCGTTAAACCAACTAATTCTTCTTCGCCTTGGCCAACATCGGCACAGAATGCGATGATTTCACAATCGTCATAAGTTTCTTTTAACCACGGGATAATAGCAGAGGTGTCTAAACCACCTGAATATGCCAATACCACTTTTTTAACGCCGGTTTTTTTCACTGCATTAGACATGTTTATTTCCTAAATCAATTACGTATACGGTCAATGTTAATAACGCCAACGGCATTATTGTCTTAATCTTCTGAATAACTTTAATAAGGTGACTAACTTAATAAGGTCACTAATACTGCATTTTGTGCATGCATTCGGTTTTCTGCTTGATGTAAAATCAATGAACCTTCGCCATCCATCACTTCATCTGTCACTTCCACACCACGATGTGCTGGTAAGCAATGCATAAAGAATTTTGCGCCAGCTTGAGCCATTAGTTCGCTATTAACTTGGTACGGTGCAAAACGGGCTTTAATATCAGCAAGCGGTGTTTCATCACCCATAGAAATCCAAGTGTCGGTGTAAATAGCATCATGGCCTTCAATGGCATTAATGTCAGCGCTTAGGGTTAACTTGCCGCCATTTTGCTTTGCTAACGCTTGTGCTTCAGTCACGATTAGCGCATCAGGGAATGCCCCTTCAGGACAAATCACTGTCATGGTCATGCCTAAAATCGCTGCACCATAAATCAATGAATGAGTGACGTTATTACCATCACCAACATAAGCCAGTTTTGCTTGGCTTACATCATCAAACTGCTCAGCTAATGTTAAAAAGTCAGCTAAAGCTTGGCATGGGTGATACAAGTCAGATAAAGCATTAATGACCGGTACGCTGCCATGTTGAGCTAATTGCTCGATGGTGGTGTGCGAGTATGTTCTTGCCACAATAGCATCGGCCCAGCATGAAATATTTGTCGCAAAATCAGCTACTGTTTCACGCTGACCTAACGCGCCATTTTGTTGGTCTAAGTATAAGCAGTGACCACCTAATTTATTAATGCCAATGTCAAAGCTGACTCGGGTGCGCAGTGAAGGCTTTTCAAACAACATCACAACGCTTTTACCATCTAAAGCACGACGGTACTCAGCGGGGTTATTCTTAATTTTTTTAGCCAGATCAATGATGGCTAAAAGCTGAGATTGAGTTAACTCTTTTATCGACAATAGGTGCTGCATATACTACTACTCCATTAAGGTTGTATTTGAGTCCCGACGGACCCACCTTTGACTAAGGTTTTTAACTGTTCGGCATCGCGCCATGAAGCAACTTGCACGGGTTTACCCATCCATTGAGCAACTTCCAATGCGGCTTCTACTTTGACTTTCATCCCTTTTTCAATCACCCCTTGGGCAACAAGATGTTCGATTTCGCTTTTGTTTAAACTATGAATTAATTGACCTTTACCATCTAATACACCCGATACGTCTGACAATAACACTAACGTACCGTTAACTAATTTGGCTAAGGCTGTTGCGGCTTGATCTGCGTTGACGTTTAACATTTCGCCTTGGCTAGAAATGGCAATCGAGCTACAAATTGGCATCCAACCTTGGCTTAAAATAAAGTTTAAGTAGGTGGCGTCTTTTGGCTCAACTTCGCCCACGAGTCCTAAACGTTCATCTTTGATTTTTGCAGTAACAACATTGCCGTCGCCTAAGCTCATGCCTACACTAACAATGCCTGCTTTTGCAGCTGCTGCTTGTAAAATTTTGTTTGAGGTACCTGCTAGCGCGCCAACAATAATAGGAATTTGATCTTCTGGCGTAACACGTAACCCGTCTAATTTAACTGTTTCTTTGCCGTTAGCGGTTAATTGCTCATCAACCAAACAACCACCACCATGGACTAATATGACTTGTTGACCCGCTGCAAGCATTTCGGCTGCTGCTGCCATTAAACGCGCCATGCCCATTTCGCATTGAAGTAACGCACCACCGACTTTTAAGACTAATACTGATTTTGTAGCCATTATTTTTATTCCTTCACTAATGCGAGTTAATTACACACCGAAATGGATTTTAATGCACTGTAGCCCTTGGCTAGCAGCACCTTTCATTAAATTGTCTATCGCACTGGCGACCACTAAATAACCGCTGTTGGCATCATACTTCCAACCTAAATGACAATTGGGGGTGTTAACCACATCATCAACTTTAGGGAATTGATTGTGCTTTACCGTCACAATTGGCGCGTTGTCGTACACGCTATATGCTTTAGCGACATCGGCTTCTGTGGTACCTGGTTTTAGTTGCACGGTAATCGTTGCCAAAATACCACGCTTAAAGTTGCCTAAATGCGGCGTAAAAATGACTTCTTGACCTAAATGTGTCGCTATCTCAGGCTGATGCCTGTGGCCCAATACACCGTATGGTGTAAGGCTAACTTCGCAGAAACTGGTATGTAACTGTGCTTTACGGCCTGCACCTGTTACACCACTAACGGCATTAATGACTGGGTACATTTCAGTTAAGAATGGTTTAAGCGGTTTTAGTGCAGTAAGTGATGCCGTAGGATAACAACCTGGTACGGCAATCATTCTTGTTTGTTTAATTTGTTCGCTATTCCACTCTGCTAAACCGTACACCGCCTGAGCCAATACATCAGGGTGAGTATGTTCAAAACCGTACCATTTAGGATACTGCGCCACATCGGCAAAACGGTATGCACCACTTAAGTCAAATACCGCTAAACCTTGCTGGTAAAACCATGCAGCAAGCTCTAGGCTGACTGAATGCTCAGTCGCTAAAACCACGGCATCGGCTTCGGCAACAATTGTCTTTTTAGCGTCATCAGATAACGGCGAAAGCGTATAAGCCATGTGGCTGTATGTAGGATAAAGGTCGGCTAATTTACGGCCTTTATCTAAACTGTTTTCCGACACATACAACCCTTGAACGCTGAAGTTGCAGTCTGCGTTAATTAACGAGGTAATTTGTGCACCGGTATAACCACTGGCGCCAATAATTGCGATGCTTTTCATAAGTTTGTTTTCTTTTTAAATAATGAGAGAAAGTGTCAGCATAGCCTATTTAGACGGGGGCCGCCTAATTTTGAACTATCGTCGCAGGAAGTTCGCGTTGATTATTGATATAGTGGTTTTAGCAGTTAGAAAGCACATGTTTATTTTCATTTCTATCGTTCTATTTATGGTGTCGGTTAATGCTGTTTGCTAGACTATCACACAATATTAATTATGCAATATATGTGAATAAGTATTTTACATTTTATTTTTTAGGATAACCCATGAGCACACTACCAGATCTAAAAAGTTGTTTTACACAGCTGATTGCAGCACCATCAGTCAGTGCACTCGAAGCAGAACACGATATGAGTAATCATGCAGTTATCAACTTGTTGCAGAATTGGTTCAGTGAACTGGGTTTTGAATGCGAAACCCCCACGGTCGAAGACTCGCGTAATAAACAGAACCTGATTGCCAGAATAGGCAGCGGCAGTGGTGGGCTTTTACTTGCGGGCCATACAGATACAGTGCCCTTTGATGAAGGCCGTTGGAGCCAAAGTCCATTTGAGATGGTTGAAAAAGACAATCGTTGGTACGGCTTAGGCACTTGCGACATGAAGGGATTTTTTGCGTTGGTACTCGAAGCATTAAAAGACATGCCGTTGGATCAGTTCAAACGTCCGCTGACTATTTTTGCTAGTGCAGATGAAGAAACCACC
Organism: Shewanella frigidimarina; assembly: GCF_003797125.1. Taxonomy (GTDB): domain Bacteria; phylum Pseudomonadota; class Gammaproteobacteria; order Enterobacterales; family Shewanellaceae; genus Shewanella; species Shewanella frigidimarina. Next base: position 53,314 of record NZ_RKKE01000011.1, read on the forward strand.
ATGAGCGGCGCTAAAGCATTTGCCGATTCAAAAGTTGTTGCGCCTGATTACGCGGTTATTGGTGAACCCACCAGCTTAAAGCCTGTCTATATGCATAAGGGACATTTAGCCCAAGGGATCCGCGTAATTGGCCGTAGTGGCCATTCGTCTGATCCTGCTCGCGGCTTAAATGCTATTGAAGTGATGCATAAAGTCATTAGCCAATTAATGAAGCTAAAGCAGCACTTAAGCGAGAACTATCGCGAAGATGCGTTTACTGTACCCTACCCAACCATGAACTTTGGCCATATTCATGGCGGTGATGCCGCGAACCGTATTTGTGGTTGCTGCGATTTGCATTTAGATATTCGTCCTTTACCCGGAATGGAGTTAGCGGATCTGGAATTAATGGTATTGAACTACTTATCTGACATCAGTAAAGAGTATCCTGGCAGTATAAGTGTCAGTACTTTGTACCCAGGCGCAGAATCGTTTGCAGGAAAAGCAGATAATCCATGGACCAAACTCGTTGCAGAATTGTCTGGCAACGAAGCAGAAGTGGTCAACTATTCGACTGAAGCACCTTATATCAACAAACTAGGTTGCCAAACCTTAGTACTTGGCCCAGGTAGCATTAATCAAGCCCACCAGCCAGATGAATTTATTGACCTAGAATACTTAACGCCAACGGTAGAATTGATCAAAAAAATGATTTTTCATGCCTGCATTAAGTAAACATTAATAATCAGTGACATTTTTACGCAAAATGTAACTTTTTTACGAAATAAAATTACAAAATACAGTGCCTGCGTATTGACCGATTTTGATACGCTGGGTATTGTGATGTAAGAGTTATTGGCAGAATCGTTCTTTTTTTCGGGAGTAAGTATGACAGAGCAAACGGCAGATATGTATGCGTCACTTCGATCAAATGTGGGGCATTTAGGCCAGATATTAGGCGAAACAATGCAAAACCATTTAGGTGATGCATTTTTAGAAAAAGTAGAACAAATTCGAATTTTAGCAAAAAAATCTCGCCAGGGTGACGAAGCCTCTCGCGAGCAAATGTTGGCATTATTAACCGCTTTACCAGACGAAGAACTGGTTCCTTTCGCCAAAGCCTTCAACCAATTTTTAAACTTAGCCAATATCGCAGAACAATTTCACACCATTAGCCGTAATTGCGACGAACTCGTGTGTGTGCCCGATCCAGTAGAGCAACTACTTGGACGCATGCTTGATACTGATTTAGACAAAAAAGATGTGATTAAGAGCTTAAAAAACTTAGACATCGATTTAGTATTAACCGCGCATCCAACCGAGATTTCACGCCGCACGCTAATTCAAAAATATGCGGCAGTGGTTGATTGCTTAACGGAACAAGAAAACAGCCAACTGACTGAACGCGAACGCCAACAAAGCACTCTGCGTCTGCGTCAGCTTATTGCGCAAATTTGGCACACCAACGAAATTCGTAACGAACGCCCAACTCCTGTAGATGAAGCGCGTTGGGGTTTAAGCACTATCGAAACGTCTTTGTGGCAAGCTATTCCTGACTTTCTGCGTCAATTGAATGATCAAGTTGAGCAAAAGACCGGCCAGCAATTACCTATTGATGTCTCTCCGGTGAGATTTTCAAGCTGGATGGGCGGAGACCGCGACGGAAATCCGTTTGTAACGTCTCTCGTCACCCAAGAAGTACTCGATCGCAATCGTCATGCAGCAGCAAGATTGTACTTAAAAGATATTGTGAGCTTGCTTGGCGAATTGTCGATGGAACAAGCGAATGCTGAATTATCAGCGTTAACAGATAACAGTAAAGAACCGTACCGCGATGTGTTACGCAAATTACGCTGCCAATTACATGGCACCATCGATTACCTTAACGCACGTCTTGAAGGTAAAAAACCTGACGTTGATACCAGCGAGCTAATTTGGCATAAATCAGATTTGCTTGAACCGCTTGAACTGCTTTATAAGAGTTTGACCGATTGTGGTATGAAGCTTATTGCTAATGGCCTGTTACTCGACATCTTACGTCGTTTAGCGTGTTTTGGTATTCACATGTTACGCCTAGATATTCGCCAAGATGCTACCCGCCATAGTGACGTGATTGCTGAACTGACTCGTTATTTGGGTATGGGTGATTACAACCATTGGGACGAAAATGAAAAACAAGCGTTTTTACTGCGCGAGTTAACCAGTAAACGTCCACTGATCCCAACAAATTGGAAACCGACGGATGATGTCGCTGAAGTTGTCAGAACCTGCAACTTAGTCGCCCAGCAGCCTGTTAATGCACTGGGCTCTTATGTGATATCAATGGCCAGCAAGCCATCTGACGTATTAACCGTATTATTACTGCTAAAAGAAGCCGGTTGCACTAATCCAATGCGCGTAGTGCCATTATTCGAAACCCTCGCTGACTTAGAGGGTGCCGCTGACTGTATGACTTCGCTACTGAATATTGATTGGTATCGTGGTTACACTAAAGGCATGCAAGAAGTGATGATTGGTTATTCTGACTCAGCTAAAGATGCCGGCGTAATGGCAGCTGCCTGGGCGCAGTATCGTGCACAAGAGCAGTTAGTTGCTGTGTGTAAAAAAGCTGACGTTAAATTAATGTTGTTCCATGGTCGTGGCGGTTCTATCGGTCGTGGGGGCGGACCTGCTCATAAAGCTATTTTATCGCAACCACCAGGTTCGGTAGATGGTCGCATCCGTGTGACAGAACAAGGCGAAATGATCCGCTTTAAGTTTGGCTTACCAAAATTAGCGGTACAAAGTTTAGCGCTATATACCTCAGCGGTATTAGAAGCGACATTGTTACCACCACCGGAGCCTAAAAAATCATGGCGTGATTGCATGCAGCGTATTGCTGAAGAGTCAGTACTGCATTATCGCGGAATCGTACGTGAAGAACCTGACTTTGTTGAGTATTTTAGATCCGCTACTCCTGAAGTTGAGCTCGGTAAATTGCCATTAGGCAGTCGCCCTGCTAAACGTAAAGTTGATGGTGGTATTGAAAGCTTACGCGCTATTCCGTGGATTTTTGCTTGGTCACAAAACCGCTTAATGTTACCTGCTTGGCTTGGTGCGGGTGAAGCACTACAAGATGCGGCAGATCGCGGCGAGTTGGAATTATTGCGTGAAATGGAAGAGCAATGGCCTTTCTTTGAAACCCGTATTTCAATGCTCGAAATGGTCTACACCAAAGCAGAACCTAACTTAGCCAAGTACTACGAGCTATGTTTAGTGAAGCCAGAGTTACATCATTTAGGTGAGAAGTTACGTCAACGTCTGCAATTGGGTATTGAAGCAGTATTATCATTAACCCAAGCGACAGAGTTAATGTCACATACGCCTTGGAGCCGTGAGTCTGTTAAACTGCGCAACCCTTACATAGATCCACTTAACTTCTTACAAACCGAGCTATTAGCCCGTACACGTAGAGAAGTTGAACCGTCTGCAGATGTTCAGCTAGCACTTATGCTGACCATTGCCGGCGTTGCAGCAGGAATGAGAAACACTGGATGATAACCTTGGTTAAAACCCTTGGACTTGGATTGTTATTGTTACTGACTGGCTGTGCCAGTCAGTACAGCATCACCGAGTCTGAAATTGAGCAGTACCTTAATAAAGACATGAATTTTGAGGTAAAACAGGGCAACAAGTTAATTGGTGTATCGCTTAAGCTAAATGATATGCAGGTCGTGTTGGGCGCTAAGCCAAATACAATGGCAGTGACAGCAGCAACAATGATCACAGTTAACAACCCACTTTTACCGATCCATGCAAAACTGAAAACGACTTTTGAGGCAGTGCCTTGGTATGACAGTAATACCAAGAGTGTCTATCTTCGACAGTTAACCTTAGCGAAAGTTGAGTCTGAACCCGCTGATATTGAACGCTACATCAGCCAGGCAACACCACAACTAATGGGATTTTTACGTAATTATCTTGAAAACCAGCCAGTGTATACCTTAGACACTCGCGACAGTAATCAAGCGCTAATGGCTAAAATGACCAAAGAAATTGCCGTACAACGGGGCAAACTGGTGGTTAAGTTTTAAAGTTATTTTCGTAGTAACAGAAAGCACCTTCCGAGGTGCTTTTTTGTTGCAGCTTTTAAACACTAAAAATTCTGTGCTGGTTCTATCACCAAAATACTATTTTGCTGTGGGTTTTCAGATTGCTCATACAAATCCCAAACTAACTTATAATCAAGTTCCAATTCAGTAACATAAAATCCATCAACCGGATAAGTTTTCACGACTCTAGCCCCTTTAATCAAGCCTGAAACCATTATTTGAGTATCGCTATTACTCATTGCCCAGTCATGCACAGCTGTGTTTGATTTTAACTGCAAACCATACACCTGTTCAGTGAGCTCACGATAAGCCAAAATTTTTGATGACTCCATCGCCATTAATAGTTGTTCACTACGACGCTCAGCAGGTTGGCGGTCAATCGGGGCATACCCTACAGCCGTGAGTACCGGGTAAACGCTAGGACGATATTGATTAGAACTACTTTGAAATAAGCTACAACCACTTAGCAGTATGCAGCCAGCTATGAGTAATATTCTCATGTATAAATCGCTCTGTTGACGCGCAAATTAGAAATAACATCATCAGCCATCAGCCATGTGATGCTTGAGTTATTGTGTATCGATATTGTCATCTGTTTCAGACGACACTAATCCCGTATCGGCGACTAAATCTTTGGATGTGTAACCGGTGAAATAATCCATACCGAGTTCAAGAGCCGCCGCACCGACGCCAATATAGCCAGAGTACAACATTCCACCTAACAATTTGGATGCAGGGCTAATATCTGTATCTGTGGATATTTGGTAGATGTCAGACAAAATAGGGATATGGTTTAATATATTAATCGAATCAAATAAATCATTGCCATCTAGGCCCTCTTCACCAAATGAAAACGAATACATATCATCAAGAGTGCTTGAGGCTTCGTCGGTAGCGGCTATCTCATCATGTATAATGCCCACTGTTGATTGTAATGGATTACCCGTTTGAACCGCTGTCGATACTGAAGAAACGGCCGAAGACACTTCACTAGTCAACGTGGTACTGTTAAGCATACTCGCTTGTAACGAAGACAATAACTCTTGTTGCATTTGTGAGACTAAATCATCAGATATGGCTAACGACAATAAACTTTCCTTTCCTAAACCGGTTTGCTGCAACAGCTGGTCTTGAAGACTTTCAACAGACAGCACTTCAATATTTGACAGGTTAGTTAAGGATGAATCAAGAGCCTCAGAACCTGATGACAGTGAGTTAAGCAATGCGCCAAAAGTGCTTTTACCAAGGCCGTTGTCTGCAATAGCATCTTGCTGATCGGTAATAGGCTTCACAGTGCTTGCTGTTGTAGCAGCGGTTACAGCAGTATCTAACGAATTGATTAAGGACAAAATGAATTCCCAATTAAAGCTAATAGTTGTTGATATTTATTGGTTAAATATCCTTCGAAATAAAAACGTGGTGTTGACCGAGACTAATAGATTATGGCCTTGTACTTTACCGTGCCAATTATGAATAATCTCTCTCTGTAAAACTTTAAGATTTCATAACCCTTCAATATTTAATTTAAAAAATAAAATAATGGAAATAAATAACTCATACTGCACACAATATTAACTTACAAAAAATTAACTTACACAGTGCTGTAAAATCATATTAATTTTAATGTTGATGATAATTATTAACGTTAAATTCCTATCCTAAGTTTAAATAAAAAACCGAACCTATTGAACAAAGACAAGGTATTCAATTTACTACGAAATAATTAAGCGTGATCAATGCATCAATAAATGAAAAGCTGTATAGAAAACAATGTGACACACAACCAATTTTCAGCAAGAACATATAGATACGAATACATAATAAATCAATACAAAGTAAATATAAGTAAAGATTAGTAAACACAAGTAAAAGGAGGTAAACATCAAGAAGAAAGCACTTTTTGCATAAAAAATAGCATAAAATCATCATTAAATTAAATCGTCGATAACTTTGAGAATAATAAAAATGAATAAATCATTGTCATTTATCTTAGTATTTCTAACGTTTCTGTCCGCTTGTTCAACAACCGAAGTTACGGAAATAAAAAGTCCCACAAAAGAAAATACTACCATTAGTGTTATTGAAGACAGTGAAGAAATAATTAAGGGCGACCCTCGCTATCGTCCTGTTAGAAATAATAATATTCGACAAGCCCCACAAGTCACTGGTTCCATATTTAATCCTAATAATATCTATAGTATTTATCAAAACAATAATCGTTATGAAGTCGGCGACATGATAATGATTAAACTTAATGAAGAAATGACATCTAAAAAGTCGATCAGCTACCAAAGAGATAACAGCAACGAATTTACACTGTCGCCTTCGATTACCGCAGGCAGCATTAATATTAATAGCGATAACCTAGATGCCGACTACAGCCAAGAAAAAAGCTTTGATAGTTCAGCAGAAAGTAACCAAAATAACTATTTATCAGGAACTATTACTGTCTCGGTAAGAGAAAAGCTCCCCAATGGCAATTTGATTGTTGCTGGTGAAAAATGGCTTAAGCTCAATAAAGGTGATGAATATATCAGATTTTCTGGCGAAATAAGAGTCACTGACGTTGCTGCCGATCACTCCATTGAATCAAACATGGTTGGTAATGCTATCATTGAAGTCAGTGTGAAAGGCGACCAGCAAGACAACCAAGATCCTTCACTTATCAGTAAATTACTCAATATTTTCGGTTAACTAATGATCAAGCTGTTATTTGTTTTCGGGCTATTATTAATGCCTTTGATGGCACAAGCTCAATGGTATATTGGCCAAGCATCGATGGCCGTAAATGACGATGATTACAATGATGTACGTAAAAAAGTCATTGAAAAAGCAATAGAAAATGCTTCATTGCAGGCCAATAGTTTTGTTAAAATAGAATCCACGGTTACCGATGGTATTTTAAGCCAGAGCTCAAGCAGCATTCAGTCTGAGCATCAAATCAGTGAGATAAAAATCCTTAATGAATCAATTAAAAACGACATCTTAACCATTAATGTCAAAGTGAATCTAAAATCGAGCCTAAATTGCACTAAAGATCGCTACCTTAAACAACTTATTGTTGCTCAATTTCCACTATTAACCCCAGCGCAAGCTACTACTGGGGATGTATTTAGCCTGCCTTTTCATGTTGTTTCTCGCTTTAAAAACGAGTTAATTAATCAACCTAACGTATTTGTCGAAGAACTGATCCCAGAAATGGTCTTTAAACCCGAAATAGATATGGATACGGTCGATTTAAAAGCGGTAAAAAGCATTTCTCACTCACTTAATAGCCAATATCAAAGCCAATATTTGGTCTTTGGTTATATACGTGACATTGGCCTATTTAATGAAACAAAATCAGGACTACTAAGTAAAACAACGACACCAAAGCGCAACTTTACGATAAAAGTGTTTATGTACGACAGGATCAGTGACAGTATTTTAGTTGAAAGCGAGTACCACGGTGAGGGCGACTGGAGCTTTGACTCTTTTGGTCGAGTTGATTTAGCCAATAGCTTATTTTGGCGCAGTGATTATGGCAAAACTATTATTGATACGCTGTTTAACGCAGCAAAAGATATTAACGAAACGTTAAGCTGTGAAGCCACAAAGGCAACAGTAATCAATAAAGACGATCAATATATTACGATTAATATTGGCACTCTACACGGCGTAAATAAAGGTGATGTATTTCAATATATCAAACTCAATAGCATTACATTAAACCACACAGTACTCTCTACCTTGATGCCACCAACCGAACCCACTATCCTAAAAGTAGTTCAAGTCAGTAACAAGATCAGCTTGCTACAAGTGCCTCTTGATGCGGATCCTAATGGCATGAAACAGCATCAAATCGATCTCTATGACGTAGTGACAACCGTACCGCAAAAGTAGTGCTCATTTAACATATTCACACCAGTGAGCAATCGAATGCGCCCACCGTATTTATCTCAAGTATCAGAAAACTGAACGTTTCCTAATCAATAATAACCACGTACAATAACTTGGCAATATTGGAGTGCATAATAATCATGGGATAAATGATGCCGTTAATGGATGACGTAGCAAAATTAAAAGCGCAGCTGGCTGAGTTAGTCTCACAACAAGGTGCACAACAAGCCGATGTAAATCAGCAGTTAGCGAAATTCGGCCAGCAACTTGATGCTTTGGCCCTGCAAGTACAAGCACAAAATAACAATGAACAACACATTAGCTTGGCTGGCGAAAACTTACATGTTCCTGTGTATGAGAGTCGAGCAAACGATTCGAGCGGCAATATCGTTGCCGATAAACCTCAATACTCTTCTTCCGCTTGGGAACGCCAACCGTTAGACACAAATCATTCAGCGTCAGCGCCATCCATAACTGCGCAACAAACCTCGATAGTCACAAAGTCACCAGCCAGACGAAGTGCGCTAAGTGCTATGGTCTCTCAATTAGCTGAAGCTATTGGCGAATTCAGTGCATCTGCACTTGCACCATTGTCTGGGTTAACCGAACAAGCAAAAAGCTTTTATCAACATTACCAAGCGAAGGGTTTAGGTGCTGTATTTTTGATGACCGTTGCCGGCATCATTACGCTGACACTTGGGTTTGGTTACTTATTACAGTTTTCTATTAACAACTGGTTTTCAGAGCTGGGTAAAGCGTTATTAGGTTTAGGCGTAGCAAATAGCATTATTATCGGTGGTGTGTTCATTCGACAAAAACGACCGGGCATGCAAGATTTTGGTTCAGGGCTTGTTGGTCTTGGGCTTATTCTTAACTACTTGTGTTTGTATTTCTTAGGGCCGTATTTTCAGCTTATTCCCGATACAGCCTGCTTTGGTCTGCTGTTACTCAACACCGTTTTTGGTTATGGTTTATCATTTAAACTCGACACCAAAGTGGTGGCCATTGTCGCCTTACTTGGTGGTTCACTTGCGCCATTGATGTTACTTGATGGTGGTCAAACACCATTATTGTACCTGCCGTATTTAATGCTTATCGGTATCTGCTCGATGGTACAAAGCCACAAATTAGTTTGGCCGATACTCATCGAAATAACTGCATTACTCCATATCGCTTGCATACAAATACTCAGCTTATTTATTCAATTGCCGCTATCTGTCATTGATTGGCAAACCGGCTTAGCATTATTGATGATCAATGGGCTCTTCTACCTCTACGGTATTGCCAGCTTATTATTTGTCATCAAGTCTGCGTTAACACCAAGACTGCTAGCGGTTCCAATCGCACTCATGGTTTTTACTCTCTACACCCTAACGGAATGGAGTATTTTTGCTGGTGAGCTATTTGCACTTAATGCATTGCTGTGTGGCTTGTTATATTGGGTAATTAAACGCGATAAAGATATTAGTGCACTTGCCTTGGCTTTTGCCGGAAGCTTTGCTGGTTTTGCCGCACTGTTTTTACTCAGCGTCGAACTGATGGGATTAGTGTTGTTATTAGAGGGATTATTGTTACTGTGGATTGGCTGTAAACAACAATTTAACCCTATTAGAGCAGAAGCTTATGTCTTGCTGATACTGGGCATAATCAGCAGTTTTGCTAACGTATTTGATGTACTAACCCTGCCACACTATGACAATAATGGCTTATTAGGGTATCAAGCATTATTGAGCTTATCGATGGCACTTACCTGTGCAATGACTTTTGCAGCACAAAAGCTTCTTAGCCGCCATCAAGCTGATTTAATGACATTTGAGCACCTAGCTGTACGGTTTATCCGAGAGTTACTTGGAGTGCTTTATACGGTTACCTTATTACTCATTAGCTTCTTTATCACTGAGCAATATTGGCTTAATACATTGCCATTAATAAGCTTATTACTACTGTACATGAGTGCTAAACACACCCTACGCTTTAGCGAAGTATTAGCCTGGATAGTGCAACTGCCTCTACTAGGATTAGTGATTATTGGCATGGTAGACGCCAATAGCTTGAGTTTTGCAGACCAAGCTATGAACGCTAAGTTAGCCCGTATCGAGCTCTTTACCGGATTGTTACTCGCGTATTATTGGTACAAAAAATATTACGCCGACGCTAAGTTAATCCGCTTTGCTTACTATGTTCAGTTGGCATGTTATTTAGCCTTACCATTGCTGCTATTACCTAAAATCGTTCGTAGTTATCCAGACTATATTGCTATCGCATTATGGGTAAGCAGCCTCATGAGCTTAGGATTAGCATACCTTGTTAATCACAAGAGTCTTCGCTATGAGTCGCAAATACTGACGGTATTAGCAACCATGGTTACAGCAGCAATGTGTCTCGCAGAACTGTGGCAAGGACTAATCGCATTGGTGATTGGTTTATCATTTATTGGGCTCATTAGCTGGCGTTATACTCAGTTACCTGAGAAGTGGCAGCAAATGACTACGCTTCAATGGCATATTGGTCCATATTATATTGCCTTAGTAATCGCTGTATTGAGTCAAACAGTTACGAACCTAATCCACCCATCATGGGCAATTACTGCTTTAATTATTTGCACATATTTCAGTGTGATTACCGAAAGAAGCACTCGTATAGGTCGACATTTAAAGCAGGCCTTAGCACCTAGTTATAGCTTGGCTTACACGGCAATCTTTATCTGTGCCATTTTACCTATTGTGCTTCACAGTGAAACACAGCTGACGTTAAACATTAATAGCTTACTGATTAATTTAGCAGAGTTTGGAGTGCTTATTTTATTAGCTCGATATTTACTAACCGCTAAGTTAGGCATTAGAGCACACAGAAAAATAGTCTCTCACAACGCACTAAAATGGGCATGGCATGCTTTATTAGTAATAAGCTATTTACTCTGGAGTTACCAATTAGACACCAGCATGGCTGGGCCAATGAGTGCAGTGTTATTAGTAGTACATGCAAGTGCGGTGATGTTTATCAGTTTGAGACCTCAACAAGCAAGCCTCGTCAGGTTAGCGGCATTACTATTTACTTTAGCGTGTATCAAAGTGATTTTTGTAGATATGGCGTCATTTGAATTAATTCAAAAAATCGTCGCCTTTATTTTGATTGGAGTGATTTTACTAACGGTTGCTTACTTTTATCAAAAAGCGAAAAACAATCAATTTCCTGAAGACCTTACAGCCTAGTCATTAAATCTAGCTTGCTTATAACAGTGATAAGCAAGCTAGAATAAACTTACTTGGCGAACCGAGGTATTGACGGATAATCAACAATAACGGCTTCTTCAAGTAATGCACGACGAAGCATATCGTAAGCAATTGCCGTACTCATACTTCTTACAAGCTGGCGTGATCGTTTAGGTAACTTCACCATTTGGCTATATACACCGTGTTTAGTTGCTAATGCTATTGCAACTGTTCCAACAGGTTTGTCATCAGATCCTCCATCAGGGCCTGCAATACCACTAGTGGCTAATGCAAAATCACTGTCTAAAATGCCTCGAACACCTTGCGCCATTGCTTCAACAGTAGGAATAGATACTGCACCATGATCATCTAAGATCTGTGGATTAACGCCCAGCACTTTCACTTTAGACTCATTACTGTAAGTCACTAAACCATGATGCAAGTACGAAGAGCTACCTGCAAAATCGATCAATTGACTGGTGATCATGCCACCAGTACAAGACTCTGCCACACTAAGGCTAAAACCAGACTGGTATAATCGATGATGGATCTCTGCTGCTAATGTTGGGCGATTTTCAGCAACAACCGCACAACCTAATAAAGCTTTAACCTGCTTTGTTACATCAGGTAACTGACGAATAGCTTTATCACCACGAGCAAATATCTTAATTTCAATGTGTGGCATTGAGGAACGATAACCTAACTCAATTCCAGCTGGTAAAGTGATCTCTGATAGAGTATCCGCTAAAGATGACTCTCCATGACCAATAGTAAGTAATTTTTCTAAAGCTGACTTTTCTTGAACACCAAACTCTTCAGTAATAAATGGAATAAATTGCTCGGTGATCATGTGCTTTAATTCAAAAGGCACACCTGGTGTAAAGAATAACCACGCATTATTCAACTTAACTCTAAAGCCGCATGCTGTTCCGACAGGATTATCAACCATCACAGCAGAAGCTGGTAACCAAGCTTGCTTCAAATTACTCTTAGCCATTACACGATTATTACGGGTAAACCAATCTTCTAAATGTTCACGCCATTGTACATTTTCGACAAGTTCTTCGCCTTTAGCTTTCGCCATGGCTAATGCAGACATATCATCACTAGTAGGCCCCAAACCACCATTAACGATAATGACATCAGCATGCTTACTACGCTCTTGGAATGCGGCAACGAGGTCATCCATCCGATCGCCAACTGTCACTCGATGTTGCATCTCAATGCCTAATTCCATCAAGGTATTAGCAACCCAAGCAGCATTGGTATCCACTATCTGACCAGATAGTACCTCTTCACCAGTACAAATCATTTCTAACTTCATTGTTATTCCTTATCCCATGCTATTGGCACTTAAGTTAGGGGACCAATATGTGAATGGCAAGAAAATAGATCGTATTTATAGAAAATTAACTAATAAGTAGCTGAATGAATTACAACAACTCAACATGAATATATCAAAATAGAGAAATTGAGCGTTTAGCTGAAGATTTAATGTATGAACAATTTACCTTTAAACAAAGGGGGAGATACAAAATAAATTCTAAGCATTGTCGATAAGCTTAGTGGACCAGCTGATTTGTACTGCTGTGTTGATTTTTACATACGAAAAAGGCCTTTGCATTGCTGCAAAGGCCTCATCTTACTTTAGCGGAACAGACGCTGTCTGCAATCAAAAAAATGAACCCGCTACCCAGATGACAGTTCACTTGCTGATTCTTGAGCGTTTACAATCCCCATAAATGGGAGAATGCCAGGCAATGTCAGAAACAGAGCAGGTCCAACTGAACGAATGCTCTGCTTATAGCTGTCCATCGAGGAAATATTCACAAATTTTAGATACAAAAAAACCTCGTCGTTAGACGAGGCTTCTATGTAATTGGCGGAGCGGACGGGACTCGAACCCGCGACCCCCGGCGTGACAGGCCGGTATTCTAACCAACTGAACTACCGCTCCTTTAGCAAATTGCTTGCGCACGATGCTAAATGCTTTTTAAG
>NZ_RKKE01000012.1 GCF_003797125.1 Shewanella frigidimarina
GTTAACCGATAAATGTCTAGTGCCCCTGATATTTCAACGGATTGAAAAGAGTCAGGCAGCGATAAGATCGCACTAAGAGAGCCTCTATATGTGTTTGCTGTAAACGATGATTTGACAGCTAAATGACAGACGAAGTAGATGAATTTGTTGATTGATTTTAATTTGACTGCAAAAGCAGTCAAATAAGTTAAGCTCGCCTATTGACTGGTGGAAGGCTCATATGTGTTAGCCTTATTTGGCACGGTGAAATACCGCGCCGTTAATAGCTGCCCTTTGACCACAGCTAATTACTTTACAGTGATTGCTTTCGTCGATAAGCACCACTGATTTATCAATAACAATTAAAGAAAGAGAGCAGAATACGTTTTTTTCATTCCTCTGCTCAACGAGAGAATATCTATAGGTTTCATTATCTCTAGACGTAGCAACACCCGTCATATGACATTGGTGATAATTTCCACCCATAGTTTGAAACCAAAATTTTAATTCTTTTTGTGTTCTCTCTCCAAGAATCAACTCACCACCGTTTGAATCTGTGTACTTGATTGTTTTTCCCGAAAACTCAGGTATTGGTATTTCATCTGCTTGGGCAGCGTTTATAAAAAAAAACATGAAAATAAGACTAAAACTTTTTGATATCACGAAATTTCCCTATGAGGCTAACGTTTTAGTATTTTGCGTTGCGCTGTTTGCATAGCACAAACCGCTTGTTGGACTTCGCCGATGCCGAGTCCAGGTTAATTAGTACGCTTTATGCTATAGGAATTTGCTTTTTTTGATGCTGGCTCTGGGCTGCAAAGCAATTTTGAATTGATTATGAGGCTTGATTTGTATGTGTTCAATTGCAATTCCCTTGTCATTGTGGTGTTCCATCACATCTTTTTTAAGTCTAACTGATTCAATAAGGTTAATACACTCGATTGAGTCAACTCTTGGCTCCGCGCAGCGGCTTAGTTCAACTACTCAAACACCGGATTGTGAATGTTGGCGGCTTTTTTGAGTGTTTTTCCAAAAAAGGTGACAGCATTTACAATTCCGAGTGCTTTGACTTGTTATGCGGAATTTTTAGTCCGAAAACTTTGAGCTGATTTCGGTAAGCTTTTTATCCAGTTTAAAGGAAACTGCAATGCCAGCAAGAAGAGCTATTATTGAATAAAGATACTCTTTTCCAATTGAATATCCTTGATAATTAAGATCTATTAGACCCCAACAATAACCAGTACAGTCTTTCTCTAGACCTACAAAGAATAAAATAAAACAGCCTATTAATATTACTCCCCACAGAGATTTATAAACGCTTACTACCCAGTGGAAAAGCCCAAATAAGAGTGCTAAAAACACAGTCGCACCAATAGATATGACTTTGGGAATTGTGCTTAATTCAAAGTCTAATATTGCTTTTCCAAGATCCCTAATTTTCAATTTGGCACTCCATATATTTCAATTGAATGATTGTAATAATTTCGAAAATTTGCTTCATTTGCGCATAACGCCGCATTAAGCGGACTAAAAAAGTGGGTTAAAATGTGTAGCGAAGCGAAACGTAACCCACTGTTTAAGTTCCGTTTAAATGCCTTGTTAGCTTTTTTGACGCTGATATTCAGCAATCATTTCTAATTCCTTCGCTTGCCTTTCTTCTTGATCTTTTTTAGTGTGAATCCTGACATTTAAATTTTTGCTTTGCCCGCCATTATGAACAACACCTTCAAATACTTTTCGAATTTTCTCAGTTTCTTTAGCTATGTTTTGGATTGGATCTCCATTACCAAGCTCCGTTATTCCTTTAAATTCTGATAAATCAATTATGGACTCTGATGTATATTCTTTTCCCGCAACATTTGTAAATGCCAAAGAAATATTTAACTTTATGTCGAAAGCTTCGCTACCAACTTCGCTCTTAAGATCAATAAAACTGAAAAGAAAGCTACTTCGTGTTTTTTGAACGCCTAGTGAAGCCATGCTATTTTTTATAAAGTTGAGTCTATTAAACTCTTTTACTAATACTTGTTCTTGATCTGTAAAACTAGCGCCATTTACCCCTGTAATTTTAAAGGTGACATTTTTCGCTAGTCCATTCCCTGTATTTTCTACATGCAAGTTCATAAACTGAAATGAAATCTTTGATGACTCTAAATAGACTTCTAATTCTGGCTTAATAGATTGTTCTAATATATCAGCGGATTGCTTGTCTTGACTACGTCGCAATTTCCAAGTTTCTAATGCAAGTATAAAAGTCAAAACAGCGATTGCTACCGTCGCATATGCAGCGACCCAAGCAGAAAGGCTATCATCAGATAAAGTGATTTCATTACTAATTACATTACCTGCAATTAAGCCTGCGATAAAAGTTACGGGTAACAAAAGTAACATTAGGAGTGATCCCAGTATCCATAATGGTTTTTCATTGCTCAAATTTATACACCTTAGAATAAAGCTAACAGCTTATTCAACGGCTCGACCGATAAAGCCGCCCGTTTAAGTTATTGATTAATATCATCCTACGTTTTCTATATCTTTGAAGTAAAGCAATTTAATGACTCTTACACTTAAATAAAAAACGTAAATTGCACGTTAAAAGTGTCAACGTCAAATGTAAGAAAATAAACCAAATAATATCAATATATTAGAGCAACCCTATTGTTCTCAACATAGTCCTTTAGACTGCAAAAAGCCACAGTGAAACGTCCATAAAAATAGCTACATCAAGTAGCCATTTTTTGTTTGTAGCCAATCATCGTGTGTAGCAATGAGTAAGCAAGGCATAAGTCTGTATTTTTTAATTTTTTTAGTAAGTTATCGCTTTACTGAGTCAAATGCCGAATGCACTATTTTGACTAGTAATTTTTGCTGTTCAAAAGATATGAAAATAGAATCATCGTAATCCCAACATATGCAGCTGTCCTTGGTAAAAACTTTTACCGCTAACTCTTGGGGTAAGCCGTCTGCCCTTTTCAACTCATTTTGAATTATCTCTTCGATGATCAAAGTCTCAGAGGTCGATTCAATACAATACAATTCTGTGGCGTTACTCATAGTCATCCTTAACTAGTGAACTAGTATTACATCAATGTAACCAGTCTATTAAAAGTAGCAGCAAACTAAAGCTATGGACACAAAGATTTAAGCGATCAAAAGTTGCGGTTTAAGATGATCAAAAGTTGAGTGGAATTGTGCATCATCAAATGTAGGGTAAAAATCTGTTAATTCATTAGCTTAATGAGTTTAATTTTTAGGTAAAATTGATTACCAGAGATCAAGCCTATAAAACAACAACGCAACCCCCTAAAATTTTCATATGTAGTGAAGCACTGCGCTTCTCCTCCCCCGCAGTGCATCGAACCAGAAGGACCCGTTTATTTTTCCACATAGTAATACCAATCCAATGACAATTTTTTAGAGGTATGGTTATAATTAGGTTTAATAAAGTTATTTATTATTTCAGCACTAGGGTTATAAACATAATACACTTCATCCTTACTATCACCATATGGAACAAATATCATACATTTGTTTTTATCCCTCAACAGAACTCGTTTAAAATCTAATTTTATTAAATATTCATCAAGGGATTTAAACATCAGAAATGTATCATTATCTAAATTTTGAGAAGTGATATCAAAGAAATCTTTATTACTAACTCCAGAGTTTAGTGTTGTTATAAAGCTATCTTTTCTCGTTACATCACCAACATTGTAATTAACATTAGAGTTAACTTCAGCTTGGATAGCACATCCGACAGTTGATATTTTTTGAAATAAAATTTTCCCGTCAATAAATTTCTTTTCTACTTTATCAAAATTGATCTGCATGCAACTTTGAAGGGTTAATAATAGTAATAGTTGCATACAAATCTTCATTATTTAGCCTTAATATTTTGAATTTTACGGATAATTTTATTTATTCCATCCAGCAATGAGGTGTATATCCTACTTGGACAAAGCACCACCATACGCCGCCGCCACCGCCACCGCCACCGCCGGTGCCAGGATTTTCACTATCGCCAGGATCTCCACCTTCACCACCACCACCACCACCAGGGGCACCAGCTCCGCCACCACTAGCTTCCTTAGTATCTACATCAACGCACGAACTATTATTTGTATCATAACGATTATTTGATTGTACTTCTTGTTTGTATTTCCAACCTCTACTAACCACAGCGCTATCACCTGAATTATCTCCAGAATTAGAAACAAAATTAACAACCCCTTGACCTAATCCCCACCAACCATTATCTGAAATGGCTTGATATGCTGCTGAAGCTCTCTGTGTGAACCCTTCTGAGAAACCATACGCAGCCATTCTGCCGCCATATAGAAAATTCCCATTATCAGCAGCATGTTCAGCAGATAAACTTCCATCATAATATATACTCTTCGAGCTTTTAACGTCATTAGCAGAACCAGTTTTATGAGAAGCATACATATCAAGAAATGCCATGACTTCTGCAACTGGAGCTGTATATTTACTTTGATTTGAAGCGTGGACAGCTTCAGTTAATTGTAAGGCTTTATTGTAATTAAATTCACTCCCATTAGATTGGTTTATAGGAGGAACATGTGGAGGCCTATTATCATCAGTGCACTGTGAAGCGTCAGAAGCACTAGTAGACATAATGGATACGATTGGTTCGCTCCCAAAAGAAAAAATAGGATCTTCAACAGATTTAGGATCATAACAAATTGAACCATCACAAGGAGGATCAATTCTTGGGGGAACTTTAGACTTGATGATAATTGGAGTAATATTTATAACCCCAAACTGTCTCTGTTCATTATAGTTAATAATATTAAATGTAAAGTCATAGTTACTTTTACCAGAAACAGGTGTCAAATAAATATATAAGTTTCGTTCTCCTTGAAGCTCCAGTTTTTCATCGTGACCATTGACACTAATCACTTTGTTTACAAGAGTGCGCATTGCCGAGTTTTTAACAACAACACGATAAGATATATTAGGAATATGCTTAATACCTTCTATATCGATAATCGTTTTTTGATCAACTAGATTTCTCAGTTCACTACAAACAGTCATTCCGTTAGTTACAGCGCTTGATTTTAATTCGACTTCCTCAAGTTCATTTACAATATTACAATTAGCTTCTGCATTTACACTTGTAAATGGGCTTATTAAAAAAAACAATGTTAAATATAAATATTTCATAATCTTCCCTGAAAAAACAAATCCGCAACAATTTTGAAACAACTTAACAGCTCATTATTGCAAAATCAATTATTATTGGTTATTTTTAACTCTTTGCTAAACAATTCTATTTCTGCCCTTCTCAACCAATACACATAAGACTTCTTACTATCGAACCCCATCAAAGCCCACCGCCCTTTGCAGATGTAGTGCGCTCTAATGGCCCGTATACATTGCGGTGCTAACCGCTCAATCATCTGGTCGAACTGCCTTACTTCACGTGGGGGCGTTATCTCGACCACTGCCGAACTGCCGTAAACAATCACCTCACCTAACTTGTCGCACTGGCTTCGGCTTGCGAACCCTTGGCCATATTCTTGATGGGCCCAATAGTTACCCCAGCGTGTTAACCCATGACGCAGCGCTTTCATGTTCAGCGTCACTTGTTGATGCTGCAGCTGCTGCACATTAATCTTCGCCATTATTCTTCACCATCAATCATCGCCCTTATGTCATCAATCCCTAACTTAAACACCTGGGCGCATATTGCCGACACATCATCAAATGGCACTCTCACATCACCCCGTTCCCAACGCTGATAAGTCCGTTCACTTACCCCGTAAATCTCGGCCACTTCGGTCTGGGTTAGCCCGCGAATATTCCTGCCTGTTTTCAAAAAATCAAACCCGCGTAATGCCATTTCGCCCCCAAAAACCTCTAATTGCATATTCTTCTAATAATGATGCAGTGATCATCACAGCCACCCACTCGCAGTCAGGGTTTGACCGTTCTCACTTTTCACTGACGATCTAGGCAATATCTCGGGCGCAACAGAAGAAAACCCACGATAAATTAAATATTGATGATATTGCTCTAACGCTAAACTCATGCCCTTATCCAAGGTCGATTTAACGTACTTACGCAGCAACACAGGCAAGGCATGATTCAACAAACGTTCACCAATCATCGTATCGACACCTAAGTCAGCAACAATGGTCCTGAACAATCGACGTAAATCATGACTAGTGAAATGTTTAAAGCGGATTTGAGTGTGCCAATCATGAGCGCAACGAATGGAAATAGCCCCACTGGTGCCAGGGAACAAATAAGCACGTTTGCCAACATGCTTAAGCTGCCAACATTTATAATGCTGAATAAGTGCCTTAGCCGACTCCGTCATCGGTACTCGATGCTCTTCTTTGTTCTTGGCATTACTGGCCGGAATAACCCAATAATCCCCTGCAAAATGCTCCCACCGAGCCAAACGAGTTTCGTTAATACGAGTACCAAACATCATCATCAACACAAACAACATCTGCACCGGCATCACCACTGCGCCTAAACGAGTAAACAACTCGGCCAAATCCGACTCAAACAAGCGCGTATCCATGGCATCATTCACTTTGATTGAATACGTCACTCGATAACCGGCTAATGGATTAACGTTAATCAAACGAAGCTTTGAAGCCGCAGCAAACACCGCCTTAAGCTTATTCACCACTTCACGAATGTACTTAGGCGCAAACCCCTCAACCAACATCGGTTTAACCAAAATGCCGTCAACCGCAATAAAACTCACTTCGTGCAAACGAACATCAGCCAACCTCGGCAACAAATGACACTTGATCATCGACTTAATATTGCTACGCCAACTCTTGCTATAAGTCGTGTTATTGGCAATATGTTCCTGGTACCACTCAAGCAAACTGCCAACCGAATCAAACTGGCCCGTCACCATGCCGCCCACATTACGTTTAGCCAACATCACCGGTAAATCAGCACATAAGGTCTTAATACACATGCTTGGCCAAGTGCCCACCTTTTGCCAAACTGTCTTACCGTTTTCATTCAATACCAAATGAACACTCGCCCGCGTTCGGCCAGCTGCAGCACGTAAACGAATTTCAGGAAACTGCGGATCACGATAATCACGACTCACCCCAGCACGTAACCAACGCTTTAACGCCGCATCATTTAACTTACCAACCTCAACACCAGATGCCGCCTTTATCATCAGGCCACCAACCTATATTCCCAAGCGGTGCACTTTTCACGGCGACGCTTTTGCTTAACCGAATTGGGCAACTCGCGCCAACGGGCACTTAACGCAGTTTCGCTATCGTGCACACCAAACTGGTCAAAACACTGTTGTTGGATTTCGTACAAGGTGAGAAAACGGCCACCGCTTAAAATCTTCAGCAAACGCTCTTTTTGAGTTAAAGATTGATTACTCATCGTTAGCACTCCTTAAACCAAGTTGACGCCTAAACTCTGCCACTAACGCTTTACCCTCAGCAGGTTCAATCCGGCGGGTAGCACGAGTCGGTAACGCTTTAGGTAACTCAACATCAACCAACTCACCATTGCCGTATTTACGACATAAAATCTCGTATTGGCGGGTAAACATGGTTAATACGTCTTTTTCAATGCCGGTGGCAAACAACCAGGTACCACATTGACGCACAGCCAAGCCGACAACATCATGGCTCCATTTATGGCCCGCTACATTGTGATAATGGCGCTTAGCCTCACGATATGCCGAATCCAAATCAGGCAAACCATAATCATAAGCCGTTGGCTGACACCACAACGCAAACTGGCGTGGTGTTGGCCAAAACTGGCGTTCACCCTGCTCGCGTCTTGCCCGAGTTAATCCCATTTGCACTTGATCACGGCTACTCACACCTTGAACGGCAAGCGTTTTAACCCACTCGGCTTTGTGCAACGACTCAACATCATCCTTAGGCGCACCAACCGGAAACAGCACCCGCAGCTTTGCAAACACACTATCGACAATCGCCACATCCATTTCAGACAGCTGGCGGCTTGAGCCATTGCCCTGCATAGCGCCAACAATTGAACCGGTATTAACCAATGTTTGAATAGACTTCATATCAATGGATCCTCTGGGTCAAAAACTGAGTTACTCCAATCGGCCTTAATCGCCTGTTTCGCAATCAAACCAGCGTTAACTAACCAATCGAACTCAAATCCAATCCAGCAACGTGAAGCGCACAACTCAAAAACGTCATCAACCGAACAACCCGCAGCAACCGCTTTCATCAAATGCGGTGCCAGGCGATTAACCGCTGTTTGGGTTAACTTGGCTTTTTTCTGCTTGCGAATGGCTAACCAATCTTTAAAAACTTGATCGCTTGGCAACGATGGCCACTTTGAAAAATCCAAAGGTGATTTTTTCGATGTGGTGACTACATCTTTTAAAGATTCATTGACTGGTTCTAAAGTGACTGGTTCTGGGTGCAGGAGATTCACTAGGGGTAGTGCAGGAGATTCACTAGGTAGTGCAGCAGATTCACTAGGGGGTAGTGCGACAGATTCACTAGGTAGTGCAGCAGATTCACCACCTAATCCTGTATTTTCATCAAAATCCAGATGAAAAACATTAGATGAATTACCCTTAACACCCTTGCGATATTCACGACGTAAAAAGCCCGACTTTTCGAGTTTTTTAACATGGTCCATAACGCTACGACGGCTCATTTCACACTGTTCAGCAATGTAATTATAACTAGGCCAACACTCGCCCTGGTCGTTCGCGTTATCCGCCAATTTCAATAACACCAATTTACGCAGCGGATTACCCACCTTCGCCTTCATGGCCTTAACCATTAATTCCATACTCATGCGGGGCACTCCCACGCACTCAATCTAGCAAACGCTAAATTGACGAAACACAAATGCTTGCGTAACATAATATTGCCTCTCTTTAGGTATTAACCCCGTTCGGTCGCCAAACTTAAGCGGGGTTTCTTATTTCTAAAATTCATAACATCACCCATCAAGGACGAATCATGGAACAATACAAACCATCAATAACCGTCGGCGAATTCAAAGAAATGCTCAGCCACTACCCTGACAACATGCTGCTTGACTTCTCAATGCTCGATTTCAATCGACTAAAACAGCGATCGCCAACGCTAGTCCAAGTTGAATTTAACCAGCAAGTTTATCGAGATAGTTCAAACAACGTGGTGGTTGAAAACCTTGGACAATAGCCGCCGCATAGATACCCGCAACTTCTTGTGAGACTGGTGCATAACTTTCGTGAACCTGATCTCCCAACCATCGGGTGAAATGATATTTTTCGCCCGTTTTTTCAATAACCCACTTCTCTTTCTTTTCAATCAAACTGTTATCACTTAACTGAGTCATCACCAGCCCCTTTAAACATAAAACAAAACCCAATAGTTAATATCACTGCCAAAACAAGCCAAACTAAAATAAATGACCACATATCAACCTCGTTTACGCATCAGTACACTGCGCTGTAAGCGCTCATAATCATCACGACAATCTGCATCACAAAAGCGTTCAACCGTCGGTGACTCGCAATAAAAACAACGTCCCGTTAATGGCGGTAAAATCGCTTTTGCCTTGGTTAACTCACTGGCTAAATGCAGTTCAGCTAATTGATTAGCTTCATCAACGTTATCAGCCATACTAACCAGCCGACTTAAGTGATTTATTGGTTAAATAAGGGAACTTACGTTCAAGCACATCCAAAGACATTGATGTCACCCCGCGAGATTCACGTAGTTCACGGTAAGCGGTTTCAACTTGATGACGACTTGGGTTGATGCCTAAACGAATAACAGCAACTTGTGCATCGCAGTTTTCTTTGGTTAACGTTGCCGCCATATCATCTGCACTTAACGACATAGCATCACTCACATGGTCAACAACAACTGTCACGCCAACCATGCCGTAAACATCGTTTAAATACCCAATGCGTAGCTCAACTGGCATAGCTGCCAATATCGCTTGCTCGACATAAAACAAACGCTCAGGTACCGCGTTTTGGTCAGCGTACTGCCCAAGCCAACGGAAAATCTTTTGCGCATTAACTCGAGCATCGTTGTAAATATCATCAGAGTAGGTAAACGCAATCCCCTCTTTAGCCAATACCGTCGCTAGCTTTAAGTCATCAACCGCCTGTACTACCGCAGTGGCCAACGCCGAACGACTGACCTTAGGTAATTCAAGCCATGTATTAATGGCTTTCATCAATAAATCTAAACGTGATCTTTGTTTCATGCTTTTTCTCCATGCTTACGACTAAAATTAAACTGCTTGCTTGATCTGCGGGTTACCAACTTTGAGCTTACCGTTTGTGATCACTTGAATTTGATATGCTCGAAGTAATGGGACGGTGTCCCCCCACTTTGAAATTGCAGGCTGTGAAACATCAAGAACCTTAGCTAAGCGCCCTTGACCTCCAAAGTGAGCAATAACATCAGCTGTCTTCATAAAAACTCCAAAATTTTAATTAACCAAAATCATATTATAACCAAAGTTAATTAAACTCAACAATTAAATTAACTTTGGTTAGTATCCAAGGTTATAACCTAAGTAATATAATTAACCCATGAAAACACTTGCCCAAAACATACAAGAAAAGCTAAAAGCTTCTGGTTTAACCCAAAAGGAATTAGCAGAACGCGCCAACATCTCACAGGTGATGGTGCACAAACTCATTTCTGGAAAAGCTAAAGAGTCATCAAAATTAGTTGCTATAGCAGGTGTATTAGGTTGCACTGCAGAAGAGTTAATGTATGGATTAGAAAAGCATATTCCAACGAGCAATGCCGAGTGGGCAGGTCCAATGGAAACATGGGACAGCAACACCCCACTAAATGATGATGAAGTAGAGATACCGTTTTATATGGAAGTAGAATTAGCCGCAGGACACGGTATAGCAGAGGCTAGCGAATATCACGGTCCAAAACTACGCTTTGCAAAATCTACATTGCGTAAATCAAGTGTTGACCCAACCAATGCAGCTTGCGTACGTGTGAGCGGCAATAGCATGGAACCGGTACTACCCAACGGATCAACTGTTGGCGTAGACACATCACAAACAGATGTGACCGACGGCAAAATGTACGCTATTAATCACGACGGAATGTTAAGGGTAAAAACCTTATACAAGCTGCCAGGTGGCGGTTTACGGCTGCGCAGCTATAACATCGACGAGTGGCCAGACGAACGGTTTGATGGAAATGAAATAAAACAAATCACCGTCATCGGTAAAGTGTTTTGGTATTCTGTATTGCTTTAATATAAACCAATATTATTTTGTCAAAAAGAGGTGCATGGCTTAAAACGTTTTTGCGCCAAAGCTTGTTACGCACTATTGTTAACTTTGCTTGAAGCGAAAATATAACCAAATCAACTTTTAATTGGTAATGATGGACTTTAAAAAAGAAGAATATATGCTAGAAAAGCTAGCAACCCCAGTTGGTGAACCAATAGTTTTAATTCTCGCTTCTGAAAAGTTTAAAAATGAACAAGCAGTATTAGTGCAAATTTTTCGATACGAAGATGATGCTAATGATTACTTCGCAATTCGTTGTGCAGAAATGCCAGAAGATGGAGATGTTACTAGTGCTCAATTTAGTGTCACAACAAATGCTTTTCACTTCAGCGTTACTAAAAAACAGAGCAATCAAAGCTCTAATGTCGGCAGTGTAAAACTAGGACCGACTAGCACCGTCTCTGTCACTGGAGATTTAGCTAATCGAGGTCTTGGATCATTTGGATATAGTCGATGCATTGAGTATATTCAAAAGAAATACTCTGATTACTCAGTTGCTAGTGTTAAATTAAGCTCTAGCTTTCCAAACGAGCAAAGTGAATGGGAACGCAGGAATCACTTCTATCAAAACTTTAATTTTGAGTTAGAATTTTCTGATGAAAACAACATTGGTAGCGGAAGAGCGAAAGCTGCTTCAGTGAGCGTGTTAACGACTCATTACTCAAAAAATTTGCGTGAGTTAACTCTAGTTGAGTTTCAGCAAGAACAGTGTGAACAACAGCGACAGAAGCAATTAGCACAGAAAGCAGATGAAAAAGCGAGAGCAGAAAAAGCTTTGCAATTTCAGAAAAAACCTAATCGAATGCGTTTTTGGGCTTGGATTTTTTGGATAGTAGTTTTGATTATTTTTTTACAAAGACTAATGACTTTTATCCCAGCTGATTAAACTCTTAACTAGATATTCTTGAATGGATGTACTTTTAATAAATACCAAAGCTTCACTCTTGTGAGGTTTTTGTTTAAATTTCCAAAATCGTTGTCCCTCCCTTATAACGATCACATTTTAAGAGAGTCTTCCTCATTTAACTGATCATAGAACTTGGACTGTAAATGTAGTGGATGACATGTACTGGCCAATCAATTATAGGTTTTGCCATTATTCCATTAACTAATTTTGAGTTAAATTAGCAGTGTAGTTGACAAGTTTTTGTCCACAAACGAGTTTGGTAGGCCACTACACTGACACTATGGTAAACAATAGTCACTATCTCACCAGTTCTAATTGAAGATCTTAACGTTTCAATCACACTCATTCTCCCCCTTAGTTCAATAGTTTATTTATAACACCAACCTCAATACAGGTTATTAAAAAATCAATTGAAAAAATTAATTAACCAAAGTTATTGACCAAACAATTAACCTTGGTTATATTTATGCCATACCCAATAACCGAGGATGGCAAAATGATACTGACAAAAACCCCTACAACAGACAAACAACGTGCTGAACACTTTCATCTGGTCAGTATCCGTTTTGCCTGCCTGCTCACCACCAAACAAGACCCTATGGACTGTGAGCGTGTTGCATTGCGTGTAGCAAAACTTGAACGTCAATTAATGCACAGCAATCCAAGCCAACTGTTCAGCAGCCAATTTGAAAACCAAGCCGGTGAACTCGGTGACAACCTCGCCATGCGTTACAACCACCACTCTGGCCGCATCACCATCTGGCGCAATACCCCATTACATCAAAGCGGCAAAGTATTTCAGTTAAGAGCAAGCATATGAGCCCCGCAACCGAAAACGCACCATCACTGTGGCTTATGGGCTTGGGGTTGTTCGTTATCCAACTCGTGCAATGGATTGCCGAGGGAGTTGCCTCCCAGTTTAGCAATTTGCCTGTTGTATTCGGCCTGTTGCCTTCTGAGCTGATTTGTTTGATAGCGATAGTCCTTCAAGTTGCTTACACGTTCTTTGTAATTACGTTTATCGCGATACAGATTCACAAAGGAAACAAACAAGAACAACAGATTAACGGCAATTAATAGTTTGAATATATAGGGGCTAACGGATTTATCCTGATACTTAATGATCATCATAAATAACCCCAAAAGCGGTACCGAGGTGATTAGCGTAAACGGATAGCGCCTTTTGATATGACGAAGTAGGCCTCTGATTTTGCGAAGCATATTAAAAACTCGATTGGCTGTGTAGGAACACCAATCGTAGCACGAAGCCCAACGTGATTAAAAAACGGGCACCAATTTAATTAGCACTACCAAGCCCACTACCGAGGACAGGGAAATGATACTAGCGAAAGTTCACACCCCACTACACCAAACAGGCACAGTGTTTCAGCTAAGGACAAGCATATGAGCGCCGCAGCTGAATATTGCGACCGCGAAATAGCCAAGTGCAAAGACATGATCCGCAACTGGCCACACGAAGCACCATGCCTTAAGCGCTTAATTAAAGGCTGGCAACGCACTAAGCAGCAGTTACAACAGCCAATCGAACACGATGCTAGGAAGCAAAATGAAAACAGCAAGGTGGCATAAATGAAATCGAAAGCAGTTTTTAACCATCTTTTAGGTCACTACCGCGCCCAAAAAGTGGGGTTGCCATTTAATATCCATAGTGGCGACCGAATCAAAGTGGCCATGATACTTGGTGCACTTGATTGTCTTTACTGGCAAGCATTGGGCAATGGCCTAACTAATCTCGCAAAAGGGATTGGTAGAACGATTATTCATTCTTACAAGTACCACCAAATTCGATTACCTGGTCACCCTGCAGCGGGTTACCAAGTTAACGGTTACCCAAAAATAGACTTAAAAGCGGTATTAGGCGGTGCAGCATGAATAAGGTAACCAAAATGTTCAGTACCAAACAAGGTGTGGTCACGTTATCAACCCCGTTCTTCACGCTAATGCACGAACAGCAGCAAGTTGAAGCAACTTATAAACCCAACAACTACAACGGCTGGGGTATGTGCAAAACGTTTAACGCTATTGAAGTCAGTAACTTTACCCAAGCAGATGCAGAGCTATTTGCCAGCACCGCCGATTCAAAACTACGCATACAGGGGCAAGCAGCATGAAAAAGTCAGACGTTATCAAAGAAGCATTAAAACAATGGTATGCCCTTCCCCGCAATCAGGTCGGCTCATGCCAGCATTACATGAAAACACTAGCAGAAAAGCTTAAAAAGGAAGGTCAATAATGAGTAATTTAAATCAACAAGAAAGTCACACCAATACAGGAATACAACAAGAACCATTGTTCCTCAACACCAAAGAAGTCATGGTGCGTTATCGGATCGGCTCTACTGCTACATTATGGAAGTGGCGCAAAACTCTTGGTTTCCCAAACCCAATCCATAATGGGCGATTTTACAACATACAAGCACTTAAAAAGTGGGATGAAGAGCAATTGGCATCTTAAGGCAAGGTATCCAACAACATTGCATTTCTATCCCCTTTAGCAGACAGCAGTTTTTCCGTCCACATTTGGTATGCTGCTGCTTGCTCATCTAGCCAATCATGCTTGTTATAAACAGCCATCACACCACCAAGGACATGACCTAGCATTTTTTCTGTTACATGCGGCAAAACACCAAGCTCAGAAAGTCTCGTTGAAATAGTTCTTCTGAAATCATGCAGTCTCCAGTCTGGAATATCTACTCTTGGTCTGATTTCTCTGACTAATTTATTAACCGACGCTATACCAACAGGTTTTTTAAAGTCATTTGGTGCAGGAAAAGTCCATTGAGAGCGATGTAAAGACCATTGTTCTTGAAGCAGCTCGAGTAAAGCTGGGCTTATTGGCCGCCTGATAGGTTGGTTAGTTTTACTGTTAACAACCGGAACGGTCCACACCATGCTGTCTAAATCAAAATCAGCACGACTTGATTTAAGTAGCTCAGACACCCTCGCCCCTGTCATCATGCAAGCCTTTATAGAATTAGTGATGGTTCTTGTTGCTCTTGTTTTATCTAGCTCACGCCAAATTCTCCCGCATTCGAGTACGGTTAACACTCGTGAACCAACTGTGGAGGCTGAGCCAATGTCTGATACTCTAAGCTGTAACACATCAACCGATTTGATTAATTGTCTTCTTACAGACCAATTTAGTATTGTCTTTAACTGTTTCAGTATCGCGCCAGAGGTTACTCGACTCACTTTTGATTTCTCATCAAAGAAGTCAATCCATTCTCCAAGTGTAATATCATCAACTAACCTATCATCAAAAGCATCAAACAAATGCACACGAAAACATGATTGATAGGTAGCAATCGTTCCAGGCTTTAACGAACTACCTTGTTTAAGTAAAAACTGTTCGCAGCAATATCTGACATTCACTTTGCCTCTTCTTGTATTGCGTTGTTTCCAATACACTCTTGGATCTGTATCATTCGCTAATGCGTTTCTCAGTTCAGGTACGAATTTTCGAGCTTCAGATAATTTAACATCAGGATAGCGACCTAAAGTTAAACGTCCAACAGAAGAACGAAAACGGAAGCGGTACTGCCAAGTTATAGTGCCGGCATTACTAATGCGGACACTTAAACCGTCACGGTCAGCAATCTCAGGCTTACCAGTATATGGTTTTCCGTTTATAGAACGTAACTGCGTGTCAGATAAAGACATTTAAAAAATCCGTGTACAGATTTATTACTCGATATAACGAGTTTATGACACAAAACCAAATATGTACACACAGGTGTACGCGGAAGCTAAAGCAGTACAAGAAAACCAACTAAATTAGAATGAAAGGTTTAAAGCGGATTTAACCATGATTTACATAAAGTTAAATGCAAAAATGAGCAGAATAAAATGAAAATAAATCATGAAGAAACCCCATCACTTTACTGGCACGATTATGAAACATTCGGGGCAAACCCAAGCAAAGATCGTCCGTCTCAGTTTGCGGGTATTCGAACCGATCTAGAACTCAACATTATCGGCGAACCTGAAACCTTTTATTGCAAACTCGCGCCTGACTATTTACCGTCTCCTGAAGCCATATTAATTACGGGGATAACTCCACAACTGGCCAACCTTAAGGGTGTACCAGAAGCTGAGTTCATGAAACGTATTAATACGCTGTTTAGCCAACCCAACACCTGTGTTGTGGGCTATAACTCATTACGTTTTGATGATGAGGTCAGTCGTTATGGTTTCTATCGTAATTTTATCGACCCTTATGGGCGAGAATGGCAAAACGGTAATTCTCGTTGGGATATCATTGACTTGGTTCGGGCTTGCTATGCATTTCGCCCAGACGGAATTAATTGGCCAAAGAAAGAAGATGGCTCACCGAGTTTTAAGCTTGAGTTGCTTACCCAGGCGAATGGCTTAAGTCATGAAAAAGCGCATGATGCCATGTCAGATGTTTATGCCACTATAGCAATGGCTAAATTGATAAAGCAGACACACCCAAAGTTGTACGAATACTACTTTAATTTAAGACGTAAACAAGCAGTTGCAGACCATATTGATGTCCTAAAGATGCAACCTTTGGTTCATGTCAGTTCAAAGATTAGTGCGTTACAAGGCTGTACTACATTAATTGCGCCTGTTGCGTATCACCCAACTAATAAAAATGCGGTGATATGTATTAATTTGGCCATGGACATCTCACCATTATTAGAACTATCAGCTCAAGAAATAAACGACCGCATGTATACATCGCGTCAAAATTTAGCTGAAAACGAGCTCGCGATACCACTCAAACAGATCCACCTCAACAAGTGTCCTTTTATCGGTTCGCCAAAATTACTTGACGACGAGGTAGCTGAAAAATTACAGTTTGATAAAGCATTCGCACGTGAGCAATATAAACGCTTAAAAAACCATCCAGAATTGCGCGAAAAGCTTAACCAAGTATTTGAACTTGAATCAGATCGTAAAGCGATAACCGATCCTGATTTAATGCTATATAGCGGTGGATTTTTCAGCCATGCTGATAAAACCAAAATAGACATTATTTGCCATACCGCACCACATAATTTAGCGGCATTAGCATTGCAGTTTGATGATCCACGGATCAATGAAATGTTATTTCGTTTTCGGGCACGTAATTATCCAGAAACATTAAGCGACAGTGAAGCCCGTAAATGGCGAGATTTCTGTCAACAACGCTTATCGGATGCCGATTATGTGATTAAACTCGAAAACCTGGTTGAAGAAACCAGCGAGAATGAACACAAACAAAAGCTATTAAAAGCCCTATATCAATATTTACAGTCGTTATAGTAAATTTTATTTTTATCCAATTTATTTCATCTAAGGATTAAGGGAATGCAAAATCGTTTTTTAGAGAGCATTACTCAACTAGACAAGCCTTTGGCCAATGCGCTGGTACCATTATTACATGACCAATTTTGCGGTCATATTGATGCAAGTCAATTTGCAGGCCTAGTTAATGCAAGTGGTAAAACAGAGCAACAAGTGCTTATGGATTTATTACCTATTGCCGCAGCACTCGCTAACCCTCCAATAAGTGAGTTTTATGTCGGCGCTATTGCAAAAGGTAGCAGTGGCGACTTGTACATGGGCGCTAATTTAGAATTACCCGGTGAAGCGTTATTTCACAGTGTTCATGCAGAACAAAGTGCCATCAGCCATGCATGGTTGAGCGGTGAAACTGAAATTGTTGATATTATTGTAAATTTCAGCCCTTGTGGTCATTGTCGTCAATTTATGAACGAACTGGTCAATGGCAGTAAGATTAATATTCACCTGCCAAATCAAGAGACCCAAACATTAGCGCATTATTTACCTTATGGGTTTGGACCTTCAGACTTAGATGTGACAGTGCCATTGCTATGTAAGCGCGAGCAAGAATTTAATTGTGATTCAGATGACCCAATGATCATCGAAGCCATTGATCAAATGGGCCTCAGTTACGCACCCTACACTAATAATAATGCAGCTGTAGTATTAGAAACCAACGATGGCGCCACTTTCTGTGGTCGTTATGCTGAAAGTGCGGCATTCAATCCATCAATGCAACCGATGCAAATGGCTCTATCCAATTTAATCCGCAATAACCGTCACTACAGCGAAATAAAGCGCGCGGTATTAGTTGAATCATCAGTAGGTAAAATTACCTTGGTCGGCGCTGCTATGGATGCTCTGCATGCAATTGCACCGATTGAGCTTCAACATATGGTTGTAGAGCCATTGCTTGGATAAATAACAGTAACTTATTATCTTGAATGTTAAAATAAATGAAAGGCGCTAATGAGCGCCTTTTTTATTATGTTTTCTCTGCATAAAACCGAGATTAATAATGTATTATATTTTAACAATCTGCAGCTAATACCATGCTAAGCTAATTAACACTTTGATGTGCATAAGATTAAGTTTTCAATGTACATAAGATTAATCCTCTGTGTACACGATATTAAGCAAACAATTGTTTATTGGGCTATTTGATTATTTAACAGCCAAAAATTTCAATCTAAAATGATGGTTAATCAACAACCGCTGACACACATATTATCTCGGTTGAAGATCAGATAATGAATAAAGTTATGACCATGAGCGTGTTAATCAATCTTGTAGTCAAATTCAAATGAAAAAAGCGACATTATTAACGGGCACATCGTTATCCATGAACAAGCAAACATAAAGCGAGTCACTATTGCGCATATCGACCCTTAACAAGATTTTACTCTTTGTTCTGTTTTGTACGGTAGCGCTAGTGTGGGCCATTATCGAAAATGCCAAACCTCTTACGGTCAAAATACTCAACAACTTATTGGCCGACAACCACATAGAAGTGCTTAATTTTGATGCCGAATATGTCTCATTTAATCATATTCGGATCCCCAGATTAGTCTTAAAAATTGAAGACAGTCATATTGCCATCCAAGAGTTTAATCTTGAGCTACGCGACAGCCTGCAAATTCTTAAAAACCAACAAATCAACGCCGACGATATCGTTAGCATCAAAACCCAAAGTGTGTACGTTGATTTAGGTGACAGTTTTTTCATTCGTCAATCACAACAAACTGAAGAATCACCAGCGGCGATGCAACTCAACCTCGCAAAATTACCTACGATTGAGTTAGGTGAAATTAACATTAAGCTGCCAGTGCTGGATAAAGATCTCCCACAGCAACACACTTTAAAGATGGACAAGCTTACCTTGACCCAAAAAGGTCAACTAAATACCTTGTGGCGCTTTAATGATTTCCCGCTATTTAGCCTAGATGCCACCTTAGACAAGCGTGCCTGGCAATTTAACACCCTAGTTGATTTAGGGCTAAGCTATCAAGGACTTAATTCGTTAGAACAGTATTTAAACTTATTAAACAATAAGCAGCAATCACAACAAGTGCAAAGCAATAATATGCTTTATGGCTTGCATAAGCAGCTATTACAACTTCTACAACCTATTCGTCAACAACAAGTCACCATCGAAGGCCAATGGACGGCCAATAGTAAAATTAACTTAATCAGCGGCGAGATGAGCAGCCAGCAATCAATAGACGGTTTATCTTTACACTCACCACTGTGGTCCAGTGTTTATTTTTCGCCGCAACAACCTGTTAAAGCAATGCTGAATTTGGGCTATTACCCTATAACGGCTTCACTAGACAACAGCAAAACCACTGATGCCTTCGCAGTAAAACTAGATATTGCACCGCTAAATTATCAACTGTCGCCCTCACAAGACGACAGAAGTAAATTAATTGCATTATTAACTGGTGAGAACGCCAATCAAATAATTCATATCATTGACAAATTAACCCCTAAATCGACTTCTCAGCTAGCCAGCATCGATGTCGACATGGCTTATCCTATTGAAGTCGTTATCCCGCTGCAAAATGATGCTCTACCTCTGCAGGTGTCAATTCCTGATCTAAGCGTCAGCATTGAAGGGTTATTGCTCCAAAGCAAATTAAAGCTGGCGCACACCACATTCAATAGTCATCAACAATTTAGCAGCCACTTCGATTGGGGGATGGCATTGTCGACCCTGGAAGCAACAGTCAAGACAGAACAACAGCCAATCAACACACTCGCCGCTGACGATATAACCGTAACGGCCAGTAAGAATGTATCCGTACCAACACCAGTAACCGCAATGGCTCCAAGTCTTATCGATATTAAAGCCTTATTCCCTGAGATCCCGTTAGAGCTGTTGTCTTTGTCTGATGCTAAAGTGAGTCTAATCGGTCAAATATCGCAGTGGCAACAACATCAACTCGAATTATCATTACTGCCAAGCTCCAGCGTAGCTGTCAACAACACAAGTATATTGCGCAGTATTAACAGTGAGAATGAACAACATACCAAGCAGACCAAAAAAACTTCTGCACAATTGGGAGCATTCGGGCTTGTACTCAATGACACCTCGACCATGTCATTCAAACAAAATAATACTCAACTCAATCTATCTCCGTTTACGCTGCAAATTGGCCAATTGATTGTTCAACAAGCTACTCAAGTGGACAACAGTAAGCTATCGACTACACTGGCCTCGGTTAAAAAAGCCGATATTGCTATCAATCAAAGCATAACCTTAGCGTTACTTCAGGATGAGCCCATCGACAAGTCGCTAGAACGTTGGTTACAAAACCCTGCAACCAACGACATCGCTTGGCGTATCAATAAACTCGATATCACCAAGCAACTAGGAAAAAGTCGCCGCCAACCACTACTTGCACTGGATAAGATTACGGTTACTCAGCAACTCAATTTATCCAAAGGATTACTGGTCGGTAGTGAACAATGGCAACTCGACACCCTTAACTTAAGCAGTTATCACTTACTTAAATTTGCCGATAAAAAAAGCCCATTATCATTAGCTGGCCAATGGACTTTTGATACCGATATTGAAACAGCAATCAAGACATTACAAAAAGTTCAACCCCTGCCAGATAACTTTACAATTCAAGGCCACAGCAAACTAATCGCAGGTTTTGCGTTAAGCGAAATAGGCAACACCAGTCAGTTTGAAATGAAAATTCAACAACAGTTGTCATCTTTGTCAGGTCAATGGGAAGATAAAACCTTTAATGGTGGTGACGTGTTTGCCCAATGTCAATTTAACTGGCAGCAAACTCACGATGGCCCTAATACTCCAGCAGCAGAGAAACACTTTGCCCACAGTCAATTAGTCTGCCCACAAACCGCAATCAGTTTGCAGCAAGCTAAGCTTGGTTTATCGCTAACAAACTTGAATTTGAATGCCGATATCGAACTTAACAAAGACGGCAATAAAGCACCGGCCAATTGGTTACAGCAAGTTACAGGGTTAAGCGAGACCAACATCAACCTTACCGCCAGCGGCGACATGCTTGATGGACGCTTTTTATTACCTGAGTTTGTGTTAAAACTGCATGATAAATCTTATGGATACTTATTATTACAAGGGTTGAGTCTAGAAAAATTCTTAGAAGAGCAACCGCAAGTGGGTGTTAAAGCCAATGGCTTATTTGATGGCGTATTACCCGCGGTACTGGTTGATGGCAAAGTGACTGTTACTGGTGGCAAACTGGCTGCGCGAGCACCTGGAGGATTAATTGAAGTTGCCGGAAATCCTGCAATGGATCAGCTAGAATTATCTCAGCCTTATCTTGGATTAGTCTTTACCGCACTTGAGCATCTTAACTATACTGAATTGTCGAGCTCCTTTGACATGATACCCAACGGCGATGCACAGATTAATATTGCAGTAAAAGGTAACAGCCGTGACATTGAGCGCCCTGTTCACCTTAATTACTCTCACCAAGAAAACTTAATTCAGTTATACAAAAGTACTCAGATCGGTAATCAGCTACAAAGCAAAATTGAAGCAAAAGTCCAATAGCAGCATAAAAGGATCGTCCACGTGAAATATTCATCGACATATTTAGTCAGTATCAGCACCATAATGGCATCGTTATGGTTATCAGCTTGTACGCCTACCGTAAAGATAGAGCCACCTGACAAGCCAATTGTCATTAACTTAAATGTTAAAATTGAGCATGAAATTAGAATTAAAGTGGAAAAAGAACTCAATAATTTACTTGAGAATGACGAGTTATTTTAAGCAGAGGTTATCAAGATGAAATCTAGATTCGCTTTAGCCACTGCCGTATGCTTAACCAGTTTATTATGGTGTGCCACTGCTTGGGCAATGACATTGCAAGAAGCCAAAACAGCCAGACTAGTAGGTGAGCAAACAAACGGTTATTTAGGTGTTGTTATTCCATCACCTGAATCACAACAACTAGTACTGACGGTTAATGCCAAACGCAAACACTATTATCAAATCATCGCTGAGAGAAATAAAATTAGCCTTGATAAAATTGCCACTCTTGCGGCTCAAAAAGCGATTGAAGCAGCGGAACCTGGGCATATGATCCAAACACCACAAGGGAAATGGCTAAAAAAATAACCACGAGAGGCACCTCTACGTGGTTATTTCACATCTAACAAACCATTACATGGTCGCCATAATCCAATAATCTAAGCGCTTCTGTGGGTCTGTTACAATCGATTTGCAAGAGTCTTTGTATTTTGACATCAATGCGCCTAAGTTATTCGATCCAGCTAATTTATCAATTTGCTTTTGTTTAGCTGCAACAACATCTTTTTCAACTTGCTCAGGAGCACGGTACTTACCCGCTATAGCCACGGCATCAATTGCGGAGGTTTTTAAACGATCGCCCACCGCTTTCATTTGTGGGGCATTCATCGCAGCAATCGCTTCCGAGCTAATTTGATAATACGCTGCACATTCAAGTAGTTCATCAGTGAATGCTTTTTCTGCAGCATCTTCTGCATGTGCAGTTACACTCATGCATATAGCCGACACAGTAAAAACCCACATAGCAGATTTGTTCATGGTAATTTTCCTTCGTTTTTAGAAATTTGGAGATAAAGTTAACGATTGATAATGCGCTAAACGAGAAGTTAAATACTGCTCAACTTGAGGCCATTCGGTTTCAATAATCGAAAACACTACAGTGTCACGAATAGTCCCGTCAGCTTGAATTTTATGATTACGTAATATGCCATCTTGCTTGGCACCCAATCGTGCAATCGCATTACGTGAGGCATGATTATGCCAATGTGTCCTGAATTCGACCGCGATCGCATCCAAAGTATTAAATGCATAGCGGAGTAATAATAACTTGGACTCGGTATTAATAGCACTGCGTTGATAAGATTTAGCGTACCAAGTGTAGCCAATTTCGAGTCTACGATTAGGTTGGTCCCAGTGGCAAATTCGAGTACAACCAATGATATTGCCAGAGACTTTATCACGCACTGCAAATGCGACCGCTTCACCTTGGTTTTCACAAGCTAAAGCGTACTCAACATATGCTTTCATGCCATCGGCATCAGGGATTTGCGTAAACCACAATTTCCACAACTCGCCATCACTGGCAGCCAGAGTTAACCCAGGAACGTGATCTAAAGACAGTGGTTCTAAGATAACATGTTCGCCCATTAAGCAATCTTGTCTATTAATCCAGCTCAAGTTAACGCTCCTTTTATTAAAAGGTTACATTACCTTAACTGCATATAGATTTACAGCCAGCAACTACAATGTTTTTATCCATAGCGTAAAAACATTGTTTTGTGGTTACAACATAGCTTGCTAAAGACTAAGTCATTCTCTACTTTATAATTAAAAACCGTGATTAGCACTGCTCACCCTAAACCAGCCGGCAATACTATTACGGGTTTTTGTGGTCGGCCTGACTTCATGCGGAAAGCGTTCACTTAAAAACAGTACCAAGGTACCAATTTTAGGATTAACGACTTCTAAAGGTAAATCAAACTCATCATAAATGATCAATTCGCCGCCATCGCTGTCTTGCCAATCTGGATTCAAGAAAAATACGGTCGATAAAATACGATTTTGGCTGCCATGCAGCGCATCAACATGTTTTTTATAAAAAGCACCAGGCTCATAAACAGCATAGTGACTTTCAAAGTCAAACAGTCCCATAAACAAACGACGATTTAGCCCATCTTTCAATTGGCTCATAATCGATAAATATTCACGGTCGGTATGATCTTGATTGTCTAACCAGCTAATTTTATCCGAGCGAATTTCAGTATTGATTTGTTGTTCAATACCTCGACCAATGGCTGCTTTTTTAAAATCAATATCTTGCTGAGCTTGCATTTTTTCAAGCAAGGCTAAACTTACATAATCAGGAATGATATCAGATAAAAGGATATACCCTTTATCGACTAACGCATCTGCGATCACATCCAGCATTGCTTCACTTACTTGCGAAACCATATATGCCACATCCAACAGAAAGACTACGCTTTTTACTTTACTCAAGGGCACAGAAAGGAAATTAAGGGCCTGATTTTCGAGGGGGCGTCATTACAAAGTATGATTGCCATACCTTGGTTATTTTCGGCGATTTTATAGAATAAAATCGCCATGAACAACATTTATTAAAATCATTAAAATTCATAAGCTTAAACTAAGCTAACACACAGTACCAGGTAAACCTAATGGTTAAATTTGACTATGTGTTAATACGGTCTCGGTTGAATCATCGCTATGACTATCATCAAGCTGTTGTGCTTCACAGGCAGCAACATGACTTTGTTGCATCTTTAATGCGAGATATAAATCTGAGCGAATAGTAATACCTTCTTCGCCCGACACCATATCTGTTTGTTCAAACCAGCTAATTAACTGCCGCTTACGCCCTGCCAACACTAAACTGACACCACGCTTTCTTAATAACACATCGATGTCGGTCAGCATTGCCATTACGCTTAGATCTAAATGAGTAAAGCAAGGTACCGCATCTATAATCACACATTCGACCGTTTCAAGTTGGTTCTGCCGAGCAAAGCGTTCAAGTAGACGGCGCTTAAAATAGGTAGCATTAAAATAGGTCAGCGGAGAGTTGAACCGATAAATAAACACACCAGGTACCGATGAGGCTTTGTCGCTGCTATCTAAGCTGCGAATAATGCCTTTTGCATCCAGCCCCAACACTTGATCCGTCGGTCGCATAACCGTACGAAGAAACTGAAACAATCCTAATAACACTGCAAGGGTGATCCCAGGGATCACGCCAATAAAAAGTACTGCGAGGAAAGTGGTTAAAGCTAAATAAAATGCTTGGCGATCACGTAAACGTAAGCCCCAAATCGCTTTTAAGTCGATAAGGTGCACAGATGCTATCACTAATACTACCCCGAGCGCTGCGCTGGGAATAAATTCTAACGGCGCGGTTAAAAACACCGCCACTACGGCGATTAACACGGCAG
Source organism: Shewanella frigidimarina (assembly GCF_003797125.1). Taxonomy (GTDB): domain Bacteria; phylum Pseudomonadota; class Gammaproteobacteria; order Enterobacterales; family Shewanellaceae; genus Shewanella; species Shewanella frigidimarina. The sequence continues at coordinate 25,451 of NZ_RKKE01000012.1, forward strand.
CAATTACCGACACTAATTGAGTTTTGCCGCCGTTAGCATCGTTCACCGCAGTACGAGAATCTGCACCACTCACGGCAAAACCTTGCGATAAAGCGGATGCAATATTGGCTAAGCCCAAGGCTTTAAACTCTTTGTCGGCATCAATGTCGTAACCATTTTTAGCGGCAAAACTGCGCGCGGTCAGCATCATACTCACAAAACTAACCATGGCTAAGTTAAGTGCCGGCATCACTAATTCACGCGCAATACCAATGTTAAACACAGGAGCTTGAAATGATGGCAAGCCACCTGCCACGCTACCAATAACCGCCACATTATAATCGGTTAAATGAAAAGCCCACACCAATGCACCACCTACTGCAATTGCAAACATTGATGCTGGCCATGTCGGTTTTAACCGCTTCATCACAAAATAAACAACCACCGTCAGAATGGCCATCAACAATGTCGGTATGTGAGTTTGTGATAAGTAACTTGGCGCACCACCTAGGCGTTCAAGTAAGTATTTTTCATCAAAGGTAAAACCAAATATTTTCGAGAATTGACCAACAATAATGGTAATGGCAACACCGTTGAGTAGCCCCATCAGAATAGGTTTGGATAAGAAGTCGGCTAACACGCCTAATTTAAATCGACTCGCAATCAAGCACCAAAACCCTGTCATCACGGTCATGGTCATCACTAATTGCCAATGTTTTAGACTGTCGCCAGCGGCTAGTGGCGTCACAACAGCGGCAATTACCGCACACGTTGCAGCGTCAGGGCCAACGATAAGTTGTCTTGAGGTGCCAAATAAGGCGTAAATAAGCATCGGTAACACGCATGAATACAAACCTACTGCTGCATTGACGCCCGTTAACTGTGCGTACGCTATTGCAACAGGTAAAGCGACGGCGGCAACAGATAAACCTGCACGAACGTCATCTTTAAGCCAGCTTCTCTCGTAACGAGAAAAGGTTTCTAAACCAGGCATAAATCCATATAACCGACTCAGCAACACAACAACCTCAATAATAATAAAGTAGGTTGTTATCATAGTTTTATTTCAAATTAATTACGACATATTCACTAACGATAAATAAAATTTCATCCTCAACAAAACGCCAAGCTTAACTCGCTTGGCGTTTTCGTCACTCATTTATGGCTAAACAAGATGGTTAAACAAGAATAAGTAAATCATGCACAACAACCAATATCGTTACTGCAAGCGTAATTGATATGTCTCTAAAACGCCTCAATAAAATGATTCTGTCAACATAAGGGTAAACGTAAAGATAAACACAAACGGCGCACATTATTCATTACAAAAATCAGCCGCAGTAAATGCTCCGTAACGTGGTAAACTAGCGTCGATTAAATTAGCATCTTCTGCAACACCTAAAGCACACGAGGTTCACGTGGTATCGCCATCAAAATCCGACTCATCTCCAGTCTCTGCGGGTATTCCCCACTTAGCTATGCTAATCCCTATGCTGGCCGCTATTGTTGCCATCACGCCTTTAGCTATCGATATGTACCTACCGGCAATGTCCATCTTGGCATTAGGTTTTGATACCGACATCACCACAGTGCAACAGTCACTCAGTATTTATCTTGCCGGTTATGCGTTAGGTATGCTGATTTTTGGCCCCCTTGCCGACAAAATTGGTCGTCGACCCCTAGTTATCTTTGGGTTGTTAGGTTTCACCATTATCAGCTTGTTAATTGCACTTAGTACCAGTATTGAACAGTTTTTGATATTGCGTTTTGCACAAGCTCTCATTGGTGCCGCTGCCACCGTTGTAGTACCAGGTTACATTAAAGAGATCTATGGCGACAATACAGCTAAAGGTATGTCTTATGTCAGCCTTATTATGATGTTAGCGCCATTACTTGCCCCAACGATGGGCAGTTTAATTATGGAGCTCGGCGATTGGCACCTTATCTTTTTAAGCCAAAGTTGTTATGCCATCACATTATTGGCATTAGTATTATTTAAGCTAAAAATGCCCAGCGATAAAGACCTAGGCGGTCGTAGCCAAAAGACATTTTTAGGCGGTTACTACACAGTATTTGCTCGCAATGGTGTAAAACTGAATTTATCCAGCGGAGTATTAACGTCGTTTGCTTTCTTTTGTTACTTAACCGCTTCGCCATTTATTTACATGGAAGTGTTTAATTTAGATAAATCGCTGTTTGCGATTTTATTTAGCACTAATGTGGGAGCCTTGATGCTCGCCAACATTGTTAACTCTAGAGTGGTTACCCGGTTCGGATCTAAACGGATGTTGCATGTGTCAACATTCTTCGGGATTATTGCCGCAACGGGCTTGCTCGCGGTTAATTTACTTGATTTAAGCTATCACTTTACCGTATTAATGCTTATCCCTTTAATGGGTTCGCTCGGGGTAATGTCGGTCAATGCCGACGCCATTGTATTAATGAAGTTCAAACAAGAAACCGGCACCGCAACGGCCGTTATCGGCACGTTAAGATTTGGTTTTGGCGCCGTCGCGGGGCCATTGTTGGCGTATTTTTATGATGGTAGCGCCGTGCCCTTTTCTGCACTGATGCTTGGTTCAATATTGCTAGTCGGTGTATGTCAGTTTTTTCAAAGCACTTTAACTAGAACTGAATAACACCACATATTCCCGTCAGAACATTATGTAAAGGCCACTATTTTAGTGGTCTTTTTATTGCCTATTTGTTGGCTTTGAACATTATAAATAGCTTTCCTAAACGCCTATAGCCCTACGTAAACATCAAACTCGCCACAACAATTAAAAGCAGCCCATAAACATGAAATGATTTCAACCTTGATAAATAATTAACTAAAGGGGTTGCAGTAAAAATAAATTTACATAAGATGGAGGCTAGTTACTGATTCAGTAGCAATGAAACCAGCCATTGAATATTGCGATAGCAATTTCAATTTTCGAGTTTGAATTACCCTTCAAACTTATTGATTAAAACGATTACCGTCGTTGTATACAAGATACTGTTTACCATACGGTAACTTAACAAGGATTCATTTCATGGAAAAGCTTTCTGGCGCGAGTATGATCGTGCGCTCACTAATAGATGAAGGTGTCAGCCATATCTTCGGTTATCCCGGCGGTTCGGTGTTAGACATCTATGATTCTCTGCATAAAATATCTGGTATTGAACACATCCTAGTTCGTCATGAACAAGCAGCTGTGCACATGGCTGATGGTTATGCCCGTGCAACTGGCAAAGTTGGTGTCGTGTTAGTCACTTCAGGCCCTGGGGCTACCAATGCTATTACCGGTATTGCCACCGCTTACATGGATTCAATCCCACTGGTTGTGTTGTCTGGTCAAGTGCCGAGTAATCTGATTGGTAATGATGCCTTCCAAGAATGCGACATGATTGGTATTTCTCGCCCAATCGTTAAGCACAGTTTTTTAATAACAGACGCTAAAGACATACCAGAAACAGTTAAAAAAGCCTTTTTTATTGCCGCTACCGGTCGCCCTGGCCCTGTGGTCATTGATTTACCTAAAGACTGTTTAAGCCCAGATATACTGCATGATTATGTTTATCCGGACAGCGTTAAAATGCGTTCGTACAACCCCACCACATCGGGTCATAAAGGCCAAATTCGTCGTGGTTTACAAGCCCTGTTAGCGGCTAAAAAACCAGTATTATACGTCGGTGGTGGCGCGGTTATTTCGGGTTGTGATGCACAAATACTTGCCCTTGCCGAACGTTTAAACATCCCTGTCGTGAGTACCTTGATGGGCTTAGGCGCGTTTCCTGGCACCCATAAGCAGAGTTTAGGCATGCTAGGAATGCATGGTTTATACGAAGCGAATATGGCAATGCACAACACCGATTTAATCTTTGGTATTGGGGTCCGTTTTGACGACCGCACCACCAACAATGTTGAAAAGTATTGTCCTAATGCAACCATTTTACACATCGATATTGATCCATCTTCTATCTCTAAAACGGTTCGGGTCGATATTCCAATTGTTGGCTCTGCCGATAATATTTTAGACGGCATGTTAGATCTACTTGATGAATCAAAAGACACTAATGATGCTACCGCGATGGCTGCATGGTGGAGCGACATTGAAATTTGGCGTTCACGTAAGAGCTTAGAGTTCGATCGCACTACCGATAGAATCAAACCACAACAAGTTATTGAAACATTGTACAAACTCACCAATGGTGACGCTTATGTGGCGTCGGATGTCGGCCAGCATCAAATGTTTGCCGCGTTATATTACCCGTTCGATAAACCACGCCGTTGGATTAACTCAGGTGGATTAGGCACCATGGGCTTTGGTTTGCCTGCGGCAATGGGCGTTAAAATGGCGTTCCCTGAAGCTACCGTGGTGTGCGTTACGGGCGATGGTTCTATCCAAATGAATATTCAGGAGCTTTCAACGGCACTGCAATATGATACTCCGGTTAAAATTATCAACCTAAACAACCGTTTCCTTGGCATGGTAAAACAGTGGCAAGACATGATTTATTCAGGTCGTCATTCCCATTCTTATATGGATTCTGTGCCTAATTTTGCCAAAATTGCTGAAGCCTATGGTCATGTTGGTATGAACATTAGTCACCCAGATGAACTTGAATCTAAGCTCGCTGAAGCGTTGGCGATGAAAGACAAGTTAGTGTTTGTTGATATCAGCGTAGATGAAACGGAACACGTTTACCCAATGCTCATTCGCGGCGGCGCGATGAACGAAATGTGGCTAAGCAAAACGGAGAAAAGCTAATGCGTCGTATAATTTCTGTATTACTTGAAAACCAACCAGGCGCATTGTCACGAGTAGTGGGATTATTTTCTCAACGTGGCTACAACATCGAAAGCTTAACCGTTGCGCCGACTGAAGATGTGACCTTGTCACGCTTAAATATTACCGTGATTGCCAATGAAAATATTCTTGAGCAAATTGAAAAGCAATTGCACAAGCTTATCGATATTTTGAAAGTGGCTAACATCACAGAATCGGCCTACATTGAACGTGAAATTGCGTTGGTGAAAGTAAAAGCCCAAGGCGAACAACGCGAAGAGGTGAAGCGAACAGCTGATATTTTCCGCGGTCAAATCGTTGATGTTACGGCCAATCTATATACCATTCAAATGGTTGGCACCAGTGATAAAATTGATGCGTTTATCCATGCTATTAGTGACACAACTAAGGTGATTGAAATATCACGTTCAGGCGTGGTCGGTTTAGCTAGAGGTGAAAAGTCAATGAGAGCCTAATGGCTTATTGATACAAAAAAGCAGAGCCCTATTGGACTCTGCTTTTTTATTGGCTATTTAGTTCTGAATGGCGTGATAACACATACACTGAATCATTAATTGAAATGGTTCTTTAATAATAAAACGTTCAGCTCTCATGACGTTCAAATAACATAACCTTTATATCTGATGGCATTCAAACCTCAAAAAGTCCTGACGATTTCAAACTTATCAGCCAACCCAATCGAACACGGAAACCTTCCTGTAATTTAACTGTATAAAGGGTTGCTCACTACCGGCTTAGCTTCAACAATATAGCGATACTCAGCATTGCCACTCAATTGGTCAAACGGATAACAGGTTATCAAGGTTAAATGACTTTCATCTCTGGGAGCCAGCACATCTAAGTCGGTTTCATGCACCACATGAGTGGTAGTAATTTGATATAACACTCGCTCACCTGCAGTGCTATAAAGCTCAATCATGTCGCCTACCTTAACGTATTGTAAGCGCATAAAATGACTGTCTCGATGGCCGGCAATTATCATATTGCCCTGCTCACCCAACGCAGCTCCAGCTAACATTAACCCAGGCCCAAATGCTAAATTGCGCCCAGATGCCCCTGCTAATACGTACAAGTCACTGCCTAAAGGTTGCAAGCTATCATTGTGTTGTTGCAACACACGCATCTTAGCCACCGGATGAGTGTCTGCCCAAGACCAGGGTTTATGCGGTTGGCTATCGGCCAAGGTTTTTTCAAAAGCACGTTCAATTAAAAACTGGGCAAAATGGGCTTTAGCTTGCATATAACCTCCCTGTAATAATAATGCACATCCCAGTACGCTTAGAAGTACAATCACAATCCAATGCTTGGTCGGTGATATTGTTCGCTGCATATTTCCGCTCCTGTTTAATCATGTGATTCAATCACTAACAATTGGCCTGGTAAGCGTTGTCTTAACCATAAATAGTGCAACAATCCTAAGCCTAATAAACTAAAGCCAATTAATAACCATAATCGACTAGCGGTACCGGTTTGTGGTAATACTTGCGACGATTGAGCTGCATTTAATCCATGGGGCATATGCGGTTGTAACTGCACATCTATTGGATTATCAACCAATGGGTTAACCGGAGTCACATCAACAGCAACTAAACTGGTCTGGCTGGTCACTAAGTGATACAGCAAGCCTAATGCTTCAACTTGCTTATTAACGCGGTCGCGGCTGGCATTGTCTTTATAAAGCTCAAGTGATGTTATTTGCGCATTTGCCCATAATAAATCAATGCCTTTAGCTGCTTGGTTTTCTTCAAAATCAAGTTGCTGCTGCCAATACTGACCATTAATACTGCCAGACACTATGATAGGCTGTTGTTGGTGTGACGCCGATTTAATGCTTACCCAAAGGGGTTCATTTTGGTATAAATCACTAATGGTGGTCGGCCAATAATCCGGTACGCTGCCATCAAGATAGTACAAGCCAATATTGGTCAACACGGGTTGCTCTATTTTATTAAGTAATTGCTCAATTTTTTGCTGCACTTCAGACTCTTTGCCAATGTAGGTAAATGTTCCTCGCCCCATTGTTGCCGCTCGGCGCATAAAATCTGAGTTCGGCGCAGAGCCAATACCAACCGTAAATAATCGGCTGTCACCTAACTGATCGTTAATAAGCTGATACAACTCATGTTCATTGCCAACGGCACCGTCGGTCATAAAAATCACTTGGCGTAGCATTTCACTGTGAGTATCGGTTTGATCAAAATCTTGCTGTACGCTGTCCACCAACGCAGTTTGTAATGCAATGCGCATTTCGGTGCCGCCGTCAGCGTCTAATGACTGAATAAATCGGTTTGCTTTGCCAATATTACGGCTATTAGCAGACAATGGCGTGGCAGATAACATTGTTACGTCACTATTAAATTCAATAATATTAAAGCTGTCGATGTCACGCAGTCCCGCTAGTGCAAACTGTAATGCTTGCTTGGCTTGAGTGATAGACTGGCCAGACATAGAACCAGACGTATCGATAACTAAAATCAGTTCTCTGGCAATAAGGTGTTGCTCGCTCACTTCCACACTCGGCGGCATTAACATCACTAGCGAGTACAAGTTGTTATCAACCGGATTAGGTTGTCTTTGTGCTGTTTCTGAACGCTCATCGCTATTGTCTGCTAAATGGGTTTTACCGGTTTGATAAAACGTCGCTGCTTGTGGTACTACGCCAACATTAGCTTGCCATTGCAGTACAAAATCACGGTCGGCAATTTGTTTGCCAGTAAAGTTAACACTGTAATGATTGCCTACATTAGATTGCTTAATCGGATGATAGAGACTGTCGAGTGACGTTAGTTCAAAACCTGCATCAATGTTCACCTGCATCTTTACATCTAGTGCAGGCCTGACGTGCTTAACAGTTGTCGCCGTATTAGCGCTCGATGGCATGGCCAATGGCGGCTGCTCGGTAGTGCGATCAGCTTGCGGGTTATAGCGCGGTGTTATCGCTAATGGAAAACGTAAACTAAACAGCCCATCACGATACTCAACCTTTTGTTGATAACTAATTTCGACCACGAGTTGTTCTTGTGGCCCTAAATTGGCCACATCTGAGGTAAACAAATTGCGTCGTTGTTGCTGTAACAAACTCGCTTGCTTACCTTGTTTTTTGGCGGTTTCAAAAGTCTGTAATGCTTGTTTTTTAGGTTGAATTTGTCCTGCTATGACTTTGTCGCCAATGCGTAACTGCATGCTATCGACCGCTGCAGTTTCAGGTAACGGGAATAAGTATCGCCCATTAACCCATTGATCAGAATCATTGATAAACACTTGCTTAACCGTGACCCGATTGAGTAATCCCGACACATCCATGCTCACTTGTGTATCTAGCGCAAAAGCTTGTATCACTTGATTTTGTTGAAAGTACTCTAATGTACCTTGAGTGATATCGTCTTCTTGATATCCAGACGGTGATGCAAATGCCGTTGTAATACTGGCATAAATGACAAACAACAAACCAAAACACAGCGATTTACAAACATTTTTAATAGACAAATGTGAGATTAAAAACAACGGGCGCATACTAGCTCCTCACCCATTTAGGCTACAACATCAATGTTTGCGCCTAGATGGGTAATATTCAAAACAAAAAGGAAAATCGACGTGTAAATTTAGTTAGCAGCAAGTTCAGCACCTGGGGCTAATAACTTGAGCGTCACGCGACGATCAAAAAAGTCGTTTTCAAAGTTTTGTTCCTGGTGCATTGGCAACGTTGAACCATAAGCCTGTCCATGCAAACGCTCGCGGGCAATGCCTTGGATAACTAAGTATTGTGTCACTTCGGCTAAACGCTGTTCAGACAAGGCTTGGTTGAAATCATTATCACCACGGCGGTCGGCATAACCGGTTAAATCAATGGTCAATTCTGGTGACAAGCTCATCATGTAAGCCACATTATCTAATTGTTGTTCAAATAGCGGCTCAATATGGCTCGATCCGGTTTTAAACTGCACATTCATCCCAATGGTTAACTCATTAAGTGTTTGTTGTTGATTCGCTTTTTGTTCAGCCAAGTTAGACTGTAATTGATAATATTTCTCCGACACTTGCTCCAACGACTGCTGCTTAGTGCTCAATGCCATTAATTGCTCATTAGTTTGCGTTAATTTTTGCTCTTGCTGCACCAATTGTTGTTTCTGGACGCTGAGTTCTGCTTCATCGCCAACCGACTTACCAATAAACGTACCCGTAAATGCACCAATAATGGCACCCACTGGGCCGCCGATAACTGCGCCGAGTAAAATCCCAGAACTCAAACCCACTAGCTCTTCTGTGTGTTCGCGCTCTTCGGTAATATCATTGTCATTTGCCCAGCTGACGTTTATTATCATCATGGTAGAAATAATTGTTGCGGCAATAAGTTGCTTTTTCATAAAGAATCCCTTTTAGCGGTTGTTTAAAGTGGTTGTTAAAAAATGATGGTTATCATCAATACATGGGTTAATGCGTTGCTGATTAACTCTATGTCGCTATTAAACACCTCATAGGTGGCTTTATTGGGGAGCAAAAATGGCAATGTGGCGATCAAATGTGGCAACAATATGGCAATTGCCGTCAACGGCTTTTTTGGACCATAAAATCCTGTATAGTCAGCACTGTATCTATTTATCAGCCTATTAATTGAAATCATCCCATGAAACGAATTGCCATTGTTGAAGACGAAGCCGCTATCCGCGAAAATTACAAAGATGTCCTGCAACAGCAAGGTTATAGTGTTCAAGCCTATGCAAATCGCCCCGCAGCCATGATCGCCTTTAATGCCCGCTTACCAGACCTAGCCATTATTGATATTGGTTTAGAGCATGAAATAGACGGCGGTTTTACCCTGTGCCAGGCACTGCGTGCAATGTCGAGCAGCCTACCGATTATTTTTTTAACTGCCCGCGACAGTGACTTTGACACTGTGTGTGGTCTGCGTTTAGGGGCCGATGATTATTTAACAAAAGAAGTCAGTTTCCCCCATTTAATGGCCCGTATTGCGGCCCTATTTCGTCGTTCAGAATTAATCGGTTCAAGCCCAATAGAAGACAACTTACTTGAGCGCGGCCACCTCACCATCGATGGCAATCGCATTCAGGTATATTGGAAATCGCAACCCATTGAACTGACCGTGACCGAGTTTTGGATGGTTCATGCCATGGCCAAACATCCAGGACATGTGCGCAGCCGTCAGGATTTAATGCAAGAAGCTAAAATTTACGTCGACGACAGCACAATCACCTCGCACGTTAAGCGCATTAGGAAAAAGTTTATCGTTATCGACGCTGAGTTTGACTGTATCGATACCGTTTATGGCATGGGCTACCGCTGGGACAATATCTAACAGATGAATTTACCGATAGGGCTGCGTGCCAAGGTCGTCATTTTGTCGCTGTTTTTACTCTGCCTACCATGGCTTGGGTATGAATATGTGTGGGAAATGGAAAAGTACCTGCGTTATGGCCAAGAAAAAACCCTTGAAGGCACCACTCAAGCGCTTGCTACGGCGCTACATGAGCGACCAAAATTATTTGACAACCAAGCCAGCTTTTTAAACCAAGTTGAAAAAGGCCGTGATTTATACGCCTACCCGTTAGCTGGGCCCATTCAACTCGACGGTAAACTGAGTGACTGGGATTTATACCAACATCGCACCCTTAACTATTCAGACAAACATGTTATTTATCAGCGCAGCGAAACAGAGCCAATCGATATTAGCTTTAGCCATATGGTGGGCAAATACGGCGGCTATTTATACGGGTTTTTCAACGTTAATGACCCGAACCTGATTTTCCGTAACCGTAAAAGCTTACGCATTGATAGAAACGATCACTTAGTCATGGCTACTCAATCCCCAGACGGTCAGTTCAGGCGTTATATTATTGCCAATACAAAAAGTGGTTGGCTTAGTGCGTTTGAATTACCCGCCGACCCCAGCCAATCGATGCCCGTTACCCCCGAGTCACGTATTCAAGGCCAGTGGTTAAAAACAGACAAGGGATACAATATTGAATTTAGACTGCCACTTGAAATGGTAGGCAGTAAATTAGGTTTTGCGATTCATAATGTAAACGATACAAAAACACGTCAATTAGTGAATGTTATTGGTACCTCTGCCACCGACTCAGTAGCCAGTTTAGGCACGGTATTAGTGCCCTCGCCTGAAATTGAAAATATCATTAAAGGCATGAGCCACAACAGCTCACGTATTTGGGTCGTCGATAATCATGGCCGCGTGCTGGCAAAATCAGGTGATATTCGTTCATCGTCCAACACCTGGGCAGATGATATCGAGGTCAATCAACCTGACTCGTTTTGGCTGCACTTTAAGCAGCAATATATTCTGCCGTTGTACTACAAAATATTGACTCGTCCGCCACAAGACTTTATCGATTCACTGCAAGACTCAACTGAACTCACTGGCAGCCATATTGAAAAAGCCTTAAGCGGCAAACAAGGCTCTACATGGCGCTTAACGCCAGACAACAAAGCCGTAGTATTAGCAGCAGCAAGCCCTATATGGATTGACGATAAAGTCATGGGGGTTGTTATTGCAGAAGAAACCACTCACGGCATTCGCAGCCTGCGTAACCGCGCACTGGAAAAACTGTTTAACGTTATTTTGACCATTATGAGCATGGGCACATTAGCCTTGTTTATTTTTGCCTCGAGTATTTCAAGTCGCATCCGCCGTTTACGTGATCAGGCCGAACTCGCCATCGACAGCCAGGGCCGAGTAAGACAACAAATTGTCGCATCCAAAAACCGAGATGAAATTGGTGATTTGTCACGCAGCTTTTCAAGTATTGTCAGTCGCCTAGGGCAATACACTCATTATTTAGAAAACATGTCGTCACGTTTATCGCACGAACTGCGTACCCCAGTTGCCGTGGTGCGCAGCTCACTTGAACACTTAGGCTTGCAACAACTGGACGAGCAATCACAAAAATATGTTAGCCGCGCCCAAGAAGGTGTCAGCCGCTTACACCTTATTTTAAATAACTTAAGCGAAGCAACTCGTCTTGAAGCCAGTTTGACCCAAGCTGAAAGCTGTCGTTTTTCATTAAAGAAAGTGATTAGCGGTTGTATGCAAGGCTACCAAATGACTTATCCAGACCAACTGTTTGCTGTTCACATTGAAGACAAAGTTATGTCTTGCGACGGTGTGCCGGAATACATCGCTCAATTAATGGATAAACTGATCAACAATGCCATTGAATTTCATCAGCCCGACAGCGCCATCACCGTCAGCCTGGCCCAATATCACAAACAGGCAATATTAAAAGTCAGTAACATCGGTCCCTTACTGCCAAAAGACATGAACAGCCAAATTTTTGAATCTATGGTGTCTATCAGGCCTCAAGGTATTAATGGTAAGCCTCATCTTGGTTTAGGCTTATACATTGCCCGATTAGTTACCGACTTCCACCATGGCAGCATTAAAGCAACCAACATGATAGAGAACGGCATTGAAGGGGTTCAAATATGCCTGACGTTACCCTTGAGTGATGAAAAATAGTCAACCACAGCATTTAGGCGCTTTTATTTAGGTTTGTTGGTGCTAGGATGATGAATATCAGTAGATCATTCACCGTAGCGCATTTATCCATGTCATTGATATTTTGCTAATAACATTAGCTAAAACATAAACCGTGGACTCTACACATAATGGAAATAAGAATATGAGCAAAGACGATAAACTGGCCACCCAAATTGTTAGCGTTGGCCGCGAAAAAAAGTTCACTAAAGGCATTATTAATCCACCTGTATTTAGAGCCTCTACCGTGGTGTTCGACACCATGGATGAGATGCGTTTTGCGATTAAAAACAAAACCAACGGTGAAATGTTTTACGGTCGTCGCGGCACCCCAACCCATTTTTCATTTCAACGAGCCATATGCGAACTTGAAGGTGGCGCTGGCACGGCGTTATACCCTTCTGGTGCGGGCGCGATCAGCAGCGCTTTGTTATCATTTTTAAAAAGTGGCGACCATTTATTAATGGTCGACACCGCCTATGAACCAACCCGCGATTTATGCAATAAAATGCTCGCGGGCTTTGGTATCGAAACCACCTATTACGACCCAATGATTGGCGCAGGCATTCGTGAGTTAATTCGTCCTAACACCAAGGTATTATTTTTAGAATCACCAGGTTCTATCACCATGGAAGTGCAGGATGTACCATCGCTTTGCCGTATCGCTCACGAACATGATGTCATTGTAATGCTGGATAATACCTGGGCTTCACCGATTAATTCTCGTCCATTTGATATGGGTGTCGACATCTCTATTCAAGCCGCCACCAAGTACATTGTCGGCCATTCAGATGTCATGATGGGTACCGCCACTGCCAATGAACAGCATTGGGAACAACTGCGCGAAAACAGTTACTTAATGGGCCAAACGACCTCGCCAGATGACGTCTATTTAGCCGCGCGAGGCTTGCGTACCTTAGGAGTACGTATGGCACAACATAATAAAAATGCCTTAAAAGTGGCTAATTGGTTGGCGACTCGTGCAGAAGTGGATCATGTCCGTCATCCAGCATTTGATACTTGCCCAGGTCACGAGTTTTTTAAACGCGATTTTAGCAGCGGTAATGGTTTGTTCTCGTTTGTACTTAAGCAAGGCGACTTAGCGTCAGTCACAGCTTTTGTTGAAAACATGGACCATTTTAAAATGGGCTTTTCATGGGGCGGTTTCGAAAGCTTAATCTTAGGGGTATTCGGAATTAACAATATCCGTACCGCTACCCAATGGGACAGCAGTAAACCATTAATACGCTTACACATTGGACTTGAAGATGCCGACGATTTAATTGCCGATCTTGATGCGGCCTTTAGCCGATATAATGCAATATTACAAAAGTAGTCTCTACTGAGCTGCTAAAACGCTTTGCAAAAAATGTTATGGAATGTTCAAACGATAAGGAAATAAATGAATATCATCAAATTAGTCATACTCAGCCTGTGCATTAGCATTGGCTATTATGCATTGAGCATAGTGGCAATCGGCCAGTCTGCTGCCGGCAACTTATTGTGGCGATTAAATAGCAGTGAATATCCATTACTGGCTCACCTTGCACAGAACTTTATTGGTATCGGCTTAGCCGCGTTAATTCCTGCATTTCTAGTCAAAAGTTACGAGGCAGCAAGACAATGGATAGCCATCACCATAGTGATTTTAGGTGCCATGTTATTGCACGGCAATATTCATTACATGCCATGGGATCCTATGGGTATTGTGAGGTTTGTAAACAACACCTTGTTTTACGGTGATATCGGTGCAAAAGTGCTGTTTTTCTATATCTTACTGCTCCCTGTATTGTGGTTGTTACTGCTCAAACGTATGGCTCGTATTTAACAAAACCCGAATTTGAGCGCTAAACCAAAACAGATTTAACACACCTTACTAGTTAAGATGACAAACAATCTAAGCCCTGAGCCATTATCGTCTCAGGGCTTTTTTACTCTCAATAAAAGCTATTGAAATAATCACTAAGCATTTAGCGAAACCGTTGTTCAAAAAATACTTTTGGTCACTGTGAAAATGATAAAAATCTCAGAGTGCTCATGCGATGATATCGCCCGCCAAATATAAATTACGCCACAAATGAAATGTAATCTCACTCTTGTCGGTCTTATTAAGTACACCACCATTTGCAAACTAGAGTATGACTATGTGTAGCACACCAAAAACCAATCTAGCCGCTGCCACGCCCAAAGTTCCTTTTCGGAGCTTTATGGCAAGTATGACATTGGCACAACGACAACAGTTCGCTGAAGTCGCGAACCGTGCCGATGAACGGCGCAAAATAAGAGAAGATCGACTTAAAGGTCAATCTAATAGCAAAAGTGCAGTAAGGGGATCAAACTCGACTGGAAACCAAAACATGCCATTGATGAAAAAGCTGCTTCAATTTTGTAAGCAACACATTGTGATATAAGCCAATATATCTTTAATGGCTAAACGGCTTATTGCAGATTAGTCTTCTAGTATTGAAATAAAAATTCTGTCAGCATTCCACAGTTCAATGATCTTGCGAGTCTTCTTTGAGTTCCAAAAACATTTTCCAAACAAAATAATCCCCGCACCTTCTAACTGACGCCCTTCCGATACATTGAAACGTTCCAATATTATCGATTTATATTTTGAGATAGGAATGCCAACATCAGTACAATCAGATGGATTCAACCAATCAAGCTCTTTATCTAGATGTGAAATAGTACCCCAGTACATTTTAGGCTTTGCCTCTTTGGCATTAGCACTTGGCTCAGCCTCAGCAAAGTTAACAAATAAATTCTTGGCTTTAAATTTATAGCCAGTATCAAGCTCAATCAAAGTACTCGATTCAGCTAAATCGCTGCCGCGCATTAAGCTATTGAGGATTTTCTCTAGCCCTAATACTTTGACCTTAGCTTGTTCATTGCTGCCAGCATGTTTGCGACTGGCATTATCGATTTTTGGGAGGCGGGTTGAGATGAGGCTTGATGTGGCGGCGACAGTTTGCACCTCAGTAACTGGCTTTTTGGTGTTTGATAACATGAAATCAATGCTAATAATATGAGTATCAGAAATGACCTTATTCACTTCTACACTATGTCTGGTCTCTCGGTCTCGTTGAGTTGAAGGATGGCCTTCATCGCATCCTGCAACATGATATCGAGAGCCAAAACACGCCGCTTTACCGTCTGAGCTTCTCTTACGATAGTAAGCCTTTCCTTCGCACTCTGGGCATTGTAAAAACTGCCTACATTTTTCAATTTCAGTTTCAGGTAACGCCTGAAATTTCAAAATTGAAAAAGTGTGTCTTTGCCCACCATAAGTACAAACAGCATCAATCATTTAATACCCACATCATCTATAAAAACGGACCTTTAACATTCGCGATAAAGGAACCTTTAAGCCCAACAGAACAATATCAAGTTATTAATAGGAATACTATTTTACAATAGTCACATTGGCCATTCCATTGGCAGATATTAGAAAATTGAACTTAACAGGCTAGAATCAGCCCATGAATTTGGCTGTTAATTGATTGTGGTTTGATCAGCGCGATTATCCATAATAGACATAATTCATATTGGAGTGAATCCACCAGCGACTGACAATATGATTTGATCACTTTGTAGACCATTGGGTTGTAAGGGATTAGAGCCTAAGTCCAAAACTCACCATTGGCACTATTTGTAGTCGTTAAGAAAAGTAAGATGCCATAGTGTGTTATATTTACGGTTTACTCGAATGTTTTGCCGGATCATTGTATTGCCACAAAACGTTAATTATTTTCCACTCATTATTTTCATTTTTATATAGATGCATGCAATCAATCCAATCATCGACGGTTAATTTTACCGATGCAACTCTATTATCAATATCCAAAATATTGATATCAACTTTAGGAGATGACGGGAATTTATTACCCTCTTTGTTATAGTTTTCAGCCACCCACACCATAGTGTCAAAGTCAGTTTCCATTATAATTTCTGAGCCATCTTTAGATTGCCAATAAGTTCTTTTAGCTAACTTTTTATCAACGCCTCTTCTCATCAACTCCGGCTCGACGTTGTGTTGCGATTCTATATAGTCGAGCACCGCTCTTGTTACATTTTGACTATCAACATTTGTATCGGCTGTTGCCGTACAAGAAAAAAATACTAATAAGATTAAAACTATCATGCGATTCATTTGACGTCCTTGAGTAAGCGAACAGCGGATTAGTGAGAATGCAGCTAAACGTCCTGAGAAGCCCAGTAACACTCAACATTCAAATTACGATAATTGTTAATAACGTTAGTAACTTATCAGCTTAATTAACTCGAATCAATTAAACTAAAAACACTAGCCATGTTTATGATAATCCAATAATCGTGGCCATATTAATTTCTACGCTTACCCAAGCGGAAATTAAGGTTTGTTGTTATTATCTTCCTTTGTGGCTTCTTTCAACTTCACAACAAAGCCGAAATAAAATGAAACACATACAATTAAAGATTGCCACACAACTGCAAAGTAAAACTTACCTGGATTAGAGCTTGCAGATACATAATACACACTCCCTGTATTTTGGTACTTATATCCGCCTTCTATCAACATGTCGATAACCGTTATGGTAAAGACAACACAAAATAATCGAGCAACAAATCGCATCTTATTATCAATTTTAATAGTCAAATCCTTACTAACACTTACTGACGGTAACGAACAACTAACGCTTATTGAACAGAGAATCCTATAAAGTAAGCCACTTAAGTTATTGATTAAAAGAGACTTATACTTACTACGCCTTTGGTGTAAATGATAAATTATTAGTGACACTCAAAACAAACCGAGTTTTGCAATATAAAGTGTTAACAAAACTACCTGTGAAATTTATTGTACACAATAACAATATATTAAGTTAGGCCACAAAATTTCACAGCCCTACTTTAGACCGACTGGCTGGATTATTTGATTAGCAATAGGCCTAAACTCGTTATAACTTTATATAAAACCAGCTTGTTCGATTACACCATTTACACAAAACACAATGGTATTTGTAGTAAAGCGATATCAATTTTCTTTTATAATGAAAAGAAGAAAAGCACTAGATCTAACTCACTTTAGTACAAAACAAGTTAGTGTTCTTTATTTGAAAATGGACAAATTCAACGCTGAACTTAAGGACATCTGGTTAGATTTCGTGGCAGAGGTCGTTTATTGGCATATGACCCAGAGTAGATATGGAACATGTTTTAAACGAGCATTTACGTTGCCATAAAAAACGGGATTGGCGTACTGGAGCCAATCCCGTTTTCAGTTTTTAATGCATAGTGCATAGTGCTTAGTGCCTAGAGCTTAGAAATTGTTACTTACTGCTTAGCACTGGCGTGCGATGAGGAATAACGCGCTTGCTGCCCGTTGCCTCAAATGCACTCGCAAAACGAAGCAAGTCGTTGTCATCATAAGCACGGCCTGCAAAAGTCAAACCTACTGGCATGCCAATGTCGGCCATTACGCCCATTGGCACAGTCACAGTCGGTACACCTAAGTGGCGAATAGCAAGGTTACCGTTGGCAACCCAAACACCATTACTCCACGCAATGTCGGCAGAAGCTGGATTAACCTGTGCATCTGCCGGACCCACGTCTGCCACCGTTGGGAATAACACTGCATCAAGTTTTAGCTCGTCCATCCAGTCTTCCAGATCCAGTTTGCGTGTCTTCTCTAAGCCGCGCAGACCATCCGGTATGCTGTCGATTTGGTTATACGACTTAAGGCCTCTTTTGGCCATATTGACATATTCATCCATGCCAGCAGCAAGGTCGCCCTCACGATTGGGCAAGGTGCCAAGATCATGCGGGAAAATCAAATGACCGTTGACGTCTGCCAGTTTATTCAGTTTAGGATCATTATTAGCACGCAAGAACTCATCTAAAGCCCAGCCTGATAGTGCCCATAGCTCATCATCGAGAAACTCAGGGGTGACGATGCCGCGATTGAACACGGTCGGCGCTCCAGGGCGATCACCTTCACAGTTAGAAACCAGCGGAAAATCGACTTCAATGACTTCAGCTCCGGCAGACTCCAGCGCTGAGCGTGCTGCTTCCCATAAGTCGATAACTGACGCACGAGTATTGATGCGCTGACCAGTCGGGCCGCCGATGCCAGGGTTTTCGCTGGTGCCAGCCAATTCATCTTTATTGATGTACATGCGCGGCACCCCAAAACGCTTGCCTTTAAGCGTATCGGCTTGAGCGGCAAGAGCCAGATAAGATGTTGGACGCACGGTTGATGCTTTTGGGAGCTCAACCCAAGGTTGTAGACGCCATAAATCACCACGAGTAATAGGGTCGTCTGCCACGATAACGTCAAGCACTTCAAGCATATCCGCCATAGTACGGGTGTAAGGCACCACAACATCCATAGTCGGTGTCAACGGCCAGTTACCACGCACGGAAATAACACCGCGTGATGGAGTATAAGCACACAGGCCGTTGTTAGATGCTGGCCCACGACCGCTCGACCATGTTTCTTCGGCTAGGCCGAAAGCAGAATAGCTTGCCGCCGTACCTGTACCCGCGCCATTGGAAGAACCTGAGGCAAAGGGAGCGGTAAGATAATTAGCATTGTATGGGCTTTCGGCACGGCCGTAATGACCGCGTTGCATACCACCATTAGCCATAGGTGGCATGTTGGTTTTGCCCAAGCAAATAGCCCCCGCTTCGCGCAGACGTTCAACGGCAAATGCATCGTATTGAGCAATTAAGTCCTTAAACGCTGGACTACCAGAAGCCGCAGTGAGCCCTTTAACTAAGTAGCTATCCTTCGTAGTGTAAGGAATACCATCGAGCGGGCTCAGTGTTTCACCACGAGCTCGGCGAGCATCAGAAGCCTCAGCTTCTTTGATGGCATCGGGGTTGTGAACAACCAGTGCATTCAGCTTAGTCTGCGTCGCGGGGCCGTCATAAACCTCAACCCGAGCTAAATAAGACTTCACTAACTCAACCGCTGTGGTGCGACCGGATTCGAGGGCTGCACGCAGCTCGGCAATAGAAACCTCAGTGACTTCGAACATGTTACGACCTCTTCTTAAAAGCCAAAAGTGTTGAAACAACAGTGATATAAATGATCATTATGTTCTCCTTCGCGGTTACTTATTTTCCAGAAGGGATCTGTTGAGTAATACAATGGATATTACCACCACCTAATAAAATCTCACGGGCAGGCACACCGACAATCTCATACTCAGGGAAAATTTCCTGCAATTTCTGTGCAGCAATTTCGTCGGTTGCCGGGTCGAGTAACGGGAAAACAATACGATTGTTGGTAATTAAAAAGTTCGCATAAGAACCCGCTAAACGTTCACCCGCTGTGCGCGGAACACCAGTTCCTTCTGCTACACCTTGCGCTTCTTCTTCTGTGCAATATAAAGGACCAGGCTGTGGTATTAGATGAACTGTTAACTTACGCCCTTGTGCATCAACAGTATTTTGCAAAATATCCAAAGCGGCTTTTGACCGAGGATATTGCGGATCACTTTGATCATCAGTCCAATGTAAAACCACTTCGCCTGGGCGAGCAAAACAGCATATATTATCAATGTGTCCGTCAGTCTCGTCCATGTACACGCCGTCTGGCAACCAGATAAACTGCTTAACATTTAAATATTCAGCCAGTAATGCTTCTATCTGTTCACGAGTCAAATCGGGGTTGCGGTTGCTGTTAAGTAAACATTCAGCCGTGGTCATGCAAGTGCCTTCACCGTCGACATGAATAGAACCACCTTCAAGAATAAGCGGAGCCTGATAACGATCAAAACCATGCTGAGTTAGCATCTTTTGCGCGACTTGCTCGTCCTTATCCCATGGTGAATACAAACCACCGTTATCGCCGCCCCAGGCATTAAAGCCCCAGTCAACACCACGGCATTCGCCCTTGGCATTGACAACTACTGTAGGTCCGGTATCGCGAGCCCAGCAATCGTTGCTATCTATTTCGACCAAAGTAACGTGAGCAGGCATAACCGTCTTGGCTTGTGCCAAAAATGCCTTGGGTACACCCATATAAACAGGGGTAACCGCACCAATGGCATCTGCTACCTTGGCAAATGTCGCCTGAGCATAAGCACCTGCAGAGCGCCAGTTATCAGGACGATATGGCCAAATCATCCACACAGCCTGCTGCTGCGCCCATTCGGCTGGCATGCTAAAACCATCTTGGGATGGTTTAGTCGTTAACTGCGTGGCATCCACATTCATGTTTGTCATGAGTTTTGTCTCCGGTAATGCTGAAAAACTATAAGGGAGTGCGCCCTAACATAGGACGACAGAATAAAAATACACCTAACATTAATCAAATGAATAAATCGAATTTCCACATTCATCATGCGGACAGTTAGGCCGAAATTGCCACGTCTACACTCGTTGAGTTTTAGTTTCGATGAAATATCACTGTATATCATATCATTTAAGACAGCTTGCGCTAAAGAATTGTATGTAGTGAATAAATGAGTTAATCCCCGAACCCACTTATAGACATAAATGCATTAACGTTAATGCCTATTTTCCTAATGAAAATATGGCTACGGAAGTGTTTAACACCTGCAAAGTAATTTCAATCAATTGAGCAATTAATGACTTCACTGATTGTTCGTCTTAAGATTTTATTGGTTTTTTAACCCTCATTTTACTTTTATTCGTTCAACTAAAAAATCGACTGCCGCTTTTACTTTTGGGACTAAGTAGCGCTGTTTTTGATATAACAAATAAACCGCCATATCAGAATGTTGAGTTATAGCTAACTCATGTTCAAACTTAAGCTCTACCAATTTACCAGACTCAAGGTAAGACGCTAACGCCCATCGAGTTGACATTAAAATGCCCTCTCCGTTACAAGCTTTTTTTGCCAGCCAAGGGCCGTTATTTGAAATCGCTACCGCCGGTCCAGAGACATCATGCCATTGGCCGTTCATATTACATAACCAAGGAGTTGGCCCTGTTGGTGCTTTAAAATACAGGCCATTATGTTGCGTTAATTCCATCGCATTATTTGGTATACCGTGTTTTTCTATGTAACTTGGTGACGCCACAGGAATGAAACCATTGTCCATCAGTCTTATTGCTAACACGCGTTCATTGGGCGCATAACCACCGCGAATAGCAATATCAACATCGTCACGTCCAAGTGTTGATAACTCGTCGCTAAAACTGACATCTAAAACAATTTGAGGGTATAACGTGCTGAATTCATCTAACAACGGCAGTAATATCTTGTCACCAAACCCTACCATCGAACTGATCCGCAAACGCCCCATTGGTGTTGTTTGATAACTACGAACTGTTTCATGGCTTTGCGCTAGTTGGTTTAATATTTGTTGGACATCGTTGTAATAAATCTGCCCCACTTCGGTTAGTTTAACAATTCGGGTCGAACGCTTTAATAACGTCGCTCCCAAACTCTTTTCTAAATCAGCAACGCGTCTCGACAAAGATGATGGCGGCACATTAAACGCACTCGCCGCTTTGGTAAAACTGCCTGTTTCGACCACTTTACTGAAATACCGCATGGCACGTAGTTGATCCAACTCACTTCTCCCTTAAATGAATAGTTAATATTCTGATCTTATTCTTGTTTTATTCTCGTCCTATTGTTGTCTTTAAAGCAATAGTGATTAGCATTTTTCCTTATATATAACCAAATTAAAACCAGTAATAATGGCGTTAACTTAAGCATTGCAACCTTGATCCTGTTGCAGCGTGTTAAATACAAGGACCTTAATTGCATTTTTCGGCAATTAACAACAACTTTCACGTTAATGATGGACTACTGACTTATGATGACTTTGCACGGTTTTGCCGCTAGCAACTATTACAACCTAGTGAAACATGTACTGCTATATAAACAACTGCCATTTACAGAAAACCTTATTTACGGTGGTAGTGAAGAGCTATTGGCAATCAGCCCCGCTGGCAAAGTACCTGTAATCACAACGCAAGAAGGTCTTTACCTGTCAGAGTCGAGTGTCATCTGTGACTTTATCGAAGAAACCTCCCCTGCCATTCCGCTATATCCTGACAATGCAGGAGAACGTGCTGTTGTACGTCAAATAATGAAAATGGCAGAGTTGTATTTTGAACTGCCTAGCAGACGACTCATACCTTATGTGTTTTCAGGCGCTGAAATACCAGAGTCGGTTAAAACTGAAGTCCGCCAGGTATTAACCCGTGGCGTTACAGCCTTAAGTCGCTTGTGCCAGTTTTCACCTTGGATTGCCGGTGAACAATTCACCATGGCTGACATCTACGTTTATTACGTCAACACCATTGTTAGCGCGTTTGGCTCGAGCCAGCTTAACTGGGATGTACTGGCAGAAATACCAGGCATGAAACAGTGGAACGATGCCATGAGCCAAACGGTTATTGCCCAACAGGTAGAAGCTGATCGCCTAGCAAACATGCCCGACTTTATGCAAAAAGTGAAAGCTCAAATCCAAGCCGCGAACGCCGGATAACACTTACTCTAACGAATTGATAGTAGGTATAAAAACATCTAATACTGATGTCTGATTTGAATTACAAACAGAACATAGCCGACACATTAAAATGATTGGCTTAAAAAATTAATTATTTTGCAGGAGCAGATCCCAATGACAGATACCAATATTCAACTGACTTCATTAATCAGCGAAGACAATAAATTAACACTCGCATTAAAACACATCGACATGCCACAACCAGGTGCCGATGAAGTGGTTATTCGCATTGAAGCTGCACCATTAAACCCGTCGGACTTAGCGGTGCTATTTAGCGTCGCGGATATGACAACAGCGGCACAAGCAGGCACTGAACAAAGCCCAACTATTGTTGCCGATGTTCCGGCTAAATTTATGTCAGCAGTTAAAACCCGAGTCGGTAAAGCCATTCCTGTGGGTAATGAAGGTGCTGGTACCGTTGTCGCAGCGGGTTCATCGCCTGCAGCGCAAGCATTAATGGGTAAAACTGTTGCTGTTATTGGCGGTGGTACGTATCGCCAATATCTCTGTGCCAATGTGCAAAGCTGCTTAGAATTAACAAACGGTACTACGGCTAAAGAAGGCGCATCTTCTTTTGTTAACCCGCTCACCGCATTAGCGATGGTCGAAACAATGCGTGCTGAAGGCCATAAAGCCATCATTCATGCAGCGGCTGCGTCTAACCTCGGCCAAATGTTAAACCGTATTTGTATTGCCGATGGTGTCGATTTAATTAACATCGTCCGTAAAGCAGAACAAGAAACACTACTACGTGACATGGGCGCTAAATATATTGTTAACTCAAGCAGTGATACTTTCCTAGCTGACTTAACCGCAGCGATAATTGAAACAGGTGCAACGATTGCATTTGACCCAATTGGCGGCGGTAAACTAACCAGTGACATTCTTAACTGTATGGAAGTGGCTGCAGCGCGTGATATGAAAGAACACAGCGTTTATGGTTCTGACACTTTCAAACAAGTTTATATTTATGGCGCATTAGACCGCGGCCCTATTACGCTTAACCGTAACTTTGGTTTTGCATGGGGTGTTAATGGATTCTTATTATTCAATGCGATCGGAAAATTAGGCACTAAAACGGTTATGGCAATGCGTAAACGTGTTGCAGATGAAATCACCACCACATTTGCAAGCCACTACACCCATGAAGTGTCATTGGCTGAGGTATTACAATTAAAATCGATAGCGGGTTATTCAAAACAGGCTACCGGTGAGAAGTATTTAATTACCCCGCAAAAGTAGTTAACCCTCAAAGATCATAACCGCTTAAGTGATTAATTGTTAACGTAATAAAAAGCAGATACTGATTATAGCATCTGCTTTTTTATTAAATCGATATCGATAAATAATGACGGCTATAAAAGCGCTAAGGTCCAGTTTGGTTAACCCACTTACGGATAAAGCGTCTTTTTTAGATATGCCCTGCGGCCACTAACGTCGTGGTGCTTCGCCCACACCAGACCAAGAGGAAACCAACAGCTGTTCCCTCTTAACTCTTTTAACTCTTTAACAAAAAATTGGCCCTGCCGCCCCGCAATATTTTCTCTATTGACTTAAAACAACAGCTGCGAAAAGGTCGTCATGGGGGCGTTCAAAACACAACAATATCGATTAGCTCACACTGATATGTTCAGGAATACGTTTCAGCGGGTATCTTTAAATGAATTTCTTTGCTATATGCTAGTATAAGCAGAGTCGCATAATAATTTATTTCAGGAGGGAGTGTGGTGAGATCACTTGTATTGTTTGTTGCCTTTAGTCTAATAACCATATCTTCTGTCTATGGAAAAGAATTGAAACTTGCCGTGGTACCTAAATTTCATAGTGTTTTTTTTGATCAAAGCAAAGCTGGCTGTATAGATGCTGCAGCTCAAATAAAAGGCGTGGAATGCATATATCGTGGACCAGATATAAGTAATGTTAGGATGCAAGATCAGGTAATAAATCAACTGATTGATGAAGGTATAGATGGTATTGCTGTAGCCGTTACACAATCTAAATATCTCGTTAAAAATAGCCTGAAGAGAGCTAATGAAGCAGGCATACCGATTATTACCTATGACTCTGATTTTGATGCTTCAATCAACGAAGACCCTAATAATATACGTCTAGCCTATATAGGCACTGATAATTTTGAATTGGGTAAATCATTAGGTGAAGAGTTAAAAAAACTTCGGCCTAATGGCGGGACGCTAATAATGCAATCTGGGCGACCAGATTCTCCCAATCTGAATTTAAGACTGATGGGGGTCCGTTCCGCATTATCGGGAAAAATATACGATACACCTCCTGGAGAATTGCTTAATAACGATTCGGGCTGGACTGAAGTTAGAGAACCTTTCTTTAATTTTGATCAACTGCCTCTATCTGTTAATCAAATGGAGTCTGTAATGAAAGGTAAGCCTGTTAAAGCAGACTCTTTTATTGCTGTTGGTGGTTG
The DNA here is from genome assembly GCF_003797125.1 of Shewanella frigidimarina. Taxonomy (GTDB): domain Bacteria; phylum Pseudomonadota; class Gammaproteobacteria; order Enterobacterales; family Shewanellaceae; genus Shewanella; species Shewanella frigidimarina. The sequence goes on from NZ_RKKE01000012.1 coordinate 50,648, forward strand.
GCCGCAAAATGACCAAGCACGTTACCGTAAAATGATTGCACCGTACCAGGCAAAAATAAATAACAACAAGATCATCATTGTTATTACGGATACATCCTCTGAACAATTAACGATGTTGAAAGATAATCTTGTTCATATCAATATTGGTCAAGACCCATATGAAATGGGAAGGCAAGCCATTTTGACGCTGTATAAAATTGTAACAGAACAAAAATATGACAAAATAATTTACACACCTATCACATTCTGCACACCAGAGAACGTTAATACATGTACCAAGGTTTCGGGATTGTAATCATATCTAATTTCGCTTGATCCAAATAATGTTTACACAACCTGATTAGGTTTAGCTTATGCTCATATATGAATAGATGATTGCTAACAGCCTCCTTGTCGTCCCAACTCTCACGTCATCCCAACTCTCACGTCATCCCGGTAATGCTTTTGAGCCGGGATTCAGGTGTTTTTTAGTTTTGTACTTATGTACTTTATGGCCTGCGGCCACTAACGTCGTGGCGCTTCGCCCACACCAGACCAAGAGGAAACCAACGGCTGTTCCCTCTTGGAACTCCCAGCCGCCCCGCAACATTTCGCTATTTATAAAACAAGAGCTGCGAAAAGTCGCCATGGGGTCAGATTTAACTTTGCCCCACATTTGCAGGCTGCTTCGGCCTTATTCGAAAATGCTATCGCTTCCGATGGTACATCCTGTACCGCGAAAGCTAAGCTCACATCCATGTGAGCTTCACGCTATTTTCTTCAACGGTCTCAAGTTCAAAGCTGAATTTAGATATTTTCAATCATGGCTTCTGACTCATTTATGAACATTTCCGAGTTAGAACATTAATTCTAATTCGTGAGTTTCAGGTTAAAATTTCTATGTGTAACGCCGCGTTAAGCGGACTAAAATTGTGGGTTGAAATGTGTAGCAAATCGAAGCATAACCTACTGTTTTTTTGTTGCATTTAAACGCCTTGTTAAGTTTCTAATACGTAGTTCTTACTTTGTACCAAAATCCTGCCGTTTGGAAATTGTTATCACGGGCTGTAGATACACTAAATATATAAAGTAAGCTATTTGAATTATAATTGACCGTTCTTAACCCATTGGAACACTTAGCCTCATTTCCTCTAAAATCGATTCTATAACTACACAAAAATTTTTGAATTTCATCTATTGTTACTGATTTTGATAAATCATATGATTTTTCAAGTAAATGATATGCTGTATCAGACATTTCATAGCCAATAGTTGCTTTTAGCTTTACATGTTGTCCAGACTCAAGAGTAAGTGGGAGATATAAGCTTTTATCATCAGATGTATAAATACCTTGAACCATCCCTGAGTATTCTTTTCGTCCATTTTCACCATGTAAATAAATATCACTTTCTAAAATGGTTGTTGTTCTATCGCTAGTATTTGTAATTACAATATCCCACTTAGTAGATAGAAGTGCCGGTATTAACTCCCCAACGGGAGCTTTAATTGTTGACTCGTAACCAGAAGATATAGGGTTTATCGACAACCTCAAATATTCCTTACGATCTAAACTACCTTGATAAGAAAAATATAGTGAAATCATTGAAATTACTAACGCGGTAATTCCAGTAAAACTGCCAATTTTATTATGCATTTCATTACCCACCTATAATCTCGTGAGTCTCTAAATAGTTAACACCATCAGTTGTTATATTAATTGCATCATTGCCGTGCCACTCTAGAAGACCTTTGTTAACGGCTTCTTCTATGTATTTATCTAACGTAAGTCTATGCATAGAAACCATATCGACGATACTTTTAAACCAAATGTAATCGTATTCTCTTCGCTCATAACATTTAGCCACGGACTTCATAAGCTCTTTAACACCATCTGAAGTTCTATCTGGGCGAGCACTCTCCAGTGGTTTGAAAGGACTTTTACCTAGTTCTGGCTTTTCGTATAAAGGGGCGTTCAGAATAACACGCAACAGATCGTCAAGACTGTATTCAAGTTCTGAGTCATTTGAAAAATTTATGTATAATTTTGACTTTAGAAATGTAGGTCGATGATCAGTTCCTTCTTGTCTAATTATGGGGATGACTTTATTGCTATCTATTTTTGATAGTAATGATGATGTCATAATCATTTTTTCGTATCCGACACCGCCTTCGCCGGAATTAGCCTTTTCAACATACTTCTCAGTACAGACCATGACAACATAGTCAGCAGTTGCAAGCTGAGTTTCCATAAAGTGAGGAAGATCATCACCTGGCTTTAAATCCCATTGATCCAGAACTGCATCTGCCCCTCTGTTTCTCAGAGTAGTGGCAAAATCTAAAACCCATTTTTTGTGGCCTGCAGAATCATGTGAATATGAGACAAATACTCTAGGGGGATTCATTGAGGATCCTTGTGATTATTTTGCATAACGCCGCCAGCAGAGGCGCGAGCTTGCGAGCGTCCTGCTGACTGGCCTTGATACTCATTGAGCCCCTCCCTAGCAAGCCGCATCAGCGGTATGCTTAAGGTGACTAAACCAACAGGAGAAAGCTCAATGAGATTTTATAATAACTCACATCCATACTACTGTGGTATCGATTTACATGCACGTTTACTTTATGTCTGTATCATTGATTCTAAAGGGGAAGTTGTAGCTCATAAAAAGATAGGTGCCAGTAAAGATGACTTATTACTCATTCTAGAACCTTATATCGGCAATGTAATTGTCGGGGTTG
>NZ_RKKE01000013.1 GCF_003797125.1 Shewanella frigidimarina
ATCCCATTCCGAACTCAGAAGTGAAACACAGTATCGCCGATGGTAGTGTGGGGTCTCCCCATGCGAGAGTAGGTCATTTCCAGGCGCCTAATTGACTTGAAAGAGTCGTGAAACAGCCCGCTATTATATAGCGGGCTTTTTTACGTCTGTCATTTGTTGAAATTACGGTTTGGTTAATATGAGCATAATGCTTGTGTGGACGATATGCCCATGCGAAGTAGGTTATTTTCAGGCGCCTAATTGACATGAAAGAGTCGTGAAACAGAACGCTATCATGTAGCCGTCGTTGGTTTTTCCAACTTATATCCAACCTACATATGAGTCATCGGTGTCACTAAAGTTATCAGAATAGTTGACGTATACAGCTTTTTCATTGATATGTTTTTAGTGTAATCATGCTAATTTGTTAGCTATTCCCTGCTACAATAGCGATATATTTTTTGAATTTGATGCTTTTCTATTTATGCCTATTTCGCTTACTTCATTAAACACATTTGGTCTTAACCAGCATTGCGATTCTTTAGTTGAAGTGACTAACAAAGATGAGCTAATAAAGACAAGCCTTATGCTGTATCAACAACAGCAAAGTATGCTCATCCTCGGAGGAGGCAGTAACGTAGTATTTACTGACGATTTTCAGGGAACCGTAGTTAAAGTTAGCACGAAGGGCATTACGATTAATGAAGATGATGATTATTATTATCTCACGATTCAAGCTGGTGAAAATTGGCATCAATTAGTTGAATATTGCTTAACTAAACATATTTATGGTTTAGAAAATATGGCTCTGATCCCCGGAACCGTAGGTGCTGCGCCAATACAAAATATAGGTGCTTATGGTGTTGAGTTTAATCGTTTCTGTCACAAGATTGAATTTTTACAACTCGATACGGGTGACTTAGTACATTATGATAATCAACAATGTGAATTTGGCTATCGCGAATCCATTTTTAAACAACAACTTAAAAACTTAGCCGTCATTACTGAAGTGACTCTAAAGCTGCCTAAGAAGTGGGAACCAGTGGTAAATTACGGGCCATTACAACACTTTGATGCTATGGATGTTACTGCACAACAGGTATTTGATTGTGTTTGCCATGTACGTCAATCCAAGCTTCCCGATCCTAAAGTATTAGGTAATGTAGGGAGTTTCTTCAAAAACCCTGTTGTATCAGTAGTAGATTATCATTCACTTAAAAATCGTTACGAAGACTTAGTGGGTTACCGCCAGGTTGATGACCATTATAAGCTTGCAGCAGGTTGGCTAATCGAGCATGCCGGTTTGAAAGGAATTAATATCGGTGGTGCAGCTGTTCATCAAGATCAAGCTTTGGTGTTGGTTAATCTAGGCCAAGCAACTGGTGACCAAGTATGCCAATTAGCGAAATACATAATTCAGACTGTTTTTGATAAATTTGCGGTCACATTACAACCAGAGCCTAGGATTATGGGCTCAGTTGGGGAGATAGAAGTAAAATGAATGAGCATTGGTCGCGTAAACGGCAAATATTAGCATGTTTGCATCATGAACGTTTTGTTTCTGGTGAGGTAATTGCGCAATCCTTGTCGCTTACTCGTGCAGCAATTAATCAGCATATAGATGCATTAAAAGATTATGGTATCGAAATTTATAGTGTGAAAGGAAGAGGCTATAAATTAGCAAATCCAGTGTCGTTGGTAAATGAGTCTCATCTTGTTAATGGAATTGATGGCCGTTGTTTTTATTTTGATGAAACGACCAGCACTAATGCTTTTATGCTTGGACATGCCTCAGAATTAAAATCGGGTGATATTTGCATTGCTGAATATCAATCCGCTGGCCGAGGTCGAAGAGGGCGTCAATGGTTGTCTCCTTATGCTCATCATATTTATGCTTCCATGTTTTGGCGTTTAAATAATGATATTAGTCATGCCAGTGGTTTAAGTTTAGTTGTAGGTTGTTCTATTGTTAAATCTTTAGCTGACTTTGGAGTTGAGGGATTGGGACTGAAATGGCCAAATGATATCTATCTTGATCATAAAAAATTGGCTGGGATTTTAGTTGAGGTCAGCAATTCGTCAGCTCAGAAAACAGAATTAGTCATTGGTTTTGGGATTAATATGAGTATGTCTGTAGAGCAGGGAGAGCTAATAGACCAGCCATGGAACGATCTATCTGGTTTGGTGAATATGCCTGATAAAACGGAGCTATTAATTAAACTACACAAAACCCTAAAGGCTGATTTACAGCTGTTTGAGCAGAAAGGGTTGGAGGCTTTCCTTGATCGTTGGAATAAATTTGATTTATTTATTGGCCGTGAAGTATCACTACTAATGGCACCTAATTCTGTTAACGGTATCTGTCGAGGTATTGACGAGCAAGGGGCTTTGTTACTTGAAAACGAGCAAGGGGTTACACGTTATCTTGGCGGTGAAATTAGCCTGCGAGCAGTAATGTAGATGCTAGAAATGAGCCTGAAATAGGCTCATATATTGTTATTTTCTAAGTAAAACTCGGTCCATTAAGTGGTTTGGGCCTTTTTGTAAGATGAGGTTTGCCCGTTCACGCGTTGGTTGAATGTTGAGTGATAAATTGGGGCCGTTAATCGTATCCCAAATATTTGCAGCAATAGTATTAGCTTCATCATCAGTTAGGCATGAATAGTGATGAAAGAATGAGTTTGGATCACTAAATGCGCCTTTCCTAAATTGTAAAAAACGCTGTTTATACCACTCTTTCAATAATGACTCATCAGCATCAACATAAATCGAGAAATCAACAAAATCTGATACAAACGGCCTTCTTGTATCGATAGGCGTATCCAAACCCGTTTGCAGCACATTTAGCCCTTCTAAAATTAAAATATCGGGCTGACGGATGGCTTGATGTTCATCGTGACATCTATCGTATGTAACATGCGAATAAAGCGGTGCAAGAATCTCTTTTTGCCCAGCTTTAACTGCCGAAATGAATTCAACCAACATTTTCATGTCGTAACTTTCAGGAAAACCTTTACGTTGGAGTAACCCTTTACGTTTAAGGTCTGCAAGAGGATACAAGAAGCCATCTGTAGTAACTAAATCAACTTTAGGATGCTCTGGCCAACGTTGCAATAACGTTTGTAATATACGCGCTGTAGTACTCTTACCGACAGCGACACTTCCTGCGATACTAATAATATAAGGACCTGGGGAAGCTTTTTGCTCCAGAAACTTATCAAGAACAAGCCCACGCTGCTGTTTTGAGCCGACAAATAAATTCAGTAAACGGCTGAGAGGAAGGTAAATGTCAGTGACTTCATCTAAAGACAGCTTTTCATTCATACCACGCAGGTTTTCTAATTCAGCCTGGCTCAATGTAAGCGGCACTGATTTGCGTAATTCAGCCCAATGCTCGCGCTGAAAAGCAAAGTAGAGTGCATCTTGTATTGAGTTAATTGGATTCATAACCATTCCTCTAGGTTGGTCAGGCACATTACACTATCGAATAAATGGCGACAATAGTCTGCGGCTCATTTGTCTTCATCCCCCATTACATTTGCCTACAAATCACACTTTTTAAGTGAAACGAGTGTAAAAAAACGTCATTTGAAACTTTTTTTTGGTTTTTTAGCATTTTCCTATTGCACTCCGAGGCACATTTACCTAATATCCGAACCCGAAATGACACGCCGGCATAGCTCAGTTGGTAGAGCAACTGACTTGTAATCAGTAGGTCCCGAGTTCGACTCTTGGTGCCGGCACCATTTTTCTGGAGGGGTTCCCGAGTGGCCAAAGGGATCAGACTGTAAATCTGACGGCTCAGCCTTCGAAGGTTCGAATCCTTCTCCCTCCACCACTTTCTAGGTAGTTAGGTAGCCTAAAATAGGTTGCGCGGATGTCGTATAATGGTATTACTCCAGCCTTCCAAGCTGATAACGCGGGTTCGATTCCCGCCATCCGCTCCAAATTTGTTCGCTGATATGGCTCAGTTGGTAGAGCGCACCCTTGTTGAGGGTGAGGTCGGCAGTACGAATCTGCCTATCAACACCACCATGTCATGAATAAACTTCCTAACCCTAAATAATCGATTCGATGTCATTTCTATGCATCGGATTTTTACTATATGTGTTTTCATCACCAAGATAATTGGACTGAGGCAATACCATGGCAAAAGCTAAATTTGAACGTAACAAGCCCCATGTGAACGTGGGCACCATCGGTCACGTTGACCATGGTAAAACAACTTTAACAGCAGCAATCTCTGCCGTTTTGTCTAAAACTTATGGTGGTGAAGTTAAAAACTTCGCTCAAATCGATAACGCTCCAGAAGAGCGTGAGCGCGGTATTACCATTAATACTTCTCACATCGAATATGACACACCAATCCGTCACTACGCACACGTAGATTGTCCAGGTCACGCGGATTATGTTAAAAACATGATTACCGGTGCTGCACAGATGGACGGCGCAATCTTAGTAGTTGCTGCTACAGATGGCCCAATGCCACAGACCCGTGAGCACATCCTGCTTTCTCGTCAAGTAGGCGTACCTTTCATCATCGTATTCATGAACAAGTGTGACATGGTAGATGACGAAGAATTACTAGAATTAGTAGAAATGGAAGTGCGTGAGCTTCTTTCAGAATACGACTTCCCAGGTGATGATTTACCAGTAATTCAAGGTTCAGCTCTTAAGGCACTAGAAGGCCAGCCAGAGTGGGAAGCTAAAATTCTTGAGCTTGCAGAAGCCCTAGACACTTATATTCCAGAACCAGCTCGTGACATCGATAAGCCATTCCTACTACCAATCGAAGACGTATTCTCGATTTCAGGTCGTGGTACAGTGGTAACAGGTCGTGTTGAACGTGGTATCGTTCGCGTATCAGACGAAGTTGAAATTGTTGGTGTTCGTCCAACAACTAAAACAACTTGTACTGGTGTAGAAATGTTCCGCAAGCTACTTGACGAAGGTCGTGCTGGCGAAAACTGTGGTGTGTTATTACGTGGTACTAAGCGTGATGACGTAGAACGTGGTCAAGTACTAGCTAAGCCTGGTTCAATTAACCCACACACAACTTTCGAATCAGAAGTTTACGTGTTGTCAAAAGAAGAAGGCGGACGTCATACTCCATTCTTCAAAGGCTACCGTCCACAATTCTTCTTCCGTACAACAGACGTAACAGGCACAATTGAGTTACCAGAAGGCGTAGAAATGGTTATGCCTGGTGATAACATCAAGATGGTCGTTACTCTGATTTACCCAATCGCGATGGACGACGGTTTACGTTTCGCTATCCGTGAAGGTGGCCGTACAGTTGGTGCAGGTGTTGTAGCTAAAATTATCGCGTAATAGCGACTTTAGTGAACACTAAAAAAGGAAGCCTAGGCTTCCTTTTTTATTTTTAGGGTGAAGTTAGTAACAAAAATCGATTTTTTGATTGATTTGTTAATCTTACTTTGCCTGTATTGTTGCGAACAAAGCTGAATAAGAATACAATCTATGGCCGATTTTTGACCCTGTGCTTATGCATTTTCTGGGAAAGTTCGGAAATGCGGATTTGGTAAATATGTTGTTTACCAAGCTAAGCCCAGGTCGTAGTGAGTAACGGAATTAACCGATGACAACAAATACTGAAAACCAGAGTAATTCTTTGGATATCGTTAAGTGGGGCATAGCTGCATTGCTAATTGCTACTGCTGTTATAGGCAATCAATTTTATGCAGACGCTAATGTTGTAGCTCGTGTTGCTGGGGTAATTATTGCCTTCGCTATTGCAGGCATCATTGCACTGCAGACAAGCAAGGGTAAACAGGCACAATCTTTTGCTAGAGAAGCCCATATTGAAGTGCGTAAAGTCGTTTGGCCAACTCGCCAAGAGGCGCTAAACACTACCTTTATAGTACTTGCAGCTACTGCAGTAATGGCATTAATCCTTTGGGGATTAGATGCTATATTGTTACGAGTAGTCAATTTAATTACTGGCGTATAGGCATCTGAAAATGACTGAAGTTACAGAAGCGAAAAAAAGATGGTATGTGATCCAAGCCTTTTCAGGCTATGAAGGCCGTGTGCTTAAAACACTGCTTGAACATATCAAAATGCACAATATGGAAGAATACTTCGGTGAGATTTTAGTTCCTACCGAAGAAGTTGTTGAAATGCGTGCAGGTCAACGTCGTAAGAGTGAGCGTAAGTTTTTCCCTGGTTATGTATTAGTCCAGATGGAAATGAACGACGATAGCTGGCATTTAGTCAAAAGTATTCCACGTGTAATGGGCTTTATCGGTGGTACATCCGATCGCCCGGCACCGATTTCTGACAAGGAAGCTGACGCTATTCTTCAACGTCTTCAAGACACTGTTGAATCACCAACTCATCGTATTATGTACGAGCCGGGTGAAGTTGTTCGTGTGTGTGACGGTCCATTTGCTGACTTTAACGGTACTATCGAAGAAGTCGATTATGAAAAGAACCGTATTAAAGTTTCGGTGATGATTTTCGGTCGTTCAACACCAGTAGAATTAGATTTTAATCAAGTTGAAAAAAGCTGATTAAAATAACTACAAAATAAACATTGTTTGCGGGTGCGTATTTTTATATAATTCGCACCCGTTGTTTTCAGGGGAGCGTATTGGCATGTCGCCAACATGCGTTTGAACCCAAATTGAGGAAATGTCGACATGGCAAAGAAAATTGAAGCTTATATTAAGCTACAAGTAGCAGCTGGCGCTGCAAACCCGTCTCCACCAGTTGGACCTGCTTTAGGTCAAAAAGGTGTGAACATCATGGAATTCTGTAAAGCATTCAACGCTCGTACTGAAAAGTTCGAAAAAGGCATGCCAATTCCTGTTGTTATCACTGTATATAATGACCGTTCTTTCACTTTTGAAACTAAGACTCCACCTGCATCTTTCCTACTGCTTAAAGCAGTTGGTCTGAAATCAGGTTCTGGCCGTCCTAATACTCAAAAAGTAGGTACTATCAAGCGTAGCGCAGTTCAGGAAATTGCTGAAACTAAAGCTGCTGATATGACTGGTGCTGATATTGAAGCGATGACTCGCTCAATTGAAGGTACTGCACGTTCAATGGGTTTGGTAGTAGAGGATTAATATAATGGCAAAGCTAACTAAGCGTGCTCGCGTTATCCGCGAAAAAGTTGATGCAACAAAATTGTATGACATCAACGAAGCCGTAGTACTTTTACAAGAATTAGCGACTGCTAAATTTGTTGAGAGTGTTGACGTAGCTGTTAATCTAGGTATCGATCCTCGTAAATCAGATCAAAACGTGCGTGGTGCTACTGTACTTCCACATGGTACTGGTCGTGATGTTCGTGTTGCTGTATTCACACAAGGTGCAAACGCTGAAGCTGCTATCGCTGCTGGCGCTGAACTAGTGGGTATGGAAGATTTAGCTGAAAAAGTTAAAGCTGGCGAAATGAACTTTGACGTTGTTATCGCATCTCCAGATGCAATGCGCGTTGTTGGTATGTTAGGTCAAATCTTAGGCCCACGTGGTTTAATGCCTAACCCTAAAACTGGTACAGTAACGCCAAACGTTGCTGAAGCAGTTAAGAATGCCAAAGCGGGTCAAGTTCGTTACAGAAACGACAAAAACGGTATTATCCATACAACTATCGGTAAAGTAACTTTTACTACTGAGCAGTTGAAAGAAAACTTAGAATCGTTAGTGTCAGCACTGAAAAAGGCTAAGCCTGCAGTTGCTAAAGGCATTTACGTGAAAAAGATTAGCATCTCTACCACTATGGGTGCAGGTGTTGCTATCGACCAGGGTTCTCTGGAAGAAGCGAAGTAATATACAAGGCGCGCGTATTAGTCTATAATGCGCGCACTTTGTGGGTTGAAGCCGCTTTTATGCATTAGTTTTAAACTTTTTGTATATTAGAGTCGGTTTCCGTCCAAGACCGCAGGTGTTAATCGTTAGATTAACTTAATTTCCAGCGTAGACGGTGTCAGGCCCCAGCTAAATTTTTTTACTGGAAAATCTGCACCGTAAGTAATTAAGCACATAAGTGTTTAATTTGGTAAATACTAGAGAAACTTCTCTAGGTAGAATCCAGGAGTAAAGCCAATGGCATTAAGACTCGAAGACAAACAGGCAATTGTTGCTGAAGTCAACGAAGCTGCCAAAGGTGCACTTTCTGCAGTTGTTGCCGATTCACGTGGCGTAACTGTAGGTGCTATGACCGGTCTGCGTAAAGCTGCTCGCGAAAATGGTGTGTTTGTACGTGTAGTACGTAACACTCTTGCTCGTCGTGCAGTTCAAGGTACAGCTTTTGAGTGCCTAGCAGAAACGTTCACTGGCCCAACTTTAATAGCTTTCTCTAACGAGCATCCAGGTGCTGCAGCGCGTCTTTTAAAAGACTTCGCTAAGGGACAAGCAAAATTTGAAGTTAAAGGTGCAGCTTTCGAAGGGATGTTTATCCCTGCAGCTGATATTGATCGTTTAGCGAAACTACCAACATACGAAGAAGCACTAGCTCAGTTGATGATGACTATGAAAGAAGCATCTGCTGGCAAGTTCGTTCGTACATTGGCCGCCCTTCGCGATCAAAAACAAGACGCCGCTTAATTTTAGGCTGGCAGCTTAATAAAATTGAATTCAGAACAATAGGAAATATTTCTAATGTCTATCACTAAAGACCAAATGTTAGAAGCTTTTGCAGCAATGTCTGTAATGGAAGTAGTTGAACTAATCGAAGCTATGGAAGAGAAATTCGGCGTTTCTGCTGCTGCTGCAGTAGTTTCAGGCGGCGGCGACGCTGTTGCTGCTGAAGAGCAAACAGAATTTGACGTAGTACTTACTTCATTCGGCGAAAACAAAGTAGCTGTTATTAAAGCTCTTCGTAGCGCTACAGGTTTAGGCCTGAAAGAAGCTAAGACTATGGCTGAATCTTCTCCAATCGCAGTTAAAGAAGCTGTGTCTAAAGAAGAAGCTGCAACTCTTAAAGCTGATCTAGAAGCCGCTGGTGCTTCTGTTGAAGTTAAGTAAGCTATAATTTAGCTTGCATCACCCAAGTGATTGGGTGAAGGCTGACGGTTTTTTAACCGTTGGCCTTTTTTGCGCTTTATGCGCAGGCGATTTTTTTCACCTTTTGTCGCCAGTTTTAACAGTCCCTAGCAGAGATTACTGGTTAGGTTCTTGTCAACAAGGGTGATAGGCAAACGTGCTGATTTAATTAATATTAATTTCAGTCTTGGTCACATCTCGTAAGCAGAGGAAACCCATGGTTTACTCCTATTCTGAAAAGAAGCGTATTCGCAAAGACTTTGGTAAGCGTCCAAAAGTTTTGGACATCCCTTATTTATTGTCTATCCAGTTAGACTCTTTTAAGAAGTTCACCGATCATGACCCTACGGGTGAGCGTGGCTTAGAAGCCGCATTCCGTAGCGTTTTTCCTATCAAGAGCTTTTCTGGCTATTCTGAGCTGCAATATGTCAGCTACAAGCTAGGTGAGCCAGTTTTTGATGTGAAAGAATGTCAGATCCGCGGTGTAACTTATTCGGCACCACTACGCGTTAAATTACGCATGGTGTTGTTCGACCGTGAAGCTGCTGCTGGCACTGTTAAAGACATTAAAGAGCAAGAAGTCTACATGGGTGATATTCCTATGATGACTAATAACGGTACTTTCGTTATTAACGGTACTGAGCGTGTAATCGTGTCTCAGTTACACCGTTCTCCAGGTGTGTTCTTTGATCATGACCGTGGTAAAACCCACTCTTCTGGTAAGGTGCTGTATAACGCACGTATTATTCCTTACCGTGGTTCATGGCTTGACTTTGAATTTGATCCTAAAGATGCTCTATTCGTTCGTATTGACCGTCGTCGCAAATTACCAGCGACTATTATCTTACGTGCGCTTGAATATTCTACTCAAGATATCCTCGATTTATTCTTCGAGCGTATTGAGTTTAAGATTAAAAAAGATTCATTAGTCATGGCACTTGTGCCTGACCGTCTACGTGGTGAAACTGCTGGCTATGACATTAAAGATGCTGAAGGCGCTTTATTGGTTGAAGCTGGTCGTCGCATCACTGCACGTCATATTAAGCAACTTGAAAAAACCAATACTACTGAGCTAGAAGTGCCAGTAGATTATATTGTTGGTAAGTATGCTGCTCAAGACTACATCGATGAAGATACCGGTGAAGTTTTAGTGACTGCAAACAGCGAAATTACTTTAGAAGATTTAGCTAAGTTATCACTTGCTGGTATTAAGAATATTGATACTTTATTTATCAATGATCTTGATCATGGTGCTTATATTGCTGACACATTGCGCATTGATTCAACAACTAACCGCTTAGAAGCGCTAGTTGAAATCTATCGTATGATGCGTCCTGGCGAGCCACCAACCAAAGATGCAGCTGAAGGTTTATTCCAAAACCTATTCTTCAGTGAAGAGCGTTATGACCTATCTAAAGTAGGTCGTATGAAGTTCAACCGTCGTCTTGAGATTGCTGAAGACGAAGGTAACGGTGTGTTGTCTAAAGAAGACATCGTATCTGTTATGAAGAAAATCATCGAAATCCGTAACGGTTATGATGAAGTCGACGATATTGACCACTTAGGTAACCGTCGTATTCGTAGCGTTGGTGAAATGGCTGAAAACCAGTTCCGTGTTGGTTTAGTCCGTGTTGAGCGTGCTGTTCGTGAACGTCTATCTTTAGGCGATTTAAACGAGCTTATGCCACAAGACTTAATTAACGCTAAGCCAATTTCTGCGGCAGTGAAAGAATTCTTTGGTTCTTCACAGTTGTCACAGTTTATGGATCAAAACAACCCGCTATCAGAAGTAACGCATAAGCGTCGTATTTCTGCGCTTGGTCCAGGTGGTTTGACTCGTGAGCGTGCTGGTTTCGAAGTTCGTGACGTACATCCAACTCACTACGGTCGTTTATGTCCAATTGAGACCCCAGAAGGTCCAAACATTGGTCTAATCAACTCGTTAGCAAGTTTTGCACGTACTAACTCTTACGGCTTTTTAGAAACACCTTACCGCAAAGTGGTTGATGGTGTGATTACTGATGATGTTGAATACTTATCAGCAATCGAAGAAGGTCGTTACGTTATTGCTCAGGCTAACATCGAAGTTGATGCTGATGGCCGTATGGCAGAAGAACAAATTGCTTGTCGCCACAAAGGTGAATCTACCTTTATGCGCGCAGCTGATGTTCAGTATATGGACGTATCTCCACAACAGATTATTTCTGTTGCAGCATCATTAATTCCGTTCTTAGAACACGATGATGCTAACCGCGCATTGATGGGTGCAAACATGCAACGTCAAGCAGTACCAACTTTACGTGCTGATAAGCCGTTAGTCGGAACGGGTATTGAACGTACTCTTGCTGTTGACTCTGGTGTGGTTGTAGCTGCTAAACGTGGCGGTGTGGTTGATTATGTTGATGCTAGTCGTATCGTAGTTAAAGTAAATGAAGATGAGCTACACGCAGGTGAAGCCGGTATCGACATTTATAACCTAACTAAATATACCCGTTCAAACCAAAACACTTGTATTAACCAACGTCCTTGTTGTTCTGTTGGTGAGCCTGTGGTTCGTGGTGACGTATTGGCAGATGGTCCATCTACCGATTTAGGTGATTTGGCTCTTGGTCAGAACATGCGTATCGCGTTCATGCCTTGGAACGGTTATAACTTCGAAGATTCGATCTTAATTTCTGAGCGCGTAGCGCAAGAAGACCGTTTCACTACTATCCATATCCAAGAGCTTTCTTGTATTGCTCGTGATACTAAATTGGGTAGCGAAGAAATCACTGCTGATATTCCAAACGTAGGTGAGTCTGCTTTATCTAAACTAGATGAATCAGGTATCGTTTATATTGGTGCAGAAGTGAAGGGTGGCGACATTCTAGTGGGTAAAGTGACACCTAAAGGTGAAACACAGTTAACCCCTGAAGAGAAACTACTCCGAGCTATTTTTGGTGAAAAAGCGTCTGATGTTAAGGACAGCTCATTACGTGTTCCTAACTCAGTGAAAGGCACCATCATCGACGTACAGGTATTTACCCGTGACGGCGTTGAGAAAGACAAGCGTGCGCTTGAAATTGAAGACATGCACGTTCGTCAAGCTCGTAAAGACTTAGGCGAAGAGTTCAAGATCCTTGAAGAAGGCGTATTGGGCCGTGCACGTAACTTGTTACTGTCTGTGGGTTATTCTGAAGCTAAGTTAGCTGAGATCCCACGTAAAGACGTATTGATTCAAGTTATCGACGACGAAACTAAACAAACTGAATTAGAGCAGTTAGCTGAACAGCACGAAGAGCTAAAAGCTGACTTTGATAAGACATTTGAAATTAAGCGTCGTAAGATCACCCAAGGTGATGACTTGGCTCCTGGTGTATTGAAGATTGTTAAGGTTTACCTTGCAGTTAAACGTACTATCCAGCCTGGTGACAAGATGGCGGGTCGTCATGGTAACAAAGGTGTTATCTCGAAGATTTGTCCTGTTGAAGACATGCCATACGACGAAGAAGGTAATCCTGTAGACATCGTACTTAACCCATTGGGCGTACCATCGCGTATGAACATCGGTCAGGTACTTGAAGTCCACATGGGCGCAGCAGCCAAAGGTATCGGTAATAAGATTACTGCTATGCTTGAAGAGCAGCGTGAAATTGCCGAACTTCGTGGTTACATCAAGCAAGTGTACGAATTAGGTGATGACGTGCTTCAGCGCGTTGATATCGATTCGTTTACTGATGATGAAGTTGTGCGCTTGGCTACCAACCTTAAAGGTGGTATTCCAATTGCAACACCAGCATTCGACGGTGCTAAAGAGAAAGAGATCAAGCAAATGCTTGCTCTTGCAGGCTTACCTGAGTCTGGCCAGTTGACATTATGTGACGGCCGTACCGGTAACGAATTTGAGCGTAAAGTAACCGTTGGTTACATGTATATGCTTAAATTGAACCACTTAGTTGATGACAAGATGCATGCTCGTTCTACGGGTTCATACAGCTTAGTGACTCAACAACCATTGGGCGGTAAAGCTCAATTCGGTGGT
This sequence comes from Shewanella frigidimarina, assembly GCF_003797125.1. Taxonomy (GTDB): domain Bacteria; phylum Pseudomonadota; class Gammaproteobacteria; order Enterobacterales; family Shewanellaceae; genus Shewanella; species Shewanella frigidimarina. The sequence continues at coordinate 13,013 of NZ_RKKE01000013.1, forward strand.
CAGCGTTTCGGTGAGATGGAAGTGTGGGCACTTGAAGCATATGGTGCTGCTTATACTCTACAAGAAATGCTAACAGTTAAGTCAGATGACGTTAACGGTCGTACTCAGATGTATAAAAACATCGTCGACGGTAACCATCAGATGCAACCAGGCATGCCTGAGTCTTTCAACGTATTGTTGAAGGAAATTCGTTCACTTGGTATTAATATCGAGTTGGACCAAGAGTAAGCATCGCACTTAAGCAATGTTTGGTAACCAAGGGTGCTTTGCACAAGCAAAGCACCTGGTTTAACTCCTTCAGGAGAGAAACGTGAAAGACTTATTAAAGTTTCTTAAACAGCAAAGTAAGACTGAAGAATTTAACGGTATAAAAATTGGTTTGGCCTCGCCAGATCTAATCCGTTCTTGGTCTTTTGGTGAAGTAAAGAAGCCAGAAACCATTAACTACCGTACATTCAAGCCTGAACGTGAAGGTTTGTTCTGTGCGCGTATCTTTGGTCCAGTTAAAGATTACGAATGTTTGTGTGGTAAATACAAGCGTTTGAAGCATCGTGGTGTTATTTGTGAAAAGTGTGGCGTAGAAGTTACCCAGACTAAAGTGCGTCGTGAGCGCATGGGTCACATTGATCTGGCTAGCCCAGTTGCCCACATTTGGTTCTTAAAATCACTTCCGTCACGTATTGGCTTAATGCTAGATATGACGTTGCGTGATATTGAACGCGTACTGTATTTCGAATCATTTGTTGTGATCGAGCCTGGCATGACCACGCTTGAGCGCGGCCAAATGCTAACCGAAGAAACGTATCTTGATGCGTTAGAAGAATACGGTGACGAGTTTGAAGCTAAAATGGGTGCTGAAGCAGTTCTTGAATTGCTACGAGCTATCAACTTAGCTGAACAGATCGAGCAAATGCGCGAAGAGTTGCCTTCAATTAACTCTGAAACCCGTCGCAAGAAGGTCACTAAGCGCCTTAAGCTGATGGAAGCATTCTTCACATCTGGCAACAAGCCAGAGTGGATGATCTTAAAAGTATTACCGGTTCTTCCACCTGATCTACGTCCATTAGTGCCGTTAGATGGTGGTCGTTTCGCGACATCTGATCTTAATGATCTATACCGTCGTGTGATTAACCGTAACAACCGCTTAAAGCGTCTGTTAGATTTAGCTGCGCCTGACATTATCGTACGTAACGAAAAACGTATGTTACAAGAGTCAGTTGATGCGCTATTAGATAACGGTCGTCGCGGTCGTGCTATTACGGGTTCTAACAAGCGTCCGCTTAAATCTCTTGCTGATATGATCAAGGGTAAGCAAGGTCGTTTCCGTCAGAACTTACTTGGTAAGCGTGTTGACTATTCAGGTCGTTCGGTAATTACCGTAGGTCCTACTTTACGTCTGCATCAGTGTGGTCTTCCTAAGAAGATGGCACTTGAGCTATTCAAGCCATTTATTTACGGCAAGCTAGAAGCTCGTGGTTTAGCGACTACGATTAAAGCTGCTAAGAAAATGGTTGAACGCGAACAGGCTGAAGTATGGGATGTGTTAGACGAAGTTATTCGTGAACATCCAGTAATGCTTAACCGTGCACCAACACTTCACAGACTAGGTATTCAAGCATTTGAACCTGTTCTGATTGAAGGTAAAGCAATTCAATTGCATCCGTTAGTTTGTGCGGCATACAACGCCGACTTCGACGGTGACCAAATGGCGGTTCACGTTCCATTAACGCTTGAAGCTCAGTTAGAAGCTCGTGCGCTAATGATGTCAACCAACAACATTTTGTCACCTGCTAACGGTGAGCCTGTAATTACTCCGTCTCAGGACGTTGTATTAGGTTTGTACTACACCAGCCGTGAATGTATTAACGGTCGCGGTGAAGGTATGGCGTTCGCTGATGTGTCAGAAGTAGAAAAAGCTTACGCTACTGGTGTTGCTGAACTACATGCTCGCGTTAAAGTACGGATTACCGAAACGAACATCGCAGATGATGGCGAAAGAACTAAATCAACTCGTATCATTGATACCACCGTTGGTCGTGCTCTTTTATCATTAATTTTGCCTGAAGGCTTATCGTATGATTTGGTTAACCAAAACATGGGTAAGAAACAGATTTCTAAACTGTTGAACACTTGTTATCGTCAACTAGGTCTTAAAGATACCGTTATCTTTGCTGACCAATTGATGTATACCGGTTTCCGTTTTGCAACCATTTCTGGTGCCTCTGTTGGTATCGATGACATGGTTATTCCAGACGAGAAATACACCTTAGTAGCTGACGCTGAAGCTGAAGTGCTTGAAATTCAAGAGCAGTTCCAATCAGGTCTTGTTACTGCCGGTGAGCGTTACAACAAAGTCATTGATATCTGGGCAAGTGCGAACGAAAAAGTTTCAAAAGCGATGATGGAAAACCTGTCAACTGAGACAGTGATTAACCGTGATGGCGTACCTGAGCAACAAGCTTCGTTTAACAGCATCTATATGATGGCTGACTCGGGCGCTCGTGGTAGTGCTGCACAGATCCGTCAGTTAGCGGGTATGCGTGGTTTGATGGCTAAGCCAGATGGCTCAATCATCGAAACCCCAATTACGGCTAACTTCCGTGAAGGTCTAAACGTACTTCAGTACTTTATTTCTACTCACGGTGCGCGTAAAGGTCTTGCCGATACAGCATTGAAGACAGCTAACTCGGGTTACTTGACTCGTCGTTTAGTAGACGTTGCACAAGACTTAGTCGTTATTGAAGATGACTGTGGTGTTGAGCATGGTCTTACAATGAAACCGCTTATTGAAGGTGGTGATGTTGTTGAGCCATTGCGTGAACGTGTTCTAGGTCGTGTAGTTGCTCTTGACGTAATGAAGCCAGGTACTAATGAAGTGCTTGCTCCACGCAACACACTTCTTGATGAAGCATGGTGTAATACGTTAGAAGAACACAGCATTGATGAAGTGATTGTACGTTCTGTAATTACCTGTGACACAGACTTCGGTGTGTGTGCAGCGTGTTATGGTCGTGACTTGGCTCGTGGCCATATTATTAACCACGGTGAAGCTATTGGTGTTGTTGCAGCTCAGTCAATTGGTGAACCTGGTACACAGTTAACCATGCGTACGTTCCACATTGGTGGTGCGGCATCTCGAGCTTCTGCAGAAAACAACGTTCAAGTTAAGAACGCGGGTTCTCTGAAGTTACACAATGCTAAGCATGTTTCTAACATCGACGGTAAGCTCGTTATCGTATCTCGTTCTTCTGAGTTAGCCATCATCGATGAGCTAGGTCGTGAGAAAGAGCGTTATAAAGTGCCTTACGGTACAGTATTAGAGAAATTGGAAGACAGTGAAGTTGCAGCTGGCGAAATCATCGCTAACTGGGATCCACATACTCACCCAATTATTTCTGAAGTTGCTGGTAGCGTGAAGTTCGTTGACATGATTGATGGTGTCACTATGACACGTCAAACAGATGAGTTAACGGGTCTATCTTCTGTAGTTGTGCTCGATGTTGGTGCGCGTACTTCAGCCGGTAAAGAATTGCGTCCAGCAATTCGCTTAGTTGATGCCGATGGTAATGACTTAATGATCCCTGGTACTGAAGTACCAGCTCAATACTTCTTACCGGGTAACGCGATTGTATCGAAAGATGATAACGCGAAAATCAACGTTGGTGATCCATTAGCACGTATTCCACAAGAATCGTCTAAAACTCGCGACATCACCGGTGGTCTTCCACGTGTTGCTGACTTATTCGAAGCGCGTAAACCAAAAGAGCCTGCAATTCTTGCAGAAATCTCTGGTACGATCTCGTTCGGTAAGGAAACGAAGGGTAAACGTCGTCTAGTGATCACTCCAGCTGATGGCAGTGAACATTATGAAGAAATGATCCCTAAATGGCGTAACTTGAACGTGTTCGAAGGTGAAAAAGTCGAACGTGGTGAAGTTATTGCAGACGGTCCAGAAGCGGCTCATGACATCTTGCGTCTTCGTGGTATCCACAACGTAGCAAACTACATTGTGAACGAAGTACAGGACGTTTACCGTCTACAGGGCGTTAAGATCAACGATAAGCACATCGAAGTTATCATTCGTCAAATGTTACGTAAGTGTCTAATCACTTCAACAGGCGACACTGAGTTCTTAGAAGGTGAGCAAGCAGAAGTATCACGCGTGAAGATTGCTAACCGTGAGCTAATCGCTCAAGGTAAAACACCTGCAACGTTTGAACGTGAATTACTCGGTATTACCAAAGCTTCTTTGGCAACTGAATCATTCATCTCTGCTGCATCGTTCCAGGAAACCACTCGTGTGTTAACTGAAGCGGCTGTTGGCGGTAAGAGCGATCCATTACGTGGTTTGAAAGAAAACGTAATCGTAGGTCGTTTGATCCCAGCAGGTACAGGTTATGCTTATCACAAAACCCGTAACGAAGAACGTGCTAAAGTATTAAGCTCTCGTGGCAAAGTGGAAACTACTACAGTAACCGCAAGCGAAGCTGAAAAGAACCTAGCAGATCTACTAAATCTGGCTGGTAGCCAAGATTAAGTTAGTAATTTGTTAAAAAAAGGCGCCAATGGCGCCTTTTTTATTGGAATTTGCACGAAAAGTTGTCTATTTCTTGACAGGCAGCCATTACCTTTCTAAAATTCCGCGTCCCACCATTGTGGGATATAGATTTTTCACACCTAATTGTTGAGTTTAAATCAACTGTCGGAGCTATACATGGCAACTGTTAACCAGTTGGTACGTAAGCCACGCACGCCAAAAGTCGAAAAGACTAATGTGCCTGCGTTGAACGCGTGCCCACAAAAACGTGGTGTTTGTACTCGTGTGTACACTACAACACCTAAAAAACCTAACTCTGCACTACGTAAAGTAGCTCGTGTGCGTCTAACTAACGGTTTCGAAGTAACTTCGTATATCGGTGGTGAAGGCCATAACTTGCAAGAGCACAGTGTAATTCTAATCCGTGGTGGTCGTGTTAAAGACTTACCTGGTGTGCGTTACCACACTGTTCGTGGCGCATTAGACTGTGCTGGCGTGACTTCACGTCGCCAAGGCCGTTCTAAGTACGGTGCTAAGCGTCCTAAGTCTTAACGTATCCCGTTTAAGTAAGGCCAAGCTAGTATTTATTTGACATTCCAGTTTTGGAAATACCTGAAGCATACGGAGAATTAATATGCCAAGACGTCGCGTTGTAGGACAACGTAAAATCCTACCAGATCCAAAGTTTCACAGTGAGTTGTTGGCTAAGTTCATCAACGTCATTATGCAGGACGGCAAAAAGTCGACTGCAGAAAAAATTATCTACAAGGCACTAGATGTTGTCGCTGAAAAGAAAAGCGAAAATCATTTAAGTATCCTTGAGGCAGCCCTTGATAACGTTCGCCCATCAGTCGAAGTTAAATCTCGTCGTGTTGGTGGTTCTACTTATCAAGTACCATGTGAAGTTCGTCCAGTGCGTCGTAACGCACTAGCGATGCGCTGGTTAGTTGAAGCTGCTCGCAAGCGTGGTGAAAAATCTATGGCTCTACGTCTAGCAGGTGAAATGCTAGATGCGTCTGAAAACAAAGGTACTGCGGTTAAGAAGCGTGAAGACGTGCATCGCATGGCTGAAGCTAACAAAGCCTTTGCCCATTACCGTTGGTAATATGATGGAGCGGACTTCGGTCCGCTCCATATTGTTGATATTGCTGAAGCCAAAAGCTTTAGCTGAGAGGGTATAAATAGTGGCTCGTACAACCCCAATTGAGCGTTATCGTAATATCGGTATTGTAGCTCATGTGGATGCAGGTAAAACTACCACAACAGAACGTGTTCTGTTCTATACCGGTATGTCTCATAAAATCGGTGAGGTGCATGACGGCGCCGCCACGACAGATTGGATGGTACAAGAGCAAGAGCGTGGTATTACTATCACCTCAGCCGCTGTAACCACATTTTGGCGCGGAATGGAGGCTCAGTTCGCTGAACACCGAATTAATATCATCGATACCCCAGGTCACGTAGACTTCACTATTGAAGTCGAGCGTTCATTACGCGTACTCGATGGCGCTGTAGTAGTCTTCTGCGGCTCGTCTGGCGTTGAACCACAATCTGAAACCGTATGGCGTCAAGCTGACAAATACCACGTTCCGCGTTTGGTGTTTGTTAATAAGATGGACCGTGCAGGTGCAGATTTTGACCGTGTAATAAATCAAATTCGTAACCGCCTTGGTGCGACTTGTGTGCCAATTCAATTGAATATTGGTGCAGAAGAAAACTTCAAGGGTGTTATTGATTTAATTAAGATGAAAGCCATTAACTGGTCTGAAACCGATCAGGGTATGACTTTCACTTATGAAGACATTCCTGCAAATCTAGCAGCAAAAGCTGCAGAAATGCATGAGTATCTCGTGGAAGCAGCAGCTGAAGCCTCTGATGAACTGATGAATAAGTACCTTGAAGAAGGTGAGTTATCAGAAGTCGAGATCAAAACAGCGTTGCGTCAGCGCACAATTAACAATGAGATCGTGTTAGCCACTTGCGGTTCTGCATTTAAGAACAAAGGTGTGCAAGCGGTACTCGATGCGGTAGTTGACTTCTTACCCGCTCCTATTGATGTTCCTGCAATTACAGGCATCGATGAAAGCGAAAATGAAGTAAAACGCCCACCAGATGACAATGCCCCTTTTGCGGCTTTAGCATTTAAAATTGCGACTGATCCATTTGTTGGTACACTGACCTTTATCCGCGTGTATTCAGGTGTACTTGAATCAGGTGCTGGTGTTTATAATTCTGTTAAACAGAAACGTGAACGAGTAGGTCGAATTGTGCAAATGCACGCAAATGACCGAACAGAACTGAAAGAAGTACGTGCTGGCGATATTGCAGCTGCTATCGGTCTTAAAGATGTAACAACCGGTGATACTCTTTGCGATAATAATCACAGAGTGATTCTTGAGCGCATGGATTTCCCTGAACCCGTAATTACCATAGCCGTTGAGCCACGTTCAAAAGCAGACCAAGATAAAATGGGAATTGCGCTGCAAAAATTAGCAGCAGAAGATCCATCATTCAAAGTTGAGACTGATGAAGAGTCGGCACAAACACTAATATCTGGTATGGGCGAATTGCATCTAGACATTATCGTTGACCGTATGCGTCGCGAATTTGGTGTAGAGTGTAACGTAGGTAAACCTCAGGTTGCTTACCGTGAAACAATTCGTTCTAAAGTAGAAGTGGAAGGTAAATTCGTACGTCAATCTGGCGGACGTGGCCAATTTGGTCATGTTTGGTTAAGAATTGAACCACTCGAAGAGGGTGCGGGCTACGAATTTGTTAACGAGATTGTAGGTGGTGTAGTTCCTCGTGAATTCATTCCTGCCGTTGACAAAGGTATTCAAGAACAGATGAAGAATGGCGTATTAGCCGGCTATCCTGTACTTGATGTGAGAGTCAGTTTGTTTGATGGTTCATATCATGATGTGGACTCGAACGAAATGGCGTTCAAAATTGCAGGTTCTATGGGCTTCAAAAAGGGTGCGCTAGAAGCTACCCCTGTGTTGCTCGAACCTTGTATGAAAGTAGAAGTAACTACACCTGAAGATTATATGGGCGATGTTGTGGGTGATTTAAACCGCCGTCGTGGCATAATTGAAGGTATGGACGATGGCATCGCAGGTGTTAAACTTGTCCATGCAGTAGTGCCTCTATCTGAAATGTTTGGTTATGCGACTGATTTGCGCTCTGCATCTCAGGGTCGTGCTTCATACTCTATGGAGTTTTTGAAGTACACTGATGCACCGCAAAACATTGCAAAAGCGATTATAGAATCTCGTAACTAATATTGGTTACGGCATCAATGTTATATTGCTCGAATTAATCGAGCACTTCTGAAAAGAAAGGAATATATCGTGGCAAAAGCTAAATTTGAACGTATTAAGCCTCACGTAAACGTGGGCACCATTGGTCACGTTGACCATGGTAAAACAACTTTAACAGCAGCAATCTCTGCCGTTTTGTCTAAAACTTATGGTGGTGAAGTTAAAAACTTCGCTCAAATCGATAACGCTCCAGAAGAGCGTGAGCGCGGTATTACCATTAATACTTCTCACATCGAATATGACACACCAATCCGTCACTACGCACACGTAGATTGTCCAGGTCACGCGGATTATGTTAAAAACATGATTACCGGTGCTGCACAGATGGACGGCGCAATCTTAGTAGTTGCTGCTACAGATGGCCCAATGCCACAGACCCGTGAGCACATCCTGCTTTCTCGTCAAGTAGGCGTACCTTTCATCATCGTATTCATGAACAAGTGTGACATGGTAGATGACGAAGAATTACTAGAATTAGTAGAAATGGAAGTGCGTGAGCTTCTTTCAGAATACGACTTCCCAGGTGATGATTTACCAGTAATTCAAGGTTCAGCTCTTAAGGCACTAGAAGGCCAGCCAGAGTGGGAAGCTAAAATTCTTGAGCTTGCAGAAGCCCTAGACACTTATATTCCAGAACCAGCTCGTGACATCGATAAGCCATTCCTACTACCAATCGAAGACGTATTCTCGATTTCAGGTCGTGGTACAGTGGTAACAGGTCGTGTTGAACGTGGTATCGTTCGCGTATCAGACGAAGTTGAAATTGTTGGTGTTCGTCCAACAACTAAAACAACTTGTACTGGTGTAGAAATGTTCCGCAAGCTACTTGACGAAGGTCGTGCTGGCGAAAACTGTGGTGTGTTATTACGTGGTACTAAGCGTGATGACGTAGAACGTGGTCAAGTACTAGCTAAGCCTGGTTCAATTAACCCACACACAACTTTCGAATCAGAAGTTTACGTGTTGTCAAAAGAAGAAGGCGGACGTCATACTCCATTCTTCAAAGGCTACCGTCCACAATTCTTCTTCCGTACAACAGACGTAACAGGCACAATTGAGTTACCAGAAGGCGTAGAAATGGTTATGCCTGGTGATAACATCAAGATGGTCGTTACTCTGATTTACCCAATCGCGATGGACGACGGTTTACGTTTCGCTATCCGTGAAGGTGGCCGTACAGTTGGTGCAGGTGTTGTAGCTAAAATTATCGCGTAATAGCGACTTTAGTGAACACTAAAAAAGGAAGCCTAGGCTTCCTTTTTTTATTTCTAAAAAGTAACAATCATTAGTAGCATTAACATATAAAATGTGTAAAATGCGCGGCAGTTGATTGTAAGAAGACTTTTAGAAGACTATTTACACAATGGGCTTGATCTTAGAAAGAAGATCTGTATAATTGCCCACTCGCTGACTAGTCAGCGTAATTATAATGTTTAACCAAGTAGGTTACTCATTTTCACAGCGACTCCGATTGGGAGTCGAACGGTTAAATCATCTCGCTCTGCTTTTCCATTAGGAAGAAGCTAGAGGGTGATTTTTTATATGTCCATTTTAGGAGCTCTGGTCAATGCAGAACCAAAGAATCCGTATCCGCTTGAAAGGCTTTGATCATCGTTTAATTGATCAGTCTACAGCGGAAATCGTTGAAACTGCTAAGCGTACAGGCGCGCAGGTACGTGGTCCTATTCCACTACCAACACGCAAAGAGCGTTATACCGTTTTGATCTCTCCGCACGTTAATAAAGATGCTCGTGATCAGTACGAAATTCGTACCCACAAGCGTTTAGTTGACATCGTAGAGCCAACAGAAAAGACTGTAGACGCATTAATGCGTTTAGATCTTGCGGCTGGTGTCGACGTTCAGATTAGCTTAGGTTAATTGAGATCCTTAGAAGAGGTTTGAGAGATGGCTATCGGTCTTATTGGTCGTAAAGTGGGTATGACTCGCATCTTCACTGAAGATGGTACGTCAATCCCTGTAACAGTAATCGAGATTGCAGGCAACCGTGTTACTCAAGTGAAAACTTTAGAAACTGACGGTTATCGTGCACTTCAAGTGACTACTGGTACCAAAAAAGCCAATCGCATCACTAAAGCAGAAGCAGGTCACTTTGCCAAGGGCGGCGTAGAAGCCGGTCGTGGTTTGTGGGAAATGCGTTTAGCAGATGGTGAAGGCGAAGGCATTGAAGTTGGTGCTGAAATTAATGTTGATATTTTCGCTGATACAGTGAAAGTAGATGTTACTGGTCAATCAAAAGGTAAAGGTTTCCAAGGCGGCGTTAAGCGTTGGAACTTCCGTACTCAAGATATGACACACGGTAACTCTTTGGCACACCGTTCGAATGGTTCTATCGGTCAGAACCAAACGCCTGGTCGTGTATTCAAAGGCAAGAAAATGTCAGGCCATATGGGTGCTGAGCAAGTAACAACTCAAAATCTACACGTAGTACGTGTTGATGCAGAGCGTAACTTGTTATTAGTACGCGGCGCAGTTCCAGGCGCTACCAATGGTGACTTGATTATCAAGCCAGCAGTTAAAGCTTAAGGTCTGAGGAGATAGTAATGGAATTGGTATTGAAAGACGCCCAGAGCGCTCTTGAAGTTTCCGAAACTACCTTCGGCCGTGACTTTAACGAGGCATTGGTTCATCAGGTAGTTGTAGCATATGCTGCAAACGCGCGTCAGGGCACTCGTGCTCAAAAGACTCGTGCGGAAGTAACTGGCTCAGGCAAAAAGCCTTGGCGCCAGAAAGGCACAGGCCGCGCTCGTGCCGGTAGTGTTAAAGGCCCAATCTGGCGTGGCGGTGGCGTAACATTCGCTGCTAAAACACAAGATCACAGCCAAAAAGTTAACAAGAAGATGTACCGTGGTGCTCTAAAGAGCATATTCTCTGAATTGGTACGTCAAGAACGTCTAGTTGTTGTTGAATCGTTTGGTGTTGAAGCTCCTAAAACTAAAGAGCTGAAAGCTAAATTAAAAGCAATGAACTTAGAAGATGTTCTAATTGTTACAGCTGAAGTTGATGAGAATTTATTCTTAGCAGCTCGCAACTTATACAAAGTTGACGTGCGTGACGTAGCGGGTCTTGACCCAGTAAGTCTAATTGCGTTCAACACTGTTCTTGTTACTGCTGATGCAGTGAAGCAAATCGAGGAGATGCTAGCATGATCCGCGAAGAACGTTTGCTAAAAGTTATTCTTGGTCCACATATCTCTGAAAAGAGTACTGTGCTTGCTGAGAAAAACAACACTGTAGTTTTCCGCGTAGCCATCGATGCAACTAAAGCAGAGATTAAAGCTGCAGTAGCGAAGCTATTTGAAGTTGAAGTTGATTCTGTTCGCACTTTAGTTAATAAAGGTAAAACCAAGCGTACCGGTGGCCGTGTAGGTCGTCGTATCGATTGGAAAAAAGCTTATGTTACTTTAGCTGCTGGTGCTGAAATCGATTTCGTCGGCGGCGCTGAATAAGCAAAGGAGAATTATCATGGCAGTTATTAAGTGTAAGCCAACCTCTCCAGGTCGTCGCCACGTAGTTAAAGTGGTGAATACGGACCTGCATAAGGGTAAACCTTTTGCTGGCCTGTTGGCGAAAAAAACTAAAAGTGGTGGCCGTAATAATACTGGCCGTATCACTGTACGCCACGTAGGTGGTGGACATAAGCAGCACTATCGTATTGTTGACTTCAAACGCAACAAAGATGGTATCCCTGCGAAAGTTGAACGTCTTGAATACGATCCAAACCGTACAGCGCACATCGCGCTAGTACTGTATGCAGATGGTGAGCGTCGTTATATTCTTGCTGCAAAAGGCATGAAAGCTGGCGACCCAATCCAATCTGGCTTGGATGCAGAAATCAAGACTGGTAACGCTAGACCGTTACGCAACATTCCAGTAGGTAGTGTTGTACACGCTGTCGAAATGAAGCCTGGTAAAGGCGCTCAAATCGCACGTTCAGCTGGTGCTTATGTACAAGTTGTTGCTCGTGATGGTGCTTATGCAACTCTACGTCTTCGCTCTGGCGAAATGCGTAAAGTTCCAGTAGATTGCCGCGCGACATTTGGTGAAGTTGGTAATGCCGAGCACATGCTACGCCAGTTAGGCAAAGCAGGTGCTAAGCGCTGGAGAGGCGTACGCCCTACAGTTCGAGGTGTTGCAATGAACCCAGTAGACCATCCACATGGTGGTGGTGAAGGCCGTACTTCTGGTGGACGTCATCCAGTGAGTCCATGGGGTGTGCCGACTAAGGGTTATAAAACTCGTAGCAACAAGCGCACTGATAAGTACATCGTACGTCGTCGTAATAAATAGTAAGAGGATTCGCCATGCCACGTTCTCTCAAGAAAGGTCCCTTCATTGACCTGCACTTGCTGAAGAAGGTAGAGAAAGCGATGGAAGCGGGAGACAAAAAGCCAATTAAGACTTGGTCTCGTCGCTCAATGATCATCCCTAATATGATTGGGTTGACCATCGCTGTCCATAATGGTCGTCAGCACGTACCTGTGTTCGTAACTGACGAAATGATCGGCCACAAGCTTGGTGAATTTTCACCAACTCGCACTTATCGCGGCCATGCTGCAGATAAGAAAGCGAAGAAGCGTTAATACGGGAGGAATAAGATGGAAGTTTTAGCTAAACATCGTTTTGCTCGTACGTCTGCGCAGAAGGCCCGTCTAGTTGCTGATCAAATTCGCGGATTGCCTGTTTCTAAGGCACTCGAGATTTTGACATTCAGCCCCAAGAAAGCCGCCGTACTAGTAAAAAAAGTACTTGACTCAGCTATCGCAAACGCCGAACACAACGAAGGTGCTGACATTGATGAGCTTAAAGTTGGAGCCGTCTTCGTAGATGAAGGCCCAACAATGAAGCGTATCATGCCACGTGCTAAAGGCCGCGCTGATCGTATCATGAAGCGTACCAGTCACATTACTGTGGTTGTAGCAGATCGCTAGGAGAAGAGAGCAATGGGACAGAAAGTACATCCTAATGGTATCCGTCTGGGTATCACTAAGCCTTGGATCTCTACCTGGTACGCAGATAAGTCAGACTATGCAAATAATCTGAACAGCGACTGGGAAGTGCGTCAATATTTAACTGAAAAGTTAAAAGCCGCATCAGTATCTAAGATTGTTATTGAACGCCCAGCGAAAAGCATCCGCGTTACTATTCACACAGCCCGTCCAGGCATTGTGATTGGTAAGAAAGGTGAAGACGTTGAAGTATTACGTGCCTATGTGTCTAAAATCACTGGTACTACTGCTCAAATCAACATCGCTGAGATCCGTAAGCCTGAATTAGACGCTAAGCTCGTTGCTGACTCTATTGCTCAGCAGTTAGAGCGTCGTGTTATGTTCCGTCGTGCTATGAAGCGCGCAGTACAAAACGCAATGCGCATTGGTGCTCAAGGTATCAAAGTTCAAGTGAGCGGCCGTTTAGGCGGCGCTGAAATTGCGCGTGCAGAATGGTATCGTGAAGGTCGTGTACCTTTGCATACTTTGCGTGCTGATATCGACTATTCAACCGCAGAAAGTCACACCCAATACGGTGTGATTGGTATTAAAGTTTGGATCTTCAAAGGCGAAGTTCTAGACGGTTTAGTACCTGCTATTGAAGAGCCTAAGCAGCAACCTAAGCGTAAGCCTCGTGGTAAATAGGAGAAACTTTTATGCTGCAACCTAAACGTATGAAGTTTCGCAAGATGTTCAAAGGCCGCAACCGTGGTCTGGCGAACGGTACTGAAGTTAGCTTTGGTACTTTCGGTTTGAAAGCAGTCGGCCGTGGCCGTTTAACTGCTCGTCAAATCGAATCTGCACGTCGTGCCATGACACGTCATGTTAAACGTCAAGGACAAATTTGGATTCGAGTTTTCCCTGACAAGCCAATTACCTCTAAGCCTCTTGAAGTGCGTATGGGTAAAGGTAAAGGTAACGTTGAATACTGGGTATGTCAGATTCAACCTGGTAAGGTTCTTTATGAGATGGATGGTGTTCCTGAGTCGTTGGCTCGTGAAGCCTTCGCTTTGGCTTCTGCCAAACTTCCTCTGAAGACTACCTTCGTAACTAAGACGGTGATGTAATGAAAGCGAGCGAACTAAGAGAAAAGAGCGTTGAAGAACTTAACGCTGAATTACTTGGTCTGCTGCGTGAGCAGTTTAACCTGCGTATGCAACACGCTACTGGTCAGTTGACTCAAACGAATCAGTTGAAACTAGTGCGTCGTAACATTGCACGTGTTAAGACCATTATTACTTCTAAGGCAGGTGTGTAATGTCTGATAAAGCCCGTACTTTGCAAGGTAAAGTAATTAGCAACAAAATGGACAAGTCTATTACTGTTGCTATTGAGCGCCAAGTGAAACATCCTATTTATGGGAAGTACATTAAGCGTACAACTAAGATCCATGCACATGACGAAACTAATCAGTGTAATGAAGGGGATTTCGTGGCTATTAGCCAGTGTCGTCCTCTATCTAAGACTAAGTCTTGGACACTAGCTGAAGTAGTAACAAAAGCCTAATTTCGATTAGGTTAACGTAAACGGCCCCAGTATTTGGGGCCGTTTGTTTTTTTTGCTATGCATTCCAAAAATGTGTGTTATACTTGCGCGCCAATTTTGAGTAAATTATTACTTGAATTTGGTTCAAATATACTCCCATAGTGGGATTGTGTAGTAACGATAGCGGAGCACTTGAAATGATCCAAATGCAATCGACTCTAGACGTCGCATGTAACAGCGGCGCACGCAGAGTTCAGTGTATTAAGGTCTTGGGTGGCTCTCATCGTCGTTATGCCGGTATCGGCGACATTATCAAAGTTTCTGTTAAAGAAGCGATTCCTCGCGCTAAAGCGAAGAAAGGTGATGTATATAACGCGGTGGTAGTCCGTACTAAGAAAGGCGTACGTCGTCCAGACGGTTCTGTCATTCGCTTCGATCGGAATGCAGCGGTATTGCTTAACGCAAACCTTGCACCGATTGGTACTCGTATCTTTGGCCCAGTGACACGTGAATTGCGTAATGATAAATTCATGAAAATTGTCTCGCTGGCACCAGAAGTACTGTAAGGAGCTTCAAATGGCAGCTAAAATCCGTCGTGAAGACGAAGTAATTATATTAGCAGGTAAAGACAAGGGTAGCCGCGGTAAGGTTTCTCAAGTTCTACCTACTGGTAAGTTAATTGTTGAAGGCTTTAATCTTGTTAAAAAGCACCAGAAACCTAACCCTCAATTGGGTGTTGCTGGCGGCGTTATCGAGAAAGAAGCACCGATGCAAGCATCAAACGTTGCGATCTTTAACCAAGCCACAGGCAAGGCAGATCGTGTTGGTTTCCGATTTGAAGACGGCAAAAAAGTCCGTTTCTTTAAATCGAACAGCGAACTCGTTAAGTAATTTGGAGTAAACGATGGCGAAACTGCATGATAAATATCAAGAGACTGTAGTTGCTGAACTAGCTAAAAAGTTCGGCTACAGCAGTGTCATGCAAGTCCCTCGGATTGAAAAAATCACCCTAAACATGGGTGTGGGCGAAGCTGTTGCAGATAAGAAAGTTATGGAGCATGCGCTCCGTGACATGACTGCAATCGCTGGCCAGAAACCAATTGTAACTGTTGCTCGTAAATCAGTTGCTGGTTTTAAAATCCGTGAAGGCTACCCTATTGGCTGTAAAGTGACCCTACGCGGTGAGCGTATGTGGGAATTTTTAGAGCGTTTAGTTGACATTGCAATACCACGTATTCGTGATTTCCGAGGCTTAAGCGCTAAAGCGTTTGACGGCCGTGGTAATTACGCAATGGGCGTGCGTGAGCAGATCATCTTCCCAGAAATCGATTATGATAAAATCGATAAAATTCGTGGTATGGATATTGTTATCACTACTACTGCGAAGAATGATGAAGAAGGTCGTGCTTTGTTAGACGCTTTTAACTTCCCATTCAAGAAATAAGGGTAGCATAATGGCAAAAACATCTATGAAAGCACGTGAAGCAAAACGTGCGCAGCTCGTAGCTAAATATGCTGAAAAGCGTTTAGCACTTAAGGCTATAATCAGCAGCCCTGCAACTTCTGAAGAAGATCGCTGGGATGCCGTACTTAAGTTACAAGCTCTACCACGTGATTCTAGCGCTGCGCGTCAACGCAACCGCTGTAATCAAACTGGTCGCCCACATGGTTTTCTACGTAAATTCGGCTTAAGCCGTATTAAATTACGTGAAGCAACCATGCGTGGTGAAGTTCCTGGTCTGCGTAAGGCCAGCTGGTAAGCACTTGTCACGGAGTAAGCTAATATGAGCATGCAAGATCCTATTGCGGATATGTTAACCCGTATTCGTAACGGCCAAGCTGCTAACCACGTATCTGTTAAGATGCCTTCAGCTAAGTTAAAAGTAGCAATTGCGAAATTACTTAAAGATGAAGGTTTCATTACTGAATACGCCGTAGCAGATGAAGCTAAGCCTGAATTAGAAATTACGTTAAAGTATTTTCAAGGCAAACCAGTCGTTGAGACTATCCAGCGTGTAAGTCGCCCTGGTCTTCGTATTTACAAAGGTAAAGACGAGCTACCAAAGGTGATGGGCGGTCTGGGTATCGCAATTGTGTCCACTTCTCAAGGCTTGATGACTGATCGCGCCGCCCGCCAAAATGGCACGGGTGGCGAGGTTATCTGCTACGTAGCGTAAGGAGCTAGAAATGTCTCGTGTTGCAAAAGCACCAGTCACTGTTCCTGCTGGCGTAGAGGTGACTTTAAACGAACAGACCTTAACTGTTAAAGGCAGTAAAGGAAGTCTGACTCGAGTAATCAACAATGCGGTAAATGTTGTTATCGAAGATGCACAAGTAAAGTTTCTTCCTGTCGATGGCGTTTCTAACGCTTGGGCACAGGCTGGTACTGCACGTGCACTAGTAAACAACATGGTTGTTGGTGTATCTCAAGGTTTTGTGAAAAAACTTAAATTAGTTGGTGTAGGTTACCGTGCAAAGATTGCTGGTAGTGACTTAGATTTAACGTTGGGTTTCTCACATCCATTAGTACACAAACTGCCCGCAGGCGTTACTGCAGAGTGTCCTAGCCAAACTGAAATCGTGCTTTCGGGCGTAGATAAACAAGTTGTTGGTCAGGTTGCTGCTGAAATTCGCGGATATCGTCCACCAGAGCCTTACAAAGGCAAAGGTGTTCGTTATGATGACGAAATAGTACGCCGTAAAGAGGCTAAGAAGAAGTAGGTAACGCGATATGGATAAGAAAACATCTCGCTTACGTCGCGCGTTACGTGCACGTAAGAAGATCCAAGAGCTGGGCGTGAATCGTCTGGTTGTACATCGTACACCGCGTCACATTTATGCTCAGGTGATCAATCCTGAAGCTCAGGTGTTGGCAGTTGCTTCAACCGTGGAAAAAGCGGTTAAAGAGCTACTAAAGAGTACCGGTAACGTTGATGCGGCTAAAGCAGTAGGTAAAATTGTTGCTGAGCGTGCGATCGAGAAGGGCGTAGCAACAGTTGCGTTCGACCGTTCTGGTTTCAAGTATCATGGTCGTGTAGCTGCACTAGCAGATGCCGCTCGTGAAGCTGGCCTGAAGTTCTAAGGGGTTATAAAAATGGCTAAATTAGAAGCTCAGCAAAAAGACGATCTGCAAGAGAAATTAATTGCAGTTAATCGTGTTTCTAAAGTAGTTAAGGGCGGTCGTATCTTTAGCTTCACAGCACTAACAGTAGTGGGTGACGGTAACGGTAAGATTGGCTATGGCTATGGTAAAGCGCGTGAAGTTCCAGCTGCTATTCAAAAAGCAATGGAAAAAGCCCGTCGTAATATGGTGACAGTGGAGTTGAATGCAGGTACTTTGCATCACCCAGTTAAGGGTCGTCATACTGGTTCTAAAGTTTATATGCAACCAGCATCACAGGGTACCGGTATTATTGCCGGTGGCGCAATGCGTGCCGTATTGGAAGTAGCAGGCGTTCATAACGTTCTGTCAAAAGCATACGGTTCTACTAACCCGATCAACATCGTTCGCGCAACTGTCGATGCGTTGGTGCACATGAAGTCACCAGCTCAAATCGCAGCAAAACGTGGCCTGAATGTTGATGAGATTCGGGGGTAATGCACCATGGCTACTAAAACTTTAAAAGTCACACAGACTAAAAGCAGCATTGGTCGTTTACCAAAACACCGTGCAACCTTAACCGGTTTAGGCCTACGCCGCATTAATCACACTGTTGAAGTTGAAGATACACCTTCAGTTCGCGGTATGATTAACAAGGTGTACTACATGGTTTCGGTGGAGGAATTAGGATAATGCGTCTAAATACTCTATCTCCAGCAGCAGGTTCTAAATCTGCTCCTAAGCGTGTAGGCCGTGGTATCGGTTCAGGTTTAGGTAAAACAGCGGGACGTGGCCATAAAGGTCAGAAGTCTCGTTCAGGCGGCGGTGTTCGCGTCGGTTTCGAAGGTGGTCAAATGCCACTTAAGATTCGTTTACCTAAGTTTGGCTTTACTTCGCGTCGCGCTTTGGTAACAGCTGAAGTTCGTTTACTCGAACTAGCAAAAGTTAACGGTGATGTTGTCGATTTGAATGCACTGAAAGATGCGAACGTTATTACTCGCAACATCCAGTTTGCGAAAATCGTTCTTTCAGGTACCATTGACCGCCCAGTGACTGTAAAAGGTCTCAAGGTAACCAAAGGTGCTCGTGCAGCTATTGAAGCTGCCGGTGGCAAGATCGAGGAATAATACGTCGATGGCAAAACCAGGACTTGATTTAAAAAGCGCGAAAGGCGGTTTATCTGAACTGAAAACTCGTCTTCTGTTCGTGATTGGTGCGATTATCGTCTTTAGAGCCGGTTCGTTCGTGCCAATTCCTGGTATTGACGCAGCTGTATTGGCAGAGCTATTTGCTCAGCAAAAAGATACCATCCTTGGCATGTTTAACATGTTCTCGGGTGGTGCCTTAGAGCGTGCTTCTATCTTCGCATTGGGTATTATGCCGTATATTTCGGCATCTATCATAATGCAGTTATTGACTGTTGTGCATCCTGCACTCGCTGAATTGAAAAAGGAAGGCGAATCAGGACGCAAGAAAATTAGTCAATATACTAGATATGGCACACTCGTGTTGGGTACGCTGCAATCTGTCGGTATTGCAACGGGTTTACCAAATCTGATGCCTGGTCTTGTGGCCAATCCCGGATTTGGTTTCTACTTCGTTGCAGTTGTGAGCTTAGTAACAGGAACTATGTTCCTTATGTGGCTAGGTGAGCAAATTACCGAACGTGGTATTGGTAATGGTATCTCGATTTTAATTTTCGCAGGTATTGTTGCTGGTCTACCATCGGCCATCGGCTCAACAGCCGAGCAGGCGCGTCAAGGTGACATGAATGTATTAGTACTACTGTTGCTCGCAGTGATTGTATTTGCTGTAACTTATTTAGTGGTATTTGTGGAACGTGGTCAACGTCGTATCGTCGTTAACTACGCTAAACGTCAACAAGGCCGTAAGGTCTTTGCAGCGCAAAGCACACATTTACCATTAAAAATAAATATGGCAGGTGTGATTCCACCAATCTTTGCTTCCAGCATTATTTTGTTTCCAGGTACACTGGCTCAGTGGTTTGGACAAAATGAGTCTATGTCATGGTTAAGCGATTTCGCTTTAGCTGTGTCACCAGGACAACCGCTGTATTCATTATTGTATGCGACAGCAATCATCTTTTTCTGTTTCTTCTATACTGCGTTGGTTTTTAACCCTCGTGAAACAGCAGATAACTTGAAAAAGAGTGGTGCATTCATTCCTGGGATCCGTCCCGGAGAACAGACTTCGCGTTACATTGATAAAGTAATGACACGTTTAACCTTAGCGGGTGCGTTGTATATTACCTTTATCTGCTTAATTCCGGAGTTCATGTTAATTGCGTGGAAAGTACAGTTCTATTTTGGCGGTACTTCGCTACTAATTATAGTAGTCGTAATCATGGACTTCATGGCTCAGGTTCAGACCCATATGATGTCCCATCAATATGAGTCTGTGATGAAGAAAGCTAATCTTGTTAACAAAGCCAATTTAGACCGCTTTGGAAAATAAGATTGCTTTTACGGAGTGATGAAATGAAAGTTCGAGCTTCCGTGAAGAAGATCTGCCGTAATTGCAAGATCGTCAAGCGTAGTGGTGTTGTACGCGTTATATGTGTTGAACCAAAACACAAACAGCGTCAAGGCTAAGAAAGAAGTTTGGTCAGCTCAATAATGGGCTGACCAAAATATTGTTTGCAAATCTGTCGTCTGTCGAGTATCCTTTCGGGCTTTTCGCAGATGGCCTTTAACTTTAAGGAGTGCATAGTGGCCCGTATCGCTGGCATTAACATTCCTGATCAAAAGCATACAGTCATTGCGTTGACTGCTATTTTTGGTATTGGACGTACACGCGCTAGAGCAATCTGCGCATCTACTTCAATTGCTGAAGATGCTAAGATCAAGGAATTGAGCGAAGCTCAAATAGATATCCTACGCGAAGAAGTCGCCAAATACACTGTAGAAGGTGACTTGCGTCGTGAGATTTCAATGAACATCAAGCGTCTTATGGATCTTGGTTGTTATCGTGGTCTCCGCCATCGTCGTAGCCTGCCCCTTCGTGGGCAACGTACTAAGACCAATGCGCGTACGCGTAAAGGTCCACGTAAGCCAATAAGAAAGTAACGGGAAGGTAAACCAAAATGGCTAAAGTTCCGTCACGTTCTCCGCGTAAGCGCGTACGTAAACAGGTTGCAGATGGCATGGCTCATATCCATGCGTCTTTCAACAACACAATTGTCACCATTACGGATCGTCAAGGTAATGCGTTGTCATGGGCTACCTCAGGTGGTTCTGGTTTCCGTGGTTCACGTAAATCAACACCATTCGCTGCGCAGGTTGCTGCTGAGCGTGCAGGTATTGCTGCTCAAGACTACGGTGTTAAAAACCTTGAAGTTTTCGTGAAGGGTCCTGGTCCAGGTCGTGAATCAGCCATTCGTGCGCTGAACGCTGTTGGTTATAAAATTACCAACATTACCGATGTGACGCCTATCCCTCATAATGGCTGTCGTCCACCTAAAAAGCGTCGTGTATAACACTGCGTATATAGGATAGTTGGAGAAAGATCATGGCAAGATACTTGGGTCCCAAGCTCAAGCTCAGCCGCAGAGAAGGTACAGACCTTTTCCTAAAAAGCGGTGTGAGAGCAATCGATTCGAAGTGTAAGCTAGAAACTGCACCTGGACAACATGGCGCACGTAAGCCACGTTTGTCTGAGTATGGTATTCAGTTACGCGAGAAACAAAAAGTTCGTCGTATTTATGGTGTGCTAGAAAAGCAATTCCGTAACTACTACAAAGAAGCTGCACGTCTAAAAGGCAATACTGGTGAAAACCTTTTGCAACTTTTAGAAGTCCGCCTAGATAACGTCGTTTATCGTATGGGTTTCGGTTCTACTCGTGCAGAATCACGTCAGCTAGTAAGCCATAAATCTGTTATGGTTAACGGTCGTGTTGTTAACATTCCGTCATTCAAAGTGTCTGCGAATGATGTTGTAAGCATCCGTGAAAAGTCACGTACTCAAGCTCGTATTAAAGCGGCTTTAGAAGTGGCTGGTCAACGCGAAAAGCCTACATGGGTAGAAGTCGACAATGCGAAAATGGAAGGTGCTTTCAAGCGCGTTCCAGAACGTAGCGATTTGTCTGCGGATATTAACGAACAGCTGATCGTCGAGCTTTACTCTAAGTAAAGCTAACAAACAAGAGAGGACACAATGCAGGGTTCTGTTACAGAATTTCTTAAACCGCGTCTCGTTGATATTGAGCAGGTTAATTCAACTCGCGCCAAAGTTACACTAGAGCCACTAGAACGTGGTTTTGGCCATACCTTAGGTAACGCGTTGCGTCGCATCCTATTGTCGTCTATGCCTGGCTGTGCAGTTACTGAAGTCGAAATTGACGGCGTACTGCATGAATACAGCAGTAAGGAAGGCGTACAAGAAGATATCCTTGAGATATTGCTTAATCTTAAGGGATTAGCAGTGACCATCGAGGGTAAAGACGAGGCTTTGCTTACATTAAGCAAGTCCGGCACAGGCCCTGTTACAGCAGCAGATATCACACATGATGGTGATGTTACCATCGTGAATCCTGATCATGTTATCTGTCACTTGACTGGTAACAATGATATCAGCATGCGTATCCGCGTTGAGCGTGGTCGTGGTTATGTGCCAGCTTCGGCTCGTGCACAGACTGAAGACGATGATCGCCCAATCGGTCGTTTGCTGGTTGATGCTTCTTTTTCACCTGTTGCTCGCATTGCTTATAATGTTGAAGCCGCTCGTGTTGAACAGCGTACTGACTTAGACAAACTTGTGATAGATATGACCACAAACGGTACTATCGATCCTGAGGAAGCAATTCGTCGTTCTGCAACAATTTTAGCTGAACAGCTAGATGCGTTTGTTGAACTACGTGATGTTACTGAGCAGGCTGTTGTAGAAGAGAAACCGGAGTTCGATCCGATTTTGCTGCGTCCTGTCGACGATTTAGAGCTAACTGTACGTTCGGCTAACTGTTTAAAAGCCGAAGCGATTCATTACATCGGAGATCTGGTACAACGCACTGAAGTTGAGTTGCTTAAGACCCCTAACTTAGGTAAGAAATCTCTTACTGAAATTAAGGATGTTTTAGCGTCTCGCGGACTGTCGTTAGGTATGCGTCTAGAAAACTGGCCTCCGGCTAGTTTAGCTGACGACCTATAAGTCTCAGGTTAGTACAGATTTAGGTTATAAGGATTAGGTCATGCGCCATCGTAAGAGTGGTCGTCAACTAAACCGCAACAGCAGTCATCGCCAAGCTATGTTCCGTAACATGGCTTGTTCAATAGTTCGTCATGAGATTATCAAGACAACTGTAGCTAAAGCGAAAGAACTGCGTCGCGTTGTTGAACCTCTAATAACACTTGCTAAAGTTGACAGCGTTGCAAATCGCCGTTTAGCTTTCGCTCGTACCCGCGACGCTGAAGTTGTAGGTAAGTTATTTACTGAATTGGGTCCACGCTTCCAGGAACGTCCTGGTGGTTACACTCGTATTCTTAAGTGCGGTCTACGTACCGGTGATAAAGCCCCAATGGCTTACATCGAGTTAGTAGGTCGTCCTGAAGCTGCTGAAGCTGTTGAAGTTGAAGCTGCTGAGTAATTAATTACTCACCGAAAAACCGAGCCTAGGCTCGGTTTTTTTTTATCTTTTTTTAACTTCGACTTTGTTTCAAACATCATATCTTTTTAGCTGCAATCCATATCCATTTATTGTACAACTTGGTAAATGTCTACTATTTATGCGTAATCTTCTATCTGATTATTTTCACAATCGCTCTCAGCTCGGTCAACGAGATGAACCCAATACTCATTTTCTTGATTCTCTGATCCGATATGTGTCGTACAACTCTGTTTAGTAAAATCGTATTATAGTGTTTGTATTAAGGACATATTAGCAACGTTAACCATGTCTAAGCTTAAGTCGATAATACCAAGTACAAGACGCTAAAGTTGTTCTTATGTTTGCAACAATGGCTACTCCATTTAAGCCAATGTTCACAGGTTTTGAGCTGCAAACGAACCTTCAACAGAGTTGGTCGAAACCACTTACTGTATGTGTAATATTTTATTGATGTAGGAATATGGCTGACGACGGGAATGCAATGCTGGATCTGTTACTTAACATCACGTTAAGGCTGCGTATTCGACTTGATTAACGTACTTTGAAGTTATACTCAATGACTAGGTTATATGATGCCATTATTGTTAACCGTGGCGTGTAGACATGCTACATAGGTCTTACCATAACTAACTATTATCTATTTGGCCTCAGCTTGGAATCATAAATGGTCATCAAATTCTCCTTTGTATTGCCAACTGTATTGCATTACTTGCAATAGGCTAGTAATGACGCACCGCTGTGCTTAGTTAAAAAAAATGACAAGTTTGATATGAAATAGGCCGAATATTATCATTTTGCCTTACCTATCTCACTTATTAACCTGAATTGAGGTTATTTAGCATTATTGAGCTGATGCCAAAAATAGAAAATATGGATTAGTCTATAGGTTAAAGCCGTTGTGCTGTGGTTCAAAATCATTGAATCAAAACTGGAAACACAATAAATAGAAGGGTTTTATTGAAACCAGAGTTGTTCATAATTCGATAGGCTTTCATTATAGGTATGACTTACTGTGACTGGCATTGTTCAGTACGCGGAAAATAAGCAGACTTTTAATAGAGACACAACATTTTCAGTTAAGCAGTATTTTACCTTAAATGGATATAATGGTTTTTTGCGCCGTCACACCATTGTTTCTTATCCTTGCTGAAAATCTTAATGTAAAACTGACAATAGGTTACAAACCTATGTTCAAAGTATCCTCTCCGTAATGAGTAGCTAAAATAATAGCAACTATCTGTCGATAAAAATTGAAATTTCATTCATAAAAAAAGCCTCCGAAGAGGCTTTTTATTACAAATAGACTTTATTTTTCTTCAAGAGCTTTTTGATTATAGGTCGGTTTTTCATGCGTTTGACCCATAGCTTCAGCAACTTCAGGTGGCATGTAATTTTCATCATGCTTAGCGAGTACTTCAGTGGCCTCTAGTTTTCCTGACTCAACCAGTACACCCTGGGCAACGATACCTTGACCTTCTCTAAATAAGTCTGGTAATAAATCGTCGTATGTAACGGATACAGTCCCACCCGCTGAATCATGTACAGCAAATTCAACGTGTAAGCTGTCTGGATCGCGTTTCATCGATCCCATTGTTACCATGCCACCGATTCGGATACGTTGTCCAAGCTCCGGCTTTACACCCGTATCGTTTTTACCGTGGGTAATTTCATACGGTGTATAGAATAAATTCAAATTTGAATTTAGTGCGTACAATAGTAATGATGCAACAGCAGCAACGCCCGCAATCAATGCAACGGCAAGGGTTAATCTCTTTTTACGTCTTGGATTCACGGTTATTACCTCTTGTTTCTTTCAGGCGTTGTTCACGCGTTATCTTTTTAGCAATTTCGATCAGGACTTTACGTTTTTGTCTGATACTCAGGGTTATTAATGTGGCTAGACAGCCGAACGTTACACCATAGGATAGCCAAACATAAAATGCGTAACCGCCCATATCAAGAAAATCTTTAAATGAATCAAATTGCATTATTTTGCCTCCTCTGCGGTTGCTAAGTCTCTCACCCAAGGGCGCATGCCATTGCGAGCAAGGATCTCTGTTCTATAGCGGATCAAGGTTATCGCTCCAATCATCATCCCAAACCCGAAAATATTAATTAACAGTGGGTATAACATATCGGTCGACATCGTCGATTTTTCTGTGATTCTAATGGTTGATGGCTGATGTAAACTACTCCACCAATCAACGGAATATTTAATAATGGGTATATTAATTACGCCGACAATCGCCAGAATTCCAGAAGCTCTAGCCGCGAGGACTTTATCTTCAAATGATGCATACAGTGAGATCACACCAAGGTAAAGAAACAGCAATACCAATTCAGATGTCAAACGTGCATCCCATACCCACCAAGTTCCCCACATAGGTTTACCCCATGCAGCACCTGTTAATAAGGCAATAAAGGTAATTACGGCGCCAATAGGAGCAATTGCAGCAGCGGCCCAATCTGCCGACTTTATCTGCCAAACTAAGCCAATAAATGAAGCAATAGCCATACCCATATAAGCAGCCATTGACATAGACGCAGCAGGTACATGGATAAAGATGATTCGGTAACTGTCACCTTGTTGGTAATCTGTTGGGGCAAACAATAAACCCCAAATACTGCCTGTTCCAACCAGCAATATTGCCAGTGTACTAAACCAAGGCAACAATGTGCCTGACAATTTATATGCCCGTTCAGGGTCTGCGTAAGAATGTAACCATTTCCACATTAGTTTGTGCTCACACGTAAAGAGGCGCCAATTGCGAAAGGTGCCAAGATTAAAGAACCGACCAACATTGCAGCAAGAATCGCAAGTTGACCATCATAAGCCATATTCAGTCCTGCAGCGTCAATCGCACTAGTGGCAAAAATAAGTACAGGTATATATAAAGGTAGAATAAGTAAACTTAACAGCACGCCTCCTTTTCGAAGTCCTACTGTTAGTGCAACACCTATTGCACCAAGTAACGACAATATCGGTGTACCTAATGCTAATGTTGACATCAATGCACCGTAACTATTGTCTTCTAGATGCAACAGTACAGCCAGTAATGGTGCGACTAGAATTAATGGCACACCAGTAAGTATCCAATGTGCAAGTACTTTCGCCAGAACCATTAATGCTAACGGTTGTGGGCTCAGTAGCATTTGCTCTAAGCTACCATCGTTGTAATCTGCTTTAAATAAACGTTCCAATGACAACATCGATGCAAGTAAGGCCGCTACCCAGATAATGCCAGGTGCAACTCTAGTCAAAACTTGAGGTTCTGGTCCAATACCTAATGGGAAAAGAGTGACCACTAAAATAAAGAATAACAACGGGTTAAAAATGTCACCTCGATGTCGAATAGCAATTCTCAAATCACGTTGCAAAAGCGTCATGAATGCTGTTGTGTAACTAATTCCTCGTTTCATTCAAATACCTTATACAAAGCGATAGTCGAGAGTGATTTTACGTAACATGGCATCACTAATAATGCTCATATCCTGATGTGTGGTTAATATTACACATCCACCCGATTCTGCATGTTGAATAAAAAGTTGCTCTAATTCTTCTACACCTTTTTTATCAATAGCGGTAAAAGGTTCGTCGAGGATCCATATTTTACAATTACTGTGTTGTAATCTTGCTAATGCGGTACGTCGATGTTGTCCCGCAGATAAATGACCTGCTAGTGCTTCTTCAAAACCGGTTAAATTGACTTTCGCCAAAATTGCAGTGGTATCGAAATCATCATAGCCACTAATTCTTAAATTGAAGTTAAGATTTTCTTCTGCTGTTAGCTCACTTTTTACGCCAGCTAAATGCCCAAGATATAGTAAGTCGTGATTAAATTCGTCTCTACAGCGATTGATGTTTTCACCACTATATTCAACTTCACCAGCATAGGGACGTGACAAACCAGCAATAATTCGTAAAAGACTGGTTTTACCTGCACCATTAGGGCCTTCAATCTGGACAATATCCCCCGCATTGATATTAAAACTAAGTCCATCAAATAGAATGCGCTCTTCCCGAATACAGGTTAATTCGTTGGCACTTAATAGCACTTGTGATTGGTTTGATATGGTCACTTATCCCTCTTATTTTACTTGAGGATGAATTCGAAATGATATTAACACAAACACTTTTATCGGTTTAGCTTTGTCACTGATTAAGTGCTAGCAATTTGATATGGTTCCAAAATTATGTATTTAGTTTGAACTTTTTCATCGATTACTAATATATTACCTTAACTACACAGATTGTCTTGATTTAGAGCCTAAGCTGAGATTGTTATCACAAAAAGATGAGTTTTTTTGCTAATTGTAGTAATCTAACGTTGCTAAAAATGAGTCTGCCTTCTAAATCAAAGGGCAGCGTTAAGCTTTGTATATTTGCAATTAGGAACGATGAATATGAAAAAATTGTTAGCAATGACTGCAGTAGCTGCCTTAACTTTGTCTGCAAATGTATTTGCTCAAGAAGGTGAAGCTATTTATAATAAAGCGTGTCAAGTATGTCACAGCATGGGTGTGGCCGGTGCGCCTAAAGTTCATGACACTGCGGCATGGGAACCACGTCTAGCAAAAGGTTTAGATGCCTTAGTGGGTTCAGTTAAGTCTGGTTTAAACGCAATGCCACCAGGTGGTATGTGTACTGACTGTACTGATGAAGATTACAAAAACGCAATTCAGTTTATGTCTAAGTAGTTTTCAACTAAATCAAAAAACCGGCTTTGTAGCCGGTTTTTTTTATGGGTTAATTTCAGTGATGCTAACTTTTAACATCACTAATATTACACAGTGCTATTGCACTAAGGTATCCAGAGTTAGTGTAGCATTGCCACCCACCTTAACGGCTTTAATGTTACCCTTTAGGTCACCAGACTGTGGTTTCACGCTGCCATTTTTTGACAGTACTGCAATGATTTCTACTTCTCCGACAGAACTCAGTTTTACATCACCACCCATAGAAGTACTGTCATCTAGTGTGACAGTGACAGGTAAGCAGCTAGCACTGATTTTAGTTGCTGCTAGCGGTACTTTTGGGCCTTGAGTTGCTCGTGCGAAAATAAACACAGTATCGGTATCAGCTACTTTGTCTGCTAATTCTGGAGCAATAGAAATTTCAATTGTGACTGTATTAGCATTGCTCGTAACAGCTGGCTTTTGAGTTGACTCACCATTAGGCATTGCCGAGCCTTCATTAAGGCGCATGTTTGCAGATTCAATTGCATTCATTAATGCTGTTCTATCAACATCATCACGATCGCTGTCTAAGATCATCTGCCAAGCATTGATAGCTTTTTTGTAATCAGCGGTAAAGAATGCATCCATACCAACAAGAAGTAGTGTAG
Source organism: Shewanella frigidimarina (assembly GCF_003797125.1). Classification (GTDB taxonomy): domain Bacteria; phylum Pseudomonadota; class Gammaproteobacteria; order Enterobacterales; family Shewanellaceae; genus Shewanella; species Shewanella frigidimarina. The sequence goes on from NZ_RKKE01000013.1 coordinate 41,426, forward strand.
AAGGGTCTTGTGGGTCTAAGGCTAAAGATTGATCAATCACAGCTTGAATCGCCGGCGACATCTGCTGATTCGCTTTATAGTATAGCGCGGTTGCTTTAGGCCCAAGGAGTTCTGCTTGCGTGCCGACAAGTTCCATTACCTTATCAAATGCGCCAATGGCTTTATCATATTGGTTGGCAGATATATAAGCATGGCCAAGGCTAAACCAAGCTTGGCTATCGTCTGGCTGTGCCTGAACCTTAGTTTCCATCATCTGCACCCGTTGCGACATAATTTGCGCAGGATCCATACCTTGATGAGGATTGCTTGCTTGTGGTGGGTTAGCTAATTCGTTGTAAGCACCGAGGTGTTGATATAAGTAACCAGATACTGCTAATAGACACAGGGTCATAAAAGCAGGCCATAATGCGGTTTTTGATTTAATTTCTACATCAAGGGAGTCATCACCCTTCTGGCTCATGTCCTGAAGTAAATTTATCTCTAATTCTTTCTTTAATGCCTCGAATTCGACCTGATCTAATAATTGGTCTTGCAATTCCTTTTCAAGAATGGAGATGCGTTCAGCAAAAAGTTCAAGGTTAGTTTGTCTACGAACACCTGATTCTTCAGCTTGTAACAGCTTTTGTTGGCGAAAATGTGGAACCCAAATCATGATTAGGCCGATGAGTACGACAAGCGCAATAAATATCCAAAATGTGGTCATTGTTTCAATATTCACTTTTAGGTTAACAGAGAAAGCGGTTTTTCCGCAGTGCTTGGAATCTTGATTATACGTAAAGATTATTAATTGAATAGTAATATAAGGAAGATATGAATCTAAATCCTGAGAGTTGCGTACTGGTTCACAGATTGAATTGTTTGTCTAACTTAAGACGAAACTTTGTTAAGGTAACCATGTCAGACTGGTTGTTATAAATTTTCGTTTTGATTGAATAGATACTCATAATGAGACTAGTGACCCAATTTTGTACGAAAATGGCAGACAGAAGCCATAGCAAGTTCTAAAATGCGTTAAAATTCGTTTAAGCTAATGTGCGTATATTAGTTTCACCGCATTAATTAGTACTGCCGTGATTTGTTTGTTTCAGATCCGCTAATTTTTTTAGACTAAGGAATACCCATGATTCCAGAACTTGGACATTTCTCGCTAATTCTCGGTTTGGCTTTTGCCTTACTGCTAGCTAGCGTGCCGTTATATGGTTCCGCACGTAAAGACCAGTATCTTGTTCGCTATGCCTGGCCACTGACATACGGAATGTTTTTTTTCATCAGTCTCTCCGTTATAGCGCTAGGGTACAGCTTTGCTGTTGATGATTTCTCTGTGGCTTATGTCGCCCATCACTCTAATTCTCAACTACCAATATTCTTTAAAATTGCGGCGGTATGGGGTGGTCATGAAGGTTCATTATTATTCTGGGTATTCGCGTTGTCTGTATGGACTGCATCAGTGGCACTGTTTAGTAAGGGCTTAGAAGAAGTCTTTACTGCAAGGGTGTTATCTGTTTTAGCGATGATCGTTGTTGGCTTCAGTTTATTCATGATCCTAACTTCTAGTCCATTTGAACGGATATTCCCTATTCCTCTAGAAGGGCGAGATTTAAACCCAATGTTGCAAGATGTTGGCTTAATCTTCCATCCGCCAATGTTGTATCTAGGGTATGTGGGTTTCTCGGTATGTTTTGCTTTTGCTATTGCAGCCCTTATGAGTGGCAGACTTGATTCTGCTTGGGCACGCTGGAGTCGTCCTTGGACTTTAGCTGCATGGATATTTCTAACTGGTGGTATTTCACTTGGTTCTTGGTGGGCTTACTACGAATTAGGTTGGGGCGGCTGGTGGTTCTGGGACCCAGTTGAAAATGCATCATTTATGCCTTGGTTAGTCGGTACTGCTTTAGTGCACTCATTAATTGTGACGGAAAAGCGTGGGGCATTCCGTAACTGGACTGTATTGCTGTCTATCTTTGCCTTCTCATTAAGTTTACTCGGCACCTTTATTGTACGTTCGGGCGTTCTTACTTCAGTGCATTCTTTTGCAGCAGATCCAAGTCGTGGCTTGTTTATCTTGTTGTTGTTAGGTATTGCCATTGGTGGTTCATTAACTTTGTTTGCCTTCCGAGCAAGCGAAATGAGTAGCCCTGCACGATTTGAGCTTAAATCGAAAGAAACCATGTTACTAATCTGTAATGTGTTACTCACTGTTGCGGCAGGTACCGTTTTGCTGGGTACGCTTTATCCGTTACTGATCGATGCATTAGGCATGGGTAAAATTTCTGTTGGCCCTCCATATTTTAATGCCGTATTTGTGCCTATCGTGTTAGTGCTATTTGGCTTTATGGGTATTGGTCCAATTATTCGCTGGAAGAAATCTAAACCGAGTGAAATTAAAAAGCAGTTACTTGTGCCTGCTATTATCGCGTTAGTGGTTGGTGTGTCGGCTCCATTTGTTGCTGATGGTCAATTTAATGCTTGGGTGATGTGTGGTGTAGCGGCTACAACGTGGATCATGCTATCAACTTTGCGGGCTGCTTATAATATTGTAAGCAACAAAGAAGGTGGTATCAGTCTTAATAAAATGGGCCGTAGCCAATTAGGCATGATCGTCGCTCATTTTGGTATTGCTGTGTCGGTAATGGGCGCAACTATCGTGTCTAATTACTCGATTGAAAAAAGCGTGCGTATGGGACCAGGAATTAGCCAAGAACTGGCTGGTTATACATTTAAGTATTTAGAAACTAAAAATGTAGTAGGTCCAAACTATACCGCTCAACAAGGTCAAATCGAAATCTACAAAGATGATGAATTTATTACCTTGTTAAAGCCTGATCGTCGTCAATATAATGTTCGAACTATGGATATGACCGAAGCGGGTATTGATTGGGGATTGTTCCGCGATTTATATGTCACTATGGGCGATCCAATTAGTTTAACTGAGTTTGCTGTGCGTCTTAATTACAAGCCATTTGTTCGTTGGTTATGGTTTGGCTCGATCTTCATGATGATAGGTGGGTTCCTTGCGGCATCTGATAAGCGTTATCGTGTGAAGCAGGTTGCAACAGAAGATGCAGCAAAAGCAAAATTAGCGACAGCTTAATATACTCGGAGACATTATGAAGAAGTTTGTACTGTTTATACCTTTGGTTATATTTTTGGGTATGGGCGTGTTTTTATACAAAGGATTATTTCTAAATCCTAAAGTGCTTGATTCTGCATTAGAAGGAAAGCCAGTTCCGGCTTTCCAACTTGAGCGCTTAGAAGTGCCTAGTGAAGTGTTAACTGAGAAAGATCTTCCAGCAAAAGTGTCTATGTTGAACTTTTGGGCAACTTGGTGTCCGGCATGTAAGTATGAACATCCTTATTTGATGATGCTGTCTAAACGTAACTTATTACCTATATATGGTATCAATTATCGTGACGAGAGAGCATTAGCTGTTAAGGAGTTAACTACTCAAGGTGATCCATACACAGTTAACATCTTTGACAAAGATGGTCGCTTAGGTCTTGATCTTGGAGTTTATGGAGCACCGGAAACTTTTATAGTCGACCACAACGGTATTATTCGTTATCGCTATGCCGGTCCTATAGATCAAACAGTATGGACACAAACCTTGTATCCAATGATCCAGCAATTACAAGCTGAAGCTAAAGTCGATGGAGCATCGTAATGAAATTCATATTTAAAATGATGGTGGCTTGTACGAGTTTACTTTTTACTCTGACGGTAATGGCGACACCTGTTGATACTTATGAATTTCAATCGGCAGATAATCAACAAAGAGCATTGTCACTAGCACACCAATTGCGTTGCCCACAGTGTCAGAATCAAAACTTAGTCGATTCAAACTCTCCGGTTGCCCAAGATTTACGTCTTGAGGTGTATACCATGGTCGATAGTGGTAAGTCAGATTCAGAGATTATTGAATTTATGACCAGCCGCTATGGCGATTTTGTCTTGTACAATCCAAAGTTAGACTCGAAAACTTATATTCTATGGCTTGGTCCATTTGGATTACTTGTTTTGGGTCTCTTTATTGGTTTTATCTTCGTGCGTAAGCAGCGTATCCAGGCAACAGAATCGACAACCTTGTCGACAGAGCAACAAGCCGAGTTAGATGCGCTATTAAATCGTAGTAAGACAACTAAGTAACATAATGGAGTATTAACCTTGAAACAGTGGTTTGCGTTTATATTCACTAGCTTCTTTCTTATGGGTACTGCAAGTGTGGCTAATGCATACCCCGGCATGCAAGCTGCGGCTAAGCAAACCTCTGAATCAACTCTCGAACGCATAAATATATTGCCGCAACCATTCCCAATTGCTCTGGTCGATTTTACTGATCTCGTTGGTCAGTCGGTTAACTTTGAACAATATAAGGGTAAAGTGGTTGTTGTTAATCTTTGGGCTACTTGGTGTCCGCCGTGTGTAAGAGAACTTCCTGCACTCAATCGATTAAATCAAACTCTAAATGCAGAACATTTTGCATTATTGCCCATTTCTATTGATGCAGAAGCTGTGGCTATTGTGCAACCATTTTTGGAGTCTCTTGGATTAGGCGAATTTAATTCGTATTTCGATCCGCAACAACAACTACGTGATGTCTTTCCGCTTGATACGATACCTGCAACATTTATCTTAAATGAGCAAGGTGAGCTGGTGGCTTATGTACGTTCGTATGTCGATTGGGATGATACAAGTGTGGCTACCTTCCTTGAACAGTTTCGCCAGAACGCTAAAAAAGTACAATAAACAGTCATAAAATAGCTTAAAATACGAAAAAGGATCGCTTTTGGTGAAAAGATAGCCAAGCGATCCTTTTTTATTAAAAAAGGCCTTGCGCTAAATCGTGTGGTGCCTATAATGCGCATCCACTGACACGGCAGACAGCGTAAGCGGTTACCGAGTCAGGTTGGATTAAGTGCTTCAAAACACTGAGTTCAAGGCGAAAAGAAAGTTTGAAAAAACACTTGACGCCA
>NZ_RKKE01000014.1 GCF_003797125.1 Shewanella frigidimarina
TCGATACCACAGTAGTATGGATGTGAGTTATTATAAAATCTCATTGAGCTTTCTCCTGTTGGTTTAGTCACCTTAAGCATACCGCTGATGCGGCTTGCTAGGGAGGGGGCTCAATGAGTATCAAGGCGTTCAAACGGACAAAACAGTTGGCTGTTTCACTCCGTTCACAATTTTAGCCAACAATTTTTTGCCGCTTAACGTGGCGTTATAAAGCCAAAGGTAACGGATGAACCTCGAAGCACTTTACGAAGAATATATCCAAGCAAAATCGCTAATAGATAAGAATGAAAGCCATCACCTTGTCCGCAAACTTGTAGGCAAAATCGCTTCTAATTTTCCAAAAGACAATCCTCATTCGTTAGCGTGGTTCACTTCAGCTTTAGTTCATCCTGATAAAAAGTGGTTTGTAGTAAAGCTTTTGGAAAAAGTTAACCCCATACCTAAAGCTCTCTTTGATGATTTAGTGTTAGCCGCATTAACTGAGCATGATCCAAGTTTTAATAAATGGTTTATCGAACCATGCGTTAAGTCATTTGGTTGTGAACCTGTTAAATCAAAAATCATAGCTTTTGCATCACACCCTCAAGTAATTGAAAATGAAGGTGTAAATAAAGTAATGTATTGGGTTCGGTGATAGGTTTTATAACAAGCGCATTAAGCACGGGACTGCTAACAGTTTGCTCGGTTCCGCTTCGCTTCACATTTTAGCAAACTATTATCAGCCCCTTATGCGGGCGTTGAACTAAGCCGCTGGGCGGAGCTAAATGCTGACTTAATCGTGTGTATTAACCTCATTGAATCAGTTAGACTTAGAAAAGATGTGATGGAGCACTATAATGACAAGGGAATTGCAATTGAACACATACAAATCAAGCCTCATAATCAATTCAAAATTGATCTACAGCCGAGAGCAGGCATCAAAAAAAGCAAATTCCTTTAGCATAAAGCGTACCCATTAACCTGGACTCGGCAATGGCCAAGTCAAACAAGCGGTTTGTGCTATGCAAACAGCGCAACGCATAAATACTATAACGTTATATATTGTAGTCGCGAGCATTAATCCCAAGTGTTCATGGATGTTTTATGGGAACTTAAATAAAGGAATAATCACTATGAAAAGATATATATTGGTTATAATCGCTACAATTATGCTTGCAAGTTGTGCAAGTAATCAGGTTGGGCTAGAGAAGCACACAGGCTTTACTGAATTACCATTCCCAAGTAATGCGTTTAAATCAGGACAAATCGTAGAAATATACTCTAACCCGCGCAAAGTTGAAATTACATTTCAGTCAGATATACCTTGGGATCAAGCTACAACATCTGAAGGTTGGAATATCTCAAGTGCTGAAACCAGTACTATTAGGGCTACTCTTGCAACTGAAATAAGTAAAATCCTAAAAGGAAAGTATGAATTTGCTTCAACAGAAAATATTCAGGTAGATTTTACTAATACTAAAACAACTGTAGTCGCAAAAAATACAATTTATACTGCTATTAAAGCAGGTCTAAAAGATAACTCTGATTTAGTAGATCTGATTGCGACATACATGGATGACGGTACTCATTTTGATGTTATCACGACAACATTAAGTGCTAATGTCAGCTTTACTCTTGTTGATGCTTCTAAGAATGCAGTAGAAATTGACTCAGAGGTTATCCAAAAATTAAACTCAGATTTTAATATTGATTTCAATCAATCTGATGGTAGTAAAAAAGTAATTTCTGGTTCTAATTTAGTTATTGGTATCCATACTGATCCAAAGCTAATTAGACTGTTGATGAAAAAACATAGCAAATAAGGAAAGGCCGAGCGCAAGTGCGTCCTTATTTCAAGTGTAGAACAAGCCCGAATGCTCACGTTTATTACCTACAAACAAAAATGGCTACTTGATGTAGCCATTTTTATGGGCGTTTAGCGGTGTTTTTAGCGTAAGCGGGCTTGTTTCTCTGCCAATCTTGCTAGTGTCGCGATTTGTTGGTTTGCGGCTTCACTGATTTCTAGCAATTGCTCAAGAGATAAAAAGCGGGGTTCGCGCATGTACTGCACTAATTTATCGCGGCTGGTGACAAACTGGTCATCATGTATCGGTTGTGAGCTCACTATTTTGCCGCCTTCCCATGTAAACATCATGCGCTGACGCTCAAACGGGTGTGTCGTGCGGCTAAGTCGCTTTTGGGCTTCGTTGAAGGCATTAATGAAATTGATCTTGAGTTCGGCAGCTTTGGCACCGGTAAAGCCCATCACTAAAAACATAAAACCGTCTTTGGTCAGGTGGTAACACTTTAAATCACGTGTTGTTGCACCAACCTGTTGATTTTGCACGTTACACCAAAAATGGTTGGACGTAAATTCGTGTGGCGCATCTTTTAAAATAGTCTCTATTTTACGCAATACATGGTGGTGCAGTTTGCCAAAATAATCAGCGACGATCAGTGAATTGGTAATGGTTTGTTGGCCGTTAATAAAGACCAATTGCGCAGGGTAGTTTTTAGACTGTTGTAAGTTCATGGGTGACACTCCTGTGTTCGAGAGTAATCATCACCAAACGGTACTAATCATTGGGTGATGAGCTGAGCAAGGTTAGTACTACCGCCACAGGAACGGCCAGCCAAATGGCTGCCTCACCCAGCCCACCATAGTAGTGGTGCGCCGAGTCACGCAATAAAAAACCAGCACGAAAGGCTGGCGACAATTGCGCCTGTGATACTGCGGGGTACTAATCCCGGCATTGGATTTTGCCAATACCTGATTAGTATCGCCCCACTTAGGCGCATTTGTCAATTTTACTTATGAGTTATCAGTTAAGTGAGTTATCGATAACCCTTCAGCTATTTTATAAAGCTAACCGTTTGGCGGTTGTATTGTCCTGCTCTAATATGCTGATATTTTTGGTTTATTGCTTTAGTTTGATGTTGGCACTTTTAACGTGCAATTTAGGTTTTTTATTTGAGATGAAGAGTCATTAAATTGCTTTACTTCAAAGACATAGGAAACGTAGGATGATATTAATCAATAACTTAAACGGGCGGCTTTATCGGTCAATCTGTTCAATAAGCTATGTTTTCAAAGGAGTAGTGAGTGTTACCTAAAGAAAAAATATTGTTTTTTTGCGCATTTTTGGTCGCTGCATTTGCTGTAGTAACATACTTTTTCAACTTTCATTATGGTTTTTCTAGTGAAGCAGCTGACTGGGGAAGTTTTGGTAGTTATTTGGCTGGAACAATTACAATTCCATTTAGTATCGTAACGTTGTATTTTATATACAAAACATATGTGGCTACTGAAAATACTTTAACAAGCAATTTGATCTCAATTAGAACTTCTGAAGCTCATGACGCAATACGTGAAGCTTCTAATTTTGTAGAACAATCGCTAGATAGTACTGTTTTATTTCAAGAGAACGAAGTTACCTTTAGAGACTTACACAATGATTTGTCAAAGTTTAAGCATGTTCCAACGCTTATAGAAACAGATCATATTTTCAAACATCGTTATCGAATTTCTGTAGCTAAACCTATTCTTTGTCTCTATGATTTTTTAAACGCAGCAGAAAGCCAATTTGGAATAACGCCAACAATCAGGTTCTACAAAATACGTTATCAGTGGCTTATTAATTTACACAATGAACATAATCTTCAAGAAATAAACATGCCAAAATTTGGTATTACTTCAAAAAATATTGAAGATTACTTCTACAATATTGAGTGAAAACATAACAAGAAATTCCAGCAGACGCCTACGGTGCAGCTGAATACGCCGCTGAACTAAGCCGCTGCACGGAGCCAAATCAAGCTTCAATTTACTGTATTAGTCTCATTGAATCAGCTAAACTAAAAAATGTGATGGAACACCACTATGAAAAGGAAATTGAAATTGAACAGATACAAATCAAGCCTCATAATCAATTCAACATTGCTTTGCAGCCCAGCGCCGGCATCAAAAAAAGCAGATTCCTATAGCATAAATGTGTAGCCATTAACCTGGACTCGGCAACAGCCAAGTCCAACAATCAATTAGTGGTGTAAACTGTGCCCCGCACAAATACTAAAACGTTATGCCTCGATTAATATCCAAATTTATGGAGTATAAATGAAAACAAAAATATTGAATCTTCAATTTGCTTTTTTTCTCAGAGACATTGTTGAGCGTCCTGATATTGATTTTGGTGATTTAAATGCAAAAATGCTCAATGTTTTTGATGCCATGCCGCAGATGATACCAACACCTAGGGAGTTACCACCTGAAGTCCCGGTGATAATACTAAGATCTAGCAGTGGGATTTATGGATGTAATATATCTAGGTCCAGAATCGATTTTACATTAGAGCGGACTGACGAAAATAAATCAAATACAGATATCTTAAAAGACTTTAATGCAAAAGTGTCAGGCTTGATAAAATACATATTAGAAAAACAAGAAATAGTTAGATTTGGCATGGTTGCGAGATATTTCCATAAAGATAATACTGCAAGCCGAACTCTACGAAATAAATACTTTACTAATGCTATTGATGGTTCAGAAGAATTAAGTCTTAGATATAATAAACAAAGCGAATCATTTGGTTATAAAATTAATGATATCCTCGAAATAAGTTCTGTTGAAGCCGTAACTAATGGAGTAGCGGAAAAAGGAATTCTAGTGCTTAGAGATATAAATAATAATCTAAAGCATGGGACTCACTTTGACCTTGAAACGCTATCAAAAATATCACAGAAGTACGCACCTAGACTTTCTGAAGCCGAGGTTGAGGGGTTAGTCAAATGAGTAGGGCTTCGACGTCCACTAATGCACCATACGCAGGGGCTACTTCATCATCTTCGCCAGCTTTGCCTCATGGTTATGTGCCAGCGCCGAGCCCACCACCAACTTCATCAGGAGAATCTGGTTTTAGCGTTAAAGAAATTATGATTTATGGTGGAGGCCTCGTGTTAACAGCAGTGGTAACTTACTTCTCTACGTTAATGTCTGTAAATTCCGATATATCAAATAATAGAGAAAATATATCTTTGCTCAAATCAGATGTTGCTTACCTTCAAAGAGACTTGGACGGCGCAGAAAAAGATATCAGTAAAAACGAAACGGCTTCTTCTAAAGTTGGAATTATTGAAGTAACGGTCAATGGCATACAGAAACAATTAGATGCCCACATAGGTTCGGTGAACGAAAACAAAAATACAACAAAATAGTGCTGATTTATTAGGTGTTTAATCTCAATTCACTATAGTTAACATAATCTGATTCAGCGCATTAAAGTCTATTGCCGTATTCTTACTTGCTGCAAATCACTTAACCGATAACTTTTATGGGCGAAACATGGCCACCCACGATTATTTTTACATTTGACGTTGGCACTTTTAACGTACAATTTAAGTTTTTTATTTGAGAGTAAGAGTCATTAAATTTTTTTACTTCAAAGACATAGGAAATGTAGGATGATATTAATCAATAACTTAAACGGGCGGTTTTATCGGTCGAGTCGTTCAGTAAGCTGTTATGTTTTTGGATACTTCATTGGCAATATATAATTATTTGATCGATCCAATCGGAAAGTATTCAATCGAAGATCATTTGGTTCAAGGAACTGTCGATTGGGACTGGGTTAATGATTGGGCTAAATCCCATAACTTACCACTGCAATTAATTACTTCTATAAAATCAGTATCAAATGAAAATGGTACTTCACCTGAATTTGCAAAAAACATTGGTGACTTTTTATATGTAGAATTTATTTATGATAAAAATACAAGCGAACAACAGATTAAGTATTTTTTTGATATTATTTTTGTAAAGAAACGATTGGAACCTAATCAAATAAATTTTTTATTTTCTGAATTTTTAAATAAAAATGTAGATGAATGGGAAAAAGAAGTGCACAAAATGGTGAACATTAATCACTTTTAATGAACATAGAAAATATAACAAGGCCATCAACCATCGTCACTACGTGGCTGGACAGCCTAAAGCGCGCTCCGCGCACGGCTGCCGGTTATGGCGGCGTTAATTTCAACTCTCTATAGTTCGCATAATGTAATTCAGTGTGTTAAAGCGCTAGTGCGCCAATTCTTAAATGTTGGTAACTCACTTAACCGATAACTTTTAAATCAAATCTAGAAGTTATCGGTTTTACATATCACACAAATGCAATTCGACCAACGCCATATGTGGCGTAAAACACGCCATATATGGCGTATTTTCACCGCTGAAAACCGGTACAGTTTATATAAGCTTGATACCACTGCGTAACTGGCTTTGCTTCCTCTTAGGTTACATCACCGCCGTTGGGCTCCTGTATTGGAGCCCTTTTTTTGCTCATATTTACCAGGAGCTGCATGAATATTAAAACTAGGCTTTTGGCGCTGGGGTTTACTGGTGCCATTCTTACGGGCGGTGTGTTAGTTGCTACGGGTGAAGGTGAAGTATTACGCACCTATGTTGACCCTGCCGGTATTGAAACTGCCTGCTTTGGCCAAACTGGCCATAACATTAAACTTGGCATGGTGTTCACTAATCAGCAGTGCTTAGACATGCTGGCAACCAGCCTTAAAAGCTTTGACCGTGAATTGGTTAAACTCACCCCGCCATTAAGCGAGGGTGAGCACATTGCCTATTTGAGTTTTATTTACAATGTTGGGGCCGAAGCTTTTGGGGCTTCTACGCTGCGTAAAAAGTTGTGGGCAGGTGACCGCGTTGGCGCATGTAATGAGTTGCCGAGGTGGATTTATGCCAAAAAGAAAAAGTTACCTGGCTTAATTAAACGCCGCTCAAATGAGCGGCGTTATTGTTTGAGGGATTTGTAATGTTTAACGACTTTAAAACCACAGTGCTGTTATGCATTGTCATCATTTTAGCCACGGTAGTTGCTGTTGGGGCGTTAGGCATTACCTCACTCAAAGCTAAAAACGGCACGTTAAGCCATGACTTGTTGCAATCGCAAGTTAGCGTGGATGCGTTACTGAGCAGCAACGCTAACAAAGATGAACGCATCAAAACGCTTGAACGTGATTACCGTATTATCACCGAGCTAAACACCTCGCACCGTAAGCAAGTAGCCGATCTCCAATCGACGTTAGACCACAAACTAGCACGTGCTAATCAGCTAAGGACATCAAACCATGAGCCAACTAAAACATGGGCTAATACTGATTTGCCTAGTGATGCTGTGCAGCTGCTCAAGCAAACCGATTGTCAAAGTGGTGACACTGACCAAAACGGTTTATGTGTTACCGCCCCCTGATTGGCTTGAGCTTTGTGATAACCCACGTTTTATTGGGTTCTCAAATCTGGATTTACTTAAACACTCACTTACCCAAACTAATGCGCTAGCAAGTTGTAATGCAAACATGCTGCGCCTACAACAATGGCGGCAGCAATATGAGCATAACGACTGACCTAAGTGCAAAACTCACCTCGTTATTGTCTTACATTGCCTCGTTTTTTACCGCTGCAGGCAGTTATGTGAACGATATGGATATTGGGGTGTTAGTCGGCGTGTTGTGTGCTGTGTTTACCGCGTTTATTAACTGGTTTTATAAAGACCGCCAGCGCCAGCGTGCGACATTAAAAAGTGAGCGTGAAGCCAGAATACAAGCGCTGCAAGAGCAGGTGTTGCTTAAACAATTGCAGCATATTGAAGAAGAGCGATGTAGCCATGTGTTAGACGATATTCACAAGGACTAGCTAATGGCACGTATTCAAACACCCGACGCCGAGCCAGTGCTACTGAATAAAACCGACCTGTGCAAAAGTTTGGGTATTAGTACCCAGGCGTTCGATAAATGGGATGTGCCGATCACCAGTAAAAAAGGCCGTGAGTGTTTGTACACCATGAGCGACGTGGTGGGTAACCGCGTGGCCAATGAGCGTAAAAAACATGTAAGCAATCCAACGCCCGAAGATAACGACAAGCCCAATATCGAGTTTGAGCGTTGGCGCTTAATCAAAGCTCAAGCCTACGGCCAAGAGCTTAAAAACGAAAAAGACGGCAAAGAAGTGGTCGAGGTGACCTTTTGCTCATTTGTGCTGAGTCGCATAGCTGCGCAAATATCGCCAGTGCTGGACCAAATACACATTCGTGTAAAACGTAAATTCCCCGATATGCCCGAACGCACCATAGACGCTATTCGCGCCGAAGTGATTAAAAGCCAAAACACCGCCGCTGAACTGGCCAACGGCATTGAGGATTTATTAGATGAATATATCAGAAGCACAGATTAAAAATTTGAAAGCTGCTGTCGCTGCAGGTCTTAAATCGTTTTATCGTCCACCTATGTTGACCTGTAGTGAATACGCAGACACGCATTTTTATATGTCGTCTGAATCGTCGTACACCGAAGGTAAGTGGGAAAGCCTACCGTTTCAAATCGGCATATTGAATGCCATGGGTAACGACCAAATCACCACGCTGAACATTATGAAGTCAGCGCGTGTGGGTTACACCAAAATGCTCATGGCCAATGCGGGTTACAAGATAGAACACAAAAAACGTAACGTGTTGATATACCAGCCGCGTGACGGTGCCGCCAAAACGTTTATGAAAAAGCACGTTGAAACGGCAATACGTGACATGCCGATTTGGAAAGCCTTAGCGCCGTGGATTGGCCGCAAACATAAAGACAGTACCTTAGAAGATAAAATTTTTACCAACGGTAAAACCTTAATGGTGCGTGGTGGTACTGCCGCGGCTAACTACCGTGAAATATCAACCGATGATGTTATTTACGATGAGTTAGCCGGTTTTGATGAGTCAATCGAACACGAAGGTAATGCCACCTCGTTAGGTGATACCCGTGTTGAACTGTCGTTGTTTCCTAAATCGATACGGGGTTCAACGCCTAAAGTATTAGGTACCTGCCAAATTGAAAAAGCCTGTAGCGAAAGCCAATACCAATTTAGATTCAATTTGCCTTGCCCACATTGCGACGAGCTGCAGCATTTAAAGTGGGGCGGTAAAACTGAACCCTTTGGTATTAAGTGGCAAGGTAGCGACCCAAAAACCGCTTATTACGTTTGTGAACACTGCGGTTGCTGCATTGAAAACAATCAACTGCACGACATGGAAGAACACCCAAGTGCTTTATGGATATGCGACAAAACGGGCATTTACACCTCAGACTTTATTTCGTTTTTCGACAAAGACGGCGACGACTTTTTAACGCCCGAAAATATCTCGATTTATATCTGGTCGGCCTATAACACGCTTAACAGTTGGGCCAAGCTAGTCACCGAGTTTTACAAAGCTAAAGGCGATAAAGAAAAGTTACAAACCTTTGTTAACACCAAATTGGGCCAGCCGTGGGACAACGACAACGGCGAACGCATTGAGTGGGAAGACTTAGGCCGCAGGCGTGAAATGTACCCCAACGGTAAAATGCCCGATTGGGTAGTGTATGTTACGGCGGGTGTTGATACCCAAGACGACCGTTATGAAGGCCGTGTTTGGGGGTGGGGTGCAGGTAAAGAGTGCGCCTTAATCGATAGGTTTATTTTGTATGGCGACCCAGCCAGCCAAGTGCTACTCGATAAAGTCGCGCTGCGCTTAAACCAAAGTTACCCCCGTAACGACGGCATTGTGTTGAGCATTGGCACAACGTGTTGGGATTCGGGCGGCCATTACTCCGATACCGTTTACTCAATGAGTAAAAAGCTGGGTTTGTTCCGCGTGGTACCCATTAAAGGCGCCAATATATACGGCAAGCCGATTGCCAATTTCCCGCGCAAGCGAAGCAACAAAGGTGTGTATTTAACCGAGGTGGGTACCGACAACGCCAAAGAGTTGATTATGGCCATGATGCGCACTCAACCCAGTGTTGATACGCGTACACCTGGTGCCATTCATTTGCCACTGAACGACAGCATTTGTGATGACACCGAACTGCAACAGTTAACGTCTGAACGAAAATTGCCGACACGCCGCGACGGTCGCATTGTTTATCGCTGGGAAGCTGGCGGCAGACGTAACGAAGCGCTCGACTGTTTTGTGTATGCCTTGGCTGCGCTGTATATCGCCATTGATCGCTTTGGCATTAATCTCGAATCGCTCAGTAAAGTGATAACAACCGACACTCAAAACGAAGCATCAACCGATGAATCCCTCAAACCTAAAAAACCGAAAAAGAGCCAAGCCAATGACTGGTTAAATGGTGGTTCGGCTAAATCAGGAGGCTGGCTGTAATGTCAAAGCAAGAAGCGGCAGACATGGTCGCGCTGTATATCGAAGCCGAAAAAGATGTGTTGGCGGGTAAGTCCGTCAGCATCAACGGCAAAATGATGAGTACAGAAGACCTGGAACAAATTCGCAAAGGCCGCATGGAGTGGCAGCGCACCTTAAGCATGTACACCCGCCCACGGGGTACCACACTCGCCCGATTTGGATAGGAATCAATATGAGCATTATTAACGATGCACTGTCGTATTTATCCCCTGGCTGGGCGCTAAAACGACAGGCGGCTGCAATGAGCTATCGCAACCTTAAAGGTTACGAAGCTGCCAGCCCAAGCCGAACCCATAAAGCCAATAAAGAGGGACGCGGTGCTAACCAAGCAGTATTTGCAGCAGGTAAAAGCTTGCGTGAACAGGCACGATGGTTAGACGAAAACCACGACCTTAGTATTGGTATTTTAGACCGCATGGAAGAACGGGTTATTGGTGCCCAAGGAATTGTGGTTGAGCCACAGCCCCGCAGTATTAGTGGTGAAATACTCGACGAACTGGCCAATGATATTCAGCGTCGTTTTGCTGCATGGTCAATAAAGCCTGATGTAACAGGGCGCTACACTCGGCCAGAGCTTGAACGCTTAGTGCTACGTACCGCATTGCGCGACGGTGAAGTATTCGGCCATCAAGTGCGTGGCAAGGTGGCTAAGTTTGGTCATCCCAATCCGCAAGGCACGCAATACAGTATTGAAGCGTTAGAGCCTGATTACATTCCGTTTGAACTTAACGATGTATCAACCCGCGTTCGACAAGGGTTAGAGGTTAATGGTTGGGGGCAGGTGGTTAATTACCATGTGTTGTTTGATCACCCGTCTGACCAAATTGGCTTTCGCTACAAAACTAAAGCCGTACCCGCAAGTAACATGCTGCACCTTGGCATGTTTAAGCGTTTGCACCAGCTGCGCGGTATCAGTATTTTTCACGGCATTTTAACCCGCCTTGGCGACATTAAAGACTATGAAGAGTCTGAACGGGTAGCCGCTCGTATTGCTGCAGCGTTAGCGTTTTACATCAAACGTGGTGACGCCAGTATGTTTGGCCTAGATGGTGATGCCAAAGCTGACCGTGAAATCAATATTGCACCAGGCATGACCTTTGATGATCTCGCTGTTGGTGAAGATGTCGGCATGATTGAGTCAAATCGCCCCAACGTGCATTTAGTCGATTTTCGTAATGGCCAGTTAAAAGCCTGTGCTGCGGGTACCCGTGGCAGTTATTCAAGTATTGCCCGTGACTATCAAGGCAGTTACTCAAGCCAACGCCAAGAGCTGGTTGAGCAAGACGAGTCGAACCGCATTATGCAGCAATGGTTTTGTGCCGGTTGGGCGCGGCCTGCGTTTCGTAACTGGTTGGAAATGGAGTTAATGAACAAGCAAGACCCTATAACCCTGCCGCCAGACCTAGACACCCGCACCTTGTTTGATGCGGTGTATTATGGGCCCACCATGCCATGGATTGACCCCCGCAAAGAATCCCAAGGTTGGGAAATGATGATAGCCGGTAATGCCGCCACCGAGGCTGACTGGGCGCGAGCTCGTGGCCGTAACCCAAGCGAAGTTAAACGACAACGTCAACGTGAGGTGAAGTTTAACCGCGAAAACGACATGGTTACGGGTAACGACCCAGAGCCACAAAACGGAGAAACCCCAAGTGAAAAAGACAAAACTAAGTCTAGCCGTGGCCGCCATGATGCTAATGCCAAGCGCATCAGCGAGCTTGACCGAGAGTAAAGAAAAACGCGGTATCTACAGCATGAAAGGTGCTGCAAATGGCGTGGTCGAATTGATTTTATATGGCGATGTTGGCTGGGATTTTACCGCCAAACAAATCGCCACTGACCTACGCGCAATGGGCAAAGTGTCGCAGATTAACGCTTACATTCAATCGGGTGGCGGCGATGTGATGGACGGCATGGCCATTTATAACATTCTGGCTCGCTGGCCTTGCCAAAAGTCGATTTGTATTGAGTCGGTTGCTGCTTCTATGGCCAGTGTTATTTGCATGGCATTCGACACCGTGATTATGCCGTCCAATGCCTTTTTGATGATCCACAGTAATTGGGGCGGTGCAGTTGGTACCGCTGATGATTTACGTGAATACGCAGACTTGCTCGATAAGTGGCGCTCAAGCATGGGCAAGGCTTATCAAGATAAAGCCGGCGGCAAGTTAAGTGATGAACAGCTAGGACAATTTTTTAAAGAAGACACTTGGTTGTCTGCACAAGAAGCGGTTGCTCTTGGGCTAGCAGATGAAGTGATAGAACCGATGCAAATGGCTGCATCAATTAATTTTAAACGACTGAAGGACTTTAATAATATGCCTAAAGCATTACAAACCCTGCTAGCACAACAGGGCAATATCGGTGCTACCACCCCAAATTCGCCTGCGCCAGCAGCTAATCCACCAACACCCGCTGCATCGGTACCAGCACCCGCGGCACCGTCGCAAGCTGATATTCAAGCTGCTGCCATTACCTTTAATGCAGAACGTATTAGCGGTATTAATGCCGCGTTTGCTACGTTCCCGCAATTAGCTGAACTTAAAAACAGCTGTATTGCTGATGCCAACATCAACGCAGACAAAGCCAAAGACATGATTTTGGCTAAGCTTGGCGAAGGTGTCACGCCATGCGCCGTACAGCCTAAAAGTGTCATTATTCATGCCAGCAACGGTAACATTGTGGGTGACTCAATTCGTGCGCAATTAATGGCACGAGCAGGCCATGAAGCGGCACAAAAAGACAATGGCTATGGTAGCTATAACTTACGTGAACTTGCTCGTGCATCGTTAGCTGACCGTGGTATTGGTTGTGCCGGTATGAACGTGATGCAAATGGTGGGGTTAGCGTTTACTCATACCTCGTCTGATTTCGGTAACATCATGTTAGATGTGGCCAATAAGTCAGTATTAAAAGGGTGGGCTGAAGCGGCTGAAACCTTTGAACGTATAGCCAAAAAAGGTCAGTTAAGTGACTTTAAAGTGGCGCATCGTGTTGGCATGGGTGAGTTTAAAAGCTTACCGGAAGTGAAAGACGGTGCTGAATACAAGTACATTACTGTGGGTGACCACGCTGAAAAGATTGCCCTAGCAACCTACGGGGGCATTTTCACGTTAACACGCCAAACGGTTATCAACGATGACATGGACATGTTAATGGGCGTACCGATGAAAATGGGTAAAGCCGCTAAGCGCACTATTGGTGATTTGTTTTGGGCTGTGTTAACCAAAAACGCCAAAATGAACGACGGCAAAGCTTTGTTCCATGCCGATCACGGTAACTTGGCATCGGGTGCGCCAAGCGTTGAAGCATTCAGTATTGCGGCTGAATTAATGGAATCGCAAATGATTGGCGAATCACCATTAAACATCATGCCAGCATTTGCATTGGTACCGCCAAATCTTAAGCGTGCGGTGCTGCAAATCATTCAGTCAACGTCGGTTAAAGGCACTGATGCAAACTCAGGTATTGCTAACCCAATCCGCGACTTTGTTGAAGTGTTGTCAGAGCCACGTTTAAAAGCGAAAAGCGATAAAGAGTGGTACTTATCAGCAGCTCAAGGTGAAGACACAATTGAAGTGGCTTACCTTGATGGTATCGACACGCCATACATTGAACAGCAACAAGGTTTCACTGTTGATGGTGTTGCAACCAAAGTGCGTATTGATGCCGGTGTTTCACCACTTGATCACCGTGGATTGGTTAAATCAACAGGTGTATAAGGCAGTGGTAAACCTAAAGCCTTTTACAACAACAGGGTCGCGAACTCGCCATGAGTAAGCGGCCTTTTTAATGGCAAATTTTTAACGTAATTGGGAAAAACCTTATGAAAAATTGTGTAGCAGATGGCACTACCATCGACTTTATCGCCACGGCAGCAGTTGCTAGTGGTGACCCAGTATTATTAGGTAAAGTGGTTGCCGTGTCGCTTGGCAGTGTTGCTATTGGTGAAGCGGGCGTAGGTGCAACCGAAGGGGTGTACGAGTTGCCAAAAGTGACCGCCGATGACATTACCCAAGGTGGGCAGGTGTATATAAAGGCTGATGGCATGATCACTAGTGTTGCATCAGGCAACACCTTAGCCGGTAAAGCTTGGGCCGATGCGGCTAACCCAAGCGATACAGTATGGGTAAAAGTTAATGCCTAGCTTGGCATCGGTATTTGCTGACCGAGTAAATGCCAAAATAGCTCGGGTGTTTCAACGCTTGGCTGACCCGTGCGAGTTTGCCCCAATGGATGGGGCAACACCTTATAACCGTTTGGTTTCGTTAGATGATAACGGCAGCGAAATTGCCGCATCGTCTAATGAGTATGTGCCCGAGTTAATCATGCGTGCTGAGTTCTTACTCACCGAGGGTGATGTTAATTCCGGTGATGTATTCACCATTAACGGTGCAGAGTGCCGCTTAACGCAACGGGTTAGCACCGACTCGGTATGTGTGACTTATATTTATATTCAACTTTAAGGCGACATCATGGCGTTAACAATGACAGGCTTTGACGCCGTAAATCGCGAGCTTAAACGCATGCGTGATGCGCAGTCGCCAGCCATTGAAAAGGCAATAGATGATGCCGCTAAATTTGGGAATCAACTCGCTGTAGATGAAATATTCTCAAAGTACGGCTTTAAGTCTAAGTCGTATGTAGAGCAGCATTTCAGTGTCAGCATTAACTCCAAAACCCTTAGGTCTTACATCAGCGCAAGGATGCGCCCCAGCACCTTAACCCGTTTTGCCAGCCCACGTTATAAAGTGGGTAAGCGGGCGGCAAGGGTCGCCGGTGGCTTTAGCATAAACGTTATTCGCAATAAGCCCGTGTGGTTTAGTGGTGCGTTTACTGTCATTGGCCGCAACGGTAATCAACTTATGTTTAGTCGCAAAAAGGGTGATAACTCTTGGCGTGAACTTAACGGACAAAAAGCGTTATACGGCCCTTCAGTGGCAGGCAGCTTTGGCTTTATGCGTGACGATTTAGAACCACCCATTATTGCCCATCTGCGTAAAAAATATGGCCAATACGCTAAGTAGTCTTTTACCAGGCATCGAGGTACCCATGATCCAAACTATTTTAGACCGACTCAAATTGGTTGACGGTGCAACTGTGCGCGAAGGGTTTTACACCCAAGGGCTGGCAAAAGAACAACAGTTTATTTTTTTGCAGCCTTACACCGATTTGTTTGGTGCTAAAAACGGGCTAGATAAATACCGTGATGAAATTGCCTTACAAGTGGTAGCCGGTATCAATTTAAGTAAATCAACCGAACCCACCGCCGAACTAATCAACTTAGTTCGAGACATTCGCACTGCCTTTTTTAAAGACGAGCGTAACACTGAAAAACCCTCGTGGTTGCTTAGTTCTATCAGCTTTAAAGAAGCTGAACCCTGTAAATACATTATGCCCGAAGCCCATGAAAAACATGGTCTGGCGGTCATTACCTTAACCCTTGTTCATTTAGTTACATTTGGAGATAAATTATGAGCGAAACCGTAACCGAAAGTTACATCGGCTCAGGCATTGTGTATGTCAATGGCCGCGATGTTGGTAACGCCAGTGGCGTAAAAATCGACATCGAGCAAGAAACCAAAGAGCAGCCTAACTATCGTGGCGGTGGCGGTAATGCCGCTGAAATCACTAAAGTGAAATCGGTAAAGCTATCGATGACATTAAACGATTTTAGTAACGCCAACTTAGCATTGGGCTTGCGCGGTAAAGTTGAAGTATTAACCGCCGGTGCTGTCACCGACGAAGTGATTATTGCCATATTAGATGGTTTAGCCGACACCGCTAAAATGATTGATACCACTATCCCGCCAGTTGTCACTAATGCCGCAGGTTCAACTACTTACGACGTTGATGTTGATTATGTTGTTAGTGCCGGTGGTATTCGTGCATTAAGCTCCGGTGCTATTACTGCAGCAGAATCGTTAAAAGTCAGTTACACCAGTAAAGCGGGTAACGCTTTGCAAGCACTGGTTGAGTCAGGCGCTGAGGTCAAAGTGATTGTTGATGGCGTCAACGATGCCACGGGAAAACCTTACACGCTTAAGTTCTACCGCTGGAAGCCTAGCCCAACATCAGGCCTAGATTTGATCGGTGACGACTTTGGTTCGTTCGACATTGAAGGTGGCGTATTGGCCAATACGGCAATCGTTGCAGCAGGTAAGTCTAAGTTCTTTGTGCGTAGCGCAGCGTAAATCGTTTTACCCCAACAACCCACAGCACTTTCTTACTACTTGAGTGTTGTGGGTTTTTTATTTTATTTTTTAACGCTAATTTGGTGATGTATGAGTTTTAAAGACCAAGTCATTAACCTGATCATTCAGGGCAAAGATTTATTTTCCAGCGAAGCCAAAAAGTCTGAAAAGGCTGTTGCCGAGTTAGCGTCAGAAAGCGAAATTTTAAATGCCCGTTTAAAAGAGTTAGAAGATTTACAAGGTGCGGCTGACTCAATTGATGGTTTAACCGCATCAATCAGTAAAGGTGAAAAAGCTTATAAAGATAACTCGGTTGCACTCGACAAGTTAGTCACTGAACAAAAGGCAGCAGTTAAAGAATTAAAACAACTTGAGGCTGCTCAAAAGGCGGCTGAAGGTTCAACCAATCAACTTGAGCAAGAATACAATCAAGCTCAAGCCGCATTAGTTAAATATGAAACCGAGTTACAACAAGCCCGGGTTGAAGTCGCAAAGCTCAGCACCGAACAACAGCAAGGTGCCACGGCCAGCAAAGAACAAGCTGCCGCATTAACCAAAGCCAGTACTGATTTACAAAAATTAACTAACGAACAAACCAGCGCAAAAAATGCAGCCGCCGAACTGGCAACCGCATTAGATACCCAACGCCGAGAACTGCTTGAGGTTAGTGCCGCGACTGACGATGCTAGTCGAAATAAAGCTGATTACACATTAAAGGTTAAAACCGCTCGCACCGAGGTAAACCAGTTAGCGAGCAGTATTAACAAAAACAAAACTGAATTAGACAAAAACACCGCGAGTTTAAAAAATGCCGGCATCAGTACGGATAAGTTGGCAGATGCCAGTAAAGATTTAAAGCAGCAACAAGTCGCCGCTGAGACAGCGTTAAGCGGTGTTAATAACAAGCTTGAACGCCACAATAAGTTATTAACCGAATCGAAAAAACAAGCCGGTGATTTTGGTGGCAGCATTAAAAGTGCAACTGTCTCATTGGTTGCCATGGCCGGTGCCTACATTGGTGTCGATAAGTTATGGGAAAGCCTAAAGTCGATCTTAACCGCAGGGGATGAAGCAAAAGCCTTTGGTGTGCAAATGAGCGCCATGATGGGCAGTATTGCTAGTGGTGAACAAGCGACAAAATGGATTAAAGACTTTGCCAATAATACCGGTACCCGTTTAGATACCGCTAAAAAAGCCTTTGCCTCATTGAAAACATTTGGCATTGATCCAATGAATGGATCATTGCAGTCGATGGTTGATTACAATGCACGTTTAGGTGGCAGCCAAGAAAAATTAGAAGGGATTATTTTAGCGGTTGGCCAAGCATGGGCTAAGCAGAAACTGCAAGGTGAGGAAATATTACAGCTGGTTGAACGCGGCGTACCCGTGTGGGACTTGCTTGAAAAAGTCACCGGTAAAAACGTGACGCAGTTGCAAAAAATGAGCGCAGCAGGCGAGTTGGGCCGCGACGTCATGAAGCAACTGTTTGACGAAATGGGCAAGCAAGCCAACGGCCAGGCTTCAAAAAGCTTAGACCTGTTGGGTGGTCAGATTAATTTAATCTCAAACAAGTGGACCGAGTTTAAGCAAATTATTGCCGATTCTGGCGCGTACCAGGTGGCGGTTGATTTACTTAAAGACATTAACACAAGGTTTGATGAATTAAATAAAGGCGGGAAGATAAAGGAAGCCGCACAGGATATCAGTGATTTTTTTACCACCATACTCAAGGATGGTGGCGATAGCATCAAAGCCACACTAGAAAATATTACCGCATTCACAACGGGTTTAAATGTTGTTTCTGGTAGTTTGCGTGCGTTATTCAATGGCTTGTCGCTCATGGTATCCGCTTTTGGTGCTGCGGTTGCTGGTGCGTTTGCCATGTTCCCACTAGGTATGGCAAAAGCGCTGAGTGTTTTTGGTGATAATGCTCTATCAAATAAATTCCAAGAAGCAGCTGATGGCTTGTTATCTATAGCTAAGGCGTATGTTGAGCAAGTTAAACAAGATGCTAAAGATGTTGCGACCGCGCTTAAACAAGCCGGTGTAGATATTCAAAGTGATTCTGATGACACGACAAAAACACAGGTTGAGAATGCTGAAAAAGTTAAAGCAGCCATGCAATCACAAGCTGAGGCACGCTATAGCGCTTATCAAAAGGATGTTGCAACCAGTGAGAAGTTATCAGGCTTAGCTCAAAAAGAAGTTGATGATTGGAAGGCTCGACAAAAGGCTGCAGAAGACCATTACACCAAACTGAAAAGTAGCGGTACCGCTACGTTAGAGGAAATTGAAGCAGCCGAAACAAGGTATGGTAGTGCCACCTTAAAAGTAACTGATTTGTTGGTTGCTCAATCTTCTGCCCAGCGTGATTTAACCGATTCGCAATTAAAGCTAAATGCGGCGACTGTGGTTTTTCTATCTGCTCAAAGCGAACTTGCCGACAGAGAATTAAGCAAGGTTCGCGATGCTTACATCGAGGGCTCTGCATCAGTTGAGGACTATGAAAAAGCCCAAGCTAAAGCGAAAACTGCAGCAGAGGCATTAGCCAAAGCGCAAGGTGAATTGGTTAACTCAACAGACGCACAGACAAGGGCTGTTAATGATTATGAAGCGGCGATGGAGCAAGCCAATGTCACTACATTAAAGTCGCTGCAAGATTTAGCGGCCAAAGCAAAAACAGCCTATGACCAGACTAGTGAAGCCATTAAAAATGGCGTCGGCTCAACTTATGACGCTGAGCAAGCCTTTTTAAAATATGCGGACGCATCGATAAAAGCCGCGGCGGCTGGTGATAAGCAGGTCGAGGCCAGTATTCGTCAACAAGCTGCTAATCTTGGCTTGAGCGATAATATTGAGGATTTAATAAAGCAGTATTATCGGCTAAAAGACTCGCAAAAGGATTTGGTTGATGATGTTAATAATACTGAAGACCAAGTAAACAATGCGAACCAAGGCATTGGCACTACCATGGAAAACACCATGGGGGTGGTGGTTAAAAGTTCGCAGCAAGCCGGTTCTGCATTAGCCAGTGTTGCCAAGTTCTTCACCGATTATTTAAAAAGTGTTACAGCTGAAGTCGCTGAACTCAGCACAGGTGCTGTAGCTTACTTTAAGTCGATACTGTATGGCCAAACGCTATTAACTGACTCAAGCAGTGAACTAGAGAAAACCATTAAGATTTACAAAAATCTAAGTGGTGAGATTGGTGATCTGCTTGATGTGCAAGCCAAGTCAATCGATTTTACTGGCATTAGTAATTTTGCCCGTAAAGCCGAGATAGCCGGTAAGCAAGCGCAGGCGGCCTATTATGGCCAACGCATTGAACTGTTAAAAATGGTTGATGCCCTTGATGCTGCCGAAAGTGGCAACATTGGCTTAATCAATAGTGCCGAACGTGCGGCTAACTCAATGAACTTGATGAACGATCAAGACTTGGGAGTGCTGCGCACGGCCATTGATTCGGCTAAATCGAGCATGGACTCATTACGTGATAGTGCTCAATCAACCCTCGATACGTTGCAAGATGAACTAGACGGTTATCTTGGTCGCCAGGATGAAATCGAAAAGCGTCGTTATCAGCAAGAGCTAGCCGATATTAAAACCCAGTTAGCTCAGGCTGAATCAACGGGCGACAAGACACTAATCACCCAACTAAGAGAAGCCGAAAAAACGCTAAACAAGGTTTACGCTTATCGCACCGCCGAAATCAAAGCCCAGCAAGACGCTAGCGAAAAGCAAGCCATTAGCGACGCTGCTACCACCAAACAGCAATCTACCGCCAGTGCTGTGCAAACCAATGTGACCACCCAAACCCAGCCAACCACTACAACCGCCGCGAATAGTAGCGACACCGTAGTGCTGCAGCTGCAAGTGGGTAACCGCACGTTTGATGCACAAACCAAGCGCAGCATTGTGAATGAACTTGTGGCCGAGATTAAGCGTTTGCAGTCGGTGGGTGGTTAGCCGCTCGTTTGCAGTAACCCAAAATAAAGAGGCGCTATGTTTAACACCACTATCGACACCATTGTGTTGACTGAACCACTGCACTGGCTAAACCGCAATAACACCCAACGGGTTGCAGCCAATATGAAGCGGGCACTTAACGGTGCCCCGCATATTCAGCAAACCATTATCCCTGCAGGTATTGCGTTAGAGCTTGGCAGTAAAAACGGTTGGATGCCCCGCAGTGAGTTTGAGCAACTGCAAACCCACGCGGCCACCACATTAACCGAGTTTACGATTAACCACGACGGCAGTGACATTAACGTGATGTGGGATAGCACTCAAAACAGCGTGATCACTGGTGACGATGTTGATGACCAATTGGGTGGGTATCCGTTGCTGACAAACGTGGTATTACGATTTTTAACGCTGTAACTCTTCCTCGCTTATTGATAAACACAGGTGGCCCATGAGCATTACCCGTAATGATTTAAAGATATTTAAACCCGAACAGCTGGGTACCAGCGACGATGCTGGCGGCCAACGAACTCGTAATGCGGTGCAATCTGGTAAGTTAAATGAATTATTTACTGCGATTTCTGACATTGACCACGCGCAATCTTCACTCGACATTGTTAAGTGTTATCCCGCTTTAGACACCATAGACACTGGCACCTTGCTTGATGCGCATGTGTTTATTAGCCAGCCACCGAGTGATCCGCTCGTGTCGATGTTGCTAGTTGAAGCGGATGCGTTAGACGATGAAGACCGCATGGTCGAAATGAAAGAGATTTTAGAATCGTCGGTTACCGCGGGGTCATTAATCCGTCAAGGTGCACCAGGCTTTTTGCCCAATCAAAACAGCTTTAGCCGCGAGTATTTACAGTCAACGTATATGTTTGACGGCAAAGAGTATCGCAAAACCACCAGTTTGCGCGTTGGCCAAGTGATTGCCATTACCGTTGAGTATGCAGGTATTGAAGACGCCGACTGGCCGCGTAAAACCCATTACGCCATGGTGACCGATACCAATGCACCAGGTAACAGTGAAGGCAATATTGTATTTGACCCACCAATCGATTTTGCTACCCCTGACTATAACGTCACCGTGAACGCCACAAGCAATTGCACCAAGCTGCGACTTACCAACGAAGCTAGCCCGTTAACGTTTCACGGTGTGAGTAAGTTAACTGCCGCCAGTAGCAACAAGAATCTAGCCGTGCAAGCAGTGCAGCAAAATCTATTGCCAGTGGTATTAAGCGAACAAGTTAAAACAGGCCAAGCCATTAGCGACGGTGACATAGTCCGTAAAACCGTATCGCAAAATGCGACAACTGCACAAAGCTATCAGTTTGCCTTGGTTGATGTATTACAGGGCGCCAATATCGCCGTTGATTACACCCCAATCACCAGTTATACATCGGGCGGCATTCAATACGGCAGTGACGACGCCATTGTGGTGGTCAGCAGTGACACGGTTAGTGTGACGTTATCGCGTAAACCTGACCTCAATACTCCTGTGTCGTTGCAGTACATCTCGGGTGTGTCATATCAAAACTATGACAATGCTGATGCATTCCCTGTAGATCGCGAATTAGTGCCCAACACGTTAACGGGTAAAGTGACTCGCCAAAGTACGCCATATCAATTTACCGAGCGTGATGGCGCGTTATACATCACCGTTTACTCTGGGTTTGGAGTGACTATTCAAGAAGAAATACGTGCAGCCATTGTTGATTATCAAACAGGCATCATCACACTTGAGAATGGTATCTCTAATCTTGTGTATGTTGGCTTAGTCATTGCGCCAGAATCAGCCAATGTGGCCACGTTTGTACTCAATGCCAGTGATGCATTGTTAGATACCTTTTACGTGCAAGTGTTTACCGTGGGTGATGTGTTAATCAGTGCCAGCTGCGACAGTAACGGCACGGTAACGGGTACAGGCATTAGCGGCAGTATTGTCAATAACCTGGTGCAGTTGTCGTTTACTCAAGACGTTAAGTTAAGCACCTTACGGTATGACATTACCGAGCAAGTGCGCAACTTACCGCCTGCTGATATTTATGGCCTAAACCCGCTGCGGATCCCCAATGCGGGTATTGTCGATATTTATCGCGCTTGGGGCACTATCGCTGTGTCGCACACTGACTACCAAAACATCGTTAGCCCAAGTAATGGCACAGTTATTACTATTCGCACTGGCAGCAATTTTGTTGATATTAGCGATGCAACAGGTGCGAGTTTGTGGACCGCAACCAGTGATCTCTTTAGCGTTGATAGCGCAGCCGGTACCGTTACCTTAAACAGTGACTTTAGCGGCTTTACTGCACCGTTTATCTTAAGTGACACCATTAGCGAGTTAGCGTTAGTGACTGCAGTGAACACCAACACCGTCACGATTTCAGCTGCGTTGTCGCGTGAATATCCTATTGGTTCAAGTGTGGCCAGTGTGCAAATACTCGGTGACTTACAAGCCCGAGTAGGCAAAGTGCGCGACATGACCAGCTGGGCTAACAACTGGGACTTAGACGGTGAAGCTGCCCAAGGCACGTTAAACACGGTTGATTACCCGATTGAAGTGACCAACGCAGCTGCGGTGAATGAAGATTGGGTGTTGGTGTTTACCTCGACCACAGCGTTTCGTTGCGTCGGTAAACGTATTGGCCAAATTGCCACGGGTGACACGGTAAACGACTTTGCCCCAATTAACTCGCTAACCAATCAGCCTTACTTTGTGATCCGTGCCGGTGCGTTCGGTGCCGGTTGGAATCCTGGTGAAGCCATTCGCTTTTCCACAGTTGCCAGCGCGAAACCGGTGATGCCAATTAGAACCGTGCAAGCGGGCCATAGCCAAATCAACACCGACCGTGCCGTATTGGCGTTTCGCGGTAACGAAGCTTAATTACTTTTTAAAGACAGTGGTGCCAGCAGTAATGTTGGTACCGCTTTCGTGTGAGGAAAAATCATGGGATTACCAGTAACGATGTATAGCGGTGCAGATTTAGGCGCACCGATTATTAGACCAACTAGCGTTGCGGATTGGTTAATTATATTAAAAGCGTGTTTGGTTGATGGGTATGGTACTAAAGAAGCATTAGGTTGGACTCTTGAGTTTGAGGACGTTGGTACTGGTAAGGCTGTATTTAAAAACAAAGTGTCTGATGGTGGTAGTGGTGGTGCTTTTCAATACGAACCTAACGTTGATCCTACCTTTGGTCAAATTACGTGTGCTAATGAGATTTTAGGACTAGGCAATTTTGTTAAGAAAGTCGGTTACCGCTGTATTGTTACAAGTACCTTTAGTTATGCCGTTGAGGGGTGGATGATTATTGGTACAAGTCGCGGTTTCTGGCTAATTCAAGAAATTGGTGATGCAGGTGGTAACACTGGTAATACCAACAATTTAAGAAGTCCAAGTTATGCTAAATACTTCACATATTATTTCATAGGTGATATAGACACTTTTATACCAAATGACCTTAATATTTTTACATTAGTTAGTACGAGTTACACCAGCAATATGGCTGATTTGACGATTGGTAACTCAACAACAAACTTAGCTACAAATAGTTTTCCTCCCGCGGCAGCTATATACAACACTGATGGTAGTAACATAGCTCAAAACTATGATAGTAATTATTCAGGTTCATCCCAAGATGCAGATGAAGCCCCAACTAATGACGTATTTTCCATAAACACTACTGTAGGTTTAGGTGAGTGTTTAATGGTCAAATCATCACACTCTATTGAGGCACCTTGCGTTCGCGGTAAAATCCCAGGATTATTTAGAATGTTTGCTTACGGTTATAGAAACATTAGATGTCCAATTTTAAGAACAATTGGTACGAATAATTACAGGTTAGTTAACGGGTACAAAACAGCGTCTTGGTTTATCCAATATGATGGTACATGGTATGAGTAATGTAATAAATATTGGCTTTAAGGTGTTACAGCCTTTAACTATGTTTGTTGGTTTACTTGAAGTTGATGCTGACCCACTTGCCGAACGTATCGTGGTCTTAGACAGACTTTCATTAACTTCATTAGTTAATTCAAAATTAGATGGTGGTATATTTAAAGTTATATTGCCTTTTGAATACACCACAAAGAATAACTTGTTAGTTGGTATTTTAGATTCTGATATGGAATTTAACGCTACTTTTTTAGACGGTGTTAGGTTGCAAGTTATAGATAGTATTGAGGTTGATATTAAAGCATGATGACACTCAGGTTTACTCAACCTTGGCCAAACTCTAACTCGCCAGTCATTATTCGGTTTGATGCTGAGGTGGTACCTGAGCCGCCAATCCGCGCACCGTCTTTGGGTATTCATTTGGGCGTCACCTGGCAACCCCAATTACTCGCTGCAAATGATCACCAACTGATAAGTGCAAGTAAACCACTCGGCAATCAAGTTCAGTTAGTCGTGCTATCTCAATCTGCAACAGACTACTGCGTAACAACTCAATGGCAAAATAAACCACTAACTCAACGCATAATAGTAATACATTATGCTGGCAATGCGTTAACTGGGTTAACCGTAAATTGGCTTTGGTTTGTCGCGCCTAGTGTTGAGCAAAGCAACGCATTAGCTTGGCTGGTACCGAACCAACACAGCAAGATTATGTCAGTCGATTGGCAAGTAAAACCAGTGCTGAATACGTTGCATGCAAACATCAATTGGTGTGATGGTGCAGCATTAGTTAACGATATCACTACGGCTTATAGCTATGACAATATCAGACTAATACAACCAAGCATTGCATGGGGGCCACATACCGCGAGTTGGATTTGTTCAACCCGATATCGACCACCTACAGGCAAAGTGACGATTCGATTTAGCGAACCTTGGGCCAATTCAACCAACCCATTACAGCTGCGTTTTACCGCGTCAGCAAACTATTGCTACTTTGACGACGGTGGCGGCTTAGTGGATGCCAACCCAAGTTTACCCAGCCTTGATTTTGAAACCCCCATCGAACCCCAACTGCGCAGGTATTATTTAATGCAGCCAACCATTACGTGTGTGCGTGTGTCTGACAACGTACCGATTGTGATCAGCAATATCAGTATCAGCCGCAGCCGTGGCCAATGGGCCAGTTCGGTGAGTATCGATTTTTCAAGCCGCATCGATACCAGCCGCGCTGAAAACCAATTACTCAACGTCGGTATTAACGGCTATGAGTTTTTTGTATTGGTTGAGCAAACCAGCGTGAGTAAAGTGTTTGGTAATGAAACATACCGAGGAACGGGCCGCAGCCGCAGCGCCGAACTTGCTACGCCATACGTATTGCCGATCAGTTATACCAACGCAACATCACGCAGTTTTGCAGGTTTACTCACTGACATGCTGCAATTCACTGGTTGGACAATTTCGCTTAATGGCATCGTTGATTTTAACGTACCTGCAGGCGCATTTAGCGTTGGCAATAAATCGCCTATCGATGCAGTGCAAGAAGCCGTTACACAATTGGGTTGCATGTTGTTATCGAATGATGAAACTAAAGCATTAACCGTGGTCCCTCGTTGGCCAACAGTGCCGTGGTTAATGGATGGTGTAACCCCAGACTTAACCGTGCACGATGCTGTGATCACCAGTTACAGTGAGTCAAAAGAAATCGGTACCGAGTGCAATGTGGTTTGGCTTCGAGGTGAGCAGCAGGGCATCAGCGCAAAAGTAAAACGCGCTGGCACTGCAGGCAATATCGCCGCCGATGATATCAGCGCCCAACTGATTGTAGATAACCAAGCTGCCCGAACAGCCGGCACCAATGCACTGGCCGACACGGGCAACAAGCTTAATATCAATATGAGTTTACCGATTATGGCCGACTTACCACCTGCAACACCTGGTATGTTGATTGGTATTCGCGAAGGTGTCGATGTGTATAAAGGTACGTGCGATTCGGTGATGATCAGTGCATCGGTTAGCGACACTGGCGACATCGATGTAGAGCAAACCATCACCGTCGTTCGTCACGTTGCATAAGCTGTTGTATCAAAACCAGCATAAGGAATCGTAATGTTAAAGCAGTTACAACAAAGCCTAAGCGCCCCGCGAACTATCATGACTATTAACGCGGTAAACACCGACGGCACTGTCACCGCTAGCACTGCCAGCAACCATACTCAACGAGTCATCGGTTCTGGTAGCGTAGGCGATCACATCTACGTTCAAGACGGCAGGGTGCTAGGGACAGCCCCCGATTTGGCGTTTTTTGAGATAGAGGTTTAGGGGTAATTATTTTTATTGTAGTTATTTGCTATGTAACTCGTACTAGCTGACTGTTACCCATTTCAAACGGAGTTCTTCCACAACACATTTTGCCTTGATGATATAGGTATTGTCCTAAATTGATTGTCTTGCAACATAACCCCACACTCAGGATAAACACATACTTGTAATATCAATTTACCATCTATGGATTTAGTCAAAAAATGCTATTCAAATTGATGTGTGTACACCTCTGTGTACAGAATATGGATTGGCTTTATATTTAAACTTTTTAAATTAATGGTTTAGGTTGTTTAGTCATATAATCGTGCCAGAATAACGTGGGTTGAATTGCGTTAGCCATAGTAAATATAAGATCCTTTTCGCGATTAGAACAATGTTAACATTTATCAGCATAAAAAAATGATAATGAGGTAGCCTTCAATATGATTTTTCTAATATAACCTTGTTTACTGATGACTAATGTGGATTTGCTGGTTACAATTTAGTGAAGTAACAAAGGAATATTGTATGCATCATCATGTATTTACTCAACCAAGTGTTAGTGAAATAACTCAACCGACGGCGTTGACACTTCGTTTACCAGACAGTGTGAGTGATTTATTAGTACTATCAACGATGAGTAATCCTTTAGTTGAATTTGTGGTTAGTCAAGTTGAGCATAAGCAAACAACACTCATTTTACGTGTCCAACCGTTTTTGACTTTTGCTTTTGAGCATACACCAACAAATATTAAAACGCCGACTCAACCACGATTCGTGGGGCAGGGGATTAAATTATATCCTTCAATGGGAGTTGCTCCACGTGTGTGTATTGAGCAACTCAGAAATGGAGTGACGATTAATATTCACGCTGATGGAGATGTTCATTTTAGCGTATCTGCCGAAGCCCGTTTTGAACTAGTGACGTTAGAGAATGACTTGCGGATATTGAGTGAACCTCAAGCCCTAGTAATGGCTAAAGCGATATTAGGACGTAAGTTTGATTATGATGAGCCTTCTACCATGCTTGCGGTTCACATAAGTGAGTTAGAGCAAGTTCGACGAGAATTACGTGATTATCTTCGGGGCGAGTCGGGCAAAATCCATCCAGGTGTCTCAACTGAGCTACTAAAACTCGATCATTTATTGCAAAATAAGCATCAATGGTTATTACGGACATATCATCAGTCATTAGAGCGTTCAAATTTAGGCCGCTCGTCTAATGAACAATTTTTTAATAATGAACAATTACAACGTAAATTGGATTGTTTTGAACTTTTAGCCCCTAAAGACGTGTCGGAAATGGTCAATAAGCTGTGTGATGACGATCTTTAATTTTTCAGTAACTCTAGAGCCCACCCATGTCTTATATTTGCCCTATTTGTAGCGCACCATTAGTACAACAACAAAATTCTTGGCAATGTGAACAGCGCCATCAATTTGATTGTGCTAAAGAAGGTTACGTTAATTTACTGCCTGTACAAAAAAAGAAAACTAAAGATCCCGGTGATAACAAAGAAATGATGATCGCTAGACGAGAGTTTCTTAATCAAGGCTTTTATCAACCGTTAAGCGACAAAGTAAATCAGTTAGCGCTAGAATTTGCTGGAGATGCTACTAAGGTGCTCGATATAGGTTGTGGCGAAGGGTATTACAGTCATCGATTATTCGAAACGTTGCAATCTGTGGTTAACCCCCAGAGTGAGTTTTATGGTTTAGATATTTCTAAGTCTGCCATTCGCTATGCGGCTAAACGCTATTCTGGGTTACATTTTTGTGTGGCGAGTGCATTTGAAATGCCTTTTGCTGATGACAGTTTTGATTTAGCGATACGTATTTATGCGCCGTCTAAAATTGAAGAGTTACAGCGGGTGATAAAACCAACCGGAATACTCATTACCGTTTCTCCTGGGCCGATGCATCACTATGCGTTAAAAAAGAAAATTTATAGTGAACCAAAATTGCATCCACAGGAGCCTATGGTGTTAGATGGCTTTACTTACTTAGGACACCAAGCGTTAGCCTATTCATTAACATTAACTCGTGCGGAAGATATTGATCATTTCCTTAATATGACACCTTACGCATGGAAATTGAGTGATTCACAGAAGTCTCAGATAATAGAGCAAGGGCTCGAGTGTGAGATAGATTTTAAAATCGAAATTCATAAACGCGAACAATAAACGATCAGATAATTGATATAAATAACTATTTGATGCTCAAAGATAAACCGTTTTGTCATGACACTAATTAAATACCATTGTTTGGTTGATGTTTGTTGACTTATCCCGAAAATGGTTTATAGTTTACTCAGCTTGAAGGTTGGGCTTATATTTATCAATACGAACAGTTTCGTCCTGTAAACATAAGTAATACCGGCATTTTCCAGCTTTACTGCCGTTAAGGCTTTAACTATTTTTTTTTACAGGATTTATATTATGTCTCAAGTTACTGGTGTTGTTAAGTGGTTTAACTCTGATAAAGGTTTCGGATTTATTGAGCAAGAGTCTGGTCCAGACGTATTCGTTCATTTCCGTGCTATTAACTCAGACGGTTTCAAAACTCTTGACGAAGGTCAGAAAGTTTCTTTCACTGTGACTCAAGGTCAGAAAGGTCCTCAAGCTGAGAACGTTTCAATCGTTTAGTATTTAGCTTCGGCTAAGTGTTAAAAGATTTAAAACTGTAGCAATTAATTGCTGCAGTTTTTTTTGTGTTTTTTTTATTTTATCTGCAGTTATCATCACGCTAATTGTCTATCTCATCCCCGTTACTTTCACTCGTGTTTCCACTTTCCACTTTCCAGTTTTGTAAAACGTCCTTGAGTGCTTCATTTATACCTAGTTACTCACC
Source organism: Shewanella frigidimarina (assembly GCF_003797125.1). GTDB lineage: Bacteria > Pseudomonadota > Gammaproteobacteria > Enterobacterales > Shewanellaceae > Shewanella > Shewanella frigidimarina. Next base: position 29,424 of record NZ_RKKE01000014.1, read on the forward strand.
ATTAGAGGTTTCTCGTGAAGTTTGTCATTTGTGAGTAAAATAGCTTAAGCAAATTGTACATAGTTTATCACCTGAAAGGATGACAACCAATGCGAGGTATTTACACTAAGCTGGCGTTACCGTTTATGTTTGCAGTTTTTAGTGTTTTATTTTTCGAGTTTTTTTGTGCAGGACTATTTGTGGTTCATTACAGTCATAAGTACATTGTTGCTTGAAAGAGTTCTCTATAATACAGCTTCAATGTTATTGGATGATATTGCCACCCAGTTTTACTGGGTTATACCATTGTTTATTAGCAAGGGGTGTTAACCACAAATTAAAAAACAACGGCATTGTGTAATGCCGATCAGTTAAGCGGTAAAACGAGAAAATTTAACTGATCGGTTGACCGATCTTTCTAGTCTGCGAAAATCCGATAATCTTTATTATCGGATTTTTTTATGGAACTTTCAGAAGCCCTTGC
>NZ_RKKE01000015.1 GCF_003797125.1 Shewanella frigidimarina
TACCTAAACAGATCCCTGAAAAATAATTTTCAGTGAAAATAGTTACCAAGATTAACGACTGTTGAACCACATCCGGTAACCATGTCTACCTAAACAGATCCTTGAAAAATAATTTTCAGTGAAAATATTGTTCCGGTGGCTATTGGCAGCTACTGATGGCTACTGATGGCTTGCGCTTAAAATACTCATATGACATTATGAAAATAGACTTATTGAGTAGCTGATAAGTAAAAACCCCATAGAGTGCAATCTATAGGGTTTGGTTTTAAAGCAATAAAACTTAATTTTTCTTTATAAAAGATTTAACTAGTGCAGTTACAGCGTACACAAAACACGTAACAGCGCGAATTAAATCAGTAATGTCGTCTATAGACATAGGCATTACCTCCATGAAAGGCTCTGCATTTTTGCAGAGCTTTTTTATTGTAAATAGCCAAAGCTATTCCTCGTTCTTGAAACAACTCAAACAGCATAACTTTACTGATACCAATGAGCACAGAAGTTTTTCGATGTTTGTACTCTCTGGTCAAGCCGTCACAGCAAGAAATAGGCTACCACATAGATCCCTTCGCTTAAATTGAATTTATCATATGCCTACATTTACAAAGGTAATAAAAAAATACCTATTAAAACAATTAACTAATTAATGTTAACCAGTGGAGCATTAGCCAGTTCAGCTTTAATAGTAAGCACTCTACCTATCCACTCTTTCACTTCTGGAGAATCTGCAGAGCAATCCATAAGTAAAGACATATCTGCCTTTATGTTCTCCAGCTCTACCATTAACTCTGCTTCATACTTCATCTTTCAATGGCTCCGTTCTAAAAATAATATGCTGTTTTTTATCTTTCAAAGAGCGCATATAAACAGGTTTCGACTCTTCAGCAGCATAATATTTGTCTACGTGTTCAGTATCGTCTAAATGCGTAATAAGGGCTTTAATAGCATCCCTATACTTCTCCGGAACACGGATAACAACGGTGTTTTCGTATTTTGTTTTACGGCCTGCACCTGGGCGTGCACCACCATGTTGTTTCTTTTCCATCTCATGCTCCTTGATAAAGTTACATTATCAAGATTACATTGATTAAGTTACAGTATCAAGATATTTTAATATTAAAATATCATCGCGATAGCCACTAGTTAAGAAGGTACAAAATGAAAAAAACTCCCTTACAACAACTTAAAGAAAAAGCCTTCAAAGACCCTGCTGTGAAAGAGGCTCACGATCTCGATACTTTAGATATTAAGGACGTTGAAGTTACCAAAATCAGCTACCCAAATAAACCGCAGTGATTTGCGTTCGGCCATGCCCTAATTCGCGTGTGATTATTTCTCTAGCCGCTTTGTCTGTCGCTTTCTGCTCAGTAGTGAGCCTTCTAACTCGTATACCAGAAACCGCAGGGCAATCGAATCCGGTTAACGTCAAGTAACGCTGATGTGCATAGGTATGGCGTAAGCCATGCCCCTTACCTAAATTAATTTGAATACAGGTATTTTCATAGCGTTTCATCTGTTGGGCATACGTTCGTTGCGCTGGGATAAGCGATCTATCTTTTGCTAATGCCTTCGCCTCATTCAATACTTGCCGTTGCGCCTCAGTCAAAATAGGAATGATGCGATCTCGACCGCCTTTACACCAAGAAGCATCAAGCACTAAATGATCGCCATGATCTGCTTTTTCTGGTTGTATCTTCATGGCTTCTTCGCGCCTTAAACCAAATGCAGCTTGAAGCCTAAGGGACATTTTTAGGTGTTGATCGGGTATCAAATCTAGCTGAGATTGATGAAGGGTTATTCCCTTATTATTGTTGGTAATATACTGACGGTTCTCAATTCCAAGTTTCGCGTTAGACGCAGATACCAGCCCAACCTTATTAATCTTTTTGGTTAACCAGCGAACATGTGCCATGCGATTTTTAATGGTGCCAGAACTAAGCCTATCTTCTTGCCATTTAGCTATCAGCGCCTCTACATGCCTTGTCTTAAGGCCTTTCAGAGAAATCCCTTTAAAACCAAGCTCTATAAGCTGTTTATCGACTAATCTGATCGCTTTAAATCGCTCAGATTTGGTGGCAAACGAGTTAGTGCAGTGCTGTCTTAAAAGCTTATTCGCTTCAAATAAAAAATTAGAGGCCATAAAACACCTTGAATAAGTTACAAAATCAAATTAGTTAAATTCAGAAATACAAAAAGGAAAGCGCCCCGTAGGGCGTTTTTATAGGAAAAATCATGTTCTCGGCGGGCTAATAACACGGCGACCTTCTGCATATGCAAGCGGCCTTTTCGGATATTCAGTTCAGTGTTAATGCTCGTTCTTAATGCCGACTGCAGAATGAACCCATCTAAAAAATCAGATGATATTGAGCGATGTGTTATTACAGGCGAATTGCCCAGATGGTGCGGTTCTGTTGAACGCTTACACCAAATCTAGTTTTATCTAGAGACCCTAAAAAACCCTGTTGGGTTCGGAGATTATTAACTTGGGAGAGTTTAGATATGTAAGCATCGAGAGATGCGATAGGAGAAATTTGAATTTACCGCAAGCTTGATCTCTGTGCAACCCGCAACTTGCTAATAATGCGCAGAGAATGCGAAAAAATGGTTATTTCCCCGCATAAGGAGCAGCATCGGGTGTATGTCACTCCCCTACGTGGAGTGACATACACCCTACCATTTTTCGTATTCACCCCATTTGATTTTGTAACTTTTATCAAACTGGCCTGTGCTAATATTGAACAAAATTAGCCATTGGAGACGCCCTATGTCTTTCTCTCAAATTTCAGTTCTCGTTATCTTGGTTGTCGGATTTTTCATTTGTCGGTATCTGTACTTACAGCTCCCGAGTTACAAAGATGAAGACTAAAATAACCACTTCCTAACTATCGATAGACTACTCTAATCGATAGTTACTCAGCGGCTCTAAAAAGCGTTTTAAGCCCTTTCCTTGATTTATACCCCACAAGTCCATGCTTTTTAGCTAAAAACGCCTCAAATCGTCATTTAGACTCCTTAGCTTTGATTTTGACTTAGTATTTCTGCCAGACAGTTGCGAAGCAACATGCTTTAAAACCAAATTACAATTCCAAATACCGGCTAATGGCCGTAGGCAAAGCGAACCCTTCCGGTTTGTTATTTTGCTCTCGCCCCTGCCAACGGCAGGAAATGGCGAGGCATTATTGCTTTTAGGGGGGATGCCGGAAACGAGCGCAGCGAGGGGAAGGGCTGGCGGGGGGCTGGCCCCCCAAGAAGGGTTCTTAACCGATGAAATTGAGAGTTTTCCACAGCTCAGATCCAATAAGATCCTTATTAGATCCTTATTAGATCCTAATAGATCCAGGGTTGGCTGCAGCCCTTGTGCACCAAGGGCTGCAGCCAATCGAGGTGTATTCTAATTGGGTAAACGGTGTATTCTAATTGGGTAAACGGTGTATTCTAATTGGGTAAACGGTGTATGCTAATTGGGTAGATGGTGTATGCTAATTGGGTTATATCCAAAATAACCCAATTGTGCAGAATAAAAAATAAACCAATAAAAACATAGTCTTACAACTTTGCTCTTCCACCTGCACAATATTGTTATTTTCTTATCCACAAATAAATAATCATAATTTCGACTCATCAAATCACCTATATACATATCACCGCTTTTAACTGCACTAAAACACTCTTAAAGCATCTTTTTACCGTTCAAAAAGGAACCAATGGTGTATGCCGAGTGGGTAAACGTCCTTTATCAAAAAATATCTATAAGTCAGAAGTCTAGGCAAATAAAAATTTGAATTTGAAAAAGATTTATAGATAAAAACTTGCAGTACGCTACTAGGAAATCAAGTAACCATGTTAAACAATAATTAGGTGTATTCTAAATGGGTTTCATGGTGTACTCTAATTGGGTTAAAAAAGAAGTGGGATATATGGAAACATTAGACAAGCCATTACCTAGCACAAATACAGCATCCTTATATAGTGATAGTAAACATCTGCTGACGATCAACAGCAGCACAAGCGTGCAACCTAATGTTCTTCTCAGGACAGGTGTTTTTACACCTGTAGGACGTAGAACTAATATCAGTGATGTAAAATCTCAAGACTTAAGCCAAGACTTAGTAAGCTTAGATTTATGCCAAAAAGAAGGTTATGACTCTGTTACAGTCAAAGGCCAACGTCTTAATATCGAAACGGACTTTAAAGTTTGGTGCGGTATAGTTTTAGTTTTCAGTAAATTTGGTTACTCATCAAATACCGTCAAGCTCTCCTTTGCCGAGTTTGCAAAAAGCTGTGGTTATCCAAGTCGTCGATTTGATAAAAACTTAAGACGTCAAATAGGTGAATCTTTAGAGCGTATACAAAGTCAAAGCCTTTCATTCCGAAGAAAAAATACGGAAAAGGCAGTTCATACGGGCATGTTATTACGTGCGATGTATGATGGTGATGCTGATTTAGTCGAATTAATGGCAGATGAAACCTTATGGGATCTTTATCGTGTAGATTACCAAGTTTTAGTCAGTTTACGGGTGTTAGAAAAATTACCCAGAGCAGAAGTAGCACAATGCCTCTATTTGTATTTCACTTCATTACCTAACAACCCTCTCCCAGTGTCATTTGAACGGCTAAGAGACCGTTTGCGCTTAGAAACAACTAAAAAAGAAGCTAACCGAAAGATAAAAGCTGGAATTAACAAATTAGAAAGCATTGGCTATTTATCTGGTTACTTCTCTGCAAAAAATGGTGAGCAATACTACATAATAGATCAACGTTATAAAAAATTAGAAGCAGCAATAGCAGATGTTTTATTTTGATAGTGTGACTTTTGAAAAAGTTACACTATCAAGTTACATCATTTATTGAGCGGATTAACACCTTCGTATTTATTTTATCTTTCATATTGATCAAACCTCTAAATAACTTGGCAGCAGTAATATTTTTACCCGATTCTGCCTCTAAGACTTCTAGCCATAAATTCAGATTTGCTCTATCATTTTCCGTTAATCGCAACGGCATAGGTGACGTGCCAGTAGTGATATTACGGCGGGTTGAAACCGTAGTAATTTTCTCTTGTGACTTTGAACTGTCTTGGGTTTCTTTAGCAGAACTACGTCTACTAAGCCCAGTAAAACCTGTTAATTTGCTCATATTATGTATTACACTTGTTATACATTGATTCGTTGCATGACTTCTTTAGCCAGGCTCTTATAGTCGGTTAGCGTAGGGCTATTCGGCTTGTAACTCAACAAAGTTTTACCGCATACACTGGCCTGTCCAATATCCTCAGAACGGCGAATAGTCGTCGCTAATACTTTGCCTTCGAGTGAAGCTAATTGTTCATCGAGGAAGTTATTAATCAGCTTATTGGCTTTAGCAAATTCATTACGGAATACCGCATAATTCACCAGCTCAGTTTCTTTCACTTCTTCTAAGGCATCGAGCAGATCAGCCAAACCATTCAGTGAGAATGAGCCTCCATCAACGGGGATCAGGAACATATCGGCAGCCATCATGGCGTTGACAGAGGTTAAGCTAAGGTTAGGCGGGCAATCTAAGATCACTATGTCAAAGTCGTTAGCAATTGCTTCAAGCTGCTTTAACAAGATGCGCTCACGGTGAACTTTGGTTAGGCTCTGTTCAATGACGCGGCTTAGACGTATGTCGGTGGGACAAATACACAGATTGGCGATAGCTTCACCGTTGGATTGAGCAGACATAATAGCCTGTTGCATAGGGCACTTTTTTGAGGACTCGAATACATCTGTGATCGAGTGTTCAAATTCGTATTGGCCGCCAGTCATCACGACCGTTAAATTTGCCTGGGGATCTAAATCAATAACCAGAACCCGTTTCCCCTCACGCGCTAATTGCGCAGATAAGTTAATCACTGTGGTTGTCTTACCTACCCCACCTTTCTGATTTATCACGGCTAGCGTTTTCAAAGTACATCCTCGATTGGAAATGTATGACAAATGTAATACATTTTAATGGTTATGTATAGTATCCTCTAATCAAAAAGTTATGAATAAAGAATCTAATACAAATAAATAGTGGTTTTCGATAGAATGGATAAGAATGTATTACATATGAAATACATTTAGAAAGACACAAAACTGTTTAAGATAAATAAACTAGCAATTTAGATAAATTTGATTAATAATCAAATTTATCTAAAACCAAAAGGAAGAGCGATGAAACATTACCAAGATATTTTCACTAAAATTAAAGACTCCATTGCTACAGCTTCACGCAACCAAGCTACAGCCGAAATGCACCTACAGATGATAAAATATGCAGATCAGCTAGAGAGCATTACCGCAAAGGAATTTTGTGAAGGTACAGACTTAGGCGCAAGTTACGGCACAGAATTTAGCAAAATGCGTAATATTACCACCCGACTTAAAGCTGCAGGTTTAGACGTTAATAAGATATAAGTAATACATTTGTAATACATTTGTAATTCTAATAACAGAATTTTTTATATAAGATAAAATACTTACTGGTGATAAACCCCATGAATAACTATCTAAAATCGTTTGGAAATAATTTTGAACTCGGCTTCAATCAGAGTGAATATCCCTTCTTAGTTGACCAGAGTTATGACAATGATATGTGTCCAAGTTTCCATTTTGAGTTTGATAGCGCTTATTATATTTTGTGGGTTGATCATGCTGCAGTAGAAAAGCGAGAAGATGAAAGTAATAGTCGCTATACAGTGGTTGAAGCGGAGAACTTGGGGGATAACGAATACCCTGAGCTACAAACTAAAGCGAGCCCCGCTTTAGCTGAATTTGAAACAGTGGCTGATATAGTGATTTATCTAAATGAACTTAAAAGCAGACTTGCTGCAGAAAAAGTAACGCATTAATGTGACTTATCGACCGTAGATATCCAAAGCAAAAAAATTAATAATTGAATGATTAAACACCAAAGGCTTAGTTATGCAAACAACCTATGAAGAAGAATATCTCGATCACCATATCTATATTGAACCAAATCCAGATTCGTTCAGTGAAGGTTTTGAATGGGCTATCTGCAAAGATGATTCCGAATGGGATAATGGCATTGAATTCTCCATCGAAGAAGCCCTAAAGGCCGCACAGAAGGCTGTTGACTTGCTACAAGGAAGCCCTAATTAACTAGTAGTCAAAGTCACTTGTGAATACCAATAAGGTTGATTCTTCAGCTTTTGGCTTTTTAAATATGTACTAATGACATCATGGGGGCAGATGTAATAACACGTTATAGGCGGATAAACATCATCAATCAAAGTACCATCACTTTGTTCACACATATGAATTGATTTTATAGGCCCTCTATTACCAGGGAAAATAAAAGCGTTACTGACTACAGCATGTACCGGTACGATTGTTTTCAAAGCCGTCACATAAAAAAACTGCTTAACTAAATCCTCCCATTTAGGGACTGATTCAATAGAATGGGCCCCATAATACTTTGCATCAATAACACAGTAATCTTCATGTTCCGGCCGCTTAACCACTATATCTGTACGTTGCCCATTTCGCTTAGCATTAATAATAACGACTCTGCCATCACGATTTAATATCTTATAAGCTGGTTTAGGAAGAAGATTATTAACTTCAATGACATTGTCTAAAACCTTGCTTAGCATGTGTTCCCACATGACATGAAAAGAGCGGATCCCCATTACTTCAACTGATGAATCCTTACCTATTTCACTTGAAATGTAGCGTTTTAAATTGGATAACAACCTAATATCATGATCAGAATAGATATTGTTCATTTCATTTTTTATAAGAGATATTTGATTTTTTTTAGATAAATGAGACTTTCCAACAGTACGAAGCTTAGTTAAAGAAGTTGATGTATCAGAAATCAACCACCCAAACCTTTCAAATAGAAATGACAACACACTTGCATGTATCAGTGTAATTTCATTATCTTGGTTGTAATGTTGTTTTTTACCATAAATATCAAAATAAACAGGTCCTCGAGCACTCATAAAAGTAATGGATTTAGATATCGTTTGACTCCAATTCGGTTTACCCATGTTTTTCACATTTACAGCATATTTATGTGTATATAAGCCATTTCTTTGATAATCACTTAGTAATTCAATGATAAGGCCTAATTGGCTATCACCAACAAGTTCACTCCCTTCATCATTAGCATTTTTAGTACTATTTGAAATTAGTGAATAACGATAAATAGCTTGTAACAACTGCGATGCTTTCGATACTAATAACTTACCATCGTCTTTACTTAAGGTAGCGTTACGTGGAAAAAAGACATGCGCAGCACCATCGTCAACAACCATACCGCAAAACATCACACTATTATCCTTATCAAATAATAATGAATGCTTACCCAATTCATTCTTAATTTTAGTTGGCAATGTGCTCAAGTGTGATCGATCATTATATACGTATAATTGATGCTCCATTAACTTAAGCCTCAACTGCCGTTATCGGCTTACCATTTGCACGTAACTCATTTATAACAACGTCACTAAATACAATACCGTTAGCTTTGATAGTCTTAATCAGTTGATACAATGTAGGGTTTTTTTCAGTATCAAAAATAACTTCACGATGAGCGTGCCTTAGTACATCTTCCCAAAGATACATCGATAACTTACCAGCAAGCATACCTTGTGAATTTTCCAGCTCTTTTTCTGAAATAAACCAAGGGCCTAAAAGCCTATCTTCAGGTATTTGAGCTTCTGAAAGTTGAGCATTAATCACTTTTGATAAAACCTCCCAACTCACAGAAAACAGCTCTGTACCAACATTGATAACAAAGTCCCCCCGAGGATACACATCGCCTTCGATACTGACATACTCAAACTGCCAACGACGTTTAAATGCTGAATCCATCGGCATAACAGCCTGATCACTGCTGTTCATCGTTGCTAAAAGAGATAAATTAGCAGGTAGTATTAACTTTCCATTAACTAATAAAGAGGCTGCATGTGTTTCTAAATAGCCCTTAAAATCAGCATCTACGACATCTATGGAATATTGACTTCTACCATCAGTCCTACGGTCTAAAAGTTGAAAAATATCTCCAAAAACTGCAGCAGCCGCTGCACGGTTAATTTCCTCTATAACTAAGAAACACTGTTGTTCATCGCTAGCCGCCTTAACCAATGCCAAAGAAAAAGGGCCAGGTCTAAATTGATAACTAATATCGCCATCAACCATGCAAGGTTTTAAACAACCGACAAAATCACTATATTGGGTTTCTGAATGAAAAACGGTTCTAATACTATTCCCATCAGTAGCTAATTCATCAATCTTATGACTTTTACCTGTACCTGGCGCACCGTAATAGATCTGATTAATACCACAAGACTCTACAATCGTAGATACAGATTCAGTAAATAATATTTCGGATGGCTGAAGATGACTAAACGCTTGCCTTAAAGGCTGACTCAAAGAAAAGGCTTCAATTATTAGAGATAATCGATCCGAACTTGCAACAATAACTTTAGCAGCAAGCAAAGTAGCAGACTGATAAACATCACTTCGGTCTAATGTTTTACCTGTTGTTTGGCCTGTTCTTGAAAACGGTTTAAACCACCAGTCCCTTTCATTTAAGAAACGAAAAAACAATGCTTTACTTACTGTATCTACACCAAAAAAAATATCGATTTCATTAATAAAATCAGAGACTAATTTTCTATCATGGTGAATTTTCCAATTTACCGACGGTATCATTTTAAATAGTGATTTGATATTAACTAATGAATAACCCAATCCCTTTAAAGCAGTAGTTATCGTTTCAAGAGCAACCCTATATTGTTCAAGATCTGTAGCAAACTCATGATATGCAGCACCAAACCATAGGCTAGATGAAGCGAGATCTGTCCGTAAACCTTTCTCGTTAGTTAAACTAATTGAGTACGGATAAATATTAACAGAAGAATTGGGTTCAATTTCTTGAATAGACGATTTTAACTTTTCAGCCAGGATAGGAGTTATTTCTATATCTGAAGTGAAAGGAAATGTATCGAATTTTATACGGCATTCATCAATCGATTTACTTAGATCTTTTAGCACAAACCCACTCCTTGTTCTGCACCATATTGAATGTTACTATCCCCGGGTCATAAACCGGATAAGTTAAATGTAGCAATGAACGAAAATACAATTAATAAAGCTGAATATATCAAAAAAACTAGAAAAAACCTTGGTTTAGATCCAATAGAATTTGCAAATTTACTGGGTATGGCCTCAACAGGAGAAAGAACGGTAAGAGGATGGGAATCAGGCGAACACAAACCCAGCCCTAAAAAGTGGCTCGACATCACAATGATTGAACAAATAATGAACGAGAAATTAACTTTAGCCCCTTTCAGTCATGATCCTCTAGCAAAAGTAAATTTTAAATTTATTGACTTATTTGCAGGTATTGGAGGTATACGCCTACCATTTCAAAAATTAGGCGGTAAATGTGTATTCACATCTGAGTGGGATAAATTTGCCCAAAAAACTTATTTAGCCAACTACGGTGAAATACCTAAAGGCGATATAACTCAGATACCAACAAACGATATACCTGATCATGATCTTTTATTGGGAGGTTTTCCTTGCCAAACATTTTCACAAGCTGGATTAAAAAAAGGGTTTAGTGATACAAGAGGCACTATGTTCTTTGAAATACAAAGAATACTTGCTGACAAAAAACCTAAAGCATTCCTACTTGAAAATGTGAAACAACTTAAAGGGCATGATAAAGGCCGTACATTAGAAACAATCCTCGCAATTTTGAGAGGTGAACATTCGCAAGATATACCAACAGATGTACCAATGAGTGAAGATGCACGCCACGCATTAGCCGAAAAACTAAACTATTGGGTTGATGTTAGAGTATTAAGAGCTGCAGATTTTGGTGTACCTCAAAATAGAGAACGTGTTTTCATCGTTGGATTCGATAAAAATCATTATCAAAATATAGATTTTGATAATGTCTTTGAATGGCCGACACCACCAAAATCACCAACGAAATTAGGCGATATTCTTGATGATTTAAGTAAAATACCTGTATCAGAAGATAAATTCACTATTTCAGAAAGATTATGGGCTGGTCATCAAAAAAGAAAAGAAGAACATAAAATCAAAGGTAATGGATTTGGTTATTCACTTTTTAATGAAGAAAGTGAATATACCAGCACATTAAGCGCAAGATACTATAAAGACGGTTCAGAAATTCTTATAGATCAAAGTTCGATAGGAAAAACCCCACGAAAACTAACTCCAAGAGAGTGTGCTAGATTACAAGGATTTCCTGAAAAATTTATTGTTGATGCGGTATCACAGGGACAAATTTATAAGCAGTTTGGTAACTCAGTTTGTATGAAAGTGATTGATGCTGTTGCAGAGCAGATGGTTAAGGCAATGGAAGAATGCAAACCCAAATAAAATCAGCATTATATTGAATAATAACTACAAATTGTACAGATAGAGCCCTATCTGTACTCTACTCAATACAAGTGCACACAATTGGCAGTTATGTTAAATAGGCCAGTTAACCCCTAAAAACGAGCATTTCACCTCATCCAGCCCACGAACGCGCGCTTTTCAGTGGCGATGTACGTCAAAAACGCCTTGTTTGGCAGTGAAAGTTTCATACCAAAAACGCACAATAAATCTGCAACGTGAGGCCATTTCGATTTCAGGCAAAATACCGGCTTAACCTGGTATTTTCACAACAAATCAACTTGAAAAAGTTACAGAATCAACCTCTTACTCTATATCATTTTAGATATAGTTGTGTAGGCATAATAAAATCCGATCACTTTTGGACGTTTTAATTCTAATGCTTCTTTTGTGGCTTCATCTCGAATACCTAAGCCATATGTTTTTGTCAGCTTCTTGTCTTCGTAAATTGACGAAAAATAGCAGTGTCTGAATATTTTCTGTTATCAGGCTTTCGTATAGTTCAATTATGAAGTTTGGATGATATTCCGCAACTACCTAGCAAAATATTTTATTTCCCAGAAAAATAGTATGGTGGAGTTGTATCAGATCTAGCAACATGGAGAAATCAAAGACATGTAGAAAACATCCACAACTAGATACTCAAGGAAACGTGATACATATAACCCAATGATTGATAAATAAAGGGGTGAGCGAGGTATATGCTCATTACCAGTAGGAGAATTTTGGCACTAACTCATTGGCATAAATTGGGATTTAGTCCATATAAAAAGGAAGCCCCAAAACAACTTTCGTCATTTCGGGGCATTGTATCTTTCGCTTTATGTCGGGGAACTGGCACCATTACTAAGATGGGAGAAGAACCTTCAACTAGCTACGAGACAACGATAGCGCAATATTGACGTATCTGTCAACTAAGTAAGTAATTTTCTAATGTTATGTTGATATAATATTTTCAAACACTTACCCTGCTTACTACTGATTATAATCAAAGATAACAAGCAAAAATGCCTCTTTTATATGACTATGCAGAAGCAGAAAGACTCTTAAGCCCCGCAAGACTTTCTAGTTATAAAACATCGATTACCCCAGAGAATGATGCCCAGTTATTTGGCTCATACAGCTGGAATCTCGCTGTTGTTGGAGCATTTTATCCTTTGATTCAGATTATAGAAGTTGCATTAAGGAACGCCATCAGCATTGCTGCTCATAATAAAATTCAATGCGGGCCAGGTCAGCATTGGTTTGATTGTATTTTGCACACACCGGATAGAATTGAAGATGGGAATAATGTAAACGCTGAACAAGTAACCAAATTTAAAACAAAAATTCGTAGTGCAAAACAGGCGGCAAAAAAATCTCTTAGAGAGAAAGGACATGGCGATGTTGAACCAACGTTAGACCAAATTATATCTCAAACTGACTTTTCTACCTGGGAGTATCTTTTTGATAAGCATTTTTACAATGGTTCGGATAATAACTTCTTCTGGCCACATGGACTATCCAAGGCTTTTAGGAAGTTACCTCGGACTAGAGAAAAAAATCCAATGTTTCATCAACGAGATATAATTCGTCGTAGAATTGAAGAGGTTCGTGCATTTCGAAATCGAATTTCTCACAATGAACCAGCCTGGAGAGTCGATGATGTCAAAAGTAGAGAGGATGTGATAGTTGTTCTTATAGATAAGCTAAACAATATGATGGAGCTTCTATTTTGGATATCACCAAAATTTCGTAATTATGTCATGGATGTAGGTATAGAATCTCGGCTTCTTCAATTGCTTAATATGGCAGAATTGAATAGATATATGCACACGTTTGAGGAGTATGAAATTACCGAAATAGCCATGCTTACACAACTGATGGAGAAAGCAAACAGCGACAATTTAAGATGCTACTTCAACACAGGTGAACAAAAGGGCATCTTGCTTCCAAATAACACCCCATTACTTCAATAAATCTTGGTTTTTTGCGTAAGTGTTTTACGCCTACAAAGCACGAAAATATTATTATTACATTATTAACTCGAACAAGAAGAATTAAAGCGCACTGACAATTTAACCAATAGGTATTTTCATCACCAGCTACTTGAAAAAATTACAAATTCAAAAGTTTTCAGTGAAAATAGTTACCAAGATTAATGACTGTTGAACCACATCCGGTAACCATGCCTACCTAAACAGATCCCTGAAAAATAATTTTCAGTGAAAATAGTTACCAAGATTAACGACTGTTGAACCACATCCGGTAACCATGTCTACCTAAACAG
>NZ_RKKE01000016.1 GCF_003797125.1 Shewanella frigidimarina
TCATCAGCTTGACCCCTGCCGGCGTTGCCGCGGTGGCCAATGACTTTGAAGCCCTGGCTAACGTGCACAATTTAGTCGTCGGCGCCTCTGATGGCGTCAACACCACCAACATTAACGTCACCCTCACCGAGCTTGATGTCAATGAGGCCCCTGTAATTGTTGATTATCGCAGCACAATCAATGATTCAATTGCAAATGGCACTGATGTATATAATGTTAACGAAGCGAATACCGGAAATGATACTGATATAGACGGCGACACATTGTCTTATTCTTTTGTGCTTGCTAATGGATCAAATAGTCTAATAAGTGAAGATGGTGCATTTATCATTAATGCTCAGACTGGTGTGATTTCAGTTAATGACACAACTAAAATTGACTACGACAATGGCAGCCAAATCAATTTAAAGGTTGAAACAAGTGATGGCAGTTTAACTGATACTGCAATTGTTACTTTTGACCTTAACAATGTTGATGCTAATGATGACCTTCCTGGTACATCATTTAGTGTGACTGCAGGTGCAACTAACGCTTGGACCATTCCTCAGTCAAACGGCGAGAGCTTAATGAAAATATCAGCTCGTACAGCTGATGGCTCAATGGGTGTAATTAACATAGAATCTGGTACTAACAAACTCGGTGTCGCAGGTTCACCAAGGACTTCAGGTCAAATTGCCGGACAAATCGAATATGATTCAGCTACCGCGACATCTGAATCAATTGTGATTGACTTTAATGGTTTAGTTAATAAGGCGACATTCAGTGTTTCAAACATGTTCTCTAATGAAAATAATGGTGAACAAGGTGTTTGGAAGGCTTATTACAATGGTCAATTAGTTGCAAGTGATACGTTTAAGACGACTTCAGGTGACGCAGGTACTTTCAGTATTGATACCGGTAATATTGTCTTCGACCAACTGGTATTTGAAGCAACTAAAACCATTAGTGAAGCAAATGGTGGCGCAGCATTAACTGACTCATCTGATTATTTCCTAACAAATGTTGCCGCATCTGGTCCTGCTATTATGGGAACCTACTTAGTGTCGGAAGATGGTATATTGACCATTTCTAACGCAAATCAAGGTCTACTTAACAATGACTCTAATTACTTTGCTATAGATGCCCAAGGGCATACATTTGCTCTAACAGGTGTAAATGGCGCAATAGTTACAGATGGTCAAGTGGTGATATTACCTAGTGGTGCATTATTAACTATTCACAGTGATGGTACTTATTCTTATGACACAAACGATTCATTTGAAGCACTTACCGCTGGGCAACTTGCAACTGATACCTTTACTTATACTGTAACTGATCAATATGGCGCTACTGACACAGCGACTGTGACGATTAACATTGTTGGAGAAGCAGACGCTAGCTCCACTTACGTCAGTTATAACGGTAATCCTGGCAATGACGTTATTAAAGGAACACCAAATAACGATATTATTGTTAGTGATCAGCAAGGTTTACAGATTGTTGCTGGAGAGAACTACAATATTGCATTTATATTAGATACCTCTGGCAGTATGTCGAATCTAATTGCGTCAGCAAAATTGCAATTAGAGTCGGTATTCAATTCATTAGCCGATAGTGCTACTGGATCCCATAGCGGTGTTGTTAATGTGCTGCTAACCAACTTTGCCACAGGGTCGAATATTTCAATATCCGTAAACATGGACGATCCAAATGCAGTTCAATCATTAGTGAGTAAATTAAATTCACTATCAGCTAATGGATGGACTAATTATGAAGCAGGCTTTGATGCTGCAATAAATTGGTTTAGTAGCAGTACTGTTCAACAAAATATCGGGCATAATTTGTCATTTTTCATCACCGACGGTACAGTTAATCGCAGTACAATTGAAACAGACATAACTAAAATATTAATTGGCTATGATGTCAACGCTTCTCAATATGTATCATTAAGTTCTTTGATGGGCAGTAATTATAGTAAAGGTACAATACTCAAATTTGATGGCAAGCTAGTGGTCGACGCTAATGGTAATGTGTACTCTATTTATACTGGTAAAACACTAGGAAAAATGACTTTCACTAGTAACGGTAAGTTTGCTTCGTACAGCGATACAGATTCAACAAGTACGACAAACACTCAAAATGAAGCATTACATGCATTCAACCTTTTAGCAGCAGTATCTGAAGTAGAAGCTATTAGTTTGAAAGCTGCTGATGGTTCGACACCTGTAGGCGAAGCTAATCTTAAGCTATACGATACCGACGGAAATGTGCGCGCATCGATTGATGTATCTAATTTATCAAGTGTCATCACAGGTTCTGAGACACTTCAATCACAAGGTGACGACGACACTACCGGCAATGAAGGTGATGATATTATCTTTGGTGACTTAGTTAGATTTAGCGGTTCATCAGAGCAAGGGTATGTCGCTTTACAAACCTATGTTGCAGATAAAACAGGCCAAAACGTTGGCGACGTAGATGTAAGAGCCGTGCATGATTACATTCGTGACCATGTGAATGAATTTAATATCAACAACCAAAATGATGGTAACGACATTCTCAATGGCGGTATTGGTGACGACATTCTGTTTGGCCAGGGTGGTAACGATGTTATCTATGGCGGTGAAGGTAATGACGTTCTTATTGGCGGCTTAGGTAATGACACGCTAATTGGTGGCCTGGGTAACGATACGTTTGTATGGTCTAAGGGCGATACTGGTACCGATACGATTAAAGACTTCGAAGTCAATAATGACTCCCTTCATATCAGTGATTTATTGCAGAATGAACAAAACGGCGATTTAGATAACTACTTAGATTTCTCGTTCAATAATGGCAGCACGACAATTTCTATCGATGCCGACCATAATGGTAGTATTGACCAAGTTATTGTTCTGGATGGTGTCGACCTGTCGCAAGAATACGGTAGCACCACAGACGGAGTGATCATTAATGGTTTACTTAATGATGGTGCACTCATTGTAGATACTGCAACCGTCAACCCTGCACCGTCGCCAGGAACCAGTCATGCTGATCTATTTGATCAACATAATGGAAATATTATTCCTTAATAACAACACATTGACTGCGTCACATAGTATTATGTGGCGCATATTTGATTACTCTAACAATAGACATTAAGGATAATGATTAGGTGCCTATAACTGCGTCTAACAAAAGTGAGCAGTGGACGATATCTGCTTCCCAGCGGGTAACCGTCGATCCGTTACTCGATTGTTTGGTTTTATTAACTGAACATTTTGGAAGTCCTTGCTCAATAGATTCCCTTGCGGCAGGTCTTCCTTTGTCTGGTGCAGTCATTACGCCCGATTTAATTCCTCAAGCCGCGGCAAGGGCTGGGCTATCAGCTAAATTATCACGTAAAGATTTGAATCAAATCTCTGAAATATTATTACCTTGTATCTTATTATTGAAAGATAAAAAGGCCTGTATTCTAAGAGAGATTGATCTAGAGCAAGACCAAGCCGTTATACAATTACCTGAAACGGGCGGCGAAGATACCCTGACAATTGAAGGCTTAGAAACCTTATATGTAGGTTACTTATTTTTAGTTAAACAAGATTATCGTGGTGACAAAAGTTTTGATGTTCACCTGCATGACAGCAGTACGCATTGGCTGCTACAAAGTATTAAAGACTCGGCTCCTATTTACCGCGATGCCCTTATAGCCTCAGTATTGGTCAACCTGTTTGCATTGGTTTCGCCACTATTTATTATGAATGTCTATGATAAAGTGGTGCCCAATCTTGCATTTGAATCACTATGGGTTTTAGCCATTGGGGCAAGTATTGCCTACATATTCGACTTTATCATGCGCCAATTACGCAGCTATTTAATCGATATCGCAGGTAAAAAAGTCGACATTATTGTTTCTTCAAAATTATTTGCAAAAGCCATTGGTATTCCATTATCTAAACGCTCACCAAGTGTCGGAGGTATGGCCAGGCAGCTAGGTGAGTTTGACAGTATTCGGGAGTTTTTAACCTCCGCAACCATTACTGCGTTAGTTGATTTACCATTTGCATTACTATTCGTGATCATCATTTATATTGTTGCAGGCGATTTAGCCATTATTCCGGTGATTGGCAGCTTAGTAATTATTGCAGTCACCTTTTATCTACAACCTAAACTGAAACAAGCAATTGAAGAAAGTAATCGCTTTGCCAGTTTAAAGCATGGCCATTTGATTGAAAGTTTAACCGCGTTAGAGTCAATTAAAGCCAATGGTGCCGAAGGATTAGTACAAAAAAGCTGGCAACAAATGATTGGCCATACAGCCAATTGGCAACTCAAAACCAAAAAACTGTCTAACTATGTCAGCCATATTGCTAATTTTATGGTGCAATTAACCGTTGTCCTAGTGGTGATATTAGGAGTGTATCGACTCGCTGAAAACGAAATATCCATGGGTGGGATCATTGCTGCGGTAATGCTATCTAGCCGAGCGATATCTCCGATGGCACAATTAGCAGGGTTAATTACTCGAGGTAATCATACCATCAGCTCACTGCGCCAATTAGACGCCATTATGGAACAAGAAGATGAGTTTGAAGACAAAGGAAATCTAGCCAGCAAAGAACGATTTATGGGGAAAATAGAAGCTGACAATATCAGTTTTAGCTTCCCTGGCTCCGAAAAACCAAGCTTACACCCTTTATCAATACAGATTAATCCCGGTGAGCGTATTGCCATTATCGGCCGTAATGGTTCAGGTAAAAGCACTCTAGCCAAATTACTACTCGGACTGTACAAACCGACTCAAGGTAGCCTTCGCTATGATGGCCTAGATGCAGGACAAATTCACCCAAGCGATCTTAGACGTAACTTTGGCTATTTACCTCAAGACGTCACCTTGTTTCACGGTACTATTCGCGACAATATTTTATTCGGTTCTCGGCAAGTGACTGAACATCAGTTAATAAGAGCTATCCAGCTTTCTGGTGTCAGTATGTTTACTAACCTAGAGTCCGAAGGCTTAGATCAACAAGTTGGTGAAGGAGGCTTGTCACTCAGTCGTGGCCAACGGCAAACCGTCGCCTTAGCCAGAGCAACATTGAATGATCCGTCGATATTATTAATGGATGAACCGACTGCCAGCTTAGATGCTAGAGCAGAAAAACAGTTTATTCGCTCAATGCAACTGGTTAGTCGCGACAGAACATTATTACTCATTACCCATAAGATGCATTTATTAAATCTAGTCGATCGCATTATTGTGCTCGAACGTGGTCATGTAGTGGCTGATGGTCCTAAAGATGAAGTCCTAGCTAAACTCAATGCAGGGACAATTGCTGGAGCCCAAAACTCATGAGTAAGCATCTTACCGTAGCCGACTTAGAAATGGTTGATGACGTTTATGGTGCCATGATGACCGATGCCCCGTCAGGACATCGTCTTATCATTTGGTCACTGGCCGCCATGATGGTGTGTTTTTTTATTTGGGCTTACTTCTCCGAATTAGATCAGGTGACATCAGGAACCGGTAAAGTGATTCCGTCTTCACAGATTCAAATTATCCAAAGTCTAGATGGCGGAATTTTACAGGAAATCTATGTCCAAGAAGGGGGGATAGTCACTAAAGGACAACCTTTAGCCCGGATTGACGACACTCGGTTCCGCTCGGATTTCGACCAACAAGAACAAGAAGTGTTCGGATTACAAACTAATATTATTCGTATGCGCACTGAATTAGACAGTATTATTATTTCAGATATGTCTTCAGACTGGCGCCAACAGGTCAAAATAACCAAACAAAACTTGGTATTTCCGCAGACCATTATTGACGAAGAGCCAGAACTGGTTAAGCGTCAACAAGAAGAATATTCGATTCGATTGGATAATTTAAGCAACCAATTAGAAATTCTTGTACGTCAGATCCAACAGCGCCAACAAGAAATTGAAGAGTTAGCCTCTAGAATTAGTACCCTTACGACAAGTTATCAATTAGTATCTCGCGAGCTTGAGTTAACTCGCCCATTGGCTCGTAAAGGCATTGTTCCTGAAGTTGAACTGCTCAAACTTGAGCGTACGGTAAATGATATTCAAGGTGAACTACAATCGGTTAGACTCTTGCGTCCAAAAGTGAAAGCGTCTATGGATGAAGCCATCTTAAAGCGCCGAGAAGCCGTATTTGTTTATGCCACTGATTTACGTGCACAGCTTAATGAAATGCAAACCAAATTATCACGTATGAATCAGGCACAAAAAGGCGCATTTGATAAGGTCAGTAAAGCTGTCATTGCCTCTCCGGTTATAGGAACAATTAAAAAAATTAACTTTAATACCTTAGGTGGCGTTGTGCAGCCAGGCGAAGAGATTATGGAAATTGTTCCATCAGAAGATAAACTGCTGATAGAAACCAAAATCACTCCTAAAGATATTGCTTTTTTACACCCAGGATTACCCGCTATCGTAAAAGTCACCGCATATGACTTTACCCGTTATGGCGGGCTAAAAGGAACCGTTGAACACATTAGTGCCGATACATCACAGGATGAAGAAGGCAACAGCTTCTATATTGTAAAAGTGCGAACACAAGAATCCAGTTTAATGAAAGACGATGGCACAGAGATGCCAATAATCCCTGGAATGCTCACATCAGTAGATGTCATTACGGGAAAGAAATCCATACTTGAGTACATTTTAAATCCAATTTTAAGAGCGAAAGATACCGCCCTTAGAGAGCGCTAAGAAGAACCAGGAGGGTTTTTTAATGACAACTATTATAAATCAACAAATAAAGCTAAGCGCTGTTGCTCTTGCTTTATTAATGTTGGTCTCGCCAACTGCCTCAAGCCAGACTCTTGAGCAAGCTGTTGCGCATACGCTAGACACAAACCCAGACTTACGTATTGCTTTTAATCGTTTTAAAGCGCGCGAAGAGCAAGTTAATCAAGCAGTAGCAGGCTATATGCCAACCGTAGATATTTCTGCGGGCTATGGCTGGGAGCAAACCGATAGCCCTTCAACTCGTCGTAAGGTAGGCCAAGGCGATGTTGATAATGACGGTATGATTGATTTAGAACGTGGCGAAGCCGGTTTTAGTATCAAACAAATGCTGTTTGATGGTTTTTATACTAGTAGCGAAGTCGATCGTTATTCGTTTGAAGCTAGTGCTGACCAGTGGGCATTATTTGCTGCAGCTGAAGATATGGCATTGGATGTTGCAAAGGTCTACTTGAACTACATCCGTAGTGAACAAGTATTATTACTTTCCGAGAAAAACCTTGCGAGTCATAAAGAGATTTACGATCAAATAAAACAGCGCACTGACTCTGGTTTAGGATCAATTGCCGATTTATCGCAAATCACTGGTCGTCTTGCCCGCGCAAACGCCAATGTGATTTCGGCTCAAAACAATTTAGAAGATGCTCGAGCAGCTTATATCAGAATTGTTGAAACAAAGCCTGATGACTTAATATTGCCAGTGCCTGATGCCGATATGCTACCAAAAAGTTTAGATAAAGGCCTCATGGCAGCAAAATCGAAACACCCAGTATTAAAATCAGCAGAAAGCGATATTAATGCCGCAAAAAAAGAGCGTAGCTCAGCCCAAGCCAACTATTTTCCACAATTAAGCCTGGAACTTAATGGTAACTGGAATAATGATACTGACGGTGAAGATGGCTACAGCGCAATTAACAGCCAAAATGTTAACGGCTATAACAATGATTTAGTTGCTATGGTTCGAGTTAAATATAACCTTTTCTCAGGTGGTAAAGACGTCTCAAAAGACAGAGAAACAGCCTATAAAGTCAACGAAGCAAAAGAGATCCAACAACGTGCTTACCGCCAAGTTGTTGAGGGTGTTTCTTTAGCTTGGAATGCTTATGAAATGCTAGCCCCACAAAAACAGTTCATCCGTGAACATGTTGTGGCAGCAAAGCAGACTCAAGTGGCTTATGTGCAACAATTTAACTTGGGCCAACGTACTCTGCTCGATTTGCTCGATACCGAGAATGAACTATTTGAAGCGCGTAAGGATTACTTGCAAACCGAGTATGATGAAATTGCAGCTCGCTATCGAGTATTGAATGCGACAGGAGATCTACTGGACTCACTTCGAGTTACACGTCCAGGAGAATGGCGTGGTGAGCATGAATATGAGGGAGGTGTTAAATAATGAAATATTTGATAATTTTACTCGCATTGATTACAACAGGTTGTTCAGTAAACGATATTGTCGAGTCTAATGCTTCTACACAACAAAATTTTGATCTTGCCGACAGTGATCGTGATGGTGTGATAATGGCCAGAGAGCGTTGTGCGAGCACGCTCATTGGCGCTGCTGTCGACAACTATGGTTGTGGTAGCATCAAAGATATCAATGAACGCCAAGACTTAAAAATCCTTTTTAGTAATAATTCCGTGGTTATCGAACCTCAGTATTATAACCAAATTGAACGCGTCGCTAATGTTATGACAACCTACCCTACCACTAAGGTAACGATTGAAGGTCATACAAGTAAACGTGGTAGCTATGAGCTTAATTTAGCGTTATCTCAAAAACGCGCTAAAGCGGTTATTGAAGTGTTAGAAAACACATTTGGTATCGATCCAAGCCGTCTAAACGCGACGGGTTATAGTTTTGATCGCCCTATCGATAACAGTGGTACACCAGAAGCAGAAGAACGTAATCGCCGTGTGGTAGCGGAAGTCACAGCCGATGACACCATTCCAGAAATGAGATGGAATATCTACACAGTTGATGAGCAGATTGACTAACGGACAAGGCATTGATTAGTTGAGTCGCGACGACAGCAAAGTAACGACATTGTTGCATAAAAGGGTCTGTCATATTTTTATTATGACATCGGCCCTTTTAGTTTCATGTTTATATGCCGCACCGACACAAGAATTAAATCAGCAAAAAACCGTGTCGGCTTTATCGAAACGTTATGGCGATCGAGCAGGATTACGAGCAAACGCTTGGTTTAAAATCGTCAATGATTCGCAACAACTTGCTGAAATTGATAAGTTAGAAAAAGTTAATCAGTTTTTTAATTTATTTCGATTCATTGATGATCAAACACTATGGGGTGATTCCAATTATTGGGCATCACCGATGGAGTTTATTGGGGTTAACGGAGGCGATTGTGAAGACTTCTCGATCGCAAAGTATTTTACCCTTCTCCAGCTTGGTATCCCGGAGGATAAACTCCGAATCACTATGGTAAAAGCCACATCGCTGAATCAGTATCATATGGTATTAGCGTACTACGAAAAGCCAAATTCGATTCCGTTAGTGCTCGATAATTTGGATAAAACCATAAAATCGGCAACGAAACGAAAAGATCTTCTGCCTGTTTACAGTTTTAACGGTAAACAATTATGGCTAAATAAAGAAAGAGGTCGAGGTGTGTTAGCTGGTTCATCATCACGCCTTGAAAAATGGACTGACCTTAAACTTAGATTAGGTGTAGACCGCTTACGCCAACCCAAACTCAACATGGAGTAGTGACAACATGACCCTGTTCAGGCAGATCTATGCGTTACTTTTCGGGCTTTTCTTGTTAACGATTGCAAGCGTAGCCTATGTACAATTTTCAGAAACCCAAGGTTTCTTATCCAAACAAATGGAATCTGATCTCAATAATGCCAGTAATTCATTAGGATTAATGCTTACTCCTGTTTTAGAAGCTGGTGATGATGCCGGTGCAGAAACATTAGTCAATGTTATTTTTGAAGGCGGCTATTATCAACAAATCAAATTAACTTGGTTAGTGGATGGTAAGCAACAAGTGTGGAATAACTCTGTTAAAGTCGAAAATATTCCCCAATGGTTTATCAATCTTAACCTGTTTAAAACCATTAAAAAGCAAACTACTATTACCTCTGGTTGGTTACAGCTTGCTACACTTGAAATTACAGCTCACCCAGGGTTTGGCTATCAGGAATTATGGCGGATTATTTCCGACATTATTATTCTATTTTCAATCTTATTTCTTATCGCCATTATATTTGCGCGAGTGGGATTAAGCTGGATTTTAAAACCTTTAAACACACTTTCCTTACATGCCAAGCAAATAGCAGCACAACAATTTGGCCCCGATATGCCAACGCCAAAAACGAGGGAGCTTAAAGAGCTAGTCAACGCATTTAACAGTATGTCAGCGCAATTAAAACAAGTATTTAATTCTCTTGACGAAGAAGTCTCTGCATTAAGAAAGAAAAATCTTGTTGATCAAGTCTCAGCGCTACCAAATAGACAATATATGGTCAGTCGAGTTAATGGTTGGTTAAGCGAACCCAGTACAGGCGCACTTTACTTAGTCAAAATGGATTGGCTAGAGGATGTACATAGCAAATACGGTTTCCAAGTTCGCGATGAGACTATTCGCATACTGGCTGAAAAGCTGCAACACCATCAAGATGAAATAGCTTCTTCTGTTATCGCCCGCATTGCAGCGTATGAATTCGCCTTCCTTGTTGAAGACTGTGAACATGACCAACTGGCTAAGTATTTACAAAGCCTCATACGTACTGTTAATAAAGAAATATCTAAAGCTGGCTGTAAACCAAACGAACAGTTTTATATTGGTGTCGCAGAACGTCTAGGACAAATGACAGTGTCAGATATGTTGGCACAAGCAGATAACGCACTCCAGCAGTCCATTAAAGACGACAAAGTGTTCCATTGGTTTGAGAACACCCAAAAGCAGCTGTTTACCCGTGAAGAATGGCGCAATAATTTAAGTCATGCCATAAAGAACAAAAAATTCCAATTTCGTTGGCAGCCGATCCAACTTTGTGCCAAAGATGAAATTTGTCAGCGTGAGCTATATTGCCAACTGCAAATTGGCGACACAATCTTGCACGCAGGTCAGTTTGTACCATACATAGAATTACTTTCACTAGGCACTATGTTCGATCGTTGTTTAATAGAAACAGTCAATGAACATCGTTTACTCGAGCGCAATTATGAACGCGTCGCCATCAACCTTACTTATCAGAGCATAAGCGATGTTGATTTTCATCTTTGGCTAAAGCAGTTTCTTCGGGCAAATAAATACGCTGAACGTATTTGCTTTGAAATCCCAGAGGCGAGTGTATATAGCGATTTAGAATCTTGCGAAAATCTCTGCAAAGTCATTCGAGATTCTGGTGCTCAGTTTGGTATAGATCATTTTGGCCGTCAATTCGGCTCAATGGCCTACTTGCAAAGCCTGCGTCCAAATTATGTCAAACTAGACCAGTCATTTGCTTATATTGAAGAGAATCAACACAACAGTGAATTATGTCGTGCTTTAGTGAATGTAGCTAAAGGATTAGATATTCAAGTGATTGTCACGGGGATCCAAGAAGCAAAGCAGTTAACACGATTTACTGAACTCAGAGTCGATGCTTATCAAGGCTTTATTGTACCGCCGGTCAATGTGAAGCTCTAAGTCTCTAAGTAATATTAAACAGTTGGACCAACTAAAACTAACCACTCTTCGGAGTGGTTTTTTTATATCCAGAGTTATTTACAGACGACAAACTCACTAAGGTCATCTATGAGGTTATCCAAGCAGTGATAACACTGTACTAGCCGTACTACGCGGCTCTGGAGAACTCATTCAAGCTTAAGCATGAGTCAGTCAACTCCACAGGCGTGATGCGACTTAATCGACTACCAAGGCTTGCTCTATGGAGTTTAGCCATGCCATGGCACGACTCTGACAACCTAAATAGCAGTGTAGAGGCATTTATGTCTATCGTTGGCGGGATTGTATCAACCACCCACTTACAACAGATGCGCTACGACGTTGCGGTTAAAAGATATGGAAACGACATGGAATATTGTATGTTGGCCCTGTTAGCGCCGTTAATATGAATAGTTAATGAGGGTAGCGAATATAAATAGCTGATGTAATTGGTATTCATCACTTTTAATGCACAATATTAAGTAATCAAATATACGATTATAATGACCAATCAGATCGCGAAAAACAAAAAAGCCACTCATTAGAGTGGCTTTTTTGTTAATTGGTCGGTGATAGAGGATTCGAACCTCTGACCCTCTCGTCCCAAACGAGATGCGCTACCGGGCTGCGCTAATCACCGAAATCTATCTTTAATTTTTGAGCGGTAAGCCAATTGAAAAATATTAACTGGAATACATAAAAGTGGTCGGTGATAGAGGATTCGAACCTCTGACCCTCTCGTCCCAAACGAGATGCGCTACCGGGCTGCGCTAATCACCGAAATCTATCTTTAATTTTTGAGCGGTAAGCCAATTGAAAAATATTAACTG
>NZ_RKKE01000017.1 GCF_003797125.1 Shewanella frigidimarina
GTGTTTTTTCAAACTTTCTTTTCGCCTTGAACTCAGTGTTTTGAAGCACTTAATCCAACCTGACTCGGTAACCGCTTACGCTGTCTGCCGTGTCAGTGGATGCGCATTATAGGCACCATACGTTTTTGCGCAAGGCCTTTTTTAACTAATTTATCAATTAATTTTTATACTTAACTTAACACCACATTAAGCACACCTTACCCACAGGCTTACCCACAGACTTACCCACAATTATGGATCATTAGATTCATATTTTACCCATGGTCAGATAGGCAAGCATATTAACGCTTTTGATTATGGGCTTTGCATTTGTTCACTATGCTACCCAAAGTTAGATAAATCATGTTTAGCCAGTAATATAATCACGGTAAAAATAATGCGTACTGACACACTTTTGTGTAATCAATCCAACATGAAACCTAAAGAGTTGCTTCGTGACATCAATTATCGACCTGATACGCCTTAGGATCTAATAACCGCATAAGCCGATATTGATGGATGAAAGGTATTCAATATAATCGAATGAGAATATTCGCATTTATTGTTATTTACAAAGGGAATTCAATCATTAAGAGGTAACCAACTAATCAGTAGAGAAACCATCACCACAAGATAGCCAATGATGAACCTACAATTATGTCTAACTTATTACAGCAAGAGCGTAATGTTAGCGCTATAAATCAGGGATGATTTTATAACGTATATTAGGCCTAGAACAAAATGGACCTATTTAGCTGTGGTAATAAATTTATATGTGGGACATTGGTGAGTTGCCTGTTGTGAAAGACAAAATTCCAATATGGTTTGAGCAAATATGAAAGCCATGAAAGTATAAAATAGGACAGAATATCAACCGAAGACATAACTGCTGGCAAAATGCAGTAATGCCACCCTTCTTTGGAAGCCTTAAAACAAAATCGATACCTAAGCGTGACTGCTATTGTAGCTTAATGAATCTGTAGACGACGTATATGCACAAAATCCAAAGGCCTGCAAAGTTGATACTTTAAGGAATGAACTAGATCGATGAATTAACTACTTGTAGTTAAATTACAGACGTAAAAAAGCCCGCTATATGATAGCGGGCTGTTTCACGACTCTATCAAGTCAATTAGGCGCCTGGAAATGACCTATTTCGCATGGGCATATCGTCCACACAAGCATTATGCTCTTATTAACCAAACCGTAATGTTAACAAATGACAGACGTAAAAAAGCCCGCTATATAATAGCGGGCTGTTTCACGACTCTTTCAAGTCAATTAGGCGCCTGAAAATGACCTATTTAGCATGGGCATATCGTCCACACAAGCATTATGCTCATATTAACCAAACCGTAATTTAAACAAATGACAGACGTAAAAAAGCCCGCTACATAATAGCGGGCTGTTTCACGACTCTTGCAAGTCAATTAGGCGCCTGGAAATGACCTACTCTCGCATGGGGAGACCCCACACTACCATCGGCGATACTGTGTTTCACTTCTGAGTTCGGAATGGGATCAGGTGGTGCCACAGCTCTATGGTTTCCAGACAAA
>NZ_RKKE01000018.1 GCF_003797125.1 Shewanella frigidimarina
AATAACTCAATACCTGTGAATGTCCACACAGATTTCTTGTTTAGATTGTTAAAGAACGTTGATATCAATTTTTCAGACATCACCATAAGACGCTAGGTCGTTGGCTTGGGGTGCGTATTCTACGCTTCCCCCTGTTGGCGTCAAGTGTTTTTTCAAACTTTCTTTTCGCCTTGAACTCAGTGTTTTGAAGCACTTAATTCAACCTGATTCGGTAACCGCTTACGCTGTCTGCCGTGTCAGTGGATGCGCATTATAGGCACCACACGTTTTTGCGCAAGGCCTTTTTTAACTAATTTATCAATTAATTTTTATACTTAACTTAACACCACATTAAGCACACCTTACCCACAGACTTACCCACAATTATGGATCATTAGATTCATATTTTACCCATGGTCAGATAGGCAAGCATATTAACGCTTTTGATTATGGGCTTTGCAATCGAGATAAATAGTAATAGATCATAGTAATGACATGGGTCCAACAGCGGATAAAATAGTAGTATAAAAATGATCTTCTTTTTTTTGTTCACTATGCTGCCCAAAAGCAAATGAATCATGTTTGGCCAATCATATAATCGAGGTAATAAAAATTAGTACTGACACACTTTTGTGTAATCAATTAAAAAAGAAACCTAAAGAGTTGCGTCATAACATCAATTATCGGCATGAGACACCTTACCGCATATGCCGATATTGATGGATGAAGGTTAGACAGTGTTATCGAATGAGAATATTCGCATTTATTGTTATTCAGAAAGGGAATTCAATCATTATTGGAGGATTACCGACTCAGCTGTCATTAAACGAGACAAGCATCGTTACAAGATAACCAATAATGAATCTACGATTTCGCATCACTTGTTCAAGTGGCAGTTTAATCTCACTGTAATAAACAAGGTTAATGATGTTTTTTTGGCCAGGAACAAAATGGCTCTATTTAGTCGTGGTAATGGAGATATACGCGAGGACATGGTTGGTTGACTTGCTCTGAAAGTACAAATACCAATTTGGCTTGTGCAACATTAATAATGTAATTTTAAATTGTGGATATATCAAATACCCCGGAATCGAAATTGCAGAGATAACGAAGTAATGGAACGTTTTTCTCGAAGCTTTAAACACAACGGATGCAAAAGTATGGCTACAGCAATTTTGATGAAGTGAAGCTCACTGCTCTGAATGACTTACTAGGGGACAACAAGACCTGATTATTGCAATAACAACTATATGTCCTTCCGAAAACTACTGACATGACAGCATAGAAACGCAACCCCGTTTAAGTACAGATTTAGTTGGTCACATCACTGATTTAATTATGTTCTAGGCGATGGGCAATGCTGACCAATTAAGTAATATAAATGGTATTAAAGCTAATTGTCATTAAATGACAGACGTAAAAAAGCCCGCTACATAATAGCGGGCTGTTTCACGACTCTTGCAAGTCAATTAGGCGCCTGGAAATGACCTACTCTCGCATGGGGAGACCCCACACTACCATCGGCGATACTG
>NZ_RKKE01000019.1 GCF_003797125.1 Shewanella frigidimarina
CTTGCCTTCGCTTATCACCTTGACATTGTCTTCGCCTGTGCTTTGTGTGATGTTGTGAGAGCGATGCGAGGCGCGTGGTTCGCACGACAGCGTCTCGACGTCAGCGGCGGAGGTGTATAAGCGACAGGCCATAAGCGGGTGGCGTACAATAGCTTCAGTGGTACCGTCGCCGTTAGTTGCTTTGCCGAGCAAGTCGTTAACGTGGGAAGCAAATGCCTGTCCCGGCATCTTTGCAATCTCTGGCATACGACTGTCTAGGTCGGTAGCAATGCTTGCCGCCTTGGCTGCTGCTGTGTAAGTGCGGGCACCGTCAACAAGACTAGTGGCCCCGAATACTTTAGAGTACCAAGGCTGCTCGTCAACGATTTCCTTGACGGCCTCGCCCTCAGCAGCCCGCTGCATACCTTGCATGAACTGCGTTTCTTGCTCACGCTTAACTGCCGGGGCAAGGAGGTTGCCACCGAGCTTCATAAGCGCAGCCATCGTAGGGTCAGGCTGTGCTGCCTGTACCTGACGTGCCTGCCCTGAGCTAGTGGGCGCACCGCCCTGCGTACCCATGCGAACTGCTCCGCGATCTGGAATTTGTAGCTGGGGAACACCAACACCGCCAGAGGCAGTGAAGGTGACCGTTTGGCCAAGGCCCTCGGTGGGTGCCCCTAGTGTGTTGTCTTTTGCCATAGTCAGTAGTTATAGTCGTTGGTTGCCCGCTTGGCGTCGCTGCCTGTCATAGGCGTAGAGAACCAGTCGGTGTACTTCTTTTGCCCCCACTGGGCTACGTTAGCCAGAACCTTCTGATCGGTGCCCGCGATGCCTTGGATGACCTCACTCAACAACCCGCCGCCTGTGCTGACCGTCTGAGCGACGTCCTGCCCGTAGTCGATACCGGCCGTGATGTCAGTCTGGTCTAGGTTGTCCCAGCCAGCTTGAAGCAGTGCGCCTGTGCGCTCGGCTTGGTCGCTGTCCGTCTGGGCCATAGCCTGCTCTTTGCGCTGCTGAATGCGGCTAGACCGCAGGGCAGTCGTGTGGCGAATGATGTCCGAGACGCCTCCTGTGAGCCCGCTAAAGGCGCTCATAGCGGCCTGCCGCCCCGCCTGCTCGGCTTGTGCGATCTGGTCTTCTAGGCTGGCGCTTTCCATAGCGTCCCGCTGGCGGCGGTAGTTCACGTTGTTGTTTGTGAAGCTCTTGCCGACGTTGGATCGGGTACGGTTGTTATTTTCCGATTGAACATATCGAGCTAAGCT
>NZ_RKKE01000002.1:0-99560 GCF_003797125.1 Shewanella frigidimarina
GAACACTCATCGTTGCATTGAGTTTAAATTTTTTGATTGCCAACATTCCGAAGAACAGAAGACAATTTCGAATAACTCAATACCTGTGAATGTCCACACAGATTACTTGATAAATTGTTAAAGAGCGGACTTGGCAACTAGCGTTAGACGCTGCGTTCCGTGTCAGTGGGGTGTATTATAGGGAAAACAATTTATAGCGCAAGGGCTTTCTACGGTTTTAATGGTTATTACGCCCCAACTGCACACTATTTGAACTTAAAGCCATGTTTATTGATGTTTTTGCTGACTTTATAGGCAAAATTAGCATGCTACAGCGAACATCAAATTTATATTAGTTACCTATATAAGGCTTATTATGCGGCTCACAGTGGTTTAAGCGGGTAATTTAGCATGTTGAGTCTAAAAAATTACTGAAACGACGTTAATTTCATGTTAACTCCGTAGCCGCATTTAGTAGCGCGAACGATTTAGCCTTATTGGATGACATATCTTTATTTGGCTAAGGGGATTTGTATCAGCAAAAAATAAGCTGCTTAGTATATAAAGGAAGAGAAAGACTAAAACGTGGTAAATGGTTACATTGAAAATCGCTGTTCATATATAAGTGGTGAAAGCTTAAATATGAACAGCTGAAATAATCGCTTTGAGTTCGCGATTCTATTATTTGGCGAGTAATTGACTTAGCAGACTCGGAACATCAGCGATACTGTCAACAACTGCACTCGCAAGTTCAATTCCGGCTTCGTCTACTACTTTACCTGAACGAACCAAAATGGCAGTGTTAATGCCAGCCGCTTTTGCTGCGCGTATATCATCAGCTTTATCGCCCACCATGACTGACTGGCTCATATCAATTTTCAAAAATTCTGCAGCATCTAGCATCATGCCGGGTTTGGGCTTTCTGCAATCGCAATCTTGCTTATATTCACCTAGGCCTTTTTGTGGATGATGCGGGCAATAGTAGATACCATCAAGTTCGACACCTTTATCGGCAAAGTTCCAATCCATCCATTCCGTTAAATGATGAAAATCATCCTCACTGTACATACCACGAGCAATGCCAGATTGATTGGTCACCACTATTAATAGGTAACCCATCTGCTTTAATGCGAGACACGCTTCAAATACACCGTCGATATATTCAAAGTCGTCCACGGTATGAACATAACCATTGTCTTTATTGATCACACCATCACGATCGAGAAATACTGCTTTATTCAACCTAACACTCCTTAAACTCTATACTGTGTCGATTATCCCATTGAGATGAATTTTGGGCCAGATAATCTGAATAATTTTGTTAATTTGTTCATTTACCGCGGTTTTATGTGCTTAATCTGCATAATTGTATAGGTTTCACTTTATAAAGCGGCGGCTAAGCGTTACCCTTGCCCGAAGAAATTAGTGATTATTATAGAATACATGAGCAATATACCTCCTATTATTCATAAAACGCGTACGCAACTTGTTGTTGAGGCGCTCAGAGAACGGATCCTTTCTGGTGATATACAAGGAGGAGAACCGCTTAGGCAGTCTGCTATTGCAGAACAGTTAAATGTAAGTCGAATTCCCGTTCGTGAAGCTTTAGTTCAATTAGAAGCAGAAGGTTTGATTAATTTCGAACCACACAAAGGCGCAACGGCAACATTGTTATCTGTTGAACAAGTCACTGAATTATTTGAACTGCGCGCTATGATCGAATCAGATTTGTTGGCTAAGGCCATCCCTAACCTATCTGACAAAGATCTTGTTGAAGCTGAAGCCGTACTGGTTCAACTTGAATTGGCATTTAAACTGAAAGAATCAGTAGCAAGTTGGAGTGAACTGAACACTCGATTCCATACCCGTTTATACCAAGCAGCTAATCGTCCTCATACAATGGAAGTGGTTAACGGTTTAAACACTAATTGCGATCGCTATATTCGTCTGCAGTTGTTATTTACTGGCGGGATACCTATCGCTGAAAGAGAACATCGAGTGTTACTCGAATTATGTAAAAATCGCGACATCGAAAAAGCCACAACTTTACTGCGTGAGCATATCTTGCATGCTTCGGCTTCGATCACGAAACTGGTAGAACAAAAGATTAAGTCATAATAACAATAATAAACCTTAGTCATGATCATTTAAGCATTTAACATCAGCTGGTTAATGTCAGACCATTGATGTTGTAAATAAATTTAATTAACTATTGAAACATATTGAGAGAACTTCTTATGCAGTATGCACACATTACCGGTTGGGGTAAGTCAGTTCCACCCGCAACATTGACCAATGACGATTTAGCGACATTCATGGAAACGACAGATGAATGGATCAAAACACGTACTGGAATTAGTAAGCGTAACATTAGTCACGTTAATACTTCTGAAATGGCTTCGGTTGCCGCTAAGCATGCGCTTGCCGCAGCAGGGATTGATGGCAGTGAATTAGATTTAATTATTCTGGCCACCGCCAGCCCTGATACCTTGATCCCCAATATTGCATCAACGGTACAGGCAAATATTGGTGCTACCTGTGGTGCATTTGACATTAACGCTGCTTGCAGTGGCTTTTTGTATGGTGTTGGCTTGGCCAGCTCAATGATTAAGAGCGGCCAAAGTAAGAAGATTCTGATTATCGGCGCTGAACGTTTATCTTTTTATTTGGATTGGTCTCGACGTGAAACAGCAGTGTTATTTGGTGACGGCGCTGGTGCAGTTGTACTTGAGGCCAGTGACCAACCTGGTGGTGTATTAGGTTATGAATTAAATAATGATCCTGAAGGTCGCGATATTTTAAAGTCTAACTTTGGCACCCAGATGGATAGATTTGACAATGACTCATTGGATTTTTACATTCATATCAATGGTCAAGATGTGTTTAAACGTGCAATTCATGGCATGGGAAGTTTAAGTAATAAGGTATTAGACAGCTGTGGTATCAGCATCGACGATGTCGACTTTGTTATTCCACATCAGGCAAACGAACGTATTATTGATACGCTAGTCAGCCGAATGAAAATTCCAAAAGAAAAAGCCTTCGTCAATATCGCTGATTATGGCAATACGTCTGCAGCGACTATCCCGATTGCGATTTGCGATGCGTTATCTCAAGGTAGAATTGAAGCCAATCAGACTATTCTGTCTTGCGCGTTTGGTGCTGGATTAACCTCAGCGGCCTTACTGCTAAAATGGGGGGAACGCACCACGCCAATTAACACCAGTGATGCTGCATTACCGCCTTGCGATAAAACCGCACTTGAATTGATTAAACCTGCAGTTGATTATTTTTTCAATAAAGCTAAAAACGCAGAATAAGCTGTCTTCAGTGTTTAATAGAAAAGCCAGTCTCGATGACTGGCTTTTTTCTTTTCTAACGAGACACATTGATTAAGTCTTTAACCGACAACTTTTTAATATCACCCATCGCCGAAACTTGAGCCAGCAACAATTCAGCACAAGATAATGCATCAATAAGCGCATTGTGAGCAGAATAAACGGGTAAACGGTAACGTGCACGGCTTGCATTCAAGCGTAACGAACCTTCTTTTAATACAGGCTGTTGCATTAAGCAGCGCTTCTTTTCTATGGCTAGTGTATCAATAAATACCAACGGAATTGATTGTCCAAAACAGCGTATCAACTGCTGCTGAATAAACTGTATGTCCAACGGTGCATGGTGCGCGACCAAAATATAGCCCTTTGTTTTTGATAAAAACCAATCAATTGCCTCTGCTAACGTTAAGGCCATGTGCAATTGGTTATCCACAATACCGTGAACCGTCGCGCTCTGCCCCACACTGCCGCTAATAGAAATCATCATATGCTGTGCTTTATCAAGCGGAATGACCCCGTTGATAATCGGCACTAAACCGATACTGATGACTTGATCATGGATTGGATCTAAGCCAGTCATTTCAAGATCAATCGCCATCAAAGGTGCATCTAGAAATGGTTTTGTTAACGCAGGCGTTATTGCTTCTAAATACGTGTTGAGTAATGAAGGTAAAGTGGTCATTTTTTTACGCCATAACACCACTTTTATCCACCAAAAACTGGCCACTAAAAGCTCCTCATGAACTTAAGTTTTATACCTGCTTGGGCATCATGTACTACTTTGAATGCATCACGAAGCTGATGGCGCATTAATGAAGAAAGGTGTTGTGGTTTTAGATAATTGTTCACAGGTAAGTTATTGGTGGCTTGATAGCCTTGATTAGCTAAACGCATGTGCGCAATGAACTCATGGGCATCCGCCAAATTAAGTGCATCTTTACGATTAATAATATTAGCGTCCATTAACGCTCTGATCCGCTTAGCAGTATTAACCTCTTTGATGCCAGCACTTAAGGCATACACTCTGGCAATATCATTAATTAATGCACTTCCTTTGTGTTTTAAATCCATGCCTTTCACCTCACTACCATCACGCTCAAGAACAAACTTCCTAAAAAAGCCCAATGGTGGTGATTCAGTTAACGAGTTGCCCGCCATTCCGGCAAGGAAAATATCATTATTTTGTGTAGATGCTAAAACATCATCTTGCAGTTCACTGAATAAACTCAATGGCCCAAACACTGGACGCATATCAAAAAATATACTGGCATGCATTAAGGCTTTTGGTTCTGGCGTATTCACCCATCTTGAAAAAAGCCCTTTCCACTTCACCAGTGATAAGCGCCATTTGGGGTTTTGCGCCATAATGTCACCAGGACAATAAATATAGCCACATTCATCTAAGCCCTTACATACTGCTTTTGTTAACGCTTCAAAATAAGCGGCGGCAAATTCATCGGGGTCGTGGGCCAGCAATAAACCATTATCCTGGTCAGAACAAGCAACTTGATCTTGCCTACCTTGGGAACCAAAAGCCAGCCAACAAAACGCCATTGGTGCTTGACCTAAAATTTGTTGATTCAATTCAATTAGCCGACGCGTTAATGCATCGGTTACCGACGTTAATACTCTACCTATTTCTTCTGCTCTAGCATCTGCGCTAATCAAATTTTGCAATAGTAACGGAATTTGCTTACTCACTTGAATAAGCTTTTCGATACTACCTTGCCGCCCTATTTCGCCAATAAGCAGCAAGGGCTGTGAACTTTGCGAACGTAATATATCAGTACTGGTGATCATCCCTAATGCACGGCTACCATCAACCACAGGTAAGTGGTGAATATTATGCTCACTCATCGCCAACATTGCTTCGAACACTAGCGCGTTGGCGTGAGTTGTCACGGGATTGATGGTCATGGCTTGACTCACCAGCGTATTGACGTCTAAGCCTTCTGCGATAATTCGATTACGTAAATCTCGATCGGTCAAAATACCGGTTAATTTTTGATTATCGATAACGAGCACCGATGAAACCCGGTGTTCACGCATTAATTTAGCCGCATCCATAACACTGGCGTGAGCGTCGATGATAATAGGCTGAGATGACATGATGGAAGTAATACGGCTAGTCGTGGTCAAATCTTTAGCACTAAATTTAGTTTCATTGCGTAAGCGTTTAGCAAAAGCACGGGCAAAAAACTGATCAAAGCTCCGATGTTCGGAACGTAATTTGGCAAAGACTGATTGTGGTAAATGATAAACCAAACCATCTTCTAAAATGGCCACTTTATTAACCACTTTTTCACCCGATAATAAGGTGGAAAAACCAAAACACTCACCTTCGCCAACTCGGTCAACCAACACACCTTCAGGGTCACGCACTTCGAATGCACCGCTACGAACAATGTACAATTTTGGATTGTCTTTATCGAACTCAACAAAGGCAGACGCTTTACTGTAATAACCGATGCTAATCTTTCTAGCACAATATTGAATACTCTCTTTAGGTAGCGTGTCGAAAGGCGAATGAGCCGCTAAAAACTGTTCTACTGGTTGTAACTCACTGGCATCCATTAATCATTTCCCTATTGTGCATGGGCGAACAATATCACTATAGCAAAGCGTTTCGCTTATCTGCTATAGGACTAAAGCCCAACAAAAAGAGCGCCTAAGCGCTCTTTTTAAACAGTGTTGATAACAGCAGGTTAATGATCGTGTGCTTCGCCTGACCCTTTAGGGAAACGAATTGACTCAACCATTGCGACTATTTCGTCAGGGATTTTAGCGGTGACTTTACTGACAGCAAAAGCGACACCAAAGTTAACCATCATTCCCACCATACCAATACCTTCTGGTGAGATACCCAGTAACCAATTTTCAGATGAATTGGCTGCCGGATTGATAAACTTGAAGTAGGCAATATAACTAGCCGTAAATAATAGCCCGATCACCATGCCTGAAATAGCACCTTCTTTATTCATGGTTCTAGAGAAAATCCCCATGATAATAGCAGGGAATAACGAGGCTGCAGCGAGACCAAATGCAATGGCCACCACCGCGGCTACGAATCCAGGAGGATTAATACCAAAATAACCCGCCATAACAACCCCGAAACCGGCGGCTATTCGTGCATACATTAACTCTTTCTTATCCGAAATATCCGGCATTAGATTTTTCTTGAGTAAATCGTGCGACACAGATGTTGAAATTACCAGTAATAAACCCGCAGAGGTAGACAAGGCTGCGGCTAAACCCCCCGCGGCAACTAGTGCAATAACCCATGCTGGAAGATTAGCAATTTCAGGCGTGGCAAGAACCATAATATCTCGGTCAATGTTCATCTCATTTTTTTCACCATTGGTGTAAAAAATCTTGCCATCGTTATTCTTATCGTCCCATGTAATTAAACCCGTTTTTTCCCAGTTTTTAATCCACGTTGGCGCTGTTTCATAAGGCACGCCAGTTGATTCTGGTCCATTGATGGTTTCAATCATATTAACGCGAGAGAAAGCAGACAATGCAGGAATAGTGGTGTACATAATAGCGATAAAGACTAATGCCCAGCCCGCTGAAATACGTGCATCTTTTACTTTAGGTACAGTAAAGAAACGTACAATCACATGCGGTAAACCCGCTGTACCAAACATTAATGCACCAGTAATGAAGAACACATCAATCATCGATTTTGAGCCTTCGGTATATTGGGAGAACCCGAGTTCTGCCGATAATCCATCGAGCTTATCGAGTAAGTACACCCCCGTACCATTACCTGCGGCATCAATCATCTCAGCGCCAAAACCAATTTGTGGAAATATATGACCCGTCATCATTACAGAGATGAAGATAGCAGGAACCATAAAGGCAAAAATAAGTACGCAGTATTGTGCTACCTGAGTGTAAGTAATCCCTTTCATGCCACCTAATACAGCATAAAAGAACACCACTGCCATACCAATATACACACCGGTTTCTACGTCAACTTCTAAGAAACGAGAGAACACTACGCCAACACCACGCATTTGCCCTGCAATGTAAGTAAAACAAATAAAGATGGCACAAATAACTGCGACAGTTCGTGCAGTCTGAGAGTAGTAACGATCACCAATAAAGTCTGGAACCGTAAACTTACCAAATTTACGTAAATAAGGTGCCATACATAAGGCTAATAGCACATAACCGCCAGTCCAGCCCATAAGGTAAACTGAGCCATCATAACCGGTAAAAGACACAATACCGGCTAATGAAATAAACGATGCTGCTGACATCCAGTCGGCTGCAGTTGCCATACCATTCATAACAGGGTGAACGCCACCGCCTGCAATATAAAACTCTTTGGTTGAACCTGCTCGAGACCAAATGGCGATCCCGATGTACAACGCAAAAGTCGCGCCGACAATTAAATATGTTAGTGTTTGAACATCCATCTTAGTGCCCCTTAGTCTTCCTGAACATTGTATTTTTTGTCTAATGTATTAGCTTTCGCTACATAAACAAAAATCAGCGCCACGAATACATACATTGCACCCTGCTGCGCAAACCAGAAACCCAGTTTGAATCCCATAAAGGTAATTTCGTTTAACACATCAACTAGTAAAATACCGCAGCCAAATGACACTGCAGCCCAAATTGCAAGCAAGCTAAGTACTAATCGTAAATTCTCACGCCAGTAACCCGCTGCCTTATCGTTATTTTCAAAACTCATTGCGACTCCCCTAAGTTATTTTTTGTAAAGCCATTGTTAATTTAGCAACTCAGGGGGCCACCACAATCAAGACCTTAGTCGTACTTGATTAAAAAACGTTAACGTGAAACTTAAAAACATATATAAATCAGTCAAATAGAAAAATATTAAAATAAAAGCGATTTCTTGTTTATCAATTTAATTAGACCAAGGTCGAACAAGATTTCAGCATTAAAAGATTGAGATCTGCATCACAAAAGATAAAAAGGGACATTTGCGTGTAAAAAAACCTTAGTTTGCGTTGAAATCTGTTCTATTTCCTGAGATAAGTACTTAGATAGGAATAAATCTTTTTAGAATACAAATAATAAGGATATTTTTTTGACCTTGCCACGCATTAATCAACAAC
The DNA here is from genome assembly GCF_003797125.1 of Shewanella frigidimarina. Taxonomy (GTDB): domain Bacteria; phylum Pseudomonadota; class Gammaproteobacteria; order Enterobacterales; family Shewanellaceae; genus Shewanella; species Shewanella frigidimarina. Next base: position 8,408 of record NZ_RKKE01000002.1, read on the forward strand.
ATCTTTTATTCTCGATCATCTTGGGAGTCGTTGGATTGCTCATCAATTGTTACCCAATACAATTTTTTGCCAATGTGCAATTTGTATTAGGTAACACGGTGACTGTCATTGCTGCGGTTTTATTGGGACCTTGGTATGCATTTCTAACCGCTATGATGGCATCAACTGGATTAATGTTGATATGGGATAGCCCACATGTGTATTTGTTTTTTGGGCTTGAAGCATTATTTTTAGGTTATGCCAGACGCCGTGATATCTATGCTTTATATGCTGATGCAGCATATTGGTTATTTATTGGTGCACCAATGGTATATTTATATGTGGTGCTATTGATGGACATTCCCCCCTCTCACTTAGGCTTTATTATTTCAAAGCAAGGGATCAACGGACTGATTTATACCAGTATTGCATCACTACTGATTTTAGCGATACCAAAGTTATGGTTTTTAAAAGACAAAGTTAAAGACCGCCATCGTAGACAATTAAGCTCACAACTGACCTATTTCTTCACCTTAATGGTGACTTTAACGTTATTGTTTTCGGCGTTAATCTTTAATTTTTATTTTTTAGAACGTCAACAAGTCATGTTAAAACAAAACATGACGGAAGCAGTTGCTCACCTATCGACCTCAGCACAGAATTACATTGAAAACCATAAAACCGTCATTCAAAATACTGCAAGCCAATTAGACTTAGTTGCAGATACGCCTGAAAAATGGCAAGACATTTTATCGAGTTCACATCAAAACTATTCTGGTTTTATCAGCATGTTGATTGCTAATCCGACAGCCAATATTGTCGCTGCTAGTCCAGTATCAAGACTCATGACAAAGCAAATATCTGAACAAAGCGCCAACATTAAAGACAGAGATTATTTTATTGAGTCATTCTATAATCAGCGCCTATTCGTATCATCTGTCTTTCTCGGTCGCGGATTTGGAAATGACGCAATTATTGCTATGAGTGCGCCCTTTTATCTCGATGAGCAACACACACAAGTTGCAGGAATCGTAGAAGGGTCACTTGATCTGACCCACTTTGCACATATTGACCAAGTTAATGAATATACCGACGATGAATCTATAGTGATGGTTGATGAACAAAATCAAATAATTTACGCATCAACAAAACTCAACTTGAAACCACTCTCACAATTTAATTTTGCAATAAATAAAGGCGTATATCGAGCCAATCTTGAATTAATCAATATTCATAATACGACCTCAATTGTGCCTGAATACATGTATGCTCACCGGGAACTCGATAATGGTTGGACCGTGTATATTTTAAAAGAATTTTCGCCGTTACTAAAACTCGCTGAAGAACAAATGTTCAGTAGCTTTATCATGCTGTTGATTGCATTGTTGTGTACCTTCTATATTTCAAAGAAGCTCAGCGCGTTGCTAACGGTGCCATTAGAAGCTGTCGCCAATCAATTCAGTCAGTCATATTCAGATCCAGCAAAAACATCGGCAATTGACGATAGCTCACCAAGAGAGGTATTCAGTCTGTACCAACGGTTAGCAGCCAGTAAACAACAACTCATCGCGCATCAAGTCGAATTAGAAGAAACAGTTGCTCATCGTACGGCGGAATTAGAAAAGGCCAACAAAAAACTCACAGAACTGGTTGATAGAGATCCGTTAACCGGCTTATATAATCGCCGTTATGCTGAACGTAAATTTGGTGAGTTAGTGGATTTTTGTTTACGAAGCGATCAGGCCATTACTGTTGTATTACTTGATTTAGACTTCTTCAAAAAAGTGAATGACAACTATGGCCATTTAGCTGGTGATGAGTGCTTACGGAACGTGTCACAATTATTACAGAAATACTTTAAACGTGACATTGATATTGTGGCCCGCTACGGCGGAGAAGAATTTTTGCTTATTCTGCCTTTGTCCAATACCTTACATATTGAACATCATCTCAATGGTTTTAGAGAGGCACTGTCGCAATTAGACATCATATCACCTGAAGATAAACAGTCATTTAACGTGACGGTCAGTATTGGTGCTATTACGGCAAGTGCTGATTATGAAGTAGAACTGGATAAATGGATTAAAGTAGCTGATGATAACCTCTATCAGGCAAAGCAACAGGGACGTAATCGAACAATCATTAACATCATTAATGACTAATATTTAGCGGTTTATTGCCTAATGGTGACTCAGGTTGATACCCTTGAGTAAACTCATCAATTCGAGTCATCATGTAAGGATAAAATGGATTCCATTTCTGACGTAACATGTCATCAGCTGTCACACTGAAAATGCCTCGCTCACCTTGATAAATTGCTCTGCCTATTTGGATTTTATCAGGATCATTACTTGGTAGAGGCCCATAAAGGCTGTCTTCAATCGGAAAGTTTAGCGCCACATGAGATAAAGAATATACATCATTCGGCCAAGTCAAACTTAGCGCTATCACATCGTCGGTCTTCGATTTATCAGCAAGCTCCCTAACCTGAACATGATTATCTTGTTGCGGATCATTTTCAACCAAACTTAAGCGATAAGGTAATTGCTTTGGTAACCAAAAAGGGGCAAAAGTCGCCAATGGATCTTGGAAAAGTAATTGGTTGTTACTCTTCGTCCTATTGACATCAAATAGCACTAATTGATGGCCTTTATTTATTGGCAATTTTTGATATAGCAAATCAACCACAGCTAACGAAGATACCGTATCATCGACAACTGACTGAAACGTTAGCATTGCAGGAATGGCATTAAATTGCTGCGCTGACAATGATGCTAATAAGGTCTGATTACGCTGTGTTAACTGATACACAACATCGCCAGCATTAACAGCAAACGATCGATATTTGAATGGATCATATTCTGTTTGAATACTGTTCCAATACAGTTTATCTTGCCCGAGCAACTTACCCAGCTTAGCTTGCCAATAAGCGCCTGCCGCAATGGGAGCTAGACCAATGGCTGGTGATAACATAATCATGCCGGCAAAGCTTGTAGGCTTGTTTAAGCTGATATTTTCAAGTTCATGGTTTAATGCTAAAGCAGCTCCTGTCGAAAAACCGACCACATAAATGGGTTTACCAGGTAATTGAGCAGACAAGCGGGCAACAGCAAGTGATACAGCCCCAGCAAGATCAGGCCAAGTAATGTCGGTTAATCCAGAAGGAATGGTACCGTGCCCTGGCAAGCGCAACCCTAAAACATAAGCCTGGTGCTGATAATGCTGCGCAAAATGCGACATCACATAAGGTGAGTCGGACATACCGTGCAGCAATAAAAGGCCAAACTCAGCCTGGGGATTTTTCCATTCGAAAGAACGGTTCCAATTTTGTTGCCATAATCCAGGATCAGATAAACTATTACGCTCATAACGATTAACCGGGGATGCTATTTCAGGTTGATATTGACGGTAAACTTGCTGCTCTACCTCAGCAAAAAGCTTATCTTCTAACTGTAAATATTGGCTAAAATCAGTTAAACCGGACTGTTGATGGTACTCTGAGGTAAGGTGCGTAGTGTGCCATAATGATAAGTTAGGCCGCGCATTCAGCAACCAAACGGCTGTAATGATTAACGCTAAACCAATACCTAGAGCACCATAAAATGCGGCAAATAAAAAATGTTTCGTCGATCCAATCACAATTGCGCGCATAATAACCTTAAAAATAGATACCAATTCGAACAAAAAAATAGTGTAACGCTTACAACCGAACCGCCAAACTCTTATCATTCATAACGATACTGGAAGTAATATGTCATCAGATTTATTTAGCCATATATGGGGACCGATGAATCCCGATATCATTTTTTATTTACCTACGCCTCCAGAGATACCCTTGCACTGGCAAGCTTCTCATCCCGATGCCATTACACAACTGGTCGCATTGAATGGCAATCACTGGCGTAAAATCGTCACCATTATGGCGAAGATTTGCTGTTTAGAACACGATATCAATGCTAACAAAGGAATTGATTGGAAACAGATCCGTGACCAATTATTTAATGAGTCTCATGATCAACAAATCGATAAACACATCAATACTCCATCACGTTTGCATTGCCAATTACGTATTGTTAATTCAAAGGTTGAACACCACGGCGAGATAGTATTTCCTTCTGAATCTTGGCATATTTTATGTGGCAAAGAAGCCCAACGACGTATGGGAATAACCGATCTTCGGCACTATGTCTCACTAGATGAAAAGCAAAAAATACAGCACCAGCACACGGTATTACTGACGCCATATTTAGATTACCGACAATATGCTAATGTGCTAATAGAACTCACCCGACAACACATCGCCTTAAGTAAAGTGTAAGGTATTAATCGTAAATCGTCGGGATCGGCTTACGTTTATGCTGGGTGCGTTTATAGATGCTCACCAGTTTATCTTCCACAGACTTGGCAACATCTTTGCCCTCTAGAAAGTCATCAATTTGATCATAGGTCAGCCCTAAAGCAACTTCATCTTCAAGTTGAGGTTTATTATCTTCTAAGTCCGCCGTAGGTGCCTTTTTAACCAATATTTCTGGCGCGCCTAAATGGGCAGCTAATAGACGTACTTGACGTTTATTTAAGCCAAATAATGGTGCTAAATCGCAAGCACCATCGCCCCATTTAGTATAGAAACCGGTAATATTTTCCGCACTATGGTCGGTGCCCACAACAAGGCCGCCCATAGCACCAGCAATGTCATATTGGACTATCATGCGCATTCTGGCTTTAACATTACCCTTGAGAAAGTCTGTCTTTCCAGCATCTGTTGATGATAATCCCGCGGCGGTAAGCCCCTTTAGCGTTGCATTATGGATACCAACAACACCATCATGAACATTCACGGTCACTTGTTTTGAAGGCTGAATAAACTGACAGGCTAGCTGAGCTTCGGCTTCATCTTGCTGGACATGGTAAGGTAAGCGCACTGCAATAAACTGATACTCATCACTGGCTTTTTCTTGATTAAGACTATTCACTGCCAGTTGGCATAAACGTCCAGCAAGTGATGAATCAACACCACCACTGATCCCCAAGACTAAAGTTTTGCTATGAGCCTCTGATAATTTTGCCTTAATAAAAGCAATTCTGCGTTGGATTTCAAACTCAGGCTCAATGGCCTTAAGTACATGCATCTCTCTTAAGATTTGTCCTTTCACGTGACGCTCCTGATTGCTTATTAATAATCTGGCTTTCGATGCCTATTCTATAAAAATCTACACAAAAAAAAACGATAATGATGCTTCATTATCGTTTTATTTTATCGACGATAGATTATCGTTCCCAATATGACTCTTCTAAACTGTCTTCCCGCTCAGGTAAACCACGAGACAGACGCGGGCTGTGCTGAGCTAGCACTTCATATGCAACGCGATTGGCATATTTACACACTTGTGAAAATGACGAATAACATAAACCATCTCGTTTATGTTTACTCGATCCAGGCACATTGGTTTTATGGAACGTATTGGCTGATAAATCATGAAGCAGCGCAGACAAGGCTCCATCACCAGCGCCATTGGTATTACGAATTAATTCTGGTCCACCCATATAAGGCGCAATGTGAGCGTACACTTTTATTGGGGTATCGCAATCCACTTGTAATTTCGGGCGAGAGAACTCATAACGGTTAAACTCAGGAATAGCGCCCGGTAATAAAGTATGACTGGTTTCACGCTTTTCAGCATTTTCAGTATAACCCGCAGTATAAAGCCCAATCGCGCCGGCCGTAGTTAACACCATGTCACACCAATCAAGTGCCATTTCACTGGCAAGCAACGGGTCTTTAAAACCCGTTAACGCTTCACCTTCATCTTCATTCATGGCCAAAATAGTGACATGCTCACTAATAAAATTTTGCCACCATTGTGGATCTTCTTGAATTAAAAAGCGTGTCCCTAGTGTTAACACCACTGGCACATCGGCTTCTTTAGCGTAATTAATGGCCGTCATTGCGGCATCTGTAATACCATCACCTTCGCTTGCTCGCATCAGATATGCCGTTAACACTAACGCCGAACTGCCTTGTACCACCTCTTTATCGATATATTCAGGTGTTAGCTTATCCATCGCGCCTTTACTGATAGCAAACGTGCGCTCGCCACAGTCAGAAATTAACGTAAAACAACGACCAATAGGACCATCGACAGGCTGTAAAAAGTTAAGATCAACCTTTGAGGAAGTGTTACATAAATAGCGATATGCATAGCTACCCACCATAATATGTTGGCTCATAACCCCAAAAAGTACTGAGCGATCATCGGCTAAAATCGAATAATTGTGGACGGTGTTACCAATGGTGCCACCGGCAAATTCGTCGCTGATCATCTCATTGGATTTAAGTTCATGGTACAAATTATGGGCTTGCTCATCATTAATGAGAGTTGAGTTGCCTTTAGGTAAGCCATATCGCTCAAGTAACTCGTCTTCTACTTTAGCCTCGATATCAACCAAGGTTTGATCTATACCGCAAATGTAAGTAGAAAAAGGTTGAGGCTGCTGCGTAAGTTGAGCCAATAACGGATCACGACTGTTTACAGGGAAATAGTGTTTGGACTTACGTTGACCAGGAAACTTCATATTGGGCTCTCATAGCTTGGCATCCGTGCAAGTGTGAAATTAATTACCACTGACACTCATTCAATTTTGCATGAGTCGTCATCCGCGAAAATGGCGGCAGATTTTATCATAGGTAAGCGTCAATCCTATATCACTTTTATCACATTCACGGCCTAAATATGCTTCGTTGTGGCTTTCAGTCTTATTTCATTCATTTTTTGTCTTACGACGATATATAGACTTGGGCTCAATCGGCTCGAGAATGTTTATCTGTTCAATCAAATATTAGCTTCAATATCGCTGTATTCCATCACGTTAGTTTGGGCTTATAGATTGGGTCAAACGGTTAAAATAGACTGATTCCTAGCCATATGAAATATTCAATTGAAAGACGAGTAAGGCGCATGAATACATCAATAGTGAGTTGAGGCAAGGATAGTATTAGGATTTGGTAATCGTGTTTACAACCTTGAGCGGAAGTTAAATAAATATTGAGTCAATACGAGGGGTTCACTATCAATGAATAGTATTCCCACTAATACAACGCAACGGTTAGCTTATTCCTTAGGCATAAAAAAAGCCTGCAAAGCAGGCTTTTAATGGAGTAGCTAATCAGCGATTATTTTAATACGCTGGCTAGTTGCTCACTCACTTTAGTTACTGACTGAGTACCGTCAAACTTATTGTACTGAGTACGACCTTCAGCAGCGACTTTGCCATAATAATCAACTAATGGCTTAGTTTGCTCGTGATAAATACCTAAACGCTTACGTACGGTACTTTCTTCGTCATCTGGACGGATAGATAAATCTTCGCCAGTGACATCGTCTTTACCTTCCACTTTAGGTGGATTGAACACCATGTGGTAAACACGACCAGAACCAGAATGAACACGACGCCCGCTCATACGCTTAACGATTTCTTCATCCGGCACATCGATTTCGATAACATGATCAATCTCAATACCATTTTCAGCCATAGCATCAGCTTGAGGAATTGTGCGAGGGAAACCGTCAAGTAAAAAACCTTTAACGCAATCTTCTTGAGCAATACGCTCTTTCACTAACCCAATGATAAGATCGTCCGAAACTAATTGACCTGCATCCATTACTTTCTTAGCTTCTAAACCTAATGGCGTACCAGCTTTAACCGCTGCACGTAACATATCACCAGTTGAGATCTGTGGGATACCATACTGTTCCATAATGAACTGAGCTTGGGTACCTTTACCGGCACCTGGGGCACCCAATAAAATAATGCGCATCTCAAAAGTCCTCTTTTAAGTTTGTGTTCTTTTTAGGGCGGCGATTTTCGCACATCTGCCACACTTTTAATAGCGCTTTTGTTATGACATTAGACCAAGATCTAATAAGGCTTGTAACAAAAAGGCTTCAATTTGTTTAATACAACAAGGTATACAATTTACGGCGATATTGATTGGCTAACGCATTGCCCTGACCTATCGCGGTTAAGATTTCCATGAAGACTTGTTTGATTTTCCCATCAGCAGCGTTCATATCTTTTTGTAAAATAACAAACAATAATTCAAGGGCTTCTTCATTACGTTGAGCTGCATTTAATGCTTTGGCCAAGATGATAACAGCGTCTACATTATCTGGCTGCTCTGCGAGATTTTGTTGCAGTTGACGAATTTCTGGAGTATCAGCCGCATCTTCCGCTAACGCTAATTTAGCCACTAAATTATGATAGTAACTGTCTTGATCCGCTAAACCTATACGGGCAAGTAACCCTTTTGCTTCCGCCAGTAAACCTTGCTGTAATGCTACATCTGTCATCACCAGTGCGACTTCAGGTGCTTGTTGTGCATCGATATAAATTGTTTTTAACTGTTCTGCAATGCGAGTTAAGTCTTCTGACGATAACTCGCCTTGGGCTAATAATTGTTTAACGTCATCAAACTCTTGTATCCACATCGGTGGTAAATGTTTGTCGAGCAAATCACTAATCTGTTCTTGGCTTTGCGCCCCAGAAAAACCATCAATGGGTCTGCCTTTATCTAAAATTAATGTGGTCGGTACATTCTGAATTTGGAAGTAGTTAGCAATTTCTAACTCGGTTTCACAATCCACTTTAGCGAGAATAAATCGCCCACCTTGGCTATTGGTAAGATGTTCCAGCGTCTGCAACATTTGTACACTTTCGGGCTGCTGTTGCGCCCAAAATGCTAATACCACCATTTTTTGCATTGAGGTATCAACAACTTGTTGAATATTGTCTTTAGTAAGATTAATGAGGTAGTCCATATTGCCTCCGCAGAATGACAAAAACAAAAGCGGACTTATTGTCCGCTTTTACTGCTTAAATCGAGTTTACTTTACACTCGCCAATAACATCTGATTGGTGAGTTTAATAAACGCTGAAGGGTCTGCCAAACTGCCTTTCTCGGATAGCAAGGCCTGTTGTAATAACAAGTTAGCCCAATCAGCAAACAATTGCTCGTCAGTTTCGTTATTCAAATGCTCAACCAAAGGATGCGTTGGATTAATCTCAAATGTTGGCTTAGATTCTGGCACAGGCTGACCAGCAGCTTGCATCAGTTTAATCATCTGCGTCGACATTTCACCTTCACCCGCGACCACACACGCTGGCGTGTCAGTTAGACGTGAAGTAACACGAACCTCAGAAACGCTGTCTGCTAACGCAGCTTTAACACGCTCAATTAAACCTTTAGACTCTTCAGCAACTTTGTCATGAGCTTCTTTATCAGCAGCATCTTCAAGTTCACCTAACTCTAAATCACCACGTGTCACTGAATGTAGCTTCTTGTCTTTGAACTCAGTTAAGTGATTAACCAACCACTCATCGATACGTTCAGACAATAACAATACTTCGATGCCTTTTTTACGCAGCAACTCAAGATGAGGACTATTTGCGGCAGCTTCATGACTGTCAGCAACGATATAATAAATCTTGTCTTGACCCGCTTTCATGCGCTCAATATAGGCCTCTAATGACACTGTTGTTGCGGCAGAGTTGTCATGGGTAGAAGCAAAACGCAATAAGCCTGCAATGCGTTCTTTGTTAGCAAAGTCTTCTGCAGGGCCTTCTTTTAATACTTGACCAAATTCAGCCCAGAAAGATTGATACTGTTCTGGCTCATCTTTAGCCAGCTTTTCCAGCATACCTAATACACGCTTGGTGATGCCCACGCGCATTGCTGTTGTTACTTGGTTATCTTGTAAGATTTCGCGAGATACGTTTAATGGCAAATCATTTGAATCGATTAATCCACGTACAAAGCGCAAGTATGTTGGTAAAAACTGTTCCGCTTCATCCATAATAAATACACGTTGAACAAACAGTTTCAAGCCATGCTTATGGTCGCGGTTCCACATATCCCAAGGTGCTTTGGCTGGGATGTACAGTAAACTGGTGTATTCTTGTTTACCTTCAACACGATTGTGAGACCATTTTAAAGCGTCGCTGTAATCGTGAGAAATGTGCTTGTAAAACTCTTGGTATTCTTCTTCAGTGATGTCTGACTTATTACGAGTCCAAAGCGCTGTCGCTTTGTTCATCACTTTCCACTCACCTTCCGTTGCCGCGACTTTCTCGCCATCAGGGCCGTCTGACTCAGGCGTACCTTCATTCCACATTTGTACTGGAACAGAGATATGATCAGAATACTTAGTGATAATTGAGCGTAAACGGTAATCGTCAGCAAATTCAGTTTCTTCGTCACGTAAATGCAGCACAATTTCAGTACCACGTTCATTTTTAGTGATACTTTCTACATTGAATGAACCTTCGCCTTCTGATTCCCACAATACACCTTCGTTAGCAGCATGGCCGGCAGCACGAGTGCGTACAGTGACTTTTTTCGCTACGATGAAAGCCGAATAGAAGCCCACACCAAACTGACCAATGAGTTGTGAATCTTTTGACGCTTCGCCAGAAAGATTACTAAAAAATTCTTTGGTGCCAGACTTGGCGATAGTCCCTAAATGTTCGATAACGCTATCGCGGGTCATACCTATACCATTATCTGAAATGGTTACTGTGCCCTTTTCTTTATTCGCACTAACACGAACGCGTAAATCACCGTTACCTTCATATAAGGTATCGTCAGTTAATGCTAAATAGCGAAGCTTATCTGCTGCATCGGCCGCATTTGAGACTAGCTCACGTAAGAAAATCTCTTTATTCGAATACAGAGAGTGGATCATCAATTGCAGAAGTTGTTTTACTTCGGTTTGAAAGCCATGAGTTTCTTGTTGTGACATGAGTATTTCCCTTGGTGTTACGTTTAAACAATCACGAGTCGAAAAATCCACTCGCCTAAAATTCTGTGTTAATCAAGAGATGGGGGACGTTACAATATTTTCAAGGGGCAACACTGTCTTGTTGAATAATAAATCATCAGATAAGACCAAATCAGCTCAATATGACACATTTTTGCAGCCTGTATTCCGCCATGACTCATCCAGGGTGGAATTAAAAATGCCAACAAATCTAATTTTTAGACTTGCTGGCATCTTGGTTTTTAATCAGGTGTAGGGCTATTACAGCGGAATACGACCATTAAAAGATAATGCTAAAGTGGTGCTATCAACGTACTCAAGCTCTCCACCCACGGGGACGCCATGAGCAATACGACTAATCACCACATTATGCCTTCTGGCCATATCAGCAATAAAATGTGCAGTGGCGTCACCCTCAACGGTCGGATTGGTAGCAAGAATAAGCTCGCTCACCTCATTCGACGTTAAATGGCGCTCAAGTAGCGCTAGCCCCAACTCTTCAGGACCTACACCGTCTAACGGCGATAAGTGTCCTAACAGCACAAAATAACGGCCATTAAAATGGCCACCAGCTTCAATAGCAAGCACATCAGCAGGCGTTTCAACCACGCAAATAATCCCAGTATTAATGCGACGATGGCTACTGCATATAGGGCATAAATCTTGTTCGGTAAACGTACGACAACTTTGACAATGTCCAACTTCAGACATGGCTTTTTGCAACGAATCTGCGAGCTTAAGGCCCACTTTACGTTCACGCTCAAGTAATTGAAATGCCATACGCTGTGCAGACTTAGGGCCGACACCAGGCAACGCACGTAAAGATTGAATTAATTCATCGACCAAAGGACTAAATTTCATAAATTGCCAATACCTTCATAACTAAACTCATTGTAATGTCATGGTGAACCCGTCTTGTGATCGGCTAAGCCAATACGCGGAAACGCCAAAGCAATGCGATTATTGTCTGTGCAGCGTTTGAATGCAAAGATTAAAACCTCTGTTGCAATAAATGAAGCCACAATCGGCGAATTAACAGTGTTCTTATTGAAAACGTTAACTCTATGACCAGAGCCATCGTAGGTAGGTGAATTGCTCAACGATTACTTTTAGTAAAAAATTACCGTGATTACGGGAGCAGATTAATAATGAAACAACCTGTATCTACATCTATTTAAAAACCAAAAAACCAACTTAAAGACAACTCTATTGACTCATCTTTATGGCTTTAGACACAACCAGAAAATAAGGAATTAATTAACTTTGAGAGCCATCACTTTTCTTGTTCAATCCATCTGATATTCTATTGATCAGTACTTAATAGTGTCTGTGGGGGACATAAGGAAGACATTTACGATAATATTAAAAACACTTCCAATAGATGAGTTTCCATATAAAAGTGTCACCAATGCAAGGACTCAATATGCAAGATGTTTTACCACTATTAGGTAGTGGATTGGTTATTTGCGGAGCGCTATTACTTGCAATGGCTATCACACCGGTATGGACAATATTTCGCCGACTTCCAACCGGCGAATTGCGCCACAGTTGGGGTTTTCTAATTCTGCTGATCCTGTTTTTTATCATAGGTTATGTCATTTATGCAAAATTTAGCTTGGTGACATTTTCTCAACCACTTGATCTAGTGGTGCCGGTGATATTTTTTTGCGGAGCTATTTTTGTATTTGTTGTTTGTAGCCTGTCCCTCAAAACCACCAGTGACATTATGCAGATGCATGCCCTTAAACAAGAAAACATCACCGACTCATTAACAGGTATATTTAACCGTCGATACTTAGATCGTCGCCTGAAAGAAGAAACACAAAGGGCGCAAAGTTATTCTAAACCACTATCCATCTTCCTTATCGATATCGACCATTTCAAAAACATTAATGATAAGTATGGTCATCAGATTGGTGACTTAGTTTTGAAAAATATCGCCCAGAACGTTAAAATGTCGTTAAGAGAATCAGATATAGTGGCTCGTTATGGTGGTGAAGAGTTTATTGTCATCCTCCCGCTAACCCAAGTATCTACATCTTATACACTTGCTGAACGACTCAGGACTATTATCGAAAACATTTAGCTGGCACTGCCTAGTGAGTCTGAAATAGATATACTTTCCATTGGTGTCACAGTGAGTGTAGGTGTGGCTGGAATGACATCTGAATGTAAAGACTACCAGTGCCTGATTAAAAATGCAGACAGGGCACTCTATCAATCAAAACAAAATGGCCGCAACCAAGTAAGAGTGGCTTAAACAGGGCGCAAATGACTCAACAAAAGGCTGTTTGAGAAGATTTTCTTATCACGTGCTTAGGTTACTTACCTGAACGATAATTAAACACCTTATCCAACAGTAAATTAAACACCTCTGCAATTTTAAACGCCACTTCTAGTGTTGGCGAGTATTTATTTGACTCTATTGTTATTACCGTTTATTTCAGAACAGAAAAATAATGCAAAATAAAAAATGAAAAGCCCAATCTTATTCAGATTGGGCTTTTCATTTTAATAAAGGAATTAATTAGCCTTTATTATTAATTTTTTCTTGTGCTTTACGTTGAGCTTCTTTTTGTTGGCGACGAGCATCAATCACTTGCTTTACATCGCTACCAATATGCGCTTCACCGCGTTGCTTAGCTAATTGTACTTGACGCTCACGCTCAATAAAGCGCTGACGTTGTTCTTGCGGCACTTTATCAATGCAATGAGGACAGCTGACACCTTGAACATAGGCTTCAGTTTGTTTTTCTGCTTCAGTAATTGGCATACGACAAGCATTACACTGATCGTATTGGCCTTTTTCTAAGCTGTGATTTACTGCTACGCGGTTATCAAACACAAAGCATTCACCTTCCCATAAGCTTTGCTCTTGTTCTACTTCTTCAAGATATTTTAATATGCCGCCTTCAAGATGATATACCTCATCAAAGCCCTGCTCTTTCAAATATGCGGTGGATTTTTCACAACGAATACCACCGGTACAAAACATCGCCACTTTTTTGTGCTTAGCTGGATCTAAATTTTGCTTCACATATTCCGGAAACTCGCGGAAAGTCTCAGTTACTGGATTGACAGCATTTTTAAACGTACCAATTTTCACTTCGTAATCATTACGGGTATCGACCAACACCACATCAGGATCTGAAATCAGCGCATTCCAGTCTTTGGGTTTCACATAGGTCCCGACGACTTTACGAGGATCGATGCCTTCAATACCCATAGTCACAATTTCTTTTTTCAGCTTCACTTTGGTGCGATAAAACGGCATTTCAGCGTCAAAAGAAAACTTAGTCACAATATTATCTAAGCCAGGTTGAGTACCCAACCAAGCCAATAAAATATCAATCGCAGAAGCTGTTCCTGCAACAGTACCATTAATGCCTTCTTGAGCAAGCAACAAAGTGCCTTTGATTTCGTTTTGTTCCATGATATCAAGCAATGGCTGACGTACATCTTCAAAATGAGGTAACGCTACGAATTTATATAACGCGCACACAGCGACTTGGGATTGAGATGAAGCTTGCATGGCTTTTTGAATAGATTCTTGTTTAGACGCTGGTTTAGGTTGTTGCATAAAAATGAGGTCTCCGCTGGCTGGAACTTAATTTCCAGTGCATATTACTGCGTATATAAATAAGGTCTGCACACTGTGCACAGACTCAAAAAAACGGCCGAAAGTATACCTAAATCACAGTCAAAAAAATACTAAAACTAACAGATGTACTTTTTTACAATGTTGTTAACGGTTAATTTTGGGTTTTCAGTCAAGAAACGTTACTCTATTAGCAAGACATCATTTTATAGACACCCAATGAACTCTGCGATTTTATACACCTTTCGTCGTTGTCCTTATGCTATGCGTGCACGTATTAGCCTTCATTTAAGCCAGCTGAATCCGTTAGTACGTGAAATTGAGCTTAAAAATAAACCCGCAGAATTGATCGCCATTTCGGCCAAAGGCACTGTGCCGGTTTTGGTGACAGCAAACAACAAAGTGATAAGTGAAAGTCTTGATATTATGCGTTTTGCATTAACTGAATATCCCGCGCCAGAAAATCATTACTTAACCACAGAAGAGTATCAAGCCCTGCAATACTGGTTGGATCAATCCACGACTGAATCGCTCATTAATGCCAATGATAATGAATTTAAACCGTGGTTAGATAAATATAAGTATGCCGACAGGTTCCCTGAATACAGTCAACTCTGGTATCGACAACAGGCAGAGCGGTTTATTCAAACATTAGAGGACCTGTTGCAGCAACATAACTATTTGTGCACCGACAGCCCTACACTCGCTGATTTTGCTATTTTTCCGTTTATTCGGCAATTTGCTAATGTTGAACCTGTGTGGTCTAACACCATGCCATACCCTAACGTTATCGTTTGGTTGACCACGTTAGTCAACAGCTCACTATTTAACGTGACCATGTACAAATATCCTTTATGGTTACCACAAAAAAATATGATTCAGCTCAAACATTCAGAACATGATGATGGACAAGTAATACCTTTGTGCAAAAATTAAAAAATTATGAATATTTAATGGTTTACGGGCTATTAATCGGTTAATTTTTAAAGTAAATTAAAGGTGTTAGCAGTGAATAGCCGTTTAAAAACATGGATTTTTATTATTTTTACTGCAGATTTTAATTTTAAGCTTACACTTAGATAAGTCATTGCTGGAACGCAAAGGAACATGACATGAATAATATGGATATTACGTTAGTATTAATGCTCATTGCATTACTGATTTTACATATTCACTTTTGCTATCGAGCCTATACCTCGAAAGCACACATCAAAAATGCCCAACGTGTAGTGTGGTCTATGCTCAGTTTGTTAATGGGACCATTAGGCTATTATGTCTATCAGAACATGATCCCACTCGAGTTCTACGAATAGACAGTAAAACTTAGCTTGATGATTAACACATAAACGAGCCTCTTTGTTCAATAAAGGCTCGTACTCTCTGCTGACCAAACTTATAAATAGCGAGCGAATTGCTGACCATTTTTTAATGGTTTTATTGGTGCAGTTACCGCTGGCGTACCTACGTATAAAAAGCCCACTATTTGATCTTGCTTAGACAAGCCTAGTTGTTGATGTACATTTGCATCAAAAGCAAAATCGCCTGTACGCCATACAGCACCTACACCCATCGAAAATGCCGCTTGCTGCATTGCCATCGTGGCGCAACCCGCTGCTATATGCTGTTCTAAAACTGGTACTTTATCATGCGTTTGAGTTTTGGCGACGACCGTAATCACCATAGGTGCACGATAAGGCATGTTGGCTACTTTAGTCAGAAAAGTTTCATCTGCACCACTTTTTTTAGCCGCATCAACAAAAATATCTGCCAATTTAGCTAAGCCATCATCTACCGCAATAATAAATTCCCAAGGCGTTAATGCACCGTGGTCTGGTACTCTTGCTGCTGCATCAAGCAAAAAAGTGAGTTGTTCGGCATTTGGTGCTGGGGCAACTAGGCGAGGCGTCGATTGGCGAGTCAATAACAGTTGTTTGGCGTCCAAGATACAATCCTTTTAAGTAAATTATGCCGCCGATATTAGCAAAAATCCCACGCATTAGGTGGGATTTTTTAGGGTTGTTCTATGTAACCTAAACTCGTAATAACAAATACCTCTCAAACAATCCTTTGGTATTCTGAGTTCAGATTATGCAAACAAGGTTACTTTAACAACCGACGCCCTATAAAGTAATCAACACTCGTATAACGGCCGCCACCAATTACAAATAATGCCAGTAACATGATTAAATACGTCATCGCAAATTCAATACCATTATTTAAAATAACAAAATTACCTGAACTGGTTAACCATTCATAATTACCATGTTCTTGTAAAATAGATTTCGCTGCAGATAGCTTTTCTGCTGAAGCCAACACTTGCTGATTCGCTAACCACGAACTTGGGTCAGCAATTGCCAACCAACCATTAGGTAAATGCACCGCAAAAACAGCAACTAACATGGTGACCATCATCGGTAACGCAACGAGTCGAGTGGCTAAACCTATCAGCAGTAAAAAACCACCGAACAATTCAGTGCCTGCTGCTAACGCTGTCATGACTTCAGGCATAGGTAAACCTAGTCCCCAGTCGGGATTGCCAAACCATGCTGCGGTATCTTCAAAATGTGACAATTTGTTGTAACCAGCCTGCATTAATACTGGCGCAAGATAAAGCCTTAACATTAAGGCAGCTAAGCCTTCTGTATGTTTAATCACATTTAAAAACTGCTGATATAATCCACTTAGTGTCTGCATAAATAATCCTGACTGAAATCGTTGTTGTAGTAATAGACCCGCTGAAGATTAAAAATATTTCAGCTTTGAAGCCTAACTGAAAAAAAAAGATATTATTTGTCTAAGTGTAGTTCAGTTAAATCTTCTACTAATTCAGCTAATTTTTTGTCGAAGTGCTTTCGTTGTTTTTGACTAAATGTTTTATTAATCGCAATTAACATTGAACCAAACTTTCGAGTATTTTCATCTACATTATCGCGATAAACTTTAGATTTTAGCTCGTCAGGCGAGATCATTAACAACTTCATTTGTTGGGTAAAGTAGTCAGTTTGCTGACGGCGTTTCAGCGCTTGTTCAAATTGACTTAGCCATTCATGGCGATACTCAAGCCACATGTCTAACGTGGCTAAACGTTCTGTATTAGCTTGGTGAATAATACTTTTTTGTTCATCTGTAGCGTCGCCAGTCCATTCAGATAATTGTTTGGCAATTCTTTTATCGGAGTCTTTTATCAATTCAGCTTGATCTTTACCGGCATATTCTTCAATTAATTCTTGTTGTTCTTTTTTAAGCTGCACCAGTACCTGATTAACTTGTTCATCGGATAAACTCGCCATAATGGGTAGCAGCTCAGGCATGACAAAATCAAAAATACGGTGCCAATGTGCCTTTGCCATTGACACTTGATTAAGCCATAGCTCTGGGGTCATTGTTTGTTGATTAGTCAATGTTGATAACAAAGACAGTTGATCACGATACCGCGGCAATTCTTGTTGGCGATGCCAAACTAAAAACGATTCAATAATGACATCAAATTTGTCTTGCTGATCTGAGGTTAACTCTACGTATTCTTCAACTTCCCACTCTATTGCCCAATCCAGAAAAAAATAACTTATTTTGGTTGAGCAGCCAACAAAAAGTAGGCAACTAAACAGTAGGATAATCAATTTTTTAGACACAGATAATTCCTTTATCAATACTTATACTTTATAAGAACCTTGTACGTTATCGGAGCATATTAGCAAGTGATTAATGTAAAGTAATGTGTAAAATATTGTAAGTATTGTGTGACTTTTTGTGGTTCTTTGGCTGCCATTAATAATGCCCACATGGCTGAAAACAACCAAAAACAGTTTATTGCGGCGGGTAATGCAGCTTTTGCCGCTGCCACATCAGTAAGACTAGCAGCCTGACAATATTGCATAATCACGTTATCGATTAATTGGTTCACTTGTATCGTTGATAACTGATGGCTGGCCACAACGCTGGCTAAATCGAACAACGGATGACTCGCCACAGCATATTCATAGTCAATACAAAACAGTTGATGAGGGGCTCTGCCGCTAAGCAGTAAATTGTGCGGAGTTAAATCTCGATGACAAAAAGTGGGCAGCAACACACAGGCTTCTAACTGCGATAACCAGTGCCGAACAAGCCCATTTAAGCGTAACAATTGCTGCCACGCATCATGCCATTGCGGATCAATTTGTGATTCAGTTAATGAATCCAATTGATATGCGTATTGTTGCCACTGCTCAGTCACTGTAATACTTTTATTAGGCACTGGCAGCGTACTGAGTTTACAGAATAAGGCGCTAAGCAAAGGAACTGCGTCGACAGCCGAAATGGATTGATTTGTAGATTGCCCAAGCGATAAGTGACTGCGCATTGAGGCAAATATCGACCAGTCTGTCTCTGGTTGATGAATAAACTCACTCAGATACACTTGCTTATCATCACTGACCCAAATCAATACTGGTGCAATGTTAGCCACTATTGCGGCTTGCCAACATTCAACTTCAAGCGATCTATCACACCAATTACTGTGGGGTTGATTCACTCTTAAAACCTTATCTCCATCTTCACAAGATAACTTAATATTAACATTGCTAATCCCTGTGTTAAGAAAAGACACCTCGGTACACTGTGTAGCGAGCTGTTGAAACAATGTGGTAGGCATGGCTTTGCTGATTATATTAAGCACATCGATAGGTAGAGATAACAGCGGCTTGGACATCAAATATTTACTCTAATGAAATGGCATGGTGGTTGGCTATACACCAACCACCTCTTGATTTGTATTGTGTTGCGTGATTATATGATGGCGGTATTTCTTACGCCACATCATGTATCCGCCAACCGCCATCGCGACATATAAAACAAACAAACCCGATGTCAGCATTAAGCCTTTTTGGAAGTAAAGGTAAATAGACACAAAATCAATGACAACCCAATAGAGCCAATTCTCCAGCACTTTTTTCGCCACTAGATAGGTTGTAACGATAGCAAAACAAGTGGTTGCCGCATCGACATAAGGAAATGCTGCCGACGTGTAATGAGCCATTAAATATCCCACCAGTATAGACACTAATGATGTCGCGCCGATGAGCCAAGCATGAGTCCCAAATGACCAACTGGTAATATTAAGATGATTGGTTTCAATGTTGTGCTGAGTACCATTATGCGGCTCAGAATTGTGCAAATTACTTTGCTCAGAAGGTGGCACGTGCAACCATAGCCAATACCCATAAACCGCCATCCCCATATAATAAATATTAAGAACTGACTCCATCAATAACGATACATTCCAAAATAGTACAGTATAAATGGCGGTACTAATAAATGCTGCGGACCAACACCAAATGTTAGTCCGCATAGCAAGAATTAAGTAAGCAAGCGCTAGCATAACGGCAACAGCCTCCCAAAACGTCATTAATGACGCTTCACTAAAAGCTTGTTGTAGCGTTATAAATAGATCATTCATTGTGGTTATTCGCTGTGAGCAAGGTCGAGCTCACCACCAATAAATTTACACACAAAAACAGCTTTACCCCACTTTTGGTGTGCAGCTTGCATTTCAACGGCTAACATCGACATCACATCTGTATATTCACCACAGACTTGGGTTGCCATCGCGTTTGTCACTCGTTGAATATTGTCATAACTATCCACTCTGCCGATAAACCATTGAATAGGATCAAGATAGTTCTCATTAAACGGATACATGCTGATCTCTGCAGTTAACTTCATTTTTTATTCCTTAATTAAAACCGCTACAACTGTGGTTGCAGCGGTTTTGTGTCATTACATAAATTTAACTTCTAATGTCACACCCATTTGGCGCAGATCACCGTAACGAATATATTGCTTATCTGCCCAATCTTGATCTGGTTCGTTGCCAAAGTAAAAGCCTCGCACACCATATTGTTCATCAAACAAATTACGGCCCCATAAATATGCCGACCATGTTGGCGTTTCATAACCTAGGCGGGCGTTGTAAATGGTATAGGCTTCTGACTGCGATTCATTGCTGTCAGAATAATAAAACTGGCTTTTACCACTGGCATTCACGTTTGCAAACCAACCAGAATCAGCAACATAGGTCATACCGGCACTGTAAGTAAATTTAGGCGAATGCGCTAAATCGCGTCCAGATAAATCGATGGTAGATCCGTATTTGTCACTGTATTGATATTGACCATATTCAGTTTCTAACCAACCGAAACTACCATAAAATTCAATATTTTCTGTCAAATACCATTTTGCATCGAGTTCTGCGCCATAGTTACTTGAACTACCGGCATTTTCGGTAAATAGAATAAAACGCTGCGGGCTATCAGGGTCTTGTAAAGATGCGGCAACTTGTTGGTCTTGGCGGTCCATATAAAACAGCGCCAAGGTAGAATCCACTTTTCCGTCAAACCAACTCGATTTTAAGCCAACTTCATAGTTATATAAAATCTCAGTGTCAAACTGTTTCTTGTCAGACAATTCAGCAGGCAGTGTCATATTAAAACCACCCGCCTTATAACCGCGGGCGACACGAGCATAAGCATTGTGATTAGCATTAATCACTTTTGACAACGCAATATGGCCGCCCCACATATCTTCTGATGGGGCAAAGTCATCTTTATTGCTGTCGCTATAATCACTATCGCGGCGCTCGAAGCGTAACCCTGCCGACAATAAGTAATCATCACCTAAATGGCTATCTAGCTGACCAAATACGGCATAGTTTGTCGCGTCGTAATTTGACTGCAATACTTCATCTGGCCAGGTATTGTATTCTGAGTATAAGTCGTTATCTTCTTTTAAATTCATCGCGTATACACCCAACAACCAGTCGGTACTACCGGCGAAGATGCGTCCTGCATCTTTGGATGATAAACGGAACTCTTGGGTTAAGGTTTTACGATCGCCCTTTTTGTCCCAGGTGTAATCATAAACACACGGCTCAGTACCTGACACCGCTCCTGCATCGTCATATACAGTACATGCTTTACTCGCCCAATAATCCGAATTGGCCCAATCACCATCATAAGCATAGTGATGATCAGTTTGCGCAAATGATGTTAATGATGTGAAGTCAAATGCTTGCATACCCGTGAAAATAAACTTAACTCCTACTCCTGTGGTTTTCTGTGCATCGATACCGGGTTGGTCAGTTAAGGTGTTACTGCGATTATTATCTAATGTCCATACATCGTAACCATTATCAAAATTGGCATGTAATAAGGTTAAATCAACTTGAAGATCGTCTGTAGCGTACCAACGGAACTTAGCTCTCGCCGTTAACTCATCGCGCTCATTAGTATCATCACGGTTAAGATAAAGGTTATCACGGTAGCCATTTTGATTGTGTTGTTCTAGTGATACACGGTAGAGCAATTTACCCGAATCATTGAGTGGACCCGAACTAAAGCCTGAAAGCGTGCGAAGGTTGTCGTCACCTAAACTGACTTTTGCGCCATGTTCAAATGATTCAGTAGGATCATTACTTTTTAAGTAAATTAATCCAGCTAACGCATTAGCTCCATATTGGGTGCCTTGTGGACCGCGCAATACTTCAACTTGCTGCATGTCGTACATACTCGACACCATGCCAAGGCCAGACAAATCGATATCATCAACGACAAAGCCAACAGATGAATTGGGTGCACCTTGATATTGTTCTTGTTCACCGACACCACGAATTTGGAAGTATTTAGGACGAGAACTGCCACCAGACCAGTTAAAGTTTGCAATAGAATTGAGCACATCTTCAAAATGTTGTGCCCCTTCGTCTTCTAATTGCTGGGCATCAATAACCGTCACGCTTGACGGCATTTTATCAAGGCTAATATTACTAAAGTCAGCATTAACAACAATCACTTCCATTTTTTCATATTCAGGAGTGACATTTTCAACATCGGCCGTTTTAGCCATAACAATAGGCGAGCTTAATGCCGCCATTACCGCTAAGGCAATAGGTGTTTGGTGTAACCTAGTAGAATTTTTCGTGAACATAGGACCTCAAATAGTGATTTTGAGATCCGGCAAGAGTAGCGAATAAGAGGTGCACATAATAATAGTGTGGCCCATTCCTACGCCGGTATAAGCCGGATCAGGTTCTAAGGGTTCGTCATACAGACATCTCAGTTCAGGTTTTACTGAACACCCCTTGGCGGTCACGATTATAAACTAACTTCAACATGAATACACGAGCAGCTATACAATTTGATAACTCAACGATGTAATTGATTAACTTTATGTTAAATCTCAGTAATCATGTATCTTCAAACTTCATGTTGTGGCGCTTAATTGGAGAAAGCTTCACGTACATAAATATCAAATCGAGTAGCTTGTGAATTAGGCGCGACTGCACCAACTTGCAACTGCTGTTTACCATGTAATTTAACAGACTTCCAACTGCTTGCTTCATCCTCAACTGTAAATCCGCTGGCATCGTACCAAGTGAATTTATATTGCAGACGTAAGTCTATGCTCGATTTACTTTGAATTAACGCCGATGCTTTGATTAAATCAGCAACCATGACCGATGAAATATCCACAACATTGACATCGCTGGCAAAAGAGCTGTTATCGACCCTAACCTGCCCACTTGAATCTACCGAAATACCTGCTGTGTTATGCGCACAGGCGCTAAGCAACAGTGCTGATGCGAACACAAAGATTGACGTTATTTTCATGCTATTCCCTTATTTGCTGTTAATGTAAAGCGTTGATTTAATCTAGCAAAAAATGTGCTCTAGCTGTGGCTATCAATTGTTTACGGTTGGTTTGCCAACAATTCATACTGACGTTAGCCACACGGCGGCCTTGGCGAGTAATTTTACATTCTGCGAATGTGTCTTGGTGTAAACCTGCGCGTAAATAATCAATTGAAAAATCAACGATTTTAGGCACTTTTTTGGCTTGCATAAATACCATTAATTGCACAATTGCTGACATTTCCATAAACCCAGCAATCACTCCACCATGTATCGCAGGTAAAATCGGATTACCAATGTTGTCATCTTTAGCTGGCAGTCTAAATACCATTTCATCACCAAAACGGGCCACTGACATGCCAATAAATTGTGAGTAAGGTACTTTCTCAAGTAAGTAACTATAATCATTCAGTTCAATGGCACGTTTAACCACATCTTGAACATCTAAAGCCTTTTGTGTATCTAGTTGGGTTGGCTCGCTCATGATGTCGCCCCCGGTAAATTACCCATTAACACTTGACGAAACTCTTCGCCGACCATTTCTGGACTAATGCGCATAAAAGATCCCACCGCGTGAGCGATAGGTTCATCAATGCTGTCTTGATATGCTATCGCGCGGGTAAAGGCAACGCTTGACGATAAACGATAGCATTCAGCAAAGGCATAAACTGACTTATGAGGCTCGGCAGGTTTCATGTAATCGACACGTAAATCCAATGTTGGAGACAACTCTAACGATTGGTACTTTTTCAAAATGGCGCATACCACGGCGGTGCCACAAGCGGTATCGATCAAGGTTGTGATCACCCCACCGTGAATGACTCCGGTGTCTGGGTAACCAATAATATCTTGACTGTAAGGCAACTCAATTAACACGTGATGCTCGCTGGCTTCTTGCACAGTAAGCCCTAAACGACGGCACTGAGCCAACTGGTTGACAAAGCGTGTAGCAACTTCAGTTAACGGAAAAAAATCACTGTTAATTTTCATTATCCACGACTCAACATTGGGCCTAATGGTTTACCCCCTAAAAGATGCATATGAATATGGTACACCTCTTGACCGCCATGTTTATTGCAATTCATTATTAAGCGATAACCGTCTTCTGCAATACCGGCTTCATCAGCAAGTTTGGCAGCTACTGTTATCATTCGTCCTAATGCTTTTTCATCAGACGCTTTAACATCATTTGCTGTCGCGATTAAATGATTAGGGATAATCAAAATATGCGTAGGAGCTTGCGGAGTAATATCCCGAAATGCGGTGACTAATTCATCTTGGTATAAAATATCCGCTGGAATTTCACGGCGGATAATTTTGCTAAATATGGTTTCTTCGGCCATTTGGGTGCCCTCATTAGATAACTGCATTGATGCTATTGATAATACTATCAACTCTTTGAACTATCACTCCAGTAAAAACGCTTTTTATGGGTAATATTTTGCCTAAAATGGGATTCGTTTGCTTAAGTGAGTCAATTTTGGCAGCATTAGTTATTATAGCTCAATCGTTTTGATTGCGACTTGCCACTCATTCGGAATTCTTTATGCATTATCATATTCATGCGGTCGACCCTAAAGCTCATTTATTTGAAGTTACCTTTACGCTAAAAAATGCCAATCCATCTCAGATTTTCTCTTTACCAGCATGGTTACCTGGCAGCTACATGATCCGTGATTTCTCCAAAAACATTATTGAAATTGATGCCAAAGAAAACCAACAAACATTATCGGTGACTCAACTAGATAAACAAACATGGCAATTGAATAACCAAGGTAGTCACATTAGCTTGTGCTACCAAATTTATGCATGGGATTTGTCTGTTCGCACTGCACACCTTGACACTAACCATGGCTTTTTTAATGGCAGTAGTGTGTTTCTTGCGGCTAATGGTCTTGAGTATCAACCACATACCGTTACTATTGCCAAACCTGCACTTGCAGAATTAGCTCATTGGACGCTAGCCACCAGCATGACTAGAGCCTCTGGTGAACAATTCAGCTTTGGTGAGTTTAGTGCTGAAAACTACGATGACTTAATTGATCATCCCGTTGAAATGGGTGAACTAACCATCGAAACTTTTTTCGCTGCCGGTGTTCCACACGATATCGTACTCAGTGGTAAACACAGAGCCAATATGGCTCGATTATCTAAAGACCTTAAAGCAATTTGCGAATATCAAATTGACTTATTTGGCACTCCAGCGCCCTTTAAACGTTATGTGTTCATGACCACTGTTTTGGACAATGGTTTTGGCGGCTTAGAGCATAAAGCATCAACCGCCTTAATGTGCTCTCGCAACGACTTACCTTTGTCACTAGATACGCCAGTGGATAAAGGTTATCGCACTTATTTATCCCTGTGCAGCCATGAATATTTCCATTCATGGAACGTTAAACGGATCAAACCTGCTGAGTTTACACCGTTTGACTTATCACAAGAGTCTTATACATCTCAATTGTGGGCGTACGAAGGTATCACGTCATATTACGATGATTTAATTACTTTTAAATCTCAGTGTATTGATGAGAAAGGCTACCTTACTTTACTCAGTCAAATTATGACTCGAGTATACCGAGGCGAAGGTCGCTTTAAACAAACCTTAAAGCAATCAAGTTTTAATGCTTGGACTAAGTTTTATAAGCAAGATGAAAATGCCGCCAATGCCATCGTCAGCTATTATACCAAAGGCGCATTATTTGCCTTGTATGTAGACTTAACCATCCGTATTGAAACCCAAGGAAAACATAGCCTTGATGATGTTATGCGTCAACTTTGGCAACAATATGGTTTAACGGGTGTTGGTACTAAATCGTCAAGCCATCAACAGATTGTTGAAACGCTATTAAATCGTCCTTGTGACGATATCTTTACTTATCTCGATAACACAGACGATTTGCCGTTAAAAGAATTACTGGCTCAAGTGGGTGTAGACATGAGTTTACGGGCCAGTGAAGGTACAACTGATTTGGGTGGTGCTGAAGCCACTGGTTATAAAATTGGTTTTGGCGCTAAAACAAAAGTTGAATCATTAGGGTTAAAAATTCTAACGGTTAGCCAACACAGTCCTGCACATCAAGCGGGATTAAGTGCGGGTGATTTATTGATTGCAGCAGACAACTTGCAGGTAACGAGTCAATTTGAACAGCAACTGCAAAGTCGAACCCTTGGCGAACAAATCACTTTGCATTGGTTTAGACGAGATGAATTGATGCAAGGAACATTAACGATTAGTGAAGCGGCTTTAGACACGATTTCGCTTAGCATCAACGATGCGACTAAAACACCATTGTGGCTTGGTTAATCCGGATAAATAATTCACTGATTTTAGAGTTAATTTACTGAATATTTTAAATATTGTTCACAAACCGCAATCAAAACTGCAAACAAAAAAGGATATCAATTTGATATCCTTTTTTATTAATCTTCTCTATTAATATACAAATGTATCAATACGACTAGCTTTGCTTAATCCGTTCTAATACTTGATTTTCAGTATGTGCCTCTAACCAATATTTTTGTAATGTTGGGTTTTTTACTCCAGATGCTGCATCAAGTAAATTCCAAGCTCGTTTCCAAATACCGTCAGCAATCATATGCACGACCGCACTTTCTATCGCCGCGGCAATACACAAACTCACAGGTTCATTTGAGGTATAACCCACTTCTGATTCTAATAATTCTTGCGCATCAATAAATTTAAATACACCAGCAGTAATTTCTTTTGAAATAACGGCCTTAGTGGTTGTCACACTGCTTAATAATCGACCGGTACGGATATCAACCGCACGTAAGTTAACCGTTATGCTATCGACACGGTATTGACCCGATACGCCGATCCCCAAATAACGAGCGCCTGCGCCACCGGTTTTAATATTGGTGTCGTAAGCTACTATGCCACCTTCCATTAAAATTTGGGCACTGTTTAATTGTGGCAACTTACTGGCGTCACCATTGAGTCCTGCACGAACAATTTTTCGTTCTGTCAGTAAATTTTGCAACCCTTCACGTTCAACAGGCACAAACCAAGCAGAATCATTGAGCGCCTGAGCTAAGAAAGCGGTTCCAGACTGAGGTACTGCGGTTGAAAAGTTACTCGAAGGTATCGGCTTGTATTGGCCCGTTTGATCACGGAAATCATACACTGCAGCCACCATACTTCCTTGGGGAGATGGTAAACTCACTAAATCGTAATAAGTCTCGCCTTTTGGCATTAAACTCGTGGTTGCTTCAATACCGTCGAATTCACTTTCTATCGATGAACACGCGCTCAAAGATAAAATAAATAAGCTAAGCACTAGTCTTTTCATGATTAGCCCCCTGTTGATGCGCCGACAATACCACCAACTTCGATGATGGTCGTCTCGCCGGTTAATAAATCAGTGATGTGAACCAGTAACGATCCATCTTCATTGACCACATTTATCTCAAAGTCATCGGTTTTTAAATAACCTTCACCACCATTTGCAGCATCATTAAACAATTGACTCATTAAGCGTGACTGTAATGAACTTGCAAGCCTGTCAAGCGCTGTAGGGGCTACATAGGAGGAGCCACCTTGATGTTCATTTTGCGCTGACGCATTCGCCAGTAAATAACTACCATTAAGGTAACTCCCCCCAAAAGCAGGATTAACTGGGGTATATACCAGTTGCGTCGCGGCTAAGGGAAAACTAAATGATGTTATTGATAAGATTAATAATAATTTTTTCATATGCATTCCCTGCTAAAACTCATCAGGAGCAAGATCGGGGTCTGAAAATGCCGCCCATTTTGCCTGTTGTTGATATTGCAACAAGGAAGCATTTACCCGCTTTGCTGCCATGTTCGCTTGTGCATCAATATTTCGCGATGCTGGGGATAAAAACGTCACAAAAACCGGCTTGCGATTATGCAACACTAAAATTTTACTACCACTTCTTGCTGTGGCTTGCTCTACAACAGTGAGCCCCGAGTGGTTGCTCATGCCATTGATATCACGATAAGCGCTAACAAATTCTCTATAAAAACGGTGGCCAAATCTTGTCATGGCTCTATTTAAGATTAATCCATCAATTAAATCAGCTTCACGCTTAGGTTTTGCATCACTGACACTCACTACAGGTTCAGTTGAATGCAATAAATTCTCTTGAGCTTTTGAAGCGGAGGATTCTGGAATAACTTCATCTGTGGTGGGCGCAATATTAGCTTTAGTAAACTCTGGAACATTAACGTCAACATCTTTACGATCATCAGCAATAGCATCACTTAACAAAACTGCCTGACTAGCCATCAGACAAAGGAGTATCACTGATGGATATTTCACACTCTCACCTCATGCATATGAGTTTGCGCCCAAGCAATGGCTTGACCACGACTAGACACACCAATTTTTCGAAACGCACGATAGAGATGCGTTTTAATGGTGGATTCACTGACAAATAGTTGATTAGCGATATCGAGATTTGTGCTGCCAGACAACAACGTTTGTAATACCTCACGTTCACGAATGGTCAGTTGCTCACTGTCATCGTCATGGTTAACACTCATTAACGATTGATAGAGATCTTGAGGGATTACACTACGGCCTTTTAGTATTTCATTTAAACCGCTACTAACATCAGCTAAATTAGCATTGGTATAGAAGACACCTGTTGTGGTCGATGGATGAATTAAAAATTTTGCATCAACTTGTTTAGGGAAATTTAGAAAAACGGTACGAATACCACAATATTCACGTTCAATAACGCGTTGTAGTTGATATGCTTGCTGAAGATCAATTGTTGCTAAATCGAAAACCACCATTGAGTTGGTTTGTGTGGAAAGTAACTTAGACATATTACCTGGCTGAGCCTTAGTTAATTTAACCAAAAACTCTTGTGGCCAGCGAGAATCAAGTAAATCGATTAACAACTGCGAACGCGATACGATCATCCAATTTTCAACTTTAAACATTCCTAACACTCCATGTGGTATGAATAAACTCTGGTATGAAAAAGCAATCATATTGATACTAAGTCCGTATCAATGTTCATAAGTTTAGCAAGTGGATTACCGTATAACAATTAGTCAAAAGGGTGCTTGCGCACCCTTCATTATACTTTTGTACTACATCCCTTGAACAACAGTAACTGAGTTACCGTAGCCAATTGAAGTTACATTAGCCGTATTACTCGCATCAGTTTGAGTAATTGATACCATGTTGTTACCCGCACCATTAACAAAAACATCTGCATTATGTAATGTACCAGTTTGAGAAATCATAATATCATTATCAGTACCTAACCAAGACTCTGCGATAGCAGTATTTAGATCTCCAGTTTGGTCGATATCTACTTCTGATGAAAAGTCTGATGAATCAGCATAAGCTTTGTTTTCATTACCGATTTGATCGATGGTAATTACGTTTTCAGCACCATATGTTCCAGCGCCTACATTAGGACCATAATAATTATTTGTTCCTGGCAAATTACCTACATAGTTATTATTACCTTCTTGATTAATCGTAACAGTGCTATCACCACCTAGTTCAGTTGAGGCGCCAGCATAGTTCTCGTTACCAGTTTGATAAATGAATACATCATTATCATGGCTATCTGTTCCTTGTTCAACAATTGCAGTATTGTCACTACCAACTTGTTCGACTAATGCGCTATCACCTAAACCGTCCTGCATAACCGTTGCTAAATTACCCATTCCAGAGGCTGAACCACTTTGAGTAACAGTTGCATTATTATCCACATTAGTTTGGTCAACATTTGCTACGTTGTCATATTCAGACTGGGTAATGGTTGACATATGGTCCGAACCGACTTGATCGATAGTCGCAGAATTGCTAAAACCACTTTGATAAACTAAACCAGTATTTAAGGTGTTCCCACTTTGACTTACAGAAGCGTAACCATCCTGGCCTGATTGACTTACATAAGCAGTATCATTATCACCTTGTTGATCAACATCAGCTTCGTTGTTTTCACCAGTTTGATAAACATCTGCTTGATTGTCATTACCGTTTTGATAAACATCAGCAAGATTTGATAAAGCTGTTTGTTCAATATAACCTGTATTATCATTGCCTGTTTGTGTCAACGTTGCAACAGTATCATCTGTATTAGCACTGTAACTAGTGTTTTGAGTATTTTGGTAAACATCACCATTGTTACCTGCACCTGTTTGAATAATTGATGCTTTTGCTGAATCAGAATCATCTTGATTAATGTAAGCATCATTTCCCCCCCCAACATTTTGGATAATAGTAGCATCGGCAAAATCGGACCAATGGTTACGAATCTCAGCAATATGTTCATTACCATTTTGATCAATCATTGAATTTGAGCCATCACCATCATCTTGTAGTATTTCAGCGCTATTTAAATTACCCATTTGAAGCACAGTTGCTGCCGCATTTGCACCATTACTAAACTGCTGTTCAATATTTGCATCGTTATCTATACCATTTGTGTCAATGGTTGCGGTTGCGGTCTGAGTTGTATTATGCTGAACAATATGACCTTCGTTTAATGATCCCTGTTGGGTTATAAAAGAATCTGAATCTGAGGTATTATATTGATTAACAGATGCATTATTACTCGCGCCACTTTGAATAACTGTCGCATCATTATCAGTACTATTTAATTGCTGATTAACGACAACTGAATTTTCCGCACCACTCTGATTCACATTTGCAGTATTACTATCGCTTGCATAAGCCCCTGCTGAAGTAAATATCGCTGCTGAGATTAATAACGCTAATTTAGAATGTTTCATCTTCGTATTTCCCTTTACTCTTAGTTAGATAAGCTTCCCTGGGTCACAACAACATGTTGTGATACACCCCATTGGGTCACACTTACAGCATTTCCGGAGCCGTACTGCTGGATCCAAATCGCATTTTCACTACCGGTTTGATTGATAATGGCTAAATTATCCGTTCCAATTTGACCAACATCGGCCATCAGGCTAGAACCAAATTGGTTAAGTAAAACAACATTATTAAAACCAGCTTGTAGTATATTGGCTTCAATATCATTTCCTGACTGATTTGCAATGGCATAATTATTTGTGCCCTGCTGTGTAGTGAGAGTTTGATTATTAAAGCCAGATTGAGTTGAAATAAAATGGTTGTTACTACCAAGTTGATTGATATTAACCAACATATCATCGCCAAATTGATTTACATTAGCTTGATTACCAATCGTAGCTAACTCATCAATATCGCTAATATCTTGGCTAACACAAGGAGATGAGGATATGAACAATGCAAAAGTTAACACCCCTGCTTTTGCCGTTAAGCGATAATTATTTTTACGCTTTTTCAAGGTCATGCTTCCTGCCCCTTGTGCGATGTTGGTGACAATTTAACTAAAAAATTGAATAAATCATCAATCATCGCTGTGCCATTGATAGTGTCAATATTATGGCGTCTTACAATTGAGCACGAATCAACCCACAGTATTAAACCGCGATAGACCTTAAGACTAAATGACCTACCACCCCCTACCTTTGTACTATTAAAATAAAAAATAATCATTAAATGATAGCGAATTAGGACTATGCAGTAACTGTTTTCAATTGATAAATCTGTTGAGGGCGGGTAAAAATATTTATCAAAAATTGGTATAAAGCTAACGAGTAACTCATCTATTTCAAGCAATGATTAAACATAGAAACAACATGATACAGGTCATTTACTTAGAATTTACTGCAATGACGAATCCATCAATTAAATCAGTTTCTGGTTGTGTATGATTGACACGCCAACGGGCTAACTTTGATCGTTCAACAAATTTTCTTGAGCTGTTGAGACAATTGATTTTGGTGTCACATTATCGGTTGTTGGTGCAATTTCCACTTTGTAAACGTAGGGCCTTGATATCTGTTGTTAAATATTGAGCTTGCAAAACTATCAGCGAATGTATCTATTACGACTTCAAAAAATGCCAATCTTAAAAATATCAAAGTGAGATTTTTAAGATTGGCACAATATCTTTAATTACTAATGTGTAAATAAAGAGGGTGCTTACACACCCTTCTTTTACTTTAGTACTACATGCCTTGAGTAATGGTCACTGTATTACCAAACCCCATGCTGCTTACAACTGCTGAGTTATTGATATCGGTTTGGGTAACATAAACCATATTGCTGCCAGTGCCATCGACATATACCTCAGCTAAATGCTCACTCCCGGTTTGATCGATAACAATTTCGTTAGCTTCGCCCCACACAGATTCTGCATAGGCTTCATTATGTTGTCCCGACTGGTCTATATCAATAATTGATGACAAATCAGCAGCATCGGCATAGGCCTTGTTATGATGGCCATCTTGGTCCACAGTAACGACATTATCACCCCCCCATGTTCCGGCGCCGAGTCCTTCACCATAAAAGCTACTACCATCGGGTTTATTATTAACTTCATTATGATGCCCAGTTTGATTCACTGTAACGGAACTCAATCCACCAGAGTCAGTTGAGGCACCTGCATAGTTATGATGACCTGATTGATTAATCACAATCGTATTGTCATTACTGAACTCACCTTGAAGCACTACAGCTTCGTTTGAGAAACCCGCTTGTGTAACCGTAGCGGTATCATTCATACCTTCTTGGTCAACAGTAACATTGTTACCAGTACCTGAATTACCGTTGCCGTTACCATTGCCATTCCCAAGAGTTAACGCACTTTGAGTCACCGTCGCAGTGTTGCCTTCATTAGACTGATTGACGGTTGCAACATGATCAAAGTCCATTTGCATTACCGTAGCAGCTTGATTCAAACCGTATTGGTTAACTTGAGCTTCATGGTTACCGCCAGTTTGAGTCACATGTGCATCATTAGATTCACCATTTTGATATACATCAGCCATGTTAGATAAACCAGCTTGTTCAACTAAACCAATGTTACCATTACCGACTTGCTCTAATGCTCCAACGGTATCATCACTACCCGAACCGCCATAATTCTGATTATTTTGTAATATATCACCGTCATTATTTGAACCAGTTTGGGTTAATGTGGCACTGGCAGCATCTGACGCTTCCTGTTGAATATAAGCATTATTGTTGGAGTTACCTGATTGATTAATGGTTGCATCTGCATAATCTGACCAATGGTTATAAACTTCAGCGGTATCCTCGCTGCCAGTTTGATTAACCGTAGACTGTGCACCGTCACCGTTATTTTGAGTGATGGTTGCTAGGTTACCGCTGCCATTTTGATTAACAGTCGCTTGAGCATTTTCACCATTATAAAATTCTTGTGCGACATCTGCTTTGTTACCATCACCAACTGATTTAACCGATGCGCTAGCTGTGCTTGTTGCATTATGTTGGTCAATCAAAGATGTATTATCATTTCCCTCTTGATTTGATGAGGCTTGGGAGTTTGCCGTTTCAGCCTGTAAAATAGTTGAAAGATTATTATTGCCAAGTTGCTCAATAGTTGCACTATTAGCAACACTATTGCTTTGTTGAACAACCACTGCGGTATTTAACTCTCCTTCTTGACTAACATCGGCTTCGTTACCACCTGCATACGCTCCAGCTGAGGTCAATAAAGCTGCTGAGATTAATAAAGCTAATTTAGAATATTTCATCTTTGTATTTCCCTTCATTTGGTTGAATTAAACAACTCAAATTAATTACTTTGAGTCACGCTAACGTTTTGCATTGTTCCCCATTGAAGAATACCAACAGCACTTCCATAACCATTCTGTTGAATCATAATGGTGTTATTACTTCCAGTCTGATGAATAATCGCTAAGTTTTGTGTTCCAATTTGACTCACATCCGTTAGCAAATTGCTTCCTACTTGACTGGTAATCACTCGATTACCAAACCCTGATTGATAGATACTAGCTTCAATATCAGCCCCGGACTGAAATGCAGTTACCCCATTGAACATGCCTTGTTGATGAGTAAAGATTTGATTGTTGTAGCCAAGTTGATTTGAATTGAACTGATTGTTGAACCCGCTTTGATTTAAATTAATGGATAGTTCATCACCAAGTTGAGTGACATTGACTGCATTATTAATACCTATAGCAAGTTCATTTATATCACTCAAATCATGTTGGCCAAGGCTAGGAAAAGACATAACACACAGGAAAATAGCAAGAACCCCAGTTGTTGCATTAAGGTAATATTGATGTACACGCTCGTTCAAGGTCATATTCATGTCCCCGGGTTATTAAACGTATAGAACATTCTATTTATGTCGCTTAATAACTTTTACATTCATTGTTTTGATATTGTGGCTCTGCCATATAACATCCGAATCAACCTTGAGTATTAAACTAATATAGACCTATAGGTTATTTTATTTTAATACCCAGACTTAATTGCGACAACCAAGCTAATAAATTGATCTAAATCAATTTTATGTTAGTACTTAAAAAAATAACACGTGCAACATTGATTTTTCATTTATTTAAATGGATTGATTACTTCTTAAATAATTGATGCTATTTTATTTATTTTTATATAAGCGGATGATTGATATAATAAGTGCTATTTAAATAAATTACACTGCTAATATAGATAGGGTTATTAATAATCATTTTGATGTGCAAAGTCATTACATAAAAAATAAGTGACTTTTAACAAGTTAATTTACTTACACACATTAACTTATTACTTATTTTTAAGCTTTATGTTTAAAAAACACTTTCATAATCAATTATTCCACCAAGAAGCCACTAAACATAAGAACAACGCGATTGAAATCACTTGCCAAAAACGCACAGGGTTACGGGCGATAAGAGGAACAAAATCTTTTACTGTTTGATTAGCTTTGGCGGTGGTTAATTGATGAATAAGCTCACAGGTGTCTGCTTGGCGTAGATTAGGATCAATATTAAGGGCTTTTTTTAATGCGTTATCCATCCACTCTGGCACCATTGGGTTTAATTGGTGCACACTAATGTAGTCTAAACATTGGTAATCCTGCCGCGTTCGACATTTCTCAAGTTTGCCTTTAAAGGGCAATTGTCCTGCCAACATCTCAAAAGCAATCACAGCAAGCGAAAACAAATCGGCACGGCCATCGGCTTGATAACCCAAGATAACTTCAGGAGCGGTGTAATCGGCTGTACCCAAAATACGATCTCGAGTTAACGGACTACTAATTTCTGCTACGCCTTTAATATAACAAGAACCAAAATCGATGATTTTAACTACCCCTTCTCGGGTGATAAAAATATTATCCGGTTTCAAATCTTGATGCAGCGTTTCACGCCGATGAAAGGCTCTGATCCCTAATTCAATTTGTTTTAGCAGTAATAAAACCTCTTCTACTGGCGCTTTTTTATGTTGGGTTAACCATTCACCTAGGCTTATCCCCGATAAAAATTCAGTAACATAGTACAAAGCAGACTTTATTTTTTGCAGTTCGACAACCTTAACCACATGAGTACTGTTGATACGTTGTCCTATCCAGCTTTCTAACATAAAACGTTCTATGTAAGCGGCATCATCAATGTAATTAACAGAAGGGGTTTTCATACAAAAAGCTTCGCCTTGGTCATTGACGACTCGATAAACCTGGCTGCGTTGTGATTGATGAAGTGTATGGGTTACCTGATAACCGTCTAACTTCATTCCAACGCTCAATGGTGGTGGAAACGGTTGACTCGACAAGCTTTGGTACACATCATCGATAGCTTGTTTCGGCAACTGGCTAACACTTAATAACTGCGAACTGAGGTTATCTTTACTGCCTAAATCAAACGCCTTTTTGTTTAACATTAAGCAAAATTGCTCACACAAATCATCACTAAGCATTGAATGTTGCTGACAAAGAACCGTCAGCTTTTGGTGTATTTCAAATTCAGTGAGTACGTCATGCACACCATCGGTAGTCATTAAATACACATCACCGACTTCTACTGATAAGGTTTTGTAATCAACATCTAAGTTAACGTCCATTCCTAATGCGCGAGTGAGGTATTGGTTTGATGAATTGATATTGGTGCTGTGGTCGTGGGTTAATTGCAGTAATTCTCCGTGCCTAAAGCGATAAATTCGCGAATCCCCCACATGCAACATGTGTACAGAACAAGACTTAAATACCAGTGCACTAAAAGTACATACAAAGCCACGCCTTGCATCACGATAATCTTGTCCTAATCCGTACAACCAACGATTCAAAGCCGTTAATACTTTGGAACTCGATGTTTGCACACCCCAGCTTTCAGGGGTGGAATAGTAATCCGCAAGAAAATTACTCACACTAATGGCTGAAGCATGCGCACCGCCTTCAGCTGTACTGACGCCATCGCTGATAACACTTACGACACCTTTGGTTATCAGTGCTAAGCCAGATGGAATACGAATACCGATGGCATCTTCATTTTGTGATTTACGGCCTTTTTCTGATGCTTGACCGACAACCAGTTGCAAGGTTGTAGCGAAGGGCAATGCCGCTTCGGTATTTGGGTTAACTAACGCTACAACCTCAGATGCCATATCGATCCCTACATACGTTTTATTGCTAAGGCTCAAACAAGGTTTGAGCCTTCAGTTTAACTTACGCTGATTAACGTAACTTCGCCATGTTCATTGACTTCAGCAATATGCCCTTTGGGTTCATTCATAAAGAACAAAGTAATAAAACCAAATACGGCACTAACTGCAATCACATAAAAGAAGATTTGAGTAGACACGATGGAATATACAGTTAAGAAAAACACTGCGCCGACATTACCATAAGCCCCTGTCATACCAGCAATTTGCCCTGTTAAACGACGCTTGATCAGCGGCACTGCAGCAAACACAGCACCTTCGCCACCTTGAACAAAGAATGAGCATGCCATAACGACTGCTACAGCCAAAGGCAATGACCATGACGAATCAATTTGTGCCACCGATAAATAACCAATAGCTAACCCTGCAGTTAATATTAACAAGGTCGTTTTACGACCAAATTTATCACTTAACCAGCCACCGCCAGGACGAGACATTAAGTTCATAAAGGCATAGCTTGATGCCAACATACCGGCTTGTGCCATGCCAAGCTCGAACGTTTCGGCAAAAAAGAGTGGCAACATAGATACCACGGCAAGCTCAGAGCCAAAGGTAGTGAAATACAACACATTCAAAACAGCAACTTGCTTAAACTGATAGCGTTCAAACTCAGGCACTTCCATTGAAAACAAGTGCTTGTTCACTTGGTACGTTTGGTAAAAATCGAACAAAAACACCACCACCAACCCAAGATAAATAAGGTAGGTTGCATCTTGAGTAAACATACTCACACCAGCAGGAGACAGTTTCCAACCTAACAACGCTAACGTGGCATACATAGGTACCTTCATAACGATCAGTAACACATAGTCACTTTTGCTGGTGACTTCTAAGCCGCCACCCTTTTTAGGTTTAAAGTAAGTCGAACCTTTTGGGGTATCAGTCACATTGAAGTAATACACAAACGCAAACAACAAACTCATTAAACCGGTAATGCCAATCGCATAGCGCCATCCGTCAGGGCCACCAAAAGCAAGTGCAACGGCCGGTAACGTAAAGGCTGCTGCAGCTGAACCAAAGTTACCCCATCCGCCATATATGCCTTCAGCTGTACCTAACTCTTTAGCCGGAAACCATTCACTCACCATACGGATACCAACCACAAAACCAGCACCAATAAAACCAATCAGAAATCGGGCTAACGCTAACTGCTCAAAGGTGTCGGCTACCGCGAACATAAAGCAAGGAATTGAACAGATCCCTAGTAAGGCAGAATAAGTAATCCTTGGACCATATTTGTCGGTCACCATACCAATGATAATCCGCGCAGGGATCGTTAGAGCTACGTTGAGGATCAGCAGTGTTTTAATTTGAGCTGTAGTCAGCCCTAAACTGTCAGCAATAACACTCACTAATGGGGCAGCGTTAAACCACACCACAAAAGTGATAAAAAATGCCATCCAACTTAAATGCATGATTTTCATCTTGCCGCGAAAAGAAAACAGATTAAATTTGTCAGCACTCATAACGGCTCCTTTATGACTGAGCCAAGACAAACACATTGCCTTGCTCAGTTTTAATGTCGAATGGTTTAACCACTAAATCAGCATTTTCAATGCAACGTCCGTTATCTAAACGGTAATGTTGTTTATAAAGCGGTGAAGCGACACAAAGCTCTCCATCGATTTCACAAATCAGTCCTCTTGCCAGCAAACTCACACCACTGGCGGGGTCAACGTTATCAAGGGCAAATAAACCGTCATCCCCTAAATTAAAAATGGCAACGGCCCGCCCTGCTACCCAAGCGGCTATTCCTGTGCCTTTTGGCATGCTTGCTTCATTACACACATTTATCCAATTCATGCTAATTCCTCCACTGCGAGTTGTGCTGCATCGTCTGTAATATCTTTAATCGCTATTGTTCCTGCCCCTGCGTCTTTAATACTCGGGAAACGTTGCTCACGAATTCGCTGGTAAGCACTGGTATCTGCTTCTGGCGCATCACTTGGATTAACAAACTCATTAAAGCGCGCCAAAAAGGCCGGTTGTTCAAGGCTGGTTTTCCACTCACATTGGTATGTGGCGGCAATATGGTCCATCTGCTGCTCTAAGATCGAGTTAATCCCCAACGCATCGTCAATAACGACTGATTGTAAATATGCTAGGCCACCTTCTAATGAATCCATCCAGATCGAGGTACGCTGCAATTTGTCTGCGGTTTTGACATAAAACATCAAAATGCGATCGATGTATTTATAGAGGTCTTGAGTTGATAAGTCGGTGGCAAATAAATCACCGTGGCGTGGACGCATGCCGCCATTGCCAGCCACATATAAGTTCCAACCTTTGTCGGTTGCGATAATGCCGATGTCTTTACTTTGTGCTTCAGCACATTCACGAGTACAGCCCGACACCGCAAATTTTAATTTATGTGGACTGCGTAAGCCTTTGTAACGATTTTCTAAATCGATAGCGAAACCGACTGCATCTTGTACGCCATAACGACACCAAGTACTGCCAACACATGACTTAACTGTTCTTAGTGATTTGCCATAGGCATGGCCAGTTTCAAAACCAGCATCAATGAGTTTTTTCCAAATTTCGGGTAGCTGCGACAAGGTTGCACCAAACATATCAATACGTTGGCCACCCGTTATCTTGGTATAGAGGTCATATTCTTGAGCAATTTGGCCCATGGCGATAAGTTTAGTTGGAGTGATTTCACCACCAGCGACTCGCGGCACAATAGAATAAGTGCCGTCTTTTTGGATGTTGCCTAAGTAAGCATCATTGGTATCTTGCAATTGCACATGACCCAGATTTTGATCCAGCACATAATGATTTTGTAGGCTGGCAAATATGGACGCGGCTGCAGGTTTGCAAATATCACAGCCATATGCGTGACCACTGGCTGAAGGTTTGCCATGCAGAGTGATTAAGGTATTGAAATCATTAATGCCTTCGACTTGGCATAAGTGATACAAGGCTTGTCGGTCATGATCAAAATGGGCACAAATCCCAGCATTAAAGTCGAGCCCTGCTGCTTGTAAGGTTTGATCAATAATTTTTTGAACTAACGGCGCACAGCCACCACAACCCGATGCAGCTCGAGTACATGACTTAATCTCGGCCATTTTATGATTGCCAGCAGTCACAGCCTCAACAATGTCGCCCTTGGTCACTTGATGACAAGAACACACAATAGAGGTGTCTTTTAAATCGGCTTCGTTTTCAGCACCGGCTAGCAATAACTCAACTGCAGAACCTTCAATCTCGTCTTGAGACAAATAGCTATCAAGCAAACGGCTGTAATCGCTGTTATCGCCAATCAGCACTGCACCTTTTAAATATTTACCGGTTTCGTCTAACCATAATTTTTTATAAATACCCGCCTGGTTATCCGATAACTCAACAAACTGGGCGTTATCAAAACCACGGCTAGCGCCAATTGCGGCCACATCAACACCCAGCAACTTTAATTTGGTGCTCATGTCTGCACCGGTAAATGACTGTGAAACAGTATTTGATCCTAATGATGCAATATGCGACGCCACAACACGGGCCATTTGATAACCCGGAGCCACTAAACCAAATATTTTTTGCTGCCATAATGCACATTCACCAATAGCATAGACATCTGGCGCAGAAGTTAAGCAGTAGTCATCAATTTCAATACCGCCACGCTCACCGATACAGATATTTGAAACTCGAGCTAATGAATCTTGTGGACGAATACCGGCAGAAAACACAATCATGTCAGTTTCAAGACAAGACTCATCATTAAAGGTCATTCGGTGCATTGCCGTTTCACCGTCAATGATCGCAGTGGTGGCTTTTGAT
This sequence comes from Shewanella frigidimarina, assembly GCF_003797125.1. Taxonomy (GTDB): domain Bacteria; phylum Pseudomonadota; class Gammaproteobacteria; order Enterobacterales; family Shewanellaceae; genus Shewanella; species Shewanella frigidimarina. Next base: position 48,743 of record NZ_RKKE01000002.1, read on the forward strand.
GTATGTACACTCACGCCGAGCTGTTCAATTTTACTGCACAGTAATTCACCCGCTTTATCATTTAGCTGAACGGGCATCAATTGTGGTGCAAACTCAACAACGTGGGTTTTTACCCCGAGCTGCATCATGGCATTTGCGGCTTCTAAACCTAATAGTCCACCACCAACAACCACCCCAACTTGACTGTTTTGCGCAGCAGCTTGAATCGCTTCAAGATCTTCAATGGTGCGATACACCAAGCACTGAGCACGATCGTTACCCTGTATCGGTGGTACAAACGGAAATGATCCCGTTGCAAGTACTAAACGGGTATAAGAATAATGGTCACCTTGTGCGCTGGTCACCGTTTTGGCGGCAATATCAATTGCCGTAATAGGCGTGTTTAAGTGAAGCGTAATGCCCCAATCTTGATAATCTTGCGCACTGGTTAACATCAGTAGATCAGCGCTACCAGTCTCAAAATATTTTGACAACTGCACTCGGTCATAAGCTGGACGCGGCTCTTCGCCAAACACGTGCACGTCAAACGTTTTATTGAGACCTAAACTGCAAAGTTGCTCAATAAAATGATGACCAACCATGCCATTACCTACGACCACTAACTTGGGTTTTGAGACTGCCATATCCAACTCCTTCATGCCTTGGACCGTAAAAAGCAAAATGGCGCCAACTCCGCTTAAGAGTTGGCGCCATTGCCTGTTGAGATCCAAATTTTTAAAATAAACTGCTGAGGTAAACGAGCCAATTAGTTGCTGCCGTTCACACTATCGTCAATCTGATACTTTATTCATTATAAGTATTGTTTGCAGGCTCTATGCCAACTACAAAACAAACTTAACCTATTGATTAATTTGTTTTAAAAAATCAACAATCTTTACTGAACGGTCTATGGTTGTCCATATTAGTCACAACCGCACCAAAATGAGGCGCACCATCATTGTTCGCCACGGTGTTAAGTGGTTCTACAGGACTATGATTCCGAGTAACGACAGCAATAATTTGCGCCGACATTTGTGCCAATGACAAACCTTTTTGCATCGCTTGTTGTTGAATAATCTGATGTGCTTTGGTTTCATCAAATCCTTGCGCCATAACAATTAATTTTGCTTGGCTAAGCAATTTTAAACTGCGGATTTCATCAGCCAATTTCTTAAATTCGACTAGCGTTTTACTCGCAGCATTAAAACGTGCTTGAGCCAAACTAATGACACTGGTTAAGCGATTAACACTCAACGTCTCTGGAATAAAAGTGATGCGACCACAATCAAGTAACTCGGTTAATGCTGTCTGCTGCCATGTTTTGGCATTGACAACTATTACCATAGGCTTGCTTGTTAATGTACGTTGGATTAGTGCTTGGATTTGAGCGTGCAATGTGTCGGTTAATATCAACAAGGTATCAAATGTTTGTTGGTGTAATCGTTGCTCAACTTGGCTTACAGAAGTCAGCACAGTGACATGTCCAAACGCAGCCAAACAAGCTTGGTACTGTACAATTTCACAATCGACTACTGGAACGGCCGAGAAACTCGAGTCACAAAATATTAAACTGCGCATAACAACACCCTGTTCCGCCATTGTTTTAGTGGACTATCTGCTGTATTAAAACGGTTTGTCCAACATTGTTGGCTTAAATTAACTGCTTGTTCTGTTGTAATAATTGCAGTTGTATTGGGTTCCGTCATAGCTGATTTACGACTCAGTAATAACAGCACAGCAGCCAAAGTGGCCGTAACACTGCTAAGCGCTTGCTCAATCATGGTGCGTGACATTAATGTTGTCAGCGCATCTGCAGAAAAAGGTTCTTGTTCGCGCCATAGAAGCGCAAGAATATCGCTAGACAATTCAGCTTGGCCCACTTTTTCACCAGAAAAGCCTTCTAATAACGTAGGGATAGATAAGCTCGATACCGCTATATTATCTGTCTGTCCGTTGACGACAGTTATCGTGGTTGCCACTCTTGGATTACACTCGGTTTCACCTTGTAAGCCTTTAAAAATAGCCACACTGCCGGCGTGATATTCGCTTTTCTCAAATAAAATTTCGCATATTCCTTGGTGTACCGTATCTAATCCAGGGTGAAAATAACTGCGAAGGCTTATTGGTGCATTAGTTGGGTTCATGCAACGCGCTGCGGTTTGAATCAAACTGCGTAGACCTAATTCTTGATGTAATTGGCGACACTCATCTAACACAGGGGCTAAATCACCGGCGCATACGTAAACAATGTTATCTGAATGCAACGCCGCTTTGGCCATTTGCGGTGTAGTACAACACGCAATATTAAGCGACGCTAAACATGATTCAACATGGCGGCGATGAGGTAGAGCTTGGCTGTCACCGTGTAACATCACTCGAACACCCTGTTTTGCTAATAACTTAGCGACGAGTAAAAGCCAAGGTAACTGCTCGCGCTTGCCCGCATACACAGGCCAGTCGATATCGACCTCAAGCGAATGCCAATCTTTGTCTACAGTGCGACGTAAACCGGCCACCATGCCTGATATTTCTTCAGTCGTTTCGCCGCGCACGCGCATGAGCATCATGGCACTGGCCATTTGTGCGCGCGTTGCTTTTCTTTTAGCAAAACCTTCAAGCAGCAAACATGCCTCGTCAAACGTTAATGCACGAGAGCCTTTTTCGCCCTTACCTAATGCTTTTATCAACAAACGAAAGTCAAACTCATCCACGGATGTCAGCGTTAACTCACCCATTTTAGGCATATAAAGCCTCGTACCCATATTCTAATGGGGGTTGTGTTGCATCAACGTCAATATCGGCAAGTAAAGCATTCAGCTGTTGACCAACAGACACCACGTCACCAATGATGATTAACGTCGGCCCAGAGTCTTTAATGGTTAACGCTGCATCGGCCATAGAAGCGACTGTGGCATAAGTGACAATTTGATTCGGCCTGCCACCATTGGTGACTAGCGCTACCGGCAAATTTGCGCCACATTGAGCATCAAGTAATCCAACTGAAATGCTTTGTGCTTGTTCTTTACCCATATAAAACACTAACGTAGATTGCGCCGCTAACAATGCTTGCCACTGAGTTGGAGCATTGGCATTATCGGCATCGGTCATTTTGGTGCCGGTGATCAGTGTGACACTGCGGGCCATACCACGATACGTTAATGGAATGCCGGTACTTGATGCACAACCTAACGCTGCTGTAACACCTGGAATAAATTGCGACCGGATACCATTTTGTGCAAGGTAATGCGCTTCTTCTGAACCTCTACCAAAAATATGCGGATCGCCGCCCTTTAAGCGCACCACTTTTAATCCTTGCTGCGCCAATGTCAGTAATAATTCATTAATATCGTCTTGCTTTTTACTCGGTTGACCACAGCGTTTACCCACAAAGTGACGCTGACAACTCGGGGTTACTAACGTCAAAATGTCACTACTCACCAGGCTGTCAAACACCAACGCTTCAGCTTGTGCCACTATTCTAGCGGCCCTAAGTGTCATTAACTCTAATTGACCACAACCCGCACCAACAATAGCCACATCACCCGCGTGTAATTCATTTGCGGCATGCCCTAAAGCATTTATAGATTGATGACCTTTTATCATTGCTTCTACTGTTTTCATTAGGCTACGTCCTCTGCTACTGATGGTTGATGGTCAATGTCGGAATAAGATTCGCAATAAGATAAGGCATCTATCCAACTCTGCTTGGCACACTGCTTAACTTCACTATGACAACTGCCACATTGACGGCCGCAGCCGAGTAATAACTGGGTGCTATCTAACGCCTGCTCAAAACTGATATTCGCAAAACCGTCACTCATGACTTGATCATTAAATTGTTGATTGATTTCGTCATTAATGTTCGCTTCAGTTACCCCTGTACAAGCACAGATTAACGAGCTGTTACCGGCCTTTATTTGCTGATGTAGTAACTTCATTAACGGCTGGTCTACAGGTTTACCAATAAAATCATTCATCTGATTTAAGGCCACATTCACTTGAGTGTGAGACAACACTTTTAATGCCTTAAGTAATCCTTTATCCATATTGCATTGGATATATAAAGGCTGGTCATCTACCGTTAAAGTCCATTTTAGTGAATGCGCTGTTGCTTGGTAGGCAAAGCCGTCGTCGGTATCAGTAAAACCGATGTGATGACACACTCCGTTCTCTAGCGTTTGTGCAACTTGCCAACATAGCCCGTGAGCAGAAGAGTCGTGTTGACCAAAAACCACCCCTTGCAGCGCAAGTTCAACAGGGGTTAATGCCACGGGTTGACACTTAAACCCAGGTTGTTTTGATATTGGGTCGACACGTGCATCTAATGCTTGATTCACGCCTTTTGTCAGCGAAAACTGTGCAGACCAATGCATCGACATCAAAATCATATTTGCCGGCATTTCATCATCGACAACGGCGCGAGCCATCGTGAATGAAGCGTGGGTTATAAGGTCAGGGTTAGCAGTCTCTGCAGAGTTTTGTTCAATTTGATTTTGAATAGCTTCAATGCGGACAAAGCCACCTTCTGTTAACGACAATGCACTGAGTTGTGATGAATGCAGATGAACTATTGGTTCTGGAATGCTGGCTCGTAGGCTAGCAATATGCCCGGTGCGAGTCATGGTATGCCACTGATCTCTACTGCGGCCAGTATTTAATAATAGCGTGTTACTCGGCAATAATTGCTGCGATACATTAGCGGCTGGCGCGACAAACTGCGCTTTACCCGTTGCGGTAGCAAATTCACCTAGGCCGAAAACACGCACGTTTTGTTGACCAATTTGAGTTGCCGAAGCAATAGGCCATTGCGTCGGTGCCAATGCATCATATTGTGCTTTGGATAACTCTGTTAGCCCAGTAAGATCAAATACCTTAGTTGGAAAAACCTGTTTAACCTTCGCCGATAAGGCTGCAAACTCGCTAAATATGCTGGCATTGTCATCAAACTCAAAACCATCAAAGCCCATTTTCTTAGCTACTTGGCTAACGGCCCACCAATCTGGTTTAGCTTGCCCTTTGGCAGTGATAAAGCCGCGTTGACGAGTAATAGTGCGTTCACTATTAGTGACGGTACCGCATTTTTCGGACCAACCTTGAGCGGGGAGTAATACATCAGCAAATTTGGCGGTATCAGAATCAGGACTGATTTCAGACACCACCACAAAAGGACAATCTGCTAATGCCCGTGCAATTTTTTCACTGTTGGGTAAAGACACCACAGGATTTGTGCCCATAATCCAAATCGCTTTGATTTTACCTTCGGCAAGGGCATCAAACATCTCAACTGCAGCCAATCCTTTTTGATCCGCAATACTATCAACTTTCCAAAAATCAGCTAATAACTGCTGCTCCGGTTGTGAAAACCCCATATGACACGCTAACTGAGTGGCCAACCCACCAACCTCACGACCGCCCATGGCATTAGGCTGCCCTGTTAACGAAAAAAAACCACAACCAGCTTGACCAATGTGCCCTAACGCGAGGTGGCAGTTAATCATCGCATTGGTTGCATCGGTGCCAATGGTTGACTGATTAACCCCCTGACAAGATGCCGTAAGTACTTTTTTATTGTTGGCTACAAGTTGATAGAATTGTGTCAGCTGAGTGACTGAAACACCGACTTGCGTGGCAAGATCGGCTAAATTGGCACTTAATTGTTGCGCCTGCAAAACCACAGTATCAAAGCCTTCTGTATGTGCGGCAATATACGCGTGGTCGACACGATTTTGATCTGCTAGGTAACCGAGTAAGCCATGAAATAAGGTTAAATCAGCGCCCGGTTTAATGGCTAAATGTAAGTCTGCTTGTTTTGCTGTGGCTGTTGATAACGGGTCGATTACCACTAGCTGAGCATTATTGGCTTTTTTTGCGGCTAAAATTCGTTGAAAAATAACGGGATGAGTCCAAGCTGTATTGGCCCCTACAAGCACTATCACATCAGCTTGCTCTAGATCGTCGTAACATCCAGGAACTACATCCTCACCAAAGGCACGCTGCATTGCGCTCACTGCTGACGACATACATAAGCGTGAGTTAGTATCGACGTTAGCCGTTTTTAAAAAACCTTTAGCAAACTTGTTGGCAACATAATAATCTTCAGTGAGTAATTGGCCAGAAAGATACAGTGCGACTGAATCTGGACCATGTTCTGCAATGGTTTGCGCAAAGGTATCAGCAATTAAGGTGCTCGCCTTGTCCCAATCAAGTGGCATACCAGAACGAAGTTTAGGGTAACGCAGTACATTGGGTTGGGCTAAACTGTCGAGTAAGCGTTCACCTTTGGCACATAAATGACCGTAATTAGCTGGATGCTTGTTGTCACCAACTAGTATTAAATCTGCAGCATCGACATCGGTCCAATTCGGTTTATTTGAAGACACGCTAACACCGCATCCGACACCACAATAAGCACAACTTGATTGGACCACTGACATACATCTACCCTTTCACTTTGACTATCTCATGGGTAAGGTACTGCGAAAGCTGTGCCAGAAAATTAACTCACTGATTTATAATAGAAATGGATATTTAGATAAATAAAGCATTACAACATTTGCGCAACAAAAGTGCATTGACTGCGCTGTTATGTAGCGCATCTAATTGAAATCAAAAGACTTTAAATACCTATAAAGAGGTATAAAAATAAAAGTGAGATGTATACTCTTGAGGAATAAAAACAAAAATACCGACATTATGTCGGTATTTTCAAGCTATCTAAGATAACTTATTTTGCAGTACGGCCATCATCGTGGCATGTATCACATGTTGGCTTTTCGCCTACTTTTGCTTCATGTGGCGCATGACAATCAGCACACATAAGTAACCCATCATGTGGCTTATGGTTATCATCCATTTCAGCTAGTGAACCATGACAACTTTGACATTGTTCAAATTCATAAGCGCCATCTTTTGATGGTTCACCATCAGCGTGACAGTTTTCACAGCCACCCATTTCAACGTGAAACTCTGCGAGGGTCTCATCAGCAGCAAATGATGCAGAAGACATCATCATTACCGCGAAACCAGCCGCAAACAATGCACTTAGTAGTTTATTGCTCACCATTCATTCCTCCAATTTAGTGTGTGTCCGCATTCTTTTATCTGACGCGGATCAGCACACTGCAACACGACACTTTGCTTAAGGGTTATTCAACAACTTTGTTTATAAACCGTTTATCAAAGATTTATAAACAATCTCAAATTAACTGACAATATAAACGTAGTTAATCAATCCACTTTAAGCAAAATTAATTTAGATTAAGTAATAATAGCAGCGATAATTAGATGAAGATGTGCGCTACATCATGTAACTCGATGGTTTTTAGTCAATAAATCATCTTAAGAGCAGAAACAAGCTAATACAGCAAAGGCTAATACATTGGCTTATAGCCAATAAAAAGCCCCAATCGATATTGGGGCTACATTTACACATATAACAACTTAGTGTTTATATTAACTGCGAGACTTTTCTAAGCGAGCAAGTAAACTAGAAGTATCCCAGCGATTACCTTTCATTGCTTGAACTTCAGAATAAAATTGATCAACTAATGCGGCTACCGGTAAATGGCTACCATTACGACGGGCTTCATCTAATGCAATACCCAAATCTTTACGCATCCAATCGATAGCAAAACCAAAATCATATTGACCTTGCCACATCGTTTTATAGCGATTTTCCATCTGCCAGCTTTGTGCCGCGCCTTTGCTGATCACTTCAATCACTTTCAAGCCATCTAAACCAGCACTTTTAGCAAAATGAAGTCCCTCTGCGAGGCCTTGCACTACACCAGCAATACAAATTTGGTTAACCATTTTAGTCAACTGCCCCGCCCCAACTGGCCCTAACAATTCAGCGCAACGGCTGTATGCCGATATGACGGGTTTAACAGTATCAAAATGAGCTTGGTCACCACCCATCATCACCGTTAACGCACCATTTTCGGCACCGGCTTGACCACCTGAAACTGGCGCGTCTAAGAATGCGATGTTAAGTGGCTCAATGTGCGCGGCAATTTCACGTGCAACATCTGCTGAAGCGGTTGTATGGTCAACTAAAATAGCACCAGCATGCATACCATGCACAATCCCATGTTCACCTAATACTACTTGACGTAGGTCATCATCATTACCCACACAGGTAAAAACAATGTCTTGGCCTTGGGCGGCATCTTTTGGTGTATCAGCCTTCTTACCACCATATTGTTCAACCCACTGAGTCGCTTTAGCCCCTGTACGGTTATAAACAGTAACGTCATGACCCTGTTTAACCAAATGCCCCGCCATCGGGAACCCCATAACGCCTAAACCAATAAATGCTACCTTGGCCATGATTTCCCCTTATTTATTCAACTGAAGGTTTAACGTGAGCTTCCATTTCGGCACCGATACGCTTACGCATATCCATTAGTCTCAATGCACTATCACGTAAGCGAACATCATCAGCGGTAGCTGGTATCCACTCAGGAACCGATGTCGGATGTCCTTCATCGTCTACTGCTACCATAATAACAATACAGTGGGTTGTCAGATGACGTTCAGATTCTTTAGGATCGCCTGCTTTTACATCAATGGCAATGTGCATAGACGTTGTACCGGTATAAATAACTTTACCAGTCACTTCAACAATATTACCCACATGGATAGGCTTAACAAATCGAATGCCGCCAGCATAAACAGTAATACAATATTTACCGCTCCAGCCTGCTGCAGCTGCATAAGCAGCTAAATCGATCCATTTCATTACAGCACCACCGTGAACCTTACCGCCAAAATTGACATCTGCAGGTTCGGCCAAAAAACGTAATGTAAGTTGTCTATCTTTACCGGCCATAATAGATCCTATTAACTAAGTTTCATTACTTATCAGTCTACGCTAAATCATCATTTAACGGGAATTGATAAATACTAATGTGACAAAAAACAAATAAAAAAGGGAAGATTTTCATCTTCCCTTTTTGGCATTAACTCGATTAAATTTTCTTAAACAGTAACGAACCGTTTGTGCCACCAAAGCCAAATGAATTACATAAGGCATAGTCAAACTGATGTCGACGTGAAGTGTGGGCAACAAAATCTAAATCGCACCCTTCATCTGGATTATCTAAGTTGATTGTTGGCGGTACGTGTTGGTCACGCAGTGCAAGCAAAGTAATAATGGCTTCAACAGCGCCTGCTGCACCTAATAAATGTCCGGTCATGGATTTAGTCGAACTCACCAATACATCATAAGCATGTGGTCCAAATACCGATTTAACCGCGGCAGCTTCAGCTTTATCGCCTGCATTGGTTGAAGTGCCATGAGCATTAATGTAACCCACTTGTTCTTTTTGGATCTGTGCATCATTAATGGCATTGACCATTGCAGCCGCAGCGCCTGCACCATCACTTGGTGGTGATGTCATGTGGAATGCATCACCGCTCATGCCAAAACCGACTAACTCACCGTAAATTTTTGCACCACGCGCTTTAGCACGCTCGAACTCTTCCATCACAATCACACCCGCGCCATCGCCAATGACAAAGCCATCACGGTCTTTGTCCCAAGGACGGCTTGCTGCTGTTGGATCTTCATTACGAGTAGATAATGCTTTAGCGGCACTAAAACCTGCGACACCTAATGGGCTCGTCACATCTTCTGCACCACCGGCAACCATCACATCAGCATCACCATAAGCAATGGTACGTGCAGCAAAACCAATATTGTGAACACCTGTAGTGCAGGCTGTAGTCACGGCAAAGTTAGGACCTGTCATGCCATACATAATCGACAAGTGTCCGGCAATCATATTGATAATAGTGCTTGGCACAAAAAAGGGTGACACTTTACGTGGTCCACCATTTAATAATGCAGAATGGCCTTGTTCAATTAACCACATCCCCCCCATACCAGCACCAATAGCGGTACCTATACGAGCTGGGTTTTCTTGGCTCATATCTAAGCCTGAATCTTTTACTGCTTGAATGCCTGCAGCCATGCCGTATTGGATAAATAAATCCATTTTACGAGCATCTTTTTTGGTTAGGTATTGTTCGACATCAAAATCTTTCACAGAGCCACTGAAACGAGTACCAAATTCACTAGCATCAAACTTAGTGATTGGAGCAATACCACTCTTACCTGCCAATAAGGCATTCCAAGTAGACTCGACATCATTACCCACAGGAGTCACTAGGCCAAGACCTGTGATGACGACACGACGTTTAGACATGATATTCACCTTTAAATAAAATCTGCCACGATGCCATTATTGCGATTTAGCTAAAGAAGTATAAGGAGGGATGTTCTAATGCAATAAAATGGAACGAGCGTTTACAAATGCTTTAAACAAAAACAGGCGGCATAAATGCCGCCTGTTTTTGTGAATTCTTGATTACTGATTCTTAGAAACGTAATCGATCGCTGCTTGAACAGTAGTGATCTTTTCAGCTTCTTCGTCAGGGATCTCAGTATCAAACTCTTCTTCTAGAGCCATAACCAATTCAACAGTGTCTAGAGAATCAGCGCCTAAATCATCTACAAAAGAAGCAGCTGATTTAACGTCTTCTTCTTTAACGCCAAGTTGTTCGATGATGATTTTCTTTACACGTTCTTCGATGTTGCTCATTAGTTTTCTTTCCTATTCAAATTACGCACTTGCGTAAGATTGCGAGTAGTTTATTCGAATTAGATAACAATGCAAGCTTAGATTTTGTGGTCTAACCACAAAAATTAACATTGAATTGTCTCTAACACTGACTCAAATGAAGGTAGTTGCCTACCTATCGCCCTTAAACCATGTACATACCGCCATTCACATGCAATGTTTCGCCTGTGATATAAGCGGCTGAATCCGAGGCCAAAAACAATACTGCATTGGCAATTTCTTGTGCTTGCCCTAATCGTTCCATCGGAACTTGCGACATAATAGCTTGTTGCTGCTCAACTGTCAGCTCATCTGTCATGTCTGTCTGGATAAATCCAGGTGCAATAGCATTCACTGTTATTTGACGAGATGCAACCTCTCTTGCAAGAGATTTTGTAAATCCGATCAAACCAGCTTTAGCTGCCGAGTAATTTACTTGGCCAGCATTACCCATTGTACCTACTACAGAACCGATACTGATAATACGTCCGAAACGTTTTTTCATCATAGATCGCATTACTGGTTTAGACAATTTAAATAGGGATGTCAAATTCGTGTCAATAATATCTTGCCACTCATCATCTTTCATCCGCATTAATAAATTGTCACGGGTAATACCCGCATTGTTGATAAGAATATCAACTTCACCTGCTTTTTCTTTGATCTGGCTATATAAATCAGCAACAGATTGAGAATCAGTGACATTTAACACCATCCCAAAGCCTTTGTCACCTAAGTATGCTTGAATCGCCGCAGCACCTTTTTCACTGGTTGCAGTACCGATAACCATCGCACCAGCTTGTACTAATGATTCAGCAATCGCACGCCCAATACCACGACTAGCACCTGTTACTAGGGCAACTTTACCGTCTAAATTAATGCTAAAGCTCATATCAACTCCTTTATTCGACTAATGCAGCAAATGAAGCAGCATCATTGACCGCTTGAGCGGATATCGATTTATTAATTCTTTTTGTTAAACCGGTTAATACTTTACCCGGTCCACACTCTATTAATTTTGTAACACCTTGTGTCGCCATAAATTCAACAGACTCACTCCAACGCACTGGGCAATATAACTGACGCACTAATGCATCTTTAATTGCCTGTGAATCCGTCGGCATGGCCACATCAACATTGTTAACAACATTAATGGTAGGCTCTGAGAATGTCACTTCAATTAAGGCTTTAGCGAGTTCATCAGCGGCTGGCTTCATTAGTGCACAATGTGATGGCACACTCACAGGCAATGCTACTGTCATTTTGGCCCCAGCAGCTTTACATGCTGCTGCTGCGCGTTCAACAGCCGCTTTCTCACCGGCTATCACGACTTGCCCAGGGCTGTTGTAGTTAACAGGGCTTACCACGCTACCTTCAGCAGACTCTGCACATGCTTTAGCAATAGCATCATCATCAAGACCAATAATGGCAAACATGGCACCAGAACCTGCTGGTACAGCTTGTTGCATTAATTTCCCCCGTAGCTCAACTAATTTAACGGCATCGGTAAATTCAATCACACCGGCGCATACTAAAGCAGAATATTCACCAAGGCTGTGGCCTGCTAATAAAGAAGGCATAGTCTTGTTAGATGCTTGATATGCACGCCAAATAGCCACGCTTGCAGTGAGCAATGCTGGTTGGGTTTTATCTGTTTCATTTAAGGTTTCAGCTGGGCCATTGGCAACAAGATCCCATAAATCATAACCTAACGCGTCACTCGCTTCGGCAAAGGTTTTGCCGATAACATCGTTAGATTGAGCTAATTCAGCTAACATTCCTACAGCCTGTGAACCTTGGCCAGGAAATACAAAAGCAACATTTTCCATAAACGCTTACCTGTATAAAATTAATTTGAAAATTAAAAACGAACTAAAGCACTGCCCCAAGCAAAACCACCGCCAAATGCTTCGAGTAGTAATAAATGTCCACGCTGAATTCGACCATCACGCACCGCTTCATCTAATGCGATAGGCACCGATGCGGCAGAAGTATTACCGTGTCTCGCTAAAGTCAGCACGACTTTATCTAGACTCATGTGCAACTTTTTAGCCGTGGCATTAATAATGCGGAAATTAGCTTGATGCGGCACTAGCCAGTCAATTTCTGATTTATCGACATTATTAAGACGCAAGGTTTCAGTGACCACATTAGACAGCTGGGTAACTGCAACTTTAAAAACATCGTTGCCTTTCATGGTCATAAAGCCAACAGCTTCAGAACTTTCGTTAGCACGAGGAGGGAAAGAACATTTTAATAAATCCCCTTGGCTGCCATCTGCATAGATATGCGTAGCAATGATACCAGGTGTATCACTAACGCCAATAATCGCTGCGCCGGCGCCATCGCCAAATAAAATGACGGTAGAGCGATCAGCAGGATCGCACATCCGTGACAATACGTCAGAACCTATAACCAGTACTTTTTTAGCAGAACCTGTTTTTACAAATTGATCCGCGACCGATAAAGCATAGATAAATCCAGAACACGCGGCAGCAATATCAAAGGCAGGAATATTTTTAACGCCTAAAAGGGCCTGAATTTCGCATGCAGCTGCAGGAAATGCGTTTGATGCACTGGTGGTTCCACAAACAATCATATCGAGATCGCTAGCTTCGATTCCTGCCATTTCAAGCGCTTTTAGTGCCGCTTGATAACCCATTGTTGAAACCGATTCGTCTGATGCAGCAATGCGCCGCTCAGAAATACCGGTTCGGTCAACAATCCATTGGTCACTGGTTTCAACCATTTTTTCGAGATCTTGATTGCTACGAACTTGCACAGGTAGATAGCTACCTGTTCCGAGAATTTTTGTGTGCATATATGAGATCAGCTATTGATGTCTAAAAGAATCGACTCCAAACGATCTTTAATCATTTCAGGAAGACGACGTTTTGCTTCTGTTGCTGCTAAATTTAATGCTTGTAAAAATGCAGCTTCATCCGCGTTACCATGACTCTTTACTACTATTCCGCGCAATCCTATCAGACTTGCACCGTTATAGTGGTCGGGGTTCATCTTACTAAGAACAGCTTGTATGCGTGGAGCGATGAGTTTGGAGAGTAAACGAACAAAAAAACCGTCATTTAAGCCGCGTTTTAATTGATGTACTAAAAGTTTTGCAATGCCTTCAGAAGTCTTTAAGGTGATATTACCGACAAAGCCATCACAAACAATCACATCCACATTACCAGTGTAAATCTCATCACCTTCGACAAAGCCAATATAATTAACTTGTTCGGTGTGCTGTAAAATTTGTCCGGCCTGTTGAACCTGATCGTTCCCCTTAATGGCTTCAATACCCACATTAAGCAAAGCGACTTTAGGACGAGATTTCTTATGGACGGCTTCACATAAGACAGATCCCATAATGGCAAACTGGAATAAGGTCTCAGAATCACAAGATACATTGGCCCCTAAATCCAGCAGATAAACTGGCTTGCCCGTCATTGCCGGTAAGCAAGAAACAAGAGCGGGTCTATCAATACCCGGCAATGTTTTTAATAACACCTTAGCCATTGCCATCAACGCACCAGTATTACCAGCGCTAACGCAGGCTTCCGCTTTTCCGTCACGCACAAGTTCAAGCGCTATTCTCATAGAACTGTTTTTACGTGAACGCAAAGCATGAATGGGCCTATCGCACATTGTCACGACTTCAATGGTGTGGATTATTTCAATTCTGGATAAATCAGCTGAATGAGCTTGAGGGAGGTATTTTTCTATTTCGGTTTTATCGCCAACCAAAATAATATTTAAAGAGGTATGAAATTTCAGTGCCTGCATCGCTGCAGGCACTGTCACGTGGGGACCGTGGTCGCCCCCCATCGCATCTAACGCAAGCGTCAGATTTGTCATCAGATAATCAACAAATTACTTGTTGATAACCTTTTTACCGCGGTAAAAACCATCAGCAGTCACGTTGTGACGTAGATGTAATTCACCGCTAGTAGCGTCTACTGATAATTGAGCAGTGCTCAATGAATCATGTGAACGACGCATGCCGCGCTTTGAACGTGACTTTTTATTCTGTTGTACAGCCATTGGACCTGTCTCCTACGATTACTTGCTCTTCAGTTTTTCTAACACTGCAAACGGATTTGGACGCTCCTCATGAGCGGGTTCGATCTCGCCTACAACTATATCTTTCGATCCAGACTTACAACTATTATCATCGTGCATCGGGATGATAGGCATAGCGACTATCAATTCATCTTCAATCAATTGATGCAGACGTACTTCACCAATCTCATTACACTCAATTGGATCATACGCATCCGGGAGCTCATCGATTTCTGCCTCAGTCTTACAAGGACTAAAACAAAAGTCGACCGTAACCTCGGTAGTAAATTGTGTCATGCAACGTTGACATAGCAGAGTGAGCTCCGTCACAGCCTTCCCGCGAAGGTAGACTATCCCCTGTAAATCGACGCCACATTCCAACGACACAACTACGTCGGAACAGTCGCCGGCACATAACTCGCTTAATCGCTTTAGTTGCTTACCTAAAATGATACCTTCGTATCGAAGGCCACTTGAAGCAGCGCGTATAGGATCAATTGAAACCGGTATCTTTACTGTTTGCATAAGGCGCGCATATTATAGTTTGAAAACGCTGGAGTCAAAGAAAATTTCCGTAAATACGGTAATCTCACCTAACTAGGAACTTTAGGTACTCTTTAAATCCGGCATTGAATTTGAAAGTTGGCAAATTTTACCGAACCAAACCCCATCACACAAGCATTACTCGAGAAAAATGATCCATTTGCATAGATGAATACAGTAAACTGACTAATATTCTGTTATTAGCCACTCAATAATGAAACAAAACCAATGAAATTCAATCTTGTACTTGCTTCAACCTCACCTTTTCGCCAGCAGCTATTGCAAAAATTAATGCAGCCTTTTACTTGTGTTAACCCAGATATTGATGAAACGCCAATAAAAGATGAGACAGCGTTAGCATTGGTTAAGCGCTTAGCAGAGCAAAAAGCATTAGCTGGAGCGAACTTAATTGATGAAACATCGGTACCGCAATTAATTATAGGTTCAGACCAAGTCGCGTTGATTAACGGTCAGATTATCGGTAAACCTTATACTGTAGACAATGCGATAGCTCAATTAAGCTCGGCATCTGGTCAATCTATTACTTTTTATACTGGTCTTGCTGTATTCAATAGTGCCAATCAGCAAATGATATCTTGTGTCGAACCGTTTACGGTTCATTTTAAACACTTATCTACTGCGCAAATTCGCTATTACGTGGATGCTGAACAGCCACTATATTGCGCAGGGAGTTTTAAATGCGAAGGATTAGGAATTGCCTTATTTAACCGTTTAGAAGGTGACGATCCAAATAGCTTAATTGGACTACCATTAATTAAACTTATTGATTTACTCTCACAGCACGGTGTCGATATTCTCAGCCAAGCACCAGAATGCTCAATCAATTAATATTGATACCAAATCTAATAAGGGTGTATTCGTTAAGGTAATAACGTTTGCGCTTGATATGGTGACGATAAGAGGTTTAACACCGAGATAAACTAAGCAGCATATAAAGGCTTATGTTTTACAGCGTCGAACACTTATAATTCGACGCTGTATTACGTCTCTGGCAAAGCATTATCCAGAAAAATTAAAGGTAGTCATGTATCGCCAGAGGCTGGTCGACAATCGCACGTGGGTTTAACGTTTTCAATCTAGCTTCATTATGCGCACCATAACTCACACCAATACTCGCCATACCAGCATTATTGGCCATCGTTAAATCATGAATGGAATCTCCAATCATAATGGCTCTGTCGGCAGCGACATTAAAATGACTCAATAATGAATGCAGCATCTCAGGGTGCGGTTTACTTTTAGCGTCATCTGCACAACGTGTGGCATGAAAATACTGCCCTAAGCCTGTTAATGCTAATACCTTATCTAGGCCATCTCGTCCTTTACCGGTCGCAACAGCTAATTGATAACCAGCCGCATGTAGATTACTAATGAGCGACTCTACCCCCTCAAATAGAGGTGTAGGTTGCTCATTGGCAACATGATGACGTCGATAGCAATCAATAATCTGTTGATGGTTTTGATGACCAGCAAATAAAATCGGCATGATTTTAGGTAAAGATAAACCGATGACATCTCTAATTTGTTGCTCAGTGGGTATAGGTAAAATTAATTCTTGTGCTACATATTGCATACAAGACACTATTTTACCTACGGTATCCATTAGGGTGCCATCCCAATCGAAAATGACCAGTTCATAAGCTTTATCTTTAATGTTCAATATCATGCCCTACTTCATTTGCACATATCCGTGGGTGTTATACTCTTTTCAATTTATCAAGAGTACTCAATAACACAGGGTCTAAAGGCGCTTTAACTTGCATGATTTCATCATTTTCTGGATGAGTGAATTTAAGTTCAGCCGCATGTAAAAATAGACGGTCTAATCCTAAAGCACGCATGCTATCGTCAAATAGCTGTTCGCTGTATTTATCATCGCAAGCAATTGCATGGCCAGCATACTGACAATGTACTCGTATTTGATGGGTTCGCCCTGTAACAGGACTCGCCTTCACTAAAGTACAGCCTTGATAACGTTGCATGATCTTATAGCGAGTTTCAGACTCTTTACCCTCTTTATTAACCCGCACGATTCGCTCGCCCGATTTTAAGGTAATTTTTAATAGTGGTGCTTTAACCACTTTATCACTTGCCTGCCATTCACCACGCACCAAGGCTAAATAATCTTTTTGCATGGTTTTGCTGCGTAATTGCTCATGTAAATGCTTTAGCGCACTACGCTTCTTAGCCACAAGCAGTACACCGGAAGTATCTTTATCTAATCGATGTACTAACTCTAAAAATTTTTGCTGTGGTCGCAGTGAACGTAATCCTTCAATCACACCATAATCGACACCGCTGCCACCGTGTACAGCAATACCAGCAGGCTTGTTTAACACAATAAGATGATTATCTTCATGGATAATACGATCTTCAAGCTGTGACACTCTGGATAAATTAGGAGATGGTGCCTTACGATTGTCTTTTTCGGCAACACGAACAGGCGGTACCCTTACGATGTCACCAATTTGTAATTTGTACTCAGGCTTGATGCGTTTTTTATTTACCCGCACTTCCCCTTTGCGCACAATCCGATAGATCATGCTTTTAGGAACACCTTTTAATTTAGTTAGCAAAAAATTATCGATTCGTTGTTCAAAATGATCTTCGTCGATAGTCACGTATTCAACTTGGGGGGTAGTTTCAGTATTCATGATGCGCCATATAGTGGTAACCCCAATAGTGTACCTTATCTTGTAAATGATTGGCTATTGCCGCATCAGACTTGAAATAAATACATGAAAGAATATGGGCTTTTGATTGCTGAAAATAACGTTTGTTGCTATATTTGCCCACAGGTTGAGAGTAAACAGTGGATAAAGTGTTCACAACTTTCACCAAATGCGAAACACTAGCAGTTAGAAAAATGAACCTAATCGGTAGCAACTCATTGATTTGCAAATTGTATTAATTAAAAAACGACAAAAACCGTTTGTGCAATTAAACCGTAAGTTTTGAATAAAGATTTCAATTTAACTGTAGTAAATCGCCCCAAATTCGAACAACATTTTAGCTTGTTATCAAACAAACCGATTCGACTTGGGCATTAACGGATTAAAATACCATAATTTATGGGGTTGGTTGTTAGTCAACCAATTCCTTGTTTTTGTAAACATTAGAAAATAAGCCATAAATAGGATGCGACACGCAGTGATTGCGTTTTACAGTAATGAGCACCTAATTGCCTGGATCTAGCCGTGAGGTTATACCGATTAATTCAGGCCCGTAATGCAGAAAAATCGTGTTGTTTGATGACCTCATTTAGAAGAATCACGTCATCATGAAACGTATGTTAATTAATGCAACTCAATCAGAAGAGTTGCGCGTAGCCCTAGTAGATGGGCAAGAACTGTATGATTTAGACATTGAAAGTCCTGGTCACGAACAGAAAAAATCAAATATCTATAAAGGTAAAATCACTCGAGTAGAACCGTCACTTGAAGCTGCATTTGTTGATTACGGTGCAGATCGTCACGGTTTTTTACCTCTCAAAGAAATTGGTCGAGAATACTTCCCAAAAGGTTATTCATTCCAAGGCCGTCCAAACATTAAAGAAGTGTTACAAGAAGGCCAAGAGGTCATCGTTCAGATAGATAAAGAAGAACGAGGCAACAAAGGCGCTGCACTAACTACTTTTATTAGTCTTGCTGGATCTTATTTAGTCTTAATGCCAAATAACCCTCGTGCTGGCGGTATTTCTCGTCGTATCGAAGGTGATGAACGTACAGAACTAAAAGAAGCAATGGCTGAGTTAGAAGTACCTAATGGTATGGGCTTGATTGTGCGTACTGCTGGTGTTGGTAAAGAATCAACAGAGCTAAAGTGGGACTTAAAAGTACTACAACATCATTGGGATGCTATTCAAGAAGCTGCTCAAAGTAAAGCTGCACCATTCTTAATCCACCAAGAAAGTAACGTGATTGTTCGCGCTATTCGTGACTATTTACGTCGTGATGTAGGCGAAATCCTTATCGATCACCCACGTATTTTCGAAGAAGCTAAATTGCATATTGGTTTAGTGCGTCCTGATTTTGTTGAACGTGTAAAGCTATATGACTCAGAAGTACCACTGTTTACTCACTTCCAAATAGAGTCTCAAATTGAGTCAGCGTTCCAACGCGAAGTGCGTTTACCTTCAGGTGGATCAATTGTAATTGACCCAACAGAAGCATTAACGTCTATCGATATCAACTCAGCCCGTGCAACTAAAGGCGGCGACATTGAAGAAACTGCACTAAACACTAACCTTGAAGCTGCTGATGAAATTGCTCGTCAATTACGTCTTCGTGATTTAGGTGGTTTAGTGGTTATCGACTTTATCGATATGACACCTGTTCGTCATCAGCGTGAAGTTGAAAATCGTTTACGTGATGCAGTACATCATGACCGTGCTCGTGTGCAATTAGGTCGTATTTCTCGATTTGGTTTGATGGAAATGTCGCGTCAGCGTCTACGTCCATCGCTAGAAGAGTCTGCCGCTCATTTGTGCCCTCGTTGTCATGGTCAAGGCACTATTCGTAGTACCGAATCTTTAGCATTATCGATTTTACGATTAATGGAAGAAGAAGCCATTAAAGAAAACACCACACAAATCGAAGCGATTGTGCCTGTTGATGTTGCTGCGTTCTTACTAAACGAAAAACGTAAAGCGATTCGTATTACAGAAGAGCGTCACCAAGTTGAAGTGTACATCATTCCAGATGCACACATGCAAACACCAGATTACCGTGTAGTGCGTCGTAAGAGTGATGATGAAGTCAGTGAATCTAGCTATAAGCGAGTAGAACAGCCTGCCGCAAAATTGTATGAGCCTCGCAAGCTTGAGCGTGCAGCATCTCCTGAACCTGCATTAAAAGGCTTCGCAGCGCCACAAAAAGCAGCTGAAGATACAGTAAAAGCAACACCAGTAAATGTCGCTCCTGTGGCAACGTCTAATCAGCCAAGTTTATTCACTCGAATGATCTCTGCCATTAGCGCTTTATTTTCTGGTAGTGAAGCTGAGGTTAAAGAGACTAAAGCGGCAGTATCAACTAAAGAATCGACTCAAACTAACACTCGTCGTAACACCCGTCGTAATGACACTCGTAACGACAGCGCTAACCGTAATGACAAACGCAATGACAGTCGCCGTCAGCGTAATGACAGCGACAAATCGAAAGACGGCACAGAAGCTCGTCCTCAGAATAAGCGTAATGAACGTAATAGCAGAAATACAGTTCAAGATGACAACACCAAAAACAAACCGAGAACTGAGAAAGTTGACAAGCCATTAGATGTCAATGAAACCAAAGCAACAGATGCTAAAGTAGCCGAAGTTAAAGTCGCTACAGAGAAGTCTCCAAAACAAGAAGCTGCTCGTGAGCGTCGCCAACGTCGTAATTTACGTCGTAAAGTGCGTATTGAAAACGAACAGAGTGAAGCATTACCAACAACCGATGTTAATGATAATAAATCAACTGAGCAATCAGTTGAGGTAATGACATCAGAACCTAAAGCGGTAGAGTCAAAAGTAGCTGAAGATAAAACATCAGAAACGAGAGCGCCACGCAGTCGTCGTCAACCTCGTAAAGAAAAGACTGAACAGGCGGTTGAAGCACCAGCAGAAAATGGAACAGAGCAAGCAACTGATCCAGTTACTGAAGTAGCAAATGTTACCAGTAATGCTGCTCCAGTTGAAACTGACGCTACTGCCGTGGTTGAAGTAAAAGCAGAAACAACTCAAGCAGATATTGATACTGTCACTAAAACGGTAGTTGCTAGCACTGACGTTGCAGCTGAAACTGATGAGTCAAGCACGAGCGCTGAAGATGCTACAACAGACAGCGAAGCTGAAGGCCGTGAAGGTCAACGTCGTAGTCGTCGTAGTCCTCGTCACTTACGTGCAGCAGGTCAACGTCGTCGTCGTGATGATGAAACAGGCTCTACACAACCAGCTGTTTTCACTCCTAATGATGAGTTAGAGAAGCAATTAGACGCAGAGCAAGCTAGAACTCAAGCACCAGATACTGTAACTGAGGCTATTGTTGAATCCGTTACTAAACCTGCTGAAACGGTTAGCACGGTTGTTGAAACCGCTACTAAGCCGGTTGAAGTAGTTAAAACTGAAGTTAACAAGGCTGATGCAGCACCCGTTAATGTTGAAGAAACTGAAACGCCAGTAGAAATAAAGGAAGCACCTCAAGCAGTAAAAGCACCTGAGGCCCCTGAACCTAAAGCTGAAGTAGAAGTTGCTAAAACAACGGTTGATGTTGAAGCTAAACAAACCACTGTGGCAAATACCGCAGTTGTTGAAGCTGAAAAAGCTGCAGCGTTAACTAGCAAGCAAGATAAAACGGTTGCGGCCAATTCATCTGCACCTATGGCTAAGCCTGCTGCAATTGTGCGTCAAGCTAAACCTGAAGTCGTAAAAGAAGTCGCGGCGACAATAGCAGAGACTGTTTCTACTGAAGCAGCGCCATCAACCAAAGCCCCTGTAAAGGTAAGTCGCTTTGGTTCTATGGTGTCATCTGACACGACTAAACCTACAGTAGATGTCCGTGAGCAGAAAGCGGTACCTCAAGGACGCACTTACGAAGCTCAAGCGACTGACAGCAAGGCTCCGAAAGTAGCGAAGAATAACAGTGCATCTGCTGATATGACTCGCCCTGGAGAGTAAACTTAATAAAGGGCTAACTTCGCCCCATTATTTATAAAGCCATGCTTAGCATGGCTTTTTTATTGGAAATATTAATATAAAACTTAACATTTAGTGTCATTGAATCGATGTCACGATCATTCAACGGTTAATTTTTTGTGTTAAAGCAAACATCCTTTTTATTAACTTAAATACAAAACCAGAGGTTAAATGTTCGATCTCATTCGCCATTAAACAAGTTATAGTAAAGCCGATATTTTATCTGGATTAATCGTGATACTCGCCCTTATCCCTGAAGCTGTTGCCTTTGCATTCGTCGCCCATGTTGAACCTATGGTAGGACTATACGCAGCCTTCATTATGGGTTTAAGCATCGCATTGGTGGACGACCGGGGATTATTTCCGGCGCTACAGGTGCTATGGCAGTAGTAATGGAGTCACTAGTGATTGAACACGCTATAACCGTATTTACCGATCTGGCTTTTGCTGTGTTTGTTGGTGTTATCGTATCTGCTTTGGTGTTTACATGGGAACATGCAAAACACATCAACATTGACATAAGTGAAGATACAAATGGTTAGAAAATATATCGCTTAAATGGGCCATTATTCTTTGGCTCAGTTGCTAACTTCCTTGAATTATTTGATGTTGGATATGATAACTAAGATGTGATTATTGATTTTCAAAATTCACGAGTAGCAGATCAATCAACATTAGAGGCTATCGATACTTTAGCTAAACGTTATGTGGCTGCGGGAAAATGTCTGCATTTACGTCACTTAAGTCAAGATTGTAAAGCCCTACTCCTAAAGCACGTGATCTGGTTGAAGTTTACCTTATTGAAGATCTGCACAACAAAGTGACCGACGATAAATTAGGCTAAACGGACATAATACCAATTCCAATAATTATCTGGTCATTCAGCGGGAGTTCTGCGCCTTCTAGGCAAGTAATAGGTTTGTAGACATAGTTGTTCTCGGCAACAGCTCCTGCGTTACTCTACCTCCTGCGTCCTTGCAGTCGTACGTCAATTAGCAGCATAGAAGATACAGAAACCCGCCCTGCTGGAGCTACTACTCAGGCTTTCCATTTCTTTGTTGCATTGTTTTACAAGGGAACAACCATTCTTTCAACAATGCGCCTCAAACTGGAAAACCTGAGTGGCTCTGATTAAGCACATAATTAATGGAATTGGTATAATAAAAAAAAGGGGTGAATGAATATTCAACCACCCCCTTTTTTATCATGTTTAGCCCTAACACAAGAGCAAAAAATTTAGTTTACACTTTACGTTTATCTGCAAATTTACTCATCACTTTGTCAAATTTTGGCTTCACCACAAGTTGGCAATATGGTTGCTGACCGTGTTTAGCAAAGTAATCATCATGGTAATTTTCAGCGGGATAGAAAGTGTCAAACGCGCTTATTTCGGTCACAATAGGTCTAGGCCATACTTGCTGCAGAGTTAAGGTATTGATGAATTTATTGGCGGCATCAGCTTGTTCACTATTATGAACAAAAATTGCCGAACGGTATTGCGGGCCTTTGTCATTGCCCTGCTGATTCAGTGTTGTCGGGTCATGGCTTTCAAATAATACACTGAGCAGAGTGTCGTATTGAATTACAGCGGGATCGAACTCAATATGAATGACTTCTGCGTGCGCGGTTTTACCAGAACACACAGCATCATAATTTGCATCTTTAGCGTCACCGCCACAATAACCTGATTTAACACTGTGCACGCCTTTAAGTTGAGCAAAAATAGCCTCTACACACCAAAAGCACCCGGCTCCAAAAGTAGCCTTTTGGTAAGAAGTTTTAGCAGAACTTGATTGTGCTAATTCATCACGGGATTTAAAAATCATCGATACTGAATTAACACAATGACGAACATTATTATCTGTTAAATGCTCCCCTTCAAACACATGGCCTAAATGACCGCCACATTGTGCACAGGTAATTTCGGTTCGATGTCCATCGGCATCAGGAGTATGTTCTACTGCTCCCTTAATTTCATCATCAAATGCAGGCCAGCCACAATGGGCATTAAACTTATGCTCACTCTTATATAGAGGTGCATGGCACTTTTTACATAAATAAACGCCTTGTGCATCATGATCAACATATTCACCGCTGAAAGGCCGTTCAGTACCTTTTTGTTCAATAACATATTTTTCAAATTCGGTTAAATCATTCATTGTCGGCTCTCATTGAGTTGTTTGTCGCAGATATTAACAAAGGATACGTGAGATCTGCGGCATCAGTTCAACCAATACAACATGAAGACACGCAAAGAATTGCGACAAAGTGTGACTAAGGTTACCATTAGCAGTGGGTCAACACACTAATAAGAAAATATAATGAAACTAAATACAATTGATTACTTAGCACCAGATAGCGCTGAGCGCTTTGTTGAATCACTTCGTGAAACAGGTTTTGGGGTACTATCGAATCACCCTATTCAAAAGCAACTTGTCGAAGATATTTATAAAGAGTGGTACAACTTCTTTCAGTCTGAACAAAAACATGACTTTTTGTTCAAGTCTGAAACACACGATGGATTTTTCCCTGCATCGATTTCTGAAACAGCCAAAGGTAACAATGTAAAAGATATCAAAGAATATTATCATGTGTATCCTTGGGGCCGTATTCCTGATTCACTTAAAGCCAATATTCTTGCATATTATGAACATGCCAACACCCTAGCAGCGGAATTACTCAGTTGGATTGAAAAATATACACCGGCAGATGTTGCGGAAAAATATTCTATTCCATTACCAGACATGATTGCTCAAAGCCAACAAACCTTGTTGCGGATTTTACATTATCCACCAATGAAAGGTGATGAAGAAATGGGCGCTATCCGTGCAGCAGCGCATGAGGACATTAACCTCATCACTATATTACCCGCAGCAAATGAACCTGGATTACAAGTGAAAACTAAAACAGGTGAATGGATTGACGTACCTAGCGATTTTGGCAGTATCATTATTAACATCGGTGACATGCTGCAAGAAGCATCTGGTGGTTATTTCCCTTCAACTTCACACAGGGTAATCAATCCTGAAGGGACAGACAAAACCAAATCACGGATTTCATTACCGCTGTTTTTGCACCCTAATCCAGAAGTAGTACTATCAGAGCGTTATACCGCAGACAGCTATTTACAGGAAAGATTACGTGAATTAGGCGTTATTTAAACATTAATGCTTCATTTAACAATGATACTAAGCGCCTTCGGGCGCTTTTTTTATGCATTTAATCTGCTAACGAGGTAGAATATCACTTTTGTATTTATTGTATTTACTCTCCGGTTTATAAGGCAACATCATGGCAATTCAGTGGTATCCAGGACACATGCACAAAGCACGTAAAGAGATCGAGGAGGCAATGCCTCAAGTGGATCTCGTTATTGAAGTGCTCGATGCACGTATTCCATACAGCAGTGAAAATCCGATGGTGTCACAACTACGTGGTGATAAACCCTGCATTAAATTACTGAATAAATCTGATTTAGCCGATCCTAAGGTTACCGCCCAATGGATTGAATACCTAGAACGTGAACAAGGCGTTCAGGCATCAGCAATCACAAGTTTACAACCCAGTATGGTAAAAAGCATTCCTGATCTTTGCCGTAAACTGGTGCCACACCGTGACATCATGGAAAAAGACATCCGCACCATGATCATGGGTATTCCTAACGTCGGTAAATCTACAATTATTAATACCTTAGCGGGTCGCACTATAGCTAAAACGGGTAATGAACCAGCAGTCACAAGACGTCAGCAACGTATTAACTTACGTAACGGAATCGTACTATCGGATACTCCAGGCATTTTATGGCCAAAAGTGGACAATGAAGCCAGTAGCTATCGCCTTGCTGTCACCGGTGCAATTAAAGATACCGCTATGGAATACGAAGATGTGGCAATGTTTGCTGCTGGCTATTTCCTTGAAGCCTATCCTGACGAAATTTGTGAACGTTATAAACTTCAATCGCTACCAGCCAGTGATATCGAATTACTCGAAGCTATCAGTCGTTCTCGCGGAGCACTTCGCCCTGGCGCCCGAGTTGATTACCATAAAGTATCTGAACTATTACTACATGAATACCGCTCAGGGAAAATCGGACTTTTAAGCCTTGAAACTCCAGCGATGGCTGAAGTAGAAAAAGAGGAAGTTGCACGTAAATTAGCAGAGAAAGAACTCATTAAACAGCAGAAAATAGAGCAAGAGAAACTTAAACGCTCCGGTAAACGTTATAACGATTAAGCCGAACAAAGTCTAGGTCGTCAACATCAATGACGGCCTAGCACTTATCATTCAGAGTGACCTATCATACGAAGTAGCCTGAATAAAGTAATCATAATTAAGTCGCCTAGATAAGTAGCTTAGTTAAATCCCTTAGTTAATTGATTATATTTCAACGATTAGCTAGTTTAATCGCCAATGCAGCTAAACTGCCTTCAAGTAAATCGATAACCATCTCAAATCCTCTTTCACCACCATAATATGGGTCAGGCACTTCTTCGACTAACGAATCACCATAGCTTAATATCAACTGTAATTTATATCGTAAATGGGCAGGACACCTGTCTTTCAAATCAGTTAAATTGGCAAAGTCTGCCGCTAAAATTAAATCGAATCGTTCAAAGTCAGCGTCGATAACCTGCCGAGCTTTCATACCTGAAAAATCAAGTCCGCGCTTGTTGCCAGCAATAATACTGCGACTGTCCGGAGCATGCCCTTGATGATAGGCAATAGTCCCTGCAGAATCGATGTCGAGTTGAAGCGAGTGACGTTTCATTTGTTGCCTAAACACTGCCTCTGCCGTCGGCGAGCGGCAAATATTACCCATACAGACAAACAACACCGAGCGAACATTTAAAAGATATTTATCATCGATCATTGATAACCGCCATTATCACCAGTTTTATGTCATCACTTAATCATATTGCCGATACCTAAACTGGGGTTATGATCATTACCAATTGTAGTTCTACATTTAGTTTTACATTTAGTTTTACCATTAATTATACAATGATACGCAACGCAACATGCCAGCAATTTTGAAGCGTTATTGCGGGGATCTTTGTCGCAGAAAAGTAGCAAATCTTGGCGTCCCTTTTTGAGTTAAGCCTAAATATTGATAAGTAATGGTAGAACCGACTAAAGGTGGATTTTCTCGTTGTTTATCGCTTAAACCACTGCCGATATTAAACACTATCCCCGCAGGTGTTTTTACAATTAACGCACCTAGCTTACCTCGATACTTACCCTTACCTTCTGTATGACCAATCACTACAGCTTCAGCGTCATATTTGGGTTTGAGCTTAACAATATACTCACTGCGGCCGACTGCATAATGCGCTTGCTGATAATGTAACATCAATCCTTCACCACCAGCATTAACGATGGAATCAAGCAATGTAAACAGAGCTTCAGTTGAAGCCACTGGCTCCTGCTTAATGACCTGTAAATGTATGGAGGCCGTTTGTTCTGCCAACATTTTCATCGCTAAGTAGCGTTCAATAAAAGGGCCTGAATGCCGCGGTAAATCAAACATCATAAACTTAACTTCCTGCCACTCTTTATCAGGTACTTGCTGACGTCGAACCAATGCTGAAATATCTTCGAAACGGTTATGACCTAACCAAAGTTCACCATCAATGGCAGTATCAGGAAAACCAAGGGTAAACGACGGAGGTAATGCCACTTTTCGGCCACTGCGAGTCAGCATGTTACTGCCATCCCAGTAGCCTCGAACACCATCAAGCTTCTCGCTGACTAAGTATTCAGTGACATCTATATCTTGTTGATATTTTGTTGCCAACTGAATAGGAGGTATTGATAACACTTCACTCTTTATCGTAAAACAATGCAGTGAAATAATGACCAAAATAAAAAGATACGGTAGCTTACGCATATGCAATCCTTGCTAAAAGTTAAATCCATTTAGTGTTTTTTCATTTTCGTTCAAAAGTTTATTTCAATATCTCGATGATTGTACTCTCTCGGCATCGAGCCACTTCCAAGTAAAACCTCTAAAATACTGCTATAACGCCTATCATCTGTGGATGAATACGACTTTCACCTGTTTAAATGATTCTCAACCCTCTACAGTGTTAGGTGAGCGTAGTACAAACAGAATAATTATCCATTCATTGGTAGGGCTTATATTGATATAAATCGCTGCATAATGAGGGCATATACCATCACAACAATAAATATTTGTTTTGTTCTACAGCACATCATAAGACCTAAATTACTGCTGGAAGCATATGAACGGAATGTTACAATCTACGGAATTAACATCAATAAAGATAATGAATAAAATGAAACCAGAGAACAATCATGGTCTAAAACGCGTGTTTCGAGCGACAGGGTTTTCTATGCAAGGTCTAAAGTCAGCGTGGAAAAATGAAGCGGCATTTAGACAAGAAACCGTGCTTGCTTGCCTAATGTTACCCATTGCTCTGCTACTCAATATAAGTAGTACTGAACGTATTTTGCTTATCATGACAGTATTAATTGTATTGATTGTAGAATTGCTGAACTCCGCTATTGAAGCGGTAGTTGATCGGGTTGGTGATGAGATCCACCCACTTAGTGGTCAGGCAAAAGACATTGCTTCTGCAGCAGTCTTTCTCAGTTTAATATTATGTGCAATCACTTGGGGCATCGTTATTTGGCCATTACTGTTTTAATAACGGCCAGACGAATATCATTCAGTGTGCTTATCGGTTGTCAGAATTGAAATGGCTTGTTCAATATAAGCAAGTCTTTCATTTTCAGCCCAATAAGCAGCATACACATGTCTATGGATACATTTTGCATCATCCACGACATATAAGCTCCCGTTATCTAAATAAGGCTTTATGAGTGCTTCAGGCAAAAATGCACATCCACCGTTATTAAGTATAAAGTCCAATGCCATACGAGCAGAACTAGTGTGTAATACCGGCAAAGGCAACATGGTAAAATCTTGGGCATGAGTGATATTAAAGGCGGTACCCCAGTCTACTTTTATATAAGGTAAAGTAGGTGTTTGTGTAAGCTTAACGCCTGCTTGTTTGGATACTAAATACAATTTTACTTCAGCAAGCTTAACTAATATGACTCCATCAAGCTTTGGAGGGTCAAAAGTAATCGCAATATCTAAAGTTCGTTCAATAAGTTGGCGAGTCATCACCGTTGCAGGTAATACATCAGTTCTTAAAGCCACCCCTTCTAAGCCTAAATGTAATGGCTGCAAGAAACCTTGTAAAAAAGCATCCCAAATATTATCGCCAGCCGACAACGCTAACTGAGCACTGTGTTGCTGATTTAAAATAATATCTTGTTTTGCCCTTTCCCAAGCATTAAGCACTGCCTCAGCATGGCCGAGCATTCTTTCACCTGCAGGTGTTGGTTGAATATTATTACGTAAGCGTTCAAATAACTCTAAACCCAAAATATTTTCTAACTGCTTTATCCTAAAACTGACAGCACTTCGAGTGAGGTATAGATTTTCAGCCGCCTTACCAAAGTGCCGAGTACGGGACACTTCTAAGAATGTTTTTAATAAATCTGTATCCATAAAAATTCTTTACCATTAAGGACAAAATATTTTGATTTAAAAAATGATAATACTAGCCAATACTCCTGTTGCAAATCTTTATATCTCATAATCTAGAAGGTATTAGCCATGTCTCAGCAATCATTTATCAATGCAAAACAAGGTATTGATGCTAACACCAATGGTCATAGCAACAGTTTTCAATCTACTAAACGCTTCTATGATGACGTGAATTTCCCAAAGGGATTTAAACGTTGTGGTGATTTTACCAATAAAGAAGCTGAGTTGCTTGAACAACACGGTCAAGCAATGAAAAATTTAGCCAATGGTTCGCAGTTACCTTGTAATGTTGACGAAGACCAATTTGTTAACGTTTTACAGGGGAAAAAACCTGCATCAACTCCAATGGAGTTATTGTGGTCTAAATATTGTCGTCTGGCAAAAGGCAAACCATTTTATGCTGTTGTTGGGACAATTCATGCACCTGCAAGCTCTAAAGTTGAAATTGAATTTGACGATGTAGAAGAAGATGCTTCAGACACCGATGAGTCAGAGTAAACCATCTTTTAACTGCTAAAGTCGCCGCCCACAGAATTTAACACTCCTGTAACACAAATGATAAAAGTAGAGTCAACTTCCCGCTCTACTTTTTCGTTTTGTCACATATTTGTCACCCACCGCAATTCCGCCAATGCTCTGGCGCCTTTATACATAGCGACTCTTCACTAAAATGGTTGTTTTTACACCGTAGAGGTCAAGCTATTAACGAAAACTTGATTTAGCGCAATAATCCTATACAAATACTTCACAATTAGTAACAAAGTGTTAGTATATGCACTGAACAGTTTGTCGTTTTTATTTTAACTTAATGTTTATGACTGCGCATTTTGATAACCCTTATTTTGGATATCTGCGTTGAATAGATTAGGTATTAAATTCGACAAAAGCATCATATGAAGACGCATATCCTGTGATATAGAAAAAATAATAAATGCGGAGTTTCAATGATAAGAACTTTTTTTTGTATAGTGTTATTGATATTAGGTACTCGAACTGCCTCGGCAGAGACGAACCTATCAACTAACGACTCAACAGTCTCCGACAAATATACTCTTGATGTCGGTATGTTTTATGCTAACTCCGATTCAAACTTCATCGTTACAAACCCTAAAACAGGTGGAACATTCCCAGTAGATTTTGAAGATGAACTTCTACTTGCTGAAGAGCAATACTTACCCTACTTTGAATTCACATTCTCTTTCAACCAACGCCATAATATTTATATTGATTGGAAGTCGTTAGATCGCAAAGCCGACACAGAAACGGTATCACAAGATTTTATTCTTGAAGATATTGATGGAAAAGACTACCTGATTGAAACTGGCGCTAAACTGAATACCGAACTTAATATTGATATTCTGCGAATTGGTTATGGTTATGACATTTGGCAAGGAACTCATTACGCTGTTGGAGTATCCGTTGGTATACATACCATGTTTATCGAAACCGCTTTTAAAGGCACTATCGGTATTTGTGTCCCAGATTCAACCTTAACCAGTTTATGCAGCAATGCAGTTGCCACACCAGAAGTTATCGACGACACTCTAACGGCACCTCTTCCAGACATTGGTCTTTACGGCTCCTACGAGTTTTATCCTGGTTGGACATTTGATGCTCACGCCCAGTATTTTGCTATCAAATATGATGATGTAGATGGATCACTGATCGATATCCGCTTAGGTGTTGAAGCTAAAATTTGTGATAATTGGTCATTAAAACTGGCTTACAACTATTATGATGTCGATGTCACTATCGAAAAAACACGTAATGTCGGTAATATTGAGCAACGTACCTTTGATTACAACATAAACTACAGCTTTACTGGCCCAATGTTTGCGGTCTCTTACGTTTTTTAATATGATTCAAGTCACTAAAAAAGCATCTTCGGATGCTTTTTTGTTATTTGTATCACTATAATATCATGGTGCAAAACCTGCTATTATTGTTATATTTACTTCAATTGTAGATTTTTTCAAAGTCTTTCCTTAGCCCGGATCATGAGGCACTTAATGTCGAACACACTACTGCAAACCGCTGCAGCCAATTTGAAAAAAGCTGTTCCGTTAATGTTAAAATATAGAATACCCACAACGCCAACAAACTACGCGCTTTGGTATGCTTACGTGGGTGAACAAAACCCGTTACTCAATCAAGAATTAGATACAGCAGTCAAACAACATCAAACCTGTTCACCTGTGACCAGCGAATTATTATATCGTAAACATGTGGCTGACCCGGTTGAGCTTGATGTGCGAGACATGCGTAAAAATCTTGATGCGATGGTATGTGAATTATCTCAGTCACTCAAAGATACTAATTTGGACACTGAGACATTTCAAAATCAAATTGATAAAGATTTTAAGAAATTAAGCGACCTCGAAAATCAAGGTTTCTCGTTAGAGCAAGTGATTGGTATTGTAAGAAATATCGTTAAAGAATCTTCCAGCATCCGTTCTAGCACCGTGAGTTTTACCGAACAACTCCAAAAAGCTCAATCAGAAATCGATACTCTCAAAACTCGTTTAGCTGAATCTGAAAAAGACATGCTATTTGACGCCCTAACCAATGTGTTAAATCGCCGTGCATTTAACACTGACATTGAAGCGCAAATTG
Organism: Shewanella frigidimarina; assembly: GCF_003797125.1. Classification (GTDB taxonomy): domain Bacteria; phylum Pseudomonadota; class Gammaproteobacteria; order Enterobacterales; family Shewanellaceae; genus Shewanella; species Shewanella frigidimarina. The sequence goes on from NZ_RKKE01000002.1 coordinate 80,835, forward strand.
GCTCAGCTCCTGCGGGTACCTGCATGATTTTAATTGATATTGATCACTTTAAAACCTTCAACGATAATTTTGGCCATCAACTTGGCGATTTAGTCCTAAAAACCGTTGCCAAGCGTATCCAAGAAGCCTGTCGTGACGGCATTAAACTGTATCGTTTTGGTGGTGAAGAGTTCGCTATTATTGTACCAAGTAGTCAGTTTAGAGTTGCCAGACAATTAGCTGAAGGCATTCGCAGAGCGCTCGAAAAACTCAGCGTCAAAGACAGACGCAGTGACAAGGTTATTGACTCAATAACTGCATCTTTTGGTGTTGCTGAATGGAAAGCTAAACAAAGTGTATCTCAATTAATTGAAGCAACTGATAAGTTACTGTACGAAGCAAAACGCCTCGGTCGTAATAGAGTGATGCCAATCGCAAACTAACCATTCTGATAATATCAATTGATTGTTCGCCCAATTTTTACCTGCCCATGCTGAAAGCTAACAGCAGGAAAAATTGGGCTGAATATTTTTTGATATTGCGGGTAATTGCAGATAAACAGCAGCATTCTCAGCTGTTGCTGCCGTTAAATGAGGCACGTAACCTAAAAATGGTGCCTGCATCATCTGCTGTAAGCTGTTGAGGTTGTCGTCAATAAAAGCCATCTCAGCATCGACTTGATTCGCCACCCACCCCGCTATCGTTAATCCGTCAGCCAATATAGCCTCTTGAGTTAACAACGCATGGTTTAAACAACCTAGCTTCATGCCAACCACTAAAATAACCTCTATCTTTGGCTTCTTTTTTGGGTTTTGAATTTGTTGTGCTTGTTGCAGTTTAGTCTGCAATAATTTGACAGTATCAGATAAATACTCACCATTACCAAACGGTAAGCGCCAGCCACCAGCACCTTCTATCAAGGCAAAATCTGCTTCTAACATCGCGGGGTTGTACATAGTATCAAGGACACTTTGAGCCGTTAATGTTCGATTAATTTGCTTGGCGGCAATGTGCGGCGCAATAGCGGGTTCAAAACTAATAGGATTAACCATTGTATAAGGCAAGTTCATATTCGACTGCGCCATTAGCATCATCGCGTCGCTATTGCGTAAGCCATCCTCGGTTACGTCACAACCAGATGCAATGGGTTTAAAGCCGCATTTATGGCCTTGAGCCTTTGATAGTAATGCTGCCGAAACTAATGTTTTGCCGCTGTCGGTATCTGTTCCTGTCACAAAGTACAACATCGTTTCAACCTCGCTTGGCGCGGATATACGCAATTTGATAAGTTAATGGTATGCCTTTATCGGTACGCATTGTTTCTGCAAGTGCGGTACGTTGCTGCCATTGTTGCTTAGTAAGGGGATGATGATGTGTTGCATTGTTTTCGCCTTGTTGAGCAAACGACGCACCCACACCTTTTATTGAGTACAGCAAGCTGCGCAAATCATCAAAATACACGCTAATACTCTTTACTTGAATATCAATATTAAGCCAATCGTTTGGTGAATCTTGAGATGCGATAAACGCTGCTTTAATAGCTGATACCGAATTAAACTGATTCACTCTAAAGCCCAATGTCTGCAATTCAGCCAAGCTACCATCAACAACCACACTAAGATGACATTCGCCACTGGGTCGCAATACTCGATGAAATTCAACAAACGCTTCGGGTAGGTTTTGGCACCATTGTAAAGCTAAATTGGAATAGATACTGTCAATGGAAGCACTTTGTAATCCAAGCGCCTGTGCATCGCTGCAAATAGGTAAGTAGTCAGGGTATTGTTTTGTTAGTTGGTTAAGCATCCCATGCGCGATATCAACCGCAACGACCTGCTCAACGTCATTAAAGGCGTTAAAACTCGTACCCGGGCCGGCTCCTACATCAAGTAAGGTGCCAAATAATGGCGCATTGTCTAATAATTGCTTAGCAGTGATACGTTGTAATACATCATGTTGCTTGTATTGAGATGCGGCGATTGAAAATTTATTTGCCACCGGATTATCTAACGTCATGAGGGTCTCATAGATACGATTTATTTAGCCATTGTTTGTGGTGCTAATGCGCCTTGCTTTTCGTCAGAATCATTATATTGATCAATAAGCAGAGTCAAAGCATTAACCAATGCATGAATGTCATCGACTTTATGCAGTGCATTTAAAGTAATACGCAAACGCGCCTGACCTTTTGGCACCGTTGGCGAACGAATTGCGCCGACTAAAAAGCCTTGTTGTTTTAACTGCTGCGCAATCGCGATAACCTGATGGTTATCACCGATCATAATGGGCTGAATTGCGGTGGTAGAAGACGTAATACTCAATTTATTTGCTAATGCAAGTTGTCTAAACAACGCAATTTTAGCCGTTAACTGTGCCAATAATTCAGGGTGAGTTTGTTGCCAATTAATCGCCGCTAATGCTAAATGAGCATTAGCTGGAGATAAAGCTGTCGAGTAAATATACTCACGGCAGGTAGCAACCAAGTAATCAATTACCTCTTTTGAGGCTAAAATCGCTGCGCCTTGACACCCTAACGCTTTACCAAAGGTGACCACTTGAATATCGACATTATCGGCATTAACAAACGAGCTTGGTAATACCCCAAAACCATGGGCATCATCGACAATAAGCCAACATCCATATTGCTTACATAAATCAGATAGCTCAGTAATGGGGGCTATATCGCCGTCCATACTGAATACACTCTCGGTGACAACGGCTGAATTGGGATTTCGTTCAATAATACGTGCTGCGCTGTTGATGTCATTATGCAAAAAGCGACTAATTTTACTGCCACAGTCTTTTAAGCCATCAATAATTGAGGCGTGCACCAATTTATCGGCAATGACCGTGTCATCGGTGTTAAACAAGGTTTTCATTAACGCACTATTGGCACTAAAGCCTGAACTAAACAGCATACAAGCTTGGTGGCTGGTAATCTCACATAAGCGTTGTTCCAGCGCCAGATGGGCTTGGCTATAACCACTCACAAGCGGTGATGCCCGACTGCCTACACCATACACGGTTGCACCATCGTAAAGTGCTTGTGCTAAAGCAGGTTCGTGGGCTAAACCTAAATAGTCATTATGGCTAAAATCAATCAATGTTGATTGTTGCGACGTTGCCGACACCTGTCGTTGGCGTAACAATCCTGCAGCCTGCAGTTCGGCAAGCTTCTCACTTATCCGTAATGTAATTGGATGTTCTCCAATTTCAGGCTGACTGAATGATGTCATATTAGATTACAGCGCTGCGGCATCAAAAAACTGCTTAGTCGACTTATCTTGTTTGGCACTGGCTTTGGCTAATAGTGCGCTATCGTTTTCAATGTTGGCTTGTGGGCCTTGCTCAGGATGCAAACCTAAACGACGGAACAAACTCATATCATCATTTTCTTCAGGGTTTGGCGTTGTTAATAGCTTACAACCGTAAAAAATAGAATTAGCACCGGCAAAGAAACACATAGATTGCAGTTCATCACTCATGCTTTCACGTCCTGCAGATAAACGTACTCGAGATTTAGGCATTAAAATACGGGCAACAGCAATAGTGCGCACAAATTCAAGCGGATCAAGATCATCGATATTCTCAAACGGCGTACCGGCCACTTTAACTAACATGTTGATTGGTACTGAATCTGGGTGTTGTTCTAAATTAGCTAATTGTTGCAATAAACCTGCGCGATCAGTAGCTTTTTCACCCATACCCACAATGCCGCCTGAGCACACTTTCATGCCCGATGCGCGCACGTTTGTTAGCGTATCTAAGCGACTTTGATAAGTACGAGTGGTAATAACGTCGCCGTAATATTCAGGCGAGGTATCAAGGTTATGGTTGTAATAATCTAAACCAGCGTCGGCTAATTTTCCGGCTTGTTCAGACGACAACATCCCTAATGTCATACAGGTTTCCATGCCTAAAGCACGGACATCTTTTACCATTTGCGTCAAATATGGCATATCTTTGTCACGCGGGTTACGCCAAGCGGCGCCCATACAAAAACGCGATGCTCCTGCCGCTTTAGCACTTTTAGCTTCGGTTAGTACTTTATCAATTTCAAGTAAACGTTCTTTTTCAAGACCTGTATCGTAGCGTGCACTTTGAGGACAATATTTACAGTCCTCTGGGCATGCGCCGGTTTTAATCGACAATAGGCGGCTGATCTGCACTTCGTTAGGGTCAAACGTTTCACGATGAATACTGTGAGCTTTAAACAATAAATCATTCATAGGCAGCGCAAACAATGCTTCAATTTGTGCTTTTTGCCAATCGTGACGAACTTCAGCTAACGACATGGATCATTCCTTTATTTTGATTTTATGTTGGCTAGGATACCCTGAGCCCGTAAACTGTCAACGCAGCAACCACTTTACGCTTTACTAGCGGTCAAAAAAAGAGCACTTATAATTATGCCACTTTCCGATACAAATACCACAATCGATTATGCTTTCGATGCACAACATATCTGGCACCCATACACCTCTATGACCCAGTCTCTGCCTGTATATGGAGTCGTTTCAGCACAAGGTTGTGAGTTGACTTTAGATGATGGAAAAGTACTTATAGATGGCACCAGTTCATGGTGGTCTTGTGTGCATGGTTATAGTCATCCGACCATTTTGGCCGCTATGCAAAAGCAGCTATCACAGCTCAGTCATGTGATGTTTGGCGGCATAACCCATCAGCCAGCCATTGAGACCTCAAAACGCTTAGTGCAGATGACCAGCGATAACTTAACTAAGGTTTTCTTAGCTGATTCAGGCTCAATTGCAGTGGAAGTTGCGCTAAAAATGGCGCTGCAATATTGGCAGGGGCGAAACCAGCCGCAAAAGCAACGGATTATGACTGTAAAAAGTGGTTATCATGGTGATACTTTTGCCGCGATGAGCGTATGTGATCCTGATGGTGGAATGCATATCATGTTTGGCAACAATGTGACTAAACAAGTCTTTATCCCTGCGCCAACCTCAAAGTTTGACGAACCGTTGAATCAAACCGATACACTCGCATTAAATGCCGCATTTGCGCAACACCATCAAGATATTGCTGCGGTGATTATTGAACCCATCATGCAAGGTGCTGGCGGAATGCGTTTTTACTCACCAGCTTATTTAGTTAAACTTCGCCAACTTTGCGACCAATACGATGTGCTATTGATATTAGACGAAATAGCTACCGGATTTGGCCGTACTGGCACTCTCTTCGCTTATGAGCATGCCAATATTGAGGCCGATATTTTATGTGTAGGTAAAGCCTTAACCGGTGGATATATTAGCCTCGCAGCCACCTTATGCAGTGACGAAGTGGCCAATGGTATTAGTGATTCGCCCGCCGGTGTGTTTATGCATGGCCCTACTTTTATGGGGAATCCATTGGCATGTGCTGCAGCAACCGCTAGCTTAGACTTATTGCTTGCCGGCGATTGGCAACAGCAGGTAAAAGACATTGAAACGCATTTAATACGCACCTTACCCGCAGCCATGACGTCAAAAGAGGTTAAAGATGTACGAGTACTTGGCAGTGTCGGCGTAATCGAAATGCACTCGCCAGTGAATACAGCAGCCTTACAAAAAGCCTTTGTTGACTTAGGTGTGTGGGTAAGGCCTTTTAGCCGCTATATCTACATCATGCCGCCTTACACTATTAGCGCTGCACAATTAACCCAACTAACCTCGGCCATGTTGTTAATTGCCGATACCCTTATTCCTACCGAAGAGAATCAAACGTTGATTAGCCATGGATAATCAAAGCAGGTCTATTCACTGCTTGGGTAAGTCTTAATTTGGGCCCGTCTCAGCTTAGGTAGATCAAAGTTTAGCTTAATCTAATACCGATTGAGCGTGGGCAATAATGGCATCTGAAACGTCTTTATAGACACCTTTAAGTAAAATCCAATGGTGCCAGTAAAGCGTTTCAGTGATGATATGGTCTTTACATATGTGCACTAACTCACCAGTGGCTAGTTCTGGTTTAATTTGCGTTTTTGGTACTAAACAATAGGCAGCACCATGTTTAGCCATGGTCACAAAAGCATCTGATGAACGCACAGCATGTAATGGATATTCACCTTGCATCAAACCAAAATGCTGTTGAATATAACGTGTGTGCATATTGTCTTTATGATCAAACGCAATACCCGGTGCTTTTCTAAGGCTGTCAGCACTAATGCCGTTAGGGAAATAATCACGACTAAACTCAGGTGACGCCACTAGCAGATAGTCGACACAGCCTAATCGAGTTAATTGACAACCTTTAATCGGTGTAGATTGCACCGAAATGGCACCAAAAGCTTGGCCATCCTTTAACCTATTAATCGTACGAGCTTCACCTTCAATCAGCAGGTTTATCTCAACTAAATGTGACTTAATCACTGGGGCTATTGCCGGAATGAGCCAAGTTGCCAACGTGTCGGCATTGGTGGCGATATTCAGAGTTAACGGAGTTTGGGGGGAATGCGGCATAGCACTAGGAAGTACGTCAGCTTCTAGCTGTACCACTTGGTAATAGTGCTTTAAGAGCTGCTTACCTAAATCTGTAGTTTGAATAGGTTGGCTTCTAATCAATACTGGTTGAGCAAACTGTTGCTCTAATTGTTTAATCCGCTGTGACACCGCCGATTGCGATAAGCACAACACACCTGCTGCACGCTCAAAACTTTGTTCTTTAATCACACAACTCAATGCTTGCAGCAATTTATAATCAAGTTTACTCATTGTTTTACCAACTCATTAAATCCCCTGAGACCATCGTAACTGGTATTTATACTGCTTTCATTAATTTATCTTATATAGCAGAAAAATTATTAATTTAACTTATAACAAAACTGTTGCTACTTTAGCAACTCATTACATTGCTTGTAACTAGGAAACTCATGGCCACTTCTGCATTATTTCAAGGACTTATTCTCGGCTTAGGAATGATTATTCCAATTGGCGCCCAAAACTCTTACATATTAAGTCAAGGAATAAAACGCAATCACCACTTTCTCGCGGCTACAATTTGTATGTTGTGTGATGTGTTATTAATTGGTCTAGGTATTTTTGGCGGAGGTAAATTAATCGCCAGCAGTGAATGGCTAATGTTACTTATTGGCTGGGGCGGAGTCACTTTTTTAGTTGTTTATGCAGTTATGTCGTTCAAAAATGTATGGCGAAATCAGTACCAAGTTGCAACACACATTGCTGCAGCCAATAGTCGTAAAAAAATTATCGGCACCACATTTGCAGTCACCTTGCTTAACCCTCATGTGTATTTAGATACTGTGATGATATTAGGTAGCGTGGGCGGTACTTTTGATGGTAACGAAAAATGGGCATTTGCAATAGGTACTATACTGGCATCGGTTTTGTGGTTTTATACTATTGCATTTGGTGCTGCTAAACTTGCACCCTGGTTAGGTGCACCTAAAGTTCAACGCGTGATTGATGCCATAGTCGGCACTATTATGCTTTTTATCGCCTATTCAGTATTTAATACTTTATTAATAATACCAACAAACTCATAGCGACAGGCTACACATGTAGACCAAAAGATACTCATAAAAAACAGTAAAGAATTAACTCTCCATTGGCACAAAACCAGCTTGCTGTTTTATGCGTATTAACCATTGATTAATCTGCGGGTAATGGGCTAAATCAAAGCCACCTTGATGTGCAACATGAGTATAAGCAAACAAAGCAATGTCCGCTAAAGTAAACTGCGAACCACACAGAAAGGGTTGCCAAGCGAGCTCAGCCTCCATAGCCGCAAGCGCTTTATGGCCTTTAACGTGCAGTGAGTGATATTCAGCTAAACGATCTTCAGGTAGCCCTAAATACAACTGAATAAAGCGTGCTACGGCAATATATGGCTCATGGCTATACTGTTCAAAAAAACATCCACTGATACATTTTAGCTTTACTAAAAGTATCGGTGGGGATCAATTCAGAGCCTTCAGCAAGATAACCCATAATGGCATTCGACTCCGATAATACTCTCCCATCATCGAGTTCTATTAATGGTATTTTACCCTGCGGATTTTTAGCTAAAAACTCTGGTGTCTGCGTTTCACCATTCGTGATACTCATTTCTTGCCATAGATGATCGACATCGAGCATATTCAACACCAGCTGCAATTTATAACAATTACCCGACATGCTATCGCCATAAGCTGTGATCATTAGTTGTCCTCAACGCTAAAATAACTCAATTACTTTTTAACAAGACTAGAAATTAACGCACGCAATGCGGCAGGTTTTACCATCTTTGCCATATAGTGATAGCCACGTTTTTCAACATCATCAATCAAATCTTTATTAGTATTGGCAGTAATTAATATCCCTGGTAAATGCTCACCATAACGACTGCGAATACCATTCATCGCATCAATACCATTTTGGTCATCATCTAAATGATAATCAGCTAACATAATGTCTGGGGCGACTCCTTTAAGCCCTAATTTAATTCGAGCATCGGCAAGGTCTTTGGCACAAATAACTTCACATTGCCAACGACTTAACAAAGACTCTAGCCCCGCGAGAATGGCTTCTTCATTATCAATACACAAGACTTTAATGCCAGCTAAAGGCTGCAATAATGTCGGTAAAGGTTTACTACTTATTTTGCTGACCGTTTCACCTAATGGCACGAATATAGAGAATAGAGAACCATGACCTAAAGTTGAACTTACATGAATTTGATGATCAAGTACTTTACTAATCCGATCGGCAATCGCCAATCCCAATCCCAAGCCGCCAACATTACGGCTACTGGGATGATTAAGACGTTTAAACTCTTTAAAAATTTCTTGTATATCAAACTCATTTATCCCACAGCCAGTATCTAACACTTGGATCTCGATAAAATCACCTCGATGGCGGCAACCAAATAACACTTTTCCACCACGGGCATATCGATATGCATTGGTTAAGAAGTTTTGCAAAATACGTCGTAATAATGAAGGGTCGGAGTTAACTGTCGCTTTAGAAGGCACCATTGAAAACGAAATTTGGCTATCACTGGCCATGGCGTCAAATTCAACCGATAAACCGTTAATCACCTCTGCGATAGCAAAATCACGACGATTAACGTCCACCATGCCAGAGTCGAGTTTTGAGATATCGAGTAAATCGGTCAATAACTCTCCCGCTATTTTCAACGAACTGTTTACATGAGTTAGCGTGGTGCGGGCTTCTAAATCTAGATTAGGATATTGCGATAATGAGGCCGTAAATAACCTTGCCGCATTTAATGGCTGCATTAGATCATGACCGACGGCGGCTAAAAATCGAGTTTTAGACGCATTAGCGAGCTCTTCTTGCGCTTTTGCTTCAAGTAATTCACTGTTTAGCATCGCCAATTCATAGGTTCGTTCTTGCACACGACTTTCTAGAGTTTCGTTGGCTTCCAGTAACGCTTTTTCTTGCAAACGATATTGAGTAATATCGGTAAATGTCATCACAAAGCCACCATCGGGCATTGGATTACCTTGAATTTTAATCACTTTACCATCTTGGCGTTCACGCTCAGATGTGTGCGGAGTGCCATTACGCATATGCTGTACCCGCACTGCTACCTGGTTTTCAATGTCTCCCGAGCCACAAAAGCCGCGCAACGCATTAAACCGCACCACTTCAGCAATAGGCATTCCTTGTTGTAAAAAGCCTTCAGGATATTGATACAATTCAACATAGCGATAATTCCACGCAACCAAGCTTAGGTCTTTGTCGACCACACTCATACCTTCATAAGCGTGTTCAATTGCACCGCGCAGCATATCCTGACTTAAAATAATTTTAGAGGATGCTTCATCTACAAGACTGAATACTTCATCCAGCGCCAAATCGCGGCCTTGTAGGACAGAGTCCATCACTAATGATGCACTTGATGCACCTAAAACACCCGACAGCATGTGTTCAGTGTGAGCAATTAATTCTTCTGGAGCAGCTTTGTACCAACTGTCACTTTTAACTGCATCGGCAGAAAAACGACTAAAGCTTTCATAAGCACGAGTTGGGCTCACAAATCGGCTTGCTAAAATTAATAAATCTTGTTGCGAAATAGGCCCTTGACGTTTCTTCGAATCTTTCTTAGATGACCAAGGTTTAACAAAATTACTTGCTTGAATACGTTCGGCAACGCCCGCTCTAAACCAAATAGAACCCAACACATAACAAAATATATTCGCTAACAAAGCGATTAATGTATCACTAATATTGGGGGTTATTGAATTGAGTAAGCCAGACTCACTACCGAGTAAACGAGCCTCGCCTGCACCTTGAAGTAAAATAAAACACCACAAGCTAAAACCGACAGCTAGGCCAAGATAAACACCCGCTCGATTACCGTGCTTCCAATATAATCCACCGACTAATGCCGGTGCTAGTTGAGAAAATGCGCCAAAGGACATCATTCCCAAATGTGAAAGCGAGTCACTGTCAGTAAACAGTAAATAACTTAAATAGCCAAAACCTAGAATAACCACAATCGATAAACGGCGGACATTTAATAATAATTGAGAAAATTGGCTAAAGTTCTTTTCTCTTATTTGCCCCGTTCGCAGCAAAAATGGCACCAACCACTCATTACTGACCATCACACTGATGGTCACTACGGCCACGATCACCATCCCCGTTGCCGCAGACAAACTACCTAACAAGGCTACAACCGCTAATATTGGTTGGTCTAGTGCCAAAGGTAAATTAATCACATAAGTATCAGCAGATACCGAATCACCCAGAATAATTTTACCGGCTAATGCCAATGGCGCGACAAACATGCCAAACAAGGCTAAATAAATTGGAAATATCCAACGTGATTTCTTTAAAATATGCTCGCCGCCACATTCAACCACCATCACATGGAACTGCCTTGGCATACACAAAAACGCTGCCATACCAACAAATAGTTCAGGGAGAAACGATTCTAAACGAATGTGACTATTTTCGATTAATGCTTTATCCGATGCCTGCTGCCAAATATCGCCAAAGCCATCAAAAACACCAAAACTAATCACCACACCGACTGAGATAAATGCAGCGAGTTTAACCAATGACTCAAACGCAATTGCGACCATCATTCCAGGATTATGTTCAGTCGCATCTAATTTACGCGTACCAAATAAAATGGCAAAGATGGCCAGTAACATGGTGATTAATAATGGCACTGCAACTGGGCTCAAAGGGGTATTGTCAGGTTGGAATAAGTTAAGGCTAAACACCATTGCTTTAAGCTGTAGCGCGATATAAGGCATGATGCCAAACAATGCAATAAGCGTCACTAAAGCGGCTAATAACTGTGACTTGCCATAACGAGCAGCAATAAAGTCGGCAACTGAAGTAATGTTTTGTGCTTTAGACACCACAACCATTTTTCGTAGCATGCCAAACCCAAGGGTAAACACTAATATTGGGCCGACAAAAATAGGTAAAAAGGACCATAAATCATTGGCAGACTGACCTACTGTGCCTAAAAAACTCCATGATGAGCAATATACAGCTAAGCTAAGCCCATAAATCCATACTTGAGCTTTTTGATTTATTTTACTAAACCACCGCTCGGCACCCCATGCCAAAATAAACAGCAATGACACATAACATACCGCAATCACGGCAACGATTAAGGTTAAGTTCATGAAACGTCCGCTATCACTTTATTATTAAAAATCTGTTTTATTTTCATCTAAAACATCATGTATTGAGCAGAAAACAACCTGCATAAGAGAATCGATATAAATAATCGACCAAATCTGCAGCAACCATTACCATATTAACACGTGCAACAGACTAAATATTAAGGATATTTTAAAACTAGACCAAGGTCTAATAGTGCAAACAACCCGTTGCAGATGATACTTTAACCACGCCATTTTTAGAAAGGGAAGCCCCATGACCCCGCAGTCTCTTTACAAAGTTCCTAGTGACATTGCAGAAAACGCACTGGTTAATAACGATCAATATAAGAAAATGTACCAGGAGTCCATTATTAATCCAGAAGGTTTCTGGAGAGAACACGGCAAACGTATTGATTGGATTAAACCTTATACCAAAATTAAGAAAACGTCTTTTGATGATCATAATCTTTCGATTAATTGGTTTTATGATGGCACGCTCAATGCTTCGGCCAATTGTTTAGATCGTCACCTTGAAGAACACGGCGATAAGCTTGCCATTATTTGGGAAGGCGATGACGCCAACGAACAACGCAAATTAACTTACGCAGAGCTACACACACAAGTGTGTAAGTTTGCCAATGCGCTACGTAGCCAAGGGGTTAATAAGGGCGATATCGTCACTATCTACATGCCGATGGTGCCTGAAGCGGCTGTCGCTATGTTGGCTTGTGCTCGCATTGGTGCAGTTCATTCAGTGGTATTTGGTGGCTTCTCACCCGACTCGATAGCAGCAAGGGTAATTGATGGAAAATCAAAAGTCTTAATTACTGCCGACGAAGGTATTCGTGGTGGCCGTAAAATCCCTTTAAAACGCAGCATTGATGAAGCCATATCAAATCCTGATGTTACTTGCGTCGAAAAAGTTATTGTATTTAAGCGCACAGGTGGTGACATCGATTGGGTTGAAGGTCGAGACGTTTGGTGGCATTCACTCATGGAAGTGGCTTCAGAATTTTGCCAACCAGCAGAAATGAACGCCGAAGATCCACTATTTTTGCTTTATACCTCTGGCTCTACAGGTAATCCTAAAGGTGTGCTTCATACTACCGGTGGTTATATGGTGTATGCCTCGATGACACACGAATACGTGTTTGATTATAAAGCTGACGAAGTATATTGGTGTACCGCCGATGTAGGCTGGATTACCGGTCATTCCTATATGGTATATGGACCTTTTGCTAATGCCGCCACGGTATTAATTCATGAAGGTGTACCTAATCACCCTACTCCAGCTCGATTAGGTGAAATGATTGACCGACATAAGGTCAATATCCTGTATACCGCTCCTACATTAATTCGTGCATTAATGGCTGAAGGTAAAGAACAATTTAGCAGCTATAAAGGTGACTCATTGCGCATTATGGGTTCAGTAGGTGAACCCATAAACCCTGAGGCTTGGCGTTGGTACCATGAGGTAATCGGTCATGAAAACTGCCCTATTGTCGACACTTGGTGGCAAACTGAAACTGGCGGCATCCTGATCAGCCCATTACCTGGTGCAACGGATACCAAACCTGGCTCTGCAACTCGACCATTTTTTGGTGTGCAACCAGCACTGGTTGATAACATGGGTGATATTGTTGAAGGTACTGGTGAAGGTAACTTAGTTATCCTTGACTCGTGGCCAGGCCAAATGCGAACAGTGTACGGTGACCATGATAGATTTGCGCTGACTTATTTTAAAACATTCCGTGGTATGTATTTTACCGGTGATGGCGCACGTCGTGATGAAGATGGCTATTATTGGATCACTGGTCGTGTCGATGATGTCATCAACGTTTCTGGGCATCGCCTAGGTACGGCTGAAGTGGAAAGCGCTCTAGTGTCGCATGAACTCGTTGCTGAAGCGGCCGTTGTGGGTTACCCACATGACATTAAAGGCCAAGGCATTTATGCATACGTCACCCTAACCCGTGGCATTGAACCGACAGAAGAGTTACGTCAAGAGTTACGTCAATGGGTTCGTAAAGAAATTGGTGCACTTGCCACACCAGATCTTATCCAGTGGGCAAGTGGTTTACCTAAAACGCGTTCAGGCAAAATTATGCGTCGATTCTTACGTAAAATTGCGGCTAACGAAGTAACCAACTTAGGTGATTCTTCTACTCTGGCAGATCCTGCAGTGATTGATACGTTGATTGAGTCTCGCTTAAACAAAACTGAGTAATGAAAATCAACTTGTGATGTTCTATCCACCCTGAGAAATCCTGACCAATTTCTCTTTTCGCCCCTCAATTGAGGGGCTTTTTTTTATCTAAAACCAGCATTATTTAACATTATTACTTATCTGAAACCTTAGGCTGTGGAGCATAAGCAGTATCAATAGTGACATTATATGAATGATCATTTAATGTCATTTTGTAGCTCGTTGATTGACCCACTTTAATCGTTATGGCTTTGTCACCTAATAGATCCGCACCATCATTAGATTCATCGCGTAAACTTATCAACAAATTAACCTTATTATCACTATTTGCTGTCGATACTATGGTCACGCCATAGTCTCCTTCAACACTGAGTGACACAGATTCATTTAGTCCCATCTCAATTTTTGATGCCGATGCAGTTGCATCGTCTGAATGCTTAACCGTTTCTTCAATAGATAAACCAATGACCAGACTTTCTTCGGCAACGGCGAGATGGCTAACCATTAACAGAGCGGCTAACGATAAAAATTTCATAATGTGTTTTCCTGATGGTGATAAATTTCATTTTTATTAGTATTAATATCATCTGATTCAATAGATGAATCTACACCAACTGATATAAAAAAACAGCGCTTAACACGCAAAAAATACCATCCCTGTCTATTTATCATCTTTAACCATCAGCAATTGATTTATCCAACTCAATTAAAACATCATGGTTTATCAATCATTGGCTATGTTAAGCTTTATATAAACCAGAACAACGCTACCGGTAAAGTGAAACACTCATCTACTCACCCCGTAAATATCACCTTACGTGACTATCAACAGCAATCGGTCGACGCGGCTATAGCTCACTTCAAGCACAGCCAACAATCGGCGGTATTAGTGCTACCTACCGGTGCGGGTAAAAGTATTGTGATTGCCGAACTGGCACGTATCGCGAATGGTAATGTGCTAGTGCTCACCCATGTAAAAGAATTAGTCGCTCAAAATGCTGAAAAAGTGGGTTTACTCACTCAAGAGGCCAACATCTATTCCGCAGGATTAAATCAAAAAAAGGCTAATGGCAAAACCGTGGTAGCCAGTGTCCAATCAGCCGCTCGCGCCCTAGATAAATTCACTCAAGCATTTTCATTAGTGATCATTGATGAATGCCATCGAGTCAGTAATGAGTCTACTAGCCAATATCAACAACTGCTCACGCACCTTAAAGCGCGTAATCCTGACATTAAACTGCTTGGGCTAACTGCCACGCCTTATCGTTTAGGTTTAGGCTGGATTTACCGGCACCATTATCATGGAAAAGTAGGTAATACAGATACACCTGTATTCGAAAAATGCATTTTTGAACTTCCAATGCGACCATTGATCAAAAAAGGTTACTTAACCAAACCAACCATTTTTGACGGACTGAGTGCACAGTATGATTTTAGTGAGCTCGTTGCACATGACAGTGGTGAATATCCACAAATGGAAATCGATTCTTTATTACATCATCAAGGACGAGCAACCACAGCTATTATCAAACAAGTAAAACAACTTGCTGAACTCCGAAAAGGTGTATTGATTTTTGCTGCTACGGTCAGACATGCCAATGAAGTAATGACTCTATTAGACGACGATGCCGCCTTAATTACCGCTCAAACGCCACATAGCGAACGTGATGACATCATCAATCGCTTTAAAGCCCAACGTCTCAAATACATTGTTAACGTTGCCGTATTAACCACAGGCTTCGATGCTCCTCACGTCGACCTTATCGCAATTTTGCGCCCCACCGCATCGGTGAGCCTATTCCAACAGATGATAGGTCGAGGATTACGCTTGGCCCCCAATAAAGCAGATTGTTTAGTCATTGATTATGCAGCTAATGGTTATGACTTATTTTACCCGGAAGTCGGTCAAGCCAAACCCAATAGCAAATCAGTACCAGTACAAGTGCATTGTCCTGTATGTCAATTTGCTAATACTTTTTGGGGCCTAGTAGATGGCGATGGCGATATTATTGAACATTATGGCAGACGCTGTCAGGGGTTAATCGATGAGCTGCAACAGTGTGACTTTAGATTTAGATCAAAGTCATGCCCTGACTGTGGAGCGGAAAATGATATCGCGGCACGTATTTGTCATAGCTGCCAATCAACCTTAATTGATCCCGATAAGCGACTAAAACAAGTACTTAACGCTCAGCATCATCACTTATTTAAATGTGAGCAAATGTTGTTGCGCGATCAAGACAATAAGTTGCTTATTCAATATATTGATATTGAAGGTAATGATTTTAAGCGAATGTTTAGCTTCGCCACACCAGCACAACGAAAAGCATTTTATGCGGTATTTGTTCTCAGTCATACCCGCACTCCAGGTATACCGCATCCTCAATATAATAAAGTAACCGATGTATTGACGGATCAAATTCGATTCAGAAAACCCGATTTATTATTACTGAAAAAAAACAAACATCGCTGGGATTTAGTTGATTCATTTTTTGACTATCAAGGCAAATATAAAATCGATATGAGTTAAAACAAAATTAATTGCGTTGAATTATGATTTGAAAAGTACTTATGGTATAAATTGGCCATATCATTAAACAGGAGTCACCATGTTTGTAGTTATTTTTGGCCGCCCAGGTTGCCCATATTGTGTTCGAGCTGTTGAATTATCAGAAAAATTAGCGGCGCAGAGTGAAGATTTCAAATTCAAATATATTGATATTCATGCCGAAGGTATCACTAAAGCGGATTTATCAAAAAGTGTGGGTAAAACGGTAGAAACTGTTCCACAAATTTTTGTAGATGAACAACCTATTGGTGGTTGCACCGAATTCGAAGCGTATGTTCGTCAAAACAACTTACTTAATTAAGCTTCGTAAGTATAAAGATAAAAAGGCAACCTAATGGGTTGCCTTTTTATTATCTACTCAAATACTAAAGAGCATATTTCGCCGAAAACATAATCCGATTCAAGTCGCCATCGGAACCGTCTTCACGTTCATTCAAGGCATGCATAAACTCAACTCCAAAAGTCAGTGGCTTTGAAGGTGAGAACAATAAGTTAACGTAACCAGAGTAAGCCTCTTTATTAACGGCACCGCCGGTAAGCGCTACATCATTATCTGCGCTAAAACCTGAAAGCGTCACACTAGATCGCCATTGCTCTGACCACCAATGACGATATGAGACGAAACCACCAAACGATTTAATCGTTTGAATTTCACCGTTGGTATCAAGCACACCAGCGTTAGCATAATTTAGCGCCATATAACGACCTAGCCCTTCCCCGTAAGTGGCAGTAAATTTGAGGTCATCTTTACCAACAGGGATAACCCCCGCAAAACTGACACCATAACCCAGCTCTGAAGTATCATACGTTGTGGTACCAACGACTTGCTCTAGATCTAATTGCCTTACAATCGCCGCAACTGAAAATGCAGAACCACTGGCAGCGCTAAAATTATAGCGCCCTACAAAATCAGGAACAACGCCACTGCCACTGGTAATTCGACCACCGCCGCCTAATGGCGTCACAGTAGTTTCAGGGTTTTCAATCGAAAATTGCCAGTTACCACTGGTATAACGTAATAGTGATTGTCTAACAAACGGTGTGCCTTCTGCCGCACCAACAAAATCCAGGTTTTCCGGTAAAGCACCAGGATTTTGGAACGTGGTCCACGTTTGTCCTACTGTCCAATTATCATAACTTACAAATGCATGGCGAATACGTGGAGAGTAACTATTAGACACACGTTCATTACCATCTGTATGTGTCATAAAATCCAGTTCAATAAAACCGGTCAGTTTATGCCCTTCAAGATCAGTAACAGTCTTAAAATTAAAACGCGATTCACGAGCTTGAAAGTCGACTACTTGCTTACCATTTCCCGTCGTGCCATAAATCGTTCCTGGCACATAGAACTGACGAGATAGAGAACCTGAATCTGGCGCCCCATTACCATAATCACTAAACATCACATCGGCTTTGATGTAGCCACCAAAAGTCATATCTGTAGCAGCCTGAGCTCCCCCGCTCATTGCCAATAAAGCACCTGCAACATAAAGACTGAGTTTTTGCTTTTTCATTATTATCTCCCTATTGATATTGTTCTAATCTTGAGCAATATGAGCCAATTAACAATCATATAACATTAGCAATAGGTCTATGAGACAAAAGTAGACAAGCAAAAACTAATAAATAGACTACTTCGAAAACAAGATGTTGTTTAATACAATGTAGATCTTGATGAGTTTGGACACTAAAGATTTATAAGAAATTAAACGCTAAATAAGCTGATAACAAAATACATCGACCAGTTACGACCTGGATTGGTTTTGTATAACATCTTAGGCTCGCTGGAATATAATCATCGAACGCTACTCAAATCTTGTAACGTAATAATAAGATATAACGTTGATAAAAGGGATTCTTAGAGGACATAACTAAAGGAGTAAAATAGTGGGTAATGAAAGGTTCAAACATTGGAAAAATGACTCAAAAGTCAACGGCAGCAGTTGATTTCACACAGAGTAACTGAGCTGACGATCCATCTTGATTTTGCAAAACCTAATTATTATTGAAATTAAAGCAAACTATCGAGATTTAAACATCTGAAAATATACTGAGCTATTTTAGCCAATGATAAGTATTGTATTCTGTGATGATTTAGAAATAATAGTGAGGGAAAAACAGAGAAAGTGGTGGGTCGTGAAGGATTCGAACCTTCGACCAATTGGTTAAAAGCCAACTGCTCTACCAACTGAGCTAACGACCCATCTTGGTTTTGGAAGAACTAATATTCTTTCTGGAACAAAAGCCAACTGTCTCTATTTCAAGACCAACTGAGCTAACGACCCATCTTGGTTTTGCAAGAACTGATATTCTTACTGGAACAAAAGCCAAATGTCTCTATTTCAAGACCAACTGAGCTAACGACCCATCTTAGTGTAA
>NZ_RKKE01000002.1:99660-1052126 GCF_003797125.1 Shewanella frigidimarina
CCTTTAAATTCTTTAACCACGATTTAAAAAGTGGTGGGTCGTGAAGGATTCGAACCTTCGACCAATTGGTTAAAAGCCAACTGCTCTACCAACTGAGCTAACGACCCATCTTGGTTTTGCAAGAACTAATATTCTTACTGGAACAAAAGCCAACTGTCTCTATTTCAAGACCAACTGAGCTAACGACCCATCTTGGTGTAACCTTTAAATTCTTTAACCACGATTTAAAAAGTGGTGGGTCGTGAAGGATTCGAACCTTCGACCAATTGGTTAAAAGCCAACTGCTCTACCAACTGAGCTAACGACCCATCTTGGTTTTGCAAGAACTGATATTCTTACTGGAACAAAAGCCAACTGTCTCTATTTCAAGACCAACTGAGCTAACGACCCATCTTGGTGTAACCTTTAAATTCTTTAACCACGACTTAAAAAGTGGTGGGTCGTGAAGGATTCGAACCTTCGACCAATTGGTTAAAAGCCAACTGCTCTACCAACTGAGCTAACGACCCATCTTGGTTTTGCAAGAACTGATATTCTTACTGGAACAAAAGCCAACTGTCTCTATTTCAAGACCAACTGAGCTAACGACCCATCTTGGTGTAACCTTTAAATCCTTTAACCACGACTTAAAAAGTGGTGGGTCGTGAAGGATTCGAACCTTCGACCAATTGGTTAAAAGCCAACTGCTCTACCAACTGAGCTAACGACCCATCTTGGTGTAACCTTTAAATTCTTTAGCCACGATTTAAAAAGTGGTGGGTCGTGAAGGATTCGAACCTTCGACCAATTGGTTAAAAGCCAACTGCTCTACCAACTGAGCTAACGACCCATCTTGGTTTTGCAAGAACTGATATTCTTACTGGAACATACCTAACTGCTATATTTCAAGACTTGTTAAATTAACATCCCATTTTGTTGATTGTTAATAATAACTCATATCACAGTAACTGTAGACTAAGTTAGTATCACCTCAACACACCCCAGAAGGCTCTGCCGTTCTGAGGGCGCCTATAATACCTTTTTCAATTTCTCATGCAAGCGCAAATTTATAATTTCTTGTTGTTTGCATGAAAAACAGACTAAGAGGCTGTTTTTTGGCTTAATTAGCCTTTCAATGCTGATAATTGTTGTTGTGCAAGGCGTGCGGAGGCACTATCTGCGTACTCTTTTAGAACTTTGTTATACAAAGCTCTTGCACCGGCAGAATCATTTTCTTTTTCTGCAATCATGCCAAGCTTAACTAAACTATCGCCACGCTTATTTGAATCTGCAAATTTACTGACAACAGTACTAAATGCTTGTTTCGCATCATTGTACTCGCTTTTGTTGTACAACAACTGGCCTAACCAATAGTTTGCATTAGCTGCATAATTAGAGTCTGGGTATGTCGATATAAAACTACGAAAAGCAGGAATGGCTTCATCGTACTTACGTTCTTTAAGGACCAAGTTCACAGCGGCCTCATAGCTTCCTGTCTCGCCCAACGTTGAACTGGCTGCGGCAACCGTAGTGGCATCAGCTTGAACTGGTGCTGCTGGGGTTGATGACTTAGCAGTAAGATTAGCAATTTCCTCGTACAGCTGTCGTTGACGCTGTAACATCTGATTCATTTGATAATTTTGTTGCTCAGTAATGCCTCTTAAATCCAACACTTCATTTTGCAATGCATCCATACGACGCTGCATGTCGAATTCGCCTTGTTGCTTTGCTTTAATGATGCGCTCTAATCTTGAAATTCTGTCATCATTTGAACCACCAGATGCATCCGAAACCGGTGCTGGTGCAGCAAAAGCCGTTGCCGTTGTAAAGAACATCGCCGCAACTAATATGGCTAGTTTCATTTTTATCTCCTAAAAAAGGCCAACCGATAACGGTTGGCCTTGCACTTTTTACGCTTTAGTAAACTAACACACCACGACGGTTTTTAGCAAAACCAGTATCGTTGCGTGAATAATCTAATGGCTTTTCTTCGCCGTAGCTCACGATGCTCATTTGGCTAGGTTGTACACCCATACCTTGTAAATACTTAGCAATCGCTTTAGCACGACGTTCGCCTAGTGCGATGTTGTATTCTGGCGTACCACGTTCATCAGCATGACCTTCAATCAATACTCGAACATTTGGATGCTCAACTAAATAGTTACCATGAGCTTGAATGATCTCAGCATTTTCACTTTGAACTTCACTGCGGTCAAAGTCGAAGTAAATGATATTTTGACGACGTAATTCTTGTTCTTTTAAACGCTGCTGTTCTGCAGAGCTTAGTACAGGAGCTACACCGCCAGTTTCAATACCACCATTACCGTATTCACTACCAGTACCACTCATAGAACCGTTAGCGTCAGTTTCAGAGTCTGAAGTTGAGCTACAGGCACCCAGTGCCATAAGCGGAACTGCAACCAACATAGCTTTAAACAACTTATTCAGATCCATTTTAAATCCTTATCAATATCTATTTAGAGAAACGGAGACCATGCGGGTGACTTCACCTCGCCCTGGCCGACAGGCAATCTTGCTTTAAATCTGCCGTCCATAGAAACAGCAGCTAACACTTGTTTACCTTGATGGGTTGTACCGTAGATAACCATAGTGCCATTTGGAGCAACACTTGGTGATTCATCAAGTTGAGTTGATGAAAGCACCTGCATAAAGCGTGTTGCAAGATCCATTCTAGCAATATGGAATTTACCGTTAGTACGGTTTACAAAAATCATACTACGACCATCTGGGCTAATTGAACCGCCGAGGTTCCATTCACCTTCAAAAGTCATACGCGAGACTTTATTTGTATCTAAACTTACGCGATATAACTGTGGTTTCCCACCACGTTCAGAGGTAAATAAAATTGATTTACCGTCTGGGAACCAAGATGGTTCTGTATCAATTGCGTAATGCTCTGTAATACGTCGAGTTGCTTTAGTCGCAATATCGACGACATAAATTTCTGGTTGGCCATCTTTTGACAGTGTAACAGCTAATTTTTTCCCATCAGGAGAAAATGCTGGTGCACCATTAATACCGTCAAAACTACTCACTAACGTACGAGTTTGGCTGTAAATGTCTTGAACAAAGATTTCAGCTTTTCTATTTTCAAAACTCACATAAGCTAAACGACGACCATCAGGAGACCACGTTGGTGACATCAATGGCTCTGGTGAACGTAGTAACATTTGTTCATTGTAGCCATCGTAATCCGCAATCATTAGATGGTAAGGTGCTTTTTGACCTTGTTTAACCACAACATATGCAATACGGGTTAAAAATGCACCACGAATACCGGTGAGCTTTTCATACACAATATCACTGATACGGTGGCTGTACTGTCTAAATTGGTTTGCACTAATAACCGTTTCACGGCTTTCAAGTAATAACTCATTGTTATTCTGAGGCCCTTTACCCGCTTGAAGTTGTGCTTTGACTAAATCAATCAGCTCAAAACTCACTAAATATTGATCGGCGCCATATGGCTTAACCGTACCAACCACAAGCGCTTCCGCTTCTACATTAGCCCAATTTTGAGCAGTAAATCCATTTACAGACGAAATAGTTGATTGTGGCAATGCACGCACATCAAGTGTCTTAAATGTACCACTGCGAGACAAATCAGATGCTACCACATCAGAAATAGATGCAGGAGCTGGAGCTGGACCTTGACCTTGCCATACAAAAGGTACAACAGCAATCGGTCTTGCTGCATCAACCCCTTCTGTAATCACAATATCTAACGCTGCGCGAGCGGGTGTAGTTAACACTATTAATACCAGTGTTAGCCATTTAGCCAAATTATTCATGCGACTCCTTTTAACTCCATTCCATCATTAAATACGATTGATATTAATTAAATTCCGGTGAAACGGTTAAATTAATTTCTTTTAATTGCTGATAAACAGCCGGTTCAGGCGATACTGGTAACCGTCCCGCTTTATTTATCGACGCTTTGGCGGCTCGACAAACTACCTGATCACCATCTAACGTTTGGCTTGTTGTGACAAAACCATCTGACGCTAGACGAATAAAGACCCTGCAGCTTTTCCCACGCATTGACTCATCAACAACTAAATTTCGTTGAATAGTGGCAATAATCATGGCTTTATACTTATCAACTTCTGACAACACTTGCTTGTTACGTGTTTTAGAAAGTGAGTCTTGTTCAGCAGCCATTGCCTCTGCCATTTCACGTTCTTGACGCGCTTTAGTATCTGCTTCAGCTTTACGTTTACGCTCAGCATCTTCTTTACGTTTACGTTCGTCATCAGCGCGTTGACGTTCTTCTTGAGCTTTTTTCGCAGCGGCTTCTTCTTGCTTACGTTTTTCAGCGGCTTTCTTAGCTGCGTCTTCAGAAGCTTTTTGCTCTTGTTCTTTTTGCTTGCGTACTACTTCAGCTTTATCTGCTCGCTCTTTTTCTAGCACTTGCTTTGCCTGAGCGGCTTTAGCAGCATCATTAGCCTTTTGAGTTTCCTGCTCTTTTTGTTTACGCTGGATCTCTAAAGTTTTAATTTTTTCTTGTTCACGTTCACGTTCACGGCGAGCTTCTGATGCTTTACGTTCTAGTTCTGCTTGACGGGCTTTTTCTTGCTTATCCACATCTTGCTTTTGTTTCTTTAATTGCTCAACTCTGTCATTCACTTTCTGTTGATCTATTACAATAGCTTGAACGGCAGGTGCACTTGCTGCTGCCGTTTGCATTTGCTTGGGCTTATCATCAAAACTAATGCCTAAAGCAAGAATGACGATAAATCCAATATGAATACCAGCAGAAATAGAAACTGGTACGGTTAAATCTGAATTTCCAGCCACCTATTTCTCCTTTGGTGAATCGGTCATTAGCCCTACGGCAGGCACACCAGCACCTTGCAAGCTAATCATTAATTGAATAACGCTTTCATAAGGTATCGTGCGGTCCGCTTTTACAACCACTGGCCTTAACGGTTCAAGTTGGATTAATGCTCCAACTTCAGTTGATACTTGCTCTAAGTCCATAACTTCAGAGTTAGAACTACTGCCGATATTCAAAAAATATTGTCCCTCTGCGTCAATCGATGCAACGATAGGAGGCTTACTATCAGGTGGCAACGACTCCGCATTACCTTGAGGCAATTCTACTTTGACTCCTTGCGATACAATAGGCGCTGTCACCATAAAAATAATCAACAACACCAACATCACGTCGATGTAAGGTACCACGTTGATTTCTGCAACTGGACGACGACGTTTACGCTGATACATTAAACAGCTTCCTTCTCGCTATACGCTTGACGTTGCAATATGTTGGAGAATTCTTCCATAAAGTTAGCATAACTCATTTCAATTTTATCAACTTGCGTTGTAAAACGGTTATAACCAATAACGGCAGGTATTGCAGCAAACAAGCCCATTGCAGTTGCAATCAATGCTTCTGCAATACCAGGTGCAACCATTGCCAATGTGGCATTTTCTACCGCGCCCAGTGCAATAAAGGAATTCATAATCCCCCATACCGTCCCAAACAAACCAATGTATGGGCTGGTAGAACCAATCGTTGCCAATAGCGGCAAATGGTTTTCAAGCTTTTCCATTTCTCGCGACAAACTCACTCGCATTGCTCGAGAAGTTCCATCCATAACAGCTTCAGGTGCTTTACTGTTTACTTTGCTCAAACGAGTATATTCTTTAAAACCTGCCACAAACATCGATTCTAAACCAGAGATAGCACTACCACGTGCTATTAATTCTTTGTAAAGACGGTTTAAATCAACACCTGACCAAAACGTTTCTTCAAAACGTAATGACTTAACTCTTGCAGAGCCTAATAATTTGTTGCGTTGAATGATCACTGCCCATGAGGCAATCGATAATGCCAACAAGGTCAGCATAACTAACTTTACCAACACACTGGCTTCTAAAAACAAACCAATAAATGAAATTTCAGCGTGCACTGTCAAACTCCTGAACAATATTTAGGGGAATAGCGCGGGGACGCATACGTGATAAAGATATACACGCGACAACTACTGTCGCTTCACAATAGCAATCACCTTGATGATCAACTAGCCGCTGGTGAAACACCAACGACACTTTTTTTAATTCTATAACTTTTGATTCAACCACAAAATCCTGTTCAAATTTTGCAGCTTTACGAAAATCTAATTCTGCATGTTTGACGACAAAAGCAATATCTTCTGACAACAGTTCAGCTTGGCGAACACCCATTGATTTTAACCATTGCGTTCGGGCTCGTTCAAAAAATTTTAAGTAATTAGAATGGTACACAACACCACCGGCATCGGTATCTTCGTAATAGACTGAAATAGGCCAAACAAACATAATCTGAACATCAATTTTTAGGTTGTAAAAGTTGGCTTACTATACCGAGTACCAACACGCTTGTGAATATTGTACCGAGGGAAAAGTAGACTTTATTTTGCTCAAAATGCGCTAAAACACACGAAAAACCTCAGGAACTGTAAGAGATGAAGCTTTATTAATGTATTTATCAAAAAATTAACAATTTGTTAAACAAAACATGCAATATAGGCATAGTCATTTATTGGCTGAAAAAGCCTATGTTTAGCCGCTTAAAAAGCTAAATACACAAAAAAGACAACAACAAGATGGCAGCATCATCGCACACTCTGAAAAATGTAAACGTGAATAAAAGTTAAGCCAACAACATTCTGCGTTTTGTTTCCAGTCAATACACTATCAACGGCTCTACCAATAACGTTGCCTTATTTGTCTTGCTGACTATTTGGGATTAACTAAACCTCACGAAGAGACAGCCTTAACATTCCAACTTAATATGAGTAATTCCCACATATCTAACATTGTTTAGGATTATATTTAGCATATTTAAATCAAGAAGCATGCTTTGTCACATGATGAGATATAGACTATTTGTTAAATATTTTGACCGCTGCATTAACTAATCCGAATAGTTATGCAATAAATATAGGTAATAACTTAATAAAGCGCTATATAAGCCGATTAGAGTATAAATAACATCTAACAACCACATTAAACCATTAGTTTTACTAATGATAAATCGTAATTTTTCTTGTTTGTCAGATTAGTGTATACATTCTATTATGGCTTTGTTTTCAGGACACATCTGATTCAGATGTTGAAAACCAAGAACTCCAAACTGATGTAACCCAATACCTCAGTTATCCCTAGTTCTTATGCTTGACTTCCTTCCTTAGATTTGTTGATTGCAAATTATTTAGCCCACTTGGATTAAGTGGGTTTTTTTTGCCCTTTTTTTAGCATATTCATAAACCAAAATTAAAATACTAGCGAACAAATCTACAAATCTACAAATCTACAAATCTACAAATCTACAAATCAAAATATGCCACTATTGTAAATTTGAGCTATACGAATAAGAAATAGCGTAACCCTTTAAAGTGAAATGATGTCCACGCTATTGAGTTGGCTCTTAAGTAAACCACCATCCGTTTACAAATGAGTATTGTCGATTTGGCTTTTGGTATTAAAAAATATTGAATAGCAGCCAAGTGAAATGGGCATAGATGGATGAGGATAATCTAGTGATTGAGCCATTGTACTGCTTACCAGATAGATAACAGGCTCAAACAAATTATCATATCAATAAATGAGGCTACTACGCATGGTGCGCAATAAGCGATACATTATGGAATTATATAGGTTTGGTTATTTTAATCACGACCCTGCGATTCATCATACGTTCTTCTGCAAGATCATTACCTGTTACATGGCGTTTCTCACCATGACCCGATGTATGAATCCGATCTTTAGGAATACCACTAGCAATAAGAATATCTTTCACTGAATCGGCACGCTTATCTGACACCTTTTGGTTAACCGAACGTCCACCGTAACTGTCGGTGTAAGCATCAATGAGCACGAGCTCTACTTCAGGGTCAAAAGACAAATAACGCTGTATTTTCTGTAATTGCTGGCTAGAAAAACGAGTAAGCTCTACCCCGCCTTCTTGGTAATTTAACACCGTAAAAGCAATATCATCAAAACTGTATGGCAATAAATTAGCTAAGCAAGCACGAAATTCACGGTATTTACCGCCAAAATTAGCCGATGACAAACCGACGGCAATCTTGGCATTGTGATTATACCAATCAGCATAATAAAACGTGGGTTCCATTCCTTGGCTCAATTCATTCAGCATAGACCAGGCAGCTTTTTTAGGCACTTCACCATTAAACTGCTTATTGTAAGTCAGTTGAGTGATTTCTTTAGAATTGTGTCCTGGGCGCCAACTAGGGGCTCGACTAATTAATGTCGCTTTAGTCACTGCATCAGGTTTTAGCCACATGTCTAACGTGAAATGTAAATTTAACGCTTTACCGGCGTTACTGGTAAACACAGCTCGCCCATAGTCAGGAATATCATGTTCAAGACGGCATTCTATTGGATTGTTCTCGCCAATACGCCATGCAGAGTTTTCTAATGACGCAACGTAGTGCCTCAAGTCGGCATTAGCCGTTGAGCAAAGACACAAACTTGTGAGGACCATCAGTTTTCGCCACATAAAACCACCCTTTATACCCGATTACATTTGTTCTATCGGCCACAAAGTCAGTTCCTTTAGTAAACAATCATGTTTAATCGATGATAAAAACCACAATCAAACATGACACTGCGCTTGAGTTTGCGCATAATACTCGGCTTATATCATTTGCACCGATGAATGATAGCTATTGAGGATAAAAACTGTAATGACTGATATTTGCGACGCTAATAAGTTTAAACACCGATTTCGTGGTTATTTCCCTGTTGTTATCGATGTCGAAACTGCGGGTTTTAATGCCAATACCGATGCGTTGCTTGAAATTGCTGTCAGCTTATTAAAAATGAATAGTGATGGAGTCATTGTACTTGATAGAACCCTTCACTTTAATATTGAGCCTTTTGAAGGCGCAAACTTAGAACCTGCAGCATTAGCTTTTAACGGTATCGACCCCACCAATCCACTTCGTGGTGCAGTAGACGAAAAAGTCGCTTTTTTAGAGATTTTTAAAGAAGTTAAAAAAGCCCAAAAAGCAGCAGATTGTCATCGCAGTATCATTGTCGCGCACAATGCCGCTTTTGATTTAGGGTTTGTTAATAAGGCTATTGAACGAAATGGTTTAAAACGATCTCCTTTTCATCCTTTTGCTAGCTTCGATACCGCGACACTGGCAGGCCTTGCTATTGGACACACTGTATTAGCTAAAGCCTGTAAAATGGCAGGGATCGATTTCGACAATAAAGAAGCCCATTCAGCATTATATGATACCGAACGTACCGCTGAATTATTTTGCCTCATCGTTAACAGATGGAAAGCGTTGGGCGGATGGCCATTAGCGGCTGTGGAAGATGATAGCGACTCTACAAGCGAATAATGAATACTTAGCCCTTCGTTATCTCTTGCAGGCCATCAACACTTGGCTAGTTCAATAAGAAAGCATTAATGTCACCCAATAAAAAAGCTGCCGAAGCAGCTTTTTTATTGTCTCTAATTGCTAAATTATAGCTTGTCAGAGTTATCTTTTAGATATGCAGCAACACCTTCAGTGCTTGCAGTCATACCTTTTTCGCCTTTTGACCAGCCCGCTGGACAAACTTCACCGTGCTCTTCATGGAACTGAAGTGCGTCAATCATACGGATCATTTCATCAACGTTACGGCCTAGTGGTAAATCGTTAACCACTTGGTGACGAACTTGACCTTCTTTGTCTACTAAGAAAGAACCACGGAAAGCTACACCAGCTTCTGGATGCTCTACGTCATATGCTTTACAAATTTCGTGTTTAACATCAGCTACTAAAGTGTACTTAACTTGGCCAATACCACCCTTGTCGACTGGAGTGTTACGCCATGCGTTATGAGTAAACTGTGAATCAATAGAAACACCAATCACTTCAACACCACGTTTAGTGAACTCTTCCATACGGTGATCAAAAGCAATTAGCTCTGATGGACATACAAAAGTAAAATCGAGTGGGTAGAAGAAAATAACTGCAGGCTTACCTTTAATTGCGGTAGCAAGGTTAAATGTGTCAACAATTTCACCAGAACCAAGAACGGCTGCGGCTGTAAAATCTGGGGCTGGACGGCCTACTAATACGCTCATTATCTATCTCCATTTAATGGCTTAAACACTCAACAACAGTACATGTGTATCGCAAAATGGTGACCCACCAAGCAATTACCCATACTGTTGAGACTTAAATCAGTTGTATACCATACATCTAATTTAACGGACTTATAAGTTATTTCAGATGAATGTTGGTTTACTTGCTGAAAAATAAAACATCATGACTCATTAAATAATAAGTTTCAAATATGACAAAATGATTTGATGACATGATTTCATTCCTCGTTTTCTACAACCACATATTAAATGACAAGTCATTGTGAGTTAACTATCAGCAAAAATACCTAAAAAATCGATATCAGCTGGACAAATAGACTCTAGACAGTCAAGAATAGCGGCCTCACTTACTTTTAAGAAAAATGATTATGAATGCGGTTGTAATCGCGGTTTGCTTAATGTTGTTTTTAAGCTTTATTCGAATTAACGTTGTGGTCTCGTTAACCATCAGTGCAGTTGTGGCCGGTTTAGTCGGTGGATTAGATATTCATCAAACAATCGCAGCCTTTAATGATGGCCTAGGCGGCGGCGCTCAAATAGCCCTAAGCTATGCATTACTTGGTGCATTTGCAGCAGCATTGTCACATTCAGGTTTAACAACATTAATTTCTCATTCAATTATCAAAAAACTCGGTAAAGAGCCCAATAGTGGTAATACTCAAGTTGTACGTTGGTTACTATTAGTCACAATATTATTGATGGCTGTTTCATCACAAAACATTTTGCCGATTCACATCGCCTTTATTCCTATCCTTATTCCACCTTTATTGCATGTTATTTCAAAGCTAGGTATCGACCGCCGCCTTATAGCCTGTATCCTCACGTTTGGCTTGGTCACCACGTACATGATTTTACCCATCGGTTTTGGCGGTATTTTTCTCAATGACATTCTGTTGGCAAATTTAAACACTAATGGGCTAAATGCTATCGGTGAACAAATTCCTAAAGCAATGCTATTACCTGCTATGGGCATGGTTGTCGGCCTACTCACCGCAATATTTATCAGTTACCGCAAGCCTAGAGAATACATGATTGAACAACCCGTGATAAGTGACACTATTGCAACCACCATCAGTCGAAAAAGCCTTGTGATATCACTATCAGCAATTGTGGTTACTTTAATCGTTCAATTACAAACTGATTCGATGATCTTTGGTGCGTTAAGTGGTTTCATTATCTTTCGTTTCTCAGGGATCATTAAACACGAAGTGAGCAAAGACCTGTTTAACCAAGGTGTGCAAATGATGGCCAATATCGGCTTTATTATGATTGCCGCTGCGGGCTTTGCTGCTGTGGTTAAATCTACCGGGGAAGTTGGTACACTAGTGACCTCCCTAGGCGACATCATAGGTGACAACAAGGCTTTAGCCGCATTACTGATGCTAATTGTCGGCTTATTGATCACCATGGGAATTGGCTCTTCGTTCTCAACCATTCCCATTATTGCCACCATTTACGTGCCTTTAGCACTCAGTTTTGGTTTTTCTGTTGCGGCAACGATTGCGCTGGTAGGTACTGCTGCAGCGCTTGGTGATGCGGGTTCACCGGCATCGGATTCGACCCTAGGTCCAACAGCAGGTCTTAATGCCGATGGACAACATGATCATATTCGCGACAGCGTGATCCCAACGTTTATTCACTACAACATCCCACTGCTTGTTTTTGGTTGGATAGCTGCAATGGTGCTTTAACATTTAAATGATAACGACGGCTTATCAAGCTAGAAATAAAAACGGGAGCCTTACTAAAGGCTCCCGTTTTTATTGTCTCGTACATGATGTAAATCATGCCGAGCAATGGTATCAACAATTCAGTATAACGAATTATTTGGTACCGAATATCTTATCACCCGCATCACCTAAACCTGGCAAAATATAGCCTTGCTCGTTTAAGCAATCATCGATCGAAGCGGTATACAACTCAATATCAGGATGAGCTAATTCAAGTGCTTTAATGCCTTCTGGCGCGGCAACCAAAACTAACGCTTTAATTGAAGTACAACCGCGTTTTTTCAGCAGGTCGATAGTCGCAATCATTGAACCGCCAGTTGCTAACATCGGGTCAACCACTAAAGCGATACGCTCATCTACATTACTGACTATTTTTTCAAAGTAAGGTACTGGTTGTAATGTTTCTTCATCACGATAAATACCCACTACAGAAATACGCGCACTGGGTAAATGCTCAAGAACGCCATCCATCATGCCTAAACCGGCACGTAAAATAGGCACTACAGTTACTTTCTTACCTTTAAGTTGCTCAATAGTAACAGGGCCATTCCAACCTTCAATTGTCACCGTTTCAGTTTCAAAATCAGCGGTAGCTTCGTAGGTTAATAAACTGCCAACTTCAGTGGCGAGTTCACGAAATCGTTTGGTGCTGATATCCGCTTCACGCATTAAACCAACTTTATGACGAACCAGAGGATGCTTTACTTCAACGACTTTCATTTCTTTCTCCTAGATTTCTGACTATTTCAGGCAAATTTGATAAATGTTAGTCGATTTATCCTCTCTATAAAACATAAAGTTTCAAAATTGCAGTAAATCGTGACCTAAACCAATAAAAAATAGGCAATTCATCGTTTTCTTTATAGGATAAAGTAAAAACATGGCTTCCGACTAGCGGCACAAACTGGTAGAATATTGCCGCATAAAATTCCATAAAACGATGTACCCTAGAGGATCCTCCGTGACCACTCCTACCCCCCTAAGTTACAAAGACGCCGGCGTTGATATCGATGCAGGAAATGCGTTAGTAAACAACATTAAATCTGCGGTAAAACGCACTCGCCGTCCAGAAGTTATGGGCAATTTAGGTGGTTTTGGCGCATTATGCGAATTACCAACTAAATACAAACATCCTGTACTGGTTTCTGGCACAGATGGCGTTGGCACAAAATTAAGATTAGCCATTGATTACAAAAAGCATGACACCGTCGGTGTTGATTTAGTTGCTATGTGTGTCAACGATCTTATTGTTTCTGGCGCAGAACCGCTTTTCTTCCTTGATTACTACGCGACAGGTAAGCTTGATGTTGAAACAGCGACTTCAGTTGTTAGCGGCATTGCAGAAGGTTGTTTCCAATCTGGTTGCGCATTAATCGGTGGTGAAACGGCTGAAATGCCAGGCATGTACGAAGGTGAAGATTACGACCTTGCCGGATTCTGTGTTGGTGTTGTTGAAAAAGCAGACATCATTGATGGCACTAAAGTTAAAGCGGGTGACTCACTCATAGCGCTTGCTTCAAGTGGTCCTCATTCAAATGGTTACTCGTTAATCCGAAAAGTATTAGAAGTCAGCAAAGCAGACCCTCAGCAAGATCTTGCTGGAAAGCCTTTAATTGACCATTTATTAGAGCCAACAAGAATTTATGTTAAGCCTTTATTGAAACTGATTGAACAATCAGATATTCACGCTATGGCACACATTACCGGTGGTGGATTCTGGGAAAATATCCCACGAGTACTGCCTGATGATTGCAAAGCTGTAGTCAAGGGTAACTCTTGGAAATGGCCAGTAGTGTTTGATTGGCTAATGACAAACGGTAATATTGCACAGCATGAAATGTTCCTAACATTTAACTGTGGTGTAGGTATGGTTATTGCGCTACCAACAGAGAAAGTTGATGCTGCGTTAGCATTATTAACAGCTGAAGGCGAAAATGCTTGGTTGATAGGTGAAATTGCTACTCGTCAAGGTGACGAAGAGCAAGTGGAGATCATCTAATGAGTCAAAGCTGTCGAGTTGTGGTACTGATTTCCGGTAATGGCAGTAATCTTCAAGCTATTATTGATGGCTGTGACGATAACTTAAAAGCTGCCGTTGTTGGTGTGATTAGTAACAAACCGGATGCTTATGGGTTAATTCGCGCTCATCAAAGCGAGATTGATACCAGTTGTGTTATTCCTTATGCCAATGAAGTACGCAGTGATTATGATGCGCGTTTATTGAAATCAATTGAAAAATACCAACCGGATCTCATTATTCTTGCGGGTTTTATGCGAATTTTGACAGATGATTTTGTCAGTCATTTTCTAGGGAAAATGATTAACATTCATCCATCATTATTGCCTAAGTATACAGGGCTTCACACGCATCAACGGGCTATCGATGCTGGAGACAAAAAGCATGGCGCTAGCGTGCACTTTGTTATCCCTGAGCTCGATGCTGGACCAGTAATATTACAAGCTAAAGTCCCTATTTACCCAGAAGATGATGCTGAAGCATTAGCTGAGCGTGTTCATGAACAAGAACATGCCATTTATCCTCTGGTGGTAAAATGGTTCAGCTTAGGTCGTTTAGCGATGACCGATGGTAAAGCTTATTTAGATGGCGAGCTAATTGGGCCATCTGGTTACGCACCAGATTAACACCAATTACTAAGCCTTTAAATTAAACAAAAAACCTCGCAGATCCGCGTAATGCCGTTCACTTAAGGTGAGCGGCATTTTTTCTTTTTGCGACCGGATAACCATTTTTACTGACTTTTAAGCAGCGCGGGTAACTTCTTTCTCGCTTACCCTCCAACTTAAATTGCTTCGCATTCCTTTCAATATCCAAAATCAGTTTCGGCACATTTCCTGGTGCGTATAACGGCATATTAGTCAGTTTGTTAATGATATGAGAAGAAGCATCTCTAAAACTGAGTTGATTTGGAAAGACGCTTTTAAGGGATTTAGCCATCAATATCATTTTGTATCGAATTAAATTATAGGCCAATAATACTCCCCACAGCTCTTGTGTTATTAACTCCGGCAAGTTGCTTCGTAGCGTAAATCGGCTTTCTAATAAATACTGTTTCATCTCTCGATAGCCCAGCTCAATTTCCCATCGATGGGCATATAAATCCACGATTTCAGCGCTCGGATACGCCATTGGGTCAAGCATTGAACTCAGAATGCTGACTTGTTTTCCTTTCACTTGACGAGTGGTTAATCTCGCTTCTATCGTCAGTGGAAGTTCAGGCCGTTTTTTCCTCGATTGAGGTGTGGTTCTCAGCCTTACCAGTTTATCGTGCTTACCTAAGCTACGAATTTCCTCATACTGAGTGCCTTTTTTTAACGGCAGCAACCAGTGAGTTTTTTCTCTTTTTGACTGCCAATCGTGTAATAAACCTAACGAGTAAAAACCTTTATCAAACAAGGTTAAGCTATTATCAGGCACGCGAGCGATAAGCTTAGCGGCTAAGTTCATTTCATTTTCAGCAACACTGTCAAAGGCGCTATCCACAAGTAAATGGCTACTGAGCTCCATCATGCAAACCATGCGGACTTGCGGATAACCAGACTCACAAGCCTTGTTTGCTGTACGCGCAAACGCAGCACTGTTTTCTTTGGTTTCAGGTGTGCGCCATACTACGCCATCAACGCCAAAAAGATTCAAACCACACCAATGTGGATGTTCAGTCCGTTGATGCCACGCGGCAGCTGAACGATGAAATATATCGCGAACCACATCACTACCGAGCTTTTTTCTCGCCTGTGTTACGGCACTTCGAGCGACATAATCAACCTCTTGTGGCAACACAATATCAAGCTTATTAATCAATTGACGAACAGATTCCGTCCGAAATAAAGACATGCCTATAACAGCCCAAACCATCGCGTCCATGGGTAATTTACGTCGTCTTAATGTCGCCACGCCATTTGAATCAAGGCAAGATTGAATAATATCGGGCTCTAGAACATCAGCGAGAGATGAAAACTCAGTTAGGCGATTAATTGAGGTGCGAGCAAGGGCTTCTGAAAGTTCCATAAAAAAATCCGATAATAAAGATTATCGGATTTTCGCAGACTAGAAAGATCGGTCAACCGATCAGTTAAATTTTCTCGTTTTACCGCTTAACTGATCGGCATTACGCAGATCCGCGAGGTTTTTTATGTAATAAGCATTATCGTTATAGGGTACTAACGTACTGGTAATGTCATGTCGGCAAACATTTCATCAATCAATTGCTGATCTCGAAGCGCGACAGCTTTTTCTACTACATCGCGAGTTAAGTGCGGTGCAAAATGTCGCATAAAGTCATACATGTAACTGCGTAAAAAGCTACCACGTCTAAAGCCGATTTTGGTTGTACTATGAGCAAACAGATGGCTTGCATCAATCGCCACTAAATCTTTATCAACAGCCGGATCGATTGCCATAGAAGCAATAACCCCTACCCCTAATCCTAAACGTACATAGGTTTTAAGTACATCAGCACTGGTTGCACTAAACACCACTCGAGGATCAAGATCTGCACGCTTAAATGACTTTTCAATTTCAGAGGCTTTATCAAAACCAAACACATAAGTTACTAGCGGAAACTTAGCCAAATCTTCAATGCTAATTTTTGTCGATTGAGTCGCGAGTGGATGGTCACGGGTCACAACAATTGAGCGATTCCAATGATAACAAGGCAACATAATTAAATCGGTATACAAGTGCATAGCTTCGGTTGCAATGGCAAAATCAGCATCACCTCTAGCGGCTTGTTCACTAATTTGTGACGGCGTGCCTTGGTGCATATGCAGATTGACTTTGGGATATCGCTTAATGAACTCTTTAATAATTTGTGGCAAAGCATATCGAGCCTGAGTATCAGTGGTGGTAATATTTAAATCCCCCTGATTAGGCTGAGTATATTCTTCAGACACCTTTTTAATGCTATCGACCTTTCCAAGTATATCATTTGCAATATCAATAACTTGCTGCCCAGCAGGAGTTACGTGAGTCAAGTGTTTACCACTTCGACCAAATATTTGAATACCTAATTCATCTTCTAGCATTCTAACTTGCTTACTAATGCCGGGTTGTGAGGTATAGAGGTTCTCAGCCGTTGATGACACATTTAGGTTGTGTTTTACAACCTCTGCAATATATCTAAGTTGTTGCAGCTTCATGGTTTTATCCTTGATTTAACCAACACTCATCAGCAAAATATGCAAACAAGAACAAATCGGTCGTTGTTTTACATGTGAAGAACAAACGTTCAACTATAATAAAACGTTATATGACAATTGAAATGTAATATAAATAGTAATAACGAGCAAGCAAAAATCACTCGTTACTTAATTGACTTAGCTTTTGATAAACATCATGGCTCAAATGTTTAATGATTTATCAACAAAACGACTTATTATTCAACGACAGCCGCGATAACATACGCTAAGATATAGAATCATTTTGATGAAGTTTTATTGCAACGATTTACTCCAGCATCAAAATAACTTTTAGCCATTGTCGTTTGGCTATATTTACCATGAGATATGAAAGATAAAATGGAACCTTTATGTCCTTAATTTTGGTATTAATTCTTATTGGTGCATTATTATTGCTGATTATCGGCTTTAGTATTGTCCAACAACAAAAAGAGCGAGCAGAAGCTGAACGTCGAGTAGAAGCATCTCGCCAGCGCGCCATCATAGATGAAACTGATGCCGTATTATCCAACACTGGCATGACCCCATCTTCTAGCCACATTATGTTAGTACTATATCGACGCATTCAAGATGCTTTAGAACAATCTGTTGTCCATGCATCAGGTCAATTAAAATCGGATTATGAGCGTCGCCTAGGTGACATTAAAATGCAAATAGCCACAGTGTCTAATTCACCAAGCCAAGTCCCTGCGATTGAGAACTTTCGTTTACCTGATAATGATAGGCAAGTTTTAGAATTAGTAAAAACACTTAAGAAGCTCAAAGCCATTTTACGTGCTGAACATAACAAGGGAAAAGTGGATCCGTCTATTTTTGCACAAGAAGAAATGCGTATCGACAATCTGCAATTAAGAATTAATGTTGATTCTATGATTAGCCGAGCTCGTGCAGCTTGCTTTATGAAGCAGTACGGTTCTAGTAAACAAATGGTCACAAAAGCATTAAACACGCTCCACACGATTAAAGCGCAGACGCCCAATGATCCTTTTATTGCTCGTAAAGTCGATGAAGCTAAGCAGTTACTCGATGAAATCATGGGTGCTCAAAAACACAGTGAACCGAGTGCACCAAAACCGAAAAAAGAAGGTGATGATCTTGATATGTTGTTTCAGCCAAAAAAGAAATGGTAAGTATCTTTATCTTCACTAACTAAAAAAACCAAGTCTCATTAAGAGGCTTGGTTTTTTTACACACAAAATCCATTTTATATAAAATCTGCGTTATTTTTTAACCACACACAAAAAGTGTAAAAATACAGTGGGTTAGTATAATTACTCTCGTTCGTCAACACAGTTGTCCACAGAATCTGTGGATAACATTTTTAGCCAATTCTTATCACTATGTATAGTAGCTATAATGAATCGGTATGAGCACACGCTATATCGGTCTCTGTATAACTATCGTGTGTCGGTATCGTTAACTTATGACATGTCATTTTGATCGCGTCAAGCCATTACGATCAAAAGCACCCTGTTTTGTCGTTAATCGAACAAATAATAGCTTATCAGCAAACTCAATTGAACCATTGATACTTTCAATATATTACAAAATATGAGCATTTAAGGCTCTACGTTACAATTTTTGATAATGATATTATTTAAATCGAGCCTATCCTTGTAAGCTATAGCATAAATCGAGATACTAGATAAAAATAATAATATCAGCTGTAAAAAGAGCCTTATGTTAAAAATGAATTCCATTAAAGTATTGCCTGTACTTCTACTGTTCATTCTCACCGCTTGCGGACATTCAGATGAGTTTGGTCAACCTCAACTCACACCAGAACAAGTTTCTTTGGGGTTCTTCGAAGCTATTTATGTCGATCGTGATGTCGAGAAAGCTAAAAAGTTTGTCGCACCTGACATCCAAGAAATTATGGACCATTATCATATTGCATCAGCGGTACAACGACATGTATTAGGCTTATCCATGAAACAGGTGACGATGTCTATTGATGAAATTGATATCGACTTCTTCCGAAAATTTACCGACGACGTTACTGTCATCGTTAAAATGCAAGGATTAAAAGGTGGAAGAAATTGGATTGATGATCGAACCATTCGTCTGCATAAACAAGGTAATACCTGGGTGATTGTTGAAATATTACCCGAAAAAGGTCGTATTGAAGGTTAGTATTGAGTCAAAGCATATTACCAAACTTAGCTAGTTTTAGTTTAGTCATGATGGAAGATCAAAACAATTATCACTGATTACAGATATACACCGCTATGCGATATGTTTAAGTATTATTGAAAAAACCGATTATTAGCAATAACCAATAAAAATAGCAGCCTAAGCTGCTATTTTTATTTTTTTGTCGGAGTATTTAATGCAACAACTAAGTTGTCAAAGCATTAATCAGCTCGTTCAATCGTCTTATTCTTCGTCAGAAGGTAAAGACTCTAACACGTCATCTTTCACTTGATAGTAAGCGTTTTCGTATTCATGAACTTCCATAATAACTCCAATCTTTTAGGTCGTTTTGTAGGTGTAGGCCTGTCTTTTTATAAACAACAACACGATATTGAATCCTTAATACTGACGACATCGTGTTAATGCTGGGGGGATGACATTTGCCTTACAGAGAGAAGAGTACCAATCACTTTCTTCTTGGCGCTAAGTATATCAATAGTCAGATCACTTTCAAACCACAATTACGAAAAACTTTCAGTTCTGTTTTGCGGATAGTCTAAATGTGTCTTTAAATTGAGGTTTTGCACTAAAAAACAGAAAGTCTTTCAGAAATTACAACATGCTCGACGTGACAACGTACTAACGTATTGCGACACAAGTCGACGGATCCATTGCTGCTGTTAAGGCTAAATGCCGATGACAATGCCTCTATTACAGCAACTCAAACTCTATAGTTCTGATTATTTATTGAAAGAATAATGCCCTTAAAAGACGAAGCACAACATAATGAAGCACCTGAGAGCTTCACTCAAAAATAACGCCCTGCACCCATCCTGCACTATCAAAGCATTTAACACATACAGCTAAGCTTTTGGCTTAGAATTAATAGTTAAAGCTGATGAGTTCT
Organism: Shewanella frigidimarina; assembly: GCF_003797125.1. GTDB lineage: Bacteria > Pseudomonadota > Gammaproteobacteria > Enterobacterales > Shewanellaceae > Shewanella > Shewanella frigidimarina. Next base: position 119,738 of record NZ_RKKE01000002.1, read on the forward strand.
TAGGAAATGACAGGTCTTACAGACATCAGTAGAAAATGAATCAATTTAGGATAATAAAAAACCGACATCACCTAAGTGATATCGGTTGTATTAACATCGTCATGCGATAGAGCAACGTGCCAAGGTTACACTTGACTGATAGAACTCAATACTCGCTTTTCTGAAATAGGATAAGCGGTACCTAATACCTGAGCAAAACAAGATACTCGGTACTCTTCTATCATCCAGCGAGCTTCAATTAGTGCTTCTGGGACCGGTTGTGAACGTGGCACTTTCGCTAACTGAGCCGTTAACGCCTCTTGTACTTTTGCAATACTGTGCATGTGTAATCGATCGCGTGTAGGGTCAACAGGTAGCTTATCGAGTCTATTTTCAATGGCTTTTAAATAACGAACAACATCCGTTAACCGTTGCCAGCCACAGTCTTCGACAAATCCTTTATAAACAAGACTATCAAGCTGAGTTTGAATATCACTCATTGCAAATGCAATATCTAAACTAATTTTGCCTTTAAGACGTTTTTTAATACGTTGATAAATTGTCAAAATTTGTTCTACATTTAGCGCAATATTCTCTGCTGTTGGGTTGAGCTCTTGGCGAACCCACTCTTTTGCTTGTTCGAACTGCTGCTCGTTACGAATATCTAGTTGCTTTTGATCTAACAACTGCTGTACCGCTGCATTAATTATATCTTCGATTAATATCTGCACTTGTCCAAATGGATTAAAGTACATCGCTAGCTTCGCTTTATTAGGCAAAGCTTGTTGTAAATGTTTCACTGGCGAAGGTATGTTAATCAACAGTAATCGGCGCAACCCTACTCGATGATGACGTTTTGCTTCATGTTCATCATCAAATAACTTAATCGCCACATCGGTTTTATTATCAATTAATGCCGGATACGCTTTAACTTCGTAATTACCTTTGCGCTGCTGATATTGAGCGGGTAAATCGCCAAATGACCATGTGGTTATTGCCTCTTGCTCAATGCCTTTGTCTGCCACTTTACGTATTGCTTTAGCAACAACACCTTGCAGTTGACCTTTTAACAGCTCTAAATCACGACCTTGGGCGACTAAACGACCATGGTCATCCTCAATCTTAAAGTTCATCTTAAGATGTTCTGTCAGTTGAGTTACATCAAAGTCGTCAGCTGAAATGCGTACACCGCTCATGCGCAGTAACTGTTTACACATGGTATCAAGCATCGATAACTCAAACGGCTTCATCGCTTGATAACATGCCCGAGCATAATCTGGTGCGGGAACGAAATTACGACGTAGATTTTTAGGCAAGGATTTAATCAGTGCAATCAGTTTTTCTTGTCGCAACCCAGGCACGAGCCAATCAAAGTCACTGTCATCAATTTGATTAATCAGTGCAACAGGAATATGCACAGATACGCCGTCATCAACACTACCCGGTTCAAAATGATAACTGACAGTTAAGCCGAGATTACCTTTATGCCATATTTCTGGAAAATCGAGCGCTGATATATGATCGGCACTACGCTGCATTAATAATGCTTGGCTGTAATCGAGTAAGTCAGGCGTTTGTTGACGCGCTTTTTTCCACCAGGCAAAAAACAGTGGTCCATTATAAATGCCAGCTGGTATTAGCGGTTCGTAAAAATCCACCAACACTTGCTCATCGACCAAAATATCTCGGCGGCGAGATTTATGTTCTAGCGACTCTATGTCATTAAGCAATTTTTGGTTATTAACAAAAAACGTTTCTTTCGTCTGTAACTGCCCTTCGGCTAAAGCACTACGCACAAAAATATCTCGAGCTTCTATAGGGTCAATCGGCCCATATTGTACTCGACGGCGATTGACTATGGTCAAGCCATAAAGAACTTGGTTCTCAAGTGCTATAACGCTTGCCGCTTTGGCTTCAAAATGCGGTTCTAGATAATTCTTTTTCACGAGATGAGATGCGAGCGATTCTAACCATTCAGGATCTATTTTGGCGCAACAACGCGCAAACAAACGTGAGGTTTCAGTCAGCTCAGCAGCCATTATCCACTTAGGCCCCTTTTTCGCTAAAGGCGATCCCGGAAATACAAAGAATTTACGGTTACGCGCCCCTAGATACTCGTTGTTCTCGCCTTTAAAACCAACATGACTTAACAAGCCTGATAATAATGCTCTATGTAATTGTTCGTAACTGGCTGCACTGTCATTAATACGCCATTTCAATTCATGGACGGCTTGTTTCACTTGAGTGTATAAATCTTGCCATTCACGTACGCGTAAATACGCGAGATATTCGTCACGACATTGTTTTCTAAACTGACTGGCTGATAGCTCATGCTTTTGATCTTTTACGTGATCCCATAACTTTACCCAGCTGGCAAAGTCTGAATCTTTATCAGCATAACGGCGATGACACTCGTCTGCTGCTTGTTTCTTTTCTGCGGGACGTTCACGCGGATCTTGAATCGACAAACCTGCAGTAATCACTAATGCTTCGTGTAAACAACCCAATTTGTTCGCTTCAATAACCATTCGGGCTAAACGCGGATCGAGTGGAATTTTCGCTAAATCTTTGCCTAAAGGCGTTAACACTAGGTCATTACCAGACTTTTTAACTGCTTGTAATTCTTCAAGCAATAAAAAACCGTCTCGAATGTGTTTTTGATCCGGTGGTTGAATAAATGGAAATCCGCCAATGTCACCTAATCCAATCGCCAACATGTGCAAAATCACTGAAGCAAGATTGGTTCGTAATATTTCAGGATCGGTAAATTCAGGGCGCTGAATAAAATCCATTTCATCGTAAAGTCGAATACAAATACCCGGTCCTACACGACCACAACGTCCTTGACGTTGATTTGCACTGGCTTGCGATATGGGCTCTATCGGTAAACGCTGTACTTTCGTACGGTAACTATAACGGCTTATACGAGCAGTACCAGGGTCGATAACATAACGGATCCCAGGTACGGTTAATGACGTTTCGGCAACGTTGGTGGCTAATACGATACGGCGGCCAATGTGGCTTTTAAAGACTTTAGATTGTTCACCATAAGAAAGACGCGCGTATAGTGGTAAAACCTCAGTATCGCGATATTGCTGTTTATTGAGTAAATCTGCGGTATCGCGAATTTCGCGCTCACCATTCATAAATATCAATATGTCGCCAGGACCCGCGGCCATTAACTCTTCTACGGCAGCAAAAATACCATCGCTGACATCTAAATCAGCATCAGTGTTGCGCACTAAAGGACGATAACGCGTTTCAACTTCAAAAGTACGCCCAGACACTTCAATAACAGGTGCGTTATTAAAGTGTTTTGAAAAGCGATCTACATCAATGGTAGCTGAAGTAATAATAACTTTTAAATCAGGACGCTTCTTTAATACCTGCTTCAGATATCCCAATATAAAATCAATGTTTAAGCTGCGCTCATGCGCTTCATCAATAATAATCGCATCATATTGGTTGAGAAATCGATCCGAGGTGAGTTCGGCGAGTAAAATACCGTCGGTCATCAGTTTAATGTAACTGTTGTCGCTCATGGCATCAGCAAAACGAACTTTAAAGCCAACAACTTCGCCTAATGGGCTGTTAAGTTCATCAGCAATACGGTTCGCAACACTTCGAGCAGCAAGACGACGAGGCTGAGTATGGCCAATTAAGCCTCTCGTTCCTAATCCCAATTCAAGACAGATTTTAGGTAACTGAGTGGTTTTACCAGACCCAGTCTCCCCCGCCACAATCACCACTTGATTATTGGCAATAGCAGAGGCTATATCGTCACGTTTTTGCGACACAGGCAGTTCATCTGGATAACTGATAATAGGTCTAGACTGCAAGCGCTGTTGCGCTTTTTGATAGGCTTGTTGCGCAGCTTCAGTTAACTGAGCTAACGTTTGGGATTTTTTTTCAGACTCGGCTTCTTTATTGACACGATACAAACGACGACGAATTTTAGCAGCATCGGTTTGATAACAAAGATTGAGATACGCCTTAGATAGCGGGTGAAGGTCCGAATTCAAATCTGATTCCCTTGCTTACATCAAAAAAAGCGATCCTAGCAAGGAAAACAGCAGAATGGTATTGATTTTAACGATTGTTAAGCTGGAGATAAGTAACACTGTTGCATATAAATATTCATCGCCTTAAGCACATTGGTCCGATTAATCGTCCCAATGACTTTTCCGGCACTCAATACAGGATAAATTTTCGGCTTCGCACCCAACATTTGTTCAGCGAGTTCTAAAATACTGTCATCCGGCGCGACCGTCAACACGGGGCTTTTCATGCAATCTGCCACTGTACTGGTCATATCACAGTGGTAGCTACTTTTTAACATCACTGACAAGCAATCTTGTTGGGATAAGAACCCCACTAACTTTCCAACACTATCCACCACTGGCGCGCCGCTCTTATTACTTTCGAGTAATTTTTCAACCGCTATTGCCAGTGACATATCTGCGGTTAACAGTATCGGACGTCTATCCATGTGATCTTTAATTTTTATTGAATCCATAAAGCCCCCTAAATGCACGCTAATTGACTACGTGCTTAATAAATCTCGTTAATCAATTCTTAATGAATCAACATTCGAGTACTGACTTAATTTAAGTTTAGTCAATAATGGCTCAGTGGATAGAAAATAAAACCGATTGTATTAATCGGTACTTATTATCACAGCTAGAACTTACTTATCACGCCAGATCATGATTGTTGCAGCTTGGCCTTGGCTTCGAGTGGCACGATACATACCTTCGGTATTAAATGGCGTTGCGATATTGCCACGCTGATCAATCGCTATCACACCTCCAGTTCCACCAGCTGATATTAAGCGTTGATTAATGACTTCATCAGCCGCTTGAATAATCGATAATTGTTGGTATTTAACTTTGGCGCATATGTCACCCGCCACCTGATAACGAATAAAATACTCACCGTGCCCAGTTGCAGATACCGCACATACGCCATTTTCAGCATACGTTCCAGCGCCAATGACTGGAGAATCACCAATACGACCAAAACGTTTTGCTGTCATGCCGCCGGTTGACGTCCCTGCAGCAAGGTTACCTTGCTTATCAAGTGCAACAGCACCCACTGTGCCATATTTATAATTGGCGGTTAACTGTTCCACTGACGCCTGATAATCATCGCCGTTATTTTGCTCGGCTTCAATGATACTCGCTTTAGCATCAAGTAACTGCGCATAACGATGTGGGGTATCAAAATGACTGTTGGGCACTAAACTAAATTGTTGGGTTAACGCAAATTCTTCTGCCCCTTGTCCGTAAAGCATCACATGGGGTGATTTTTCCATTACCTTTCTAGCCAAATCAATCGGGTTTTTAATATGTTTAACCCCAGCGACGGCACCTGCATTCATAGTGTTACCGTCCATAACTGAGGCATCAAGTTCATGTCCACCATCAAAAGTATAAACAGCGCCAACCCCAGCATTAAATAATGGGCTATTTTCTAACACATTTATCGCAGATTGAACCGCATCGAGGCTGTCGCCGCCTTTATCTAACACTTTATATCCGGCATCAACTGCCTGTTTAAGTTTGTCGCGAATGGCTTTCTCTTGCTCAGGGCTCAGGCTAGCAGCTGAAATAGTGCCGGCGCCGCCATGGATTGCTATAGCAAAAGGTGTATCGTCTTTAGCAAAACAGGTATTCGACGTTAAGCTTAAACATAGCGCTATCGTTAAATATAATTTATTCATGTTAGAAAAGTCCTTGAAGGTGGTTTATCTTTGTAACCATTTCTACTTGTAATTTCAATCATATCCTTGCGACTTTTATACTTTGTAGCGACAATGGTCATCATCATCAATTTTGGAAAAGTTAGCTTAACTTGTCGACAAAACGCCTTAAAATTAGCCAGTTTCTATTACTTTCGTTGACCTTACTGATGTCAGGCTTGGTGCTGGCCGACGAAAATTGGTTAACGATTAACGTTACCGGCGTGCCGAAAAAAATTGAAAAGAACATTTTTGCCCATTTAGGCACATTGCCAGATAACGATGTTCAGCGCCGAGCATTTTTATTTACAGTTGACGATAACACCCATGATGCGCTCGAATCCATGGGCTATTACCATGCAATTTTAAATATTGATGTTAGAGAGAATGATAAAGGCCCTTGGGAGTTAAGCCTCAATATAACGCCAGGTGAACCGGTCATTATTCAGTGGGTAGATATCCATTTTCAAGGTGAAATGCTCCAAGATAATACTTTCTCGTTGTGGCTAAATAGTCTGAAAATAAAACCTGGTGATACCTTAAACCATGGTGTCTATGATTCGATAAAATCACAATTAGTCACGTTAGCACTGGCAAGAGGATATTTTGATGGTCAATATACCAAATCAGAAATCAACATTAACCGTGACTTAAATACCGCCCAAATTAACCTACAGTTTAACTCGGGTAAGCGCTATTTATTTGGTGATGTTCACTTTGAAGGCAGTACTCTCAATAATGATGTTGTCGAAGCCTTAATTCCTTTTGATGCTGATGCGCCTTACGCCACACAGCTATTAACTGAGTTTAATCGCAATTTATTAGATACAGGTTACTTTAGTAATATCAAAGTATTACCACAACTAAACAAAATTGATACTGGTGTAGTGCCGATTAAAGTTGAGCTAAGCCCGCGGCCTAGTCATCTTATTGAAGTCGGTTTAGGCGCAGATATTGGAAATAGTACAGAAAACAGTGTCGATCCTCGTGTGCGAGTCACTTGGCGAACGCCGCAAATCAATCGCTATGGCCATTATCAAGAAACCAGTGCTGAGTGGTCACCTGAGCGGCCTAAGATTTTAACCACTTATACTATTCCGTTAACCCACCCTTTAGATGATCAACTGAAAATAAAACTTGGCTTATTACGCGACACCTATGGTGTTACCCAAGATTACGACGCTGATAAACGCCAATTTAATAATACCGGGCAATTAGAGTCTAAAAAGTATCTTGTTGGGTTAACGCGTCAAAGGCGCTCTAAAAGTAATTGGTTACATGGATATTCAATTGAATCCGTGAGAGAGTTTTATAATCAGCTCGATACAGATTACGACCCACGTTTTTATTTGTTGGGTTTCAACCTCACCAAAACTGTCCGTGGCGACAACACGCTCGATCCCAAATCAGGCTATCGTCAAACTTACAGTGTTGAATACGCCGACCCGTCCCTGGGCTCAACTATCCGTCTGGCCCGTTTACAAGCCCGATTTAAATGGGTAGATACAATATTCGATAAGCATCGTTTTGTTGCCCGGGTGGATTTAGGTGCTAATATTGCTGACAAAAACGATATGGCTAATATACCGCCATCGTTACGATATTTTGCCGGTGGCGACCAAAGCATACGAGGTTACAGTTACCAAGAATTAGGCCCCTATATTGACTACACCAACAGTGAAGGCGGCTTATCTCGACAGGTTGTCGGTGGGCGCTACTTGGCGATTGGCAGTGTTGAATATCAATATTATCTTACCCCGACATGGCGAGTTGCCACCTTTGTCGATGCTGGTAATGCTTTTGATACACAACAGTTTGAACCGGTAGTATCGGTTGGTGGAGGATTACACTGGATATCACCTATTGGCCCGATTCGAATGGACCTAGGTTTTGGCTTAAAAGAAACCGAGACAGTTGCACGTTCATATCGTTTCCATTTAACCATGGGAACTGATTTATGATAGATAAACATACCGAGCAAAGTACTTTGCAACATAATGAGCAAAACGCTCAGTCAGAAGAATCACTCAAACCAAGTAATAAAAAAGCACCTAAATCAACCAGTCTATCTGCAAGGATTTGGCGCAGCATTAAGCTTTATACCCGAATACTGATTTATGTCCCATTGGTATTATTGATGTTGTTTGCCATCATCATGGGCACCCCATTTGGCAGTAAAATGGGGGTGATGTTCGTCAATCAATTTATCAGTGATATCGATGTTGAATATGCTTCTGGCACCTTAAACAGTGATATCACGCTGCAGCACTTGTCATGGTCAATGCCTGGGATTAGCGTCGAAGCTGATGATTTAACATTGGAGTGGGTGCCAACATGCCTGATTAACAAGCAACTTTGTGTCACAAATCTGCTCGCATCAAGTATTGATGTGAACATTATCACTGATAATATTCCTGTAACCGAAAACACCACTGACACGGATGCTACTAACCAACCTTTTACCGAGCTTGAATTACCCATTGGCATTAATATCAGCCACGCCCAATTGGCCAATATTGATGTAGATGTGAATGGTATGACTTTTTATGCCGACAATTTAAAGACTCAAGCTATCTGGAATAGCGCTGGCCTTGTGGTTGAATCTCTCACCAGCCAGGGGTTAATCGTCAACATTCCAGATGCAACATCAACAAGCCAAACACGTTCTCAACCAAATAATAAAGCAACAAACCAAACAGCCGATCCCAAAGAAACTTCATGGCCATTGGCTAACTTACCACAGGTATTTATGCCTTTCCCTGTCAATGTTAGACAGTTTAATGCCACCGACAGTCAGCTCATTATCGGCCAGCGCAACGACCATTTTAGCCATATCGCGTTAGCGGCCAGTTTTCGTCAATTTCAACTTGGAATAACCCAACTAGACATTCAACATGATGATGGTGATATTAGCGTTATCGGTGATATTAGTTTACATGAGCACTACCCACTGACATTAAAGCTACTAGCCAATGTCGAAAACCTGCCTGAGTTGCCAGGGCTTCAACAGCAACAACTCCGTGTAGATCTTACCCAAGACTTAAGCCAATTAAATATCAACGCCATCGCTAAAGGCGATAGCCATTTCAATCTTACAGCAGACATTAATCTCACCTCGCCGGCGCTTGAATACCAAGTAACACTTACCGATGCTGCTTTGCAATGGCCGTTAAAAAACCCCCAGTACACCAGCAACATTACCCACTTTACCAGTGAAGGTAATATAAAAGACCAAGTGGCGCAGTTTGAAGGGCAACTGACAACACCTTACCACCCTACTTTGGCGGTTATTGCAGATGTTGTTAACCACAATCAAAAGTTGACCATCAATAAGCTCAATTTACAATCAATCGCGGGCAACCTAGATCTAACTGGGCAGCTATCATATAAAGATGACTTAACCTGGCAAGCCAATGTGCTTACCAACGACATTCAGTTGCAATATATTGATTATATTAATCAGCAAAATCCGATCAAAAGTAAATTCAGTGGCCATTTTAATAGCACGGGCAGCATTGCCGATAAGCAATGGCAAGTGGCCATTCAAGACGCCAATTTAACCGGTCGTTTAAATGGTTACCCGCTGAACTTACAAGGCGAGATTGCATTAAATCAAGATTTTGCGATAAACGCGACAAACCTGCAGGCCAATGCCCTTGGCGCTCAATTAATCATTAATGGTCAAGCCGACAAAACATGGGACATCGATGCCGAACTTAGCGTTCCCGATGTCAGTCAGTGGCTAAAAGGCGGCCGCGGTAATATTTTTGCAAAAGTTGATGTTACGGGTAATAGTGCCGACCCAATTGTGGATATTAATGCGCAAATCAGTCAATTCAGTTACCAAGGAAGTAAAATTGACAGCCTTGACTTGCTGGCGAATTATCGACCTTATACACAGCATCAATATCGGATAGAACTGCGTAATAACAATCTTGTATGGGACAGCTATAAGCTGACAGATATCGCATTCGTCAGTGAAGGCAATCAACATCAACAACAAAGCAAACTCAATACTCAAGGTGATGTGGTCATCAATACTCAAATGACCAGTAGTAGTAATATTGATAAACAACAGTTCAATGCCACATTAACAGAATTCAATATCAGTAATGCTCTTGGACAATGGCAACAAGATAAACACATAACCGCAAGCTGGGATCAACTCAATAATCGTGGCAGTGTGAGCCGTTTTTGCTTAGTGCATCCACACAATAAATTGTGCTTAATCAATGATGTTAATTTAGGTCACACTGGCCAGGCTAATATTACTTTTACCGGTAATCCCGGCAAAACATTGGCACCTGTGTTGTCTAAAAAAATCACCTGGAGCGGTGAAGCAGCGCTAACAACTCAAGTTAATTGGGCTAAAGGTAAAAAGCCTACTGCAAATGTTCAGTTTACGCTTTTACCGGGAAATATTAAGCTAAGTCGAGCCAAAAACAACACTATCAGCATCGACTACCAGCAGTTACTATTTCAAGCATCGCTTGATGAAAAACAAATTAATAGTTCATTGAGTTTTGATTCGTCCGGCATAGCAAGTTGGCAAAGTCAGCTGAGTGTCAACATCACGCCCGATCGCACCTTACTAGGTACGATTAATGTTAATGAGCTTAATCTGGCGCCTTTTGGAGAGTTCTTCCCAAGGTTAGAAACCTTAGAAGGCATGTTGTCCAGTCGATTAAATTTATCCGGCACTCTTATGGACCCGAGTGTCTCGGGTAATATTAAACTCAGTGACGGTGCATTTGCCTTATCCACTAACCCAACATTAATCGATAAACTGTACTTGTCACTGGCTCTAGAAGGCCAACAAGGACAACTCAATGGCCAATGGCATATGGGTGACGGACAAGTGAGTACGACAGGTACCCTCGCTTGGCCACAAGGAAAGTTTAGTGGTGACATTGATGTCAAAGGTGAAAATTTAGCAGTAATTCAACCGCCAATGGCAATATTAAATGTCTCTCCAGATATTAATATGACCTTTGATGAGCAACTGTTTGCGATAAAAGGCAAAGTTGACGTGCCATCAGGACAAATAAAAATTACACAGTTAGCAGAAGGAGGCGTTGCGGTATCGAACGATGTGGTATTTAACGATTCAGTGTCTGAACAAACCGTTAAAACCAGTCCTTATGCCGTTACAGCCGATTTAAATATCAGTGTAGGTAAACGTCTTACTATTGATGGTATGGGTCTTAAAGGAAGGCTAGAAGGCGATCTGATACTAAAACAACAAGCTTTTAAGCCGCCCATGTTATTTGGTGATATTAAAGTCAACAAAGGGACTTATAAGTTTATGGGACAAACCTTAAGTATTAACACTGGTGAAGTCCAATTTATTGGCCCGACAGAATTACCAAACCTAAATATAGAAGCGACTAGAGACATTAAAGAGAGTGATATCACCGCCGGTGTTCGAGTCACGGGTACCCCAATGCGTCCAGTGGTTACCTTATTCTCTAATCCAGCAAAAGAGCAAGCTGAAGTGCTTTCTTATATTTTGACGGGTAAAGGCTTTACCAGTACAACCAACCAACAAAGTAACTCACTAATGATGGGCGCCGCCCTCAGTTTAGGCTCACAATTTGATGGTGGAGCAATGAATAGCATTGGCAGTACTGCAACGGGTCTAATTGAAAAATTTGGATTTTCAAATGTACAACTTGATACTAATGATGACGGTAAAGTGGCCGTAAGTGGGTATATAGGTGAAGACTTAATGATTAAATATGGCGTGGGAGTATTTAACCCAGGTTATGAAATGACTGTGCGGTATTATTTGTTTTCACAATTATATTTAGAAAGCGTGTCGAGCACCTTAAGTCAATCACTTGATATCTACTATAGCTTCGAAATCGATTAGCATTTGGCATTTGGCATTTGGCATTTGGCATTTGGCATTTGGCATTTGGCATTTGGCATTTGGCATTTGGCATTATAAGAATAAATTTAGTGATAAAAATCAGCCATAAAAAAAGCGCCCTAAGGCGCTTTTTTTTCACATTTGCGATTAAGCAAACATGAAGTCAATGTGTTCAACCAATTGCTTGAATGCGTGACGTTGGATAGCTTTTACACGAACTTTAACTTCTTTACCTTCAATAGAAACGGTTAAGTCAGTTGTGTAAAAGTCATCATTTAACTGGATGTTAATGATGTCTTTGTGTTCAAACTTGATTGATACAGGCTCTTTACCTGGACCATAAATTACTGCAGGAACTTTACCGGCATGACGTAGGCGGCGGCTCGAACCTTTCCCGATTTCTGTGCGGGTTACTGCGTTGATTGTGTAAGACATTAGTCACTCACTTAATAATTAATAAAGTATGAAGGCGTCATCATTTTCGACCAACGATGACTCAAATAAAGCGCGCGGATATTACCACAGCCATTATCAACCCACAAGAAGATATACCAATCCTATTAAATATGTGATCTTTCAGCGGGAGTTCAATGTGCTATAGGCAGATTATTGAAACGAATAGTGATGCTCGGTAACAAGCTCCTGCGTTATTCTGCCATCAACACCTGACCGCCATGGATGGTGGGAATATTTTATTTTTTATAGAAAAAATAGACCATGGCGTAGTATTTTGAAAGCATCTAACGAAGCATAAAGTACTTTGAAACCCACCAGAATGGAATCTTTCAGGTATTCCACTTCTGTGTTGCATCGATTTAAAAGGGAACAACCATTTCTACATCAATGCGCCTTGAATTGAAAAACCTGAGAGACTCTGAACTGACTAGATATTAATGAGATTAGTATTAATTAACCCCAACGCCTCACAGGCCCACAATCAATATGCACAAACCCATCTCGAGGATAAAATCCTACACCACCCAACTTAAGCGACTCAGCAGCATCGCGTAAGTGTTTAGTTTTCACTCCGGGTAAAGCAATATCCATCGCCATCCCTTTCATGTGATAACTTTTCTTGGCTACCCCGTTGCTGCGAGAAGCGAGCATTTGATTTGTTTTTGGTGAACGATAAGCTGAAATAACATGGATTTCATCTTGATTATCTAATGTAGCCTGTAATTTATACAAATATTCAAATAATCTTTTATCAATCGGTGCGGCTACATTCTGACGATGATCACGTAATACTTGGTTAAATTCAGTCAATGTTTCCGATTGATATTGACCATCAACCCAAAAACTTCCCTGGCTTCTCTCACCGGTGTGCAAGTTATAAAAACGTAAATCTTTAACACCAATAGTAGAACGACTTGCTTGCGCGGTATTAGGTAACAGAGTTACCACTGCGGCACCGCTTAACCCTAATAATAACTGCCGACGAGTTAGGCACTCTATTGTCATTTATACACCACTTAAATTATCTAAATTACGATACTTATCGACTTTAAAAGCACGATTTCATCTTCACAACGTCTTTATTTCGTTGTTGATTTTTTATCCAACTGGCGAATAAATTAACCATTAATGCTGATAAATGCAAGTCTGCCCATGTTGAGCTGAGCAACAAATACGCTAATATCTATAAGAGTGTGATATAGCTCAAGTGCTTAGGGCAAAGTAAAACGTCATTAACTTTGTTTCATCAATTAAGATTATTGCACAATATCGTTATTGATGGCTTTATGGCTTAATAACTTCATCGACTCTGCAGGGGTTAATTGATAAATGTCATCTCGGTACTGCGCAACATGTTGTTCATCCACCCAAGCGCGCCAATACACCATGTGCACAGGTAAAGATGACGATAAGGCAAACCATTGAGTTTGAGTGTGATTAGACTGCAAATGGGCCCAAGTACGCTTGTCGATAACCAAATGGTTAGCAAACCAATCGGCTAACTGTTGCACCTTTTCAATTCGTACACAGCCTGATGATATATCCCGCTCCACATGTGCGAACATTTCGGGGGTTGGCGTATCATGCAAATACACGCTCTGGTCATTGTTAAAATGAAATTTATAGCGGCCTAATGCATTACCGCTACCGGGGCGCTGAACCACTCTATAAGGGAACTTACCTGTTGCAGCCTGTTGCCATTGTTGAGGTGTTTTATCAACACGATGACCTTCATAATCAAACACATCAAAATGTCTATCGGCAAAATAAGCCCCATTTGACCTAACTTGCGGTAAAATATCCTTACGTAAAAGTTGTCGAGGTACCGTCCATGTGGGATTGATAACTATATTGGAAATTTGTCCCGTCATCACCGGCGTCTGTCGATATGGCTTACCTACAATCACTTTAGACGCTAACACAACTTGATTTTGGTCCACTAGCACCATTTGAAAAGCGGGAATATTAATCAACAAATAAGGTTGAGGCAGCTGACTCAAATAGACCGTTTTTTCTACGAAGCTTTTTGCTAATAAAGAGGCTCGTTGTTGTGGTGTTTGATTTAACCAGAATATGGTTTTAGGGCCAATAACGGCATCAGTCTTTAACCCATGCCGAGACTGAAAGCGTTTAACGCTTTGCACCAAAGCTGGTTGATAATCTATTTCGTCCGCAAGGTATTCGTATGCATCACCCAATAACCACAAACGTTGATTAATTTGCTTAATGCTGGGATGACGGTCTCCAGGGCGTAACAGCCCTTCAAGCGTGATGGCTGGCCAATCTTGCGTTTGTGATAACCACATTAACTTACGCAGATCGTTTATCACCCCCAGGTAATCATCCACGCTAGGCTCCAGTGCAATATTTTTGTCACGTAACGAAGTGGTGTTATCCATTGAGTCAAATGGCAGAGAAACTTGTTTATTATGCCAAAAAGCAGCCACACTCTGTTGAATGTTGTCGATATATTCTAATTGCTCGGCAGCGGACCCCATCTGTAATATCGCTAAATATTGTGCCCGCTGTGCGGTGGGCTCAGCCAAATACTGTAATTGCAGGTGTTGAGTTAAATTTTCATATTGAGCTTCAGTGTTGGCCAAGACAAATGGCGACATACACAAAAGCAATATGCTTATTATGCAAACATTTACAGACAGTTTCAGTTTTCTGAACATGCTACCCCCCATTGGCCCACACACTGATATTGTCATGTTTTTCACACAAGTGGAATGAATATAGCCATTATGCTAAATAATAAATGCACCTGGATGTCAGAAACAATTAATCAACAAAATTGAATACCAAAGCGTTACCAACGCGCTACCTATGCCCTACTTAAATAAATGAAAATTAATCATCTAGATGAAAAGTAACCAGTTAACATTAATTTATGAATACACAACTAGGAAGGACCATGCTGAATTGTTATAAGTGGATTAAGAAGTACTAAAGCAGTAGAGAATCACATGAATAAAAAACAACTCGCTCAAACTATGGCCAGTAAAATGGACATTCCCCAAGTTCAAGCTAAGCAACAACTTGAACAAATCCTCGCGGTAATTCATCAAGGTTTAGCTGAAGGTGAAAAAGTTTACATCCCACAATTCGGTACATTTGAATTACGCTTTTACTTACCAAAAGTAGGTCGTAATCCACAAACGGGTGAAGCCATAGAGATTGACGGATTTAATCAACCCAGTTTTAAAGTCTCACCCGCATTAAAAGCATTGATCAACGCTTAAGCCAAAGTGGTAGAAACCTTAAAAGCCGAGGTACTAGAACGCTTCGCTGCTAGAGGCTATAACTGCGTCACGAGAAAACGGTTTGCGGATTATTGTTGCATGCTGAGCGTAGAGTGCTCAACGTCTGGAGATTAAAAGCCTAGGTGCTAGAACGCTTCGCTGCTAGAGGCTATAACTGCGGTTATCCAGTTTAACTCTACCTAACTGAAACTAGCCAACGACTTTCCCAATAACCCGCTCTTGTAGCCGCGTAGCGAACTAGTAGGCCGAAGTCCGCCCTAGCATCTAAGCTCATTCGCTCTTATCGCCCTCACCTTCTTTTGCGTTTGTTACCCTTAAAGACCAAATTTTAGACGTAAAAAAGCCCCAACAGAAGTTGAGGCTTTTTTACACCACTCTCTATTGCTAGAGATTATAATGGTATCCGAGGCCAGACTTGAACTGGCACGCTAATGTTCAACAAGAGCGCGAGAGATTTTATTTTTCGATGTTATTTATTAAATTTCAGACGTAAAAAAGCCCCAACAGAAGTTGAGGCTTTTTTACACCACTCTCTATTGCTAGAGATTATAATGGTACCCGAGGCCAGACTTGAACTGGCACGCTTATTCAGCGAGGGATTTTAAATCCCTTGTGTCTACCGATTCCACCACTCGGGCAAACTGAGTGTGTTTTGATAACAAACATCAAATCACTTAATTCATATCTGCATAAGATAAACAGCGTTGCTTTCGCGTCCTGCTTAACTTGGTGCACACTTTACTGATTTTTTTTAGCCAAGCAACTAAAATATTCATCACACCGAACTGAACGCTTCAAAAAACGCCAATCCGATGTAAAATTCAACAAAACGAGATGCTTAGCACAAAAAATGATTAATTGGCTCTAACAGGGGTTAACCCTTTACTGCGATTGGTGACCGCTTCCTCAATTTCAAAACCGGCTTCGCTCCACACTTGCGCTTCTTCAACATTAAACGATTCTTTCGCCCAAATGGTTGCAGTATCTAAATTGAAGTTAGCTTTTATCCAACCATCAGACTCAGTAGGGCCAAAACCTCTTAAACGCCAATTTTGTGCTTGAGTTGAATCAAAACCTATTGCTTTCCATTGGCTTATCTCACGTTCAGACATCCCTTGCCAGCTAGGGGCCGATGCGCACGCTACCAATAATGATACTAATAAACCTAACAATAATTTTTTCATACAGTCCTAATAACTAATGTAAATGCTGCGGCGCATAAATCGTCGAATAACAGCACTATAAGTCGTAAATTTTGAGAATAATATCTGAGAAAAAACTTTTGACAAGTAGGCGAGCAACAATTAATTTTTATCAAAAAAAGTTAATAAAAAAGGCCGCATCTGCGACCTTCTATAAAGTAATCTAAATCAAAACATTAGCTACGCTGACGTGTTGGTTTGCCATGATTTCCAACCACTTTATGCTTATGAACTGCACGGCGGATTTTAGCACTTTTAACTTTAGAACGAGCAACACTGTGTTTGTCCGATCCTAAAACAGAGCGTGTTTCAGCTTCTAAGCCAGCAAGTTGACGTAAATAGTTAACTTGATCCATCGGCAACTCAATCCAACCACCACGCGGTAAGGTTTTTGGTAACTCAACCTTGCCATAACGTACGCGGATTAAACGGCTGACCTGTACGTCTTGTGATTCCCACAAACGACGTACTTCACGATTACGCCCTTCGCGAAGGGTGACATGCCACCACTGGTTTATGCCTTCGCCACCAGCGGCTTTAATGGTATCAAACTGTGCTGGACCATCTTCCAAAGTCACGCCGGTACGTAAACGCTGCACAGCTGCTTCTGGCACTTCACCAAAAGTACGCACTGCATATTCACGCTCTACTTCATTTGACGGATGCATTAAACGGTTAGCTAATTCACCATCACAGGTAAATAACAACAACCCTGAAGTATTAATATCTAAACGTCCTACCGCAACCCAGCGAGCATCGCGCACTTTAGGTAGACGTTCAAACACAGTAGTACGGCCTTCAGGATCTTTGCGCGAACAAATTTCACCTTCAGGTTTATGATATGCCAGCACACGACAAATAATATCGTCAGCTGATTTTAATGAAACAGCACGGCCATCAATACGTATTTTGGCATCAGCCTCGACACGATCACCTAAGCCGGAAATTTCACCGTCAACACTAACTCGGCCTGCAGCAATCCATGCCTCCATCTCACGACGGGAGCCATGGCCTGCACGGGCCAAGACTTTCTGCAATTTTTCACTCATTAGCGGGGACTCTTTAAAGAAATTTAATAAAAAACAAAAGGTTAATCACTTTTATTTTATTGTCTTTTTAGGATTGTACCCGCCAATGGCGCATACAATTAGAAAAGTGCGTAGATTATACGCTGAATGGGGCTTGTGAGCAAAAAATACCACCGTTAATCACCAAAATCATCATAGAGTTTACAGACCAAGCCATTGAATCACACAAAAAAGGCAGCTGACGCGAAACCGTCAGCTGCCTTATTAAACAACTCAATATGAAATGTAGAGGTTAACGTGTCACTTTAAGATTAAACACAAGACTATACATTACCGGCAACACCACTAAGGTGAGTAGAGAAGCAAAGCCCAAACCAAAAATGATAGTGATGGCCATAGAACCAAAGAAAGCATCGCTGATTAATGGGATCATGCCTAACATAGTAGTAATGGCCGCCATCATCACCGGACGAACACGGCTCACACACGAATCAACCAGTGCAAATCCAGGTTCTTTACCTTCTTCAAGTTCGAGATTGATTTGGTCCACTAATACAATGCCATTTTTAATCACCATTCCAGAAAGACTCAATAATCCAAGTAGCGCCATAAAGCTGAATGGGGCATCGAACAATAGTAACCCCGCTGAAACACCGATGACCGCTAATGGTACAGTGAACCAAATAACTAAAGGCTGCCTAACTGAATTGAACAGAAATACCGTAATTAAAAACATGGCTAAATAACCCATTGGGATCGAGCTAAATACGGCTGTTTGAGCTTCACCTGCTGATTCAAACTCACCGCCCCACTCCAAGCGATAACCTGCAGGCAACTGAATATTCTCAACTTTACTTCTGATTTTTTTATGTACCGAGTCTGCCGTTTCATTAGATCCCAATTTGGGGTCGCCCAATACTGCCAGCATACGAATTCGGTCACGGCGCATCACGAGAGGGTTTTCCCATTCCGTGCTGAACTCACTCACTACTTGCGTTGCGGGTACAAATATATTGTTCTCAGTGCTCCATATTTGCATTTTCCACAAACTATCAGCTTGAAGACGTTCGGCTGCAGGTGCTCGAGCAACAATCGGTAACAGGTGGCTAGTTTCACGATACAAACCAATTTGTTTGCCGCTAAAATTAACCAGTAAGGCATTATCTAAATCTTGCTTACTGATGCCGGTTTCACGTGCTTGTGCATTTTGCAGTTGCGGACGAATGAGTGGCACTTGATTGCGCCAATCATGGCGAACACCATCCATTGTCGGCTCATTTCTAAACACCATTTCAGCCTGTGCCGCCAAACTGCGCAGCACTTGAGGATCTTCGCCATAGAAACGCGCTTCGATTTTGGCCGCTGGAGACGGACCATTTTCCATATTTTTAAAGCGATATTGTGCTTGGGGAAAATGGCTATTTAACAACAGTTCAACTTGCGGCATATAAGCCTTAACTGCTGCGAGATCGCGCATTTCTACGATAAGCTGAGCAAAGGCTGGATAACCTTTTTCAGGCTGATAAGGTAATACAAAACGCTGAGCCCCTTGGCCTATGACAGATGTGAGGTGTACTAAACCGCTGTCATTAAGTTCACTTTCTTGCAGTAGCTTTTTCTCTATTTCGCTGGTGAAACGCTCAGTTGCTTTAATGTCTGTCCCTTCTGGCATCCATACATCAACAAAAAATATTGGCGTATTCGATGCGGGGAAAAACACGTTTTTAATATGACCAAAGCCTATTACTGCAGTGACTAACATCGCCAACACCACTGACAACGTAACTAGACGAAAGCGCAATACAAAATACAGAAAACTGCGATAAGTGGTAAACAACCAACCTTTATAAGGGTCAACTTGTTCAGCTTGTGGCGAGGCTTCTTTGAATAATAAATTACAGAAAAATGGTGTTAAAGTAATTGCTGTTATCCAACTGATAAACAGTGAAATCATCAACACTTGGAACAATGAACGACAAAATTCACCGGCAGCATTTTGGGACAAACCAATTGGTGCAAAAGCAATAATGGCTATTACCGTTGCGCCTAACAATGGCCATTGTGTTTGCGATACCACTTGCTTAGCCGCTTCAAGGCGGGTTTTGCCTCGTTGTAAGCCAATTAAAATACCTTCGGTCACCACAATGGCGTTGTCGACTAACATGCCTAAGGCAATGATCAGCGCACCTAGAGAAATAAGCTGCAATTCAATGTCTAATACTTTCATCACAATGAAAGTACCTAAAATCGTTAGCAACAGAATTAGGCCCATCAATAACCCAGAACGAAGGCCCATAAACAATAACAATACCGCGATAACAATCGCAATCGACTCTAAAAGGTTAATCAAAAAACCTTGTACGGTATTATCTACAGCAGAACTTTGGTTATAAACCGTATCAAGGCTCATCCCTAACGGTCGTTGCGATTCAAGTTCAACTAAACGTTCACTAACACGTTGACCAACATCGACTACGTTTACGCCGCCAGAAAACGCAATACCTAACGACAATGCCGCCTCACCTCTATTGTGATAAAGCACATTTGGGGTGTCGTCATAGTCTTTTTCAATGTTAGCAATATCCCCAAGGTAAATAAGCTCAGTGCTACCTGGTGAACTCACCACCAAACGAGATAATTCCTCTACCGAACTAAACTCACCAGTAGGATGTAAACGGATACGATTATCACCAATGACAATGCTGCCAGCATTAGACACTACGTTCTGATTGTTGACTAATCCATAGATGTAATTTTGATCTAAACCTAGCGCTGACAATTTTTGTTGTGAAATTTCAATCACAACCTGCTCTGTCACATCACCCACCACAGAGACTTTTTTTACCCCGGGAACAAGCACAAGTTCGCGGCGTAAATAATCTGAATAGTTGCTCAGTTCTCGGTTACTAAAATCGTTACCTGACAAGTTAAGTAAAATACCGTATACATCACCAAAGTCATCAATCACTTGTGGCTTTGCGGTGCCGGGTGGTAAACGGCCTGTCGTGTCATTAACTTTTCGACGTACCTCGTCCCACACTTGTGGTAAGCGATGTTTGTCATAACTGTCTTTAATTTCAACCTGAATTTGTGATAGTCCAGCACTGTTAATAGAGGTGATATGTTTAATACCATCAAGCTGCTGTAATGCATCTTCAAGCGGTAATGTCACCTCTTCTTCTACTTGTTCAGGCGACGCACCAGGGTAAGCGGTGATCACCAACGCTTGCTTAATGGTAAATTCAGGAAATTCTAATTGTCCTAATCCAGTAAAAGCAACACTGCCGCCAATAAGCAGTAAAAACGCGAACATCCAGCTAATGACTTTGTGATTGATGGAATACTCAGCAACATTCATCAATTACACTCCTCGTTGCCAGCGTAAAGGTTTTACTTTCATGCCTTCAGATAATTGCGATAATCCTGCTGCAACAATAGCATCGCCTTTTTGGAGCCCAGTTAACACTTCGACGCCGTCAGTACTCACCCGCCCGAGAGTCACTTTTACCGGGCTAACATCTCCGCTATCTGGCTGATAACGCCATACGGTTACATCACCATTTTGGTCTTGTTTGTCTACGGCAGAAATAGGAACAATAGTCCTAAAACTCTGTTTCGAGTCATTGAGTGTCGCTAAAGTTAACTCGGCACTCATGCCTGGCAATAGCTGTACATTGTCAGGTTGTGGTAATGAAAACACCACTTCGTAAGCTTGTGTGCCTGGTGTCACTTGAGTTGAGTATTCTTTAAATTTTGCATCAAACACCATGTCATTTAGTGCACTAAAACGTACTTTTGCGGCTAAACCGTTGGCAATATCTTGAGTTAATACTGCTGCCATTGCTTCTGGGACTTGAATGCTGACATCAAGTAACTGATTATTTTGCAGAGTCATCACGCCTTGATTTGGTTGAACAATTTGGTGGTTATCCACCAAACGTTTTGCAATGGTGCCGTTAAACGGCGCTTCTAAACGGGTATAACTGACTTGGTCATTGGCAGCTGCTAACGCTGCTTTGGCCGATTTAAGTTGGGCCTTACTGCTGTCAAATAACGCTTGTGAAATCAATTTACGTTCTAATAAGGTTTGATTACGACTAAAGTCAGCGAGCAACAAGTCATACTCGGCCTCTCGAGTCATTAAATTATTACGCGCATCGCGATCATCTAATTGAGCCAGTAAAACACCTTGTTTAACGTGTTGGCCTTCAACGAGATCCAATCTGACAAGTTGGCCTGAAATCCTAAATGATAATTCTGCACGGCTATTGGCTTCGACTCTTGCAGGAAACTGACGAATGGTATTGCCTGACGACTGTGTCACTTCAAACAATTTTACTGGGCGCACAAGCACTTCTTGTACAGCGCTTTCAACAGGCGTACAACCGACTAAAATAAGAGAAATAAGCAGTGCCAACGGCAATGTTGAGCGATGTTTCATCGACTATGATCCTTAGGAACTAAGCGTTAAAAAGACGTGGTGATAACAATATTTCCCTTTTCAGGGATAACAGTTAATTTACAATTGGGCTGAACAATACCCTGAATTATAGTTGCAATAAATGGGTTTATTTGGGAATATCAGTCTCATTATTTGAGTTTGACTTATTTGCCATTATCAGAGCAATCAATATGAAAACCGAAGACATTGCCTTATTTCACCGAATTGTCGAAACAGGCAGCATACTTGAAGCGGCTAACTTATTGAATTTGCCTAAATCGACGGTCAGCAGACGCTTGCAATCGTTGGAAGAGTCATTAAATTTAAAGTTATTTCATCGTCAAAGCCGGGCAATAACACTGACCTCTGCAGGCAGTCATTTCTATGAAAAAACCTTGGTGATGTTAGCTGACTTAGACCGAACCCTTTCAGATATCACCGACAACAAAGCAGAGTTGACTGGCCACTTGCGGATTTTGATATTTCCTATCCCACAGATAATGGATATTGTGAGTAAAATATTTGCCTTTATGGATGAAAATCCTAACTGTTCGATTGAAATTATTACCAGTACTGAGCCCTTAGACATGGTACGTAACAATATTGATATCGCGTTTATGGTGAATGAAACGTTTAGTGAACTCGACATGGTGGCAAAACCAGTTATCAGTGAAGATATGTGTTTCTTTGCCAGCCCAGAATACTTAACCAAAGCAGGCATGCCTGTCACCTTGAGTGATATTGAACAACACAACTCAATTCTATTTCGCTTCCCAAATGGTAAAACCTTCAGTGAAGTTCCACTCGCCAATGATGCAATGCAGGCCGTAAAAGGCAACTTATGCACCAACAGCATTCAACTGGCTTATGAAGCGACAAAATTAGGCAGAGGGATAGGTTATTTACCACAAAAATTATGTCACGATGACGTAGAGCAAGGGGAGTTAGTGCGTTTATTTAATGATTTAGCGCCTTATGCTGGCGTGGTATTTCTAGTGTATCCATCAAGACGATTTTTAAGCCTAACGGGTCAGCGCTTACTCGATTACATGCTCGCCCAGCTACCCGAGCAAACCAACGAAAAAACAACGGCAACCAATACTAAAGTGTGGATTTAATGGGTTAGATTTTGACCTTTTTCAACAACATCGATGGCTTCGTCGTCTACATCATCAAGTTCATTTGTCGTTGTATCACTGCCGTTTTCGGTATCGTTTTGCTCGTCATTGACTTGGTGATCATCACTACTGTCATCATCGTTAGATTCATCGAGAGCAACTTGCACTTTATCAAATAACCCTTGTAGTGATGCGGCATCCGTTAATGCAGGTAAATCGGCAAGTTTTGTTAAATTAAAATAATCCAGAAATGCAGGGGTGGTCGCATATAATGCTGGTTTTCCGGGCACTTCCTTATGGCCAACCACTTTAATCCACTGCCGATCCGCTAAACTTTTTATAATATGACTGCTAATCGCCACGCCTCTAATATATTCAATATCACCACGCGTTACCGGTTGTCGATATGCAATCACCGCCAACGTTTCAAGCGTTGCACGAGAGTACTTAGGGGATTTTTCTTGCCACAGAGGTTGTAAATAAGGGCTGAGTATTTCTTGAGTTTGAAAACGATAGCCACTAGCGATTTTAACTAGCTGTACGCCCCGCTCTTGATAATCTTGCTGTAATTCATCAAGCGTTTCCTGAATGCGCATACGCGATACACTAAAGTCTGCTAACACCGTTTCTTTAATGGCTTTTACCGACAACGGCTTAGCTAAGACAAACAAACTGGCTTCAATAAGCTGTTTTAACTGAATAGGATTAATTGGCTTCATGGATCTCTTCGAATATCGTTAATTAATACGCTTTTACATAGATGGGTGAAAACGGTTCATTTTGCACTAACTCAACGAGTAACTCTTTAACCAGCTCCATGAGTGCCAAAAAACTCACCACAACACCGGCTCGACCTTCACTGACATCAAACAAACACTCAAAACCAATGTATTCTGTACTGGATAACTTAGCTAAAATTTGGCTCATGCGTTCACGGGTAGATAAATGTTCACGCTTTACGTGATGATCTTCGTTAGCATCAATGCGTTTTAGTACTTCGCCAAACGCACGGGCAATATCCACCAGCGACACTTCAGGCGCTACTGTTATAGGTTTAATGTCTGGAGCCGCGCTAACGGATGCTTGAAACACATCTCGTTCAATCCGCGGTAACGTATCAATATCGGCTGCAGCTTGTTTGATCACTTCATAGGCTTTTAATTGCCGTATAAGCACCACTCGAGGATCTTCTTCCTCATCATCTTCACTGGCCATTTTAGGTAACAATAATCGGGATTTAATCTCCGCTAATGTTGCCGCCATCACAAGGTAATCGGCAGCCAGTTCAATCCGCGCTTCAGTGAGAATTTCAATATAGAGTAAATATTGTTGGGTGATTTGTTGAATAGGCAAATCAACCACATCTAATTTTTGTTTACGGATTAAATATAACAATAAATCTAATGGGCCTTCAAAGGTTTCAAGAAACACTTCTAAGGCCTCAGGCGGAATAAACAAGTCTACGGGCATGCTATTAAGCGCTTGGCCACGAACCATTGCTAATGGCAGGCTTTGCTGACTGCCTGGCATGTTTATCTTAGATGATTCGTCTGCGGGTATCACTTTCGTTTATTCAAATGCACTGGTATCGCCAGCACCATGACGTAATATCACCATCTCATCTTCAGACATATCAATCACTGTCGTTTGATTTTCAGGTAAATAACCACCGTGAATAATACCGTCGACCAAGTGATCGAGTATATCGCGAATATGCTCTGGGTCTGATTCAGCAAATTGCTCATTTGGCATTACTAAACTGGTGGTCATCATTGGTTCGCCCAATGCTTCAAGTAACGCGAGCGCAATAATATTATTAGGTACGCGAATGCCTATGGTGCGCTTTTTATCGCACTGTAAACGGCGTGGCACTTCTTTAGTGGCTTTGAAAATAAATGTATATGGGCCAGGCATACAGCTTTTTAATAAACGGTATGCTTGGTTATCAACGCGGGCAAAATTAGCCAGCTCAGATAAATCACGACACATTAATGAAAAATTGGTGTCATTTTCAATCTGGCGGATACGTGCCATACGCGTCATGGCATTTTTTTCACCAATCATACAGCCCAATGCATAACCTGAGTCAGTTGGGTAAACAATGACTCCACCTTGTTTAAGAATCGCCACTGCTTGATTAATTAATCGTGCTTGTGGGTTCTCATCATGAATATAAAAAAATTGACTCATACTCTTTTCGTCCAATGTTGTGATTGCCAAACCCATTCCACACCTTGTGGTTGGAATAAGTTTTTACCTAACTCGATCCAATTACTGGGAAAGTGAAAATCGCTCCCCACTGAAGCAAGTAGTTTATTTTGCTTACTTAATGCAATAAGATTATTACGGTCGTCTAATGTTTGCTGGCCTAAAATAACTTCAATCGCATCGCCACCGGCCTCTGCAAATTCACGCACTAAGCGCTTAAGCCATTTGGCCGATAATTTGTAACCGCTGGGATGAGCTAATACAGCAACACCACCGGCTTGATGAATATGCTCTATCGCATTGGCCATATCGCCCCAATTATTGGGTACATAACCTGTTTTGCCTCGAGCTAAGTAGCGTTTGAATACGCTAGGCATATCTGTCGCATGACCATTATCTGCTAACCATCTAGCATAATGGCCGCGGCTAAGCGCTGCATCACCGGCAATAGCTTTAGCACCTTCATAGGCACCCTCTATCCCAGCTTTAGCTAAACGTTCACCAATTTCTTGGGCTCGGACTTCACGCAACTCACGTTGATGAGTTAAAAAGTCCAACAATCCTGTGTGAGCGATATCCAAGTTTAATCCGACGATATGAATATCAAAACTGTTCCAACGAGTCGAAATCTCACAACCGTTAATTAATAATAACGGCGTGGCATGGTTTTGATTAGCAAGATGCGCTTCTGCTAACCCTCCGACAGTGTCATGGTCAGTAATAGCAAACATCTCAACGCCTTTTTCAATAGCGCGAGTTAATAATTCTGTTGGTGTTAATTGACCGTCTGATGCGGTCGTGTGGCTGTGAAGATCGGCCAAGAGAGTCTCTGTAATCATGTGGTTATTGTACTAGAGTGGCGATAAAAATACTGCTTGGATTTATGAATAAATGATGGCAATTGATGAATTATTTATGCATAAGTTAGTTAGAGGGCTCAATAAATAGACTAGATCTATCCTGATTGTCATTTTTTGTCAGCTTTTGAGAAATATTCAATTGACATTAACCTCCAGCTGGGTTTTCCTATAGGCATTAAACACAGACATAATACAGCGATTAACGATGACACACTCTTTAGCTTCATTACACATTACATGGTGGTGGCACTTCCCAAATTAACGGGTGGTGTGAAGCGTTGTGCTCATTTTTAAGAGACAAGATTTTACCAAAAAGCCCGCAGAGATGTGGGCTTTCTTGTTATTTGGCCCATTCAATTTAGTCACTCGGGTTACATAATATTAAAGGCCAACAGATGATAAACAAACAGGATACAAGGAGCGGCGACATAGTGATGACGACAACAGTGACTGCACCAAACCAACTCGCTCAGGTTACCACGCAAAAGCAGCCATTAACCTACCATACTGATCCGCTAAAACTGTATCAGCAAGTCACTAATAACGCGCCGCATACCATGCTATTAGAGTCTGCTGAGGTCGAAAGTAAAGACCACTTAAAAAGTATCGTACTCACCCATGCGGCAATGATGATACGTTGCGACGGTTATCAACTCACTTTTAGTGCATTAACGCACAATGGTGCGGCCTTGTTAGTGCCAATTGCCAACTTCTTCAGTGATGCACAGCAACAACGAGATAATGATACTTTAATCGTCACGTTGAAAAAGGCCACCGAGTTACAAGACGAAGATGCACGCTTAAAGTCAACATCTCCTCTTGATGGCTTAAGAATGTTTATTAAGCACATACAAACCAATAATCCACTTAAATTTGAAGATTTATTTTTAGGTGGTGTATTAGCATATGACTTAATTGATACCGTCGAGCCACTCCCTGCTGCGCCCAACGCTCACAACGATTGCCCTGACTATTTATTCTATCTTGCTGAAACACTTATTTTAATTGACCATCAAACTCAGCAAGCCGAGATTGTTAGCCACCAATTCAGTCAAGATAACATCATTGCACAACAATTAGATCTGCAACTGCAACACGTCATCGAACAATGCGCCGAGCTAGGTGATATTGCTCCGTTAACACCAGTGACAACCGACGAAAAAGTTAACATTACTGACGAGCAATTTAAGCAAACCGTGATTGATTTGAAAGAACACATTGTCGCCGGTGATATTTTCCAAGTGGTGCCATCTCGTTGTTTCAGCTTACCTTGCCCGAATACGCTTGGTGCATATCGCGCTTTGCGCTTAACCAATCCAAGTCCATATATGTTCTATTTTAGAGGTCCTGATTTCACCTTATTTGGTGCGTCGCCAGAAAGTGCCCTGAAATATGATGCGGCCAGTAACCAAGTCGAAGTATATCCCATTGCAGGCACGCGTAAGCGCGGTAAAAATGCCCAAGGTGAGATTGATTTTGACCTAGACAGCCGTATCGAACTTGAGCTGCGTTTAGATAAGAAAGAATTATCAGAACATTTAATGCTGGTCGATTTAGCCCGTAACGACATCGCTCGCATTAGTCAAAGCGGTAGCCGTAAAGTGGCTGAACTGTTAAAAGTTGATCGTTACTCGCACGTGATGCATTTAGTCAGTCGTGTTACCGGTCAATTACGCTTAGATTTAGATGCTCTGCACGCTTATCAAGCCTGCATGAACATGGGAACCTTAGTAGGAGCCCCAAAAGTACGTGCATCACAATTAGTACGCCAAGCAGAGCAAGCTCGTCGCGGCAGTTATGGTGGCGCAGTGGGTTACCTCAATGGTCTCGGCGACATGGATACCTGCATCGTTATTCGTTCAGCTTTTGTTAAAAATGATGTTGCTCATATACAAGCAGGTGCTGGCGTGGTGTTTGACTCAGACCCACAAGCCGAAGCGGATGAAACACGTCAAAAAGCCCAAGCGGTCATTTCTGCGATAAAAATGGGAGGTGGGCTATGAGCACTGCAACCACACAAGCAAATAAACCGATGAAATTATACCTACTCGATAACTTCGATTCGTTTACTTACAATCTAGTCGATCAATTCCGCAGTCTAGGTTGTGAAGTTGTCATTTATCGTAATGATGTCAGTGCCGATTATGTGGCTGAAAAGCTCATCAATGAAACCGGTAAAACGGCATTGGTGTTATCACCCGGACCTGGTGCGCCTCATGAAGCGGGTTGCATGATGGAACTCATTGGCAAAGTGGCTGGTAAAGTCCCAATGCTTGGCATCTGTTTAGGTCATCAAGCCATGGTTGAATATTATGGCGGCAAAGTAGAACGAGCACCGTTTGTTGTCCACGGTAAAGCCAGCCCGACCTTCCATAATGGTCAGGGCGTATTTGCCAATTTACCCTCCCCATTACCGGTTGCCCGTTATCACAGCTTAGTTGCGACTAAAGTACCTGACTGTTTAGACGTTATTGCCACCACAGATGACATGCCAATGGCAGTATTGCATCCACAACATCAAGCAATGGGCTTTCAATTTCATCCAGAATCAATTTTAACCACCTTAGGCAGTCAGTTACTTACGCAGACATTAGCGTATTTAACCCAAGACCATGCCTTTACTGGAGGTAAGTAATGGATAATCTGCAAACCTTATTCGACCATCTGTACCAAGGTAAGCCATTAACTCGCGAACAAATGGCACAAGTGTTTAGCACTATTATTCAAGGTGATATGCAACCTGCTACCATGGCGGGTATGTTAGTGGCGCTAAAAATGCGCGGCGAAACCATTGATGAAATAGCCGGAGCGGCTGACGCATTGCGCCAAGCAGCTAAACCCTTCCCTCGCAGTGATGCCTCAAAACAAAGCGGCATTGTTGATATTGTCGGTACAGGTGGCGATGGCCATAACACCATCAACATTTCGACTACAGCCGCATTTGTTGCAGCAGCTGCGGGGGCAAAAGTAGCAAAACACGGTAACCGCAGCGTATCAAGCAAGTCTGGTTCTTCTGACTTACTGTCACATTGCGGTATTGCGCTCACCATGGCACCAGACGCTGCAAGCCAATGTTTAGATAAGCTTGGCTTATGTTTTCTATTTGCGCCGCATTACCATGGCGGAGTGAAACACGCAGTACCAGTAAGACAAGCGTTAGAAACTCGGACCATTTTTAATGTGCTAGGCCCATTAATTAACCCAGCAAGCCCAGAATTTATGCTATTGGGCGTCTATACACTTGAACTCATCGAACCTATTGCGCAAGTACTTCATGCCCTTGGGGTTAAACGCGCTATGGTGGTGTATGGCAGTGGTTTAGATGAAGTAGCATTACATGATAATACTCATGTGGCAGAACTAAAAGACGGTGTGGTGCGTACTTACCAACTTAGCCCTGAAGATCTCGGCGTTAACCGTGCAGACATAGCACAGCTAACGGGTGGAGAACCAGCACAAAACGCTTTAATCACTCAAGCCATTTTACAAGGTAAAGGCCTCCCTGCTCATCGAGATGCAGTGGCGATTAATGCAGGTTGTGCTTTGTATATAAGTGGTATTTGCGACTCAGTTCAAGCCGGTACTCAGCTAGCACTTGCCACACTCGCCAGCGGTACAGCTTTTACCTTATTAACCGATTTAGCTGCCGCGAGCCAAGCTGGAGAACACAATGAGTAAGCCAGAAAGTAATGTATTAACCCGTATTGTTGATACAAAAGCGGCCCATATCGCCGCGCTAAAACTGCGTTTCCCTGAAGCCCGACTACAGCCTAAAATATCTGACCGTAGCTTATACGATGCCATGAAAGCGCCTAATGCTCAGTTTATTTTTGAGTGTAAAAAGGCCAGCCCTTCTAAAGGGCTTATTCGCCCTGTGTTTGATGTTGAAGCCATCGCAGATATTTATGTCCATTACGCTGCAGGCATCTCAGTACTCACCGATGAACAGTTTTTCCAAGGTGACATGGACTACATTCCAAAAGTCCGCGCTAGAGTGACTCAGCCAATTATCTGTAAAGACTTTTTTGTCGACCCGTATCAAGTGAAATTGGCGGCCCATCAAGGTGCGGATGCCATTTTATTAATGTTGTCAGTGCTTGATGATGAGCAATATCGTTTATTAGCCAACGAAGCGGCTAAGTATCAATTAGATACCTTAACTGAAGTGAGTAACCAAGAAGAATTGATCCGAGCGATTGATCTCCTTGCCCCAATAATTGGTATTAACAATCGTAATTTACGCGACTTAAGTACTAATTTGGCGACAACTGAGTTATTAGCGCCACAGATCCCAGCAGACAGAGTCGTTATTAGCGAATCAGGTATTTATAACCATCAACAAATTTGCCGCCTAAATCCATTGGTTGACGGTTATCTTGTTGGCAGTTCAATTATGGCGCAAGACGATATTGATTTAGCGTGCAGACAACTTATTTTTGGGAACAACAAAGTCTGCGGTTTAACTCGAATTGACGATATTGAGGCAGTGGCGACTGCTGGGGCGGTATTTGGTGGGCTAATTTTTCATCCCCAATCACCTAGATCCGTAACACCTGCACAAGCAAGTGAATTAATCGCCCAAATGCAGCAACGTAATATTGGCTTAAATATGTTGGGTGTGTTTGTTAATCACCCCGTTGCAGATATCGCTTCATTAGCCCAAATGCTGAATCTTTTTGCCGTGCAATTACACGGCAATGAAACTGAACTTGAAATCACAGAATTAAAAGCGTTACTTAAGCAACAACAGCTCAATACCAAAATTTGGAAAGCCGTTGCAATTGACAGTAACAACGGCGAAGTGAGCCAAAAACCTGCTGGCGCCGATCGTTATTTATACGACAGCAAGTCAGCACAACAATTTGGCGGCACCGGGCAAACGTTTAATTGGCAAGCAGATATTGATGATAAACAAGATGCGATGTTGGCGGGAGGATTAACCCCAGACAATGTTTATCTAGCAAGCCAACAAGGATTTTATGGGGTCGACTTAAATTCAGGAGTAGAATCTACCCCTGGCCATAAAGACCACCAAAAACTGATTGCTGCATTTACTCAATTACGCCGTAATTAATTTTCTATTTACGACATTATTTTTAGTTAAAAACATGATTACTCGAAGGGAATATTTATGACCGAGCTCAAGCTTAACCCTTATTTCGGCGAATACGGTGGGATGTACGTACCGCAGATTTTAGTGCCTGCATTAAAACAACTCGAAACGGCCTTTGTTGAAGCACAACAAGATGAAAGCTTTATTGCTGAGTTTACCGACCTGTTGAAAAACTATGCTGGTCGCCCAACAGCGCTAACACTTACCCGTAATTTAAGTCCAAATCCGCTGGTGAAAATCTACCTAAAGCGTGAAGACTTACTCCACGGCGGTGCGCATAAAACCAACCAGGTATTGGGTCAGGCTTTGTTAGCTAAGCGTATGGGTAAAAAGGAAATCATTGCCGAAACAGGCGCTGGCCAACATGGTGTAGCCACTGCCCTAGCCTGTGCGCTTTTAGGCTTAAAATGTAAAGTATACATGGGTGCAAAAGACATTGAGCGTCAGTCTCCAAACGTATTTAGAATGAAGCTAATGGGCGCTGAAGTTATTCCTGTGACATCGGGTTCATCAACCTTAAAAGATGCTTGTAACGAAGCCATGCGCGACTGGTCAGGCAGCTATGATAAAGCCCATTACTTATTAGGTACAGCAGCAGGACCACACCCATTTCCAACCATTGTTCGTGAATTCCAACGAATGATTGGCGAAGAAACCAAGAAACAAATTCTTGAAAAAGAAGGTCGTTTACCAGATGCCGTTATCGCTTGTGTAGGCGGTGGCTCGAACGCTATTGGCATGTTTGCCGACTTTATTGACGAACCGTCAGTGGAATTAATTGGTGTAGAACCTGCTGGTAAAGGAATTGATACCCCGATGCACGGCGCGCCGCTTAAACATGGTAAAACCGGTATTTTCTTTGGGATGAAATCACCCTTAATGCAAAATAGCGACGGTCAAATTGAAGAGTCATATTCGGTTTCAGCGGGGCTTGATTTCCCATCCGTTGGGCCACAACATGCGCATTTAAATGCCATTGGTCGTGCTCGTTATGAGTCTGCAACCGATGATGAAGCACTTGAAATGTTTCAAACGCTCGCTCGTTGCGAAGGGATTATTCCTGCATTAGAGTCTGCCCATGCCCTAGCCTATGCTGTACGCATGGCAAAAGAAGCCACTAAAGAAACCATTTTAGTGGTTAATTTATCCGGCCGTGGTGACAAAGATATTTTTACAGTGGCAGATATTTTAGAAGCCAAACAAAAACAACAGGAGAGCGGCAATGAGTAACCGTTATCAAGCAAAATTTGCTGCACTGAAAGCACAAGATAAAGGTGCGTTTGTTCCTTTTGTGACCATTGGCGATCCGAGCCCTGAATTATCGTTAAAAATTATTCAAACCTTAGTCGATAATGGTGCGGATGCTCTTGAATTAGGCTTTCCTTTTTCAGATCCATTAGCCGATGGCCCTGTTATACAAGGTGCTAACTTACGGTCATTAGCGGCAGGTACAACTTCTAGTGATTGTTTTGACATCATCACTAAAGTCCGCGCTCAACACCCTGATATGCCTATCGGATTATTGCTTTATGCCAA
This sequence comes from Shewanella frigidimarina, assembly GCF_003797125.1. Taxonomy (GTDB): domain Bacteria; phylum Pseudomonadota; class Gammaproteobacteria; order Enterobacterales; family Shewanellaceae; genus Shewanella; species Shewanella frigidimarina. The sequence continues at coordinate 152,557 of NZ_RKKE01000002.1, forward strand.
CCTAGTTTTTGCTAATGGTATTGATGAGTTTTACGCTAAAGCTCAAGCTGCTGGTGTTGATTCAGTGTTGATTGCTGACGTGCCTGTTGAAGAGTCTGCTCCCTTTAGTAAAGCCGCCAAAGCACATGGTATTGCACCGATCTTTATTGCACCGCCCAATGCTGATTCTGACACCTTAAAAATGGTCAGTGAACAAGGTGAAGGTTACACCTATCTATTATCACGAGCTGGCGTCACGGGTACAGAATCCAAAGCGGGTGAGCCAATTGAGAATATTCTGGCACAGCTGGCCGAGTTTAATGCGCCGCCACCGCTATTAGGTTTTGGTATTGCCGAGCCTGAGCAAGTGCGCGCCGCTATCAAGGCTGGAGCCGCTGGTGCTATTTCAGGTTCTGCAGTGGTTAAAATCATTGAAGCACATCAACATGATGAAGCCACATTACTCGCGAAACTGGCTGAATTTACCGCTACAATGAAAGCGGCGACATAAGCCCCATTTTTGGTCAAAAAAGGAGCAATTTTATTGCTCCTTTTTTTATGTCCGTTATACTAGGACAAATATCAACCAACTCGGTGTTATATGAAAAGTTCGTTAATAGGGATTTTAACGATTACCATTCTATTTGTTAGCTACAGTCTTAAGGCTGTGGATACCTCTGTACAACCTAAAACTATCGTCACTTATAATGCTGCAATTCATGGGATTGACCCAAAACAAGCGTATTTTGTCTCGTTACTTGAACTTGCGTTAGAAAAAAGTCGCGATAAATATGGTGACTTTCAAATGAATGCCGCCATGATCCAAATGCCACAGGGTCGAGCACTTAAAATGGTGGCTGATAACACGATTATTGATGTTGTCTGGACCATGACCAGCATCGAACGAGAAGATCAATTACAAGCTATTTATGTGCCATTGCTTAAAGGACTAATGGGTTACCGAATTGGGTTAATCCGTAAAAATGATCAAGCTAAATTTGATAACATACACTCCATAGAAGACATCAAAAAAACCTTAATTGGCCAAGGCGCTGATTGGCCAGATGTGCCAATTTTGAACAGTAATGGTTTTACAGTCACATCGGGCAGTGATAGTCGTTTAATAGCGATGTTACTGAAAGGTCGCTTTGACTACTATCCCCGCTCAATACACGAACCATGGCGAGACTTGTACCGTTATCCAGATGTAATACTTGAACAAAGAATTTTATTAAAGTATCCCGCCCCAATTTATTTTTTTGTCAGTAAAGACAACACATCCTTAGCGCAGCGAATTGAATTCGGCCTAAGAAAAGCCATCGATGACGGTAGTTTCGACGACTTATTCTACAACCATCCAATCACTCAAGGTATGCTCAGTAAATCAGAGCTGGATAACCGCACTGAATTTGTGCTGCATAATCCCTTTTTATCTAAAAAGAGTGCTGATCTACTCAACGAAACTCAGTTATGGCTCACCTTAAAGCAACAATGATCACTCAGGGAGCAATAGCACGACTGCTTATGGTTCATAAACACTATCTCATCATGTTACAATCGGCATATATTGTCGTAGTGACAGCGGTTTGTTGTCCTTTTCCTGCAAGAGATTTTTATGAAACAACTGTTAGACTTTTTACCACTTGTCATTTTTTTTGCCGTTTACAAATTCTATGATATCTACGCCGCAACAGGAGTATTGATTGCTGCCACGGCTATTCAACTCGTCATTACCTATCTGATTTATAAACATATTGAAAAAATGCATTTAGCCACCTTCGCCATGGTGACGGTATTTGGTTCCCTCACCCTATTTTTCCACGATGATGCTTTTATCAAATGGAAAGTCAGTATCGTTTATGCCTTGTTTGCTATAGGGTTAATTGCCTCACAAATCATGGGAAAATCTGCGCTTAAGAGCATGTTAGGCAAAGAAATGAAAGTGGACGATAGAATATGGGCTCAAGTCACATGGTATTGGGTTGGATTTTTTGTATTATGTAGTTTCGCCAATATTTATATTGCGTTTAATTTACCTTTAGAAACCTGGGTTAATTTCAAAGTATTTGGCTTAACCGCCCTTACCTTAATTAACACAGTAATAACGGTAGTTTATCTGTATAAAAATATGCAAGATGACAACTCGCAACCTACTGATAACCAATAATTGTTTATGTAAAATCAAATAAAGGAAGCAGCTATATGTGGTATATGATTTCATCTCAAGATGTTGAAAACAGTCTAGAAAAGCGTTTATCTGTTCGTGCTGAACATTTAGCACGTTTACAAGCTTTAGCCGATGAAGGCCGTTTATTAACTGCCGGACCACACCCTGCAATTGATAATGAAAATCCTGGTGAAGCGGGTTTCACAGGATCATTAGTTATCGCTGACTTTCCTTCATTAGAAGATGCACAAGCTTGGGCTGATGTGGATCCTTATATCGGTGCTGGCGTGTACAAAAGCGTTATCGTTAAGCCATTTAAACGAGTGCTTCCTTAATGAAAATAGTTTCTTTTAATATCAATGGTATTCGTGCTCGTTTGCATCAACTGCAAGCTCTCATTGACAGTCATTCACCCGATATAATTGGCTTACAAGAAACCAAAGTGCATGACGAAGCTTTCCCAGTAGCTGATGTTGAGGCTATGGGTTACAAGGTCCATTATCATGGTGGCAAAGCACATTATGGCGTGGCGATGTTGTCAAAAGCAGAACCTGTCAATGTTGTTAAAGGTTTTGAAACCGATGATGAAGACGCGCAACGCCGCCTGATTATTGGTCAATTCAAGCAAGATAATGGCCGCATATTAACCGTTTTCAATGGTTACTTTCCACAAGGTGAAAGCATCCATCACGAAACAAAGTACCCTGCGAAACGTAAGTTTTATCAAGACTTAATGGTGCATTTAGAAAAGCATCATAGCGCAGATGAAGACATCGCGATTATTGGTGACATTAATATTTCGCCAACCGATTTAGACATCGGTATTGGTGAGGTTAACGCCAAACGTTGGTTAAAAACCGGTAAATGTAGTTTCCAACCAGAAGAACGTGAATGGTTAGCACGTCTACAGCAATGGGGCTTTATCGACAGTTTCCGTCAATTACACCCTACTCGCACTGAACGTTATTCATGGTTTGATTATCGTAGCAAGGGTTTTGATGATAACCGTGGACTTCGAATTGACGTCATTCTGGTCACAGAGTCAATGTTGCCACGTTTAGTTGAGTCAGATGTAGATTACGAATTACGTGGTATTGATAAACCATCAGACCATGCGCCAATTTGGAGCACATTTAGTTAGTCGAAGTGGATGTTAACTGACCCTTAGATTAAACGATATGATGCTTGAAAAAAAACGCTATGCCTAACAGCATAGCGTTTTTTTATGATTGTTGACTCTGCGTTAGCCATTAGCCCATGCTTGTAGTTAACCCATATTAGCCGTTAACTAACCTAAACTTGGAATAATAAACACCTTTCAAACTGCCCCTATCTTGCTAACTTTGTCTTGCTAACTTTATTGAATTAACTTGCAGTAGGCTTAACTAAAAAAAGTAACGACTAGACACTTGCCATTGTTGCTCAAGCAGCTCGACCGATTCATTAAGATACGCTCTAGCAGGTCGAGTTGAATCGACAGCATTGTATTCAAATTGGATAAACCACGGTCTATCGAGTTGATATTGATACGCAAGGGTCAATGATTGGCCATCTTCATTATTATTATCCTCAGGAGTAAGATCATTATCGGAAACAGAAAAGTCTTCAACTCTTAGGCTTAATCTGTGCTTGTCCCAACGTTTACTCAATAACACATAACCAGAATAAAAATCATTATCGACCACAGGATAACCGTCAGTATTGGTCATTAAGGTGGTCCCTTGCATAAATTGACTGATTAAACTGACACCAAATGGCAAACGCCATTTTGCCCCGATGTGACCAAACTGGGTCAACCACACATATTGACCTTGCTTAACAATATGCGTATTGGCGTTATTATCATAATAGCCGGCTTGAACACTGCCTTTATTACGCCAAGTCCACTTTGCGAGTACATGCCCACCGATACGGTCGTCAAGTTCAGTAAAAGGGTCTGAGTTAGCGGCTTGGGCCTCTAACATACCACCCTCTGCCATTGCAGGAATGGCAGTGATAGGAATGGTTTCTTGCACTAATGTTTGTCTTGAGGTTTGAGTCCAGCCGTGCCAGGCCAGCATAGCGCCGGTGGTATCGTTAAACATAAAGGCTTCTGCAGTTAACGAAAAATCATGCTCTGATTGCCGATATTTCCCTAATGATTCAACCGTTGTCGACAGGCCAATGTGCCTAACCTCTTCGGCCAGCCAATTATTCATGGTTGAATAGTTTAAGGTGAAAGGTGATGCCCATGCGGTAGCGACATTTTCTAACGATATTTGCGGATACATCAAGCCAAACTGAACATCAAACCGAATACCTTGCTCACTCGGAATATCCCGATAACGTAAAATGGCTTCAGTGATACCTAACCCATTATTGATACCATCAACATATCCATTCGCCACAATACGACTCGACCAGGCATCGCCCCATTGGCTGTGATAACTTAACCCCAGTTGTGATAAAGCTAAGTGCGCGCCATTGTCAACGCCAAACTTGCCCAATCCACCATCCAAATAAGAATCGATGCTATCAGCATAACCAACACGGACATCTATCACGCCACTGAAATCATGCTCAACATCTGCATGACCAATCACGTCATTATCCAATGGTTCGGCATAAATACTGCTACTCACACACAGTAAGCAACACACTATCCTTGTACGTAAGCCGCAAATAATCAATTCTCCTACAGGTAATCAGATTGCCCTAACCAGTCATTAAACTGCTGTTCAGGCAATGGTCGCGACAAATAAAAGCCTTGGCCCATTTCGCAGTTTAGATTGGTTAACCATTCTAAAGTAGCCTTGTCTTCAATGCCTTCGGCAACCACTTTAAGGCCTAAATTATGAGCTAATTGTAACGTCGATTGCACAATGATTTGGTCTGCTTCATTTTCAAGCAACTTTTGCACAAACGACTTATCAATTTTAAGTTCATCGACCGGCAGCTGTTTCAATTGCGCCAATGAAGAATAGCCAGTGCCATAGTCATCTATTGATAACGTGAGTCCATTTTGACGCAATAACGTGAGCTGTTTTATTGCCAGCTCGGGATCAGATACCACCGCATCTTCAGTTATTTCTAACGTCATCGCGGTAACAGGTACATTATGCTCAGCGAGGGCATTAATGAACCAGTGGCAAAATTGCTCGTCTTTTAAATTTTCAGCCGAAATATTTACTGCTATACACATATTAATACCCAGTAATTGCCAACGATGATATTGATCCATCGCTTCAGTAATCACCCAACGAGTTAATGCATCCATTTGCATGGTTTTCTCGGCGATAGGGATAAACGTATCAGGTGGAATAATGCCTCTAGCAGGATGATTCCAACGGACGAGAGCCTCTACATGGGTAATTTTTTGTTTGGCTAAGTTTAATTTGGGTTGGTAATACAACACTAACTGATTTTGCTCGATAGCCACTTTAAGTTCATTAATGAGCTGAAAACGTTCAATACTATTTTTATCGATATTGGCGTCGTAGATTTGATAGTCACGCTTATTTATTTTAGCATGCTGCAGAGCGGTATCTGCTTGTCTTAGCAGGGTAACAATATCTACGTTTGGCTGATAAAAACTGACACCAGCAGTAAACTGCAAATGTAACATTACATCTTGATAACGATAATCCTGACCAATTTGATTTTGGAGCTTTTTGAGAAGCACATCAAACGATTGGTGCTCACAATGTTTAAATGCTAAAACGAATTCATCACCCGATAATCGATAAGCTAGGGCATCGGGATTTACCTCACATAAACGCTTAGCCACTTCTTTAATCACCTCATCGCCTACAGCATGACCTAACGTGACATTAATTTCAGTCATGCGGCGAATATTAATTAAACACAGCCCCATCGTTGACCCCGCGACTAACCAAGGTTCAATCGTGCGCTGTAATTCATTACGATTACCTAAATTGGTTAATGAGTCATGATAAGCTTGATGAGCAATGGCTTTTTCTCGTTGTAAAATAGCTTGCTGCATTGAGGTAAATTCAGTGGCTAATTGTTGTAGCTCAATACTGGAATCGACACTCACACTGGAGTCATAATTACCTTGTGCGATAAAACGTGCTTGGGCTATTAATTGTGTGATCGGCCGAGTGATACTGCCCGATATCCAAAACGCCAACAACAATGACACCGGTAACATCATAACTAACACCGCGACCTGTTGTAACCACTGTGATTCTATTGAAGCCAACAAATCAGCGCGGGATTTATACATATAGGCATGTAAAGATTGGCCATCAACTTCACCTAAAAATTGCTTCCACAGAATATAATCGTGGTTGGTTTTCTCTTCGATGATATAACGCGATAATAGTGAGGTTTCATCGTCTGGCAACGACAGACCAGAATGGCCAACCGCAATGACATTATTTTTGGTTGTTAACATAAAACCGCTGTTTAAGCCGGTGAGCTTCTGCAACGAATTAGCTAAGGTATCATCGATAAGAAACCCAAAACCCACCCAACCGATAACGCTATTACCGCCACTAGTGAGTGGTGAAAACTTAATTTGATACAGTTTATTATCTAATAAATAAAATGGGCTCAGTGCTTCAAACTCGGAACCTAACTTGTATCGAAACACTTCATTCTGTTCAGAGCCAAAAGCAACGGCTTCACGACCTAATTCACCTTGCGAGGCCACCAGCTGGCCAATAACGTTACCTTCGGCAGACACAGCCATTGCTAAAGATGCATTAATCCGACTGCGATGATTATTTAATGCCACCAGAAAACTACGATTATCACCATCAATAAAAATATCTTTTAAGCCAAAGTCCTTTGCGGCCGTCGCGGCAAATGCCGCCAAATAATAGTTTCGGTTATCGTATTGCGACTCGAAAACTAAGCTCGCTACTTCAAGTTGATTGGCCACATACTGTTGCTCTAACCTTTGATTAGCTTGGTATGTTAACCAAAAAGACAAACTCAATACGGTAATGATTAACAATACAAAAAAAGCAAAAATCCGTGTTTGTAGCCGATTAAAAAATAGCAATACTAGTATCCTTCTAAAAATTCAAATTCATCTAAACTTTGCTGGCTGGGGATACTATCAAAATCAGCCTGCAGTGTAATAGTCATCGTGTTAGCACTGGGAAAATGAACAGGTTTCACTTGCTGATTATCAGACATTTTTAACTGTGGATGCCACACAACCAGCTTAAAGTCATCTGCCGGTAAATGCTCAAATGTCACTATCCCTTGTAAATTGGTCACAGCATAAAATGGGGTGTCGACCACCACCGACATCCAGTCATGCACATTACAGCCCATAGACACATGCCCTGTTTGCTCAAATCTCAATATTTGCTGTTGTTGCTGATGACGAAGTTTGAATGAAAAACGCTTAGGCCCTAAGGAGAGAATTGCTTATCTTTTTGATGAACTTCAGCTTTATTAGGAGTAACTGTGGTAACAATATTGGCAGGAGCGCTTGGGAGTAAATACACCACCATGTTTTGTGCTGGTTGCCCTTGAGCGTTTAGCACCACAATGCTTTGAGGTGCCGCGTTCACGGCAGAGATGCCAAATAATATTCCGCTTAAGGTCAGCACTATAGCAACGCGCGTAGAGGTAATGATCATTGATACTCCTGATGATGTTTGCTTAATGACACAATAAAGCACCGAAATAAGGTGGCGATAACAAACATGCACCATGCTATTCACAGATATCTAATCTGTTACTAATTTAAGTGGTGTTAGACGGTTAATTCGAATCCGTACACTCAAACCACCACTTAACAATTTAGTAACAGACCAGATACCTTAGTATTTTATTTTAAGCTAATCAAAAATATATCAACGATCTCCTCTTTATTGATAAAGCCGTAAGCGCTAGATTCTATATTGACTTAAAATCGCCGCTAAACCTTTAGACGATTGATTCAAATCTTTAGCTAATACACCAGCTTGTTTGGAAGTACTGCGAATCGTTTCCGATTGATGACGAATTTGATTAAGTTGTGAGGCTATATCCCTTGCAGACATGCTTTGTTGTTCCGCGGATGCTGCTATTTGGCTGCTCATATCGAACACCGCATTAATAGACTCAGCCATATGAGTAATATCATCACCCACCGCTTTGATACTCGCACTCCCTTGGTCTGCTTCAGTAACAATCACATTGGTAATACCGGTCAGCTTTTTAGAGCCTTGTTGCAACCCTTCAATCATTTTTTGAATTTCTACGGTGGCTTTTTGGGTACGCCCCGCAAGGGTACGCACTTCGTCCGCCACGACCGCAAAACCACGACCTTGCTCACCGGCACGCGCCGCTTCAATAGCGGCATTTAATGCCAATAAATTGGTTTGTTCAGAAATACTATCAATGGTGGTAACGGCATCATTAATTTGGGTAGCATCACGAGAAAGTTGTTCTACTGATGAAAATGCTTCTGCAATACGCTCTGATAGGTAACTAATACGTTTAACCGCATCGTTAATCTTACTTTGACTTTGCTCTATTTGCGTTGCATTTTGCTTAGTATTTAATGACGTATCACTTGCGTGATGTGACACATCGGCAATAGCCGCGGTCATTTGATCCATGGCATGTGCCACTGAGTCTAAAAAGTGATGTTGTTGATCTATCAGTTCGTCATTGGTACTGGCTTGATGATTAAACTCGTTGCCAGCAACAGCCAAGGTTTCAGCATTAATGCGGATAGCACCAACCATTTCACTCATGTTATCAGCACAACGATCAATGTCTTTGGCGATTAAACTGAAATCATCAGTACCAAAAAAGTTAAGTCTAAAGGTTAAGTCGCCGTCAGCGAGGCGTTTAATGGCCATGTACATTTCCCATAACCCGCCGCCTAATGACGTAGAAATCCAATAACTTAATTGAAATAGTGGCAACAATCCCACCAGCGCAATGATGAGCATAAATTGGGCATTGCCAATCGCGTCTTGTTCCCACTGCTGGACATTTTGGCTTTGAGTTAAATATTGATTACCCACATTGGCAGATGCTGTCACTATATCGCCACTGCGAGTACTCTCATCCCTTGCAGACACTTGCAGTTGGTTATCGGCAGCAAATTGTTGAAGCTCGGCGTTTTGTAATCCTTGACTGTTTGCCACTGAGGCAACACTTTGCACACGAGTGCTCACTCGGTCTAAAGATGATTGAGTAATTAAATCATTAGCTTGTTGGAAATTCAATATCGCGATAATACTTGTAATCGCGGTGACCATTGAACAAACAATCCAAAACTTACCATTAAGGCTGAACTTAATCATAATGGCATCAATTTTTCTAAACTGGATTTGCTTCATTTTTCAGCTTCCTGCGATAATTTATCGCTATAAAAAACAATTATTGAATATGGCGAGCATCAATATGCTCTGGGTTTATGACAAAAGATATAGAGAGTATAGACAAGCCTGACGGTTCATATGAAAACTGCATCTCAAATTCATAAAAATGCCTAAGTGCGAATACATTTAGGCATTTTACTTAATTATTATCGACTTAAGTGAGTAAAACTTAAGTGCTCTCTCTCACGAAAATGGCTAGACCGATACAAACTTATTGAGCGGTAAATCACGGTATCGAATTCCGGTTGCAGCAAAAATCGCATTGGTTAAACTCGGCGCCACAGGAGGTACCCCAGGTTCACCTACACCAGCAGGTTTAGCGGTTGACGCAATAATATGAGTTTCAATTTCTGGGCATTGAGGTAAACGCAATAAAGGATAATCATGGAAATTAGACTGCACGACTTTACCGCCTTTAAAGCTTATGTCTCCCATCATAGCTAAACTCAAGCCAAAAATAATCGCACCTTCAAGCTGCGACTTAACACGGTCTGGGTTTACTACAATCCCTGCATCCATTACCGCAATAGACTTAATCACTTTAAGTTTGTTATCAACCACTTCAACTAATGTCGCAACGGCAACGTAGCTCACAAAGCTGCGATGCACTGCCATACCCCAACCTTGGTTTTTACCCGCTTTAGGGGCTTTAGCTAATGCAGCTTCTAATGTATCGAGCACCTTGAGATAACGGCCCACATCAACAGGATGATCAGCTAGCTCTTCACCATAGTTACCGTATTTGAAACCTTGGTTTTCAAAGTTTTCTATCCGTGGTTTACCCAGTAATTCACGCCACATTTGTACACATGGCTTATTGGTTTTTACTGCCAGTTCGTCAACAAAGCTACCAATACCAAAGGCATGTTGAATGTTACATACCGAGCGCATCCAACCGATACGGGTATGTGCTTTAGCCTTAACTGACTCGAGTTGAATGCTTTCAAGGGCTAACGGCACGTCGCTAAAGCCTAAATCTAATTCACCATCAGAAGGATATTCAACACCTTCTGCAAAGGTTGAGCTGATTGAAGGGAACCCTGTTCTGGCTAGCAACGCTGTAGGCATGCTGTTGCCATCAACTTTAGCCTGATACATTTGCGCACTAATGGCATGGTAATAGCCATTTTGAATCTCATCTTCTCGGCTCCAACATACCTTGACAGGCTTATTAAGCTTTTGCGACAAAATAGCGGCTTCAACACTAAAATCTGGTTTTGATTTACGACCAAAACCACCGCCTAATAAGGTGACATTGACTTTGACTTGCTCTTCTTTAAGCCCTAATGCACCTGCAACATTTTGTTGGGTACTTTGCGGCGTTTGGCTTGATGCCCACAACTCACAGCCATCTGCGGTCACATTTGCTGTCGCCACCGGTGGTTCCATCATCGCATGAGTAAGATAAGGAACCGTATAAACTGCACTCAAGGTGTGTTCTGCTGGCCAGTCCGTTACTGAAGTGCCCAACTGACGGATCACTTTACCTGGCAGCTTAACGCGCTCAACCAAACCTTTAAGATACACATCAGAGTCATGACTGTCGTTTACTGACTCTGACCATGTAATCGCTAATGCTTTACGGGCTTCAATGGCACTCCAGCTGTTGGTGGCAATAACCGCTACACCGCCTAGAGCCTGAAATAACGGCGCACCTTTTGGTACTGGTAAGGTAATAATATCGACCACACCAGCAATTTTACGAGCTTTAGCATCATCAACGCTAACCACATCACTGCCTAACACTGGCGGGCGAGTGATACTGGCATACAACATTCCATCAAGCTTAATGTCATATCCGTATATTGCTTTGCCCGTTAGCATCGCATCCATATCGACAATAGTATGAGACTTGCCAATATGAACAAATTCGCTTTCAGGCTTTAACGTAACCTTGTCCAGCTCTGGCATAGTCAGTTTTGATGCCGCTAATGCAAGCTCACCATAAGATAAGTTTTTATTACTGCCTTTATGGTGTACTTTGTGCGCCTTGGCATATACCTCAGTAACGGGTACTTTCCATTTATCAGCAGCGGCTTGTTCAAGCATGGTACGTGCTGTTGCGCCCATTTGACGCATACGATGATAATGCTTACGGATACTGCGGCTACCATCGGTGTTTTGGCTACCATAGCGTTTATCCGCTAGCCCCTGCACTACTACAACTTTATCCCAATCGGCTTCTAATTCATCGGCTAAGACTTGCGGAATACCGGTGCGAATACCTTGGCCCATTTCTGAACGATGGCAGGTTAAATACACTTTGTTGTCTTCACCGATGGCGACAAATAAATTCATCAATGCCTGTTTGTCTTGTGCCAGTGCCATTGGGCTCCACACTAAACTAGTACCACCAAGGGCTAAACCACCACCCACAGCGCCAAAGAGTTTAAGCACGTTACGGCGACTAATGTTTTCAACTGCGGTAAATGTCGTCATGATTACGCCTCCGAAGCTGATTTGATCGCCGCTTTAATACGCGGGTAAGTACCACAACGACAAATATTGCCCGACATTGCATCGTCAATTTGCGTCTCTGTTGGTTTAGCTGTGGTTTTTAATAACGCAGCAGCAGACATTAATTGCCCCGCCTGACAATAACCACATTGCGGCACATTATGTTCAAGCCAAGCGTCTTTCAATTTTTGCGCTTCAAGACCTTCAATGGTTGTCACTTGTTTGCCCTGTACTTGCTTAAGGCTGGTCAAACAACCACGCATTGGGCTGCCATCAACATGAATGGTACAAGCGCCGCAGAGTCCTGCACCACAACCAAACTTTGTACCTGTTAAACCCAGTATGTCGCGCAAAGCCCATAGCACTGGCATATTAGGATCGGCATCAAGGGTAAAGTCCTTACCGTTGACCATTAATTTTTGTGTTGGGGTTGTCATAATTAATCCTTATTATCTAACCAGCGCGCTAAGTCAGCAGGCGTATCAATATCAAATTGCGCTTGTTCCATTGGAATAATGTTCAAGCTATTATTTTTATCATGTTGTTTTAGAATACTTTTAGCACCTTTATCGCCATCGATCGACATTAGCACAGCAAAATCTTTAGCTAAAAATATCGCTGGAACACCCACATTTTGTCGATAAAAAGCACAGCTTGTTAACCCATTTTGCTGATAGCGTTCGATAAGGTGTAAATAGTCATCAACATCAATGGCGACTTGGTCAGCAAGCACGAGCAACAATGCATCGGCTTGCTGTTCAATAGCGTATTGGCTGGCATGTTTAACGGAGCTGGATAACCCTTGTTGCCAATCAGGGTTAATGATCTGATGGCTTGTTGCGGTTATTGCCATGATCTCGTCATTAAGATGAGCGCCTAACACTACTGCTGGCGCTTTTATTCCTGCGGTGGCTGTCACCTTGTTAAGTGATACGATGCTGCGGGCTAATAAACTTTGATTACCTTTTACTTTAGCGAGCATTTTGGCGCCATGAAATCGGCTACTGGCACCAGCGGCTAAAATAACGGTAATGATATTGGGCTTCATTACTGACCCGCCATTACAACATCACACTATCAAGACTAGTGAGCTTGCTGTTATACAGCACGCCATGACATTGAGATAAAATACTCAACGCAACAGAGCCTGGCAGTTCACCACCTAACGCTAATCCTGCTGGTGCAGAGAAATAACCGCTAAAGTCTTTCAAACTGAGTTCTGCCATATCCAATACTTTATCGCGCCGATGTACTGGGCCTAACAATGATATGTAGGCCAGTGGCAACGGTTGTAATGTTTTTAGCGTTTTAGCATCAATCTGTAAATTATGGCTCATGATGAAAGCCGCATCTAACCCACTGAGTAAATCAGTAGATATCGACGGTGTCGGGTGTTTCATAATGTGGCAGCCCGGAAAATCATAGGTGCGAGCATAAGCAGTACGCTCATCAAATATCGTCACTTTCCAGCCCATGGTTTGTGCCATTTGGGCTATAGGTTTGGCATCTAATCCGCCGCCAAAAATACCAATATGCACCGGCGGACGCAGTGGAATTTGCAGTAACGTTTTATTTTGCTCAGTCACTTTAAGGGTTTTGGTATTTAGGGTAATAGGTGCTGCGTCACTAGACGCCTCTACAAAGTGGCCTGATATCTGATGGCTTGAAACGCCATCGGCAACAATCTCAAGCTGGTATGTACCACGATCACCACGCATTAAAGCATCATGAACACTCACCAAACTAAGGTAATTGTTCGCTTTATTCAGCGACACCATCATGATATTGACAATACCACCACAGCCCAGCTGATAACTGGTATCAGACTCATCCGTTGCGTCATAGGTTAACTGAATAACTTGCTGAGTTTGAATAGCGCGCTGGGCGTGACGACGTAAATCCGCCTCAAGACAGCCACCACTTAACATCCCCAGGCTTTTACCCATTGGATGAAATAGCATTATGGCGCCAGGTTTGCGGTAAGAAGACCCTTCTACTTGGGTAAGAACGGCAAGTACCCAGTCTTCTTGATAAGAAGGTAACCAGGTATCGAGTAAATCAACGAGGTGTTGAACCATGTTGGTTGTCCATCATTTGTAAACGCATTAGCTTAAGCTAACAGACTGGCTTTACAATGCAAAGAATCAATGGTTTCAACTTATTAATAAATAACCTCAATGACCTGATTACATAACAAATTGTTAATCAAATAACTGATCGGCAACAAAAGGGTTATGTTGTCGCTCGTCGGCGAACGTCGACATTGGTCCATGGCCGGGAATAAAACTGACATTGAGCCCTAATGGCCACAATTTGGTGGTAATGGAGTGAAGTAAGTCTTGATGATTGGATTGGGGGAAATCAGTACGACCAATTGAGCCTCTAAAAAGCACATCACCGACCCAAGCTAAATTAGCTATTTTATCATAAAAAACAATGTGTCCTGGTGTATGCCCTGGGCAATGTAACACCAGTAAATGCTGCTCACCTACACTAACCTCATCACCTTCATTTAGGTACTGGGTTGGTTCAAAAGCTTCAGTGCGTGGAAAACCAAAGTTTTGACTTTGTTTAACTAAGTTTTCTAACCAAAACTTATCCGCTATGTGCGGACCAATAATCGGCACTGCTAATTTTTTGGCTAATTCAGCGGCACCACCGACATGATCAATATGACCATGGGTTAATAATATTTTTTCAACATTTACTCCTAACTTAGCCACCTCAGCTAAAATCCGGTCAATGTTGCCACCAGGATCAACAACCGCAGCCTTTAAGGTTTTTTCACACCAAATAACACTACAATTTTGCTGAAAAGGCGTTACGGGGATGATTTGATACTTCATTGGCAACCTCGTCTTATGATCATTTGTTTATTATCACTAATTTTAACTAGGCAGCGTTGATCTAGATACCTTTTTAATGTGATATCCATCAAGTTACTGATTACTGATGTACAATATGGCTTATAAAATAGCGTTATTACCGCTGGCAATACACATTAATTCTGACTCAGCAGGCCTTATTATGCACATTGATCTCACCTTATCAGACATCGTCGCCCGTAAACATTTTTTCTCTGTGCCATTAGACTATCAACAAAGTCCAAGTAAACAGATTACGGTTTTCGCACGGGAAATTGTCAGTGTCGAAAATCAACATAAAAAACTACCCTACTTAGTGTTTTTTCAAGGTGGACCGGGTTTTGGCGCAGTAAGACCTGTGAGCAATAGTGGCTGGATAAAACGCGCGTTAACTGAATATAGAGTGTTATTACTCGACCAACGAGGCACCGGGTTATCAAGCCCGGTTAATGCCACCAGCTTAAGTTACATGAGTTCAACAGACCAAGCGGACTACCTAAGCTTTTTCCGTGCAGACAATATTGTTCGAGATGCAGAGTATATTCGCGCAAAATTATCGCCAGATGAACCTTGGAGTATTTTAGGCCAAAGTTTTGGTGGATTTTGTGTATTGCATTATTTATCTGCTGCACCAGAAGGCCTCAAAGAGGCATACATTACCGGTGGTATTCCTTCACTAGACCGCCCTGCTGAAGAGGTTTATCAAGCCACTTATCAACGTGTCATCGCTAAAAACAATGACTTTTTCAAACGCTTTAGTGATGCACGCACCTTAGTCGATGACTTAGCCAAATACCTTTACGAAAACAAAGTCTACTTAGCAACTGGTGAGCAACTCACGGTTGAAATGTTGCAGTTGCTAGGCATTAATATCGGTATGGAACAAGGCCCAGAAGCGGTTTACTATCTGCTTGAGCAAGCGTTAATTGAAACACCGCATGGTATCGACGTTAATCCACTGTTTCTGCATCAGTTCAGTCAATTTCTCGACTACAACACCAACCCTATTTTTGCATTAATGCATGAGTCTATTTATTGTCAGCAACAAGCATCAGCTTGGGCGGCACACAGAATACGAGCACAATACAGCCAATTTAACTATCGCCCTGACAAACCATTATTGTTCACTGGCGAAATGGTCTATCCGTGGATGTTTGCCCAATTTGAACAACTCATTCCACTGCAACAAGCCGCTGAGCTTATCGCAGCGAAAAAAGACTGGCCTGCGTTTTATGACCTAGAAAAACTGGCTAATAATAAAGTCCCGGTTGCAGCCGCAATATACAGCGAAGATATGTATGTCGAAATGCAATACAGTTTAGAAACCACAAAAAAAGTGGCGAACCTTAAGTATTGGCTCACATCAGAATATGAGCACAATGGCATTCGTATGGACGGCGAACGCGTACTCGATAAATTGATAAGCCTCAATCGCGGCCACTGTTTACGCTAGTGACTCAATACTCGTAAACGTGTTCAGCTTTTGGCTTCAATAACATAAAAAAAGGGGCATAAGATTACTCTTATACCCCCTTTTTTATTAACATCAGCCGCGTAAAAAGCGACTCGTTAATTATAAAACCTGTAACACTTGATCAATGTTTAAACGAGATTTTGGTAACTTGGCGTTGTAGTCTTCATCTGAATGATGATAACCAAATGCTAATGCAACTTCACACACATAACCGTCCAGCTCTTTAGCAAATATTTGACCTAGCATTTCACTATCAACACCTTCCATTGGCGTAGAGTCGATACCAAGGCGCGCTAGCGTATGCATAGTGTTACCTAATGCTAAATAGGTTTGTGACTTAGTCCAAGCAGCATTGTTACCCGCTTCATCAGTGTTTAAATCAACAAATGCGTATCCACCAAATGCACTTTCGCGATCTTCAGGCTTAGTACGGCCATCGATAATGCCTTGATCAACCACTTTGGCATAGTCTTCGCGGGTATACTTGGGGTTATATGCAAACAATATAGTATGTGAAGCCGTTTTAGCATGCGGTTGATTAAACTGAAACTTATTAGCATAAGAGTCATGTAAACGTTGCTTGGCTTCGTCACTTTCAATCACGATAAATTTCCATGGTTGAGAGTTAATTGATGACGGCGATAACACCATAGCGTCATAAATCACGGCTAAATCTTCTTTAGGCACGCGTTTAGTCGCATCATAGCGTTTGGCAGTGTAACGTTTTTCTAAATCAGCAATAATGGCATTGGTCATGTGATATCTCGATTTTAACAATGAGTAAAAGGACTGGCAGTTAACGACATTGATTAATGCAGGTGATTAACATCATCGATTAACTAACCTTGTTAGTCACAACCATTGGTCGTAAATAACATCTAAAATTCAAACTAAACACAAAAAAATAAAATAATAATTAACAATAAATACAATTGGTTAACACCGTAATTTACTCAACACTCTGTTTACCCTGTTATGGTGCTTAAAAACAATTTTTCAAGGTTTATAGCGCACTAAATTTATAGCCAACTGAACGGGCTTATCGCCATTTAATAGAGCAACCCATGCTGGCAGTTTGCTGTTTAGGCCCTTTGCCTATTGCAGCAATCATTTGCATGGCTTGTAGTAGTTCAGGTTCTCTGTTCGGCGCATCTTGCAAACGCGCATCATCTAATCGGCCACGATATTGCAATTCACCGAGATAATTAAAACCAAAAAAGTCAGGAGTGCACACAGCACCATATTGCTTAGCCACTTGCTGATCTTCGTCCACTAAATAAGCAAATTCAAAACCATGTTGCTTGGCAAAACTCAGCATATTTTGTGGCGAGTCAGCCTCAACATCATGATAATCATTAGACATGACCGCTAACACATTGATGCCTTCAGCCATTAATTGCTTTGTATCCGCGGCTAAACGCGTCGCAATGGCTTTAACATAAGGACAATGATTACAAATAAACATAATCAATAAGCCCTTTTCTCCTAAGTGTTCACTCATGGTAAAAGCATTACCATTGGCATCTTTCAATGTGAAATCAGGGGCTTTCCAGCCATAATCGCAAATGGGTGTATCAAGTAGCATCAGTTTCCTTAAGCGTGTCGCTGTATGTCTATAGCCCTATTACAGCTCAATTCACTCAATATTCAAGGCTATCTGCGTTAATGTGGTTATGATATACAAAAGTTTAATCGCCATATACAGCATAATAATTGAAACATTATCAATTATTATTAGAAAATAAACTCACAAACAAAAATAGCCAACCTAAGTTAGCTATTTAGAAACTCTTTTAACACGACGGTATTACCCCTGAGAAACCACCGCCCGATAACCATCTTGATTTTCATCTTTCACAAATTCAATATAGTGCTGAATACTGTATAGGCTATCTTCTTGATAATGCGAGACATACAACAATTGACTTAAGTGTTCTTTGGCAATGAGTTCAAGGGCATTTTTTATCAGTCGGCGTCCCAAAGAATCCAAACCTTGATAAGGCTCATCGAGGATCAATAAGGTGGGTTGTTTCACAATGGCGCGAGCGATGAGTAATAAACGTTGCTGGCCATATTCTAATTGTCGAAAAGCGGTTTTACTTAAATGGCCCATGTGTAAAATGGCCAACCATTCTGCAGCAACAGATATTTGCTGTGCCGTCGGTTTTTGGTACAAACCAATAGAATCATAAAAACCAGAAACAATCACATCCAGTGCGCTACAGTTAACCCGATATTGCAGATGTAATGCCGAAGACACCATACCGATGTGTTTTTTTATTTCCCAAATGCTCTCGCCTGAACCTCTTTTGTTACCAAAAATATCAATGTCGTTGCTGTAACATTGTGGATGGTCGCCAAAAATAAGCCCCAGTAAAGTACTTTTACCGCAACCATTTGGTCCTTTTACTTGCCAATGCACACCATTATCAATACGCCAGTTCACGCCCGAAAAAATCACTTTATCGCTGTAAGCCACTCGTCCATTGTTTAACTGAAAAACCGGGTTAGCAAATAATGGCTTGTGTCTGTGACGACGAATAAGCGCTAACATATCATCGCTTTGTTGACCCGCTTGCGCCGTTAACTGGGCAATAACAGGATGGTTATCCCACTGTGATTTGGTCATCATACTGTCTAATTTACCATGACTGAACATAGCAACATGTTCAATCCAATCTGGCATATCTTCTTCACGCGACACCACGACCAGTATCTGTTTGGTTTGAGATAATTGTTGTAAATATTCTGTGAGAGTCTGTCTGTGTGCAACATCAAGACCTGCATAAGGTTCGTCGAGCACTAAAAAAGGCACTTGAGTTGCTACTGCACGAGCAAGCATTACTCTGCGGCCTTCACCGGTAGACAATTGAGCAAAAGGACTTAAGCTTAAATGCGTTAAATCTAATTGCTGCAGCAATTGATGGGTTAAGTCATTGTCATGGCATTGATTAAAAACAACCCCAAACACGGTCGTTTTAGGATCGGTATATCCCAGTGACTCGCTGTCATCTTGCTCTAAAATAGCTTCAAGCAGTGATTGTTGCTCAAGCAATGACACTAATGCCACACTTGCTGGCGTGACACCAATAATATCGCCACTGTACGTTAAGGTTTGCGCATCAATTTGCTGAGTTAATAACTGGCCAAGCAATGCACCTACATCACCTTCGGTGCTAAATACCCCCCAAGATTGTTGAGGCTCAATAACCCAATCATTAATGTCGACAGTGACACTCGATGAACTGCACTGCAACTGCGTAAATCTGATTTCCATCTTGTCACTTATCCTTGTATTTAAAGCGATTCATCACTTGAGTGTCTCATAAGATACTAAAAAAAATCGACAAAAAAGCAGAACATTTTATGTTCTGCTTTTGGATGTCACTCAATTGAATCGCCAACTTACATAAAACTAGCCGATAACGGTCATTTCATTCAACGTAAATTCATCAACTGCACCTTGAGTTGCAGCCACAAAATCGGCTAAATGCTGATTTTCCATATGCACACGCCATAATTCACGGGTCTGCCAAGTCTCATAAAACATAAAGTGGGCAGAGTTTTCATTGTCTCGGTGTAAATCATAGTTAATACACCCTTCTTCTGCACGAGTGACTTCAATCAGCTTCAGCAACTCAGTTTTTACTAACTCAATTTTGTCCGCTTTAGCCTTAATGTTGGCTACAATTGTTAAATGTGACATGTTTATTCCTGTTCGATAATATAAGTTTTAACGTGATTAATAATACAATAAAGCTATTAATTAAAATCCTTCTAACACAATTTTACCAATTGCACGGCCGGCTTCTAACGCCTCATGTGCAGCACGAAGATTTGCAGCATTAATAGCGCCCATGTGCTGGCCTAACGTGGTTTGAATAAAACCTTGGTCAACAAGATCCGCTACTCGGTTAAGTAAATGTCCCTGCTCATCCATATCGACTGCGTTAAACATCGAACGAGCAAACATAAACTCCCAATGTAATGACAAGCTTTTTAGCTTCAATTTAGTCACATCAAGTGCAACTGGATCGTCAATCATAGCAATCTTACCAAACGGTGCTAATAACTCAGTGTAACTGTCAAAATAAGTATCGGTGCTGTTTAGGCTCGCAACGTGAGTCACTGGGCCAATGTTTAATGCCGCTATTTGCGCAGCAAGCGGTTTAGTGTGGTCGACAACATAGTCCGCACCCAATTTCTTAACCCACTCACTTGAACTTGCACGTGATGCCGTACCAATAATGGTTGCGCCCGTAATGGCTTTAGCCAATTGTACAAATATAGAACCCACACCACCGGCAGCGCCAACAACCAAAATCACTTCGTTTGATTTTTCTATCGCGCTAGGGCTTTGCTGCTTAATCGATAAATGTTCAAACAACAATTCCCATGCTGTTATCGCCGTTAATGGTAGCGCTGCAGCTTCTGCATTCGACAAACTCTTAGGCTTCATACCCACTAAGCGTTCATCAACTAACTGATATTCAGCGTTACTTCCTGTGCGAGTAATATCACCAGCATAGTACACCACATCACCAGGTTTAAATTGACTTGCCTTGTCACCTGTTGCAATGACTTCGCCAACCGCGTCCCAACCAATCACTTTAACTTCACCATCCGCAGGTGGCATGTTTAAGCGCACTTTATAATCGGCAGGGTTAACTGCAATGGCACTCACTTTAATCAATAAATCACGACCTGTTGCAATTGGTTGATCCAATGTCACATCGATTAATGATTCTGGGTTCGAAATTTCAAGAGACTGTTTATATCCAATAGCTTTCATAAGGTTGTTCCTGTGATATATAAAATAAGGTTGCTCAAACTTGATGAAGCTATATTAGCGCTTGTTTTATCTTCCACAAACAGCATAATGATTGAAACATTATCAATTAAAAATGGATAATCATGTTATTAGAAGACCTTTATGTGGTGCTTAAAGTCGCAGAGTTTCGCAGCATCACTGCCGCAGCAACCAATTTAGACATGCGCACCGCCACCGCAAGTGCAGCATTAAAACGCGTTGAAGCCAGTTTAGGCGTTGAACTTTTTATTCGCACAACCCGGCAACTTCGTTTATCAAGCTCAGGCGAAAAGTACATTCCACAGTGTGAACAAGCGATGTTAATGCTAGAGCAAGCCAAGCAGAACATGAAAGGTGAGCTAGACATTGTTGACGGCGATTTACGTTTAGCCATGTCGTCAGACCTTGGGCGTAATATTGTCATTCCATGGATTGATGACTTTATGGATACTTATCCAAAGGTCAGTATTCGCGCCAATATCAATGACAGTAATCTCGATTTTTACCGCGACTCCGTCGATTTAGCCTTGCGCTATGGTTCACCAAATGACGCTAATCTTTACGGGTTTAAAATCTGTAATGTCCCCAGATTATTGTGTGCATCTAAAGCTTACCTAGCAAAGCATGGCATGCCAAAACACCCACAAGACCTCGCCTCACATAACGGGCTGTTATATCAACTCAATGATATTACTTACGATGTATGGGAGTTTTATCGCGGCGATGAGTTATTAAAAATCAAAATGAAAGGCAACCGAATCTCAAATGACGGTGAATTAGTGCATCGCTGGTGTGTATCAGGCAAAGGCATTGGGCTTAAGTCTTGCCTTGATATATCAAGTGACTTACTTAACGGTAACGTCGTGCATGTATTACCAGAATACCAAACAAAGCCAACAGAACTGTGGCTCATATTTCCCAGCAGGCAATCGATTACCCCCGCAGCCCGATTACTACGAGACACCTTAAAAGATAAAACCCGCAATATATTGTTGCAGCTAATCGATAAAGGGATCTTAGATAAAAGCGTGTTAGATTGATAAGACTAACGATGACATCTTATTTATCATTATTCCGATAATCTTATTCAATTCTAGCCTACGGCATTAACGTTTTAACGTTCGCTAACTCCTGTGTTGAAGAAGCAAAAGACTATCGCGTCACGACGTGCCAGATGACATAAAACCAAGATAAAAAACCATGAAAAATCGCCCATAAAACAGACTTGTTTACACTCCATGAAATAGCGATAGATAACGCTGTTCCAAAGGTTATTCCATATTTCGCTATTTCATTCCTTGAATCTTTCATTAATCCTATTCCTTGTTTTATTTTATTCCGTATAAAATCATAATTCAATTTGATAGTGATAATACACGGAACTGCGGCAAGTCAGTGTCTAAGCCTGCCTGCGAGCAAAATAATATTTTTGTTATGTTGTTATACGCCAACATAACCCTAAAAACCGATTAATTCAAAAAAGTGCTTTTTCTAAAGCGTTGAACTCTTTTTCACACTCTAACTTTTTTCACACTCACATTTTTTATCACAATCAAATTCTTTATCACAATCAAATTCTTTGCAACCTTCATACCCCTTTGCTTTTGTATGGGTGATACCTGAAGCGCCAAAATACAAGTAGCGGCTGCCATAAATTAAGCCTAATGTGTCGCTTTATCACCCCAAATTTCATTTAATCTTTTGTCTCTGCCGCAGTTCCAGCGGTAGGCATTGTATCTAATAGGGTTGTTTTTATAGTAATCCTGATGATAACTTTCATCGCCTTTTATAGGATAAAATGTAGACGCATTTAAAATCGGCGTGACCACTTTGTTATTGGGAAACAGCTTTTCTACTTTGCTTTTAGACTGTTGTGCAATTTGTCGTTCGGTGTCGTTTGCCACAAAAATGGCACTTAAATAGCTAGAACCTTTATCGCAAAACTGTCCGCTTGCATCAAAAGGGTCAATGTTGACCCAGTAATGTTCTAACAGCTCTGCATAGCTCACTTTGCTAGGATCGTATGTTATTTCAACCGCTTCAAAATGCCCTCGATGGTTACCGTTATAGATAGGGTCTTTGATGTTTCCGCCAGTAAATCCTGAGACCACATCGGTTACGCCATCAAGCTTTTCAAAATCTGATTCCATACACCAAAAACATCCACCAGCTAAAATGGTTTTATCTGCGGTGGCATTCGATGCATAAGACAATAAACTTGCTGCAAATATCGTTAACACTAGTGTGCTTTTCATAACACTCTCCTTTATTTTCCTAGGTTATTAGTATGCTTGTCTCTAAATATCTACTATATGAACTTAATAGTTTAAAAGTTCACAATGACATTTACAAAGTTCCTAATTGTGAGTTTACACAGCTATATTCCCGAAATACCTAGGCTGTAATGCAAGTAACCCTTGCCAATTTAGCTTTTCGCTTTAGCCTTCTTTTTATACGATTTCTTAAAACTGCGTTTTGGTGCACTACTGGTAACACCTTGTAATGCTGAGGGTAACTGGCTCGATGCTTGAGTGATTAGGCCATCTAACTGGCTCAACAATGGCTGCATAAAGGCATCATACTTTAAACGTTTTTGGCTGATAGCATCGAGGCTGTTTTCCCATAATGCGGTCATGTCGGGTGTGGTTGCTGATTCGGGTAAACTGCGGATTAAGCCAACACCGACGGGCGTTGCCAATATTGATTTTCCTTGGCGAATTAAATAACCTCGCTTAAACAGCAATTCAATAATTCCTGCACGTGTGGCCTCTGTACCTAAGCCATCGGTTTCTTTAAGGATTTTTTTAATCTCACTGTTTGTTACGTAACGGCTAATGCCCGTCATCGCGCCTAATAATGTCGCGTCGGTAAAATGCTTCGGTGCTTGAGTCATTTTCTGTAGTAATTCACCACGCTGACAATGCAATATTTGCCCTTTAACCAGTGGCGGTAACGACTGTACCGCATCATCATCGCTGCTAGTTGAATTAGAACTAGCTTGATTTACTGTGGCAGTCCGCTTAAATAATTGCTTCCAACCTAATGTTTTATCCTGACGAGCCTTAGTGGTAAATAATCCACCGGCAATGGTCACTTCAACTGCGGTTTCTGCATAGATATAAGCGGGATAGAACTGGGCTAAATATTGCCTTGCCACGTGTTGATATAACTTGGCTTCATTGCTTGATAATGTCGATAAGTTAGCCACCTTTTCAGTTGGCACTATCGCATGGTGAGCATCTACCTTACTGTCGTCCCACGCTTTAGATTTAAGTTTGCTATTAGGAGACTCACAACCTTCAATTAAGCCTGAAGCACCTTTGAGCACGGCGTCCAATACTTTTGGTGCCAAAGCATGCTGCTCTTTAGGTAAATAGCGACTGTCTGAGCGCGGATAAGTAATCAATTTGTGGCGCTCATACAAACTTTGGCAAGTATCCAGTACCTCTTTTGCCGATAACCCAAAACGTTTAGCAGCATCTATTTGCAGAGCCGATAAGCTGTAAGGTAATGGTGGGTTTTGACGTTTATCTTTAGCTTCAATTTTAGTGACTTCCGCTGGTTTACCATTGATACGGGCAACAACATTTTCGGCTAAACCTTTAGCTAATACTCGGCCGTCTTCATCCATATAAGGTTGACATGCTTCGCTAGGTTGCCATTTAGCGGTAAATGCTTGTTGTTGGTCGGTGAGTAAATGCGCTAAGACTTCATAAAAAGCTTTAGGTTTAAAATCGGCAATTTCATCATCGCGACGAACAACGAGCCCCAGCAAAGGTGTTTGAACTCGGCCAACCGACAACACGCCTTGGTAACCCACTTTACGGCCTTGAATCGTATAGGCTCTGGTCATATTCATGCCATATAACCAATCTGCACGGCTGCGGGCCAATGCTGAGGTTGATAATGGGATAAACTCTCGGTTACTGCGTAATTGCCCCAAAGCACGTTTTACCGCTTGTGGGTTTAAGTCACTGATTAACAAACGTTGAACTTGACTGAGTTTGTCTCCTTTCACACCCAAATAAGAAATCACTTCATCGACCAGCAACTGCCCTTCTCGGTCTGGATCGCCAGCATTAATGATCGATGACGCTTGCTTAACCAGTTTACGTAACACCGTAAGTTGACTGCGTGTTTTAGGTTTTGGCTGTAGTTTCCACGTTTGTGGCACGATGGGAAGATGTTCGAGTTTCCATGACTTAAATGCATCGTCATAGGCGTCCGGTTCTGCTTGTTCGAGCAAATGGCCAATACACCATGACACGCAATCACCATTAGCAGCAGTGATAAAGCCATCACCTTTTTTATGTGGTTTTGGCAGAACATCGGCAATAGCACGACCTAAACTGGGTTTTTCAGCAATATATAAAATCATAATCCACTGTTGGGGCGCTAGCGTTCAAAAGATGAACCGCGCCACTTAACTGTATAAATTTACAGTATAGATTAGCGTTAAATACGCCAAGCTGCAAATATGAAATAATTAACCACTTTGTCACTTAAATCATTACAATGCGCAGGTTCACTTCCAAACTTGATAAATAGATGAAACTCGGCCACCGCTTAGCACATATCAACATGATGATCCCCAATGGTTACACTCATATTTGGGATTGCTGTTGCGACCATGGATTACTCGGCGCCGCGTTGCTAGACAGACATGCAGCCATGATCCATTTCGTCGACATTGTGCCAGCATTGATGCAGCAGTTAACCGCCAAGCTCGAACGTTTTTACCCACAGCAAAATCCACCAAAATGGCAAGTACACTGTAGTGATGTGTCAGCAATACCTTTGGATCAAGATGAGCATACGCCCTTGGTGATTATTGCCGGAGTGGGTGGAGATTTGATGATCGAGTTCGTTAACTCACTTTGCCAACAATATTCTGACCGCAGTATCGATTTTTTATTGTGTCCAGTTCACCATCAATATGAGTTACGCCAACAACTTATCAAACTTGATTGTGAATTAATTGATGAAAAACTGATTGAAGAAAACCGTCGTTTTTATGAAATTATCTACGTAACGCGTAGCAATTCATCATCACAAATAAATAGCGATAGTACTACGGCTAAAATTAGCGCTGTAGGCACTAAATTTTGGCAATGTAACAATGACCAAGAGCGCGATATAGCTAAGCGATATTTAAACAAAGTGCTGACCCACTACCAAAAAATAAACCTGTCGAACCCACAAAAAGCCTCACAAACGTTGCAAGATTATTTGGCGATTAAAGCACTTATATAGCATCTGCAACGGACATTCTCCGACGAGTGCGCTACACCACTTTAAAAGCTGGATCCCGGCTCAAAAGCGTTACCGACAATATTGCTCGATGATCGTATTTGAAAGTGAGGCCTTAAGCACAATGCACTTATGATCGATGTTCATCGTTTGTGATCGCTTGCTCTATATCTATCGCTTGTTACCGCTTGTTATCAATCTTTAACGCTCTTATAGCGTCTAGCCGCGAAGCGACCTAGTATCTAGGCATTTACGCAGCATTCGCTTGTTACCGCTTGTTATCAATCTTTATCGCTCTTATAGCTTCTAGCAGCGAAGCGACCTAGCCTCTAGGCATTTGCGCAGTATTCGCTTGCCATCGCTTGTTATCTATCTTTAACGCTCTTATAGCCTCTAGCCGCGAAGCGACCTAGCATCTAGGCATTTTCGCAGCATTCACTTGATATCGATCTTTACCGCCCTTATAGCCTCTAGCCGCGAAGCGTTCGAGCATCTAGGCTTTAAAATAAAAAAACCAGCATTTTCATGCTGGTTTTTATCACTCACAAACAGTGGTTAACTTATGGATGACACTCGTTGTGCATTTCTAAGTTAGTGCCAATGTCTTTTGAGCGATTGGCTTTGGCATCATCGTTCCGCAACTGCGTTAAATGATCCAAGTAAGCTTGGTCAACGTCGTTAGTAATATAATGACCGTCGAAAACTGATGTTTCGAAACGCTTAATCTCTGGATTTTCCATTCTTACCGCTTCAATTAAGTCGCTTAAGTCTTGGAAAATAATGCCATCGGCACCAATGATTTTGGCAATTTCGTCTGCATCACGGCCATGAGCAATAAGCTCATTAGACGTTGGCATATCAATACCATACACATTCGGGAAACGGATTTCCGGTGCTGCTGATGCAAAGTATACTTTCTTTGCTCCGGCTTCACGCGCCATTTCAATGATCTGTTCAGACGTAGTACCACGTACAATCGAGTCATCAACCAATAATACGTTTTTACCTTTAAATTCGGTATTAATCGCATTCAGTTTACGACGTACTGATTTTTTACGCTCTAACTGCCCAGGCATAATAAACGTACGACCAATATAACGATTTTTCACAAAACCTTGGCGGTACGGTAAATCCATGCAACGTGCAATTTCTAATGCGATATCACACGAAGTCTCAGGAATAGGAATAACAACATCAATGTCGTGATCTTCCCATTCTTTCTTAATTTTTTCGCCTAATTTAGCGCCCATGTTTACACGGCTCGCATAAACAGACACTTTATCAATGCTCGAATCGGGACGTGCAAAATACACGAATTCGAAAATACATGGGGCATAGCTTGGGTCTGCTGCACATTGACGGGTAAATAACTGGCCATCAAGAGAAATATAAACAGCTTCTCCAGGTGCTACGTCACGCATCACTTCAAAACCAACAGCGTCTAAAGCAACACTTTCTGAAGCAACCATATACTCGGTACCCGTTGCGGTTTCGTGTTTACCCAATACCAAAGGACGAATACCAAATGGGTCACGAAATGCCACTAAACCTTGGCCAATAATCATCGCAACTACCGCATAAGCACCACGCGTTTGCGCATGTACTTTAGCAACTGCGTCAAACACTTCGTCGGCACTTAAGGTTAAACTGCGCGTTTCTTGTAATTCATCGGCTAACAGATTTAACAAGATTTCAGAGTCTGAGGTAGTGTTAACATGACGACGCTTTGTGACTAGGCTAGCAGCCAGTTCAATCGTATTAGTCAAGTTACCGTTATGCGCTAACGAAATACCAAATGGCGAGTTAACATAAAACGGTTGTGCCTCTGATGCACTCGAGCTGCCAGCGGTAGGATAACGAACATGTCCAATACCGGCATTGCCTTGTAAACGCTGCATATGTTTAGGTTCAAACACATCTTTGACTAAGCCGTTTGCTTTGCGTAAACGAAACGCATTCATGTCAACCGTCACAATACCTGCTGCGTCTTGACCACGATGTTGGAGCACAGTCAGCGCATCATAAATGGTCTGATTAACTGTTGATTTTCCTACTATTCCGACGATACCACACATGGGTAAGGTTCCTCACTGTAAGGTGTTTTTATGTTTATATTTTGGGTACAAAGCTTGAGGTATTTTCAAGGTAGTTAAAAAACCACTGAATAACCACGCCAAACTCAGGTACAAGAACAGAGTCCTGCCACCATTTGGTGTCAGGGAATGCCGTAAAAGCATCCATAAAAAACAGTAATGCACTAACGATTAACGCGCCACGTATGGCACCAAAACACAGGCCTAAAACACGGTCTGTGCCCGATAATCCGGTTTTAGCCACTAACTGGCCTAATAAATAATTAACGAGTGCCCCTAGGATCAGGGTAATGATAAAAAGAATGGCAATCGCCACACCGTTTCTGACTAACTCGTCCTGCATTTGGGTTAAATGAGCAGCAAGATCAAGATAAAACTGGCTAGCGATAAAGAAAGCGGCAAACCAAACCACAAGAGACATGGCTTCTTTGGCGAATCCGCGGATCAAACTAATAATAGTTGATAACCCGATGACAATAATTATTGCGTAATCAATCCAAACCATGGAGATGGTGATCCGGTATAGGGTTCAAGACGGCGGGATTCTAACAGAGACAGAGATGTTTCTCACCTCTGATTGCACAAATTATTCTTGCGTGATTAAGAACAATCAAATTGTAAATATTAATCACGCACGCAAAACACCGTCTGAAGAGGTTATTGTTCCTGTGGATTATAGGCTACGATTTTGCCTTTTAATCCGGTTAATTTGAATATAGGTTGCTGACGAGCTTTAAGTTTTTCTTCTGATACTTCAGGGCCTACAAACACTCTGGTTAGTTTCCCTTCTACGGGAACTTTAGGTAGTGTATAAGCGTTAAACCCTGCTTTACGCAGTTGTGCTATCAATGCTTTTACATTGGTAATATTGTTAAAGCCGCCTAACTGCAATGTAAACCCAGCTGTAATGGCTGATTTCACTTTATTAGCAACCTGGGTTTCAGGCTTTTTAACTGCTGTTGTAATTTTAGCTGGAGCAGGAGTCGGCTGCTTAACAGCTTGTGTCGATTCTTTTTTCGGTTCAGCTTCCCCTAATGCAACGATATCATTACTGAGATCTTGTGGCTCTGCAATCGTTAACACTTGGAATTCTTCCGCTGGTTCAGCGTTATTGTCAGAATTGACTTTATTTGAAGCACTTGACTGAGCTGGACGTAAAGGAATTTCAGTAAACTCCTCAACCACCTGCGTTTTTTTACCGTCTAACAAGTCGGGTAAAAAAATCACACCTAAGGCCACTAATACGATGGTACCCACCAAACGATTTTGAAATTGACGATTCAAAGCTAATTCCCTTTTTTAACCAAATGACGTTAATGATGGCTTGCACGACCGACGTCTGACATAAATAGTGTTTATAAAGATTTAAAGCCAGCTACAGTATAAAAAGAACCGAAGACAATAACCACATCATCTGCATTGACTGTAGCTTGTATGGCTTGCCATGCGCTAGCGATGTCATCAAACTCACTTACATGCTCACAGCTACTGTCATTGGGCAATGCTTGACGCAATGCTTGCGCTGATGCGCCACGTGGATTATCTAAACTCACCAAGTTCCAATGGCTAATTTGCTCGGCTAATGTCGCCAATACCGACTTAATGTCTTTATCTTTAAGCATGCCACACAAGGCTACAATACGACGGCCTTGGTAAGCCTGTAATTGTTGTGCTAAATATCTGGCGGCATGCGGATTATGCGCAACATCTAGTAATACTAATGGCTGCAGGCTCACCTGCTCTAGTCGCCCAGCGAGTTGAGCTTGTTGTAATCCTTGGTTTATGTGCTGTTGGCTTATTTGCGGCCAAATATGGCTTAGCAGCGCAACAACACTAGCAGCGTTAGCCAGCGGTAACCTTGGCACCGTTAAACCAGTATATGACTGCAGCCCAGATTCAAAGTGCCATAATGTTGGTTGAGTCTGATCTTTTTGGTAATTAAACTCATGCCCAACACGATAAAGGGTTGTATGGAGTTGATTCGCATATTCAGTGATGCTCAACGGTAAGTCTGGCTCACCGATAATAGCGACACAATCGGGGCGAAACACACCAGCTTTCTCTCTGCCAACCAGTTCGCGGGTATCGCCTAAATATTCTTGATGATCAAGATCGATAGAGGTCAAAATAGTGGCTGTGGAATCAATAATATTGGTTGCATCCAACCGTCCACCTAAACCCACTTCAAGGATGATCACATCGACTTTAGCAGCTTTAAACAAATATAAACCAGCTAAGGTAGCATATTCAAAAAAGGTTAATGAAATATCACCTCGCGCCGCCTCTATGGCACAAAAAGCTTCGATAAGAGCATCATCACTAGCGTCTTGTTGATTTATTTGCACCCGTTCATTGTAATGCAGCAAATGAGGCGAGCTATACACACCGACAGACAAACCAGCCTGACGTAAAATCGAAGCCAACATGGCGCAGGTTGTGCCTTTGCCATTGGTGCCAGCTACGGTAATCACTTTAGCTGGCGCCAAATCAAGCACACTCAATCGCTCGGCAACAGCGCTGACTCTAGTTAAACCCATGTCAATTTCGCTAGGATGAATTGCCAACAAATAATCCAGCCATTGAGCTAAACTTGACTGTTGATTGGGCACAGTTATTTCAGACACGATTGACATAATTCAATACCATTTAACTTATTCAAACCTTACTCGCCCTGCGAATACAGAACATTCGTTTTACATTTCAATAAAGATAACTTAGCTAACTTGAATAACATAGATAGCTTAAAGGGCTTAATCGAGCATAAACAATGGACCCAAAGCTAACTTAGGTAATTGATAATGTTCAGGATAAGTCACATCGACCAAATACAATCCGTTCGGTTTAGCGGTAGGTGCCGCTAGCTTACGATTTTTCAGGGCAAACAATTCTGTTATCCACTCTATAGGTTGATTACCTAAGCCGATTTGCAGTAATGAACCAACAATATTTCGCACCATATGATGTAAAAATGCATTAGCTTGAATATCGACCATCACATACATGCCTTGGCGAGTTACATTGACTTGATGCACGTTTCGAAACGGTGTTTTAGATTGACAATGCAAGGCTCTAAAACTGGTAAAATCGTGTTCGCCAACAAAAAGCTGTGCCGCTTTATGCATCAAAGTTTCATCAATATCACCGTGATAATGGCTTACACCTGCACTTAAAATACCAGGGCGCAGTTTATGATTATAAATCACATAGCGGTAACGTCTGGCTGTAGCACTGTAACGAGCATGAAAACTGTCATCGACTTCTTTTGCCCAGCGTATAGCCACACTGTCTGGTAAATTAGCATTAACGCCCTGTGTCCACGCCGTCATTGGACGTTGAACATCTGTGTCAAAATGAACCACCTGCCCGGTACCGTGCACACCAGTATCTGTTCTTCCGGCACACGATACGGTTATAGGTTCATTAGCCACATAACTTAACGCTTTCTCAATCTGGGCTTGCACTGAATCGACCTCGAGTTGGCGCTGCCACCCACAAAAACTACTACCATCATATTCAATACCTAACGCGACCCGCATGCCTATATCCTCTACTCAATAATGGCGCGCAGTTTATCACAAAAAAACGGCGCATGTATCTGCGCCGTTTGCTTTTATGTGGTCAACATAAGCCTATGTTTTTGTCTATTCAGCCTCAATTGCTCGCGTTAATTAACACTTTTCAGTAAATTTTTGGCTTCTAATTGTTGACGTTCATTACCGTCCATTTGCACTTCTTTTAATAACGCTCGGGCACTGTCTTGGTCTTCAATTTCAATATACGCCCTGGCTAAATCAAGTTTTGCATTAACGGAGTTTTCTTCATCATCAACATCGATCATGTTCGGGTTGCCGATTAACGAATTAACAGAGCCCATATCAACATTGACGTCTTTATACTGGTCGGTTTTATCGTCATCTTCATCAGCATCGTTCAACAGTTTATCAATGTCGATATAACCGTTTTCACGCTCAAAACGCATTAAGTCATCGTCACTGGCTTTATATTCTGTTGATTGGCTTCGTTCTTTTTGATCTAGTGCTGCTAATGCTTCATCAACCGTTAAGTTGTCATCGCTAAGGATATACTCATCTTCAGAGGTAAAGTCATCATCGTTGTCATCATCTTTGAGTGACTGTGAAAATGCCGCCAGTAGATCATCATCACTCACATCTGCTTCATCGACTTCTCTCTCGTCAGCAGCAGACTCGGCAGCTTTAAGTAAATCGCTTTCCCAATCTAAAAGTTCAGGTTTAGGTTTGCTTGATTTAAGGTCATTAAAGAAACCTGAATCTTTATTGGCTTTATTTTGCGCTGTAGATGAAGTTTTATCATCATCGTCCATTTGCGCTAATAATGCATCCAAACCATCATCGGCATCAGTTTCTGATGTAGGCGTGGCTACAGGAGTTGATGCAGCTGCAGTTTCTTGATCGGACTCAACATCATTATTGCTCGTTGATGCTAACGCGGCTTCAAGTTCAGCATCTAACCAGCTGTTATCTTCGTCATCGCTGTTTGCAGCTTTATCAGCATCGGTTTCAGGCTCAATAAACGGGGTCGTTTCAATATCTGCGACATCATCTGTGTTGACTAAATCGGTATCATTAAGATATTCATCAAACTCATCAAACAATGCATTATCGTCGATACCTTCATTATCAGATTGAGTGCCGTCAATTTGAGTGCTGTCAGAGTCAATATTTTCAGTCTCGCCAATCAACGGAGCGTCGTCTTTTATATCGTCTTTAAAGCTTGCCAATAAGGTATTAATGTCATCATCGAGTGACTCATCATCAGATGTAGATTCTTCGCTAGACATATCATCATCTAATTCAGCTGCAATCTGTGCTTGGACTGCCGCTTTTTCCTGAACATCAGCATCTGACTCAACCACCGGCTCGTTAAGACTCGCTAATAATGCATCGATGTCATCGTCACTGGTTTCATTATCATCAATAGAGTCAGCAACATCTTCATCATCGCTTAACTCAGCTGCAATTTGCGCCGCTAAATCATCACTATCGGAAGATGCTTGTTCTCCTGTAGATAATTCATCACTTTCTTCGTCAAATACTGATTCAATAACAGGCTCATTCAAGCTAGACAACAATGCATCAATGTCATCGTCACTAGACTCTACGTCTGGGATATCTTCGTTAACATCATCTTGTAACTCAGCTGCAATTAACGCGGCAATATCATCATCGTTATCAACTGAATCACTGTTTAGTGGCTGAGGTTCAGTATCCCCATCATCTTCTGAACTATCTTGTTCGTTCTCATCCTTGGTCACAGACAACCCAGCTAGGAGTTCATCTATATCTTCGTCCGCTGCAGTAGGAGCATCAACATCAGTTTGTTCTGAATCAGATTTTGATAGTAATGAATCAAGATCATCTTCCGCGTTTGTTTCAGCTGACTTTATCGGCTCTTCAGCGGCAACATCGTCCGACTCTGCTGGCATATCAAACTCAGCCAACAATGCATCAATATCGTCATCCGCCTTTGCTTCAGCTGACTTTATCGGTTCTTCACCGGCAACATCTGGCTCTGCTGGCATATCAAACTCAGCCAACAATGCATCAATATCATCATCCGCCTTTGCTTCAGCTGACTTTATCGGTTCTTCACCGGCAACATCATCCGGCTCTACTGGCATATCAAACTCAGCCAACAATGCATCGATATCATCATCTGCCTTTGTTTCAGCTGATATTTGCGGTTCTTCAACGGCAACATCATCCGGCTCTGCTGGCATATCAAACTCAGCCAACAATGCATCGATATCATCATCTGCCTTTGTTTCAGCTGATATTTGCGGTTCTTCAACGGCAGCAACATCTGGCTCTGCTGGCATATCAAACTCAGCTAACAGTGCATCGATATCATCATCGGCCTTTGTTGCAGCTGACTTTACCGGTTCTTCAGTGGCAACATCTGGCTCTGCTGGCATATCAAACTCAGCCAACAATGCATCGATATCATCATCCGCGCTTGTTTCAGCTGATTTTACCGATTCTTCAGCGACAACATCATCCGGCTCTGCTGGCATATCAAACTCAGCCAACAATGCATCAATATCATCTTCCGCACTTGTTTCAGCTGATTTCACCGGTTCTTCGGCGGCAACATCGTCCGATTCAGCTGGCATGTCAAATTCAGCCAATAGTGAGTCGATATCATCATCCGCGCTTGTTTCAGCTGATTTTACCGATTCTTCAGCGGCAACATTATCCGGCTCTGCTGGCATATCAAACTCAGCTAATAGCGAGTCAATATCATTTTCTGCTGAAGCATCTAGATCATCTTTTTCTGTATCTTCATCTAAACCCGCCAACAAACTGTCTAAATCATCTTCTGGTGCAGCAGAATTTAGGGTTGCAGCTGGCTTGTCATCTAATCCAGCCAGTAGACTGTCGAGATCATCGTCATCTTCAAGAGGTTCAAGATCAGAATCTTGATCTTCCATCGCCTCTGCCCATAAATCATCTAATGAGGTCCCTTCCTCATCTTCTATTTCTGTTTCTGTTTCACTAACAAACATATCTGATGCCATATCCATTTCGGCATCACCTTCCATTTGGATTTCAGGCTGTAAATCTACGCTGTCTAAATCCAATAAATCATCAATTGACTCTTCATCGTTTGAATCTAAATGGACCACAATATCATCAGAGTCATCTAAGTCATCGCGGTCTGTTGCAGCTGCAGACTCTTGTTCAGACTGGGTTGCTGTTTTTACTTCAGACTGCTGATTTTTTTTATTACGGCGACTAAGTAACCAGAAAATAAGTCCGAATATAATTAACAGAGGAATCGATGCAGCAATGATCAACAAAATGGTGTTATCCATTAGGCTGCGCCAAAAGTCAGTGGGTTCTTCTACAACGGGTTCCACATTTTCAGTTTGATCTACAAGTTTTTTATTTTCTAAACTTAACCCTTCATATTTCTCGCGTAATAGTTGTAGATCTTCTTCAAGCGAGGAAATGTTTAATGACATTTGTTCAATTTTGTTTTTCAACACTTGATTGTCATTGTTGCTGACCATTAATTCATCTTGTGCACGCGCAAGCTCATCGGTCAGCATCAAGGTTTTTGCATTGGCTTTATCTAAGGTGCTATTGAGGTCATTTACGACAACGGCATTGGCCTCTGTAATCGCTTTGGTTTGTACTTCTACAGCAGGTGTTTGCTGCACTATTTGCAGTGGTTTTGAAACGGTAGGCTTTTTAGGCGTTTCGACTATAGGAGATTGAATAGGTTTATTATTAATGACGGGACGAGGCTGTGTTTGTCTGCTAGCACGGCGGTCATCTTGTTCTGCACGGCGTTTAGCGACATCATTGGGAATAGCGGCTATTACATCAACAGAAGGAACAAGTAATATCATCCCTCGCTCTAATGTATTGTAATTATTACCACTAAAAGCATGTGGATTAGCGTCAAACAACGCTGCCATCACTTGGTAAACACTGACCTTATCGCTGGGTCTGACTTTTTGCGCAATACTCCAAAACGTATCTCTTGATGTTGTTGGACCATATTGGCGTTTCGCTTGTTGTTTAACCTCACCATTGGGGCCAGTAATTTTGAGCGTTTCTGCATGCGCAGACTCAATAATTTGTACACTGGTTAAGCCAACGGCTGTGCAGGCAATCAAACCCACAATATATGAAGTACGCAAAGTCATCCCATCCTTCCCTTTTAGCGCTATTGAGTTACCGGCTTGGCAACAGGCTTTAGGCAATTTTTATCGTTAATATTATGGTCGTTAACTGTATCTAGTCACATCAATCGTGAGCCAATTTTGCAGGCGTTTTCAATGCTATTGATGTTAAAAATGATATGTTTACGACTATAAACTAGATTCACCGCACCTGCTACTATTGGGCTCAGTAAAACGGAAAAAGCCTGCGCATTGCAGGCTTTTTAAACTAAATCGCGTTGTTGATTAAGTCATTACACATTGTTAAAGCGTAATTAATAGTAATCTCTAATCAAAATCTCGGCAATTTGTACGCTGTTTAATGCAGCACCCTTACGAATGTTATCGGCAGTAACCCATAAATTTATACCGTGAGAGTGTGAAATATCTTTACGAACGCGACCAACATAAACAGGATCATTACCTGCAGCTTCAGTTACCGCTGTTGGATATTCGCTATCATCATCAAACAATTCTACGCCTGGTGCATCACGTAAAACAGCTTTAACATCTTCGGCATCAACAGGTTGACGAGTTTCAATATGAATAGCCTCAGAGTGACCATAAAAAACAGGCACACGCACAGCCGTTGGATTAACAACAATTTCGTCATCACCAAAAATTTTCTGCGTTTCCCACACCATTTTCATTTCTTCTTTGGTGTAGCCATTTTCCATAAACACATCAATTTGAGGCAATACGTTAAAGGCAATTTGCTTTGGATAAACTGTCGGCTCTGACGGTAAACCTTGCAATAATTTAGCACTTTGACCCGCTAGCTCATCAATCGCCTTTTTACCTGTTCCAGACACTGACTGATACGTCGCCACGTTAATACGTGAAATACCAAAAGCATCATAAATAGGCTTAAGAGCCACTAACATCTGAATCGTTGAACAATTAGGATTAGCGATGATATTGCGATTGCGGAAATCAGCAATGGCTTCTGGGTTAACTTCTGGTATCACCAGTGGCACATCTACGTCGTAACGAAAATGTGAAGTGTTATCGATAACAACACAACCCGCGTCACCCGCAATCGGCGCCCATTTAGCAGACACATCGCCACCAGCAGAAAAGAAGCCAATTTGTGCTTGGGTCCAATCAAACGTTTCTACGTCAAGAATTTCAACTTGTTTACCGTGAAAACTGACCGTTTCGCCAGCACTGCGACTGCTCGCTAATGGAAACAACTTAGCAACCGGAAAATTACGCTGCTCGAGGATCTCAATCATTGTTTGACCCACTGCGCCCGATGCACCTAAAACGACTACATTAAATTCCTGAGACATAATTAACGCTCGACTCCATATTATCCAGTTTGAACAATCAATCTACCTTAGTTTAGTTATGCTTTACTAGGGTTAATGTACTAAAAAAGCCGACTTTGAAGTGATTTTTTCTCAACTGGCTAAAATTACTGTTTTTTAGGCTCAATCTGCCTTCTATTGGCCTTATATAATGACACTAATTAATTAAAGCCTAAAGCACTCAACATCGATGGGTCTATCTTACCATCAGATAAATAGTCCACAGATTGGGTTAACGAGATTGCACTATATTCACGACGATAAGTGTGCTTTTTACGCATTAAATCAAAACCTGTAGCTGTTAAGAAACACCCTCTAAAGTTAACGTCGTCGTCACGTAAATCATAAACTAAACGCGACAATTTCAGCAATTGGCTTTCGGTTAAATCACTTTGACTGACAATTTGATTAAATTGAAATGTCGGTAATAAACTCTCTAATGATTTTTTTACCGGAAAATCGAGTAATTCACACCATTTTTGATACAACATAAACGTTCCGCGGGCTTTGCCTTCAAGGCTATAACCAGCAATATGCGGCGTAGCAAACTCTGCCAAGGCGACTAATTCGGCCATTGGGTTAGGTTCACCTTCCCACACATCAAGCACCAGCTTTACGTCATCGCGCTGCTGTTTAAATTTGATCAACGCTCGGTTATCAATCACCTCGCCTCGACAGCAATTTAGTAACCAGGTATTGGGTTTTAACTTATTCAGTCGGGCTTCATCAAATAAGTACCAGGTTTTATGCTCACCGTCTTTGGTGATAGGCACATGCAGACTGATTATATCGGCTTGCTCAATAATAGTGTCTAGTGACACAAACTCACGGGTATCACCTTGCAATGCTTTAATGGGGTCGCACAACAATACTTTTAGCCCATAAGCTTGCATACACTTCGCGGCTGCAGTGCCGGTATTACCAGCCCCGACAATCCCCACCACTTTACCGGCTAAAGACTCTCCAAAACGTTGCGCTAACTCCAGCATGGCAATAAATGCGTACTCACCCACGGCCGTCGCATTACACCCAGGAGCATTAGTAAAATAAATATTGCGCAACGAAAGATAATCAACATCTACATGATCGGTACCAATCGTCGCACTACCCACAAATTTCAGTTTATGTGCATTTTTAATTAACTCTGCATTCACTTTCGTCACCGAACGCACCAATAACACGTCGGCATCTTCGACTTGTTTAGGTGTCAAGGTTCGGCCATTTACATATTCAATCTTGCCTAAATAGCCAAACAAGGCATCAACATAAGGCATGTTTTCATCGGCAATTATTTTCATTTGGGTATCTTATTCACTGCGAGTTTAACGACATCACATCGCGTTTTTTTATAACCCGTATCTTATACCAAATTCACCTAGTCCGTCATGGCAAATAGCGCTGATTGTTATCGCTGACTAAACCTAGATGCTAGAGCGGACTTCGTCCTGCTAGTTCGCTTCGCGGCTATAAAAGCTAAGCAGTTTACATCAGAAACAACCGACAAATAACTCCGATATACGCTTAAATCGCTTTCGCTTTTATAGCTTCTAGCCGCGAAGCGAACTAGCATCTAGGCATTTAGCCTTTCCATAAGCGCAGCGTTTGCTTGTAATCGCCTATCATCGATTTTTCTCTAGTCACTTGTTTAAAAGGCAACAAAAAAGCCAGTATCGTTTCCGATACTGGCTTTGAAATCATTCGCGGGTTAACCCACTAGTAACGTTTTATGCTTTAAATTTACGCATGACTAACGTTGCGTTAGTGCCACCAAAACCAAAACTGTTGCTCATAATGGTGTTCAATTCAGCTTCACGCATTTGACGAACGACTGGCATGCCAGCTGCTTTTTCATCTAGGTTGTCAATGTTAATGCTTGGAGCAATAAAACTGTCTTCCATCATAATTAAGCTGTAAATCGCTTCATGTACACCCGCAGCACCTAAAGCATGACCTGTCATTGATTTAGTCGATGCGATTGGAGGCATGTTATCGCCAAACACTTCACGTAACGCTTCAAGTTCACGCATGTCGCCTACAGGAGTAGAAGTACCATGAGTGTTGATGTAATCAACTGGCGTGTCTACATCTGCAAGTGCCATCTGCATACAACGCACAGCACCTTCACCAGACGGAGCAACCATGTCGTAGCCGTCAGATGTGGCACCGTAACCAACAATCTCAGCATAAATCTTCGCGCCACGTGCTAAGGCATGTTCTAATTCTTCAACAACAACAATTCCGCCGCCGCCAGAAATAACAAAACCATCACGATCTGCATCATATGTACGTGACGCTTTTTCAGGCGTGTCATTGTACTTAGTCGATAGTGCTCCCATAGCATCAAAGCCCATGGTGAGTGTCCAATCAACTTCTTCAGCACCACCAGCAAATACCATATCTTGCTTACCCATTTGGATAAGTTCAACAGCATGGCCAATACAATGAGCAGAAGTGGCACAAGCTGAACTGATTGAATAGCTCGTCCCTTTAATTTTAAATGGTGTCGCCAAGCAAGCACTTGCAGTACTAGACATAATACGAGGCACAATATAAGGGCCTACGCGCTTAACACCTTTTTCACGAAGTGTATCAGCTGCCTGAACTTGGTTTTTTGAAGAAGCGCCACCCGTACCAGCAATCAAACCGACACGGAAATTAGAATACTGCTCTTCTGTTAGGTTAGCGTCAGCAATCGCTTCCTGCATAGCAATGTAAGCATATGCAGCAGCATCGCCCATAAAGCGAAGTGCTTTACGATCGATATGATCAGCTGGGTTCATTTTAATGTCGCCCCAAACTTTGCTACGTAATTGCATTTCTTCAAACTGTGCCGAGTGAGTAATACCGCTACGACCCGCTTTAAGTGACTCAGTCACTTCTAGCTTGTTATTACCGATACTTGAAACAACACCCATTCCGGTGATCACGACTCTTTTCATTTTTATGCTATCCATTTGGTACATGTCGGTACTTAATTGCGGCAATCATAGCTGCTTTGAAGCAATTAAGTGGTCAGCTTTCCATAAACGCAGGTAAAATAATGCCAAGTTATCGGCCCTGAGTAAAACATTTTGAACAAAACACCTTTATTATCTGTATCCCCGAACCTACACGAGTTGCATATTTGTGAATTACTGGGCAACAACGCCAATCAAAATAGCCGATATTTCCACATTGTTAAGCAGTATATCGCCGAAGTATTGCAAAGCAGTGACGATAAAATAGCAGCCACAAATACTCAACCACATTTACTAACGCTAGGCCAACTCGGTTTTGGCGATGGCCACGAAATAATACTATTACTGGCAGCCTTACAAGAGGCTAACTTGCAAAATCCTTTGATACAGCAACAAACTCGAATTCACATCAGTGTATTTGAACAAGGCCCAGTAAACCGTAAGCAACTGCAACATACATGGCAACAACAAGGGCTACTTGATTCAGACCATCATTTATTCGATTTTACCCAAGCATTACTCAATGGTGAAATTGCAGCCATCGAAGGTTGCCAGCGGCTGAGTCTACTCCAAAACCAACTTATCATTGACCTGTATCAAGGTTCGCCACTAGCGCAAGCCAAAACCATTGCTACGCCGAATAAACAAAGGATAACACATTGGTTTGCCCTACCCCATACGAACCAAGAGGCTCATTCAGATCAATATTTTCATCAACGTTCAGTTTGGGAATATGGTCGACTCAGTGTTGATAATGCAACATTTTTAGCGGCTAGCACAAATGACGAAAATATTGCTCCAACTATCAAAAAGCAACTAGCATTTTGCGGATTTTCATCCTCCACATCATTCAAATCGACTGATGACATTGCTATCGCAGAACGTAACGCGCTAAGACAACAACTACAGCAACAGTTTGCTTATAACCCATTGCCACCGTTACATTCTAATAACAACAGCCCTATAGCTATTATAGGTGGCGGTATCGCTTCTGCAAGTCTTACCTTGTCTCTGGCTGAACGCGGCAAAGATGTGATTATTTATTGCAAAGATGACACATTAGGACAAGGCGCATCAGGCAACAAACAAGGTGCCATTTATCCCCTGCTTACACCCGAAAATGGCTCGCTAAGTCAATTTTTTCAACAAGCCTTTCTATACAGTCGACGCAGAATTCAGGCATTAGTTGATAATGGATATGACATAGGACATGAGTGGTGTGGTGTATTACACACAGGTTTCGATCAACGTAGCCAAACAAGATTGGATAAAATCATTGATGGTCAAGCGTGGCCAAGTGAGATTGCTTTTGCTGTCAGTCCACACCAAGCCACACAACTTGCTAACGTCGATATTGATAAACCTGGCTTTTATTATCCATTAGGCGGTTGGGCTTGTCCGTTTGAATTCGCACAAGCAAGTATTGCCAAAGCACAAACATTAACCAAAGTTCGCATTGTCTATAATAGCGACATTAGCTCACTTGAATCACACTCATCTGGCTGGCAACTGTTTAGCGCCGAAGACAATACCCCTATAGCAACCCACGAACAGGTTGTCATCGCATCAGGAGCTCAACTTACTCAGTATAAGCAGACAAAAAATCTACCAATTACAGGCTTTAGAGGTCAAGTTAGCCATGTACCTCCACAAGGTGAGCTAGCGAAACTTAATACTGTTATTTGCGCTAATGGTTATTTAACCCCACAACATAACCAACTACATTGCGTTGGAGCCAGTTATGTAAAAGACCCACAACATCTTGACTTTTGCCCGATAGAGCAGCATGAAAATAGCCTTAAAATGCAACAAAGCTTTCCTAATTCAAACTGGCCTAATGATATTGATGTTTCAAACAACGATGCCAGAGTTGGCGTAAGGATGGTCAGTCGCGATCACTTTCCGGTAATGGGTTGTGCGCCTGATGTTGAAGCGTTATTTATACGCTATGCTGTTCAACAGCAATCGAAAGACAAACCCAGTCTATGGCAACATTACTGGCAAACAACACCAGCACCAATTTATGAC
Organism: Shewanella frigidimarina; assembly: GCF_003797125.1. Lineage (GTDB taxonomy): Bacteria > Pseudomonadota > Gammaproteobacteria > Enterobacterales > Shewanellaceae > Shewanella > Shewanella frigidimarina. The sequence goes on from NZ_RKKE01000002.1 coordinate 194,991, forward strand.
GGGTTATATGTGTTAGGAGGACTAGGCTCACGCGGCCTAAGCTCAGGCCCATTAGTCGCCGAATGCTTAGCAGCAAACCTATGCGGCGAACTATCACCATTAAGCGTAGAGCTACAAGCCTTACTTAGCCCTAACCGAATGTGGCTGCGTAAACTGCTTAAAGGAAAAGCGTTGATGTGATTGTAAAACTACTCGAGGGTGAATTCGATGAGCATTTATACCATTAAAGTAACCACCTCATTCACGTCATGCCTGCAACGCCCAGTACCAAGTCATTCCTTAAACACCCACTATCACGTACGTTCTGTAATGCACACTATTACGTCATTCCGGTAACGCTTTTGAGTCGGAATCCAGGTGTTAATTCCTTACGCTTTAAAGATCACATGCAATAAACCAAGCCACACCAGGATCCCCGACACGAGCATTCGAGGATGACGAGCGGTGAAGTAAGACTCACTTCAATAAGGCATTAGGAACCCACTCGCACGTCATTTAACTAACGTACACTTCATTCCTGTAACGCCCACTATCACGTACTACCTGTAATGCTACTCTCACGTGCTACCCGTAACGCTGACTATCACGTCATTCCGGTAGCGCTTTTGAGCCGGAATCCAGGTGTTAATACCTTTCGCTTTAAAGATCACGAGATAAAAACCAAGCAACACCTGGGTCCGTCCCGGTAGCGTTTCTGAGCCGGGATACGAAAATTCGAGGATGACGAGCATGGGCAGTAGACAGTGAGGCAGAATAAGCCTTCGTTGCCTAAATGCCTATTTAATAAAAAATGCCACTAGTTATTAAGCGAGTTGCATTAAATAATGTATCTTATCGCGTAAACATTAAGGCTTTTCAGATTAATACTTACGATCTAGTGCAAACATTAATAGCCCAATTGAAACATTTAGACTTGACTTTACCGGTGCAACGTATAGTGGTTATAAGCGTTTAAAAGTAAACTACAGTCTATTTATACTCTTCTATCAAACTAGAGACCTCTTTCATAAAGCTGTTACCCAATTTAGGATCCCGTAAACCGTATTCAACAAATGCTTTCATGTAGCCAAGCTTGTCGCCACAATCGTGTGACTTACCGGTCATATTAAACGCTTCAACCGTGTCAGACTCAATTAACATGTCAATGGCATCGGTTAACTGAATTTCATCACCTGCACCAGGAAGTGTTTTTGCCAGTAAGTCCCATATTTTTTCAGACAACACATAGCGACCAACAACGGCTAAATTTGACGGTGCCAGGCCAATTTCTGGTTTTTCAACCATTTTAAATATTTTAGTCGAGTCACCAGGATTTATGGTTTCGCCACCACAATCTGCAATGCCGTATTTATTAACTTGGTCATCTGGTACTGGTGCAACCATGATTTGGCTGACATTAGATTCACGATAACGAATTAACATTGAGGCTAGGTTTTCGGTGCGCTGATCAGCAGAATACGAATCTAAGATGACATCGGGTAACACAACCGCAAACGGATTATCGCCAATACATGGTTTTGCACATAAAATCGCATGTCCTAACCCTTTAGCTTCGCCTTGGCGCACATGCATAATGGTAACGTTTTTAGGACAAATGGCTTGTACTTCATGCAATAGCTGACGTTTTACACGTTTCTCTAGAGTAGATTCAAGCTCGTAAGATTTATCAAAATGGTTTTCAATGGCATTTTTACTGGCATGAGTTACCAATACAATCTCTTTAATCCCCGCACTTACACATTCGTCGACAATATATTGAATCAGCGGCTTATCGACCAAAGGTAACATTTCTTTCGGAATAGCCTTGGTAGCAGGCAACATACGAGTACCTAAACCGGCAACAGGAATAACAACTTTCATGAAGATCCTTATTTAGCGTGAGCTAATAGCAAAAAATTAAAAGGTAAAAATGACAAGAAACACCTAACTCAAAAGCAAAAGAAAACACCTGGGTCCCTGATAACAGCTCTCAGGGATGACGAGCGGGTTGAGCATTCAGCAGACACTACTTCGTCCAGTAACAACCAACATCGCATCGTTCCGATATTGCTTCCTACTACGTCGTTCCGGCAATGCTTTTGAGCCGGAATCCAGGTGTTGAGTTTAAATATTCAAGACAAAAGTCAAAAGAAACACCTAGATTCCCGATAACAGATCTCAGGGATGACGGGCGCTGAACCTAGGACCTTGATTCTGTAAGCGAAGCCTCCCGTAAACCGTTATCCGTCTTCGCTTTCATATAACTAGCACTCGAGGATGACGAAATAGAGAAACACCGGGTTTCCGATTACCTTGCTATTTTGTGAGTATCAGCAGGTAAGTAACGCACTAACCAGCATAGGGTTAAGATGGTTAAAAACAGTAAAGTGTTCGAAGGTGATTGCAGATTAAAATCAACAGAAATATGCAATAGCATGTGCACTATGGCCATTGCACAACCAAAAGCGACCCCTTTATAAAGTTTATTATTACGCAAATACATGGTTCGACACGCTAACCAAAACGCGTACAACACCCATAAGCCTAAAATGGCTGTCATTACAATCCCATACTCAACAACAAACTGAATATATTCGTTATGGGCATGGTCATAAAAACCAGAATAAAACTGAGGTTGGTATTGTGGGAAAACAGTATAGAAACTCCCTCCCCCAGTACCCGTGAACAAGTGTTCTTGGATGATGGGAAGACTATCCATTACCACTTCATCACGAGCTTCTGAACTAAAAGAGGTATCGTCTAAACGCTGTTTTAGTTTATCGACCCCAAAAATTGAGCCGACAATGAGCAAATCAAGAATGAAAATACTCAGTACTAAAGGCTTAAATAACGTTGGCGGTCGACGATAAATAAACATCGACAATAGTGATACAACACCCAGTGCAGTAAAGAAGCCAGCGTTGCCCATTCGTGAGCGACTTAAGATTAAGCCTATCACCATAATCACAATGGCTAAGCGAAGGATCAGTTTTCGACTGAATAATGTCGATAGTAAGTCAATCATCATTGCACGCAAATCGAACTCTTTCTTGCTGGTTTTTAGCTCGGATAACAGCCAACCAAACGCAATAGAAAGACATAATGCTAAATAATTAGCAAAATGATTTTGGTACACAAACGATCCACGGGCCCTATCGCCATCGGAATAACCAAATACAGGTGATACATCCAGTTGCAACAAATTCAGCAAGGTGCCATAAAAGGCCTGTAAACAACCAGATAATATAATGGCAATTAACAGCCAACGAATCGCCTGTGAACTCTGACAATATTGACTTAACAGTAAAATAAACACGCCATAACAGAAGGTTTTTAAAAGTTGTTGTGCCGTTTGATAGCCATCAACTGTATTAATTACAGGGATCCAGTTAAGTAATTGTAAGCATAAATAAACTAGCATTAATCCAATGGGGATTAATGCATACTTTTGCCAATGATAACGTAACAATAACGCATTTTGCTTAATGCAGTAGCCTATGTGCACAACGCCAAGTAATACAATACACAACTCTAAAATAGCTAACGACCAAATACGATTACTACCTAATGGGATAGGCATCCAAATAATCAGCGCACATAGCCCCAACAGCATAAAACGATTAAAGAACCCAAAAGATTTTATTGTGTGGGGGCTCCTGATATCCATTAGCGGCACATATCCTGTTTAATCCATTTATCAACGTTGGCGCTAACTGGAGTTGCATAAGTAAGGTAAGTACACATAACAGAGGTTAATCGATACTCCAAGCCCAGTTGCTTTAAATCGTTACGCATTTTCCAATTGGCACTGGCAGCAATATGTGCGGTGCTAAATACAGTTTGCTTTTGGATCACGGTTAAACTCGGCCAATAAGCAAATCCAATGGCTAAGGTTTGATGTAACACCTCGGGGGTATAAGGACCATAATGCAATGCTTGTTGTAAATACGGCCAAGCTTGAACAATATCTTTCTGAATAAAGGCCAAATTATAGGCATAGTCACTGTAAGCATTTGGCCAATTAGGGCGCTGGATAATGGCATCTATATACAGTTGATTAAACACTGTCTTATTCGGTTGAGCCAATTGAGAAAAAACGCCCCATTCCATCACTTTAGCTAATGTTAATAAATAGTGTGGATTTTGGTCGTCAATACTAGAGGCATAATCAGCAGCTAACAACGCATTGGCATACTGTAACGAAGTCGGCTTAGCACCTTGCTGCCATTGATCAATGTAAAAGCGAGATTTAAAGTGGTACGCGTTAGCTAAGCCTTTTTGAAGTAAAACTGGCAGTAAAGCTAACAGTGCCAACATCATCAATGCATACACAATATTGCGGGCAGACCAACTTATCCGTTTCATTAGTCGCTGCTCTGGGAAAATAACACATTCGAAATACTACCTGGCATAGAAGTGGTTAATGCAAAGGCATACTCCTGGTCAGTCAGAGCAGTCACAGCATGTTGTGCTTGTAACAACTTAGGTGGTCGGCGGTTTAACGAATGGCAATCGGACCCGATAATAGAATACAGCTTTTGTTTAATAAAATATTCACTCAATTGCTTTGGTGCCTCACCCATGTCACCAATCAATGACGCTGCAGTTAACTGAAATAAGCAACCCGCACGTACGAAAGGGGTTATCCGTTCAGGATGGGATTGTAGCTCACGATTTCGCTCTGGGTGAGCAATCATGGGTAATACATTTTTTGCTAATAGCCAACTAATCAGCTTGTCGGTACCAGGTGGAATATGGCTGCTAGGCAGTTCTAGCAGCAACACATCTTTTTGCTGGTAACGGCCTAAAAAAGGCAATTGCTGTTGCTCAATAAACAGCATGATTTCGGGTGAAACCCTTACCTCTGCAGCTGCGCGCAATTGTATATCTATATTGGTTAACGCCAACGCGTCACACAACAAATGATAAGCAGCATTGATTGATTGTAAGTTATTGTCATAAATACCCAAGTGAATATGAGGAGTCGCCACCATCCTTGACACCCCCTGCTCGGCGGCTAGAGCCACCAAAGCAATGGCTTCGTCAATTGATTTAGCCCCATCATCAATATTGGGTAATATATGGCAATGCAAATCAATCATGCCTTGGTGTTTTCCTTACTCTTTGCTTTACTGTTACCAGCAGGCTGTTTGATGGCATAGTCGGCACCATAGGCCTGGTAGTAACCATAATCACCTTGGTAGCGCTGAGCATCTTTAGTGTTGAATTGATTTAACACTACTCCAAACACTTTACTGCGCGCCTGGTTTAACTTAGCTAATGTCATCTTAACCGCTTCGCTACGAGTATGACCAGCTTTGACTACTAGTACAGTAGCATCGCACAACGAGGTGATAATGAGTGCATCACTCACCGCATGAACCGGTGGAGTATCGATAATAATTTTACCGTATTGAGTTTTCAGTTCAGTCAACAGTTCTGCAAAATGACGAGATGTTAGTAACTCTTGCGGATTTAACGGCACTGCACCAGCAGGCATCACATCAACGTTAGGTTTAACCTCTTTTACAATACTGTTATGTAAGCTATCGGTACCCGACAATACATTAGCAAGCCCAGGCTGGTAAGTAGGTAAACCAAAGCGCATACCTAAACTTGATTTGCGTAAATCAGCATCAATAATTAACACTTTTTCCATGGTGGCATAGGCAAATGCTATATTCATTGACGTGGTAGTTTTACCTTCATTCGGATTGGAAGACGTCACTTCAATGGTCGATAGCGAAGTGCCCATAGCCATTAACGACATAGATGTTCGTATCGTCCTTACAGCCTCTGCATGTAAGGGTAAACTCGCATCGTAAAAAGCAAAGTTAATATCTTCATAGCTAGTACCTTTTTTAGCTTTTGGCACATAACCTAACGCCCGTTGCGATAAAAGCTTTTCAACATCATCGCTGGTTTTTATAGTGTCATTTAATGCATCCAACACCAACACTAATACCATGGAAAAACCTAAACTGGCCATAAAAGCTAAAATAACAATCATTTTCTTTTTAGGCTTTTCTGGCAACAACGGAACTACGGCACGGTCGGTAAAACGTGCGACAGGTGAGTCAAAATCACCAGTAACAGCGGTTTCTTTTTGACGGGCTAAAAAAGTATCAAATAACTGTCTATTGGTATCGACTTCACGCAATAAGCGTTGATAATCGGTGTCTGTGGTACTTAAGTTTTGAAAAGCACCTTTAGCGTTACTAAATTGCGCTTCTAACGCTTGCAGTGTTTGAGCTGCAGTTTGTGCTTCATCTTCTATACCTTGAACTAACCGGCTTATTTGCTTGTGTAAATTCTGTTGCACCGTATTTAGTTCGGCTTGTGCTGCAATCATCTTTGGATGTTTAGGACCATACACCTGTTGTAACTCAGACACTTTACGCTCAACCAATACCACTTCACGTTTAACGTTTTGAATCGATAAATGCGAGGTCACCTCGGGTAAACTTTCTAGGCGACTAATGTCAGTGGCACCGTAACGCCTCACCACCGCTATAAAGCTATCAGCTTGGGCTTTACGCGATCTGGCAACGGTAATCTCATCACTTAAACGTTCTAACTCTTTGGCATCTAATGCCGTCACCCCTTCAACGTCAATTAATCCATTTATTAATTTAAATTGCTCTAATCGTTTCTCAGACTCATCCAGCTTTATACGTAAGTCTTCTAAGCGACCGCCTAACCAAGTATTCACTTTTTGAGTCATACCCAATTTGGCTTCTAACTGGCTTAAAATATAAGTATCACCAACAACATTTGCTATCTGTGCTGCAAGCTGAGAGTCTGAGCTTTCATAACTAATATTCACTAGTTGGGTTTTACGCACTGGAGATACATTGATATTTTGAGCGAAACTATCAATTAATTTATGCTTGGCTATATCTTGGCTAATTTGGCTATCAGCAGCCGTAGCAATTTCTTCAGGGATAAAATTTAACTGCGATTTAATCTCAGAAAACCAACTTGGAGGCTGGTTAAAAGCGGGATGATTGATTAAATCCAATTCATTAAATACTCGCTCGGCAATGCTGCGCGATTTAATAATCTCAAACTGGGTTAAATAGTATTCTTGCTGCCCAGAATTAATACCATACACTTCATCTATTTTAATCGCTTTAGCTTGTTCGGATTCTATCAATAACGTTGATGAAGCCTTATAAATCGGTGTCATACTTAACACCACAAATACGGCTAACGCTGTGACCAATAAAGCAAATGCTAAAATGCGCCACTTAAAACGTAATAGTGGTAGAAGCAGTTTTTTTACATCAATAAGCTGATCCATTTGCGTCACAGCAGGACTCAGTAAATTACCAGGGGAAGCACTTTGTCGTCTTTCTTGGAAGCTCATTAAAAAAATCTCTGTTCAATGGTAATTGTATCGCCTGCTTGAATCGCACTATTAATCGTGCCGCGCTCAGACTCGACTTTGCTGCCCTCACGTGAAATTAAAATCTTTTCTTGCGAGGCTCGCTCGGTTAATCCACCCGCTAATGCAATGGCTTGGTTTACCGTCATCCCAGGCTGATAAGGGTAGCCTCCCGGTTGTTTAACTTCACCGTGTATATAAAAGGGTCGATATAATATCATGCCAACAAATACATTAGGTTCAACAAAATAATCGCCCTTTAAGCCGTTATAAACAATTTGTTCAACTTCTTTAATGGTTAAACCAATTAATTTTAACGAGCCTAGAAAAGGATAGTTGATGGTGCCACTATTGGTAATTTGGGTTTCGAGAGTTAATGCCTCTTCACCATATACTTTAATCACTATGGTATCACCAGCACCTAAACGGTAATTCTGTGTTTCAGCACTGGTTGTCATTGGCAATAGAGCCAATGACAAAAATAGTATGACTGAATAAATTGGCGTTAAATACTTCATGGCCTTCCTAGAGTGTCATTTCTGCTTTAATAAAGTATACATTTCGATCAAAAGCATATTGGTTGTCAGTAGAATCAACCTCAATAATATCGACTCCAGTGTTTAAGGTTAACCAACGGGTGACGTAATAATTAAGGCCGAATTGGTAAATTTTACTTTTGTCCTCACGTTCGACACCAGTATAGTCGTCATTTACTTGCTTGAATCCAACAGAAGAAGTAAACAGTTCGCTCCATTCATGATGCCATTTGACCCCATAACTAGTCCCTCTAATAAAGTCACCTGCGCCATTAGGGTCTCGACTCGTTCTGCCAGTAGAAAAATCAAAAGCAGAATAGGTTAACGGAGTCCAGGTCACTTTAGCGTCCCACGATAAACCACTAAAGTCTTCACGGGTATCATTATCAAAGCCTTTACGTTGATAACCTATACCAATGCTACCTTCAGTCGATGCAGATGCTAGCCATTCAACACCTACTCTTGCAGTATTAGTAGTACTATCACGATCGCCAGTAGGATCGACAACTTCATAAACAGTGCCTACATTTTGAAAGTCAATAAAAATACTGGTAGAAGCTCTTGTATCATAATAAAAAGTGGCACCTAATGTGGTGTCATCAAAATTACGAAATTGAGTGATAGATTCAAAGTTACTGTACTCTTTACTTAAGTACTTAGCATTAGCTCGGATACGTGCGGGGGTAGTTTTAGCACCATATTCATAAAAGCCGCCTACGCTTGAAACATCATAAGTATTTGGTTCATCCTGATCAGCACCACTGTTGCCTTCGAAAATTCCGCTACCGCGGTCTTCGTGGCCAGAAATATAAGTTGCCTCAAGGCCGAATCGTCTAGACTGATTAACATCAACCTCTGCTTTGGCCTTGATCAAAGCATCTAAATAATTATCATCGCTACTAGAAAAGTAATCACCATACTCAATGCCCGCATCAAGGGTAAAAACACTGCTGCCGTCAATTAGTTGGGCTTGAACTGCAGGAGTCACAGTTAGTATCCAACTATCTAACTTATCAACTGAAGCATTTGCGCTAGTAATGTTGTCATCATATTTCAAGCCACTGTTTAAACCAGGGGTGAAATCAATACCAGACTCAGTACGAATAACACCAGCTTTTTCATCTGCAGCAGACACAGGGTTTGTTATCACTATTGCAGCAACCACTGTAGCGATGCAACTCAACTTATACGGTACATTCATGATTTATATCCTTATAAAATAAATACATGGAAATAATTAACACCAACGCTATCACGTCAGTGAGTAAATTTTTCTTCGCCGTAATCCCCAAGATATCTTATCGGGAATCCAGCCTTTAAACCTTTAACAAAAGCAGATACCGCAGTGAACACCTAACCTATACAAGGTAAAGTAAAAGCTCTTAATAAGTATCATAAAATTAAAACGTTACCAGAATGACAAACAACTAAACATCATCCGAAAGACTAATAAATAAACGCAACTTAATATTAAAAACCTATCGTAAAGAAAAGAACCTACAAAAGGATAAGCATAACCTCACTAATAAACGTTCTTACCAACAAAGCCTTTAAAAATAGTCATAAATACAATTTTTATATCCCACCACAAGGTCCAGTTACGAATATAAGCTAGATCGTACTCAATTCGTTTTTCCATCTTATTTAAAGTATCGGTTTCACCGCGCCAGCCATTCACTTGTGCCCAACCAGTAATACCTGGTAACACCTTGTGGCGTAACATGTAATAAGTGACTAATTTCCGATACTCCTCGTTGTGAGCCACGGCATGTGGACGAGGACCCACTACTGACATATCGCCCTTAAACACATTAAAAAATTGCGGTAACTCATCCAAAGATGTTTTTCGTAAAAAAGCACCCACTTTAGTAATGCGGGTATCGCCTTTGGTAGCTTGTGTAACAACATCACTGTTTTCGGTTACCGTCATCGAACGAAACTTCCATACTTTAATCTTGCGACCATCTAAGCCATATCGATCTTGCTTAAAAATGACAGCGCCTGGTGAATTTAGTTTAATTGCGGCACCAATAATCACCAAAACAGGCGATAGGGCTAAAATAGCAGTTAAGCTAAATATTATATCGAAAGTTCGCTTGTAAAAACGTCTCATACCGTTTACTGGAGACTCAAATACACTTATAGTGTCAACGTCACCGACGCTACCGATTCGAGCCTGCATTAAGTTTTTTAGTAGAAAATCAGGAGTGATTAATACATCGACAGTGGTATTTCCAAGCTGCTCAATAATATCAGCAATACGTTTTTCAGCTACCATGGGTAAGCAAATATACAACTTTTGTATTTTTCCATTTTTAGCTAAAGCAACAGCTTCATTAACCCCCCCCTCAATGAGAGTAGTTTGCATACCACCAAGGCGTTTCGGTTCTCTATCATCAAAAAAACCAACAAATTTAAAACCTAATTCATAATTTTTTAATATTTCACGATAAAGATTTATACCTGATGATGTTAAACCTACGATGGCAACATCTTGAAAACCAAATCCAGACCGTCTACGCAATGATTTAATCCATTTAGCTAAAAAACGCCAGGTCATTAAACATATAATTGATAACGTAAACCAGCCAACAATGATAATACGGGAAAATGTCTCAGATTCTTTAAGAATAAATAAACTAGATGCAACAATAAAAAAGCAAAAAAGTTTCACCAAAAACAATGAACTAATCATTCTTGAAAACTTCCCAACTCGCCATGAACGATACAATTGAAATGATTCTGATAAATAGGAATAAACAAGTAAAGTAAATATTAATACAATTAAGTAATCTTTAGAAAAAACTGCACCATATAAAAGAAGTGCTGCATTGAAACAAATAATAATAATTAAGATATCAATAAGACGATACAGAAATGTATAGCTGTCTTTTTCAACATCCAAAGTTTTTCGCGAATCCATAATTTATGTTCTTATTTAGTAAAAAACTTTTCTTTAAAAAGCAAAAAAGCAAAAGTAGAGTTTGTAATCAGGTATCTTTTCCACATTCTTCTTGGTTCTTGAATTACTCTATACAACCATTCCAAGCCACTTTTTTGCATCCATAACGGCGCACGTTTTACCTTGCCGGCAACCACATCAAAAGTGCCACCGACTCCCATCACAAAATCGACACCTAGCTTATCTTGCCATTTGTTGATGAAGTTTTCTTTTTTTGGTGATGTTATAGCAACAAACAATAACTTAGCACCCGATGCGCGGATCTTGTTTACTACAGCTTCTTCATTTTCCCAGAAGTAACCGTCGTTAAAGCCTGCAATCGTTAAGTTTGGATAAAGTGCTTTAACATTATCTGAAGTTTTAGTGACCACTTCATCTGTCGCCCCCAAAAGAAACACAGGAAAATTGCAACGAGCACTCATTTTTAATAATTCATGAAATAAATCTACCCCTGATACTCTTTCAGGTACGTCATGGCCTAAGAATCGAGCGCCAAACACAACCCCCATTCCATCAATGTTGATTACATCACATGCTTTGACCGACGCAGCCAAAACAGGGTCTTTTTGCATATTGACTATTTTGGCAACATTGACGACTACGTGCTGTAGAAATTCACCGTTGACTATTTTGGTTTCGATAAACTTAACAGTTCCAGACATGGATGCTATATCCATGGGAGATTTTAAAAACTCAATACGTTTCATTATGTGATCAATCCATGCTTATATTAGGCTAATAGTTACTCAACTATTAGGTTGCTTACTTTCAACAGTCATACGATTAAAATAAGCAAAGGAATAATAAACCCATGCTTGTGTCCAACGCACATAATCAACTTTATTTGCGAATTTTTTATTCTGTTGATAAATAAAGCGTTGCTGTTTGGATAAATATAAGGTGTCAATTGCACGCTTAATAACTTTATCTGCCATTGCAAAATCAGCCGGAGTTTTACCTACTTTTGTGAGTGTAAAAATTGCTTGTGATACACTGTGCATATCTAATGGATAACGGTTTTTATTATAATATTTGGCAGTACCATCATCCTCAAATAAGTGCTCCTTATAATATGCAAAACCAAGATCAATAGCCGGTTCAAAATCGTCAATCATCAATACATCACTAAGCATTCTAAGCGCTTCAAGATTATAACCGGTGTGAAAACCGTCAATAAATTGATGATGATGGCGAGCACCATACACCCAAGAACCGTCAACGCCTTGCTCAGACACAGACTGCCTTGCGGCATTCAAAGCTAATTGCTTGTAGTTATGGTTATTAGTCAACACGGCAACTTTAGCAACCCATGCAGCGCCCCATAAACTAGCATTATGTACAAAGGCGGTTTCACCCGGAATATAAGCAAAAAACTGACGCCCTTCAAGCTCGCTATATAGTGTTTTTACAATAAAATGTGCCGAATCCAGCGCAGGAACACGATATTTATTATCACCAGTTACCTCACTGAGAGCATACAGCGCCTGCGCAACATAAATAGTGGTAATAATATTTGGTTTACCTTTAGGAACGAAAAATGCCCTTGCATTCCAATCAAAATGATATCCCCAACAACTATGCTTCCAAAGAGATATATCGCTTTGTTGAGTTAATAACCAATCGGCAAGCTTTATTGCTTCATTGAGGTAATTGACATCTTGATATATGCGATAGTCCTCAAGTAGCCCCAATATGAATAAAGCGATTCCTTTGGGATTACGCATTTTAGGAACCAAACACAAAGGCCTAAAATTAATAGCAGAACGTTTATGGAACTGAATCCAAATCAGGCCAAACAAACCACGCTTCAAAAATGGGAAAAAATCAAATATAGGACTGTTTAATCCATCAAAAGGGTCTTGACCTTTGTAATTATGAAACTTTGCATTTACTAATATTTGGTTAGAAATTTTAATATACCCCACTTTATAAAACCTCCTAGTTCACTCCGAATAAAACATCAAATTTTTTTAACGACTTTAGCTGGCTAACCGGAAATAACACAATTACTCGGTATATCGTTAACAACAACGGAGTTTGCACCAATAATCACATTATCTCCAATGGTTATGTTTCCCTGTATACGTGCACCTGCACCAATATATATCACCACCAATTATTGGGCATGAATCTTTGGCTTACGACCGATAGTAATACCTTGCCCGATACATCCACGCTCGCCAATTATAGATCGTTTATGAATAACGCAACCAATTCCACCATAAATAAAAACAGGAACCTCGTTCTATTGAAACAGAGCTTGGGAAGACTTAATTAAACAATAACAAATAGATTAACTTAACAAACTTAATAAATATATATTAATTACACCCCGCTTTAAATTCCGTAAAACATAAGTTCATTACAAAACTTTCTTCCCTAAATTATTGATTAAATGATACTTGGCTATATCTACAATAGAAAAAATAAAACTAGATTTTAAAGCTGTTTTAAGTTTAGAAGAAAATGAATGTTTTGGGTTGATTGGTATACTGTCCAACTCAGAGGCCATGTTACTAACTAAACGTAAAAATAATTTATTATTAGTGTATCTGGTATATCGACTATTAAGCATAATCATTTTACTTATTAAATAGTGAGATGCAAAAGGGTTAACCTCTTCAAACGCGAGATCTGATTCTGCATTTCCGACCGCGCCCCAATTCCCAAGCTTCTGCTCAATATAAAATAAAGTGTTAATAGGATACTGTGAAGCATAGGGATGATGTTTTAATTCATTAAGCCAACTCGTGGTTACTTTGTTAGCATAAGTAGAGTTAGCGCACTGATATTTATAACAAAGATAGTTGGGTTCAACTTTAAATTTTGACGGGCCATATACTGAGCGGCCAAATTCACCGACACCACAAATATTGATATGACCAGAAAGCTTGACAGAATAATTGTACACTTCGGGCAATCTTTTTGGTAATGAATAAAAGACAGAGCCAGAAAATGAGTTCTTAAACTCTAAAGGGATATTAGAAATAGACTCGAAATTATCATGCTTATTAAAATAAACATTTAAAACTTCGCAAACCCTCGCGCCAACAACTAAATCGGGGTGACTATCATTCATAGATGACAATTTGTCGATGAAATAATAACAGGACTCGGATACATCTTTAGAAGCTGCTGCCATAACCCTACTATCATTACCAGCAGTAACCGCTATTGAAAGTGGGGCTAACCGAGAAAAAGCTTTTAATGTCAACTTTAATTCATTAGTTATTTCACTAACTGCTATATTAAAATCTATATAGTTAAAGTCTCTCCAAGGCCAAAAACGGGTTACTTCATAATTTGACAAACTAAGAGTATGATTAGGTAACGCTTTGCAGATCTCGTTATAAATAGTGTCGGTCCCAATCCAAGCATTGCCATTACCTTTCCGAGGAAACACTTCTTTATAAAAGCCTTCTGCTTCAGAGTTAATACTAACGGCTACACCTGAATATTTAAGTAAATTAATATCTGTAGCAATTATTTGTTTCATTTTACAGTAATTAATCTGTGCTAAAGAAGTTGCATCTGAGCGAACAAAAACACCGTCATCACCTTTGTACAAAAGGTAATAACGACCGCAGACTCTTTCTAAAATTTTATTAATTTGTAAAAAAGTAGGATTTAAGATTTCGTCACTAAATAAGTCTTTTAGGTTAAATTCAGCTAAATCTGGGTGCACCACTACGCCTACTATCAGACATTCAAAGCTATCAGACTGATAAGAATAAATAGCATTCAAATGATGGTAATACACGATATAGTCATCAAAATTAAAGCGATCGAAGCCATTAGGTATATTTAAATCACTGTTACTTGAATGACTAAGTAAGATTTGCCTAGTAAACATGTTAATCTCTCACTTCGTAAATAGCCTGTCGGAACTTACCGTTTTTAGTTCTCGGGATGTGGTCAAGATAAATAATTTCAACCACCATGCCAGATCCTAAATAATCTTTTATATTGTTAATTAACTTTATCTCAGAAGATTTTTTAAAATCTTTACCTGTTACAATTAAAGCTAGAGTTTTAAGCGGCTCAACTTGCTTTAATTGAAGTTCAACCAAACCAACTACACCTTTGGGAATGTGGTTAAATATAGAAACTTTTGAACCTTTATCTGAGACAAGGTACTCCCCAACTCGACCTCGAATCGCCTTTACTTTTCTGAATGATGAACCGCAATCGCATGGTTTAATTTCATTCTCAACACCAACAAACTGATCTCCGGTATTATACCGAATTAAAGGCATTTTTTTATTATGGAAGCCAGTTGCAATTAATATATTCTTGTCATCAAACTCATAATAGCCATAATCTTCAATCAAATGAAGTTGACCCTCTATACAAGTTCCAACTGTTGCGACTCTTTCACTCAATCCATACCAACTGAATACTTTAGCATTAAAAATCCGTTCTATAATTTCAGCTTGATTAGGTTCGAAAGATTCCGAAGATAAAATAACGGCTTTAATTGAGACATCAATAACCAGCCCCTGACTCTCGATCAACTTAGCAAGTAAATATAAAGCAGATGGGTAAGCCTGTATAACATCTGGTTTATACTTATTTATACGGTCGACATAATCAGATACCGTTTGTTCATTAATATGATAAACAGACATCATCAACATTTCATCAACTATATTGCGGCGCCAATAGGGTTCCATACTTTGTTCCATTGGAACCACTAAATCAGCCCTTAACCAAATACGTTTATCACCAGGCTTAAATCCAGCCCAGTGTAGTTGTCTTGCTGATTGAGCGTGATCTTCTATAATTGCATCTAAGTCAGCATATAACTCTAATGGTTTGCCAGTAGTGCCGCCAGTCTGAGATGAGAAAGTCCATAAGCTAGTTTTAACTGAACTCAAAAATTTATTAGGGCTCCCCCTGACCAATTCTTTGTCAATAATGGGGAAATCTGTTAGCTCAAAACCATTTATATTCTTATAGTATTCACAGTTATTTTTTGCATTAAATAGTTGTTTTGAAAGTTCAGCTTTACTTAAAGAAATTAGTTCCTCTCGTGACAATTCGGCATTAAGTAATAATTGCTCTACTCTTAATTTGTAAGACCGACCTTCTCTTAATAACCTATACACTATGGCTTTAGCATTAATCAATAATTCTTGAAAAATAATGGGAGAATACTTATATAACTTGCTTTTATACATTAGGTGAAATGTCCAAAGCAAGGGCCATCGCAGTCAATTGATTTTGAATACTGGCTTCATTCCGAACAGTTCTTAACGCTTCCGTAGACATTCGCAGTTTAGTTGCTTCATTTTCACCATCACCATCAATAAACGTTACCCACTCATTAATAGCAAATTCGTTAAACATCACTCCATTGATATTTTCTTCCAAATAATTAATTTCAGGACTGTGAAAAGAAATATTTTCAGTCAGTAGTGGCAGACCGGCACTAAACGCATGAACAATGGCTAATCCTACATATCCAGGCATTATGAACCAATCGGCACTTTTAAAAATTATCGCAAGTTTTTCTTCATCAAATATTTCACCCAAAAAATGTATATTAAGTTCATATTCTCGACTTAGCTTTTGCCATTCTCCTGACATATCACCGTCGCCTACGACAACAAGTGCAGACTGAGACTTTTTAGAACTCATAGAAAGTGCTTGAATAAAATGTTCTAAACGTTTACCTGCTCTCAAACGTCCGGAGAACAAATACACCGTCTTATTGCATAAATCATATTGTGCTTTGAATGCATCAATACTACTGGGTTTAACAGTATCGTAACTGGCTAATAGTTTTTCGGTATTAAGTGTATTTGGTGCGACAAATATTTTAGCATCATCAATTCCTTTAGAGGTAAGATAAGTTTTACCTGAGTTAGAAAATGTAATAATCGAGTCGCCTTGTGATACACACCAGTTAATAACAGCAACCCTAATTTTTTCAAGGTATTTTTTAATACCACTTTTAGGTCGTTGGCAATGATCATATCCATGAGTCCAATAGACTAATTTAGAACTAGTAAACTTGCAAAATATAGCTAATGTTAACTCAGTTATATTAGAACTATTAGGAAGGGCCAGCACAGCAAAAGGTTTTTCTTTTAAAATATAGTAATATGTCTTTGGAAAAAAACTCAAACCAGCTATATTCTTTAATAAATTCATACTTTTTATATAACGAAGTTTATCTGTAGACTTAATATCAGGCTTTATTTTACATTGAGTTATAATATCAACTTCACAATCAAACCTTTTCGTTAATTCTATTAATACTTCATTTCTATATCGTTGCCAAGATGCATCTTTAGAAACAAACAAAATTTTACTTGTCATTTAAACTAACCTTTTCTTTTATTCCAGATAAATAGATTAAAATGTACAGAACCCAAATCAAATTATTACTTCGAAAATAATCAGTTTCCATGAAAGAGTGAATTGTAAAAAATAAAAACATAGAAACAAACAAATAATTAAATTTATTGATTACGATAATAGAATGAATAATAAATATTATAAAAGTTACTAAGCCTATATATCCTAACATTACCCAAATATCCAAATATGAATTATGAGACTGATTTAATTTAGTAATAAAGAAATCAAAATCCCCACCATAAAGAACACTAAACCCTTGTTCTCCCACCCCCCAAAAAGCCCGATACCCAAAACCAAGTAATTCGTAGTCTTTCATTTCAAATAAAACAAAATCCCAAATAATTGCTCGACCAGTAAAATCTAAACCTAAATCTGTTAATGTACTGGAGTCAGTTAATAACAGAGATAGGAAAACAACACTAGCTACGCCGCCAATAAAAGAAATTATTGTTTTAGCATTAATTTGTGGGTTGAGTTTTAACGTTAGTACAAATAAATATGAAAAAATCATTAATGCTAATGACGTTTTCGATTTAGAAATAACTAGCAGGAAAAATATCAATAGCAAGAAAATATAATTCGATTTATTCTTATAGCCTCTTATATATATCTCGCAAAGATAAAATAATCCCGCTAAAGCAAAAATATAGCCAGCTGTATTTTTATGACCATGTATTGATCTAAAACCTATATCTTGCCAAGCAAACGAAAATGGCAAACAAATAATACCAATTAATATTATTATTATTGAAAATTTTTTAAGCACACCATAAATATCATCAAGACTTAAATAAGTAATTACAAACAATAGAAAAAATATTAAAAAAACTTGTTGAGTCAAGCGGGTAAATGATGTCAGAGTTACATCTGACCATATACAAGATAAAAAAGCATAAAATAATAAAAGCCAAAGAGGCCATGCACTAGCAACAATTTTAATATAATATTTTCTTTCCGTTTTAAAAATAAAAAATACAGATACCAAAAAAGCCCCTAACATCACTAACCTATTAATGATGTTAGATGACACCTCCACTTCAGAAGCAAAGTCACTGTCTCTGATTGTTAGAGATGGAGAAAACACTCCTGCAGAATTGAGCAAAAAAATTAATAATAAAAATGATATGAACTCCCGATAACTAATTTTCATTGAAGATCCCACCTCGATGAATCTTAAAGTTGGTACAAAGTAAATGTAGTAATTCTCCAATCACATAACCAAAAACAATACCTATCGCACCAAATGTATAACCAAGAAGAACAGACGCGACAACGCCGATTGATGAGATTATGACACCAATAAAAGCAAGATATTTAAATTCTTCTGCAACATTTAATATATTACTGTTAGCAAACTTAAAAGCCTGAATAATGCAAGCTGCTAACCAGCATAGTAAAAGTCCAACTTTAACATCTGCTTTTAAAAAATATTCTATATAATTTAATAGCAATATACTTACAACGGCATATACACTAATAAAAACGAACATAATTTTAGATGTTCTATTACTAAGCTTTTTTAAATTATTTTTATTTTCTTTATATAACTTTGCCCACTTAGGCTTTTCAGCCATATAGATCCCAGATGCTACTAGATTTATGGGCATAATAATTAATCTCGCTAACGCTAATGAAGCCGTAGCTTCGAGTCCAATAACTAATGTAGCTAAATATGTATAACTATTATTTTGAGCCCATGTGGATAAAGAACCAATAGACGACCACTTCCCAACTGATATCACATCTGAAATTGATACCTTTATATCCATTAATGAAGGTAGTTTAAATTTAATACTTTTTAACAACGCGAACAGCGAAATTAATCCAGAAAATATAGTAACAGCATAAACATTAGTAAGAGTTAAGCCTTCTATGTCAAAAAATAGCAGTAATAATAAACCAATTGCAGTAAAAATAAGGGAACTCATTGCCGAAAATATTATGATACCTCTAAGGTTGAATACATAGTTGTATACTCTATAAACTTCGCGGGACAAATATAAAACGAATGATAAATAGACACAAAAAACAAAAACAGCGTCAACTTTTCCGATGAAGTATATGCAAGGAAGAACAAAAAACAAATGAACTAAGTTTGCTAATAGACACAAGGATTGAGCTTTAGTTTCTTTTTCTCTTGAATCATCAATTTTTGAGTATTTAACTGAAAGTGTTGTATTAAAAAATGCATTTTGCAATGTAGATGTTAACATCAATATAGAAAAAAGATTCATATATAGAGCGTAGTCTTTAGTGCCTAACTCCCTAATAATAAAGAATGAAATTAAAAAGTTAGCAGCACTCACTGTACCAACATCTATAACACCACAAAGCTTGTATACTGACTTTATTAATTTACTTACCATACATATTTATCGCTTTACCAAAAAGGCCCTCTATTTGACCAAGCCGTGCTATTGATCTTATCAAAAGAGCAGGACCAACCCGCTTAGCAGAAAATAATATTAATAATATTGCAAATATTGCCCCTAACCCACCGTAAACAGATCTAGTGATTGCTATTGAAACTTTTTGTAAGGATGAATACTCCGAACACCTAATTTTTGCATAGGTTTGTCCGCCTCTCCTAGCTCGTTTAACAGCATATTTTAGATTGGCTCTATCCATAGCAAGATATTCAAATACTTCTGATTCATCACACCAAACAAATTTAGTCCCGATACATTTACAGCGGTAAAAAAACTCAGAATCTTCACCTCCGCTTGTACCATAAGCGAGATTAAAACCGCCCACTCTATCTATCAGTTTTAAAGAGATAAAAGCATTACCTGTATTCCCTGTCGATTGTATCGTACCGGTTTTGCGTCTTGACCGTTCAAAAATTCTTGTTTGGATAATCCATTTCGGAGTTTCAGGGTAATAACAAGTAACAACAGGACCTATTATTACATCTGGATTATCTTTTACATATAATAAAGCCAAACCCAAAAAGTAATTTTTACTTATAAATTCATCATCATCTAAAAATAATATATAATCAGTATCAACATTTCTTGCGAGATCAACACATCGATTTCGAACATTTGATATATTTCTTGATAATTCAACATTATATCTAATATCAATCCCTCGATTCATGAATTTATCAATAACATGTTTAGCGCTTTCAAACTCATCATTGTCAACAATAACAATTGACAACTCAAATACATCTGACTTTTCAGATTCAAATATTGAACTTAATAAATCGGTAAGAAGTTCAGCTCTTCGAAAAGTGCAAATGCAAATTGCTAATTTCTTTTTGGTTTTAACCTTCATAAATTAATACCCTAGTAATAATATAAAGCAACAAAATAATTTAAGGATTTTGTTTATTTATTTATAAAACTAAATAATACCGCGAGTATCAATTACAACCTTAGTTGCAAACTGCATTTTATCGGCAGCTTTAAATTGCTTATGATCAACAAGCACAACAATGATGTTTGCTTTTTCTAGTGCAGCTTCTAACGTTGCATGTTCAACACCCGCATTTATTAATTTTTCAGGTAGATATTGTACATTTGGTTCCACCGCAATAAGTTGGCCAATATTTTTTAATGCTAATTGCTCAACAATTTGTAATGCAGGGCTTTCACGAAGATCGTCTATATCAGCTTTAAATGCTAAACCTAAGCACGCGATAACAGGACGTTTAAATTCGTCTGCCGCTTTTTCAATTTGCGCGATAACGTAATGAGGCTTTGCGTCGTTAGTTAAACGAGCTTGACGAATAATATTAGCTTCTTCTGGGCAGCTATCCACAATAAACCATGGGTCAACCGCGATACAGTGGCCTCCAACACCAGGACCAGGGCTTAAGATATTGACTCGAGGATGACGATTAGCCAGTTTAATCAGCTCCCACACATTGATTTTAAGCTTGTCACAAATAACAGATAATTCATTAGCAAAAGCAATATTGACGTCACGGAACGAGTTTTCAGTAAGTTTTGCCATTTCAGCTGTACGCGCATTGGTGATAATACATTCGCCACGGACAAATGTTTCATATAGTTCCACCGCTCTCAAACTACAGGCTTTGCTCATTCCACCAATAACACGGTCATTAGAAACTAATTCTTGCAATACATAACCAGGTAAAACACGTTCTGGACAATGCGCAATTTTGATGTCCGCACTATCACCTAAGTCTTGTGGGAAAGTTAAGTCAGGACGAGCCTCCTTTAACCAAGCTGATAGTTTTTCTGTTGCACCAACTGGCGATGTCGATTCTAGAATAACCAAGTTGCCCTTTTCTAATACAGGCGCAATCGCTTTTGCCGCCGCTTCTATGTATTTAAGATCTGGCGCATGACCTTCTTTAAAGGGAGTTGGCACGGCAATCATAAATGCTTCTGCTGGCTCTGGGATTGTTGTCGCGCGAAGGTTTCCGGTAGTCACTACACCACGAACGACGATGTCTAGATCCGGTTCTACAATATGAATACGCCCTTCGTTTATTGTATCAACGGCTTGTTGATTGACATCAACACCAACTACTTCTAAACCGCGAGATGCTAAAACTGCAGCAGTTGGTAAACCAATATAGCCTAAACCAATAACAGAAACCTTTTTGAACGACATGACTATTCCTTAAAACGAATTTGATATGTATGAAAATGTAGTTAATATTTAAACAGCTTGATTAATTAGTTTTATTAGCAAAATGCTGTTTAATACTGTCAATAATCCGCTCGCAAGCTTTACCATCACCATAAGGGTTATGTGCTCGGCTCATTGCGCGGTATTCATCTTTATTAACCAATAAGCTTTCAACTGCATCAATGATAACTTGCTTGTCTGTACCAACCAGTTTTACCGTACCTGCGTTGACAGCTTCAGGACGCTCTGTTGTATCGCGCATGACTAAAACAGGCTTACCCAGTGATGGGGCTTCTTCTTGTATACCACCAGAATCAGTTAGTAGAATGTGAGCTTGGTTCATGAAATACACGAAAGGGAGATAATCTAAAGGTTCGATTAAATGGACATTATTAACATTTTTCAGGATACGATTAACCGGTTCGCGCACGTTTGGGTTTAAATGTACCGGATATATGATTTGGCACTCAGGATGATTGCTTGCTATTGTCACTAAAGCTTCGCATATACGTTCAAATCCACCACCAAAACTTTCGCGACGATGGCCAGTTACTAAGAT
This sequence comes from Shewanella frigidimarina, assembly GCF_003797125.1. GTDB lineage: Bacteria > Pseudomonadota > Gammaproteobacteria > Enterobacterales > Shewanellaceae > Shewanella > Shewanella frigidimarina. The sequence continues at coordinate 217,385 of NZ_RKKE01000002.1, forward strand.
CATTTTTTTCTTTTTATCAATTACTGGGTATTGTGCCGCCAAAGCTGCATTTAGGTCAGCTTCTGTATCCAGTTTATTTTTTATAATGAACAAAGCATCAATGACAGTATTACCCGTTGTTGCTATTTGGCTTTGTTTTACACCTTCATTTAATAAGTTATTTAATGAAGCTTCGGTAGGCGCAAAATGCAAAGTTGCAATAGCTCCAGTTAATTTACGATTGCCTTCTTCTGGCCAGGGAGAATAAATATTACCGGTTCTTAATCCGGCTTCTACATGGCCTACGGGGATTTGTTGATAGTATGCAGCTAAACTGGTTGATAACGTTGTCGCTGTATCGCCATGCACTAAAACGATATCTGGTTTGAACTCTTCTAATACAGGTTTTAAACCAAGCAAAATATTAGTCGTTACGTCATAAAGTGTCTGACCCGGCTTCATGATATTTAGATCGAAATCTGGTTTTATGTCGAATAAGTTTAATACTTGATCAAGCATTTCTCTGTGCTGAGCGGTAACACATACTTTTGCATCGATACCGTTATCAATTTCTAAGGCTTTGACCAACGGGGCCATCTTTATCGCTTCTGGCCTTGTACCAAATACAGATAATACTTTCAACATTATAAATTCCTTTGATTTTTAGTCATTACCAAATAAATCTCTGGTATAAACTTTATCGGTAACATCACTAAGCTCATCAGCGGCTCTATTAGAGACAATTACATCCGCATCGGCTTTAAACTGTTCGAGGTCACGGTATACTTTCGAATTAAAGAACTCGTCTTGTTCTAGTACAGGTTCATAAATGATGACTTCTACGCCCTTGGCTTTAATGCGCTTCATGATCCCTTGAATACTCGATGATCTAAAATTATCTGAGCCTGACTTCATGATTAAACGATAGATACCGACTATTTTAGGGTTACGCTTTAGAATCGATTCAGCGATAAAGTCTTTACGAGTGGTATTGGAATCAACAATTGCACTAATTAAGTTATTTGGCACATCGGCATAGTTTGCACGCAATTGCTTAGTATCTTTTGGTAAACAATATCCGCCATAGCCAAACGATGGGTTATTGTAGTGATTGCCTATGCGGGGATCTAAACAGACTCCATCAATAATTTGCTTACTGTCGAGTCCGTGAGCCTCTGCATAAGTGTCTAACTCGTTAAAGTAAGCAACCCGTAATGCTAAATAAGTGTTTGAAAATAACTTAACAGCTTCAGCTTCGGTTGAATGAGTAAATAAAACCTCGATATCTTGTTTAATCGCACCTTGCACTAACAAGTTTGCGAAGGTATGTGCGCGGTCACTTTGCTCACCCACAATAATTCGTGACGGATACAAGTTGTCGTGCAGTGCTTTGCCTTCGCGTAAAAATTCTGGCGAGAACAGAATATTGTCACAATCTAACTCTTGTTTAATACGTTCAGTATAGCCAACTGGTACGGTTGATTTAATGATCATCACCGCACTAGGATTTATGCTAATAACGTCTTTTATGACTGACTCTACCGATGAGGTATTAAAGTAGTTAGTTGCTGGGTCGTAATCTGTTGGTGTTGCAATAACAACAAAATCCGCATCTTTATAAGCTGATACTTTATCTAACGTTGCTGTAAAATTTAGCTTTTTATTTAGTAGAAAGTCTTCGATTTCTGTATCTGATATTGGTGAGATTTTGTCGTTAAGTAAGGCAATTTTTTCTTCTACTATATCTACTGCGACAACGTCATTGTGTTGTGCTAATAGCATTGCGTTGGATAAACCGACATAGCCTGTACCTGCGATGGCAATTTTCATATAAATAAACTTCCTGTTAAACCTTAAAATAAAACGCTTAGATCTGATTGTAATTAGATAGAAAGAGATAACGACGTTGGTGGATCTAAGTATGACGACGTCTATGAACCTATGGATGATTACGTTGTCGAATCTAAGCTTGGTGACAACCTTGCAAATCTAAGCATGACGGCGTTGACGAGCCTAGAAAACGAAGTTTGTGAACCTACGTAAAGCAGCGTTGAGAATCCATGGATTGCGGCTCTTTAGCGGAAAAAAGACACGCTACCGCCACTAGATTACAGCTTCCAGATTGCTGAGACACGTTTCAAAATTTTACTCTGTTGGAGTTTGACGTTTCAGAACGAAACTGTAGATAGGTTCCCACAAGATGTTAATTAAACATCTTCAACTTGTTTGTTTAGCTTTCTATATCGACTTTCTATATCGAACATGTCAATTTTTAAGCTTAACCAGTTATTGCATCTTACAGGTGATTTAGCACAAGGCTTTACACCTGAATTGATGTAGTAGGATACTGCAGGAAAAAACAATGATATGAGGTTGCATCGGTAAACTAATGAAGCAAAAACTATAGGTTTATTGGCTTCAATACAGTTATCGTTGGCGTCATGCCTTGCTTAAAATTTCCCTTTCTACTTTCTGTCTTACGTCAATCCTCATTAATTAGTTGGTAATTATAATGTATACGGTAATTTAATGACAGTTTTTTGACGTTTTTTTGCTAAGTGTCACTTTTTAGTTGTTTCAACCCAGTTAAAACGTAAATTGGCATATATTTACTCCTTTAGTACTAGTTGCTAGAAGTATGTTTACAAAAGGCCCACTACGATTAATTTGTTCATTAAACAGTCTGCCAGTGATTGTATAAGTCTCTTTCTGATTACTACTTTTACGCACCAAAATGTCACTTTATTGTTCACCTGCACTATTTTTGTGCTGATAAAACATCCAACCACCAAGTTATATCGCAAATCAATTAATAAAAATCCTACCAACATCAAAAAACAAACAATCAACAATAAGTAACTGTTTGTAAAATCTATTTAGATATGGCCGTAACAAAATTTTCGATTCATGCCAAATTTTTGAATCGTTTTTAATTCATGTAATCTCATTAATGACTGCAAACAACCTAGTACTACTGTTTATATGACAATTGGCATGCCAATAAATTGACCTTATCAAAGCTCAATAATGATATGAGATCGTCTAGAGAGTCCATTTTAACGGATTAGCTTAATACCACTTTCATACTAGAGGGGAATTAGTTTGTAAATTCAAACACTCAAAATAAGAATGTATCGTCATTTTATTGTCGTTTTACGACTAACTAGCTTATGATATGCATCGTTATCGCATAAATTCTGTAAAATTATTACAGTGTTATCATTAACTATCATTTGCAGTGAGATTTGCGTATTAAACTCGTTTTGTGTTGCATCATAGATAGATATCGCCACTGGCTTGTTACGTCATTGGTGTTTTCGGCTGTGTGTCTTGCCACCATAACTGACGATTTATTTACCACTGATTTTTTTACACAAGTAGAGCAGCGCTATGGCTCTGATCGAGTAGAAGATTTTAGTGACTGGCAAGACACTATAAATGATGGCGTTACATTGAACGACTACGACAAGCTTAATTTAGCCAATCAGTTTGCTAATAGGCGGATTCGATTTGTGAGTGATAGCGACCATTGGCATAAAAGTGATTATTGGGCCACGCCGCTTGAATCGTTAGGCACTAAAGGCGGCGATTGTGAAGACTTTGCCATCTTTAAGTATTTTACTTTAAAGGCCATGGGTGTTGATGAGAGCAAAATGCGCTTGATGTATGTGCGTGCGTTATTGATTAATGAGCCTCATATGGTGTTGATTTACTTTGAAGACCCTAAAGCGATGCCTTTAGTGTTGGATAATTTAAAAACCAAAATTTTACCCGCTAACCAGCGCCGAGATTTAAAACCAATTTATTCATTTAATGGTCAAGGACTATGGTTAGCAAAGGCACAAGGGTTGGGCAGTAACAAACCCACTAGCAGCGGCACAAAAAGTTGGACTGATTTAGTTAATCGAATTGAAAACGGCGAGTAATCGTTACAAAAGGATCTGGAGCAAACAATGTTTACAAAAGGAATGTCTTTGCGGCTACAGCTTTATCTGCTGATAAGTTGTTTATCTTTATTTAGCTTCGGTGCCGCGTTATATAATAACGTATCGAACATGCGTGGCTATTTAAATGAACAGTTAGCATCTCATGCGCAAGGAGCAGCGCACAGTTTAGGATTATCTATCTCACCTTATATGGATGAAGAAGGTTTGGTGATTGCCGAGACAATGACTAATGCTATTTTTGATTCCGGCTATTACCAACATATTATTTTTACCGACCTTGACGACAAAGTGCTGTTTGAGCGCAATAATCCTCAAGGTAATTTTGCTGTTCCTCAGTGGTTTATTAACTGGTTTACCCTGCATCCTCCGGTAATGACAAGTGAAGTGAGTGATGGTTGGCGTATTGCCGGTAAATTAGAAGTGCAATCGCATGCGGGTACCTCATATAAAAGTTTATGGGATCACGCCGTTAGCAATTTAACCTCTGCATTATTTCAACTATTTATAGCTCTGTTATGTGCTTATTTTATTTTAAAAGCGGTGTTAACTCCACTGAACAGTATTGAGAAACAAGCTGAATCGGTTATTCAAAAGCGCTTTGAACTTAACCCTATTAAACCTTTTACCTCTGAGTTACGCACGTTGGTGAATGCGATTAACCGTATGATTGAGAATATTCAGCGATCGTTTAACGAACAAACTAAATTGGCTGAAGCCTTGTCGAAAGAGGTTTATATTGATTCGCATACTGGTTTACCTAATCGTCGTGCGTTGTTAAAGAAGTTTGAGTCGATTCAAGCAGAATATGAACAACACGGTAACCGTTTTTATTTAGGCTTATTGTCGATGACCTCTTTAAAGCAGGTTAATGACAACGATGGTTATGGCAGCGGTGATGACTATATTTTATCTGGTGCGCAACTTTTTAGTGAACAGATGAATAGTTTGCAAGAAGCGACCTTATACCGTATTTCAGGCTCGGAATTTGCATTTTTAAGCTTACTTACTGAAGACGCGGCCAAAGAAGTCGATCAGCAAATGGCCTCTTGTATTTTGATTGAAAGCTCGTCGCGTTTTAGTAATGGCTTTGCAAAACATAGCCTCACCCGTGTAAATCATCAAGAAGACTTTGCTGATGTGGTTATGCGTTTAGATAACCAACTGGTGCATAATCAATATGCCGATAATCCCAAGGGGTTGATTTCTGCTAATGGCATGCAAAAGAATCATTCACGTGAAGAATGGGTGGGTATTTTGACTCAGTTTACTCAGTATTTTAAGGACGAAATTAATCACTCTAATAGCAAAGATTTTGCGATTAAGTGTATTCCATTAGATAAAATCTTCGATTTGATGTTACAACCTGTGGTGGATGAAAATCAATCCATTTTGTATGTTGAGTCGTTTGTGCGCTTTAAAATAGCGGGCGAAACACTGTCGACTTTAGATGTGTTTGCCATGGCAGAAAGACTGGGCGTACTACAAGACCTCGAACAAGCTGTTGTGTGTTTTATTTTTTATAAGCTGCAACACATTGAACACACCCGCGTAGCCATTAATATAAGTAATCGTGCACTGCATAATCCGGTGTTTACCGATTGGTTGTTTGATTTATACCAAAAAATGCATAAAACGCTTCCACCACTTTTGTATGAATTTAACGAGTCTGGCGCAATGCTTTCGCTTGAATCGACAGAGGGTTTTATCCGCCGAGCAAAACAATTAGATATTGATATTGCCATTGAACGTTTTGGATCTAGTTTAAGTTCGTTTTGCTATATTAGAAACTTAAACATTGATTATATTAAGATTGATCCAAGTTATGTGCGTGATATAGCAGAAGCTGACACACGCTTTTTTGTCCAAACTGTGATCCAAATCTGTCATGGTATTGGTATTAAAATCATTGCACCACAGGTAGAGTCGGCTGTTATAGGTGAATACTTTTCACTCATGAATATCGATGGCTTACAGGGTAATGGATTGTATGCTGTACGAAATTTCAGTACAATAATACCTGCAAACGCAACAAGTACATGGATCAGTGCATTGCAGCTGAACTACTTTAGTAATTCACCAAACCACGAGGCAGAATAATGCGCAAAAATAAATTTACCTTGTTATTAGTTTCAGCATTAATGACAGCGGGCATGTCTGCCGGTGCGATAGCTGCAGAAACCTTAACGGCTAGTACTCAAACGGTTCCTGTATCAGAAGCAGCAACACAGTTAGCTAATTCCTTTATTGCTGCTAATGGCGATGAAGCATTGATTATCGAAGCGATACAAGCGGCTGTTGCTGCAGGTATGACTCCTGATGAAATTTTAGCCGTTGCTGTTGCTAACGGTATTGACCCTGCGATTGTTGCTGCGAATCTTGAAGATGCGCAAACAGCAGGTGGTGGCGCATTTGGTGCTGCACCATCACCAGGCGGCCCAGGCTTCGGCGGCGGTTCAGGCGGCGGTGCTGGAACAATATCTAGCAATTAATCGTATTCTAGATTGTTGAAGAATAATGAAAGCCCATTAAATTGGTTTTTTTTGTGGGTATTTATAAAGGAAGGTACTAGGTTCTAGGTAAATCTGACGCCCTACCCGCACGTCATCCCTGAGTTCTTATATCATAGATCCAGGTGTTTCTTTTGACCTTGCTTGAGTATTAAAAACGTAAAAGCCAACACCTGGATTCCGGCTCAACAGCATTGCCGGAACGACGGAGTAGTGGGCGTTGTTTGAATACGAATGAGTAAATGACGAAGTCGTGGGCATGTAGGTGTGTATTAGTAAGCAAATGTGCATTTTGACCCCACTCGCACGTCATCCCTGAGTGCTTTTATCAGGGATCCAGGTGTTTCTTTCGTTTTAATTGTTAAATATCTAAATTTCAAGATCATCCCAGCGTGGATTAAACTTCTCAATTAATTGAATTTTCCATTCACGCTTCCAGTTTTTAAGCTGTTTCTCTCTGGTAATGGCGTTATAAATGTCATCAAATACTTCGTAGTAAACTAACATTTTAATTGAATGTTCTTTAGTAAAACCATCAGACAAGCCATTTTTATGATCCCAATTTCGTCTGATTAAATCAGACGTCACTCCAATATAGAGTGTGCCATTAGGCCGATTAGCCATAATGTAAATATATGATTGCTTATCCATAAACACTTAACTCAATTAAAGTAATCTCAAAATATAGCAGTTAAATGCGAGCTTCGTTGATCCATAACAAAGCTCAGGATCATGTCACCGAACCCAAGAGCTAAAATCAACACCTGGATTCCGGCTCAAAAAAACATTGCCGGAACGACGTAATAGTGGGCATTGTTTGTATACGAATGAGTAAATGACGGAGTAGTGGGCGTTGTTTGTATGAAGTAGTAGTAGTAAGTATTACCTGCTAACGTTGTAGTGGGCATGCATTAGTAAGCCTCACCGCACGTCATCCCTGAGTGCTCGTATCAGGGATCCAGGTGTTTCTTGTCTCTCATGTCTGGTGACTTTGGATGTCGCCTTAACCTTTAGCTGTCACCCCTGAATGCTTGTATCAGGGATCCAGGTGTTTCGCTTGACTTACCGCTTGTATAATTTTATTACTGCAAAGCTTGTTCAATATCCGCAATCAAGTCTTGAACATTCTCTAAGCCAACCGAGATACGCAGTAGGTTGTCGGTAATGCCTGCGGCTAATCGTGCTTCTGGTGTGTAAGGCGAGTGGGTCATTGATGCTGGGTGTTGGATTAGCGATTCTGCGTCACCTAAACTTACAGCGATAGTGAATAGCTTTACACGATTAACGAAGTTGATGGCGTCCTGTTTATCGCCTTTTAACTCAAATGCGATAACGCCGCCGGCGCGTTTCATTTGGTTACCAATGAAGCGATGACCTTGATGGTGTTCTAAGCCAGGGTAAAAGACTTGGCTGAATTTAGGGTGTTTATCTAAAAATTCAGCTAACACTTCTGCGTTATCGCAATGACGAGTTAAGCGTACGTCTAAGGTTTTTAAACCGCGTAAGATTAACCAAGCGTCGTGTGGTGATATCACGCCACCAAAGTCTTTTAATATTTCGAATTTTAATCTGTGCATGTGCTCTGCATTGCCGCACACAATACCCGCGATTACATCACCATGGCCGTTTAAGTACTTGGTCGCACTGTGGATCACCATGTCGATGCCTAACGCTAGCGGTTGCTGCAATAGTGGTGTCATAAAGGTGTTATCGACGATTGATACTAGGTTGTGCGCTTTGGCGACGTTGGCCATGGCGGTAAGATCGAATACTTGTAGATGAGGATTGACTGGGGTTTCGCAGAATAATACCTTGGTGTTTGGCTTTATAGCCGCCTCAACAGCATTCATGTCGGTGAAGTCGACCAAGGTTGTTGTGATACCTAAGCGGGTTAGCTGAGTGGTCATCAGCGCGAACGTACAACCATAAACCGCTTTAGATGCGATTAAGTGATCGCCTGCATGCAAATGAGTTAATAATGCACTTGATACTGCCGCCATGCCAGATGCGGTTGCAGCTGCGTCTTCTGCGCCTTCTAGCAGCGCCATTTTACGTTCAAGTTCTGCGGTGGTTGGGTTACCAAGGCGAGTATAAATATAACCCGGCTCTTCGCCTGCAAAACGTGCTCCGCCTTGTTCGGCAGTATCAAATACAAAGGTGGCTGTTTGATATAAAGGTGTGGTGAGTGAGCCAAAGGCTTCGCGTTGATGTCCGCCATGAATGGCTAATGTGGCTAAGTTCCATTTACCCTGATTGTTATCTTGCATTGCTTCTCCCTGCGCCACCTTGTTATGAGTTGTTACCCTCTTTGGGGTTATTGTTGTGGTGGTCGGAATTTAAGATACAGTGGAATAAAATATAACCAAGTGATTGTTGAAAAATAACCCACAAAGTGATGTAAAAACAATTTTACAAACAGCTGTTTACATCGTTTAGACCATTCACTTGCATATGCAGTTCACGCAATGAAAATGGGCTAGCCTAACTTGTGAGTGATTGCTTCAGCTTTTGCATACCTTGATCAATGCTAACAAGCGGTTGATAACCTAAGTCTTGTTTGGCTGCGCTGATGTCAAAGTAATGGCTGGTTGACAGTTGTCTTGCAACAAAACGAGTCATGATGGGTTCTTGCGATTTATTCAGCAGACCATATACGGTTTCAAGCACCACACCTGCACTGTAAGCAACACCGGCTGGCACACGCTTGGTTACTGGTTGTAAATCAACACAGGCAAGAATACGATTAAGCATATCTGCCATGGTAATGGGTTGATCATTACTTAAAAAATACGCTTTACCTGCACACTTAGCATTAGTGACTAAATCTAACGCCGCTAAAACATGAGCATAAGCTGCGTTATCAACATAAATGGTATCGACCAGTTTGTCTTCATGGCCAACTAACTTTAGTCGCCCTGCCCGCGCACGTTCAATGACTCTTGGCACGAGATGAGGATCGTTTGGTCCCCAAATCAAATGTGGTCGTAAGGCTGTAGTGTGAAGTTGAGCAGAATTAGCGGCAAGCACATGTTGCTCTGCTATGGCTTTAGATTCGCCGTAGTAATTGAGGTATGTTTCAGCGTAAGGCGCTGATTCATTAATGCCGTTTTCGTCACGCCCTGCAAAGGTTACACTTGGGGTGCTGGTGTAGACTAAACGTTGAATATTAAGCGCTTTACAGGCATTAATAATATTATTTGCGCCATCAACATTTGGCGAGTAATAACTTTGCTTACTGCCCCACACGCCAGCCTTTGATGCCACATGAAACACTAAGTCACAGCCTTGCATGGCTTGTTTAACGCTATCATAGTCGCTGATATCGCCTTGGCGCATATCGACGCCCAGTTCAACCAGTCTTGGGTAATCACCACGGGCAAAACCCACCACCTGAATACCTACTGCCAATAAGCGCTGACAAATCGCCAATCCTAAAAAGCCGCCTGCTCCGGTTACAAACACTTTGTTGACCGACAATGATAATTGCGTAAGCGCTGCTTGCTCAAGAGGAAGTAAATCTGTCAGATCCATTATTAATACCTTGTTGTTACTTTAGGGCCGGCCGTATTATTACGTTATGGTGAGACTTATCATTGCTGAATGACTGCCTTACTACGGTCTAAGTACAGCGGCCTTACTACAGTCTAAGTACGGCCTTATTCTTTCCACTGCTTTTGTGCCCAAACAGCGAGCTTTTCTCTGAAGATTTTAGCATTATGGCGTACATCTACAGGGAAGTCGGGATGAATTAAAAAACGACCAATACCTTGCGTATGTGGATACTGCTCGGCTAATTCTATTAACTCTTGATAAAGGGCTTTAGCCGTTGAGCAAACAATATCTTTTTGCAATTCGATACACATAACTGGCACAACGTCCCCACCCACATTAACGCCAACTATAGCCGAACGTTTTACTTGCGGATGGGTGTTAAATACGCGCTCACAAGGTAAGGTGTAAAAGCGTTTGATTCTTTGCTGACCACGCGTAGCATCAACAATATGACCTTTACGACCACACATCCATAATAAGCCGTTATCGTCTAAATATCCTACGTCACCCATGCGATGCTTAACGTGTTCACCATCGTTAATTTTAGCTAACTCAGTGGCATGTTGACGTTGATAATAGGCTTGGCTAACCATAGGGCCACTCACCACAATTTCACCAATTTCATTTGCGGCAAGCTTTTTAACTTCAGCCCAATCAGATTGGACTTTATCTGTAATGGCAATAATATCAACGCTTACCGACGATATCGGTTTACCGACACAAATGCCCTTACCTTGATCGGTCAGTTCGCTGGTCGCAAACAACGCATGACTGCCAATCATGCTGATGGGTAACGATTCCGTCGCACCGTAAGAGTTAAGCACTTCAACCTGTGGGTTGAGCATTTTGCTAAAGCGTTTGATTGAGCTAATGGTTGCCGGAGCACCTGCTGATATCACTCGCTTAACGCTAGTGAGTTTATGCTGGCTTTGCTCACCAGCTTGGCCTAGTCGCTCTAACAATGCGGGATTAACAAACATGTTACTGCATTGATATTGCTCGATTGCCGCAAACAAATGGGCTGGGTTGGCGGTAATGGGTTTGCTGGCATCCATGTCTGGCACAATGGATGCCATGCCTAATGCAGGGCCAAATAATGAAAACAGCGGGAAGGTAGCTAAGTCTCGCTCTCCAGGTGCAATACCGTAATCGTGTTTAAGTGCGCTAATTTGTGCTTCAAACATCGCATGGCTGTACACCACGCCTTTGGGTGTGCCAGTACTGCCACTAGTAAACAAAATGGCCGCCATATCATCTGGTTTTAACAATGCCATTTCCAGCGGATGAGCGATATTACGGCCAATTTCAGTAATAGTTTCGAGACTCGTTGCATTAGCTAACAAACGTTGAATGGCTGAACCACCCACATTAATCACCTGCTTAACACTGCCTTTGCCCCACCCCAAAACACGCCTAGCAATATGGGCTTTAGGGATGCCGATAAACGCATCTGGTTGTGACTCTGCAAAACACTGTTTAAGGTTTTTGATACCCATACCAGGGTCAACTAAAATTGGGATGATACCGGCTTTGAATAAGGCAAACGTTAACGAGAAAAACTCAATGCTTGGAGTTACCATTAACACTGCTTTCATACCACGCTTAATACCGTACTGAATAAGCCCTTTAGCGATCATATCCGATTGTTGATGTAAGGTAACAAAGTCGATTTCTTGATAATTGAATTGGCCTTGCTTAACGTGTTGGACTGCAACAGCAAGTCCGGCAGGCATAGTTTGCGCAGCCGTTTTAAGGTGCTGACAGATATTGGCATTAGCAAGAGCAGAGGTTTGGGTCATGTGGCTTCATTTTGGGCTAATGTGAATAACGCATATGCTGGCTAACGACAATAACGCCAACATATAGATAATTTTAGACGATTAAATAGCTAAAAGGCTCAAATGAGCCTTTTAGGGTGTAATTAATTTTTTGCGATAAAGTCTTTAATTAAGCCAATCACTTCGTCGCTGGCATCTTCAAGGATGTAATGACCGCAGTCAGCAAACTCGTGCACCGTTGCGTGAGGCATTCGCTGTCGCCATTCTTCTAAAAAATACTTATCGAATACAAAATCTTGTAAACCAAAACAAATCAATGTCGGTACTTCAGCAAACTCGCTTAAGCTATCGCCAATGCTAGTCACTAGGTCGTAGTTTCTGTCGCCAGGTTTGAGTGGAATGTCTTGTACGAAACGTAAGGTCGAAATACGGTTTTTCCACGAATCAAACGGCGCTACGTAAGCTTCACGCACTTCTTTAGACATGGGTTTGCGTTTAACACCCACATACGAGGCTGCTGATGAAAATGCATTTAAACCACGAACCAACAAGGTTCCGAGTAAGGTTTCGCGGCAAATCCACAATGCCCAAGGAAAAGGCTTAGTTTTAGGAAGATGAAACGCTGCCGTGTTTAAACACACAATGCGTTTGATGCGCTCAGGATGACGAACCGCAAAGCCCATTCCAATCATACCACCCCAGTCGTGTACCACTAGGGTGATGTTTTGTTTTACATCAAGGCTGTCAAGCAAGGCTTCTAAGTCATCAATACGGTTTTTTAGGGTGTAATCGTATTGTGGATCATCGGGCTTGTCTGATAAGCCGCAACCAATATGGTCTGGCACAATACACTGATGTTGATCGCTCAACGCACTCACTAAATTACGGTAATAGTAACTCCAACTAGGATTACCGTGCACCATAACGACGGGTTCGCCTTGGCCTTCGTTTATGTAATGTAGTTTATTGCCGTTACGGTCTAAATAATGACTTTTGAATGGCAGTAAGTTGTCTAGCATGATGCATCCTGTTAACTATTTTTATAATGATATGCAAAAACTCAGTGCAGCCCAAGGCTTACCACTTAATTCCTAACATCATGCAGTTCAAACCACTGCCTATCCCTAAAAAGCTGACTTGGTCGCCAACACGTAAAAAACCTTCATCGTGGGCAATTGCAGCAGTAACCGGTAGTGAAACCGTGCCCATGTTGCCTAAGGTTTGATAGGTGGGATATTCTTTTTCGTGGGGGATGTTTAATGCATTTAACACTTGTCGGCGGTTTGATGCACCTACTTGGTGACAAATCACTTTATCAACTTGCTCAACAACCCAATCACGCTGCTCTAGAAAGTGCTCCCAAGTGTGCTTAGCAAGCTCTACGCCTTCTTTGAGCAAGGTAACTGCATCGGTACGCATAAACTCGCGATACAATAAGTGCCCTGCTTCTTGTAGGCCCCATTGACACAATTGATGATGCTCTGGTGCAGACAAATGGCTGGCACCTAATAACTGATGCTGTCGCGTGGTGGTGAGTGGCAAGCTGCCGTCAGTTAAAATAACTGCAACTGCGCCTGAACCGCCCGTAAGCGTTGCCAATGACTGGGCAAAGTTTTGCATTGTCGGTTCGGCTAGCATGTGGTCAATTGTGGCATCGACGATGTCTCGTGCAGATTCGCACGACACAACCATTCCTGCTTTGATTTGCCCAAGTTCGATACGATTGGCAATATCCAAAATACCCGACAACACCCCTAAACAAGCATTGCTGATGTCATAAATGGCAGTGTCTTTAGACACGCCAAGTTCGGCAGCAATACGGCAAGCGGTTGCGGGTTCGTGTTGATCACGACACACACCAGTGTATACCACGGCACCTAAGTCGCTGACATTAATGCCGGTTTCATTCACGGCTTTACGTGCAGCAGCAATAGCGCCGTCTGATAAACGATGACCTTTAGGCCACCAACGACGCTCGGTAATTCCGGTTAATGCGGCAAGTTGCCCCATCGGAATACGAAACTTTTGATAAAGTGGGGCCAAGCGAGATTCTAAATCGCTACTCGACACTACTTGTGGTGCTAGCTCATAAGCCAGACTATTGATAAAGACGCGTGAATATTTCATTAAACCGTATAATTCGCTTCGCTCTAGCAAGCCCAAAAGCCACTAGAATAGTTGTTATTCGTTATTAACCCGCCATTTGAACAAGAATGGCTTAATTATTCAATCAAAAACAGCAAGCCAATGCGGTAATGTGGATAATATATTGTGGTTAAATTTTATTATTTGATTAACTAGTTTGTTGATTTTCACAGTTTTAGGGCAAATAGACTAGTATAAACAAAGGTTTAATTTGCAGTTTTGTGACAAAGACTGCTATTAGTTTGTTTTAATTGCTTGGATCAGCGCATTTCGTGGTGTAACACTGTTTGCACAAAATTCAGTCAACGTAACTTGATATCCCTGCTCTTGTAAAAAACACACTCGATCGAGCAACAGCCAATGCTCCAAGGCTCGACGAAATAAATGAGCGACTAAATCAATCCGCTTAGTAAGTCTTTGTCGTTCGATTCCGCGGTGCAAATAATGGCTCAAATTAATCTCACTGGATATAACTAAATGCTTTTGATTTGCTGCCCACTGGCAAAAGTCGCTAAAATTGCCACTAAGCTGACTTTTTTTAATAGTCGGCACCGATAAATAAGCATCTATATCGCGTATTTTTCGTTGCAAACTGTCAAAACCTAAGCGCCATGATATCTCTTGATTACGTAATGTTTGTTTTTTGGTGCCAGCAATAACGCTTTGTTGCAATGGCAGCTGTAAGTCATGCTTTGACAGTTTGACCGCACTCACTTTGCCTAAAGCTGATAGCGGTTGATAATGTGTATCTTCAATCAAATGATAACAGCATGGTGAAATAGACAGTACCCGAGTGCCTGCCGATACGGCAAGTTTGAGTAGTCGAACGTGTAAATCACCACAAGCGTGCAATGCTATAGCATGTTGGTCAATTAACAATAGCGGTTTACTTGAGTCGATTGGCGCAAAAGCATCAGCACAAATAAAAGTTTGTGGTAATTGCCATTGTTTTGCAAAAACCTGGCCTTGTGCGCACAAACTCGCTTGCCACTCAATACTCGTTACCTCAACCTTTTGCTGCTTAGCCACTAATCGACCTAAATGTCCTTTACCCGCACACCACTCCAAGATAGGTAACAGAGGTAATTGGGGATGATGTTGTGGATCAACTTGCTCCGCAAACGCGCTGATTTGTTGCCATTTACGACCTTTAATGTGAGCACTAAAATGCGCGAAATCGCTATTTTGATGTTCATTAGCGAACTGTTCAATGTAAGGCACATCTTGCGCATCGTCACTGTTAGTGGCACTTGTAGGCAAAGTGATGACTAACAAGCTTAATTGATTAATCAGTTGATCTTTGTTTGCAAACTGACCTTGCTGTATGTCTGCAATTAAACTTGGTAATAATGCATCAACAAGATGTTGTTGATCAGAATCGAGTATATCAATTTCAGCATCATCAAGTTGCCATACCGTTTGGGCTAAATGTGGAAATGCGTGCTGCCAAGGTAAGTGGTCACACTCAAACGCGACTAGCTGCCATAAGGGTTTTAGGCCATGTAGAAATGAGTCTATGGCATTAAAGGTCTGTTGATATTTGATTACTGACATATTGAGACTTGTAGTTAACCTTAGCCGAATGAAATGATAGGATGCGAGTCATTAAATCGCCGGACTGGAATTGTAAACTATGCACTCACCTTGTGTCGCCCGTTGTGGCCTAAATGCTGACGATTATTGTATGGGCTGTTTTCGTCACATTGATGAAATTGTGATTTGGTCACAAGCAAGTGATGAACAAAAAAAACAGATTTGCGATAAATTAGCCGATAGAAAAAAACAATTTTCAGGTGATGGTAACAGTCAAACATTGTCGAGAGCAAAATGGTTGGAAGCTGAAAAGCGAATCAAGCGATAACGTTGAGATAAAATGTGATAACGAGCGATTACAAGCGGTAACAAGCCTAGATGCTAGGGCGGACTGCGTCCAGCTAGTGCGCTTCGCTTCTATAACAACGGTAAAACATCAAGCAGACCCAGCTCAGAAGTATTTCCATGATGGGACCTAGCCCTAAGCTTGTATCTTTTGAATTTGATTTTATAGCATCTCGCCGCGAAGCAACCTAGCTCCTAGGCTTTTATCGCTTGTCATCGCCTGTTATCGATTTTTATCGTTCTTACTAGCTTTTGACTTTGCCTGTATAGCATCTCGCCGCAAAGCGACCTAGTTCCTAGGCGGTTTCCCGCTTGTCATCGCCTGTTATCGATATTTATCGTTCTTACTAGCTTTTGACTTTGCCTGTATAGCATCTCGCCGCGAAGCGACCTAGTTCCTAGGCTTTTATCGCTTGTCATCGATTTTTATCGCTCTTACCAGCTTTTGACATTGCCTGTATAGCATCTCGCCGCGAAGCGACCTAGCTCCTAGGCTTTTATCGCTTGTCATCGCTCTTAACCGCTTCTACCGTCTCTGCTCTACTTCTTCATCATCGCTTTTAAGTCTGCGAATGGATTGAAAGTGGCAGCATCTTGCTTGGCTTCTTTGGTGCTACCGTAACGAATCAACTCTTCAAAGCGTGAATGTTCATTGTCGTGACAGTACAGGCACAACAACTCCCAATTAGTACCATCTGACGGATTATTATCATGATTATGGTCGCGATGATGCACAGTTAATTCAGATAAATTTTTATGAGTAAACTCTCTGGTACAACGCCCACATACCCAAGGGTAGAGCTTTAGTGCTTGCTCACGATATCCTTTTTCACGAGAGGCTTTGTAGTCTCTCGCTTCTGCTAATACTTTATCTAATTTACTTTCATTGGCTGACATTGATTTATCACTCATAAATAAAACTACCCCAAGGATAATCACTGTTATCTCTTGGGGCAATTGTTTGTAACAGCTATTTTACGATTAATAGCGACTGACGCAAATTAACAATGACAAAGCGCTGATAATCGATCGCTTAGCGTAATATAATAGCCTCAAGCCTAGCCGCTATAAAAGCAAAGTTAAAACGATGAATAGCGATAAAATGGGATGACAAGTGCTACGTTCGCTATAACCGATTGATATCGCCGTTTTCGCTTGATATCACCGTTGTCGCTTATTATCGCTCTAATCGGTTGTTAGCCTATTTAAGCTTCTTTACTGTTAGATATCCCAGCGGTTAAATTAAAACGCATCGCATCTTCAAATGACCAGTCGACAAAAATAAGGTCGTCGCGTTTAACCAAACTGGTCACTCCTGCAATTTGGTAACTGAGTTGGAATAAAACTGGCACCCAATCACCTTCTGGCAATGCATCTGCAAGAGGCTGTGGCGCTGAGTCACTCATGATAAAACCCACAACAAAACTGCCATTGGCTTGTTTGACTAATACCGTTTTTTGAGTTTTAGGTTGGCCGTCACGGTTCATTAAACTGGCGATATCACGGATACTGCCATAAACAGATTTAAACAAAGGAAACTTCATCAGTTGGTTTTCAATCCAACCGTAAACCCAAGCAATCGGACTAACGGAAAATAATAACCCAGCTACAAACACTAAACCCGCCACCAAACAAAAGCCTGCGCCAACAAAAGCCGCTTTTACCCCCACGATATCAAGCAATAATTTACCTAAGCCATCTAGTGAGATAAACAGTGACCAAAACAGCCAGATAGACAACACCATAGGCAATAAATTGGTTAAACCACGAGTAAGGGTATTTTTCATGAACGTTTTCTTCTACATCAGATTTAGGCGCCAAAGATAGCAAATATCCATCAAAACAGCTAAACAAAAACGCCCTATGCTGGGCTGTTTGTTAGATAAACAGTGCAACATAGGGCGTTTCAAAAATCGTTAAGACTTATTACAGCTCTTTTTCCATTTCTTCATAAGAAATATGGCGAACGTCTTTACCTTTCACATAGTAAATCACGTATTCACAGATATTCTTACAACGGTCTCCGACACGCTCAACCGCACGCGCAGCCCATAATACGTCTAACACACCAGGGATTGAGCGAGGGTCTTCCATCATATGAGTCATCAACTGACGGATAATACCTTCATACTCTTTGTCTAATTTCGCATCTTCTTTGTGTAACTCAAATGCTTGGTCTGCATCCATACGTGCTAGTGCATCTAACGTTGAGTGCAACATACGTGTGGCGTGACGCCCCATGTTTTCAATACTCACCAATAAAGGTTGTTGACTATTAGCGCGCTTTTCTACCGCTGCTTTAGCAATACGAACACAAGCATCACCAATACGTTCAAGATCAGTAATGGTTTTAGAAATAGCCAAAATTAAGCGTAAATCACTGGCAGCAGGTTGACGCTTAGCAATAATACGGGTGCACTCTTCATCAATAGCCACTTCCATACCATTGACTTTATGATCGCCTTCAATCACTTGTTGCGCTAATTCTGAGTCAAGTGTTGCCAGAGCATCCAATGCTTGCTCAAGCTGGCGCTCAACAAGACCGCCCATGGCTAATACACGATTACGAATATCATCAAGCTCAGCATTAAACTGACCTGATATGTGTTTACTTAAATTCATTTTTTCCATGATACCCACCTAAATTCTGTATGTTAATAAAAAGCGTTTTAAGCAAGATTAACCGTAACGACCGGTAATATAATCTTCTGTTTTACGCTTTTTAGGGGTCGTGAAAATAGTGTTGGTATCAGCGTACTCAACCAACTCACCCATGTACATAAAGGCCGTTTGATCAGACACTCGAGCCGCTTGTTGCATGTTATGCGTCACAATTACCACGGTATACTGTTGTTTTAGCTCAGTAATCAATTCTTCAATGGTTAAAGTCGAGATTGGGTCAAGTGCTGACGTTGGTTCATCGAGTAGCAGTACTTCTGGCTCAATAGCAATAGCACGGGCAATCACCAAACGTTGTTGCTGACCACCAGATAAACCAAAAGCATTATCGTGTAGACGGTCTTTCACTTCGTCCCAAATAGCCGCGCCACGTAATGAACGCTCTGCCGCTTCGTCTAAATCACGACGGTTGCTTAACCCTTGTAAACGTAAGCCATACACTACGTTTTCGTAAATTGACTTAGGGAATGGGTTAGGACGCTGAAATACCATGCCGACGTTACGACGTAGTGCCGCGACATCAACTTTCTTGTCATAAATATTCTGCCCATGAAGTAAGATTTCACCTTCAATTTTACAACTATCAACCAAATCATTCATACGGTTAATACAACGTAACAGCGTTGATTTACCACAACCACTTGGGCCGATAAATGCCGTAACTTGTTTTTTAGGGATCTTCATCGACACGTCAAATAGCGCTTGCTTGTCACCGTAACGTAAATCAAGGTTACGAATTTCAAGTGCGGTATCCTGTGCCGGTAAATTAGCTAAATCAACGGCTTCTGTTTGCATTGCTGAACTATCAATAGAAATCATTTTATCTTTCCTCAGGATATCGCTAATTAATGTTCTAGCGAACGGAATTTTTCACGTAAATGGTTGCGCACGCTGATAGCGGTTAAATTAAGAGCAACAATTACAGATACTAATAAGAACGAAGTTGCATACACCAATGGGCGTGCTGCTTCTACGTTAGGGCTTTGGAAGCCTACATCGTAAATATGGAAACCTAAGTGCATGAACTTACGTTCTAAATGCACAAACGGGAAGTTCATATCAATCGGTAATGTTGGGGCTAATTTTACCACACCCACTAACATCAACGGTGCCACTTCACCGGCGGCACGTGCCACGGCTAAAATCAAACCCGTCATAATTGCTGGGCTTGCCATTGGGATCACAATGCGCCATAAGGTCTCAGCTTTAGTCGCGCCTAATGCTAAGCTGCCTTGACGCACTGCACTCGGAATTCGGCTTAAGCCTTCTTCGGTTGATACAATGACCACTGGCAAGGTTAAAATGGCTAAGGTTAATGCAGACCAAATCACTCCAGGAGAGCCAAATGTGGGTGCTGGTAACGCCTCAGGGAAGAACAATTGGTCAATTGAGCCGCCCATCATGTACACAAAGAAACCTAAACCAAACACACCATAAACAATTGACGGTACACCGGCTAAGTTAATTACCGCAATACGGATAAGCTTAGTAATAGGGCCTTTCTTGGCGTATTCATGCAAGTAAATAGCAGCAATAACCCCAAATGGCGTTACGATAACAGCCATGAGCATCACCATAAATACCGTACCAAAAATAGCGGGAAAAACACCACCTTCAGTATTGGCTTCACGTGGGTCATCACTAACAAAGCGACCAATTCCCACAAACCAGTGGCCCACTTTACCGAGTAAGTTCATGTGATTGACGTAACTGACGTCTAGAATAGAGTCCAGTTGCAAGGTGACTTCAACACCGCGCATATCTTTCACTACAACAGAATCACGAGCTGCTTTATCACGCAGGGCAAACAAGTCTTTTTCAAGCACTAAGTAGTCTTTGTTAAGCTGTCCGATTTGCGCCTTGATATCCGCTTTACGCTCGGCGGTTAATTCCCCATCAAGCTCATAACCACGCTCTTTCAAACGTAGACGTTCCATTTGATAATTTATCGAACCAATATCGCTTTTTTGCAACTCCAAGGCTTCGTCAGAAATTGCCACAGCGCGGTCGATATGGTCAAACAAAGACGCTTCTATGTCTGCTTCATTAGTTAACTCTAAACGTTTACCGTCTTCGATTACCGCAACAGGATAACCGTAAAAATTACCGTTTTTAGTTCGTTCAAGTTTAGCAACATCAGCAGGCATAGAGCGGCTAACGATATCGGTTCCCAAAATCCAACGGAAATCTAGACCAACAAACTCACGGTTACCGGTTTTTACCAAGTAACGAGTAACAAACTCACCAGGGTGTTTGGCAAATTTATGACCAGCTGAAATTAAGCGCTCTGTAGGCACCTCTTCACGGTCGTAAATCTCACCAATTAAGGTACTTTTAACACCATTGTTGTCTTCGAGTTGCCATTCATAAACATCAGCAGGCCAAAAGTAACTCAAGCCACGCCAAGCGATTAACAGTAATAAGCCTAAAACGGCAATCAAACTGATACTAACGGCACCACCGGTCATCCAAATCCACGGTGAACCTGATTTAAACCACTTACCCATTGCACAAACCTCTCAAGGCGATTGGCGAATTAATCATTAATTGAGTCATCATCTTTCCTTACAGTGAGCTATAACGTTCGCGTAAACGTTGGCGAACAACTTCAGCAATGGTATTAAAGAAGAAGGTGAACACGAACAATACAAAGGCAGCTAAGAACAATACGCGATAATGCGTACTGCCAATGGCCGACTCAGGCATTTCTACAGCAATGTTTGCCGCTAAGGTACGCATACCCTCAAATACACTCCACTCAAGGATTGCAGTATTACCGGTTGCCATTAACACAATCATGGTTTCACCCACTGCACGGCCTAAGCCCATCATAATGGCCGAGAAAATACCTGGGCTGGCGGTAAGTAATACCACCTTAGTCAAAGTTTGCCAGTTTGTTGCACCCAGAGCCAAACTGCCGTTTGATAAATGACGCGGCACAGAGAAAATCGCATCTTCAGCAATCGAGAATATGGTTGGAATTACCGCAAAACCCATGGCAATACCCACAACCAGCGCATTACGTTGGTCAAAAGTGATACCTAAATCATTAGTAATAAATTGACGAGTATTGCCATCAAATAATGCCACTTCAATCACTGGGCTTATCTCAAAAGAGAACCAACCAATAAATATAATCACCGGTAATAGCATTAGTTCTTGGTAGGTTTCTGGTAGACGATGCTTCCATTTTTCAGGCAATTTACTCCAGGCAAAAGCAGTGGCAAGTATTGATGTGGGCAATAACATCAATAACACCACAATACCGGGCAAATGATCTTCAATCAGTGGCGCTAACCATAAACCGGCCAAGAAACCCAAAATTACTGTCGGTAATGCTTCCATAATTTCAATGGTAGGTTTAACGACATTACGCACTTTAGGTGTCATGAAGTAAGCGGTATAAATCGCCCCAGCAATCGCCAATGGCGCGGCAAATAGCATGGCGTAAAATGCCGCTTTCATGGTGCCAAATGCCAGTGGCATTAAGCTTAATTTGGCTTCAAAGTCGTCAGAACCTGAAGTCGACTGCCACACATATTGTGGTTCAGGGTAACCTTCGTACCACACTTTTTCCCACAGTGCGCTCCAGGATATTTCTGGATGATCATTTTCAACAGAGAACAGGTTAAGTTTGTTATCGGCTTCAATCACCAAGGCGTTTGAACGCGGGCTAAAGCCCATTTTACCTGGGTTGGTTAACTGAAACTTCTCGTCGAATAACTGACGTTCACTGGTCGTATAAAGCAGTGTTAACTCGCCTTCTGCACTCAGCACGGCAAAGCTTTTACGATAAAACTCTGTTGCCATTACACTAACAGGAGCAAGATCATCAAACTCACGAATCTGCTGATATAAACGACCTTTTTCGCTATTAACTTGGAAGTACTGACTCACTATACCGCTGTCATAACTCACCAAAATAGAGCTGGCACCGGCAAGTAAATTTACTTGCTTAACTTCAGCATTCACTTTTTTAACATCGACAACTTGTAATAACTCAACAGAGTCGGCATCGCGAGTGTTATAAATAAACAGTTTATTATTAGCACTCAAAATAAGCTGACGGTGATCAGGAGTCATTATCGCTGATATAACATTACTAGGAGCATCGCTTATAAATACTTCAACAGATGACCATTCAACTTCTTCAGTCATCATGTTTTCTTCGCCTTCTTGGCGATTAAGCTTCCAAGCACCTTTGGCGTCTTGGTATGCAAAGCTCATGCGACTGTCGCTAAAATCAAACACCAGATTATAAACCGCACCGTCACTATTAATCGTCAAAGGTGTTTCACCCATCGGATAACGCAAAGACGGTGTAATGACACGTTTATTGTCTGGGTAAGTTAATCCAAACTCAATGCCGACAACAATCACTTGGCCGTTACTCAGCCCTAATGCAAAACGTTGCTCGCTTGGGCTTGATTTTGCGCTGCTGGTTACCGTTGTGCCTTCAGGGATTTTTGGCTTAAAAGATGAAATCAATTCACCGCTAGCGGCTGAATAAAAATCAACGACACCTGATTCGGTCACTCGATAAAGCACTTCGTTTTGTTCATCACTACCAACAGTTAAGGTTTTCGCATCAGTATGTTGATAACTCACACTCGTAACAGGTTCTATATGCGCCCCATCAAAAATGGGCTTGATGACATACAGCAAATAGAAAAATATTAATAACAGGGTGACAAACACTAATGTGCCACCAACGGTTACCCCAATCTCTGCTGCTTTATCCTTAAATGCTCTGCGGGTTGCATGTCTATCAACGAGTAGACTTTTTTCCGCAGAACCAGGTTTATTGACCTGACTTTCCATTAAGAACCTCTAATAATTAATCGATGCCATAATTAGCGCTTTGAATGTGTAGTCTACTATGCTAACAATAATTATTTATGACTAAATAAATGAAAGTAAACCACAGTAAAACAATAACACAATCTTAAGTGGCTGCGATTATATGACGTAAATATGACATTTGTGTTACAGACATTACTTATAGGAGAAATATCGAATGATGCGTTATCTTATTACTCTTCAAGCACCTGATAGAAAAGGCTTAGTAGAACAAATTGCTAATGTAGTTAGTCGCCATGGTGGCAATTGGCTAGACTCTGAAATGCGCCATATAGATGGCATTTTTGCTGCAATATTACAATTAGAAGTTCCGGCTCTAAAATGGGATGAGTTAATTGACGCCTTAGAATGCATTGACGGATTAACCTTAACCTTTGCTAAAACAACATTAAGTGCTAAACCGATTAAACATTTGCACTATAACTTAGTCGCATATGACCGTCCTGGGATTGTGTTACATATATCTAATAAAATGAATGCTCTAGGCGTAAATATAGAACAATTTAGTAGCCAATATGAAACAGCAAGCCACACTGGTATTGCATTATTTAGAGCAACTATGGCATTAGGGTTAACCGACCCAAGCCAAGAAGAGCAAATTACAGCATCACTGTATGAAATGGGTGATGATGTTGTATTAGATAAACTGAGTAAATCGGCATAAGTTCATTTGAACATTTAGAACGAATTAAGCCTAAAATCCATTTTGATCATCTGTTAAACTGCCACAAAATAATGATGATAAAAATGGATTAACCATGTTTGGAACGCTATCAAAACTGAAAACCCACCTCAATGATAACCATGAGGTGGAGTACCATTTACCTGTTGGTGAAGCGCGTTTAGCCCTTAACCCGCTTATTGGTAAGTCATTAACCATGACTCATACAGGTAATATTTTTTGCAGCAACTGCGGTAAAAAGACCAAGAAAAGTTATTCTCAAGGTCACTGCTACGTATGCATGTCAAAACTGGCCAGTTGCGACTTGTGTATAATGAAACCAGAAACATGCCATTTTGATCAAGGTACTTGTCGCGAACCAGAATGGGCCATGTCAAATTGCTTTGTACCCCACTATGTTTATTTATCGAACACTTCAGGCATTAAAGTCGGTATTACCCGCCATACTCAAATCCCAACCCGTTGGATAGACCAAGGCGCAACCCAAGGCTTACCTATTTTTAAAGTGTCGACACGTAAAATGTCAGGCTTAATTGAAATTGAATTAGCCAAATTCATTAACGACAAAACCCATTGGCAGGCTATGCTAAAAGGCCATAATGATGATGTCGATTTGGTTGAACAAGCAGCCAAACTTATCCCGTTAATTGAAGATAAACTGCAAGCTCTCGCGGCCGAATACCAGGACATTGTTATTGAACGTCTAGACGCGAACATTCAAGCCATTAGTTACCCAATAACGCAATTTCCAATTAAAGTTAAATCGCATAATTTTGATAAAATTGCTGAAGTAACAGGTATTTTGCAGGGCATTAAAGGCCAATACCTTATTTTTGATACTGGTGTGATTAATATTCGTAAATTCTCATCTTACGAAATCGAAGTGAGCTATTAACTTACTTGCTTGCTGTTGTGCTTTATTGCCAGATGTTGGCGAAGAAACACAGCAGCAAGCCAGTTGTAGCGCTTATAAAACAATTAATTTGCGCAACTGCTAAAAAAATCATTATGGTGAATGACTAAAATCCCCTAAAATTCTGCTTCTAAAAAATATAACCCAAAGAGATTTGTTCATGGAGTTAGTATTCGCCATTGCTTTATTTGCTTTTTCTGCCGGAATTACTCCAGGCCCAAACAACATCATGTTGATGACCTCAGGTGTGAATTTTGGTATTAAACGCAGCATTCCTCATCTAATGGGTATTAGCTTAGGATTTCCGACCATGATATTAGCGGTCGGGCTTGGGTTAAGTGCAATATTTCAAGCTTATCCTTTCATTCATATTGTGATTAAAGTAATTGGAATTAGCTATCTGCTGTATTTATCATGGCTCATCGCTAATAGCAGCAATAAAATGGAAGGAAAGCAGGTGAGTAAACCATTTACTTTTTTACAAGCTGCTGCATTTCAATGGGTTAATCCGAAAGGCTGGATTATGGCTGTTGGTGCCATAGCAACATTTACCTCAGTACAACAAGAACTTAATAGCCAGGTGATTACCATAGCGAGTGTGTTTTTATGTGTCGCCTTTCCCTGTGCGATTGTCTGGTTAGGATTTGGGGTGGCACTAAAACGGTTACTTAAAAATGAGCGTCAACAACGTATTTTTAATATCACTATGGCTTTATTATTAGTGGCATCGATCATCCCAATGATGTTACCGCCAACAACACACTAATCAATTTAATAGCGATAAAGGGTTAAGTAATGGAACAACATGAATGTCTTGCTCATACCGAAATTTGGGTAAAAGATGTCATTATGAAATACAACATTTGCCCATTTGCCCGTCGAGAAGTCGAACGTGCAAGCATTCGCTATGTTGCCATTGAAGAAACTAAAACAAAGGCTGTGCTAAAGGCGTTGATTGAAGAATGCCAATACTTAGATAATCATCCTGACACTGAAACAACCCTGTTTATTTTGCCTCGAGGTTTTGAAGGTTTTTACCCTTATTTAGATTTAGTTGATTACGCTACAGATGAACTAATTGAACAAGGTTATGAGGGTGTTTATCAATTAGCGACATTTCATCCGGACTATTGTTTTGAAGGTGAACCACAAGACAGTGCAGCTAACTTTACCAATCGTTCCCCCTACCCTTGCCTGCATATTATCCGCGAAGCCAGCATGGAAATGGCATTAGCCAACTATAATGATCCTGAATCTATTCCCGAGCGAAATATTGCGTTTGCTGAACGTAAAGGAAGCGATTTTTTTGTCCAATTACTGCAACATTGCACTAAATGAGTTGAGCAAGGTCACAGGCGATAAAGAGCGATGACAAGCGATGACAAGCGATTAACAGCCTAGAGACTAGGGAGGACTTCGTCCTGCTAGATCGCTGCGCTGCTATAAAAGCAGATTAAGCGAGCAAGTGATGAAAACGATAACGAGCGATGACAAGCGTTCTAGCATCTAGGCTCGTTCGCTGTGTTTTCGCTTGTCATCTTCGCGTAGATTGTCATCGACGTTACCGCTTTTCTCGCTCGTTATCGTTTTAGCTTGTCGTAGTAGATAAGATAAATTTGCTGACTTGTTGTGACATGTCACTGGCATCACTCAATAAATTATCATTTAGCAAAGCAATCTGTTGTGATATCTCCTGCGTATGGTGATAGATCTCAGTGATTTTCATCGCATTACGATTCACTTCCTCAGCCACGGCTGATTGTTCATGTGTTGAAGCGGCAATTTGTTGGTTCATGCTGTCAATCACACCAACGTGTTGAGCAATCAATTTAAGCTCATTGCCTGCATGTTGAGATTCTGTAACACTTTGTTGTGCTTGTACCTGGCCTCGCTGCATAGCACTGACGGCAGTGGCCGCCCCCGCTTTAAGACGCTCGGTCATCGCTTTAATGTCTTCTGTTGAACGTTGTGAGCGCTGAGCTAAGGTACGCACTTCATCTGCAACAACGGCAAAACCTCTTCCTTGCTCGCCCGCTCTAGCGGCTTCGATTGCCGCATTTAATGCGAGTAAATTAGTTTGGTCAGCTATAGAGCTGATAACCGCTAAAATGGTCACAATATCTTGTACATCTTTATCTAAACGTTCAATACTTTGCGCAGCATCGGCAATTTCTTTAGCCAACAATTGAATCGCATCACTGGTTTTACTAACGTCGTTGTTACCACTCTGCACTTCAATATTGGCATTGGCTGATGCTTCTGAAACCTGCACTGCATTAGCGGCAATTTCGTGGACCGTGGCACTCATCTCAGTCATCGCAGAAGCGACTTGCTCAGCTTCTGACGAACCTTGTTCAACATCTGCTTGCATTGAGTGAGTAAAACCATTCATTTTTTCAACCGCATGAACCAAACTCAATGCATTACGACGCACTTGGGTAATAACAAGTTCAAACTCTGCCATCATTTGATTAAATGCTATCGAAATTTGACCAAATTCATCATCCGACTGATGGCTCAAGCGAGTGGTTAAATCAAATTGAGTGCCTGCATGAAGCACCTGTTTGTGTAGCACACTTAAGCTACGATGTAAGTAGCGAGAAACAACCATGCTCATCACAATAACAAAAATAAGAGCCAGCAATAAAACAACTGCGTTGAGATACATATGCTCAGTTGCTTGTAACAATTTATCTTGGCTTAACTGTGACAAGTCTTGGCTGAATTGTTTTTCTAGTTGAGTTAGTAGTTCAATCCGTGCCGTCGAAATTTTAAACCAATCTTCTGGGCTTTGTTGTGCCATTGCGACGCTGTCTTGTGCAAAGGCAATTTCACGAAGTTGGTCAACACTCGCCATAGCACTGTCTTGTTGTGCTTGTTTAAAAATACGGATGTTTTCTGGGCTGGCTGCGGCAATAAACCGTTCTGCATAAGTTTGTTGTTCTGCCACTAGCGTGACAAATTTTCGATATGACCCAGGGGGAGATTCACTGCGGCCAAAAGTGGTACTGAGGACAGCACGCTCTATTCCTGCTCGTTCTTTTAATTGTAAAAATGCCGCAAATGCTTTGAGCTTTATGGCTATTTGGCTGTCTAAACTCTGGCTAGCAGCATTATCAACCATTGATAATAATAGGGTATTGATGCGGGTATAATAACTAACCTGCTCTGCGACGCTAATGTTTAGCGCTGTGACATTTTTACGTATTTGGCTTAGCTGATTAAATGCAGCGGCAACTTCACTATATGTGGATTGCAGTTGTTGAGGAAAATTCTCTTGCTGAGCAACAAGATTAAAACGTTGAATTTGCATGTCTGTATCAGCACGTTGGTTAGTTAAATTGTCTTTAAATGCTTGGCCTTTAGAACTGAGAAAACCAGCACTCATGCCCCGTTCTTTTTGCAGTTCATGTACTAATGAGCTATTGATAATAGCAATCTGGGTTAAATCAATAACCAGTGCTAAACGATGCTGAGTGTGGTATTCATTATTAAGGTACATACCACCAAATAGAATACTGGTTAATAAGGGGGGGATTACAAGTAAAGCCAGTTTACGCGAAATATTGAGGTTGCTAATCCATTGCCAATTCATACATCATCCTTTTAAAACTCTTTCGGTAAATACGTTTTTCTACACCAAACCATAAACCACATTGATAGATTTAGGTAAAGACTTTACAACAAACTCAGATCTAGCTCACAGCTAATTTAGTTTCTTTTAATTTGATAATGCTTTAAATACATATAATTGAGTAGTTACTATCTTTTCTCCTGCTTGAACCCAATGCAATCTGCATCTGAGACGATGAAATTAAGTGAATGAATTTAGCGTGTAAAGTTTCCGCGATAAAACCAACTGAAAACGACTCTTCTCGCTATCGATAACGATTTATAAACGAAGACAAAACTCGCTGATCAATTCAGGCCATTCATTGACTTCATCTACTGAGTCAGCAATGTGTAAAGTCGAATTGGGTAATGTTTGGTGCAATTCAATGGCGGTTTCAACCGGATGGGCCTTATCGCCATGCCAGGCTAAAATAAGCGTTGGCATTGTCAATCCGATAAGCAGCTGCTTATTTGGTAAATCATTAAGGGATGCGGCACGAAACAACTGATCAAGAGTTTGGCGAGTCATCTGTTTTAACCCATCGAGCATTCCTAGCACGCTGTGCTCATGACCATTAATCAGCCAATGGGGAAGTAACTTATCCCAATGTTTAGCACTTATTTTAGCTAAACCTTTACCACCAAAAATGCGCGCTGCTTTTGCCATTTTATGATATTCATCCACTTGTGCCGCCCGTGCATGCCATGCGTTTGGTGGATTCATTAAAATCAATCCTTTTACCATGCCTGGATGCTTCAACGCTGCATATAAGCTTGTGGCACTGCCCATTGATTGGCCACCTAAAATAAGCTCTGACGTTGCTTTACAATGCGTCGCTACACTTATCATGTCATTGGCCAGTTCTGGCCATAAATAGTCTTCTACGCACTTACCGGCAGAAGACAAACCATGACCAACTGCGTCATAACGAATCAGCTGCAATTTTTTAGGAAATCGATGCCAAGCATATAAACCAATCGCATCTTCACTTTGAATACAGCCTGTTGAACCATGAGCCCAAATAAGAGTTTGTCCTTTACCGCTGATGGAACAATTAAACTGATTAATATTAAATTGCTCTGTCATGATGTTGGGCTCCCTTAATGAGTCACTTATCCTTTTACTATTTCAATCAATCTATTAATAAATAATTTAATGGCATCTGTGGTATCAAATCGAAAGGCTAAACCGTAGTGAATTTCATTTAAGCCTTTGTTTTGACGGGTTGGGAATCGGGTCATTTGGGCATTGTGATAGTAATCATATTTAGCGTGTACCCCGTCAATGGTAGCCAGTTCAGTCGAAAACACTTCAAATGCCGGACGAATAATCAGTAATGGCGTTTTTCCTTCTACATGCAAATAAACAGGCTCTTTTAACTCAGGCAGCATGTATTCGGTGACATTCTTAATATTAAAATTAGTACGACATTTCAAATCATTCAAGGTTGATGCGACTTGCTCATGGGTGATGCTCATAAAATAGATGCCTGTTGTAGGTAATACCATTGATTTATATCAATAGAGTATATGGCTTAGCAGGGTAAATAAAAACAAAAAGCCCCGAACTTTTGTTCAGGGCTAATGGTGTTAATACGTAGCTATTGGGTATAACGGTTATTCGCAGTAAATGAAAATTACGCGTCGATACCTTTACTTGCCAAAAATTCGTCGTAAGAGCCTTTGAAATCATTAATGCCGGTTTCAGTGATTTCAATAATACGTGTGGCCAAAGATGAAACGAATGCACGGTCATGTGAGACAAACATTAAGGTGCCTTCGTATTTTTCAAGCGCATTGTTTAATGACTCAATAGATTCCATATCCATGTGGTTGGTTGGCTCATCGAGTAACAAAATGTTGGCTTTTTGCATGATAAGTTTACCGAAATACATACGGCCTTTCTCACCACCAGACAACACTTTAACTGACTTTTTAATGTCATCTGCACCAAACAACATACGACCTAAAATGCCGCGAACGGATTGATCATCGTCATTTTCTTTGCGCCATTGACTCATCCATTCGAACAAAGTCATGTCATTAGCAAAATCTGCTTCATGATCCTGTGCGTAGTAACCAATATTGGCATTTTCAGACCAGTTAATCGTTCCTTCGTCTTGTGGAATATCATGAACTAAAGTGCGTAATAAAGTCGTTTTACCAATACCGTTCTGACCCAAGATAGCAATTCGCTCACCCACTTCAACCATTAGGTTAAGCTTGCTAAATAATGGTTTGTCGTAACCTTTGGCTAAATTTTCAACCACAAGTGCATTACGGAACAATTTCTTTTCTTGTTCGAAACGAATAAATGGGTTTACCCGGCTCGATGCTTTGATGTCATCAAGCTTAATTTTATCAATTTGCTTAGCGCGTGATGTAGCTTGTTTAGCTTTAGATGCGTTGGCAGAGAAACGTGCTACGAACGTTTGTAATTCAGCTATTTGCGCTTTTTTCTTGGCGTTGTCACTCATTAAACGTTCACGTGATTGCTGTGCAGCCATCATGTATTCGTCGTAGTTGCCAGGGAACACTCGTAGTTCACCGTAATCTAAGTCAGCCATGTGAGTACACACTGAGTTTAAGAAATAACGGTCATGCGAAATAATAATCATGGTGCTGTTACGTTGGTTCAACATGTCTTGTAACCATCGAATAGTATCGATGTCCAAGTTGTTGGTAGGTTCATCAAGTAACAGTAAATCTGGGTTTGAGAATAATGCTTGCGCCAATAACACCCGCAATTTAAAGCCTGGTGCAATCTCACTCATTAAACCGAAATGTTGTTCAATGGCAATGCCCACGCCTAAAAGTAAGTCACCTGCGCGAGATTCAGCAGTGTAACCGTCCATTTCAGCAAATTCCATCTCAAGCTCAGAGACTTTGATTCCGTCTTCTTCACTCATTTCAGGTAAAGAATAAATACGATCACGCTCTTGCTTGACCTCCCACAACTCTTTGTGGCCCATGATCACGGTGTCAACGACTGAAAAACTTTCGTAGGCAAACTGATCCTGGTTTAATTTACCCATGCGTTCGTTAACATCTATAGAGACGTTACCGCTTGATGGCTCTAAATCACCGGCAAGGATTTTCATAAAGGTGGATTTACCACAACCATTCGCGCCAATTAAACCGTAGCGATTACCGCCACCAAATTTTACTGAGAGATTTTCAAACAGTGGCTTAGCGCCAAACTGCATCGTGATGTTAGCTGTTGTAATCAAAATGAAATTCCAAATCGTGTTGTGTGTTAAAGCCCATATCAAATTGTAGTCTACTTGCTCGAGTTGACGTCTATATGACTCAAGCGAACAAAAATGATATTGAAACTGGCATACGGCAGAGCCGAGGTAAATACGAAGCGCGACAGTGTAAGGATTTTTGGCCTAATTATCAACCTAGCAATAAAGAATAGGCTATACAAATTCAATCGACTTTTATGATAATGCTTCGATGTGAACCGGTATGAGATCATCTATGTGAATGTTGTAATGGCAATAAAGTGATGGCCTACCTTTAACGCCGAAAACTAAATCTGGCTTTCGGCGCCGGCAATAACTTTTCTGTTTTTAACATTAACTTGGGCTAAGGAATCGAATGAACACGCCAAAATGTGCCATTTGGGCCTATTCCATAACAAACTTGTCAATTGTTATACTCTGGCAGGTTCTACAATTTCATCTAAGTGAGTTTCTGCTTGGGTAAAACAGTTCTGTAGAATCTTTTTAGATGGATAAACACCCATAGCACTCTCGATAACCTGCTTTTCAAAATCGATAATAATCGGAATAAGATTGCTTGCTTTGGATATTTTACGTTTTCTCAACTTTTTCAATGCGGTGATTTCTGCAGCTGTTGGCGAGCTATCGAAGGTAAAGTAAAGATAATGAATCGTATTTTGCGATTTCATGGCGAGCATTTTTTTCAGCCCTAGCAATCTATTAAATAAGTCATCATTTTGTGCTTGAACTTGTTCAATCGAGACCTTATTCATATCGAATACCGATATCGAAATAACATTATTAAAATACTTTTTCGCCACAATAAACTCGAGACCTTGTACTTTGGATTTATCGTCTTGCTCAAGCACTGATGCAGCTAACTCAACAAACTCATTGCTATTAACTAAGATATCTTTTAATCGTTCTCGGCCTGTGGGCAACGAGCTAAAATATGACGCTTTTTTCTGCATATTACGTCTAACGTAAAGCGCTAATGCTCCACAAAGAACTAAACAAACTATTTTACCGCCTATGCGATGCCAAAAATCAAGATATGGCGCTTCAGGAAGCACCATGCCAGCTTCCAAAGTCAGCCCTGTCACTTGCAAAGGAGTGAGGTCTATATACGCGTCTTGTTGTGGCAGCATGCCAGCAAACCGACCGTCATAATTCCACAGGGGGATAAATAGTATTTCAACTGATTTATAAATATAACCAATATCAACATAATCCCCATCAACGGTTTGAAAACGTTCATCATCTGGCAATTCCACTACAGGGACAATATTTTCGCCACCAAATGAAATTAAGCCTGCTTTAGCGTGTGCAGCATTAGGGGCAATAACGAGAAGAAATAGACATAGAAACAGAGTATTTTTCATTTTAATCCTTTATGAATAAAAAATATGCGATTGGTATTTAATACCAATCAATAACAAAAAGTAAATTATGGATTTACGTATGCGCAGTTAGTCTTGTATTGATTCCTTTCGACTAACAATTCAGGGTTATTATACCCGAATATATTCTGCGGTCGACAACAGTGGTCTAAGTCTCTACTTTTAATCTCTGTTAAAAATGGAGGAGGCTACCATTTGAGGTCAGACTTAACTCGTTACAAAATGGGCATGAGCACAACTGTTCTAAGCTAACAAGCATCAACACCAAAGCGACATGCTGCTAGAAAATTTAAATGCTGTAGGGCTAAGATGGTAAATAAAGGCAGGACACTTAATGAGAGTGGTAGCGAGTATTCACCCCCGCTACCACTCAAAATGCAGTTATAGATGAGGGCGCAGATTGCGCCCTAACACTGAGATGTAAAACGTTTTATAGAAATATCGCTATCACTCTAGCCGCATAAGCGTTTTACAGTTCTAAATAAGCCACTATGTAATCTAATCCACCATTAATGGCAGCGACTTGAGCATCGTTACATTCTTGTGCTGTCACGTGTGGAC
Source organism: Shewanella frigidimarina (assembly GCF_003797125.1). GTDB lineage: Bacteria > Pseudomonadota > Gammaproteobacteria > Enterobacterales > Shewanellaceae > Shewanella > Shewanella frigidimarina. The sequence continues at coordinate 251,105 of NZ_RKKE01000002.1, forward strand.
TGTCTGGATAAACCTCAGTAGTGGTATTGAAGTGATTGTCAGTAATCCCGGCACATAAACTGAGTTTTTTAACCGGGTAATTAATCACCCCAAATTGCTCTATCGGCACTTCAATTAATTGTCCATTGTCGTCAGGCGCAATGTGAGTCACTTTAGCCACAGAATCAATCACTGCTTTTTGGAAGGCTGGAGTTGGGTTATCACTGTCGCCGACTAAATAGAAACCATCAGGGATAATGCCTTTATCGTATTCAATGCCATCACGTGCAGACAGCAAAGGTCTAAACTCTAACTCATCAGTGTCGGTGGTTTCATGTAAATCGATATGGGCATATACATCTCCCAAACTTGCCACAAATGCCATCAGCGCGGCAGACTCTTCTGCAGGACTATTAGCATAAAAAGAGCGATTAGGATCGATGGCTTTAGGATTCCAACGGTTAACGGTCTCATAACCCCACGGGCTAACACACGGCGCGATGGCCACATTAAAATACTGAGTATAATCCTGTGCTTTAGTGGCTAAAAACTGAATAGCACCATGTACGCCGCTCGTTTCATAACCATGTACTCCACCAGTCACCAGAATGATTTTTTTATTGCTATCCCATTGCTGAGATTTAAAAGCAAACAGTGGATATTTATCAGCGTCATAAGATAATGCGCCGTATTGTACCTGTTCAAACGGACCATTAATCTGAGCCAGTTTACTCACCACTTCATCTTGATATGAGCGCTTTATGGCAACTTGTGCCAACCATTGTGCTTTGTCTGCGTCGGTCCATTTTTGACCTGGTGTACCAATTGGATACGGTGTTGAATTGCTCATATAACCTCGTTAATCGTTTATTTTATTGAGTTATGTATGTGTAAGTCACTTGATTTTAACTGATGTTTATTGCTCAACTATTTGTTTACTTATATGCCGTTTTACTGGCTAACTGGATGGGATTTAGCAAAAATAACCAATGCAATCCCAATAAAAATAATGCCCGCCGATACACTAAGATGAAAACTGATCACTTCATCTAAAAAGAGAATACCGCCCACGGCGGCAATCACAGGTACCGTTAATTGTAAAACCGCAGCATGGGTTGATGTGAGTCCGCGCAATGCTTGATACCACAACGCATAACCAATACCCGATGCCATTGCACCCGATAACACTGCTAACAATATGCCTTTAGCAGACAATACTTTTACTTGTGATATTGAGACTAATTGTGTCGCTGAGGTTAATTGAGGCAGGAGCCACACCACCAATATCATCACCACAACCAAAGGTAGGCTGCGAATAAAGTTATAACCTGTATCAAATAATGGGTTAACTGACTTTTTACCTAACAAAGTATACCCGCCCCAAGCACAACCGCTGATCGCCATTAATACTAATCCGGTCATCGAAGGCGCGCTTACGCCAGGTAATACTAAATAAGCAAATCCACTGAATGCCAATAATGCGCCTATCCACTCAAGTAGCGTTAACCGCTGGCCTTGAAAATAGCTAATTAACATCATGCTAATTTGCACTGCGGCAAACAAAATTAGTGCTCCGGTCGCGGTATCAAGTAACACATAGGCGTATGAAAAAGTCACCGCGTAGATAAACAACAATGCCCCTGCAAACATGCTGCCACGGCTAGTAGAGTTACTCACTGTGGTTTTAGTACTTCGCAACAGCATTAACAACCACAATACCAACGCACCTGCGATTAAACGAATAGCAGTAAAACTACTGGGATCGATGAGTGCCGGAGTTTGTTGAGTCGATAACGCCATGCGACACAAAACTGAATTGGCAGCAAATGCGACCAAGGCAATTAAGGTATACAAAGCGATAGAAAACCTTGATAAAAATGCGGATAAGCTAGACATAACAGAGTTACTTAGTCGATTTTTTGAAACTAAATTTATGAGTAAACCACTGTATTACAGCCACTTGCTGTACGTGGGTTAAACCAAAGTAAACACAAATCCACGGTGAAAGGAGTAAAAACCACGGTAGCGCAGCAGTTGAGCGACCTGAAAATAATAAATACAAAAATCCGCCATAGATAATAATCACGCCCAGAATGCCTACAATTAGCATGATTTTTTTTAGCAGGTATTCTAACTTCGCCACGTCATTAATCCTTAAAAGTAAAAAAGCCACGCCGAGCATAAGCTCGGCGTGACAACATCATAACAAACTGAATGCAGGGAATACCAATCACATTCATTATATGAAAGTGCTCAACGCGTTACATTGCGCTGAGCGAACAGATAATGAGCAAAAGGATCACTCTATCGCTTATAAGCGAATACCACCGTCAATTTCAAATACACGACCGTTAACGTAATCGTTTTCGATAATAAATCGCACCGTTGCAGCCACTTCTTCTGGCTGACCTAAGCGCCCTACTGGGACCATTTTTTCTAAACGCTCTAATGCTTCTGGTTTCATTGCTGCGGTCATTTCGGTAGCAATAACTCCTGGAGCAACTGCTGCGCTGCGAATATTATGGCGAGCTAACTCTTTTGCCCAACCAACCGACATAGCCGCAACGCCCGCTTTAGACGCTGAATAATTAGATTGTCCCATGTTACCGGCTTTAGCAACGCTAGAGATATTGATAATAACCCCAGCTTGCTTGGTTTCAATCATCGCTGCTGCGGCTTCGCGACCACATAAAAAGGTGCCCGTTAAATTAACATTGATAACAGATTGGAACTGCTGATATGACATGCGGTCAGTCACTACGCCATCTTTGGCTTTAATCATTAGCCCATCACGTAAAATACCGGCATTGTTAATTAATACATTCACTTTGCCAAAGTCTTCAACGATAAATTTAAAGCCAGAGACCACATCTTCTTCATCGGTAATGTCTAACGCATAACCTTGAACTTCAGTTACAGAACCTAAATCAGCACAAGCTTGTTCAAGTTTAGCCTGATCAACATCGATAAGCGCCAATTTAGCACCTTGGGCAGCTAAATCATGCGCCATAGCTAAACCTAACCCACCTGCTCCGCCAGTAATGACGACAACCTTATCTTTTAATTCCATCAACTGAATCCTTTATTTTTTCTTTGAAAATTGTTCAAAAATACTCGAAAAATCGCGACGACCATGGCCTTGGCGAGCATGATTAACATATAAGCTACGAGCCAAGGACCCCATAGGTGTACTTGAATTAGAGGCGACTGCCGCTTCTTGCGACAACCCTAAATCTTTAACCATCAAGTCAACCATAAAACCACCTTGGTAATCTTTTGACGACGGCACATTTTCCATCACATCTGGGCATGGATTGTACTTTTCTAACGTCCAGTTACCGCCGCTACTGACTTTCATGATATCAGACAACACTTTAGGATCTAAACCATTATCCAAACCAAGTTGTAACGATTCGCTAGTACCCACCATCAACACAGACAACAGCATGTTATTACAAATCTTTGCTATTTGACCTGCACCTACTGCACCGGCGTGAAATATATTGCCACCCATAACCGTTAATACCGTTTGGGCTTGTTGATAGGCGGCTTCACTACCACCACAAATAAAGGTTAAGGTTCCGGCTGCTGCGCCTGCTGTACCGCCAGATACTGGCGCATCCATAAATTCGATGCCCTTTTCAGCGGCTTTTGCCCCAACTAAACGGGCGCTGTCGGCATCAATGGTTGAGCAATCTATCAATAATGCCTGTTTAGACACGACATCTAACAAACCTTTATTATTGTCATCGCCTAGGTACAAGCTGCGTACATGCTTGCCTGCTGGCAGCATGGTAATCACAAAATCTGCAGAAGCCGCGGCGCCGCATGCGGTTTTAGCGCTGAGTGCACCTTGTGCTGTTAACGCTTCGACTGCTGTAGGATTTAAGTCAAACACTGTGACTGTCATACCCGCTTTAATTAAATTGGCCGCCATTGGGCCACCCATGTTACCTAAACCAATAAATGCTACTGTTGCCATGTCGTTAATCCTTTTTAAGTAAAGTCTGCTAATGGGTGTTTATCTTCAGCCCAAGGCGAGGTAACCAATTGAGTCACTTTATTCGCATCCACTGCGTCTACATCTGCAAATAACCATTTAGGTTGACGATCTTTATCAATCAATAAGGCGCGAACACCTTCGCAAAAATCACCCATAGAGCAGCAATTGACGCTCACACCTAACTCCCACTTAAAGCAGTCTGCCAAACTCATTTCGGTGCCAAGTGCTGCCTGAGCAAAAATTAAATGCCAGCTTATTGAGCTACCTGCTAAGGCGGTTTTTTGTGCTCGTTTTAGCCAATACAGATCAGTATTTAATGTCGATAATTGATGATGCACATCAAGGATGTCACCCGCCATCAACAAATCGATTTGTGCTTGGAATTGTTGCAGTGGGCTAACAGATAATGCCGCTAAATGCGGCTGACTCATATTGCTCAACAATCCGCTTAGCAGTTGATGATTTTGCTCACTATTTTGACTCCAAGCGAGTTCAGCCATGGCATTGAATAGTGGCTCTTTTTCATCGCTATTAAGAATGTGATTTCCTAAACCAACATACAGCGCATCTGCACAGTTCATGTTGTAAGCGGTTAAGCCTAAAAATAATCCTGTCTTACCTGGCATACGGTTTAAAAAGTAGCTGCCGCCAACGTCTGGATATAAACCAATGGTCACCTCTGGCATTGCAATACGGCTTCGCTCCGTAACAACACGATGACTGCCGCCCGCCATTAACCCAAGTCCACCGCCCATAACAATACCATCACCCCATACTAAAACGGGTTTGCCGAATTGATGCAGTAAATAATCAAGTTGGTATTCTTGGGTAAAAAACTCACAAGCTTCTGTGGTGATGTTGTTTGGGTTGGCGACAGATGCATGGTAAATAGCGCGCACATCGCCGCCAGCACAAAAGGCTTTTTCGCCGGCGCCATCTAACACAACACACGCAATGCTGTCGTCTTGTTGCCACTTGGTGAGTTGTGCCTGCATTGCTGCAACCATGTCGAGGGTTAATGCATTTAGTGCTTTTTCAATATTCAGAGTTACCATGCCAATAGATTGACCTGATAACGTGCCTTGGGTTTGAAATATTACATCTTGAGTCATTAGCAGTTCTTCCAGTTTGGAGTGCGTTTTTGTAAAAAGGCATTCACACCTTCAGCCTGATCTTCGGTATCAAATAAGTCCACAAACATTTCGCGCTCAAACGGCAATGCTTGAGCCCGCGGCATAGTTCGTCCGGCTTGAATAAGGGTTTTACATACGCTGACACTGCTAGGTGATTGCTTAGCCACTTTAGCGGCTAATGCCACTGCAGCATCTAAGACTTGACCTTGTCCTACGACTTCTTCAACAAGGCCTATTTTCTCCGCTTTGGCGGCATCAATACGTTCGCCACATAAAATCATCCGTTTTGCCCAACCTTCCCCCACTAAAGCCGTTAGGTTTTGGGTGCCACCAGCACAAGGTAGTAACCCCACTGAGGCCTCTGGCAATGCCATTTGGGCTTGCGCTTCTGCAATACGTAGATCGCAGGCTAATGCCACTTCTAACCCGCCACCCATGGCATAACCATTAATGGCCGCAATCGAAACACCTCTAAATGCACTTAATGCTTCAAACGCTTCACCGAAATGTTTTGCCATGGAGGCTGCATTTTGTTTATCGCCGTCGGCAAACAAATTCAAATCAGCGCCTGCTGAGAAAAACTTGTCACCTTGACCGGTAATCACAAGGGCATAAACGTCCTTGTTTTGATTCAGTTCAAGTACTGTGTGTTTCAGTGCTTGCAAGCTGTCTGCTGTCCAGGTGTTTGCTGGCGGATTGTTCAAGGTCAAAATGGCCGTGTGGCCGACTATATGTTTAAGAATCGCAGGGTGTGCAGTCATAATGCTATGTCCTTATGCTAGAGCTAGTGAGTCACGAGTGGATCAGCTAATTACAGGATTGGATGAGCATCGCTAGCGAGCAAACGACGAGCAATAATCAGGCGCATAATTTCATTAGTGCCTTCTAAAATCTGGTGCACGCGCACATCTCTGAAATGGCGTTCTAGCGGATATTCACGGATATAACCGTAACCACCGTGAATTTGCAGTGCACCGTCACACACTTGGAAACCTACATCGGTCGCAAAACGTTTCGCCATGGCACAATAAGCGCTGGCTTCTGGGTCTTGGGTGTCTAATTTAAACGCCGCTAAACGTACCATTTGACGAGCAGCAACCAATTCTGTTGCCATGTCAGCCAGTTTGAACTGCAATGCTTGGAATGCCGCTAGCGGTTTACCAAATTGCTTACGCTCATTCATGTATTCAGTTGCACGAGTTAGTGCAGCTTGCGCCGTACCTATTGAACAGGTAGCAATATTAATACGTCCGCCGTCTAGACCTTTCATCGCAAAGGTAAAACCTTGGCCTTCTTCGCCAAGTAAGTTAGCGGCAGGCACGCGCACGTTTTCAAAACTAATTAATCTTGTTGGCTGTGCGTTCCAGCCCATTTTATCTTCAGCTTTACCGTAAGTTACGCCTACTGTATCTGCTGGTACGGCAATAGCAGAAATCCCTTTAGGGCCTGCTTCACCTGTGCGGCACATCACCACTAAAAGCTCGGTTTCACCCGCACCAGAGATAAACATTTTTGAACCGGTGATCAAGTAATCATCACCATCACGCACAGCTTTGGTTTGCAATGAAGCGGCATCACTGCCTGCACCAGGTTCTGTTAAACAGTAAGAGGCTAATAACTGCCCTGTGGTTAAGCCTTCTGACCACTGCTTACGTAAGGTTTCAGTGCCCCACGTAGTCACCATCCAAGTGGCCATATTATGAATGGTTAGCATTGCTGTGGTGGCTGTACAACCATGGGCTAATTCTTCAAAAATAATCGAAGAATCTAACCGAGATAAGCCCATACCGCCTTCTGATTCTGGCGAGTACAAAGAACAGAACCCCAGCTCACCAGCTTTTTGAATCACGTCTTTAGGAAAGTGATGTTCTTCGTCCCACTTGGCGGCGAATGGCGCGAGTTCTTCGGCAGAAAATTGACGGGCTAAATCAGCAAACTGACGCTGATCTTCGTTTAAATTAAAATCCATGCTGGACTCCTAATATTGTCTTGGATGACTCTTGGGTCATTTATTGCCTTAGCCGCATACCGCTTTAAGCAGTTAACTCATTACTAGGTGCAATGGGAGGTAAGGTGGTCTTGTTGTTTAGCGAAAAATATTGCCGTGACGGCGTCACGGCAATAAATATCATTCCTATTTAAGATCAATACTCATGTTAGGACCGCTAACGGCTTCTGAGTCAAACCAACGAGTGGTGATGGTTTTGGTTTCAGTGCAAAAACGCACAGCTTGTTTACCATAAGCATGTTGGTCGCCATAAAAACTGCCTTTCCAACCGGTAAATGAGAAGAAAGGTAAAGGCACAGGAATAGGTACGTTAATCCCCACTTGACCCACTTCAATTTCATGCTGGTATTTACGCGCGGCGCCGCCTGATGCGGTAAAGATTGAGGTACCGTTTCCGTATGGGCTGTTGTTAACCAGTTCGATAGCATCGTCTAAGTTATCCGCTTCCATACAACACAATACTGGGCCAAATATTTCTTCTTTGTAAATGCTCATGTCGGTGGTGACATTGGTAAACATGGTTGGGCCAACCCAGTTACCCGACTCGTAACCTGCAACGGTGAAATCGGTTCCATCGAGTAAGCAATCAGCACCTTCAGCTTTACCTTGAGCAATCAGTTTTAGTACACGCTCTTTTGCTGCTGGACTGATAACTGGACCGTAAGCAGCTTCTTTGTCATCCCATAAACCAGGACGAACTTTAGCTAACGCTTCTTTTAATTCAGGGATCCACTCTTTAGCTTTACCGACAAAAATAGCGACTGAAATCGCCATACAACGCTGACCAGCCGCACCAACAGAGGCACCAACCATGTTATTGATCACTTGCTGCTTGTTCGCATCAGGCATGATCACGCAATGGTTTTTAGCTCCTGCAAACGCTTGCACACGCTTTAGATTGTCGGTACCGGTTTTGTAAATGTATTGACCAACCCCCACAGAACCAACAAACGAAATCGCTTTAATGGCTGGGTCTCTTAGCAAGATGTCTACTGCTGTTTTGTCGCCATGAATAAGTTGCAACACGCCTTTTGGCGCGCCTGCTTCAACAAACAATTCAACTAAACGCTGTGGCGTCATAGGATCTTGTTCTGACGGCTTTAAAATAAACGTGTTACCGCAAGCAATCGATAACGGGAACATCCATAGCGGGATCATTGCAGGGAAGTTGAATGGGGTAATACCCGCACACACACCTAATGGTTGAGTGTAGCTATAGGTATCGATATTTCGAGCGACGTTTTCAACAGTTTCACCCATCATTAACGACGCAACACCACAAGCATGTTCAGCTACTTCAATGCCGCGCCATACATCGCCTTTAGCATCTTCAAATGTTTTACCGGTTTCTTGCGCCAAAATGGTCGCCAGTTCGTCGTGATGCTCTTTGAGTAAATGTTGGTAACGCAACATGACGCGCGCACGTTCAGACACAGGGACTTCTTTCCACGTTTTAAACGCTTCTTTAGCACTGTGAATGGCCTGCTCAACTTCAGCAGTGGTAGCGCAGTTAATTTTAGCAATAACGCTATTATTGGCTGGGTTGGTCACATCAATATTGCGATCTCCGCTGCCATAAGTGAATTCGCCATCAATATAATGCTTAACTTGTGTGATCATGTTGTTTTCCTCGATCCTTGGACATCTTATGAGTGAATAACATCACTCGTATTGAGTTACTGCACGGGTGACGCGATTTGTTGTGTTTGTCAGTCGCACGAATTAAGTGGCTGCGTGTACATCTACCTGTGCGGTGGTCTTGTCGAACTTAACTTGTATTGTCTATTTACGCTTCAATCGCCATTGCTGTGGCTTCGCCGCCACCAATGCATAACGATGCCACACCGCGCTTAAGGCCGCGTGCTTTTAAGGCATAAATCAATGTGACTAACAAACGCGCTCCAGAACAACCAATTGGGTGTCCCATTGCACATGCACCGCCATTAACGTTGACCTTGCTGGCATCTAAGTTCAGCTCAGAAATTGCTAACATGGTGACCATGGCAAACGCTTCGTTAATTTCGTATAAATCGACGTCATCTTTGTTCCACTGCACTTTATCGAACAGCTTTTGCATCGCGCCAACGGGTGCGGTGGTGAACATTGACGGTTCTTGTGAATGAGTGGTGTGGCCTTTAATGGTCGCTAATACGCTTAAGCCCAATTGCTGTGCTTTTTCGCGTGTCATTAACATTAATGCTGCAGCGCCGTCCGAAATTGAACTTGAGTTGGCCGCAGTAATCGTACCGTCTTTGGTAAATGCAGGGCGCAATGTCGGGATTTTTTCAGGACGAGCGTTACCAGGTTGTTCATCTATCTCAACCGTCACGTCGCCACGGCGCGTACTAATGGTTACTGGCACGACTTCATCTTTAAATGCGCCAGAGTTAATCGCTGCATTGGCTTTTTCGAGCGAACCTAATGCAAATGCATCCATTTGCTCACGAGTTAAACCAAAGTCATCAGCGGTTTTTTGAGCAAATGTGCCCATTGCGCCACCAGTGTAAGCATCTTCAAGGCCATCTAAAAACATGTGGTCCATGACTTTGCCGTGGCCCATGCGCATACCGCTGCGTGCTTTGTCGAGTAAATATGGTGCTTGGCTCATGCTTTCCATGCCACCCGCAACCACAACTTGGCTGCTGCCCGCTTTAATTAAATCGTGCGCTAACATGACGGTTTTCATACCAGAACCACAGACTTTATTGACTGTTGTTGCGCCAACGCCTAACGGTAAACCGGCACCTAGCGTTGCTTGGCGAGCAGGCGCTTGGCCTAAACCGGCAGGCAATACACAACCCATCAATACTTCGTCAACAGCATCTACACTGATCCCCGTTTGGGCGATAAGACCTTTGATCGCGGTGGCTGCTAATACTGGAGAAGCTACCTCAGACAATGCTCCTTGAAACCCACCCATTGGTGTACGTTTCGCGGCAACAATAACGATATCTTGACCTGTTTGCTCTGTACTCATAACCACTCCAATTTACTGCGCTTGAAAAATTAACATCAACAATATGGATATCACTTTGACGTTGACGCGAACGTAAAGCAAGTAAAAAATGGTCTAAATGCTGATGTTAATTGATTGGAATTGTCAGTGAAGATTTACAGTTTAAAAATGTCACGTTTATATTTGGTGTAAGGCATTGTTTTTATGATATATATCGACATCTATTTATCAATAACATGATTACTGCGGAGTGATTTATTCAGTGTAAAACTTTAGTCTAAGTAGAAAGTTGCCGTAGTGCCCCAATAAACTAGATAGGCACTTAGGGAGGGTTAATGATCGACAACCACTACTTGATTGCGGCCGTTGTCTTTTGCTTGATATAAGCCTAAATCGGCTTGCTTAATAATGTCGACAAGCTCATGAGTTTGCGGGGTTAACATAGCGACAGACACACTGATAGTGAAATTCATTTTAACATCGTTAAACACAAACTGGTTTGACTCAATACTGGTTCGCAATCGTTCGGCTATTTCAACGGCTTGTGCTTGCTCTGTATCAGGTAAAATAATTAAAAACTCTTCGCCACCGATGCGACCTAAAATATCGTTTTTCTTGAGCCAATTGCGTGCTCGTCTACCACACGCTTTTATGGCTAAATCGCCAATATCATGACCATAATGGTCATTAATGGCTTTAAAGTTATCGATATCGAACATAATAACGGCTAGTGATCGATTATGTTTTTTAGCCTGATAAAAGCGCTTTTTACCCTGTTCAAAGGTATGACGTCTATTTGCAATACCCGTCAAATAATCAGTTTGAGAGCGGCGTTTAAATTGTCGGCGAGATTGCCACAAGAAAATGACCACCACCAATAACACCAATGCAATTAGCACTGCGATTGCCATTGATAAGTTAGTAATTTTTTGAGAATCAATTTCGGCCTCTAAATTCAGCTTATTGATTGCCAATTGCTTTTCGAGCAGACGATTATTGAACTCAGCCACGGTAAGATTATGGTCTAATGATGAATTAACCACATCATTATTAATAATATTAGCAAAGTTCTTTTTTTGTAAATCGATGGTATCCAAAAGCTTATTCATACCAAGATTACTCGACCCATTGGCGTAATCAATAATGGCAGCAATCATCAATTTCAGTTCATTGGAATGGCCGTCATAAGTCGCCGAACCAGAAAATATTTCAGCATACTTAAAAGCTTTATTTGGTTGTTGTTGGCGAAAATAACTCAATGCCAACCATGCATGCGTGGCGTCGACAAAGTATTTTTCTTGGGTTGTATCTTGCACCGCTAATGCTCGTAAAAAATGATCAATACCTTCTTGAAATAAACCTTGAGCCCAACAGCTAATACCAGTATTAAATTGATAGAAAAAATCAAAGTCAGCAAACTCTGGCGATTGTTCAACCAACTGCTGCATTTGGGCTAAATGGGCTTTATTTTCCACCCACATGGCCAATTTAATCGATTCACCCACCATGTTATGCAACATATTAAACATGTCTTGTTTATCTTGGGCTTGCTCCCAAAAGCCATAAGCTTTGTTAAAATATTCATAGGCTTTACGGTTTAAACCATTGTCACGATAGATAGCTGCGGTGGCATTAAATATCATCGCTTGGCGGCTCAGTCCTAATTGATGCTGTTGTGCTAACGCTAATGCTTCATTTAACCTTTTCAGACCTTCGCCAAAATCACTTGGTTTATTATAACAATACGCGCTTTGAGCTAACACTTCGGCCAAGATATCAACGTTTCCAAGCTGACGGGCTAATGTAATCGCCACTTCACGATCTGGGCAATAAACTTGGGTGTCGTTAGTTTGAAGGTAAAGTATGAATGAGCGTTCGAGATAGCTTTTGACGAGTTCTTGACTAAGAGGATGTGGTGTAAGTAAGTTAATTGCCTGAGTATAACTGTCAATTGCCGCGACAAGATCACTGTTAACTTCTTGCTCTATTGCTAGCAAATGCAACAACTGGCCTTGCTGTTCAATCGGCCATTGAGCACTTTGTTGTAGCTGTTGTTTTAAAAAGTCAATTCGTTGTTGTGGTAAGTTTAATGTGGCTAACTGTTGTTTGATATCAGTAATTGTTGCGCTATCACTATTGTTGCTAACGATATTGTCGCTAACAGTACTATCACTAACATTGGCGCCATTCATTTTAGTGTCATTTGCATTAGCGTCACTAAAAACATCACTGGCCCCCCAAGACGTTAGCGGCCAGCTCACTGCACACACCAATAATATCATCAACTTGGTTTTAACCATTTAACCTCGACCTTACAATAAAAACATCTAAGTTTAACAATAGCTTTTATCGAAACGAAGTCAACGTTAAAACGCTGGTGAAACTATATTCAAATTTACTTTTTACTTTCCCATGGTGTTTTAGCATTCATATCAGACAAGTCATATGGCGTTAGCTGATAAACATAATAATTGAGCCAATTACTGACTAATAAGCTGCCATGACTATGCCAACGAACAATAGTATCTTGTGTGGGGTCATCTTGACGGTAATAATTTTGTGGAATATCTGGATTGAGGCCTTCACCAACATCGCGCACATATTCTTCATTCAGTGTGTCTTTTTGGTACTCTGGGTGTCCCATAACAAACACATTATGATTATCACGACTCAGCACAATATACGCGCCAGCCTCGTCTGATTCAGCCAGTACTTCTAAATCTGGATGTTGACGAATTTGTTCAATATCCATTTCTGCAAATCGTGAGTGCGGTGCAAAAAACTCATCATCAAAACCACGCAATAGTGGGTGTGGGTCGCTGGTTCTACGATGATTAAATACACCTGAACGTTTATTCGCTAATAACTGACGATGTAAATCATAAAGATGATACAAACCGGCATGAGCTGCCCAGCATAGAAACAGCACCGAAGTGACATGTTGTTGTGACCAGTCAATAATTTCGCGAATGTGGTCCCAATACACCACATCTTTAAAATCAATTTGCCCTAACGGCGCGCCAGTAATAATCAAACCATCGTAATTGTTATTTCTGATGTCTTCAAAATCACGATAAAAGGTATTCATGTGATCCACTGATGTATGCTTTGATTCTTTATCATGAATGCGTAATAAATCGACCCCAACTTGCAAGGGCGTATTGCCCAGTAATCGCAATAACTGGGTTTCTGTTTCGATTTTATTAGGCATTAGATTCAAGATTAATACCCGCATTGGACGAATGTCCTGATTAGCAGCTCGGGTTTCAGACATCACAAAGATATTTTCTGACTCTAAAATACCTGCTGCAGGCAGGTTATCTGGAATTCGAACCGGCATACGTCTCACCTTTAGATTAATTAAATACATGTACCTGATTAACCAACGTTCGGTTAACCAACCAGCCTTTTCACAATAACGTTAATGTCTGTTATGTCACAGTTTCAACATTCAGTTTTTTGCTGAAAACCGTGGCCATCATCGAATGGCTACTGTCGCTTGCAAACATCATTAGCATGCTCACCCAGTCTACAACGCGGCAGAATGGCTTATTGTTAACGTTAATAGCGGTCAATCTGTTAGATAACCATCATACACTCGGATGGCTAGAAGTCTACACGTCTTAAGTTGAATTTTTTTCTTACTTGTTATCAACTGATGTTATTTCTATTATGAGTCATTATTTTTGATGAGATGAATCATGTCTACAGCGACAGCGATGATTATTGGTGCCAGCTCGCAGCTGAGCCAAGCATTAGCCAGACAGTTATCTGCACAGCAAGTTTCGCTAGTGCTTTTTGTTAACGACCCTGAATCACTTAACGAGTTTAGTCAAAGTCTGCCAGGTGAAGTGAGTGTTTATCCGTTAGCGATTGATCAACCTGATACGCTAATTACACAGCTTAATACTGCTTGGACCAAACATAATGGCGCCCATTTGGTGATTGTTAATACTGGTGTCAATGACTACGACCCTTCCCTGCCTTGGGCAATTGATAAGCTCGCCATCGATATTAACGTTATGGGATTTGCTGCTGCCAATAACTGTATTTTTAAATTAATGTGCGATCAAGGTTATGGCCAACTAGCCGCCATTAACTCAATAGCCGGTCAACGTGGAGGCCCTAATGTGGCTTATCATGCCTCCAAAGCCTTTGCTGAAAATTACCTGCAAGGCTTGAGTATGCATGCGCAACGATTAAAGCTGCCTATTACCATTAGTGATATTCAATTAGGGTTATTTGATAAAGCCGTTCATTTGAATACACAACTGCTCCTGTCGCCTATCGATAAAGTGGCTAAACAAATCATCACGGCATTACAAAAAGGCAAACGGCGAGTTTATGTCACTAAACGCTGGCGTGTTGTCGCTTGGATAAATCGTTTATTACCAGAGTACATTTACAATACCCGCCATTGGAAACCGCGTAAAAAGTCTCAATAAACGCCATCAACAAAAACAGGAACCCGCAGGTTCCTGTTTGTCATATGCTTGTTTCTTCTCTAACGTATTTTACGCTAGCTTAAAAAGTATAACCGATGCTGACCATGTAAACCCAAGGATCAATGTCGGTATCAACCACAACATGGTCTGCCCCCATGTCAAAGCTCACATCCGTTGAAATTTGTGCGTACCAAACAGACGCGTTAACTAACCATTTTTTGTCAATTTGATAATCAAGACCAACTTGAGCTGCAACGCCCCAAGAGTTAGATAAGCTCAAATTATCTAAACCAAGATCTTTCGCTTCTTGAGTAAATTCACTGTCATAGAAGTTAGTAAAGTTAATCCCTAAACCAATGTAGGGACGTAAAGCAGACTGTGAATCTCCAAAGTAATATTGCGCTACCAGCGTTGGAGGCAATTGCTTTGAATCGGCTATTTTACCGAGTTCACCCAGTGACACATCGTGACTAAAAGGCGATGCGGCTAATAATTCAATGCCCAAATTATCAGTTAGCATATAACCAAAATTTAACCCTAATTGGACATCATTATCCACGCCAAATTCAACAATATTTGCGACTACTGGGCTTGACTCATTTGGAGCAACCATCGCAACACCAGCACGAACTATAATATCACCAGCTTGATGGGCCGCAGCACCAAATGAAAAACCAGCAGTTAATAAAGAAGCAACAACTAAACTTAGGGTAATTTTCTTATTCATTTTTTAACACTCCTTGGCAATGACAACTAGATGCAATTCTGTGCATCCTCAACATTTGCCGTTAACCTACTGAAGTTAATCGCTAACATCATTGATTTAGATCAACAAAACACCAGTACTACTATAGAGGTACCTAATTAGATGCTAGGCTGTTGATTTGGATCACAAAACGAGAGCGTATAGAGATGAAAGAGGTATTTAACAGTTAGGTTTTGTGAGGTTGATCAAGCGAATTTTTGATGATGACTATTCTGTAACCAATAGTTTGGAGTAATGTATTAACCATCCCTTTTGGGACACGCGATGATTAAAAATAGCCTTGTCACGCTTTGGATTTGGACTTAACGACAAATCAAACAAACAGGATAACCCAAACACACTCGTCACCTGTAATTGAAACTCAGCGGATGTTAGGTCATCAATTGAAGCTAATTTCACTCCAATAGCCGTCTGTTTTTCTGGCCAAAATGACATGGCATCAGCACAAGAAATATAGGGCATATCACCATTTCTAAGGTGCATTCTGGCTTGATTTTTCACCGACCATGGCAGAGCTATCTGCTTAACGAGTAAAGCTTCAATCGCCTGGTCTTCTGCAGAAGATGGGTTGTTATCACGCCAGTAAATGACATCAATGTCGTTTAAGGGCTGTGAGGTCATGCTGTGCAAATTATCCCAAATCAAATTGCGTATAAAACCCGCGCTAATTAACCAGTCGGTGATCCCTTGTTGTTGCATCACTTTCTGGCACACCATTAACGCAGCCAGTCTGGTTTCATCTTGTTGCAACCACAGCCACAACAAAGACAATCGTTTAGCCTGTCCTTGTTGTAACTGATCAATGGCCACTTGATTTAACTGGGGCGGATTAAACTGGTGCTGATTAAACAAGGGCAGATTAAACAAAGTTTGATTATGTCGCGTCATGCTGTTGTTCTGGCGCAGCATCAACAAATGCAGGTAACTTATGGCACTCATCCCAAATTCTGACAATATTAGGATACGCAGCAAGCTCTAGATTAAAGCGTTTGGCATTATACACTTGCGGGATCAGACAAATATCGGCCAGCGAAGGAGTATCACCAAAACAGAAACGTCCAGAATATTGGCTTAACTGCTGTTCTAAAGCGGCAAAACCAAGGTGTATCCAATGGTGATACCAACGCATTTTATCTGCTTCTGATACGCCCATTTCGTTAACTAAATATTGTAATACTCGAAGATTATCTAAAGGATGAATTTCACATGCGATGGCTTGAGCCATGCTTCGAACAATGGCTCTATGCTCAATATTGCTTGGAAGTAACGGTTGCTGAGGGTGTTTTTCGTCGAGGTATTCCATAATCGCTAACGATTGCGATAAGTTAATCTCGCCTGACTCATTATTGTCGATAAACGTTGGCACAAGATCCGAGGGATTGAGTTGATGATAAGCCTCTGAGTGTTGCTCTCCGCCATTATTAACCAAATGAACTGAAATATGTTCTGCCGTTAACTGCTTTAAATTTAACGCAATACGAACCCGATATGCCGCACTTGAACGCCAATAGCCATAGAGTTTCATGTCAATTCCCTTACTTTTGTTTTATTCAGCCTAATAAAAAAGCAATAACGATTAACCGCTATTGCCTTTATATTTCGATTTACATCGCTTTCAAAATATTAAGCTTTGTATTCAACCACTTTTTGATCGATAGAACCAAAAATGCTCACACCGTTATCATCAAACATTTCAATGCGAACAGTGTCGCCAAAATGCATAAAGGGTGTTGAGGCTTTACCGTCGGCAATGATTTCAAGCATGCGCTTTTCCGCTAAACAGCTTGAACCTGCACTGCGATCGTAGTTAGAAATAGTACCAGAACCAATAATTGCACCTGCGCCTAATGGACGTGTTTTAGCCACGTGCTCTACTAACTGGCTAAAGTTAAACGTCATGTCGACGCCGGCATTCGGGCGACCAAATAGTTCACTGTTTAAATGAGTCACTAACGGCAAATGTACTTTGCTGTCTTGCCATTTATCGCCTAACTCGTCTGGGGTAATCGCAATGGGCGAAAATGCACTAGATGGCTTAGATTGGAAAAAGCCAAAGCCTTTGCCTAATTCACCAGGGATTAAGTTACGCAGTGATACGTCGTTAACTAACATCAATAATTTGATGTGCTTAGTTGCATCTTCACTGTTAACACCCATGGCAACATCATCAGTAACAATAGCGATTTCTGATTCGAAATCGATACCGTATTCTTCGCTGGCCATTTGAATATCCGCTTTAGGGGCGATAAAACTGTCAGAACCACCTTGATACACCAATGGATCAGTCCAAAACGATGCTGGCATTTCAGCGCCGCGCGCTTTGCGTACTAACTCAACATGATTAACATATGCGCTGCCATCAGCCCATTGATAGGCTCGTGGTAAAGGGGATAAACAACGTACTTCATCAAAATCTACTGCATTGTCCATCTGGCCGGCGTTTAGTGCTTCATACAACTCATTAAGTTGTGGGTATAACAAATCCCAAGCATCTAATAATTGCTGCATAGTATGGGCAATAGCGGGTACCGCGACTGTTTTGGTCAAATCTTTACTGACTAACATCAATTGGCCGTCGCGACGTCCGTTGTGATAACTTGCAAGTTTCATTACTGCTCCTAAATTCTGGGTGAGATCTGCGTCCTACTAGAGACAAGACTCTCAATCTAACCATAGAAATAACCGATCGAGACGGAAAATCCTATAGTAGGTACCAAATCACATTTTTGTGGTGCTAATCGTGATTTGTAAATTATTCGTTACAAAACATAAAAGGCCACGTCAGCACTGATTATCAGCGTCAAAATGACCAAAATGCCAGCACTTGGCTGGCATTAAATCGTTACATTACTTTTTCTTACTAATACTGTAATCACGCAACTTGTTAGCAATAGCGGTGTGAGACACACCTAACTTTTTGGCTAATTGGCGTGTACTTGGGTACGCGGGATATAACCGACGTAATAAACTGGCTTCATACTCTTTCATCGCCTCGTCTAACGTGCCCTCAAACTCTTCATCGAAATAACCAAATCCTTCGGCATATGAAGGTAATTTAAGTTGTTCAACAGTCAATTCTGTTGAGCCATCCCACATTGATACCGCTCTAAAAATTGCATTTTTCAATTGGCGCACATTACCCGGCCATGCGTAGGTAAATAGGTAATCGCGACAACTTGCCGATATACGCCTTAAGGGACTCGATAACTGCTGACTATAATGCTCTAAAAACATCTCAGTTAATGGAATCACATCCACACGACGCTCACGCAGTGATGGCATGTGATAACTTAAAACATGGATTCGATAATACAAATCTTCTCTAAACTCACCGGATTGGCAAAGTTCAGCCAAATGTTTTTGGGTTGAACAAATAATCCGCACATCGGCGCGTACTTCTTCATCGCCACCAATCCGTCTAAAAGTTCCGTCTTGTAATAAACGCAATAATTTAACTTGTGCGGTTTTAGACATCTCGGCAATTTCATCAAGAAACACCGTACCGCCTTTTGCTTCTTCAAATAGACCGCGTTTAACGACGGTGCCATTACTAACAAAGCCAAACAACTCTTCCTCTGCGACACTATCGGGCAAAGCCGCACAGTTTATCGCGATAAAAGGATGTTCACGGCGCATGCTGGCATCATGACTCGCACGGGCCATCAACTCTTTACCCGTTCCCGTTTCACCGGTGATAAGTAACGGTGCATCAAGTTGCGCCATACGCTTGGCTTGCTTGAGTATGTCTTTCATTTTGTCGCTGATAGCCAATACATTATCAAAACCAGTGGTTTGATTTTGCAGAGCGTTAAACTGTTTACCCACTCTAGCGGGTGATTTCAGCGAGATAACTGCACCCGCCAAAATAGTTTTTTCATCGTCATCGGGTAAGTAAATTGGCAGCATTTCAGCCAAATACTCGCTCGAGTTAATTTGAACTCGTGTGGCTTGCGCCAACACCGGTATTTCACTCATCCAACGAGCAAAGTTAAACCCTTGTACCCAATGATTAAGTGACTCGCCCACCACTTCATGTTCAGCCATACCAAGCGTCAATAATGCCGACTCATTGGCTATGCGGATCCGCCCTTTCGCGTCTGTTGAAAACACCGAATCGGGTAAGGTTTTAAGTAAGGTTTTTAGGGCGTAATGTTCTTGCTCTGACGGCATAAAAGATACGGTACGGACATCATGCACACTTTCGACTTTACGAATTTGTGGCATTAGCTCACGCAGGGTTTCGAAACTGATTTCTGCAAACTGCAAAAACAGGAAACCTTTATTACTGGCATCAATGGCAATTAAGTTAATACCATGTTTTTCAAGCACGACGAGGATGTCTTTCGCTAAACCCACGCGATCGATACAGCTGACTTCCAAACGCATAATGTAACGATTCCCTATTTATTAATGTTTTATTGCGGAAATTTGTGACAACGTTAGAGGGATATGGCTTCGGTGGCAAGTGAAGTTTACAGTAGAATTGTAACAGACAAATTGTTCAGCATATTACGTTAACGTAACATGCTGAAATCGATATGATAATATCTAGTCTAACAACTGGTCTGTCTTGGCAGCCATAATGAAATCGTTTTTGTGCAAACCTTTAATTGAATGCGACCACCAAGTGACGGTGACCTTACCCCATTCGGTCAATATACCTGGGTGATGAAATTCTGCTTCAGCTAAATCGGCCAGTTTATTGGTAAAGGCCATAGCCAATTTAAAATTCTTAAATTTATACACACGCTCTAACTGCATTATGCCGTCACGAACCTCTACTCCCCAGTCAGGGATCATCCCGATGAGCTCTGCCAGCTCTGCATCGGTTACTTTAGGTGCATCTGCTTGGCATGCTTCACACTTCATCTCGGTTAATGCGCTCATTTGTACTCCTTGGCTTAATTTAGTCATGTGTTACTTGCAGCGTGTTGAGCCAAATGCTCTGCTGCTCTTAATCGTTAACCCGCTTTGGCTTTTGGCTCAAATTTCGGTGCAAACAAACCGAGTTGCTGAGCTTGAGTCACCATACTCATAATGTCCATACGAGCAATTTCATCTAAGTAGTCAATATTTTCAATCACGTAATAAATCGGCTGCATAATATCAATTCGATAAGGTGTGCGCAGTACGTCGAGTAAATCAAACGGTTTACGCTCAGGTTTATCGCTTAATGCATACATGGTCTCACCGGGTGAACTTAAAATGCCACCACCATAAATTTGTAAGGGCTCATCTTTAGCCTGCACTAGGCCAAACTCAATGGTAAACCAATACAAACGCGCCAGGAACACCCGCTGCTCTTTGGTTGCGGCAAGGCCTAGCTGGCCGTACATATGCGAAAAGTTGGCAAACGATGGGTTAGTCAATAACGGACAATGGCCAAAGATTTCATGAAAAATGTCAGGCTCTTGCAGGTAATCGAACTCTTCTTTGCTGCGGATAAACGTAGCAACTGGAAACTCTTTATTGGCGAGTAACTCAAAAAAACGTCCAAAAGAAATTAATGCTGGTACTGCAGCAGTTTTCCAACCCGTAGCCGCTAAAAGGACCTTGTCGATGTCGGGTAATTGCGGGATACGATCAATCGACATCCCTAATGCATCTAAGCCATTAAGGTATGCAGGACATGCACGCCCGGGCATATTAGTAACTTGGCGTTGGTATAACTGTTGCCATAATTGATTCTCATGCTCTGAGTAATCAATGTAACCTTGGGCATCAGGTTGGTGTGCAATATATTTTGTTGCTGTACTCATAGGCTCCACTTTACGTCAACTTCACTCCCTACATAGTGTGCTAAGGTTGATGTTTTGTTAACTCCTTCACAGTTTATTGTCCTGCCATAATGTAGTGCTAATCGTAAACAAATAAATACAACCGTCATTTTATCACTCTCTATCAAGCTGTTTTCGAACCACTTTTGAATCTATTTTTAGGCAAGCTAACCAGTATTAATTTAAACGTTCTATCAATAATTTAACTGACGATTAAGCTGTGATAATTTACAATACATGAGAGGCCCTTTATCTAACTAAGCTGATAAATGTTGATCACCAAAAATCAACCAGCCCTATAACTTGATTCATTAATTCACAGGACGATTAAACTATGACAATTTTGGTAACCGGTGGCGCTGGCTATATTGGTACACATACCGTAGTAGAGCTATTAAAGGCCGGACAGGAAGTGGTCATCGTAGACAATCTATCAAACTCCAGTATTGAAGCATTGGCGCGGGTTCGAGCCATTACGGGTAAAGATGTCACGTTTTATCAAGGCGACATTCTAAACAAAGCCTTATTGCAAAAAGTTTTTACCGATCACAGCATCGAATCCGTCATTCATTTTGCAGGATTAAAAGCGGTCGGTGAATCAGTCGAACAACCATTGAAATATTACGAAAACAACGTCACTGGCACTATCATTTTATGCCAAGTCATGGCTGAAAATAACGTCAAAAACCTAGTATTCAGCTCATCGGCAACCGTTTACGGCGACCCTGCTAGCTTGCCCATTAAAGAAGATTTTCCTACGGGCGCAACCAACCCTTATGGTCAGTCAAAATTGATGGTTGAGAATATTTTAGCTGACCTACATAATTCGGATAACAGCTGGAATATAGCTCGTTTACGTTACTTTAATCCTGTAGGTGCTCACGAAAGTGGCTTGATTGGCGAAGACCCTAACGATATCCCTAATAACTTGATGCCATTTATTGCCCAAGTTGCTGTTGGTAAACGTCAACAATTAAGCGTTTTTGGTGATGATTACAACACACCAGATGGCACCGGCGTACGTGATTATATTCATGTTGTTGATTTAGCTATGGGTCACTTACAAGCACTTAAAAAACTGCAAACCAAACCTGGTTTAGTGACTTATAATCTCGGTACGGGCATAGGTTACAGCGTGTTAGACATGGTCAAGGCATTTGAGAAAGCTTGCGGAAAAACCATTGCTTATCAAATCAGTCCTCGCCGCCCTGGTGACATTGCAGCGTGTTATGCCGACCCAAGTTTTGCCGCTACAGAATTGGATTGGCGTGCAACCCATACCGTTGAAGATATGGCAAATAGCAGTTGGAAATGGCAATCAAATAATCCTGATGGGTATAATACCAACTCCAATAATTAAGTGACCAATCAGAGCCACTCAGGTTTTTCAGTTTAAGGCGCATTGTTGAAAGAATAGTTATTCCCTTATGAAATAATGCAACATAAAAATGGAAAGCCTGAGTGACTCCCGAAGGGCGATTTTATGCGCCTTCTATGCTACTTAATAGTATTTTGACGGAGGACACTATGCCTACAATCCTATTACTTGCCTATAAGGCGCAAAATTCTCGCTGAATGAACAGTTAATTATTGGTATTGGTATTTATTGCCAAGCGCTTAACAAATTTTGTGCTGCAGTTAATGCTAATATTGGCTGCAGCAAATATATTTAAGCTCAATTGGAACCGAAATGAACCAAGGTATTAATCAAAGTCGTCGTAATCTATTTAGTCGCAGAAAATCCAATGTCACCCGCCCGCCTTGGAGCAAAACGGATCAAGAGTTTACTGACAATTGCACACGCTGTGACAAGTGTATTACCGCCTGCGAAACCCAAATAATTAAACGCGGTGAAGGTGGTTTTCCTGAAATAGATTTCACTAAAGATGAATGTACCTTCTGTAAGCAATGCGTTGATGTGTGCCCAGAACCTGTATTTGATCGCGACCAATCCTTACCTTGGTCAATTACGGCTGCGATAAAAGACAACTGTTTAACCCATGAAGGGGTTTGGTGTCAGAGCTGTAAAGATGCCTGCGACCCACGCGCAATTAGCTTTATCATGGCTGTAGGCCAAGTGCCTAAACCCGTGATAGATACTGATGCCTGTACTGGTTGTGGTGCTTGCGTATCTCCTTGCCCTGCTGATGCGATACTTATAGGTCATCCAAACTAATTTATTTACAAAGCTAGTTTATCTACAAAGCTAATTCATCTACAAAAAATTAACGTTTTACAAATACGATTAGCGGTTTTGATTTGTTTTTCAACCTATCACGCTATATTACCGACATAATACAAACATGAGATCACTAAGATGTTTCGTCAAAAGCAACCTGCTAATCCACTCAGTTTTATCGCCCAAGAATGCCATTTAACCGGTAAACTCATTTTCAGTGGTGATGTGCTAATTGCAGGCCATGTTAGTGGTGATATCAAAGCGCAGGGCAATGTGACTATTGAGCCTAATGGCACTGTCGATGGTGATATTTTATGTCGAGAGTTAATGATTGCGGGACAATTAGCAGGTAAAGCACGCTGTAAAAAAATCACCCTCCATGAACAAGGTATTTTTGAAGGCGATGCTTATTGTGAAAATATTGAAATTTTAGATGGCGGCCAATTTTTGGGTTATCGTCACAGAGCGCCCCTTACGAATACTCCCTCAGAAAGTTAATCTGGCTGTTTAACAGCTGTTTTACCTGCCTGATAGCGCGAACAAGAGTCATCTATTTTTAACCAACTAACCTGCTCGTCAGTGTGTATATGATAAGTCGGCCGTACTAGGTTTGGTTGGTCTAAAGAGGCTATCGACAATGAAGTGTATTGTGGATAATCCAAATGTCGGTAAGTCAATGAACAACCACAGTGCTGACAAAAGCCACGCCGAATGTTCTCTGATGAAGCAAATTCATTTACTTGCCCCTGCAACCACTGCACTTGTTCACGATGAAAATCCATCCAACTCATTACTACCGCACCAGCGCTTTTACGACATTGATTACAATGGCAATGATCGGCATCAAATGGCATACCGTTAACTTGGTAACGTATCGCACCGCATAAACAACCGCCTTGTAATACCATTTGAACACCTGCTAATTGATTATGAGTCGTGTCATTCGATATCTGTCGCAGATACCGTGTGCTGCTGAGTTTGCAGCTGGGCTTGCAGTTGCCATTGGCGCAACAAGGCAACAAACTCTTTCGGTTCTCGGTCTAAACTGTCAATCGATAAATACACATGGTAACCCAACTGTTCGTTCAACGTTTGACAGCGATGACCAAACATTGCCAATACCCCACGGTAACGCTCACCATTTACCACTAGCGGCGTAAATTCAGCCCCCAAATAACCTTCTAAACTTTGCAAATCTTCATCTTGGGTGGCCGCCGTCATGAGTAATGGCCGCTGTTCGGTCAGTAAGCCAGTGGCAAGACGAGGTGAAATACAGTCTAAAATGGGATTAATCTGTTTAAGCTTAACGCCAATATAAGGTAGCTCAATCAACTCCAAGTTTTGATTAACTCTCGCACAATCAATTCGTTGAATATTATGCCATTCAATAAACACCTGGCCGCGGCGGTGAAAAAATGCCACACCTGCAGCAGTTAGCTTAAAACTAACCGCTGGCTGATACACTTTAGCGACACCTAAAATAAGTGCCACGGAGCCCAATGCAAAGCACAACATTCCAACGGCAAAAAAACCGCTAAGCCCGATAAAAATAATCAAGCTAGCCATTAAACTAATGGCACCAACTACCGTTAAGGTTATGCCATTTCGTTTGGCAAAAGGGTTAATTAATAACTCGTCACTGACCACGGTTTGTCCTTTAAACTGAATAGAATAAATAAGTTTTGAAACATCGGCTTAAGCCTCTTGGCGAATACATTTAATCTTCACTAAATCATTTAATCAGCAGCCATGCCTTTAATATGAAGCCACAGCATGCCAACATATTCATGAATTGATTTTTGCGATGCTAGCAGTTGATCTGCATCTAAACGCCACCAGAAACCTTGATGTGCAATAAAATCACTCGGTGCAGGCTGGGGTTGCATCCCTAATGAGGTGAATATCATCATCGCCCTCGGCATATGAGTTGCTGAAGTCACTAATCGAAATGGTTGCAGCCCAATTAACTGTTGTAAAGCATGGGCCTCTTCAATAGTATCTTTGGGTTCATTAAAGGCCACAATGCTGGCTTTGGGGATCCCTAACTCTTCTGCAGCTTGAGCCATAATTGTCGCATGAGCTGTCTTCAAGTATCCACCACTCCAACCACTCACAATTAAAGTGCATTGCTGGCCCAGCCTGAACTGACGAACGCCTTCGGCTAAACGAGCCAGTGCTGTTGATGATAGCTGCTGCAATGCAGTATGGCCTTGTTGCTCACGATTACCTGAACCTAATACCATCACAACACAAGAACCAGCAATCGGTTGATGATTAACGTTATGTTGCGATTCTAATGAATCTGCTAAAAAATAACTCACATGCGATTGGCTTGTTAATGTTAGCACCACGATAGCGGTAACCAAGAGCATTCGGCCAAACTGCAGTAACATTACACGATTCGTTCGCCATAAAATGACAGCCAGAACTAACAACATTATGCTAAAAGGAATTGGCATCACCAATTGTGACAAGAGCTTTTTAAGCCAAAACATGAATCATTCACTTTGTTTATCATTATTGCGGCTAGTTTATCGTTATAGCCGCCTAAAACAAACTCAAAACAAAAAACGGCACTGTTTAGGTGCCGTTTAATTGATTTGCAAAACACGTTCTCAACGAGATTAATCGAGATTACTTTTGCTAGTTTTGAATTAAGACTACTTCTCGTCTTTGCCCCACAACCATGCAGCACCGCGAACACCAGATGATGCGCCAAACTTATTTTTAACCACTTGGGTACCACATTCACGGCCCACAACATACTTGGGTAGCACTTTAGGCAATTCAGTATAAATAGCTTCGATGTTTGATACACCGCCACCTAATACAATCATGTCTGGATCCATCATATTAATCACGTGTGCGAGTGACCGCGCTAAACGATCAATGTAGCGTTCAAATGCCGCTGTGGCTAACGGATCGCCTTGTTGCATCATTTCAGAAATTTGAATACCACTGGTGGCATCGCCACCCGCTTCACGAAAATCACGAACAAAGCCTGTGCCAGAAATAAAGGTTTCAATACAGTCACGATTACCACAAAAACAAGTAGTGGTATTAAACTCATCGGCTGTCATCCACGGTAATGGGTTATGCCCCCACTCGCCGCCAATGCCATTACCGCCGCCATGTACACGGCCGTTAATTGCAATGCCAGCACCACAACCGGTACCAATAATGCCGCCAAACACAACCCCTTTACCAGCGGCTGCGCCATCAACGGCTTCTGATACTGCAAAACAGTTAGCATCGTTGGCAACGCGTACTTCACGGTTTAATACTTCACTTAAATCTTTATCAAGCGGATGGCCGTTAATCCACGTTGAATTTGAATTTTTTACCAAGCCAGTAAACGGTGACACAACACCTGGAATGCCAACACCAACAGAGCCGGTTTGACCCGTTGCTGATTCTGCATCAGCCACTAAGCTGACAATCGCTTCTATGGTACCAGGATAGTTTTTTGGCGTTGGAATGCGCTTTCTGAATATTTCAGATCCATCATCGGCTAAAGCCACTATTTCAATTTTTGTACCACCGAGATCGACGCCCATGCGCATCATAACTAGTCACTCCATTTGTTTATTATTGATTGGGGTTCCATATTTGGTTTACAAAGGCTGATAACGATTAGCGCTATTTGCGTGCAAACCATGCCGACGATGCGGCAATAAAATACGGATTTAAAATATTTTCTTTTTGGTTGTATTGCAGCGGAGTAAGCGCTGGATATTCAACCACCTGCCCACCAGCACTTTCTAATACTGCTTGCGCTGCGGCTGTATCCCATTCACTGGTTAGGCCTAATCTTGGGTACACATCGGCTTGGCCTTCGGCCACCATACAAAATTTTAATGAACTGCCGACGCTTAACATTTGATGTTCGCCAATAGTCTGTAAATATGCTGCAACATCAGGGCTAACGTGAGAGCGGCTTCCGACTACGATAGGTGGCGATTGCACTGCTGTGTCACTAATATCCAATACCGATACTTGTCCATTATGTTCAAGCCACGCACCTTGACCAACAATGCCGCTATAACATTTGCCTAATACTGGTGCATACACCACACCAGCAATCGCTTTGCCTTGGTGAATAAGCGCAATATTGACCGTAAATTCACCGTTGCGTTTAATAAATTCTTTGGTGCCATCGAGCGGATCGATCAACCAATACGTTTGCCACGTTTGTCGTTCTGCCCAGCTGATATCAGCCGCTTCTTCACTCATTACAGCAATCTCAGCGAAATGCTGTTTAAGGCCGGCAACAATTACATTATGGCTGGCAATGTCGGCTGCAGTAACAGGGCTATCATCTTGTTTAACCTCAATCTGCAAATCAGTTTGAGCATAAACTTGCATAATGGCTTCACCTGCTTGCTTGGCAAGAGCCACTATCTTCTGTAAGTCTGTTTTAGAAAATACAATGTTAGACAAATCAATTCCTTATCAAATTCATATCGCGTTAAACATCAACACAGTATCGATATGACATTATGCCATTGTTAGCATCATAGATTGATAACAATTTGATTGCACTTCAATCAAAAACGACTTAAAAAACCTAAGTGACAAAGCCATCACGTTGACTCAATATCCCCGAAACACCACAAATGCTGCTCGATACTAAGCTAACCGCAGCGTGGCTCAAAGCAAACAGTGCATCTTTGCATTCGTATTCAGCTACTGGGTGAACAATTAACAACTAACAATAGTAACTTAACAGGCTCAACATTATGGTTTATGCAACCCGCTTAACATTCGTATTTTTAAACACCTTTTATGGTGTATCTATATTTGTCGCCCCTCACACAACTAAAGTGAATAAAGTAAACCGATTCACTCAACAATATCAGGCATTTTTTTACCCGTTACGGGTACAACACTATTATCAATAGTCTCACAACCTGCTCCCGAACTCGGCGAAATAGCACATTGATATACACGCACGTAATCCACTAACATCGATTGCGGAAAAACTGACTCATCGATACCTGTGTTATTCACGGTTCCAGCCCATGCTCCACCTACAGCAAGATTGAGTAGCATATGAAATGGCTGGTTAAACGGTGCATCATCAGGGGCATTAACCAAATCACCATTGCCATCAATGTATTGACTGTACCAACCAGAGGATTGTTGTGTGGCAAAGTGAACATCATCAACATACCAACGAATTTCATCTTGCTGCCATTCAACAGCATAAACATGAAAGGCATCCGCAGGATTGAGTTCATTAGGTAAATGATACCCTTGCCCTGTATAAACATTATTGGGCCATTGTTTACCGTAATGTAATGTGCCATGTACTGCAGACTCTGGCGTCTTACCGTCGGTAACAACCTTGAGGTTTACGGCCTCCATAATGTCTATTTCACCTGAACCAGCCCAAGGGCCATATACCCAATCTGTCGGTAACATCCATATCGCAGGCCAAGTTCCCTGACCTTGTGGTAATTTTGCGCGAATTTCAAAACGGCCGTATTTCCAATCCCCTTTGTTTTTCGATACTAAACGAGCAGAGGTGTAATCTAATGTTTTCGATGTATCGTTTACGTCATAGCTTGGATCAGAATCATTTACAGCAGGCCCAGAAAAGGTTTCTCGTAATGCCATAATCGATAAAAGACCACCACTAACTGCAGCATTTTTAGATCGTGCGGTATAGCACTGAGCCTCATCATTGCCGCCACCGTAACAGTCCAACAGCAAAGCTCCACTTGGTTGTGTCTATTTGGTTACCCTCAAACTCATCTTGCCAAACCAGTTGCCAACCTGAAGTTTCGATATTGGTTATCACGGTATCTGTTGCTTGTTCTGTTGCATCATCAGCACTACAGCCAGACAGAAATATGACCGACAAAGTTAACGCGGTTAAGCTGGATACAAATGAATGATGTTTATTGAGATTTTGCATTGTTGTTCTTACCCATTTACCGTTTTTTCTTTGCCTAACGCTGTAGTAAAACAAACAACAAACGTCGCCAACTATTACGATATAACGTTAGTGAAACTAGCCCTATCAGATGACTCAGATAGGGCTAATTCGCGATAAGTTAGTTACATTTGATGGTATTTTCTGTTGATGCAGCTTGAATAACCACATCACTGAAACGAATTTCAGCTGCCGCGTCGGTGGCAAGGTAAAATGGCATGACAATTTTAGCAAAGTCCATTGGTTCATCAGCAAAACATGCCAATGAGAAGCTTAAACTCTGCCATTCCCCGACTTGAGTATTCACCTGCGTGGCAATATCAATTTGCTTACGGCAATCACCTTCGCATGCCATACCAAGCCATAACGGCTTTTGCAGTGCTTGAGTTGCATTAATACTCACAGATAACGCGGCATCACTATTACTGTAAGCCCTTAAATCACGTGGAAAATTACTAATTAAGCCTACGGTACCTTGCTCGCTGCCATTAAAAGACACTAAACGCGCATCTTCTTGAACGACACGATCCATAGTACGAATGGTTAGTGCACTGTTTTGCGCAACGCTACTGCTTAACCCTTGACGCTCAGACGCGTTAGCAATGTACATTGACCACGGTGATTTAACTGCACGCTCAAACAAAGGTAAGTCGACTAGAGTTTGCGTTGCAGCTAAATTGTCTTCCGACAAATTATCTAACACAACCGCATCACTGGCAGTAGATTGATATGTTAAGCCATAGCCATAAGGTATAAGCGGCTGATAATCAGCTTGTGCTTGTTCGGTATTGTGTTGAGCTAATGGCACATTCACTTGAGTTTGCTGTGGTGTCGCAGGCCATGAGAATGATAATTTACCGACAAAATCGTGCGAAACTTTACCATCAGCCTGAGTGAATAAAACATCTGCTACGCCTTGACCTTCAGAGCCTGGTAACCAAGCGGCGACAAATGCATCAGAGCTGTTTAACTCAGCATTAACCCACATAGGGCGGCCACTGATAAACACAGATACCACGGGAATACCTTGCGCTGTTAACTTATGCAGTAAAGCAAGGTCACGCTTGTCTCCACGTTGATATTCTAAGTTATCAATGTCGCCGTTACCTTCTGCATACGGCTCTTCACCAAACACAACAATCGCAACATCAGGTTTCTGCTGTGGATCAAATTCACCTGCAACACTCAATGTTGCTTTACCGCCAGCTTGAATCACCAATTTATTAATACCAGCGTAAATTGATGTCGCACCAGGAAAGTCGCTATTTTGATTATCAGTGCCCTGCCACGTAATTGACCAACCACCAGATTGTTTACCGATATTGTCCGCGGCATCACCCGCCACCAACACCTTTGCGTTTGGTGCTAAAGGCAATAAACCTTGATTGTTTTTAAGCAGCACTAATGACTCACGAACGGCTTGACGGGCAACGTCACGGTGACTTGCTTGGCCAATTAATTCTGTTTTGCCCGATAATGGACGATTGGCAGGGCTTGGCTTATCAAATAAACCCGCACGGAACTTAACCCGTAAAATACGCTTAACCGCATCATCAATACGCGCTTGGCTAATGTCGCCATTATTTACCTGCGCTATGGTGTTTTCATATAAAGGTTTCCACGCCGCCGTTGGCACCATAAAGATATCTAAACCGGCATTAACGGCTTGCGCACACGACTCATTGGTACAGTTAGCGACTTGTCCGTGACCGTTCCAATCACCCACAACAAAACCATCGAAATGTAATTTATCTTTAAGCACATCGGTTAACAGATATTTATTGCCATGGTTTTTAACCCCATGCCAGCTGTTAAATGATGCCATAACACTTTGTGCCCCAGCATTGAGTCCCCCCACATAGCCTTGTGCATGTATGTCATATAAGTCTTGTTCGCTGGCAATATTATCGCCTTGATCGATGCCATTTTCAGTGCCGCCATCGCCTAAAAAGTGCTTAACGGTTGAAATCACATGTTGATCAGATAAAAAGTCACCATTAACTGAGCCTTGTAGACCTTCAACGATGGCGTAAGAATAGGCTTTGACGATTTGTGGGTCTTCTGAATAACCTTCATAAGTTCGACCCCAGCGATCGTCTCTCACTACGGCAACTGTGGGGGCAAATACCCAATCGATACCGGTCACCATCACTTCTTTTGCCGTTATAGCGGCAATCTGTTCAATTAACTTAGGGTTATTCGCTGCCCCTAAACCAATGTTATGCGGAAACAACGTCGCGCCGATAACATTGTTATGACCGTGTACAGCATCGGTGCCCCACATGGTTGGAATATTAATCCCATCAACACTGTCATCAATTGATGCTTGATACAAAGACTCAGCGAGCGCAATCCAATCTGCCGGTGTCGCGTGTTTGTCATTGTTAGGGTATGCGCCACCACCGTTAAGGTACGAACCAAAACCATATTTACGCATGTCTTCAACGGTAATATCACGGATCTCAGGTTGGATCATTTGCGCGACTTTTTGCTCAATGGTCATTTTAGCGACTAAGGCATCGATTTTAGCTTCTAAGGCCGTATCTTTGGCGATAGCAGGCTTAAGATCAGGCCAAATGGCTAACGAAGATTTAGCCGCTGTATCATCAACCATGGCTGGGGTAACTGCAGTTTGTTTATCTTGTTGATTGACGTTGTTATTCTCGCCACATCCACTTAATCCCAGCAATATTCCTAAAGCAACTAAGCTTGTTTTAGTAGGCTTATTGACGCTAGCAGTAAGCGGTAATTGAGTTAATCTCATGATCTTTCCTTATACCTTATCTGCGAATACTGGACGTTTTGCATCACATCCAATCAAACCGTAATAACCAATAAACCCGTAGCATAATAAAGGTAAAATAAAGGCAAATTGAATTCCCATGCTGTCAGCTAGCATGCCTTGCAATAACGGTAGAACCGCCCCACCAACGATAGCTAAACATAAAATGCCCGAACCTTGACTGGTGTGTCGTTTTAAATCTTGTAGCGCTAAACTGAAAATGGTTGGGAACATAATTGAGTTACACAAGCCCACCAGCAGTAATGCCCACATCGCAACCGTACCAGCACTCAAGATTGCCGCTGCAACTAAAATACACGCACATAACGCATTGAATGCTAACACCTTGCCTGCTTTGATTTTTTGCATCACTGCAGCGCCGATAAAACGGCCGACCATAGCACCACCAAAATAATAGGCAATATAATGCGCAGCCTGCGATTCAGACACTCCACCGGTGCCATCTTTAGTGATAAAGCTAATAAGAAAACTGCCTATGCCGACTTCTGCGCCAACATAAACAAAAATACCGACTGCACCCAACACCAAATGCGGATATTGCCATGCACTGCCTTTTACCGCAGCAGTTGATTGAGTATCGCGCTTGCCCAACAAAGGTAGTTTGAGCAACATAAAAATGAATGCCAATACGAATAATGCAGCGGCTAAAATAAGGTAAGGCGTTTGTACTGCACTCGCTTGCTGCTGCACAGACAACTGACCGATGACTTCGCCAACCTCAGTGACTTTGCTGTCATGTTCAACGGTCGACAAAATTAACCAGCTACCAAAAAATGGCGCTACTGTGGTGCCTAATGAATTGAATGCTTGAGTTAAGGTCAACCGCGACGATGCGGTTTCGGCTGGGCCTAACACACTCACATAAGGATTTGCTGACACCTGCAAGATAGTAATACCCGATGCAAGAATAAAAAACGCGAATAAAAACATATTATAAGAGCCATAACTGGCCGACGGATAAAACAGTAAACACCCCACACAAGCAATCACTAACCCGGTAATAATGCCTTTTTGATAACCAATCTTACCCACTAACGCGCCAGCAGGAATTGACACAATAAAGTAAGCACCAAAAAAGCAGAACTGCACTAGCATTGCTTGGGTGTAATTAAGATCGAACATGTTTTTTAAGTAAGGGATTAAAATATCATTTAAACACGTTAAAAAACCCCACATAAAAAATAACGAGGTTAACGCTATCAAGGCAAAACGAAAGTTACCTTGCTGGTGAGTGGAATCGGCATTTGCCAACTCAGGTTGAAGCGGTGAAGTCGCCATGACATTCCCTTATTGTTGTTGATAGTTATCTTGGGTTGCAGTACATAACGCCATTGAATGGATACTAATAATCTCACGCCAAGAGTTAATTCCCCGTAAACCCTAGACATTTAACTGATGATCATTTCCACACTTGTGCAAGCAGATGAGGATTTAATAATTAGCCAAATCAATTATTGACCTTTGGATAATTAATCACTAATCTCAATGTAAGCGCTTTCATTTTTAACATATCGATAACTGATGTCAACGATTTTTAAACGCGAGAGCTTATTTTTTACTGCGTAGCTAACGTAGCACAAGGCCTTTTATCAGGGTGTTTCAACGTAATAAGTTAGTCATAAAAATAGACACAATTAATTAATACTAAGTGAATTTAAATATGAAAATTATGTTACCAGCCGATTCCAAAATGCATTCAAAAGCGTTCACCTTTGGTGTGGCGACTGCTTCTTTTCAAATTGAAGGCGCAGTGGATTCTCGTCTTCCTTGTATATGGGATACCTTTTGTGCGACGCCAGGTAAAATTCGTGATAACTCTGACGGCTCGCAAGCATGCGAGCATGTAAAGTTATGGCGTGAAGATGTCGATTTAATTGAGTCGCTGGGCGTTGACGCTTATCGTTTATCCATTTCGTGGCCACGCGTAATGCATAAAGATGGCAGCCTCAATCCACAAGGTGTCGCGTTTTATACTGATTTGCTTGATGAACTAAATCGTCGTGGCATTAAAACCTTTGTGACCTTATACCATTGGGATTTACCACAACATATTGAAGATAATGGTGGCTGGTTAAATCGTGAAACAGCTTATTTGTTTGCAGACTATGCCGACAAAATTACTCAAGCATTTGGCGATCGAGTGTATTCTTACGCCACGTTTAACGAACCATTTTGCAGCTCATATTTAGGCTATGAAATTGGTGTTCATGCACCAGGATTAGCCACTAAAGCATTTGGTCGTCAATCTGCACACCATTTATTATTGGCTCATGGTTTAGCCATGAAAGTATTGCAAAAAAATAGCCCTAATAGCCAAAATGGTATCGTGCTTAACTTCACGCCTTGTTATAGCGCAACAGACTCTGCCGCAGATGCTGAAGCAGCCAGTAAAGCCGACCAATACTTTAATCAATGGTATATCAAACCACTGTTTGACCGTTGCTATCCTGAGATTATTAATGACTTCGCCACTGAAGATATGCCCGTTATTGAACAAGGCGACTTTGATATTATTGCTCAACCTATCGACTTTTTAGGCATCAACTTTTACACCCGAGCAGTGTACAAAGCAGATCCAGCCACTGGTTTTAGCCAAATTGATATGGTCGACAAACCTAAAACGGATATCGGCTGGGAAATATACCCACAATCCTTTACCGATTTATTGACTTCACTGCATGCACTTTATCCTTTACCGCCGATCTACATTACCGAAAACGGCGCAGCAATGGACGATAAATTGATAGAAGGTAAAGTGGATGATCAAGACAGACTCGAATACTATAACGCCCACTTAAATGCAGTAAACAATGCCATTGAACAAGGTGTTAATGTTGTCGGCTATTTTGCATGGAGTTTAATGGACAATTTTGAATGGGCTGAAGGCTACTTAAAACGTTTTGGGATTGTCTATGTAGACTACGAAACTCAAAAACGCACCTTAAAAGCCAGTGCACATGCTTATAGGGGTTTTATTAGCGCACGAAAATAATATGTTAATCAGAACAAAGCCGTTGTATAAACGGCTTTGTTCTATTCAAACAGTCGCATCATTTTAACAAATAACAATAATTGAGGCATGTATGATAAGCACCAGAGAAAAAATAGCTTACGGACTCGGGGACACTGCCAGTAACATTGTGTTCCAAACAGTCATGCTGTTTTTAACTTTTTTCTATACCGACATTTTCGGTATCTCGCCAGCATTTGTCGGCACCATGTTTTTAGCAGTACGCTTAATTGATGCGGTTACCGATCCGTTAATGGGCGCGCTAGCAGACCGCACCAATACCCGCTGGGGTAAGTTTAGACCTTATCTTTTGTGGTTTGCCCTGCCTTTTGGTTTTATTAGTGTTTTAGCCTTTACCACCCCAGACTTAACCGAAGACGGCAAAATGATTTATGCCTTCGTCACTTATACCGCACTTATGATGGTCTACACCGCCATTAATATCCCTTATTGTGCATTAGGCGGCGTGTTAACGGCCGATCCAAAAGAGCGAGTGTCAGTACAATCTTACCGTTTTGTATTTGCGATGTTGGGCGGCTTACTCGTTTCAGGCTTAACCTTACCCCTTGTCGAATTCTTAGGGGAAGGTGACCAAGCTAAAGGTTATCAACTAACCATTACTGCCATGAGTATATTGGGCGTGGCGATGTTTTTAGCCTGTTTTTGGGGCACTAAGGAACGCCTACACCCGCCGGTTGATCAACAGTCTAGCTTTAAAAAAGACTTTACCGACATGCTCAAAAATGACCAGTGGCGTGTCCTTGCTATTGCAGCAGTATGTTTATTATCAGGCATGGTGTTACGCACCAGTTTAGCCATTTACTACGTTAAATATTTCCTTAACATGCCAGACTCCATCACCCTCTTTATCACCCTAGGAATGGTCGGTAATATATTTGGCTGTATTTTAGCTGAGCCTTTGGCTAAACGCTTTTGTAAAGTTAAAGCTTATATCACCTTGCAACTGCTTGCGGCAGCGATGTGCGTAGTGAGCTACTTTGTACCTAGCGATCAAGTCGTACTCGCCTTTGGCATGTTTATTATCTGGGGCTTTACCTTCAACATGGCCACACCACTATTGTGGGCAAAAATGGCTGATGTTGTCGATTATGGCCAATATAAAAACGGCGTGCGTATTACCGGGATGATTTATTCTTCAGTGATTTTCTTTATCAAACTGGGTGTTGCCATTGGTGGCGCTTCTGCGGGGTGGTTATTAGCGGGTTATGGTTATCAGCCTGATACCATGCAAACGGAGCATACTCAGCAAGGAATATTATTATCATTCACTATTTACCCTGCTATTGGTTCATTAGTGGTGGCTTTTGTAATGCGTTGGTACACCTTAGATAATCAAAAAGTGGACCAAATTCACTTAGAATTAAATAGAGAAGCAAAATAAAAGCATGTTAGTCTTGGAGCCATGTGCTCCAAGATGGCTTTTAAATACTCATTATATGGCAACTATTTACGATGTATCCGTAATGGCTGGTGTGTCTCTGGCGACTGTGTCCCGAGTCATGAACAACAACACCAAAGTCAGCGATAAAACCAAACAAAAAGTACTCGATGCAATGAAAGCCTTAGGTTACCGGCCTAATACCATTGCACAGTCGCTTGCCTCTAACTGTTCAAACAGTGTCGGGGTTTTGGTGTCTCAGCTTGACGGGCCTTTTTATGGTCCTATGATGACAGAAATTGAAACCGCCCTTCGAACAGCTAACAAGCACGTGATTATTGCTGCTGGTCATAGCGACGAGAAGCAAGAGAAAGAAGGGGTTGAGTTTTTAATGAGTCGCGGCTGTGATGCCCTTATTTTGGATATTGAGGCTGTATCAGACGATTACTTGATTGAACTCAGTAAAGGCTCAACACCTGTGGTATTTATTAACCGCTATATCGACGCTATCAAAGAACGCTGTGTTTATCTTGAAAATGAACAAGGTGGTTTCATGGCTACCGAGCACATTTTATCACTTGGCCATAAAGACATCGCATACATTTCAGGGCCATTGTTTAAGCTCGACGTGAGAGATCGTCTAAAAGGGCATAAACGAGCATTGCAACAATACAATATCGATTTTGATGACACCCTTTGCATTGAAAGTGACTTTAAAGAAGCTGGCGGTTGTGAAGCGATGGAACGTTTATTGTCGATGAATAAAACCATCACTGCGGTTGTGTGTGCGAATGATCAAATGGCCTCTGGGGCTATTGCGGTGTGTTTAGAACACGGTATCCGCGTACCTGATGACATTTCATTTATTGGTTACGATAACATCCCCTTCCCACAGTATATTTCGCCCAAGTTATCTACCGTGAGTAACCCTATTCATGAAATGGGAAAAATGGCGGCACGATGGGTTCTTCAAGAAGTCTATAATGACAAAGAAGTAATTGTTGAGAGTTCATTTAAGCCAGAGTTATTTATACGAAGTTCATCTCAAGCCATTTCTCACGATTAATAGACTTAGCCTAAACAGAAAAGCATAAGCAGTATATTGCTTGTGCTTTTTTATGTAAAAAGCCCCCGCATAATATGATTCCCGAAAATCCTTATCTATTGAACGGCCAACT
Organism: Shewanella frigidimarina; assembly: GCF_003797125.1. Classification (GTDB taxonomy): domain Bacteria; phylum Pseudomonadota; class Gammaproteobacteria; order Enterobacterales; family Shewanellaceae; genus Shewanella; species Shewanella frigidimarina. Next base: position 288,679 of record NZ_RKKE01000002.1, read on the forward strand.
TAATCGTTTTAGATGCCTCTTTATCAGCCGATTTATCAGACAATTTACAAATTAAATCATTAACAATTACGCCACCAAAAGAAAGCGCTTACATTTTTACGTAAAATACCCATAAATAGAAAACCATTTAAAAACAACAGCTAAAAAACTAGTGTATGATTAAGTAAACATCTCGGTTAATGAAATGTAATAATTAAAACTTGTTTTTGTTGACTGCGGTCACATTTTACACTAGTTTTATGTAAGCGCTTACATTTGATGTTTTATATGACAACTAATTATAAATAATGTTTACCGCGCCGATGGAGAATTAAAAAAAACGATTTGCGCCTAACCCGCAATATTGAGAGAAGTAAAATCTAGTCAATGGGGATTTCCTAGATGAAAACAAGAACATTTAACAAAACCAAGCTTGCGACCAGTTTATCGCTTGTCCTTGGTATGAGCAGTATCCTACCAGCTCATGCTGCTGATGAAGTCAGTGACGAAAATATCGAAGTTATTTCGGTTACTGGTATTCGTGGCAGTTTAATTAAATCAATGGATGTGAAGCGTTCATCAAGTGGAGTCGTTGACTCTATTTCTGCTGAAGATATTGGTAAGTTTCCTGATACTAACTTAGCTGAATCGTTACAGCGTATTACAGGTGTATCGATTGACCGTTCTAACGGTGAAGGCAGTAAAGTATCAGTGCGTGGTTTTGGTCCTGATTACAACTTGATCACCCTCAATGGCCGTCAAATGCCCGTCACTACAGGCTCGCGCTCATTTGATTTTGCTAACATCGCATCTGAAAGTATCAGCGGTGTAGAAGTTCATAAAACCAGCCAAGCCTCAGATTCTACCGGTGGTATCGGTTCTACTATCGATATTTTAACCCACAAGCCATTCAGCTCTCCGGGGTTAAAAGCCACTTTTGGTGTAAAAGCGGTTGATGACCAATCAACAGATAATGGCTCAGTAACCCCTGAACTATCTGGTTTGTACTCAAACACGTTTGCAGATGATAAATTTGGTATTTCACTATCGGCTAGTTACCAAGAGCGTGAAAGTGGTAACCAACAAGCACAGGTTGGCACAGGCTGGCGTAGCTTCCCAGGTTCTGCTGACAACAGTGATTGGGGCGGAGTGGCTAAAGACAGCACCCAAGTTAATCGTCCTGGTGATAGCGATATTTATTCCGTTCCGCAAACCACTGTTTATCGTTTTGAAGAACAACAACGTACCCGTACTAACGGCCAGTTAGTATTACAGTACAGCCCGGTTGATAGTGTAGTCGCAAGCGTAGACTATACCTACATGCGTAACGACATCGACACTCAATCGAATGACGTATCAGCATGGTTTAACTTCGTCCCGTCTGAAAACGTATGGTCTGATGGCCCTATCGCCTCACCACTTATTTACTCTGAAACTTATGATTCACCTGCTGATTTATCTATGGCTGCTGGTGACTATGGCGTACGTAACGAAAGTGGTTCTTTAGGTTTTAACCTTGAATGGCAAGCAACAGATAACTTAAAGCTGACATTTGATGCGCACAACTCGGTTGCTGAAAACAAACCGAATAACCTTTATGGTTCAAACAACAATTTAAGTACTGCAGCGTTTGTGCGTACCAGCGCGGCAACTGACTTTAGCGGTGACTTACCTGTACTTGCTGTTGGTGGGGGTAATGCAGTGACACCTGCAGACATGATGCTTACCGGTTCTGTTTTTGGTAACGCACGTAATAAGTCTGAAATTGATCAATACCAATTTGACGGTGAATACTTATTTGAAGATGCAGGTAGCATCGACTTTGGTGTAGCGCTAACTAACGTTAACAACCACTCACAAAGCGTCAACGTTCAGCGTAACGATTGGGGTGGAGTAGGTTCTGCAGGTGACTTTGAAGATGCATGGTTCCCAGCTGATACCATTCATGACAAATTTGACGCTAATGGCGGCGATTTCTCTCTGTCAGACGGTAACTTTGACGTTTTAGATACCATTTTCATGTGGGATTTTGCATCAGTACGTGATTTTGCAGCAGCAAACTATGCTTCTGCAGTAAGCGGTGATTGTGGTAATGGCTTCTGCCCTTCTACTAATTATGCAGCTGAAACAGATCGTTATACTGAAGAAGAATCACAAGCCGTTTATGTACAGTACAACTACGATAATGAAATTGCCGGCATGCCATATGACGTGCATTTCGGACTTCGTTATGAGCAAACTGATGTCACCTCGACCGCTGCCGTTGCAGGATATAATGGCGCTGACTGGATTGCTGAAACTGAAATTGCATTAGTGGGTACTGGTGAGCAAGTATTTGAAACCAAAACCGGTGATTACGACTATTTACTACCAAGCTTCAACTTTAATATTGAAGTAGTAGAAGATGTCATGCTTCGTGCGGCATACAGTGAAACCATTGGTCGTCCTAGCTACACAGATATTCAAGGCGGTACGGTATTAGCGACGCTTGCCAATCGAAGTAATGGTGGTGGTTCTGCAGGTAACCCTACATTGTTGCCATTAGAATCAGAAAATATCGACTTCTCTGCTGAGTGGTATTACGCCCCATCAAGCTATGTGTCTGTTGGATACTTCCGTAAAGACACTAAAAACTTTATCAGTTCTGAAACAGTTAAAACCACTAACGGCATTTATAACCCAGCATCTGGTGATTTATATAAAGCTGCTGTGGCCGCAACGGGTACAACCGAAGCTGGGGCTGTTCGTGATTATATTTTCGCAAATTATGCTGATAATGCTGCTGTAGATGTCACGAATCAAATTATTAGCGGCAGTGCTGCTAATAATGATGAATTGTTGAACTTTAATATTTCAACGCCATCAAACAGCTCTAATAACTCAGTCATTGATGGTTGGGAGTTTGCGGCACAACACTTCTTCGGCGAAAGCGGATTTGGTGTAATAGCCAACTACACCTTGGTTAATAGTGATCAGGCTTACGACAACTTCTCATTTGATGCACAATCAGCATTAATCGGTATTAGTGACACCGCTAACGCGGTATTCGTGTACGAGAATTATGGTTTCCAAGCCCGTATCGCATACAACTGGCGTGATGAGTTCTTAAACTCTACAGGTCAAGGTACTGGCGCTAACCCACAGTACACAGAAGCTTACTCGCAAATCGATTTGTCTGTTAGCTATGATGTCGAGTCTGTTGAAGGCTTAACGGTGTTTTTCGAAGGACTTAACATTACTGAAGAGTACATCCGTGTTCACGGTCGTGCTGACGAGCAAGTGTTAAACCTAACCGAAACTGGCGCACGTTATAGTTTAGGTGCTCGTTATACTTTCTAACCGATAATGCAATAGTCATTGAGTGATATTTCGGCTAACACTCCAGTGTTAGACGGAATTCACTCAAGTACCCTTTCAGGTCGTTGAGGTGCCAACTTTTGTCACCTCCTTTTATTGCAATACATTGAGTAACAAGGACGTTACTATTTTTTGCGTTAAACAGTTTGAAACCATGTACGTAAAAACATAAAAAAACTATTACTTGAATGTGCTTACATTTTATTGAATGCTACCTAACATGTTCTATAAGCAATCAGATTTTTAGATTCATCAGAATAAAAATAATAATCACGCCAAAAGCGTAGGTAAAGATGATGCAAAAACCAATAACCGAAATAATCATCGTTGGAGGCGGCACCGCTGGTTGGATAACTGCCGGTTTGTTAGCCGCTGAACATAATGTTGATAAAGGTGTTTTAGCTCACTCTCCCAAACTCAATATTACCTTAATCGAATCACCGGATGTGGCCACTATTGGCGTAGGTGAAGGCACGTGGCCTTCGATGCGCTCAACCCTGAGCAAAATTGGTATCGATGAAAACGACTTTATTCGCCAATGTGATGCCAGCTTTAAACAGGGCTCTCGGTTTATCAATTGGTGCAAAGACCCACAAAGCAACGTCGCAAACAGTTATTTGCACCCATTTAGTTTGCCTCACGGTCACCAAGAACTCGACTTATGCCCATACTGGTTGCCTCATGCAGAACAAGTCAGCTTTGCCGAAGCCGTTTGCAGCCAGCAAGTATTAACTCAGCTTGGTTTAGCCCCCAAAAGCATTGTCACAGCCCAGTATCATTTTCAAAATAACTACGGCTATCACCTTAATGCCGCCAAGTTTAGCCAGTTACTCACCGAGCATTGCACTCAAAAACTCGGCGTCATCCATATTCGCGACCATGTCAGCCAAATTATTAATAACCAGCATGGTGACATCGAAAAACTCATTACCAAGCAGAATGGCGAAATTAGTGGCCAGTTATTTATCGACTGCACCGGCGCAAAATCACTACTGTTAGGTGAACATTTACAAGTGCCCTTTTTAAGCCAAAAATCGGTGCTTTTTAATGATCGCGCACTAGCGATACAAGTCCCCTATTCTGATGCAAATAGCCCTATTGCCTCTTGCACCCACTCAACTGCACAGCCAAACGGTTGGATTTGGGATATTGGCCTACCAACACGTAAAGGTGTCGGTTATGTATACTCATCAAGCCACACTAACGATATAGATGCCCAGAAAACTCTGTTTAATTACCTCGGTGTTGATGGCGCGGCAGCAGACAAATTGGAGCCACGACAACTGGCCATTAATCCAGGTTATCGTGCTAAATGCTGGCAAAATAACTGTATTGCTATCGGGATGGCGGCAGGGTTTATTGAACCACTAGAAGCGTCGGCTTTGGCATTAATCGAATGGACTGCATCTACCTTGGCCCAGCAATTACCGCCAAACCGCATGGTGATGGATACTATTTCGGCACGAGTTAACGAGCGCTATCAACTACACTGGCAACAAATTATCGACTTTTTAAAGCTGCATTATGTGATAAGCCGACGTGAAGTTGATGGTTATTGGCGTGACCATCGTGAGTCAAACTCAATCCCCGACAGCTTACAAGCCATGCTCGAATTATGGCGTTATCAAACACCGAGCCAACAAGATATTAGTTATAAAGAAGCCTTATTTCCGGCAGCCAGTTTTCAATATGTACTTTATGGCATGGGCTATATCACCCAATTGCCCAATCATGTGAAACCGTCAATGCAACAATTGGCACAGCGACTGTTTAATGACAATCAACAGCGCACCCAAGCGCTTGCTAAAAACCTGCCGAGTAATCGCGAGTTACTCGATAAAGTTGCGCAATATGGTTTCCCTAAGCTTTAAGACATGACATAAATAATCACGATAACAACGCAAATAAGATTACAGACAAAATTCACGTACAATAATCATAAAAATACGACGTATTTGAACGAACAAGATAGGACATCAAAATGAGCCAACATGTATTACTAAACAGCATTGAACATAAAGACGTAAAAGTGATGACTCATCGCTCTGCTGCACTAGGCGATAACCTTTGGTATAGCGTGACATTTCCGCAAGAGTTTCGCAGCGTGCAAGCCCATTACCCGATCTTTTTTCATAAAGATACTGCCACAGGTCAGTTTTACGCGGTGGCACTATTTGGTTTTCAGCAAAATGATAACGTGTTTTTAAGTGAACAAGGCTGGAGCGCATCATACGTGCCGCTTACTGTGCGTCGCCAACCTTTTTTAATCGGTCAACAAACCGTACTTGAAGACGGTGTAGAACGTCAGCAACGCGTTATTCATGTGGACTTAGACCACCCTAGAGTCAGCGAAACCGAAGGTGAAGCATTATTTTTACCTTACGGCGGTAACACGCCATTACTCGATGAAGTCGGCGAAATTCTTGAGGTCATACATCATGGTTTACAAGATGGTCAACGCTTTGTCGATGCCTTGATTGAACATCAATTGCTGGAATCATTCACTTTAGATATTGAGTTAGACAACGGTCAAAAAAATCAGATGATCGGTTTTTATACCATCAATGAAGAAACCTTAGCCGGATTGTCTGCTGACGCATTAGCAAAGCTGCACCAGCAAGGTTACTTGCAAGCCATTTACATGACATTAGCCTCGCAAAGCAATGTAAGAGACTTACTTAACCTCAAGAATGCGCAAGGTTAATAGTGATGACAGAGGCCCAGACTCAGCACGTCGAACACATCAATGAATGTACATTAGAGAGTGTCATTGATTTAATCCGTGATGCCGACAAACCTATGGTATTTAAGGGGTTGTGTCACCATTGGCCGTTAGTCCAGGCAGGATTAGAGTCAGCACAAAGCGCGATGACTTACCTGCGCCAGTTTTATCAAGGCATGCCTGTTACCGCATATTATGTCCCGCCAGAACAACACGGTAGAGTGTTTTACAATGAACAACTTGATGGTTTTAATTATCAAGCTGGCCGATTGGACTTTAATCAACTGCTTGACCGATTAAGCCAAGAAATGATTAAAGACATGCCTGCCGGAATGTACATGGGCTCGACCGACATTCACCAATGTTTACCCGGTTTAGGGGCACAAAACAGTTTAGATTTAGCGCCCATGCAACCCTTAACCAGTATTTGGTTGGGCAATCAAACCAAGGTCGCTGCTCATTATGACTTTCCGCTAAACCTAGCGTGTAACGTGGTCGGCAAACGTACCTTTACCTTATTCCCACCCGAGCAAATTAGTAATTTGTATGTTGGCCCAATGGAACTGGCACCCGGTGGCCAAGACATCAGTCTCGTTGATATGGCGAACCCCGACTTTGAACGTTTCCCGCGTTTTCAGCAGGCATTAGACGCCAGCCTAACAGCAGAGCTAAGCCCTGGTGATGTGTTATTTATTCCCAGCATGTGGTGGCACCATGTTCGCGGCGTCGATGATTTTAACGTACTCATTACCCACTGGTGGCGCGATACTCCTGGCTTTTTAGGCCGCCCTAACAATGCCTTATTGCACAGCATATTAAGCTTACGCTCTCTGCCTAAAGCTCAGCGCCAAGCATGGAAATCGATATTTGAACACTACATTTTCGATCATGACGATGTCGATGACAGTCATATTCCCGCCAATGTGAAAGGCATGCAAACTAAGCCATTAGACGAATTAACGGCCCGCAAAATACGCGCAGACTTAATCAATAAATTAAAACGATAATGCTGAACACAGCAAGATATCAAGCCAAACAGGATGCCCAAGATGAATAAATCAATCAAAAAAGTTGTCATTGCCGGTGGTGGAACCGCAGGTTGGATGGCCGCAGCCGCCTTTAGCAAACTGTTGGGCAAAAATCTTGAAATTGTATTAGTAGAATCTGACGAAATTGGCACTGTTGGTGTCGGTGAAGCAACCATTCCAACCTTGCATATTTTCCATCGTTTACTGGGCTTAAAAGAACAAGATGTTATGGCGGCCACTAATGCTACCTTCAAGCTCGGTATCCAGTTTGAAAACTGGCATGACGTCAACAAAGACTACCTGCATTCATTTGGCTTTTTAGGTAAAGACTGCTGGGCTTGTGGCTTTCAACACTTTTGGCTTAAGGGCAAACAACAAGGCCTGGTTAGTGACATTGGCGACTATTGCACCGAGCATTTAGCTGCTCGCCAAGGCCGATTTGCCGTGCTACCCAATCAAGATTACAACCATGCTTACCATATGGATGCGAGCCTTTACGCTAAGTTTTTGCGTAAATTTGCCGAGCACCATGGCATGACCCGCATCGAAGGTAAAATTGCCGACGTATTACAACATGACGACACGGGTAATATCCGCGCGTTAAAGCTTGAAAATGGCGCGTTAATTGAAGGCGATTTATTTATCGACTGCACCGGATTTAAAGCATTGCTTATTGAACAAACCTTAAACACTGGCTTTGAAGATTGGAGCCACTGGTTACCGTGCGACAGTGCCATTGCAGTACAAACTGAAGCGGTACAAAAGCCTATTCCTTATACTCGCTCGATTGCCCGCGAGTCTGGTTGGCAATGGCGTATCCCGTTGCAAACCCGCACTGGCAATGGCTTAGTATTTTGTAGCAAGTACATCTCTGATACCGATGCAACAGAGTTACTGCTTAACAACATTGAAGGCGCGCCGATTAATCAACCTCGGGTGATTAAGTTTAAAACCGGTACTCGTCGCCAACATTGGAACAAAAACTGTGTCGCTGTTGGCTTATCTGCCGGATTTTTAGAGCCCTTAGAATCCACCAGCATTCACATGATCCAACGTAGCATAGTGCGCCTATTACAACTGTTTCCATCGCACGGCATTATTGATGCCGATATTGCTGAATTCAACCAGCAAACGAAAGTTGAAATGGATAACATTCGCGACTTTATTATTTTGCATTATAAAGTCACCGATCGCGAAGACAGTCGTTTTTGGCGTTACTGTAAAAACATGCCGATTCCAGCCTCATTACAACATCGTATCGACATGTTCAGTCAATCAGGCAAAGTCTATAAATACGGCAATGAATTGTTTGGCGAAAGCTCGTGGATCCAAGTGATGATGGGCCAAGGCTTAATGCCAAAAGAATATCACCCTATTGTCGACATGATGGACGAGGCGGAATTAACCAGCTTTTTAAACAGCATTAAAGCCACTGTAAAACGTAAAGTAGATACCTTGCCAGCGCACCATGATTTTGTGCAGCATTACTGTAAATCAGCCAGCATGTAAGGTTGTAACATGACAACCGACTCATCGAACAACCGAACGATATCAAGCAAGAGTACTCTATCAAGCAAGAGTATTATCAATGTGGGGCCATTTACGCCACATATTGAATTTATTGGCCAACAGCAAACGCCGGTGATTATCATTGATGACTTTGGCGCAGATCTGTCGCAGCTAATTGATATTGCGATAGATGATAGTCAATTTAATCAAGACCAAGGTTCATACTATCCAGGGCTGCGCGCACCGCTGCCCAAACAATATGTAATCGACGTAATTAATGTGGTATATCAGTTGATATATGACACCTACAAGGTGCCACACTCGTTACGCTTAAAGCCCCAGCAATGCGTGTTTTCGGTTATCGACAAGCCTGCTCAACGTTTATTGCCGCTGCAATGCATACCACACTTTGACACCCCTGACCCCCACTATTTTGCGATTCTGCACTATCTCAATAATGGCGACCATGGTGATACCGGATTTTTTCGCCATAACACCACGCAATATGAGCAGATAGCACCACATAACATTGACCATTACTTTAATCAGGCTCAGCCAATCATCGATGCACAACAAACGCTAACACCTGATTATGTGGTTGATAGTAATGATCACTACACCCTTTATCATCAGGTTCAATATCGGCCAAACCGCTTAGTCATTTATCCCGGTAACCTACTCCACTCGACATTAGTCAACCCAGCAACCGACATCGATAGCAGTCCTAAAACAGGACGACTGACCGCGAATATCTTTATCAATTTCAAATAACACAGGGACCTCGTTATGGCTAAGCCACAGCACGGCAACATCTCGTCAAATCATAAAAAGAAAGCGCTTACAGCATGTGTTTCATCACTTATATGCTTAGGTGTCAGCCACGCTGCACTGGCGGCACACCCAACGATTACCCCACAAACCTTACATGCATTAACGGTGTTACCAGATAATGAAAAGCTGCGTATTGGCGATCGTATCAGCCAAGTCAAAGATGAAATTAACCGCTTATTACCTCAATTAACCTTAGAGGAAAAAGTGTCATTAGTGCATGCCGCGGGCAAGTTTCATATACCTGCTATTGAGCGCTTAGGCATACATGAAATGTGGATGTCAGACGGCCCACACGGTGTGCGCTATGAGATCGATCGCAACTCATGGGCACCCGCAGGATGGACTAACGATTACTCAACTTATTTACCGCCATTAACTGCCATCGCCGCCAGTTGGGATCTCAACATGGCCACGCTGCACGGCAATGTGCTTGGCGCCGAAGCACGTCATCGCAATAAAGATCTTATTTTGGGCCCTGGTGTAAACCTCGCGCGCCTACCGTTATATGGGCGTAACTTTGAATACATGGGTGAAGACCCATTTTTAGCAGCTAGCTTAGTAGTGCCCGAAATTAAAGCGATTCAGGCCAATGATGTCGGCGCCACCGTAAAGCATTATGCCCTTAATACCCAAGAGCTAAACCGCACAAAAGTAAATGCCACACCTGATGAGCGCACCTTGCGTGAAGTGTATTTACCAGCATTTGAAGCGGCGGTAAAACAAGCCAACGTACATGCCATTATGGGCGCCTATAACGAATTTAGAGGCACTAACGCCAATCAGAGCGAGCACTTAGTCAATACTATCTTAAAAGGCGAATGGGGCTTTCAAGGGGTGTTACTTACCGACTGGAACGTCGACATCAACACTTATGATGCCGCCATGAACGGCCTTGATATTGAAATGGGCACAGATGTCGCTGATTTTGACGATTACTTTATGGCAAAACCGCTACTCGAGATGCTTAACGCTGGTAAAGTACCAGTATCGGTACTTGATGATAAAGTCCGCCGTATTTTACGGGTGCAACTCAGCATCGGCATGATGGATAAACACCGTTTATCCGGCGAGCGTAACACTCAAGCTCACCGTGATGATGCTCGCACACTTGCCGCCAATGGCATTGTATTACTTAAAAACGATAACAAGGTATTACCGCTTCACGCTGACAAACTTAAACATGTCTTGGTACTTGGTCCCAATGCCGATAAACGCCATGGATTTGGTGGCGGCTCATCAGAAGTTAAAGCACTCTACGAAATCAGCCCATTAGCCGGTTTAAAAGCCAAACTGGGTGACAAGGTCGACATTCAACTAATGCGTCCAGCCAGCAGCCAGTTTATGCCGATACCCAATGACTATCTCACCACTCGTCATTGGACAGGCACGCCATCGTGGCAAATTAATTATTACAATGACAACAAAATGACCCAGCTCGCCAGTGAATCATGGATAGCCGATCCGCAATTTAATGCCAAAGGCCAAAAACAGTTTGTCGATATTAAAGCCAACATCAAACCTCTTGAAACGGGCAGCCACAGTTTTAACATAAAAGCTGACGGCCAAGTGGCATTGTACATTAACGATACACAGCTGATCGCCAGCACCCAAGCAAACCAAGGACATGTTATCAGTAAAGCCATGACCTTAACTGCTGGTGAAACTTACGCGGTGAGCTTACGTTACCAAGGCGACAAGCAAGCCACCTTAGGCTGGGAAACACCCAACAGTTTGTACAATACCGAACAAGAGTATTTAGCGGCAGCTAAAAAAGCCGATGCGGTGATCTACTTTGGCGGCTTAAGTCATGCTGATGACCGCGAGTCTATCGACAGACCTGACATGGTATTGCCTGGCCAACAAGATGAGGTCATCGCCAAACTGCTCAAAGTGAATCCAAATACTGTGGTGTTTATGATTGGCGGTTCTGCGGTAAAAATGCCGTGGGCAGATAACGCTAAAGCGGTTGTGTGGGGCTGGTATGGCGGTATGGAAGCCGGTAATGCTTACGCGGATATGTTATTGGGCAATCAAAACCCTAGCGGTAAAATGCCAATTACCTTACCGAAAAAGCTCACCGACACTGCGCCAATAGCGTTAAACGATTACAACGCCACTGAATCAGTTTATAGCGAAGGGGTATTTATTGGTTATCGCTGGTTTGAACAGCAAAATATTGCGCCGTTATTTGCCTTTGGCCATGGCTTGTCTTACAGCCAATTTGATTACAGCAACATCCGTCTTTCAAGCGCTGACATGGCAAATGATGACATTGCAGGCAATGACACTATCACAGTTACTGTCGATGTCACTAACACCAGTAAAGTCGATGGTGCCGAGGTAGTGCAATTGTATTTGCACGACGTTAAAGCCAGCGTACCGCGTCCCGCAAAAGAGCTAAAAGGCTTTGATAAGTTATGGTTAAAGGCAGGTGAAAGCAAAACAGCTAGCTTTACGCTAACCCAACGCGACTTATCATTTTGGGACGTTAACACCAATAATTGGTTAGCCGAATCAGGCCAGTTTGAAGTGATGATTGGCGCATCTGTTGCCGACATTCGTTTGCGTAAACGCTTTGACTATCTCTCAGTGAAATAGAAACTACTACTTAAAAAAACACCAAATAAAATGGCTTAATGTGATAAACATTAAGCCATTTTTATTGCGTTAAATTGTCAGTTCAATCCTATATTAAACAACCTTAAATCGAACCACCTCAGAGCGCAATGACTTACAAACAGAAGCGGTTTTTATAGCAATTTGTTGATTTTCTGCAATGACATCATTGCAATGACGGGTTTTGTCAGACAGCTCTGTCAAATTACGATTAATCTCTTCGGTCACATGTGTTTGTTGCTCAGTAGCTGCTGCGGTATGCGTCGACATATCACTGACTTTTGCAGTGGCTTGCAGAATTAAGTCCAATGATGTTTGTGTTTGTGATGATAATTCAACCGTCGTTGCAGTTAAACTCGCACCGGCTTCAATGGTATTAACAGCATCTTTAACACCAGCCTGAAGTTTTTCAATCATACTCTGAATGTCTTGAATTGACCGTTCAGTTCGACTGGCCAAGGTTCTAACCTCGTCAGCAACGACAGCAAATCCGCGCCCTTGTTCACCCGCTCGGGCCGCCTCAATTGCCGCATTTAAGGCAAGTAAGTTAGTTTGCTCTGCAATACCACGGATAACATCAAGGACCGACGCAATTTGCGATGAATTGGTCGACAAAGCTTGAATAGCCACCACCGCATTTTGAACAGACACCGCCAGTTGTTGAATATTATCGACTGACAACGATAGAATGCGCTTACCTTCAACCGTCTGATCATTTACATTATTAATCTCAGAAGCAGTATCGAGTGCATTTTTAGCCACTTCACGAACAGCGGAGCTCATTTGATTCACCGCAGTGACAATACTATCGACGGAATAATGCTGCTCTTGGCTGATTTGGCTGGCAACACCGGCATTACTCGCTAATTGCTCAATACAACTATTCACATCATTGGACTGTTTATCAATGGCGATGATCATTTGCTGCAAATGATCGACAAAATGATTAAATGCTGCTGCTAGTTCACCTATTTCATCATGTTGTTTTATGATTAACCGACGGGTTAAATCGCCATCAACTTTACCTATATCGGTAATACGGTCGGTAACATCCTTAATTCTATCCACCACAATTTTAGGACCGTAGTAAGCCAAAAAGATGATCAAAACAATCAAAATACCAGACACAGTAAATAATATTGTCATGTGTTTTTTTGATGTTTGAGTATTATTGAGGTCAATTAACTTTACTTGTTCATCGGCACGCTCTCCAGCCGCATTAAAAATATCTCGTAACCTTGCAAACTCAATTAAAGATGTATCTTTATAACGTTGCTTCGCTGTTGAATAATCGCCAACTTTAACTGCATTGATCACCGAGGTAGAGGCCGTAAACCATTTCTGATATTGAGTATCAAAACCGTTAAGCGCATTGAGCACTTCAGGGTAATTCTCTAAATGACTGCTAAAGTCGGCAACTCGCTGCTTAGCTTGATCAGCATTCTCCTGCCAATTACTTATCTGATCATCTCGTTGTTGAGCTGTTAGCGCACCATCAAGTAAAATAACTTCACTTAAATGAGCTTGATATAAATCGCGATCACCATTGATAACGCTTGAAATAGCAGGATTAAATTGACGGCTAAGTTCATGAATCTGTTCTAATTTATTTTGGCTTTGTGTGGCATTCGTAATGGCTGTTATGGCTATAGCGACTGCAAATATGATGAATATTAGTGAGAATTTAGCCCGAATTGTGCTAAACATACCAACCTCCGGTTATTATTATAATTTTAGTATTTTCATTATTCGAGGTTAAACAACAAATGTTTCAATCTATATTGGCTAACGCTTATTCCCTGTTAAAACATTGGCCTCACTGCCAATAAATGTCATCAATAACTGACTTAGCTGTTGTGCTTCGATTACGTTTTCTGACTCAGTCAATAAATGTATTACACATTCTGCGGTACATAATCCTCCTTCAATTTGGTTTCTCCTTAGTGGATATATCGACTTAGATGTGCCAATCAATGACACTTTAGGTAATGCTTTTAGGTAAGGGCTTTGGTTATACATCTTGCGCGCTTCTTGCCAAGTTGCATCGATAAGCACTAAATATAATATCCTTTTAGATATCTCGCTTACTTTTTCAGAAATATTTTCTTCATTGCTAGGAAAAACCAATCCAACAACACCGGATTCAATCGCAGTCAATAATTCAGCATCGGGCTGTTTGCGGTGCCACTCAACCACCCGCGCGCTATCGCCTAAAACGTGTTTGACTAATTGGCCGGTATTATTAGCACGATCCATTTCTCGTGAATGCGTTAGTAAAATAATTTTCAACATAATTTTAAAAATAACACCTATAAAATGAACCGCTTAACGCCGTAATGACATACCGCAATACCAAAGTAATAAAACATAACGTCGATAAAACAGTATTCAACCAACTGAAACGACTGCTTACGATAGACCGATACATTAACGCTATGAAAATACGATATACTCTCGAAAAATCGATTTAGTGTCGCGACCTAATCGATTATAACCACCGTATTCTACCCATAAACCCAAGTTCAGGTTATTTAATGATACTACAGCAAGTTATTGCATTATTTTTCACTATGTTAATTTTGGCGATACTACCGGGACCGGCAGTGTTTGCCGTGGTATCAAGAGCATTTTCAAATGGGTTCAAGCATGGCGCTTTTATTACCCTTGGCGTGCTGATGGGCGACTTTGTTTACATCCTATTAGCCTTGTTTGGTTTGGCTGCCATTGCCAATGCGATGGGGCCAGCGTTTGAAATAATAAAGTACGCCAGTGCGCTTTATTTATGCTGGTTAGGTTTCAGTATGTTGCGTGCAACCGCAAAAGGCGTTCAATTAGCAACCATACCTAAAGTGAGCCAATTTAAAAATTTAATCACAGGCCTGCTTATTGCCCTTGGCAACCCTAAAGCATTGATATTTTACGTCAGCTTTTTTCCTGCTTTTGTGCCTATGGTCCATGTTGACCTTATCGATGTGATGATTATACTCGCCACTGCAACCTTGGCTTTTGGTTCAGTTAACCTCACTTATGCATATTTGGCATCAAGTGCAAAACAGGTATTTACCTCCCCTAAAGCGGCAACGATAATGAATCGTACTGCAGGCAGTATTATGTTGATTGCTGGCATATTGATAGCCATAAATATATAGGATGTTGCAATGACCGCGTTACGCTTTACCCCACTCACACTCACAAACGGACTGACCTTTAAAAACCGTTTAGTGGTGCCGCCAATGGCGTCACAAACCGCAGACCTAAATGGCTTAGCAACTGAAACGACCATCAATCATTACCATCATTTAGCCCAGTCGGGTGCAGGGTTGGTGATGGTAGAATACAGCCATGTAAATTTGGCAGGACGAAGTGAGTCTAATCAGCTTGGGGCGCATGATGATGCTTGCTTACCCGGCTTAAGCCAAATTGCCACGACGTTACATAATGCAGGGGTAAAAACAGGCTTACAAATTACCCATTGCGGCGGAAAAGACAGTGCAGGTATTAGCGCTGATATTATGGGGCCGTCAGGTATTACCGTGCCAGCATATGATCGTGTATTACCAACCCCTCGCGCCATGACACTGGATGATATCGCGACTTGGCAACAAGACTTTGTTAATAGCGCTATTCGAGCGGATAAAGCTGGTTTTGATTTAGTCGAGCTCCATTGTGCCCATGGTTACGGCATTAATCAGTGGTTATCTCCACTCACAAATCAACGCCAAGACCAATACGGTGGCAGCCTTGAAAATCGCGCCAGAATATTGATCGAAATAGTCAGTAAAATAAAACAAGCAGCGCCAAGATTAGCAGTAATGACCCGCATTCCTGGGCAAGACGGTTATCCTGGTGGTTTGTCTCATGACGATATGGGCCACGTTAGTCAATGGCTAGTTGATGCTGGGGTCGAAATACTTAATGTTTCATCAGGCATTGGTGGCTGGAATCGCCCTAAAGACAAACGCGGCGAGGGCTTTTTAGTTGAAGATGCAGCGCCGCTGACAGGTAAAAACGCTGCTGCAGTGATTGGTGTCGGTGGCATTGAAAGTATTGATTACATCGAAACCATTTTAGCGACTAAGCAAGTCGATTTAGTGGCAGTAGGCCGGGCTATTTTGGCCGGACCAAGTGATTTTGCAACCCGAGTGATGGCTCAACCTAAATAATGCAGTAACATCAGCAATGGCTCAGCCTAAATAATGCTCTAGAGCCTAAATCTAATCTTAATTTCTGAGTATTAAGTACTAAAAAAGCCGCTTAATAACGCATTATTGAGCGGCTTTTTAGTAAGTGTTGCAAAGACGAGTGATAGAAATTAGTTACCGATTGTTTTCAATTTCTGTAGATAATCCGCATTGCTTAATAATGCTATCACCTCTGCGGGTTCCAACCATGATTCCAATTGCGATAAGCTTTCAGCATGATTTAATTTCCATTCGGCTATTATTCTCGGGGCATAAAACGTCGGCTTTTGCTCACCTAAATCAGGTAACTGCGCAAGGTGCCATTTAAATAATAAAGGATTATTAACCAACCGACTGAACGGATGCATGTGTCGTAGATGGGGCAAATCAGCCTCGTTTTCCTTCACTTTAACCAAAATGTTAACTGGTTTTTTTTCTTCAGGCGCTCGCAGTAATCCGACTGTTTTAATCCATTTAGTTCGCCTCGCGCCGCCACTCAACCACGACAAAGGGATCGATAGCATCAACCCTATCGTAATCGGTAATAACCAGTAAAAGAGTTCTGTACTGAGCGATAGTGCGGTCAAAGCAAGCGCAACCCCAAACACGGTATGACCAAGATGAGCACGCATCACTGACATCCAACTCAATGCACCATCGTCTCGAGATTGCGGCATCCAACCACTGTCTTTGCCTCGAAATATAGACAACACCACGCCAAACTGCGACACCATCAGAATGGGTGCATACAGAGCAGACATGATCATTTCCAACAAGGTACTCAAGGTTAACAATATTGGCCCGCCAAATCGTAAACACCGCGGAATATTAATCAAGGCAGCAAACCAGCCAAATGCTTTAGGTGCCAGCACAATGGCCATTGACACCAAAAACAGGCTTAATGCGCGCTCAGAATCAAACACTGGCCAGGTTGGAAACAGCGATGGATTGGCAAAGTACTCTGGACGTATAAATGCCGCCTGAACCGCAATCGCAAGCCCGACCATAATCAGCGCTAACCAAAAAATGGCGCTCAGGTAAGACATCACCCCAGACAAAAGATGCAACCGCGTCGGCAATGAGAAACCGCGAGCAAACATAAATGCTGAATGCTGTAAATTACCCTGACACCAGCGTCGGTCACGGATCATCACATCAATTAACGACGGTGGAGCTTCTTCAAATGAAGCCTCAATATCGGTATCAAAACGTACTCCCCAACCTGCACGACGCAGCAACGCCGCTTCGATAAAGTCATGACTTAATACATGGCCGCCAAAAGGTGCTTTACCAGACAGAATAGGCAGATGACATGACTCAGCAAATGCTTTAGTGCGAATAATGGCATTGTGGCCCCAAAAATTTGAGGACAAACCATGCCAAGCCGACAAACCCTCGGCATAAATAGGACCGAAGCATTGATTGGCAAACTGTTGCAAACGGCTATAAAGCGTATTGGCAAACACCAGTGTCGGTAAGGTTTGAATAAGACCGACGCCAGGTGCGCCAGCTAAACGACGTGATAATGTCACCATCGACTTTGCGCTCATGATACTGTCAGCATCAAGCACTATCATTGCCTCATAATCACCGCCCCAACACTGAACCCAGTCGCCGATATTACCGGCTTTACGTTCACTGTTTTGGTGACGACGACGGTAATAAACCGGACACAGTGGTTGGCTATTATTGATAAGATCCAGAAAAGTCTGTTCCTCAGCAATCCATGCATCTGCTCGATTAGTGTCACTGAGAATAAAGAAAGCATATTTACCCGGTGCGGTAGCGATTAAATCTGCACTCATCGCATCTATTGTGGCCCGAATACGCAGCGGATCTTCATTGTAAATCGGTAGCAATACCGCCGTTTTGAAATCGGGTTCTGTCTCATTCTCTTTAATCAGGCGCGGTTTGAGATGCAACAGAAAACCCAATAGTGCCTGTGAAAAAGCGAAAGTAACCCACAGAAAGTTAATGCTAAACAACACCAAAAAAACCATTTGCAAACTGGTAATGGCATTGGTGTTAAGCACCAAATACATTTCTCTTATGCCATAAGTCGATAAGCCTGCTGTAACCATAAACACAAATAACTGTGCAAAAAATGTGCGCAGCGTAAACCACACAGTTTGTTGATTCAGAGTTAATCTATGACCCGGTTCAGAAACCTCATGGCGATGCATTAACAGTGACGATTCGTCAGGCAATGCACGTTCACCATGATCAGTAATTTGAGCATCATTTGCTATCATAAAGGCCAGTCCTCTGCAGTAAAGCGATACAGCCATGTCATACCAAGCGGTTTATCTTTGTTACTTAGCTGTACACGTAACTCTGCAACCTCAGCATCTTGAGGATCGAACGTGATAAAAACTCTGGCACCATCAACACTGGGATTAGACTCAATACGTGATTCTAAAATAGCGCCACTGCTGATACTGGCATCGACACGAATATGACTGACATCGTTGGCATTAATGTGACTGTAATCGATAACGATCTCATTTTTATCTGTCGATAATTTACGACCACCAGCAGTTCGAACCACTTTTACTTTGCCTTCGGTTTTAGGGATCTGATCCACCCAGGTCAATTGGTATGAGTAAGTGAATGGCTGACCTTTTTTCAAGCCTTGTTCTGGCTTCCAATAGGTAACAATATTGTCATTGGCTTCAGAATCCGATGGGATCTCAACCAGTTCGACTCTGCCCTTGCCCCAATCACCCGTTGGTTCAACCCACGCTGATGGACGAAGATGATAATTTGCTTCAAGGTCCTGATAATAATCTAATTTTCGATGTGGTTGCATCAAACCAAATCCTTTAGGATTCTCATCCATAAAAGAACTCACTTGTAATCCACGAGGATTATTCAGTGGCCGCCAAATTTTCTCACTATTGCCTTTTTCCATTAGCAGGCCTTCAGAGTCATGCACCGCTGGACGGTAATCAGCAGTATCAGCGCGATCGATGCCGCCGTGCATAAACATTGACGTTAACGGTGCCAGACCCACATTCTTAACATCCTGCCTTGGGAAAAGCTTAACATCGACGCCCATTCGGGTCGGATCGCCAGGGTAAATAGCAAATCGATAGGCTCCTGTTACACTCACACTGTCTAGTAACGCATGGACCACAATCGCCTCTTGATGGCTGGATGGACGTTCAATCCAAAACTTTTTAAATAAAGGATATTCTTCACCTTTAGGATCGGCAACATTGATGGCAAGTCCGCGGGTAGATAACCCATACGCTTGCCCTTTAGAGACCCCACGAAAATAACTGGCGCCCTGAAACACAAGAAATTCATCTTTATAATCATCACGATTAATTGGGTAATGCAAACGAAACCCTGCATATTTACCGACTTGCTCCAGTAATTTGCCAATTGATTCATCTGGCACTCTGAAAGATGATTCAGATACTGCTACCGGAAATGATTTGCCATTCTCGACCACGTCAATATCAACTAACTGTTTGTAGATATACCCGGGAGCAAATAGTTGTATCGAGAAAGGCGTAGGCGCATTGCCCCAAATAGCAGCGTGTTGCTGAAAATTAATTTGACGATAGGTTGAATAATCTATTTTAGTCAGCGCTTCAGGGGCTTGTTTGGGTTCAATAAAGGGGGTCTGGGACAGTTTTTGAGCAACTTCTACGACGCTGTCATGGGAGAATGGCTTGCCATCAGTTTTGGATACTGGCGTTTCTGCATAAGCAATACTTACCGATGAAACTAAAAACAGTGATACCACGAGATTTACTAAAATTTTCAAAGAAAATCGATCATCAATCATTTGTTTTACGGGTAAATTGAAAAATATATTAGCAATCCTTAACATATTGAAACTCCTTATTAAAAATTCACAAAATAGTCTCACAACATAGTACTAATAACGGATCTGTCCCTAGGAAATTAATCTAGGGCGATGTTAATCAAAGCTGGTATTAATCGAAGATGATTTTAGTAAAGATCATTTAAACGACCTCGTGTAGATAATATTTATCACTATCAGCATAGCTTCAATTATTTAAAAAGATGAACCCAAGCATTTTGAGCATTACGACTCAACTAGTATTACCATTAAACGTAAACATTTTGAGTATTTTATCCACAATATGAATATTGTTTAACACTCAATCCTATTTCGCTCAAATATATGGCTAATATGTAGCCAAATGATGGCTACTAGCAATAATTACAACGAAATAAATACAACGAAATAATTGCAGCTAAGCGAAGCGTGCCATCCGGTAAATTAACCTAACGAATATTTTAGATACCACGGTATCGGGGGAACGACTTAAAGCGGTCAAAGGACTCAAGCTAAAAGATAAATGACAATAGGGTTATAGGCAAAATATAGATAATCGGTTTAGGTATTTAATGGCAACGGCATGATTACTGTGCTGTATGGTTTTAGCGCAGTAAACAACATCGTTATTAATAATGGCAAAGTGAACAAGAATAGCGCAAAGCTATTTGGCATGACCATTTATTAAACGACTGACGGGTAGCTTTATTGAACGCTCATGGCACTAGTGCTTATATTTGATAAAGCACTCGCTGAATGAGATTACACAGCATCTGAATCTATTGAAATGATGCCTTTAAAAATCAGCGGGTAGCGTCTTACCCGTTGGCCAATATCATCACTCATTACTTGGCGATATAACAGTTCGATGTCGTTATCGTCTTCAAACACCAACAGTAACCGGTCAATTGCCGTGTGCAGGCCTTTTTTCAAATAAGGTTGAGCTTGAAACTCAGCAATATTATGTCTAACAATAGCAATTTTTTCAGGATGAAGCCGAAGCTCGGCAAATACCTGTTCAAAATAAGCAGTATGCTCAGCAGGAGTTGCACGGGATGAGCGCCGTTTTCTTGGCGCTGATGAGCCACGTTTAAAGTACACCGCAACCAAGGTTCATCTCCATTTTCGAGTCCATACTTATCTAATCAAAGTGTATCGAGTCAACGTTTTTAAGCCAATGTTATCGAGTTCATCTAGGGTAATTGATAACCGCTAAATCACTTGAGCTTCGCGAATCTACACGCTAGTTCAAGTGATTTTCGTGTTATTAACTCAACGATTAACTCAATAATGCTAATAAATCATTTGCACTGCCCTGCCATGGACCTTGAGTACCATCGGATAAAATACTGTCAGCCAAACCTTGTTTGTGCTGCTGCATTTCTTGAATCTTCTCTTCAACGGTGCCCTGGGCAATCAGTTTATAAACAAACACCGGGTTTAACTGGCCAATACGATGAGCGCGATCGGTCGCTTGGCGCTCAGCGGCAGGGTTCCACCACGGGTCAAAATGAATAACCGTGTCCGCAGCAGTAAGGTTAAGTCCGGTTCCACCGGCTTTTAAACTGATCAAAAACACCGAGTTATCCCCCTCTTGAAACGAATCAATTTGGGTCTGACGGTCACGAGTTTGGCCTGTCAACTTACTATAACTGATAGCTAAGCGTTTCAGTTCATCTTCAATGAGTGCCAGCATGCCGGTGAATTGGCTGAAGATAAGGATCTTACGACCTTCTTCAATCATTTCAGGCAGGTTTTGGATTAACCAAGTCATTTTAGCGTTGTCTTTTACCTGTTGAGCTTGTTCAAGCTTAACTAAACGCGGGTCGCAACAGGCTTGACGCAACTTCAACAATGCATCTAAAAACTCAATATGACTACTCGATACTCCTTTCTTGGCAAACAGTTCACGCAATTTTTTCTCCATCACTAAACGGATAGACTCGTACAAATTACGTTGATCTCTTTCAAGTTCCAGAGTTTGAATAATCACGGTTTTTTCAGGTAATTCTGATACCACTTCTTTTTTAGTGCGGCGCAGCATAAAAGGAGCAATACGCTGACTCAGTAACTGCGACTTTTCAACATCGGCTTGCTTCTCAATCGGACCTCGGAACTGTTTATTAAAGTAAGTATGCTGACCTAATAAACCTGGCAAACAAAAATCCATCAATGATTTTAATTCGCCTAAATGGTTTTCAAGCGGCGTACCCGATAAACATAAGCGAAATCTACCTCTAAGGGTTTTAATCACTTGGGTGACTTTTGCTTGGGCATTTTTAATCTGTTGTGCTTCATCCAAAATAATATGCTCAAACACATATTCACAATAAATGGCTTCATCACGTAACATTAATGGATAGGTTGTTACGACCACATCAAACTGGTTAATTTGATCTAATAACGGCTGGCGTTTATTACCGTGGATCACCACTACATTCAGCGACGGAGCAAACTTATTGGCTTCTTTTAACCAGTTACCCACTAAGCTAGTGGGACAAACAATTAAACTGGTACGACGCTCGGTAGCGTCTTGCTTGGCTTTGAGTAAAAATGCCAATGCTTGAACGGTTTTACCCAGGCCCATGTCATCGGCTAAAATACCACCTAGTTGATATTCTTTAAGAAAACACAACCAGTCAAAACCTTGTTTTTGATAATCACGTAATGTCGCATTTAAGCCATCGGGTAACTCAACCGGAACCACCCCTTTAAACTCTGCGAGTTTGGTGGCTAAATTGCGCACACGTTCGCCATTGAGTAAACGCACGTCACTGGCAGATAAATCATTCAAAATATGCGCACGGTTGCGTGGTATCGAAATGACATCGCCAGAATGACGATTAAATAATTCTTGGATAATACTAATCAGCGGCTTAATGGTTTTGGCTTTGATTTTAATAAAACCACCGTTAGGGCCAGGTAATAGCAATTCATCATCGTCTGCTGGTTCACCATTTTGTTGTAACCAACGGGCAACTAAGGCTAATAACGGTACACTTTGACCATCGATGTCGGCACTGAGCGATAACGAAAACCAGCCAGACTCATCATCGTCAACTAAGTCGACATCTAACTGTGCATCGGTAATTTGTAAGTCGAAGTCATCATCAAAATGAATATCCATACCAAGCGCAGTTAACGCATCAAGACCATTGTCGGTCAATTCAGACCATTCAAAAATCGACTCGGGTAATAAGCCGACACTGACATAGTAGGGTTGTTGTGAACTGGCCAGCGTAGCGTCTGGCTCAAGCGTCACTAAGCCTATATCCGCTAATGACTGTAATGCCGCGAGTTCTTGCTCGACATGTCTATGCACTTGATACTGAACTTGATTTTTTTTGACTAAGCTTATGCGTTCGGGTTTAGTCGATGCATTAAAGGTAATTTCACCGTAACAATGATCAACTCGAATAACCGGTTGCAGAATCGGGTTGTTGGCAATGAGCTCACGCGTAAAAGTTAAGCGTGTTAACAGTGAGTCTGTTATCTCGCAAAAATCAATTTCACTCGGCACAGGCACCGTTTTAGGCGAAAAATGCTGGAGCATTTTATGACTAATGGCATCTACTTGAGCCAAGGGCACTGGCGGCATGTGTTGCAATAAACTTAACTTTTTAACTGGTAAATCAGTTTCTATTCTACCTAGATGCAGATAGTCTAATTCAACATACAAAGGTGGCTCGGTAGCAATAAACTCCCAATTATCCAGCCCAGGCATGCGCATTTGCATTTGGGTATGTTTTTTATCAATCTCACACCAGACAAACTCAGGCACAACGGCTTTAGCCCATGTTAGGGGGATACGATTTTCTTCCCAAAAACACACTTCGGCTGTGAGCATTTTAGTCAGTGCTAAAAATGAAATCTCACCTTCAATATAAATTTTAGAACCATGATTATTTGATGACAATAACAAGCTGATAATCTGTTTATCTTCAGGGTCTATCCACCACGGCATACTATAGCGAATATCGGCTAATGCCAGCTTGCTGCCTTTATTGTATTGGCCTTTTTTATTTAATTTACTGCGTTTAAATTCGACAAAAATACCATGAGGATCATTCGATAACACATAAATAATGCGATCTTTTTCTTCGTCCTCTTCCTCAAACTCGGCAACCGTTTTTTGCTCGTCAAGTTGGCGTAACCATTGGTGGATACGTTGCTCTTCAACCGGTTTTTTATCGACCAGTGCCAGCATCGCAGCAGCAACGTGTTTGCAGTTTGTTCTAACAGGGCAAGTACAATGTGAACGCATCACAATTTTGTGATTAACATTAACCAGAGTGATTTCTTGACGATAGGGTTCAGCAGCAGAGCCTTCTACATAGGCCTCAATATCATGATTATTACTGCTGGCAGTAACTTCTAGAACTCGACCTTGGATCAAATAGTTTTGCGCTTTTTGAATTTGGGTGGCCGAAAACAGTTTCGCAATCATCTCTAATGAAAGCTTAATGGGGAGATTAAACAGTTTCGCCGACATCAATACACCTAATAAAACCGCAGCAAAATAAACAATGGCTGCTGATAAAAAAGTTAACTTGCCATTCTATGGAAGAAAGCAGGCAATATCTAGGCTTTGCTGATCTTTCGAACAAATAACTCGTTCAAACACGCTATATTATTGCGATTACACATATTGGGTGGTCGCTAAAGCTCAGATACAGCAATAATCTGTATCATCATACGAATTAACATACACAAAAGTTTGCTTACCACTAAAGCCAATTTTAAACTTGAGTCGATGGGAGATATTACCAAGAGGAATTTAAGGTGGGCGAATGTCTGACTAATGGCTACTGACGTCGGTTATTTGTACACCGTCTCAAACATAAGTCGAACATATGCCAAATGTAAGCCGAGCATAAGTTAGCCACGGTCGAATACAAGGGTACTTGGGCAATACAATCTCAATGAATAACTAGCCACTATCCAAAGCTGACTAGTTATTCATTGGCAAACACTAAAAACGTTCTACAGACCACTGAATCGCCATGAGCCCAATCGCAATTGAACCGAGCTGCATGCCCCAATGTCGATACCAAAGTGTATGGCGTAGAAACATCAATACAGGCAGCACTAGCGCTAAAATCGCCAACTGGCCGATTTCAACGCCAACATTAAACGCAAGAATCGCTAATAGTTTTTGATTTTCAGGCAAGCCAAGTTCGCCTAATACTCCGGCAAATCCCATGCCGTGTAACAAACCAAACGCAAACGTAATCCAACCTAAACGCAATACAATCGGCCACACATTATTTAGTGCCGCAAACAATACCGACAATGCAATGCCCAGCTCAACCCAGTGACTACTAAAATTAATAAGCCCCAATGCGGTGGCGGTTAACGTTACCGAATGTGCCAAAGTAAAGGCAGTAATAATCCACGCGGTATCTTTAAATATTTGCTTAGGCTTATCTATCGCGTGCCATTTCTGTTGTTCACGCACCAATACGCAGGTTAACAACAACGCTAATAAAAATAAGATATGATCAGTGCCCTTCCAAATATGAATTACACCTTGGTAAACATATTCAGTAAATGTATCGCTGAACTGACTTTCAGCTAAATTAATCAATATGATCGGGTTATCGTTACTGATCACTCGCGTGTATTGATGATCGGGCGTGGCAATGGTGGTAATAACTTTATGATCAGTATCTATATTGAAGAAAGCTTGATAATTAATGGTCAACACTCCGGGGCTATCACATTCAGCCTGAAATGAACTGACTAGATAACCTTCACTAAAATGCTGGTCAACTTGCTGCGTTGGGTTAAAACTCAGTGGACAATCTTGCTCTCGGCTGATTGTCAAAGATGAACGTAAATAATCTACTATCGCAATTTGATGAGCTTGCAGCTCCCCCCACGCAAGCTCGCCATCTTGGTTATCATCAATAGGGACAACCTGATTTATGTCAAAAAAGCGCACTTGCCAATCGCCTTGAATTTGTCCGTATTTATCTAAATGAACAGACAAATAACTGGTGCTCATTTGATGGGCTAAACTGCTCTGACTGAACAGCAACATTAGCAGTAATAATCCACCTTTCATCACCGAAAAAACACGTGTAAATGCCTTCACTGGTTTATCCTTAACTTACTACATGGTCGACAGAGATATTTCGACTGACTTGTACTGACTTTTTATCATTTTTAGTCTTTCTCAACAATGCTTTAGCCTGCTCTAAAAGTATCCGATCATTGTCTTGACGTGCTACCTGCCAGTTTATGTTGGCCCAGTAAAGAGCTTTTTTGGGCTGTATATCAACATTTAAATAATATTTTGCCAGATCGAATGCATGTAAACTGTCTTGCCTTTGCTCACGCAGTTTAACTCTTTGGGCAAAACTCCATTGCCATTTAACAGTATTGCCAAGAGATTTTTCCGCTATCGCCAAGCGCAATAATAGTGCGTCGTCTTGAACAGCATTTCGACTAACAATACTGGAGAGAGTGTCGTACACCTGTTGATGTTGATTCAATGCCAACTCAATATCAGACCATAGCGCTAACAAACTGACCGGAGCATTGTCCATATCTAATTGATTTAAATAACTCAATGCTTCTTCTGTCATACCTTGCTTAAATGCCATGTCAGCAAGAATTTGCACTATCCAACGTTTTTCTGGTTCATTATTAGGCTGATATAATTGATACAATCGAGCTAACTCTTGATAGCTTTCGACTAACTTGCCATTTTGACTCGCGACCTCCAATGCACAGGTAGAAATTAATAAAATATCGGCTTTACCTATTAGGGTTAAACACGCTTGCCTTGCACCAACAATATCGCCCTGTACCAGATGAATATTGGCTTTTAATAACCAACTATTTATCGCAGTCGGTTTTAATTCAATGGAGCGCTCTAACGCCTTTATCGCCCGATCAAATTGGTGTTGATGCTGTAATACTCGAGCATATAAATAATAGGTCTGCGCATCGGGGCTGGCATTGGCCATTTTGGCTTGTAACCAAGCTTTTGCACGACCATAGCGATAATCAGCTTCACCAGGATATTGTCCTTGTTCTATAAAATTACTGATGTCGTCTAAGCTCATTTGCTTATCGGTAGCATTAAACACTTTCCAGGTCGCAATAACTTCACTGGTATCTTTTGGCGTATATGGCGCCGCAATACTATTACCTACCATCAAAAAAAATACACTGGTAACCACCACAAGATTGATGTGAAATTGAATGTTAAGGTAAAACTTTAGGTACTTAATCATTGGTGTTAATCGCCCTGATATCACTTGCATAACGCCTCCTTGATGCCATCCTTGGCTATGAATATCGATCTAATTAGTCATTACCTCTCAGCTGAGATAATAATTAATAGGATGAATAAGATAGATATTTCGTCCTATTATAAACTTAAGCTAGCTAATAGAACTCGCCCTATTAATCTAGTAATAAGTCGTTGTAAAAATCAGCCGTTGAGACATCGTTCTCAACCACGCGGCCATTAACACGTAAGGGTTCAGCTTTGCTTGGTTGTAAAAACGCCTGACGACTTAAGCTTGAAAACATCACTTGCTCAGCATCAATAGTAATGTTCACCATTGCCGCTACAGGGTCGTTTACGCCATCGGTCACTGCAACGGTAAAACTGTCCATGCCAGTCACTTCATTGGCAGGAGTATAAGTAAACTCGCCGTTTGGCATTAAACTAACCGTACCAAGCGTCGGTTCACTCACCACTGTAAACGTTAATGCATCACCGTCTTTGTCGGTGGCTATCACTTGTTCTGTCACCGGTGTTTCAGTCACGGTGGATAGCATGACACTGTTCACCATTGGCGCACTGTTTTTAACCATGGTCATCGCATCATCATCTGAGTTACAACCAGCTAAAAAACCGCCACTGAGCACACTGATTAATACCACTGGTTTAGCGAGATTATTAAGCGCTTGACGCGTCGCATATCGTAAAGAAGTATTCATTTTATGTTCCTTATTTTGAGCCCGAAAGCGGCGTCGCTAAGTAAGGGAAGTGATCCATCATCATGGTCGCGTCAACAGGGGCACCATCTGTAAATGGCACGTTACCAACGCTGGCATCATCACTGGTACAAAGGCCTAAATCAGTGTCTGTACCATTGACTGGGATGGGGTAACATAAACGTCCCATTACCACGCGCAGTGCAATATCAACCACATCATCACCAGGACGACGACCATTTGGGAAACCGGCTAAATCATCACCAGCAACACCAAAAGCGGACTGCATATCACGTGATTTTGCAGGAATACCGGTATTAAGACGCAACATTTCTGAAGGAGTCACCATTTCAAGTTGGTTAACACCAGCAAAACCAGTTAGAAATGCAGTAACAAGATCGGTACGAGGGAAGTTAGTTGGCGCTAACGTTTCAATGTTTGTTCCCAACGTTTGATTAACAGCGTCTTTGAATAGAATGTTAAGCAACTCTGGTAAACTCGGGTGTGTTACATAGTCAGCAAACTGAGTGTCATCTTTAGGATGTGAAGTCGAAAAGGTGTCTTTATCCTTTAAGCCAATCACTAACTCATTCACTAGCGGGTTACCCAGACGAGATACCTGAGTTAATGCACCGCCGTTGACTTCAGTTTTACCCACTTTGGCATTTGGATTTAAAATACGCGCTTGCGGTAAACTGGCGGTAGTCCATGCACCAATGGTGCCGTTGCCTTGAGTGGTTAAACAAGACTTTGGCACTTCAATTGAAATAGCTGTGACATTTTTATCCATCAAATCATCATTATCAACAGATTGAGTGATGCCACCTGGAAATCCACCTTGGTCGCCAGCGCCCGGTGCACTATCACCTTCTACAGGCACATAGTTGACCAAATCAAAGGTTTTGCCTAAGTTAACCACGAAAGGGTCTTTACGTTGGCCAACAAACACTTTGCCAGGACTTGCACAACCATCGAGATTAAATTCGTAGATGAATTGACCCGCATAACTTGCATACGCGCTGCTATCACCGAAACTCTTATTACCAATGTAATCCAGTGGCTTATGGAACATCGCCCCTGAAGTATTGGTTAACGCTGTTGCGCTACCACTATTTTGTGGTCCTTTAACAAGTGTTAACTCATACGACTCGCTAAAGTTTGCCGCACTTTGATCCGCAGCAGTAATGCCACCAATATTTTTAAGCGGTACTGACACACTACGTTGATTGTCAGCAGGACCAACCGTTAACGCAATACCTTGATTATTATTGGCAAGTTCATTGGTAAAGTTAAATTGGAAGGTTAAATCTTCTATAGCATCACCATCATTATCGATATGAATGCTGTATACCGCAGCAGGATCCATCGCATAATAGTTAGGTCCACCGTAGGCATCTTGCAGTGGAATATAGTTGGCGATAAGAGTGACGTAATCTTCACGTCCTGCTTCATAGCTATTAAAGGCGTAGAAGTCGGTAGAGTCTAATGTTGGAAAACGAGTGATATTGGGTGCTTCTCGGTGACTTGACGCAAATGCATTAGCGCCTAATAAAGTGCTGCATACGATACTGGCGATTAGGGATATTTTTAGTACTTTCATGACCATTTCCTTGTTATGTAGTAGAGTCATATCAGTAAACGGCTCAGGTTCCATTTTGGATGCAGGTTTTAGCAATTATTGTTGAAATAAATTAAATAAAAAATTAACACACTGAATTTAAATGAATTTATAAATAAACTATTTTTACTAATTTAATGAAAATGTTAATTCCTGCATAATGAACTATCAATATGGTCCTTTCAATGCAACCCCTCTATACAATTTCTTTAATACAATCCTTTAGTATGTGATCACTCAGAAATGAGTCGTTAACAATTTCCCGTTAACCGATAATTCATCGATAGCCAATGGATCCAATGGATAGTTGCAGCCATAAAAAAGCGGCCAATAGTCTCACTATTGGCCGCTTAAATGTCAGCGGGGTAACACATCAATGCTTTGAAGCATCACCTTATCATTAAGGCTTTATAAAATTGCTAGCTCTGCGGTATACAATACCTCTGTTGGTAAGCCATTTGGTGAGCCGTTCAAAGGCTCTAAACTCACCGCCAGAGCCACTATATCCATGTCATCAAATTGACTGTTTTTCACCAATGTTAACTTGCCTGACTTAGGCAGTAAGCCTAATGAAATTGGATTTTCGACACCTTTAGCCACCATCCATAACTCATAGTCTTTATTCGCCAGTGGCTTAAGGTTACTAGTAGAGCGCACTTCAATCGTATTGGAGGTGACCTCAATCAGCCATAATGCTTTAGATTGTGCACTTTGCACTACCGCAACTTGCTGCGATGTAGCAACTGGTACAGGCTGATTATTCACAACTAAAACAGCCATAACAATGGCTGCTGCGCTTGCCATTGAAGCCAATCCCTTCCATAAACGGTTACGTGTTGCCATAGGCACCACATTTGAGGTTTCTGGCAATGGTGCTTGGGCCACATTATCGACAAACCCTAGCGACATACTGATTTGTTGCCAAACCCGTTCATCTGGGGTTATCGGCGTTAACAATTGATTCATGCCATGTAAATGTTGCTCCCATAACCAAGTGCTTTCACGCAGACTGGGAATTTGCATCATTAATTTTTGAAACCGACGTCTAGCTTGGCCACGCAATGTACCAAGCACATATTCTGCTGCTAATGCGTCTTTTAATTGAGGATCACGATAATTCATAACGATAAGCACCTCTGTAATTGTTGTAAACCACGACGGATCCAACTCTTAATAGTGCCTAATGGTAAATCTAAGTGCCCCACAACTTCGTGATGCGATAAACCATTATAGTAAGCGAGATGAATTGCTTGTTTCTGCTGAGGCTCGAGTTCTCCCATGCACTGGTCGAGTTTATTTTTATGAACCTGAGGCCCGTCATCATTGATATGCTCTTCAAAAATGGCTTCTTGGCCATCTTCAAGTGGATCTTCCTTTCTGACCTTTTGATAACGCAACATGTCTAAAGCTCGATAACGAACAATACTGATCATCCACGTGAGAACCGATCCTTTTCCATGTTGATATTCAGTCGCGTTATGCCAAATTTTTACGTAGGCTTCTTGCAGTACCTCTTCGGCTAACTCACGTCGACCGAGCATTTTTAAACTAACCGCGAATAACTGGCCACTGGTAGATTGATATAAATCAGCAAACGCTTGTTTATCTCCATCTGCACTAGCACTTAATAAGTTAAGTAATGTGTCTTGATCCATAATCTGCCACGTTTCCCCATGATGGTTCGATATAGTTGATACAGGCTAATTGCGCATATATTGATAAAAAAGCCCCAATAGTGTTTATACGAACCAAAGCTAATATTGGATGCAAAATAAATAAAATAAAAAGCACCATCACTTTTCAGCATGGTGCTTGGTAGAATCATGTGAAGCTATATTTAACCTTGCAGTAAATACTCTTCAGCTTTCTCAATACTGCGCGGTTTACCCACCAGCATTAAAATATCGTTACGCCTTAATATCCACTCAGGTGGAGGGGGATCGATTTCCTCGCCTTTACGCCGCACAGCTCTAAGCTCAACATCCAAAGCTTGCCATGGAATGTCTGCAACGGTTTTCCCCACAGCACTAGCGCCTGAAGCCAGTGACACGGCATGGAGTAAATCTAAGGTGAAATCAGTTTCGGTGCCTGAAAAGAAACCGTGTAAATATTGGTAATGATTACGCCGCTCTGACTCTAAACGCTTAATAATCCGTGCCAAAGGGACGCCACATTTAAACAACACTTGCGATACCAACATTAAGCTGCCCTCAAGTGATTCAGGGATAACTTGAGTCGCCCCCGCTTCTTTAAGCTCATGTAAGTTGGCATCATCGCGAGTGCGCACCAATATTTTTACATCGGGAGCCAGTTTACGCGCCACTGCTAAACACTCTTCAGATTGCCTTGGTTCGCAAAATGTCACCACCACTAAGCTCGCTTGGCGAATGCCCATCTTCTTCAATAGCGCCATTCTGCAAGCATCACCAAAATGAATATTTTCGCCTGCGGCTCTCGCTTCTGTCACTCTAGTGGGATCTAAATCAAGCACCATATAAGGCACAGCTTCTGTTTTCAAAAAGCGTGCAATCGTTTGCCCTACTCGGCCGTAACCTAAAATCAGTACCACATCACTTTCATCAGCATGAGGCAATACAATTTCAATCGGTTCATTTTTAGGTGGCAGCTTATTGCCGCTAACCTTTTTGGCAATATCAACACTGTGGCGAATAAGCCAAGGCGCCATTGACATAGAGATCACGGCTACGGCCACTAACACAGTGCTCACTTCGGTATCGAGTAATTGATAATTAACTGCTAATGCCAGTAACACAAAACTAAACTCACCGACTTGCCCCAAACTGATTGCCGTACTAAGTGATACCTTAGTATTTTCACCAACAAGCTTGAGCAAACCGTGCACGATTAATATTTTGGTGAGTACCACCCCAGCCAAAATCAATAATACTTGCCACCAATATTGCATCACTAGATTGAAATCCAGCAGCATGCCGATGGAAATAAAAAACAAACCCATTAATAAATCACGAAATGGCCTGATGTCAGCCTCTAACTGGCGTCGATACTGGCTTTCGCCAAGCAACATCCCAGCAATAAATGCTCCTAATGCCATCGACAACCCAAGCCATTGGGTAAATGCGCCAGTCACCAAAGCGACAACTAAAGTAGATAATACAAATAATTCATTTGAACGTGAGCGGGCTACTTCATCAAAAATACGTGGCAATATCCATTTACCAAATGACATTAACCCTAGAAATGCCAAAATACCGGTAAGTAATCCCCACGCGATACTGTTGAAGCTCATTTCAGCGCCGCCTTTCGCGAGCAGTGGCATTAAAATCAATAGCGGCACCACCGCTAGATCTTGAAATAACAACACACTGACCGACAGCTCGCCGTGCCTGCGCCTTAACCAGTTTTGTTCATTAAGCAGCTTCAACACAATGGCCGTTGACGACAACGCAATAGCCGAACCAATCACCACCGCTGCCACTAAGTTTTGCCCAACCAACATGGCTATACCGCCTGCCACAAAGGCCGTTACCAGCATTTGGGCGCTACCCAGACCAAAAACGGTTCGGCGCATTGCCCACAACCTTGGTACCGAAAACTCCAGTCCTAAGGTAAACATCAGTAGCACTACGCCTAACTCTGCCACTGATTGCATTTGTAATTGGGTAAACCAATGAAAACCGCTGGGGCCACTGACAACCCCGGTGAGTAAATAAGCTAGAATGGCCGGTAAGCCGAGTCGACGTAACAATGCAATCGCCACAATAGCAATCACAAGCATCAACAAAATATGGATAAAAATGCTGTGTTCCATTGTCGCTTTGGCTCCTTGTCAAAAAACTGTCAAAAGGGAAATAAAAGGGTTTGTTAGTACTACAGTAAAACAACAACCAATTAATAACTATAGAAAATTTTTCATAGGCACGATTATTGCTATTAATACGGTAATTAGTTGTAACGTACTGGAACCAATATAATGGATTTTTCAATAGCGACAGAATTATATCCTGAAGATTACTGGTACCGTTCAGACGCTTACTTGAATATGGAACCCGAACTGGACCTTATTCAAGTGATTCAACAACTACATGGAAGTTTAGATCCTCGGACAGTTTTTGCCTGCTTCGGCAAAATCCTAGGACAACATTTGCCGATTAAAGGACTACAATTGAGCCTAGACAAACAAAAGTTTGTTTGGGGACGTCACTACGGTATTGAACTGCAACGTACTATTAACGATAACCAAGATACGTTTATCATAACCTATCAGTTGTCTGTACCACTTAGTTCGGCGCAAAAACACACTTTAGGGCAACTTGAAGGCATATTAATTCAACCGTTGAATAATGCGTTGAAGTATCAAAATATGTCTAATCAAGCCATGTTTGATGCACTAACCCAATTAGGTAATCGTTATTATTACCGCCAGGCAATCGACATCGCATTAGCGCGAGCTAATCGCCAACAAGGCCAAGTATCTTTGATTGTATTAGATTTAGATAAATTTAAACAACTTAACGATGCGCATGGCCATAAAGTAGGTGATTATGTATTAGTGGGCTTTGCCGCGTTAATTAATGAAGCCATTCGTAATACAGACCAAGCCTTTAGAATTGGCGGTGATGAGTTTGTGATCGTTACCCAAGGGGATGCCCAGGCCGCTGCAATAGTATGCCAACGTATCATTGATATGATGCCAAAACATTCAGAGCTTACCGAATATAATATTCAGTGCAGTTTAGGCATTGCGGAGTCAAAACCGCAGCAACAAGCCGAAAATATATATGAGCGTGCCGATAAAGCCATGTATTCTGCGAAAGCAGCCGGACGCAACTGCTACCGAATTTGCGCTAATTAGCACAATCTTATACTTATGTAGTAACAACTAATTAATAAAAAAAGACCTTAATAGGTCTTTTTTTATTGGTTGATTATTGCCTGGTAATTACATGCCGCGAAGCTGAATACGCCTTAAAAATTCAGTCATTATGCGGTCATACACTAAATCACCTAAAAACAAGTCCTCTACTCCATGATCAATACTCGGATTGTCATTCACTTCAATCACATAAGCTTTACCGTCGATTTCTTTTAAGTCGACACCATACAAGCCTGCGCCAATTAAATTAGACGCTTTGACCGCTGCATCGACAATATTTTGTGGCACCATCTTCAAATCGATACAGTCAAAATCACCACTGCTGACACGACCACTTTGATGATGTTGGTAAATCTGCCAATGACCGCGACTCATAAAGTAACGACAGGCATAAATAGGTTGGCGATTTAACACGCCGATACGCCAGTCATAATCGGTTGGCATAAACGCCTGCGCTAAAATTAATGCACTGTGCTCAAAGATTATCGCCGCTTGTTCAAGTAAGGTTTCACGGTCTTTCACTTTAACAACCCCGAGCGAAAATGCGCCGTCGGGTACTTTCAGTACAATTGGTAACCCTATGGTATCAATAACATTATCGGCCCAGTTTTTATCTGAGGCTTTAAAGATTAAACTTTTGGGTACGGGCACTTTATGTTTGTTTAATAGTTCGGTTAAAAACACCTTATTAGTACACTTCATAATGGATTCAGGATCATCCATTACCACTAGCCCAAGTTGCTCAGCCGCTTTAGCAAACCGATAGGTAAAGTTGCTGATATTGGTGGTGGAGCGAATAAACAAACCATCAAACTCACTCAACCGAGCCAGATCATGAGAACCAATTTGGACTAAATCCATGCCAATACGATTAGCCGATTTAGTAAATAACTTTAATGCGGCTTTATCTGATGGCGGCATTTTCTCATGCTCATCCACCAGCATGGCAATTTCGTAACGATAACGTTTCGACGGTTTCGGTAAACGCCATACTTTTTGTGAAAACACTTCAAGATACTTGGCAAATAAATCTTGTTCTGGCTCAGTTAAATCCTGAAACGCAGCCGGCTCAATAGTATTAACTTGCCATTTACCTGACATTTTTAACAAACTCACCTGCAATACAGGCACAGTAAAACGTTCAAATATTTTACGTGCAAGCTTGTCTAGCGACGGATTATCACAATAGCCAAAATACAGCTTCATGCTGATTTCATTCACCGACTCTGGCAGCTTATCTAGGCCTGATTGCGGTAAACTAAAAAAACGATCTTGAGATAAATCATTAATGGTCATTACCCGGGGGATCACGCGATGCCCGCGAGCTTCCGCCATTAACGAGCAGTAATAACCTGTGCTTAAATAATCATAACTGCGACACAAGTTAATCACTTGCATGGCGCTTTGATCTGCAAATGCGCCCATTTCTAAATAATCATGAACCGTGACCATATGGTCACTGGGCAAATAGGGACGCCAATCATTAACATCGTCGGTGACAATTAAAAAATGAGCCATAAATATCTGTTGCCTCTTGTGCGGTTTAGCGCGTAAATTAAGCCACTATCATGTTTTGCCAACTCGAGCCGACTCATGCTTATTCGTCAAGCAACCCCCAGCGATTTACCGCAACTAAACCACATCGAAAACAATGCATTTAGTGGCGATAAAATCAGTTCTCGGCAGATGAAACGCTTTATCAATTCACCTCTGGACAGCTTATTAGTGGCCGAAATAGACGGCACACTTGCAGGCTATGCTCTGGTGCTGTTTCATCGTGGTACTCGGCTAGCCAGGCTGTACTCTATTGCCGTTGCAAGCGAATTTAGAGGTCGCAACATTGCCTTCGAACTGGTCACACAATGTGAGCACACGGTGGTCGAGCGTGGTTTCATTACATTACGCCTAGAAGTACGAAACGACAATATCGCCGCCAAAAATCTTTATTTAAAAATGGGTTATAAAGTCCTAAAGACCTTAGTGCATTATTATGACGATTTGGCCGATGGCGTGCGCATGCACAAACGCTTAGACCCACCAGGGCCAAGCAAAGTCATCAAGATGCCTTTGTATGTACAAACCACCCCATTTACCTGTGGCGCGGCCTGCTTAATGATGGCCATGAGTGCGGTAAAGCCGCAATATAATCCAAATCGAGTTGATGAGCTGAGCATTTGGCGCGAAGCCACCACTATTTTTATGACCAGCGGCCACGGCGGTTGCAGTGTTCATGGCTTAGCCTTAGCAGCGATTAAGCGTGGCTTACAAATTGAAATGTACAGCCAATCAACCTCGGTTCCTTTTATAGATAGCGTTCGTGACAGCAATAAAAAAGCCGTCATTACGATTGTGCATGACGATTTTTGCCAACAGCTGATTTCGCAAGGTATTGAGATACACAACGCGGCACCTACACTGGTTCAAATTAAACATTGGATTGACAGCGGTTATGCCGTTTTGCTGATGATAAGTACTTATCGCTTTAATGGCGAGAAAGGCCCACATTGGGTGGTGTTGAGCGGTTACAACGAGCAGTTTATGTTTATTCACGACCCATTTGTTGAAGCGCAAAAAGATGCGATTAATGCGGCGTATGTACCTATTAGTCAGTCTGAACTGGCGCAGGTGATGCAATATGGGAAGCAAAAACAGGTGTCTTGTTTAGTGGTGAAGTCTTTATCATAACGATGATTTTTTTATGGCCTGCAGCCACAACTGACTTTTTCAAACTTCGTTTGAATTGAGATCGCAAGGTTCCACCCTGCACGGGCCAAAAGGGGATCAACAGCAATCCCCTCTTGGATCACCCCTGCCGTTCCGGCAACATTTTCGCTTTTTAACCAAACAACAGCAGCGAAAAAATTGCGACGGAAATTGATCTAGCTTTTAACTTCGTTTGCAGCCTGCTTCGGCCTTATTTGAAAATGCTAACGCTTCCGATGGTACATCCTGTACCGCGAAAGCTAAGCTCACATCCATGTGAGCTTCACGCTATTT
This sequence comes from Shewanella frigidimarina, assembly GCF_003797125.1. Lineage (GTDB taxonomy): Bacteria > Pseudomonadota > Gammaproteobacteria > Enterobacterales > Shewanellaceae > Shewanella > Shewanella frigidimarina. Next base: position 326,142 of record NZ_RKKE01000002.1, read on the forward strand.
TCTTCAACGGCCTCAAGTTCAGAGTTGAATTTAACTATTTGAAAGCTGAGACTAACTCGTTTTTGGACATTTCCGAGTTAGACCATTAATTCTAATTCGTGAGTTTCAGGTTAAATTTCTATGGGTAACGCCGCCAATAGCGGCCGAGCGTAGCGAGGTCCAGCCCCGAAGGGGCGATGCTGCTTGGCCTTGTTAAATATTGTTGGCTAAAAATTAGATTGAACATACTTAAACAGCAATTCTTGAATGTTATCTGGGTACTCTGTGAACTCATAATCTAGCTTATTTAAGTACTCTTCATGTTTTTCGGAAATGCTTTCTAATGCCTCTACTCTCTCATCTCGGTCTTTTGGTGGTCCACTCTCGCCAAATAGATCCAGTGCTTTCTGGGCGATGCTCGCCATTTTATGTGCACCAATGGAGACGAGGGCTTTTGCAGCATAAAAAGCGATATCACCAGCTGTGTTATAGAACAGTTGATCGAAACCGCCGTTATTCACCTCTGCTTCCACAGACCATATTGTTGCCAATACGCGCTCAGGCTCACGAATACCATCGAATCCTTTTGATTCAAGTTCGGTCAGTGACTTTTCAAATGCTTGCTCGATATTCATGATGACATTTAACAGCTTATTGAAGGGCAAAAAAAATTAAAGTTGCCCTTTTAAGTTATTGATTAATATCATCCTACATTTACTATCTTCTTGATGTAAAGCAGTTTTATTTAACTCCACTGACAAATAAAAGCGAGGATGCGCGTTAAAAGTGGACTCAATATTCAGCAGGAAATAAAAACACATTTATTTCAATGCATTACAAAATAAACAAATTATTTATCGTACTACTTTAGTTTACTTATTAGCCGATTTAACTTAAAAAAACACTAAAAACCATTACAACTGTTTTTGTATACAGTACACACAACATAAAGGTGGGAAATATGGCTTACACAGGATACTTATTCGATATTTATAAGCCAGATACTGATGAAGTGTTAAACAGTACGATCCCCATCGAAAATTATGCACTTTTTAGCATTTTTCGTCTGGGATGATGTGGCCACAGGTTCATATTTGAAACAAACTTTGGGGCGAAAATGAGTTAAATTCTTTACTTTCAAAGGGTGTGATTCAACTCTGGACTTGAGCACGTTGAAGACTCTTTATAAAAGAATACGTGAGCTGGCCATGGATGGTGAGCTTAACTTTCGCGGTACAGAATGTACCATCGGAAACGTTAGCATTTTCATTCTTTACTATAAAGAGTTGGCCGAAGCAGGCTGCAAATGAAGCTAAAAGTTGGATCAATCCCCATGGCGACCTTTTCGCCGCTGTTGTTTTGTAAATAGCGAAAATGTTGCGGGGCGGCTGGGCTAATTCTTATAAAGAGTAAAGAGGGAATAGCCGTTGATTTCCTTTTGGTCTGGTGTGGCCGCAGGCCATAGCCTAAACAAGCTTTGGGGCATAAATGATTTGCATACCTTGCTTGCAATTGGTCTGATTCAACTCTGAACTTGAGGACGTTGAAGAAAATAGCGTGAGCCTGACAGGACGTCAGGCTAGCTTTCGCGGTACAGGATGTACCATCGGAAGCGTTAGCATTTTCGAATAAGTCCGAGGCCGATTCCAAATAAAGCCCAAAGCTGGATCAATCCCCATGGCGACCTTTTCGCTGTTTGAAAATGTTGCGGGGCGGCTGGGAGTTCCAAGAGGGAACAGCCGTTGGTTTCCTCTTGGTCTGGTGTGGGTGAAGCGCCACGACGTTGGTGGCCGCAGGCCATATGTATCAGCCCATGTAGGGTGGAACCTTGCGATCTTACTTCAAACGAAGTTTGGAAAGTCTGGTGTGGGTGAAGCGCCACGACGTTAGTGGCCGTAGGCCATATCTAATAAAAAAGGAGGCTTTCGCCTCCTCTCTTTATCCAACTAGCTAACACTACTTACCGTCTTGTGCTCTGCGCTTTTTAAAGTCTGAATCTTCTATCCATTTTGGCCAGTCGTTGTTGTTGGCTAGCTTTTCAATGATGTCGCTGATTAAAGCTAGATCTTGCTCTACCCCGCCTAAATTCCAGCTGGCATCGTAATCGTCTGCGCCTTGATGGTACTTATGGGCAATGTAGTCTGGATCAGTGTCGCCTAAGCTCATGAACATTAACCCGGGGACGCCTTGTTGGGCTAAGGCAAAGTGGTCTGAACGGAACATTAAACCATTTTGTGGACGGGGATCAGCCTTTACTGTACGGCCTTGTGCTTTGGCGGCATCGTCTAAATAGGTTTCAAGTTTTGATACGCCTTGGCCATAACGCAGGATGTAATTAACACCTTTGCCTATATTCATGCCATCTATATTTAAAAACGATACCAGTTGTTTAGTCGGTACCGGAGGATTGGCAGCAAAGTATTGCGCGCCAATAAGGCCGGTTTCTTCGGCGGTAAATGCAGTAAACAGAATAGAGCGTTTAGGTGCTTTGTTTTGCTCTTTAAAATGACGAGCAAGTTGTAACACACCTGCCACGCCAGAGGCATTGTCGACAGCGCCGTTTAAAATTACTGTTTTACCGTCTTGCACGGTTTTACCTAAATGATCCCAATGGGCATGCATGACCAACCATTCGTCGGCTTGGCTGGTACCTGGTATCAGCCCTGCTACGTTATAGGATGTGGCTAATTCAATGGTATTTTTTACTGCTAAATTGGCTTTGAGTTTAAGTGGTATAGACTTAAAACCCGCTTTTGCTGCGGTGAGTTTGACTTTATCAAAGTCTAAGCCTGCTGCTTGAAACACTTTTTGCGCGGTTTGGTGTTGGATCCAACCCATGACGCCAATGTGTGATTGATTATTTTGATCATCAACTAAGGTGTATTTAGTATTAGTGTTGCTGTTTTCAACGACGTTCCAACCGTAGGCTGCGGGTGCGGTTTCATGGACAATAAACACCGCTTTGGCGCCCTGCCTTGCTGCTTCTTCATACTTATAAGTCCAACGGCCATAATAGGTCATGGCATTGCCTTTAAAGATGGCAGGATCTTGAGTCGCAAAGCCTGGGTCATTGACCAGCATAATCACGGTTTTGCCTTTAACGTCAATGTTGGCGTAATCATTCCATTGATATTCCGGCGCATTAATACCATAGCCAACAAACACTACATCGCTGTTATCTACACTCACTTGAGGCTGAACTTGTTCAGTACGTGCGGTGAAGTCAGTGCCGTTGTTAAACACTAAATCGCCCATACTCAGCTGCATTGTTTGATCAGCAGTAATTTTAGCCATTGGCACAGCTTGACGATAACGGTCACCAAAACCTGGAGCTAGTCCCATTGCTTTGTAGGCGTTTTCTAAATACTCAACCGTCAGTTTTTCACCATGAGATAACGGCCCACGGCCTTCAAATTCATCACTTGCTAAGGTTTGCACATCTTGACGATAGGTTTTTTGATCAAATTGAAATGGGGTAGCGTTTACGCTTGGCAGAAGCAACACACCAAACACAGCTAATAAACGAAAGGTATTCACAGACAACATCCTCTGTTGAGTATTAAGAAAATTTATTGTAACAGATGCTAGGGACGAGAGCGGACTTCGTCCTGCTAGAACGCTTCGCGGCAATAAAGGCCGAATTCAATAATATAGTCTGAAGCCATCAGCAGTACTACCGCTTTTATCGCATCTAGTCGCGAAGCGGCCTAGCACCTAGCGATTTATCCGTTGTTATCACTTGTTATCATCTTGGCAGACTGTTACCGCTTTGCCTGTTTCTATCGCTTGTTATCGTCTTGACCGACGGTTACCGCTTGTTACTGTCTTGACCTGCCGTTATCACTTTCATCGGATGTTCAAAAGCGGTATACAAATCCCTTGATCACCGGTTTGGGCAAGGTAGCGTTTGTCAACCCATAAACCAACGGCGGCCACTAAGGTGTCACCATAAAAAACTAACGGGATTTGTGGTCTTCGCCATGGCGGGATATTGCATTCTTGCCACAATTTCTTTAATTCGCGCGCTTTTTGCCGTTGTGATGTAGCAAATTGTGGCTGGCATTTAATTGAACCTGCCGCGCCAAAACGTATGCTCACAAAGGTATTATTCGGTAAAGCAAGAAGCGGCGTATTGTCTGTGGCGATTTGCAGACCGATCTGGCATTGCTTGCGCCCAACTCGGCACACTGTCTGTTGCAGCTCGCCTTTAAGCAGTTGCTCAAATTGTTGTTGCACTGCACTTGCATCAATAGCGTCGAGCTCTTTATGGCTAACAACATAAGCGATACCAGCAAAGCGTTTAACCTGATAATTGCCCCACAGAATCGATATATTAGCGTCGTCTTTAGCCGCTAATAGTTGTGACAGGATCTGCTGTAATTGTGCTTGCGAAGGTAAACTAACGCCACAATGAATTAAATAACCGCGAAACAGTAATGCTTGCCAAGCGGCACTCAATTGACCAAACCCGGTGAGCGTAAACCCGGTTGATTCGGTCATTAATGCATTTGTATCGCCTGGCACTATTAACCACTCGGGTAAGCGATGACTCACTTCGTCGTCAATAACCTGTTGCTGCTCGGCACATAATGCGGCGCTACGCCCTGCGGTGGTCGCAATACTTGGCCAACGCTGTTTTAATCTTGGAATGATATCCAGGCGTAAAAAATTTCTATCAAAGCTGTCGTCTTGGTTACTTTCATCTTCAATATGGGATAGTTGTTTTTGCGCCGCAAATTGCTCGATTTGATCGCGGCTGATATCCAATAACGGTCTAACTAGCCAAGCTTGTTTGTAAGCTTGTATCGCCCCCATTGCCGCCAGCCCTTTTGGGCCTTGACCACGTTTTAACGCGAGTAATAAGGTTTCAAGTTGATCATCTTGATGATGGGCGGTCAGTAAAATGTCACCGGGATTAAGATAACGGTCAAATGCTTGGTAACGAGCATCGCGGGCTTGCGCCTCTAGACTCTGCCGAGGGCCCTTTTCAACCTTAACTCGCTCAATCTGTACTGGCAGCTGATAATGATTAGCCCGAGTGATACAGTGCTGTACCCAAATGTCAGCATTGGCACTTAGCCCATGATGAACATGAATAAGCAGGCAAGCAATATGCGGATGCTTGTGTGCCAAGGCACTTAATCCACACGCGAGCACCTCTGAGTCAACGCCGCCACTGTAAGCCAGTACTAATTTAGGCGATGATTCACCTTTAACCACACTCATTTGATAAAGGGGTAATATCGCTTGTTCGAGCAAACTTAGCAGTTGTGGTGCACTTATTTGCTCTGTTAACGAAGACTTTTCAATCATGATGCGCGCCTAATTAAACACGATTTTGACGTTAGTTGAACCAAGCATGCTTTCGAGGGCTAACATTAACTCATCACTAGGGTTAACTCGCCACTCTTCACCTAACACGATTTTGCCGCTGGCTTGTTGTTTGGAGTAGTTAATCACCACAGGCACGGCGCCCTTACGCCACGGTGTTAATGTTTGCTCAAAGGTTTGTAACCAGTCAGGCGTAACATCATCGCCATGAACATTGATTTCAACCGCTTTGGCAAAATGACTGCGTGCTTCACCAATTTCAATGATATTGCGCGCGTTCATGCGATTGCCGCCAGAGAAATCATCAAAGCTGACATCGCCTTCACAAATAAGAATGCGGTCTTTTTCGAGCATATGACCAAACTTCTCAAACGGCTCGGTAAATAGCATCACCTCTAGGCGAGCACTTTTGTCATCTAATGTGACTAAGCCCATTTTTGAACCACGCTTAGTGATCATCACCCGTGTTGCCACCACTAGACCAGCCGCTTTAACGGTTTTACCGCGCTCGGTTGGGTGAATGTCTTTTAAGCGGCCATTAGTGTATTGCTTAAGTTCTTTTAAATACTGATTAATGGGGTGACCAGTAAGGTAAAGCCCTAATGTTTCGCGCTCACCTTCCAACCAAATTTTGTCTGGCCACGGAGTACAATGGACAAAGTTTTGCTTACTGTCTTCAGGTTCACTATTGAGTAAACCAAACATGTCATTTTGGCCTGTCGCTTCTGCTTTAGCATGTTGCGCCGCTGCACTAATCGCTTGAGGCAAGGTCGCCATCATTGATGCTCGATGCGGACCTAATGTGTCTAAGGCGCCTGCAAGGATAAGCTTTTCAATCACTCGCTTGTTGAGCTTTTTCAAATCAATTCGAGCACAAAAATCGAACAGGTCGGTAAACGGTCCATTTTTACGGGCTTCTAAAATAGAATCTACCGGGCCTTCACCCACGCCTTTAATCGCGCCGATACCATAAACAATATTAAGGTCGTCATCGACCGTAAACTTGAATAAGCCTTTGTTTACGTCGGGCGGAATTAGCGGCAAGCCCATGCGTTCACATTCGTCAACCAAGGTGACGATTTTGTCGGTGTTGTCCATGTCGGCAGACATTACCGCGGCCATAAACTGCGATGGGAAATGAGTTTTTAGCCACAAGGTTTGATACGACACCAGTGCATAAGCGGCAGAATGCGATTTGTTAAAACCGTAACCGGCGAACTTTTCCACCAAATCGAAGATTTTCATCGACAAGTCGCCATCGACGCCGTTGTTAATTGCACCTTCTTTAAACGTGCCGCGCTGCTTGGCCATTTCTTCAGGTTTTTTCTTACCCATTGCACGACGGAGCATATCCGCGCCGCCGAGGGTGTAACCCGACAATACCTGAGCAATCTGCATCACCTGCTCTTGGTACAAAATAATGCCGTAGGTCGGTGACAATAACTCTCTTAGTGACTCATGCTGATATTCAGCATCTGGGTATGACACTTCTTCACGGCCGTGCTTACGTTCAATAAAGTTGTCAACCATGCCTGACTGCAAAGGACCTGGGCGGAAAAGTGCCACTAGTGCAATCATGTCTTCAAAACAGTCGGGTTGCAGACGTTTAATGAGGTCTTTCATACCGCGAGATTCCAGCTGGAATACCGCGGTTGTTTCGTAGCGTTGCAGTAATCTAAAACAAGCAGGATCGGCAAGCGGAATGGCTTCGATACTAACGGGGTCTTTACCTTCTTTAATCAGGCGCGGATTAATCATCTGCAATGCCCAATCAATAATGGTTAAAGTACGTAAGCCCAAGAAATCGAACTTAACCAGACCAGCAGTTTCAACGTCATTTTTATCAAATTGTGTTACTGGGTTTAAGCCTTCGGCATCGCAATATAACGGTGCAAAGTCGGTAATTCGAGTCGGGGCGATAACCACACCACCGGCATGCTTACCCGCGTTACGTGTTACGCCTTCTAAGCGGCGACACATATCGATAAGCTCTTTAACGTCTTCATCGCCGTCATAGGCTTCAGGAAGCGCGGGTTCAACTTCAAAGGCTTTCGCCAATGTCATCCCTGGTTCTGCGGGGATTAATTTAGTTAGACGTTCAACAAAGCCGTAAGGATGACCTAATACGCGGCCAACATCGCGCACAACGGCTTTGGCCGCCATGGTACCAAAGGTAATAATCTGTGATACCGCTTCTCGACCGTATAGTTCTGCTACGTGGTCAATGACTTCATCGCGTCGGTCCATACAAAAGTCGACGTCGAAATCGGGCATGGATACACGTTCTGGGTTCAAGAAACGTTCGAACAGTAAATCGTATTCTAGTGGATCTAAGTCGGTAATTTTAAGCGCGTATGCGACTAACGATCCCGCACCAGAACCACGGCCGGGACCAACTGGAATGCCGTTGTCTTTGCCCCACTGAATAAACTCCATCACGATAAGGAAGTAACCAGGGAAACCCATCTGGTTAATTACCTTTAATTCAATCTCGAGACGTTCGTCATATTCGCCCCGCTTTTCGGCGCGAACTTGTGGGTTTGGAAATAAAAACTCAAGACGTTCTTCTAAGCCTTTAACGGACACGTTAACCAAGAAATCTTCAATGGATAAGTCACCGGTAGGGAAATTAGGCAAAAAGTATTCATTTAGGCGAATGGTGACATTACAGCGTTTCGCTATTTCAACGCTGTTTTGAATTGCTGACGGAATATCAGCAAATAATGCAATCATTTCATCTTCGGTGCGCAGATATTGTTGATCGCTATAGGTTTTAGGGCGACGTGGATCGACTAAAGTAAAACCATCATGAATAGCGACCCGGATTTCATGGGCTTCAAAATCATCTTGTTTTAAAAACACCACTTGGTTGGTGGCAACAACAGGTAAACCTTTTATTGATGCTAACTCAACGGCCATGTGCAAATAGCGCTCTTCATGTGCTCGGCCAGTACGAATAAGCTCTAGGTAATAGCGATCTTCAAAGTGTTGTTGATAAAAGGCAATCAACGACTCGACTTGGTTTTGATTACCTTTTAATAATGCTTTGCCGACATCACCATCTTTGGCACCCGAGATAATGATCAAACCGCTGTTGTATTTGACTAACCAATCTTGGTCGATCACCACACGGTTATCAACATGACCGCGAAGATAGGCTTCACTGATCAGTTGGGTCAGGTTTTGGTAACCTTCATTGTTCATCGCGATAATGGTTAAGGCACAGAATTCTTTTTCAAATCCAGGGGTTTGCACCCAAAAATCGGCACCAATGATCGGCTTAATTCCCGCACCATTACAAGCACCATAAAACTTAACCAAACCACAAAAGTTGTTTTGATCAGTTAACGCTATTGCTGCCATCCCCTGATTTTCAGCAGCGGCAATAATAGGTTTAACTTTAGCAACGCCATCTGACATTGAATAATCACTGTGGACGCGCAAATGAACAAAACGAGGATCGGACATAGAATATTTTTTCTTCGAAAAAGATGAATGAAACAACACGAAAATGCGGGATTTAGACTACCAAACTAAGCGACGTTATCCAACGATAAACTCGTTTAATCTGGTCATGATCAAAATGTATTTTGGAGTAAAATGCGATCCGCAACAGGTTTAAAACTTTTACGATGTTCAGGCAACACACCATATAAGGCTAGCGCTTCAAAGTGTGCTTTGGTTGGATAACCTTTATGTTTAGCAAAGCCATACTGTGGATATTGACTGTCTAACGTCTCCATCTCGGCATCACGAGTCACTTTGGCAATAATGGATGCTGCACTAATCGCTGCCACTAAGCCGTCGCCTTTAATTATCGCATGACTAGCAATACCAAAATCCGGTACCCGATTGCCATCAACCAGTACTCGTTCAGGCAAAATGGATAACCCCGCTACTGCGCGCTGCATGGCCAGCATGGTGGCATGCAAAATATTCAGCTCATCGATTTCAGCAGGGCTAGCACGGCCAACACTGACACTTAACGCGTTATCCATAATCTGTTGATACAAAGCATTACGACGTTTCTCGCTGAGCTTCTTAGAGTCATTGAGGCCAACAATCGGTTTATTCGGATCTAATATCACCGCGGCTGTGACCACATCACCAATCAGTGGACCACGCCCGACTTCGTCAACACCAGCAACAAGCCCTTGTGAAATAATGGCTACTTGTTCAGGGGTAATATCTTTTATCACAACCGGTAATGTCGACATATTAGCTTATCCTAGTCAGGTTACGGCGTTTGTAATAGTGCCACTACAGCATCTGCCGCTCGCTCGCTGGCATTACACTTTAGCAATTGATGTAATTCTTCAAAGCGGGAATTTAGCGGTGCAAAATCTTGATTAAGCTGCTTGATTATCGCATCGGCAATTAACTGTGGTTGGCAATTAGCTTGCATCAATTCTGGCACGATGGTGTCGTTTGCGAGCAAATTAGGCAACGAATAGTTTTTGATTTTCATCATTTTAATCGCGATGGCATACGTAATTGGGCTGACCCGATACGACACAACCATAGGACGTTTAACCAGCATGGCCTCTAAAGTCGCTGTGCCAGATGCCAATAAAATACAATCAGCAGCAGCCATGACTTCGCGAGATTGGCCTTCAACAATAGTGACTTCTAAATCGGGAGCAAACTCCTCAAGTGCAGCAAGAAACTGTTGTCGACGAGCATCATTAACCACTGGAGTGACAAATTTGATGTCTGGAAAGGTTTGCTTAACTAATTGAGCAGCTTTGACGAACGGCTCAGCTAATTGCTTTAGCTCACCGCCTCTTGAACCAGGTAATACCGCCAAGTATTCAGCATTAGGATCTAATCCTAATAACTGCCGCGCAGCTAGCTTATCACTGTGCATCGGAATATCGTCCGCAAGTGTATGCCCTACAAAAGTACAAGGCACTTGATGTTGGTCGTAAAACGCTTTCTCAAACGGCAATAGCGACAACACCATATTGGTCGCTTTAGCAATTTTAAATATACGTTTTGGACGCCAAGCCCATACTGACGGGCTGACGTAATGGACTGTTTTAATCCCTTTGGCTTTTAATTTAAGCTCTACACCAATATTAAAATCGGGCGCATCAATACCAATAAAACAGTCTGGCGCTAATTCAGTAATTTGTTTCACTAGGCTTGAACGAATATGCAGCAGTCGAGGTAAATGAGATAACACTTCGACTAAGCCCATGATCGACAGTTCTTCCATTGGGAATAAACTTTCAAACCCTAGAGCTTGCATTCGAGGGCCACCAATGCCAATAAAGCGTGCATCAGGGTAGCGTCTTTTGAGTGAATTAACTAAACCGGCACCTAAAATATCGCCGGAGATTTCTCCGGCGACAATGGCGAATACTTTTGAAGGAGAGTTGGTCATTGTTTCCGTCTATCGAATAATGCCACGAGCAGAGTGGTTGATAAATTCCATAAATGCTTTCACATTGATGTCTTTTTCAGCGGCCTCAATTAATTCAGCGTTAGCTTCTTCAATGGTTAAACTCTTACGGAAAACCGCTTTATATGCACTCAAAATTGCTCGCTGGTTTTCTTTGGTAAAACCACGGCGTTTTAAGCCTTCTAAGTTTAATCCACGTGGTACAGCAGGAGAACCAGCAGCCATTACAAATGGGGGAACATCTTGCAAAATAAGTGAAGCTCCCGCGGTAAAGGCGTGCGCGCCAATGTGTACAAACTGATGCACACCAGTCATGCCGCCCAAAATAACCCAATCACCAACATGTACATGACCGGCAATTGAAGCATTATTAGCCATGATAACGTTATTACCGACAAAACAGTCGTGTGCAATATGAACATACGCCATAAACAGACAGTTAGAACCGATGCGAGTTTCACCTTTATCTTGGGTCGTACCACGGTGAATGGTAACCGACTCACGAATGATGTTATTGTCGCCGATAATTAAGCGAGTTTGTTCGCCTGCGTACTTTTTATCTTGACACTCTTCACCAACTGAAGAGAATTGAAAAATACGATTACCTTTACCGATAACCGTTGGACCTTTAACCACAACATGAGAACTTATCCATGTGTCATCGCCGATTTCAACGTTTTCACCAATGTAGGTCCAAGGACCAATAGTGACGTTATTACCAATTTTGGCTGTTGGGTGAACAAACGCTAATTTATCTATCACTTCTTAATCTCTCTACGTGCACACATGATTTCAGCAGAACAAACCAGTTCACCATCAACCAAGGCTTCACCAACAAACACACCAATACCGCGACGCTCTTTAATCATTTTAACGTGAAAATGTATTTGGTCGCCTGGCTCAACAACACGTTTAAAACGCGCTTTATCGATACCAGCAAAATAGTACAGCACCTCTGGGGACGGCTCTGTACTCATGGTTTTAAAGGCAAGTAAACCCGTTGCTTGTGCCATGGCTTCTAAAATGAGCACGCCAGGCATAACAGGCTGTATAGGAAAATGTCCTTGGAAAAAAGGCTCATTAATGGTGACATTTTTAATCGCATGTAAGTGCTCACCTACGGTAAAGTCCAATACACGATCGATCAACAAAAATGGATATCTATGAGGTAGATATTTAAGTATCTCTTTAATATCCATGGTGTTTAATTGGTTTGACACACTACATTCCTTAAATAAGGCAGAATTACAATTATTCTGAGCCCTTAGCACTTTTCTCGAGGGTTTTAACTCGGCTAAATAATTCATCTAATTGACGGAAACGAACAGTGTTTCGACGCCATAATTTGTTTTCCATTGCGATGGTTGCGGACGAATACACACCTTTTTCACGGATAACACTGGTCACGTTCGTTCCGCCTGATATGTGTACACCATCAGCGACACTAAGGTGTCCAGCAACAGCACTACCACCACCGATAATACAATATTTACCAATGGTAGAACTGCCAGCAATAATAGAGCCACCAGCCATTGCGGTATTTTGGCCGATAACGACATTATGAGCAATTTGAACTTGGTTGTCGATAATCACACCATCGTGGATCTCGGTATGCGACAACGCACCACGGTCAATAGAAGTACATGCGCCAATTTCAACATGATTACCAATCCGAACGCCGCCTGTTTGTGGAATTTTAACCCAGTTACCGCGTTCATTGGCATAACCAAAACCATCAGAGCCAATTACCGTCCCTGAATGGACGATGCAATCATGACCAATATGTACATTATGATAAACACTTACATTAGCCCAAAGACGCGTGTTTGAACCAATAATACTGGATTCACCCACCACACAACCTGGACCTATTTGAACATTTTCACCCAAAATAACATTCGCACCTATCACCGCATTTGCACCAATAGCTGCACCGTCACCTAAAATGGCTGATGTATCTATTTGAGCTGAAGGATGAATACCAGGCGTTTCTTTTGGGGTGGTATCTAGTAATTGCGCTACTCGAGCAAATCCTACGTAAGGATCGCTAACAATAAGGGCATTACCATGATAACAACTTGCTTCTTTTTCGCTCAGCAATACCGCACTAGCTTGAGTTGCCTCAAGCTGAGCACGGTACTTACTATTGGCTAAAAAAGAGAGTTGGCCTTGGGTTGCATCTTCAAGGGTAGCGACACTGGTTATTTCCAGTGTTGCGTCACCTTTAATAGTTGCACCCAATAGTTGGCTAAGCTCTTTTAAAGTCACTTTCATACTTATTATTTGCCTTTACTTAAGGCTTCTACCACTTTGCTGCTGATGTCAGCTTCTGGTTTAACAAAAATAACTGCGCCACGTTGTAGCACCATGTCGTATTTTTCTTTACCAGCAATGGTATTAATCGCTTTTTGAACTTGAACTAATAGTTTGTTTTGCTCTTCACCTTGACGACGACGCATGTCTTCATCTAGTGCTTTGCCTTTCAACTGGAATTCAGACTTTAATGATTCCATTTTACGTACTAATTCAGTCTTTTGTGAATCGCTCATTAAGGCGCCGTCACGTTGTTGCTTTTCAACCAAAGAACGCATTTCTTCCTGCATTTTTTGGACTTCAGCAACACGATCACCAAACTCAGCTTTTAATGATTTAGAAATTTGCTCGCGCTGTGGCAACTGCTCGAACACTTCACCCATATCAACCACTGCGAGTTTTTCCGCTTGGGCTAGCATAGGGGTAGCAAACAATGCCAATGTAATTAATGCGCGATTTACCATCTTTTTCAAAGTAGACTCCTTGTTAAACTTGTTGTTATCAGCAAAACCTGCCGAGTGTATTAGTTTTAGAACGTTTTGCCAATATTGAACGAGAAAATCTCTGTCTCGTCATCTTCATATTCTTTCAGTGGCCAAGCTAAGCTGAATACCATAGGTCCCATTGGCGATAGCCACTGCACGCTCATACCCCATGAGGCACGTAAGCGCTCTGGATCGCTATAGTCTTCTAACTTAGAGAACTGATCCGCGGGTAAAGTCCGATATGAGTCATAATCAAACTCAGTATCCCATACGTTACCTGCATCAACGAAGAAACTTGTTCGCACTGAGTTAGTGTAAGCTTCATCGAGGAATGGTGTCGGAACAATCATTTCAAAGCTTGCTGTTGCAATGGCGTTACCACCAATTGAACGGCCTGAACTCACCTGAATGGTATTTGGGTCACCTGGCAAACTACAACCATCACCTGAAACATCAGGCGCACATTGCTCACTACCACGGTATAAATAGAACGAACGAGGGCCTACTGAATTAGACTTAAAGCCACGTAACGAACTGCTACCACCAGAATAATAGTTTTCCCAGAACGGTAAGATTTGATCGTTGTCGTTAAACTGACCATAACCGTTTGAATAACCTAAACGGGCGCGAGCCAATAATACAAACCCATGCTGAGGTGTCAGTGGGAAGTAGAAGTTGGTGTCAAAATCCGTTTTAAAGTACTGTAAGTCAGAACCTGGCACGGTCATTTTACCGCTTAAACGTTGCGACGAACCATCTGTCGGGAACGTACCACGGTTAAGTGTGCTGCGGTACCAACCGGCATTCAATTCAAAGTTATCAAAACTTAAGTCTGAATTAGGATCATCCGTTTCACGATACACATTGTAGAAACGCAATGCTTGTTCATAAGCAGAGATTTCTGAAATAGTATTATGACGATAACCAATACCACCGTTCAAACGGTTATATTCGTTAATCGGGAATCCTGAGTTTAATGCAACACCATAAGATTTATTCTTATAGCGCTCAAGGTTAGCCTCATTAGCATCAAACTCATTCCAGTAAACGCTACCACCTAAACTGACACCGTCTTTCGTGAAGTATGGGTCGGTATAAGACAAGTTGGCACTTTTTGAGTATTTGTTAGTGTTGACACTAAAACCAGCTTGGTTACCAGTACCAAGGAAGTTATTTTGTTCAACGCCAAACTGTAAGCTCACACCAGATTCAGTACCATAACCGACACCTGCGTTGAACGAACCTGACGGTTGCTCTTTCACAGTTACTGCGACATCAACTAAATCGTCACTGCCTGGTACTTGAATGGTTTCAGCATCAACCGTTTCGAAATAACCTAAACGGTTAAGGCGTAGTTTAGACTGTTCAATTTGAGCAGAATTCAACCATGCACCTTCCATTTGACGTAATTCGCGGCGCATAACTTCATCTTTAGTAACTGTGTTACCGGTGAAGTTAATTGAGCGAACATACACGCGCTTACCCGGTTTAACATTGATGTTGAGTACCACTTCTTTGGTTTCATCATCAATTTCAGGATAGGTTTTTACTTCAGGATAAGCATAACCAAAGCGGCCAAGGTATTTGCTGTACATTTCTTCGGTGAATGTCACATCCGCACCGTTGTACATATTGCCCGCTTTAATTGGCAAAATAGATCTCATTAACTCTTCTCGGCCCATTAGGTCACCAATTAAGTTAACTTCTTTCACCTTGTACTTTTCACCTTCATTCACGTTAATAGTGATGTACAAACCTTTACGGTCTGGTGTCATCGCAACTTGTGTTGAAGTCACTTCAAAGCGAATATAGCCTTGATTGTGGTAATAGGTTTTAATGGTTTCTAAGTCAGCTTGTAGCTTTTGCTTTTGGTAGCGACGCTCACCAAACAAATCCCACCATGCCACATAGTCTTTGAGCTCAAGCATACTGATGAGCTCAGAATCTGAGAACACAGTATTACCAACCACGTTAATTTGACGGATTTCAGCCGCTAAACCTTCGGTAAACTTAAATTTAAGCTCAACACGGTTACGAGGTAAGTTGATGATTTGCGCTTCAACTTTGGCACCGTATTTACCCACACCGTAATAGAAATCTTGCAGGCCTTTTTCAATGCCAGACAACATGGTTCTATCAAGTGATTCGCCAGCTTTAACACCAGAACCGTCAAGACTTTCTTGTAACTGCTCGTCTTTGATATCTTTATTACCGTCAAACGAGATAATACTGATAGTTGGACGTTCTTTAACCGTTACATAGAGTATACCGTCTTCATGACTGACACTGATGTTTTCAAAATTGGTTGAACCGTAAAGGCTCTTAATCGCTTGCTGTAATTTAACTTCATCTACTGTATCACCTACTTTCACAGGTAAACTCAATAGTGCTGCACCGAGAGCAACTCGTTGCAAACCTTCTACTTGGATGTCGGTCACTTCAAAAGGTTGGAAAGACTCTGCCCAACCATTCCCTGAAAAAGACGCGCCGACGAATAACATCGAGGCAAAAATTTTATTAAATCTCATAGAGCACTTCTAATTATTAGTCTGTCCTTGCTCAGAGTCGGGCAAAATCGTTGAATAAGGCTACGCCCATCAACATTAGCAGCAAAGCTGCGCCAAACCTGAATCCTATTTCCTGTACCTTTTCGGGTACAGGCTTACCAGTAATCACTTCTACAAAGTAATACAGCAAGTGTCCCCCATCGAGCACTGGCAGAGGCATTAAATTAATAATGCCTAAGTTAACGCTGATGAGCGCGATAAACCCTAGAAAGTACACTAAGCCGTAACTTGCACTGGCGCCTGCGCCTTGTGCAATCGAAATAGGACCACTAAGGTTTTTCACCGACACATCGCCGGTAAATAATTTTCCAATCATCTTGAAGCTGACGACAACGAGTTGCCATGTTTTGTCAGTTGCAGCGATAACAGAATCTACTATGCCATACTCAAGCTCAAAGCGCATATTATCAGGCCATTGGGCTTGGGTTGGGCTAATTCCAACAATTCCGATAGTTTTACCATCAGAATTTTGTTGTGCTTTTGGCACAACATCAACATTGATAAGTTCACCTTGACGCATCAATGTCATATTAATATTTTTATTGGCAGAGATTTGTACCACATCAACAAACGCATTCCAATCGCTGTATTGAGTGCCATTGATGTTGACGAGTTTATCGCCAATCTTAATGCCCGCTTGCTCCGCCGCACTGTCTTTACTCACTGCCGCTATCGTTGGATCAATCCCTGGACGAAATATCCCCAAACCGAGTGCAGTTATCGGCGACTCTTTTTCTGGATCAAATATCCAATTTCGCGTATCGAGTTTTACGGTGCGAACTGGCATATCCATGCCAGACAACTCTGGTAATGGTGCTAGGGATAACTCAATATTGTCATCACCAATATGACCTACTAAGGCTAAATTAACTTCTTCCCAAGTACGTACCGGTTGTCCTGATACCGCTATAATTTGTTGTGGTTCAACCAACTGAATAACACTAGCAGGGCTATTTAGTTTAGTACTGTCAATGACCGGCTTAATCGACGGAGTACCAATAAGATACATGACATATAACGCTGCTATAGCAAAAATAAAGTTGGCAATAGGGCCTGCAGATACAATCGCAATACGTTGCCAAACCGTTTTACGATTAAAGGCTTGGTCGACTAGCTCGGCTGGGACGTCTTCAACGCGTTCATCAAGCATTTTGACATAACCACCCAAGGGGATCATAGCGACAACATATTCAGTGCCATCTTTACCCACTTTACGCCAAATCGCTTTGCCAAAACCGATAGAGAAACGCTCGACTTTAACGCCACAACGACGGGCAACCCAAAAGTGGCCATACTCGTGGGCTGTAATCAAAATACCCAATGCGACGATAAATGAACCCAAGCTCCAAAAAAAATCTATCATTATTTCCCTGAATTAATTTAGTGTGCTGATAACGGACAATGCCGTGGCACGTGCTTGCTCATCAAGCTGTAATATATCTTCAATACTGTCTAAACGTGTTTGTTGCACCGAGTCTAAACAACGATAATTAACGTTAGCAATATCAGTAAAACGAATTCGGCCTTTTAAAAATGAATCGACAGCAATTTCATTAGCTGCATTCAATACGGTGGTCGCTTCTTGCCCTTGCTCACACGCTTGCATCGCTAAGCGTAAACATGGAAAACGATCAAAGTCAGGTTCACAAAAGCTTAACTGTCCGACTTTGAAAAAATCCAAAGGTTCAACGCCAGCGCCAATTCTTTGCGGATAGCTCATACAATGAGCAATAGGAGTGCGCATATCGGGGTTGCCCATTTGCGCAATAACAGAACCATCACGGTATTGCACCATTGAATGGATCACGCTTTGAGGATGTATCACCACTTTGAGCTGTTCAGCTTGCGTATTAAACAGCCAACGCGCTTCGATAAACTCTAAGCCTTTATTCATCATCGTGGCTGAATCAACGGAGATTTTAGGCCCCATGGACCAATTAGGGTGATTACAAGCTTGAGCAGGTGTCATCGCACTTAAGGTGGCTAAATCAGTGTTTAAAAACGGTCCACCAGAACCTGTTAATAAAATATGTGATATGCCATTGGCACTTAAGTCACAATAACCGAGTTGCGCTTGGACATTGGTTGGTAAACATTGAAATATGGCATTGTGCTCGCTGTCGACAGGTAGCACTGTCGCACCTGATGCTCTAGCCGTGTGCATAAATAACTCACCCGACATAACCAGTGCTTCTTTGTTGGCTAGCAACACCCGCTTACCTGCTTTAACAGCGTCAAATGTCGGTACTAAACCCGCAGCGCCAACAATAGCCGCCATAACGGTATCGGTACGACTGTCGGTCACTAACGCATTTAACGCCTCAGCACCTGTAGTCACTTGAGTAACGCAGTGATTAGGTAATAATGATTTAAGCTCCATAGCGGCGTTCTCATCCACCATATGAGCATACTCAGGCTGATGGGTAATACACAAGGCCAGCATTTTTTGAACACTGGCATTGGCCACTAATCCATAGACATGAAAATCGGCAGGGTTATTTACCATCACACTTAAGGTGCTAGCGCCTATTGAGCCAGTAGCCCCTAAAATCACCATATTTTGCATTGGCATCACATCCACATGACAATGTAGATAAAGGTAAATACTGGCAATGCTGCAGTCAGACTGTCGATACGGTCTAAAATACCACCATGACCAGGTAAAATGGTGCCAGAATCTTTAATGTTTGCAGCGCGTTTGAACATGCTTTCAGACAAGTCACCAAAGGCAGAAGCCAGAGCCGTGACGAGTGTCACCACAATAAGTAAGCCTAGCTCTTGTTCTGGCGCAACATACATAATGCCCGCAACCACTACCATAGTGGTAATTAAACCACCGGCTAAACCTTCAAGCGTCTTGGCAGGACTCACACTCGGCATCAATTTATGTTTACCTAACTTACGCCCAGCAAAATAAGCACCGGTGTCAGTCGCCCAAACCACTAACATAACGATAAACACTAATGCACCACCATAATAGGGATGAACGTTACTGCTTAACGATTTGAGTGCGATTAAAGAGGCAAAACACGGGATGAGAGTTAACTGGCCAAACATGGATTTCAGCATAGGGCTGTCTTTCCATATTTTGGCACTTTTAGGAAAACTGAACACCAATGCGCTGCTGACTATCCACCAAAATACACCGATAGTGATGATGGCTAGATAAATAGGATGTAATTGCCCTTTAAACCACAACACATCTATGGGTACTGATAAATTAAGCGCTATCATTAACAGACCCAGGGTAGCAGTAAAAGACCACTGGGTGACATTACAGCTTGGGTCAATGAAACTGCCCCACTCTTTTGCTGCAATTAAAAACACTGGCACTAACACCCAAGCAAACAAGTTTGCTGGAAGTAAAAATATTGCCCCGAGTACAATTGGGATTAACCACAATGCTGTTATTATTCGTTGTTTTAGCAAAAACTAATCCTCTTAATATTTATATTGCGCGTATCTCTTCAATTTGACTACCCGTCAAACCAAAACGGCGCTGCCGACTGGCAAAAATGGCAATAGCATCACGAAATGCTAGCTCATCAAAGTCAGGCCATAGGGTGTCAGTAAACACCAACTCGGCATAAGCGGCCTGCCATAAAACAAAATTACTAATGCGGTAGTCACCGCCTGTACGGATCATTAAATCAACTTCGCTCTGGTTTTGCATGCACAAATGTTCATTTAATGCTTCTTCGGTCATCTGACTGCTGGTGATTTCGCCACTTTCAACTTTTTCGGCTAATTTTTGTGCAGCTTGTAAGATATCCCAACGTCCGCCATAGTTCGCTGCCACATTTAATATCAGACCAGTATTGCTTGCTGTTTTCTCTTGAGCACCGGCAATCTGTTTCTGTAAACGATTAGAAAACCTGCTGGTATCACCAATAATGTTGAGCTTAACTTGGTTTTTGTCGAGCAATTTCAATTCACGTTGTAACACCGTAAAAAACAATTCCATCAACAAACTGACTTCTTTATCTGGTCGGCGCCAATTTTCACTTGAAAATGCAAACAAGGTTAGTGATTCAATACCAAGTTGACTTGCAGTACTTACCGCACGGCGCACAGCTTTAACACCGGCTTTATGACCGAAAACCCGAGCTTTACCCTGCAGTTGTGCCCAACGGCCATTACCATCCATAATAATCGCAACATGTTTGGGCAGAGATTGTTTTACTACATCAGATAATTGTCCCGGCAACAATTGCGAAGTCATTTGCTCCGAATCGGCTTTAGGGTCTGATTCAAACTCAACTGTAGACGACATCTACGACAATCCTTTATAAAAACAAACGCCGTGTAGTATACCCTTACACGGCGTGTTAACTCTAGCGTCTAAGTTGAGAGATTATACTTCCATCAACTCTTTTTCTTTCGCTGCTAGAATTTGATCGATGTTTTTGATTGATGAATCAGTGTGCTTTTGCACTTCATCTTCACTACGGCGAACATCATCTTCAGTACATGCTTTTGCTTTTTCAAGCTTTTTGACTTCACTGATTGCGTCACGACGAACGTTACGAATGGCAATACGACCATTTTCCGCTTCGTTACGTACCACTTTAATGAAGTCTTTACGGCGTTCTTCAGTTAACGAAGGTAACGGGATACGTAAAGTCGCACCAGCAGACATAGGGTTTAAACCTAAGTCAGAGCTCATGATTGCTTTTTCTACCGCTTGAACCATCGATCTATCAAACACGTTTACTGTTAACGTACGAGAATCTTCTACACCCACGTTTGCCACTTGCTTAAGTGGTGACATAGAGCCATAGCAAGACACTTGAATTGAATCTAATAAACTTGGGTGTGCACGACCGGTGCGAACTTTCGCCATTTGGTTTTTAGTCGCATCAACGCATTTACTCATGCGCTCTTGCGCATCTAACATAATAGTATCAATCACAATAATTTCCTTTTTGTCACAAATTCATGTGTGTTTGAGCATTAGCCTAAGAATGACACATGCAATAAAACCGCTCAAACAGTTAAATTATATAATATAAATATTTTCTGTGTCGGTGATTAAGCAGGTTGTTTACTGCTAATAATCGTACCTTCTTTCTCACCCATAATAACGCGGCGAAGTGCACCTGGCTTGTTCATATTGAATACAAGAATCGGCATATTATGATCACGTGCCATAGTAAATGCAGCAAGATCCATTACTTTTAATTCTGATTCAAGGACTTCGGCAAAACTAAGCGTGTCATATTTAACCGCTTCAGGGTTTTTCATTGGGTCTGCTGAGTATACACCATCTACTTTGGTGCCTTTTAGTACCACTTCAGCTTCAATCTCAATACCGCGTAAACATGCTGCAGAATCGGTTGTACAAAAAGGATTGCCCGTACCCGCAGCAAAAATAACCACACGACCAGACTTTAATAGGCTAATTGCTTCTGTCCAAGTGTAATCATCGCACACACCTTTAAGTGGGATAGCAGACATAAGACGGGCATTAACATATGCACGGTGCAAGGCATCACGCATGGCTAAGCCATTCATTACGGTTGCTAACATACCCATGTGATCGCCCACCACGCGGTTCATACCAGCTTTTGCTAAGCCTTCACCACGAAATAGATTACCACCACCAATAACCACGCCAACTTGAATACCAAGTTCAACAAGCTCTTTCACTTCTTGTGCCATACGATCAAGTACTTTAGGGTCAATGCCGAAGCCTTCTTCACCCATTAATGCTTCACCGCTTAATTTAAGCAGAATACGTCTAAACGCTGGTTTTGGATTGGTGCTCATAATTTTCATCCTGATCATAACAAAACCGCAGCGGTTGCTGCGGTCTTAGGGTATTTAGATTAAAGCGATTACGCTTTTTTAGTAGCGGCAATTTGCGCAGCTACTTCAGCAGCGAAATCTTCTGCTTTCTTCTCGATACCTTCACCAACTTCTAAACGAATAAAGCTGGTTACTGTAGCGCCTTTCGACTTAAGAACTTCGCCAACAGTTTTCTTTGGTTCCATGATGAAAGCTTGACCAGTAAGAGAGATCTCACCAGTGAACTTCTTCATACGACCAACAACCATCTTCTCAGCGATTTCAGCAGGCTTGCCTTCATTCATCGCGATTTCGATTTGAAGCGCTTGCTCTCTTTCTACAAGTTCAGCAGGCACATCTTCAGGGTTTACGAAATCTGGCTTAGAAGCAGCTACGTGCATTGCGATATGCTTTAGTGTTTCTTCATCAGCTTCACCCGCAACAACAACACCAATACGATCACCGTGACGGTAAGACGCAAGGTTTGCACCATCGATATACTCAACGCGACGAACGTTGATGTTTTCACCGATTTTAGTTACAAGCGCAACACGAGTTTCTTCAAACTGTGCTTTTAAGTCTTCGATAGACACTTTAGATGCAGCAGCAACATCAAGCACTGCGTTAGCAAATGCTAGGAAGTTTGAGTCTTTTGCAACGAAGTCAGTTTGACAGTTAACTTCTAAAAGTGCAGCGAAACCTTCGCCATTCTTGATTAGAATTGTACCGTCAGCAGCGATGTTACCGGCTTTTTTAGCAGCCTTCGCAGCGCCGCTTTTACGCATGTTATCAATCGCTAGTTCGATGTCACCGTCAGTTTCAGTCAGTGCATTCTTACAGTCCATCATGCCAGCGCCAGTGCGGTCACGAAGTTCTTTAACTTGGGCAGCAGTAATTGCCATTGTTAAATCCTCTAATTTAATTCGTCTAATATTGCATTTATAAAACAGGGGCCAAAAGGCCCCTGTTCACCAATTATCTTATTGGCAAATAAGGGGGATGATAATCATCACGCCTTATTAAACAGCTTCTACGAAACCGTCTTGCTCAGCTTGAACAGCTAAATCTTGACCACGGCCAGCGTTAGCAGCTGCAGCAACAGAAGAAGTGTACAAACGGATAGCACGCATTGCGTCGTCGTTACCAGGAACGATGTAGTTAACACCGTCTGGTGCAGAGTTGGTATCAACAACTGCAACAACTGGAATACCTAGGTTGTTTGCTTCTTTAATAGCGATATGCTCATGGTCAGCACCGATAACGAATAATACGTCAGGTAAACCGCCCATGTTCTTGATTCCGCCTAAAGACTTTTCTAACTTGTCTAATTCGCGTGAACGCATTAACGCTTCTTTCTTAGTTAACTTGTCGAAAGTACCGTCTACAGACTGGCTTTCTAGCTCTTTAAGACGCTTGATTGACTGACGAACAGTTTTCCAGTTAGTTAACATGCCGCCTAACCAACGATGATCAACATAATACTGATCACAAGAAAGTGCAGATGCTTTGATAGCTTCGCCAGCAGCGCGCTTAGTACCTACGAATAATACTTTACCTTTCTTAGAAGCAATGTTGCTAATGAAAGCTAGAGCTTCGTTGAACATTGGTACTGTATGCTCAAGGTTGATGATGTGTACACCATTACGAGCACCGAAGATGAAAGGCTTCATCTTAGGGTTCCAGTAACGAGTTTGGTGACCGAAGTGAACACCAGCTTGTAGCATGTCGCGCATTGAAACAGTAGTCATTGTATTTACCTTAATGTAAGGGGTTAGACCTCCACGCATCCCATGTTTCGACTTTCTAACTTCTGTTAAGAATGAGAAAGCACCCCGAAAAATGTGTCGATACGTGTGTGATTTAGTATTTAAGTTAATTGCCATGTATAATGACCGCCATATTTTACGATTTGCCGAACACAATGTATACCTTGCTAAAAAAGCAGCGATTGACATTGTATTAACTCGAACCGTACAACAACGATCTTACACATAACGGCGCGCTTTATACCATAAACGGCATGTAAATACAAATTTTTGCCGTAAAATCCTTGGATAAAACAAGCCTATTTTGACCGCCAAAAAGATAGAGAGTTTTCATGAGTATTGTGATCAAAAATGCAGACGAGATAGAAAAAATGCGTGCAGCGGGTAAATTAGCGGCGCAAGTATTAGAAATGGTAGCTCCACATGTTAAGGCTGGAGTGACCACAAATGAGTTAGACGAAATTTGTGCTAAATACACCGAAGAGCAAGGTGCTATTTCTGCACCGCTTAATTATCACGGATTTCCGAAGTCTATTTGTACCTCGGTAAATGAAGTCGTATGCCACGGTATTCCTTCTGAGTACGTGTTGAAAGATGGCGATATGATTAACCTAGATATTACTGTCATCAAAGACGGTTATCATGGTGATACTTCGAAAATGTTTTTAATCGGTGAAGTATCAGCAAAAGACAAACGTTTGAGCCGCATTGCCCAAGAAAGCTTGTATTTAGCCATTCGTAAAGTGCGTCCTGGTTTAAAATTAGGCGAAATTGGTACAACCATCGAAAAATTCATCAAAACAAGTAAAACAGGGCTTGATAAGTACTCCATCGTACAAGATTATTGTGGTCATGGTATTGGCACAGGTTTCCACGAAGAACCGCAAGTTGTTCATTATAAAAATAATGACAAGACCGTGTTAAGACCCGGTATGTGCTTTACGATTGAACCAATGATCAATGCAGGTCGACATACTACTGTGTTGGATAAAAGTGATAATTGGACTGTCACAACTTCAGATAGTAAAAACTCTGCACAATGGGAACATACACTTTTAGTGACCCAAACAGGTGTAGAAGTGCTAACGTTGCGTGAAGAAGAAGACTTTCCACGTATCATTAATCACTAAAGACTCAAATTAGTAAGGACATCAATGAATACTGCGCTGGCCGCCAAAAACGCATTAATTGACTTAAACCAGCGCTTAGTTGAGCAGTACACTGCAAAACACCCTATTGCTGATATTGTTAAACACCGCAGTCAATTTGTTGATGCTTTACTAACACAAACTTGGCAAGATTTTGGCTTACATAATAACCATCTTGCCTTAGTTGCCGTTGGTGGCTATGGTCGTGGTGAATTGCATCCTTATTCAGATATTGACTTACTTTTTTTGGTCGACGATGAACAACTATCACCTGAGACTGAAACTAAACTGGGTCAATTCATTACTTACCTTTGGGATACTGGGCTTGAAATAGGCCACAGTGTCCGCACAATTGCGCAAACCATTGAGCAAGGTAAAGCAGACATCACCATTGCCACAAATCTCATTGAAGCAAGATTGCTCACAGGTAATGAATATCTATTTGACGTGTTATACGATGCTATTCGCCAACAAGACTTTTGGCCCTCTTATGACTTTTATAACGCCAAGAAAGATGAACAAACTGCTCGCCATAGTAAAGCCAGTGCCTTTGATTTAGAACCTAACATTAAAACCTGCCCCGGCGGATTGCGTGATATTCAAACCATCGCATGGGTCGCAATGCGCCACTTTGATGCAGCTACGCTTGAAGAGCTTGTTGAACACGACTTTTTATCACCAGCAGAATTGGCAGAATTAATTGAATGCCAAAATTTTCTGTGGGAAATCCGTTTTGCACTTCACATCACCGCTAATCGCAACGAAAACAGATTATTGTTTGATTTACAGCGACAAATAGCCAGTTTATTAGGTTACGAAGATGCAACTCAATTAGCCGTCGAACAAATGATGAAACGCTACTATCGTACGGTTCGCCGGGTGATGGAGCTTAATCAAATGCTGCTGCAATTGTTTAAGCGTGCAACATTAGGTCACACTCAAGCACTGGAAATTCAGCCAATAAGCGAGGCTTATCAACGTCGCGGGCGTTATATTGAAGTGTTAGATGACGATTTATTTAGCCGCCAAAACGAAGAAATATTACGTTTATTTCTACTGGTGGCGAAAAACTCTAACATTCAAGAAATTTACGCGCCAACGTTACGATTACTGCGCAATGCCCGTAGAGCTCTAACATCACCCTTACAAGAAAATCCCGCCTGTCGTAAAGTGTTTATGGAGATATTAAAACATCCCCGAGGTATTACCGCGCTTTCACTCATGCATCAACACGGGATTTTATCGTCTTACTTACCGGCTTGGCGCAAGATTGAAGGCCAAATGCAGTTTGATTTATTTCATGCCTATACGGTTGACGAACACACCCATAGATTACTGCTCAATATTGACCGCTTTTCACAGGCTGAACAAAAAGATGAATTTCCACTAGGCGCCATCTTAATTAATCAGTTGCCGAAAAAAGGCCTATTAGTCCTCGGGGCCATCTTTCATGATATCGCTAAAGGCCGTGGCGGCGATCACAGCAAATTAGGTTCAAAAGACGCCATCGATTTTTGTAAATTACATGGCATGAATGATCATGACGGTCGCTTAGTGGCTTGGTTAGTTGAAAATCACCTCGTGATGTCAATCACCGCTCAGCGCAGAGATATTTCAGACCCTGAAGTGATTGCACTATTTGCTGAAAAAGTACGCGATGCAGCGCACTTAAGTTATTTATATTGCCTCACAGTAGCCGATATTTGTGCCACTAATGAGAAAACGTGGAATAACTGGAAAGGCTCGTTATTACGCGACTTGTATTTTTCAACTCAACGAGTATTAGCTCGGGGTAAAGAAAAACCTATCGATGCTAAAGCACGCGTAAAAGAGATCCAAGCCAAAGCTAAAAAAGAACTTATTCGTCGTGGCCTCAAAGAAAAAGACATGGATGAACTCTGGTCTCGATTCAAATCTGACTATTTTTTACGTCATCAGCCAACCCAAGTGGCTTGGCATGCAGAGGCTATTCTAAAACATCATCACGACGAACCATTAGTGTTAATGTCTAAACATACAACGCGGGGTGGGACGGAGCTTTTTGTCTATAGCAAAGATAAACCAAAACTGTTTGCCACCGTCATGACCGTTTTAGACAATAAAAATATCAATGTTCATGACGCTAATATCATGACATCAAAAGATAACTATGCACTCGACACCTTTGTGATTTTAGAACAAGATGGCGAGCCAATTATCCAATTGTCACGTATTCAAAGTATTCGTAAAGCACTTGAAAAAGCCTTGGCCAGTGAAAATCCAAAACTGCCGAAGTTTAGAAAACTAGCTCGGATCATGAAACCTTTTAATGTTGCGACTCATGTGAGTTTCTTACCCAGTGCTCGCCATGGTACAAGTATGATGGAATTAATCACCCTCGATACCCCAGGCCTATTAGCCAAAGTCGGTGATACGCTCTATCGTTGCAACGTGACATTATTAGCAGCCAAAATTACCACTATTGGCGAACGTGCAGAAGATTTTTTCATATTACAAAACCAAAGTGGAACGGCCCTAGATGAGCCACAACAGCAACAATTATCTGATGCGCTAGCACTGGCGTTAAAATCATCTAACTAATTTTAAACCATAAATTTACGCTACTAATCATTTAATACCGGGAGAAAACAATGGATGCTTTACGCCAACGCATTGAAGCAGCATTCGAAACACGTCAAGATATCTCACCTTCAAGCGTAGAACCTAGTGTTCGCGCCGATGTTGAAACCGTGATCAATATGCTCGATAAAGGCCAAGCACGCGTTGCTGAAAAGATTGACGGAGAATGGCATGTACACCAATGGCTTAAAAAAGCCGTACTCCTGTCTTTCCGCATTTTTGATAACGGCGTGATTGAAGGTGGCGACACCAAATATTTCGACAAAGTTCCGCAAAAATTTGCCGATTATGATGAAGCCCGTTTCAAAGCAGAGGGCATTCGAGTTGTGCCACCAGCAACGGTTCGCAAAGGCTCATTTATTGGTAAGAACACGGTATTAATGCCATCTTACGTTAACCTTGGTGCTTATGTTGATGAAGGCACTATGGTTGATACATGGGCCACTGTTGGTTCGTGTGCGCAGATAGGTAAAAACGTACACTTGTCTGGCGGTGTTGGTATTGGCGGTGTATTAGAGCCATTACAAGCAGGTCCAACCATTATTGAAGACAACTGTTTTATTGGTGCTCGCAGCGAAATCGTTGAAGGTGTTGTTGTTGAAGAAGGCAGCGTAATTTCAATGGGCGTTTACATTGGTCAAAGCACGCGAATTTTTGATCGTGAAACCGGTGAAGTGCATTACGGTCGTGTTCCCGCTGGCTCGGTTGTCGTATCAGGTAACCTACCATCAGCGTGTGGCACATACAGCTTATATGCAGCGATTATTGTCAAAAAAGTTGATGCTAAAACTCGCGGTAAAGTGGGTATCAATGAACTATTGCGTATTGTTGATTAATTATATTATCCAACGATAATCTAAAAAAGGCTCCTAGGAGCCTTTTTTGTTGCCATAAGCACTATGAATTCTGTGGAATGTTATGACTTTTATGAGGTTCTGAAACAGCGATATATTGAGTCATCTCACAATGACGTTATCGATTGAGTAATGCTGCCGCCAAAATTCGCCAGGTCAACATACCAATAACTTGTTGCTTATCATTCTGGACGATTAAATAGCTGGCATTAGTTTTTTCCATCGTCAGTTTGGCATCATTCAAAATGGTATGATCGATAATCATATTCATTTTATGCACCATCACTTGATGTACACGTTTATTCAGTAAGCTTCTATCTGCTGCACGTTCTGCTGCGGTATTTAAAAATGGACTGTGCCAAAAAGCTAAAACATGATTATCAACCACGCCTATTGGGCTACGATTTTTTTCAGATAATACCACTGCAACATCCATTTTAGCTTTTTTCATCATAGATTCAGCATGTTCAAGAGTATGATATTCCTCTAAAAACACAACTGGGGCTAATGACAAACTGCTAACATACTCTTCTTCTTTGAAGTCTTCGACAGCCAGAATATCAATACATGCATCCACAACAGCGGCATCAAAGACTTTCCCTCTGCCTTTTAATAACTCTTGGGTTAACACTTCCATTCCCAACGATGGGCGATAAGGTCGATGGCTAAGAATCGAATCAGCAACGTCGGCGACAGCAATGATCTTGGCCTCAAGTATGATGTCATCCGCTTTTAATCCTTTGGGGTAACCAGAACCGTCTAAGCGCTCATGATGTTGAAGGATCATTTGCTTAATAGGCCAAGGAAACTCTACTTCATCAACAATTAATGCGCCTTGCTCAGGATGCTGCTTAACCAAACCAAACTCAGCATCGCTTAACCTTGAGGGTTTAGATAGAATCTGGCTTGGAATGGCCAACTTACCGATATCGTGGATCAATGAACCCAATTTTAATCCTTCCAATACTTCAGGTGTTAAGCCCATTTTCTCGCCAATAAGATAGCTTAACTGCGCAACCGATTTTTGGTGACCCGCGGTATAAGCATCTTTTAATTCTAGCGCTTCTGAAATGGCACCAATCAACTGCACCAAAATGAGGGTCATCTTTTCTTTTTGCATTTTAATAATGCTAGATTGCCTCGACACTGCTTTCATGGTGCGTGGCAATTCGACGCTGTGCCACAAAATAGTCGCAAAAATACTTAACGATTTGGCGTCTACTTGGGTATAAGGTTTGTCACGATTGCCAACGCCGATAATGCCAACGAGTTTTTTGCGATAATGAATGGGCACACAAAGATGATTACTAAAGGCAAAAAAACCTTGTTGTTGTGTGCGGTTCTCAGAAATACTGGTTAACTCATTGTGCACCGTCGATTTACGGGTTTGGATGGTTTCGGCCCAAATACCTGAATCAGTTTTATACGTTTGTTGTTTGGTAATCGTAAAATAATCACTAACGTTTTCACTCCATGTGGTTCGCACAATTTGATTGTTTTTTTCATCAAATATATGCAGATAACCTACAGTAGATTGTGTCAATGAAAGTGCCTGTTTTAATGAAATAGCAAACACCATATCACCACTGGCATTAATCACTTCTTCGATTTGATTAAGCCAATCATCACTTGACTGAATCGCTTGATGATAATCAGGATGTAAATCTGATAACCATGCTTTATCGAGTTCGATTTCTATAAAGGTAATACACCAATGCTCACTGCTTTCTTCTATCGGGGTAACTGTAGCTTGTAGTGCATGACCGTTGTCATCAACATAATTGATTAGTTGTGAAGTGTGACGATTAGTCAGGTCTATTTGATCATGGGTAAGCATTGAAAAAGAATTAGACAACGGTTGCTTTAGAATGGCTGATATGGGTTTTTTGACCAATTTGTATAACGGTTCACTCAGCTTAATTAATTCAAGCCTATCATTAAGAATGCCCCAACATAACCCAACTGTTTTGGGTAATTCTGAAGGTTTTAAGAAAAAATCAGCTTTTTGTAACATCCAGTTCCCCGTTCTTATTTATACAGATCTAACATATCAATACCGTTTGAATATATCACAGTAAATCTAAAAATAGACCATTAATACAGCAGCTTGCTCACAGCTACTTATTCTAAATAAGATAGCATCATTGGATTTAACGTCAAATGATGCATATCAGTGCACTTTAAAACACGACTGTTTTATTACCGTACACCACAACTTGTTCATTTAATACCAATTGCAGCGCTTTACTTAATACGCTTTTTTCAACATCACGGCCATTATGGGCTAATTCTTCTGCGCTATAACTGTGATCAACTGAAATGACATCTTGTTTAATAATCGGTCCTTCATCCAAGTGATTATTCACAAAGTGTGCTGTTGCACCAATAATTTTAACACCACGATCCCATGCTTGCTTATAAGGTGATGCACCAATGAATGCTGGTAAAAAAGAATGATGAATATTAATAATTTTATCTGCAAATGCTGTTACAAACTCAGGTGTTAATACTCGCATATATTTAGCGAGTACAACAAAGTCCGGATCATAAGGTTTTATCACTTTAAGCATCGCTTGTTCATGTTCTTGACGATTTAAGCCTTCATGACTGACATAATGAAATGGGATATCAAACTTTTCAGTTAATGCCTGCAACACATCATAATTGCCTACCACAGCAGCAATCTCAACATCCAAGCCACCATAATAAGATTTCATCAGAATATCGCCTAAGCAATGAGCTTCTTTTGTCACCATGATCACGATACGTTTTTTACCCATATCAACGAGTTTCATGTGATTTTGAGCTGGCAACACTTCACGTAATTCATTCAGTAAGCGTTCATCATCAAACACCCCTTCAAGCTCGGCGCGCATAAAAAATCGGCCTTGTGTGTGGTCAACAAATTCGGTGTTTTTAATAATGTTTAATTGATGAGCAAAACAGACGTTGGTGATTTTAGCTATTAACCCCTGAGCATCAGCACAATCGGTTATTAGCACTTTTCGTTGTAAATTAGCTTGGGTAATAATGGTTTTATCTTGATGGCTCACGCGTACAACTCCTCTTAAAATACTGTTTTACAGTGTGCCATTTAAAAAGATTTTTAGGTGATGTTTTTAATGATAAATTCTCATAAAAGATAAATAATCTTGCTTTATATACAAAATTCTAAAATATGTATAACAAGTTAAGCAACAACTATTATGGCTTAATGGAACAACCGTTGGTACTAACGCCGAGAATCTAAATATTTTTGCAGTAATTTACGTAATGTTTCAGCCTTAGTGCCATAAACAACTTGTACACCTTTACCCATAACAACCACGCCTTTAGCACCTAAGCGCATTAATCTAGCTTTATCGATCAGATTTGCTTGATTAACACTAATACGTAAGCGTGTTAAACAAGCATTAATCTCGACAATATTCTCGCGTCCGCCCAATGCAGAAATCATTGCCCGTAAGCTCTCTTTAGGCTCAGCGGGTAAATCACTTTGCTCTAATCGGCCAGGCGTTTTTAGATTGAACGCTAAAATACTGGCCCTAAAAATTGCATAATAGATTATTGCTGTGAGCGGACCCAATATCCAAATCCACTGAGTATTAGCAGAGCGCGAAAACAATAAGGTAAAATCTACCAACCCATGAGAGAACACAATGCTGTGATGAACGTCTAGTAGAATACACACGCTATAAGCAATTCCCGTGAGTAATGCATGTACAATAAACAGAATCGGTGCGATAAACATAAAGGCAAATTCTATCGGCTCTGTCACCCCAGTTAACCAACTGGCTGTCGCCGCTGATAACATAATCCCCGCAACTCGGTTACGTTCAGACTTATCTGCACAACGCCAAATCGCTAAGGCAGCTGCTGGTAAACCCCACATTTTAATCAAATAACCACCAGCAAGATTTCCCGCCAATGGATCGCCGGCCAAATAACGAGCCACTTCACCTCGAACTACAGTCCCCTGGTTAATGTACTGTCCGACTTCAAGATAAAATGGGGCATTCCAAATGTGATGTAATCCTAACGGAATTAATAAACGTTCGACCGTGCCATAAACACCAAAAGCAATCGCGGGGTCTTGGTATACAGCCCAATCAGAAAGGAGTTCAATAATATGCGATAAGGGCGGCCAAACATGCACTAATAGGTAAGCAAGTGCCATAGACAGCGGAATGGTAATTATTGGAGCACTGCGACGACCTTCAAAAAAGGAAAAAATAGCAGGTAATTTAACATGTTGACTAAGATTGACAGCTAAACATGTCATCGCGCCGACTAACATGCCGCCAGCGATACCAGTGTCAATTGTTTGCATGCCCCAGAGAGGACGAGATACCAGACCATAAATATTGGTCAGAGCTCCCATTGTGGATAAAAACACTCCAAAACCAAAGACGGCTGAAAATGCTGCAATGCCTTGATCACGACAAAAACCAATCGCTATCGCAACACTAAACAACAAAGGCATCATGGTAAAAACCAGATTGCCGACCGCAGAAAACACCGTATTTAATTCTGCAGGAATAAATGGTAACGGGTTAACGGTTAACCCTAACATCACCCCTGCAGCAGGCAAAATAGCAATAGGTATGAGCAGAGCCTGACTTAGGCGCTGTGCGAATTTAAACCATTGTTGCGTAAAAAAACTTACGCTGCGTTTACCGATGTGACGGCGTTGTGCCAACTGGCTATCCATGTTTTAGCTTCTATTTCGGGTTCCATTGTTTCACAGGCGTCAATTTCTAATCGTTCTGTCAGCGGTTTAGCGCCCAACTCGGTTAACAATTCATCAAATTGTTTTATCGCCCCACAAAAAGTTTCATAGCTTGAGTCGCCTAAGCCAATTAGGCTGTATTGTAATAATGGTAAATACGGTGCGCTGGACTTAAGTTCACTAAACCAAGGAGAAATATCTTCGGGTATATCCCCTTGCCCCGTGGTTGATGAAACTACAATTAATAGCTCATCTTGTAGTGGTACAAAACCAGATAATTCATTGGGTTGCCAAAGCTTAGTCGTAAAGCCTAATTTTGCAATCGCCTTAGTCACTGTTTCAGCAGTAAATTGTGCGCTACCATAAACGGTACCAAAAACAACATTGACCTTTTTCATGGTATACTTTCCTCTTAAATGTAATACGTTATAAAATACCTTGAGTCTTAGTGGCTTACCTTACTGTATTGTTTGAGTCTCTCGCAAGTGTCTTTTATTATGTAATGTAAATCGTTATGGTCAACATCGGTTGGCTCAAATGAAATAGCGCAAAAACGGAATCAAGACGATGCGACAAGTGAGCAGAAAGCGAAGACTAAAACTACAACACAAATTCGCCCACATTCGTCGTAACTATTATTTCCACATCGAACAACAGCAGCACGAACCCATACCGCATATCCCCGAATTTGAAAAGCTTAAAGCCTTGCTTGCAGACCGAATGAATTAACTTAATAACATACTTGGCTGGGATGATAATTGAGCATCACCCCAGCAAAATGCGTTAAAAACAGTCAACCATTCAGCTTCTAACTCAGTTTCAATATGCATTGACTGCTGAGTTACTGGGTGTATAAACTGCAGGCTTTTTGCAATCAACCACAAACGGTTAATAGTAAAATGTTCGCGAAAGAACTTATTTTGTTTACCATCGCCATGGGTTGTATCACCAACAATTGGATGTCGTAAATGTGCCATATGACGACGTAATTGGTGCTTGCGGCCAGTATGAGGGCTTAATCTTACCAAGCCATAACGACTAGTTGGGTATCGACCTGAACTAAACGGTATTTCCGTATTCAATAATGGTTGATAATCCGTCACGGCATCTTGAGCAGCCTTGTTCGGGTCCACATGTTTATCGCCTAAATCATCAAACTCCTGTTTTAGGGCATAATCTAGCGTGCCAGACTCATGCATATTGCCACGAACAATGGCTAAATAATGCTTCTTAATACTATGATCAGCAAATTGCTCACATAATGCACGAGCCACCTCACTCGATTTGGCAAACAGTAATACTCCAGATGTAGGTCTATCTAGGCGGTGCACCGGAAAAACATGGCAGCCCACTAAATCACGAGTCATCTGCATCGCAAAAAAACGCTCCCTACGGGCTAAATAACTACGATGAACCAATAAACCTGCAGGCTTATGGATAGCAACTAGGTGCTCATCTTCAAATAGAATGTCGATATGGGGAGGGGGTAAGTCATCGTCTAATTCGGTATCTGCAGTAGCGTCCTCATCAATATATTCCGAGCCTATTTGTTCATATAAGTCATCGTTATCTAATGAGTATTCAGCATCGTTTTCTTTTGAGATCATGTGTTATCACTTTACTTATTATGTATTGGCCAACTCAGAATCGGCTTAGTTTGTTTTGTTATGTGGTGGCGTTTGTTGCTCGCTTAACGCTGACTGAGCAAAGTATCAAATTGTTGTAATTGAGCAATCAGAACATCCCCATAGTGCATACCTTGCCACACATGCTCAGCCATGGGCGCTAAAGCCATATTGGTCGGCAAAGGCTGTCGTTGCACAACTAACTCGGTCATTTTTGGAATAAAAATAAACTGCAACCATTGCTCAAATGCCATTACATCGCAGCTAAATGGTGCCGTACTCGTCAAAGCAGATACCGGAGGTGAGGTATCAGACCACAGCTGAAACCCCTTAAGCAATTGTTCTAATTTAATTAAATAATTATGGCTGGCTAAATAAAGCATAAACATGAACGACAATATAAAGGCTAAGTCGGAGTATGATATCATTTAGCCCATTGAATACCCATCCAACTTCTTTGATTTAGTGACGACCCCATGACCGAGATAACCACCTTAAGCCAGTTTCTGACGACCGCAAATACTCAATTTCAAATATACGATTTAGGTCGTCGAGTGCAACATATCGATATGTTAGCTTTTCAGCAAATTGACTCTTTACTGGCGCCGTATCCTTATCCCATTCAAGGCCATGCGCAGTTTGCTATCGTGTTTTGGCAACAAGAGCAATTACCCTATATTTGGTTTGTAAAATTACCTTTAGATGAACAAGGTTTATTATCTCCTGCGCCTCGAACTCAGTTTATTAAGATGATTTTAGAAGCCCTGGGTCGTAATCCAACCCAAGCATTAACTGATGCACAGCAAGAACAATTAGCCAATCATCCTTTCAGCTTTAAACCTAACCAACACAAACTGGCGTTATTTAATGCATTGGTCAGGCTTCAGCTTGGTCAACCAGCATCGAGCCAATATGAATTTGCTACGCAGTATTTGTCTGGCCAAGCAGCGCAAGACACATGGCCACAACTGGGTTTACAAGGTTTAGCCGATATTTGCGTTCGCGCACATCAATTCAACCATCTTGATGACATTATAAATGCACTTGATAATGCACCTATTGAAGTGCAAGCCGCCCTTTGCCAATGCTTAGAACACATTAATATTGATAAACGCCTTGCCGAACACTTATTTAATCAATTAGAACAAGCTCAAGATCATATAAAAGTGATGTATTTAGCGGCATTAGCATCTGATGTTCAATACAGTATGACAGCGATTAACCAACTCAATGAACAACA
This sequence comes from Shewanella frigidimarina, assembly GCF_003797125.1. Taxonomy (GTDB): domain Bacteria; phylum Pseudomonadota; class Gammaproteobacteria; order Enterobacterales; family Shewanellaceae; genus Shewanella; species Shewanella frigidimarina. The sequence continues at coordinate 361,989 of NZ_RKKE01000002.1, forward strand.
ACATTTAGACGACAACACGCTAATAACAATTGCAGCACGTAACTGGTTAGCGTTAAAAGATGATGCCACTCGTAAACACTATTTAGAAGCGCTAGCAAAACAGCCACAGCACTTCTTTAATCAAGTATTTGCTGATATCGTGGCAATACCTAGCTTACGTTCTGGATTATTAGCCGACTTAAGGCATCCTGACAGAAGCGTTCAATTAGCAACCGCGATTGGCGGATTATTTAGAGCAACCAGCCTATGATGACTGATTTTTTATTAATTGTTGCTTTAGTTGTTGTTGCTGCTTTTTTTTGGCAACTTCGACAAATGGCAGAGTTAAGCCGAACGATTACAGAGCAAGCCTGTAAAAAACAAAACGTACAACTACTCGCTATTGCGATGGAATCGGCCCGTCCAAGTATTGGTGGCAGTACTGGCATTTGTTGGAAAGCAACATTCATGTTCGAATTTAGCACCGATGGCATTAACCAATATCGAGGCCATATTTTAATGCATGGTAATCGAGCAAAAAAAATCGAATGGCCAATTTTCCCAGAACCAGAATGGATGGATGCTCCACTGGCCAGCGGTAAATTTGGCAGTTGTGGAAGCCGTAAAAGCTGTGATTCAGGTAAATGCCATTAAAGCAGTTCTACTTTTTAGGCAAAATAACTAAGAAATGATATAAAAAAACGCTATTTTTCAAAAAAATAGCGTTTTTTATTGCCCCAAAATGCAATTAAGTTTGTGGATTGTTGAGGATTTTATAATCGCTGTAGGTAAAAGTTTGAACACTGTCGAGTGACTTAAAAATTGCCGCTGTACCCATTATAGTGGTTGATGTATGAGCTGGCATCACTAATCCCTCAAACACATCAAAACTTAACTCTAATTCAAATTTAGTTAAAGTAACTGAAAACGCAGGATTTATCTCGTCAGTATTTCTGATGAGAATTTTACGTAAATGCTTGGATGTTTTATCCAAATAAAGCACGCCTGCTAATGAGTTATTGTCTAGCTCATCAATATTGGGTGTAAACGTAAATGACATATTATTGTCATCCTCACCGACAAAAACCAATGTCGACAAATCAATTAAATCAGAAAACGCTAATTCATAGCTAGTTTCGTCTTTATCTTCATGCAGATCTTGTTGACGCTCTCGGTATTCAGTTAAGCGCTTTTTACCAGGAGTATCACCATTTTCAGACACCAAACTCCAACGTTCAGTTTCAGGTAAGGATGCATTGAATTGTTCAATACGTGTCATGTCGGGCATCACTGTTTGCTGTGAATACTGCCAAAGCACCTTGGTACCGTCATTATTACTATTGAGATCGCTGAACGCTTGCTCAACCCATTGTTGTTGTTCTTCGCTCACGACTGCATTGGCGTTATAGCAAACGAATGAAAAACCAACCAATAGTGCAACTTTAAACCCTTTCATGCTATCTCCTTATACAATGGTGAGTTAGATGTTGTGTACTTAAATGAGGTACTCAAATGAAGTACTCAAACCCTGCACATAGGCACTTTACAATTTGACAACATAAACACCATTAGTTCCACCGATACTGAAAAAAAGCCAAAAGAAAGGCCGCGACAGTAACTGTCGCGGCCTCTTTATCTCTTGTTAAGCTTTCCAGCTATAAATGTGCTCCCTGCACCATCCATGCGTATCGCTTGCTTCCTGCTCTATCCTTGTTCAATCCTTGATGTTCCTTGTACAATTAAGTACTTTCCCTCTTACTCGATTATCCTTTTACCGAGCCTGCTCTATCCTGAGCGTGTCCTTATATCATCCATGAAATTCTTAACGTATCCTGTCGCAAATCATTTGCGTAGAATCTTGCATCCATTGCACACTATCATCCTGATAATGTTATAAAACTTGCTTAATCCGCTATTGCGTCCATTGAGCAAGCTTAACGTTTCATCCTGAAACTCAATATCGTCCGTTATTTCCATATACTTATGGTCTTCCAAGACCTCTTTACTACCTTGTAATGTTCCCGTCCTAGGAACGAGATAAATAATAATTCATTTACCTCTACGTAAACAGGTACCTCTAAATGATTAAAATATCTCACAGATAATACAAAATAAAATAATCAATTAAATCAATTGGTTGTGCGCTATATGGAAATGCCACCCCATAATTAGGTGATTTGGCTCACATGATTTGTGAGATATATCTCACAAAGCGTCAGGCAGAAAAGGTAAGCGCCAAGTTAACTATTAACATTAGAGAAACATCGGCAACTAACAAACAGCTCAAATTCCGACGCGAACTAGCAAATTCGGTTTGATCTTAATTGACGTAATCTGAAAAAGTTCAGCTTAGTGGCATATCTGTTAATTACATTGAATAGAGCTATTGTTGAGAGTTTTTGTATTGAACCATTCTGGCGATAAACATTGAGATGCGCTGCATTTGTTATCAGCCGTCAATATCTAATAACATGTTAATTCGCACAATAGTCCACGCGATGTCACTTTTGAGTAAGAGTAATATTTAACCTTTACACGTAACACAACCACAAGCGCTTACTGATTTAACACTTAATGCTTACTTTGATGACTTTAACTTAAACAAGAGTTAAATAGCGACTCATTAAAAAGTATAAATAAAGCTTATCGACTATTACTTCATTACAGAACATAAGTTAATTGTTAATCAAGCAAACATCTTTGCTCGATTAACAATAAATGGACTAGGGTATGTGCTTATCGTTCAGACACTAACAACTTACGACCTTCTTGAGCACTGTCAATGCCGAGTTCAATAAGTCTCATGACCAAAAGAGCCTGCTCTGCTGTTACTGGATTTGGGCTGCCAAGACAAATCGCATCGCGGATGCCTTCATAATATGCTTGGTAATTACCTGGAGTCGTTATGATGTCTTGCTCGATAATCGCGCCTTTGTGTTTCAGCGATAATTTGCATGAAAGTGGATCGTTCCCCCACCCCGGAATTCCAGGCTGCTGACCTGACTTAAGCGCATTTTCCTGCGTATCAAGACCAAACTTAGTAAAACTGCCACTAGTGCCATGCACGGTCATACGTGGGCCAGGGTTAGCAACCAATGCACTACCATGAAGAATTACCCGCATTTCGTCATATCCCAGCACAGCATGAAACCAGTCGTCTGCGACTGCTCCATCACGTTGTTGGGCAAGGTCTAACCACATTGTTTTTGGTGTACCGAACAACTGCAGTGCCTGATCGAGTAAATGCGAGCCCAAGTCAAACCACAAACCTCCGCCTAGAGCTGCCGACTCACGCCAGCGCGTTTGAACTTCAGGCCTATAGCGGTCAAAGTGTGATTCAAAATGTGTCACACGGCCTAGTGAACCTTCCCGCAGCACCTTCTGTAACGTCAGAAAATCGGAATCCCAACGGCGATTATGAAATACTGATAGCTGTCGATCACATTGATGAGCGAGCTTAATAAGCTCTTTACCTTCATCGGTAGTGAGGGTGAACGGCTTATCCAAGACGACGTGCTTTCCGGCAGCTAGCGCTGCTGCCGCTAGTGGAAAATGCGTCTCGTTGGGAGTTGGAATAACCACCAAATCGATATCAGCACAGGAAAATAACTCTTCGGGGGATGAGTACACAGGCAAATCAGGTTGGTCTATATGCACCTTTGCCGGATTGCTGGAAGATATTGCAGCGAGTTGCAGGCCCGGTACAGCCTTAATCAATGGTGCATGAAACGTTTTTGCGGCATAGCCGTAACCAACAATGCCTGTTTTGAGTATCTTTGTCATAAACTAATTCCTAACATGGGCGGCAAAATATAATATTCATCAATACCTAAAAAAAGCGGCTTTATTTTGTGAATTTACCTTACACAACGATTTGCAGCTGGACGATTTAAATTATAGAAAATGAACCATCATTATTTTTATAAATCGATTTCTAACCAGCCAGATACGACTATATAAAGTATTGTACTTAATAAAGCTTCAGGCTGAAATTGGCGGGGCCGTAACATCGATATTTTAGCGTTAGAACATAACATGATCTACTCACAACTGTATTAGCGTGAGTGTCGATTAACACACCGAAGGCTTAGTAAAACATATCGTGAAGTAAAATGTATTCACCACGATTTTAGTAAAATCAGTAAGGGTTCGCTGATGTTAGGATCGTTGGCTCAAACATGGCATGTAGCAAAATGAGTTAGTAGTTTATCAAGCTTGCTTAAGCTCTTTTTGCGACTGCAATCGCACAACTCAAATTCCAGAAATTTTTACGCCAGAAAGCAAAAAGGCACAACCTTAAGTTATAAGGTTGTGCCCGTTAACACTTTTGTCAGCAATCCGGCTGAAAGTTTGCTCCCTGCACCATCCATGTAAACATGCTTCCTGCAGTCCTTTTCCCTGTTCTCATTTCCTTGTCTATTTGTGTAACGCAAACAAACGCATGAGTTTCATTCCGTTGAACAGCCTATCCATTGGCTGAGCGATAAATCTATTCAATCCGTTGAATTTTCCCAGCTGCATCCTGCAGCTTTATCCTTTTTGTCCTTGTGTCGACTATTTACTGTCTTCACCCATCCTTGATTCGGCTATCCATTTGCCGAGCTTATGCCCTAATCCGTGAGCGTGTCCTAGTATCATCCTTAATATTCTTAAGCATCATTAGTCTTATTTCTCATCCTAAGAAAACCAACTGATGACCCGCTTTCGATAACTACATTCTAGCCAAAATAAACGCCGATAAAAGTCACTCAACTCCATTTAAATAAACATCCCACATGTCTGTAAAACATTAAAATAACGTAAACGACTGATTTCAAAGGATTAAAAATAATTTATAACGTTAAACACTGACAACTTTAGATAAGATCCCTTACACACTTGTAGGATATTGCTTACAAAAGCGTGAGCAAGTTAATACTTCCAGGGTTATTTGCGCCATAAACGCCTTATCATTTGGCCAAACATTACCCAATCTGCCCATAAGCTGTATAGCGGATAAGTGAATGTTGCGGGGCGATTTTTTTCAAATATAAAATGCCCTAACCATGCAAAACCATAACCTACTACCGGCAACCACAATAACTGCCACCAATGTTGGTTAATCAAAGTGTTAATAATGATCACTAAAATAATGCTACTGCCAATGTAATGCAGTCTTCGACAAACGGGATCTTGATGTTGCGACAGATAAAATGGATAAAACTCTGCAAATGAAGAATAACGCTTAGGTTCCATTACTCACTCCTTATTAACAACTCGCTAATGGCATGCTCTGTTAGGGTTAGATTATTCTCAGTTTAGGCGCTAGGCCTTGCTGTAAAACAATATTTCGCCGTCAACATTGCCAATACTCACAGTGGCAATGCTGGTAAACTCTTGTTTAACGAACGCCTGATGGTGCGAAGGATTACTCACAAATACCCCGATGCCATCAAGCCCAGGTTGCTCATCACACCAACTCAATACCGCTTGAATTAACCTGGCACCATAGCCTTTGTGCTGTTCATTGGGGGATAACGCAATAAATTGTAAAACCCCGCATTTTTGCGAAGGAAGATGTTCTAAAATGCAGGTTTCTTTTTGCATTAATCCTTGAGTTGATTTCCATCCTGTTCCCAGCATCATTTTAAAACGCCAATGCCAATAACGCCCCTCCCCCAAAGGCACTTGTTGCGTGATCACACAGGCAACCCCGATTAAACGGTCGCCGTCAAATAGGCCAATTAAAGGTTGTTCTTGTTGCCATAACTCGTTTAACTCTTCACGAATCGCAGCTCGAAGTTTTTGTTCATATTGTTGATTGTCATGTTGGCCAAGTACTTCGATAAAATAGGGATCATCATGATAAGCGTTATAAAGTATTGAAGCCGCCACTCGTAAGTCTTCTGCCGTCAAATACACTGCACGTAAAGTTTCCAAGGTGTTATTGTCCATTATTATTCCTTGTTGATTAACTCGCTAAACTTAACTTAACAAGTTTGAAACATTGTACAAGTTTTGTTTACCCATTTTACTTTTTAGCGGCAGTGAGTGTCAGTTGTTTGCTATTTATCTCATCTAGACGGATACTAAAATTGTTTATCTAACCATCACAAGGAATGCGTCAAATGGACACTACATCAAATGATTTAAGTCACTTATTTAAGCAATTAGGGTTACCTCATGATCAAGAGGGAATCGACGACTTTGTTATCCAAAACAAACTTGCTAAACACACATTGATTATAGATGCTGATTGCTGGAATCCAGGTCAAAAAGCATTTTTAAAAGAGGCATTATTAGAAGACGCCCAATGGTCAGAAGTGATTGATCAATTGGACGTGATGATGCGAGCTAAATTGTAATTAACGCTTAATGTCTGATAACGTCACTCGGCAATTAGTGTTGTCTATAGGCTGTGTCGCCCCAGCCCACTAAGACGTCATCTCTGAACACAATTGGCGTGCATTCATCTTTGGTTGTTTTACCATCTCCTTCAGCCCATTGGGTACGATAAAACAACACTTTGATGGATTGTTCTGCATTATTTTGAGTCGACTTAGTATAAGCTTCACTAAAATCAGCAGTTCCCATTAAAGTTGTCACTTGATCACTGCTCATTCCCATAGACAATTTGCTCAACAGATCACGATTTTTATCTTGTTGCACTTGCCAATAATCAGCACTTTTACCCGATTCATGGTCACCGACACTGATAACACAACCACTTAATCCTAGTGATGTCGCGCCAATTAATGCCGCTGCGATAAGTTTTAATTTCATGTTGCATCCTTTTTGTTAAAATAAAATCCACATTGTATTTACAGATCCTTTAAGCCAAAATCGTGCCATAAAATAATGCACTGATTTATATAGCTTTATGTTTTAACTCAACAAGAATTAGTTAATCTCACTATATGGAATTAAGGAATTAAACCAACAATGAGTCCAATTGAACAAGTGCTTGCCGCAGCAAAATCGATTGCTAACAATGGGCATACGCCCAGCTTGGCCCTGATAAAAAGCCGTTTAGGCAATAGCATCCCAATGCCTACCCTTATCCAAGGTTTACAACAATTTAAGGCATTGCCTAAATCTGAGTGGCAACATTTACCGGAATTAGCAGACATTCCATCAATAGCCGACGTCCCATCACATGACCAACCCGATCTTGCTCAAGTGATCCAACAGGTTATAACCCTACAGCAACACATTGCTCAGCTAACCCAACGAGTTACTGAGTTAGAGCACCAAGCACAAAATAATATGGCTCAAAGCAACATAATCAATAATAAGGCTGACCAATAGATGTTTGTCACCGAACTACGCTTTGAATGTTTTGCCGATACGACTATTGAGACGGTAGAGAAAGCCATTAACGCTTTTCTTGAAGCCTTACGAGCTAATGGACAAATTTTAGGACGTGAATTTGCGGTAGCATTTAATGATGGTGAATTTAGAGTTCGTCTGCTGCTACCTGAAAAAACCAGCTTAGCAAACCGTCACAGTAGCCCATGGGTAAAAGTGACCTTAGCAGGCTTAACCGCAGCCAAACTATTGGCCCCTAGAGAAAAGTTTATCGGCCAAGACATTAATTCAGAAGCTAGCAATACCGACACGCCTTCATGGCAACTGCTGTATACCAGTTATGTGCACATGTGTTCGCCACTGCGTAATGGTGACAATCTATTACCGATCCCTCTTTATCAACTGCCTGCTACTTTCAATGGCGATCATAAGCGCATCATAAAATGGCAAACAGAATGGCAAGCATGCGATGAACTGCAAATGGCCGCAGCCACTAAAGCAGAGTTTGCAGCTTTGGATGAGATAACTCGGACGGACAGTGACCTGTTTAGACGCGGTTGGGATTTACGTGGCCGGATAGAATATCTAACTAATATCCCCACTTATTATTACTTATACCGTGTGGGCGGCGAATCATTGCAAGCAGAGTTATCTCGCCCCTGCCCAAGCTGCGGCGCTGAAGATTGGAAGCTAGATGAACCACTTTTAGACATGTTTCACTTTCGCTGCGAGCCTTGCCGTATTGTGTCTAATTTGTCTTGGGATCATCAATAAATGGAATTGTGCCATTGAGTTATCAGCAGATTATTTCCTACTACAAAGATTGTTATAAGGAAGATAGCGCCTCCATCAATCTTTGGAATGTGAACAAGTTTAAACAAGAAGATCGTCTCATTCTTGAGGGGCAAGATGAACTAGGTATAGGTTTTTTACCTCGTTTACCTATCCCGCAAGAATTTGCCGAGCCAATGCTTAAACGAGTGGCGATGTATCAAAGGGAAAGAATACTGCTGTACGCACGATTTCTATTTGTCGGTAAAGTAACCATAAAAGGTGAGATCAAAACGGTTGTCTCGCCGCTGCTGTTTAATGAAGCCACCATTGAACAAGATAACCATAGTTTCTATTTTTCGGCCCAAGCTGAAGACACTGAAATCAATGAAGCCCTGCTGCAACAATTGCTACCAGAAGATAATGAGCTATCACAACTGCTCATTAATGAAGACGTACATTCACCGTCGTTTTGGACGTCATTCTTTAATCACAATCACATAGACATTCATTCGCTTGAATTACTGAACTATCCAAAACTTGCCGAACACCAAGACATTAAAAAAGCGTTAACCCAAAAAACACCCCGTTTGTTACCTATTTCGATGCTACTTTTTGTTGAGCGGTCTTCGAGCAGTCGTGGTGTTCTTCACGAATTAGAAAGTATCATTAACGCCAATGAACAATCGGCTCCCATTTGTAAGCTGTTTAACCAAACGTTTGAAAAACGGGCTGTAAGACTCAGAGAGCCGATACTTAAATATGACTTTTTACCGGGGTTATTATCTACGCCACAAAAGAAAGTTATTCATATCGCTGCCAATGCCGATTTAGGCTGCGTGTCTGGTCCGCCAGGAACGGGCAAGAGCTACACCATAGCGGCTGTTGCTGCCGAACATATGGCGCGCGGTGAGTCGGTGCTTATTGTGGCCAATAATGACGTAGCCCTTGATGTGATTGCAGCTAAATTGGCGAGTAATTTTAACTTGGGCGAAGTGTCTATTCGCGCAGGACAAAAAGCATTTTTAAAACAATTAAAAGATTATACCGCGGACTTACTCGCAGGATACTTTAGCGATGACTTAAGCCAAAGCCCGCAAGCATGTGAAGACGAACTGAATAAGCTGCAACGATTACTGATAAAACTGGAAAAACGTTTCCTGGCGTTCAGTCGCAGGTCTATTAGCCGTGGGTTGCACCTACATAAACTTCAAGCACAACAATCAACATGGCTAAAACGGGTTTATTTGTTTTTTACCCAAGGGTCAATAAACCAATGGCATCGACAATGGGATGCGTTAAACACTATCAACAAGCACACTGTTACGCGGGAAACACTGGCAGCTGAATATCTTAACGCACTAAAAAAGAATAACTTAACCACTTTAGTTAATCAGCACCGTAAATCGCTACAGGCCTTTAACCAAGCTATTCGCAGTAGAACGTCTAGTAAACAACTCGCGTTATTTGAAAAAATAGAATATGCCACATTATTTGCCGCATTTCCCATCTGGCTCGCCAGCTTAAACAGCCTACACAGAGTATTGCCGCTTAATCGCGAAATGTTTGATTTAGTGATTATTGACGAGGCAACACAGTGCAATATTAGCAGTTGCTTACCTGCGCTATACCGTGCAAAACGTGTATTGATTGTTGGCGACACTAAGCAATTAAAGCACTATTCCTTTTTAGCCAGAAGCAAACAAACTCAATTGCTTGCCAAAAATAATGTGCCCGAAAGCAGCCCAGGTGTCATCAGTTATCGAGATAATTCCATCTTAGATTTAGCGTTAAAAACATTAGCTAGTGCGCAAGAGTTGGCATTTTTAGATGAACACTTTAGAAGTAAGCCTGAGCTTATTCATTTTAGTAACCAGTCTTTTTATCAATCTAAATTAAAAATCATGCAACATCGCCCCTGCACCAGTTCAGGCCATTTGCACCTTCATCGTATAGCCGGTACTCGTGACGCATCGGGCGTTAACCCACAAGAAGCACAGAGTTTATTAGCAGAGATCCAACATCAAATAACACAAGATGCCCAAACAGGCATAACTCATAGTATTGGGATTATCTCGCCTTTTAGCGCACAGGCTGAATATATCGCCACATTGATTGAGCAGAAGATCCCTCAAACAGATGTAATTAAACACAGCATACGTGTAGCCACGCCGTTTGGGTTTCAAGGCGAAGAGCGGGACATTATGCTGATTTCGTTTGCGATTGATAACAACAGTAAACGTACGGCTGCCTATTTAAATAAAGCGGATGTGTTTAACGTCACCATTACCAGGGCACGTCAAAAGCAGTTGATATATTTGTCTATTGATGACTCGTTATTACCAGAACACAACCTGTTACGCCAATATGTTACTTCTATAACAACCTTTAATGCCAAACACAGTATGACCACCGAGATAGACACATTTCAACAAGAGATCATTGAGGTATTAGCAAGGTACAAGGTAGATACTTGGGCAGGGTATACCATTGCCGGAACCGAAATAGATCTATTGTGTCGTTACGCAGACAAATACCTTGCTGTTGATCTTATTGGTTTTCCTGGGCCTTGGGCTAACTTTTTTGAGCTAACAACCTACAAATTATTTAAACGGGCTGGCGTTGAAGTATTGCCCATAAGCTACGGATTGTGGATTGTTGATAAACAAGCGTGCATAGATAAAATCACTCAAACACTAAAGTGTGGAATCAATAATATCAGCGAAGCATAAAGGAGGATGTTACGAGGAAGATGAGTGTTTGAATACTCGTGTTTGAATGCTCGTGTTTGCATTCAATGAACGCATTGAAGCCCCCTAAAATGGCACTTCAATGCTTCATGCGGTTACTTTTTACGTAACAAATAATCCCACATGGTTTTAATCCGTTGCCAAATCCCTGGATGATCTACCGTATGAGGTAACTCCTCGACGGGTTTTGATGGCTGTTTTATCATCGGAGATAGGCTTTCTAAAAACTCGGTCAATGATTCGGCTAATTTAGTGCGCTGTTTTTCACCAGGAATTTCAATCCACACACTGCCATCGTCATTGTTTACCGTCAGCATTTCGTCGCCCTCGCCTAACACACCAATAAACCAAGTTGCTGGTTGTTTAAGCTTTTTCTTCATGATCAAATGACCAATTACATTTTGTTGCAAATTTTCAAAGTCATCTTGATTCCATGCTTGGAGTAATTCACCGTCACCAAATGATGCAGTAAACGGTAATGGCGCTGAAAAATATTGGCCATAAAATGCATGAATATCTTGGTGTAATTGAATATTTAATGCATGCTCCACGTTACTAAAGTCAGCGACATTGTCACGTTTAACAGGCTGCCAGAACACGGTATCATCAGTGTCCGCATTAAATGTACCTTGAATACATATTGAGTCTTCGCCCAAAGGATAATAGCGCGGAAATTCAGATAGCGTATCTTGATAAGATTTAAGATAATTTTTTATAAAGCAATCTAATGCAGATGAACAAGACACTTAAGCCACTCGTAGTTTATAATAAAACCATATTTTGACACGGAAACCGATTAGATGACACACAATCACGACCCTTATAGTGATGCAGCAGCATTAAAAGGCCTTACATTAGGCCAAGCAACTGCTTATCAAGCTGAGTATGACGCGTCACTGCTGCAAGGGGTTCCACGTAAACTTAACCGAGATGCTATTGAATTAAGTGGTGAACTCCCTTTTCACGGTACCGATATTTGGACCGGATATGAATTGTCCTGGCTTAATGCTAAAGGCAAGCCTGTTGTTGCCATTTTGGAAGTTCAGTTAGATATCAACAGTGTCAATTTGATTGAATCTAAATCGTTTAAACTGTACTTAAATAGTTTTAACCAAACTAAGTTTGACAGTGTCGAAGCAGTACAAGAAACCTTAAGCCGCGATTTAGCCGCTTGTGCTGAAGGCGAAGTGACCGTAAAAGTCATCGAACCTAAGCATTTTAATCTTGAACGAATTATTGATTTGCCGGGTACGTGTATTGATGACTTGGACATTGAAGTAACCGAGTACGAATTTAATCCAGACCATTTAATCGGTGGTACAGATCCTGATAAAAACGTGGCAGAAACACTGAACTCAAACTTATTGAAATCTAATTGTTTAATCACCTCGCAACCCGATTGGGGCAGCGTAATGGTCCGTTATCAAGGCCCTAAAATTGATCGTGAAAAATTGCTGCGCTATTTAATCTCTTTCCGCCAGCATAATGAGTTTCACGAACAGTGCGTTGAGCGTATTTTTGTCGACTTAAAAAAATACTGCCAGTGTACTAAGTTAACCGTTTACGCACGTTACACGCGTCGTGGTGGCTTAGACATCAATCCGTACCGCAGCGACTTTGAAAACCCACCTGAATCAAATCGCTTAGCCAGACAATAATCGTGATTGATGATGTGAACGATTCATCATCGCCAATGGTTACTAGCTGAAAAAACATGAAAGCCAACCTAAATCAGGTTGGCTTTTTTATTGGCAGTTTGCTGTGGCTCACAGCCTTATTTACAGCGCGCGATATAAAACCCTAAGTTGAGAGGTTATAAGCCTTTTCTATTAACTCAACGATGGTTTTCCTTAACCAAATACACGACTTGTCTAACGCATGCTTAGTTGGCCAAATGCTGTACAAATCGATTGGACGAGTTTCAAAAGGTAGTTCAAGTAACGTCAGTTTAAACAACTCAGCGTAGTTTTGGGTGAAAATATAAGGGGCAATACCAATCGCGTTAGACTTGCTGATCAACGACAGCATACTTAATAAAGATGACTGCTCACTGTATAAAGTTCGTTGTGGCAAAGGTGCGTTAGCAATAATGTCCGCCACACGCATATTGTCGCGATGAAATCGATACATAACGTGTTCGGCGGCAAAATAGTCGTCTCGACTTAGATGGTTTTTTATCACCGGATGGCCTTGGCGCACCACACAGACTATTCGTTCTTGTGCAACTTTTTGGCAACTAAACATTTTCAGTTTTGGTGGCACGATATCGATGACCAAATCCACTTTTTGCATTTGCAAATCTTGAAACTGCTCAGCCTCAAAAACAGGTGAGTTGCGTAGCACCACCCTGACAGACAAATGCGCTAATGCGTTATCTAACTGCGGTTGTAACAAATCGATAACAGCTTCATTAGCATAAATAGTAAACACCCGTTTAGAGGTACTAGGATCGAACGCTTTAATCCCCATTAACGTTTGTTCAATGGTATCAAGCATAGGTTGTACAGTATCAAAAATATGAGTTCCGATGGCTGTTGGCTCAATACCGCGACCGATACGAATAAACAATTCACATTCCAGAGCATGCTTAAGACGGTTAATCGCATTACTGACCGATGACTGCGTTAACCCTAACTGCTCTGCCGCACGAGTGATAGACGAATGCTGACACACAATACAGAATACCCGCAATAAGTTTAAATCCAGCATGGGCAGTTTATTATCGACTTGCTGACCTAGCTTATTGGTTATTTCATCACCCATGTTGGCTCCATCGCCCTTCTCTGTTTATTCCATGCTTTTAAACCAAGATTTCCACTTACTGGCTTTAGCGACATTACTAATACGTTATCCACTCCCTATACATTCACAACATAAATGTATTACCACCATTTAGCTATAGTTATCTTTTGATGTTTAGCCACTAAGATAAATTCATCTTTTTACATTTTATATACACATAGGGTGATAACTAATTGATGAAAAAATCCCTCATAGCCATTTCAATGCTAACGACACTTCCATTCACTGTATTTGCAGCTCAACATCAACACGACCACATTAGTGTCGACTATTCAGGCAAGCCTGCTACACCCGTTACGGCGGCGCATAATGCCGAAGTTGCAAAAGGCCTCAACTTTAACGATAAAACAGCCTTTGACCGCTTTAGTCGAAACCAAATTGCTGAGTTCGACCAAGTAACCGCTGACATTTTACGGGCAGAATTTAGCTTTATCAGTGAACAATTTCCTGACTCGGTTAATCCATCACTTTATCGTCAAGCACAACTTAATATGGTACCCAACGGTTTATATAAAGTGACTGATGGTATCTACCAAATTCGTGGCACTGACTTATCTAATATGACCTTGATTCGAGGTGAAACAGGCTGGATTGTTTATGATGTACTGTTAACAAAAGAAGCCGCAGAGCAATCACTAAAATTTGCTTTTGAACACTTACCAGAAGGCAACAACTTACCCATTGTAGCAATGATTTATTCCCACAGTCATGCAGATCACTTTGGTGGAGCGCGCGGGGTTCAAAACTTTTATCCTGACGTGAAAGTGTACGGTTCAAATAATATTACCGCTGAAATAGTAGACGAAAATGTGCTTACAGGTAATGCCATGAGTCGCCGAGCCAGTTACCAATATGGCGTAACACTGGGTAAAAATAATCACGGTATTATTGATGCAGCATTGGCAAAAGGATTATCAAAAGGCGAAATCACTTACGTAAAACCAGATTATGAAATTAATCAACAAGGACCATGGGAAACTCTGGTCATTGATGGCCTAGAAATGGTCTTTATGGACGTGTCTGGTACAGAAGCAGCAAGTGAAATGGTGACCTATATTCCGTCAAAAAAAGCGTTATCGACGGCAGAGCTTACCTACGATGGTATGCACAATATCTACACCCTACGAGGTGCCAAAGTACGCGATGCACTTAAGTGGTCTAAAAATATTAACCAAATGATCAGCTCGTTCGGCCAAGATGTTGAAGTGCTTTTTGCATCGCATTCAGCACCGGTATGGGGCAACGAACAAGTAAATACTTACCTTAAAATGCAACGCGATAACTATGGTTTGGTCCATAACCAATCATTACGATTAGCTAACCAAGGCGTAGTATTACAAGATATTGGCGATGCGATCATGGATACTATTCCGCAAGAGGTTAAGCAAACCTGGTACACCAATGGCTATCACGGTACTTACAGCCATAATGCCAAAGCAGTTTATAATATGTATCTGGGTTATTTCGATATGAACCCTGCCAATCTGAATCCCTTACCCACAAAAAAAGAATCGCTTAAGTTTGTTGAATACATGGGCGGCGCCAACAAAGTAGTTGAAAAAGCACAAGCGGACTTTAACCAAGGTGATTACCGATTTGTTGCCACTGTATTAAACAAAGTCGTGATGGCGGAGCCTAGTCATCAACAGGCACGTGATTTACTCGCCGATGCCTATGAGCAGTTGGGTTATCAAGCTGAAGGCGCAGGTTGGAGAAACATCTATTTAACTGGCGCACAAGAGTTACGCGTGGGTATTCAACCAGGCGCACCTAAGTCGGCATCGGCTGATGTGTTGGGTGAAATGGACGTGGCTACATTATTTGATTTTCTTGCCGTAAAAGTCGATAGCATAGTCGCAGCTAAACTTGGAAACGTCAGTTTAAATGTGATCACTAAAACTAAACAAGGTGACGTTGAAACAACCATATTCGTAGAGCTTAGCCATGGAAACTTGAATAATATAGTTGTTGACAGCCCACAACCTGCCGACGCCACATTAACGATTGCCAAAACGGATATGGTCAACATGTTATTAGGTAAAACATCATTAAAACAATTGCTACAACAAGGTAAAGCTAACATGACCGGCGACAAACAAGCTTTTGGCAAAATCGCCTCAACCTTAGTGCAGTTCAATGACCAATTTGAAATTGTGCCATTAAACTAATCGAGTGACGGTATATTTACGTGAATGATGGGCTGATTGGCTCGATGCTAGCGGTTTTGGGATTGGCCGTGTCATGTTGGTTGTATTGATGTTAC
Source organism: Shewanella frigidimarina (assembly GCF_003797125.1). Lineage (GTDB taxonomy): Bacteria > Pseudomonadota > Gammaproteobacteria > Enterobacterales > Shewanellaceae > Shewanella > Shewanella frigidimarina. Next base: position 377,841 of record NZ_RKKE01000002.1, read on the forward strand.
CTATGTTGGCAAGGTTTAAAGACTGGCACTCACTTGAGTCTTAGCCAAAGCTCTGCTTTGGTTAAGACTCCTTGTATACATTCAGCAAATCATCAAGGCTTAATTGAGTACACGATAACGTGTTGTAAATGGAGTATGACTCAGTTGCCAAGGTAGAAGCTGCTGAGCTAGCCAACCCCAAAGTCACTGCAAAACGGTATTCTTCATCGAGTCGTCCCATCACCGTTTGCCAACTAAAATCGCTTGCGGCAGGCTCTTTACTATCAGTGAACTTCAGCTTTACTAGCTTATGTAACTCGATTGGCTTACTGCCATTATCAATCAACTGTAGCGGGATATGACACTGTTGTGAACGACTAAAATCAACACTAAATGACTTGAGTGATAACGCTAATCCAAGTCCACGCGCCTTAATGTAGGATTCTTTTACAGACCACAGATCAAAAAAACGTTGTCGTTGTAATTCCTCGGGCAATTGCAACAAGGTGTTGGTTTCTGCTTCGGTAAAATAGTGATTCAAAATGGGCACTATATCAGTACTGCTGCGCTCGCGTTCAATGTCGACACCAAAGCAAATAGCTTGCTGAGGACGACATACCCACTCGTTACTTGCATCTTCACTCGTTGGCTCATTTTTTTGTTCGGCATTGGAAGCAATTAATATCCCAACCATTAACCACTCACCGCTGTGACTTAAATTGAAATGCAGCCCTGTTTTCGCCAACAAATCTGGTGTTAGTGCCGGTTTACCTTTAGCACCATAATTAAAACGCCACTCATTGGGCTTTAGTTCACTATGAAGTGATAACACAGCCCGAAGCCCTAAGCGTACTTGTAAACCATTATTGCGTGCCGACACGCTCCTATAACGGCTCACCTTAGCAACCTCGTCATCATTTAACCAACCTAAGGCTAAACCCGCTTCATAATCAGCAGGTGATAGCGCCCCATTAAGCGGCACAAAATAAACATAGGGCTGAGAAAGCCCTGTTGATCGAGTGCCTGATTGAACAGCTAATGGTGTCGTTGATTGAGTTGCTGAGGACATGACCGACATTAAAAATACATAACACTCTATTAAACGATAATACGGCTAAATTACCGTAATAAGACCGATGCCGCGAGAGTTTTGTCAAATAAAACCCATATAGCAAGTAGTACAAATAAGCACTTTCAGCATCAAAAAAGTTATTTTCACTTTTACTGTTGATGATTGACGTTAATTCATCAACAATCACCACTATCATCACAACATCGAAAGCTTATACCTTCATGCGCATAGTCAGTTTAGTCATCATGCTATTTTTATCGCTACTCAGCTCAAACGCTGCGTTTGCTCAATGGCATCAAAAGAGTTTTGATGTCATGGGTACCCTCGCCCACGTTGAATTTTGGCTACCCGACACTGCCGAGGCATCAACGGCAGATAATTTAATTGCCGCTGTAGAGCAAGAAATGCAGCGCATTGATCAAACAATGAGTCCTTACATCGCCACCAGCGAACTCAGTATCATTAATCGTGATGCCGCCACAAAACCCGTCACCATCAGCCCAGAGCTGTTTGATTTACTCACCGACGCACAAGATATTGCTAAATTAACCAATGGCATGTTTGATATCACCTACGCTTCTGTCGGCTACCAATATGATTACCGTAAACACCAAAAGCCCGACCAAGCAGCCATTAACAACACATTAAAAGCGATAAACTACCAAGCGGTGACACTCGATAAGTCCACTTCTTCAGTTCGTTTTGCTAATACCGATGTCAAAATTGATTTAGGCGGCATAGCCAAAGGACATGCGGTTAAAAATTGCATTGCGATATTGAAAGACGCAGGTATAGAACATGCTCTTATCAGCGCTGGCGGCGACACGACATTACTGGGCGATCGTATCGGTCGCCCGTGGTTTGTAGGCATTAAACACCCTCGCGCCGAAGAAAAAACTGCGGTGCAGTTACCGCTTAGTAATGAGTCAATTTCAACCTCTGGCGATTACGAACGTTACTTTATCGAAGACGGCGTGCGTTATCATCACATTATTAATCCTAAAACAGGCGACTCAGCACGCAATGTTGTCAGCGTGTCGATTATCGGCAAAAATCCAACTTACGTAGATGCACTGTCCACGGCCATTTTTGTGATGGGGTTACAACAAGGCATGGCGTTAATCAATGAGTTACCTGAATATGAAGCTATTATTATCGATAACCAACAAACATTGCATGTATCGACGGGGTTACAGCAAGATTGATCATCAACAATCTTCTCGTCGTCCCAGTAATGCTTTTGAGCCGGGATCCAGGTGGTTATTTTGATTTGTACTTATGAACTTATGGCCTGCGGCCACTAACGTCGTGGCGCTTCGCCCACACCAGACCAAGAGGAAACCAACGGCTGTTCCCTCTTTCTATTCATAAAAGAATTGGCCCAGCCGCCAATCACCGGAAGGTCCATATATGGCTATGTTAATTTTTCGGGGTTTAGTCGTTTGTTAATGTTCCGATAGCCACTTGATAGATTCTTCTTGCATTAGGGCTCCTATTTCAACAACACCATAATTGTCATTTACTTCCAAATCATCTCTAGCGTAATACAACCCATATAGATGCTCGATGCCTACATTATCACCAACATATTTAGTCACATTTTCATGTAGATCAAAATTATCAATATCATTGAGCAGCTGCCTAAATTGAATGAATGGGTCGATTTTTTCACTAGCAATTAACTTTAAGTGATGTTTGATTATTAAATGAATTGAATCATCAAATGAAGGAAGTTGAGCAATCAGTTTTTCAAAAAGAGGTGAAACGATATCCCAACATTTAGGTTCTGCATCAATGATACCCAGTAACCCGTCAGAATAGATGCCACTGTTTAACTTATAATTTGCATAATTGACCAAATCATCAGTATCACAAGCACCAGCCACATACTTTGCTATAAAGTAATTTTCGTTCTCTTCATTCATCTTAAATTTGAAAACTCAATCTTAAGTAACACTAACGCCAGCCTAACACGCAATGTGTTGGCGTGGTTTTTTGCGTTGTTTTGCCAATACCATGGCAACTAATCATTGTCGGAGTTTAGGCGTTTGTTATATGAAAACTACTTCTTTTTAAAGAGTTTTTCGACTAAATACCTTACATTATCAGATGCAATAAAAATAGCCTGAAATAATTGCACTGAGAATATACCGTAAATGCCTGCTACCCCAGCGGTATAAACAAGCCCATACTTAAAACCATAAAATGCACATAAGAATAAACTTGAAACGAATATAGCTGGCAGTGTATATAAATGAGGCTTGTTGTCGATAGTCATTACCGTCACTAAACCTAAAACGATGCATGAACACAACGAAATCATAAGTCCGATGTTTGATGAATCTATTTTAGATACTCCAATTACAATCCCGAGAATTGAACCAATGATAAGTGATTTGATTAGGTTACCGCGCATAAGCCCCTTTGCATATAACGAGACTGTAAAATAAATCTCGCAGCCAAATTTAATTGAGATTAATCAGATTAATCACGATTAATCATGCCACCCAGATTAATCATGTCACCCATTTTTATGATAATTAACATAACTGCTTTTAGGTTTGATAGCGATAATATTCTGCACGATTCAAATGTATAAATTGAATGGGAATTATCAACAAACTGAGCGCTAAATGGAAAATAGTGAACAATGCGGCAAATCCAACACAGCACTAGTCGCTTGATTGATATCAAGCTGGCAATCAGGTTATTTTTTTAGTGTTAGTTCTAGTTTTGAAGTTAAGCCTTAAGCACACAACCAGCGTTGACAGTTTGATGCACCTTGTCTTCGCTTTCGCTCTAGATGTTCGCAATATTCCGTTAATGCAGGTAAAGACCCTACTGCACCTTTGAATAATGAACCAAACTCAGTAGCGATTTTTAGCCAGTTGTCAGCAGGAATATTTAGTCTATTGAGAATATCTTGGCTAGTTGAGCTAATTGCACCGTGTTTATCTTCTCGAATAATTCGCCCAGTATCTTCCACCAGCACAATATAGTCTTTAACGCTGAACATCAGTCCATTAGGCATATCCTGACGCTCATTACCAACAAAAGCCAATAACGCTGTTGGTTGCTCACCTTTTATCGCTGAGGTTATTCGCCGTTGAATACTGGTGTAATCTGAAGTTTCAGGAGTTACAGCCATCTTGGCGCGGATAGGATTCAAGTCAACATAAGCCATACAACTTAGCACTGCAGCTTCGTCTAATAATGCTTGGGATTTAAACCGCCCTTCCCAGAATCTGCCAGTGCACTTATCTTCTTTATTGGCCATTCGGCTCACTCAAGGAGCGCATAAACCAACTAATATCAACCAAGCGCTGTCGGTATTGGGTAATGCAATCATTCACAGTGTTGAGTTCAAATTCGTTTAAGTCTTCCCCCTTAACAAACTTTTGCGTCAGTAAGGTGCCTTTAAAACCTTTATGCCACTGTAACAGCACCTCTTTATCTGACCAGTGCTTAGCTTTGTCAGCATCAACTTTTATCACTACATGTAAATGGTTACTCATCACCGCATAAGCACAGATATCAATAGCAAAGATGGTAGCCAGTTCAAGAATTCGAGAATCCACCCAATCTCGACGATGTTCAAAGTTTTCGCCTGTCGAATTATCAATCCCGCAAAGAAAAGCCTTGCGTACAACATGGGAGCAGCAGTGATAGTAAGGCGTATCGTCTAAGCTAACGATAGTTTGTCTTGGTCTGGCCATCTTCAATTACCATTTTTAAAGGGTAAATAAAGCGTAGTTCACGGCTCGTTATTTAGCCAATAATCGTGGGTGGCCATATTAATCATGTTCAAAGTTCTCACCTGTCGAGTTATCTATTCCGCAAAGAAAAGCCTTACGCACAACTCGCGAGCAACAATGATAATAAGGTGTGTCATCTAAGCTAACGATAGTTTGTCTTGGTCTGGCCATCTTCAATTACCATTTTTAAAAGGTAAATAAAGCGTAGTTCATTGCTCGTTATTTAGCCAGCAATCGTGGGTGGCCATGTTAATCTGAAGCAGTAGAATAGAAAACTAAGGCCAAAAGCCTTGGATGAGCAGAGTATTATCTTGACTCATCCGGAGCGTCCATATATGGCCTATTAATCTTATTAGTTTTGCGTTGCTAACCATGATTGATATTTCTCATGCATTTTACTACGAGCCTCTTCTTGAGTTTCCCCAAGAGACTCTCCCAAATCAGGTTTAATGTCTTTAGTATCACTTTCTGTTTTGGCATAAACAAATTGAAGAATTGCGAAGTATTTATTTTTACCAAGAGGTCGGTCTAATTCTTGAACTAAAATTTCAAAATCAAATATTTCCATGTGCTGAATACTCCTTTGTAAAACTAACGCTCGCATTTGGGGCCGCAGCGTAACGAAGGTCCCAAATGCGGGGGCGAACAAAATGCGTTTGTTATAACTTTTCTTCCTCTGGACTTTCAGGATATTTATCTATGAACCTCTTTACAGTACCCGAATGATAGATTTCCAGTATATCCAGGTTGCGAATTGCTGCCTGGATTAACCATTTTGATTCATCTTCTACTTCAAAATAGAGTTTAGCGTTTTTATCAAACACATTATCCATGTGTTTGATACTATTTTTCGTGCTGCCAAGTAAATTCTTAAGGTCTTTCCTACTTCTCTCTTCCCACTCCAGATGCTCCATGCCTACTTTTTGGATCTCAGATAGGATGTTGACCGTATCAGTTAGCTGATCTGTTTTACCAACAACACGAATAATTTTGCCGAGCAGCTCTTCAGCTACACCAGCCAAATTCATAGCAGCGAAATACCTTTGATGAAGCTCTCGTTCTTCGATCGCAGCCTCAAGATACTCAAGCGCAATGTTAAGTTTGGGATACTCGATCATAAGTTATAACAGCTTATTAAAGGGCCAAATAAATTTAAAGTCGGCCGTTTAAGTTATTGATTAATATCATCCTACATTTGCTATCTTATTGAAGTAAAGTAATTAATTGTGTCTAACAGACAAAAACAAACCGAGCTTGCGCGTAAAGTAGAATTCACTTTCACTTGACGAAAAATTAAAGATAACAATATCAGACAATTACGATTTCTTTATTTTTAAAACGATACAACTAAAGAACGATTTTTAATCATTCTTTAGCGTAAATCGATGAAAAACCATTATACCTGTACATAAAATCAGTACATGCCACATAGAAAGTGTGCATGCTGATTTTTCTTTAATTCTTTTGATTTTTTCACATGCGAAGCATGTGGCTTTTGGGGTTAAGGGGTATCCCCTTGCCCGAGTTTATCTCCCATTGGAATACACCTTGGTACAGAAATGATCAAACTTTATGATAAACGCACAGATGGCCGAGCATACAAAGATTGTACTTGCAGCATGTCACAGAAGTGTTTGCACTTGAGGTAATTCTGTCACATCCATTGTGAACCAACATCAACAATCACTAACAGTTGTCAATCCGTCAGCAACGAAGAAATAGAGCCTCGAGTATAAGCGCGGCTGTGACCGTCCATGACATGGACGTCATGGCCGAGCTTACAAGGATGTACTCGCTGCGTGTCACAGAAGCGTTTGCCCTTGAGGTGATTAGGCCACATCCATGAGCCAATATCCTCTGCACTTTTGTGTCGAAACACAGCCAGCAACAAAGAAATAGAGCCTCGAGTATAAGCGCGGCAGTGACCGGCCATGACATGGACGTCATGGCCGAGCTTACAAAGATGTACTCGCTGCTTGTCACAGAAGCGTTTGCACTTGAGGCGATTTTGCCGCATCCATGCGAGCTAGCGAGATATCAAAAAGGTTTTAATACGCCAGTACAAAATTCTGGCCTAAAAACATTCACTACACTATCGGTTGAAACGCAGTTAACGAATCGAGCATAGTGGCATTACCTAATCCTTGTCCTGGGGCAACTGAGGTAAATTGGCTTTGTTCGCCATGTAGAGCCATATAATTTAGCAATACGGTTTCTACCAACAAGTTAACGTTATTGGCCGACGGGGCTGACGCGGTATCAACGGATGCATCGCTGCGCATAAAACCAATTTGTTGTTTTCTGGCCATTTGGTCGGCGCTGCCTCCCATTAATTGTGGTTTGCCAGACGGATTATAAACCAAAAAGAATGACGCGCCTGTTGATGAGTTATCGCCAGTCCATTCGCCTTTACCGCGCCCTTCCATTGAGTCATCGATGCGGCCATTGCTAGCAACTGAGCCATCACTAAACACGTATAACATTAACGGCATATTGCGACGTGAAGCATATTCTAAACACGCGCCCATGCAGCGACCAGCTCGTAAATCTCTTAACTCACCGGTGGCGCGCTCGCCAGTGTGATAGTCAAACCCCCCCATGGTGACCGTGCCCGCACCAGAAAAGCCATTAACCACTAACTTCATAATGGACGCTGTTTTTTGGAACTCAGACTCAGAGTCAAATTCATTAATCCCAAAAATGCCACCAGGACCGACAATATCAGGGTCTAACAATGGGTTTAATGTTGATGGGTCGCCAAAACGGTCGGCAAGGTCAGCACTTTTAACATAACCACAATTAACCAAATCTTTAATCACATCACCGCGGGTAACTTGCGTGTTCACTGCCGCCATTTTTTGCGCGCTAATACGTTGAATACTTTCCATTACGGCCACAGCATCACGTTGCGACAATAAACTGAATAAATCACCTACATCCACTAAACCCGTTACGTCTGAAGGGCGATCAATTTTAGTGGGCCGTTTGCTTAAATCGATAAAGTTGGTGGGCGCCATTGAATTGCCGCCGGAATCTGAGTTACGTGAGCCCACTAACGGCATTAACGAACCGTTCGCCCCTGCTGCCGCAATGGCATACATAGGATTGTGTGGATTATTACCCGTGTCATTATCTGAGCGATTTGGGATCACAGCACCGTTGATACGCGATGCGGTATCAGATGATACTTTCTCTAAAATCCCGCGTAAAAATGCTGAGTCAGAGTGAAACGCCAGCCCTAAATCAGTATTAATAAAATCAGACATCCCCGCATTAGGGTTTGCAATAGACGGAGCCATATCACCTGGTAAACCCAGTTTGTTATAACCAGCCGTGGATAAGAAATCTTGCTGCCCGCCAGCGCCGCCAACCAACACATTAGAGCCCGCAATATTGGCACCACCGGCTAAATCGAAACTAATAAACGCAATTTTGCTCGCCCCTTGTACGCTGATGCCACAAGAGTCTCTTAATGCTTCAAGATCGGGCGATAACGCCGCATGGGCATTGTTAGGGTTAGCAAACAGGCTAAATAGTGACAAACCAGCAACTGCAGCGCCGCCTTTGTACAAGCCTGTCGAAATAAAATCTCGCCTAGTCATCGGCTTACGGTGATCAGCAAACAACAATGGACTGTCTGGATGAAGGTGCTTAGGTCTAGTCATTGTTGAATCCTTTTTGTGCTTGTATTACGGCTATATCAGTTGCATAAGTTAATCGTGAAACAGTCAGTCCAACAGCCATTTGCCTAAGCTGCTGCGCGGTTAATGGTATCAATCGTTTTATGTGTCGTTTCATACTGTCGCCTCCTATTGCACTAGCATCACGGCACTGGCCAATACGGCTGCGCAACTAGACTTAGCGATAGTACGGGTGCGCTCAGCAGTACAAGTGCCACTACAAACCGACAGACTGCTCACCAAGCTATCCAGCTCATTGTAAACTGAACTTTGGCTTGGCTGACTGGCTAACGATAACGGCATAAGTTGGTTAATTAATGGGTTCAATAAATTAGCGCGATTCGTCGAATTTAACGCCACACTAGGCACGGCAGTAAAGTCCACATCAGGGAACCAATTACCACGAATAGTGTTGCCTTCAATCGCAGTGTCACAATAGGCAATGGCAAGCTGGGTAATGCCCATTTGCTGAGCTGAAATAAAGGTTTCAATATTTTCAAGACTCGGTAATTGGCGTTTAACTAATTGATAGGTGTTAAACACTTTAGTTGACTTCTGGTCAACGCCCGTCAGCATACTCATACTGTGATTGATTTCAGCAAAGTTACGCACGCCGATTTGTGCAGATTGAGTGGTTGCAGGCAACTCGGCAGGGGTAACAAATACCCCAGGTAACACCACATTGGTGTGTTCGCCTAATTGTTCAAAGGTTAAGAAAAACTCATCCAAATTAGCGCCTTTTTCAAGGGCTATAATGGTGCCTAATGCCGAGATAGAAAACGGCTCTGCAATCGCTTGCCCTGCAGATATTGATAAATCCAGATTGGCGTAGGACTGACCTTGGGGGCTTTCTTTACCATTTATACCTATACGTAAGCCTTTTACATCAAAACTGGTGCTCACTGGCGTGCCATCAATGTTGACAATAGCAGCATTACTGAACAGATAGCTGTAGTTATCAAACTGACTGACTTCAAACATCACATAGGTATTAGCAAGGTCAATTAAATGACTTATCGAGAACAGTAAAAAGAACTTTTCACCGACTCCAACATTATAGTTTTGCTGTACTTGCTCAGGTGCAAGTACCCGATTATAAATGGCTAACAAGCGAATATCGCCTTGCCATACATGCTGGTTTGACGCTTCTCTACCCAAAATGAGCGCGAAGCTGTCGTCCCAATTAGCCAGTGGCGCAATGTCTTCATCGACCACATCAATCAATTGACCATTAACGTAAATACTGCGGCCAGTCGTTGCATTGTAGGTCATCACGACATGCTGCAATGTGGCTTGTAATACTTCATCGGCATCTGGGGTACTTAAGGCTGGCTCGCCATTGGTGCTAGATACTTGCGTGCGCAGCATAAAGTCATAGTTATATTGAGTTTGACCTAAGGTAAAATTACGTGCGCTGTCTCCTGCTGAATAGGTCACTATTCTTGCTGGACCTTCTTGAGTTACATTATTAGGTGTCACCCAGGCTTCAACAGAAAGCTCACCAGTGGCAGTAATTAAATCATGCAACTTTTTACTGTTAGCCGTACTCGCCTGCGCTTTACCGTTAGTAAACGACAAGCCCCAACTGCCCAACCAATCTACATCACCGGTTAAAGTCAAATTAGCGGCTGGAGATATACCTGAGGTGTCATAAGCAATCGTGCCCTCACCGGTTTTAAATTGGTAAAGCGCAATCACGTCAGTTTCAAAACGGCCACCACTTGAGGCGGTAATACCATCGGTTAAACGCAATGACTTTGACATCACCATGTCTGGTGAAATCTCATCAAGTTCAATGCCATCACTGAGCGCCATAATCGCATCACGCATTTCAATGCTGTCGTCTACACAATTGCTCCAACAATTATGAAACTCAGAACCTAACCGCACTACAAGCCTTGATTGCGCAGGATCATCTAAATTAATCACCCCTTTAGCCGCTTCATAAGCTTGTTCAATGTCGTTACTGGCAAAAAACGGCGACTGTGCAGCTTGCACGCCTTGGTTATGACAAGACGCACAATATTGACTCACGATGGGATAAACGTGCTGACCAAATAAGCTGTTGTCATCTGGGAAGTTTTTACTTGAACCAGGATCACGAATAACTGGTGCGGTCAGCTCAATAGTATTGGCACTGCTAACACGTTCATCTGCCCATAATTTAATCCATTGAGTCATGGTTTCGCCGCAAGCTGAATCACTGGCGAGCCAACAATTGTGGCCACCAGCCACTTTGCTAACCAAACGTGATGCTTTGGGGTCGGTTAAATCAACCAATGGATTCGTGGCGGCATAAGCATCATTTACATCATTGCGACTAGCAAAATAAGGCGCTTGATTACCTTCGGTATGACACGCACCGCATTTGTCTTGGGTTGAGATGTTATCCCACAATGATGCTTTGTATTTTTGAATATCAGCCGTTGCTGCTGCGGGGCCGGTATAAACGTCAGATTGCGGGGTTTGTTGCGCAGGCGGATTTTTTTCAACATCGCCACCGCCACAAGCAGAAAGCCCCAAGATTAATGAGCCAATAACAAGGCCTTTAGCCATTAAATACTTCACGGTCATTCTCCCATACAGTAGTTGCCAACTTCAGCAAACACGCGCTTAAGTTGGTAAGAGTTCTGTTTAAAAGAAGCCGTAGTAGCACTAATTTGTGCAATATCAGCTTGGCTTTCTGCATCTCGTAAACATACAGTTTTAAAAACTTTTTTGACTTGGCACTGAGCAAATGCGTTGCTGTTTGCCAACTCTTGTCCTAATGATTTAGCCCCACTACCTTGACCTGACAAACTGTTATCCCAACCCAATTTTTGATTAGGACCTTCGCGCCAGTAATTGTTCCATTTATCGTTTGGCGTTGCATAGCCAAAAGGAAAGCTGGTTGAATTGATATGATACTTACCTTGCACTCGAGTGCCGGTGGCTGGGTCGGTTTGACCGCTGGTGTTGTAAGCTATCGCACCTGCCTCACCGGTTGGATCTTGGTCACGGTTAAACTCATATTCATAATAAGCAAACGCTTGTGCCAGCGGATCCATACCACTATGACAACTTGAGCAGTTATTAATAAATAAACGGCTGTCACCACCAGGACTGCGACTCACATCTTGTCGAATACGATCGGTTGGGCGGGTGTTGTCTTTTAATGGCTCTAAATCGGTACACAAATGATTCATTAAGGTAAAACGGAACATGGCGCGGTTAGTGCCTAAATAAAAAAACTCTTTTGCCGCTGCACGGCTCGTTAACACCCCTGCGGTTGCATCCGCAGGTAATCCATTCACACTCGATTGAGTGGTGCGCTCTAAGCCGTCTTTTAAATCAATAAATTGGTCTTCTAATGCCTGATAATGGTCATTATTATTACGATTGTAACCGGGTAAATTCAAACTGTTTTTACCCACATACACCATGTCTGCTTGCAGAATATCTCTGAAATCAACATCGTCCCTAACCGCACCAATCACTGTGGCAGAATAGTCATTTAACGGCGCAAAAATGTCTTGATCAATATTGGTCCACGGCGTAGCGAATAATTTTAGTGTAGTGGAATAAAATGCCGGCGTTTCCATGGCGAGGTATGCAGCGTCAATGGGTTTGCTGTCATCCAGTAATGCTGCCATATTTTGCAATGTGGTTTCGGATGCTGGAACACCAGTTATGCGGTCGTGCAGTTGCTTTGCTTGCTCTAGGCTAGCCGCTACTGCATTGATCGAGAAAAGACCAAACACACCAAGTACTAAGACACTCCTAAACGCCTTAGAATGCATTGTTTTTCCATAATAAGATAATAAGCTGAAGCTTTTTACCGTACGAAGTCGTTGCTTCATACTGTCTCCTTGTTAGCACTTGACTGCCTTACATTGAACTGACATTGAACTGACATTGATGTTGGACATGCTGAAAATCGAATGGTGCTGATTAAATCATTCAACGGCTCACAATAAAAGTTTTTATTTTGTTAATTTTTTTGACACTTGCAGCCAATAACTTGGCGCCAAAAAAGTGTCTTGCAGCGTCAAAATAAAGTATTCAATTATTTAATAAAAAATGTTGAAACACTGGTCCTAGAAAGCAATAATGTCAGGCGCCATCAGGTTTTGCCATGATACCCACAAAAATAATAAATCGTTAAGGAAAACAAATGAGGCCGACTTTGGGCTATAACATTATGATGTTTACGGTAATTACATTGTTATTAGGATGTAACACTGAGACAGCAATTAAAGATCAACAGCCTGATCCCGTTCTTGTTGAATATCCAGTAGCTTATATTGAGCGTAATTTAACAGCGGTCGATCAAACATCCGCACAATTTCAATCCCTTAATCCTGCCTATTTTAATCCTGGCGCTCAATTACTCATTAAACGCAATGCCTTCGCTGATTCACCTGCGACGAATTTAACAGCCGCCTTATTTGCAGAAGATCAGCTGATTGATATTCGCGATCTGTCAGTGTCTGACGATGGCCAACAACTGCTTATGGCCATTCGCGCACCAGAAATCGATGGTGTTGACGACGATGAACAACCTAAATGGAATATCTGGCGTTATACAGTTGCTAGCCAAACCTTAGAACGAATTATCACGAGTGACATAACTGCTGAGCAAGGCAATGACCTAATGCCTGCTTTTTTGCCAGACGGCAGAATTATATTTGCATCAACCAGACAACGTTTATCTCGCGCTATTTTGCTTGATGAAGGTAAACCACAATACACAGCATTAGATGAAAGCCGCACTAATGAAACCTTTAATATCCATGTAATGGACCCAGATGGCAGCGCCATTAAGCAGTTAACCTTTAACTTAAGCCATGACTTTTACCCATTGGTACTGCAAAGCGGAAAGATTTTATACAGCCGCTGGGATCGAATGGGCGGCGGCCATGGAATTAACCTGTACCGTATGAATCCAGACGGAACAGAAAACGAATTAGTATTTGGCTGGCATTCGCATCAATTGCCCCTTGACGGCCAAGCCGAGCCGATAGATTTCATCAAGCCACAACAATTAGCTAGCGGCGAGATATTGATGTTGTTGGCATCACAGGATGACACCAGAATTCAAAAGCGTCCGGTACTTATCAATATTGATGACTACATTGACGCTCAGCAAGCCACTGCCAATTCTGGCGCACAAGGCGAAGCGATTACAGACGCCACGTTATCAGAATTTAACTTCTCATTTTCTGCCGCATTGTCAGAAAACGGTAGAATCAATCATTTATACCCACTACCCGATAACAGCCAGCGCTTTTTAATGAGTTGGGATTTGTGTCGTGTTGTTGTAAATGACATCGTCCGCGCCTGCGGTCAACTCACCGCGGAGCAACTCGCTGACGATAATCTGATTCAAGCCGATCCCTTATACGAGCTATGGCTACTCAACAATGCCAACAACACCCAACAATTGGTAGCCACAACAGCTCAAGGGACGGTGCTAACCGAATCGGTGGTGATGCAACCTAGCGCACAACCAAAAACCTTTATCGCGGACAAGGTCGTCGGCAACGAACTTGATTCACAGCTAAGTCAAGAATTGGCTGGTTCTATCCACATTCGCAGCGTATATGACTTTGATGGTATCGACACCACTGCCAACGTAGGTGGTATTAGCCGTTTAAGTGACCCATCGCAAACACCCGCAGCCAACTTACCGGCTCGCTTTTTACGGATTGTGCGTGGTGTTCCCATGCCACCCGACGATGTTAGAGACATTGCCAATACCGATTTTGGCCGCAGTAATAACCAACTCATGCGCGAAATTGTCGGTTATAGCCCAATTCAACCCGATGGTTCAGTCAAAATAAAAGTGCCTGCTAATGTCCCATTGGCCATCAGTGTGTTAGATATCAATGGTCAGCGTATTGGCGGACGCCACAATCAATGGATCACGTTAACGCCGGGTGAAACCCTAGAATGTACCGGCTGTCATACTGCTAACAGTCAACTGCCTCATGACCGACTCGACGCCCAGGCCCCTAGCATTAATACCGGAGCCGCGGGTGGTTCTGCCTACCCTAATGCCACGAGTAATATCATTCCTGCGCAAGGACAAACCATGGCCGAAGCCAATGACATGGTCAATGGCCTTGCCGAGCTTAGCGACAGTATTAAATATCAAGATATTTGGACTAACCCAGTATTGTCTGCCGTTAATCCAAATGTTGAATACAGTTACAGTAATTTGGCCACACCGGCGCCTAATGGTAGCGAATGCTTTGACAATTGGACGCCCTATTGCCGCATTCAAATCAATTATGTTGAACATATTCAACCGCTGTGGGACTTAGCTCGACCCGTTATAGACGCAACAACTCAAATAAACGTTGCCGATAACACTTGTACCAGTTGCCATAATATCGTCGATGCCGATGCCGATGGCGCGGCGCAAGTGCCTGCGGGACAGTTGTCGTTAATCAATTCACCTTCAAGCGATCAAGCTGCACACTTAACCTCATACCGTGAACTGTTTTTTAACGATGTTCAGCAAGAAGAAGTCGATGGTATTTTAATCGATAAATTAGTTGAAGTGCTTGATGCCGATGGCAACGTAGTTTATCAAGTAGACAGTAATGGTGAGCTTATTCTTGACGCTGACGGTAACCCTATCCCAGTGTTAACCACAGTCAATGTGCCCGCTATTTTATCGACTAATGGCGCGCGTTCAAGTAACACATTTTTTGAGGTGATGAATAACACCACTCATCAAAATATGCTGTCGGCCGATGAGCTCAAATTACTTAACGAATGGTTAGACATTGGCGCGCAATATTACAACACGCCATTTTACTCACAGGACTAACAAAGCATGCCACAAGCAAAACCATAGGTTTGCTTCATGACTTTGCGATAGGGAATTATGCAAACATATTTACGAAACACCTTTTTGCTACTGACAATACTGTGTTTAAGCCCCGTATTACAGGCCGACGACAACCCAAGTTTGCGTATCGATGTGCCCTTTATTGAGCTACATTCTGGGCCAAGTGCTGGCTACCCTGTGGTGTCGATTATCGAAAAAAATGACATAGTCACAGTGCTGCTTAAGCGTACGTCCTGGTTAAAAGTGCAAAACAAACGTGGCGTTGAAGGTTGGTTTCATGAAGATAACCTAAAAGGTTTATCCCAAGATGGCCAAGCCATTGATACCAATTTAATCACAGATCAAGACGTCATCAATCGTCAAATAGAAGCCGGTGTCATGTACGGCGATTTAGAAGGTGCCAATTTTTACAATATCTATGCAGGCTATGCATTTACCCCCGTATTTAGTGCTGAAATATCAGCGGGCAAAGCACTGGGGAGCATTTCAGACAGTGATGTATTTGAAGTCATGCTGTTTAGCCAACCTCTACCCGACTTAATCGTAGTGCCATACATTGGCGTTGGCGCGGGGATCATTAATACCGAGCCCCATAGTGTGTTAGCCGACACCGAATCGCGTCGCAGCACCTTAATGAGTGCTGCGGTTGGGATTAAATATCACCTTGCACGTAATTTTTTATTACGAGCCGAATATAAACTCTCGTTAGCCTTAACCGACCGAGATGAAAATGAAGAGATCCAAACATGGAAAATAGGATTCAGCGTATTTTTTTAGTGCCTTTTTTCACCGCTAGTACCTTAGCGCTGACCGCATTAACGCCAAGCTCAGCAGCATTTGCAGCAGACGATGTTCCAACCACAGTCAAAGCCGATGTAGAACGTCGAACAGTGCTTGATGATGTGATTGATACTGAAAACTTTGAAGTGGGTATTCAAGGCGGTATTTTGTCGATTGAGGATTTTGAATCAAATCCTTGGATAAGTGCCCATGTGGGTTACCACATCAGCGAGCACTTTTATGTCAAAGCTCGCTATGCTCAAGCCAAAGCAGGTGAAACCAGTTTTGAAAAACTGTCTAACGCAGCCCCTTTGTTAACTGACGATGAGCGCGAGTTAACTTATTACGGCTTAAACATTGGTTATAACTTGTTGCCTGGTGAAATCTTTTTCAGTAAAGACACGGTGTTTAACAGTGTCTTTTCAATCGAATTAGGTGGCGGCAGTACCGAGTTTGCCGGTGACGAGCAATTTACCTTCAACCTCACAGCAAACTACCGAGTATTTTTAACCGACTGGATAGCATGGGATTTAAGCATGAGTGATTACCTGTTTAATACCGAGGTCACTAGCGCGTCTAAAACAACCCATAACCTGAATTTTGCTACGGGTGTGTCGTTCTATTTTTAATCCACCTCGATAGTGGTCGTTAAAAGAGACCATAGAATATTCGAGTAGCAAAAGTAAAACCAATAAGGAAATACAATGTTGTTCAGTCGATTTAGTGGTAAATGTCTTATTGCATTAGGTGCAATATTGTTGTCGATGCAGGTACAGGCGCTCACGCTTGGCCAAGCTGCACCCGACTTCACCTTAAAAAACCAGCAAGGGACTAACCTCAATTTAGCCGAGCAACGTGGCGAGATTATCTTGATCAACTTTTGGGCATCTTGGTGTGGACCATGCCGTAAAGAAATGCCGATTTTGCAAAAATTACAAGACAAGTATCAATACCTCGGCGTTCAAGTCTGGGGCATTAATGTTGAACAAGAAAACCAAGCAGGCAAAGACTTTCTAGCCAACCTTGATTTACGTTTTCCGATATTTTTCGACCAAACCAATTCTTTGTCTAAGACCTATCAAGTTGAAGCCATGCCAACCACAGTGATTATTGATCGCGATGGTAATGTGCGCTTTATATTTCAAGGCTATAAAGACGGCTTTGATAAAAAGTATGCTGCGGCCATTAAACAGCTAATTAGAGAATAAATTGATGACAAACACCTTATCTCCTCGCGTCACGGCTTTATCGCTTAATTGCATTGCGCTATTAAGCTTAATTAGTTTGAGCGGCTGCACGAGTATGGGCATTGAGCCTTGGGTTAAACCATACGAGCGTCAAAACTTAGCCGACCCCATCATGCGCTTTAATCGTCATCCAAGTGCCAGCATGCATATGGCTCACGTACTTGAAGGTCGTGAATCGGCCCGTGGCGCAGAAGGAACCGGAGGTGGTGGTTGTGGTTGTAACTAATTTTATCAATAAAGGCGTTAAGTTATTGGCGGTACTACTTGTCAGTATGACGAGCTTGTCTGTCCAAGCTGCGGTGCTCGATCCTGATCGTGCTGATGTGTTGTATCACAGCTACGAAGGTGGCGGCATGACCATTGATGGTCCGTCAGTGTTACTCAGAAAAAAGACCTCTGAATCGGTCGCATTTACCGCATATTATTATTTAGACAGTATTTCATCTGCATCGGTAGATGTTATCAGCACAGCCAGTGCGTACACAGAAAAGCGTAACGAAGGTCAATTTGGTGTTGAATACCTGCATGACAAAACCTTGATGTCATTTAACCTGCGTCAAAGTGATGAAGACGATTATTTAGCGCAATCATTTAGCATCAATGTCTCACAAGACACCTTTGGTGATTTAACCAATTTAAATCTGGGGTTGTCTTATGGCGACAACGAAATTAAACGTAATGGTGATGACCAGTTTGAAGAGCAGAGCGAGCAATATCGTATCCGCGCTGGCATCAATCAAGTGTTAACCCGCAACCTTACGGCGAGTATTAACGTTGAAGCCATTGCCGACAGTGGTTATTTAAATAACCCATACCGCACAGTGAGATACGTAGACAACAGCGTTCCATCAGGTGTGGCTTATCAGGCAGAAGTGTACCCAGAAACTCGCAACTCGTTTGCGGCAAAATTATCTGCCAGTTACTTTTTACCTTATCGCGCAGCCTTGTTTTTTCATTACCGCCACTTTAACGACAGCTGGGAAATCACCGCCAGTGATGTAGAGCTTGGATATCGACATCCGCTGGGCGACAGTCTCGAATTAGAATTTAAAGTGCGTTATTACCAGCAAACTCAAGCTGAATTTTACAGTGATTTGTTTCCTTATCGCGACGCACAAAACTACCTTGCGCGCGACAAAGAACTCAGTGACTTTAGCGACATCACTTACGGGATAGGCATTACCTATCAATTACCCGCCTCGGTATCGTTTGGCAACACGCGTTCAGAAGCATCGCTGCAATGGGATTATATTGACTTTCAATACAATAACTTTAGAGACCCTACTGCTGATGGCGGAGTGGGCAACGAACCATTTTATGGGTTTTCGGCCAATGTAATCCGTGCTTTTGTCAGCGTGTACTTTTAATTGTTCGCACTAACTACAGATAATTTTAACAACGTAATTGCCAAGGCCATAACTATGACAACCAACCGTAAATGGGGTTCTTTTTTAACGCGGTTATTCGCAGCAACGTTACTGATTGCTGGTTTATTTGCATTACCAGCCCAAGCAGAAAACACCAAGCAAGGTAATGGTGCATTAGCTAGCGAGCTTGAAGACATTAAAAGCCAAGTACTAAAACTCAATCGCGATTTATTTATTTTAGAAGAAGATTTGTTGTTTCCTGCCAGCACCCAAATCGCGGTATTTGTATCGGTTGATGTGGGCCGATTTCTCAAACTCGACAGTGTCGAGTTAAAAATTGACGACAACAATGTCAGTGGTTTTTTATATACAGAGCGTCAACGTAAAGCACTAGAGCAAGGTGGAATTCAACGTATTTACTTGGGTAATCTTAAAATGGGTCCTCACCAACTAACGGCAATTTTTACCGGCAACGATGCCGAAGGCCGCACTGTGCAACGTGCCATTAGCCATAGCTTTGATAAAACTGATGAAACGGTAATGATAGAACTCAAAGTCGAAGACAGTGAATCAAGCTATCGTGCTGATATCAAAGTCGAACAGTGGGTATTGTAAACAACAATGGCTGTTAATACTCAATCACTTAGCGTTAAGCTAGCTCATATCAGTAACCGACTCACACAAGGTTTGGGCTGTGCCGCCATGTTTTGCAGTTGCTTGGCTCTCTTGCACATGGCTGATCTTCAAGCGGCAGACCTTCAAGCTGCAGAAAACGCTGTGAAGGACTCAATGGAGACAACGGCAGCTAAAACAGACTTAGAAGATAAGTTTTACCGCCAATCATTGTACTTTTATTTTGCCGGTGATTATGGCGCGGCATTAAGGCAAATCAGCCTCAACCGCCAACGCAAAGGCATCTATTCTGATCGCAGCCAATTGTTCGAAGCCGGACTTCAAGTGTCGATAGGCTTACACGATCAAGCCACCCAAACCTTGGTGCAATTTGAACAACAGCAAGCGAATGCTACGGCCAAAACCACAGCGAATACCAGTACTAATACCAATAGCAGCAAAACGAAGTCAGCCACATCGCCAACCGAATTATTATTGATCGCTTTGTTGCAACTCAGCGAACAGCAAATTGAACAAGGCGATATTGATACAGCCAAGCTCACGCTAGGCAGAATTACCACATTACTGCCAGATTATGTCGAACAATATTATGTGTTAAATCAATTAGCTTATTGGCCAGATACGCCGCCATTAACCGCCCAAGTACAGCAATCAACATCAGAAGATGACCAGTCACCAACAAGTTCATCTGCCGCTTACATCGCATTAAACCAGGCGTTGTTGCACATGGAGCAACAACAATACAGTGCGGCACAACCTATATTAATTGAGCTTAAAAGCCAACAATGGCAGCCACCCAAAATTAATTTTTGGCAGCAATTGTTTAACCCTTTTGTAGAGCCCGACATTTTTGACGATAACGATGAGTTATTGCCAGAAGTTAAAGACGCCTTGTTGCAACAACAGGCCATCAATGATTATGCAAAGTTACTGTTGGCACAGTTGTATGTCGCCAATAAACAATACGATTTAGCCTATAACGAACTGAGCGATTTTCCTGAGCAAAGTCCTTATGCTGAATCCGCTTTGTTTTTATTTGCCTACTCGGCCCAGCAACAACAACACTATGACATGTCGTTTAAGTTGCTATCGCTATTGCAGCAGCAATACCCCTATTCAAATTTAGCCTGGCAAGCCGCGTGGTTAACTGCAAAACAAGTCAGTGAGCAGCAATCTTTAGCACAAGGATTAACCTTGTATCAGCAAGCTGAACAACTGTATTTACAAAAAATTGTCGAGATAAAAGCGTTTGCAGAAACAGTTAGCACCATTAGCAATGTCACCGACTTTGCCAGTAAGACGCTTGCTCAACAAACTCCTTCCTTGGCAACCAAGTCTGACGCGTTAGAGCTTATCCTTACCGAGCGTTTTAGCACTGATTCGCCTTGGCTAAAAAAAGCCTTGAATGATCCGCAATTAGCGACCGATTATCACACCTTATTAAGCCTTGATTTACTTAGCGACAATGTGCAAAAACAACAGATTAACAGTCAATGGTTAAAGGACACCTTAGCCCTCAACACCCAGCGCCAAGCCCGCGTCATTGAACAACAAAAACAGCTCGCCTACACAGAGATGATTAACGCTCTCACAGAGCAAAAACAACGTATTGCCAAGATTATTGATCAAGCAGAAGCTGAACAAAATGCCCAAGTGTTTGCCGACCCAAGTCAGCAACAATGGATAGACCGTATTGATGCCAGCCAAGCCAGGTTAACTACATTGGCGACTCAACGTAATATCGACGACGAACAACAACGACTTGATAGGATTAAAGGGGTGTTGCAGTGGCAATTACAGCAAACATTGCCACAACGACTTTGGCAGCATAAAAAAAGCCTGAAGCAATTAACAACACAACTTGAACAGCTTGAACGACAAGCCAATCGATTTAGTGCATTGTCGAGTAACACCCGCTTGTTATCTGACTTTGAGTTACGTCAACAACAAACCCAAACCGACATTAACAGCACGAACGTTAATATTACCGGACTGCGTGACAAAACCGACCGAGATATTCGTGGCAAAATGAGCATTTTTACCCAGCAACAACAATATACGTTACAGCAACTACTGCTCACCACTCGCCACCAAATGGCCAATGTATTAGAGCAAATGTCACAAGCAGACACTGCGCCAATCAATCCCTTCTCAGCAAACGAATCGGCGGTAAACAAATCGACTGAAAGTGATTCCACCGCAGGTGAGTCAGCTGCACAAGGAGCGCGCTAATGTCAGTATCGGCTTATTTATCAGGCGCATTAATCTTAATCAGTGGTATTGCATTATCGGGGTGTTTTAGCAGTGGGCAGGCTGATTATGCTCAACAAGCTAAACGCACTAGCTTAGGCGATTTGGCCAACAAACGCAGCAGCGAAACGGTGGCGAGTGTTGAAATGAGCCAAACTCAACGCAGTGCCAAGTTGGCTCATATTTATCAGCAATTGCTGACACTTGAACCCGATCCTGAAATCCGGACGCACGTTGAATATCGTTTAGCGCAAATCAATACTGAATCATTTGAAACACAATCTTATGCTGACTTAGATGATGAGTCGCAGACAGATAGCCAAGTATTAGCAAAGTTGACGCAAAACGATGCGGCACTGCAAAAATTAATCACCGAATATCAACAATTATTGCAGCGATATCCACAACGACCTGAAAACGAGCACATACAATATCAATTAGCTAAAGCGCTCGATTTACAAGGCAAGTTGGATGAGAGTTTGGCTGAAGTTGAATCATTACTGCGACACTATCCGCAAACCGTTTATCTTGCCGAGCTTAACTTCAGGCGTGGTGAAATCTATTATAATTTGCAAAATTACTCTGCAGCAATTCAGTCGTATAAGAAAGTATTAACCGCTCAACATAATCAAAAATACCAACTGAACAGTCTGTATATGCTCGGTTGGTCTGAATTTAAACTTAATCGACTTGCCAATGCCGACAAAGCATTCTTGCAAGTATTTGAAGCATTAGTGGCCAGCCAACAAAGTAATAGTGATGTTGCAAACTTAACGTCCGACAACTTTACCTTTGAAAAACTCGGCAGCCGCGCACAAAATTTGGCGATTGATACTCAAAGAGTATTGAGCATTTCATTAAGCCAACAACTGCAATCACAATCATTACTGACTTTAGTTAATGACAATCAATCGCTGCCTTATCTTGGTCTATATCAACATGTATTATTTGCCAATTTAGCTGAATTTTTGCTCGACAAAAAACTAGATTATGACGCGGAACAAACCTATCGAACTTACATTGCATTGGCTCCCGACAACATTTGGTCAGCACGTTACTCGCTAAAATTGCTTGATCTCTACCAAGGTCAGGGTAAATTTGCTTCAATGCATAAACTTAAAAATGACTATGTTAATCAATATGGTCTTAGCAGCACATTTGGGGTCAATGCCAACAAGGCGCAGCAAGCTGAGTTATTACCACAACTGCTTAGCTTTAGTGACGAACATAGCCGTCGTTTGTACGCCGATGCGCAAACTCAACAAGGCGCACAACGGGTTAGCGCATTCGCACAAGCTGCCAGTGCATTAAACACCTATTTACAATTGGCCAAATTACCTCAAGCCGGTAACTTGTTAACCAAAGATATTCTGAATGACGAGTACTTATTTGCCGACGCTAATTTTGAAGCCAAACAATATCAGCAAGCCATTGCCAGTTATTACACCATTGCCTATGACGCTACTGCAACGTCTGCGGCCTTGCGCAAAATACAGCAGCAATCGGCTTACGCAACAACCGTCACGGTACGCAAAATTCTTTCGCAACATGAACAAAGCCAACAAAATCAAAACCAAAATGAACAACGCAATAATGATGATTACAATAAACTCATTTCACAACGTAATCAGTTAGATAAAGACTTCATCAATCAGTATCCATCTGACAAACGTGCTTTACAGTTAGCCAGTAATGCCGCCCAATATTCGTTTGATGCTCAACACTACACAGATCTTAAATATTTTACTGATTTTGTATTACAAGCCCACGGCATTAACACACTCAATGACGCGGCAAGCTCAGTGCAAACCGCAACGCCATTGTCAGACGCTGCCCGCAAACAAGTGCAGTTTGTCAGCCAGCTTTATGCCAATAGCTTGTACCAGCAAGAGCAATACGCTCAGGCTGAAGAGGGTTACATTTTAGCGCTGCAATACACAGACAAGAGCACAGACTCATGGTCTGAAATGCGTAATCTGTTAGCTTCAAGCATATACTTCCAAGCGCAAGCCGTTAAACAAACACAACCAGAGTTAGCCGTCAGTCAATTATTACGAGTCGCTCAAGCGGTGCCCGAATCAAAATATGCGGTTAATGCCGAACTCGATGCAGCAAACTTATTGCTTGAACAACAACGCTGGCAAGAAGCGGTCGACGTATTAAAACCGTTTCAGCAACGTTACCCAAACCATGAGTTTAGCGCGGTCATTCCAGCTAAATTAGCTCAATCCTATGAAGCACTAGCCCAATGGGATTTAGCCGCCGAGCAGCTTTTGATCATTGTCGCCAATGAAAAGCCCGGCGCATTAAAGCGTGAAGCTCAATACACTGCGGCGGAGTATTATTTAAAAGCAGGCGATAACAATAGCGCACTCAGCACCTTTAGAACTTATGCTAAAACCTACCCACAACCGTTTGATGTAGCACAAGAGGTTCGCTTTAAAATGAGTGAGTTTTACCGCCAAAGCGGTGAAGCTAATAAGCAATATTACTGGTTTAGACAAATACTCAGCTTCGATCGCAAACAATTGCAGCAAGATGCGAATGCCATTCAGGCTCGTCAAATTGAACTTGCCTCTATCGCGGCGTTTGCCTTGGGTGAAGCAGAACAACGCAGTTTTGCGGCAATTAAACTCAACGCACCTTTGCAAAAAAGCTTGATGCGCAAACAAGATGCGATGAAAAAAGCCATTGGTTATTATCAACAAGTGCTCGACTTTCAATTAGCTAAATACGTTCCCCATGCAACATACAACCTTGCAGAAATGTATCGCCAACTTGCGAGCGACATGATGAGTTCACAACGCCCTGGCGATTTAGATGAATTAGCCTTGGAAGAGTACGAGATTTTACTCGAAGAGCTGGCTTATCCATTTGAAGAGAAAGCCATTGAAATTCACATCAGTAATACCCAAAGAGCATGGGATGATATTGTTGACCAATGGATAGAACAAAGCTTTAAACGCTTGGCACAAATGTCTCCTGCCCTTTATCAAAAACAAGAACTCACTCATGAGGTCATCGATGCTATTCATTAAATCATTATTTACCTCATCGACAGCGCAAGTGGCACTCTTCGTGCTAGTAAGCCTCATGCTGTTACCCGGTTGTAGTTCATCGCCAAGCAGTACTGATGTGAATAAGCAAACCGCTAAGGATCCAAGCCTAGATGGCATGAATAAGGACATTGTCGACTTAGTTAGCCTCGATACTAACCGAGCCAATAACAGCACCAGTATCAGTGCAGGCTCAACAGATACTCATAATGTGTATCTTGAACAAGCATCACAGCGTTTAGCTGATGTACCCGCAACGGTATTGAGTCAATATCAGAAAGCCATTGACCAAATGAAAAACCAGCAATGGCAAGCAGCCAATAGTTTATTTGATAAAGTAATTGCAGCAGAGCCTCAGTTGTCGGGCGCATATGTCAATAAAGCCATCATCGCGATAAATCAGCAACAATTAGCCCAAGCTGATGCACTGCTTGCACAAGCGATAGCGGTTAATAATAACAATCCATATGCGCATCAAATAAAAGCCAATATCGCAAGGCGACAAGGCCAGTATGCTCAGGCAGAGCAAGGTTACTTAACAGCGCTAACTCTGTGGCCTCAATACCCACAAGCGCAATTAAATTTGGCGATCTTACTAGAGTTATATCGCGGTAAGTTGTTGCAAGCCCGCCAATACTACCTAGCGTATTTGGCTAACCAGTCAAATGATGAACAAGCCAAACGTTGGCTAGCGGGCGTGGAAATTAAAATTCAACGCGCTGGGTTAACATTACCCGACAATGCTAATGGAGCAGGCTAAGATGACCATGAAAAAGGTGTTTCAAGCAAGGTGTCGTCTTAGCATATTGCCGCTGTTTTTAGCCACTTGTTTACTGAGTGTCTCTGCTCAGGTGGTTGCCAATGATGACACTGAAAAACAACAAACCGTGAAACCCACAAGCAATAAACCTGTGGTGATCCAAAGCCAAGTGACCGGCTCACAAGAGCAACCCAAAGTGCTTTATATTATGCCGTGGCAAGGGATCAATAATCCGATAGACATTAACAACGAAGGCATGCGGCTTACGCTGCCTGAGTTTAGGCCTATCAATCCAAAATTATTTCGACAACAAGTCAGAGATTTTGCCAACGGCAAACCAGAAAATGATCAATAAATGCATCATTAAATAATGACTCTAAATAAGCAACATGCTAGCCAAAAGCTGAGTAATACCTAACAAAAACAATTGAACACCTGCAGCCATTAACGCCAGTGTTCAATACGACAATAAGAGAAGGAACATCACATGAGTTTTACCGACCATATCATTGCGTTTTTACAAAATGGCGGCCCATTTATCTACCCTATCGCCTTAGTGTTAGTGGTCGGTTTGGCCATTACCATTGAGCGCTGGTTATATTTAAGCTCTGCACATCGTAGTAATCAGCAGGCTTTTGCACTGATTAAAAATGCCTTAAAAACAGGTGACATCAATACCATTAGTCAGCATGCACAAAACCATAAAGCCCCCGTGTTTGATGTATTACAGTCAGGTATTGCCCGTATATCAAGTACAAGTCATCGTGAAGACGTGGAATACGCCATGGAAGAAACCGTGATGGAATACATGTTACGCCTTGAAAAGCGTACACCATTTATTGCTACACTCGCTAACATTGCCACCTTATTGGGTCTATTAGGTACCATTATGGGCTTAATCGCAGCATTCTCGGCAGTGGCTAGCGCCGATCCAGCTGAAAAAGCCAACTTATTGTCTTCTAGTATTTCGGTTGCGATGAACACCACCGCATTTGGTTTGATCACTGCCATTCCGCTGATTTTATTTCATTCAAGCCTACAAACTAAAACGGCAACTATCGTTGACTCTATTGAAATGGCAGGCATTAAACTGCTCAATTCATTGTCATTTAACAAGCAAACGGATAACAACCGAGGCTAATGAGTATGAGACGCCGTCGTCGCCCTAATACCCAAGACGCAGAACTGGATATCACCTCATTCATGAATTTGATGATTGTGTTAGTGCCAGTACTCCTGCTGAGTTTGGTGTTCTCACAAGTGCGTATTTTGAATCTGCAATTGCCAGTATTGTCAGAAGCGGAACAAGCACAAGATGATCAAGAGCCCAAAATACTCGAACTAGTGATTACCCCTGCGCGCTTAGCACTAAACTACCCAGCAGGCATGTCACTTAAACAGTTTGAACTGACTGATAAAGGTTATGATTTCGCCGCATTGTCTGTGTATCTACAAGACTTGAAACTGACGTTTCAGCAACAAGGCATAGAAAAAAATGACATCGTATTGTTACTTGATCCTGCGGTTGACTATCAAACCATCGTGTCCGCCATGGACACGGTACGATCATTTAAAGCGGTAGTGGCAGCCAACTTGGTAGATGCGGAACTGTTTCCGATGATCTCATTAGGTGATGCTCCGGCCACTAATGACGCCGATGCTGCTCAGCCGATACAAGCCACTATTGGAAAACCAGTAGGAGCTAAGCCATGATGAAGCAATCGGCAAGAAGCCGAAGATTAGCCAAACATCACAAACGCTTAAAAGCCGGTAGCAAGCTCAACCTTGTTGCGTTAATGGATATTTTTACCATTTTGGTGTTTTTCTTGATTGTGAATCAGTCTGAAGTGCGCATATTGCAAAATATCGAAAAAATCAGTTTGCCCGTGTCTGTTGCAGATGTGCTCCCAGTTGAAAATCTGGTTATTACTGTGTTTACGGACACGGTATTAGTGCAAGAGCGCCCTATTTGGCAAAAAAGCGCTGATGGCCTTGGCTTAACTGAACAAGAAAACCCAGAGTTTATTAGCACGTTAACAACAGAGTTGACCTATCAAGCCAGTAAACGCACCGAGCTTAGTGAAGCCGAGCGACAAAATGGTCGTGCGGTAACTATTATTGGCGATGCATCAACACCTTATGTGGTGCTTAAGCAAATTATGACTGCTTGCGCGGCGACCGGTTACCGGGATATTTCGTTGGCGGTTGAACAACAAGCAAAGCAAACTAATGGTGAGGGCTAATATGACAACAGCAACCTTACACCATCATGAAGCCAATCAGAGTTTTAATGATTTAGGCGACTTATTTAAACCCAGCAAACAAGACAAACTGTTTAAACAGATTTTGTGGTTGTTGCTGTTAGTTTATGTCGTCTTTGCGGTCGTAGTGCCCATGCTTGAACAAGTTGAACTGCCGCGCGAAGTGAAAGAGCAAGTACCGCCACAATTAGCCAAAATCATCTTGCAAGAAAAGCAGCTACCGCCACCTGTCAAACCAGAGGTGAAACCGCCCGAGCCAGAACCGCTGCCAAAACTAGAGCCTGAGCTAGCACCACCAGAAGAAAAAGTACCAGAAAAGCCTGTTGAACAAGCTGTAAAGCCACAAATAGTGCAACCGACGACGCGTGAAGCAGCAAAAGAAAAAGCCAGCACATCAGGCTTAGCGGCGATGAAAGACGAGCTTTTTTCAATGCGCGAAGCCTTTGACGTTAAACCCGCTGCGCAACGTAAACTTGATCAAACGACGGCACAAGAAGTCAAAGTAAAGCGTGATTTATTAGCTGGTGCGGCCAATAAACAAACTGACAGCTTGGCAAAATCAACTATCAGTAAAACTGTTGCTGCAGGGTCGTTAACAGGCAACGAAACCCAACAAATTCGCTTAGCAAAAGAGGAAGTATTGGCAAGCCAAGGGGCCGTTTCTGAAAAAGCCAGCCAAGCGAGCCAAAATGGACAACGTTCAGAAGCGGCACTTAGGCGTACATTGGAGGCCAATAAGTCTCGGCTTTATTCGTTATACAATCGCGCACTGCGAAAAGATCCGTTCTTAAAAGGCAAAGTGATGTTTGAAATTGTCATCCAACCTAATGGCAATGTCAGTAAAGTGACGATTAACTCAAGCGAGCTAAATAACGCCAAATTAGAGCGCCAATTAACCTTGGTATTACGCTCTATCAGCTTCCCAGCAGAAAAAGTCGCGGTAATGACCACTATCTGGGCTATCGACTTCTTCCCGAGTTGATTGGTATAAACCCTAATATCGATTGATAAAAAGCAGGTAATGAGATAACTCACTATCTGCTTTTTTATTTGAATACGAAAATTAAATAGATAAACAGCTAGAGTTGAATTCAGGCCTCATATAAACAGCTCCCCCATCGACATTTCATCGCTTATTTCAAAAGAATCAAGATAGGGGATGGAGCGTATAACGTATTGTTCTCCCTTAAAGAGCGAAGGTGGTCGCTTCTCATACTCCTTAGGTAAATGTTTTTTTACATCTAAGATATCGTTTTCAGTCTCGGGTGATTGTATCGGAGTGAAACCTCAGGTAATGTGCTTTGTGCTAAAAAAAGCATAAATGGATATTTAGACTAATTTTTAACTTCTTTAAGTATGACTTAAGTAAGTATCGGTAAGTTTAAATGCGCTAAAGTCCCAATAGATTATTTGGAATCCCGGTCTAGATGACAAAAAAGATAACAACACATTTAGAATCAGGTTTATTTAAGGGCAAGCCTCGCCAAAAAACGGTTCAACACCGTAATGCGACGACGACGCCTGAAATGCGTCAATTTATTCAGCAATCCGATTACAGTGTCAGTCAGTTATCCAAAATTCTCAATATCAGCGAAGCCACAGTACGTAAATGGCGTAAACGTGACTCAATCGATAACACCCCAAATACCCCGCACAAACTCAACACCACACTATCTCCGATGGAAGAGTACGTGATGCTGGGTTTGCGTTATCAATTAAAAATGCCTTTAGATCGGCTACTAAAAGTCACCCAAGAATTTATCAACCCCAATGTCTCTCGCTCCGGTCTTGCCCGTTGCCTAAAGCGTTTTGGGGTCTCTAAACTAGACGAATTTGACAGCCCTTTTGTGCCAGAAAAATTCTTCAATCAGCTGCCTATTACTCAGGGAGCTGATATACAAACCTATACCGTTAACCCTAAGACCTTAGCCGATACTTTGTCCCTGCCAAGTCCAGATCCGGACAACGTAGTGCAAGTAGTGTCGTTAAGTATTCCGCCTCAATTAACGAAGCAGCAAGCCTATTCTGTTTTGCTTGGAGTCGATTTTAAGTCTGACTGGGTTTACCTCGATATTTATCAAGACAGCCATACCCAAGCGAGTAATCGCTATATAACGCATGTCTTAAAACACGGACCATTTCATTTACGTAAGTTATTGGTTCGGAACTATCACACTTTTCTTGCTCGATTTCCCGGAGCAAGTCAACCAGCCGCAGTATCCACTAGCACCATTGATGCAGCTGGATCCCAACACCAGATAACTGAACCTCAGTTATCAAACGGAGACTCATATGAGCCAATCCAGTAATAAAGATAAGCGTTTAAACAAACGCTTAAAAGACATGCCTGTCGCGATTGTCGGCATGGCGAGTATTTTTGCTAACTCACGTTACCTAAACAAGTTTTGGGATTTAATCAGCGAAAAAATCGATGCGATTATCGACGTTCCAGAAAGCCATTGGAATGCTGAAGATTACTACAATGCCGATAAATCAATGGCCGATAAAAGCTACTGTAAACGCGGTGGTTTTTTACCTGAAGTCGATTTCAATCCAATGGAATTTGGCCTGCCACCTAATATCCTCGAACTAACAGACACCTCACAACTTTTATCGTTAGTGGTCGCCAAAGAAGTGCTGGCAGATGCAGGTATTGATGCACAGTACGATACCGATCGCATCGGTATTACACTAGGCGTCGGTGGTGGTCAAAAAATCAATCATAGCCTCAGCGGTCGCTTGCAGTACCCAATACTCAAAAAAGTATTTAAAAATAGTGGTCTAAGTGATGAAGACACTGAGATGTTGATCAAAAAGTTTCAGGATCAATATATTCACTGGGAAGAGAACTCATTTCCAGGTTCACTCGGCAATGTGATTGCAGGGCGAATCGCTAACCGCTTTGATTTAGGCGGCATGAATTGCGTGGTTGACGCAGCTTGTGCAGGTTCTTTAGCGGCAATGCGCATGGCGATTACAGAATTAGTTGAAGGCCGCAGTGACATGATGCTCACCGGTGGTGTGTGTACCGACAACTCACCTTCTATGTACATGAGCTTTTCAAAAACACCGGCATTTACCACCAACGACACCATTCAACCTTTTGACATTGACTCAAAAGGCATGATGATTGGTGAAGGTATTGGCATGATGGCGCTTAAACGTCTTGATGATGCCGAGCGTGATGGTGACAGAATTTATGCTGTTATCAAAGGTATTGGCTCATCATCAGACGGTAAGTTTAAAAGCATATATGCACCGCGCCCAGAAGGCCAAGCTAAAGCACTTCGACGCGCTTATGACGATGCAGGTTTTGCGCCGCACACTGTTGGCTTAATTGAAGCCCATGGTACTGGTACTGCAGCTGGTGATGTCGCGGAGTTCAATGGTTTAAAATCAGTGTTTGCCGACGGTAATGACTCTTTACAGCACATTGCTCTTGGGTCAGTTAAATCACAAGTTGGCCACACTAAATCAACAGCAGGAACCGCTGGTGTGATTAAAGCGGCTCTGGCTTTGCATCATAAAGTGTTGCCACCGACCATTAACGTTAGTAAGCCGAATCCTAAATTAAACATTCAAGACTCGCCATTTTATTTAAATACCGAAACCCGTCCATGGTTACCAAGAGTCGACAATACACCGCGCCGCGCGGGTATTAGTGCCTTTGGTTTTGGCGGCACCAACTTCCACATTGTGTTGGAAGAATATCGTCAAGAACATGTTCGAGGCGATAAGTATCGTCAACGTTCAGTGCCACAAAGTCTATTGATCCATGCTGAAAACAAAGCCGCATTACAGGCTCAATTAACCGCACTGCAAAGTGAAATTAAGGCTGTTGATACCACACAGCAAAATCGCCAAGAAATTGTGTTAGCCGATTTTGGTAAACGTTTTGCCTTGAATACCATCGCCCCTAATGCGGCCCGTATAGGCTTAGTGGTTGCATCATTAGCAGACTTAACCATTCAGCTAACTCAGGCGCTGGCGCAGTTAAGCTCAAATACTGCCGACAGCTGGCAATTGCCTTCTGGTACCAGTTATCGCGCAGCAGCATTGATTCATCCTGAATCGGCAAGCCATAAAGTGGCAGCACTATTTGCTGGGCAAGGGGCGCAGTATCTGAACATGGGCGCCGATTTAGCCTGTTTGTATCCAGAAATGCGTCAACAACTGATGCAAGCAGACAAGGTGTTTGCGCAACATAAACAAACGCCACTATCGCAAATTATGTACCCAAATCCTGCTTTTGAAGCCGAAGACATTGCCGCACAACAGGCCGCATTAACCAATACCGCCAATGCCCAGAGTGCTATTGGTGCGGTGAGCATGGGCCAATATGCATTATTGACTCAAGCAGGTTTTAAAGCCGATATGGTTGCTGGCCATAGTTTTGGTGAACTGTCAGCATTATGTGCAGCAGGCGTCATTAGCCAAGCAGATTATTACCAATTGGCCTTCGCTCGTGGCCAAGCAATGGCGGCAACACCTAAAGATCAAGACGCTGGCGTAATGTACGCCATTATTGTCCCAGCTCAATCTGTTGACAACGGAGTTGAAAAGCTTGAACAGTACATTAGTGCATTTGAAGGCGTCAAGGTGGCTAATTACAATGCACCAACCCAACTGGTTATTGCAGGCCCAACAGCGTCATGTACCCTAGCGGCAAAAGCTATCACCACTGAACTTGGTTTTAAAGCAATCGCCCTGCCGGTTTCTGGTGCGTTCCACACTCCATTAGTGGCACATGCTCAGCAGCCGTTTGCTGCGGCAATCAATAAGATTAAATTTGCTAAGCCAAAACTAAGCCTTTATGCCAATAGCACAGGTAAAGCACATCCTAACGATGCTAAAGCAATCCAAGCTGCATTTAGTGAACATATGCTGCAATCGGTTCGTTTTAGCGAGCAACTAAATGCCATGTATGATGCTGGTGCTCGTGTATTTGTTGAGTTTGGTCCTAAAAACATCCTCCAAAAATTGGTTGAAGCGACCTTAGGCAATAAAGCAGAGTCAGTCAGTGTAGTGAGCTTGAACCCAAATCCTAAAGGCAATAGTGACACTCAACTACGCCAAGCGGCTTGTCAGCTTGCAGTATTAGGTGTTGCATTAACCGAGGTTGATCCATATCAAGCTCCTATCGCTGAGCTTGCAAAAGTGTCACCGATGAACGTTAAGTTAACCGCGAGTAATTATATTAGTCCGGCCACTCAAGCCAAAATGCAAAAGTCATTGCAAACCGGCACCGTTACCAGCCAGACAGTGGAAGTGCCTGTCAAGAAAGTTGTGGAAAAGATTGTGGAAAAAGAAGTCATTAAAACTGAATACATTGAAGTGCCTGCAACATCAGCACAAGCTCAAGCCTCTGCAGTCGCCGCACCTTTAGCGGCAACGACTCCTGTAGCAAAAGCTCAACCGGTTAACTCAAGTGTGCCAGCGTCGGCCGATAGTATCGGTGCATTTTTTGCTGCGCAGCAACAAACAGCTGAATTACATCAGCAGTTTTTAGCCATACCACAGCAATATGGCGACACCTTTGCTCACCTGATGACAGCCCAAGCGCAAATGGCGTCATCGGGATTAGCCATTCCAGAAAGCTTGCAACGTTCGATGGAGATGTTCCACCAGCATCAAGCACAAACATTGCAAAGTCATACCCAATTCTTAACGCAGCAAGCACAAGCAAACCAAGCTGCGTTAGC
Organism: Shewanella frigidimarina; assembly: GCF_003797125.1. Taxonomy (GTDB): domain Bacteria; phylum Pseudomonadota; class Gammaproteobacteria; order Enterobacterales; family Shewanellaceae; genus Shewanella; species Shewanella frigidimarina. Next base: position 411,221 of record NZ_RKKE01000002.1, read on the forward strand.
CATGTTGCAAGGGCAAACGGTAACACCTTCAATACAAGCAACAGTATCTGTACCTGCTCCATCAGTACAGCCTGCATTTGTGCAGCCAAACCAAGTTGCTCAAGCCACAACGACACCTTCGCCAGTGGTAGCACTTATTGCTCCAGCTCCGGTTCAAACAGCTCAAGCGGTTCAATCTCAACCGACAGCCAGTCAACCTGTTCAAGCTCCTGTGGCTCAACAAGTTAGCTCAGCAGCGGTTACTGCACCAACAGTCGGATTAACACAGCAACAAGTGTTAGACACTATGCTCAGTGTGGTCGCAGACAAAACCGGTTACCCAACTGAAATGCTTGAACTTGGCATGGACATGGAAGCAGACCTTGGTATCGACTCAATCAAGCGGGTAGAAATCTTAGGCACAGTACAAGATGAGCTTCCAGGCTTACCAGAACTGAGCCCAGAAGATCTAGCCGAGTGTCGCACCTTGGGCGAAATCGTTAGCTATATGCAAACCAAATTGCCAGCGGCGAACACGGTTGCTGTAGCGTCAACAGGATCAACATCGGTAGTTACTGCAGCACCAGCATCAACAGGCTTAACGGCTGAAAACGTCCAACGTACCATGTTAGCTGTGGTTGCCGATAAAACCGGTTACCCAACTGAAATGCTTGAACTTGGCATGGACATGGAAGCAGACCTTGGTATCGACTCCATCAAGCGTGTAGAAATTTTAGGCACAGTACAAGATGAGCTTCCAGGCTTACCTGAACTGAGCCCAGAAGATTTAGCTGAGTGTCGCACCTTGGGTGAAATCGTTAGCTACATGCAAACCAAATTGCCAGCGGCAAGCACAGTGGCGCCAGCACCAATTGCATCAGCAACGCCAGCAACAGGCTTAAGTGCAGAAAGCGTTCAACGCACCATGTTAGCTGTGGTTGCCGATAAAACCGGTTATCCAACTGAAATGCTTGAACTAGGCATGGACATGGAAGCCGACCTTGGTATCGACTCAATTAAACGCGTCGAAATTCTAGGCACAGTGCAAGACGAGCTACCAGGTTTGCCTGAACTGAATCCAGAAGATTTAGCTGAATGTCGCACCTTAGGCGAAATCGTCAGCTACATGCAGACTAAACTGCCTGCAGTCAGCACTGCGGCTCCAGTAGCAACTGTATCTGCACCTGCAACTTCGGGCTTGAGTGCTGATACAGTATTAAGCACCATGATGTCAGTAGTAGCCGACAAAACCGGTTATCCTGCTGAAATGCTTGAACTGAGCATGGATATGGAAGCCGACCTTGGTATCGACTCAATCAAACGTGTTGAAATTCTAGGCACAGTGCAAGACGAACTACCAGGTTTACCTGAACTCAACCCAGAAGATTTAGCCGAGTGTCGTACCTTGGGCGAAATCGTTAGCTACATGCAAACCAAGTTGCCTGCAACCAACACTGAGGCTCCAGTATCTGCTCCAGCAACAACAGGTTTAAGTGCTGATACCGTTTTAAGCACCATGATGTCAGTGGTAGCCGACAAAACCGGTTACCCTGCTGAAATGCTTGAACTGAGCATGGACATGGAAGCAGACCTTGGTATCGACTCAATCAAACGCGTAGAGATTTTAGGTACAGTGCAAGATGAGCTTCCAGGCTTACCTGAGCTGAACCCAGAAGATTTAGCCGAATGTCGCACCCTAGGTGAAATCGTTAGTTACATGCAAACCAAATTGCCTGCAGCAAACGCGATTGCGCCGGTCGCACCAACATCAACTGCAAACAAGGTTGACGTTAACACCGCGGCATTACCGCCGCACAGCGAGGTAGCGCTAAAAAAGTTACCAGCGGCGGATAAACTCGCAGATTGCTTTTCAACAGACTCTTGTATTGTCATCACAGACGATGGCCACAATGCAGGTTTACTAGCAGAAAAGCTAAATGCAAAGGGATTAACCGTCGCCGTTATTCGTAACCCACAAACCATTACCGTGGCACATTCACCCTTAAGCAGTGATATTAAAAGTTACACCTTGAGCAGCATTGATGATGCCCAAATTGCACAAGTGATTGCCGATATTAAGGCTGACTTGGGCGCTGAACATGCCATTGCGGGCTTTATTCATTTACAGCCACAAATCACAGCTAACAGCAGCGAATTAATGTCGTGCACTGTTGCAGCAAAAGCCGCTGTCGACAACGCGTTTTTATGGGCTAAGCATCTTCACGCTGAGTTTGCCAAACCAACTCAAGCTTCGCGTTTATGCTACTTTACCGTGAGCCGTTTAGACGGCGGGTTTGGTTATCTTGATAATACTCAGCTAGCAACAGCAGAGCTTAACCAAGCAGCCTTATCTGGCCTGAGCAAAACCCTAAGCCATGAATGGCCACAGGTGTTTTGCCGCGCATTAGACATTGCCAACAATATTGATACAGCAAGTTTTGCCGATGCAATCGTTGCTGAGTTATTTGATATCAATGGTGCCAATGCAAGCGCGGACCGCATTAATGAAGTGGGGATCAGTAATCAAGGTCGAGTAACCTTAGTTGCCGGCAATGCTAGCGAACAGTTTGCACCAGCAAGCCTAAACAAAAATGACACTATTTTGGTCACCGGCGGCGCAAAAGGCGTAACGTTTGAATGCGCCCTCACCTTAGCCAAACAATGCCAATCACATTTTGTGTTAGCAGGTCGTAGCCAACATTTTGGTAGCGACTTACCGGTTTGGGCGCAAGGCAAACAAGCTTCAGAGTTAAAATCCGCAGCCATCGCTTATATTCAATCTCAAGGCAACAAACCGACGCCAAAACAGATTGATGCACTAGTGTGGCCAATAAGCAGCAGCCTAGAAATAGATGCTGCGTTAAGTGCTTTCAGCAAGGTTGGCGCCAGTGCTCAGTATGTCTCGATGGATGTCAGCGACGCCACCGCGGTAGCGGCTAGTCTTAAAAGTCTGACTAATGTTAAGGGCGACTCATTAATCATTAATGGGGTTATTCACGGTGCGGGCGTATTAGCCGATAAGCACATTCAAGATAAAACCTTGGATGAACTTAACCGCGTATACCACACCAAAGTGACTGGGCTTGCTAGCATTATTAATGCACTCGACCCACAACAGATTAAGCTTATTGCACTGTTTTCATCGGCGGCCGGTTTTTACGGTAATACTGGTCAAAGTGATTACGCTATGTCGAATGAAATCCTCAACAAAACTGCACTGAAACTAGCGCATACTTTACCGCAAGCTAAAGTGATGAGTTTTAATTGGGGCCCCTGGGATGGCGGTATGGTCAGCTCAGCATTAAAGAAAATGTTTGTTGAACGTGGCGTTTACGTTATTCCGCTACAAGCAGGTGCCGAGTTATTTGCCCACAGTTTATTAAGCCAACAAGGGGCACAACTGCTCATTGGCTCTGATATGCAAGGTTCATCAGAGCAGGACAACGCTGTAAAAAAGCTTAATGCGGACGCTTTGCTTATGGCCAAGGGTTCGCTGACATTTGCTACTAATACACTTGTGACTAAAGCATTTACGGCTAACGCAGTTACGACTAAGGCAGTTACGACTAAGACATCGGCTACTGATATTATCAGTCAGACGGTGGCTCGAGTATTAACCCCAGCTGAAATGCCTTTTGTTAGCGATCATTGTATTGCTGGCAATCCGGTATTACCGACGGTATGCGCCATGCAATGGATGCGTGATGCGGCAGAAACCTTATGTCATGTGCCTGTCAGTATTGCTGAATACAAATTGCTTAAAGGGGTTATTTTTGACACCAATGAGCCACATTTGTTGCAACTGGAACTAACGCAAACTAACGCGGGGATCAGCGCGCTGATCACCTCTCGTTTGTTAAACGATCCAAGCGCAGTCATGAAACCGCAATACCAAGCTCAATTGGTGATCAATAAAGCAATATTGGCAACTGATGTTGCTAAACCCACTGTTGGCGACAGCAGCTTGGCTCAATGGGCTAACATGTCACCATTGTATTCAGGCGCTGAATTATACCAAAACGGAACCTTGTTTCATGGCCCGCGTTTGCAAGGCATTAAACAAGTGTTGGCATTTGATGACGCTCAACTATTGTGTCAGGTTCAATTGCCGAGCATTAATGCTAGCGATTGCCAAGGTTTTATACCGTCATCGACATTAGGTGGTAGCCAAATTTTCGCGGAAGATTTGCTACTACAAGCCATGTTGGTATGGGCAAGACTGAAATACGATGCCGCAAGTTTACCGTCAACAACCGGTGAGTGTGTTACTGCTTGGCCATTTGCAAATGGCGATAAAGGTTATATTCAACTTGATGTGGTTAAACACAGTGGCAGAATGCTAGTGGCTAACGTGAGTTTATATCATCAAGACGGCCGCCTGAGTTGCCAAATGCTCAATGCTAAAGTGACCATTAGTAAGAGTTTGAATGGGGCATTTATTCCACATCGAGCTTCTGCAGAACTATCACACAAGGACACAGTGTGACAGCCACAGATAACATGGTGCTAAAATCCATTAGTGAGCGTATTTTGCAGCAACAAACCAAGCCAATACGCTTGGCTTTGTTGCTCAGAAAACCCAATATCGACTCGGTTAATGAGCACAAGGTTGCGATTGATACTCAACATAGCGACGGTTTTGAACTGGCGTTATTACACAGCATAGAGCGGCTATCATCCACTACAGATGAAATGATCAATATTGCCGATCGGTTGTGGATAATGCCGGGGCTACTTGCCGCGAAAAATAGCGTCAATGCGCACGCTTATCTCAATGGTGTTGCACTTGGTAGCAATCAGGCTGAAGCAATCACTCTCGCGCTGAATCATGCAAAACGTTTACATACTCAACCGCAGATTGTCGCGCTAGATAGCAATGCAAAAAACAATACGGCTAACAATGCACAAACAGCATTAGCAGCAATGGTTACCCTAGTAGAGTCTATCGCCAGTCGTAACATACCAGCACAAGATAAGGTCAACAGCCAGTATTGGTTTAGCCCACTTCACCAAAGTCGGGTTGCAGCCTTATGTTACCCAAGTGCCAACGGTGTTCAGGCAATGATCTTGACCCAAGGGCGTGCATTAGTCGCCTCAAAGCAATTGGTTAACCCCCAACGTTTATGGCTGCCACTGTGTGCCACTTCATTGACGCAATTGCACACTAAACTGATGGCTTTTTCTGCGCAGGTCAATTCGGCGACAGACGATGTCAGCTTACTAAAACTTATCAAAAGTACATTGGCCGATTATCAAACGGATGCGCCCCTAGCTTTAGTGTTAATGGCACAGGATCGTAACGGATTAATCATAGAAATTAATGCGATGTTGGCAACAATGTCGACTTACCTTCAGCCAGACATTAACGATAACCCGCCGATAGAATATAAAACCCCTGCTGGCAGTTGTTTCTATTCTGCGCCGCTGGGTGATCATGGCTTAAGTTTTGTCTATCCTGGCGTCGGTACTGTGTATCCAAATATGCTCAGTCAAATGGGCTTGGTTTTTCCCAATGTGTATGCCGAACTCGAAAGCCAAGGTGACATGCAGTCGATGTTACAAACAGAGTTTATTTACGCGGCAGATAAAAACCGTGCCACACAGATGAGCTTAAGCCAATTAGCCATTGCCGGTGTGGGCGCCAGTTATATTTTAACCAAGCTGTTGCAGCAAGAGTTTGCCATTGAGCCCAGGTTTGCCTTAGGTTACTCCATGGGCGAAGCGGCCATGTGGGCGAGTTTAGATGTATGGCAAGCGCCACACACTATGATTGAAGCAACCCAAAACAGCAGTATCTTTACCCAAGATATTTCTGGAGAGCTTCGCTGTGTTCGCCAGCAATGGCAATTAACCGATGACGAACCCATTGTCTGGAATAGCTTTGTGACTCGAGCCAGTATTGATGAACTCACGCCCCATTTAACGGATTATCCACGCGTTTATATTGCCATTATTCAAGGTGATACCTGTGTTATCGCAGGTTGTGAATCCAGTTGTAAAGCATTGTTAAAGCAAGCAGGTAAACGTGGTATTACAGCCAATCGAATTACCGCAATGCATACGCCAGCCGCGCTAAATATTGTCGACGATGTACGCCAGTTTTATCAGCAACCGCTGCTGGAAAATTTACCCAAGCAATTGCAGTTTATCTCGGCGGCTCAAACAGCACCTGTCACGCTAGACTCGCACGCTATTGCACAATCGATTGCCGATACTTTTTGTCATCAGTTGGATTTTACTCAGTTAATCCACAATGCTCGAGAGCAAGGCTGCCGATTATTTGTTGAGGTAGGAGCCGATAGGCAAACCACCACCTTAATAGACAAAATTAATGCTCAGAGTAGTAATACGTCCCCAGCGATGGCGATTGCTGTTAATGCCAAGGGCGGCGACGATGTCAGCAGTTTACTCAAGTGTTTGGGACAATTAATAGCGCATCGCGTGCCGATGTCATTAACGCCCTTTTTTCGCAGCCTTGACGATACAATTAACTCATTATCTCAGCAGACGGCAATAGCCGGCGGCTCACCACTGTCTCGTTGCAGTGAAACATCATTAGAAGGAGAACCTCATTGAGTTCTCAAGCCACCCCTAAAATCGCCATTGTCGGTTTAGCCAATCAGTATCCCGACGCGGATACTCCGGCTAAATTTTGGCAAAACTTATTAGACAAAAAAGATTCGCGCAGCCAAATCAGTGCTAGCAAACTCAATGCTTCACCGAGTGACTACTTGGGTGTACAAGGCGAGTCGGACCGTTTTTATTGTGATAAAGGCGGCTACATTCAAGACTTTCAATTTAACCCTCAAGGTTATCGTATTGAGCCCGACGCATTTACTGGTTTGGATGACAGTTTCTTGTGGGCAACCGACACAGCGCGAAATGCGTTAACTGATGCAGGTATTGACCTTAATCATAACGTGCTGCAGCGCACTGGTATTGTCATGGGCACCTTATCGTTCCCTACTGCCAAGTCTAACGAGCTATTTGTGCCGCTTTATCACAGCGCGGTCGAAAAAGCCTTACAGACTAAACTCCAACAGCCAAACTTTAGTCTGCAATCGTTTAATCAAGCATCGCAAAACAATAGCATTACTAATAATAATGTAGCGCCTAAAATCGTTAACTTGCGTAATGGTGCTGTTGCCCATAATGCCTCAAAAATCGTTGCCGATGCTTTAGGTTTGGGTGGTACGCAACTGAGTTTAGATGCCGCCTGCGCAAGTTCAGTTTACGCATTAAAATTAGCCTGCGACTACTTGCATACCGGCAAAGCAGACATGATGCTGGCTGGCGCGGTGTCGGGAGCCGATCCGTTCTTTATCAACATGGGCTTTTCGATATTTCATGCCTATCCCGACCACGGTATTTCCGCCCCATTTGATAGTAACAGTAAAGGCTTATTCGCTGGCGAAGGTGCTGGGGTATTAGTGCTCAAACGCCTTGAAGATGCCGAGCGTGATGGCGACCATATTTACGCTTTGGTCAGTGGCATTGGCTTGTCGAACGATGGTAAAGGCCAGTTTGTGTTAAGCCCAAACAGCAAAGGCCAGGTGCAAGCATTCGAGCGCGCTTATCGCGATGCAGCAGCAATCGATCCAAGTATCACCCCTGCCAGCATTGAAGTGATTGAATGTCATGCTACGGGAACACCATTAGGCGACAAAGTTGAATTAACCTCGATGGAGCGTTTTTTTGAAGATAAACTTCAAGGTAGCGCCACGCCATTAATTGGTTCAGCAAAATCCAATTTAGGCCATTTACTCACAGCTGCAGGCATGCCAGGGATCATGAAAATGATTTTTGCGATGCGCCAAGGCGTGTTGCCACCGAGTATTAATATCAGCTCACCTATCGCCTCGCCTAATGGCTTATTTGGCCAAGCGACCTTGCCAAATGCAGTGCTACCTTGGCCCGATAAAGTTGGCAATAAAGCCCGCCATGCTGGCGTATCAGTATTTGGTTTTGGCGGTTGTAACGCTCATTTATTGATTGAGTCATATCAAGCTAAAGCTGTCACTGACAGCACTCAGAATAATAGCACTAAAACTCGTCACTCAACGTTAGTTGATGCAGAAACGCCAATGCACATTACCGGCATGGCGGCGCATTTTGGTCAATGCAGCAGTATTGATGCACTGGCGAAAAAAATCATCGCCAAACAAGCCATCTTTAGCCCGCTACCCACTCAACGCTGGAAAGGCTTAGACAAACATCCTGAACTATTAGCCCAATATGGCATCACCCAAGTGCCGCAAGGCGCGTATATCGATCAATTCGATTTCGATTTCTTGCGTTTTAAAGTGCCACCCAATGAAGATGATCGCCTAATATCGCAACAACTACTGTTGATCAAAGTCGCCGATGAAGCTATCGCCGATGCCAAGCTAACGCCAGGCAGCAAAGTCGCAGTGTTAGTCGCCATGGAAACCGAACTTGAACTGCATCAATTCCGCGGTCGAGTTAACTTACACAGCCAAATAGCGCAAAGCCTTAACGCTCAAGGTATTCAATTATCTACAGCGGAATATGACAGCCTTGAAACCATTGCGATGGACAGTGTTCTCGACGCCGCTAAGCTTAACCAGTACACCAGCTTTATTGGTAATATTATGGCGTCGCGGATAGCCTCATTATGGGATTTTAACGGCCCGGCATTTACCATTTCTGCAGGCGAGCAATCAGTTAACCGCTGTATCGATGTGGCGCAAAACTTGTTTGCTTTAGGCTCGTTACAAGAGCCATTAGATGCAATTATTATTGCCGCTGTAGACCTGTCTGGCAGCATTGAAAATATGTTGTTCAATACCGCAAAACTTAACGCCAAAGGATTAAGTTCAACAGATTGGTTAGTGGGTGAAGGGGCTGGCGCACTCGTGCTGCAACAAACCAATGCAGCACACACTCAGCTTGATAGCTATGCCAGTATCGATAGCGTCAACTTTACGCCATTGTCACAATTACCAACACAATTACCAGCCGAATTATCAGCCGATGTTGTTGAGTTAAACCAATCACCTGAATGTATATTATCGACTCAAGGTCAACAGTTTGCCCAAGGATTAACTGATGCTGCAATCGCGGTCAGCTCAGCGCCGTTATTGAGTAAAGCTCATGATATTCTCGGTCATACATTTGCCGCTTCTGGCATGGCCAGTTTGCTGCATGGTTTAGTGCAAACTCGTCACATAGATAAACCGTCTATCAATGCCAGTGTATTCACCAGCAGCGACAATCAATACTCACAAGTTAATCTGTCGGTTTCTGCGGCGCAACAACACGCATTGCACGCTAGACTGGGCAATAATTTAACTCAACAACTGGCTACGGGCAGTAAGTTAAGTTTAATTAAACAAGTCAGTTTAGGTGGTCGCGATATTTACCAACACATTATCGACAGCCCACTTGATGCGCTTGACAGTATTATCAATCAATGTGCAGATATCGCCCCAGCTGTGGTCAACACCATTGAAAGTAAGCAACCAACTATTCGTGATAATAATCCTCTTAGCGTCAATAATAGCGAGAATATCGCCGAGCCTCTTATGTCAGAAAATATGCCCGATAAAACAATTCCAAAGCAACCAAGGGTTGCCAGTATGACAAATCATGCTATCCCACCTGCACATTTAACGGCATTTCAACAAAATCAGTGGTTAGCACAACAAGCGCATTTAGCTTATTTGGCCAGCCGAGATGCAGGCTTGAAAGTAGCCGACAGTTTATTACGGTCCCAATTAGCTGGTTTTAGCCATCAGACAACTGCGACTCAAGTCGCGTCTCCGGTGGCTAATACTTATGCCGTTAATGCTGCAGTACAAACCGCGGTTAAGAGTGAAACCATTAGCCCTGCCAGGTTAATCCAACCTAATCATGCTTGTGTGCCCGCTTACACTGCACCTATTCCAGCGAATAAACCGTGTATTTGGAATTACGCTGATTTAGTTGAATATGCCGAAGGCGATATCGCTAAAGTATTTGGCTCAGATTACGCCATTATCGACAGTTACTCGCGCCGAGTTCGCTTACCGACAACAGATTATTTATTGGTGTCACGCGTCACTAAACTCGATGCCACCATGAATCAATACAAACCGTGTTCAATGACTACAGAATACGACATCCCCGTCGATGCCCCGTATTTAGTGGATGGTCAAATCCCTTGGGCTGTCGCGGTAGAATCGGGCCAGTGCGATTTAATGTTGATCAGTTATTTAGGTATCGATTTTGAAAACAAAGGCGAGCGGGTTTATCGCTTATTAGATTGTACTTTAACCTTCTTAGAAGATTTACCCCGTGGCGGCGACACTCTGCGTTACGACATTAAAATCAATAACTTTGCCAGCAATGGCGACACGTTATTATTCTTTTTCTCTTACGAATGTTTCGTAGGCGACAAGATGATCCTAAAAATGGATGGCGGTTGTGCAGGCTTCTTTACCGACCAAGAACTGGCCGATGGTAAAGGGGTTATTCAAACTGAAGATGAAATAAAACATCGTCAACAAGTGCTCAACAATCCGAATAAACCAACCTTTACACCATTACTACATTGTAACCAAACGGCATTTGATTATGGTCAAATTCATCATTTACTGACCGGTGATATTGGCAGCTGTTTTGGTGGCGACCATGTCGCGCATCAGCTACAAACTGGGGTGCAAAAATCGCTTTGTTTTGCCTCTGAAAAGTTCTTAATGATTGAGCGAGTGAGTCAATTACAAACACAAGGTGGTACGTGGGGCTTAGGCTTACTCGAAGGTCATAAACACATTGCGCCAGACCATTGGTATTTCCCTTGTCATTTCCAAGGCGACCAAGTGATGGCAGGCTCGTTAATGGCCGAGGGTTGTGGCCAGCTATTACAGTTCTTTATGATCCACATCGGCATGCATACTCTAGTAGAAAATGGCCGATTCCAACCATTGGAAAATGCTTCGCAAAAAGTTCGCTGTCGTGGCCAAGTGTTACCACAAACGGCTGAGCTGACCTATCGCATGGAAGTGACTGAAATCGGTATTCATCCCCGCCCGTATGCCAAAGCCAATATTGATATTTTACTCAATGGAAAAGTCGTGGTCGATTTCCAAAACTTGGGTGTAATGATTAAAGAAGATGCCGAATGTACTCGTTATCCGCTTATCTCGTTAGACGCTAGCCCTGCCGTTGATTCAAACGCTAGCAGTAAAGTGATTGCTAACAAAGCGCCGTTAATGGCGCAAATTCCAGATTTAAACGCCCCGAGTAACAAGGGCGTTATTCCGCTAAATCACGTTGAAGCGCCCATAGTCAGTGCCGATTCAAAGTACGCCAATCGCGTGCCCGATACAGTGCCATTTACCCCGTACCATATGTTTGAGTTTGCTACTGGCGATATCGAAAAATGCTTTGGCCCTGACTTTAGTATTTACCGCGGACTTATCCCGCCGCGCACACCTTGTGGCGATTTACAGTTAACCACTCGCGTGGTTGAAATTAACGGTAAACGCGGCGAATTGAAAAAGCCATCATCGTGTATAGCAGAATACGAAGTGCCTGCAGATGCTTGGTACTTTGTGAAAAACAGCCATCAAGCGGTAATGCCTTATTCGGTGTTAATGGAAATTTCATTACAACCCAATGGCTTTATTTCTGGCTACATGGGCACCACCCTAGGTTTTCCTGGGCAAGAGCTATTTTTCCGTAACTTAGACGGTGGCGGAAAATTATTACGTCATGTGGATTTACGCGGTAAAACTATCGTCAATGACTCAAAGCTATTATCAACCGTCATTGCTGGCAGTAACATTATTCAAAGCTTCACCTTTGAGTTAAGTGTCGATAACGAGCCGTTTTACACTGGTAGCGCGGTATTTGGTTACTTTAAAGGTGATGCGCTTAAAAACCAGTTAGGCATAGATAACGGCAAAATAACCCAACCATGGCATGTTGATAACAATGTCGCGGCAGACATTAGCGTTAACTTACTGGATAAACAGTCACGGGTATTTACTCCGCCAACTAGCCAACCGCATTATTGTTTAGCGGGCGGCCAGCTTAACTTTATCGACAAAGCAGAAATTGTTGAAGCGGGCGGGAAATACGGTAAAGGCTATCTTGCTGCGTCACGCACTATTGACCCTAGTGATTGGTTCTTTCAATTCCACTTCCATCAAGATCCGGTAATGCCAGGTTCATTAGGTGTTGAAGCCGTGATCGAGTTGATGCAAACTTACGCCATCAGCACAGACCTAGGTAAAGGTTTCACTAATCCAAAGTTCGGCCAAATATTGTCGGATATTAAATGGAAATATCGCGGTCAAATTAACCCACTGAACAAACAAATGTCACTTGATGTACATATCAGTGCAGTAAAAGATGAAGACGGTAAACGCATCATAATAGGCGACGCAAACCTCAGTAAAGATGGTCTGCGCATTTATGAAGTCAAAGATATCGCCATCTGTATTGAAGAAGCTTAGGCCAAAAAGGAATAATAATGACAACTCAAGTGCACAACGAAAAGCTTTCTCCTTGGCCATGGCAAGTTAGCCAGCAACACGTCAGTTTTGACCCTGTAGGCATGGATAAGAAGCTTAAAGATTTATCACAAGCGTGTTATGTGGTTAACGACACACAACAAGGCTTAGGGGTTGCTCAGCAAGCCCAAGTCGTAACTGATGCTATTACTGCAGCAAATGCTCTGCCAGTCAGCGCATTTGCCCCAGCCCTTGGCACTCAAAGCTTAGGCGACAGTAATTTCCGCCGCGTTCACGGGGTAAAATTTGCCTATTATGCTGGTGCGATGGCCAATGGTATTTCTTCTGAAGAACTGGTTATTGCGTTAGGTCAGGCTGGTATTTTATGCTCGTTTGGCGCAGCTGGGTTAATTCCATCTCGAGTTGAACAAGCCATTAACCGTATTCAAGCGGCATTACCAAATGGTCCATACGCATTTAATTTAATTCACAGCCCAAGTGAACCTGCGCTAGAGCGTGGCAGTGTTGAGCTATTTTTAAAGCACAAAGTGCGCACTGTTGAGGCTTCTGCCTTTTTAGGCTTAACCCCACAAATTGTCTATTATCGTGCAGCCGGTTTAAGCCGTGATGCAAACGGTCATGTGCAAATAGACAATAAAGTGATTGCGAAAATCAGCCGTACTGAAGTGGCGATTAAATTCATGCAGCCTGCACCCGTTAAAATACTGCAACAGTTGCTTGATGAAGGTCTTATCAGCGCAGAGCAAATGGAGTTGGCTCAGCTAGTGCCTATGGCTGATGATATTACCGCTGAAGCAGACTCAGGCGGTCATACCGACAATCGACCATTAGTCACTTTACTGCCCACTATTTTGGCATTAAAAGATCAAGTGCAAGCACAGTACAAGTATAGAACCCCTATTCGTGTTGGTGCCGGTGGTGGTGTTGGCACGCCTGACGCGGCACTGGCGACATTTCATATGGGCGCAGCCTACATCGTTACTGGTTCAATCAACCAAGCTTGTGTAGAAGCCGGAGCCAGCGAGCATACTCGTAAATTACTGGCCACCACAGAAATGGCCGATGTGACTATGGCACCTGCTGCCGATATGTTCGAAATGGGCGTTAAGCTGCAAGTGGTAAAGCGCGGCACCTTATTCCCAATGCGTGCCAACAAGTTATATGAAATCTATACCCGCTATGACTCGATTGAAGCCATTCCAAGCGAGGAACGTGAAAAACTTGAAAAACAAGTATTCCGCTCAAGCCTGGATGATATTTGGACAGGCACGGTAGCGCATTTCAATGAGCGCGACCCGAAACAAATTGAGCGAGCTAAAGATAACCCTAAGCGTAAAATGGCGTTAATTTTCCGTTGGTATTTAGGTTTATCAAGCCGTTGGTCAAACACCGGTGAACTTGGTCGCGAGATGGATTATCAAATCTGGGCAGGTCCGGCACTCGGCGCGTTTAACGCATGGGCTAAAGGCAGTTATTTAGATGACTACACCCAACGTCATGCAGTAGACTTAGCCAAACACTTAATGCATGGCGCAGCTTATTTGGCCCGAGTTAATTTATTAACGGCACAAGGTGTTAGCCTTCCGGTAGCATTACAACGCTGGCGTCCAATTGACCAAGTAAAGTGATCGACCAAATGAAATAGATTGATCTCGCTTTATTGCGAGATCAGCTAGAAAGATAGGAACCGACATGAGCGATACACAGAAACTCGATTTTTCAGCGATTAATGACCCAACATTGGCATCGTTTAATCAACAAAAAAATCTGATAAAACGCATGCTCAAAGGTAACAGCGCAACTTGCAGCGACTGTAGTAAACCGCTGACACTGCAATTACCGCCTAACACCAAAAAGGCACCAAAAAGCGCTAAAGCCCCAGGGATTTATTGCGCTAAAGGTTGCACCGACATCGAGCTAGACATGGAAGCCGTTGCGTTAATGAAATAGCATTAATTAAGCGAGCCAATTTAATGCCTTCATAAAGAAATGACCCTCTTTAATAAGAGGGTCATTTTTTTCGAGCATGCTTTATTTCACGGCCTAACTCTATTTTGCCTGCCATTGCTTAACGATTTCGGGGTTACCACAAAGCTGTTCAATCGGTTTATCGCCCGACAGTGCAGCTTCAAATACAGTAAATGGCACATTAGCCCATAAGCTCAGCTCAAAAGTAGTATTTTCTGTCACCACACCTACGCCTTTAGGTGTCCCTGTCATGACAATGTCACCATCGTTTAAGGTCATAAACTCACTGACGGCGTTATAAATAGCTTGTGGCTGGTACATCATTAATTGCTGATGGCCTAATTGCGTCACGACATTATCAATGGTTAATTGAAAGCACCAATCTTTGATGTCTGGTGTTACTGCAATAAATTCGCTGAATAACGCCGAACCATCAAAAGCTTTAGAACGTTCCCACGGTAAGCCTTTGGTTTTTAACTTGGTTTGCAGCTCACGCTTGGTCATATCAAGCCCAACACCAACCGCACTAAAATGACCATTATTCACCATAAAGCACAACTCGGCCTCGTAATGTAAGGGCTCACCTAAGTAACTACATAACGTGTTAGTAATGGCTGAGTTTGGCTTAAGAAACACTACCATATCATCAGGAATGTCATTACCGAGCTCATCAATATGCTCGGCATAATTACGCCCAATACAAATGATTTTTGATGGCGAGACGAGGCGTACTTGGCCATTTGATTGCGTTAGCGATACTGATTGTAGACCCACATTAACCTCGAATAATTGAAAATAGTAATAAGAATAATCCTTCTAACAATAAAGCTAATCATTTCAAAATAGAACAACCACTTTTTTTAAATAATACTCAAAGCATTATCGCTTGCCTATTAGATGCTGAATAGCTCAATGATATTGCTCTATTAGTCCTAATCAATTGGTACACATGCTCAATATGCATTTGGATTGAAAAGTGAAATATAACCATAAAAACAAGGGTATATTTCTATTTCCACACAAGGTCATTTACATTATTTTAACAAACAACTACTCTAGAGATTGTCACTATTGAACAAAAAACATCCTTGATTACGCATAAATACGGCAAGAATGACGTCAGAAAATAACAATAAGAGAGACTAAATGACAATATTCGAATTGACAATCAAACAAAAAATAGCGTTAGGATTTGCCTCGATTGGCTTATTACTGCTTGCTGGAAGTAGTTTTTTTTATCATTCCTTGAGTAAAATTCAAACAGCCAATATTAATATCGAAACCTTAGCAGTACCAGTTCAAAACCAGTCAAATGCCTTGCAAATTACCCTATTAAAAATGGCTAAAACTGGCAGTTTAGCTTATTCACAAATCGATAATGACAATATTGATCTCAGTTATAAGCGGTTCAAGCAATTGCAACTGGAGTTCAGAGAGGTATTAAAGACATTATCTGCAAAAGTGGCTGATCAACCCACAATGCTTCAGTCATTAACTCAAGCTCAAAAATCATACCAGCAGTACGAACAGCAATCGCACATCATGTTCGGCGCTAAACTTGAAATAGGACAAAACCGCGACAATTTCGGCACACTAAAACAGCAATTTGATAATGTTCGAATTAATGCCAGTAACAATATGATTGATTTAGAACTGATAGAAGCCCCGCCGGGCGAACAGCAGTTATTAAATGAAGTCATTGGCGGCGGAGTACGCATCGACGATATGCTGTTTACTCTAGGCAATACCATGACGGAACTTGGCCGATTAACCGCTGTTGATGCTGTGAATATTCATAAACAAGATGTGGCTATATTATTAGGTAATATTACGGTTAATCGCAACTACTTAACCCAACAAGCAGAGCCTTTGGGTGCTACTGAGCTATTTGTAGATTTTGACACTAACTTGCAAACAATTAAACAGTTCACCGATAAACCAGGCAGCTTGTATGTCGCACAAGAAAATGTCGTCAATCAGCAGCGCTTAGCTGAGAATAGTAACCTGCAAGCCAACACCTTTTTTGATGCAACTAACAATCAGTTAGAGCAATTAGTAAAGCTCGCCAACGAACGATTCCACCAGTTACAAATGGTTGCGATTGATGACGTTAGTACCGCACAAACATTGGCTGTTGCAATGGCGGTGGTGTTTGTCTTGATGGCGATGTTTATCTATTACTTTACCTCAAAAGCCATGTTAGGCCCCCTACAAGCCATTAACAGTGCATTATCGCGAATTGCCAGCGGTGATTTATCTCGGCGATTAACCAAGAGAAATAATGATGAATTTGGCGAGTTGATGGATAACATCAATAAACTGTCTGACGACCTGACTAATTTATTGCAAGACATTAGTCGTGATGCACACCTGCTAGATGAATCCGCTATTCGCTCGCAAGCGCAAAGCGAAACAATATCCCTTTCAGCTTCCGCACAAATTAACAATATTAGCCAAGCTAAGCAGCTTGCAGAGCAAATACATCACAGTTCAAATCAGGTCAATGAGCAAGCCTCTGAATCTGAACAACATGTTAAATTAGCTTCCTCGCAAGGATTACAAATAAAAAGCATTGCTAATGATAACCGTTTCCGTATTGAAGCCTTATCAACCAGCTTGCGCGATTCTGTGGAGATCATGGCAAAACTCAGTCAGCACAGTGATAATATTGGTGGGATTTTAACCACCATCAGTGCTATTGCCGATCAGACCAATTTGCTAGCATTGAATGCTGCAATTGAAGCTGCAAGAGCGGGTGAACATGGGCGTGGATTTGCCGTTGTTGCTGATGAGGTTCGTTCATTAGCCTCTAGAACGCAACTATCAACCGCCGAAATTCAAACCATGATTAGTGCCTTACAGCAAGAAACAACTTATGCCGTTACAGCAATCTCACAAGGACAAATACAAGCCAGTGAATGTGTAGAACAAAGCCAGTCGTTGCATGATGCAATCGAGCAAATAGAAGCGGCGCTTAGCACTATTAATGGTATGAGCCAAAGCATTACTCATGCAGCCAATGAACAAGTAAGCCATAGCCAACAAATAGAGCAAACAATGACCCAAACAGCCGATGCAGCAGAACAAAATGCTCAGGAGTCTGCTTCAATGACACAGCAAAGCCAGCAATTAAATCAATTAGCTCATTCGCTTACCACCTCTGTTGAACGCTTTACACTCTGAGCAGTAGCGTAATAAAAGCGGTAGTCAGAGAAACAATAAAATAGGCCAGTAATCGCAAGATGTCTGGCCTATTTTGACTCTGTAAAAGATGCTGTGGCGTATCGTCTATTTCTTACCTAATGTCCCTACAGCAAAACGCCTAATAATAGATCGAACCATCAACACTGACTGGCCCAATTCACTACTGTTATGTAACGATTTTTCTGATGAAGCTTTAGTAATTTCTGCAGAATCTGCAATATCAATAATTTGCTGATTAATATGCTCAGCGACTGCACTCTGCTGCTCTACCGCCGCAGACATATCTAAGGTAAGTTGGGTAATTTGTTCAACGGATTGGTTAATCGACGCTAATGCGTTACGCGTTTTATCAACAATCTCAACACCTTTACTGGCTGCTTGTTCCCCCCTAACCGACACTTGAACGGCATTACTGGCTCGCTTCGTTAGTACGCTCACTATGCTGTGAATTCTATCGGTCGATTCTCGAGTTTTCAGTGCTAGGGAACGTACTTCATCTGCAACAACGCTGAATCCACGACCTTGTTCCCCCGCCCTTGCGGCTTCAATCGCGGCATTTAAGGCCAACAAATTGGTTTGGTCGGCAATACTCGAAATAAGACTGGCCGCTTGGCCGATCTCATTTGTAGAGTCAGATAACTCGCGTACTGTTTTAGCGATATCCGCGACAGACAGATTTAATTCATCAATAGACTGTTTAGCTTGATTAGCCAGTTGAGCTCCGTCGGTAACATTGTCTAATGCTTCTTTTGCGCTGTAAGCATTACGCTCGACATTAGCGGACACTTCTTGAATAGCTGTAGACATCTGGGTAATTGCCGAAGCAATCTGTTGTGTTGATACACTTTGTAAACTTACCGCTTTAGCCGTTGATTCAGCCTCAAGTTGAGTGTGCTCGACAATTCCATCTAATGATTTTGCAGCATCTTCAATACGCGTCATCGCTGTACGACAACGAGCAACTTCGCAACCCAGAGCCAATTTTGCCTGCGCTTTAGCGCCAAAATCAGCAAAATAGGTTTCTGCCACAATGAGATCTGTAAACGAATTAGGATTAAGTTTGA
Source organism: Shewanella frigidimarina (assembly GCF_003797125.1). Taxonomy (GTDB): domain Bacteria; phylum Pseudomonadota; class Gammaproteobacteria; order Enterobacterales; family Shewanellaceae; genus Shewanella; species Shewanella frigidimarina. The sequence goes on from NZ_RKKE01000002.1 coordinate 429,915, forward strand.
CGACTTCATACCAATCTTGTTGCTGTTTATAGCCCAACCAAGCCGTTGATAATACAAGGGTGAATAAACCCATTGCACCAGGGACAACCCCCCAGAACTCAGTTAATACAATGGACAAAATAAACATTGGTAACCATGCGGGTAATAATTTAATTACTTGATGTTTTATTTTTGCATGAAGTGGTCTTGGTGACTTATTAGCTTTTATTCTGGCATAAGCCGCTTCAGCACGGGCAATTTCACTTGGTAATGCAGTAACCCTAACAGACTCGTAACCTGCTATTTTATTATTTTCGAATACTGGAGTAACAAATGCGCTAACCCAATAATAATCACCATTTTTACGACGATTCTTAACCAGTCCCATCCACACTTTACCGCTTGAGATACATGCCCACATATCTTTAAATACTTCACTTGGCATGTCTGGATGACGCACAAGATTATGTGGTTTACCGATTAGCTCACTTTTATCAAAACCGCTGACCTCAACAAAAGCATCATTACAATAGGTAATATGGCCGCGCAGATCGGTTCCTGAAATTAAACGAAGAGCATCATCGAAGTTGTACTGATTGAGGGTAACGGGTTGATTATTGCGCATAGGCACTGACATCCTTGTTTTGTATCGTGTATAAGAAAACCCATTAATGCTATCTGTACACCAATAATGCGTAGACAACGGTTCCATTTAATGAGGTGGTGGATTTATGTCATCACTGTCGTTAGTGAGCCATAACCCTATTTTTTATAGGTTATTATAGTTTGGTATGTATTTGAAAATTGTCAATTATATAATTTAATAGACACAACAGATGTTCCGGACAAAGCATGATGTAGTAGAGTTGAACAAAAGTCGTTTTTTTTATCGCAAAAGAAAATTTAAAATAAAAAATCTTTAAAAATAGAACATTACGAACTTTAATTAGCTTATTTCAAAGTTGAAGTTAAATTGGTTAGTCACAAAGCAGAATAGGTTATTAATCATGTATTGTGGTAATAAAATTAACATGTAAGGCAAAGTATGCCCTACATGTTAATCAGACGCTCGAATAACCCAAGTGATATGTCCAATCCGTTAACCATACCTACTTGAGTGACAACTGAGCCAATAACTAAAAACGCCAATACAAAAGAAATTAAGCGTATTCTTGCATAAAATCGTCAAGGTTATCGTTGATGATTTCTATCTCGTCACCGCTAAATTGCGCGATATGAAACAAGGCTTCGCCTTCATTGGTAACAGGAATATTACTGTTACCAATAATAATTCCGTCAGTAGGTGCGAGCAAAGGCGATGGTTCACCACCCAAAGGGTTAACGATGTTGGCTAACACCTGCCCTTTAGAGACGCGCTCACCCAATTTAAGCTTAATATTAACTAATCCATCAGACTCACTGCGGACCCAATAACTGCGGCTGGCATTAACACTGGTACTTTTAGTTTTAATTTTGCCTTTAGTCATACTTAAACAGCGCATCACATTGATAACGCCGTTAACGCCAGATTTAATCGACATATCACTAAAGCGCAGTGCTTCACCTGCCTCATATAAAATACAAGGAATATTCAGGCTGTTAGCATAACCGCGCATTGAACCTTCACGCGCTTTTGATGACATAATCACCGGTGCACCAAAAGCATTTGCCATGTCGAGCATCACTTCATCGTCGGTATCACAACGGATCTGCGGTAAATTATCACGATGGATAGCACCGGTATGCAAATCGACAATATGCGTTGCTCGTTTAACTAAAATACTACTAAACAAATGGGCCAAACGACTCGCTAGCGCACCTTTAGCAGAGCCCGGAAAACAGCGATTTAGATCGCGTCGATCCGGTAAATAACGAGATTGTTGAATAAAACCAAACACGTTAACGATAGGAACAATTAACAAGGTTCCCGTTAAGGTTTTAGCATTAACACGACCGAGCAAACGTCGACATATTTCAATGCCATTTAACTCATCACCATGGATTGCTGCGCAAACCAATAAAACAGGTCCCGCTTTAGTGCCGTGAAACACTTCAACGTGCAAATCCATCGGTGTATCGTTATACAGTTTTGCTGCGGGCAATTTGACACTTTGTTGAGTACCTGCTGCTACGCTAACATCACCGATAACAAACGGTTCATGCTTTTTTGCCATTAACCAACACCTTTCGTTTTTGAACTTGTGGATTTAACGTTTTTCTCAATAAACTGAATAATTTTTTCAGCAACATCAATACCGGTAGCTTTTTCGATGCCTTCAAGACCTGGAGATGAGTTAACTTCCATCACTAATGGGCCGTGTTTTGAACGTAAAATATCTACACCAGCGACATTAAGACCCATTGTTTTGGCAGCACGCAACGCGGTCGAACGTTCTTCAGGCGTTAACTTAACAATGCTAGCAGAACCCCCACGGTGTAAATTAGAACGGAACTCACCGGGTAATGCTTGGCGTTTCATTGCTGCAATCACTTTATCACCAATAACGAAGCAGCGAATATCTGCACCACCAGCTTCAGCGATATATTCTTGCACCATGATGTTAGCTTTTAGGCCCATAAATGCTTCAATAACAGATTCAGCCGCTTTACGAGTTTCAGCTAAGACAACACCAATACCTTGAGTACCTTCAAGTAACTTAATAACACAAGGGGCACCACCAACCATGTCCAATAAATCAGGAATATCAGCAGGCTTACTAGCAAAACCAGTCACGGGTAAACCAATATTCTTACGAGACAAGAGTTGCAATGAACGTAATTTATCCCGTGAGCGAGTAATAGCAACAGACTCGTTTAACGGGTGAGTGCCCATCATCTCAAACTGGCGCAATACCGCGGTACCATAAAAAGTGACAGATGCACCAATACGTGGAATAACCGCATCAAATTTTGGTAGTTCTTCACCACGAACATGAATGCTAGGGGCATTCATATTGATGTTCATATAACACTTTAATGGGTCGACAATTTTTATGACATGACCGCGAGCTTCAGCAGCTTCTTTTAACCGACTTGTCGAGTATAAATTCTTATTTCTCGACATTATTGCAATATGCATTTGTTATTCTCCTGCTAGAAATGATTCTGCTGAATTAACCAAAAAACGCCCTTCTAATGCGCGGCGTCCCAATAACATTCTAAATTTCATGTGATCTCTATTGGTTAACGTCAGTTCGATGTCAAAAAGTTGGTCACCGATTAAGATCGGCGTTTTTATCACGTAGCGTTTCGTTACATGACCACCAGAGTCACTAACATCTCGGCGATCAAAGACATGGAATTCACAGACGACTTCACGATCTGAACCTTGGTCAGGGTGAAGCCAGACTCGAACCCATTTTTGGTTTTCTTTTTGAAACGGTTTTATTTTGAACGCATGTAAACAAGATGTTTTTGCGCCAGTATCCACTTTGATTTTGACTCTTTCGTTGCCAATATCAGGAAAAGTGCCCCATTCACGCCAACCCACAATACCGAGGGAATGTTCAGTCATGGTCAATCCTTTCTTGTAGAGGAATTATTCATTCCAAAGTGTTATCTTTCTAAAAATTCAATATTTGAGCAGACACCACAATTAAGTTTTTTCATTGCACTGCTCAACGTATATTTTTTGTTAACCAAACGTTAACCGACAAAGTTTTTGTCAAAAATGTAGCTTTCAAAACAATTTTAACACCAACACTTTATTTATATCAAACTAACATTGACAACATATCTAAAATAAATTTCTATGTCAGTAAGTTACGATAACAATACGACCATATCTAAAGCGCCAAAAACCAACATCCACCTTGACTTACAATACAAAAATCACGTAATTAAAATTAAAACGTTCAAATAACGTGCATAATATTAATGGCTTAAAACAACTCTAGCTATTTCACTCAGAGTAGACATTGTTTAACATGATAGCCAAATTATAACATTAATATCTGCATCGCTATTGTAAAAAAGGTATCGTCATGTTCAGTCAACATAGTTTCGATTTTTTAAACAGTCTAGCAGTTAACAACGATAGAGAATGGTTTAAAACCAACCAACAGCAATACGAAGATCAAGTGAGAACACCAGCATTACAGTTTATAGAAGCCATGCAAGGGCCTATTTTAGGTTTGTCTCCACGCTTCACTGCAGTGGCTAAAAAAGTTGGTGGTAGCTTAATGCGCCCACAACGCGACAGTCGCTTTAGTAAAGATAAAACACCCTATAAGACTAATGTCGGCATTCAGTTTAAACACTTTCAAGCCAAAGATGTCCATGCTCCGGGATTTTATGTTCACATCGCTAATGATGAATGCTTCATTGCCGCGGGTATTTGGCACCCAGAATCAAAAGATCTCAATGCCATTCGTCATTGTATTGATGAAAACCCTAATGCTTATCAAAAAGCATTAACTCAACTGTCGCAAGCAGGATTTGAATTAACGGGAGATAGTTTAATTAGACCTCCACGAGGATTTGATAAACATCACCCAATGATTGACGAGCTCAGGCGCAAAGACTTTATTGCCATCAAACCAATTAGTTCAGAACAAGTATGCCAGGCTGATTTTATTGAATTTTGTACACAAGAATATCAACATACGCGCGCCTTGATGGCTTACTTATGTTTTGCATTAGATTTAGACTTTTAAGTGCGAGTGAATCATAACATCATCATAGAAGCGTCGTTTCGACGACGCGAATAAGCGTATTTAGCACAGAACGCTGGTGATAGCCTTTTAGAAGTATTTAATATTACAAGATTATCACTAAGATATGATGTCATTTTCGCCAACATAGTTTTAGCTCATCATTTAGATAAGCCGTGTTAAACTAGCAAAAAATAGTCCCCTGTACAGCATCAGTTATGTGCTGTGCGGCAATATCAGGTTAATTCATGAGTCATAATATTCCCGCCATGTCTAACGCATCCACATCAGACGAGACACATACGCAAGAAATAGCTGCGACGACACCAGCACAAAAGCGAGCCCTAAGTTACTCAACCACTATTGAGACTCTGTTTAATCAGGTTATGAGTACCAACATGCCTGCCGATCGAATCATTGGCCAATATTTTCGTGAAAATAAAAAACATGGGTCAAAAGATAGGCGAGTGATCCGCGAAAGTTTGTTTGGTCTATTTCGCTGGAGGGGCTGGTTAAACCAATTAAATTCAAGCCAAAAACACACTACATGGTTTCAACAGCTAAGCACATGCGCTATGTTGGAACAACATGAATGGAATGACGTTGCTACTGCCTGGAATGACTTCGCGAGTTGGCCTCAAACCCGCCCGGACCAAGTTGAACTGATAAATAATGCTTCATTAAATGACAAATTAACCGCCTTTATGACGGTAAGTGGCATTGATACCTGTCAACTAACCCAGTTGTTGCCACAATGGTTTTGGCAACTGTGTCCTATAGATGGTGTTGATCAATATGCAGTTGTTAATGCTATGAGCAGTCGACCTCCGATCTGGGCTCGTGCACAAACATTATCAACTGAAAAAGTGATCAAATCTCTTGGCCAAGCTGGTATTGAAGCAAAAGCGAATAGTTACTTTTCAGATGCCATAAATTTAGGTTATAAGAGTATTAACTTAAATGAAGTTAATGTTTATAAACAAGGTCATCTTGAAATCCAAGATTTAGCTTCACAAGTTATTGGACAAATTTGTCAGCCAAATAACCATGAAAAATGGTGGGATGCTTGTAGTGGTGCTGGCGGCAAAACACTGCAATTATATTCATTAATGTTACAGCAAGGCTCTGCCTTAACGGGCAGTATTATTGCATCAGATATTCGAACTAAACCGTTAGAAGAGCTACGCAAGCGTGCCAAACGTGCAGGTTTTGATAATATTAGTGTTGCACCTTGGAAAGGCGACGTATTGCCTGTAGACGCGAATGCTTTTGACGGAGTATTAGTCGATGCTCCTTGTAGCTGCACAGGTACTTGGCGTAGAAACCCTGATATGCGATGGCTTGATGATGCCAGTGCAGTAACAGATAAACCGATGCTACAATTAGCCATTTTAAGACGTAGCGCAGTGGCGGTAAAATCAGGCGGTAAATTGGTTTATGCAACGTGCTCTTTATCACCTAGTGAAAATGAACAAATTGTAAAAGACTTTTTATCTGAAACAGCCGAGTTTGAACTTGAACCGGTCACGCATCCTTTTACAGGGCAACTATGTGATATGCTGACAATTTGGCCTCAGCAAGCTAACAGTGATGGCATGTTTGTCGCAAAAATGCGCCGCAAGTAGTACGCCTAGCCGAAAGAGAATTAAAATTTCCCACTAAAAAGCCATCATATCGATGGCTTTTTTATTATGGTGAAACAACGACTAACTGTCTATCTTCGATGAAGGCGTAATATTAATTCAGCTTCTGCTTTAGGTAACTCACACTCTTGCATTAGCTCTTCAATACCGGCCCCCAAACCCACCATTTTTACGGCTCTAGAATATAACTTGGCTTGTGGGTCTTGCTGGCTAGCTTCTTCTAGCATATCAAACTGCTTGGAGAGTTTTTTCTCTAATTCGACAACGCGCCTTCCTACACCAATAGTACCACTACGCAATTCGTGTAATTCACGTTTAACAGCTTCTCGCTGACGATCGCTTTCTTTTACTAGCACTGTCAGAGCATTAACTTTAGTCTTTAATTTGCTCGACTGTTTTTGTAAGTAAAGTACCAAACCAAGGCATGCAATAACGTACACTAAAGCTGCAATTAGAAATTCATCACCCATTAACATACCTTTGTTGCTTCAACAAAAAACAAAACTAAAGCCAAAACAAAAAGCCAACAGTTATTCGGTTGGCTTTTTTCATCAGATTACGATTAAATTTGTGTTAATTCTACCCACTCATCATCAGACAATAATTTGTCCAAATCGACTAGAATCAATAATTCATTATCGCGGTTACTCACACCTTGAATATATTTAGCACTTTCTTCAGTGCCCACATTTGGTGCGTTATCAATTTCTGAGCGACGTAAATAAACCACTTCAGCTACGCTATCAACCAAAATACCAATAACTTGTTTTTCAGCCTCAATGATAACCACTCGAGTAGAATCATCTAGTTCGGCTGATGGCAAACCAAAACGTGAACGCGTATCGATAACCGTTACCACGTTTCCGCGTAAGTTAATAATACCTAAAACGTAATCTGGTGCACCTGGTACAGGAGCAATTTCGGTGTAACGTAATATTTCTTGAACTTGCATTACGTTAATACCGTAGGTTTCATTATCTAGCTTAAATATAACCCATTGTAATACCAAATCGTCTTTAGCTGCAGTAGCCGCTGCTACACTTCTAGAATTGCTCATAGTTAACCTCGGTCAATCGAATCCTGACAACCTAAACCTGCATCAAGCATTTTGATTAATGCTTGAACATGTAAAATGCCACACATTTGTTGTTTTACTACCCCAGCAAGCCAAGGACGCTTACCCGGTTTTTCACGCCAATTGACGTGTGATTTATCTATTTTAACGGCGTTAACTAACGATTCGCACGTTAATCCCCACTGACTATCTTCAAGCATAACAAGATATTGATAATTTACTGTTTGTGCTAATTCTGGAGAATATTTTTCAGGCATCACCCAAGCACACGTATCAACCACATTTATTTTAGTATCTCGATGGGTTTGCACCCCTTTAAACCAAGAGGGCCTACCTATAAGATGGCTTATCTTCTCAATTTTAATAATCCCACCCAAACTGACCAATGGCACCGCGAGTGTTAACCCTGCTACATTGAAGAATAACACCTGAAATTCATCATCAAGTAATTCTTGTAAATCATGGGTAATACTAGGCGGTTGATACCCAACCTGAGTCTGTGGCGCATCGTGCTCTTGCGACGCCGAGTTCTCTACCAACTGATCATGCTTAATGATAGCGTCTTTTATATCAGCATGTGAACTTTCGTTATTGTTTATATCGACTAACGGCTTGATTTCTTTATCCGTTAATTCTGTTTGTTGTATTTTTGTATGAGTAATGTCCGTTTCAGGCTCAATATGAGTGATAGCCTGACGAACTCGTTCTGCACTGGCTTTAATCTGTTGTGATAAATCGGTTTCAGCCTTGGGTTTAGACACTGCAGATAATAATTTTTCAAGTGCCAGCTTATCTACACTGGTTGTTGGCTCTGCATATTGCCTAGCAATAACAGGAACAACCTTAGATGATGTTAGTTGCGAATAATGTGCCGACAGCGTCATTTCGACCGATGTACAAGTCGATTTTTCCTCGCTAATGCTTGACGTTTTATTGCCGCTGTCTTTAACGGTATTAGCAGAAATACTTGGTTTTACCTCAAGGCTTTGTTCAGTAATCGGCTTAGGCGATTCCTGTAATAAAAGACTGAAATAATCAAAAACAGTTTCATCAACCGATTTTGACATGGGTAAACTCCTGAGAAAATAAAAAATCCAGCAGGCGATTATATGCTTTTACACCTCGGCTACTGGCTGAATAATGTGATGCGGGTAAATGAGCCAAACTTGCATCTCTAAATTTTGTATCTACAGGTATTACATCATTAGGCCACAGTGTTGGACCATATTTATCCTGCAAAAATTGTAATGCGATTGGGGACGCTTTAGTGCGCTTGTCATACATTGTAGGTAATACAGTATAGCTATAACGAGTTTTCTTAGAACGCCCCATTATTTCCATCGTTTTCACCATACGTTCGAGTCCTTTTATAGCCAAAAACTCAGTCTGGACTGGAATAATAATGTGATGACTTGCTGCTAATGCATTAACCATTAACACCCCTAATACTGGTGGACAATCGATAATAGCAACATCATATTTATCTTCAAGCAATGCCAATAAGTTGCGCAACACCAAACCCATTCCTTCTTGATGACCTAATGACCTATCAAGTGTCGCTAACGCCATGTTCGCAGGAATGATATCAAGCCCTTCGATTTGAGTTGGGAGCACATTCTGTAGAATAAACTCTTGGGTCAGCGTCTGATGATTCAAAAAGACATCATAAAGTGAACAAGGCACTTCATCGGAATCAATACCTAAATAATAGCCCAATGAAGCGTGAGGATCGGTATCGATCATCAGCACTCGTTGACCACGTTTAACCAACGCTCCGGCTAAACTGGCTACTGTGGTGGTTTTACCTACTCCACCTTTTTGGTTAGCTACCGTCCATACTTTCAAAAAAGCCTCTCAACTCATTATAATGGTACTATTATGGAATATTGACTACTGCTTGTGTTTTTTATCATCACGGGTTGTTACACGGATCCCACCATTAGGTAAACGGATCACTTTAACCCCCTGAGCATCTTCTGATACTATGACTTCTTGATCAATTTGTTCAGCAGCAACATCTGCATCGTGCTCAACCTTATCAATATCAGTAAGCGGTGCGTCATCTAAAGTACCCGGACCAAACAGCACACTTTGGGGTTGTTTATTTCCTGCAGACGCTATAATTGCTTGAGTTTGTTCAGGATGCTGAGTTAACCAATTAGCAATATTAGCGGCTTGATCATCGGGTACCATTAATAACACTTGAGATGCCGTTAACCGCGCGACATCTTGCTCTAATAACGTCACTTTTTGATGAGCATCAATATACAAACCCGCTAATACTACGATGGCAATAAAGGATAAAAAAAATCCCAGCATTTGCTTGGTCTGTAATGAGTACTCTGGCTTAGCCACGACTAGACTCTTTTAAAATAGCTTCAGCCATATTGTCCAACGAAATAGAGTGAGTCGAGATACCGGTTGATGCCACAGCTTGAGGCATACCATATACCACACAGCTTGCTTCATCCTGTGCCCAAATAGTGGCACCAACAGACTTCAACATTCTGGCACCTTCTCTACCGTCAGCCCCCATTCCGGTTAATACAACCGCTAAAACATCACCGCCAAAAGCTTTGGATGCTGATGCAAAAGTAATATCAACACACGGTTTATAGTTCATTTCTTGAGTTCCAGAAATGACTTTAAGTCTTCCAGAAATACCGCTTCGCTCAATCATGAGCTGCATGCCTCCAGGCGCTAAATAAGCACAACCAGGGCGCATAACATCACCATTTTCGGCTTCTTTTACCTCAATTTTACACAAGGTATTTAAACGAGCTGCAAAAGCTGGAGTAAACGCCGCAGGCATATGCTGTATCAACACAATAGGATGAGGATAATTTGCTGGAAATGCGGTTAATACTTTCTGTAATGCTACTGGTCCACCGGTTGAAGTTCCAATGAGTAACAATTTATATTGCTTACCACTGGCCCGAATAGATGATATTGAAGACGTTGTCGGATTAGCGCTATGACGATCTGCCGAGATTGTGGATAAACTGGAACGAGTCGCTACTGGCGTTGTTGTGGAAGCCAAACGACTACTTAACGGGCGACGAGGCGTATTTGTCTCTGGAGCAGCAATCGTTGAACGACGAGATTCTATTGTTGAAGTAGGTGTTAACGAACTTGACCGATACATCCTACGTCGACCTAACGCTTTAATTCGTTGCTGTAACAAAAGAATCGCATCGTCTTTATTCGTTGCTATATCTTCAAAACGTTTTGGCAAAAAATCTAATGCGCCGGCTTCTAACGCATCAAGTGTCGCTTTAGCACCATCATGAGTTAATGATGAAAACATCAAAATAGGTGTAGGATTATTAGCCATAATTTCACGGACAGCAGTTATACCGTCCATCACAGGCATTTCAATATCCATCGTAATGACTTGAGGCTTTAATTTTGCAGCCATTTCAACAGCTTCTTTGCCGTTAACGGCAACTGCGACGACTTCGAGATCAGGATCTTGATTGACAATCTCACTGACTCGACGTCGAAAAAAGCTAGAATCATCTACAACTAGTACTTTTATGGCCATTTAATTCCTTAAATAATGGAACTTTTATTCTTATTTTTTGCTTTTAGCGTAATGTTTTAGTAGTCCTGGCACATCTAAAATCAGTGCAATACCACCATCGGATGTAATAGTCGCACCCGCCATTCCTGGAGTTCCTTGTAACATACTGCCAAGCGGTTTAATGACAACTTCTTCTTGGCCTATCAATGCATCAACAACAAAACCAATTTGCATCGTGCCAAGCTGAACAATAACCACATGACCATGCTTTTTATCGCCATGTTTAAAGGTTGATTTTTTACTGTGCAGCCAATGTTCTAGGTAGAATAATGGCACGGCCTTATTACGGAAAATTACCGTCAATTGACCGTCTACTATATTGGTTTTTGTTAAATCTAAATTAAAGATTTCATTCACACTCGATAATGGTAGTGCAAAAACTTGATTAGACACATCAACCATCAATGTCGGCATAATAGCCAAGGTTAATGGCACTTTAATTTCGAGAACCGTGCCCTTACCTTTCATAGAATCAATATAAACAGTACCGTTTAGTTGGTTGATGCGGGTTTTCACCACATCCATACCCACTCCACGTCCTGAAATATCTGAAATTTCAACTTTGGTTGAAAATCCTGGGGCAAAAATCAAGTTATAAGCTTCGTTATCGGTCATTCTAGAGGCGGCATCTTCATCAAGCACACCACGACTTATCGCGATTTGTTTTAGTTTCTCAGGATCCATTCCCGCGCCATCATCCTCAATTTTAAGCAGGATATGGTCGCCTTCTTGGCTAGCCGATAAGGTAATTGTACCGGTTCGAGATTTACCACTCGCTTCACGAGTAATCGGCATTTCGATACCGTGATCAACTGAGTTACGAACCAAGTGGACTAAAGGATCGGCTAATGCCTCAACTAAGTTTTTATCAAGATCGGTGTCTTCACCAATCATGATTAAATCAATTTCTTTATTTAAGGTACGAGCTAAATCGCGAACAACACGCGGGAAACGACCAAAAACTTTCTTAATCGGTTGCATGCGGGTTTTCATCACCGCACCTTGTAAATCAGCCGTAACCAAATCTAGGTTTGCAAGCGCCTTGGACATTTCTTCGTCTTCACGATTAATGCCTAAACTAACCAATCGGTTACGCACTAAAACTAACTCACCGACCATATTCATGATTTGATCTAAACGAGCAGTATCAACACGAACTGTTGTTTCGCCTTGTGGGACAGACGCAGCTTTTGCAGGCGTTTTATCTTTTACTGGCTCAACCTTTGAAGCAACAGCCGGGGCTGATGTCGCTACTGGTTTAGCTATAGGGGCTGGACTCGTTTTTGCTGCTTGTGGAGGTGCGACTGCTTTAGTCGGTTGAGCTGGAGGAGGCGTTTGCGATTTAGCAACTGGCGCAGTACCTTTTCCGTGTAATTCATCTAAAAGACGTTCAAATTCATCGTCAGTGATTTCATCAGAATCAACAAGGGGTTCAACAATAGGCGTTGCAGCAGGCTTAGTTGGAGCTTCAGATTTGGTTTTAGCCTCGAATGAACCTGAGCCATGTAATTCATCTAATAATGCTTCAAACTCATCATCAGTGATTTCATCGCTACCACTTGTAGCAGGCTTTGAGTCAATATTGTCTTTTTTTACTTCAGAAGGTTTAGCTGCAACAGGACTTTTACCCGGACCATGTAAGGCATCAAGCAACGCTTCAAATTCTGACTCATCAATGTCATCAATACTGCCAGTGTCAGACATTTCCGTTGATGGAATACTGATATCTTCGACGTATTCAGGCTCACTAAATTCAACAATATTTTCAATTGGTTCCGGTTCATCCGCCGACATTTCTGAAGGTAATGGTGCACCCGAACTTAATAATTTGAGTTTAGCAAGTAATGCAGAATCAGCAGGGTCTTGTGATTCTCCCTGTTGAGTTTGAGCAAACATGGAATTAATGGCGTCGACCGCTTGCAAAATAATATCCATTAATTCTGCATTTACGCCACGTTTACCGGTGCGTAATAAATCGAACGTGTTTTCTGCTTCATGACATACGTCAACCATCGGTTTTAGACTTAAAAAACCAGCCCCACCTTTAACTGTATGGAATCCACGGAAAATAGCATTAAGTAAATCACTGTCATCAGGATTATTTTCAAGAGCAACTAGCTGCTCCTGTAGAAGCTCTAAAATCTCGCCAGCTTCAATTAAAAAGTCCTGGAGTATCTCTTCATCAACATCAAAAGACATTAAATTGACTCCTAATTAGAAACCCAGACTTGATAGCAGATCGTCTACTTCATCTTGACCTGTCACCACATCTTCACGCAGTTCAGCATGCATGATGGGACCTTCTGCTTCTATTTTATTTTCGTTTATAGTTGGCGATGATTCGGTAGTATGATCACCGAATACCGTTAGCATTGAGACCAAATTACTTTCTACTTCACGAACCAAATCAATCACTCGACGGATCATCTGCCCCGTCAAATCTTGGAAGTCTTGCGCCATCAAAATTTCATTTAATAACTCGCGAAGACGATTAGAATCATTTTCACTATGTAACATAAACTGCTGAACATCATGACAAAGTGACTTAAACTCACCCATTTCAATGTCACGACGCATCAATTTATCCCACATTGGCGTCACTGATTGTATATTGCTAATGATGGTATCGGCCAAAGGTAGACATTCTTCAACTGCATCCATAGTTTTATTTGCAGCTTGTTCTGTCATGTCGATAACATAATTCAATCTTTCTTTAGCATCTGGTATTTCAGTATTAGCTAATTCAGATAAACGGTTATCAACTTGAAAATCTTTTAGTGCGCTATGGAGTTGTCGAGTTAGCTTACCGACCTCTTCAAAAAGCTCACGCTGCAATGGCGTAGCAAGCTCTCTGATCATTTCATCGGCTTTATCTTGTTGACCCAAGGTAAGCAATTCAACAAGTTCTTGGGCCTGTTCGAGGGTGATTAACCCCGATATTGATGCCTGCATGACTTATCCTTGCTTATGCGAGTCGTTCAAAGATTTTATCTAACTTTTCTTTTAACGTAGCTGCGGTAAAAGGTTTTACTACATAACCATTTACACCGGCTTGCGCGGCAGCAATAATCTGTTCACGCTTAGCTTCTGCAGTTACCATTAGCACAGGTAAATGCTTTAACGAATCATCTGCACGGATTGCTCTAAGTAAGTCAATACCTTGCATTCCAGGCATATTCCAGTCTGTTACCACAAAATCAAAATCGCCTTTTTGTAACATAGGTAGGGCTGTTGAGCCATCATCTGCTTCTTGGGTATTATTAAATCCCAAATCTCGCAACAAGTTCTTAATGATACGCCTCATTGTTGAAAAATCGTCAACAATAAGAATCTTCATATTCTTGTCCAAGGTTTCCTCCGGTGAGCTGACACTCGTTTGCTCTAGATAAGTTATTATTCTTGTGTCCAATGCTTGAGCTTCGCTTTTAATCTGAGCATTGCCTGACTTAATATCTGGCTTACTCGCGATTCGCTAACTTCAAGGATGGCACCGATTTCTTTTAAATTTAATGCTTCGTCGTAATATAACGACAACACTAATGCATCTCTTTCTGGCAATGTCTTAATTGCTTCAACCAATGCAGATTGGAATTGAATTTCAGCAAGCGAGTCAAAGGTTTCATCTGGTGATTCGTTATCTGTGATTAACACATCTTGCGAAACACCAAGATCTTCTATGCCTATGATTTTACCAACAGAAACATCATTTAAGATATGATGGTACTCATCGAGCGACATATCAAGTTTTTCAGCAATTTCTGTATCGTTGGCATCTCTTCCAAGCAGTTGCCCCAATTCATCAATTGCATGTGCTACTAGACGATTATTACGATGAACTGAGCGCGGAACCCAGTCACCACGGCGAATTTCATCAATCATTGCACCACGAATTCTGATGCCAGCAAAGGTTTCAAACTTAGCCCCTTTACTATTATCAAATTTAGAAGAGGCCTCAAGTAACCCCATCATCCCTGCTTGTAATAAATCATCAAGTTGCACCGATGCTGGTAATCTTGCCAGCATATGATGAGCAATTCTTTTTACCAACGGTGCATACTGTTCAACAATAGACGTTTTGTTATCGAACTGAGTATACGCTGCGGCTTTATTCACTCGTTCTTCCTTCTTGTATCGGCTTACGTTGTACAAGACGTTCAACAAAAAATTCTAAATGACCACCAGGCTGTTGTGGAACTGGCCAAGTCATAATTTTGTTGGCTAATCCATGATAAGCAATAGCTGAAGGAGACTTAGGATACGCTTCAACAACTAACTTTTGCTTACGAACAGCTTTACGTAAATTTTCATCAAATGGTATTGTTGCCACTAATTCTAAAGCAACATCTAAAAATCTATCAGTCACTTTACTGAGTTTAGCAAATAATTCCATACCTTCTCGAAGACTACGAACCATATTTGCCACAATTTTGAAGTGGAACACACCATGTTCACGACTTAATATTTTAATTAGCGCATAAGCATCAGTAATTGATGTTGGTTCGTCGCAAACGACTATCAATACATCCTGTGATGCACGAGAAAAACTCAGCACCATGTCTGAAATACCCGCGGCAGTGTCTACAATTAAAATGTCGAACTGAGTACGCATTTCACTAAATGCACGGATAAGTCCAGCGTGTTGCGCTGGCGATAACTCAACCATCGCTTGAGAACCAGATGTGGCAGGAACAATACCAATACCTTTAGGTCCGCGTACAATGATGTCATCTAATTCGGCATCTCCAGACAAAACATGAGATAAATTTTTCTCAGCACGTATCCCAAGCATGACATCGACGTTGGCTAAACCTAAATCGGCATCAAGCACTAATACGCGTTTGCCTTTTTCAGCTAGTGCTACCGCAGTATTAATTGACACACTGGTTTTGCCCACTCCGCCTTTACCACCGGATACGGCAATTACTTTAACTTTATCGTTATTTGGTTGATTCATCATACGTAAACCACTTGCTTGATCCCGAGTCATATCTTTACTCAAATGCATAGGCTGTGTCATTAGACCACACTGTGTCTTGTGACGATTGTTGTTCTGTTTCATTTAACGCCGCGAGAGCCTTCTTAGCCAACTCTAACGTATCTGCCACTTTCATGTCCTCAGGAACACGTTGACCGTCAGTAACATAGCTCAATGGTAACTCATTTTGAATCAATACGCTCAATGCACCTGCAATTGATATCGATTCATCTAACTTTGTTAAAATCGCACCGGCTAATGGAATTCGTTTAAAATGTTCTACAGCATCTTGTAACACACGACGTTGGCCAGTCGCTGATAAGACTAAGTAGCTCCGTATTGGGATCCTACTATTTGCTGTTAAATTGTCTAATTGCTGATATAAGCGCATATCACGCTGCCCCATACCTGCCGTATCAATTAATACTAACTTACGATTTCTAAATTGATATAAAATTTGTTCTAATTCGGTTAAATCATGTGCTTGCTTAACCGGACAGCCCATTATTTTGCCATAAGTCGCTAATTGCTCATAGGCACCAATACGATAATGGTCAGTGGTAATCAATGCTACCTGCTCTGGGCCATGATGGGCGGCAAATCGAGCGGCTATCTTAGCTAAAGAAGTTGTTTTACCGACACCAGTTGGGCCAACAAACGCCACAACACCACCACGTTTGACAATGTCATCGCCTTGATTATCGAGTAAATTGGCTAAACTTTGTGGTAAAGCTCTTACTAAATCTGCTGGAGTGTAGTGTTGACTTAACCCAGCTAGTTTAGCAGCAACTGCTGGAGAAAACTCTGCTGCAATCAATTTACTTTCTAACATTGCGCCGACAGGATCGGTACGCTTTTTTTGGTCTTTCATCAACGATGAAACTTGATGGGTCAATAAGTTACGCAATGAAGCCATTTCTTCGCGCAGTGCATCCATGTCAGCAGATTGATTTTTATTGGTTTTTTTAACTTGCTCTGGTGCCGCTTGCGATTGAAAAGTTGATGCTGGTTTAGCAGATTTTGCCCCTTGTAATTGGCGGGCCCATTCTGGTAAATCTGGTTCATCTTGGCTCACAGACATTTGTTGTGTCATGCGATTATGTTGTTTTTGGAGTAATGCTTGTAAAGAATCAGCCTCAGGAGGTGGGTTCACCTTTGATTGGGCTTTCATAGCAGGCTTAGTGCCTAATGACACTCGATCGTCACTGACATCCATAAAACCAGTTGTCGGCGCTTGTGATGCGATCGCAGCTTTAGGTTCATCATAATCTACAGCAGCGACAATTTCGATTCCGCCAGTGACTTTTTTATTTGACATAATGACAGCGTCAGAACCCAAGGTTTCTTTTACTTGAGCCAATGCCGCGCGCATATCTTTGGCAAAAAATCGTTTAATTTTCACTTATGCACCTCTATAAACTGACGTTATCACTATTGGCCTACTGCAGAAACAATTCTAATTTGTTTCTCGTCCGGGATTTCTTGATAAGAAATCACTCGTAAATTTGGAATAGTGTATTTAACAAATCTTGACAGCGTTGACCTAAGCATACCCGATGTCAATAAAATGGCTGGTTGCCCTACCATTTCTTGCTTCTGTGCAACGTCTAATAATGACTGCTGCATGCGTTCTGCGAGACCAGGTTCAATATTAGGTCCTTCACCGCCAGTCGCCTGCATAGACTTATGCAACATCTGTTCCAACTCTGGCGCCAATGTTATGACGGGAATTTCGAGTTCTGGTCCTGAGATTTCTTGCACTATCATACGTTTTAACGCTATACGTACTGCTGCCGTTAATACTTCTGTGTCATTGCTCTTAGTACCGTACTCTAACAATGTCTGCACAATGGTGCGTAAATCTCGTACCGATACCCCTTCGTTAAGTAAGTTCTGCATCACTTTAACAACGGATCCCAGAGGCATAACATCTGGTACAAAGCCATCCACTAATTTAGGAGAGTTCTTGGCAAGCATATCCATTAACTGTTGTACTTCTTCATAACCTAATAGTTTGGCAGCATTATTACTCAGTAACTGGCTTATGTGAGTTGCTACAACCGTTGCAGTATCGACTACGGTATAACCTAATGTTTGTGCATGTTCACGTTGCTCTGGCGCTATCCACACCGCCTCTAAACCAAAAGCTGGATCACGAGTTTCAATACCGTCTAGCTTACCGTAAACTTGGCCTGGATTAATCGCTAATTCACAATCATGTCTAACTTCAGCCTCACCTACCACTACACCCATTAATGAAATGCGATACGCATTAGGTGATAAATCTAGATTGTCACGAATATGTACCGCAGGCACTAAAAAACCTAATTCTTGTGACAGTTTTTTACGTACGCCTTTGATTCTGCCTAATAATTCACCACCTTGAGACTTATCAACCAGCGGAATTAAGCGATATCCGACTTCAAGACCAATAGTATCAACATGACGCACATCGTCCCAGCTTAAATCTTTAGGTTCTTTATCCTTGCTCTCAACCGGCCCTTTAGTCGCTAACGTTAGTGCAGCTTGCTTTTTGTCAACATTACGCTTGTAAATAAAGTACGCAGCACCAGCGGTAATAAATGCAAATGTCAAAAACGCAACATGAGGCATACCAGGCACAATACCCATAATAAAGAGTAACCCTGCTGCAATGGCTAATGATTTATGACTGTCAAACATCTGACTGAACATCATTTGGCCCATATCGCCAGACTCGTTTTGACGAGTTACCATTAAGGCCGCGGCAATAGACAGCAATAAACCGGGAATTTGCGCAACTAAACCATCACCGATGGTTAGTAAGGTATAAATTTCAACCGCGCTAGAAAAGTCTAATCCATGCTGGATCATACCAATCACAAATCCACCAATCATATTGATGACTAAGATCATGATCCCTGCTATGGCATCACCTTTAACAAACTTTGAAGCACCATCCATCGCACCATAGAAGTCAGCTTCTCGAGTCACTTCGGCGCGGCGAATACGTGCTTGGTCTTGGGTTAATGTGCCAGCATTTAAATCTGCATCAATGGCCATTTGCTTACCCGGCATTGCATCTAAGGTAAAACGAGCGCTCACCTCAGCAATACGCCCCGCACCTTTAGTTACCACAGCAAAGTTAATGATAATAAGAATAATGAACACCACTAAACCAACGGCATAATTGCCGCCAATGACCACTGAACCAAACGCTTCAATAACTTTACCCGCAGCGGCACCACCATTATGGCCTTCAAGCAATACAATACGGGTAGAGGCGACGTTTAGGGCAAGTCTTAGTAACGTTGCAATTAATAATACGGTAGGGAAAGCAGCAAAATCGAGTGGTCTGTCAGCATAAATAGCAACTAAGAGTACAACTAAAGCCAACGCAATATTGAATGAAAACAGAATATCTAGCAAAAAAGCAGGAATGGGTAAAACGACCATGCCTAACGCAGCAAGTACTAATAAAGGTGTTCCGATCCCTTTAAAAGTAGATACTTTCATTTGTTTCATTTGGCCAAAAGCTGCTTTTGCATCCATATTAAGATGAACCCTTTATGTCAGATCACGGCGTCAATGGACTATTATTTGACGCGAATAGACATACAAAGCAAAAATTAAGCCACAAATATTATCTATCTAAAATAGATTATTTATTAGTGTTTTAAATCATCTGGTATGGGTTGTTTAAGCGGGATAGGTTTTGGTCGACGGCCTTTACCTTTTTGATACTGTCTCAACTGGAACACATAAGCTAATACCTGCGCAACGGCGGTAAATAAGCCTTCTGGCACTTGTTGATCCACTTTAGTCGTGTGGTAAATAGCACGAGCCAACGGCGGAGCCGATACAATAGCAACGTTATGTTCTCGAGCAATTTCACGTATTCTAAAGGCTACATCATCGACACCTTTGGCGATTAAAAAAGGGGCTGATGAGCGGCTGACATCGTATTTAACTGCCACAGCATAATGCTCTGGGTTAACCACAATAACATCCGCATTAGGCACTTCGGTCATCATGCGCCGTTGTGCCATCTCCTGCTGCATTTGTCTTATCCGGCCTTTAACTTCAGGTTTACCTTCAGTGTCTTTATATTCGTCTTTGACTTCCTGTTTAGTCATTTTTAACTGTTTTTTGTGGTTCCAAATTTGAAATGGCACATCAATAATCACAATCAATAACATCGAACTGCAGAGTAAGATGAACATCCAGATAAGCAAATCTAGAGCATGATAAACATTGCCCGGCAGGTGATCGCTGGACAGAGTCAAAATATCGTAGAAATAAAATTTTAATAAAAAATAAGCCGATAATGCTACCACCGAAAACTTAGCAATACCCTTAGTAAGCTCAACCAATGCCTGGGTGCCAAACATACGCTTAAAACCGTTCATGGGATTTAACTTACTGCCTTTAGGCATAAACGCTTTGACAGAAAAAGACATCCCACCTAAAACAATATTTCCTAGGAAAGACACAAATGCCAGCAAAGCAATAAAGCTAATTAACGGCCCAGCAAGTTCACTGCCTACGACCCCCCACACACGAAACATGGAATTAGTATCAAAAATTTGATCGCGCTCCATCGAGAAAATTTGCTTCATAATATTATAGAGGCTTTTGGCAATTGCCGGTCCTGTCATCGAAAACCCAACAGATGCAGCAAGCAGTACCGCTGCGGTACCTAACTCTTTAGAGCGAGCTACTTGACCTTTTTCTCGAGATTGTTCAAGTCGTTTGGATGTGGGGTCTTCTGTGCGTTCTTGACCGCTGTCACTTTCTGCCATACATGCCCCTTAGAATACTACTGAGCCATCAAGTTGACATTGAAGTTGCAGAACATCACACATAAGTAACTGCGCAGCCATCCACACTTCATCAAAATGCGCCATGATAGGTGCTAATGTTAACCACAAAATCAACAAACCACTGACCATTGTGACCGGAAAACCAATAGAGAAAATATTTAATTGAGGTGAGGCGCGAGTCATTACACCAAAGGATAAATTAATTAATAACAACGCAACAATAGCCGAAATCGACATCGTTAATGCAGAGCCAAACATAAAGCTGCCCCAATCAGCAAGTGCGCGATAATTAGCGATTGATATACCTTGATTTGAAATAGGAATGGTTTCAAAACTGGCCACCAACATCCGTATCATTAACAAATGGCCGTCAACAGCTAAAAAGATAAGCGTTGCCAATAATAGAAAAAAGTTACTCACAACAGGCGTTTGTTCGCCAGATCCAGGATCGACCATGGAGGCAAAACCTAAACTGGTTTGCATACCAATTATTTGCCCTGTTAATACAAATGTCTGCATCACCATTAAGGTCACAAATCCCATGGTGACGCCAATTAAAATTTGCTGAGCAATGACAAAAACGGAACTCAATGCCAGTAACTCGACGTTTTCAATAGGGGGTAAAATAGGCGCCACGGCCATCGTTATCGCTACAGATAACATCAATCGAACTCGAGCAGGAGTAGTATTGGCGCCAAATACCGCCATCACCATGAGCATGGATGAAATACGAAAAAACGGCAAAAGATATGCGGCGATTGTTTGACTGATTTCATCAAACAAAATATCCATGGCTTAACCTATAACCTGTGGGATGAGATTAACCATCTCAAAGAAAAAATCCATCATGGTTTGCACTAGCCAATGGCCTAAAAACATCAACGCGAATAACGTCACCAATAAACGTGGTAAAAAGCTTAAGGTTTGTTCGTTAATGGATGTCGCGGCCTGAAATACCGCCACAATTAAACCGATGAATAAGCCTGGTAAAATAATCGCTGACACAATTAATACGATAACCGATAGTGCTTCTCGAAAGATATCAATGAGCGATTCTGGAGACATAAATACGCGGCCTTATATTCCGAAACTATTCGCTAATGTGCCCATCACTAAGCCCCAACCATCGACGAGTACAAACAACATAATTTTAAATGGCAATGACACAATCATCGGTGACAACATCATCATACCCATGGCCATTAGAATACTGGCGACGACCAAATCGAGTACTAAAAAAGGCACAAACAGCATAAAGCCGATTTGGAACGCCGTTTTAAGTTCACTGGTAATAAACGCTGGGATCACCACGCTCATTGGTGCTTGCTCAGGAGATTGAATATCCTTATAGCCAGAGATTTCAATAAATGTTTGTAAGTCAGTGGTACGCACTTGCGATAGCATAAATGTTTTAATCGGTTCTTTTCCAACATCATAAGCTTGCGTTAACGTCATGGTTTCATTGATATAAGGCTCTACAGCTTCAGCATAAATCTTATCAAAAACCGGCGCCATAATAAAAAAAGTCATGAACAAACTGATGCCTATCAATACCTGATTAGAAGGTGTTTGTTGTAAACCTAAAGCTTGTCTTAATATCGATAGCACAACAATAATGCGGGTAAATGAAGTGAGCATTATCACCATTGCAGGAATAAAACTCATTGCTGTCATCAGCAATAAAATCTGCATGGTTACCGAATATTCAGTTGTTCCGTCTGCAGCTGTTGTAACCGTTAACGCTGGTAGCACACCGTCTTGAGCCAGTGCTGTGGGCGATAAAATCATTGCCACTAGCGCCATCATCGCCAATGCCAATACTGTTGTGTACTTATTCATTATTGCTGTTCCTTGGCTTGTTTTAGACGACTAGCAAACGAGGAAATGGGAACGTCGACGGGAGTGGCTAACTTATCAATCAGATTAATCTGTTGCGAGGTTACACCAAGTAGATATTGCTGGCCATTTACCTCTACCAGTACCACTTTTTCACGTTGGCCGATGGAAGTCACTGCAATCGTTTTAATCACACCGCCACTTGATGGCACTAACTTAAGGCGTTTTACAATATAAGCTAACAAAAAAATAATCGCTAATACGACAATTAATCCACCAACCATGTTGGCCAAAGTTGCCATATTGGACACTTCAACAGGGTGAGCAGAGGTATTTTTAGCTAGAGTGCTAGACACTTCAGGGACGCTTAACGCCTCACTCATAATGCTCAGCATTAGTATTATATTCGCCACTGCTATTCCTTGTTTGTGCAACCAATCAAGCAAACTTCAGCACGTGCTAATATTTGCTATATTATTGTTTATAATATAATTTTAGTTATTTTAGTTTTTTAATACGTTCTGTTTGGCTAATAACATCCGTTAGACGGATACCAAATTTGTCATTCACTACCACTACCTCACCATGAGCAATTAAGGTTCCATTAACCATAACGTCTAAAGGCTCACCAGCTACACGGTCAAGTTCGACCACCGAACCTTGGTTGAGCTGGAGTAAATTACGGATGCTAATAAAACTACGACCCACTTCCATGGAAATCGTTACCGGAATATCTAGAATACCGTCTAACTTGGCTGCTTCTTCTTTCGTAATCGGTCTAGAGTCATCGACTAACTCATCAAGTTCGACATGTTCTGCTTCTTCTAAAGCTTGCTCTGCCATTGCTGCAGCCCAGTCATCGCCTGTATCTTCTGTGCTCATTCTACTTCACCTTATAAATCTGAAATATCACGCGACTTGCCTTTGCGAGTCACTAATTGCATCTCTGTTTTAACCGTTTCTGGCCGCGGAATTTTCTCACTGATTTTTAATGCTAAATTATCGCGCGATTTCCCCATTTTACAACGATAAGTCGGCAAACCTTCAATTCGCATCATAATGTGTTCTGGTAAATCTATCGGAATAATATCCCCTGCTTTAAACCCCATAACATCACGTAATGTCACTTCATGTTCAACAACATTGACATCAAAACCGACCTGCACATCCATAATTTCATCACGTAATGCTTGCGACCAGCGCATATCAGTATCTTGTTTATCACTTTGAACACCGGCATCGAGTAATTCACGAATAGGCTCAATCATCGAATACGGCATGGTAATATGGAAATCACCGCCGCCGCCATCAACTTCGATATGGAACGAATTAATCACTACCACTTCGGTCGGGCTGACAATATTCGCCATTGCAGGATTCACTTCAGAGTCGAGGTACTCAAACTCCACATCCATTACCGGTGCCCATGCTTCTTTATAATCTTCAAAAATAATTTTAAGCAACAACTGCACAATACGGCGCTCTGTTGGTGTAAATTCACGGCCTTCAATTTTGGCATGAAACCGGCCATCACCACCAAAGAAATTGTCTACCAGAATAAAGACTAATCGTGCTTCCATGGTGATTAATGCAGTGCCCTTAAGTGGGCTGAAACGCACCATATTTAAACTGGTTGGCACAAATAAAGTATGCACATACTCGCCAAACTTCAGCATTTGTACGCCATTGATCGACACTTCGGCTGCGCGGCGCATCATGTTAAACATACTGATGCGTAAATGCCGTGCAAATCGCTCATTTACGATTTCAAGCGTTGGCATACGGCCACGCACAATTCTATCTTGAGAAGAGAAATCATAAGAACGCGCATCAGCACTGTCCTCTTCTATCTCATCATCATCTACATCATCAACACCATGCAATAGCGCATCAATTTCATCTTGGCTTAATAAATCACTCACATCATCGCCTTAGCAGTTAATGCTTTTGGTTATTGCATTACAAAGCCAGTAAACAGGACTTTTTCAACAACTTTCTTGCCTGTTATTGGTTGCAGCGTATTTTGAACATTGAGTAACGCTAACTGACGTAACTCATCTTTACCTGCTTGGGTACTGAGTTTTTGTACGTCTGCAGCACTAAAAGTAGTTAATAATGCATCTTCAATCAATGGAATATGTTTTTGTGTCAGTACACTATCATCTTCACCGCGCACCATTAATTGAACTTTTATTTCAACCAACCTAGCTCTATCGACACCTGGTAAATTAAATAGGAAAGGTCTAGGCATGCCAACATAATCAGCTTCAGCATTATTTACCGGTGCAACAGCTTCTGTAGATTCATCGGCGTTTACTGCAATAGGGGCTGGCTCGTCTGACCCCATGAAAAACCAAAATCCGCCTCCAATGAGTAAAACCAACACTAAACCAATGCCACCAAAGATGACTAATTTATTACTTTTTTTACCGCCTTCAGCGGGTTCGTTTAATTCTAATTCTTGTTCAGGCATTCTGGTTCCTAATCAACATTGTGATTAACATTAAAACGTAGCTAAGTAGCCAGCTCTTATTGAAAAGTCATATTATTGCTATAGGTTACCTGCTTAAGCATAATAATCTATAGCTGAATGTAAACTCCTTGATGGATTTGTCATCAAGCTGACCTCTTGTGCTGAAATTTCGTCCAACTGACTGTCTCCCCCACCTTGATTAGATGATTGTTCATGCGGTTGTTCACTACCACCATCACCTTGGGACACTTGGCTGTCTGTCAGTTGTAATCCTTCTTGAGCCAGCATATCGCGTAATCGAGGCATCGCTTGTTCAACGATATCGCGGGTTTGCGACTGCGCTACATGAAACTGTACCTGAGTTTGATCACCTTGAATCTGAATTTTAACCGTTAAATGTCCAAGTTCTGGCGGATCAAGACGAATTTCAGCTTGTTGGATACCATTACTGACCATGGTTATTAACTGCTGTTTCATTACCGGAGAAAAACGCTGGATCATCTCTTGCATCTGAGCACCTGGTTCTCCTTGTGGTCTTAACGATAGCTGAAATTGCGGAACATCACTTTTATGAACCGACGTAAAGCTACTCTGATTTTGTAACGCCTTGCTGTCAGTGTCACCGATGTCAGCCAGCGTATCTAATCCAAAACTAGTTTGATTTACAGCGGTTGAAGGATCACCGGAGGCGCGTTTTGTAGCTAAGGAATCTAAGACCACCGAAAAGTCAGCTTTTGCTAGCATTTTGGCATTATCAGTGTCTAATTTGATATTGCCATCAATACGAGTTTTGTCGCCTAAAATGGTATCAGGATCAATTGTCATCGCCGATGTAGCTTCTGTTAACGCTGCTGAACTGCTAACTCCAGAATGTAAAGCTACAGTTTGATCGACTTTAGCGGCTGCTGAATTCAGGTTTGTCGCACTTACTTGACCTTGAACAGCCACACTTGTGGCAACAGACTTATCAAATTGGCTCTGTTCTTCACTATTAAGCACGCTATCGGATTGTTGGCTATTAAGCGTGCTAGAAGACAATTCATCACTGCTAGTCATAACCGTTGCTTGTAAATTGAAGTCACTAAGTAATTTGCTTAACTCTTGATTGTCTAGAGCTTGAATATCTTGTATAGATAAATCGGCAAATGCCATTAAGTTGTCGAGGTCTTCTGGACTAAGCTGAGAAAGAACATCTTTAATAGAAGAAACATCAGCTTCAAGTTCAATAAGATCACTATCAAGATCCACATCTGCAGTGTTACTTTCAGGTTCTGTGGAAACTGCTGCGTCAAAATAAACGTCAGATTTATCGACATGCGGCAATTCATTTCCGCCAGAGGAATGACGTTTATTAAATGAATCGGCCATATTAAGTTGAGCAAAAATCAATTCCGCATCTGCATTTTCTTCGGTAGACAACTCGTTTGCTAACGCAACACTGGTTTTGTCAACGTCTGTATCAATTGACACCTGCGCTGTATTACCAC
Source organism: Shewanella frigidimarina (assembly GCF_003797125.1). Classification (GTDB taxonomy): domain Bacteria; phylum Pseudomonadota; class Gammaproteobacteria; order Enterobacterales; family Shewanellaceae; genus Shewanella; species Shewanella frigidimarina. The sequence continues at coordinate 456,420 of NZ_RKKE01000002.1, forward strand.
TACGCCGTATAACAAGATCGGATTCACTCGCCTGATTGAAAGCAGATAAGAATGATGTATTTTCAACATCTTGTACATTTCCCTTCGTACTCACATCGGCAGATTTACTGCTACTGCCAAGTAAGATATTGCTCATCTGCTGCATAATCTGCTCCACTCAATCAAACAAGGTTAAGTTATTGGTCGTCTAATAAATAGCTCTGTATTTAAACCTTATGCGTCATATAACGGTTTATTTCGCTATATCAATAAGGTCATTGTGAAAACCTCATAAAGAGTTATTCACTGTCGCTTCGCTGACGATTTTTATTTCAATCATTGTTATTAAGCAATTTAAATGCCAATACGCATTGGCTGAATAAGATTTCAGTGATTAAACATACAAAAAAAGTAACCAAAAAGTTAAGCGTAAACGATATTAGGATTAGAGAGTCATTTGACTGGTAGGGCTATTTAAGATTTCGACGAAAATATTGCTGCATAGCAAATTCATCCGACATTTTTTGTTCGCGTTTAGCTTCTATTACCATCGCTTTAGTTGCTTTTTGGCTTAATAGCATTTCTACCGCTTTGCGTTTTTGTTGTTTTTCTTGCCAATGAATTTGACGATAACCCACCTGTTTTTCGGCATCTTTAACAGCGGCAACTTGCTGGGTGATTGCACTATCTACTTGGCGAATAAATTGATGAAATTGATGGTATTGGTTAGCACGTAATGTAGTACCAGTGTGCCCTTCCATCTGTTTCATATAATCTAAACGATAGTTATTTAGTGCATCCAACTGGCCCTGGCGTTTTTGTTTTTCAAATTGCGCAGACTTAAGCTGTAATGCCGCTTGATCTTCTGCGGCGGTGGCTAACTTCAAAACCGTCAATAGTGGGTCAGTTCGAGTCATTGATATTATCCCTGACACTGTGCGGCAATTTGAGTTAACATGACTCGGCTTTCTTCAAACGTCATCGGCTCTTTAAATCCCTGCCGCAAAAAAGCATTCATTGCAGGTTGTAAACGTATGGCATTATCAATTCTAGGATCGCTGCCTTGCGAGTACGCGCCAATTGAAATCAGATCGCGATTTTGTTGATACAGTGAATACATCTGTTTAACTTTACGCATCGCTTCTAAGTGTTCTTCACTAATCACCATCGGCGCGACACGGCTAATCGATGCTTCCACATCAATAGCGGGATAATGACCCGAATCAGCAAGCTGACGAGATAATACAATGTGGCCATCTAAAATTGCTCGGGAAGCATCGGCAATAGGATCTTGCTGGTCATCACCTTCGGTTAATACCGTATAAAAAGCGGTAATTGAACCTTGTCCGGCACCGCCGTTACCCGCTCGCTCAACCAGGCGCGGTAATTTAGCAAATACCGAAGGTGGATAGCCTTTGGTGGCAGGTGGTTCGCCTACAGCAAGAGCGACTTCTCGTTGTGCTTGTGCGTAACGCGTTAAACTGTCCATCAGCAATAGTACATCGTAACCTAAATCTCTAAAATACTCAGCGATACGAGTGGACGTTTCACAGGCTCGTAAGCGCATTAACGGAGAAGTATCCGCAGGTGCAGCCACAACGACTGAACGCGCACGACCTTCTTTACCTAAAATTTCTTCAATAAACTCTTTAACTTCACGGCCACGTTCGCCCACTAACCCCACCACAATAATGTCGGCTTTAGATCCTCGTGTCATCATGCCAAGCAGCACACTTTTACCCACACCGGAACCAGCAAACAAGCCCATTCGCTGCCCTTTACCAACCGTTAACATCGAGTTGATAGCACGAACGCCAACATCTAACGGTTCAGTAATCGCTCGTCGAGATAATGGATTAATATAAGGACCATGACGTGATGCATGTTGATCTGTATTAAGCGGGCCTAAACCATCTAACGGAACGCCGCTACCGTCTAATACTCTGCCTAATAATGATAAACCTACATTTAATCCTGATTGTTCGCCTAAAGGTTTTACACGAGCGCCAGGCAATACACCTCTAAGCTCTTCAATAGGCATTAAATACAGTAACTTGTCATCAAAACCGACAACCTCAGCAACCAGTTCACCAACCATTGTTTCAATAGAGCATAAACTACCAACCGGCGCGCGGCACCCAGTCGCTTCAAGCGTTAAACCAACAACCCTAACTAACTGACCACTTGCAACTGGTCGCAGTGGTAACACGTGTTTATGATGTACCGCAAATTTGTTAAGTAGTTTATGTTGACGAGTGCTCATCGGTATTTCCTTGAGATAGGTCTTTCGTCTGTTGCTGAGCATCAGCCACTTTATTAGCTATTGAGGTGTCAGCTTGTGCATTTATATTGAGAGGCGCACTTGTATTGTACGTCGTGCTAGTTTCGAGAGTTGCCGCTGCATCAGAGCTTTCCGCATCAAAATCTTCAGCATCAATTGACGCTGCCGAAGAAGCATCAACTTGTTGTTCTAACGTTTCAGTAACGGTATCAGCGCCCATCTCTGCGCCAAGTTCTTCAACATCACCTTGGCCAATCTCGTCCCTATCGGTGTTTTCTGTACTATCGATTCTGCCAGCAAGCTCAGCGGCTTGCTGATGTTCACTCAAATTATCGACAGATGTGGTTTGATATTGTGGATGAGTTGATTTTTGCTGCTGGACATTTTTTGCTAACTGATTCGATTGAGCGTCTAATTCACTAAACACTTGGCTAATACGCTGTTCTACACGTAAATCGACAGAAGAACGGACACTTTCAATCATACAGTCACCATTAGCTAACGTCGGATCAATATCGATTTGCCACTGATTTTTTTGCAATTGTTCGGCACTGTAACATTGGTTTACGAGTTCAGCGTCAGCCTGATTAAAACGTAATTTAACCAACTGTTCTTTTAATGGAAGTGCGTCAACACCTTGACGTAAAGCCGATAATATATGTTCTGGGTGAGTCTTAAGTTCATGGCCGATAACCGATTTGGCTAAACTGATTGTCATGGCCAATAATTCAGCTTCAATTTCATTATCTAAGATGGATAATGGTAACTCGAATTGGGAAATAATGTGGTTAAGTTGTGCAATAAGCTCATTGGCTTTAATTTGCCCAGCTTCTAATCCTTGTTGCTCGCCTTGAGTAAACCCTTGTTGATGACCTTGCTCCAGTCCTTCTAAACGCCCTTGCTCTAATCCTTGTTGATGACCTTCTTGCTTACCCTGTTCAAATCCTTCTTGCTCAGCTGCAGCGCGGATGTCTTCAATTTGCGCCATAGTCGGTGGCGCCATAGACTTCTCGGCCCCAGTAACAGGAGTAGGCGTGTGGGCTTCAGAAAACTGGCCGAACAAATTTGAAGGTTCTAGGCTACTATCTTTGGTAATATCAGGTAATTGCCAATGACTAAATTCATACTCGTTATCCGTATTAAGTGCATCTTTAGGCGATTTTGATTCAGGCATAATTCATCACTTGTGTTGTTAAAAACATTGGCTCAAAACAAAAATAATAACCGTAGCAACGGTATTAGGTGTACGACCTAATAATACAGATAGCTGACGGATATCCAAATAGAAATACCCGCCATTACTGTCACATTAATGAATATGGGAGTGGTTACAAGAACTCGTCACCACCGCCGCCGCCTAGCATAATCTCACCGCTGTCACTGAGTCGACGGGCAATAGACAGAATTTCTTTTTGTGCGACTTCAACTTCGCTAATACGTATTGGTCCCATGGCTTCTAAATCGTCACGGAGCAATTCAGCTGCACGTTTAGACATATTACCCAAAATTTTCTCTTTCAACGCTTCGTCCGCACCTTTGAGTGCTTTCATCAGCACATCTTGCTGTACTTCTCGTAACAATGCCTGAATACCGCGGTCGTCAACGTCAATGAGGTTTTCAAACACAAACATCATGTCTTGTATTTGCTGCGCCATTTCTTCATCTGACTCACGCATGGTTTCCATGATTTGACTCTCAACACCGGTATCGAGATAGTTCATGATATTAGCAGCCGCTTTTAGGCCACCCATTTTAGCCGCTTGCGCACCGCCTTGACCGGCAAATTGTTTTTCCATAATGTCGTTTAATTCTTGCAATGCCGCAGGCTGAACTTCTTCAAGATTGGCAATACGCATCATTAAATCTAAACGGGTATTTTCAGGAAACTGACTAAAAATCTCAGCAGCTTGATCGGGCTCTAAATACGACAATACAATCGTTTGAATCTGCGGATGTTCATTTTGAATAATGGTGGCCACTTGACGTGCATCCATCCATTTTAATGAATCCAGACCTTTAGCTCCGCTGCCCATGATAATTTGTTCAATTAAATTACCGGCTTTATCTTCACCCAATGCTGCAGTTAACGCTTTACGGACGAATTCTTCACTGTTAAAACCAATGGAAGAAAACTTTTGAATATCGTCTAAAAATAATTGGTGAACGCCAATGACCTTTTCTTGACCAAAGTCATCCATTGCTGCCATCGCCATACCCACTTTTTGCACTTGCTTAGGCTCTAAGTGTTTTAAAATTGACGCCGCATCCGCTTCACTCAAGCTGAGCAGTAAAATAGCCGTTTTTTCAACACCAGTAATTAACTCGGGGTCAAATGCTGTTGATTTCTCTGCTTTAGCTGCTTTATCTTTTTTTTCATTAGCCATTGTCTTGTAACCAGTTTTTAATCACTTGAGTGGAAAGCTCAGGCTCATTTGCCACTAACGCTCTAATTGCTTTAATCATATCATCATCTTTATGCAAATTAGGTATTTGAATTGACCCATCATCGGCATAACTGTATTCCGCCTCTTTGGTATTAAGCATACCTAAGGTATCTGCGGCATACTGATCTTCAATTTCAGCTAACTCATGTCCTGGACGAATATCGTCAGGCATGTTGATGCCATTGGGATTGGTTAGCTTCTTAAGCATAGGTCGAACTACGGCCAGAATGAGTACTAAAATAACAATTGCACCTAATGCCAATTTAATCGCGCGCCAGAACCAAGGCTGCTCCCACATATCTGGCTCAGGTAACACTTCAATTAACTGGTCCATAAACGGCACCGTTACCACTTCTAGCGCATCACCACGCTGGGTACTAAAACCTACCGCGCCTTCTAATAAGCGGCGAATATTAGTTAATTCTTGTTCTGTTCTCGGCACGCGAGTGACTTGGCCGTTCTCATCGACTTGGCCAGGTTTAAAATTAATCGCAACAGACACACTAACACGACGAACCACCCCAATTTGTTGACGGGTATGGCTAATGGTAGTGTCTAATTCATAATTACGCGTAGCTTCTTTTGATGAGTCACCAGACATGGTTGAGGTTGTTGCTTCACCTGCCACTTGCGGAATATCAGATTCCATCGGCGGTTGATTGCTTAGCGCACCAGGAATACCGCCAGAGTTTTGACCAGAAGAATTTCTCTCAATGATCATTTCACTGCGAATCGCCGGTAAATCAGGAGAGAAACGCTTCGCGGTTTGCTCTACTGCGGTAAAGTTCATATTCACATCGACTTGAGAAGTAAAATTCTCAGGTCCTAAAATTGGCATTAAGATTGATTCGATTTTTTTACGGTATTCAGCCTCTTGCTGTTGTACTAGCTCTTGCTCACGACGTGCTCTAGAGGACGCGCCATCTTGACTACCGGAATTGAGTAAGCGCCCATTTGAATCGGTTACCGTCACACGAGTAGGTTCAAGCCCTTGAACAGCAGAGCCTACGATATCAACAATGGCATCAATCTCTTCCTGGCCCAAACCACCACGACGTACATTAACGACCACTGTGGCACTGGGTTTAGATGCATTTCGGGCAAAAACATTTTCTTTTGGTAACGCTAATATCACTTTCGCACGACTAATGCTTTTTAACTCTTCAATGGCTCTGGCTAGGTTTTGTTCTTGGCTTTGTTTTAAGCGGGCTTGTTCCATACGCTGACTGACACCAAAACCACTATCTTGGTTTAAGTAATCATTTGCTTGAGTACTACTTTGAATACCGGCACGGCTGAGCAGTAATTTAACTTCTTGATACTTATCTTCAGGCACTTTAACCACATCGACGTTAATTTGATAATCGATTTGGTTTTTATCAAGCACGTCTAAGACGAGAATCATCTCAGCCGTTTCCATTTTACCAAGTGGGCGATAATCAGGCTCTTGGGCCCACATCATCACAAAAACAGCCATAGCAAGGCATATTGCTAATGCCAGAATCATGATGACTTGGCGCATCATATCTGCACCACCAACGCCACCAAGAAGTCCAGATTTGTTCTCTTGTTGGACACCGCCATCGGCTGTTGAACCCGAACCTACCATAATGTCTGTGCTCACAATACGTACCTGCTATATCTAATGTTGTTATGTTATTTAGTGCTCAAAACCGTCTGCGACTAAACAGGCATACTCATAATTTCTTTATAAGCATCGACGAGCTTATTACGTACTTGCACCGTTGCTTCAAAGGCAACGCCGGCTTTCTCACGCGCAATAACGGTATCAGACAACGTCACCGTGGTGTCGCCCATGTCTAAACGAGTCGCTAAACTTGATGATGCTTGTTGCAGCTCATTAACGCTACCCACCGCTTGAGACAGTAACTGACTGAAATCAGCACCCGTGGTGTTATTCACTTGCTGGGTAAGGTTGGGACGAATAGATGAACCAATAGAAGGGGCTATTTCGCCGCGAAGCGATTGCATTTCTTGCATTAATGGATTTGCGCTAATCTGCATGGTGTAACTCCCTTTCGTCGACTTTTTGACGACAACAATAACTGATAAGGAGTTAAAGCAATTTAGATGCCAGTATTACAATTAGTAAAAGATTCGTCGATAAAAGAGGGGGAGAACACAAGCACAAGCAAAAGTAACCTCTCCATTAAATGCAACAGGTTACTTTTGCGTAGGTTAACAATAAAAAAATAGACTTAATTAGACTATTAAATCATAACGTTAACGAACGAATTGCTGACAACATTTGCGCTAAGCAGGTAATTGAATACCCATATCACGCATTTTGGCCATTTTATAACGTAGCGTACGGGCGCTTATACCAAGCTTTTCAGCGACCATTTTCCGACTGCCCTGACATTGATTTAGAGTTTCTAAAATAATGACATGTTCTTGGGCTTTTAGTTCATCACCTAAACCGTCAACTTCGGCTGGCTTATCCGCTTCAACACATTCAGTTGAAACTAACTTCACATCGGCACAATCTAAAATAATGTCATTGACACCAATATCATCATTAACCCGTAATATCAGCGCTCGTTGAATAACATTATCTAACTCGCGCACGTTACCGGGCCAACGATGAGTTAATAAACGCCGAGTGGCAGCATCATCAAGCTTAGGTACCGAAGCCATATTAAATGCTTTAGCATGTTTAATCAGCAAATGCCGCGCCAGCGGTAATATATCTGCAGGACGCTGATGCAATGCAGGCCACGTTAACGGAAACACATTAATTCGATAGTATAAATCTTCCCTAAACTCACCCGAGGTCGCCATGGCTTTTAAATCTCGGTTTGAGGTTGCCAACACTCGAACATCAAGTTTAATGGTTTTGCGGCCACCTAAACGCTCTACTTCGCGCTCTTGTAATACCCTGAGCAATTTAGCTTGTAAGCCAAGTTCCATCTCAGATATTTCATCAAGTAATATCGTGCCGCCTTGGGCTTGTTCAAACTTGCCTGGGCAGGCTTGATAAGCGCCCGTAAATGCGCCCTTTTCGTAACCAAATAAAGTGGCTTCTAACATATTTTCAGGTATTGCGGCGCAGTTAATCGCAATAAAAGGCTGATCATGGCGTTGACTATGTTGATGAATATAACGCGCTAACACTTCTTTACCTGAGCCACTTGGACCCATAATCATTACCGATGCATCAGATACTGCTACCCGTTGAGCCAACGACAACAGCGCTAAACTTTTCTCATCAGCGACCACGGGTTTATCATGATTTTGTTTTAAAGGTAAATAACGTGACACCTGATTCAATAACACTTCAGGCGCAAACGGTTTAGCAAGATAATCCACCGCGCCTAATTTCATCGCACTCACGGCACTGTTAATAGTGGCATAAGCGGTCATTAACAATACTGGCAATTTAGGTTGGTTTTGTTGTAAATAGCTTAACAAGCCCATGCCACCAATACCGTCCATTTGCACATCACTAATCACCAAATCAAATTGGTTGGCTTTTAGGGCCAAAATAGCCTCTTCAGCGCTACCTACGTCAATACAGTCATAGTGGGCAAGCATGAGGGTATCAAGCAATGCCTCACGTAAATCAGCATCATCTTCAACTAATAGAATATTTGCTTCAGCCACGCTTCACCTCCTGATCACTTGCTTTGTTAATTTGTGGAAAGCTCAACCTAATATGGCAACCCATACCCGGCTTACACGACAATTGAATTTGTCCACCATGGTTACGCACTACCGACTGTACAACCGCTAAGCCCAAACCAGTACCTTGGCTTTTAGTGGTAAAAAAGGGTTCAAGAATTTGTTGTTGCATTGACGGTTCGAGCCCTTTGCCATTGTCGATGACATCTAACAATAGCCCATCTGGTGTCTCGCTGGCACTGACCTTTATTTTTGTGGCGCCCGCTTCAATGCTATTCATCACTAGATTATTAACGGCAGAACTAAGTGCATTAGCATTGGCAAGCATCAATGAATGTGAAGTATCTTCAACAACAAGCTGGCAATGTTTTTTATCTGCAATCGGTTCGCAACTGGCCATTACTTGGCTAATGATTTCATCCATTGAGACTGATTCAGCCATCCCATCTTGACGCCCCCTTGCCATTAGCAACATGTCATTAACTTGACGTTCTAGCTCATTAAGCCGGTCAACCAATTTAGATTGAAATTTAGACCGGGCAGAATCAGATAATTTAGGGCTAGCAAGATTAGAGGCATACAACAAAGCGGCAGACAATGGGGTGCGCACCTGATGTGCTAATGTCGCCACCATTTTGCCTAATGCCGATAAACGTTGTAAATGAGACAAGTTTTTCTGCAATAAACGGGTTTCAGTGAGATCGGTTAACACAATCAACTGCCCAGGTTCAGGCGCTAATGGCGTAATAGCCAATTTTACTCGTCGACCATTTTTAAGCGACACTTCATGGCCGTCATCATCTTGTGGGGCAAAAGCACGATGAATAATATCAAACCAACGGGCCCCCTGCAGAGGTCGTCCTAAGAGTTCGGTTGCAACTGGGTTGGCTAACGTAACCACACCGTCACCATCAAGGATCACCACACCAGATGGCATGGCTTGAAGAATATGCGCCATTTGATTTGACATATTGGCGGCCTTACTAGAATAAGTACTGATAACGGGAGTGGCAGAATTAGTGGTTAAGTTAGTTGCTAAGTTGGTAGCAAAGTTCACATTACGCTGCTGAACTGAATTAATCCCAATAGCTGGCGATTCCGCTTCTGTATCAGTTGTAGTGATAGACGAAGCTGACGCAGGTAACTCATAGTCTGAATGATCTGTATGTGTTAACGCTCGTGCTAAATACATGGTCGCTCCGTCAAAAAAATAACATTTGATTAGCTGAATGCATTTACTGTGCCAAGCAATTTCTTATAGTAATAGAAGCATCGGCAGACCGTGTTTTAAGCCAGTGATAAAGCAACATACTTATGAGTTTAGTTCATTGGCCTTACCACATTTTGCAAAACCAATATTTCGGCCAGCATGCAATAAAACTACTTAATCACAATACTTAATCGCAATACTATTTAGCAGTAACAATATATTACTTCTCAAGTTAAAAATATTTGCTGTGCCAAGCTATTATCTCAAGCACTAGAAACATGAGATCATTAATTTTTCAGTTACTGATAAAACGAAAAAACACACTTGAGGGTGTGTTTTTATAAAATCCAAAATTCAGATAATGGTCTAGTCTTTACTCAAACCATATTTACGCATTTTTTCGACTAATGTTGTACGACGAATACCCAACATTTCGGCGGCTCTTGCTACAACACTATCTTGCTGCTCAAGTGCTTGACGGATCATGTCAATTTCTAATTCAGCTAGTAAATCTTTTAAATTAACCCCTTCTGGCGGCAATTCACTAGGGAAACGCGTTTCAGGTATTTCTACAGGCTCTTCATCACTGAATATTGAAGCTAAAGCATCGCGCTCTAATTGTTCTTCACTGATTTCAACGCAATATTCAGGTACCTCTATATAACGGTATTTATGCGGTAAATCATTAACGTCGACTAATCCACCAGGGAATAAGATGGTTAAACGTTCAACTAAGTTTGATAACTCACGCACATTACCAGACCAAGGGTGTTCTTTTAACGATTCAATCGCACGTTGAGTGAAACGAACCTTACCGCGGCCTTCATTAAATACTCGGCTAACTAATTCGTGCAATAAAAGCGGCACATCGTCACGACGCTCACTTAATCCTGGCATCTCAATTGGGAACACATTGAGTCGATAATATAAATCTTCTCGAAATGAGTTATCTACAATCATGGTTTCAAGATCGCGATGCGTTGCGGCAACGATACGCACATCGGTAGCAATTGTTTTACTGCCACCAACACGTTCAAATACCTTTTCTTGCAACACACGTAACAACTTAACTTGCATTTGCAGCGGCATATCACCAATTTCATCTAAAAAGAGCGTGCCACCTTCAGCCAATTCAAAACGGCCTTTACGAGATGATATAGCCCCAGTGAAAGAGCCTTTTTCATGGCCAAACAATTCACTTTCAAGTAATTCAGCAGGAATCGCACCACAATTGACCGGGATAAATGGTCCATCTCGTCGTTCAGATAAATAATGAATATTACGCGCTACAACCTCTTTACCAGTCCCCGATTGACCCAGTACTAATACTGTCGCATCAGAGCTTGATACTTGGTTAATCAAATGGCGGACTTTAGCAATACCTTCACTGCGCCCGACTAAGCTTCGGAATAGTTTGGTTTGGTTGCCACTGGTTAAAGTGTGTTCTCGCTTGGCTTGGCCAAAAACTTGGCAAAAATGCAGCAGTTCAGTCAATTGCGGGTAATTTATTGGCTCTTCAATTGTTCCGAGCATGTTGGATAAATTGATATCGGTATCGCCTAATAACAACATCGGTTGCCAAGGCACTATAGCGGCTATGTTTTTAATACTCTCGACGCTGATGTTTTCATCAACAATGACAACAGCGCGATACCGAGATTGCTCGATCAGGGCTAAAAAAGATTCATTAGAGACAATTTCACACTGCTCGCCTAGGAATTCGAAAATGCAGCACAAACGAGTCACGCGCTCTGATGGGGTACCGACAATTAAAATTCTTTGTTCTATTTGCATCATTCAGAAGGCCAAAAGCTCTTGTTATAGGTATTGATTCGGGATGATTATGCCGCATATCGCCACATAAGCCAAAGTACATTGCCGTCATAAAAACTAACAGCACTGACATTATTCTAGCATTATTCCTAAAACAGGATCGTTAATCCGCTAAATACAGTGAAGAAAAACGAACTCAATGGTAAATAACCTCAGCTAGGGATAATAAATGGTTATCAAACAGCCCTTTGTCTCGCTAACTGTGTTGCATTGACTTGCAATAGGCTCGCTATTGGCGCGCCTATGCGCCTTGTTAGCAAAACAAATGACAAGTTTGATATGAAATAGACCGCATGTTGTCATTTTGCCTTACATAACCCACATCTTAACCCGAGTTGAGGTTAAATATTGTATTATCAGCCCACTATAAGCAAGCATCAGTTACATTTTATCTACAACAGATAGCATTTTATGTTGAAAATGGTGATTTTTCATTCAAAAATTCTAATGGAGCAAGTTTTGTTTCGGTTATGAGGATCAATATAGACTCTCAAGAAACTCTCTCTCACGGAAAAGAGATGATGCTAATGAATTAGCTTTATTAGGTATTTAACATTGATACATGAATTGCATGTTAGCAATTTATATAAAGAGTTGGATATCATAAAATAAATATTAAGCCAGACAGCAAAAAAGACGCTAAGCGTCTTTTTTAGTTTAAATACAGTATGCGGTAACGATTAACTCGCTTCAGTGGTTAGCTCGTGCATATCTTGTGGGATGGTATCCCAACCTTCTTTAATGGTTCTGAGTAAAGCAGAAACCTCTTCGAGCATCTCTATATCATTCGCTACATTAGCCTCAGATAATCGTCTCAACATGTATTCGTAAAGCGAATCTAAATTAGCTGATACATCAGCACCAGCATCCATATTTAGGCTACCGCTCAACCCAGCAATAATACTAACGGCTTTACCGATATTCTCGCCTTTTTGCGCAGGGTTTTTCTGTTGGATAGCGTATTTTGCTTGTGCTATACGTTGCAATGCGCCTTCAAACATCATTTGTATAATGCGATGTGGCGAAGCCACCGCTATTTCGCTTTCTAGCGAAACTTTTCGATATGACTGTAGTGAGCTTCTCATAAATACCTACCTATCTGAATCAATACTTTTATAAACATTAACTTGGCGTTGGTTTTTCTTGCCTAGATGTATCTCAGAATGCAAACTGTTTAACACTAACTTTGCTTTCACTTCAAGGCTTAATGTCAACTCCAATTGACGCTCCAAATAATCTCTTTGCACAAACGAATCATCCGCAATCAAAACATTCAATAAGTTTTGACGCTTAGTAACCAACTCTTGCAAATTCAATACCACCTCATCAAATTCTTCGATGTCTTTTTTGCTTTTTAGACAATTTAACACCGTCTTGCATTGTTCGTTGGTAGCATCCAAATCATCAATCAATACATGTTGTTCTGTTGTCATTTGATTTTCATCTCAATGTCATCTTTTAAACAGATTAGTTATTTTGTTTTACAAGCCCTGGAAGCGAATCGAGTCGAGATTGTAAATCAGAACTTTGTGTACTTAATTGACCCACAATCAAATCCATATAGTTATACTGTTTAAACAAACGCGCTTCAAATGACGCCATTTTTCGAGCAAACACCTCGCGCTGATCATTTAAGCGCTCTAAGTTGCTGTCAAGAGAAGTATCACGGCTATCAATAATAGATCCGGTGCCAACATACGAATCAAGGTAGCTATCTAATTTCGTTGCCGCACCAGTTTCTTCAGTGGTAAACATCTCTTTAATACCGGTAACATTATTTTTTAATGCTTCGGTTAAAATATCGTCATCTATTTCTAATGTGCCACTACGCGTGGTGGTAATGCCGATAGAGGCAAGCGACAAATTACCACCTGATGTTGAGAATGCAGATGAAATCACGCCGCGTAATTGGCTCTGAATCCCTCGAGGTAACGAATCCCCTTGTAAAACGGCTGCTGTTTGAGTCGCTGAATTGTAACTAGTCAAATCAGTAATTGTTTTTGACATCGCATTAAAGGCTTCAACAAATGATTTGATCCCGCTTTTGATTGAGTTAGTGTTTTGTTTAACTGTCAATGTGGTTAATTGGGCAATATCGGCCTCTCTGAGATTAAGAGTCACACCATCAATCGCTCCCTCAACTGTATTGCTACTCGAGGTGAGCTTTAAGCCATCAATATAAACTATAGAATCTTTGGCTGGTTGTAATTCGGTCATCGCAAAGGTATCTGCCAACACTGTGCCTGCACCAGTATCGGTTGCTGAAACGATTACATTGTTTGCAGTACCTGTTTTGTTGGAGGTTAATACTAATTTTGCACCATCATCACTGTTGACTATGGTGGCGGTAATACCAACATTATTTTCATCTGCATTTATTTTTGCTACAAGCGTTTGTAGGGTATCTTCAGCGGTTACCGCAATATCAAAGCTATTGCCATCGACAGCGAAATTTAACGAGCCTTCATCTAAAGGAGCTGTCACATCACTAACGGCTAAAGAGCCAACTTTTTGACTCTGTGCAAGTTGCTCAACAGAGACACTATAACTGCCGGATACGGCGCTATTAGTCACAGATGCTGTTAGGTAAGTATTCTTTGAAACCGACACACTCTGACTGTCGAAGGAATCTGTTTTGGAGAGAAAACTTAAGCTATCTTTAAATTCGGATAAGGCGCTTTTTAAAGAGCCCAACGCTGATATCTCAGCATTAATTGCGCCCTCTTTCGAGTTAAATTGAGCAACCTTAGGGGCTTGTTCTGAGGTAACTAAAGCAGATACGATACCGTTAATGTCTAGTCCTGATCCTAGTCCAACCGATGTTAATCCCATATTTACCTCAACTTATCTCTTAAAAAGTATCATTATCTTTTTTAAACATTCAGCAGAATGCTAATTAGGCTTCAGTTCTCATCAACAACCCTTTTACATCCAGCAATTTTTGAGCCAACTCTAACGCTTCGTCATTAGGGATTTGACGTATAAGTTCACCCGTATCGATATCCATTACTTTTACAATAGCGGAGCCAGAATCATCATCGACCGAAAATGCCAAGCCTTTATTCATTATCGACATAACCTCTGATAACTGCTCAACCACCACAGCCAACGCTTCAGCTTGAGATTGCTCTTTTTGGGCCTCGACCGCTTGCTTTGTTTCAGTTACCGCCTTAGTCAGAGACACCTTATCAGCTTCTGCCACATAAGCGCTTTTTTCAGTAGCTAAATGCTGGGCAATATTTTTTTCTGACGTTGCTTCAGGTCTATTAGTTACAGAAGGGTTTACAGGCGAGCTTGTAATACCCAGTGAATTATTATCCATAACATCCTCTCTAATCAGTGTAATCCCTTTGACGGCATTCACATTGGAATTGTGAACCTACAACGTCACATTAACTCAGTAAATAGTCAGCTCGTCAAAAATAACCAGACTAAATAACATGCTTAACCGCCATACATATCCAATATCCGTTCATATACAATCTATATTCGTATGAAACAAAAAGGAAGATTCAACAGTGTGAATCTTCCTTTTCAATATTGGCATTATTTTACTGATTCACTCAGTGAGTTACTATCAAGCTGCTATTCACTAATATAGCTAATTATAGTAATGATAATGCAACCTGTGGTAACTGATTAGCTTGCGCCAACATCGCCGATGATGCTTGCGATAAGATCTGTTGCTTACTCAACGTTGCACTCTCTGCCGCGAAGTCAACATCTTGAATACGACTACGCGCATCTGACACGTTATTTTGAATGTTACCTAAGTTACTAATGGTGAAATCTAAACGGTTTTGTGTCGCACCTAAGTCTGCTCGTTGGCTATCAATACCTGCAATGGCACCATCAATGATGTCGATTGCACTTTGAGCGCCTGCAGCCGTACCAATATCAACGGTACTAACACCAGCAAATACACCTGACACTTCACCAGTAATTTCAGCAGCTCCAGTCGATGCACTTGTTAGTGTAAAGCTGTCTGGTGAGCTTAATGTAATCGCACCTGCCGCTGTTGCAACAACACCTGTGCTATCTACGGTAGTTGCGCCTGATGCTGTACCATCAGCAGAAACGTTCTTCAACGCCAATGAGCCGGTGGTGTTAGATGCTAGCGATGTAAAGTTAATATCAGCACCTGTAGAACTAGTGATAGTCAGTGTGCCATTGTCTAGGTTTGCCGTTACGCCAGTATCACCAGAGGTATCATTGATCGCTTTTGCAAGGTCAGCATTATTACTAATGCCAGTTAAATCTAAAGACGATGTTTTGCCTGCGCCACCATCTACATTCATGATTAATGAAGTATCAAATGCAGCAGTTAAATTAGCTTGAACATTGGTTTCAGCAGAAGCTTTTACGCCAGTACCAGCTTGGTTGATTTTTGCAACCATCTCAGTGGCAGTATCTTCATCTAACGTGGTTATATTGGTTGTGCTAGTGCCTTGAGTAATCGTTAACGTATCGCCCGTTGATCCGTTGGTGCCAGCAGCAGCAGCAACAAGACCACCACCAAATACTGTACCTGCAGCATTACTTTGATACGCACCAATACTGGTGGCTGCTACTGATTTAAGTGACACATTGATTGTTTGATTAGCTTCAGAGCCGACCTGGAATGCTTGAGTACCATAAGAGCCATCAAGTAAATTCTGGCCACCAAATGATGTTGTTTCAGCAATACGAGTTAACTCAGATTGCAAAGAGTTAATTTCTTTTTGCATAGCTGAACGGTCATCAGATGAGTTTGAACCGTTAGCAGATTGCAATGACAAGTCACGCATACGCTGTAAAATATTGGTTGATTCACTCATCGCGCCTTCAGCGGTTTGCGCAATCGAGATACCATCGTTAGCGTTACGCATTGCGACACCAATACCATTAATTTGGCTGGTCATACGATTCGAAATCTGTAAACCCGCTGCATCATCTTTTGCACTGTTAATGCGAAGACCTGAAGCTAAACGCTCCATAGAGGTAGCTGTATTGCTTTGTGCTTTGTTTAGGTTGCCCTGCGCTTTCATCGAAGTGACGTTAGTATTTACTGAAATAGCCATGATTTAATTCCTCGTATTCCTGACTGTAGACATTGCCTGTCTGTATTAAGCCAGGCGGATCATATTGGTTACACTTAAGGTAACGGCAATAAAAGGAAGAACTTTAATTTTTTTTTACAACACTAAAAATAAATCAATAATCACTCAATAAATACCTATATTCATCATATTAACGTTATTAATAAAAACCCGTCACTTTGGATGACGGGTTTTTATATCGAACTTAATGAATCACTTTATCATTAACCAAGTAAAGACAGTGCTACTTGTGGCAACTGGTTTGCCTGTGCCAACATAGCCGATGACGCTTGCGATAGAATTTGCTGCTTACTTAACTCTGCACTTTCTGAGGCAAAGTCAACATCTTGAATACGGCTGCGTGCATCAGACACGTTATTTTGAACATTACTTAAATTACTGATAGTAAAACTCATTCGATTTTGCACTGCACCTAAGTCGGCACGTGAACTATCAATACCTGCGATGGCACCATCAATGATGTCGATTGCATTTTGAGCCCCCGCTGCAGTACCAATATCAACGGTACTAACACCTGTAAATACACCTGCCACTTCACCAGTAATTTCAGCTGGACCCGCGGTACCTGTTAGCGTAAAGCTATCAGGTGAACTTAATGTAATCGCACCTGCCGCTGTTGCAACAACACCTGTGCTATCTACGGTAGTTGCGCCTGATGCTGTACCATCAGCAGAAACGTTCTTCAACGCCAATGAGCCGGTGGTGTTTGATGCTAGTGATGTAAAGTTAATATCGGCACCGCTAGAGCTGGTGATAGTCAGTGTACCATTGTCCAGCTTTGCAGTTACGCCAGTATCACCAGAGGTATCATTGATCGCTTTTGCAAGGTCAGCATTATTGCTAATGCCGGTTAAATCTAAAGACGATGTTTTGCCTGCGCCACCATCTACATTCATGATTAATGAAGTATCAAATGCAGCAGTTAAATTAGCTTGAACATTGGTTTGAGCTGAAGCTGTTACACCCGTACCAGCCTGATTGATTTTTGAAACTAGCTCTGTAGCTGTATCTTCATCAGCGGTAACAATATTAGTTGTACTAGTGCCTTGAGTAATCGTTAACGTTTCACCCGTTGAACTATTGGTACCTGCAGCCGCGGCAACAAGCCCACCACCAAATAAGCTACCGGCAGCATTACTTTGATACGCCCCAATACTGGTGGCTGCTACTGATTTTAGTGACACATCAATAGTTTGGTTGGCATCAGAACCGACTTGGAATGACTGAGTACCATAAGAGCCATCTAGTAATTTCTGACCACCAAATGAGGTAGTTTCAGCAATACGAGTTAACTCTGCTTGTAACGAATTAACCTCTTTTTGCATAGCTGCACGGTCATCCGATGAGTTTGAACCGTTAGCAGATTGCAATGACAAGTCACGCATACGCTGTAAAATATTGGTTGATTCACTCATGGCGCCTTCAGCGGTTTGCGCAATCGAGATACCATCGTTAGCGTTACGAATAGCGACGCCAATCCCGTTTATCTGACTAGTCATACGGTTGGATATTTGCAAGCCAGCAGCATCATCTTTGGCGCTGTTAATACGCATACCCGATGCTAGTCGCTCCATAGAGGTAGCGGTACTGCTTTGAGCTTTATTCAAATTTCCCTGAGCTTTCATGGATGTAACGTTAGTGTTAACTGAAATAGCCATAGTGTAAATTCCTCTTCTTAGTTGAACGCCAAGACTTGGAGCTTGGCTAAACGGTTAATCATTAAACTGTTTAATTTGTTGTGAAACGTGTTTTATATAAGTGTCTTTTTATAAGAGCCTTTTGCTATACAAGCCTAAATAAGCGCTTAGAAAACCTCTTACAAAAGACCTTATAACGAACTAAATCTACAACTTGTTATATATAGTCAAACAAACTGGTCGAACTTACTTTGCTGAACAAACTCGATGCTGCGCTAAGTGCGAGTTGTTGCTTTTCAAATTCGGTAATTGCCGAGGCAAAATCTAAATCTTCTAACTTTGATAATGCCGAGGTGTTAATCAACTTTTCATCAGTATGATTGTCGCTATACTGCTGCAGCACTTTTAAGCTGTTACCAGTTAAGCTACGTTGCTGACTCATTTGATTGACGCCACTATCAATGTTGTTCAAGAGCTGTGCCAACTCTGACTGACCAGCGGGTGTTTGTGTATCATTTCCACTTTCGAATAATGCGATAGCCTTGCTGAAAGTGTCGAATATACTGACTTCTGCCACTTCATTAATACTGAATGAGTCACCAATTTTAGGCTCACCAGTTAATTTAACTTCAATGCCGTTAAAGCTCACCGGCACAGAAGCGTCAAAAGGAGCTGCTGTAGTGACAATATTTGCCGGTAAGGCACTGTCGCTCACCTCCAAATTCATTACACCAGTGCCGTCATCAACAAAGTTAAAAGTATAAACATCAGCCACATGGGTTGCAGCATTAGTAATTTTGGCGCTAGAGACAACAAAATCACCTTGCTGTGATGACGAATAATTGACGCCATAATCGCCCATGGCATTTGGTGCATTCATAAAGGCGGTGTCACCAGGCACATTGGTATTAACTTGTACCCCTGCAGCAATATTGCTTTTACGAATACCAGAATCACCGCTGTAAACCACATCACCATTATTATCGAAAGCAAAAGGTGCACTGTTAGTTTTGTTTCCAGAAAAAATATAATTACCTGACTCGTCTTTGGTATTGGCAATGGACATTAATTGTTCAAGACTTTGACGCATGTCATCGGCAATCACTTGCCGCTCGGCGGAGGTCATGCTGCCGTTAATGCCGCGAAGCACAGACTCTTTCATGCTGCCAACTAAGGTATCGGCTTGGCCTAACTGACTTTCGGCTTGTTGAATATGGTTAGTGGCGTAATCTATGTTTTTTACAAATTGGTCTACCAGGGCATTTTTTTGCTTTAAATTATCAATACCAATGGCTGCAACTGGGTCGTCACCAGCAGTATTGACTTTTTTGCCGCTAGAAATTTGCGCCATAATGGTGTTGGTGGCAGATTGCTTCTCTAATATGCTATTAGTGTTTTGCTGAAACATTTGTCCGGTAGAAATTCTCATGATGTATCTCCTAGCGAACCGAGCTTAATAAAGTATCGAAAATGGTTTGTGCTGTAGTCATAATTCTGGCGGCTGCTTGATAAGATTGTTGAAAGCGCAATAAATTTGCTGCTTCTTCATCAAGGTTTACACCAGATTCACTTTGCACCCGGGTACTAGCTTGTTGATATATTGCCGTCGCCGAGCCCACGCGCACTTCAGCAGACTTTGTCTGACTACCAATATCTAATTTAGTATTTTCAAACACGCTGGTTAAGGTGCCAGTGCCGTTATTCATTAATTTGGTGTCCGACAGTTTAGCCATTTCAACGGCATTGCTGTTATCGCCTTCGGCAAATGACAAATCAAACGTGAATGTATCGGTGACACCTGCGGTTGATTGGTCGTCAATTTCGAAACTAAAACCAAAACCTGTATTTATTTGTGGCGGAGTAAATGCTGTTGGGCCACCAACGCTTGTGCCGGCGGCATCAAATACTTCAAAAGTATTTGCAGCGGTATTAACTCGAACAGAAAGTTCACTATTTGTCACAGGGAAATTAGCGTCGGTACGATTAATGACATTCACCTTTACTGCTAACTCACCAGAGTTGGCCGTATTTGGCATGATTTGAGGCCCTGCAGCGGCAATGCCTTTAGGGTCTGTCATCACCACTTTTAAACCTGTAGCTGCGCCTGCTGTTGGGCGAATTTCAAATTTATCGCCATCAGCTATCGCACCACTGTCAATGTTAATGCTAAAACCTGCGCCACCTGTAAGTTGACTACCTGATAGGGTTAATGTGGTTTGCTTACCGGTTTGAGTATCTGTTAGTTGATAGCCACCTAATGTGGTATAACCCAGCTGGTAACTGCCTCCAGATAAAGCGCCCACATCGTCAATACTGACCGACATGGCTGCCGTACCGCTATTAGTAGAATTACTTCCGACACGGCCAGATGCCATTAATGGGTCGTTAATATCACGAAAAATATCACTACCAATGTCACCGTTTAAATCAAAACCTTTGGACTGCATTTGATTAAAGGTGTCTGCAATGCCTAATGCTAATTGACCGAGTTCTGTACTGGCAGGTAATAAGGTATCGTCCCTAAATGAAAATAATGCGCCAAGTTGACCACCCAGCTTAGACGGATCAACATTAAGAGTTTTATCGCCAATAGAAGCATTAATGCGTGGTTCATTTGGATAAGGATCGCCAGTACTTATGCCCATCGACATCGACACTTCACCCGATACCAACATCACCGAGCCGCCCAACATAATTGACTTTGCGCCGGTATCTAACGGAATAACATTAACCTGAGCATACTGGCTGAGCTCTAAAATAAGTGCGTCTTGCTTGTCTAATACTTGGCTGTCTTGGCCTTGGGATTTCATCAACTCTAAATTGATGCTGCCTAGTTCTTTGCTTATCTCATTTATTCGAGTGGTAATGGATTCTATTTGGCTATTGGTTTGTTTCACCTGGCCATCTAGTTGTGATTGCATTTGATTCAGACCAGCGGCTAACTGTTGCGCAGAGCTTAAGCTGTTAGTGCGAATACCAAGATCTGTTGGTAAATCGGCTACACTATTGATGCTTGCAAAAAAGTTGTTTAGATTTTCTGGCACCATTTTGCCAATTTGAGAATAAATCTCATCTAACTCACTTAACTTATTGTAAGACGTTTCAGCCGCACTCATGCTGGTTTGGCCGATGCGTAATTCACGTGCAGCAAATTCGTTATAAACACGTTTAACATCGGACACATACGTACCCGTGCCATAAAAACTATTGCCCAAGCGTTGTGATTCTAATGATGACTGAGTGGCAACTTGACGGTTGTAACCTTCAGTATTAGCATTAGCGATGTTATTACTGGTCACCCCTAACTGAGCTTGAGATGCTTGAACGCCTGTGCGAGCGATATTGAGTAAGTCAATCGACATTATTTAGTCTCCACAGGTAATATAGATTTAAGGCCTTCTTTAACCGATTTCATCACATTGATGACTTTATTGGCATATTGAGGGTCTGTGGCATAGCCAGCTTTTTGCAGCGCTTTAATAAATTGAGTTGGTTCAGCGGCAACTTTACGTGCATCCTGATAACGATCGCCTTGGCTAATAAATGACACAAAGTCATTAAAGCTCTGTTCAAGGTTGTCATACATTCTGAAATCCGCTTTTTGTTGCACCGCAATGCCCTTTTCAAACTCCAATGTATTGACTGAGGTTTTATCTCCTTGCCAACGCTTGTCTGCTTTAATATTAAACAGGTTATGGCTCATAGTGCCGTCGTTACGGCGTACCACTTTTTGGCCCCAACCGGTTTCTAATGCTGACTGGGCAATTAATACCTCAGCTGAGGTTCCTAACGATTTAGCCGCTTTTTCAGCATGGGGATACAAGACTGAAATAAAATGTTCTGGGCTGGTAAATTGACTCACTGCAATGCCTTTAGCTTTAGGAACTGCAAAATCTGTTTGCGGCAATACCTTGCCTACTTGTACCGCTTGACTGGCTAATTGCTCACCGCGCAATACACTATTTAACTGTTCACCATCTAATACATTAGTAAGTTGGGCTGACATTGGTCGCATCGATTCGGCGCTATCTATAATAGAATGGGCTGTATCAGAATTAGCGATTACTGAATGCGATGCTGCTATTTGATCTTTTGGCGCGATAATATCGAGAGTGTTTTTATCTAACTCTGTTGCTGGAGCAACAAACATACTTGGGTTAACTTTGTAGTCTGTATTACCACGCAATACCGATGCTGGTGTAATGGGGCTATCATCTGGGTCTAATTGCTGCACCATCATTTCAGCCAGCCCCAACATGCCTTTATTAGATAAATCGACTGACATTTGCTGATCGCGCATTTGTTCAAAAAATGCGGTGGTTTCACTGTTCATTGGATTGTCTGACTTAAACGCGGCATTAGCATCTCGCATGCTTTTCATTAGCATTTGAATAAAGATACCTTCAAATTGCTTTGCCGCTTCTTTAAGTGCCCCCTTCTCGTCTTTCTGGGCTTGGACACGAAGTGAATCTAGTCCTCCTAGATCCAGAAAGTTCGATGAAGCTGACAACTTTTCCATAGTCATTCCGACAATTATTAGATGATGATAAGTTCACCATGCAAAGCGCCTGCCATTTTTAACGCTTCGAGTATGGCAAGTACGTCTGATGGTGCTGCACCCACTAAATTCACGGCTCTGACAAGCTCATCAAGTGTGGTACCAGGATTAAACATAAACATACGACGATCTTTTTCTGACACATCAATCGTACTGTTTGTAGTAACAACCGTATCGCCACCCGCTAATGCGTTGGGTTGTGACACTTGGGTGGCCTCAGCAATAGTCACGGTTAATCCGCCATGAGTGACAGCTGCGGGTAATAACTTGACGTTTTGGCCAACCACAATGGTGCCGGTACGTGAGTTAACAATCACTTTGGCTGATTCTTCTGCAGGTATAACTTCAATGTTTTCTAATACCGATAAAAACGACACCCGCTGTGATGCATCGCGTGGCGCGCTCACTTGAATAGAAGTGGCGTCAATAGCCTTTGCCATGTCTGGACCCAGTAAATCGTTAATCGCATCAGCGGTGCGTTTGGCGGTTGAAAAATCAGAGCGACGTAAATTAAACGTAAGGTAATCACCACTCGCAAATGGGCTGATAACGCTGCGCTCAACAATGGCACCACCTGGGATGCGGCCAACCGTAGGGGTATTTTGAATCACCAATGAGCCATCGAGCCCTTCAGCACTAAAACCACTCACAATTAAACTGCCCTGAGCAATGGCATACACATTGCCATCGACCCCTTTTAGGAAGGTTTGTAATAAAGTACCGCCACGTAAACTTTTTGCTTCGCCTAAACTGGACACGGTAATGTCAAGATTTTGACCCGGCTTAATAAAGGCCGGCATTTCGGCATGCACCGCAACGACAGCGACATTCTTTGAATTAGGACGAACAGAGTCTGGTAAATTAATGCCGAAATTTTTGAGCATGGTTCTAAAGGTTTGTTCGGTATAACGGGTTTTTTCCCCAGTACCCGGCAAACCGACCACCAAGCCATAACCCACTAATTGGTTACTTCGCACCCCTTGAATACTGGCTATGTCTTTAATCCGTTCGGCATGTGCTGGTACAGTTAGCATTAATATTGATGCGACTATCGATACAATCAGTTTAATTTTCATGCATTACTCCTTAAAAAGGCCACCAGTCACTCATAAAGAATGAACTCAGCCAACCGACTTTTTGGGAGTCAGCAAACGTACCGGTACCGCTATACTGAATACGAGCGTTAGCCACTCGTGTCGAATCGATTGTATTGTCTGGATTAATGTCTTCGCTGCGGATCATTCCCGTGACACGAATAAACTCATCACCGTTGTTAATTGAAATCCATTTTTCACCGCGGATCACCAAGTTGCCGTTACTGAGCACTTGGATGATATTGGCTGAAATACTGCCATCTAAACTGTTAGATTGATCGGCATCAGACTCGCGCTTGGTATTCATGCTGTCGGAGTAACCCAAATCAATTGGGACACCACTGATGGAAATATTTTTACCGCCGGCATAAACTGGCTGAACGCTTAAATCGGAGCCTTTTTTGATTTCGTTATTGGCGCTTTTTGACGCTTGAGTGGACTCTTTTAAAGTGACGGTAATAATGTCACCGACGCGGTGCGCACGAATATCGGAATACAAGCTTGATGCTTGGCTATCAAGATAAATAGATCCCGTCGCCGCCACCTGCGTCGGAACGGTATCTGGGTATACCGGCGCATAAAATGGGTCATCAGCAATGGGTTTTCTGGCTGTAGAACTACAGCCAACCAATAACACCACTGAGGCTAACGCAATGTATTTAATCATGTTAGCTCCTTAGAGATTCTGATTAATATAAGACAGCATCTGATCAACTGCCGAGATAACCTTTGAGTTCATCTCGTAAATACGTTGACCTTGGATAAGGTTGACCAACTCTTCTGTTACATTCACGTTAGAGGTTTCTAGTGCTCCTTGGCGAATAGAACCTAAGCCGTCTTGTGACGCTGTACCTTGAATAGGTGTGCCACTTGCACCCGTTTCGGTATACAAGTTTTGTCCTAATGGGTCTAAACCTGCCGGATTAATAAAATCGGTCATGGTTAACTGACCAATAACCTGACTTGCAGCGGTACCAGGGGTTTGCACTGATACTTCGCCCGATGCAGACACCGTAATACTGGTTGAATCATCCGGGATAGTAATTGGCGGTTGCACCACATAGCCTGAACCTGGAGTTACAATCTGACCGGTATCGTCTAAGCTAAACTGGCCATTACGCGTGTAAGCTGCTGTACCATCTGGCATTTGCACTTCAAAAAAGCCCGAACCTTCAATCATTAAATCTAATGAGTTATCGGTAGTAAGCATGTTGCCTTGGGTAAACATTTTTTGGGTAGCAACAACTTTAGTACCCGCACCAATGTTTAAACCATTGGGTAACTTGCTGTTGTCTGAGCTAATGCCACCGGCTTGATTAACCGTTTGATAAAGTAAGTCTTCAAATACCGCGCGACTTTTCTTAAATCCGACAGTACTGGCGTTGGCCACGTTATTCGAAATAACGGCAATGTTAGTTTGCTGGGCATCGACACCGGTTTTACTTATCCATAACGCTGGATGCATAATAATTACTCCTAACTAATTCTCATCAAGGAAGTGGACGCCCGATCAATTTCTTCAGCGTTCTTCATCATTTTGACTTGCATTTCGTATTGACGTTGAATATCAATCATGGCGACCATTTCATGCACTGAGTTCACATTACTTCCTTCAACCGCGCCGCTTTCAACTTGAACCCCTGGGTCGTTTGGAGCATTACCACCTGCAATAAGGCGAAACAAACCATCTTCACCGCGCATTAGGTTTTCGTTGCCCGGATTAACTAATTTAATCCTCGCGACCTCTTCTATCACTTCAGCGGTTGCGCCTTGCGGACGTACTGAAATAATACCGTTGGCGGAAATTTCAATTTTCTCAACTGGAATAGGTAACACAATAGGACCCGAAGCCCCCATTACCGGACGGTTACTGCTATTTAACAACATACCTGTGCTGTCAATTTTCAAACTGCCCGCACGGGTGTATCCTTCAGAACCATCTGCCGCTTGCACTGCAAGCCAGCCATCACCCTTAACCGCAATATCAAGATCGCGACCAGTGGTTTTAATTGGACCACCGTTAAAGTTACTGCCTGGGCTTTCCATCATCGAAAATACCCGTGTAGGCAAGCCTTCACCAAATGCCTGCATTGAACGGGCTTGGACCATGTCTGCTTTAAATCCATCTGTATTGGCGTTAGCAAGATTGTTCGCACTCACTGCTAGGGCATTCATCCCTTGCTTTGCGCCACTCATGGCAATATAAAGAAATTTGTCCATTTTTTGCTCCGTCAAACTTTCTGCAAAAACACTATATACACAGAATAAGCAAGCATCATGCCAATGAGTTTTAAGTTATATTGTAAGGAGGTAACTACATGAATCGGTTAATCAATAAAATTAACGAATAACGCCTAAGTGTCAAAAAAGCATCTATCAACACTAGTGAGGTAATAACAAAGAGTAACGAGGAGTAACAATAACAAGGGGAATGGCAAGGTGTTGCCGTAAACGGCAACACCTATTATCACGTAAACATAAATTAATAAGGTAAAGGTAAACGTAAACTTAGCGGATCTGTAATATCGTTTGATTCAAAGTATTGTTGACTTCAAGTGTACGCGAGTTAGCCTGGAAGTTACGCTGAGCAGAGATTAAATCTACCAGCTCTGTGGTTAAATCAACGTTTGATTGTTCAAGCGCTGATGAACGAATACTACCGAATGTACCGCTATTGGCTTCTCCGGCTAATGCGGCTCCTGAATCTAAACTGGCTTTCCAAGAGGTATTACCCACTTGAGTGAGCCCTTGCTCGTTAGCAAAACGAACTAAAGCAACACGCGATAATGGAACCGTTGAGCCATTACTATAACTGGCGGTAATTAAACCATCTGAACCAATACCTACATTGGTTAATCGACCCACTGTAATACCATCTTGAGTTAATTCGGTCACTTCAAACGGAGATGAATACTGGGTTGGACTATTAAATTTTATCGTAAGAGTCTGAGTGCCATCCGCCCCAGGACCTAAAGCACCCGCACCTCCGGTACCTAGTGCTTCAGTGGTAATAATGGCAGGATCACTGCCTGTATAAGCACCTACAGAGTTAAATTTAAGCACCGCACCTGACCATGTACCAGCAGCCCCGCCAGGGTTAGCAGCTGACACGGTTCCTGTTCCATCAGCTATGCTATCACCATCAGTATCAGTGGAATAAGTACCGGGTCCACTTGCAACGTCAACAGGGTCACCATCAACCGCATAAAATGCCACCCAATTACTTTCTCCAGTATATGAACCGTTCGTTGGCTTAACAAAGTAGGTAGTCATAATATGCGACTCACCTAACGAATCATAAATCGTCACCGAGGTGGAATTATTGAATGTATCAGAATCAGCAGGATTAAAATTAGCTGGATCTAAGGCTGTTTCACTCACATTAAGATTCATCTGCAAACCAACATTTCCGGTTTGCACAGGGCTACCTGCTGTGTCAGGTATCTTAATTGGTTGAGTTGTAGTTAAACTCACTGAAGTTGAGTTACCATCTTCATCCACTGGAAAACCTTGTAAAAAATTACCTGCTGAGTCGACCATATAATTACTTGAGTCAACTTTAAACGCCCCCGCACGGGTGTATGACTGATCTTGCGAACCTAATTCTGAAGAGGTAACAAAGAAGCCACCGCCACTGATCGCCATATCCAACGAGTTACTGGTAAATTGCAAGCTACCTTGATGAAACTGCTGCGCAACTTGTGTGGTAGTTGCACCGCCACCCACTGCAGTTTTACTGTTAGAAAAAATTGAATTGGCGTAAACGTCAGCAAATTCAGCGCGAGATTCTTTAAAACCAATAGTATTGACGTTGGCGATGTTATTCGCGGTCGTATTTAAATCTTTTTGCGCGGCAGCGATACCACTCAATGCGATGTTAAATGACATATTACACCTCTCACATTTAATTCATTTATGATGACAGCTAACGGTTCGTTATTAGCCGTACTATGTTTCAGATACTGCGAGCACGTCAGATAACTTAATTCCACCTACTCCACGCAAATTCAAAATTGCTCCTGTTGCTACAGTGCCTAATGACACACTAGTAACATGAGCGTAAGTCGACACGGCTAAATCTTCCGACGTTCCATCGACTTTACCACTGGCCTTAATGGCATAATTACCCGCTTTAGCTGGGTTACCACTTTTATCTAAACCATCCCAAGTCACGTCAACATTGCCGCCTTTACTGCCGTCAACATTAAAGCTCTTAATAAGCTGACCCGACTCGTCTTCAATCCTTACCGTAATCGTTTCAATCGCTGACGGTGTACTGATCACCCCTTTTATCTCAGAGCTTTCAGTAGAGATAGCGCCGGTATCAGAAGGAATGAGCACTTTACGTCCAACCAAGCCTGAAGCTTGTAACGCCTGGCTAGAACTCATCACAGTATTAAGGTTAAGAATTTCATCATTAAGATTTGAAATACCATCTACTGTAGAAAACGATGCCATTTGGGCAATCATTTGATCGTTATCAACCGGTTTAAAAGGATCTTGCATCGACAACTGCTGACTAAGTAAAGCAAAAAAATCCTCTTGCTTTAACATCTGATCTTTTGATTCAGGGATAGCGCTTTCTTCAGGCAAACGAATTCCGTCTAGGAAAGGATTACCCGTAGTCGTGCTAGTCGTATTTGTCTGTACAGAACTTTTCGTTGTAGCGCTAGTATTAGATGCACTACTGGATTGTTGCGGTAAAGACTGACTGTAAGAATTAACGAGGCTCATTGTTACCTCCTTGAATAATCATACTATTTACCCATCCTTAATGTCTGTTGCAACATAGACTTTGTTGCATCAGCCACCTGAACGTTCATTTGATAAGAACGCGATGCAGAAATCATATCCGCCATTTCTTCCATCACATTGACATTAGGTTTATAGATAAAACCATCACCATCCGCCATGGGATGGTCTGGCGAATATTCTTTTAATAATGGTTTATCACTTTCGACAATGCCTTTAACGGTCACGCCAGGTGAGCTATTTTGTTGGCTATTGGCTTTTAGCATTTCGGCTTCAAAAACGGGATGACGCGCGCGATAGGTTTTATCGACACTGCTAGACACAGAATCAGCATTGGCAATATTACTGGCGGTTGTATTCAAACGCACTGACTGCGCAGACATACCTGAACCAGAAACATTAAAAATATTAAATAAACTCATAATTAATCACCTCGCAATGCTTTACGCATGCCATTAAATTTTCCCTCAAGAAAGCCTAATGACATTTGATATTCGAGCGCATTTTGCATAAATGCTGCTTGCTCTTTTTGCGTATCGACAGTATTACCATCGCCAGTATCAGCTTGATTTGGCATACGATATTGAACATGCTGTTGACTTAACGCCGTTAAATCAAAATGTTTCTCTGTAGTTTGGCTCATACTCAAGCCTTTCTGATGCGAGCTTGCAGCTTGCATAGCAGAAGCAAAATTGACATCTTGAGCTTTATAATGAGGAGTATTGGCATTGGCGATATTACTTGAAATCACTTCAGCTCTTTGCGCTCGAACGCCCAAAGAATATTGGTGAACACCTAATGCATTATCGAAATTAATCGCCATAAAATTGCCTCCATCAGCTAACTGATAGAAATAAAGCAAAGGTTATGCCAACAATTTAATTTAGGAGGGAATAAAAGACAAAAACAAACATGCCGACGAATGCCGGCATGATAAATAGGTTAAACTATTATATTATCTAGGTTTTCTTTTGATAATAGATCCCAGGATTACAGCGAACCATATTAAATTCATCGGTTAACCCTGCTAGAGATTCTGACGCACCCAAAAATAAAATACCCTTGGGATTAAGTGCGGCAGCAAATTGCCGCAAAATTTTAGCCTTTGCCTCAGGAGCAAAGTAAATCAACACATTGCGGCAAAAAATAATATCGTATTTACCTAATAAGCTATAACTTTCAAGTAGATTATGGGCTCTAAAGTTAACTAAACGCTTCACATTATCTTTAACTTTCATGTTGCCCGAAGGCAAAGCATCAAAAAACTGACGTTTACGTTCTTCAGACAAACCACGAGCAAGTGCTAAACCATCATATTCAGCATTCTTACAACGATCTAACATAGAAGGTGATAAGTCTGTTGCCTGAATCGTCGCGCCTCCTGGTAAAGTACCAGGTTTACGCTGCTGATATTCCAACACCGTCATGGCCAACGAATAAGGTTCTTGCCCTGAAGAGCATGCCGCCGACCAAATTTTTAATGGTCTGCCAAGCTTGCTGTATTCAGGCAGTAGAGTATTGTGCAGTAATTCAAATGGATAACGGTCTCGAAACCATAACGTTTCATTGGTGGTCATCGCATCTATCACTTCAGCGCGCAGTTGCCGCTCTATCGGTTTCATCGATTTTTTAACCACCTCAGACAAAGAAGGCAAATTATGCTTTCCCATCAAAGGAGCTAAACGACTGCGTACTAAATATTGTTTGTTCTCACCTAACACAATACCGCTATGCTGTTCTAAAAACAGTCTAAATTGATTGTACTCTGCTTCAGCAAGTGATTTATCTGTCACATTATCTTCCTAATATGTAAGCCTATGAGCTCAACCTCCAATATTTTGCAATCTTTTGCAATAATAAAAGGTTTATAAACTTAAATGTTTGTTAACCGCGGCGGCTAACTCATCGGGGTTAAACTTAGCAATAAAGTCGTTAGCCCCTACTTTTTGTACCATCGCCTGGTTAAATACACCACTTAAAGATGTATGCAATACAACTTTGATATTCTTTAATTTTGGATCATTACGAATTTCAGCCGTTAAGGTGTAGCCATCCATTTCAGGCATTTCAATATCAGAAATGATTAACGGGATCTCAACTGACACATCATCCATTTCTGCGGCAATACTTTTCAGTTTTTCTAGCGCCTCTCTACCATCTTTAGCGGTATCGATTTGCAGATTTAATGACTCTAACGAACGAATAATTTGTTTACGTGCCACTGCTGAATCATCAATAACCATAATATGATAATGCTGTTCTCTATCAATAGTTAATGCTTCATTGAGCTCTTTACTGATAGAAGTCTTAACCGGTGAAATTTCATCAAGAATTTTTTCAACGTCTAGAATCTCAACCAACTCACCTTCAATCTCTGTCACCGCGGTTAAATAAGAAGAACGGCCAGAACCTTGCGGTGGAGGCATAATCGCTTCCCAGTTCATGTTGATAATACGTTCAACAGAACTCACTAAAAAACCTTGAATACTACGGTTATATTCGGAAATGATAATAAAGCAATTTTCTGTTGATATCAGTGGACGTCCACCCGTTGCTGCACTTAAATCGATCACGGAAATAGTTGCACCACGAATATGAGCAACACCTTTAACAAAACGGTTTAATTTAGGCAACGTAGTCAGTGGTGGACATTGCAAAACCTCTTTCACTTTAAACACGTTAATGCCAAACCGTTGACGGCCGCTAAGCCTAAACAATAGCAGCTCTAGTCTGTTTTGCCCGACAAGTTGGGTACGTTTATTTACTGAATCTAAAATGCTCGACATAACAAGGCCTTGTAGTTAACTGTCACCCAAAAGGATAAAAATTGTTCTCTGAAATTATAGTAAAACTTGGTTTAGCATAATACGGTTAGTGCATATCTTACTGATGATCACTCAACTTGAGTCTAAACCATCACCAATCTAACAAATACATATCAATTTAATAAATCAAAAAAGTGGGCATGCAACTTGCTTTAATTTGTATAAATTAGCTCGCACTGTAAACTGACACTTTTTTGACAAAGGGATAATGTTATTCTTATGTCCCCTAGCCCATTTATTTTAGCTTATTGCGTATGCAGAGATTACTCGCATATTTTTGGTTTTTCAAAGTATAGGTGCATTCTGGCAAAACAAGCTAGTATCTTCATTATGAAAGTATTTTTTTTATGTTTTTTGTGCTCAATAACATTTTCTTTGCCAGCATTTGCTAGCGAAGAAATAATCACACCTTCCCTATCGACCATTTATAAGTTAGCTAAAGAGGCGGTAGCCAAAAAAATTGATGCCGACTCAAAAGCTAAAGTGCAAATAACCCCACAAAATCTTGAGGGCCGTATCAGTCCACCAGCCTGTTACCCGCCGATTAATGTTGAACTTGCCAGTGAACGAGCTATTAGTCGAAATAACATGGTAAAACTCAGCTGCAATAGCCCAGACTATGATTATCCATGGCAAATGTATCTCTCTGTTCGAGTCGAAATACAATATCCTGTTGTGGTTGCTAACCAACTATTGTCCCCAGACCAAATTATTGGCGAACATCATTTACAAGTTATGTATGTTGACCAATATAGCTTAAAAGGTCAGTTTTTTTCCGACATTACGACATTAATTGGCTCACGAGTGAAACGCCGGGTGGCGAAAGACTCTCCAGTATTAAGTAATAACCTGTGTTTTGTTTGCAAAGGTGACACTGTTTCTATCTATGCAAAAACCACTAATGTAGAAATAAAAACCCTTGGGGAAGCACTGCGAGATGGCAATATCGATGAGGTTATCAGAGTAAAAAACAGTAACACTAGCAAACAATTTGATGCTGTTGTAATTGGCGTTGGCGAAGTTGAAGTAAGAATGTAAAATAGCGTTAAAGTTTTTTCCTGGGGTGCCGATAGCCTGATTGAAAAACCTGATTCATTACGCTGGAGCCTACCATGGCAATTGACATTAAGCATAACACTGCTACCAATACACAAATGCGCACTGCACGTGACACGCAGTCTGCTACGCAATCTACAACTACTGCAGCCCCAAAATCAGCTGCACCGGTTAAAACAGATTCCGTTAGCATTACCTCTCAAGCTCAACAGCTTCAGAGCGCGCAAACAAAAATGGCATCGTTACCAGAAGTCGACCAAAAAAAGGTCGCTGAAATTAAGCAAGCAATCTCTGAGGGACGATATAAAGTTGACCCAGAAAAACTTGCGGCGAATATTGCCAGCTTTGAAGCAGAGCTAGGCGGTTTATCGTTTGACAGAGAGTAACCGTTAAACGTTACTCTTTAAT
Organism: Shewanella frigidimarina; assembly: GCF_003797125.1. Lineage (GTDB taxonomy): Bacteria > Pseudomonadota > Gammaproteobacteria > Enterobacterales > Shewanellaceae > Shewanella > Shewanella frigidimarina. Next base: position 489,238 of record NZ_RKKE01000002.1, read on the forward strand.
TTGTTTTAACGACACGCAGATAATAGGTGCAAACTTGCATCATAGAGAAGTGTTAGTTAAGAAAACCTAAGAGTAATTTATGACAGAGTTAAACCAGCAATTACATAAGCAAGCAAGCGAAGAACAGCGCAAAGAGCTACACCAACTGCTTGATAGCCAAAATCAGACATTAGTGCAGCTGAAATCGCTTATTGTTGAAGAAAAAGCGGCATTATCCAAACAAGATGCCGATAAGCTGCTGGCGCTTTCCAAAGATAAAACCCAGTGCTTATTCAATATGAAAACTACTGACGAGAAACTGGCAAACCACCCACAGCACAATCTGCTTACTACCGATGCTGAATTGACACAACAAGTCGCACAAGCTAGAGCTATTCTCGCCGAGTGCAAAGACATCAACAGCCAGAATGCCAGCTTGATTGAGCTCAATATCGCCAGCCTCAATCGATTTGCCCAGGCATTACAAGCCAGTCGCAATGCCTCAAGCTTGACCTACAATGACAAAGGTAAAACCTCTACCATTTCAACACTAGGCAATGACTTTTCAGCCTAGCTTTAAAATCTTGATAGCCAGTCATAACGAGCGATGACATCAGATAAAATCCGATAACAAGCCAAGTGCCAAGTGCTAGACAGCTCTATCCGTGAGCGTAGCGTTCGCTTGTTATCGTTTCCTAGCAGGACGCTGTTCGCCATCTTAGCAGCAAAGCTGTCCCTAGAAGCGCAGCGACCCTAGCAGGACGTAGTCCGCCCTAGAACCTAGCAGGTGATTTACTGAGCTAACATAGCCTGACGTAAACTTTGTTGTGCAGGCTCTTCACCTAACCAAATCTTAAGTAAAGCCTGACGAAATGCCTCTCCAGCAATATCTCCCTGAGCTATCCCATTTTTAATACTGCTCACACCCTTGCCTTTTTGAGTAACAAAAGTAAATTGATCTCCTTCGACAATTTCATCTGCAAACAATTGGGTAAAATGTTCAATATCTTTGGTAATTGAATGAGTGTCATTGTCGGTAGCAGCTTCAAAACCGTCAGTAATGGCATCACGCATTTTGTCTGAAGTGATCATCCCAGAAGTAATTGTTAGCTGGATCACCGCTATCGGCTGAGCAAGCACATCTTCCAGAGTGTGCGCTTTTGTCGGCAGATATAAACTACCCACATATAAATCCATAAAAAATTTACTGCGTACACCAGCGCCATTCAATATCAATGGCTGCTCTACTACTGTCATTTGCTCTGCTACATCAACATCTGCAATCATGCTAGCTTGTGCCAACATCGGCATCATTAACGATAAGCTCAATCCAATTGAAGCTAATACTTTCATATAAACGCTCTAAAAAGCTGAAATACCAACGACTACAACATCAGCCGTTTAACCAACAACCACAACTCAAGTCGGGTAATTTAACCGCGAACGCCTAATTTATATTGGCCATTCTGTAGAAACATCAAGGCTTGCTTGTGCTTTGGCGAAATTAAAATTGGACCATCATCAAAAAATAAAAAGCACTTCCAATTACGCACAAACACATCCCAGCGAGTTTCAACTATTTGGTACTTTTCATAGCAAAAGTACACCACCGCATCATCAGGCCATTGAATATGCGCAATAATTGCTTCGGGCATCGCATTATCATTAGAATCCCATGCCGACTGCCAATGCTCCGTTGCCGCCCAAGCATCTTGCTTTATTGGCCAATCGCCTTTTTCAAACAATTCAGCACGACTACTCTTATTGCTTATCCACTTATCCCACACTTCCATGGCACTTTTATCGGTCAGTGGTTTAATCAAGGCCTTATCATCATCTGATACAGGCAAATCTTTATGGTTAAAAATCCACTTACGCTTATAAAGATCAAACGGAATATATGAATGTGACAAACAACTGCTCCTAGCAACAAAAAATGAAGCGCAATTATAGCGCTAAAGCCGATCAGACTGCGATAGCGATAGAGATAAATGATGTGATGATTGAAGTAAATAGAGTTTAAAAGTACAGTCCTACGTAACCGTGTCCATTTGTTATAAAGCCATTTATAGTTGTTGTCAGTCGAAATGGGATTTTTTAAGCAATTTTTCATTCACTTTAAAGTAAACAGACTCTATTTCGTCATCGGAAACAGCTTAATTAAACTATTGCGCCTTGGCTTTACCTCACTATTTTTGACTTTTAAAATTAAATTATTTAGACATTTTTCAAACAAAAAATCAAAAGGGCTTTTTAACTATTTAATTCTGTTTCCATCACTTAGACATCAAAAAAACGAGCCTCGTTAACCTAAAGAACATAAGTCATTCAGAGGTTATGATAAGTTATTAGATTTTCCATTAGTACTTAATCGAGTATGTTACGCTATAAAAAATAGAATTTTTGGGATAAGTAAAATGAGTATAAAGAATAATATAGCTAGAGCCGAGACATTATTTCGTCAAAAAAAGCATGCTGAGTCACTCTCCTTGTGCACCAAAATTCTTGAGAAAAAACCTAAACTTGCTGAAGCTATCCATTTATCGGCCTTAAATTATTATACCCTAGGGCAATTTGAACCTGCTATTACTGAATTCAAAAAAGCCATTGCCATTAATGACCAGCAACCATCATTCCAAAGTAACTTAGGCAATGTTTACCTAGACCAAGAGAATTTTATTGAAGCTAGTCGGTGTTACGAAAAAGCACTTAATCTTGATCCACTCTTATCTGGTCCTAACTACAATTTATCTATCTGCTTACATAATCAGGGCAATTATTCATTGGCAGAAAACTATTGCAAAAAAGCCATCCTGCAAAACTCCTGCAATTCTGACTTCTATCTTCAATTAGGTGTTATTTACTACGATCAAGGTCAGTTTGACAATGCTGCCAAAACATTCTTAAAAGCACTTGAAACAGAAAACAAGCACAATAGCGGAAGAACAAACCTCAATGCCTATTGGCAATTATTCAGCCTGCATCTAAGTCAACACCGCTACCAAGATGCACTTGAAGTTGCCGAATTAGGCATACAAAGCCAGCAACTGTCTGAACAACAGCTCTGCGCTTTGATCATAGGAAAGGTTATAATCTATTACCTATTCAACCATTTAGACGAAGCCAAGCATGCACTATCGATGAGCGCAGTCATTTATCAGTTTCCTTCCCTGCCAAAATATTTGAAAAATTTCGTTGTATTTCATAGTTATATTAAAAACCTTATATCGCTATATGAAAGTGGCAAATATAAAGATTGTTATCATCTGACTAACGATACAAAAAAAATGTATTTCATCTCAGAAAGCCATGGATTAGCACCCAACCGAACATCTGTTCAGTACCAGCACCAAAACTATCAAATAAATTCTCTATTCATCATGGGGGCTAAAGTCATTCATTTCGTCACCGATGATGAAAACAAATACCAGGTAAGCCTTGTATCATTGCTACAAGATCTTGCTCCGGGCTCTAAAGTGGTGGTTGCATTTGGGGAAATTGATTGCCGACCGGACGAAGGAATTTACTCTTATAGTTTGAAATCTAAACGAGATTACAAAGACGTGATTGATGATATGTTGTCAAAATATGTCAATGCACTAAAAAGTCTTGCAGACTCCTTTAACATTGAAATCATTCTTTACGGCGTACCAGCTCCTCACCCTCAAAGCATCGAGATACTCCCGCAGTCCGAACAACAAAGGTTCAAAGATATTATTGCTTACTATAACCTTACACTGACAAATATATGTCAATCTTTAGGAATGACACTACTTGATGTATATCCGCTAACCAACAAGGATGGACAAAGTAACCTGTTATACCATATTGATGACCATCATCTTTCACCTAAAACAGTACCTACATTGTTCAATTTACAGAATAAATATCTCTGAATTGTTCAAATCAAGAAGGCTAAAACCAGTAGTTGTTGCTGCGAATAAGAAGATTGTAATAAATATCATGGCTATTTAACCAAACCGATGATATTACGTATACATTTCATTTTTATATGTATGGGCATAAACGTTTAAATGGACGTAAATGTCTAGAATTTGAATCAAACTGCGGAAGGTAAAACTCTAAGAAAGGGAACTATAACAGGACAGTAATTGATAACGCTCTAAAATATCGGTACACAATATGGTCTCCCCACAGGGACTCGAACCCCGATCGGCCGCTTAGGAGGCGGCTGCTCTATCCTGTTGAGCTATAGAGAGACCCTGTGATTATACTGAGTTTATAATCGAATTAAACCTTTTATATTTAATTGCTTGATTAATAACCAACTAATTCATAATCGCCTTACTCTTATCGATTAGCACTTAGCACTTAGCACTTAGCACTTAGCACTTAGCACTTAGCACTTAGTTTGGAACAATTAGCTTCTAGTAACCAATCATTAGTTCTTAATCGCAATGTCGTTCACTTGAATATTGTCTGCACTGTCGATGCCGTCAAATATTGCGGTTGAGCTGTCTTCGGTAACTTGTTCGATAACCACATTGGCACGGCTTTTTGTGGCTATGGCACGCATGGAATTAAATCTGTCTGGGATATTTTTTTGTAATACGATTTGGAACTTATCACCCATTTTAACGCCATTTTTACGGCCTAAATTAATGATAATACGATCCCCTTGCCTGGCTACAATTTGGCCTAATAATGGACGACAGTTTAACTGCTTATCCAGCGACATCACGCTTTGCTGTAAAATATCACTGATCGCTTGACCATAAGATGATCGCCAAAAGCGCTGGTTAGCAGGTGAGACTATTTCTTGTCTTTCAAATTCCCAAGGCGCTGAGGTGGCGAATGATTCTGACCACACCACTTCACCGCTGATCCCGTGGTAAAGGGTTAATTTAAATATAAACTGTCTTAGTGGATCATCCTCGACAAAGCCCATGTAACTGCTTTGAGCTGGTTCGGTCGAAATATCAATGATTTCAGGTTGCAGCAGATATTGGCTGTCGGTGATTTCGCCTAACCAACTGGGAATACGATATCCTTTAAAGTTGACCAGTTGATTGGTGTTATCAATTTTTTCATCTGCATGCAGTCGTGCAAAACTGTATCGCGACTGCGCATTGATAGCTTTACCTAATTGTTCGGTGATCCGCTCTTCAAAGTGAGCTAATTGACCATAACGCAACTGTTCGCGTTCTTGTAAATAGGCTTGTGGCAACATAATCGCGGCTTTGAGTGATTGGCTTTTACATTGAGCGTTAGGTTCTTGTTCGCTGAGTTCAAGCTGTAATACCACGGTGATGGTGTGTTGGCTGATCATTTCACTCATTAATTCAACGTTATTGGCCGATCCCATCCGCTGAATTTGAAAGGTATCTTGAGTAAGCCGACCTTGGTTGACTTGTTGTTCGCTGGAAAAGTTAACCCCGGCTTTTAAGCTAGCATAATTTAACGCTTGGCTTATGGCGTCTTCACGGGCTTTATCTATATCGCCATTAACGATTTTAGCCTTACCAGTCACTTCAATTTGTTCAGCCAATACCGACGGAGTAACACACAATGCACTCACGCATAGCATTGCTATTACGGCAAGGTGATTGAAGGTTTTAGTTCGGTTAACAGGGCGGTGTCGGATCAACATACAATGTCCTAATGTCAAAAAATCGTCTATTTTGCACAATTGTGTAAATTCAGCTTACTCTATTTTAATCAAAGCAAAAATTGTGCCGACTAACTATATTAGTGGTTATTTTCGATGTTGCACTATTACAGTAAAGCTTTTAACGCATTTGCCGATATAAAGACACCAATAAGAAAGAGTACATAATTGGCCTTAGTTATCGATGTACAAGGCGATTAAATGACTCATTTATACCAAGACTAGCGGCATTTTTTTTAGAGGAATTATTATGATTAACAGGCTTTTTATCTCCACGGTCATGCTTGCGTCGTTATCGTTAGCGGCATGCACCCAAACGCCTAATGCTGCCAATAACCTTGCCTTTAGTAATAACGGTAAATTTGTCAAAATCGTCGACGAAGATGAGGTTTATCACGATAAGCTGGCTTATGATATTCAGGCTGCGGGAATATCACCCAAAGGCCAAGTGAATGTGTGGGCAGAAAAGTTAGTTAACGAGTTAGTGTTACAAAACGACGCCTTACGCCCAGATCAACCACTGCTGATTTCTACGCCAGTGATGACCAGTAATTTCAATACGACCAATGAATTAGCATTACAGTTACAACAAGGATTACTCGCGGCGTTCCACGCTCATGAATTTAACTTAGTCGATTTAAATGTGGCGACAAATTTGCGCGCCACAGAACAAGGCGAGTTTATGTTGAGCCGCAACTGGGAATTGTTACGTGCAGATTTACCGGTTTCACACGTATTAGTGTCAACCATGACCCTAACCCCTGAAGGTATTGTGTTTAACGGCCGAGTGGTTAATGTGACTAATAATCGCGTCCTTTCAGCGGTGCAATCATTTGTGGCAGCATCGAGCTTATCAGGTTATTTACAGCCCTCTGAAATGATTGAATCACGCAATGGTTTACTGTATCGCCACGAAAATAAGGGCGACAGCCGTTACACCGTATTAGGAGATAAGCTATGAAGTCGTTGATGTTAATTATGCTATTGCTGCTAACTGGCTGTGTGAGCAAAGATAAATATGTTCAGTGGGAAACCGAGGCGCCAGCTTCATTCCCAACACTAACGGCAATTGGTTATGCCCCGTTGGCGACCCAACCCAGTAAAGAGCCATCACATCGTATTTTAATGGCGATGCAAGCTTCAAAAATTGCCGCTTACCGAGAGTTGGCTGAGCAAGTATATGGACAAAAGATTTCGGCAAATAGCGACGTAAGTGAGTGGTTATTAACTGACGACAACGTTAAGTCTAGCGTGAGTGGGATTATTCGCGGCGCTAAAGTGGTTAAGACCTACCCTTCTGGTGAATTTTATGTCACAGAGCTAGCACTCGATTTTAAGCAAGTATGGCAGTTGTACGAACAACAAAATCGCCCTAAACGCGTAAAAGAAGTTACTTACTTTTAATTGAACATTTACGCTACCTTGTTGATATAAAAATGCCGCTGACATCAGCGGCATTTTTTATTGTATGACATTAACATTTATTATTAAAACATCAGTTTGAACACTAAACCGAATGCGGCTTGGTTTTCCATATCTTCAGTAACGTCCGGATAACTTAACTCCATTTCGCCACCAAAATAATAACCAGCATACGCATTAAGACTAACATTAGTCGTTGCTTGCCAGCCTGCGCGAGCAAAGCCTACCCATTCTTCTACTTCAATGGTTTTGTCATCGTCTGCAATTAAAAAACGTTCTGTTCGCTTTGAACTACCCACACCGAAATTCCAGTCACGGTTATACTGATAACTTAACTCTAATCCTGCAGGACCACTAAAACCAGCTTGGAACGGGTTAGCAAGTACCCACTTATCGTTTATCTGCCAACGTACGGCTAAATAAGGTACAGTGCGTACTTCTGAAATATCATTTAAATAAGCAACACCAAAGCCCAGCATATTGCCGGAATCAAAGCGGTACATGCCCGAGGCAACTACACCATAACTTTGCGCATTTGAAGATGACGCTGTATCGGCATAGGCGTATTGCAGTTTGGGTGCTATAAGGAACATCCAATGATTATCAAGACGGTAAGATAACGATAAACCAGCACTGTACTGATGTATGGTTGACCAAGGTTCAGTACTGCTGCGTAACAGAGTGTTTTGGTTCATATCCCAGTCGTAATCGAGATTATCGTAGCCTAGATTAGCCCCAATTGACCACTGACGATTGAGTGGCATGCTGGCCGAAAAACTGGTCTTCCAAGCATCACGCTGTAACTGATTAGGGTTATTGCTATCAGCCCCAACATTAGCGGTACCCGTTGATGTACGAGCCACAGTGAGCGAAAATGGTGAACGTTCTGGCGCTGCTAAAGCATGCTGACTTAACAACAGTCCCGATGCTAGCAAAATTGACAAAGCTGATGTACTCAATGATTTTGGCTGAATTACGTTAACGTTATAAAGCGTCATATCAATATGCTTCCCTTCAAATAATGAGATAAGTTAACTATTAACTTGGCTTAACTGCACCTTGTCTTAATAGCACGTTGGGTTAATAGCACGTTGGGTTAATAGCACCTTAGTTTAATTACGATAATACTGTTATCGCGCCAATTAAGTTCAAGTTTTATTGGTTTATTTTACGTCAACTTGGTGTGCTCGCAAAAACATCTCGGCAGTATCTTGTAAGTATTGTTGTCTGGTTGTCAGTAAATCACCTATTTCTAAGCCTAACTCTAGACGTAATTTTAGTTCGCCAAATAACATTAAACACAATCTAACTGCGCTTTCATGCGGATTTTCAAAAAAGTATTCGCCATGCTCATTGACCTTTTTTAAGTAATTTCTAATCAGCCCGAGTACGTGCTTGGGGCCTGCGTCATAAAACAATCTAGACACTTCTGGGTGAGTGTCAGCTTGAGCTACGCAAGTTTTAAATACTGTCATGGTTTCTTTGCTAACAATCATTTCACCAAATTGCAGAGCAAACTGCAAAATAACCCGTTGTGGATTTGCTGCATCAATTAAGGCATCGCCAGTGAGTTGATGTACAACACATTTAGACTCAATCGCAGATACAAACAAATCATCTTTGGAGCCAAAGTGAGAGTAAACAGTTTGTTTTGATACTCCGGCATGTTTTGCTACTTCATCCATGCTGGTATTAGGAAAACCCTGATGACAAAAAAGGTCAATCGCAGACTCAAGTACTTGAGCACGCTTTTGTTCACTGCGGCTCAAACTAATCTGTTCGATGTTATTAAGCGATGTGTTTTTTTTTGTCATGTTGGTTCCGTAAATTAACCCATTAAGCATAATTGAGTGTCGGGCTTACTACTCATTATTTAGCGTTATAGTAACTAAAAATAGACTGGACAGTCTAGTTTTATAAAACTAGACTACTGAGTCTAGTTAACATTTAAATTACAAATTATATTTTTTGGCTAATGAGTTCGCTTATTGTTATTAACACTGCTCCTTAAGATAAATCAACATTGGCACAATATATTGCTTTGCAAGGAATAAACTTATGTACGCGTCAAAGACATTCACCCCAATCATTCGATACTGGGCGCTAGGTTTAAGCTTAATCGCATTAGGCGGTTGTGGCTCTGAGGTAAAAGAGCATTCACAAACAACTGAGTATCAAACGGTATTGTCACAACCTTTATCGTTAAGCGACCGTTATCAGCACATGCAAACTTATACGGGTACGATTCGCTCAGCCAATACCACCGGAATTGGTTTTGAGCTTGCGGGTAAACTCAATAATATCCTGGTTGATAGTGGCGATACGGTGAGTAAAGGACAAATATTAGCGCAGCTGGATACCGATTTATTAACTGCAGAAAAACAGCAATTACAAGCCAGTTTATTACAAACTCAAGCGGATATAGATTTAGCAAAAAGCACCTTAGTCCGTACTCAAAAATTGAAACAACAAAACTATGTGTCTGAACAGCAACTCGATGAAACCCAACAACAAGTTATCAGCTTACAAGCTAACCAAAAGCGTATAGAAGCCAGCTTAAGTGCGACCAATTTGAAAATTGAAAAATCAACTTTACTGGCCCCATTCAATGGAAAAATCAGTCAACGTTTTCATAATGTCGGTGAAGTGATTGCGCTAGGCAGTCCGGTTTTCACCTTAGTCGGTAACAGTCAGCCTTTGGCTTACATAGGTGTACCCATAGACATCGCACAGCAGTTAACCGCCGAGCAGATGGTAGATGTCCGTGTAGGTAAACAAACCTTTACCGCTAAAATTGCCGGTATTAGTGCCGAGATCAATACCGTTAGTCGTACGGTTCAGTTGCGTATTCATTTGCCTGACTCAGCCAGAGTGATTAATGGCGAAATAGCTTATTTGGCGTATCAACAAGACGTGCTAGCACCTGGTTATTGGGTGCCTATGTCAGCATTAACCGATGGTGTGCGCGGATTATGGAACGTGTTGGCCTTAGTTGAGGCTGAGCAAGGTTTTTATACCATTGAACGTCGCGATGTAGAGATTATCTATACCAATGAGCAACAAGCGTATATTCAAGGCGCCATAAAACCAAGCGATTTAATTGTGTCACAAGGATTACATAAATTGGTGGTTAATCAGAAGGTCACTCTCGCTCAATCAGAGAAAATGGGGGCATTATGATTAAAGCATTTTTAGAAAATGGCCGCCTAACCAGTTTATTTATCGCATTATTAATTGTTGCGGGATTAGGTGCTATTTCAAGCCTACCCCGCACTGAAGATCCACATATTACTAACCGATTTTCGTCTGTTATCACTCAATACCCTGGTGCATCTGCAGAGCGGGTTGAAGCACTCGTGACTGAAGTGTTAGAGAATCAATTACGCCGCTTAGAAGATTTAAAGCTAGTCCAGTCGACTTCTCGCCCAGGGATTTCGGTTATCCAGTTAGAGTTAAAAGACACAGTCACAGAGACGGCTCCTGTGTGGTCACGCGCTCGAGATCTCATCGCCGACAGTAAATCCTTGTTGCCAATAGAAGCACAAAACAGTGTGTTAGATGATCAACTAGGTTATGCCAACACAGCCATTTTAGGACTTGTTTGGGCAGATAATAGCCCTGTAAGAGCCGATATTCTTAATCGTTATGCTAAAGAATTACAAAGCCGCCTAAGGCTGCTCAGCGGTACTGATTTTGTTAAACTATATGGCGCACCACAAGAAGAGATTTTAGTTGAGCTAGATGGTAATAAAATCAGCCAATTGCATTTAACTCCCGCCAGTATTGCCGCTATTTTAAATAATGCCGACAGTAAAATTTCAGCCGGTGAAGTTAATAACAGCCAATTTAGAGCCTTAGTTGAAGTATCTGGCGAGTTAGATTCGCAAAATCGTATCCGCCAAGTGCCGTTAAAAGTAGACGACTATGGTCAAATTATTCGCTTGGGGGATGTGGCCAATATTAGTCGCCAAGCTAAGACTCCGGCATCGAGTATCGCCTTAATCGACAGTCAGCAAGGTGTTTTGGTGTCTGCGCGCATGCTCAATAATAATCGAGTCGATGTATGGCAACAACATGTAAGCAGCGCCATAGATGATTTTTCAGCTAATTTACCGGCCAATATTAAGGTGCAATGGTTATTCGACCAACAAAGCTATACCAGTGACCGATTAGGCGACTTGGTGATTAATCTGTTACAAGGATTTGTGATTATTTTAGTGGTTCTGATGCTGACATTAGGACTGAGAAATGCGCTGATTGTCGCGATATCATTACCATTAACCGCATTATTTACCCTCACCTGCATGAAATATACTGGCCTACCGATCCACCAAATGTCGGTAACAGGTTTAGTGGTTGCGCTAGGTATTATGGTCGATAATGCGATTGTGATTGTTGATGCCATAGCTCAACGTCGTCAACAAGGTATGAGCAAACTGGAAGCGGTATCAAAAACCTTACACCATTTATGGCTACCCCTTGCGGGGTCGACCATTACCACCATGCTAGCCTTTGCACCTATTGTGTTAATGCCGGGCTCTGCAGGTGAGTTTGTTGGTGGCATTGCCATTTCGGTCATGTTTGCCTTACTCGGCTCATATATTATTTCTCATACCATTATTGCTGGCCTGGCGGGTCGATTCAGTCGCAGTGAAAAACCAACGGCTTGGTATCAGCAAGGCATGGCATTCCCCAAAATTAGTCAGGCATATACTGCCAGCCTTAGATTTGCGTTAACAAGACCAATATTGACCGCCATCGTGATTGGAATATTACCGATTGCTGGCTTTTTTGCTGCGGGCAAAATGACTGAGCAATTTTTCCCACCGTCTGACCGCGATATGTTCCAAATTGAAGTCTACCTGGCCCCTCATGTCAGTATCGATAACACTCTAGAGCAGGTCAAACTGATTGATAATAAGCTGCAACAGATTGACGATATTGTCGCTGCAACATGGGTTGTTGGCGGTAATACGCCCTCTTTCTATTACAACTTAACTCAACGGCAACAAGGGGCAACCAATTACGCCCAAGCGATGATTAAAGTGACTGATTATGTCGCCGCTAATCGGTTAATTTTACAATTACAAAAAGAGTTTGATGCCCAATTTCTACAAGCACAGATTTTGGTGCGAAAATTGGAACAAGGCCCTCCCTTTAACGCTCCGGTTGAGCTGCGAATTTATGGCCCTAATCTTGATACTCTGAAAACATTAGGTGAACAAGTACGCGGCATTTTAGTCGCCACACCAGATGTCATTCACACTCGTGCAACCCTCAGTTCTGGCGCTCCAAAAGTGTGGTTACAGGTGAATGAAGACGCCAGCTTAATGAGCGGCTTAAGTTTGAGCGATATTGCCAATCAAATTCAAATGGCGACTACCGGTATCATTGGTGGCAGCATTTTAGAGCAAACGGAATCACTGCCAATTCGGGTGCGTTTAGGTGACAACAGCCGCGAACAAGCCACACGTTTAGCCGAGATCAATCTAGTTTCAGCTTCAGGCTCCGGGATTCCACTATCGGCATTGTCTTATAACGAAATCAATGTCAGTCGCGGCGCAATCCCCCGAAGAAATGGTGAGCGCGTCAATACCATTGAGGCTTATATCACCAGTGGAGTATTGCCTGCACAAGTGCTTAACGAGGTTAAAGATGCTATTGCTAATTTGTCTATTCCTGCGGGATACCACCTCGAAATAGGCGGCGAAAGCGCAAAGCGTAATGAAGCGGTAGGTAATTTATTGTCAAATATTGTACTTGTCGTCACTTTATTATTAGCGACGGTAGTGTTGTCGTTTAACTCGTTTAGATTAACCGCCATCATTTTACTGAGTGCTTTTCAATCGGCAGGTTTAGGCTTGTTATCTGTGTATGTATTTGGCTATCCGTTTGGGTTTACCGTCATCATCGGTTTATTGGGGTTAATGGGTTTAGCCATTAATGCTGCCATTGTTATTTTGGCTGAACTTGAGGATATCCCCGAGGCGCGCGATGGTAATTTAGCACTAATCATTAGTACAGTGAGCAGTTGCGGTCGTCATATTGGCTCAACCACTATCACCACCATCGGTGGCTTTTTACCTCTAATTATCGCCGGTGGCGGCTTTTGGCCGCCCTTTGCTATCGCTATTGCCGGCGGTACGCTGTTAGCCACCATGTTGTCACTGATTTGGGTGCCGGTAATGTATACCTTATTGATGAAGCCTAAAGGTAAAGATGTTAAACACTCAATCGCGTAATGATGTAAATTTCATCAGAAATTATATCTTTCCTCGTCACACTTTCGTACTAAATAACGGATAATTAGTAGTCTTTAGATGTACATTTAAATTCGTATACCTACCTATTCAAAATTAATTTTCACAATAATTATGGAACAGTACATATGAATTATAAAAACTGGCCTATAGCAAAACAAATAGGCTCACTTGCCATATTGTCATCAATCATAATCTTTACCGCTATGTCTTGGTTTTCCTATCAATCGGCATCCACAGTATTGCATGACAAAGCAATTCAAGCGATTAAATCACAAATGCACAGTAATACTCATTTAATTGAACTGCAGTACAACAGTATGTTGGACTTAGCCAAACGAAACGCCGATGTTTTGCGTACCTTATATCCAGGACAATTCTTGATAGAGGATCGCACCGTTAAGGTGTTAGGAATTAAGACCCCAGTACTAGTCCATGATAATGAGCAAATTAATAACTCAAACAATAACGTAGATCACTTTTCGGAGCTTACAGGCGGAGTCGCTACGATATTTGCGCGCGATAATGATGATTTTGTTCGTGTATCAACATCACTTAAAAAAGCTGATGGTAATCGTGCATTAGGGACCTATTTAGGAATTAAACATCCCGGTTATCAGCGTTTAGTTAAAGGCGAAGAGTATGAAGGCTACGCCAAGCTTTTTGGTAAAGACTACATGACAATTTATCGTCCGGTAAAAGCTCCCGGAGGCAAAGTTATCGCTATTCTTTTTATCGGTTTTGATATCACCCAATCTGTTGCACAAATCCAAAAATCACTTAAACAACTGACTCTTGAAGAATCAGGTTCGTATGTCATCATCCGAAACTCTGATAAACAGATTATCTCTCATCGTGAGTTAACATCAGAAGAACCATACAATGAAACATTGCTTAATGGCCTATCGCTTGAACAAGCACTCACAGATAAAGGGAGTTGGGTTTACAGCTCCTTGTCTGATCAAGAAATGTTTTCTTATTCCGTATATATTCCCGGTTGGAATTGGACTTTGGTCGGGTTCGTTCCTGAAAAGGAATTAAGTGATGAAAGCTTAGGAATGTTAAAAATTAACGCCATATTGGCATTGCTAGGCGTGGTGATTATTTCCGTTTTACTCTTTAATGTAATTAATCGTGCAATTAAGCCTTTAAAGAACCTACAGAGGCAAATAGCTAAATTAGGCCAAGGGGATCTTTCACAAACTTTCGTTCAATGCCCTCAAGACAGTCACAATGAAGTTGACCACATTACGATAAGTGTGACCCAAACGGCTGCAAATTTAGCTGGATTAATTGAGTCCTTAAAACAGTCTGTCATCAGCTTAGAAAACCAAGCAATTCTTAGCCAGCAAACATCGAAATTGAACGGTACTGAAGCAAAGTCACTGTTAAACCAAACAGAACAAATTGCGACAGCTATCGAAGAAATGTCTTCATCTATTAAAGATGTCGCACAGAATTCGAGTCAAGTTGCCCAGCAGGCGCAAGAAATTGATAGCGCATCAAATCAAGGACATACACAGTTAACTCAGGCGGTTACAGAACTACAATCCTTGCGTGAACAACTTATTCAAAGTCAAAAAAATATTGAAAGTGTCAACAATGAAAGTCAAGCAATCAGTCAGGTTACAGAAGTCATTAATGGCATTGCAGATCAAACTAATTTACTCGCCTTAAATGCCGCGATTGAAGCAGCTAGAGCGGGAGACCAAGGTCGTGGTTTTGCTGTTGTTGCTGATGAAGTTCGCTCATTAGCACAAAGAACACAACGTTCAATTAGTGAGATAGGTGCGACTATTAACAAATTACAACAGCAAGTAGAACACACAGCCACACAGATGATCCAGTGTCAGCAACTGGGAGAGTCCTCAGCGGTACAAGCTGATACAGTTAATAATCAACTCACGCTGATTAATCATAATATCGGCGAAATGGCTATATTTTCGTCTAGTATAGCCAGTGCCACCAAACAGCAAAGTACAGTGGCAGATGAAGTGTCACGCAGCTTACATACTATTTCTACACTTGCACAAAATAGTGATGAACGGGCAACAAAAGCGGTGAGTGATTCAGAGCAATTAACTAAACTTGCGCACAGTATTAAACAACAAATAGGTGTATTTAACGTGGTTTAACTGAGTGATATTTTAGCAGACCAGTACTCCATCTATTGAGTGCTGGTTAATTATCCTAATCGCTAAATTGAGCGACAATAATTGTCACAACGAAGGTTTGAGACTTGGGTAAAACAAATTTATGCTTAATGTTATTTCACGACAGTAGCTTACGACAAAAAACAAAAATACCCCATTAAGCTGCCAACATATGAGTAAGGATGATGGCAGCTTATTAAACGAACCTAATTATCTAGATTTCAGCTTATGTGGCTAAGCTAGGCAAGATAATTGGCAACAGACCTCTAATCGAGTCGATGTCCTGCTTTACAATATCTTTGTCTATTTCCAGCGTAACAACTTTAGCAACGTTACTGCTCATTTCTTTGCGTAAGTTACCAAGAAAATGAGGAGCAGCCACAACAATCAACTGGCTAAATTTGTGTGCATTATATTCAGCCTCAAGGTATCGACAGATCTCCCGAGCAAATTCGACAGCCTCATTCTTTTTAGGCTCAGTTTTCCCCCCAACAGAATGGTGACTATTGATGGCACCTCCAGCCTGACGGCCTGGTAGATCTGAGGTTAGTTTCTGTTCATGTTGCCGTGCTTCGGGATGGATCATGCTCTTAATCTCAATTAACGTAGATTTTGCTGTTTCTGCGTAAAATAGACGTGCATATGCGCTATCCGCGACTAAAATCCAACTGCTCATTATATGTCTCCCGTTAAGTGCATTATTAACAAATTGCCATGTTTAAAAAACAGACAACTAAGGTTAATTAATTATAGACAATATTTCTGTTAACACTTCGGAATTGAGCTGTATTTTCTTGTATCTTTAAATAAAAATCTTACTTAGCAGCGGCGTGTTTATTACATATTGGGGGACTTTTTAAAAGGCGGCAATTGAACATAAAATTGGCTTTGTTAACAGCCACTAAGTAACGAGATAATGAGTGCTAGTTTGAGTCATAAGTTAAAACCGGTCGGTTTTAGTTTTGTAAACAAGATGAATCGCCAATAAAAAACCGCTTTATTACTAAAGCGGTTTTTTCATATCAAACGATATAACGTTTATAGTTCGTTGTTACGATCCATATTTTCAGTATTCTCAAGCCATAACGCGTTGATGATACCGAATGAACACGCTAACAATACCCCTAAAATCCACGCAAAATACCACATAGACGTTGCTCCTTAATTTAGTAAAGTGAGCTTTTGTTGTTTTCAACAAACTCACGATTTAAGCGGCCGTACATCTTGTAGTAAGTCCAAATGGTGTAACTTAATACTGTGGGTACGAAGATAATAGCGGCAACTGTCATCACTTTAAGTGACATTTGACTGGCTGTAGCATCCCACATTGTTAAGCTGACATTAGGTTCTAATGATGAAGGCATAACAAATGGGAACATTGCTGCTCCACAGGTCAAAATGACACAAGCAACCGCTAGCGAACTGAAAAAGAACGCAAATCCACTACGATTTAATCGACTGGCAAAAATCACTAATATTGGCATTAATAACCCTAATACCGGGAATAGCATGGTAAGAGGATATTTATCATAGTTAGTTAACCAAGCGCCCGCTTCAACCGCTACAGTCTTAGTGGTTGGATTTGACGGACCAGCAAGGTCAAGGGCTGAGGTAATAACATAACCATCAATACCGTTTACAAGCCAAACACCAGCTGCACCAAATAGAACCACTAATAAACCACCACAAACTTGCGATACTTTAGCACTTCTAACCCGCAGCTCTCCGTCGGTCTTCATTTGTAACCATGTAGAACCTTGCATTATCACCATAGTGACACTCACAAGACCGGCTAATAAACCAAACGGATTCAATAAACCCAACAGACCGCCATGATAAGTAGCACGTAGATATTCATCAAAGTTAAATGGTACGCCTTGAAGCAGGTTACCAAATGCCACACCAATGATTAACGGTGGTACAAAACTGCCGACAAATAATGCTCTATCCCATGACTTACGCCATCTTGGATCTTCAATTTTAGAGCGATAATCAAAACCGACTGGACGTAAAAACAATGCAAATAGCACTAGCATCATTGCCACATAAAAGCCTGAAAACGATACCGCGTAGACCATAGGCCAAGCAGCAAATAATGCGCCACCAGCCGTCACTAGCCATACTTGGTTACCGTCCCAATGTGGTGCGATAGTGTTAATCATAATACGGCGTTCAGTATCATCTTTACCAATAACGGGTAACAATATACCTACGCCCATATCAAAGCCATCTGTCACGGTGAAACCAATAAACAGCACGCCGATTAACGCCCACCAAATAAATCTTAATACTTCATAATCAAACATAATCAGGTCCTCAGATTAAGCATCTTGGTTTTCGAAATGATAACGACCGGTCTTTAAGCTGCTTGGACCAAGACGAGCAAACTTATACATCAAGTAAGCTTCTATCACCAACAGGATGGTATAGAACACCGTAATCGAAATAATACTGAACCAAAGATCCGCCGTCGTTAAACTAGACGCCGACATGAATGTTGGCAGCACTTCAGAAATGGTCCAAGGTTGGCGACCAAACTCTGACACAAACCAACCAGCTTCAATGGCTACCCATGGAAGTGGCAAACTGTAAAGAGCAGCACGAAGTACCCACTTTTTCTCGGCGATTTGATGACGAGTGCTTTGCCAGAAGGCCGCAGCAAACACCAATAGCATTATCACCCCAGAACCAACCATTAAGCGGAAACTCCAGAACATAGGCGCCACAGTAGGAATTGAGTCATAAGACGCTGCAATAATTTGCTCTTCAGTCGCATCAACCACTTTGTCGGTATAACGCTTAAGCAAGAAACCATAACCTAGGTCGATTTTGGTCGCTTCAAATTGCTCTCTAACTTCAACCGATTTATCACCAGCACGTAATTTTTCAAGTAGAGCATACGCAACCATACCGTTACGAATTCGTACTTCGTGATCTTTAATAAGATCCTTAATACCGGTCACTTCTCCATCTAAAGAACGAGTGGCAATAATGCCCATCGCATATGGGATCTTAACGGCGTAATCCGTGTGCATAGTTTCTTGGTTAGGGAAACCAAATGCCGTAAAGGCTGCTGGTGCTGGCTCTGTGTGCCATTCAGCTTCAATTGCCGCTAATTTAACACGTTGCACTTCACCTACTTCATAACCTGATTCATCGCCTAACACGATGACCGATAAAATAGATGCCATACCAAAGCTTGCGGCAATAGCGAATGAGCGACGAGCAAAAGGTAAATCTCGGCCTTTCAATATGTAGTATGAGCTAATAGCTAATACAAACATCGCACCAGCTACATAACCAGAGGCGACGGTATGAACAAACTTAACTTGCGCAACGGGGTTAAATACCACTTCGGCAAAATTGGTCATTTCCATACGCATGGTTTCATAGTTAAACACAGAACCCACCGGGTTTTGCATCCAACCATTGGCGATCAAAATCCATAAAGCTGACATATTAGAGCCAAGGGCAACGAGCCATGTGACGGCTAAATGTTGGCGCTTACTGAAGCGATCCCAACCAAAAAAGAACATCCCGACTAACGTAGACTCAAGGAAGAATGCCATTAAGCCTTCAATCGCCAGGGGCGCACCAAAAATGTCACCTACGTAATGAGAATAGTAGGACCAGTTAGTACCAAACTGGAACTCCATCGCTAAACCCGTTGTCACGCCTAAGGCAAAGTTTATCCCAAACAACTTACCCCAAAATTTAGTCATGTCTTTATAAACTTGCTTATTGGTCATCACATACAGTGATTCCATAATCGCAAGAATAAAGGCTAAACCTAGGGTGAGTGGAACAAATAAAAAATGATACATGGCTGTCAGCGCAAATTGAAAACGCGATAGCTCAACGACCTCTTCGATAATCATTGGCGACTCCTTACTTCAGTACAACCAAATACGACACAGCAACATACCGTTGCCATAATGATGATGTTATACCTGAAAACGGTCATATTGAAGCAGTGGACAACTCACCAAAGAGTGAAAAATGATAAATTAACCTGTTTGCCTATGTTTTCAAGCCCAATCCTAAACGCCCTATATCTTACGGCATATTCACTTTGTAGATCATATTTTTTAGTCAATTATGTGACCAGCATTAGATTTGGTGCATGGAGAATGTTTTATTACAGATAATCAGCCCATTAGCGTAAAGCATGTCGATTATTTCAGCAGATATTAGCTGTCAGGTTGATCACAATCATAAATGAACTTGCGATATTCAGAGTGATAACATTTGAACACGAATTTGCAACCCTCTTGAGGTATTGACAAAAAACGCATAATTGCTAGGCATAAACAGCAAGCTGGCCTAATTTTAGATAAAAAGCTCAACTCACACAGATTGTTAATATAAAGTAGCAAAATACACAAAAAATTAATATTAGATAAATATTTCTATAATTTACATTTAAAGTAAAAAGAAATAAATTGTTATTTTTCAATGCCATACAAAATCATAACTATTAATTATCTTAAAACAAAACATTCAATCATTAAATAAACTAATGTCAAACATCATTTTTCCTCGTTTGAATGCACATTAGTTCAATTGTATAATTTGCGCACAGTTAAGAACACGAACACGAGTTGTGCAATCAGTCGTTGTCTTAATTCCAGTGACCTAACCTAGAGAGAATGTGCTATGACTCAATTATTCGAACATGTTGCCAACCTATACATACGTGTTTTTACTGAAATGTTTACTGCTAAAGAAGTGAAATAAGCGAGCACACTTTTTTATTTATACCGTGTTTAGTGGATGTTTTTGTTAGCGCAGAGATCATATTAAGCGGTAATCGTTATTATCCAATGATAACGAATCAGAAAACCCCATAGAGTAAATCTATGGGGTTTTTCTTTTTCACCACAACATAAAGTCAGTTGCGGTAAACAAATTGAAACCAATAAAAAAGGCGACTCAACGGAGTCGCCTTTCGCTTTAGTTACATTAAGTAATTTAACTAAATCAAGTGATTTTGCTAAACTAAGTGCATGATTTGCTATTAACCAATCTTCACTCGTGCATTACGGAACATACGCATCCATGGGCTATCTTCACCCCAATTATCTGGATGCCATGAATTAGCAACAGTTCTAAATACTCGTTCAGGATGCGGCATCATAATGGTTACGCGACCATCAGTGGTACAAATACCCGTTAAGCCATTAGCAGAACCATTTGGGTTTTCTGGGTACTGGGTCGCAATTTGACCATGACCATCAACATAGCGCAGTGCAATAGTGCCTGATGCTTCTGCATTTGCTAACGCTTGAGCATTGGCAAATTCAACTAAGCCTTCACCATGCGATACTGCGATAGGCATACGAGAACCGACCATGCCTTCAAAAAATACCGATGGATTTTGTTGCACTTCAACCAAACTGAATCGAGCTTCAAAACGCTCAGAACGGTTACGCACAAAACGTGGCCAATGCTCACTTCCTGGAATAATTTCTTTCAGGTTAGATAACATCTGACAACCATTACACACGCCAAGGGCGATGCTTGAATCACGTTCGAAGAAACGGCTAAACTCGTCGCGAGCACGATCATTAAACAAAATCGATTTAGCCCAACCTTCACCAGCGCCTAACACGTCACCGTAAGAGAAGCCGCCACATGCCACTAGGCCTTGGAATTCTTCTAAACTAATTCGACCAGATAAAATGTCCGACATGTGCACGTCGCGACTTTCAAAACCGGCACGGTCAAAAGCGGCTGCCATTTCAACATGAGAGTTAACGCCTTGCTCACGTAAAATAGCCATTTTAGGTGCGACACCTTTAAGGATATAAGGTGCGGCGACATCTTCACTTGGATTAAAGCCTAATTTAACCGTTAAACCTGGCGCATCAGCTTGTTGTTTAAGCTCATATTCTTCACGCGCACATTCCGGATTGTCACGTAGCGCTTGCATGCGATAGGTTGTTTCTGACCATAAGGTACGCAGTGCAGTACGGCTGTCAGCAAATATGACTCGCTCGCCGTCATTAATGCTAATTTTGTCTGCCGTTTGCAAACCACCGATGTGATGACACGTTACGCCTTTAGCTTCAAATTGCGCGGCAATGGCTTTAGCATCAATAGCACTGACTTGAATTACAGCACCAATTTCTTCGTTAAATAAACGTTCTAAATCAGTACCACTCAAGCTGGCTAAATCAATTGTTAACCCGGTATTACCAGCAAAAGCCATTTCCACGAGAGTGGTAAATAAACCGCCATCACTACGATCGTGATAAGCCATAACCGCTTGATCGGCTACGAGTTGCTGCATCACTTCAAAAAAGCCAGCTAAGTTAGCGGTTTTATCCAATGTTGGTGCAATGTCACCTAACTCACTGTAAACCTGCGCTAAACAAGAACCGCCTAAACGGTTTTGGCCATTGCTTAGGTCCAGCATTAATAAAGCACTGTCACCTTTATCACTGCGAAGCTGTGGCGTTACCGTTTTACGAATGTCTTGTACTACACCAAAGGCAGTGATGACTAACGACATAGGCGATGTGACGGTTTTCTGAGTGCCGTTATCTTCCCATGCGGTTTTCATCGACATGGAGTCTTTGCCAACAGGAATTGTTATACCAAGTTCAGGACAAAGGTCTTCACCAATCGCTTTAACGGCTTGGTATAAACCGGCATCTTCACCAGGATGACCCGCTGGAGACATCCAGTTAGCAGAAAGCTTAATACGCTTGAACGAGCCAATGTCAGTACCAGCAATGTTCATAATCGATTCGGCAACCGCCATGCGGGCTGAGGCGTCAAAGTCGAGTAAAGCTAACGGAGTACGCTCACCCATCGACATCGCTTCACCGCAGTAACTGTCATAACTTGAGGCGGTTACCGCGCAGTCGGCAACTGGAACCTGCCATGGACCCACCATTTGATCGCGATTCACTAAACCAGTAACGGAGCGATCACCAATGGTGATAAGGAAGGTTTTGTCTGCCACTGTTGGCAAGGTTAAAATGCGCTTAACAGCATCTTTTAGCTCAATTTTAGTTTGATCTAACGCTGGCGATACTGCTTTGGCAGTTACCACATCACGGCTCATCTTAGGCGCTTTACCCAATAAAACTTCAAGCGGTAAATCAATCGGCTTGTTGTTAAAATGGCTGTCGGCAAGCGTTAAATGCATCTCTGCTGTCGCTTCACCAACCACGGAAAATGGCGCGCGTTCACGGGCACAAATATCAGCAAACTGTTGCAAGTTCTCTGGTGCAACCGATAATACATAACGTTCTTGTGATTCATTACACCAAATTTCAAGCGGGCTCATGCCTGGCTCGTCAGAGGGAACATTACGTAAATTGAATACCCCGCCGCGATCAGCATCATTCACTAACTCAGGGAATGCATTAGATAATCCGCCTGCGCCCACATCGTGAATAAATTGAATTGGGTTGGTGTCACCTAATTGCCAACAGCGATCGATAACTTCCTGACAACGACGTTCCATTTCTGGGTTTTCACGTTGTACAGAAGCAAAATCTAAATCTTCGCTAGATTGACCAGATGCCATTGAAGATGCAGCACCACCGCCTAAGCCAATGTTCATTGCCGGTCCGCCAAGCACAATGAGCTTAGCACCAATGGTAATTTCGCCTTTTTGAACATGATCTTCACGGATATTGCCTAAGCCACCAGCAATCATAATCGGCTTATGATAGCCGCGTACTTCAACACCATTATGGCTAGACACTAATTGCTCGTAGGTGCGGAAATAACCGGTAATGGCAGGACGACCAAATTCGTTGTTAAATGCTGCGCCGCCAAGTGGGCCTTCGAGCATAATTTCTAACGGTGTGACAATACGATCTGGCTTACCGTAATCCCCTTCCCATGGTTGTACAAAACCAGGAATTTTTAAGTTAGAAACAGTAAAGCCAGACAAACCCGCTTTAGGTTTAGAACCTCGGCCAGTAGCACCCTCATCGCGAATTTCACCACCTGAGCCAGTAGCCGCACCAGGATATGGACTAATTGCAGTAGGATGATTGTGCGTTTCGACTTTCATCAATATATGCATTGGCTCGGTGTGATAGTTGTAAATACCATCGGGATCAGGGAAAAAACGTCCCGCAACAGAACCTGTCATCACCGCAGCATTATCTTTGTAAGCTGATAACACGTAATCAGGTGTCACTTCAAAGGTGTTTTTAATCATTTTGAACAATGACTTTGGCTGTACTTCACCATCGATTGTCCAATCTGCATTGAAAATTTTGTGGCGACAATGTTCCGAGTTTGCTTGAGCAAACATCATTAATTCGATGTCGTTAGGGTTACGCTTTAAACGAACAAAATTTTCAATTAAATAGTCAATTTCATCATCGGCAAGGGCCAAGCCTAGCTTAATGTTGGCCACTTCTAATGCGCGGCGGCCTTCAGCAAGAATATTCACACTGCTAAATTTTGCCGGTTCTGTACGAGCAAATAATACTTCAGCAGCTTCAAACGCTGGCAGCATCACTTCGACCATACGGTCATGTAATAACCCTTGCAGTAGTTTTTGTTGTTCTGCGGTTAATACTGACGCTTCAACATAATAAGCAATACCACGTTCAAGACGGCTAACTTTGCCTAAACCACAGTTATGAGCAATGTCGGTTGCTTTAGAAGACCAAGGAGAAATAGTGCCAGGACGAGGAGTAACAAACAGTAAAGTGCCTTGTGGAGCATGAGACTCAATAGCTGGGCCATAAGTAAGAATAGTTTCTAACTGTAGACGTTCATTATCATCTAGTGGTTCACTCAAACTGGCTAAATGTACATATTCAGCATAAATTTGAGAAACAGGAAGCGCTGCGTTTTCGCAAGCCTCCATGAGTTTTTGAACTCTAAATGCAGATAGTGCTGGGGCTCCGCGAATGATTTCCATCACGTCTATTCACCTTTATAATATAGGAGGATCAGAATTGGCGCTATTATAGGGAATTGCACACTACAAATCACCTTCAAGCACCGGTGAAAACAGTGTTTCCTGATAGGGAAAATATCCCACTCAAGTAATGCTAAAGTGAATAACATGATCACTTTACCTTTTAACAAAAAACAACCATAAAATGCTGCTTACTTGCTCAACTATAGGCGTTTAGGAAAACTCCTGATAAAGTAAGCCAAAAATAAGCTAACTCCCCTACATATTTAAAGGCTATTCAACCGGTATTTCATTCGTTTTTACACATCACTCTGGTGACATTAACGAAACAACTTAAGATAACCAATTAATAAATATGATCAAAACCTTATTCATAATATTACTTTGCGGGATTCTCTCTGCCTGTCAACCTGTTGATATTCAAGATGTTGATATTGCCGCTCCTGCACCTAAGCGTACCGTATTAAAGGTAGGGACCTTATATGGCCCACAGATTTATCTGAATTCAGAACAGGGTGAAAGCGGATTCGATTTTGAAATGGCGCAGCGCTTTGCTGACTATTTAGCCGTCCCTTTAGAGATGATCCCGTATACCAATCGCAAGCAATTATTTGCGGCATTAAAAGAAAACAAGATTGATATTATTGCGGCCGGTATCGCTAAAACCCCCAACCGCAGTCAACAATTCAAGCTCGGACCAACATTATATAAAGTCAACCAAGTACTGGTATATAAGGAAGGCACTCCGGAACCCAAAGACATTAGCACTCTGTCGGGTGAGATTACCGTCATGGCTAACTCATCTTCGGTCAATACCTTAACCAAATTACAAAAAGACTATCCTGAGTTGATGTGGAATCAAGTCAACGACAAAGACAATGAAGAACTGTTTGCACTAATAGCCAACGGTGAACTGAACTACACCATTTCAGATTCAAATAGTTTATTGATCAATCAACGTTTTTTACCCGAACTGCGCGCGGGAATGATTTTAGAAGAAAAAGTCGAAGTGGTGTGGCTATTACCGCCTAATAACAGCGATCGTTTAATGAGTAAGTTGTTGGCTTTTTGGCATAAAGAAAGGCGTGCGGGTACGCTGGAGCATTTAAACGAGAAGTATTTTGGCCACGTAAAACGTTTTGATTACGTTGATACTCGCGCCTTTATCCGCGCAATTGATAATATTCTTCCCGAATATCGCAGTTTTTTCGAGGAGTATTCTGGAGAGTTAGATTGGCGTAAATTAGCGGCCGCCAGTTATCAAGAATCACACTGGAATCCGAGTGCTCGCTCACCTACCGGGGTGAGAGGTATGATGATGCTAACCCAGCCTACAGCAGCTTACGTCGGTGTAGATGATCGTCTAGATGCAGAACAAAGCATACGTGGTGGCGCATTTTATTTAAAAGACATGATGGAGAGACTGCCAGACACCATTTCTGAAGCTCAACGGATCTGGTTCGCACTGGCGTCTTATAATATCGGTTTAGGCCATGTTGAAGATGCGCGCCGATTAACAGAATCAATGGGAATGGATCCAAGCGCATGGCGTGATGTCAAAAAAGTATTACCTTTGCTGCAACAATCTAAATATTATAAACAAACTCGCTATGGTTATGCTCGTGGTAGTGAAGCTGTCCATTATGTTGACAGTATTCGTCGTTACTACGACACCTTAGTTTGGATCGATAATCAAACCAAAACAATGGAGATTATCGAAGAGAAAGAACAAGTTGAAGTGATTGCAGAAGAAGTGCCAGCCAAAAGTCACGTATCGGCGCAATAATTATTATGCGTGAGAGTTTATCGTCATAAAGCTGACCGATAATCGTCACGAATATAAGGTACTATGGTGCTGAATTTATCGTTAGAAAGCATTCTGCTAAAGTATGTTGTTTATCAGTAACCTCGGTGAGGTTAGCCAATATTAAGGGATCACGGTATGAGAAGAAGAGCTATAAGCAATACCATGTCACGTCGTCGTGTCATGCTTAAAGTACATAAAAGCCGCATTCAAAATCGTCAACGAGCTCATTTTTTATTGGTTCAAACTGAAAATTAATCTTTCGTTAACCACATAAAAACAAGTCACTCAATCAGTCTATTTTTTAGCTAACTGTTTGAGTGCTTTTTTTTCTGCTCTACGTCGCTGAAAAAATGCACTTAATTGCGCGCCGCATTCTGCTGCCAACACACCTGAACTGACTTCAAGCTGATGATTAAATACAGGATGTTGCAATAAATTAATCACACTACCCGCCGCGCCAGTTTTTAAATCATCCGCACCATACACAACCCGCGCAATACGGCTGTGCACCATGGCACCCGCGCACATAGTGCAGGGCTCTAACGTGACATATAAGGTTGTGTCGAGCATACGATAATTCTCTAACACCTTGCCTGCTTGACGAATACATTCCATCTCGGCGTGAGCGGTTGGGTCGTGATTTACAATACTTAAATTACAACCACTGGCAATTAACACATCGTCTTTAACCAATACGGCACCCACAGGCACTTCGCCTTTTAGCTCGGCTTGCTCGGCAAGTTGCATCGCTAAACGCATCCACTTTTCATCAATGGCGCGCTGAAGCTGATTCGATTTATCATTGTGCGCATTAGAAAGTGGGCAAGTATCGGTGGAAACGTGTGTTTTTGGGGTCTCTGTCACTCTATAAAACCTAGGTAATTGTCATACATGGCTATTCTAGCAAATAAAAAAGACGCCGCAGCGTCTTTTTTAAATCAAACTAGGTGTCACGCTACAGCGTTATTCCCATTCAATTGTTGCAGGCGGCTTACCTGAAATATCATAAACCACACGAGAAATACCATCGACTTCATTGATAATACGGTTAGAAACGCGGCCTAAGAAATCATACGGCAAATGTGCCCAATGTGCGGTCATAAAGTCGATAGTTTCTACCGCACGTAGCGATACAACCCAATCATACTTACGACCATCACCCATCACACCTACCGAACGAACGGGTAAGAAAACGGTAAAGGCTTGGCTCACTTTATTATACAAATCAGCTTTGTGTAGCTCTTCAATAAAGATAGCGTCTGCACTGCGCAGTAAATCACAATATTCTTTTTTCACTTCGCCAAGTACACGAACACCTAAACCTGGTCCTGGGAACGGATGACGATAAAGCATGTTGTAAGGCAGGCCTAACTCTAAACCAATTTTACGCACTTCATCTTTAAATAACTCACGTAATGGTTCAACTAAACCCATCTTCATATCGGCAGGTAAACCGCCAACATTGTGGTGCGACTTAATCACATGTGCTTTACCGGTTGCACTGCCCGCTGATTCAATCACATCAGGATAAATAGTGCCTTGGGCTAGCCATTTAGCATTCGCGCATTTTTTTGATTCTTCATCAAAAATTTCGACAAAAACACGACCAATGATTTTACGCTTCGCTTCAGGTTCTGCTTCGCCAGCCATTGCATCTAAGAAACGGTTTTCAGCATCAACGTGAACAATATTGAGTCCAAAATGATCGCCAAACATTTCTAATACTTGCTCGGCTTCGTTCAAACGCAGTAAACCGTTATCAACAAATACACACGTTAGTTTATCGCCAATCGCCCGATGTAATAGCATCGCCACAACCGATGAATCTACCCCGCCAGATAACCCCAGAATAACTTCGTCATCACCAATTTGCTTTTTTAAACGCTCAATAGCATCTTCAATAATTGATGATGGCTTCCAATTGGCTTTACAGCCACAAATGTCTAACGCGAAATGCTCTAGCATACGCTGACCTTGGCGAGTGTGAGTCACTTCAGGGTGGAACTGTACGCCGTAAAAACCTTTCTCTTCATTGGCCATAGCGGCAAACGGACAAGTTGCCGTTTTCGCTACCGTCACAAAACCTTCAGGGATAGCAGACACTTTATCACCGTGGCTCATCCACACATCGAGCAAAGGTTTGCCTTCTGCGCTTACTGCATCTTCAATGCTTTTAAACAAAGCAGATGTGGTTTGTAATTCAATTTGTGCGTAACCAAACTCACCTTCACCCACGCCTTGAATCACTTTGCCACCAAGTTGTTCTGACATGGTTTGCATGCCGTAACAAATACCCAATACCGGTACACCAGCAGTAAACACATACTCTGGGGCACGTGGTGAATTGTCTGCGGTGACACTTTCAGGGCCACCAGCCAAAATAATACCATTTGGGGCAAACTCACGAATTTGCGCTTCGCTCACATCCCACGCCCATAACTCACAATACACACCAATTTCACGGATACGACGCGCAATAAGTTGAGTGTACTGAGAACCAAAATCGAGGATTAGAATCTTATGATCGTGAATATTACTCATGAATAACCTTTACATATTAATTAAGTGTAATAACTCGCATCCAATTGATGCGGGCAAATTAACGCTAATAAAACAAGGGCGACATAACGTCGCCCTTACAGTAATTATGAACGATAGTTTGGTGCTTCTTTGGTAATGGTCACGTCATGAACGTGTGACTCGCCCATACCTGCTGAAGTCACTCTTACAAACTGTGCTTTTTCATTTAACTCTTTAATCGTGGCACAACCGGTTAAGCCCATGCATGAACGCAAGCCGCCCATGTGTTGGTGAATGATCTCTTTCAACTTACCTTTGTACGGCACGCGACCTTCAACACCTTCAGGTACTAATTTGTCTGCTGCGTTGTCACTTTGGAAGTAACGGTCAGATGAACCTTGAGTTTGGCCCATAGCACCCAGAGATCCCATACCACGGTATGATTTATAAGCACGACCTTGGTAAAGTTCAGTTTCACCTGGCGCTTCTTCAGTACCAGCAAACATAGAACCCGCCATGATGCATGATGCACCTGCAGCTAATGCTTTAGCTAAGTCGCCAGAAAAACGAATACCGCCATCAGCAATAACAGGAATGCCTAACGCGAGTACGGCTTCAGCAGCATCAGATACCGCAGTAATTTGCGGCACACCAACACCCGTTACAATACGAGTAGTACAAATTGAACCAGGGCCGATACCGACTTTAACGGCGTTAACGCCCGCTTCAACCAGCGCAAGTGCGCCAGATGCGGTGGCAACGTTGCCGCCAACAATTTGTAAATCAGGGTATTTGGCTCTAGTGTCACGAATGCGCTGTAATACGCCTTCAGAGTGACCATGTGATGAGTCAATCAATAACACGTCAACACCGGCTTTTACGAGCGCGTCAACACGTTCTTCATTGCCAGGACCAGCACCGACGGCTGCGCCAACACGTAAACGACCTAATTCGTCTTTACATGCGTTTGGTTTGCGTTCAGCTTTTTCGAAATCTTTAACGGTGACTAAGCCTTTAAGTTTAAAGTTTTTATCAACCACTAAGACTTTTTCAATACGATGAGAATGCATTAGTTTTTGCACTTCATCTAACTTAGTACCTTCAGTTACTGTGACTAGACGATCTTTTGGGGTCATCATGTCGGCAACGGTTTTGCTCCAATCAGTCACAAAACGCACATCACGGCCTGTAATAATACCCACAAGTTCGTGTGCATCATTCACTACAGGGTAACCAGCAAAACCATTATGTTCAGTTAATAAACGTAAATCAGTTAAGCTTGTGGTAGGCGTAACAGTAACGGGGTCTTGAACAATACCGGCTTCATAACTTTTAACTTTACGGACTTCTTCAGCTTGTTGCTCAATACTCATGTTTTTATGAATGAATCCTAAACCACCTTCTTGCGCCATCGCGATCGCAAGACGAGATTCAGTCACAGTGTCCATGGCAGCTGACACAAGTGGAATATTTAATTCGATTTTAGTCGTTAAACGAGTTTTAAGAACTGCGGTATTAGGGAGTACGGTCGAGTGGGCAGGAACCAACAACACATCATCAAAGGTTAGTGCATCTTTCAGTAAACGTAGCATGGCAACATCTCCCTAGTAAGTAGGATTTGAGGTGAAATATTGCGGCGAGATTATACCTTGCATATTGCAGTTGGTAAATGGAAAATAGATTTTTATTAACGTTAGAATGAGAACTCTCATGAGTGCCACAAAAAACAATGTTTATAGTGTTTCGCAATTAAATAGCGAAGTGAGGCATATTCTTGAAGGACAAATTGGCAAAATTTGGCTAAATGGTGAAATATCAAACTTTTCGGCTCCAAGTTCAGGGCATTGGTATCTCACGTTAAAAGACGCTCATTCACAAGTTCGCTGTGCCATGTTTAAGGGCCGTAATCAATCTGTGCGCTTTAAACCCGTCAATGGTCAACAAGTGTTGATTAAAGGCGCCATCAGTGTTTACGAGCCTCGTGGCGATTATCAGCTGCTACTAGAGTCAATGCTGCCAGCAGGTGACGGACTACTCGCACAGGAATTTGAAGCGTTAAAACTAAAATTGGCCGCTGAAGGCTTATTTGCACTAGAAACCAAACGCCCTATTCCAACCAATATCCAACGAATTGGTGTCATCACATCGGCAACGGGGGCAGCGTTGCGAGATATCTTGCATGTATTGGCACGCCGAGATCCATCAATCGAAGTAGTTGTGTACCCAACTCAAGTTCAAGGTGCTACAGCCAGTCAATTAATCTGCCAAGCAATTGTCACCGCCAATCAACGCATGGAAGTTGATGTGCTGTTGCTTACCCGTGGTGGCGGTTCGTTAGAAGATTTATGGTGCTTCAACAGCGAACATTTAGCCCATGCGATTTACAACAGTGCACTGCCTGTTGTTAGCGCAGTTGGCCATGAAATAGATACCACTATCAGTGATTATGTAGCCGATGTACGCGCCCCAACGCCGTCAGCCGGTGCAGAATTATTATCAAAAGACAAAGGCAATAAAGCAGAAAAGTTGGCGCTATTATTATCGCGTTTGCAGCAAGGGATGAAGCATTACCAATTGCAGCAATATGGACGATTAACTCAGTTATCTCATCAGCTTCAACGCCATGAGCCGCAACATAAACTGCAGCAATTTGAACAGCGATTTGACGAAATTCAAATGCGCTTAGAAAATGCCTTACAGCATAAACTCAGTCGCTTAACCTTACGCCACCAGCAATTACATAATCGTTTGCAACAACGTTCACCAATTAATACTCTAACCTTAGAAAAACAGCGGCTTGGGTATTTAATTGAACGCTTTAACGACGCCAGTAAAGACTATTTTAAACAGGCTGAATCACGAGTTTCACAAGCCGCCCATAAACTTGACACTGTCAGCCCACTGGCAACCTTAAGCCGGGGTTATTCAATCACAAGTACCAATGAGCATGTTATCGAAAATGCCAATCAATTAAGCAATGGTGATGTTATTCATACTCGGTTAAAGCAAGGAAGTGTCACCTCCACCGTGACAGATGTTTCAACTAAATAACAAGCATGGTTTCGATGATAGAAATGTGGCAAAAGGACGTAACGTGAAACAGATAGATTATCGATTATGTATGCTTGTTATTTAGATCACTTACCATCCATATACCAATTATCTGTGCCAAATACATGTAGTCATCTAGATTATTGTTCACTAACTCCGTTATCGGTTAAGCAAAAAAAGCCATCTTTCGATGGCTTTTTTATTTAAAGGTCAACAAGCATCGCTTGTTAACCACACTCACGGCTAAAACTACTTACCCATTGGTGTTAATACAATTTCTACACGACGGTTTTGCGAACGACCTTGTTCGGTAGAGTTGCTGGCAATTGGGCTTGACTCGCCCATACCAGTAGAAGACACACGTGAACCGCTGACTTTCTGGCTCGTCATATACTGCGCAACTTCACTCGCTCGAACTTGTGACAAACGCAGGTTATAAGAATCAGAACCTGAACTGTCGGTATAACCAATCACATTTAAACGAGTGTCATCATATTCTTTGGCAACTAATACAACGCTGTTTAATACTGATTTAGCGCGTGAGCTTAGTACAGTTTGATCAACCGCAAAGGTCACTTCATTAGGCATGTTCAATACAATATTGTCACCGTTGCGCGTCACACTCACGCCAGTTGATTTTAACTGTTTACGCAATTCTGCTTCCTGCACATCCATGTAATAACCAATACCACCACCAAGAGCCGCACCAGATGCTGCACCAATTAATGCACCTTTACCGCGATCGCTTTTGCTTGATGAAAGCACACCAATGGCAGCGCCAGAAAGGCCACCGATAATAGCGCCATTTGTCGCTTTAGCATTTTCTGATTCGCCCGTATAAGGATTAGGTAACTGGCAACCTGACAACAACAGTGCCGAACCAATTAATGAACTGCATAACAACGATGCATTTAACTTTACTAACATACATACTCCTAACTACTTATCCCAGATGGATAAGTAAAAACTGACAAAATCAAAAATAACCATTCTAACGTAGATCTAAGGTGCATAAGCATTAATCTTACGTTATTTTTTATTAATCAAACGTCTACGAAACCCAATAACACTGGCCAGTAAGCCTATACTTAACCAAGATAAGGCCCCGCCTGAATGTTCAGTTTCAATATAAATCTCTTCCACATAAACCGCATCACGGTCGCTACTTTCAAGTGGCAGCGCGTACAAGGCATTGGACTCATCACTACTTATTGTCGCGACCGGATCGGCATAACCTAGCTCATATAGATCGATCAATACATCATAATGATCGGCTTGATAACCACTGGCTAACGTTGTTAGCACTTCGTAATCATCATTGCTAGAGTCTGCGTGGAGGGTGAATACGTCGGTTGAGTAATAATGGATCCACGGTCCACCGTCTTGACTTAAATATAATTCGGCAAATACATCAGCCTGAATGTCGCCCGCGCTGCTGGTAATATCTGCATCAAAGGTCACACTAAAGGTTTGATAAAAACCATCATAATCATAATCATCAAATAAACTTGAATCGGCACCATAGAAGGAAAAATCGTAATACACGACCTGGTTTTGCTGCGCCAACGCTCGTTGCTGCTGGTTTTCCGTCGTTGCGGCAGCTTTTTGATTTTTTGCCATCACTTGTTCACGAGTGACTTTTTTATTCAGTGTTGCAACGTTACTTTGCAACTTAGCTTGCTCATGTAAAGCGCTCACCCTAGCCTGCTTGTCAGCTTCAGTTTCTGGCGTTTGCGGATTAATGACTCTTGCTTGGCTATATGTACCAAAAGCTTGTTCAGAGATCCGTTCGGCGCCTTGTACTGTTGGCGAACTTAACCAGAGTGCACTGGCAACACATAAACTTACGCCCCATTTTAACTGGGTATTAATAGTCGATAGATTGGCTGTCTTGGCAGTAGTATGTTTCATGTTAGTTCCTCACAGTCTTGATATTGAGGCCATTTAACCCTAATCAAAATGAACGTAAGCTGAACATAGCAACAAGGCTGACTTCCGTTAGCGCTACCCGTTAGTGACGCTGCTATAAATCAATACCGCAAAAACTGACCATAGGCGTAAGTCATTCAGTTAATGTTCATCTGCTACCCCTTATACTGCCAACTCAAATCATCGACACATTTGTATTTACCGATATCTTCCGGGCGTTTATGTTTCGCTTACGGCTATTTACCCAATATGATTAAGTAGATGTTTCTATATAGAAAGGGATCTTTTACACTGGCAATAATGAGGTTATTAGGGAACACAATATGCAGCGAATGCTCAACGTAAATGCCACCATGTTAGGCCTGATGTTAGCGCTACTGTCACTAACGTGCTCAGTGCCGTCCTATGCCGCTGCATTACATTCATCTGCTGGTGCTCAGTTATCCCCTGGCCCAAATAATAATCGTCAAAACAATAATCAGCAGAACAGCAATCTGGTAGTTAATAGCGCCCAGCAAGCAGTACAAATGGCTCAGCGGAGTTATTCGGGTAAAGTATTAAAAGTGCAGTCAGCTAACGTCAATGGACATCCTGGTTATCGGATTAAATTACTCACCAATGATGGTGTTATTTTTTATGTGTTAGTCGATGCCACCAATGGCTCGGTTAAAAGGAACTAGCCCATGAGATTATTACTGGTCGAAGACGATTTAGCCCTACAAGCAAACATAAAACAGCACCTTATTGATGCGCAATATACAGTTGATGTTGCCAGCGATGGTGAAGAAGGCTTATTTCAAGCTCAAGAATATCAATACGATGTCGCCATTATCGACGTGGGTTTACCTAAGCTTGATGGTTTGTCATTAATCAGTAAACTACGTGGACAAGACATTAGCTACCCGATCATTATTTTAACCGCTCGAGACAGTTGGCAAGATAAAGTGGTTGGTTTAGATGCTGGCGCTGATGATTACTTAAGTAAGCCGTTTCAGCTAGAAGAACTTGTCGCGCGAATTAATGCATTAATTCGCCGCTCCGCAGGTAAAGCCAGTCCAGTGATTCAAAATGGTCCCTTTAGTATCAATACCCGTAGTTTAGAAATTAAAAAGAGCCTGCAAATAATTAACCTTAGTGGTTCTGAGTACAAACTATTTGAATACCTGATGCTGCACCCTGGGTCGGTACATTCAAAAAGCAGTTTAATTGAACATATTTATGACCAGGATTTTGATTTAGATTCCAACGTAATTGAAGTATTTATCCGTCGGTTACGTAAAAAACTCGACCCCGACAATCAATATCAATTAATTGAAACACTGCGTGGTCAAGGTTATCGACTACGACAGTTAGCCCCAGATGCGTAAACTACTCAGCTCGCTTAAAGTCCGCATTGTGGTCAGTGCGTTATTACTGATTTTGGTGTTATTGCCTATTATCGGTATAACCGTTAATAATGCCTTCGAAACCCAAATAAATGTTGCTGCAAAAAACCAGTTGAAAGCCTATGTTTACTCTGTTTTAGCCATGGCTGAAGTAGAAGATAACCAATTACAAATGCCGTCTCATTTACTTGAAAACCAATTCAATGTGATTGGTTCAGGTCTTTATGCATTAATCACCACTAAAGATAACCAACTACTGTGGACTTCAAACTCATTTCTCGGCCTCAACACGCCGATTAACTTACCCAAACCCGCAACCGGTAGAAGTACCTTCGACTCGATATTGATTAATGACAAACCGCAGTTGATATACAGTTTTAGCGTGAGTTTTGCCACCAGCGAACAGCCTTTTACCATGACGCTGCACATTATAAAAAACCAACAAGAATACCTACAACAAATCCAAAAGTTTTCTAACACCTTATGGACTTGGTTGTTGGTGTTAACTGCTTTATTGGTTATCGTACAGCTCAGCTGGTTGTTATGGACACTAAAACCATTAGGTCAATTTAGCCAAGAACTCAGTGCTGTAGAACAAGGCACATCAAAGCAACTCAGTACTCGCTACCCTGTGGAATTGCAAAAAGTAGCGCAACAGTTAAACACCTTATTGCAAACTGAACAAAGTCAGCGCAAACGCTACCGCAATGCTTTAGCCGATTTAGCCCACAGTTTAAAAACACCTTTAGCGGTAATCCAAACTCAAGCGGATCTAAGTGAAGCCTCGATGGAACAAATTAATCGTATAAACCAAATTATTGCTTACCAACTAAAGCGGGCACAAAGCGCAGCGGGTAGTGCTTGGCATTTAGGGGTGAATGTTGACAGTATTGCCGTTAAATTAGTCAGAACCTTAAGTAAGATATACCAACATCAAAACCTCACCATTGAGTATCACCCCAACAAACAAGCGCGCTTTAAAGGCGATGAAGCAGACTTAACAGAAATGCTTGGCAATGTGCTCGACAATGCTTGTAAGGCTGCTAAAACAAAGGTGATATTAACCCTTACGCAGCAAGGAAATCAGCTGTGCATAACAATTGAAGATGATGGTGAAGGTATCCCTAAAGATAAACAGCAGCATATTTTTGAACGGGGGATCCGTGCAGACACTTACACTCAAGGTCACGGGATAGGACTGGCAATAGTCAGAGATCTTGTCGACAGTTATCACGGTAAACTTACCGTTGATCAATCGGCATCATTGGGTGGCGCCAAATTTGAGTTTTTTTTCCAACAGTAAACGCCTACCTCAGGTTGTCGTTATATATTATTTGTTTAATTTATCTAGCTTACTCCTCTCGTTTATTTCTCTCGCATAGTTCTAGCGTATTAATTTCAGTTATTAGCTTTCAGCTTATGTTCATCTTCGGCTCGTTATGATGAACATAACAGTCATCAATGACGCTGGAGATAACATGAAAAAAGCCATTCACGTACCCGCTCAGGCATTACTCGCCTTAGCCTTGGTCTGTATGCCATTAACAAATGTACAAGCGGCGCAACCAACTAATTCATACACTTATAATGCAGCAGATGATGTGGTGAGTGATGCTGAGTTGGCACAAATGCTCGCGCCAATAGCGCTATATCCAGACAGTTTATTAACCCACATATTAATAGCGTCAACGTATCCATTAGAAATTGTCCAAGCAAAACGCTGGTTAGCAAACCAAGGTAACCGCGACACCAACAAAATTATGACCGAGGTAGAGTCGCAAGACTGGGACCCAAGCGTGAAAGCATTGGTAGCATTTCCCAATGTATTAGAGCGTTTAAATGATGATTTAGCGTGGACTCAAAGCGTAGGCGATGCATTTTTGCAAGACGAAGGTCGCATGCTAGACACTATTCAATCGTTAAGGCAACAAGCTGACGAAGCCAACAACTTAGCCGACCTTGAGCAAGTTAAAGTGTCACGAGTCGAGCGCCGGATTATTATTGAATCAGTTCGCCCAGAAATTGTTTACGTGCCTTACTACGACAGCCGTATCGTTTATGGCAATTGGCGCTGGAATCGTTATCCCCCCGTTTATTGGCATGCACCTGCTTACGTACATTATCGCCCTAACCACAGCGCGATATACTGGGACAGCGGAGTACGCATTAGCTTTAATTTCTTTTTTAGTGGTTTTCATTGGCATGACCGCCGCGTGATTGCGGTGCCAGTACATCAAAACTACCGTTACTACACACCACGGAAAATTAGTTACAGCCATGGAGCCCAACATTGGCAACATAAACCTAAGCATCGCAAGGGTGTGGCTTACCACAGCCAAGTGATCAGCAAACGTTATAACGGCCATTATGAAAAGCGTAACAAGCAAGTAAGCTATTCACGTGAACCTAAACGCCAGCACGCCAATGAACCTCGTCATTACTCAACCAAGGTCAATGAGCAGCGTAAAGAAGTAAGCCATGGCAACAAGCATGACAAGCGTAGCGAAAAATCGACAGTAAGAAGCGTAGGCCGTAATGAGCCGATAGAGCACAGAAGTAACCAGCTAAAACGCGATCTAAGCCAACAACGTCAACCTGTAGCACAGGTAAAGTCGTTTGAGCGTAAAGGCGAGCCGATGAAGTCAAATTACAGTCGCCAGCGCGATGTGGCCCAAACTAGGCCTAAATATGAGGCAAAACCGGTGGCAAATATAACAAGCAAGCCGCGCACTCAAGAATTACAACAAGCACAGCGTAACACTCGAGTTGAAAAGTTGCGTGAGTCGCACGTTAACGCGATGCGCAATCCACAACAGCAAGTGAAACAAATTCGTAGGAGTGAACCGCAAAAGCAGCAAGTTCGCGAAACAACTCGATCGACTCCTCAGCAAGTTTCGCGCTCAATGAGTCAGCAACGTGATAATTCATCATCACGCCGTACAAGCCAATCAAGAGACGCAGGGCCTTCAAGAGACAAACAGTCAAGAGAAAAGCCTTCAAGAGAAAGACAGTAAACAGTCAAAAAAATCAGCGAGCTAAAGCACTAAACAACACGAGTAGACCTTGCCTCTCGTGTTGTTTTTTTTATATATAAAATCAATAAAGTTATCAGTTCGCACACTAAATCTGAGCATGAGGTAAGACGATACAAACATTTAAGCCATGAGGTTCTACTTTGCTAAAAGTCAATTCACCATGATGTAAACTGATAATATGCTGGCAAATCGACAAGCCTAAACCGGCACCGTGTGAAGCGTTTTCATCAACTCGATAAAAGCGATTTTTGGCTAAGCTAATTTCTTCATCAGACATTCCCTTGCCTTGATCAAGTACACAAATCATCGTCTGCTGCTCGTCCTGAATAACCGTAATGGTAATTAATGATTCTATAGGGCTATATTTGCAGGCATTTTCGATAATATTTTTCAGTACCAATTCAATGTAAAACGGATCGGCATTGATGGTCATATCTTTAGGAACAACGATATACCACTCGTAATCGGCAATGATGTGTACAAGCTGATTTATCACATTCTCAATAACATCTTGCAGCTTACAATCGGTTTTATTTAACGCCTCAATGGCATCAACGCGTGATAATAACAACAGCTGCTCTACAGTATGGCTAATGCGGTTTACGCCCTCGCCTATGGCTTCTATATACGGCAAAGTTGTCTGCTGGATCTCTGGTGTTTGGCTAGACAATACATCGCTTAAGCCGTCGCTGTGTAACTTAATAATCGCTAATGGCGTTTTAAGTTCATGGGCTGCATCGGCACTAAAGCGACGTTCACGGATCATCGTCTCGCTAATGCGCAGCAAATAGCTATTAAGGGCTTTTTGTGTTGACGCTAACTCTGTCGGTAAAGTGAAATTGATAGGGGTTAGGTCTTGGGCTGAGCGGTTAGCTAGGTGACGTTCTAATAATTTAACTGGTTTAAATAAGAAGTAAGTCAGCACTAACATAAAAAATACCATAATGGGGGTAATCATTAATGGCGAGCGCCAGGTGTTGCTGATGATTAATGAGACTAATTCTTGCCGAACATCATCACGTTGCGCAGTCACAATCCATACTTGATGCGGCGATGAGAAAAAGCTGTATACATGCCATAACTCATCATCGATTCGATGAATATCATAACCTTGAGTGAAATTGGTTAATTGTTGTTCGCCAGTGCTATCAGAGTACGCGAGTAACTGTCCCGAGCTGGACAGTAATTGAAATGATAATTTATGCTCATAAGACAAAGTGACAGGATTCGATTGTTCTGCAAAGGTTTCTATCTTTGAATCCGCAACATGAAACAAGATCGGCTGAGAGATAAGTTGAGTCAATTGGTCTTCGGTCAATTGATCTACATAGAATTGTTCCAGCATTTTGGCAGTTTGAACCATCTGCGCATCAAACAATTCTTCGACTTCATGCATAGCATCGCGGGTACTGAGTATGCTCGAAAAAGTTACCGTGAGAACAATCCCTACCAGCATAATCAAACTTAATAATAATCGTAATGAAAACATAATATCCTTATTGTATTAAGTGTAATTAACCCGCAGCTTGGCTGCCCACCATTAATTTCATCTAACCTATTTAACGGCTAAAAAGACTATACCGTTTCAGTTAATATATAGCCTATACCACGCACGGTTTTGATCAATTCAGTGGCGGTTTTTTTACGTAAATGATGAATATGCACTTCAATAGAGTTGCTGCCAACTTCATCCCAGCCATAAGTTAACTGTTCAAGTTGATTACGGGTTAACACGCGGCCTGCTGATTGAGCAAATTCGAGTAATAATTGATATTCACGACGTGAAAGCGACACTAACTCATCGCGAAAATGAACTTCACAGCGGGCAAAATCAATGTTGAGTGCACCGTAACTGAATTGGTTATTATCTAGGCCATGCTGACGTCGAATAATCGCTTTAAGCCTAGCGATTAATTCCCTCACATCAAAAGGCTTACTTAAATAATCATCTGCACCAATATCTAAACACATTAAGCGAGTGTCAAAATCTGTATTTGCGGTCAACACAATTATAGGTAACGAGATACCATTTTTACGCCACTGTTTTAATAAGTCAGCACCATTGCCATCGGGTAAACTTAAATCGAGAATAATGGCGCTAAAATCTTCATTTTCTAAAGCGATTTGAGCTTGATTATATGACGCTAAATGATCGACCTGAATACCTGATTTAGCTAAGCTCATCACTATGCCTTGCGCTAACAGCTTATTATCTTCTACTAATAACACTCGCATTCAGTACCCTTATTCATTAACGAAATACCTTAAAATCGACACCTTGTTGCTGTAAAAAATCTTCAGCATCAGCTCCTTTTAGCATCGACATTGTGGCCAACATTCCAGCCATAACACAATTGGGCGCCAGCACAGTGACAGATAATGGCGCTTGTTCTACAGGGTATCCCGTTTGAGGATTAATAATATGCCCATAACGTTTACCGTCTACCTCAATATAACGCCGAGTCGTGCCACTAGTGGCTAACGCCCCTTGGCGAATGGTTAACAGAGCTGCAGCGTTATCAAGCTTATTCGGGTTTTCAATCCCAACCTGCCAACCGTCACTTTTGGTGATAGGGCAAGCAATGTCGCCCCCAAAGTTGATTAATACCGATTGATTTGGCCAACGATTCGCTAATATTTGTGCAGTGCGATCCACCGCATATTCCTTACCGATACCGCCAAAGTCGACACTCATGTCTGCAGGCATGCAAACGGTCTTATCAGTCAGTGCAATGCGATCAAAACCCACCTTAAGCAAAGCGGCATCAATATCAGTTTGTAACGGCACTCGATGGTTACCATCAAAGCGCCATAACGCCATTAAAGGACAGGCACTGATATCAAAAGCTGATTCACTTAATTGAAAACACTGTTGAGCAAACTGTAATAAATGAGCTGTTTCGGCATCGACCGAGGTTGCTTTACCTTGGGCATGATTTAACTGCCACACCACGTTACCTTCAATAAAACGGCTAAATTTATGTTCTATACGCTTTGCTTCGTCGTAAGCAATAGTCAGCATTTGCCTCGCAGTATGCTCATCATCAATCGCCATTAATAATTCACATGGGCTAGCCATAGCGTTAAATGAACCTAAAAAGCCCCAAGGACGAGGCTGTAAGCTCATCACTTTTGGGGCTTTTGACATTGTTTTGAGTGATTCAAGCAAATTAAATGACTCTGTTTATTGATGATACGTTCATCTTAAAACGAATAACTCACTTGAGCTACTATCGCCTTCACCGCTGGGAATAAATCGTAGTTTTGTAGCTGACCAGGTATCTCTGTGCCATTATTTTCAGGATTTTGCTGGTAATATTCAATACGATAACTTAGTTCATGGCCACCCGATAAACGCTGACCAAATTTAAGCCCTATGGTGTAAGCCGTCATATCACCAATGCGATAATCTGCGCTGGCATACTCAGGTATTGCATCGCCACTCATTAAGAATGGTTGATAAAACTCAGCGGCTTGCTGCTGGTAATAACGCAAGTGTAATTGTCCGTACATACTTGGGCTAAAATAGTAGCGATAATGGGTCTCTAAAGTATGCGATTGAATTTCCCAATCATCAGTGCTGTAACGATATGAAAAATCAACTACACCTGAATCCAGCGCGCCTTTAGTAAGTAAAAACACACTGTGCTTAAGGCGTGAATCTGGACGATTTTCGTAACGGTAAGCTTGTGTTTGACCGTTAACATCGACCTCACTAAGGATCTTGTACGGGTCAGTCATGTAGCCTGACACACTTGATAAACCATAGTTAGCTTGCATCAACCAATTACGATTAATAATCTGAGTCACGCCAAACATAATATCGCTTGTTTGTTTAGTATCATCGTCCGCTAAACGAGTTTGATCGAAGGCTGCTTGATAATCGGCATCGTTGGCATAATTACCACGAAATACCATTTCTGACATTGCCACTGGGCGGCCGCCAACAGGATCTACTACATCATTGGTAAAAGCACCCGACAATGACAACGTTGTGTTATTTTTATTAAAACTACGCTCAAGACCACCATTAATACCCATTGAAAGATAATCAAACTCTTTCGAACCATACACGCCAATATTACCAGTCCAATCTTGATTAAGCACTTCTTGCCAATTAGCGCTTAGCTGAACACGAGTATCATGAAAGGTATCGTCCAGCGGGGTATCACCAGTAGCAACAGTGTATTGGCCATCACCCGATGGACGCGTGAAAGTCTGACTGTCACTTTGGGCCACTGCACCAGAAGCTGATGCACCAGTTAAACTGTCGACCACAATTTTAAGGTCCAATAACGAACTATCACCAAAGGCTTTTTGTACATTACCAATCGCTTCTGCGGCTTGAACACGGTCTTGCTCACCATAATACATAATGGCAGCATCGACCTTCCAATCATCAGTGGCAGGAATAGGTTCTGCAGCACTGGCCTGTTGGCTCAACAAACTACAGCTTGCCAATGCCAACGCACTGGCAATACTTTGCTTAGATGTTAGTTGCATCCACAACCTCCGCCCGCTAATGAGCGACCACCACTGGTGCCTTCTTTGCTAAAGTAAATATGATCATCTAACGCGAGATCGAGTTTTTCACTGTTCAAAGCCATATCAGCACGGGCTAATTGATCTTTTCCCCAAGGTTGCACACCTAAGCTCGAACAGCCAACCAAACTACTGACAATGGCTAATGCCACGGCAGCTTTGGCAAATGGTTGATAAAATGCTTTTGTCATCAATTTACTCCTGTAACAACATTTGGATTTCTTGCTCGTAGGCGGGAATGTTTTCAGTAAAAAAACCCATGTGAGTTTGCACTAATTCACCTTTACGATTGAACAAAAAGCTACTTGGCATACCCTGTAAGTCAAAGGCTTGAGCAATATCACCTTCAGGATCAAAACGAAGATTAAATGTTGCTGGCAGCTTGCTCAAAAACTCATGGGCTAAGGCGGTATCAACATCAAGATTAATCGCTACAACCTCTAAACCTTGCTGTTGATATTTAGCCTGAATTGCATTCATCCACGGAAATGATTTACGGCACGGAGCACACCAAGATGCCCAAAAATCAACATAAACCACTTTGCCAGCAAACTGTTGCAGACTGACACTTGCGCCTTGTTGATCTAACACATGATGTTCTAATGAGGGAGCGGCTTGAGCTTGGGCATTAACACCTAACCCAATAGCCAAACTCAACGCGATAAACTTAATGTTACGAAAATGACAAAATAACCCAATTGACATCATATTTTCACCTAATGAACCGATAGCAAACAACATAGGCCACCAATCTTAAGATTTACTTAAGCATTGTAAAGATATCGTAAAGACCATTTATGCCATTCAAAAAAATGAAACTAACATTAGCCGCCAATCATTTTCGACACGATGCCTTTATCGTTGCCTGACTCCGCCACTAAAATCCCTGCTAAATGTAAACTAATAAAAGGGATGAAATACCACAATGCCAACTTATGAATCGTTTCAGCCTGCTGTTCTATTGCTTCAGGACCAAACTTGAGTAACAAACCTGTTATTACCGATAACGCTACGCCGGCATAAAAGACCCAATACACCCATGCCTGAAACTTTTGCTTTGTGGTAGCTTGGCGTGAAAAAGGTGACGGATAATGCAGACCAAATTTAGCCATATAAACAAACCGAGCGAATACAAATACCCCAACCGCATAGCCAAAATAAATATGCCACTGGAACATAACGCCACGAATACCTTTGGCAATGCTCACCGCTTGTTTATCGGTAATAATGACATCTATTTTCGCTAAGCCTTGATGAATTATGGCGGCCATATGGTTTTTCTCCATCCACCCAAGCCTTAGTAATACAGTTAATAACATCACCATCATAGTCAATGCCAATCCCCAATGAATAAGACGATGGAGTCGTGGATAAGTAGTCTGTGTTTGCATAAAAACCTCGGTAGGATTGCGATGATGGGGGCCATTATCACGCCGGAATCTTAACAATCACTTATGGATAACAAAAATCGGAAAATAATCTAAAACATGACACTATGGCAATAAAATAACTTTGAACGGACTCACACATGACTCATTTACTACACAAAACTCGACAAACAGCATTATTCCTTGCAGGTATAGGCACGTCATTAGGCGGGCTTTATACCTTATTCCCACAATGGGCTGTCGAAAACCTTAACCAGTTAGCTTATCACTCCAGTGACACGATATTTATTCAGCATTGGGGATTTATGGTGCTAATGGTAGGGGGAGTTTTTTTATTGCGATGGTGCGTTCAACTTGGATAAAACCGCTGTTTTGTATTGCGCTAATTGAAAAGCTATTTTTTGTTAGCTTGGTATTGAGCAATGCCAATCAAGCTTTTGTCGATGGGTTTTGGTTATCAATGGTAATGGACTGTATCATTTGTGCTTATATCGCCGCATATTTATGGTTCTGCCGAACCACTGGTGATTAACTTTTTAAGTTAGACAAACTTAATTTAGTCGACACTATCTGGCGGTGCCGCAACATCGCATTTTTTACAATTAAGGATCATTCCTAATTGTTGTTGCCGACCTTCGATTGTCGTCACCCAAAGGCGAACAGTCCAAGGCGGACTATGGCGTACATGCTGAAAGTGACCACAGCCTAATTCTG
This sequence comes from Shewanella frigidimarina, assembly GCF_003797125.1. Classification (GTDB taxonomy): domain Bacteria; phylum Pseudomonadota; class Gammaproteobacteria; order Enterobacterales; family Shewanellaceae; genus Shewanella; species Shewanella frigidimarina. Next base: position 533,951 of record NZ_RKKE01000002.1, read on the forward strand.
CAACCCAATGCTGTTCTTCATCCAAATGATAACCGATAATTTTTTGCTGCATCCTAGTTCACCCAATCTTAAATGTCTTAGATCACCATAGAATGAAAATTTTCTGCTGAAACAATAATACCAATAGCAATTCAAATAACACGAGCACGGTTTACACCTACAAAAAAGCCTGAACAAGTCAGGCTTTTTGAGCGATAAATAACGTAGTTCAATACTAAGTTATTCCAATACTAAGTTATTCCAATACTATATTACTTAGTACGATCGCGAATGTGGCTCATTGCACGCTTACGACGACGCTCTTGACCTACGGTCAATTTCTCGGTTCTACCTTCAAACGGGTTAGCACCTTCATGGAAACGTAACTGAATTGGCGTACCAACTACTTTTAATGAACGACGGAAGTAGTTCATCATGTAGCGCTTGTACGAATCAGGTAGCTTCTTAACTTGGTTACCATGAATAACTACGATTGGTGGGTTATAACCGCCAGCGTGAGCATATTTAAGCTTCACACGACGACCATTCACCAATGGTGGTTGATGATCATCTTGCGACATTTGCATAACACGAGTAAGCATTGATGTGCTTACACGACGTGTAGCACTGTCGTAGGCTTCTTCAATTGACTCATATAAATGGCCAACGCCAGTGCCATGTAATGCCGAAATAAAGTGAATACGGGCGAAATCGATAAAGCCTAAACGGCGATCAAGTTCGCTTTTAACACGGTCTTTGACTTTTTGATCAATACCGTCCCACTTGTTTATCGCAATAACCAATGCACGACCTGCGTTTAAGGTAAAACCTAATAAACCAAGATCTTGTTCTGCAATCCCTTCGCGTGCATCGATAACCAACAATACTACGTTAGCATCTTCAACCGCTTTCAAGGTTTTAATTACCGAGAATTTCTCAATAACTTCATTTACTTTACTGCGACGACGAACACCAGCAGTATCAATTAATACGTACTCTCTACCTTCGCGTGACATTGGAATGTAAATACTGTCACGAGTGGTGCCTGGCTCGTCATAAACAACAACACGTTCTTCGCCGAGGATACGGTTAATCAGTGTTGATTTACCCACGTTAGGCTTACCAATAATAGCGAGCTTAATCGGTAAGTTTTGCAGGCGTTCTTGTTCGGCTTCAGCTTCTTCTTCAGTGTATTCACGTTCAACTTGCTCGCCTTCTTCGTCGAGTTCGCGAACAATACCCATAGCTTCGGCATAAGGCGTTAGTGCGTAGTCAATCATGTTGGTCACACCACGGCCTTGCGCGGCAGCCATTTGATAGACTTCACCTAAACCTAGAGACCAAAATTCACCACAAGCAGAATCGGCATCAATACCGTCAACTTTGTTGGCAACCACAAAAGTGACTTTATCGCGGCTACGTAAATGCTGAGCAATCGCTAAATCGGCAGCCGTCATACCAGCACGAGCATCGGTCATAAATAATACGACATCAGCTTCTTCAATCGCGGCCAATGACTGTTCAGCCATTTTGGTTTCGATCCCCTCTTCGCTGCCATCAATACCGCCAGTATCAACAACGATAAACTCGTAGCCAGCTAAAAAAGCACGGCCGTATTTACGGTCACGTGTTAAACCTGGGAAATCAGCGACTAACGCATCACGAGTACGAGTAAGACGGTTAAATAATGTCGATTTGCCGACATTCGGTCGCCCTACAAGGGCCACAACAGGGATCATGATTTTGCCTCTAAAAAACTTTTCAATAAAAAGCCCCCGGAACGCTTCCAGGGGCTCTAGTAAGGACATTATACCTTAATTAACGCAAAAATAGTGCTATGACTTATTCCGCATTAGTTTCAGTATCTTCCTCTACATTTATTTGTTCTTCTTTGTTCAACATAACAATAGCGACTTTGCCACTACGACCTTGAACATAGATTTTGTCACCCACAACTAAAGGTTGGGCATATAATCCATTACTATCAACTTGAACTCGGCCAACTATATCACCGCTATTACGGTCAATAAAATGTAAGTAACCTTCAAAGTCGCCGACAACAATATAGTTATCAATTACTGCTGGTGCTGTTAACTCACGGTTTTTAAGGACTGAAGTGCTCCATAACTCTAAACCATTACGGCGATCGACTGAGTAAATTCGGCTATGATCATCGACCAAATACAGACTAATACCTGCAGCAGCTAAATCATTAAAGCTTGAATATTTACGCGACCAAACAACACGACCACTACGAAGTTCCATAGACACTAAGTTACCATTGTAACTAGCAACATACAGATTTTCGCCCAGTACTAATGGCGTCATATCAATATCAGCCATCCGGGTGAACTCATTTGCGCCGGTTGGACTAAAGACGGGTTGTTCCCAAGCAGCCTGACCATTACTTTTAACGACAACAGCCACCTTACCGTCTGCTGTACCTAAAAAGAAACCGCCCGCTTCATATGCTGCAGAACCAGTACCACGTAAAGTCAGGTTTGGCAGTTGCATTTCATAGGTCCATAACTTTTTACCGTTATCGATATTAAATGCTTCAAATGCGCCTTTACTGGTATTTACCGCAACAACATCTTCTGCCACTGTCGGCGCCGATAATAACTCGCCATTTGCTTGCGCAGACCACACAACGTCACCGGTTGCTTCGTCAAGCGCAACCAATAAACCCGTTTCGCCACCAACAAAGACTTTATTACGTGCAGCTGTAACACCTGCTGCTAAACGAAGCCCCTTGGTTTTAGTTTCAAGCTTCTCTTCAAAGACGTCATTGAAGTCTTGCTTCCAAAGCTCATCACCGGTTGTTTCATCAAAAGCAACCACAATACCGCTGCGATCGGCGACAAACACCTTGCCGTAACGAACGGTAGGACGAAGTTGCGAGTAATAATCGCCTACACCGTCACCGACACTGGTATCCCAAGTGACCTCAGGAAAAACGGTTGCTTGTATATCAACTAATTCACTCACAGGCTCTTCTTCAACATCACTTGAAGAACAAGCAGACATAAGAGCAACACTTAACCCAACGGCAAGTAGATTTTTACACCACGACTTCATCGGCTAAATTCCTTATGCCTTGTTTAGATTGTCTAATTTCATGGTCAACGCTGGACTGGCTAACGCACCACCATTATCCACTGCTGCTTGATAAGCTGATTTGGCTTTATCCAAATCACCTTGACGCACTAAAAAGTCGCCTTTTAATTCTTCACGTTGTGAAGCAAATGCTTTATCAGTCACTTGTTCTAACGTCGCTAACGCCATACCTAAATTGTTTTGCTCAGCTTGGATACGCGCTAAACGGATCATCGCTACCATGCCTAAACCAGAACCAGGTTGCGCAGCAATCACTTTAGTAAATGATGCTTCTGCTTTGGCTAAATCACCCGCTTCAACAGCTGATTTTGCAACCATTAATTCTAGTAGCGCTTGATAACCTTGCTGATCATGTTCTGATGTAAAGTTTTCAGCCTGAACCAATAACGCAGCAGGATTAGCCGACTGTGTCACGATGGACTGGAATGACTCTGAAGCTTCTTCAGCCGCAGTCACTTTCATGTCAGAATAAGTATTCCAACCATATAGACCACCAAGGCCTACTACGGCACCAACGACAATCGAGGTACCATAATCTTTCCAGAACTGCTTGATAGCATCTACTTGTTGTTCTTCTGTGCTATAAATTTCCACTTGCACTTCCCCTTTAAAATCTGTTCTTAAATCAGTTCTGCAATTTTAGCTACGAGTTCACTACGCGTAACCAATTGTTGTTCATTGTTTGTTCTTAACGGCTTAATGGCAACTTGATTGTTGGCTATTTCGTTTTCACCAATAATCAACGCAAATTGGGCACCGCTTTTATCAGCGCGTTTCATTTGCTTTTTAAAGTTACCACCACCGCAATGGCTCATGACTTTAAGCGTTGGCAACTGTTGACGCAACTCTTGAGCTACTTTAATGGCTTCAACGACACAATTTTCACCCATTGCAGTGACATAAACGTCCACTTCAGGGGCAATATCACTTGTTAACTCAAGCGTTTCAAGCAAAAGCACAATACGCTCAAGTCCCATAGCAAAGCCAACCGCAGGTGTGTCTTTACCACCAAGTTGGCCGACTAAACCATCGTAGCGTCCACCTGCTAATACTGTACCTTGAGAGCCCAAACTAGTGGTAACCCATTCAAATACAGTGCGGTTATAATAATCTAAACCACGGACTAAACGCGGATTGATGGTGTATTGGATGCCAACAGCGTCTAAGAGTTCACACAAAGTTGAAAAATGTGTCTTAGAGTCTTCACCAAGGTAATCCATCAATGCTGGTGCATCGCCTAAAATGGCTTGCACTTGCGGATCTTTACTGTCTAACACTCGCAATGGATTTGAATACATGCGACGTTGACTATCTTCATCCAACTTATCTTTGTGCTGCTCTAGAAATGCGATTAAGGCATCACGGTAAGCAGCGCGCTCTGTGGGGTCGCCGAGCGTATTAAGCTCTAGTGCAACGTGTTCTTTAATGCCGAGTAAATCCCATAAACGGGCAGATAACATTAATACTTCAGCATCAATGTCGGCGCTGCCAATACCATACACTTCAACACCAAACTGGTGGAATTGACGGTAACGACCTTTTTGCGGACGCTCATGACGAAACATGGGACCCATATACCATAAACGTTGTTCTTGGTTATACAGCAGACCATGTTCGTTACCAGCACGAACGGTTGAAGCCGTACCTTCTGGGCGTAAGGTTAAACTGTCACTGTTACGGTCTTCAAAAGTGTACATTTCCTTTTCAACAATATCGGTCACTTCACCAATAGAGCGCTTGAAAAGATCAGTACTTTCTACGATGGGAGTGCGAATTTCGCTATAACCAAATGCACTAACTGATGAACGCAATACTGCTTCGACTTTTTGCCATAAAGGACTTTGCGTAGGCAGAATATCGTTCATTCCGCGAATTGCTTGGATTTGCTTTGCCACTGTTAACGTGTCCAATTCTTGAATTAGCTTGCGCTAATAAAATGTAAATATACCCTCAACATCGACAATACTTAGATTGCCATGCACAGGATTAATGATTATTCAGTTTTGTCGGTGATAGCGATGCGGTTGGCCATCATGCTCGCTTTAGCACGGATCTTGGCTTCTAAACCATCGATGATTTTATTGTTATCAAAGCGCTCTTTTTGACGCACTCCGTCATCATAATAACCGCTCTTAGCATGGCCGCCAGTCAAGCCAATATCAGACACTAACGCTTCGCCTGGACCATTGACTACGCAACCAATAATTGACACATCCATTGCAGTGGTAATGTCTTCAAGACGACGTTCAAGTTCATTGACGGTACTAATCACATCAAACTCTTGGCGCGAACAAGAAGGACAAGCAATAAAGTTAATGCCACGGCTACGAATACGTAGCGACTTTAAAATATCAAAACCAACTTTAATTTCTTCAACCGGATCAGCCGCTAACGAAATACGTAAAGTATCACCAATGCCTTCAGCTAATAACATGCCTAAACCGACAGCTGATTTAACTGAACCTGCACGCATGCCGCCGGCTTCGGTAATACCAAGATGTAACGGTTGACGAATTTGTTTAGCCAGCAGACGGTATGATGCGACAGCAAGGAAAACATCTGACGCTTTAACGCTGACTTTAAATTGATCAAAGTTCAAACGGTCCAAAATATCCACATGACGCATCGCTGATTCAAATAATGCTTCAGGCGTTGGTTCACGATATTTGTCCATTAAGTCTTTTTCAAGCGAGCCACCATTCACTCCGATACGGATGGGAATGTTTTTATCGCGCGCGCACTCAACCACACTACGAATGCGTTCTTCATTACCAATATTACCTGGGTTAATACGCAGGCAATCTGCACCGTATTCAGCGACTTTAAGCGCGATACGATAATCGAAATGAATATCGGCCACTAATGGCACATTGACAGACTGTTTGATAATTTTAAACGCTTCAGCATCATCCATGGTCGGCACTGAAACACGTACAATATCAGCGCCCACTTTTTCTAATGCTCGAATTTGAGCTACGGTGGCGGCAACATCGGTAGTTTTAGTATTCGTCATCGATTGGACAGCAATCGGCGCACCATCACCAATAGGCACATTGCCTACATAAATTCGGGTAGATGGTCTGCGAATAATTGGGGATTCGTTATACATGCAAATATGCTCTACTGCTGTTGCTAAAGCATTATGACGCTTTAGGCAGGGTTAATCTTGCAACTCGACCGTTGGCAAACTCAGCTAAACTGACGTTATTGCCATCGAGGCTGATGCTGGCTACTTGAGGCGCACCCAAAATCACTTTAAAAGGTTTTATTCCGCGAACTTCAATTCGTTGTGCCGCATTTTTCACGCCATCAACCATCACTTTGCCATTAGCATCGGTTACGTTAACCCAGCAGTCACCGGTGAGCTCAATGGTTAACACGCTCTCGGCACCTGCTAAACTAGTTTCTGCTGTTGATGAAGATACAATATTAGTACTTTCAACAACACTGCTAGCAGGTAATGACTGTGAAGCAGTCGCTGCATCTTGGGCCGTTTGAATCAGTTTGTCCTCGGCTTCTATTGCTGCCTGATTAGCCACATCTGTTGCACTAACATTGCCTTCGTTATCTAAACCATTACCACTGGATTGTACAGAGCCACTTCTAATGATCTGTTGCGGTTCAGGCATATTGCTTTCAGCTGCAATTTCTTCAACAGTAGGCTGTGATAAATCAATATTGGTTAGTAACGATGATTTTTGTACCCACCACAGCACTAACATGGCAATCAATACAGCAACAATAAGGTAGGTCACTAAATTAAGACGACTATTACGAGCTTGATGAGTCGTCTTACGTGAAAAACTTTGCATTGCAGGCGCAACAATTTCAGGCAACTGATGGCTTAAACATTGTTGAATTTGGTTAATATCGGCATTCACAACACGGGCATAATTTTTAATATAACCTCTAACGTATGTGGTAGAGGCAATATTAACAAATATGTCGTTTTCAAGATCATTGATAATCTTGGGACGTAAATGCAATTGGGTTGCTACGGTCTCAAGTGAAAGTCCCTTTGCTTCGCGAGCCGCTTTTAAAATGGCGCCAGCAGTAACAACATCCTTTAACAATGGCGCTTTTTCTGCGTCTTGTTCTACTTCGAATTCTTTAGTCATTAATTCAAGTTAGCTCTATAATTTTTGGCTTGTGGAGATGCAGGAAACTTCGCAATGAGTAAAATGCCAAATCGTTTTACGGCCTCTATATCATTTGCCGCCCGCTCAATCTTAATCCCTAAGGCTAAACTTTCTGCTGATTCGCTAGCAACTCGATGGTATCTTGCGAGTTGTTCGCGCGCATTGCCGTAGTCAGCATCTTCCATGGCTAACTCGGTTAACTCTAATAACGTTACTTTACGTCTTTGATCATACTTTAACGCCATATTAAAATACTGTCGCGCTTTTTCTTTATCACCGGCTTTACGGCTGCATACGCCTAAGTTTTCATAACTCGATGCGGTACGGGTATATTTAGGTGTTTCAATCGCCGCAAGAAACATTTTCTCAGACTCAGCAAAATTATTTTGCTGACATAAAAACACCCCAAAATTATTCCGTGCATCACCAGTAACATCACTCAAGCTAATGGCTTTTTTATATGACTCTTCTGTTCGCTCTATATCACCAACAGTTTGATAATAATAAGCCATTGCCATATGAACTTCACTGATATTCGGCGCATATTCAACAGCTTTATTTAAATTATACTTGGCTTGTTCGCTATTACCACGATTTAGATAAGTTAACCCAAGTTGCATTCGTTCTCTAGCGGCCCCCTGCTTATCAAACCGACGCTCTGCTACAGGGGTATCAGTACCGCTGTAAGTGCGCTCAGTCACACAAGCAGTGACAGATAAAGCCACTAATGTAATTAGACCAACCTTTTGCATTCCGTGCTTCATTTATAAGCCTATTATCTATGCAAACAACGAGTTATTCCATTGTGACTGAAATCTGATTCTGTTGCATTTGTTTTTTTGCTAAACGCTTTGTTCTATCACGAATATCACCGGCTAATTGGCCACAAGCAGCATCAATATCATCACCACGGGTTTTACGAACAATCACCGTTAGGCCATGTTCCATCAACACTTTAGAAAAACGATCTATGCGTGAGTTAGATGAACGACCGTAAGGAGAACCAGGATACGGGTTAAACGGGATTAAGTTAATCTTACATGGAGTATCTTTCATTAGTATCGCGAGTTCATGCGCTTGGTCTGTGCTGTCATTAATATGATCAAGCATGACATATTCAACCGTCACGCGGCCGCGATTTGCATTAGACTTTTCTAAATAGCGACGAATGCCCGCTAAAAATTCTTGTAATGGATATTTTTTATTAACTGGAACCAACACATCGCGCAGTTCATCATTAGGTGCATGAATACTTACCGCTAATGCGACGTCAATGGCGTCACCTAATTTATCAAGTGCAGGTACTACACCAGAAGTTGATAACGTCACTCGACGTTTAGATAAACTAAAACCAAAATCATCTAGCATAATATCCATCGCAGGGATCACGTTAGCAAGGTTAAGCAAAGGCTCACCCATACCCATCATCACTACGTTAGAAATTGGTCGATCGCCAGTATCTTTGTGGAAACCTAAAAATTGCGATACACGCCAAACTTGGCCAATAATTTCAGATACAGTTAAGTTACGATTAAAACCTTGTTGGCCCGTTGAGCAGAAAGTACATTCTAAAGCACAGCCGACTTGTGATGACACACACAAGGTCGCACGGTCTTCTTCAGGAATGTATACGGTTTCAACTTCTTGGCCTTGGCCAACATTGATAGCAAATTTAATAGTGCCATCATTCGACTTTTGAAAACTCGCAATTTCAGGCGCAACAATTTCACACTTAGCTGCAAGCTTGGTACGCAACACTTTGTTTATGTTGTTCATTTCTTCAAAGTCAGTAACACCAAAGTGATAAACCCACTTCATTAACTGATCGGCACGAAACGGTTTTTCGCCCATTTCACTGAACAACGCCCGTAGTCCTTTACGATCAAGATCTAATAAATTGATTTTCTTTACACTCATTCGCCTAACCTCAAAACACCAAAACCTGTAACAGGGCGGCGAATTATACAGTTAGCATCACGTTTTAGCCAGTATATCTGCATCTAGTGATATGTTAGTATTACTGTAGGCTATATGGCCTTCTACGAGGAAGTTTTTACCCACACTATGTTAACCCTTTTATTGATTGTTTCTTTTGCTATTTTGATTTCCTTTTTGTGTAGTATTTTTGAAGCCGTTCTCTTATCTGTTACTCCAAGTTATATCGCAACCCTGAAAGAAACTAACCCCTTTATTGCTGCGCAACTCGATAAGCAAAAGCAAAATATTGACTCTCCTTTAGTGTCTATCCTAACGCTAAATACCATCTCACATACCATGGGGGCTTCTGTTGCAGGCGCACAGGCGGCTATTGTGTTTGGTAGTCATATGCTCGGAGTATTCTCTGCGGTTCTGACTTTTTTAATTTTGTTCCTCTCAGAAATCATTCCTAAAACATTAGGGGCTAATCATTGGCGTAAATTGGCGCCATCGGTATCGGTTTGCTTATTCTGGATGGAAAAAATAACTATGCCTTTAATTTGGATGTCTCAAAAGGTTACCAATCTCTTAGGCAAAGGTAATAACGGTCAATACATTCGTCAAGAACTCAGCGCAATGAGTAAAATGGGTAAAGACAGTGGTGAGCTAAGTGAGCAAGAATCACAGATTTTAACCCAAATGTTATCGATGAAAGACATGCACGTCAGCGACATAATGACCCCCCGCACTGTGATATTTAAATTATCGACTCACATCACTCATGCGCAATTTACCGACCAATATTTGTCGAGTCCGTTTACTCGTTTTCCGATTTACCAAGGTGACCGAGACAATGTGATTGGTTATGTTAATCGTAATGACATTATTCTTCAGTCTCGCCAAACACCAGATACCGAAATTGGTACTCATTTAAAAACGCTACTTGCTGCCCCCTCCTCAGTAAGAGTATTGCCACTGTTTCAATTAATGATAAAACGTAATGCTAAAATGGCATTAGTGGTTGATGAATATGGCTCAAGTGAAGGGATAGTGACAATTGAAGACATCATCGAAACCTTAATTGGTTTAGAAATCGTTGATTCAAAGGATTTAGCTCCCAATATGCAAGCTCTGGCACGTAAGCTGTGGCAACGACGTATCAAGAATAAAGGTTTGGTTATATACGATGATAATTAACTTGGTTAATTAAGCCACTTGTATACGAATACATAATCAAAAAAATCAATTGTTAACACTCTTTTTATCGCATTTTTTAATACAAACTGTATTGGCTATATTCAGCTAATTTGTACCATCACTTTCGTAATTTGAGCTGCAATATAAAGATCACAAAAACGCGCAGCGATAACATGTTTACCTAAATTAGTATAAGATAGCGACATTAAATTGAGGGAAAAAATGTCACATATTTATCGTTTATCTATAGCTCATATTAATGACACTCATTCTAACTTCGAACCTAGTCCAGTCCAATTTAGCCTGACAGCCCAGCAACACACTTATACACTTGAGGGCCATTCAGGTGGCTATGCGCGTTTAGGTTACCAAATAGAACAGGCAAGGCAGCAAGCCGCGGCCGAACTAACTCCATTTCTATTTTTACATGGCGGCGATAGCTTTCAGGGCACTTTATATTTCAGGGAGTTTCAAGGTGCGGCTAATGCACACCTCCTTAACTTACTCAAACCTGATGCTATGGTATTGGGTAATCACGAAATCGATGCAGGTAACAGCCCTGTACAAGCCTTTTTGAACCGTATCGATTTTCCGGTATTAGCCGGCAATATGGATTTAAGCGCAGAAGATAGACATAAAACAGGTCGATTATACGGCCACCCAATGTTGTACGACTTTGATGACAGCACCAGAACAGCAAAAGTACTGATAAAGCCATTTCACGATACCCAGATGGCTATTATTGGTATTACCTTAGACCAAATGTATTTAATAGCTAGGCCGGACCCCGATACTCATTTTGTTAATGCTATCGACACCACCCGTAAAACAGTTCAAAAACTGAAACAACAAGGTATTAACCATATTATTGTACTAAGCCACCTAGGTTTAGACCAAGACCAAGAACTTGCTGCCAGTGTCGACGGCATAAGCCTAATTGTCGGCGGACATTCTCATACACTTCAAGGTAGTATGAGTAACATTGGCTTAAGCGATATTCCTTACGCCGAAACGATAAACTCAACGCCTATTTTGCATGCCGGAAAATATGCAGAAACACTGGGTCTTGCCCAAATCAATTTTGATTCAAATGGCAAAGTAACCGAGCTTATCGGTAATAATTATTTTATGCTTGATGACAATATTCAAGTCAGCACCAAAGACGGACAGCCTGCCGATAGCGCTATTGCAGCTGATTTAATCGAGCAGTTGTTCACCCATCCAAGTATTAAAGACGCTCAGCATGATGATGCTATTCATCAGGTCATTCATAGCCAATACCGCCCATCATTAGATGCGCTAGAAAACCAAATACTGGCTCATATACCTCGAAACTTTGTTCACACTAGGTTACCCAGCAAACAGCTCCCTCATGGCAGCGAAATAGCCCCTTGGGTGAGTCGTAGCATGTATAAAGCGGCTAAATACATTGAGCCAAATATCGATTTTGCACTGCATAATGCTGGGGGGGTGAGGCAATCGCTCAATAAAGGTCAGTTATCACTTGCTGATGTTGTTGGCCGCATTCTGCCATTCGAATTACCCCTAACGCTGTATCAAATTATGGGTAAACACATTATTGAAGCATTAGAATCGTCCATCAATAGCGCGACCAATAATGGCATTGTTGGTACCGGAGCGGGCAGTTTCCCCTATCCTTATGGATTGCGCTACTTCTATGATGGTAAGCGAATTAAAGGCCAGCGGATCACCCAGATTGATATCTACAAGCAGGATCAATGGCAAACTCTTGAATCCAATAAATTGTATATTGGTGTATCAAGTGCTTATACCGCTGCGGGTAAGGAAGGATATGATGCACTATTGCATGCTCACTGGCAGCAACCGATGAGCAATCAAACACTCCCTGAAGCTTTTATCGATTTTGTTAGCCAGCATGGACATCTCATTACGGGACAACTATTTGCAAATGTACATTATATTAGCCACCGCGACTAAACGATGGCTTCATGTATCTAGATGACAATACCCAACAGAGAATACCTAACAGCTGATAGAAGACAATAATTCGCGGTAGATCACAGACCAGAATGAGTAGAAATGGTTAAATGATACAAACGTTGAATTAATATCCTCATTAACTATCATTTTTTGGGCAAAATAGGAATACATACATGAAAGCTAAATTAATTGCATTTGCTGCCGCTGCCACTTTGGCTATGGGTGTTTCTTCTGTATGGGCGCAAGGTGCTTTGCATCAAGGTGAAGTACTCGACACCATGAATGGCGGCGGTTATACCTATGTTCAACTTAAAGAAGCTGATAAAACATATTGGGCTGCGGGTCCGCAAACTGAAGTGACTAAAGGCGATAAAGTAGAAGTGTCTGAACAAATGTGGATGAGCGACTTTAAAAGCTCAAGCCTAAACAGAACATTTGATAAAATCATGTTTGTTGGCAATATTAATAAAAAATAGTACGTTTTATCGTAAAAAGCTTACATAATTGACCAATCTTATCGATTGGTCTTTTTTATGAAAAACTCAATAAATCAACCTCATCAAATCGTTGATTTTTCTGCATCATATGCAACTCAAATAAGTGAGTTATACCATACTGCGGTACAAGGTATTATTCATCCAAGATACCCAAGCATAAAACTCAACGCATGGTCATCAGCACCGCGCTCTACTAAATTTTGGCAACTACGATACAAACGAAATAAAGCCTGGTTAGCACTTGATAACCAACAGGTCATCGGCTTCATTAGTCTAGAAACTCATTTTAAGCACCAAGGTTATATTGACTGCTTATACGTTCACCCCGACTATCAGCAGCAAGGCATCGCCAGCGCACTCTATAAACACTTACAACATTGGGCTCTTCAGCAACAATATCCTTACCTCAGTGTTGATGCATCATACTTATCTAAACCGTTGTTTGAAGCTATGGGGTTTGTTTTGCAACAGACAAGCTACCAACAAAAATGTGGCCAAACGTTTACCGGCTTTTACATGAAAAAACGGTTAATAGACTAGATACTAGGGCGGATTTCGTTATCGCTTGTCACCGCTTGTTACCAGCTTCATAGCTTACTACCTAGCTTCACCGCTTTAACAGAGGTTGTAGCATTTCTTCCAATCCATTGAGCTTCACTTCATACATTAATGCTAATTGCTCACCAAGTTTGCCTTCAGGAAAACCTTTAGAGTGAAACCAAACTAAATAAGGTTCAGGTAACTGCAGTAATTTACGACCAGCATATTTACCAAATGGCATGGTTTGATTAATCGCTTCTAACAATTGCTGCTCATTCATCATTTATGGCTCCACGCCTTTGTGTCTTTATTAGGTTAATGTAATACCAATTTGATTAGCTATTTTATCAGTTCAAAGCCTTTTTCAAAACCGCTTTAGGATTCGAAAAATGAACTGATAATACGCACGTTTGACATAACAGGGCGTCAAAAAGTACAGCTAAGTGGAATGCATAATGAGTTGGTACTGCGTTAATTGATGCGAATTTAATTAATCAGAGGTTAACTAATCAGAGGTTAACTACTGATTAATCAACCCATTCAGAGTAACTCAGGCTGAATTAATTACTGTTTATTTTTAAATCCACAAAATACCCAGTTCGAACGCGATTGCAACTGACTATTTAGGACAATAATCAGACCACTGGTTTGCGTAAAATAACCGATTGAATCAGATTTAAGCTTAAAACAACTCATTTTGCGGCATCCTTTACTATACCAATTAGCTATATAGAAGTTGGCTTATAGCCATTTAATGCATATAGAACATGTATTCAGTTTTATCTCTATTGAAAACAATCCCTAAAACAACAATGTTCTTTGCACATAACAGCTGCAAGTCATTATTAAATGTAATCTTTCACTAACATTGACGGATGCTAACTTCTGTTGTCAATTTTCTGCCTTAATGTTCAAAACAGTCAAATAACCGCCTCGAAGACATTAATAAAAAACTGTCAAAAATCAGCTAATTGACTAAATCTATATCCATTATTACAGTGTGATATCAATTACATTTAACGGTGTAAGATAGTTATATTGAGAGGGTAACGTCCATGATCATATTAGTTGGTGGTGAAAAAGGGGGTAGTGGTAAAAGCTGCCTTGCGCAAAATATTGCAGTCTTCCTGACCAATGAAGTTCAAGCTAGCGTGATTATGGTCGACTGCGATCCGCAAAGAACCACGTCAGACTGGATCCAAGCTCGGAACAACAACCCCAAATTACCAGCCATAAACTGCGTGCAGCTGTATGGAAAAATCCGTAATGATTTACTCAGCTTAGAGCAGCATTATGATTATGTTGTTGTCGATTGTGGTGGCCAAGATAATCTAGCGCTTAGAGCAACCATGTCAGTGGCATCCTATGTGTTAATGCCATTGCGCCCAAAACGCAGAGATTTAAAAACCGTCAGCCATATGGACGATATCGTTTCCACTTGTTTAATGATAAACCCGAAAATGAAAGCATCATTTGTGATCACTCAATGCCCAAGTTTACCTAACCAGGCAAGCAGAATTACTGAAGCAAAAGATGTCTGTCGTACTTATGACATTAATGTATTAGATGCCGTTAACTACTGTCGTAATATTTACGACGACAGTGAAGAATCAGGCTTATCTGTATTTGAGTTAGAACCCCAAGGTAAAGCGGCTGATGAAATGCGCAGTATTGCCTGTGAATTACTCGATATTACTGATGCAAAGCAACTTATTGAACAGCGCAATACTGCATCGAACGTGACCACGATGAGAGGAAATTATGGGACTAGCCGATCTCAAGAAAAACGCTTCGTTATGTAAAAGCACCAATAACATTGCAGTATCAATTGATGACTTTATTGCAGCGGCCGATTTATACGCTGCAGGTCAAGATCGTCCTCAACATGAGGAAAAGCAAACGTTAATGACAAGCGATGCAGATAAGCAAAACAATATAATCGATTTTTTACAGCGTAAATATCCACAGCATGTAAAGCCAATAAAATCGGTCAATAAAAGTAAACAGCAACCTTATAGACGTTGTACCTATACCTTAAGTGAAACGGCAATAAGCCAGCTTACATTATTAAGTCAGCAGGGAGGAATAGCAAAATCAAAACTTATCAGGCAGTTGATTTCACAATATTTTAGTCTATCTCCACAACAACAAAAACGGTTAGATGTTAGCTTTACAGACCAATAGTTAACTTTGCAGACTGATAGTGAATTGAACATAATTTTTACCAAACACAACGACAACCACTTTATCCCCGCCCTTTCACTGGCAGTAAATATAAGACTAATATTTGCTAGCCAGTGCTTTTATTTATCCAAAACTCCAACCTACACGCTAGGCAAACTACGTTTTCACTTATCACTCTCATTGCTATTTAGTTTTTCCTAAAGCTTGAATTTACTCACAAACTGCCCCATTAAATACTCATGGAATGAAAAAGCCAGCGAATGAAATAAACAAGTCATATTAAACATTGCAAGCTCAGATAATACATAAGCTTAAAATATCAATCTTGGCGCCCTCTTCGACTACCAGGACACTTCTATGATCGCGATTGTAATATTGCTCGTTATATCAATAACAGCTGTGGCATGGATTGTCAGTAGCCAATGGCGTCTCAACCGTCAACGTAACATTATCACCAGCAAACCATTCCCCACTCAATGGCGTCATATATTAAAAAAGCGTTTTCCTTATTTCAAAGCCATGCCGACGGATTTGCAACTTCAACTCAAAAAGCATATTCAGATATTCATTAATGAGAAACAATTTGTCGGTTGTGACGGGTTCGAAATCAACGACGAAGTAAAAGTAACAATTGCAGCCCAAGCTTGTTTGTTATTACTCAATCGTAAAACTAACTATTACCCAAAACTGAAACAAATTTTAGTCTATCCAAGCGCGTTTATCGTTAAGAAAAACCGCACGGATCTCGCGGGAGTACAATCAAGCCAACGTAATGTGTTGCTGGGAGAATCTTGGGAATATGGTAAAGTCGTATTGTCATGGAACAGCACTATAGAAGGCGCAGCCGACCCGTTTGATGGTAGCAATGTTGTGATACACGAATTCGCTCACCAGCTTGATCAAGAAGATGGAACGGCTAATGGTGCACCACCACTGCGCGATATTACTTCGTATCGCTCATGGTCTAGCACATTAGGGCAAGAATTTAAGCAACTTCAGTATTGCGCTCAACAACATATCCCGTCATTATTTAACTATTACGGCGCGACCAATCCGGCGGAGTTTTTTGCTGTGATAAGTGAAACGTTTTTTGAACGACCCGTGGAGTTTTACCAACAGCATCAACAATTGTATAAAGAATTAAGCCAGTTTTATCAGCTAGACCCAATAAATTGGCATTAGAAAAGTATTAAAACGCATAATAATAATTTACTAAATAAACAGGAATACTATGCAATCAATCATTCACCGACTCGGTTTTATCGCCGTGTTAATGACGACAGTGGCTGCCTTCGATTTACATGCAACTGAAGCCGAAGAATCAACACTTGAACAGAGCCAAACTGAGCCAAAAAACAAACAAGTTAGTCAGCAAGTGAGCTCCGAAAGCGAAGCGATTATAAAAGACATTAGTCAAAAAAATGAGTTAATTGATAGCCAAGGCTTATCAGAAAAAGACAGCCAAGAAGTCAGCGCTTTGTTAAATCTATTACATGAAAGTGCAGCTGCTGCTGACTGGACCACTTATTTTAGCCTTTATCATCCACAAGCGGTGTTTATTGGTACCGATGATTCAGAGCGTTGGAATATGGTTGAGTTTGAACATTATGCCAAACCCACTAAAGGCTGGCGTTACGATTTAAAGTCGCGTCACTTATTACAAATTGACGATACGATTGTATTTGACGAGCAGCTCTATAGCCCAGCATATGGCGTAAGCCGGGGTACAGGTGCGTTGGTACAAACCTCTGAAGGATGGAAAATAGCGCAATACCATTTGAGTTTTCCAATTCCAAACGATAAAGCCAAACGAATTACCAGCTTAATCATGCAATAGCAGTTAAACAATATGGTGGCCATTGTCGAGTATGATGACCACCATAATAGTGAATAGTTAGCTATTCTCTAGACCGATTGTATTGAATGGGAAATATTCAATACCCATCCTATGTCATCGACACCCCAAAACACACATTAGCGAGCTCACTAAAGTGAGTGAAACTGTCGAAATCCTCTTGCTCAAAACGACGTCCAGTACCCTGCCTATCGGCATAAAATAATCCCAACACTTTCTGTCCAACAAAGAGCGGCGCTAATAAAAAGCCATTTTGAGAAAAGCGTTCAACGAGTACATCATCAATTTGAACTTTGCATTCTTTGGTGGTGGGTGCATTTACCCACACACTCTTTTTTTGCCCAATACATTGAGTAAAAACGGATCGAGGGTCGTCTAGTTCAATCACAAAGGCTTGTTTTAATAATTCAGCGCCATCACCCATCATCACCCTTGGTTGTAATAATTTACGACTTGGGGATAGTAACAATACACCACACCTATCTAAACCAACGCCGGTTAACATTCCTTCCAATGTGGTGTGCATTATTTGATTAAAATCAGTTTTAACCACGGCATAATGGGTTAATTGTCTCAATTTACTTAACTGATAACCTTGATTGGTTTGCCTTATCTCAGAGAGCTCAATAGGAGCGTCGACATGCTCTAATACGTCTGCGGTATTAGGTAAATAAGACACTATGGCTTTGGCACCATATTCAATGGCTAATTTATGGGTTATTTCGCTGCAATCAATAAACTTTTCAGTAAATTCATCCACACTGATGTCTAACATTTCTGCGGCTTGAGATAGGCGTTTGTGCAGCTCTTCAGCGTTAACTTTAGGCTGTGACACGATTTCTGATAACTTATCGGCTAAAAAAATACAACGGATCTCAGGCATGCGCTCGTCTGGCTGTGCTAAAGACTTAATCAGTACTTCACCTAAGCCCCAGCTTCTGGCAATGCTTTGGGTCAGCTGGGTAAAAGAGGTACCTAGTTCAGTTCGAATTAATGAGTTTTGTTCAATTTTATCGTCAGTCGCTAACAACTTTTTATCAAGCTGTTCGGTTAATTCACCGCCCATGCTCCAAAAAGCACTTTCACCTATTCGATACAATAACGAGGCAATAAACACCTCTTCACGTAGCGATTCTCCACGGTCGCTCATCATCATTCTAGCGAGCATCGCCGCCTGAAAAGATTGCGCCATCAGTTTTAATAAACGTTGATAGACACTTTCGCTCAGGTGCTTATTTTCAAGTAAACTGGTGAGTAGTTTTGCGGTAATGCATATGTTGCGAATTGTATCAAAACCTAATACAACCGCTGCACGGCTTACGGTCGAAACAGGATTAATACCTTTATTGTAAGTGGCGCTGTTTGCCACTCGCAAAATACGCGAGGTGAGTGCATTGTCGTGCATGACACTTCGACCTAACAAAGATAACGAAGACACATCGTCTTTTGCCAACTTTTCTAAATCACGCACTGTTGAACATAATGCAGGCATTTCTTGATCACTAATCCGCTTGGTCCAGTAATCAGCCCCTTTTTGTTGAGTCATCGCCTTCAAAAATTAACCTAAATATAACAAACATTGTTTTTAGTATACTCAATTTCATCACGGTGTCTTGTAGATATTGCTATTCGCTTAAGCTAGCTCACGTATCAAAGTAAAACAATAATACTCATATCCCTGCGCCCACTGATTAGTGAATTAATCACACTGATGCTAGCACAACGAATAAATGACATGTTATATCGCTATTAGATCACTTTATTCAGGAATTGCAATTTTTGAGCAAGTGTCGTTCGAGATAAGCGGGGTTCATTTGGGTGCAAAAGTGACATCTACATAAACGATAAATATTGGGCAAAAAAAACGGCTCACAAGAGCCGCAATCACAATAATGTGGTTGGAAAAAACTTACGGGTAGGAAGTATCCAAACAATCAGGTTCAACAACTAAGCATTGACTTATAAACCATTATATTTGGATAAAAATCCCGTACGACCTGTAGGTGAGCCGTACGGGGTTACAACAGTCACAAAGTGACCAAACTTGTAAAACGGTTGGGACTAACGATTAAAACTGTTCTTCTTCAGTAGAGCCCGTTAGCGCTGTTACTGACGATTTACCGCCTTGAATACACGTAGTCACTTGGTCAAAGTAACCTGTACCCACTTCTTGCTGGTGCGATACGAAGGTATAACCTTTCTTAGCCGCAGCAAATTCAAGCTCTTGTACTTTTTCAACATAATGCTTCATGCCTTCACCACGTGCGTAGTCATAGGCTAAATCGAACATGTTGTACCACATGTTATGAATGCCCGCTAACGTGATGAACTGGTACTTGTAGCCCATGTTAGACAACTCTTGCTGGAACTTAGCAATCGTAACGTCATCCAAGTTCTTCTTCCAGTTGAACGAAGGTGAACAGTTATAAGCAAGTAGTTGGTCTGGATACTGTGCATGAATGGCATCAGCAAATTTCTTCGCTTCTTCAAGACAAGGTTTAGCTGTTTCACACCAAATTAAATCAGCATAAGGAGCATAAGCAAGACCACGTGAAATAGCTTGGTCTAAACCAGCTCTAACGCGGTAGAAACCTTCGTTAGTACGTTCACCAGTAACAAACTCACGGTCATATTCATCACAATCTGAAGTCATCAAATCAGCAGCATTAGCATCTGTACGTGCAATAACCAAGGTATCAACACCACTGACATCTGCCGCTAAACGTGCAGCAACTAACTTTTGCACCGCTTCTTGAGTTGGTACGAGGACTTTACCGCCCATGTGACCACACTTCTTAACAGACGCTAATTGGTCTTCAAAGTGAACACCTGCAGCACCAGCATCAATCATCGACTTCATTAGTTCAAATGCATTCAATACACCACCAAAACCGGCTTCTGCATCAGCAACGATAGGTAGGAAATAGTCAGTGTAATTGTCATCACCTGGATTTACTTCTTTGCCCCATTGAATCTGGTCAGCACGGCGAAATGAGTTATTAATACGGCTCACAACTGCAGGTACTGAGTTTGCTGGGTAAAGTGATTGGTCTGGATACATAGTGCCCGCTAAGTTAGCGTCAGCAGCAACTTGCCAGCCTGATAAGTAAATCGCTTCTATTCCCGCTTTTGCTTGTTGTACAGCTTGACCACCAGTAAGTGCGCCCAGTGAGTTTACGTAGCCTTTTTTAGCGCCGCCGTTAACCAGTTCCCACAATTTTGCAGCACCCATTTTAGCAATGGTATTTTCTGGCACAACAGAGCCACGTAATGCGACAACTTCTTCAGCAGTAAAAGGACGCTTAACCGATTTCCAACGTGGATTTTCATCCCAATTTTTCTTAATTGAATCAACCTGTTGCTGACGAGTTGGTTGTGTAGTCATAGTGTCGCCCCTTCCTGTATGAGGGTAGCAAAGTGAATCATTCAACTTTGCCTAATTCAGTAGTGTTGTAATTAATATCGTTATCCGACATTACGCCGTTAACAGTTCATATCCTGGTAATGTTAAGAAATCGACTAGCTCATCAGAGGTAGTAATTTGTTCAAATAATTCTGCCGCTTTGGCGAACTCACCTGCATTAAAACGCTCCGCGCCAAGTTCCTTTTTCACGTTGGCCATTTCCTCTTTCAACATGTCTTTAAACAATGCTTTAGTGACCAATTTGCCGTTGGATAAACTTTTGCCATGCTGGATCCATTGCCAAATAGAAGTGCGCGATATTTCTGCTGTGGCGGCATCTTCCATCAAACCGTAAATCGGTACGCAACCATTTCCCTGGATCCACGCTTCGATGTACTGCAAAGCAATTCGAATATTCAACCGCATGCCCGCTTCAGTTCGCTCGCCTTGACAAGGCTCAAGTAATTCACTGGCTAAAATGGGTGCATCGACATCACGCGTAATGTGTAATTGATTGGTTCTATCGCCACCGATGTAATCATTGAAAATTTTCATCGCTGTGTCGGCTAAACCCGGATGAGCAACCCAAGTACCATCATGACCATTGCGAGCTTCTAACTCCTTATCGCCACGTACTTTTTGTAATACCAGTTCGTTAGTTGCTTCATCTTTGGCAGGAATAAATGCTGCCATTCCGCCCATGGCTAATGCGCCACGTTTATGGCAAGTTTTAATTAATAAGCGTGAATAGGCACTTAAAAATTTAGTATCCATAGTTACCGCTTGACGGTCGGGTAGCACACGATCAGGATAGTTCTTTAAGGTTTTGATGTAGCTGAAGATATAATCCCAACGGCCACAATTCAGCGCGACAATGTTTGAACGAAGTTCATAAAGAATCTCCTCCATTTCAAATACCGCAGGTAATGTTTCAATTAAACAAGTACATTTAATGGTGCCAGGCTGTAAGCAAAAACGTTCTTCTACAAAGGCAAAAATTTTCGCCCACCAACGCGCTTCTATATGGCTTTCTAACTTAGGAATATAAAAGTAAGGTCCAGATTTTTTAGCTAAAAGTTGACGATAATTATGGTAAAAGTACATAGCAAAATCGACTAAACCGCCAGGAATGGGTTTGCCTTTGTATTCAATGTGCTTTTCAATAAGATGCAAACCACGTACACGAGCAATTAACACTGCAGGATCCGGATTTAACGAATAATGCTTACCTGTTTCAGGGACAGTTAGTTCAATATCACCGCGCACGGCATCACGAAGGTTAATTTGTCCTTCGACAATTTTTTGCCAACTCGGTGCTAATGAATCCTCAAAGTCGGCCATAAACACTTTTACATTAGCGTTTAAAGCATTGATGATCATCTTACGATCAACAGGGCCGGTAATTTCAACACGTCTATCAGTGAGATCGTCAGGCATTCCACGGATAGTCCAATCACCATCACGAATTGCACGAGTTTCAGGTAAAAAATCAAGTAACTCACCATTATCAATACGGGCTTGTTTTTGCTTACGCTTAGCTAATAGCTCGGGTACTTCATCAACAAATTTTGCACATAACGAATCAAGGAAAGCCACGGCGCCAAGGTTAAAAACTTCTTCTTGGCCATTAACAGTAGGCCCAATAAACGTGAGATCAGTTTTAACCGAATCATCAGCATTTGCTGTGGACTTACTGTATTGAGCAACTAACTGTTCTGCCGTCATAATAATGGCTCCCTAAATGCTGTCTGTTTTGATATTGATTGTCATGCTTCACTGTGTAGTGATGTTATCTACTGTCTATTTATCCCGCCTGTCTGTACCAAATCATCGCTGTACTTATTAGCGTTCAAATAAACCATTTCTAATAACATTTAACTGAAGCTGACTGTTTACCAAAAACTTTCAAATGTCTATTTCGTACTAAAAACTAACCAAAAACGTTTGTAATTGCAACAGTCTGCTCCTTACCAAAACGACTCGAAAAACAGTGCCTCCGATCACATAAAATGGTCTTACCAACACGAATTAATCACTACAAACCTCTGTTACCTATAACGTTTATATAATAGAGCTTATACTTTAAAGTTGCCATGTGAAATTCATCTTACCAATTGACCAGCAAATGATAATGGTAAAAAAGGTTGTAATATAATAACCAACTGTAAATATTTATTTACCAATCTTTAGTCTATACTATTTAATTAAACAATTTTGCAACGTTTCTAGCTTACCTATACGTAATAACATTTTACTAATTAAAAACAAAGACTTACACAAAGCCAATTACACGTCAAATTTAAACAACTGTTTTAAACTTACCTTTACGTAAACGTAATCAAAAAAGCCATTTTAATAGCTTACAATGTGAGTTACGTCACCCGATCAACAAGCTCAAGCAGATTGGTTTGTTTTAAATAAAATGCATTTTTTTTAAAAATAATTGAAAAAACTTCATAAATGGGGCAATTAAGAACCACAATGGTGCAGCGAAGAGTAATAAATAGTGCTCAGATCTGGCGGAATATGTCGGTAATAACGAGGCTTAGTTCACTGTATGTTAATTGGCATCTGTCGATAAATCGCTAATGATTCAGCTCTAGCTCAGATAGAGTGGCAACAAGGTATCGCAAACGCTACGTAATGAATTGAATAACTAATGTTGCAACTGATGAATAAATGGAAATGCCGTTAGCATTTGTGGCGGAGGATTTTCCTTGAAGCAATTTGGTGCAGACACTGTAAATGCATAACCTTAGCTCAGACTATTAAAAATGACATCACACAATAAAACGAGATTAATTTCAAACCTGCACGATTCAATTTACCCGCTGTTCGACTTACAAGGAACACTTATACCAAGCCTAAGACTAATCAATACACTAAAGATTACGGTAAATAAGTGGTTTGATTAACATTCATAAACCAGAGCACAATAACATTAAACAACGAGTGTAGTGCCAACGTTTAGACGCTATCACAAGTGACAAGCTGGTTTAGCATATGTTGATTTACTCAAGGTAGACACTTCAGGGAGAGATATAAAGCTAGATGACTATCGTTATTTGATGGTGTCGTTAAAACAGATGACACAATTTCGACCATTATGCTTGGCCTTATACAGCGCTAAATCCGCACGGCGAATTAACGGGTCGAGGCTTAGGTCATCCTTATCGACACTACTCACACCACAACTCACCGTGACAGTAAAATCGTGTCCTGAGAAACGAGTGTTAATATTGGCTATTGCATTGCGGATCTGCTCGGCAAATTCAACCGCGATATCTTCAGTTTGCTTTGGCATAAAGATAGCAAACTCTTCACCGCCCATTCGGGTAAATATATGAGTCGGCTTCAACATATCACCAATCACATGTGTGACCTTTTTTAACACCCAATCACCCGTAGCATGGCCATATTGATCATTAATATTTTTAAATAAATCTAAATCCATCAACAACACAGAGAATGACTCACCAAGCATTTGAGCTTGAATAAATTCATTTTCTGCCATTTCTTGCCCGGTGCGGCGATTAAAGATACCTGTCAATCCATCTCGCTGCGCTTGCTTCATAAATTGATTACGTTGCATCCAAGCAGAGATTAATAACAACAATAAACCTACAGAAAGCCCTACTAATAATGTTGAAAACATAATTGATGAGCTTTTCTCTTTCATGAATAAATCTTTTTGTTTCATCAGTAATTCATGGTCTTGGATCAAGCTAGTATTCTCACGATTTTTTTCCACACTATCAAAGCGAGCCATTTGATAGGCATTTTCTTTTATTTTCTGTTCATCAATTAATTGCTGACCAAGTGCAGATGCCACAACTTGATACTGATATGCTTTATCAAACTGACCACGTTTACCCGCAATTAAAGACAATATTTCACTAACTCGTTTTTTTACCTGCATGTTGCTAGGCTTATTAGGTAAAGCATTAACTAACTGCGCAAACATATCAGCTTGTTGGTAATCACCCAGATGAAAATATATCGAGCTCAAATAAGACTGTATTTCGTTAATTTCAATTTGAAATTGAAACTTCTGATAACGCTCTAAAGCCTCAAGGTAAAAAGGTTCTGCTTCAGCATACAACCCCTTATCAAACAACACATTAGCTTTACCCTTGATAGACATAATCTCTATCAATGTAAAACCATGGTTTTTGCAATAAAGTTGGGTGTCTGTAAATAATGCCTCTGCCTGGTCAAAGTGGGTTAATTTCAAATGAGCCACTGAGTGATATAGCATCGAAAAACATTCGCTTTTTGGGTCTTTACCTTGATTTAGACTTAGTGCTAATTGCGCTATACGTAGCATTTCCTCATAAGCATCAAGCTGTAAATACACATTCATCAGACGAATATAAGACATTATTTTTATACTTTGATCTTGATAACTGTCGATACGAGAAAGGTTATCCTCTAAAAGAGCAAAAGCTTTTTTATAGTTACTCAATCCTATATTTGCGGTGGTTTTCAATAAATAAATATTTGTGAGTTCTTCACCGAGTGGATCGTAAGTCAGTGCTTTATCTAAAGCTTTATCTGCTTCGACAAAATGACCTAAATAAAGATTTTTTGTACCTAGCAACATATACAGACGACTATGCTGTGCTGCGGTAAGTAATGATTCAGAGGATAACGCGATATCAATCTTTTCAATGGCATAACCAATGTCAGTCTTCAAAGATTGTTCTATAGTGTCGAGTTCTTTATCATAATCGACGTTGCCAGCTATCGCCGCGCGGCTAAAAAGCAACACGATGATAATAAAAAAATACATCAATATTTGAGGCAAAAAATAATTACTCTGTCGGATTACTTATAATCATATACATGGCCATTTCTTTATCACCAGACAACTGGCTAACACGTGCTTTATCTCCTGACATCACAGCATCAATCTCTTCTTGTGTTAATCCATTTGATTTCATTACACCACGAGGATCAAGCTTATATGCTTCCAATAAAGCGGCGTCAGTTCCAAGCTTAGTAAAAAATGTATTCATGTTAGACATATCGTAACCTTCTATTCTAGATTATATTTGTAATTAACGACTTAAATTTACATCTGTGTGATTATCATTTGTAACAACTTTAACTTTACTGGGTCTGCCCGTCGACAAAAAACGTCATAACCAATTGTTTTATGACAAATCTCTACAATAAATTGCTTACTAAAATCTTTTATCAATAAAAACTTCATCACTTTCGATAAGTATTGAATCACTTATCCTCTATAGCACCCATCCGTAACTTATTGATAAAATTATAGTCGTTTTAAACATACTATTTCCTAATTAACTCATTTGTCAGCAACCATTCAAAATACTTAGCCAATATCTGATTCCACTATGCCTAATTTGGCTAACATTTCATGGTTAAGTGTCATCGGACGCGCTGGAGGAATTAACAACGTGCTAATCGTCGTTAGCGTAGCCTCTGGCAATAAAGATAACGGTATGCGCTCTATAACAGGTGATTGAAATGGCAAATTTGCTGCTTCATATATAATTACTGCATGAGTCAGCGGATACCACTGATTTAAGTGTTCAACCAAAATCTGCAATTTATCTTTAGTGCTACTAAATTGAGTTAAGGTATGTTCACCAGCAAGAGCAATCTGCCAAAGTAACAGATGCGTTGTAGGATCCGGAATATGGTGATAAAGCATGAACTGCGTTGCTTCAAAACTTTGGTGGCCACTATGACCTGGGTCAATGCCTAAATCAGCCCACAAACAAGCTTCAGCTGAAATACCCGGCAACATGCTAGCGTCAAAACCTTCACTGCGGGCTTGTTTAATGGACCAATGCGCCACGCAGGCAAATACCCCAGGATGACCATATAAGGCACATACAACTAATTTACCTAGGCGAACTTCATCTAAGATAGCATCAACCATTTCTGCATAAGTATCACGACGATTTTTTACCTCATCGTGTTGAGCATAATAAGGTTGAAGTGAGCGAACATCACAATTAAGCGACATTAACCAACGTTCTGAAAAACCATCGGGCACTAACGAAAATACCACATCAGCATGCTCTATATAACTCAAACTTAATGCACCTATTTGCCCTGCTAGTTGTAATCCCGTTCCAACACAAACAAGGTTGCCTTTTTTTGCTCTGGTTAATGTTGCTATTGGTGATTGTTGTCTCGTCATCATGGTTTCTTATTTTGAAATAATTATAATGCAAAATAAAAGCATAAAATAAAACTATCAGTGACTTATGTATTAATAGCGATTGACATTATTAAACGTTATCTAGGGCATCTAAATCACAAATTGAGCAACATCCTACCAACATTTTTTGTACAACGTTAAATAAAAATGAAAATTTACTCTAAATTTATTTATCGAAGAAAATGGAACTTCAACCGCTAAATTGACTCAAAACCACAACATCTTCTAATAGACCCTTGTCAGCATAGGGACTGCTTGGGTATGATGACCGACAGAATTTAGGAAGTAGCGCAGACAATGATAAACAAAAAACAAAGTCTTACCCTTGTAAGCGCAGTAGCGCTTTCATTATCACTTAGCGGATGCAGTGTGTTTGATTGGTTGATTTATAAGCCAGACGTGCCACAAGGCAACTACATGGAAACACAGCAAGTCGAAAAACTTCGTGTCGACATGACTAAAGAGCAAGCAGAATATATTTTAGGTCGTCCAGTATTGCGCGACAGCTTCTCCGATGACACTTGGTATTATGTGTATCATTTTAAAAGTGGTCGAGATGCCAGCATTACCCATAAAGAATTAATCATTCATTTTAATGGCGACAAGATCTCCAGTGTTGCTGGTGATTATGACTTAAGTGCTGAATTTAACACCCCGCTTGATCAAAGCTCATTGCCGTCGGTTAACGAACCGGATCTTAAGCCTTTATTACCAGAAGTTCGCCCAGATGCGAAACCTTTGGTTGAAGAGCAACGTCCTGCGTTAAAAAACCAAGCTGAAAATGATAATGCACCAACATAAACCACGATAACATGTGATTTATGCCAATAAAAAGCAGGACCTCTCACGAGAGTCCTGCTTTTTTTATGACATTTTTCTAATATTATAATTTGATCAATCTAGTTAACTCTGCTCGAATTAACTGATGGAATAAAATCAATCTAGATTCAACATGGTAGGCTTAGCAAAAAATTTAAGATTAATATATTAGCTAACTTTAGCACCAGTAATTTTATTAATACGACCTTCATCTTTAGCTTTTTCAGCGCGCTTACGACGAACATCTTTAGGGTCTGCAATTAACGGCCGATAAATTTCAACACGCTGCCCAGGTACGAGTACTTCATCATGTTTGGCCTGGCGACTAAACACCCCAAGCTTAACCTCTTCAAGGTTAATATCCGGAAAAAATTTAATAATATCACTTTGCTTAACCGCTTCAATGAATGTGGTACCTGGCGACACCATCACCGAAATAATTTTCTGCTGTTTTGGCAATGCATAAATAACATCTACCGAGAACTTTTCTGTTTCATTAATCACGATAAATCACCTTTGCCCTATCGGTAAATGCCATTACCATCGACGACATCAAATCCTTAAACACTTTACCAAACGCCATATCAACCAGCATGTTTGAAAATTCAAAGTCCAAATCAAATTCAACTTTACAGGCATCTTCAGTCAGCTCAGTAAATTTCCACAAGCCATGCATGTGCTTAAACGGGCCATTTTCCAATTCAAGTGAAATCGATTTAGCTTGGATCACTTGGTTGCGGGTGGTAAATGTTTTACTGATCCCCGCCTTACTGACATCAACCGATGCCACCATGGTTTGACCATCAAACTCAAGCACCTTACCACCGACACAGCCCGGTAGAAAAGCATGATACGATTCAACATCATTGACTAAATCATACATCTGTAAGGCACTAAATCTAACCAGCATACTTTTGGAAATCTTGGGCATCTGACATCACTATCCTTAATACAATAGTGCGATTTTATCACGTTAAATAAAAAAGGCATCTCCGAGAGCGTTAAATCACGTTGGAAATAACACAATCACCAAGAAACTGGGTATAATCGTTGAAATATCAAAAATCTCCCCCATATCTATTAGTTAATAGTATTAGCATAATAGAGTTTATCAAATGGGCTCACTGCGGGTTGTCCAGCACCATCCTTCAGGTCAATAACGGCAATCAGAACGGTAATAATAATGGTAAAAAAGAAATCAGCAAACGCCTCAGCGAGCATCGCACGCAATAAACGCGCGACCTTTGAATACCGCATAGAAGACAAAATCGAAGCGGGATTACAACTTATGGGCTGGGAAGTTAAGTCCATTCGCATGGGTAAAGTAAATTTATCTGATTGTTATGTCTATATTAAAGAGGGTGAAGCCTTTATGCATGGTTGTACTATTCAACCACTTAATACAGCTTCAACCCATGTAATATGTGATCCAATCAGAACCAAAAAACTGCTATTAAAGCGCAGTGAAATTGACAAACTTGCCGGCCTAATTGAACGTCAAGGCTACACCTTGGTGCCACTATCAATGTACTGGCGCAAAGGTGCCTGGGTAAAAGTTGAAATTGGCTTAGGTAAAGGTAAAAAAGATCACGACAAACGTGAAGACACCAAAGAACGCGAGTGGAAAATTGAAAAAGCTCGTGTAATGAAAAAAGACAAAGAAAACGCTTAATCTCGTTGATAGGCCACTGAAACAATTAAAATTGATAAGTTGTTATTGAACACAGGCCTATAACGAACAGATAGTGAACAAACGATTATATTTTGTTAATGGACACTAGGTATTCATCTAACAAAGCGTTATAGTTAACTCAATTGGGGGCGATTCTGGATTCGACAGGATTCACGAAACCCAAGGAGCATGTCGAGGGGCGGTTGGCCTCGTAAAAAGCCGCACCGTTATAGTTGCAAACGACTCTAACTACTCTCTAGCAGCTTAGGCTAGCTAGCCATCAACCACACGTTTCGCACGTGGACAGTGGATTCTGATGGTCATATTACAGTGTGCTAGCGAGGGAACTCCGTCCGGGGGTGAACCGCGAAACAGTACCGGACTCACCAAGTAGCATCCTGTCTTTCGGAGACTGCTTGGTTAAATAAAAGAGAGACTAAACATGTAGTGCCGAGGATGTAGGCTTTCTGGACGCGGGTTCAAGTCCCGCCGCCTCCACCAATTACCGAAAGGGCTTAGCAGCAATGCTAAGCCCTTTTTCTTTATCTGCTAGCTCAGTTTAATCCGCTTTATTTTTGTGGTTGGATGAGTTTTATTATCCAATTAGTTTATTCGATACCAACACTTCATTGATACTTATTGCCTAGGCAACATTTACATCGTTAATGCCAATTTCAATCTTCATATTAAACAGTTATGAGTATGATAATATCGCTTTTTGAATATAAGCAACGTCGTGGCGCTTCGCCCACACCCGACCAAGAAGGGAAAAACTGCTTTCCCCTCTTGGATCTCCCCAGCAGCTCCGACAAAGTGTTGATCCTCATAGCTATAATAAAAATCGCCTAACGGCTCAGATGGTACATCCATGTACCCCTGAGCCTGTGCCATCATCCATGATGTCACTACGGCATTTTCATCACGCTATTTCGGACACTTCGGACGGAGAATCATTGAGCCTGCGGGTTAATTTCAAATCGAAGAGTTACTATGGTTAGAGCTTTACTTTAAAGTATCTTATTTAGACCATATTCAGTTAACAGCTATACAATATTTGACTAAATGGACGAATTTACATTATTAGGAAGATAACTATGCAGATTGAAAACGCTAAAGAATGGCGACAAAAATACCAGCTAAATAGAGACGATAACATAACGATATGGCGATATCTCAGTCTAGAAAAATGGTTATCCATGCTAACTACCCAAAAAATGGTATTTTCAAAATTAGCAGAGTTTTCTGATAGAAATGAAGTTGAATACCTAATTAATATTCTTACAAAAGATAATAAAAAGCAGCTTGGTAAAAGTTTAGTAGACCATATTGCGCATTTAAAACATGATTATTATGCTGTGTGCTGGAATGCTAAAGAAGGTGAATGCCGCTCACTTTGGTATGCATATACTGGGAATGCTAGGCTTGGAGTTGCAATACAATCTTCTGTTAAATCATTTTTTCGCAGTGTTGGATTTACGAACCCCTCACCTAGT
This sequence comes from Shewanella frigidimarina, assembly GCF_003797125.1. Taxonomy (GTDB): domain Bacteria; phylum Pseudomonadota; class Gammaproteobacteria; order Enterobacterales; family Shewanellaceae; genus Shewanella; species Shewanella frigidimarina. The sequence goes on from NZ_RKKE01000002.1 coordinate 564,924, forward strand.
TGCTACAAAGTAGCTTATGGGGTAATTACAGAAAACCCTGAATATCTGCAGATGAATGAACTTCCACTTTGTTGTAAATCAATAGCCTATGAGAGTGAGAATGAAATAAGGTTCTTACTAAACAATAGTACTGCTAGAACCGATTGGTCTAATATACCAGTTACATCTACAGCACCAGAGCTCCAGCCTCCGGTGATACAATTTGATTGTGACCTCAACATGCTTACAGAAGGATTTATGATTTCTCCTTTTGCTTCTGAGTGGCAAAAAGAAGCCATCCTTGAAACCACAAGAAAACTAGCACCAGAAATCATGGATAAATATATCAAATCAAGTATTAATGAGCATAATAGCTAGTAGGCTAAAATTTAGTCACGTAACGTGCAAGTGGTAGATTCAGTGTAACTGTCACTTGAGTTGCACATTTTTTCCAAGTCAAACTTTTCCAAGACTATATAATCAACAACAGCACTTCTAGTCATGCTGTTGCACATAGTCAAATTTATTGACTCTGGCTACATTACTAATAAGAGTAGGCAAAAGCGTCCATAAAAAATCCCTGCTGGCATTGCTGCCTGCGGGGATTTTTTGTTAATCAGCCTAAAGCTGATTAATGGTCACTTATAACGACTAGTTCAATCGTTATTAGCTTTGTTTTTTAACAAACTTCGATTTCAGCATCATTTGGCCGTTGCCATCGACTTTACAGTCAATGTCGTGGTCGCCGTCGACAAAGTGGTTGATCACTGCTTTAGTGCCGACTTTAAGCACGAGTGATGAACCTTTTACTTTAAGGTCTTTGATTAAGGTGACTTTGTCGCCTTCTGCTAATAAATTGCCGTTGGCATCTTTTAAAATGATGGCGTCTGGATCAACCACTTCTTCATTTGGGTTCCATTCATTGGCGCATTCTGGGCAAATTAACAATGTGCCGTCTGAATAAGCGTACGGAGACTCACATTTTGGGCATGGCGGGATTACATCACTCATATCTTTACTCTCTGTGTTCTTGGCAGTTGTCGAATAAGTTAATAGCGCTAATACGCAGTTCGACAGGCTTTATCGATTGGCGTGAGATAGAAAAACATCTACCCTGCCGAATATTGTAATAACATTATAATGCCATTATCACAAATTGACTACCCTAGGGTGATAAACCAGCTGATCCACTAGCCTGCTAACGTGACTATTGGAATTACCACTAGTGTCACCAATAGCCTAACAATAGGCGAATTGAAGCTTAGCTTTTTACTTGTGGATTAGGGCGACTTTGATTGTCACCAAAGCTCACATCATGCTTTTCGAGGTATTCGCGAATAAGCTGACGGGTGACTTGTGATGGGGTGAGATCTTGCGCAGCACACAGTTGTTCAAATGCCTGCTTTTTTAGCGGGTCCATTAATACAGTAAAACGTGCAGTTTTATTTTCCACAGTGGGCTAGCCTTTCATTACGACATGATAATTTGATTATAATGTAGTGTGTGGCTAAAGACCATATTCAGTATTTTTTATTCGCTGAACGATTCACTTGAGCTGTTCATTAGAGCTATTAACTAAAACCATTTACTCGAGCTAAGAAACAACTAGGCTGGTTAAACCTAATGATGCCCTAGCCCGAGTGTGTTTAGCTGTTAAGCAATGCTCGCTAAACGTGGTAACAGCGCTTTAAAAGTCGGTCTGGTTGATGAACTGTGCTGCAAGCAATCTTGCACTAACTGGCGCAACATTGCCGCTTGTGGTGTGTCTGGGTTATCGATGAGGTTTAGCATGTCATCGACCAAATAACCAAACGCCCTAACCTCAATAGCTTGCATTAATTGCAAATGCTGTGGGGTGAACTGCTTTAAATTTGAGGCGGCGCCAAAATCACCAAACAGCACGTTATCGTGGGTATTTATCATGATGTTGTGGGCATAAATATCACCATGACTTATACCATTTTGGTGTAAGTGAGCCAAAATATCAGCCATTTGGCTGGCAATATGAGTAATGCGCGCCCAGGTAAATACCGTTTGCGCTTCAAAAGTGTCACGGCTACAGGTTTGCAACGACGGCGGTAAACCTAAATTGCCGTAGCTTGGCGGAATAAGTTGCATCACTAAACCCAGTTGTTCTGGTTGATTAATTTGTGCCACCACATTAATCAAATTAGGGTGCTCGCCAGCGGTTAAGCAACAATCAAGCTCATCTGCTGGATAACCATCACTGGTTACCATGCCCTTAAACAATTTAATTGCGACATCAGCGTCGCTGCTAAAGCTTGTGTCAACTGAGCTTTCTGTATGGTGAGTTGCTTGATAAATTAATCCAGATGCGCCCTGCCCGAGTAACTGACCTAACGTAAACTGGGTTAATGGCACTATAGGTACGCGAGTATTATCGCAATGTTCTACATGACTAAACGCGTTACCTGCAAAAGCCAACCAGGCTAAGTTAGGTAGCTCAAATAACCAATATGGTAAGGCGGTAAGCTGGTTAGCCGATAAACGGATAAGAGCCAATTGATGACAATTAGCCATACTATTAGGCAGTGCGGTTAATCGGTTACCCGCTAACGCGAGTTTTTCCAGACGATGACACTGACCTAAACTGTCTGGCAACTGCTCAATGTGGTTATCGGTTAATATTAACCAACGAGTTTGCTTTGGAATGGATGTTTCGGGTACGGTGCGAATTTGATTGGCTTTAAAACCTATCATTTCGAGCTTTGGACACTGGCCTAATACGGCTGGTAGATGTTCAAATAGGTTATTCGACACAAACAAGATTTTGAGTTGATGCAAGTCAGCAAAGTTATCGGGCAATGACGATAATTGGTTATTGCTAAGATCGAGTACTTCTAGAGTATCGGCTAACTCAAACAGTTTTACAGGAAACTCCGTCAGTTGTTCTGCGATATTGACTCGTTGATAACCCAGTAACAAACCATCATTTAATTGTTGCAGTGTTTGCATCATGTTTCTCTTTGCCGAAAATTGTCGACATAGTAATAGAGTGCACCCACTGAGACAAATTTCTGCCAAAAAAAGACCACAGCAAAAGCTGTGGCCAAGACGGATGCTAAAAAACAAAAATTGGGGTTGATGACTTTAGCGCCATTTCTAACATAGAAAATACTGCTTAGAAATGGATTCCTACAAACTACGTTTTACTAACCTCTGCTGAAATCAGTAACGTAAAACAACAAACTAGGTTAAATCAATTCCGTTAACATGGTATCGGCGTATGCCACTAATTCGCCGCCATCACGTACTTTTGCCACATAATCTGGATTAGCAATAAATGGACGGCCAATAGCCAACAAATCAAACTTGTTGTCGGTAATGGCTGCACTACCCGTTTCGGCGGTGTAGCTACCTACACCCACTAAGGTGCCAGTGTAAACACTGCGTAGGTAGGTCGATATGCTGCCACCTAAGTAATCGAACTGCATTGAATCGTCAAAAATACCGCCATGTAAAAATGCTAAATTGCGTTTAGCTAACTCAGGTAACAAGTAGTCAAACACGTCACGGTCGCGTGGATCGGTAGCCATATTGAAATAGGCACCTGGAGAAACGCGAATAGCGGTGCGATCTGCGCCAATTCTGGCAACAATAGCGTCAACTACTTCTAAAGCAAAACGTGACATGTTTTCAGGGGTTTGGCCGTATTCGTCCTCACGACGGTTACTGTCATGATGTAAGAATTGATCAATTAAATAACCATTAGCACCATGAATCTCGACACCATCAAAACCAGCATCAATCGCATTTGCAGCTGCTTGAGCATAATCAACAACTAACTGCTTAATATCATCTAACGTGGCAGCCTTTGGCGTTTGGTAAACTAATTCGCGCATTCTAGGCACAGTACCTTCAACAGCTTGTGCAGAAGCAGATAATACGTCGCCACCATCAAAAAAATGTGGATGTGCTACACGGCCAGTGTGCCAAAGCTGAGCAAAAATTTTTCCGTCATTTTTGTGCACCGCATCGGTCACTACGCGCCAGCCGTCAATTTGAGCTGGAGTAAATAAACCAGGGGTATTTGGATAGCCTTGTGCATCTGGACGAATAATTGTCGCTTCACTGATAATCAAACCCGCTTCAGCACGGCGAGCATAATAGTCTGCAATAGCTTGAGTAGGAACAAGATCATCATCCGCCATACAACGCGTTAATGGTGCCATTAAAATCTTGTTTGATAATGTTAGGGTGTCATTGAGTTTGTATGGTGTAAATAAACTTGCCGTCATGTGCGATCTCCTTTCTTGAATATACATTCAAGATTAATCTTAATTGAATACACATTCAAGTATTTTTTGAATAATCGATCAAATGTAGTTAGACTCGAGCGTTATGAGTTATCACGCTTTGTTGTTGACCAGAAGTGACCAGATATGAGACACGCTGAATTTGATAGAGAAACGGTTTTACGCGCTGCAATGAGCACCTTTTTAGTGAATGGATACGCTAAAACCAGCATGCAAGATCTCACTAAAGCAACGGGGCTACATCCGGGGTCAATTTACTGTGCCTTTGATAATAAAAAAGGCTTATTTATTGCTGCTATTGAGCAATACCAACAAGATCGTAATGAACAGTTTCAGCAATTGTTTGCCAATGACCGATCAGCAGTCGACAACTTAGGTGCTTATTTAGCGCTAATCGTACAAGAATGTTTAAGCTGTGATGCAACCCAGGCGTGTTTACTGACCAAGTCACTCAGTGAAATGGGCGAGCAAGATGAACAAATAAAACAAATGACTTGCCAGTTTTTACAGCTATGGCACCAGTCACTTGCAATGGTGTTCGATACAGCAAAAGCGCAGAAGCTGATAGCACAGGACAGCGACAGTCAATTTTTAGCGCAGTATTTAGTGATGGGAATATACGGTTTACGAACAGTGGCTCACACTCAGCCTAATGAGCAAGTATTACAGCCTTTAGCAGATAAACTGTTAGCTGATTTACTACGCTGTGAGCCGGTAAAATAGTACAGCTAACTCGCGTGATAAATGCCCACATGTTAAAAATTACAAAAAAAAAGACACTTCACGTGTCTTTTTTTTACTTGAGCTTCATTTAATTTTCTAATTTGCTCATAACTCGTTGTGAGTAAACACGTTCACCCAGTGAGTTAAGTATTTTGCACTCGCCTTCTAATACCGCAATAATAGATTTACCTCGACGAAATGATTCAGGGATCATTACACGCCCAGTTTGGCTGATTTGCAGATCGGTCATCACAGCATTATGCATTTCTAAACCAACAGGGGCTTCGTAATACAAAATAGTCACCGTCGTATTTGACGTTTGACCTTCAGCAGATTCAGATTTCATATTCGGACTCTCATTTCTAACATACTGATTAAGTTTAGAAATGATATTGATCATCTAACTCATCAATACATCTCAGGGTAAAAGGATGAAACAATGGACTTTCAATATTGAGTTCACCCAATAGAGAAGTCGTTTCTCTTATTTTTATATTTCGGCTTTATACGATAATACACTGTTAAATTGTATTATCGATTTAATGCTCTTAGCACATAAACTTAACACAACTGATGTGTAAATATGAATACTTATGTCCTGTAAGTGCGAGGTGCTAGCGTTTTATTATGCAGTATTTACACTGTAAACAAGCCTATTAAACCTCATCTCGGGATGAGAAATAGGCCAACGCAAAAAGTCAGACGATTTCACGAGGGTCATCGCAAACGTTTTTGTTGCCTTATAAACAACACCAATTTACTTGGCAATTGCAGATCTATTGTACGTGAATGCAACCTAGTGACTAGGGCAAAGGACTGTTTGATAAACTTTTATTATTTTGCTACAAGGTTATTTATGCAAAATTTAGAACCAGCACCTAAACAGCACAACTTATTCCTGCTAGAATCGGTGACAATTTTTAGCCTTTAAACATTTAATAAAACGAGATTAAGATGGGCAGAGCATATCAAAATAAAAAAGAGTCCATGGCGAAAACCGCTGGCCAAAAGACACGAATTTACTCACGTTACGGTAAAGAGATTTATATTTGCGCTAAAGGTGGCGTCGACCCAGATGGCAACCTAGCACTACGTAGCTTGATTGCCCGCGCGAAGAAAGATCAAGTTCCTGCACACGTAATTGAACGTGCCATTGAAAAAGCTCGTGGTGGTGGTGGTGAAGATTATGATACCGCCCGCTATGAAGGTTTTGGTCCTGGCGGCTGCATGGTGATTGTTGACTGCTTAACAGACAATGGTAATCGCACATTTACTCAGGTTCGCCAAGCATTTGTTAAAAATGATGCCAAGTTAGGTAGCCCTGGTACTGTTGGCCATATGTTCGAACATCAAGCAGTTTTTGTGTTTGAAGGTGAAGACGATGAAGCCATTCTTGAATTGCTTATGATGGCCGACGTCGACGTTGCCGATGTAGAGCTAGAAGATGGCATCATCAGCGTATTTGCACCCGTATCTGAGTTTAACAATGCGCGCACTGTGTTAACTGAAGCCTTTCCAGAGATAGACTTTAAGGTAGAGAATTTAGCATTTGTGCCACAAACAATGACTGAACTTACTGGTGAAGATATTGAAAGTTTTGAAAAGTTCTTAGCGGCTCTTGATGATTGTGATGACGTTCAGAACGTTTACCACAATGCAGACATTAACGACGAAGAATAACTCAAACTAAGGCTGTTAAAGCGTTCTAAGCCTAAGTGCTAGAACGCTTTGCAGCTTGTTTCTATCAAAGCCGTCACGTCATTTTGTCACTCTCAATATCCACAACCTAAACATTCACAAGCTAAACACTAGGACGCTTCGCAGATAGATTCTATAAAAGCGATGAATCTGAAAGATTAAAAGTTCAACAGTCGAATCGAATCCCCCTTCCCGCTTTATTTTGCTATAGCTTTATTTTGCTATAGATTTTTAGTGATCTATGTAAGCGAAGCATACGCTTTTCATCATTGTTATCGCCCTAACAATCCGCCGAACACTTTGTCAGCAATGCATTCGAGGTTATCACCCTTACCGATGTTACCGCTTTAATTACTTTAAGCATGTTAAATTGGGCATGTTAAAAAGATCATTGGATAAAAGCTTAATTCATGTCACTCTAAATAATATTCTTTATACATGTTCTTTTTGAATATCAAACATCACTCAAATCAATTCTAACGACATATCGGCACTAAGCATTTAAAGGATGACCCATTGCTAACATTCATTAAAAATGAAAGTAAAAGTAACGGAGAACTTCAGCAGGCTCGCGTTATATCTCTGTTTTCATTAGTCGGAATGTCGATGACTTTTGTGATGGGCGTAATAAGCTTATTTAACAGTAATAATGTATTAACCATCACTCTATTTGTCTCCAGCATCATTTACTGTTTGGCTTACATTGTACTCAAAAAATACAACAAGCTTAACCTGAGCTCTTTTATTATCATTTACTCGTTATATATACTGATGTTCTACTTAGTCTTTACTGGCGGGGTGGAACAAACAGGTCCATTGTGGATATTTATTGTGGCGCCAGTTTCCGTCTATGTACTGGGATTAAGTTATGGTCTGGTTAACCTGCTATTTTTCTTGAGTATTATCGCTATTATTATGTTTTCACCGATAGAGATGCCTCAATATGCAACTTACTCAACTGAGTTTAAAGTCCGGTTAATATTGTCATTTTTAACCACTACCTTCCTCTCCGCGTTATATGAATATTCAAGAATGTTATCCTACAATAGTGCGCTGAAGCTCGGTAAAAAATATCAACAACTCGCATTATCTGATCCATTAACGACACTGGCTAACCGACGTAATGCGTTAACCATTTTACAGCAGGAAAAATCAAGAATTTCACGAAACAACGAACCATTATCTGTTTTGCTCTGCGATCTTGATCATTTTAAAATGGTCAATGATAAATACGGCCACAATTGCGGCGATATGGTGCTTACTGAGTTATCGCAGGTGTTTAAACAGAGTGTGAGGCAGCAAGATTGTGTCGCACGTTGGGGAGGCGAAGAGTTTCTGTTTATTCTGCCGCAAACCTCGGCTGAGCAAGCTTCTGTCATTGCAGAAAAAATTCGTACTAACGTACACCATCATAAGGTGTATTTTCTTAAACACGAGATTAGTCTAACCATCAGTATTGGCATTTCACAATTAACCGATGATCAAAATATTGATGAGCTTATCAACAATGCCGACAGATATTTGTATCAAGCGAAAAAGAATGGCAGAAACCAAGTGTATCCACAGCAAACAACATCTATCGACCTTTAAGCCGATTGGAGTATTTTCCATCACATAAATGTTGTTGCTGTTTTATACCCAAAAATAACAGCTAAATGCTAGAACGCTTCGCGGCTAGACTCTATACAAAGATAACGCAGAAGCTTTACAAACTTAACAAGCTGCAGCGAACGTATTGATGCTTTACTGCGCTTAGCTTTTTAGCAATGAAACGTTCTAGCAAGTCTAAGCTAGCTTGAGTTTGCTAGGTTGTTAGTTATGACTGGACAAGGTTAGTTATTATGACGCTTGAACAAAAAAACGCAGCCTAAGCTGCGTTTTTGGGTATCGTTATATAAACGACGATGCTTAACGTAAGTCCATTTCTTGCACTTTTTCGTAAGCGATTTCAGGTGCAGTTACATCTGGTTTTTCATGTAAGTCTGCTTTTAATTGACCTTTACGATGCTTTAGTGCCGCATCTAATTTTTTAGCGGCGCTCGTGATAGCGGGATACATGACTAAGTCAGTACCTTTAGCAGCAATGCGAGTTCCTTCATAGTTAGTTCTAATTTCAACATCATATTCACCATGCTCTTTAGCAATGATGATATCTAGCGAGATAAGCGTCGGGAAATGGCTAGCTATTTTAGCGAATTTTTCATCTACGTGTTGTTTGACAGTATCAGTAACATCAACATGGTGACCAGAAAGATTTATTTTCATAGATTGTCCTTAAAAGAATTTACTTGCCAAATTTATTGCGTATTACAACTGCATGCTGACATAAATAGTGTTGTTGTACAAATGCAGGCTGACATATTTAGACATCGGCATGTGCTTTGTATCACAAGTACTCAAACCTATAATGTGTTTTATATCTGTTTGTATACTTTACCAGCAATACCATTAATAAACGTGCATGGGGTCTATCTAATTGACCTAACCCTTACATTGATTAAACATCAGATTACTGGTTAAGTATAGACACAATTTAGTCCCAAAGGTTGCAACTTTTGTGTTGTTTACACAAGTGATGGTAAACCAATCAATTAACCGCTAAAAGCAGTTAATTTATAAGCAACTATACCCATTTTATTTTTGTAGACTTAACTAAATTAAGTCGAATTAATCATTAACAGGAACATTCATGGCTACTAATCAGATCCAAATTAACATTATTTCAGACGTAATGTGCCCATGGTGCATTGTCGGTTATCGCCGACTTGAACAAGCATTGAACAAATTTGACGATTTAGAGGTTAAATTGCAGTGGCATCCGTTTGAGCTAAATCCAGCAATGGGGCCAGAAGGTCAGCATTTAGGGGAACACATTGCAGAGAAATACGGTTCAACACCAGAGCAAAGCGCACAAAACCGTCAGCGATTAACCCAAATGGGTGCCGATTTAGGCTTTGAATTTAATTTTTCCGACTCATCACGTATTTACAACACGCTACTGGCCCACCAGCTACTCTATTGGGCTGCAGAGACGGGTAAGCAAACTGACTTGAAATTGGCGCTGTTTAGCAGTTATTTTACTGAGCAGAAAAACCCAGATGACATTGAAGTACTCATTGAAGCAGCTACAAAGGTTGGCTTAGATGCTGCTGAGGCACGTGCAGTGCTCAGCGACAAACGCTTTGAAACTGCGGTAAAAGAAGAAGAGCAATTGTGGATCAGCCGCGGAATTCAAGCCGTGCCTGCCATTGTGTTTAATCAACAATATTTAGTCTCTGGCGCACAAGCCCCCGACACTATTGCAGAATTGATTACCAAACTGCTCGCTGAAGCAGCATAAGTCGCTTTGAAGAAACACACAAAACCCAGCCTAAGCTGGGTTTTGTTTTTTACGAGACAACCACTTAAACCTAGTCCAACTTGGTAACTAATAAGGTTGGCGACTCAGTACTTGGGCCTGTCACCGTAAAGCGATAGGTACTGGCGATTGTGACATTAAAATGCATGTTGGTGCCTTTTTTCACTAAGGTTTTCAACAGCCCTTCAGTCACAGCGTCATCACCGGCTATTGCGCCGAAGTCAATTGTCGACCAATCTGTTGTCGCGATTTTAAATTCATTATCACCAGCAGCTAACGTAATATCGACGTGGTAAATGACATAGCACAGCACATACGCATTGATTACAAATAGATAGTATTCCGTTGTTTGAAAACTCATAGATAAATAACGAAAATATATATAAAAGCATGATTCAAAAGATATTTAAATCGCATTAATGGATAAGGCTTTATCAACATTGTTTGTATCGATTTCGCCACATTTAGTGGTCGTTTCAGTTTGACTATTTGGGTCAAATTAATGGACATTAGGGTACGCTTGGTGTTGAATCAATAGAGATGTGTTACCGTTTGGTGAGTGACCGATTTTCAGAGTAATTCACGCTAAATTAAGTTGTTATAAACACCACGTCTATGTGGTTTGGGGAGTACAAAATGGGCTTTAAATTAACGGTAAATTGGCAGTCTTCACCAAGTGAGGAAGGTGAATTTAATCGCGATCATGAGGTTAAATTTGGCACTGGGCAAACGATTCAAGCGTCATCTGCGCCTGAATACAAAGGTAATGCTGATAAAGTGAATCCAGAAGAAAGCTTACTTGCGGCTCTATCCTCATGCCACATGCTGACCTTTTTAGCGATTGCCCATTTAAAGCGGCTACCTGTTGCCAGTTATGTTGATAATGCCACTGCTGATTTAGGTAAAAATGAGGCGGGTAAAGTCGCTGTGGTTAAGATGACATTAGCACCTAATGTCACGTTTGCAGAAGGGATTGAAGTTGACGAAGAAACGTTAGCGAAGATACATGAAAAAGCCCATGCAAATTGCTTTATTGCTAACTCATTAGCATGTGAAGTTGAAATAAAGCAGTAAGATTTTTTACAGTTTTACATTTTTACATTTTTACATTTTTACATTTTTAATAATAACCCTCTCAACATGATGCTGAGAGGGTTATTTTTTATTGGTTTACTTAACTCAATATGAGGTTACTTCGCTTTTATGTCAGCTGCTTTACCTATTTTTGGCATTGGCAAGCCTTGTAATGGAGCAATAGGTTGTTGTACTAGTTCATCTTTCAAATAACTGATAGCAGCATCAAGCTGTGCATCTTTACCGCTAAAAGTGGCATAAGGTAAGTTATCAACTTCAATGTCTGGCTCAACCCCGTGACCTTCAACAACCCAACGGCCATCGATGGCATATTGTGGGTATTCTGCCACTCGTGCCATGCCTTTGTCGGTCACTGAATTTCGACCCGATAACCACACTCCAGCGCCCGCGGTTTGCTTACCGATAATAGGCGCAATGTTTAGCGCTCTAATACCGGCAGAAAAAGTCTCACCATCTGAGTAGGTCATTTGATCAGCCAACACAACTAAATGGCCTCTGAAGGTTTGTTGCATGTTTGCGTTTGTGCTGCCATGAGTTGGCTGCCAAAATGCCCACGCTCGGCGTAACAGTTTTTCGATAATCCAGCTGTCGATATTGCCACCACGATTGCGGCGAACATCGATGATTAAACCGTCTTTGTCGTAATTAGTATAAAACTCGCGAGCAAAGCTTTCGACATCACCGCTGCCCATGGCATACAAGTGTAAATAGCCAATATTACCTTTAGAGGCTTTGGCCACTTTGTCGCCGTTATACTCAACCCAATCAAGGTAACGTAGCTTGGCATCGGTACCAATATCATGGGGAGTCACTATGGTATTGATGGCTGTTTTACCACGGACTAAACCGAGCAACACTTGCTTGTTGCCTTGATTTCGCAGCAGTTGAGTTACATCGGCAATGTTAGTGATTTTCTTGCCATTAATGCTCGCAATCACATCCCCTTCTTTCGCATCAACCTCAATACGGGCCAATGGGGATGCCGACAACGGTAACTCAGGATCGGTTTGATAAATATGGCTTATTACCACACCTCTATCGGTTTGTGTTAGCCTTGCCCCTAATGCAGCGGCTTTGGCTGCATCGGCATCTTGGGCAATATCGCCACCTCGTACTTGTGAATGTAATGAGTTCAGTTCACCCATCATTTGGGTGAAAATATCATTCAGCTCATTACGATCGGTCAGCCTGTCGACCAAAGGTTGATATTTAGCTTTAGCGGCTTGCCAATCTACGCCGCGCATTTTTGGATCAAAAAACGAGTCGCGATGCATTAACCACGCATCTTCAAAAATTTGTTGCCATTCTTGCTGCGGCGAAATACTTAATTGCCATTGGTCGGTGCTGACTTTGGCGCGCGATACATCGCTGGGAAGTTTATCGCCGGCATCGACAATCATGAGGCTTTTAGGATCAGACTGTTTGCGCAGCATGACTTTACTGCCATCTTTTGATAGCGAATATTGGCCGACATCTTCACTAAAGGTGTCGACTTTAATATTAAGCGGGTCAAACTTAATCAGTTTTAGCTCGCTTTTATCTTGGCTACCATCCAATAAATACAGCTTATCTTTAGCTGCCGTTAAGCTATTGTAGTTACCTGCATCAACTGGCACTTGCCATAAGCGTTGGTTTAATCCGTCCCACTCTACTTTGACTTTTGCTGGGGTGTCTTGGTCTTTACTGTCAGCTTTTTTTGCGTCTTTACTAACGGTAAGCTCGGTTGGTTTGGCAAACGGAAAAGACGCTTTAGCATCTAACGCTAAGGCAAACACTTGAGTGCGCTTGTCAAAAATCGGTCCCATGTTACGGTCGCCCCAAGGCGAGCCAGGATTAGCTTTAAATTCGCGGTTAGACAAGAAATACAACCATTTACCATCGTGACTAAAGCTAGGAGAAAACGACTCGTATTTATCTGTGGTCAAGGTTTGTGATTTTGATTCGTTAATGGAATACAACACAATTTGCGGACGTTGTTTGCCAATTTCAGCCTTGGTTAGCGCAATAAATTGACTGTCGCCAGACCATTTTATGTCTTGGTAAGGGCCTAAACCCTCACCATTTTGTATGATTTTTTGGTTATTGTTGCGGCTTAAATCAAGTAACCATACATTGCCCATGTAATCGTCATGCACTAAATAACGGCCATTGGGAGATAACGACAAGCTGGTGCGTAAGGTGCTGCCATCTTTAGTGAGCTGCTTAGCACCAGCAGAACCGTCGGCAGGATATTGCCAAATTTCTTGTTCGCCAGACGCATCACTAATGCCATAAACCCATTTGCCGTCATCACTTAACAATGCATCGCGTACACGACTATCGGCGGGTGAGTCTATTTGCACTAAACGACGACCATCGTTGCTGGCAATAGCTACATGGCTACGGGCCGTTATTACTACGTTATCGCCTTGATGAGAAAATACTGTCGAGGTGGCGTAATCCATTGGGTCGTTAACCCACTGCTCACGGCGATGAGTAAAGTCGCTGGTAAGCTCTATGGCTACTGTTGATTCCGCAAGATCGGCTAGATTAAGTAACTTAATGTCGGCGCCCTGCTGAAACACAATACGGCCGTTATTAAGCTGAGCGTCACGCACTTGCCAGTCGCTGTATTGAGTGTGTTGCTTAATGTCTTTGCCATCTAGGGTCATTGACCAAATGTTGTCATTGCCAGATTGATCACTGACAAAGTAAACACGCTGGTTCCATAGCATTGGCTGTTTAACCGAGCCTTCATGGGCGCTGGTTAACTGCTGCGCTTCTTGTTTACTGCCTAACTTATAACGCCAAATTTCGCCTTTGGCGCCGCCGCGATACACTTTGACATTGTCGCCGCTAACTTGCAGACCAAATTGGGTAAAATAAACATATTCACCTTTATCATCAATGGTGCCTTCGACTGCGTCAGCTAACGGTAAATCGGTAATGGTTAAGGATTGTGGGTCAACGGTTTTAAGCACCCAGAAGTTAGCCGGGCCAAAGGCGTTGTCGGTTGAATACAATACTTCGCCAGACGCTGTCCAGCCTTGCAGACGTACTCGGCTGTTTTCAAAGCTCACACGTTTAGCTACGCCGCCTTCAATTGGCATCACATACACTTCGGTTGCGCCTTCATAATTGGCAGTATATGCCACCCATTTACCGTCTTTAGAAATAGTTGCGTCTAACTCTTCTGCGGCCAAACTGGTTAAGCGGCTGGCTTTGGTTTGATTGAGTTGCTTAGTCCAAAGATCGCCTTCGGCAGTAAACACTAAGGTTTGATCGTTTAAGGCTGGAGCACGGTAATAACCTTGATTTGAGGCGTTGGCGAATATCATTGATGAACACGCTAAAGTGCCTAGTGCCAACATACAATGCGCAACGGAGCGACGAAGTTTCATGGTAAGGAGCTTCCTTATAAAGTCGATAATTAGAGATAACGCGTTATCGAGTAGGCTATTTTTATTGATTGATTCACGTTATCAGAGTTATGCCAATTGTTGCAGTACAAAAATGTAACTAAGCTCTACAGGAAACAAAAACGGCTAAGCAATAATTGCTTAGCCGTTGGTATTTTACCGTCTTAGTGTTCTGGTATTTTGCTTACTGCGAAGTCAGTTGCAGAACAATTTTATGGTATTGCTCATAAAGTGGATGCGACGGATCTGATAGCTCTGGGAAGCGTTGATCGATGGTGATCATATAACGCTCAGCCTGAATCAGTTTATTGTCGGCCATTAATACTTTTAAACGAGCCAAAGCAACATCAGCAGTATCTAACTCAATGTCACCTTTTAACGAACCATTAAATGACTGTTTCACTTGTTGCACCTCCTTGTCATGGCTACGTGATTGCAGCTCTAATGCTTTCTTTTGTACTTCTGCATTTACTTTGGCAGGTGCTGGCGCGGCACTCATTACCGCGGACGATTTATCTGCCATTTGAGATTCAATGGTTCCGTTGCTATCAGACCGATTGTTATCAGATGCTTCACTGACTACATCACGATTAACACGTTCACTATTCATTGGCGCTGAACTCATCGACAATCCCTGTACGGCAATCGATTCTGCGGCTGTGGCATCTTCAACTGGTGATTCTGTTACTTTAGGTACATCCGATGTCGATTTGACCTGCTTAAATGATGACTGCTGAGCAGGTACGCTTTGCTCCGAGTCTGTGCCAAGGTGTTTTTGCAAACTTGGATTTAATATAAATAATCCCGCCACCAGCAACACTGAGGCAGCACTTGAGTACACCCAAGCATTGCGTTGCCAGATTGATTTTTTAGTTGAACTCACTTTAGTGACGTTAGCCCCCGAACGCGCCTTGGCTAATATGGCTTCATCAAGTTCTGCAGAGGGTTGCTCTAATGGTTGTTGATGATAAGCATCTTTGATTTCAGTTTGTAATGCAGTGAACTCTGCATCATGATCTTGTTGCTGATTCATAATGTTGTCTCCGGCCTTTGATTAGCAATACATTGCTTAATACTCTGATAAGCATAACGAATACGACTTTTAGTTGCTTCTAAAGTCACATTGGCAATGTCGCTTATCATGGCGGCGGTCATGCCCATTTCAATGTTGAGTAAAAAAGCCTCTTTTTGCACTGCGGGTAACTTAGCAATGCAACCCTTCATCATATCGGCTTGTTGCTGCTGCTCAACTTGTGGCTCGGGCGAAGCTTGATCGTCGGCTTGTAAGTTGTCCATAGTTTCATCTTCACCAAGCGGGGTAACCTTATCGAGAGGCTTAACGGCTCGCACGTGGTCAATCAATAAATTATGGGCAATTTTATATAACCAAGTGGTGAATTTAGCCGTGACTTGATATTGCTTCGCCGCATTAATCACCTTACCCCAGGTATCTTGATACAAATCTTCGGCTAGCTGCTGGTCATGTAATTGACGCACAAAATATCGGTACAAAGGGCCTTTGTGTTTAAGGTATAAGGCTTCGAACGCGCGTACGTCACCGGCTTGGTAGTCGAGCATCAGTTGCTCGTCACTTCCCACTTGAGGAATTAATGACTCATCCTTAGGGTGTATTGATGTTGGCACCATTTTATCCTTTTTGTGACGCATTTATTGGCTAACCCAACGAGTTTCAGGTTCAGTCATCAAAACCTGCTTATCGAGTACACTTGCAGTTTTTAACATTTGCACAAACTCATGGCGATAGCCAAAACGGTCTTGGCCCATTGCAGACTCAGCAAGTGTAATTAACTTAGCATAATCAGTATCGTGGACATAATTATTCTGGTTAAGCAGCTGACCAAAACCTGCAACTGCCGCAGCAAATCTAAAATCGTCACTGGCTTGGTGTAAATGCGTTAGCTGCTGCTCACGGTTAATGGGGTAAGTGATTAATTGACTGTCTTGTTCGCCAATCGCTTTATAACGCAGCTTTAAATAAGCCACTTCATTTGTGGTATGTGGATGAACTTTAGCATCATCTATTTGCGTCGATTCTGTGGCGGTATAACGCAGCGGATCAACTAGGCGATTATGGCTGTCGTTATAACGAATTTCATATAATGCAGTAACAGTATGACCCGCACCAATTTCGCCAGCATCAACAGCATCGTTATTAAAATCACTGCGATTTAACAAGCGATTTTCGTAACCAATCAGTCGGTACTCAGACACCACCGCAGGGTTAAACTCAATTTGCACTTTGACATCGTGAGCAATGGTTAACAGTGTGGCACTAAGTTGATCAACCAGCACTTTTCGTGCTTCATTTAAGGTGTCGATAAAGGCATATTGTCCGTTAGCTTTATTGGATAATTGCTCCAACAAATGGTAGTTGTAACTGGCAGAACCTGAACCTAGTCCAAAACCAAGTGTTGATAAGCCAATACCCTTTTTGCTTTGACTGGCAACGAAATCGACCAATTGCTGATGATCTGTCATCCCCAAGTTAAAGTCACCGTCGGTGGCTAATATGACTCGGTTACTGCCGTTTTCGATAAAGTGCTTTTGCGCTAATTGATACGCCAACTGAATACCTTGGCTACCGTTAGTGCCACCTTGCGCGCTTAACTGACTTAGGGCTGTTTTAATGGCGGTAAAGTCATTACCTGCGACGCCGTCAAGGACGACACCGCTGGCACCGGCGTACACCACAATCGATACTTTATCTTGCGCCGATAATTGCTGACTCAGCATTAGCATGGCTTGTTTCAATAATGGTAATTTATCAGCAGACGACATAGAGCCTGACACATCAAGTAATAACACCAAGTTACTTGCGCCAAGCTTATCAGGCGCAACATCAAACCCTTTAAGGCCAATACGTAATAACTGAGTATCTGCATTGTAAGGTGATGGTGCTAATTCAGTATTGACACTAAATGGCTGCTCAGAGTTTGTCGGTACTGGGTAGTCATAGCTGAAGTAATTGACTAACTCTTCTACCCTAACGGTATTCTTAGTCGGTAGTTGGCCTTGATTGATTAATCTGCGCGTAGTGCTGTAACTGCCAGTATCAACATCAATTGAAAATGTCGATACCGGTGTTTCGCCAGCAACCATATTGCCGTTTTGCACTACCGACTCAAACTTATCATTAATCGTTGGTGCCAAAGAGAAATTGCGGTCACTTACGCTAACATGCTGAGAACTCACAATACGCTGCGCCATTGACGATGCCATGACTTTAGCACTGCGAGGTAGCTCATTTGAGCCTTGGTATAAATCAGCCTGTGGTTCAGACGCCATCACTAAGCCTGCTACCTCAGATAACTCGGAACGCGCTTGTGCAGAAGAATCCGTTTTACTCGCGGATTGAATTTTAGAAGCGGGCTGATTTTTAGAAGTAGATTGGGGCTGACTTTGTTTCGCACTGTCTTTGGATTCTTGCGCACAACCACTGATAATAATCGCACTAATCACGATGGCTAAGGCGCTGCGAGTGAGTTGTTTATGGGTATTGTTCATGGTTATTCCTCTAATCTATCGACTGATTTATTCATATTGGCCGCATCAACACAGTGACCTTGCATACAGCTAATAACGAGCGCGATAAGTAAAAGGGTTATTTATATACAATGTGTTTAAGTAGTTTTCGTATTTAGAAACTGAGTGTTAGCCTCAAGAAACACTGAAATGCAGCCAACAGAGCACGGCTTATGCTATTATCTAGCACCTTTTTTATCGCCTTAATATTGACGTTAACAGCCGCTGTACCCTACTGAGCGAGTTAACTAAATATACTAATAGAATAAGTACGTTAAGGAGTTAACATGCAAGCCCTAGTTGCTGTTGTAATGGGTTCGAAAAGTGATTGGCCGACAATGGAAGCCGCCGCTGAGATTATGGATAAGTTACAAGTGCCTTATCATGTTGAAGTTGTTTCAGCTCACAGAACACCAGACAAGCTAATGGAATTTGCAAGTTCTGCTGCAGATAAAGGCTATAAAGTCATTATTGGTGGCGCAGGCGGAGCAGCCCATTTACCAGGCATGATCGCCTCTAAAACGCGTTTGCCAGTATTGGGAGTCCCAGTACAAAGCAAGGCGCTATCTGGCATGGACAGTCTATTGTCTATTGTACAAATGCCTAAAGGGATTGCCGTTGGCACCTTGGCTATCGGTACGGCTGGTGCGTTTAACGCAGGTTTACTTGCTAGC
This sequence comes from Shewanella frigidimarina, assembly GCF_003797125.1. Lineage (GTDB taxonomy): Bacteria > Pseudomonadota > Gammaproteobacteria > Enterobacterales > Shewanellaceae > Shewanella > Shewanella frigidimarina. Next base: position 583,669 of record NZ_RKKE01000002.1, read on the forward strand.
CAAATTTTGGCGATTACCGATGCCGCTTTAGCTGAGCGTTTAGAAGCATTTCGTGATGAGCAGACTCGCTCGATCCTTGATAATCCCGATCCGAGAGAAGACTAATGACGTTGCCAAAAAATCTATGGGTATTGGGTGACGGTCAATTAGGCGCCATGCTCAGTCATGCTGGCCAACCGTTAGGCATTAATGTGCGCCCAGTCGATATTATGACGCCATCAGATGCACAATTACCGCTAGAAGCTGACGACATCATTACCGCTGAACGCGAGCAATGGCCTGAGTCGCAGTTAAGTTTACAACTCAGCCAACATCCACATTTTATCAATGGCCCTGTATTTGGTCGTTTAGCGGATCGTTTTAGCCAAAAAAGTCTGCTCGATGAATTAGCCGTCGCCACATCACCATGGCAATTAGTTGATGATAATACCAGCACAGAGGCGCTACATCAGGCTTATGGTGAACGGGTATTATTAAAACGGCGCACTGGTGGTTATGACGGTAAAGGCCAACATTGGCTTAAGCAGGCAGAAGCAACAACCATCCCTGCCGATTGGCGTAATGAAGCCATTGCAGAACAAGCGATTAACTTTGATGAAGAAGTGTCACTAGTCGGTGTACGCACCCAGGATGGCCGCTGTTTATTTTATCCACTGACACTTAACCTGCATCAAGACGGTATTTTAATGGCATCTATCGCGCCTTTAAGCCGCTTAGCGCCTTTGCAAGCTGAATCAGAAGACATGTTGAGCAAGGTGATGCATGGCCTTGAATACGTGGGTGTGATGGCAATGGAATGTTTCCGTGTTGGCGAACACTTAATGGTCAATGAGTTAGCGCCGCGGGTGCATAATTCTGGCCATTGGACTCAAGCGGGCTGCCACATTAACCAGTTTGAATTGCACTTGCGTGCATTGTGTAATTTACCTTTGCATCAACCACAGGTTAATTTCCAATGTGTGATGGTTAACCTAATTGGTGTCGCTAAAGACGACCGCTGGTTAAGCCTGCCAAATGCCGAACTGTTTTGGTACAACAAAGACGTTCGTGTTGGTCGTAAAGTAGGTCACTTGAACCTGTCTGTGCATAATAAAGCGATGTTAGATGACAGCATTAGCCACTTAAAAGTGTGGATGCCACAGCAATATCAAGCACCATTAGATTGGATTTTGGCAGAGTTTGCTTAATAGATTGGTTAAACAAGCGGGTTTAATTAGTTTGTAAAATCAATTAAACAAGTCATCAAATCTGTTTCTTAGGGCTTTACCTAAAGACACACGAAAAAAGGAGCCTAGGCTCCTTTTTTGTTATTGATTTTTGGTGATTAATTTTTGGTGATTGAATTATTTCTTATGATTGAATAGCTAGGAATTTCGCTTAAAACGCTAATCATTGTTCGCCGTCATCAGTAAACCGATACACAAAGTCACTCAGACTTAATCAAAAAATACTCGCCATAACCACGACGAATCTAAATCTTCTTTGCATTGATGATACTGCGCAGCGTAGCGTTTTGAACGTTTGTCGACTTTATTGGCTACAGGCGTTAACCATCTTTTGGCTTTATAGCTACCACGCTTATAGCCGCCCCAACCTTCGTGATAATTTAAGTATTGGTTTTTAGCATCCCACTTTGATACGCCATTAATTTTATGGGTTTTGTAAATAAACCAGCCCATAAAGTCCATCGCATCATCAAAATCACTGCGGCTAGACCAACTATTACCGGTTTCGCGAACGTAGTCGTCCCACGTCATGGTTTTAGCTTGTGCGTAGCCATAGGCATCGCTGGCTCGTCCAGTGGGGATAAAACCTAAAAAGTATTCCATAGGTGGTGCGGCATTGTGTTTGAAGGAACTTTCTTGATACATCATCGCTAAAGGAACATGTACTGGTACGCCCCATTTTTCACGGGTGTCTACTGCGGCTTCATACCAAGAACGGTGTTCTTTAAAAATCGAACACAGATTATCAGGCTCTTTCGGAGGCGAGGTGGCACAACCCGCTAATGACAGTAATGCAATTGCGCTAACAACACCTAAAAAAAACTTCATAACACCTCTACCAGTACCTAAGATATTGATTCTGGACTCAGTTTTACATCAATTAAAAATCAATGCAATTATCCTTACATTTTTTTGTTGCATTGTTTTATACAGGAACAGGCATTCTTTCAACAATGCGCCTCAAACTGAAAAGATTGAGTGACCCTGATTGAGCACATAATTGATGGAGTGGGTATTAACGTTTCATTTCACATTGATGAGATTCTGTTTGCCAAATAATTGGCTGCCAGTAGCCCTGATTTTGACCAATATAGATTTTATCGGTATTGAATTGAGCTGCAATATGATAGCGCTGATCGAGCTCAACATTGACAGTAAACACTTTCACTTTACGGGCTGATAATGACACTTTTAATTCTGGTGAGTTAATCAGCTCTGCCACTGTAAATGCATGCTCGCCTGGCGATAATAGGTAATTGGGCCTTGAAATAACGGCAACGCCATCCAAGTGAGTGACCACGACACGGTATAAGTTGGCACTGTTATCGGGCGCTAAATAACTCGATACAGTACCGCACTCTACCATTTCATCTGGCGATGAAGCACAGCCATGTAAAGCTAATGCCACAACCGCTACAAGCAGTGCTCGCCAAGATGAATAAACTTGCATGATTACTTCGCCTCGAAAGTGCCTGCTGGAACAACATCACTAAAATAATGAGCGAGGAACGTCGCAAAATTATCTTGTGGTTGAGCTTCTAAACTGTGCTGCTCAAGCAAAGACTTTTTAGCTTCGTTTTCATAGCCTTGTTCGACTTCATCGCTTAATGGGTAATGGCTTAAAAATTCATGATAATCATTTGCCAGTTGTTTAACCCACACGCTATGGTCGGTGCCTTTAACCACAACTTCGTTTATCACCCGGCCCGATAACGTTTTATCTGGATCATCGATAGCTTCAGACCACGTGCTTAAGGCTGTTTGGTAAGCATGGCTATCATCACCATCGAGTAGCTTCGCAATTGTGTTTAATTGCCCAAATAACTCGTGCATCCATTGCGTTAGGCTAATGGTCTTACCGTTGCGTTGTAATTCAAGTCCAGGTTTACGACCTTCTAATACTACGGCTTTCAAGTTAGCGGCAATCTCTGCGTCGCCGACGGCATCAGTATCCTCAGATGGCGACAATAAGCAGTACAATAAAAATAGATCAAGAAAACGCACTTGAGTTGCATCTATCCCTACTGGGCTAAATGGATTAACGTCTAAGGCACGTACTTCAATGTACTCAACGCCTGCACGTGCTAATGCTTGTGAAGGTTTCTCGCCCTTTTGGGTGACACGTTTTGCACGGATTGGTGCATAAAATTCATTTTCAATCTGCAAAATATTACTATTGAGTTGGCGGAATTCACCGTCGACATTAATACCAATCTTTTCAAACTTTTTCGATGGCATTTTAATTGCTGCGCCGACGCCTTCAAGGTAATCAGGCAATGAGTTGTAGCTAATATTAAGCGTGTCTTGTTCTTTGTTGGTATAGCCTAAATCACTCATGCGCAATGAAGTTGCATAAGGAAGGTATAAGGTCCCTTTACCGGTTTTTTTAAATTCAAAATCGACGTCTTGATCTTTTATAAATGAACTACATAATGCCGGCGTTGACCCAAACAAATACGGTAACACCCACACTAAACGACGGTAGTTACGGATCAATCCAAAATAAGATTCTGAGATAAAGTCTTCAAAGCTAATATTTTTACTGCAACAAGCGGCACCATTGGTCATCTTGTCATCATACAAACGTTGCCATAAATCTTGCGACACCGAAAAGTTAAAATGAACCCCAGAAATGATCTGCATTAATGCACCATAACGATGGGTTAACCCTTTACGATATAAGGTTTTCATTTTACCGTTATTGGAGTTGCCATATCGTGCTACAGGGATATCACTGACTTCACCTACGTAACATGGCATGCTGACAGGCCACAATTTTTGGCCGTTAAGGTTACGCACACTGTAAGCGTGAGTTTGCGTTAACCCTTCGAGCAAATCATCAATACTATGACTCACTGGCGTAATAAATTCTAATAAGGCTTCGCTGTAATCAGTGGTAATGCGCGAATGGGTCAGAGCAGAACCGAGCGCTTCTGGGTGTCCGTCTTGTGCTAAATGGCCGTTTTCATCAATACGCAATGCTTCACGTTCAATACCACGTAACATGCCCAATAAAGCCTCACGGCCTTGAGTGTCGCTTAAGTGTTCGACTTTTTCATTGAAAGACTTCAATTTACTACTCTCTTTTATGGATTCGCATTGCGAGTAAACAGCTAGACCTGATAATAAACGAGATTATTACTGAAAACGCGAAAAAAAATGTAACTCAGTATAATTAGCGTGTTTATGGGTGTTAAATTAAAAACGGCAACATAAGTCGTCACCGTTGATTGAGCCTCAAACATTATCTTTTATTTGCCAAAAAACCGACATCGTATGATATTACGATTAAAGCACATAATTTAGCTCAATCTATATTTACAACAGATTGAGCTAAGGACATATCTCATGTATATGAGGCTAACATTAGCTTATTTCAAGGCTAGTGTTAACCCTAGTAGTAGCAAGTGTTCAACTAGTCGGCAAGTGTCATCATTTCAATCTGATACCCCAGCGCTGTTAACTGCGGTACAACTGTGGTTTTATCACCCACCACCAGCATCACCATATCATTGATATTTAATAATTTACTGGCAAGTTTGTTTAACTCTTCGGTTGAAATATTTTTCACAATTTTGTCTTGTTTAGCCGTAAAACTTTTATCGAGCTGATAACGTTGGATCATTCTTAAAAAACCGGCTTTTTGATACGGGGTTTCGTATTCTAATGCTTGGCTTTGCGCAATAGAACTGCGCATAAAGGCACTTTCTTCGTCAGTCATACCAGATGCTTGGTAAGCGTTAATTTCGTTAACAAACTCAGCTAATGCTAACCCTGTTACATCGCTTCTTACGCTAGCATACGCCATAAACTGACCGGTATCTTCTGCGCCACCAAACTGAGTGCGCGCACCATAGGTGTAACCTTTATCTTCACGTAGATTAAGATTAATACGGCTATTAAACGCATCCCCTAATGGGTAGTTCATCAGATAAGCTTTAAAATAATCACCTGTTGCATCATAGGGTAACGACACTTGGCCGATATTAATCACCGACTGTGCCGCACCGGGTTTATCAATCAAATAAATGGTGTTTTTAAGGTGTGTTGGTAATGCAGGCAGCGCTGCAACTTGAGTCGCCTCACCTTGCCATTCATTAAACATCGACAACTTAGGCATTATTTGTTGTTGATTTAAGTCAGACACCACGACCATCTGAGCATTACCTGCACGGTATTGCTGTTGGTAAAATTGCTTCACGTCATCTAGCGTTAATGCTGATATTGATTTAATCGTACCATCACTGCTGATCCCTAATGGGCTATTGTTGCCATATAACAAGGCAGAAAAACCACTACGGGCTAGATAGTTAGCATCGGACATTTGATGTTGCAAACCTTGCAACTGCTGTTGTTTAACTCGTTCAAAATCTGCAGCAACAAAACCGGGACTAAACAAACGCTCTTTAACGATGGCAAGCGTGGCATCTAAGTTTGCCGTTAAACTCGACACTTTAAGGTAACTTTGTGAATCGCTGGCGCCAAAACTAATCGATGAACCCAACATATCAAGCGCCCCAGCCAAATCCTCGCTGCTGCGTTGCTCGCTCGACTCATTGAGCATTGATGCAGTTAACTCAGCAAGACCCGCCTTGTTAATTGGGGTTAAACGATGGCCGCCATCCAAATAAATAAGCAGTTCGACAGTTGGCGTTTCGTCACTTTCAGTGCCCATTACTTTAATGCCATTTGCCAGCTTACTGTCCCATAATTGCGGCACGGTTAGTATCGGCGCCGCGGCTGATGTAGGGGTTTTATTGCGATCAAATGAAGATTTGGCGAAAGTGATATCGGTTAATCCCGTTACCGCTTCTTGCGCAATAGGCAAAGTAGTCGGTTCAAAATTATCCGCGTGGGCGATTAATTGTGTTTGCCCTTCTGGCACAATACTCATTACCACCATTGGCTTATTTTTAATGTAGGTATTAAATACCCGCATTACATCGGCTTTGGTGACGTTAGCATAACGAGCTAAATCAGCAGCCACCATGTCAGGTTTACCAAAAAAGGTTTGGTTAGCGGCAAGTGTCGAGACTTTTCCAGCGACACTTTGCATACCAAAAATAGTGCTGGCTTCGAACTGTACTTTGACTTTTTGCAAGTCATCGTCGGTTACGCCACGTTGTTCAAACTCACTGATAGTTTCATTAATTTTGCTTTCAAGCTCAGCAAGACTGCCGCCTTTACTCGGGTTAGCGACAGCGTAAAGTGATAACTGACAAGTAAGCTCTTGGCATGGATGGCTGACTGCAGCTTGGACTGCATAACCATCTTTGACCAAATTTTTATAGATAAGTGATGTTTTACCGCCACCGAGAATATTAGCGAGTAGATCGAGTGCGGCTTCGTCTTTGTGTTGCGCGTAAACAGTGGGGAATCCCATGTATATTAATGGCAAATGTACTTTGTCTTCCATCGATATATAACGGGTTTTATCCAATGTCACCATGGTTTTAGCTTCAGGCTTAACCGTAGGCCCCGCTGGAATTTCACCAAAGTATTTATTTACCCATGCTAACGTTTGGATCTCATCAAAGTCGCCACCAATGGTTAAGGTCGCATTATTAGGCCCATACCAACGTTGAAAAAAATGTTTCACATCAGCAACTGTGGCGCGATCTAAATCATCTGGCCAGCCAATAACAGGCCAAGAATACGGGTGACCCGCTGGATAAAACGCTTGGTTAAAACGTTCATTTAAACGGCCATAAGGACGGTTATCAATCCGTTGTGCACGTTCATTTTTAACGGTTTCACGTTGTACTTCGAATTTTTCGCTCGTGAGGGCGGGCAGTAAAAAGCCCATACGGTCAGACTCTAACCAGAGCATCTTCTCTAATTGATTACTTGGCACGGTTTCAAAATAATTGGTTCTGTCGGTATTGGTGGTGCCGTTTAATGTTCCGCCCGCTTCAGTAACCACTTTAAAATGCTGTTCATCACCAACGTGTTGTGAGCCTTGGAACATCATGTGTTCAAATAAATGTGCAAAGCCACTGCGACCGGCTAATTCACGGGCTGAACCGACATGATAGGTCACATCGACATGAGCTAATGGATCTGACTTATCTTGATGCAAAATCACGGTTAAGCCGTTGGCTAACTGATATTTTTTATAAGGAATGCTAACTTGATTTTCTGTCGGGGCCGCGGTTTCAATTAAGGTAACACCTTGGGGCAAACTCGACGACTGATACGCGTCATAGGCGCAACCACTTAATACAGCACTGATGGCCGCTGCTAACATCCATTTATTCAAATTTAGTTTCAAAATCGACTCCTTCCTTAAAACAAAAATAACCATCGTTGCAAGAGCAACGCGGTATCAATACTTAAACGTATACGTCATCAGCAATACAATGACGCTATAACGTAATAATTTACCCATAAACATAAATAATGAGGCTGGTAAGATAGGTATTTTTAACCATCCAGCCAGTAAACATAGCAAATCACCGATTATCGGTAACCAAGATAATAATAGGGCCCACATACCATATTTTTCTATCCATGCGAGTGCATAGCGGTATTGTCGACGTTGAATATCTTGTGGATTTTTGGCTAACCGCCCTGCTCGACCAAGACCATAACTGGTTATCGCACCAAGCGTATTACCAATAGTGGCCAGTATCAATAATTCGAACCATAAAGATGGCGTTTGATTAAGTAATGCCACCAGTAACACTTCTGAGCCGCCAGGCAACAGTGTTGCAGCCAAAAAGGCGCCGCTGAACATTAACCATAAACTCGTCATCGATAGATCTTATTGTGCACTAGCATATTCATTCCAATGACTATTCATTTTATTTTTATCGTACCTTCACAATGAATATCTGCACAGCACAATATGAAGATATTGAACGCGGTACCCCCTAAAGACCACTCACGACTATCTCAATCGCAACTTAGACATAATCCCGATACAGTTCATTGTTACGTAAATATGCAAGGTTACCCCAACTCAATATACAAAAATTGAGCAACAACAGCGCGAATTCGTTAATAAATAGTAAAAAAACTTAAAGTTATAATAACAAACTCAGTTATTCATATAAGTTATAATAAAATAACGTTGTTTGTCATTCGCTCACTTCATACAATGCGATTAATATTTATTAACCTCAGCGGGTTTATTAAGGCATTATTTAGCGTAAATACCACGCATAGCCATAAGAAACTAAACCGAATACCGCAACACATCGCCATTGTAGGGTTTAGCTTTTAAGTAATTAATCACTCATTAATGAACATAATGAGTTACGTACAACGATGTTGCCTAATCAGATTTAGCGACGTCACAATGACATAATTTGGAACTTTCATGATATTGCAAACGCTCAAACGCATCCCTTTTTGGCAGAAAGTCATTGCAGGTTTTGTTTTAGGAACACTCACCGGCGTCGGATTAGGCGAGTCAGCCGTGATGTTAAAGCCTCTTGGCGATCTGTTTATCAGTGCCATTAAAATGCTGGTTGCCCCTTTGGTATTTTGTGCCATTGTGGTGAGCATTACCTCGCTGGGCTCACAAGGTAATTTAAAGCGCTTAAGTTTTAAAACTTTAGCCATGTTTATGTTTACCGGCACCATTGCTTCATTTATTGGTTTAACTGTCGGCAGTCTTATCGACATGGGCGGTAACCTAGCCTTAGCCACATCAGAAGTTCGCGAACGTGATATTCCAGGCTTTGCTCAGGTATTACTCAATATGATCCCGGTGAATCCGTTTGCCTCATTAGCCGACGGCAATGTGCTTCAAATTATTGTCTTTGCCGCGTTAATTGGCATTGCCATTAATGCTGTGGGCGAGAAAGCAGCACCGCTTAAAAACGTGATTGAAGCTGGCGCTGAAGTGATGTTTCAACTAACGCGTATGGTATTAAAACTGACACCTATTGGTGTATTTGGTTTAATGGCTTGGGTTGTGGGCGAGTATGGCTTAAGTACATTATTACCATTGGGTAAGTTTATTATTGCGATTTATATTGCCGCGTTAATTCATATTATCTTTGTGTATGGCGGTTTAGTTAAATTTGCTGCGGGTTTAAGTCCACTGCAATTTTTCCGTAAAGCCATGCCGGCTCAAATTGTGGCCTTTAGTACCGCATCAAGCTTTGGTACTTTACCTGCCAGCACACGTAGTACTGAAGCAATGGGCGTATCGAAACGTTACAGTGCTTTTGTACTGCCACTCGGCGCAACCATGAACATGGACGGTTGTGGCGGTATTTATCCTGCTATTGCGGCCATTTTTATTGCGCAAATTTACGGTATTCCGCTTGATATGACGGACTACATGTTGATTGCGGTAACGGCAACGGTAGCGTCTGTCGGCACAGCAGGAGTTCCTGGTAGTGCGATGGTGATGTTAACTGTCACTTTGGGCGTGATAGGCTTACCACTAGAAGGTATTGCCTTCATCGCAGCCATAGACCGTATTATTGATATGATCCGCACGGCAACTAACGTGACTGGCGATATGATGACTGCGGTTGTGATTGGTAAATCGGAAGGCCAATTGGACGTAGAGCAGTTTTATTCAGATGAAAAACCGGTTGAGCAAGCCGCTTAACAATATTTCCATTGTATGGTTTGACCTAAAATACCTAGATTGTTTTTAAACAAGCCAGCACTTTTTAGTGCTGGTTTTTTAGTGTCCATCGTCAAAATAGTTGAATGCAAAAAAATGAGTGAAAGCTATTGAGGAGACGCTGGAATGACTTAAATGGCAAAAGGCTACGCATCCAAAAAGAGCTCAGTCGAAAGTCCGACTACACCAGAGAAGATCTATTTAGAACTCGACAGTTTCAATCCGATAATGCCAATAACAATCAACAGTAGACTCACTAATCGAATCAATGTTACTGACTCATTAAACAATACCATTCCTAGTACTGCTGTCCCTACCATTCCCACGCCAACCCAAATAGCGTAAGCCGTTCCAACGGGCAACGATTTCATCGCAATGCCCAGTAAGCCAATGCTAATCAACATGGCGACGATAGTACCGACACTTGGCCATAAGCGAGTAAAACCTTCGCTATATTTAAGTCCTATAGCCCATACTATTTCAAATAATCCCGCTATCACCAAAATAAACCAAGCCATACACACCTCTGTGTTACGGGGCCGTCCCCAGATGAAATAGAGAGGTAAGGTCGTCTTCACGTCACATAAACAGATATCGGTATCGCAAAAAAATCTAAGCCATTATATTGTGATTAGGGCATTCACTGAATAGGTTGCGAGCTACTATTGGTACGTTTTACCCTGACGCATCAACCAACCATTAATGTGGCGGCAATTAGGTTCGTGGTGAGTCCAATGCACAACACCGCCTTTGTTATTCCATTTATACACACCGTAAAATTGTATCTCATCACCGACAGATATCGCATCAATCCGTGGTGCTAAATCAATCTTTGATGTCTAGCACCTTTATTATCATCTGGTAGCAGCTTAACTACGGTTCCTAGACTTTGTACTTGAACATTGTCCTGCATGTGCTCAAAAGCTTGCTGGATTAATACATTATTTGGGGCTGCTGAGTGTTGAATTGTACAACTGGATTCGAATGAGCTGGTTGATGTATCGCTAAATGATTTAGCTGTACTATGTTGTGGTAAAACGAACCATTGATATGACAAAACAATTGTAACGAGTAACGCGAGCCATTTTTTTCATGGGTTTTGCTGTCCTTAGCCTAATTAACAAGGTAGTTAAACGGAATGGTATCCGACAATAACCACAAACAAGAGCACTATATTATTGAGATAGTGAGTAACAAACACCGTGTTTGAACAGTCACTTTCAACCAAGTTCTCTGTGTAAGTGATAAATAGACAACTGCAACCATAAAAGATCTGAATCCATCGAAAATGAATAGCGGCCAATAAAATAACCACCCAAACAAAATGTATCAAAAAAGTGACTTAATATAAAACAAAACAGCCCAAACGGATTAAAGTTTGGGCTGTTTTGTTAACGTCAAATATAAGCTATAAAAACAAACTACTTAGCCTAGCACCGCCAATAATACACCTGCAGCAACGGCACTACCTAGCACACCTGCAACGTTAGGCCCCATGGCATGCATGAGTAAGAAGTTTTGGTTGTTAGCCTCTAAACCAACCTTATTGACTACTCGTGCAGCCATTGGTACAGCAGATACGCCTGCAGCGCCAATAAGCGGGTTAATTTTTCCACCAGAGAGTTTACTCATTAATTTAGCCATCAATACCCCTGAAGCGGTACCAATACTAAACGCAACCGCGCCGAGAATTAAAATACCTAGCGTTTCGATACGCAGAAATTGATCTGCTGAAAGCTTAGACCCAACAGCAAGACCTAAAAAGATCGTCACTATGTTGATTAATTCATTTTGTGCCGTTTTCGATAAACGATCCACCACACCCGATTCGCGCATTAAATTGCCCAAACAGAACATACCAATTAATGGGGTTGCTGCGGGTAAAAATAAAATGGTTAACCCTAATACCATCAGTGGAAAGATAATTTTCTCTTTCTTACTGACTTCACGCAATTGTTCCATTTTAATTTCACGTTCTGCTTTGGTAGTGAGCAGTTTCATGATCGGCGGCTGAATTAATGGCACTAACGCCATGTATGAATATGCAGCAACGGCAATCGCCCCTAACAATTCAGGCGCCAGTTTAGAGGCTAAGAAAATCGCCGTCGGACCATCTGCGCCACCAATAATGGCAATAGCCGCAGCATCTTGCATACTAAACTCAAACCCAGGCACCCAATTTAAGGCAATAGCACCAATTAAGGTTGAGAAAATCCCAAATTGTGCCGCTGCGCCTAACAATAATGTTTTAGGATTAGCAATGAGTGCCCCAAAATCAGTTAATGCACCAACACCCATGAAGATAAGCAATGGGAACACCCCAGTCTCAATCCCGACATGATAAGCGTAATACAGTAAGCCACCTTCGTCGGTAAAACCTGCATTAGGAATGTTGGCTAATATGGCACCAAATCCAATAGGTAATAACAATAACGGCTCAAATCCTTTAATTATCGCTAGAAATAACAATAAACAACCCACAGCCATCATTAACAGTTGGCCACCAGTAAAGTTAGCGACACCTGTTTCAGCCCAAAAAGCCAATAATCCTTCCATTTCGACCTCTTATGCTAGTGATAACAATGTTGAACCTACAGTTACACTGTCACCCTGCTTAACCGCTAACTGAGTTACAACACCATCTTGTTGAGCACGAATTTCGGTTTCCATTTTCATCGCTTCGAGGATGATGATCACTTCACCGGTTTTAACCGCTTGACCATTACTGACTAACACTTTGAAAATATTTCCCGATAACGGCGCGGCCATGGTGCATTTAATCTCACCCGTTGGCGCTGAGGCGACCGTTGCAGACGCTGCCGCAATAGGTGCTGATGCTGGCGCGATATGACCGATCTCACCACCTTCACTCACTTCGACCACAAAATGTTGACCATCGACATCGACGGTATAGGTCTGTGGGCCTTTATCGACTTTCACTTGTAAATCATCTGCACTTGGGACAGGTTCAAATGCATCTGGATTGCCGCGATTTTTAAGAAACTTAAGACCAATTTGATTGAATAACGCGTAAGTCATTACATCGTCATCTTGTTCTGCAGCTAAGCTAAAGCCCTGCTCTTTGGCTGCTTCTGCAAGCTCTACACGTAACTTATCAAGTTCTGGTGCAATTAAATCGGCTGGACGACACGTAATAGGCTGCTCGCCTTTTAACACTCGGGCTTGTAGTTCGGCATTAACAGGCGCTGGCGTCGCACCATATTCGCCTTTTAGTACGCCTTCGGTCTCTTTGGTCATCGACTTGTAACGCTCACCCATCAGCACGTTGATCACTGACTGTGAACCTACAATTTGCGAGGTAGGCGTAACTAAAGGTAAGAAGCCAAGATCTGCGCGTACCCGTGGGATCTCTTCAAGCACGGCATCCATTTTGTCTGCTGCGCCCTGCTCTTTTAATTGATTTTCCATATTGGTTAGCATGCCACCAGGCACTTGAGCACGTAAAATACGTGAATCAATGCCCTTCAATGCACCTTCAAAACGAACGTATTTTTTACGTACTTCACGAAAATAGGCTGCTATTTCTTCTAGCAACACCATATCGTAACCTGTTGCTCTGTCGGTATCTTCAACCATTGCGACTAACGTTTCGGTAGCGCTGTGGCCGTAGGTTTGGCTCATTGAGGATATTGCGGTATCAAGCACATCAACACCCGCTTCAATCGCTTTTTGATATGTAGCGCTGCTTAAGCCCGTTGTGGCATGACAATGCATCGACACCATTAAATCCGTTTGTGATTTTAATCGACTAATAAGGTCGTAAGCTTGCATTGGCTTAAGTAAACCCGCCATATCTTTAATACATAAAGAGTCTGCGCCCATATCTTCTAGGCGTTTAGCCATATCAACCCAAGTATCAACGTTGTGAACAGGGCTAGTGGTAAATGAAATGGTACCTTGGGCGTGGCCGCCCACGTTTTTAACCGCTTTAACCGCTGTTTCAAGGTTACGTACATCGTTCATTGCATCGAAGATACGAAATACATCAACGCCATTGGTATGAGCTCGTTCAACAAAACGCGTAACGACATCATCGGCATAATGTCGATAACCCAATAAATTCTGACCTCGAAGCAACATTTGTTGCGGAGTATTAGGCATGGCTTTTTTCAATTCGCGAATACGATCCCATGGATCTTCGCCTAAATATCGAATGCATGAATCAAAAGTAGCGCCCCCCCAAGACTCGAGTGACCAGAATCCGACTTTGTCTAATAACGGTGCGATGGGTAACATATCGTCAATACGTAAACGTGTTGCCAATAATGATTGGTGTGCGTCACGCAGGACGACATCGGTTAATGCTAACGGCTTGCTCATAATGACTCCAAATTTATTTCGCGCGGTATTGATGTATCGCAGAGGTAATAGCGGCAACCAACTTAGGGTCTAAAACAGTATGTTCAGTTGCATTAGAACTTACTGTCGCTAGCGTAGGAACCTCTACAGAGGGCGGAAAAAGCTTGGCAACAATGCCAATGCCGATGATTAAGATACTCAAAAAAATAAATACTAAGCCCATGCCCATTACCATGATGCCTAGCGCATCGGATAACTGCTCAGATATCGATGTCATGTGTCCTCACTTTATCTGTTAAACATCAAACCAATGCGTTGACTATTATGTACCGTCTCTCAATGTGCGATCATGGTGCGATGTCACATAACGTGCACCAAGATAACAATATTGTTAACGACCACATAAATAACTCGAGCTATTCAAAAAGCATAAATATTCAAACTCAACGATTATTCAACGAAGTTTTATTTCATTGTAAAAACAACAAAAAGAGGCTGTAAACCTAAAATCCTGTCACAAAATATAAACAATTTACAACAACAATGCTATCTTTTTGTAAATTGGTCTTACCAAAACAAAGAAATCTAATTATGGAAAATCAATAAAACACAAAATAAATGGCAATAATCTGATGAATCATCAATAAAATCACTATATTCACTTTTAAAATAACAAATTCATAATTCAATGATAAAAATTACTCACACTTTATTGGTTTAACAAATTGATGAAATAGATGATTAAACATGACATGAGTAATAAGTGAATAAAGATGTGAAAATCAATTTTTATGAGATAAAGCGGTTGCAGTAAGATGAGAAAGACAATGAAAATTAAGCAAAAAAAAGCCCTGCATTAATGCAGGGATTTTTTATTATGGTGCGCGTGGGAGGAGTCGAACCTCCGACCGCCTGGTTCGTAGCCAGGTACTCTATCCAGCTGAGCTACACGCGCAAAATCGGTAAAACAAGCCATTCATAAATATTGCTATCGTCTGCATGTTAAGTGCGCGACGTTACTTAATGAATGGCGGAGAAGGAGGGATTCGAACCCTCGATGGGATTTAAAGCCCATACTCCCTTAGCAGGGGAGCGCCTTCGGCCACTCGGCCACCTCTCCGCAATATATGGTGCGCGTGGGAGGAGTCGAACCTCCGACCGCCTGGTTCGTAGCCAGGTACTCTATCCAGCTGAGCTACACGCGCATAAATTGGGTTTTAGTGAAACATGAAATGGTGCGCGTGGGAGGAGTCGAACCTCCGACCGCCTGGTTCGTAGCCAGGTACTCTATCCAGCTGAGCTACACGCGCATTCATGTTTAACACTTTAATAGATAATGGTGCGGATGGGAGGAGTCGAACCTCCGACCGCCTGGTTCGTAGCCAGGTACTCTATCCAGCTGAGCTACATCCGCATCGTATATCTATTGTAAGAAATGGCGGAGAAGGAGGGATTCGAACCCTCGATGGGATTTAAAGCCCATACTCCCTTAGCAGGGGAGCGCCTTCGGCCACTCGGCCACCTCTCCGTTTCTTGGCGCACATATTACTGTTTGATGAAAATAAGTCAAACCCTTTTTAGGAAACCTAACTTCATTTGGAGTGTTTTTAAGCACATTGGAGATAATAGACTCAAATCTTGATGAAAACAGTCGTTTTTTGATGAATATTCTTTTTAATTTACAGACATAATCTCATTAAACATCGGTTCATCCGACAAGCGTTTTAAGGTTTTTCACCAAAGAGATCTTTAAAGGCATCGTTGATTTAAAAACCTAGCCTCGTCAATTGGACAATTTATACTCGCAATGACAATTCCACATCATATTAAGTAATAGAAAATGGCAACATAAAGCCATTTTGAAGATGTTTATCTGCTTTGACTTGCATGAGCTTACGATGAATTTGTAATGTTCAACAATTACAACGCTAGGATCAGGCTGAATTATCCAAACTTAAATGAATATACGTTTAAAGAAAATGGCTTAGTACTGATGGTTAACTAGAAGTAGCATCCTGTGATCATTCAACACTCACTTAACTAAATGCATCAGACGGATAACATATATAATGACAAATCCTTTATAGATGCATTCAACAAACTTAATAAGTGTGCTGAAATCATCTTGTGAGAGCCTCATTCATTTCACTTCAACCTTGCATCAACTTAAAGGGAAATAGTCCTACTTACACTAACAAGCTTAAATTGAAGCTGTGAGGTGCTCTACGCTACAGCTAATGTAACCTCAACGCAGAATAACAGATGGATCAAGCGATAAACGTTAGAATAATAACAAGTCACTCATATTCAAATTGACCCGTTATTATTTGAATTTGGGTCTAAATTTGAGGCTAACCCGTGAAATCACACTTAACTAGTCTATCTTTCAATTGCCCCATAAAGCCAACAAAGCCTGTTTGATGGCAGTAAAAATGCCGAATAGAATTTAACGAACAAGGCTGATTAAACTAAACGGTAATATACCGTAATGTAAAAAACAAAAAAGCCAGCAAATGCTGGCTTAATGATATCGACATAATCTGCCGAAATTAGTAATTACCACCTTCAGAAGGGGTTCCTGACTTCTCAGATTGAATACGTTGGTAGATCTCTTCACGGTGAACAGATACTTCTTTAGGTGCATTTACACCAATACGTACCTGATTACCTTTAACACCTAGCACAGTAACGGTGACTTCATCACCGATCATTAATGTTTCGCCTACTCGACGAGTCAAAATTAGCATTCGATTGCTCCTTTAAGTTCAATCTGCATAACACGCTTTATCCGTAATATGCGCTCATTATAAGGTCTGCTTTACATAAAATCATAGTATCAATTTCTGAATACATCAGTTTATAAAGCAAATTCTCTTAGGAAATCATAAAACTTGACGATTAGTCGTCTTTTAAAACGAGAATAACCGTAAATTAATCACATTCACGATATAAGATTCAGTAGCTAAACAATCCAATACGGCAAACCAATAACAAAAACGACAGGAATTGAAAACCAATACAATATTAAAGTACTACACAAGTACAATAGTAAGCATTGCCCAACGCTTGCAACCCTTTAAACGCTTTTACTGTTAGCAAGTTAGTTCACTATGCCAAATCTACTCATAGCACTCAAGTCATAAAGTCGCATATCTTAGACTTTATGACTCAATTGCCAAAAAAAACGCTAATCTACAGATTTCATTAACTTAAACGTTCGTTTACCCAGGGCTCTACAAGGGCTAATGCTGCGGCTAAATTCTCAGGCTGAGTTCCACCAGCTTGTGCCATATCAGGACGTCCACCGCCCTTACCGCCAACATGTTGTGCAACCATTGCAACTAACTCACCCGCTTTGACCTTTTTGGTTAAATCGTTGCTGACACCAGCAATTAAATTAACTTTACCGTCTTTAGCAGTACCTAGCACAATAATCGCAGATTTTAACTTTTGCTTCAGCTCATCTTGTAATCCACGAAGTGAACCAGGGTCAATACCATCAAGCTGTTTAACTAAAAGTTTAACACCATTAATTTCTACCGCATCACCTGCCATATCGGCACTGGCCGCAGCAGCTAACTTATCTTTTAATTGAGATAAATCTTTTTCTAATTGCTTCACTTTATCTAGCTGAGCTTTTAACTTGACCACAACTGAAGCACTATCGGACTTAAGTAGTTGTGCAGCTTCATCTAACATGGCTTGCTGCTCGGCAATATAAGCCATTGCAGCAATACCCGTAACAGCTTCAATACGACGTACTCCTGCGGCAATGCCATTCTCAGAAGTAATTTTAAATAAACCAATATCACCAGTGCGGCCAACGTGAGTTCCACCACACAGTTCGATAGAGAAATCACCCATAGTGACAACACGTACTTGGTCATCGTATTTCTCACCAAATAATGCCATTGCACCTTTTTCTTTGGCTTCATCAATGGCCATTTCGGCGGTACAAAGTTCATGGTTGCGACGAATTTGGGTGTTAACCAAATCTTCAACAGCTTTCAATTCTGATGGCTTAACCGCTTCAAAATGAGCAAAGTCAAAGCGTAAGCGTTCAGGATTAACAAGTGAACCCTTTTGAGACACATGTGAGCCTAACACTTGACGTAATGCAGCATGCAATAAGTGAGTAACAGAATGATTCAATTGCGTACGATGGCGTAACTTTTTATCGACCTGCGCGGTTAACTGTTGCCCGATCACTAACTGACCTTGAGCTAGTTGACCTTGGTGACCTGTAGCTGGACCAAATTTTTGAGTGTCTGCAACGGTAAATACTACACCATCTGCTGTCAGCAGGCCTTTATCACCAACCTGCCCACCAGATTCTGCATAAAATGGAGTATTGTCTAATACTACGACGGCATCCTGACCCGCTGTCACGGTATCAACCGCTTTACCGTCAACATATAAAGCAATCACATTAGGCTGACCAGTTAACTCGGTATAACCACTGAATGCGGTTTCTGCGTCGATAATTAATTGGCTATTATAATCAGCACCAAAGTTACCTGCAGCTTGTGCACGGCTTCTTTGTTCAGCCATTGCTGACTCAAAGCCAGCTTCATCAACGTTAATATCACGTTCACGACAAACATCTGCAGTTAAATCAACAGGGAAGCCATAGGTGTCATACAGTTTAAATAAGGTGTCGCCGTCTAAAGTATCACCTTGCAAGTTGTTCAACGCGCCATCTAAAATAACTAAACCGCGCTCAAGAGTGCGAGCAAACTGCTCCTCTTCCGCTTTTAAGGCTTTTTCAACAATAGCTTGAGTTTGTTTTAAGCCAATGGCGGCATCGCCCATTACGCTAATAAGTGTTGGCACAAGTTTGTAGAAAAATGCGTCATTAGCGCCCAGCTTGTTACCATGACGAACTGCGCGACGAATAATACGACGCAACACATAACCACGACCTTCATTTGATGGCATAACACCATCAGCAATTAAAAATGCACATGAACGAATGTGGTCAGCAATAACACGCAGAGATTTATTTTCTAAATCAGTTACACCGATAATTTCAGCAGTTTTGGCAATAAGTTGTTTAAAAATATCGATTTCGTAGTTTGAATGCACGCCTTGCATAATCGCAGCAATTCGCTCAATACCCATACCTGTATCAACAGAAGGTTTTGGCAAAGGCAACATTTCACCGTCGGCTTGACGGTTGTACTGCATAAAGACAATGTTCCAAATTTCAATAAAGCGATCACCGTCTTCTTCAGGCGTACCTGGGCGGCCACCCCATATATGATCGCCATGGTCGTAGAAAATCTCACTACAAGGACCACAAGGACCAGTGTCACCCATCTGCCAGAAGTTATCTGACGCAAAAGCTCCGCCTTTATTATCACCAATGCGGATCATGTTTTCTGCTGGCACACCTATTTTTTGAGTCCAAAGATCATATGCTTCATCATCGGTTTCATAAATAGTCACGCAGAGGCGTTCTTTTGGCAGCTTGAGCGTTTCAGTTAAAAAGGTCCATGCAAAACGAATTGCATCTTCTTTGAAATAATCACCGAAACTGAAGTTACCTAACATTTCAAAAAACGTATGGTGACGAGCGGTATAACCCACGTTGTCTAAATCGTTATGTTTGCCACCTGCACGAACACAACGTTGAGAGGTTGTCGCACGAGTATAATTGCGCTTATCCATGCCGAGGAACACATCTTTAAACTGGTTCATACCTGCATTAGTGAATAACAGTGTTGGGTCATTTGTGGGAACAAGCGAGCTGCTATCAACAACCTGATGTCCGTTATCTTCAAAGTACTTTAAAAAAGCGCTTCTTAACTCTGCTGTAGTCTGAAACATGAAATGGCCCTGAATATAGAAAATACGAAAGTAACGAGCTTGGCATGCAAGCCTGTAAATGTAAGCATTATATACTGAATTTACGTCAATGTGCGAGATGAGTGACTCGATTATCCTCTTCGCAGAAACCGATAATAATAGTTATTAATAAGCTGTCTCATTGACTAAGCTTAAGTAGCATAAGTCTGGGTAATAAACGCTTCTCAAACAACCTCCTGCCCTACTAACCGCATTGGGTTAACTGACAATAGGCTATTTATTGCCTGTCAATTTGCTTAATTTAGCAAAACAAATATTGAGGTGGACAGGCTGGTTAGCAATAATGGTTTTTATCGAGTGCCGGACTACTCTTCAAATATAAAATGATCTAAATTCAGTTTAATTGATTCGAATAATTAGCCGCTATTAACTATTACGATAAAACAACAGTCTTGGATAGGAATAAACTAGCTTTAAAAATATATGAGATAACAGCAGATCTAGCAGGTAGTTTATTGCAGGATTTGATTTCACACGCTAAATACTAAATACCAAGCGCTTAGCTATTGAATATAAACAAGTTAATAAGTTTTACATTAAGGTAGCTTAAGCTTACTAAAAGTAATGTAGAGTAACAACGATGTCATAACAACGGCTGAAACTCACAATAACGAGTACATGAATTTTTGAGTATATCAATGATTAAGCGGTGTAGTTTTTAGCTGTGAAGTTATTCGCGGTATAAATGTCTGAAGATTTTAGGGGAATATTCGCGGCGCGCAAGATGCGCTACCGCGATAGAGGTAACTTACTGGCTAGCTTAAAACACTTCGCCAGTTTCAAGGTCAATATTCTCATCACTTTCTGTTTTTGAATCTGATGAATTAGCACCACCATTCAATAACATAGCACGTAAAGTGGTATTAATTTCGCTAGCAATGACTGGATTCTCAGTCAAGAACTTACCTGCGTTAGCACGGCCTTGACCAATTTTTTCGCCTTTGTAGCTATACCAAGCGCCCGCTTTATCAACTAACTTATGCGCAACGCCTAAATCGACTAACTCACCGGTACGGTTAATACCTTGTCCATAAAGGATTTGGAATTCCGCTTGCTTAAACGGAGCCGCAATTTTGTTTTTAACCACTTTGACGCGAGTTTCATTACCAACTACTTCGTCACCGTCTTTAATGGCACCGGTACGACGAATATCTAAACGTACTGAAGCGTAGAACTTAAGTGCATTACCACCGGTGGTAGTTTCTGGACTACCAAACATCACACCAATTTTCATACGAATTTGGTTAATAAAAATAAGCAAAGTATTTGATTGCTTAAGATTACCAGCCAGCTTACGCATTGCTTGGCTCATCATACGAGCGGCAAGGCCCATATGTGAATCACCAATTTCACCTTCAATTTCAGCTTTTGGCGTTAATGCCGCAACAGAATCGACCACAATAACGTCTACAGCACCAGAACGAGTTAACGCATCACAAATTTCTAATGCTTGCTCACCAGTGTCTGGTTGTGAACAAAGTAGGTTATCAATATCTACGCCTAGCTTTTTGGCATAAATAGGGTCCAGTGCATGCTCTGCATCAATAAACGCACAGGTTTTACCTTCGCGTTGCGCTGCGGCGATTACTTCAAGAGTTAACGTCGTTTTACCTGATGATTCTGGACCGTAAATTTCAACGATACGTCCCATTGGCAAACCGCCCGCACCGAGTGCGATATCCAATGAAAGCGAACCGGTAGAGATAGTTTCAACATCCATTGTGCGATCTTCGCCCAACTTCATAATTGAGCCTTTACCAAATTGCTTTTCAATTTGGCTTAAAACGGCGGCTAGTGCTTTCTCTTTATTTGGATCAACCTTCATTATAAAACCCTCTTAAGGCATTCAATACGTTTAGTAAAATGCTATTTCGACTTAGGTGAAGTGATGTGAATCATTTCAATATGTTCATCAGTATACTGTATAGTCATACAGTATCAAGTGCTGAGCTGATTTTTTTTTTAACCTTTGAGAATTGCCTATTTACATCAATATTTTATCCTCATAAAATTTTTTGTTTGAATCTATTTATACGCTGGGGACAAATATTGTTAAGATTAGTCCCATAAGATTTACGTCCTACGATTGATTAATAGTGAAGTGTTCATAATGACAGTGATTGATACCAGCGATTTAGAAAAACACACCCCGATGATGCGCCAGTATTTGGGCTTAAAAGCGGCCCATCCCGATATGTTATTGTTTTA
This sequence comes from Shewanella frigidimarina, assembly GCF_003797125.1. Taxonomy (GTDB): domain Bacteria; phylum Pseudomonadota; class Gammaproteobacteria; order Enterobacterales; family Shewanellaceae; genus Shewanella; species Shewanella frigidimarina. The sequence goes on from NZ_RKKE01000002.1 coordinate 605,878, forward strand.
TCGAATGGGTGATTTTTATGAGCTGTTTTACGATGACGCTAAACGCGCTTCTGAAATGCTAGGTATTTCACTGACGGCTCGTGGTAAAAGCGGCGGTGACCCGATTCCCATGGCAGGCATTCCATATCACGCCGTCGAAGGCTATTTAGCAAAATTAGTTAACATTGGTCAGTCTGTGGCTATTTGTGAGCAAATTGGTGATCCAGCGACATCGAAAGGGCCCGTTGAACGCCAAGTGGTGCGTATTGTGACCCCAGGCACCTTAACCGACGAAGCTTTACTGCAAGAAAAACAAGACAATTTACTGGCGGCACTGTATCAGGGTAAAACGGGTTTTGGTTACGCGACGTTGGATATTTCATCAGGTCGCTTTGTGGTTGCTGAATTACCCACTCGTGAAGCTTTAGAAGCCGAATTACAACGCACTAATCCAGCTGAGCTACTGTACAGTGAAGATTTTACTGACATGTTATTGATCAATAATATGAAAGGCATCCGTCGTCGCCCTGAGTGGGAGTTTGACTACGACACCTGTATTAATTTACTGCTCAATCAATTTGGCACCAAAGATTTACACGGTTTTGGAATTACTGATGCACGATTAGCGTTACAAGCTGCAGGTTGTTTAATGCAGTATGTCAAAGATACCCAAAAGATGGCGTTGCCACATATCAACTCGATTGTGCGCTTTAATCAATCAGAATCAATTATTTTAGATGCCGCAACCAGACGTAATTTAGAGTTAACTCAAAATTTATCTGGTGGGCGGGAGAATACTCTCGCATGGGTATTGGATAATACTGCCACCCCTATGGGTAGCCGTATGTTACAACGTTGGATCCATGAGCCATTACGCAATCGTCAAACAATTCAATATAGACATAGTGCGGTCAGTGAACTGATTGAACAAGATTTGTATCAAACGTTACATGAGCAACTAAAAAGCTTAGGTGATATCGAACGTATTATGGCTCGTTTAGCACTACGCAGTGCCAGACCACGTGATTTTTCACGCTTAAAGCAAGCACTAACGCTTCTGCCTGAAATCCAGCAAACATTAGCAATATGCCAACAACCTCGATTAAACACGTTAGTACAATTACTGGGTGAATTTCCTGAACAACACGATTTATTAGAACGCGCTATTGTAGACAACCCTCCCATGTTAATTCGTGATGGTGGCGTTATCCGTACTGGCTATAATAATGAGTTAGATGAATGGCGCAAGTTGAGTGAAGGCGCCAGTGATTATTTAGTCGAACTTGAAGCTCGTGAGAAACAACAAACAGGGATTAATACCTTAAAAGTCGGCTATAACCGAGTTCATGGTTACTATATTGAAGTGAGCCGTTTACAGTCAGATAGAGTGCCACTGAGCTATCAGCGCCGCCAAACACTCAAAGGCACCGAACGTTATATCACCCCAGAATTGAAAGAATACGAAGAGAAAGTACTGTCTAGCCAGGGCAAAGCACTCGCGCTTGAAAAACAATTGTGGGAACAACTGTTTGACTTGTTGTTACCTAAACTACAAGAATTACAGCAGTTTGCAACGGCTGCTGCCGAGTTAGATATATTAAGTAACTTTGCCGAACGAGCAGAGTTATTTAATTATCAATGCCCACAAATGAGCCTCGACATTGGCATTAATATTGAAGCGGGCCGCCATCCTGTCGTTGAGCGAGTTAGCCAAGCAGCGTTTATTGCTAACCCAGTTGCATTAACACCACAGCGCCAAATGCTTATTGTTACAGGCCCAAATATGGGGGGTAAATCAACCTATATGCGCCAAGTAGCATTGATTACATTAATGGCACATATCGGCTGTTTCGTTCCAGCAGACCATGCTCAAATTGGTGAAATCGACCGGATTTTTACCCGTATTGGTGCATCAGATGATTTGGCATCAGGCCGGTCAACTTTCATGGTTGAAATGACCGAAACAGCTAATATTTTACATAATGCTACTGCAAACAGTTTAGTGTTAATGGACGAAATAGGTCGCGGCACCTCAACCTATGATGGTTTAGCACTCGCTTGGTCTGCTGCTGAATATCTTGCGAAAAACGTCAGTGCCCTGACATTATTTGCTACTCATTATTTTGAATTAACTCAATTGCCCGAGCTGTTACCGTCAGTGATTAATGTGCATTTAGATGCAATAGAACACGACGACACAATTGCCTTTATGCATTCGGTACAAGAAGGTGCTGCAAGTAAAAGTTATGGTCTACAAGTTGCAGCCCTAGCGGGTGTTCCGGCCTCCGTCATTAAAGCGGCAAAACATAAGCTTCATCAACTAGAAAACCGAGATATGACATTATCTCAACAGAATCCAACTCAAGTGAGTATGAACTTATTACCTCCAATTCCAGAGCCATCACTAGCACTGGAAAAGTTAGCCCAAATTAATCCGGACGAGTTGACGCCGAAGCAGGCTTTAGATTATTTGTATGAATTGAAGCGATTAAGTCACACGAACACCTAGCGTCGAAAATAACTGCTTAAGTGTTTTTTTGAACTGTGGAAGCCTGCAAAGGCTTCCATATCAATGACATACCAGGTGTTACATCGAACAAGTAACAGTCTCAGTAACAACTTTAAAAATACGTTGAAATGAACTAATAGCATTAAAACACCATCAATAATAGCTAGGTTATATCGTCAAATTGCAACTACACAACGCTTAAATTAAGTTGGCGATTAGTGGGATAAACCTAATCACATGAGTCAAAATACAAATACTCATATAGGTTTTAACCCGAACATCGCAACACCTTAATTGACCTTATTGAGACATTAACGATGACATATCATTTGTGTGTTGATGATAGTCTACCGCTTAATATTCACAATATACTTCCACTATCCATTAATCTCTGAATAATGCTTCAACTGACAGTCCTTGCGACCCTAGTAAGTCTTTTAAACGTTTAAGTGCTTCGACTTGAATTTGACGAACACGCTCACGTGTTAGACCAATTTCGGCACCGACATTTTCTAATGTTGAAGGCTCATATCCGAGCAAACCAAAACGTCGCGCTAATACTTCACGCTGTTTGGTATTCAATTCATTTAACCAGCCTACTATCGAATTAGATAAATCTTCATTTTGTACCCGATAATCTGGGCCAACGGAATCATCATCAGCAATAACATCTAATAATGCCTTCTCATTATCGCCGCTGAGAGGCGAGTCTACCGAAGTGATTCTTTCATTTAATTTCAACATACGACTGACATCACCGGTAGACACATCTAATTTTTCGGCGATCTCTTCTGCAGTAGGTTCGTGATCAAGCTTTTGGGCAAGCTGTCTTGCTGTCCGCAAGTACACATTTAATTCTTTTACAATATGAATCGGTAAACGAATAGTACGAGTCTGGTTCATGATCGCCCGTTCAATGGTTTGTCTAATCCACCAAGTCGCATAAGTGGAAAAACGGAAACCACGCTCAGGATCAAACTTTTCAACCGCTCGAATCAAGCCTAAATTGCCTTCTTCGATAAGATCGAGCAGCGCTAAGCCACGATTGTTATATCTTCTGGAAATTTTAACAACAAGACGGAGATTGCTTTCTATCATGCGGTTGCGAGACTTTTCGCATCCTTTGAGGGATTTACGTGAAAAAAACACTTCTTCCTCTGCTGTCAGTAGCGGAGAAAAACCTATTTCACCTAAATATAATTGAGTAGCGTCTAAATTTTTCTGTAAGTCATCTTGGACTTTTTCTTCAATATCAAGTTGTTGCACCAAATCGCGTTTATCGGTTGCAACTTCTGGTGGTTGTTTAGCTAGATCGACAAGACATTCTGCTGAAGCAGTATTATTTTTGCGGCTCATAATTGCTCTCCCAAACCTAATTTGTGGTATTTAATCTACTTCACTTGCTTATCCTCCGTTAATTATGTTGCTAAACAATTACTGTTTAGGTAGATATCGTAATGGGTTGACAGACTTACCATGAAATCGTACTTCAAAGTGAAGCATAACTTGGTGTGTCCCGGTACTGCCCATTTTTGCAACTGTTTGTCCTGCACTCACATATTGCTTTTCTTTAACCAATATCGTGTCGGCATGCGCATAAGCACTTAAAAAATCATCATTGTGCTTGATAATAACTAAGTTGCCATACCCGCGCAGTGCATTGCCGGCATACACGACTCTCCCATCTGCTGCGGCTTTAATAATATCGCCGCGATTACCAGCAATCTTTATACCTTGATTGCCTTGTTCTGATGCCGAAAAATATCCAACTATTCGACCTCTAACTGGCCAGAGCCATTGCTGAACTTGCTGTGGCAAATTAACAACAGAACTACTCGCACTTTGGTTAATTGTTTGTTGGGTAGTTGTTACAGAATACGCAGGCTTCACTTTGTGATCAAGATCTTTTTTCGTTCTGGCCGAAACGGCTACTGGGCTTGGGTTTGGCGTGGCAGCTGGTTTGATTGTTTTTAATTTAGAACTATCTGAGCTCGATATATAGGGCTTAGTGACGGCTTGGGTTTGCACTGAATTAACATAAGGTTGGGATGTTCGAGCTGGTGCCGATTGACTATTATTTGTAGCCGCTAAATTAAGCGTTTGCCCAGGATAAATAGTATAAGGAGCCGATAAACGATTCAAACGAGCAACTTCGACAAAATTACGCCCAGCTCCCCAAGCTATTGAATAAAGTGTATCGCCTTTCTTTACTTTATATTTATCGTTTTTTAACGAGCCTTTATGATATCGAGGACCATGATTTTTTGACGATAAGCTATCTACCGGTGCGGGACGATCAGCTTGAAAGCTGCATCCAGTGAGCATGATTGCTAAGACCACAAAGTTTGGCCAACCGGTATTCATCAAACAAAATCCTTAACGGGGAAAATACGTGATTGTTAAGCTAAAGAAGCTTACTCCAAACGAAAACATCAATAATTGATAAAATTCATTTCTATCGTGTTAACTAAGCCAAATCTCCATTAATAAGAGGTACAAATTTAACAGCCTCTATAATCTCAGATTGGAATGTCTGTCCGATACGGGTAATTTTGAGTAATTGCTGGGTGTCTTCTCCTACCGGAATAATCAATACGCCATGCTCGGACAACTGTTCAAGCAATGCTTGAGGTACTGTTGCAGCTGCAGCTGTCACCATTATTCCATCAAATGGTCCACGGTTTGACCACCCTTGCCAACCATCACCATATTTGAATGCGACATTGTGTAAATCTAGACGTTTTAATCTTTGACGAGCTTGTATTTGTAATGCTTTTATACGCTCAATTGTGAAAAGCTCAGGAATTAGCGATGCTAAAACAGCTGCTTGGTAACCTGAGCCAGTGCCAATCTCTAACACTTTTTGAGGATTGTGCTGCAGCAGCAGTTCAGTCATTCGAGCCACAATATAAGGCTGCGAAATTGTCTGTCCCTGTCCGATAGGTAATGCAGTATTCTCATACGCTTTATGAGCTAATGCACCATCAAGGAACAATTCACGTGGTGTTGTTGCTACAGCATGCAATACCGCAGGATGTCGGATCCCTGCGTCGGCCAATTTTTTGGCTAAATTCATTGCTGATGTAGAAGCTACGCGTGTCATATTTTTATTATCCAATCGGCTAATCCATCAAGTTGATTGTATGCCGTTAAGTCTACAGTGAGTGGCGTTATGGATACATATCCCGCGGCCACCGCACCAAAGTCAGTCCCTTCTCCGGCATCTTGCTCACTGCCAACAGGACCAAGCCAGTATATATCTTTACCCGCTGGATCTTGGGTTTTTATCATACCTTCAGCTTTATGTCGGGCACCTAAACGGGTGACTTTAATCCCTTTAATTTGTGCTAAAGGTAAATCAGGAACATTAACATTCAAAATTTGGTCACGGCTAATGGGGTGTTCCAGCAACCCTTTTACAATTTTGGCAGCAAAGATGGCTGCTGTATCGTAATGAATTAATGATTTTCCAACCAGTGACACTGCTATGGCAGGTAAACCTAAAAATCGTCCTTCCATTGCCGCTGCAACAGTGCCTGAATATAAGGTGTCATCCCCCATATTCGCCCCAGCATTGATACCAGAAACAACGATATCGGGTTCGGTTTGACACAATTGCCTAATAGCGAGATGGACACAATCTGTCGGAGTACCGTTAACAGAAATATAACCATTCTCTAAGTTATTAATTCTTAATGGATTAGTCAAGGTTAATGAATTGCTCGCACCAGAGCAATTACGATCCGGTGCGACGGTTAATACTTGCGCAAACTCACTCAATGCGTGGGTTAATGCAATAATACCGGGGGCTCTCACGCCATCATCATTACTGACTAAAATATTAATCATTAATTAACACTCTTCATTTTTTTGTGCTTGTTGCTCGGCAACCATGACTTTTCGTTGTGACTCTTGGACATCTTGATAATCAGCAAGTTCGCGTAACACCGAGGTGGCATAACTCCCTGCAGGTAATACAAATTCAAGAGTGAGCGTATCAGCATCAAACTGCCATTTCATTCCTTGAGGTTCAAGTAATAATGGCCGTCTCTCTTGTGATAAACCTGCTTCTTCGAGTCCCTGTAAATCAGCCGATAATTCAGCTAATGGCGTTAATTCTAAAGCTAATGCCTCACCTTGTGCTAATGGCGTTCCCCTTCCCCAAAGTGGAGCGGAAAGTTGGATATCTTTTTCAGCTAAGCGGTTGTTGAGTACCTCATCCCATACTTCGGCGGTAAAATAGCTTTTACTACCAGCTAACATAACGCAATCACCCGCGACGGTATCTGCCTGATGATTAGCTAATCGAAATGACACCACCTGATTGAACACATTAGAACGCACAGCTGATAAATACATGCTGCGTTTATGGCGATCTTTTATGTTACGACCACCACTCAGCATTTGTCTCCCTAAGATCAGGTTTTTACCATCGTGGCCAAAGCGCTGCTCACCAAAGTAATTAGGGACTCCGAGTTTTGCTATCTGCTGTAAACGAGACTCGGCATCGGCCGTATCATTGATATTGCGTAATGTCAGAACAAATCGATTTCCTAGCAAGGCGCCAATACGCAATTTTTTACTGTGACGACTGCTCGACAGAATGGTTAATTTATCATCATTCAGCTGCGTCCACTCTGGCGTTTCTTTACCAGGAATGCGTATCCCGAACCATTGTTCAGTGATGGCATTTTTGTCTTTCTGACCTGCAAAAGTCACTTCTTTTGGATGCACTTTCGCAAATTTAGCTAATATCTCGGCAACATAAACGGTATTCATGCCATTTTTACGTACATGAAGCATATGATGCTCGCCTTCCCCTGTTGGAGTAAAAGGCAAAATTTCTTTAACTATAAAGTCGCTGTTATAGGTACGTAAATCAGCTTGGCTTATTGGTTTACCAAATAGGTAATGTAATTCTTTCATGTGACAGAACTCTCTTTATTTTTTAGGTTATTGGCTCTTCATCAACACAACAGCTTCAACAGCAATGCCTTCTTTACGTCCAGTAAAACCGAGATTTTCGGTTGTTGTCGCTTTAACATTAATATTATCGATATCTGTTTGTAAGTCAGCACTTAAGCACTGACGTATTGCTTCAATGTGTGGCGCCATTTTAGGTGCTTGAGCAATAATAGTGACATCAAGATTGCCTAAAACAAACTGCTTTTGCAGTGCAAGTTGATAACAGTGTTTTAATAGCACTCGACTATCGGCACCGGCAAAATTAGCATCAGTATCAGGAAAGTGTTTACCTATATCACCTAACGCCATCGCTCCTAATATCGCATCACTAATGGCATGCAGTACCACATCGCCGTCAGAATGGGCAATCAGTCCACTGTCATAAGGAACAGTAACACCACCTAAAACCAGTGGGCTATCACCGCCAAATTTATGTACATCAAAACCATGACCGATACGAATATTCATTTAAAAACCTTATCTTAACTTGCTTAGAGCTGATATTAACGAGTGCGGCTATTTCAGTTAACTATTGTTGTGACATAAACAGAGCAGCCAATTGTAAATCATCTGGATGAGTCACTTTGATATTATCCATTCGGCCATTAACCAACCCCGGCATAACCCCAGCCCATTCCATGGCACTGGCTTCATCGGTAATAGGTACCTGCGCTGCTAATGCAGCCGATAAATGAGTACGTAAAATCGAGACTGGGAAAAATTGCGGCGTTAATGCATGCCATAGCAACGAGCGGTCAACAGTATGAACAATAAGCCCACTGGCGTCACTGCGCTTCATGGTGTCACGAACGGGTGCAGCAAGAATGGCACCTTGTGGATGAATGGCGACAGACTCAATCAATTGGGTGATATCTTGGTGAGTTACACAAGGTCTTGCGGCATCATGAACGAGAGCCCACGCCCCTGGATTATAGTTGTGCGCATAATCTAATGCTGCTAAAACAGAATCAGCACGCTCTCCACCACCAACAACTTGGGTTAATTTAGGATGTTGTGATTGTGGTAATTGGTTGAAATAGTTGTCTTGTGGATGCAATGCAACAATGACCTGATCTATATCAGGATGAGCTAATAACGTATCTAATGTATGGCCAAGAATGCTTTGTTGGCCAAGCATTAAATATTGCTTAGGTTTGTCTGCCCCCATGCGACTGCCAATGCCTGCAGCAGGCACAATTGCAATAATGGAGCGAGGATTGTTTGACATATATGCAGCACCAATATTTAAAGTAATATGATTAAGGGTTAAACCTGCTGTGCAACTCAATGTTAACGATTAAATTGGTTCCGTTCACGTAGTTCACTGCCAACGACCCGATAAAAAGTTTCACCTTCTTTAACCATACCTAACTCGTTACGGGCACGCTCTTCAATGGCTTCTGTGCCACGTTTTAAATCGATAATCTCTTCTTTAAGAATTTGATTTCGAGCGACAAGCTTGCCGTTACTTTGTTCTTGGCCTGCTATTTGGGTTTGCAATAAGACATATTCAGACAAATTGTTATCGCCCAACCAAAGCCGGTACTGTAAAAGTGACAATAAACAAATCAGTAAAAATATTAGTTGCTTCATAATATTAACTTATGTCGAAGTAATCCTTAGAAAATATGTCCGTTATAGTACAACAAAAAAGGCCACCGAGTGGTGGCCTTTTTAAGCTAAAGCAAAAATATTATCCTTGGCCTTTAACTTCTTTAAGACCGTTATATGGTGCTTTTGAACCTAGAGCTTCTTCTATACGTAGCAATTGGTTGTACTTAGCAACACGGTCACTACGGCTTAGTGAACCGGTTTTGATTTGACCTGCCGCTGTACCAACAGCTAAATCAGCAATCGTTGAATCTTCTGTCTCGCCACTACGGTGAGAAATAACAACAGTAAAACCTGCATCTTTGGCCATTTTAATTGCAGCCAAAGTTTCGGTTAAGGTACCGATTTGGTTGAATTTAATCAAAATAGAGTTAGCGATGCCGTTGTCGATACCACGCTTAAGAATTTTAGTGTTTGTTACGAATAGATCGTCACCCACTAATTGGATTTTATCGCCCATTAGTTTAGTTTGGTGAGCAAAACCATCCCAGTCAGACTCGTCCAGACCATCTTCGATAGAAACGATTGGGTAGCGTTCAGTAAGACCTTGTAAGAAGAAGTTAAATTCTTCAGAAGTAAACTTCTTGCCTTCACCTTTAAGATCGTAGATGTTGGCTTCTTTGTCGTAAAATTCAGAAGCAGCACAATCCATCGCTAACGTGATATCTTTACCTAGCTCGTAACCTGCGTTGGCAACAGCAACTTTGATTGCTGCAAGTGCAGCTTCGTTAGATGCTAGGTTTGGAGCAAAACCACCTTCATCACCAACCGCAGTTGAGTGACCGTCAGCTTTAAGTACTTTAGCAAGGCTGTGGAATACTTCCGCGCCCATACGTAGGCCTTCACGGAAAGTTTTAGCGCCAACAGGTTGGATCATAAACTCTTGAATATCAACGCTGTTATCGGCGTGCTCGCCACCATTGATGATGTTCATCATTGGAAGAGGCATAGAGTAAACACCTGGTGTACCGTTTAGATCAGCAATGTGAGCATATAAAGGGACGTGTTTAGCAGCAGCGGCAGCTTTTGCAACTGCTAGAGAAACAGCAAGAATGGCGTTAGCGCCAAACTTTGCTTTGTTTTCGGTACCATCTAAGTCAATCATGATTTGGTCAAGTTCAGCTTGAGCCAATGCATCTTTGCCTTTAAGTGCTTCAGCAATTGGGCCATTAACAGCAGCAACCGCTTTAAGAACACCTTTACCTAAGTAACGTGCTTTGTCGCCATCACGCAGCTCTAATGCTTCGCGACTACCGGTTGATGCGCCAGATGGTGCCGCAGCCATACCAATAAAACCGCCTTCTAAATGCACTTCAGCTTCTACTGTTGGGTTACCGCGCGAATCCATAATCTCGCGACCAATCACTTTAATGATGTTAGCCATAATTCCCTCGTACTTTGTGTAAGTAAATTAAAAAATTAAAAGAAATAAAAAGTTAATACCAATAAAAATACATAACAGACTTAAAAAAGCAGATTTATTGGTATATAACTTTCAGTTTAGTAATTTTAAATCGATTAATGCTTAGGATAAATCGAATTAGACTTTGCATCAACTTAGTTTTCACTGCTGTTACACGTCATCAGTGCGATTATATGATCTAACGCAAGTATCTTGAATAAAAAAGCCGCTAATGGATACATTAGCGGCTGGTTCATTAATCGATATCGCGTTTTTGATACGCATAAGAAGCGGCTATAAACCCTTCAAACAATGCATGACCGTCGCGTGGGGTTGAGGTGAATTCCGGGTGGAATTGACTCGCAACAAACCATGGGTGATTTGGTAATTCAATCATCTCGATCAGTTTACGATCAGATGACAAACCACTAAACACTAAACCGGCCTTCTCTAGGCGTTCAATGTAGTTGTTATTCACTTCGTAACGGTGACGATGACGTTCAACACAAGTAGCAGAATCATAGGCTATTGCCGCTTTTGTGCCTTCTTTTAAATGACATAGCTGAGCGCCTAAACGCATAGTGCCACCTAAATCTGAAGACTCATGACGCGTCTCAACATCCCCTTCTTCATTAATCCACTCAGTAATTAAACCCACTACTGGATAAGGTGTCTGTGGATTAAACTCAGTTGAGTGCGCACCTTCTAAACCTGCTACATGACGAGCAAATTCAATTAATGCTACCTGCATACCTAAACAGATACCAAAGTACGGAAGATTGTTTTCACGAGCAAATTTAGCAGCAAAAATCTTACCTTCTACGCCACGTTCGCCAAAGCCGCCAGGTACTAAAATACCATCTAGACCTTGCAACACTTCTTCGCCTTTAGCTTCAACTGTTTGTGAATCAATGTACTTAATGTTCACTGTCACACGGTTTTTTAAGCCTGCATGCTTTAATGCTTCATTCACCGACTTGTATGCATCAGGAAGTTCAATGTACTTACCGACCATACCAATAGTGACTTCACCATTTGGATTGGCTTCTTGGTAAATAACGTTTTCCCACTCAGACAAATCAGCTTCGTTACACGTTAAATTAAAACGTTTAATGACTAAATCATCTAATCCTTGTGAGCGTAATAACGCAGGGATTTTGTAGATGCTATCAACGTCTTTTAATGAAATAACCGCACGTTCTTCTACGTTACAGAATAGTGAAATTTTAGCTTTTTCATTGGCAGGAATTGCACGGTCGCCACGACAAACTAATACATCCGGCGCAATACCAATTGAACGCAACTCTTTAACAGAGTGTTGAGTCGGTTTGGTTTTAATTTCACCAGCAGCGCCTAAGAATGGCACTAAGGTTAAATGCATAAATAGTGTACGTTCGCGTCCTAGCTCAGAACCTAATTGACGAATAGATTCAAGAAACGGCAATGATTCAATGTCACCTACCGTGCCACCAATTTCGACAATCGCCACATCATGGCCTTCACCACCAGCTAACACTTTTTCTTTGATCGCGTTAGTAATGTGTGGAATAACCTGAATGGTTGCGCCTAAATAATCACCACGACGTTCTTTACTAATGACTTCTTCGTAAATACGGCCAGTAGTAAAGTTATTGCGACGATTCATTTTGGTTCGAATGAAACGTTCGTAATGACCTAAATCGAGATCGGTTTCTGCACCATCTTCAGTCACGAAAACTTCACCGTGCTGAGTTGGGCTCATGGTACCCGGATCGACGTTAATATAGGGGTCAAGTTTCATAATGGTTACATTGAGGCCACGCGCCTCTAAAATTGCCGCGAGCGAAGCTGCTGCAATGCCTTTACCTAGTGATGAAACAACGCCACCAGTAACGAAGATATACCTTGTAGTCATGCTGAACCTGAGAAAATGTGTTGGAAAAAACGTGCTTGTAAGAAAGCACTAGGACGGGGCGATATTATAGCAAAGCCACCTCGTTTCGACAAACTTAAACGCGCTAATTTTAGCTTAATTTATGTTTTCGTGTTGTTTTACTACATTCCAGTAGTGGTCTAATTCTTCCAGGCTATGCTGTTGTATCGGTTTTCCACTATTGTCTACGCATTGCTCAACCCCTCTAAATCTGCGTTCAAATTTATGATTGGCTTGACGTAGTGCTTGTTCAGGATCAACGTTTAAATGACGGGCAAGGTTCACTACAGCAAACAATAAATCGCCCATTTCATCAACAATTCTCGGCTGATAAAAATCAGGGTCTTTATGTCGTAGATTAACTTCTACCAGTACTTCATCGATTTCTTCATGTATTTTGGCAACAACAGGCTCAAGCTCGCCCCAATCAAAGCCAACTTTAGCCACTCGATGTTGAATTTTTCGTGCTCTAGATAACGCTGGTAATGCTTGAGGGATATCATCTAACGCTGAGTGCAGTTGTTTTTGCTGACGTTCATTGGCTTTTAACGAATCCCACGCTTGGCTTAAATCGTGAGTATTGGTAATGGCACCAACAACGTTGTTTTCTGGCTGAGCAAATACATGTGGATGACGGCGAATAAGCTTATCGCTAATTCGCGCTACTACCGTAGAAAAATCGAACTTACCTTGCTCTTGCCCTAATTGGCAATAAAACACTATCTGAAACAATAAGTCGCCCAGTTCATCAGGTAACTCTTCCCATGCTTGTCGCTCAATAGTATCAACAACCTCATAAGCTTCTTCTAAGGTAAAGGGCACAATACTGGCAAAATCCTGCGCTTGATCCCAAGGACAACCAGACTCGGGGTTGCGCAATTGCTGCATGATGGTCAGTAACGATTGAATATCTGCCACAGAAACGGTCCTCTCTTGTAAAGATAAAATCTAATGAAAAAGGCACCTAACAAGTAGATGCCTTCTCGATAAGTCCATGATGTTAATTACGTTATAATCGGCGCGACTCAATCACACCATCAACAAGCGACAGTTTACCGAGAATCCGTGATAAGCCATCTAAATTATACAATTCAAGTTCAAGCTCTACGGTGGCCGTTTGGCTTTTAACATCAGAAGATGAACTCATGGCCATCACATTGGATTTCTCTGCCGCTAGCACTGTGGTTAAATCTCGTAATAAGCCACTGCGATCATGGGCAAGTACTCTAACGCGAATACGATAACCACCAGAGTAGTTTTCACCCCAAATCACATCGACACTGCGTTCTGGGTGGGCACGCATTAATTCTTTCACTTGCTCGCAATCACTACGGTGCACAGAAATTCCCCGCCCCATAGTAATATAACCAAATATTTCATCGCCGGGAACGGGTTGGCAACAACGCGCAATGTGGCTCATTAAATTACCAACGCCATTAACTTCGACTTGGCCTTTACTCGACTTTTTAGGCTTATGCGATGCTTTCTTTATAATGTCTTCAAGTAAGTTTTCGTCAGTGTCTTCTACTTTGCGAATTTTGGTATCGGTAAAATTAACCACTTGATTTAAGCGTAAATCGCCGCCACCGATAGCCGCCAGCATGTCATCCATAGAGTTTAAATTAAAGCGCTCTACCGCCACTGCCGCATCTTTAACTTTAAGACCCACTCGGGCTAATTCAGACTCAAGCATCTCTTTACCCGCGGCAATATTTTTATCGCGGTCTTGTTGCTTAAACCAATGTTGAATTTTTGAACGCGAACGTGACGACTTGATATAACCTAAATTAAGATTGAGCCAGTCACGCTTTGGGTTAGGCGTTTTTGAAGTGATAATCTCAATGCGCTCACCCGTTTCAACTTGGTACGTGAATGGCACAATACGGCCGTCGACTTTTGCACCAATACATTTATGACCCACTTGAGAGTGAATATAATAAGCAAAGTCGAGCACAGTTGAGCCTAAAGGTAAGTCAACGACTTCACCACTTGGGGTAAATACATAGACTCGGTCTTCAAATACTTGGCTGCGGACTTCGTCAACCAAATTACCACTTTCAGCGACATCTTCTTGCCACTGTAAAATTTTACGTAACCAGTTAATTTTTTCTTCGTAACCCGTTTGTTTGGTATTACTGGCACCTTCTTTGTATTTCCAGTGCGCGGCAACTCCAAGCTCAGAATCTTGATGCATCGCCTCAGTACGAATTTGAATTTCTACTGTTTTGCCTTCAGGACCTACGACTACTGTATGAATAGATTGATAGCCGTTCGGTTTTGGATTTGCTACGTAATCGTCAAACTCACGCGGAATATGGTGCCAAAGGTCATGTACAACCCCTAACGCGCCATAGCAATCTTGTAATCTTTCGGTGACAATACGCACTGCACGAACGTCAAAAAGCTCATCAAACTTGAGATCTTTGCCCTTCATTTTTCGCCAAATACTGTAAATGTGTTTTGGGCGACCGTACACTTTGGCGCGAATATCATCGCTATCTAAACGTTGCTGTAACTGGGTGACAAACTTGTCGATAAACACTTCTCGGTCGACACGCTTACCATCAAGCTGTTTAGCAATGTCTTTATAAACGGTTGGATGCAAGTAGCGAAAAGAAATATCTTCAAGTTCCCACTTTAATTGACCAATGCCCAAACGGTTAGCGAGTGGCGCATAAATATCAGCAATTTCACGTGCTAATAACACCCGAGTTTCTTCATCGGCGTTTTTGACCGCACGCAGTAAGCATACACGTTCGGCTAATTTGATCACTACGGCGCGAACATCTTCAACCATGGCTAATAACATTTTTCGAATGTTATCTATTTGCGGTTCGGCATCGCGCGAGTTTTGACTGACTTTTAATGCGCCAATGGCATTCATGGTCACAACACTGGCAACTAACCTCGCAAGGTTTTCACCGTATTGCTCTAGAATTTGCTCTTCGTTGAGAACACCCGCATCGAATAGCAAAAATAATACTGCGGCTTGTAACGTTTCGATGTCCATATTCAGCGGCGCTAAGATTTCGATCATTTCGCGAGCGCGCGCAAGCAGTTCAGTATGAGCCAGTTTGTTTTTAACCGGTAGGGCCTCAACTTGCTGGATCAATACCAATAACTTCTGAGCATCATCTTTGTCGTCGAGATAACGAGCGACCCACTCATCTAATTGGAATGCTTGCGTATTAAAATGTGCTTCGCGAACAGATACCATGAACCCTTCCTTAGCCGCATGACCGACTGACATCCAACCATATGCACATGGCATAGTGTGCATAAATGGTGTTAACACCAACTGAACAACCTATCTTGAAGCGCTATATTCTTTTGTCAATTCAATAGCGTTCAGTTGGCCAATTTTTTAGCATACCTATCGTAAGCGGCTAAAAAATCGTTGTTTAAATATTTAATTCAAATAACACCATGGCTTCAATATGATGTGTCTGTGGAAACATATCGACTAATCCCACTTGGGCAATTCGATATCCACTGGCTAATAATACACTACTGTCACGTGCTAAACTTGCCGGATTACATGAAACATACACCACTTTTTTAGGTTGCATTTTCTGTAACCATTGTAAACTTTCAAAAGCACCGGCTCGAGCAGGGTCCAGCAACAGTTTATCAATTTTGCCTAACCATGTTTGTGCCGATAGATCAGCACTTAAATCCGCATGATAGAAAGTCACATTATCCAATTGGTTGTCGACAGCGTTTTGCTTGGCTTGTTGCACCATCTCAGGCACACCTTCAACACCAATGACTTCTGCAGCCTTTAATGCCAACGGTAAACTGAAATTACCCACACCACAGAATAGATCTAAAATACGTTCACCTGGTTGAGGGTCTAACCATTCGATGGCTTGATCGACCATGGCCTGATTAATAGCACCATTAACTTGGACAAAATTACCAGGAGTGAATGAACAACGAACAGCCTCCTGTGCAAGATGATAATAAGGTAACGCGACAGCTTCATCACCAGCTGGCAGCAAGGGAAACAATTGGGTTAATTGACCAGCATCATCTTGCAATAACAAGTTAAGTTGGTGCTTTTCGGCAAACCCCGTTAACCAACGAATATCAGATGCTGGCAACACTTTAGTCACTCTTAATACCGCAAATTTACCGTTATCAGCTTGGGTGAGTTCAACATGCCCTAAACTGGCCTTAGCTTTAAGTTGATTTAAATTAGCCGCTAATGGGGTAATTAAAGCGGACAATGACTCAGATAACACAGGGCACTGTTGAATAGAAACAATTTTATTGCTATTTCCTGCGCGAAACCCAAGTTGTAACCGCTGAGTATTTTTATCAAATAATGTGGCCAATCTTGCGCGTCGTCTATAATGCCACGCCTCACCCGCTATAGGGTCAGCGACAATATCAGCATCAATAGCTTTAGCACTCGACAACTTGCTGATGAGATCAACCAAAGCAGTTTGTTTATGCTCGCGTTGTGCATTAGTGTCCATGTGCTGCAAATCACAACCGCCACATTGTTGATAATGTGGACAATGAGGTTTGATTCGATTAACCGATGCAGACTCAATAGAGATGAGCTTGGCTTTAGCGTAGCTTTTCTTTTGTTCGACAAATTGCACCGTAGCGGTCTCTCCCGGTAACACTCCCGGAATAAACACTATTTTGCCTTGATGTTGCGCTATACCTGCACCTAAATGGTCAAGTTGAGTGACACTGAGGCTTAACTTTGCTGATAATTGCTTAGATTTGTTCGGTTTTGCTTGGAAAAATTGTGCCATTTCGGCCTCAGGTATTGAATAAAAAACTAGTCAAGAGTGCGCCATATCTGGCAGTCTAGACGGAATAACAGCGATTTAGTAACAGGGATATACCTAACAGCCATGAAAAGTGCCAACAATATGACCAAATACAGCCTACGCTCTTGGGTTCTGGTACTTGCGTTAGCGCCCACGATTGTAGTAGGTATTCTACTTGGAAGTTATTTCACGATAAACCGCTTTTATGAATTGGAACAAACCTTAATTGAAAAAGGCAGCAACATTGTTGAGCCATTAGCCATTGCTAGCGAATTTGGCATTATCACTCAAGATCGTGAATCAACTAAACTTTTACTCGCCGCCTCGCAAATAAACAATGCATCCCTGATCCTATCTATTGCTGTTTTTGATGCCGAAAACCAACTCTTTGTCACTTCGCACTACCACAAAGATTTTGAAACTATGCGTTACAAACAAACGTTGGCAAACTTAATCGGCACAGAACATGAAACAATTGGCGATACCTTGGTCATTCGTGTGCCAATAATATCCCATACAGGGTTAGAACCAAAACATGTTGCCAGTATAAATCGCCAAAGTAACGGTGATATCAATAATAATACTTCTGCCAATGGCGTCGTTACGCCTATTTACAATAATCAACAAGAGCGAATTTTAGGCTATATATCAGTATTACTAAATAAAGAAAACGCCCTACTCGAACAACATCGAGCAGCTATAGCCGCGTTTATTATCGTATTAATCGGGGTGCAATTTAACCTATTTTTTACCTTCCGCTTAGTCAAGCACGTGAACTACCCCATTACTGAAATGGTGCGAGTGGTAGCCAAAATTCGTGAAGGTAAACTCGATACTCGCCTAGAAGGCAACTTGATTGGTGAACTGGATCTGCTTAAACGAGGGATCAACGCAATGGCTGGCTCATTGTCTGAATACCACGATGAAATGCAGCAAAATATTGATCAAGCGACCTCTGATTTACGTGAAACCCTCGAGCAGATTGAAATTCAAAACGTTGAGCTCGATATTGCCAAAAAACGCGCGCTTGAAGCGAGTCGGATTAAATCAGAGTTCTTAGCCAACATGTCGCACGAGTTACGAACGCCACTCAATGGTGTCATCGGATTTGCACGACAGTTATTAAAAACACCACTGCATACTAGCCAGCTCGATTACATAAAAACCATTGAACGCAGTGCCAGTAACCTACTGGGTATTATTAACGATATTCTCGACTTCTCTAAACTGGAAGCCGGTAAAATGATATTAGAAAAAATGCCTTTTGCACTGCGAGAAACGCTAACTGAAACCCTGACTATTATTGCAGGTAGTGCGCAAGAGAAAGGCCTAGAACTGGTTATCGACATTGATGCTAATGTGCCAGAAAGTGTCAGTGGCGACGCGATGAGAGTCAGCCAGATTATTACTAACTTAGTTGGTAACGCTATCAAATTTACCGACAAAGGCAGTGTCATACTCAAAATACACTTAGTGGGTCAGGACGAAGATAACATTACCCTGCGCTGCGAAGTTATTGACACCGGTATTGGTATTGATGAGAGTCAGCAAGAATATTTATTCCAAGCATTTGGTCAAGCCGACTCATCCATTTCACGCCGCTTTGGTGGCACAGGATTGGGCTTAGTGATTACTAAACGCTTAATCAATCAAATGGGTGGCCAGATAGGCTTCACCTCTGCCCCTAATAAAGGCTCAAATTTCTGGTTTATTCTGCCGCTTGGGATCAGTCAATTTGAAATTGGCGAAGTGTTGCCGGTTGATGCGTTGCTGCACAAATCAGTCTTATTGTATGAACCACGGGAATTAACCCGCGATACATTAAATCGCCGCTTGGTGTCATGGCAATTAATTATCACTAATGTTGCTAATCCAGAAAATCTTACCTCAGTGTTACAAACTAAAAACAGCAAATTTGATTACATCATCATGAGCTGTCATGGTTTTGCCGACAATGCGTCTTTTATCCATTTATTACAACAAGCCAAACAACATACCGACTGCCTGATTTTGTTGCATGACTGCTTAGACCAAGACATGATAATCAATGTGCTAAAAGTCAACGCTGATGTGTTGCTCAGCACCCCGGTGAGCGATTTTACCCTAGCGCATCATTTAATATATCCGCCAGTACCTTCTACTTTTGTGAGTTTACCTGAGCAGATAAATCTCGATGTAACACAACGCCTCAATGCATCAGTATTGGCCGTTGACGACAACATGGCCAATCTAAAGTTAATTGATACTTTGCTCAAAGAATTAGTCGACAATGTGGTGACCGTTAACAATGGCGCGGATGCGATTCAACAAGCTAAAAAACAACCATTTGATTTAATCTTCATGGATATTCAAATGCCAGGAACCGACGGCATAACCGCAACCCAGCAAATACGTTCAGAATCACTAAACCGTAATACGCCGATTATTGCAGTAACGGCACATGCTATAGCCGAAGAGCGTGAGAATATTTTGGCTAGCGGTATGGATGGTTTCTTGCCTAAACCGATTGATGAATTATCACTAAAAAGCGTCATTAGCCGCTGGATAATTAAACCCCAATTTACCCATTTTGATACTCATGTTCTCAATTGGGATTTATGCTTAACCCAAGCAAACCAGAAAACCGATTTAGCCTTAGATATGTTAAAGATGTTGGTTAATTCATTACCTGAAACAACCGCTACTATCGATAAGGCATTAATAGCCAGAGATGCAGAGACACTATTGCAGGCAGTGCATAAACTTCATGGCGCAACATGTTATTGCGGCGTACCGACCACACAAAAGCTGTGCCGGGATATTGAGTCAGCATTAAAGCATAAAATTGACATCGATGACCTAGAACCTGAAATACTAGAGTTACTTGATGAGTTAACTAAGGTAGAATCAGCTGCAAATCAAGTGATAAACCAGCTATCAGTGGATGTTCCCCATGACCAGTAAAACCGGTTTTTTTAAACGCCTAAAGGCATTGTCGTTACCTCAGAAGCAGCTTTTTGCACTCGCACTGTGTCAAAGAATGCTCCCAAACTATCAATTATTTTCTGAAGTATGTGAATTTGGCCAACCGCAGGTATTAGGTACTGCACTAGAGTTATTATGGCAAAGCCAATATGACAAAAAGCTTAAGTTCAATATTGATGTGCATTTACAGCGCCTCGATGAAAACACCCCTGATCCTAGCGACTTTGAAGCCTATGGTGCTTATCCTGCCATGGATGCGGCTGTTGCCATCGCCACCTTAATGGGTGCGATAGATGGAAAAATAGAAGAAGATATTACTAACATCAGTAAGTTATCATCAAGCACCGTCGCCAATTATATTGAAGCTATTAGTGATGAATCATTAATGGATGAAGAACTCGATGAGTTTGTTTTTTCGCATCCAGTAATGGAACAAGAAAAAGAATTACAAGGCATGTTACTCGACATTATCGAAGCCAATCCAGACATAACCAGCGAACTGGTTAAAGGTTTGCGTAAGGATATTATCGAAGCTGGTGTGTCTAATATTGGTATTAGCCTGTAGTTCGAACTTGTAGAACAAATCGATTAATGTCAATCAACATCATTTAGCCTGAAATTA
Source organism: Shewanella frigidimarina (assembly GCF_003797125.1). Lineage (GTDB taxonomy): Bacteria > Pseudomonadota > Gammaproteobacteria > Enterobacterales > Shewanellaceae > Shewanella > Shewanella frigidimarina. The sequence goes on from NZ_RKKE01000002.1 coordinate 626,629, forward strand.
TTCAGGCTTTTTATTGAGTCTCGTGCAATGAGAAGAATTTTTTATCAAGGTTTCACTTTCAGTAACGCCAATGGTAAAACTGATGACTGGACACTAGTAATTGGTAATCAAGTACGAGTAGGTTCGTTATTTGAATTAAGAAGGCAAGTGCATTTTTTTTCTGAACTGGGAATATTACCCCCTCCGAAAATATCAAAGGCGAATTTAGCCTTAAAATCTGACAAATAATCACTCGTTTAACTTTAGCCTAATTGCATCTGCCTATCGAAAAGCAGTAAAGTGATCTTATTATCATTTTGCTAAGGAATTGCGAGGGATGTCCAGTATTCTTACCCCGCTAATCGCTGTATTTATTATTATGCTGCTCGGCAGTATTGTTCAAAAAATGCGACTGTTGCCAGCAGACACCGATTTGATCCTCAATCAGTTTGTCTATTACATTGCTTTCCCCGCAATATTACTGATTGTGCTAGCTGAAACGCGCATTGAAGACATTATTCAATGGGGCTTTATCGGTGGGTTTAGCCTAGCGATGGTCATTACTTACGCCTTAGTGATTGTTGTATCACTACTTAGCACACCTAAGAAGCAAGCCGTTGCGGCAATGCGCGCATTAAACGCTACCTTTGGTAATACCGCATTTATTGGTATTCCATTGCTGAGTTTATTATTCCCAGGTCATAAAATGGCATTAGTCGCTGCAGCGATTGCCAGCTTGTTGTCGGTGTTCATGTTTGCTTTTGCTTTAGTATCAATTGAGCTAGCCAGCCGTGATAAACAATCAACCGACCATGCCATCGTCATCATGGCTAATGCCCTGTATAAAAACCCCATCGTGGTTGGCAGTGTTATTGGCATTGGTTTATCAGCACTGCATATTACCTTACCGGATAGTCTGGCCTTAATGTTACACCAGGTGGGAAATACCTCTAGCCCATGTGCACTGTTTGCCATAGGAATGGTACTTGCCAAAGCGTTACGACATCAATCTGACACAAAGATGTTCAGTATTGGTTTGATTGCGGAACTGAATTTAATCAATTTACTCAAGTTAATTATTCAACCATTAATCGCCTTTGGATTACTCAAACTGTTCGGCGTAGAAAAGGAATTACTGACCATGGGAGTTATTTTAGCAGCGTTACCAACGGCAGCAAGTGTGTATCTTTTAGCCGACCGCTACCAAATTAACGCCAACGTCAGCGCCCAAGGCATTTTATATGGCACATTAATCACTTTTATCAGCTTGCCAATAATAGAAACACTCTTAAAATCCATTGCTTAATGATCAATCAAACCTAGATGATAAAATAGTCAACGATAATTATTGCTCAACCACTTTACTGTATATAAAATCAGTATATACTGTTTATCAATACAGTGGTTTGGTAGTTTCATTGACAGGAATTCATTATGCTTTGCCAACTCAGCATCAACAACTTTGCTATAGTGCGCTTTTTAGAACTCGACTTTAAAGCCGGTATGACAAGCATCACCGGCGAAACAGGTGCAGGTAAATCGATTGCTATCGATGCGCTTGGATTATGTCTTGGTAATCGAAGTGATGCCAACACTGTCAGGCCTGGAGCCAACAAAACTGAAGTAAGTGCACGATTTACCCTTCATGATGTTCCTTTAGCCAAACGCTGGCTTGAAGATAGCGATCTTGATGCTGAAGATGAGTGTATATTGCGTCGAACCATTAACAGTGATGGACGCTCAAGAGCCTACATAAATGGTAATCCTGTGCCTGTGACGCAATTAAAAGCCATCGGTCAACTATTGATTGGTGTTCACGGTCAACATGCACATCACGCAATGCTTAAAAGCGAGCATCAATTAAACCTACTCGACCACTATGCTAACCACAAAATACTGCTTGATAGCGTTAGCGCTAGCTATCAACGCTGCAAACAAGTGGAAAATGAGCTAAAGCATCTTGAGCAAGCTCAGCACGAACGCATTTCTCGTCAACAGCTACTGCAATATCAAGTAGAAGAGCTTAATGAGTTTAACTTAGGCTTGGAAGAATTTGATGAAATTGAACAAGAACACAAACGCTTAGCCAATGGCACAGATTTAATTGAACGTTGCCAAGCAGGGTTACACTTATTGACCGAAAGTGATGAAGGCAATATAGAATCTCTGCTTAATAAAGTGGCCAGTATTGCTGATACGCTTCAAGGTTATGATGAATCCCTTGCGCCTATTAGTACTATGATTAGCGATGCGTTAATTCAAGTACAAGAAAGCGCTAGCGAAATTGAAAGTTATTTAAGCAGTTTAGAACTTGACCCAGAACATTTTGCCTATTTAGAAAAACGCCTTTCAACGGCAATGCAATTGGCGCGTAAGCATCATGTGAGTGCAGATAAGTTGGCGCTACATCATCAAGCATTGATGAATGAATTAACCGAACTTGCTGACGATGAAACTAAATTAGATGGTATAAGACAACAACTTGAAACCACCAGAAATGCCTATTTAACCAATGCACAAAAACTGAGTCAAAGTCGTAGTCGTTATGCCAAAGAATTAGACAAGCTAGTCACTCAGTCTATCCATGAGCTCAATATGCCTAAGGGTAAATTTACCATTCAGATTAATCATAATCCGGACAACATTTCAGTTAATGGCTGCGATAGCATTGAATTTATGGTTACCACTAACCCTGGGCAACCATTACAACCGATTTCTAAAGTAGCCTCTGGCGGTGAGTTATCGCGTATTGGATTAGGGATTCAAGTGATCACAGCTAAAAAAGTCGCCACTCCAACACTCATATTCGATGAAGTTGATGTGGGTATTTCTGGACCAACGGCATCGGTAGTCGGTCGTATGTTACGTAGCCTTGGTGAGTCGACTCAAGTGTTATGTGTCACCCATTTGCCGCAAGTTGCGGGTAATGGCCATCAACATATGTTTGTGAATAAATTTAATAAAGGTGGCAACACCGAAACGACCATGCAGACCCTAGATAAAGATCAACGGGTGAATGAACTTGCGCGCTTATTAGGTGGTGATGTCATTACAGAAAATACCTTGGCTAATGCCCGTGAGCTGTTGCAATAATCGTTATGCACTTATAAAAAGTAAATCAATATGTTAACGTAAAGTTAAATAGATTTACGGATAAATCATAATGATGAAAGTAATAAAGGGCTTGGGTATTTTTGTCGGGCTAATATGTAGCTTACTGGTATTTACCGTTGTCTGTTTAGTGGCCATTAATGCAACAGACAGAACAAAGTCACCTAACACTCTTTTAGTTGAAAACTGGCTAAAACAGCAACCTATAGATCCTAGCGAAAATGGCTATGAGTATGCAATTACTATCGTAGGCACAATAGGAGATGATAAAACAAATGATAAAAAACCATTAATCAGCTTCAGCGAGCAAGAAGTTGAGTTAACTGACAATTTTAAAACCGCTTGTTATCAAACGGATTTGATAATATGCAGTGAATTTATTAGCGATAATAGCGATAGTATTAGAAATGTTATTGGCGCTCATAAAGCCAATATACAACAATATAATACATTATTAGATATGCCTTATTGGCAAGAAGAACCACAGTCTTTAACCCCAAATAATCAAGCTCACTGGGGTCTGCTTTTTAAGTTAAGAGATGTTCGTCAGCTTGCTGCGATAATAAGTGTAGATACATCTGACAACAAACTTGACCAACAAGCTGCAGTAGCATTTTTAAACAAAGATGCACATTTTTGGAATATGGTTTATCACTCATCTCGCTCAACACTCAATCATATGATTGCCGTTAACATGATAAAATATCAGCTTAATTTAGCTAGCACTTTAGCTAAGACCACAGATGCAGCTGTTGTAACCAAAGTCACAGCTTGGCAAACATCATTCGAGTTAACTGATAGTGATTTTGAACGGATATTTTCTGGAGAATGGCTTTTTGCCCATAACGTTACAGAACAAATGTTAATTGAAGTGCAGTCTGATAGCGTGGCTTTTTATGAGAAATGGTTAGCATATGCGTTGCTTAAGCCAACAGACAGTGACAATCTCATGGCCGAGTATATTGTCAGCCTAGTAAAGGAACCGGTTTCAACGACCTCTATGCACACACTCAAAGAACCAAATTATTGTTCTAACGACAATTATTTTCAGCAATTATGGATGTTACGCTACAATCCGATTGGTAAACTATTTAACTGCACTGTTTATGGAACAGATTACAAACAACGTTTAACTAATATGAATACAGAGTTAGAGCAATTGCGGACTAATCTACTTACCGCAAAATCATCCTAATAAGTAGCTGCAACTGATTAAGTATAAGTATTATCGACAAAAAAGAGCACAAATATGCTCTTTTTATGTATTAGGTGCGTTTATAATCATTGTTATAATCAGCTACTTATAATCTGGTATTGATAAAATATTTATAGATAATAGACCGCTAGTTGTACACCGATTAACGAAAATATTCCCGCCAATACATCATCAATCATTATCCCAAAACCGCCATGCACTTTGGCATCGAGCCAGCGAATAGGCCATGGTTTTACGATATCAAAAAAGCGAAATAGTACAAAACCAAGTGCTAACCACATAAAACCTAAAGGCGCTGCAATCATGGTGATCATCAAGCCAACTACTTCGTCCCATACAATTGCACCATGGTCATGTACGCCCATATCTTTAGCTGCTTTGCCACAAATATAGAATCCAGCGAGCATGCTAATACAGGTAATGATAAGGTAATTAGTTAAGCTTAACTGTTGCATGAGTAGCACGATGGGAACAGCGGCTAAAGTACCAAAAGTACCCGGTGCTTTTGCCGCTTTACCGCTGCCAAAGCCTAATGCCAAAAAGTGAATTGGATTGGCTAAAGACAGTTTTTTTACGAATTTATCTTGGGTTAATAGTCTCATAGTAATCAATTAAAAATGCACAAAGCCACGTGAAATTGGGTTAAATTCTAGCCCATTTTCTACTAGTTTTAATTTATCACCTGCACTGATTTGGCCAATTTTAACAAATTTTACACCAGCATGAATTAACGCTGTATCAATTGCGCCACGTTGAGACTCAGGAACCGTAAACAATAACTCGTAGTCTTCACCACCAGTAAGTGCATAACTTAATGCATCTTCATGGCTGAGATTGGCTTTAATTGAGTTTGATAACGGAATTTGATTCACATCGATGACGGCGCCCACTTTTGATGCCGTTAATATATGCCCAATGTCAGACATTAAGCCATCTGATAAATCGATAGCACTGGTGGCGAGTGTACGAAGCGCTTGGCCTGCTAAAACACGAGGCGTTGGGTAATAATGACGATTAATTAGGTATTCTTTATCTTCAGTGTTAACTGTTTTGACTCCTCTGAGGATATCAAGACCTAAAGCTGAGTCACCTAATGTGCCTGTCACATAAATCCAATCACCTATTTTTGCACCATCACGGGTTAATGCAGTGCCTTTAGGAACTTGGCCATTAATCGTAATACTGATACTGCGAGGTCCACGGGTAGTATCACCACCAATTAAGGCAATACCATAATATTCTGCAATCTCGAACAAGCCTTCACTGAAATGTGCTAACCAAGGCTGGTCAACATCAGGTAAGGTCAACGCTAAGGTAAACCAGGCAGGTTCAGCTCCCATTGCGGCGAGGTCAGAAAGGTTAACCGCTAACGATTTATAACCTAAAGCATGAGCAGGAATGTTTGCTAAAAAGTGGACGTTTTCAACAAGGGTATCACAAGAAATCGCTAACGATTTATTGTCTGCAGGATTCACTAACGCACAGTCATCGCCGATGCTTAACTCAACATCGCGCCTTTTTAGGCCTTTATTGCGGAAGTAATGTTCGATGAGTTGGAATTCTTTCACATTCAGTCTGGTACGGTAAACCGTCCACCTTAATTTTGAAACAATTGATAACAAATGAAAACGGTATCCGAAGATACCGTTCTGGTGTTACTTATGCTTCACTAACTTATCAAGCAAGCCGTTGACAAATTTGTGACTATCTTCAGCACCAAACGCTTTCGCTAACTCGATACCTTCGTTAATCGCCACTTTAAACGGCACATCTTTACGGAAGGTCAACTCATAAGTTGCCAGACGCACAATGGCTTTTTCTACTGGTGATACTTCTTCAAACTTACGATCAAGATGCGGCTTTAACAGCTCATCAATTTGCGATGTTTTTGATGCTACACCAGTTAACAACTCACGAAAATAAGCGACATCAACACCGTCAGTGTTCTGTTCAGTTAAAAACTCATGTTCTACGTCAGCAACTTTGTTTTGACTTAACTGCCATGAATAAATGGCTTGAACGGCTAAACGGCGGGCCTTACGGCGCTCTGAAGGTTTCATACTTTTCCTACTATTACAGCTGTTGTTCTAGTTGTTGCAGTACATTAACCATTTCAAGCAAACTAAGGGCTGCTTCGCCACCTTTATTACCTGCTTTAGTACCTGAACGCTCAATAGCTTGTTCAATGGTATCTGTAGTTAATACACCGAATGAAACAGGAAGATCATACTCTAATGCAACTTGTGCAAGACCTTTGTTACATTCACCAGCAACAAATTCAAAATGAGGTGTACCGCCACGAATGACAGCACCTAATGCAATGATACCGTCAAACTTTCCACTTGCAGCCACACGTTTTGCAGCAAGTGGTAATTCAACTGCACCAGGTACGCGAACAACTGTAATGTTGTCGTCACTGACCTGGCCGAAACGCTTTAATGTGTCTATTGCACCATCAAGCAGACTTTCAACTAAAAAGCTATTGAATCGCGATATTACGATCGCCACTTTGGCATTTTTCGCTTCGATATTACCTTGAACTACGTTCATTCTATCTTACCTAAATTAGCTAAAGCACCCAGCTCGGGGCAAAAAGAGGCGTCATGATATCACAGCCAAAAGCCCTGAGCGCTATGCAATTAATGAATTTGTTAAATTTACCATCAGCCAAAATTATTCAGCTATATAATCAGTCACTTCTAAACCGAAACCAGACAGTGAATGATAACGTTTTGGCGAACTGAGTAAACGCATAGTGCTGACACCTAAACTCGACAGAATTTGCGAGCCTACGCCAACACGACGAGATGTTCCTTGCCACATAGCTGGCGCTGGAGATTGACCATTGTCTTCAGCTTCAAACGCTTTTACTTTGGCCAATAAATTACTCGTATGTTCATCATTACCCAATAACACTAAAACACCACCTTCTGAAGCTATCCGCTCCATGGCTTTTTCTAATGGCCAACTGCGCTTTTGATCACGTTCCGAATGCAGTAAATCATTGAAGGTATTTTGTAAATGCACTCGTACTAAGCAATTCGGTTTTACGTCATCTTTAATCAAGGCGTAGTGTAGTTGATTATCGATAGTGTCTCTGAAGGTCACCATAGTAAACTCACCAAAACGAGTCGGTAATTTACACTGAGCTTCGCGTACAACCGTGGTTTCATTCGTATTACGGTATTCAATTAAGTCTGCAATAGTACCGATTTTAATCCCATGCTTTTCGCTGAATATTTCTAAATCGGGCCGGCGCGCCATGGTGCCATCTTCGTTTAAAATTTCAACAATCACACCAGAAGGCTCACAGCCAGCTAAGCGTGCTAAATCACAACCGGCTTCAGTGTGACCAGCGCGTATTAATACTCCGCCCTCTTGTGCCATCAACGGAAAAATATGCCCAGGTTGCACTAAATCAGAGGCTTTGGCGTCTTTGGCAACAGCAGCTTGTACAGTCACTGCACGGTCATGAGCAGAAATACCTGTTGTGACTCCAGTAGCCGCTTCAATTGACACGGTAAAATTCGTCGAGAACTGGGCATTGTTATTGGTAACCATTAAAGGCAAATTAAGCTGCTGACAACGCTCTTTGGTCATTGTTTGGCAAATTAATCCACGGCCATAGGTTGCCATGAAGTTGATTGCTGCTGGCGTCACTTTATCAGCGGCCATGATCAAATCACCTTCATTCTCTCTGTCTTCATCATCCATCAAGATAACCATCTTACCTTGACGAATATCTTCAATGATTTCTTCTATGCTATGTAGCGCCATTGTCAGACCTTTATTTAGTAAGTGTTTGATTTAACATTTAGGTATTAAATCTACTGGTATTGCGAATTATCTATAGAGTACAAATGCTGTTTTACTGTCGCAATTAACGTAAAAATTGTCGCGTTTAACGTAAAAAACCTGATTTAACGAGTAACTCCATGGTCACGCCCGATGAAGGCTGCACATGGTTAGCCTCCGGTTGCATTAAACGCTCTAAATAGCGCGCGATTAAATCGACTTCGATATTGACACTATCACCTACTTTTAAATCCACCAGCGTGGTTTCACCAGCAGTGTGAGGCACAATCGTTAATCTAAAACGAGCACCATCAACTTCATTCACGGTCAGACTAACGCCATCGATAGTGATCGAGCCTTTGTGAGCAATATAGCGACTTAATTGAGCTGGTACCGATAACCAAAACTCGAGTGCCTTGCCTCTGTAAGCGCATTGCTCAACTTTGGCAATGCCATCAACGTGTCCACTCACCATGTGTCCACCCAATCGAGTGGTTGCCGTCACCGCTTTCTCTAGATTAACTTTCTGACCTACTTGATAATGACTAAAGCCCGTTAAGTCAACGGTTTCTGCCGATATATCAGCAACGTAACCATCACCTAAACGCTCAACAACGGTCAAACACACGCCATTGGTTGCAATACTATCACCTAGCTTTACGTCGGTTAAATCCAACTTACCACTGGCAACCGTTAAGCGGATATCGTTACCTTTACGATCAATTTTACGTAATGTGCCAAGGGCTTCGATTATTCCAGTAAACATAATGACTCACTTTTTGCTGTTAAACTTTGCTGTTGCTCAGGTTTTAGCCATAGCAACTCGCACATTAATAGGGTTGATTATATCTGAGGATATAACGCTTATCTTGTCCTACGTTACGTTCATCAATTAGTTGCAGTGCAGGCGTTTGTTCCATTGTACTGTAATCAGGTAACTGCAACATATTACGTCCATGGCTACCGAGGATTTTAGGCGCTTGATAAAGCACTACCTCGTCAACGAGCCCTTGGGCGACAAATGCCCCCGCTAAAGTGGCCCCCGCTTCAACTAAAACAGAATTAGCATGCTGACCTAAATACGTTAGCAAGGCTAACAATGGAATTCTGCCCGACGAGTCACACGTTAACTGAAGAAAAGATACATGTTCTGGAAATTCTGCCTTGACGCTTTCGGGATAATGGCAACCAGAAACCAGTAAAATAGGACTTTGAATTGAAAATAATTGCTGTGTTGCGGTTAATCTTGCGCGACTGTCTAGCACAACCCTTAAGGGTTGAAAGAATTCATCTTTTGTATGACGAGTGGTTAACTCACCTAGCGTCTCATAGCGCACATTAAGGCTAGGATCATCGACAAGAATGGTTTCAACACCTGTGATTAATGCACAGTGGCTAGCACGGTATTTTTGCACATCAGCTCTTGCTGCACTGCCGGTAATCCACTTTGACACTCCATTAGACAAGGCCGTTTTACCGTCTAAGCTGGCGGCTATTTTGACGGTTATCCAAGGAAGCCCTGTTTTCATCCGTTTCATAAAACCCAGGTTAAGGTCATAGGCCTGTTCGCAGAGCAATCCAACATCAACCTCAACACCAGCCTCACGTAATAGGGTAATCCCGCGGCCAGACACTTCAGGATTTGCATCGGTCACTGCGACCACAACTCTGGCAACTTTGGCGTTAATTAAGCCTAAAGCACAAGGTGGTGTGCGACCATAATGGCTACAAGGTTCAAGAGTGACATACGCGGTGGCACCTTCAGCAGACAAGCCATTATCATGCACCATTTGCAGTGCATTAACTTCGGCATGCCCTTGGCCCGCACGTTGATGATAACCCTCACCAATAATCTTATTCTGATAAACAATGACACAACCGACACAAGGATTTGGCCGTGTTGTATAACGGCCTTTCTCGGCAAGGGCGATGGCACGATTCATCATTTGGGTGTCAAAGGTGGACCAGTTAGACATGGGAGATAATCTCTTATTGCTTAAATGCCATTAAAACCATTAAAACAGATATTATTACGCAACATTACTTTTGCAATTTAGCAATGGCTTCACCAAATTGGGATACATCTTCAAATGCGCGATAAACCGATGCAAAGCGGATATATGCCACTTTATCAAGGCTCATCAACTGTTCCATCATCAGATTACCAATCATTTCAGAATTCACTTCACGCTCACCTGTCGCGCGCAGCGTTGATTTAATTTTAGTTAATGCTTGCTCAATTTCATCAATTGAGACTGGGCGTTTTTCGACCGCACGTAGCATGCCGCCACGCAATTTTTCTTCATCGAATGGTTGTCGAGTGCCGTCGCGTTTGATGACGCGAGGCATGACTAATTCTGCGCCTTCAAACGTGGTGAAACGTTCATGGCATTCAGTACATTCCCGGCGGCGACGTACTTGGTGACCATCAGCCACTAATCGAGAATCTATAACTTTGGTATCGGTCGCGCTACAAAAAGGGCAATGCATTGAACCTCCTGCAGAAAAAAACAAAATGGCCGCTAACAATTAGCGGCCATTAAAGTTTATCCTATTTGTTGAACAAGGTTAACCTAAACCTGTATCAACAAACATCCAATACGATTAACCGTATACAGGGAATCGAGCACATAAGGCTAAAACTTGGCCTTTGACGCGGTCGGTTACAGCAGTATTAGTTGCATCATCAAGAATGTCACAAATCCAACCGGTCAATTCTTTCGCTTCTGCTTCTTTAAAGCCACGACGAGTGATTGCTGGCGAACCAATACGGATACCAGAGGTAACAAACGGTGAACGAGGATCGTTAGGCACTGAGTTTTTATTAACAGTAATGTTTGCGCTGCCTAATGCGGCATCAGCTTCTTTACCGGTTAAATCACGACCAATTAAATCAACCAACATTAGATGGTTTTCAGTACCGCCAGAAACGATTTTATAACCGCGAGCTAAAAACACTTCAACCATGGCTTTCGCGTTTTTAACCACTTGCTGCTGGTATACTTTGAATTCTGGCTCTAATGCTTCTTTAAATGCAACCGCTTTACCCGCGATAACATGCATTAAAGGACCACCTTGGCCACCCGGGAATACCGCTGAGTTCAACTTCTTATACAACACTTCATCATCGGCTGCAGAAATAATAATCCCGCCACGAGGACCCGCTAATGTTTTATGAGTTGTAGACGTAACCACGTGTGCATGTGGAACTGGCGTTGGATAAACACCAGCAGCAATTAAGCCTGCTACGTGTGCCATATCAACAAATAAGTATGCACCAATTTTGTCTGCAATTTCGCGCATTCTTGCCCAATCAACAATACCTGAGAATGCAGAGAATCCGCCGATAATCATTTTAGGCTTATGCTCAATGGCTAAGCGTTCCATTTCGTCATAATCAATTTTGCCAGCTTCATCGATACCGTAAGGAATGATGTTGTAAAGCTTGCCAGAAAAATTCACTGGTGAACCATGGGTCAAATGACCACCATGAGCAAGGTTCATCCCTAAAACGGTATCACCCGGTTGTAACAACGCCATAAATACTGCGCTGTTTGCTTGCGAGCCTGAGTGAGGCTGTACGTTGGCATAAGTTGCACCAAATAATTCTTTTGCGCGTTCAATAGCCAATGTTTCAACAACATCAACGTATTCGCACCCACCATAATAACGCTTGCCTGGATAACCTTCAGCATACTTGTTAGTTAACTGTGAACCTTGCGCTTCCATCACACGTGGACTGGTATAGTTTTCAGACGCAATCAATTCAATGTGTTCTTCTTGACGACAAGTTTCATCTTCAATGGCTTTAAATAATTCTGGATCATAATCCGCAATATTCATCGCTTTCTTCAACATGGTAGCTCCAACATCATTATATAAATAGTAGGGTTGCGCGGTATTCTACTCTGCAACGATAATGATTTACAGTACAAACAACATGAAATTCACTGTGTTCTGAATACAAAACGATTCATGTTAATAACGCTAAGCTAGCAGATTCTTTAGCGAATTGAGTCTAATAAGCACGCTAGATAAAATCACACAATTGCCTGTTGAGTTCAGCACATAATACAGTAGAATTATCACCATCTTTGTTGACAATTAGACAATATAATTATGGCTCAATTTGTATACAGCATGCTTCGTGTGGGTAAAATTGTCCCACCTAAAAAGCAAATATTAAAAGACATTTCATTAAGCTTCTTTCCTGGCGCCAAAATTGGTGTACTCGGGTTAAACGGTTCAGGTAAATCAACATTGCTGCGCATCATGGCGGGAATAGATACCGAAATTGAAGGTGAAGCACGCCCAATGCCTGGGTTAAAAATTGGCTACCTACCGCAGGAACCGCGCTTAAACGAACAACAAACTGTGCGCGAAGCCGTTGAAGAAGCCCTAAGCGAAGCTAAAAATGCACTAATACGCTTAGACGAGGTCTATTCTGCTTATGCTGAGCCCGATGCAGACTTCGACACACTTGCAAAAGAGCAAGGCGAATTAGAAGCCATCATCCAATCTCAAGATGCACATAATCTTGATCATATTCTTGAACGTGCTGCTAACGCATTACGTCTCCCCGATTGGGATGAGAAAATTGCCGTACTCTCTGGTGGTGAACGTCGCCGAGTGGCCATTTGTCGTTTATTGCTTGAAAAACCAGAAATGCTATTACTCGACGAACCAACCAACCATTTGGATGCCGAGTCAGTGGCATGGTTAGAGCACTTTTTACAAGAATATAACGGCACTGTGGTCGCTATTACTCACGACCGTTATTTCTTAGATAATGCTGCAGGTTGGATTTTAGAACTCGACCGCGGCGAAGGTATTCCATGGGAAGGTAACTACTCATCTTGGCTTGAACAAAAAGATGCGCGCTTGTCCCAAGAATCGTCCACAGAAAGCGCACGCCAGAAAACCATTGCTAAAGAATTAGAGTGGGTACGCCAAGGTGCTAAAGGTCGTCAATCAAAAGGTAAAGCCCGTATGGCTCGCTTTGAAGAATTGAACACCAACGATTACCAAAAGCGTAACGAGACCAATGAACTGTTTATCCCACCAGGACCTCGCTTAGGCGACAAAGTCATTGAAGTAACTAATTTAACCAAGTCATATGGTGACCGCGTACTGATTGATGATTTGACCTTCACGGTTCCTAAGGGCGCTATCGTCGGTATTATTGGTGCTAACGGTGCGGGTAAATCAACCTTATTCAAAATGATCTCAGGCGAAGAACAACCAGACAGTGGCTCTATTTCTGTCGGTGATTCGGTTCAAATTGCCTCGGTTGATCAGTTCCGTGATTCGATGAATGACAAAAATACCGTGTGGCAAGAGATTTCTGGCGGCCAAGATATTATGCGCATCAACAACACTGAAATTTCTAGCCGTGCTTACGTAGGCCGCTTTAACTTCCGTGGTGGCGATCAGCAGAAAATAATTGGTTCATTATCGGGTGGTGAGCGCAACCGAGTTCACTTAGCTAAGCTATTACAAGCTGGTGGCAACGTATTGTTACTCGACGAACCCACCAACGACTTGGATGTTGAAACATTACGAGCACTAGAAGAAGCTTTATTAGAGTTCCCTGGTTGTGCAATGGTTATTTCCCATGACCGTTGGTTCCTTGACCGTATTGCGACCCATATATTGGATTACCGTGATGAAGGTAAAGTGAGTTTCTATGAAGGTAACTACACTGAGTATTCAACTTGGTTAAAGGCCACCTTAGGCACCGATGTAGTGGAACCGCATCGATTAAAATACAAGCGCTTAAATAAGTAACCTGTCTGTAGTAAAAGTGTTGAATAATAAAGCAGAGCCTTAGCGCTCTGCTTTATTATATTAGCCACTATTTGAAAGATTATTGTCTATATTGAACAATCGAGATGCCGACAAGTGTCAAAATTTTGTCAATTTATTGTGAGCAATGCACCACAATCTGTTTGTAAAGCCAAAATAACTTCAGTATTATAAATTATTAATGGATTATTTTACTCTTTGCTGATTACACTCAGCGCAATACAGAGTGTCGATGGTTCCAGCTTGTAGAGAAATTTAATGGAGATATCAGTGAGATACGGTTCAATTAGCCTTGCTTTATTGTGCTTATACGCAAGCAACTCATTTGCGGCACTCGAAGTCATTACCACGTCAGAAAAGCAGACTCTCAATAAAATTGAAAATCAATATGATATCGATACCCTGCTAATCACTGTTAACGACAAATTCTCACAGCTTAATAAAAAAGCCTATGACGTTGAAGGACTGAAAAAAACAATCGTTTCAGAACAACAACGTTATGATGAGCTAATTACAGAATTACCTAAGGTTATTCGTGCTAAAACGGGGCTTCCTGAAACCTATAAACAAATTGAAGAATCCGTCAATTTAGTCGATGAATTAACCCTAAAAGCAGAAGAAGACAGCAAGCGTCTTGAAACTGAAAAAGTTGAAATATTAACTGAATATGAGGCGATAAATAAAAAACGTGCCGCTAAAAGTCAGCAACTATTTAAACTCAAAACTGATATTACTAATCGTTTAATTGCAGATTTATCTAAATCAAGCAGCACACTGCCAGTCAATATTAATGGTTCGACTGAGTGTTCAAAATATCAAACTATCGCAGATTGTTTGAAAGAGTCTAAAAGCAGCATTTTATCAAATACCCGTAATGAATCGCCGTTTTTAAATGACAAAAGTGTTTTATTGTCATATGAAGTTATCGACGCCAACATGAATATGAGAGGCGATTTACATTATAAAGTGGCGATGAACTTTAAGCCTTCTTATAACGATAAAATCGACTCAATGTTAAATGAAGAATTAGGCCTTAAGTCAGCGATGGTGACGTTAATCAGTAACGTACCCGCAGATTGGTATATCAATGGCACCAAAGTGGGCACGGGCAAAAAACTTTTTCACGAGATCCCTTTAGGTAAACACGGCATTTTAGCGTCTTACCAAAATCAAGATAAATCTAGCGTAGAAAATGTTGAAGGTAATGGCGTATTTAATTATAAATTTGCCAATGTTACTTCGTCTAACAAAGCCAGTAACCAAGCTAAAGTGGTGGCAGCAGAAGTCCCTAAAGGCATTCTTAAGCCAACAGTTAAACAACCACAACCTATCGCCCAAAAAGCGAAAGCTAAATACACCTTGTTTTCTGACCAAACCAGTATTAAGTTGAGTGATGATGACGCAAAAAAGAAATCATCAGATAAAGGTTATGAATATTTTATGGGTGTTACACCTGTCAATAAAAAGCAAAACATTGAATTTACTAACGAGCCTATCGAGAAGTAATGTTCTAACCAGTGTTTTAACATAACTGTTTATTCAGCTTGGCTGACATAAATCAAAGCCATATCTTCGGATATGGCTTTTTTTGTTGCTATAACATCATTAAAACGACTATCGATATGCGCCTTGTTACAAAGAAAATTAAAAGATTTACATTACTTTACGCTGAATTAAGCAAATATACTTACAATAAGCTGGCATCAATCACCGGCTAGTCGTTAGCCTATGTCGTTGTGCAACGACACCATCAATTATTGCTTATAGAGATGTGTATTTACATGATCAACAAACTTGGCCAATGTCTTTTTTCAACTACCGTATTGATGATGGGATATATTGGGTTTATTCCCAATGGTATTGCCGCGCCCACACCTCCCCGCGCAGAAAAAGTGGTTCCGGTCATCACCGCCACCGTTGAACAGCATGAGCTTTCGCAATCAATTACCTTAATCGGAAAACTGGCTGCTACTCACTCGGTAATGATAGCGCCGCAAGTCGCAGGCAAAATAGATAGCATAGCGGTCACATCCAACCAATATGTCAATAAAGGCCAGGCTCTGCTGACGCTTGATAACCGCAAAGCTAAAGCCAGCGTGACCGAAGCTCAAGCTTATTATCAAGATGAAGTGCGTAAGCTTAATGAGTTTAACAAGTTGATTCACGTTAACGCCATCACTCAAACAGAAATAGAAGCTCAAAAGTCCAGTGTTGATATCGCTTTCGCTCGACTTGAATCAGCCAAAACAGATCTTGATTACCATACTCTAGCCGCGCCATTTTCCGGAAATACTGGTTTGGTTAACTTCAGCCGAGGCAAGATGGTCAGTATCAATGAGTCACTATTAACACTTGATGATTTATCGGTGTTACAGCTCGATTTACAAGTTCCAGAACATTATCTCTCTTTGTTAAGTACAGGGATGTCGGTAAACGCTTCCAGCAGAGCATGGAATAAAACCATTTTTACAGGCAAGATTATCGCAATTGATCCACGCGTCAATTCACAAACACTCAACCTCAATATTCGCAGTCAGTTTGATAATCAAAAGGGTAAATTAAAGCCCGGTATGATGATGTCGGCAACACTGGTATTTCCAAGCGTGTCTTCCCCTATTGTTCCGGTACAAGCACTTGAATATTCTGGTACCAAACGTTATGTCTACGTAATCAACCAGGACAACATCGCCACACGCACCGAAGTGATGTTAGGGGCCAGAATTGACGATCAAGTGTTACTCGAATCTGGCATTAACATCGGCGACCACATCGTCGTCCAGGGGCTGGTAAATATGCGTGACGGTGTCAAAGTAAAAGACTTAGCTAAGCAAAATAAAACAAGCCCTGTTAAACAGGAGCAACAATAATGTGGCTAAGTGATACGGCGGTAAAGCGCCCTGTAGTTGCGATTGTTTTAAGTTTATTACTGTGTGTTTTTGGCTTGGTATCGTTTTCTAAATTGTCAGTTAGAGAAATGCCCGACGTACAAAATCCGGTAGTGACAGTGATGACCACTTATAGCGGTGCATCAGCCACTATTATGGAAAGTAAAATCACTAAGAGCCTTGAAGATGAATTAACTGGCATCAGCGGTATTGATGAAATCACCTCAACCACTCGAAATGGCATGTCACGTATTTCCATCGAGTTTGAACTAGGGTGGGATTTAACCGAAGGCGTGAGTGATGTACGAGATGCCGTTGCTAAAGCCCAGCGTCGCTTACCTGATGAAGCTGATGATCCAATTGTATCTAAAGATAATGGCACTGGTGAACCGTCGATTTACGTCAACTTAAGCTCTGAAAATATGGATCGTACTCAACTCACTGATTACGCCCAGCGGGTATTGGAAGACAGATTTAGCTTAATTACTGGCGTGAGTTCAGTTAATATTTCTGGTGGCTTATATAAAGTCATGTATGTACAACTAAAACCGCAATTAATGGCCGGTAGAAATGTAACTACCAACGACATTATTAGTGCCTTAAATACCGAAAATCTTGAAACACCCGGTGGCGAAGTCCGTAACGACACCACCGTCATGTCTGTTAGAACAAAACGTCTATATTACAGCCCAGAAGACTTCAACTATTTAGTTGTCCACACCGCTGACGATGGTACGCCTATTTACCTTAAAGATGTCGCTAGCGTATTCATCGGTGCAGAAAACGAAAACTCGACCTTTAAAAGCAACGGCATCGTTAACTTAAGCTTAGGTATAGTGCCGCAATCTGATGCCAATCCATTAGACATATCACTGCAAGTACAACAAGAAGTCGATAAGGTGCAGAGCTTTTTGCCAAAAGGAACGCAATTGGTTGTCGATTATGATGCCAATGTGTTTATTGCGCGCTCGATTAATGAGGTTTACAACACCCTATTTATTACTGGGGTACTGGTTATTCTTGTGCTGTACATTTTTATCGGTCAAGTACGGGCAACCCTTATTCCAGCAGTAACAGTACCTGTATCGTTAATTGCCGCATTCATGGCGGCATATAGCTTAGGTTACTCCATTAACTTATTGACCCTAATGGCGCTTATTTTAGCCATTGGCCTAGTGGTTGATGACGCCATCGTTGTGGTTGAGAATATCTTCCACCATATTGAACAAGGTGAACAACCTATACTTGCTGCGTATAAAGGGACTCGCGAAGTCGGTTTTGCTGTGATCTCAACAACACTAGTACTGGTAATGGTATTTTTACCTATTTCATTTATGGATGGCATGGTCGGGTTATTGTTTACAGAGTTCTCCGTAATGTTGGCAATGTCGGTGCTGTTTTCATCCCTTATCGCCCTTACACTTACCCCAGTGATGAGCAGTAAACTATTAAAGGCCAATGTGAAGAAAAATCGTTTTAATATCGCTATCGATAATGGCTTTAATCGTTTAGAGCAACGTTATCGTAGTATGGTCAAATGGGCATTACACTGGCGCATAGCAGCACCATTCATAATTATTGCCTGCATCGGTGGTAGCTACTTACTCATGCAACAAGTCCCTTCGCAACTCTCACCACAAGAAGATCGCGGAGTATTATTTGCGTTTATTAAAGGCGCCGAAGGCACCAGTTATAATCGGATGGTTGCCAATATGGACATTGTTGAAAACCGATTAATGCCACTATTGGGTCAAGGAGTGGTGAAATCATTTAGTGTTGAAGCGCCAGCATTTGGCGGAAGAGCGGGAGATCAAACCGGATTTGCGATTATCCAGTTAGAAGACTGGCAAGATCGTGATACCGATATTAAACAAGCATTAGCATTAATCAGCCAAACGTTAAAAGACATTCCCGATGTCATGGTACGCCCAATGCTGCCAGGATTTAGAGGTCAATCAAGTGAACCCGTTCAATTTGTACTTGGTGGCTCTGACTATGCTGAGTTATTTAAATGGGCCCAAGTACTGCAACAAGAAGCCGATGCAAGCCCTATGCTGGACGGGGCAGATTTAGATTACGCAGAGACCACACCAGAACTTGTTGTGACGGTAGACAAGCAACGAGCTGCAGAGTTAGGGATTAGCGTTGCAGAAATAGCGACAACCTTAGAAATCATGTTGGGCGGCCGCAGTGAAACAACCTTTGTTGAACGTGGCGAAGAATATGATGTATACCTTCGCGGTGATGAAAACAGCTTTAACAGCGTCACAGACCTCAGTAAGATTTACTTTAGAAGCAGCAAAGGCGAATTAATCACCCTTGATACCGTCACCAAAGTTGAAGAAGTAGCTTCACCACAGCGATTAAGCCATACCAACAAGCAGAAATCGATCACCATCAAGGCAAATTTAGGCGAAGGTTATACCCTTGGCGAAGCCCTCGACTTTTTAGAACAACGCGCAATAACATTACTGCCAAACGATATTTCAATTGCCTACACGGGTGAGTCAAAAGACTTTAAAGAAAACCAAGCGGGAGTGCTGATTGTATTTGCTTTAGCACTGCTGATTGCTTATCTGGTATTAGCGGCTCAATTTGAAAGTTTTATCAATCCTGCAGTGGTGATGTTTACTGTTCCAATGGGTATTTTTGGTGGTTTTATTGGTTTAGTTCTAATGCATCAAGGGATGAATATCTATAGCCAAATTGGCATGATCATGTTAATTGGTATGGTAACTAAAAATGGTATTTTAATCGTTGAGTTTGCTAACCAACTCCGTGACAGAGGCTTATCGCTCGACAACGCTATTATTGACGCATCAGCTCGTCGCTTAAGACCCATTTTAATGACAGCCTTTACCACCCTTATTGGTGCTATACCATTAATAGTATCTACCGGCGCGGGGAGTGAAAGCCGCATTGCAGTTGGAACTGTGATATTCTTCGGCATGGCATTTGCGACGGTTGTCACCCTATTGGTTATCCCCGCAATGTACCGACTTATTTCTTCGTCAACCCACTCTCCAGGGTTTGTTGAAGCACAACTTAATGACGCCATTGCTGCTCAAAAAGCGCAACAGCCTTAATCTTCACAGGTGTAATAATGACAACGCTTGCCGTATTTGTAGATGTGCAAAATATTTATTACACCTGTAAGCAAGGTTTTGGGCGTTCATTCAATTACCGAGCTTTATACAAACATTTGTCGGCACAGGGCACTATTAGCCACGCTATCGCTTACGCTATAGCCCCGGCAGATGACGGTCAGGTTAAATTTCAAGATGCACTAAAACATATTGGCTTTACGGTTAAAACTAAACCTTATATCCAGCGTAGTGATGGTTCTGCCAAGGGAGATTGGGATGTTGGGATTACCATCGACATGCTTGAGATAGCACCTACGGTGGATGAGGTTATTTTACTGTCTGGTGATGGTGATTTCGATTTATTACTCAAAAAAATCAATCAAACGACCACATGCTACACCCATGTATTAAGTGTTGAGCGCCTCACAGCAAAATCATTAACAGATCAAGCGCAGCACTTCACCGCAATCGATGCCTCGCTTCTTATTTAAATAACCTAAACTCGGCATAACAAACGCCCCCTCAAACAGCACTTTGCCTTGCTAACGGCGTTATTTTTCTACACGTGAAGACTTGTAATAGGTCAGCTATTGCCCCTTCAATTCGCCTTGTTAGCAAAAAAATAACAAACTTAATAGTGGTTAATGACTAAGGTATGAATATTCATATTTCAAACGCTTACAAAAACTTCAGGTTATATACAAACACTTAGAATATCGACCCACCTATTAGCGTATACAACAAAACTGCACATGCGACAAAAACATCGCTAACAATGATACCGACAATAAAAAAGTTTCATTTATTCCACATCTATTCGGCATTAATTACCAAAGATGTACTCTTATCAGTATTGTTTAAATTGGATGAGAGAAAGTATGGGTAGACCCCAAACTCATAAACAATGTTATTATTTTGTTGTGTAAAATAGCGACTGTATTTACAATATACCATCCTGTTATTATAGGTGCCAAAATCAGCTTCCAATAAAATAATAATAATAATAATAATAATAAGGTATCTAATGGTGTTCTTTTTCCAAAGATGGTTATGCTCACTGTTATGCTTACTTCTCTCCGTTGCCTTCACTTCAGCCACAAGTGCGAAACAGTTTCAGATAGATAGACTCAATATCGCAGACGGCTTGCCGTCAACCATGATCACCTCTATCTATCAGCAAAAAAATGGTTTCTTATGGTTTGCCACCGATGCTGGGGTGAGCCGTTATGATGGCCAAGAGTTTATCCATTTTCAATTTTCACCGGGATCTAACAGGCATATATCGAATAACTTTGTTACGGATATTATCGAAGATACCCTAGGCAATATTTGGTTTGCCACTGAAGATGGTCTCAATCAACTCACCGTCGATGATGAACTTAACATCTACTCCACCTCGCAACAGCCTTTTGCTCAAAATACCAATTGGATAATGCGCTTATACTTGGATTCAAAACAGCAGTTATGGATAGGTACAGGCAGTGGATTGCAATATAAACCTGAAAATGGGTCTAATTTCATCTCGGTTCCATTATATTTAAACCAGCAAGAGACTCCTGTAGAAACATCTATTTACAGCATAGTAGAAGACACTCAGCACCGTCTTTGGGTAGGAACAGACCATGGTCTCGCATTATTAGAACCCAACAGTACAACAATGCGGTTATATCAATCAGATAAAGCACAAGCAATATCCACAGTAGGCTCATCCGTTGCTACGACAGATTTATTTAGTGATTACATTCTGACGAGTCAAATAGACCATCACGGTCAACTTTGGTTTGGTAGCCAACATTTTGGCTTAATTAAATTTATGCCCAACGACAACACATTCCACCATTTTTTTAGTACAACACAACCCAAACCAGGTCAAATCCCCAGTAACTACATCACCAGCATCGCTATTGAAGACGAGCAACATATCTGGATCGGTACCGACAAAGGCGCGGCAAATTTAACTGTAGCATCCGAACATTTTGACTGGTTAACCTCGCAGACGTTTAATCAACAATCATTACCTACCAATGATGTTGATGATGTATTTATCGACCATTCAGGAGTCGTTTGGTTTGCAACTAACCAAGGTGCGGCATATTACACGCCATTGAAAAAATCAAGTCGACTGTATAAACCGCTTGCCAGCGAATCAGAGCTATCAGGAGGCAATGTTTACGCAATAGCGTTAACACAATCTGGTGATGCCTGGGTAGCAACAAATAAGGGTATTGATAAGATAAACATCGATAACAAAACCGTTCAATTAGGTCCTTTAAAAGATAAAACCATTCCATCATTAATAAACAATATTTGGAACGTAAAAACAGACAAAGACAATAATCTGTGGTTTTCTGACGCAGAAGGCCTGAGTTTTTACGATCAACGTTCTGGCACTGTGCAACGCTTTAGTAATAAAGTGAATAACCCCTATGGGTTTCCTAATACTGATTTCTATACTGTTGACCCCGACCAAGAAGGCAATGTGTGGATCACAGGCTATTTAGACGCTGGCGTAATGCTATTTAACCCACAAAAAGGCTTAATAAAACATTATTTTAACGATGCGGATAATCTCTATACTTCGGGTGGAAATTTCACCTTCGACAGTTTAATCGCTACCCAGGGTGAGTTATGGTTAGCCACCACTAACGGTATTTTTATTATTGATCCTAAAACAGATATCACATCACATTTAAGTTTAGGTAATGAAAGAGAGAACATCCGGATAGGCGGTATTTACCAAGACGAACAAGGCATTATGTGGGCGGCAACCCAAGGGCTCGGGTTAGCAAAAATAATTCCAACGCCAGATGCCCCTCAGGGGTTTGTCATTGAATACATTACCCGCAAACAAGGCTTACCAGATAACCGTTTAAAAGCCGTCATCGGTGATAACCAGGGTAATTTATGGCTAACGAGCCAGCACACCTTAACTAAATATAACCTAAAAACCGGTCAAATAAGTGTTTACCCTAGCGTGATAAACACCGACAACTTAACTTTTAATGAAGCAGCGATTGCCATTTATCAACACCAGTTACTATTAGGCACTAATAAGGGTGTGATACAGATAGATATCGACACTATTAGCCAAAATGATTTTGCGCCTCCTGTGCATATCACTTCGGCAAAAATAGCCAATAAATCGTATATTAATATTAACAGCCATAACCCTCCACCGAAGCCCATACTTGATTACGACAACAACATGATCCAGTTTTCATTTGCGTCGTTAGACTATACCGCCCCTAAACGAAATCGATATCGATATATGTTAGCGGGGTTCGATCAAGATTGGCTGACTACAGTGCTACCTCGGGCGATGTACACTAATCTAGCGGCGGGTGATTATGTGTTTAAAGTGCAAAGCACTAATAGCGACGGAGTGTGGAGCAACCAACAGGCAGAATTTGCTTTTAACATAAAAAAAGCCTGGTGGTATTACGCATTAATAGCTTCGGGCACCATCATTATATTGATCATGATTTTATTTGGGTTATCTCGAATTAAACAAATGAAAGAGCTCAGTCGCCGAGCTAATTTTGACAGCTTAACTGGATTGGCAAACCGCTTTCATTTTAATCAACAACTGTCATTACTTATGTCTAATCCATATAACACCGCTGCGGTCGTGTTTATCGATTTAGATCACTTTAAAGAAGTTAACGATTCTATGGGCCATGATGTAGGCGATGAGCTCATTATCCAAGTTGGTAAACGGCTTCAGCATTGTTTAAGCCAACAAGATGTATTAGCTCGACTAGGCGGAGATGAATTTGCCTTAATCATTCCATACGAGCAAGTTGCGGCTGACGTGAACCGAGATTTAGTCAATATCATTGAACGAGTTCGTCAAACGCTCAATAAAGGCTATCAAATCAATCAATATTGGCTAAACAGTTCTGCCAGTATTGGTGTGGCATGTTTCCCTGACGATGGTAAAGATGCCAAAACATTATTAAAACACGCTGATACAGCCATGTACGCCGCTAAACAGAATGGTCGTAACGGAAGTTACTTTTTTAACGAAACCTTATCCACGGCATTATTAGAAAGATTATTAATTAAAGACCAACTTAATAATGCCATGTCAGATGCGCAACTCGAAGTACATTACCAACCAAAATGTTGTGTTGATACTCATGAAATTGTCGGTTTAGAGGCGTTACTTCGTTGGAATCATCCCCAACACGGCATGATTTCCCCTAGCCGCTTTATTGATCAAGCTGAAGACAGCGGCTTAATTATCGATATCGGATTATGGGTACTTGAACAAGCCTGTCAGCAAGGATATCGCTGGCATCAACAAGGGATACTGAGAGGCAATATATCGGTCAACATTTCACCGGTACAGTTATCGCAACCGACCATTGTCGATGACATCGCAGCCATTTTAGAACGAACCGCCTTTCCTGCTCATCATCTTGAACTTGAAATTACCGAGTCGTTACTCATTAAAGATTTAAAAACCGCACAAGACGTTCTGTTAGCACTCAAACAATTACGCGTACGTATTGCTCTAGATGATTTTGGCAAAGGTTATTCGTCATTAAACTATTTGACTCAGTTCCCTATTGATACTTTAAAAATTGATAAGGGATTTTTAAGCAGTATCTTGCCTGAAGAGACCAGCAATATAGTATTACGAAACATCATTACCTTAGGTAATGAGCTGAAATTAGATGTCATTGCAGAAGGCGTCGAAACTCATGCTCAGCTGCTAAAATTGAAACAGTATAATTGTAAAATAGTTCAGGGTTTTTTATTCAGTCATGCTCTTGATGTCACTCAATTAGAAATATGCCTTCTACATAACCAGTTAACCTTATGTGAATATGTTGAAGTGGAAAACGAATAATGAGAACGGCAACTTATTAGCGATTCATGCATAAGCAGCACCCAAACTGTTAACGGCTTACTGCGACGTCTGCAAACACACATAACCTTCACTAACGATGCTGTTACCTATCAATCTGTATTCTAAACTAACCCTAATAAGGTGCCTTAAACTCTCGTTATTGATGCGAAAGACACATTCATTTCAAGGCAGATAATTGCCTGTGAAATGCTTATTCATATCGCATTACATTGTTATTATTTAAATCAATAATGAGAGGGCTCACATGATTGGGAATATCACTTTATTTGCAAAAGTGTTATTCTTGCTGGGCCGTAGCAGGACACTTCTATAAAGGATTATATGTCGTTAATACGTTACAAAAAAACAACTTTTGATTACACTTTTATGCCCAAACGAGTTCGTTTATTTATCTACTTGCTATTCATATCAGTGAGCGTTATATACACATTTAACTCGACCATCACCGTGGCAGAACCATTAAAAATCACTTTAGCTGCAGAAGACAGTTGGCCTCCTTTTGCTGATGAAGTGGGCAATGGCATTTCTCATAACCTTATCAAACAGGCTTTTAAACAAGTTGATGTTGACGTTTCTACTATTGTTGTACCCTATGCTCGAGGTTTGATTATGACCGAGCGAGGTTCAGTTGATGGCGTTTTTAATGTGACAAAAGAACAAAGCACTATTGATCGATTTATATTCGGTAATGAACCTTTGTTTACGGTAACCGCTTCTTTTTTCTTTGCTAAAGAGCACCCTACCATTGCGGATAATAAATGGCAGATCCCAACAAAAAGTACTATTGGTATTGTGAATGGTTATGAGTACGGCGACGAATTTACGACGCTTATTGAACAACAACAACTGCAAGTCATCACGGTGAATAACCAGCGCCAACTAATCAATTTGTTATTGGTCGGCAGAATTGATACCGCCATTATGTATGATCTTGTTGCTGATGTTTATATCAAACAAATGGGTGTTAGCCATGACATAAAAGCTAAGTTTAATAATCATACCAGTAAAATTTTTGTCGCATTTTCTAAACTTAACCCTCAAGCTGAGCACATTAGCCAATTACTCGACAAAGGGCTGATAACGTTACAAAAACAAGGTAAGTACCAGCAACTGCTTCTGCCCTCAAATGATTAACCACAATACAATGAAAACATAAGGTCATAGTGTAATGAGTCACACCTCTGTGGAGCACCAATACAGCCCAGTTCACTCTTTTTCAGTGCAAATTTATTATGAAGACACTGACTTTTCTGGTGTGGTATATCATCCTAATTTCTTAAAGTATTTCGAACGTGCGCGTGAACATGTCATCGGCGCAGATGTACTCAGCCAACTTTGGCAGCAACAACAATTGGGTTTTGCCGTTTATCGCAGCGATATGTTATGTCACGATGGGGTTGAGTTTGCAGATATTATTGATGTACGCACTCAATTCTATTTTGAAAGTAAATATCGTACCGTATGGAAACAACAAATATGGCGTCCTAATGCTAAAAAACCTGCAGTAACAGCTACAATTGAAATGGTCTGCATGAACCAGAAGCGTCAACTTGCACCTATGCCTGTAGAGTTAATCGCCCATTTATCCGCAGGATCTTAGCGCTTTATCACGAAATGTCACGAAACTTACCTTGCGAAGAGTTAATTTTTGGAACGCTAGCATTATCAATGATTATGCTGCAGATGATTATGTTGCTGATAATTAAGTTGCGGATAAAGATGTTCAAACTCACTGGCAGTAGATGGTTTAGCAAAGTAATCACCTTGAATGGTATCGACTCCAAAAAGATGTAATGCATCTAATACCGACTTAGATTCAACGCCTTCAACCGTCACTTCAAAACCTAAATTTTTAGCCAGTTCGATACTCGTCTTCACAATTTGTTTCGCCGCGTGAGAGGTTTCAAACTCATCTAAAAAGGCTTTATCAATTTTCACTTCATCAACAGGTAAATGACGCAAATAAGCTAAAGAAGAATGGCCAGTGCCAAAATCATCAATGGCAAGTTTAACCCCAATATCACGTAATTGATTTAAGGTAACAATCGTTTGCTCGAGCGATTTCATCAACACACTTTCAGTGATTTCAATGGTAATGGTTTCGGCAGGAACCAGATACTGGGATAGTTTGGTGGCGACATCGACTGCAAGGTTTGGATTGTCTAAGTCAGTAGATGACAAATTAATGGCTACATTAACGTAAACCCCCATATTTCGCCATTTGGCTTGTTGAGCCAATACGTTATCTAACACCCAACTACTCAGAATATCGATCATTCCGGTCTGTTCCGCTAATGGAATAAATTCATTTGGAGAAATTAATCCTAAGCCTTCATGTTGCCAACGAATTAACGCTTCGACCTGCTTACATCGGCCGCTTTTTATATCTAGTTTTGGTTGAAATACCATAAATAATTGACCTTGCTTTAACCCTTTAGGTAAGCCATTAATAATCAACAATTCTCGGTATTGTGCTTTATCATCATCTTGATCGTAAAAAGCAATCGGCTGTTTTAATGCTTTGGCTTTCTTCAGTGCTAAATCTAAACGGCGCAACATCAAACTGACATCAGCATGATGCTCATTTAACGACAACACTCCGAGCTGCATTTTGATACTGATTGGCTGTTGTTCAATTTCAAATGGGCTTTGTAAGTCATTTTTGATTGTTTGCAATTGCTCGATAGTCAACGGTTGCTGGAAAAACAACAAGAACTCATTACCGTTCATACGTGAGATGAACTGTGCTTTACAGTTCAGGTTATCTATCCGCTTGGCAAAAGCTTTCAGCAGTTTGTCACCAAATAAAAAACCAAATAAATCATTCACAAAACGAAATTGACGAATATCCACCAGCACTAACATACCTTCTGAAATAGGCATTTTTGACAACATTTTTCGTTTAAAGCCGACACGGTTAGCTAAGCCAGTTAGCTTATCTCGTTCGGTGCTAAATAGGCTTGATTGATGCAAATGATGAAGGACATTAATGAGCGGTTTTAAGGATTTTGAAGGGGAATCTATGTTAAATGAATCTTGATTGAGTAATTGTAATTCTAACGAGTGAGTTAATTGTTTAATAAAACGATGCTGACGCCAATGGAGACATGCAATGGTACACAGCATGATCACAATCATAAACAACACTGTTATTAGTAAATAATTCATTAAGTATTCATCATGTTACAATTTTAATCATCGGTTGTTTAAACGTCAAAAACATCTCACTTAGATATTAATCATTTAATGTTAACTCATTGACTAATATCCGTGAGACGCACTCAAAGTAGCATTACTCGTAACTTTGCATAATTGAATGGTACATATTAATAAACTCATCACTAGCTAGATCTTCTGGTGTAACAGGCAAGCCACGTTGAGCGAAGACACCTAACCTTTCTTCTAACTCTTCACCAGCTCTAAGTTCGCCAGTATAAAATGCCGCAGAACGGATAAAGTCGAGATAAGTCACTTTTTCAGGTAAATAATGAAGATCAGCCCAACGCTCAACCACTTCCATCACCTCTGGGGCAAAGTCCCACGTTTTTAATACCGCACGGCCAATCGGCCCCTGCATTTTACGGACTAAACTGCGTAGGTCATCAATTCGGCCAAACAACTCTGGGTGAACTTCTGCCTCGGTTAATACTGGTAAAGCACCAATATTGTGCACCAAGCCAGCAAGAGTAAGCGTATCACGATCTAATTTTTTAGTAGGATGACGTTTGTTATACATTTCAAGCATTGCACAAGATGAAGCCGTCACTTCAATGGAGGTTTTCCATACCTCATCCATCACTTCCCACACCATTTCGTTGGTTGAGATAAAGAGCTGCTCCATCGCAACTGACGTGGTAATAGATTTGATTTGCACTAAACCAATGCGACTCACCGCGGCATTAATGCTTTCTGCTTTATTGCCGCGAGAATACAAAGCACTGTTAGCGACTTTAATAATACGGGCTGAAATAGCGGCATCTTGCCCAATGATGTCGGCTACTTGTTTAAGGCTTGAATCTTGACGAGACACCACTTCTTGAACACGCATGGCCACTTCAGGTAATGTTGGTAAAACTAAAGCATCATCTTTGAGCTTTTTTAATAGTCCAACCAAGAGTTGATGTTCCGTAGACATGAGTTCTCCATAAATAAATAGTCTCTAATGCTGGATTATATACCCAAACCGATAACGTTTGCGATTACTCAACTGACGACAACTCAATTATTTATATCTTCCTGTTCTGATTTATCAGTCATAAATCCCTTTGATGTAATAAAAATACAACCAACCTCACAAATACCAAGGCTATATTTGTCCTCGCTAATATCCTTAAGTAAGCTTCGGCCCTTTCATCACACAATGTTCTATTAGGTCGAAAAACATGTTTAAACCTGAATTATTATCTCCCGCTGGTACGCTTAAAAATATGCGTTACGCCTTTGCTTATGGTGCTGATGCCGTTTACGCAGGCCAACCTCGTTATAGCTTACGAGTTAGAAATAATGATTTCAAAATGGAGACTCTTGCCAGCGGTATTGAAGAGGCTCACGCCCTAGGTAAGAAATTGTATGTTGTCAGTAATATTGCCCCACATAATGCCAAGCTAAAAACCTATATTAAAGACATGGAACCGGTGATTGCGATGAAACCCGATGCGGTGATCATGTCAGATCCTGGGCTTATTATGATGGTACGCGAAACATTTCCAGATCAAGTCGTTCACTTATCGGTTCAAGCGAATGCGATTAACTGGGCATCGGTTAAATTCTGGCAACAACAAGGCATCAAGCGAGTCATTTTATCCCGTGAATTATCATTGGATGAAATTGAAGAAATTCGCCAACGTTGCCCCGATATTGAATTAGAAGTGTTTGTTCATGGCGCACTTTGCATGGCTTATTCTGGCCGTTGTTTACTCTCTGGTTACATGAATAAACGCGATCCCAACCAAGGGACTTGTACCAATGCATGTCGGTGGAAATACGACGTACATCAAGCAGAGCAAACCGATACAGGCGATATCATCCCTGTTGCCCCAACCGTTCAATTTGAAAACCCAACACTGGGTTCTGGCCAACCCAGTAGCGACATAGTGCTACTGCAAGAAGCTGGTCGCCCTGGCGAATACATGCCTGCTTTTGAAGATGAACATGGCACTTATATTATGAATTCAAAAGATTTGCGCGCTATTCAACATGTGGATCGCTTAACCAAAATGGGCGTTGATTCATTAAAAATTGAAGGTCGCACTAAGTCCTTTTACTATGTTGCGCGCACGGCACAATTATATCGCCAAGCCATTGAAGATGCCGCTGCTGGCAAAGACTTTGATCGTACGTTGATGAGTAATCTTCAAGGACTTGCGCACCGAGGTTATACCGAAGGATTTTTGCGTCGTCACGTGCATGACGAATATCAAAACTATCAATATGGCCACTCGGTAAGTGATAGCCAGCAATTTGTTGGTGAGTTTACCGGTAAACGCAATACTGAGGGTTTGGCTGAAATTGATGTTAAAAATAAATTTTCCGTCGGCGACAGTGTTGAAATAATGACAACTGAAGGTAATTTTGTTATCACTATTGAATCGTTAATTAATCGCAAAGGCGAATCGATTGACTCTGCTTTAGGCTCAGGCCATTTTGTGTTTCTAGCGCTTCCGGTAGATATTAATATCGACAAAGCCATGTTAATGCGTAATTTACCTGAGGGAATGGATACACGAAACCCTCATCAACCAGCTTAAATTAAGGTTTTTATGGCACTAATCATTGACGATAGCTGTATCAATTGTGATATGTGCGAACCCGAATGTCCTAACGAAGCCATTACTATGGGTGAAGAGGTGTATGAAATCGATCCTTCGTTGTGCACCGAATGTGTTGGCCATTATGACAAGCCAACCTGTATTTCAGTTTGTCCTATCGATTGTATTGCCATAGACCCAGCACATAAGGAATCTCAGGACGATCTCCTCGTCAAATACGCTAAGCTCACGGGCAAGTTTGTGGGCTAGTTAAACAGATAAACAACTATTAATACCATACAAAAAACGCTCAACACCAGGCTCTGTTTAGTCTAGCCTTAAATGTCATAGACTGAGCCGAGGCTGGCTGATATGCAAAATCCTCGACGACACAAAGAGTTTTTGTGAATAACCCTATACAGGACGGAATCACAATTCATTGTATTACCACTTAGCCTTGAACTACTGCCGAGTGATACCCTGTTTGCGCATTCTCGCTCGTAAAGTACTGGGATTGAGACCGAGGATAAGTGCAGCGCCTTTATTACCTTCTATCCGCCAACCAGTCTGCTGCAAGACTTTGACAATATGCTCATATTCTAACTCAACCAGAGCTTTCATCGAAGGTTCCTCGATAGTAGCGAGTTTATCAAAGCTTTCGAATCGATCGAGTATTTGCAGTGATTTCCCTTCACTGAGGATGACGGCTCGTTCAATGGCACTCTCCAGCTCTCGCACATTGCCAGGCCATTGATGTTGCTGCAATGTATTCAGAGCATCCTGAGTGATTATGTCAATCTGCTTACCTATTTTTTTGTTGAATTTAATCAAAAAATGGTTAACCAATAATGAAATATCTTCCTTACGTTGCCTTAAAGGAGGCAAAGTGATCGGGAATACGTTTAGTCGGTAATAAAGATCTTCGCGGAACTTACCATTACGCACTTCTTCTATCAGGTTACGGTTAGTCGCAGCAATAATTCTCACATCGACCTTTATAGTGCGGGGACTTCCTAGACGTTCAAATTCACCATCTTGAATAACCCTCAGCAGTTTAGCTTGCATTTCTAGCGGCATCTCACCAATTTCATCTAGGAATAAGGTGCCGCCATCAGCAAGCTCAAAACGACCGATTTGTTTGCTATCAGAACCAGTGAAAGCGCCACGCTCTCGGCCAAACAATTCGCTTTCTATCAACGCCACTGGCAAGGTGGTGCAATCCACCGTAATTAAGGGGCGTTTTTTTCGTGAACTCCGGCTGTGGATGGCGCGGGCCACAACACCTTTACCGGTGCCTGTTTCACCAAGCAGTAACACGGTTGCATGCATTGGTGCAACTTGCTCAACTTTTTGAAAAACCTGCGACAACAGCTTACTACTGCCGATGATTTCGTCGAAATTAAACTGCCGTGCAACTTCCTTTTGAAGATAAGTGTTTTCGGCCTGAAGCTTGTCCTTTAATTGCTTTATTTGTGTATAAGTATCTCTCAGTGACGCTTCAGCCTTTTTACGTTCCTCAATTTCCAATCCAAGTTGCAGGTTAGTTTTAGTCAACTCTACCGTACGCTTTTGCACAATGTCTTCTAGAGTGATGTTATTTTTTTCCAATTTTTTATATAATAAACGCACTTCCAACATATTATGAATACGCGTTTTAACTTCGACCAAGTCAAAGGGTTTACTAATAAAATCCTTGGCGCCCGCTTGTAATGCCTGCAGTTTATGATTGGGTTGAGCTGTGAGCACCAGCACAGGTAAATAGTCCATGCTATGGTCGGCCTTAAGCGCAGCCATGACTTCAAATCCATCCATTTTTGGCATCTGTAGATCAAGCAAGATCAGATCATAGTTATTGATTCGGTTCAGGTCGCAAACAACCTGGGGATCCATGGTTGTAGTTACCATGGTATAACCGCTTTCAAGTAGCAATTGCTCCAACAGAAGCACATTAGGCTCTTGATCATCGACAATCAAAATCTTAGCGTTAAGAATATCGTTTGCAGTGATTTCCATTATTTTTCCTCATCATCAGCGATTACAGCAGACTTATTGGCATACTCAAGCGCTATG
The DNA here is from genome assembly GCF_003797125.1 of Shewanella frigidimarina. Classification (GTDB taxonomy): domain Bacteria; phylum Pseudomonadota; class Gammaproteobacteria; order Enterobacterales; family Shewanellaceae; genus Shewanella; species Shewanella frigidimarina. The sequence goes on from NZ_RKKE01000002.1 coordinate 659,199, forward strand.
TCCAGAGTCTTCAGAAACTCATTGATCCGCAGTGGTTTAGTAAGATAATGAAAGAAGCCAGCATCCAAACCTTTTTCAATGTCCCGGGGAATGGCATTTGCACTGAGAGCTACCACAGGTATCGATGCTGTTATCGGACTTTCCCTGAGAATTTTCAATGCGATCAAGCCGCTAATTCCCGGTAGATTAATGTCCATCAAAATAACATCCGGCTGATGCGTATGTGCCATTTCAATACCTTGAATAGCATCCGCAGCACTGAGAAAACGCAAATTAGGCCGACGAGAAATAATATTCTCAACAAGCATCAAATTAGCCGGATTATCTTCGACATATAGTAAGGTTTGCAAACGCTCAGAATCTTCATATTGTAGCGTTTCCGTGACCATTATTGCGCTGTCAGCAAGGTTAGATACGGGTTCGTCAGTTCGCTTTAGTTCAAACCAGAAGACACTGCCCACGCCAACGGTACTTTGCACGCCAATGACTCCCCCCATAGATTCAACCAAACGCTTACTAACCACCAGACCGATTCCTGTACCTTCTTGATTATTGGCTTCTTGACCGAGGCGATTAAAGGGCTGGAAAAGTTGCCCAAGTTGCTCAGCTGATAATCCTTCACCTGTATCTCGAACACTGAACCGCATCATATCGTCGCTGCTTTGGCTGTGTTCCAGTATCACGCTTCCGCCCTTCCGGTTATATTTAATTGCATTGGAAAGCAGATTAATAATTACCTGCTTTAGTCGGGTTCTATCGACATTAAGAAAATCTTTAGTCGTAGATCGGGTAAAGACGACTTTGATGTCATGGAGTTGAGCTTGCGGCTCACTCATCAACACACATTCTTGCATGACTTCGGACAGCGAAACAGCTTCCAGTGACATGGGTAGCTTGCCGGATTCGATTAGTGCTAGGTCGAGTATTTCATTGATAAGCTCCAACAAGTACCATCCTGCTTTGAGGATCTGAGCAATGCTGCGTTTTTGAGCAGGAGGCGGCGCAGGTGTACTCGATTCCATGAGCTGTGCAAAACCTAGAATCGCACCCAGTGGTGTGCGTAGCTCATGGCTCATACTGGAAAGAAAATCCGATTTGGCGAGATTGGCTTTCTCAGCCACCGCTTTAGCATTTTCCAGTTCGATGTTTTTTTCCAGCAGTTTTTGATTTAGGCGATTACGTTCAGTTACATCGCGAGCGCCATAAAAAATACCTTGCAGTTTATTGTCTCGGTGATAAAAGGTGGTCGCATTAATGGAAACCACGGTTTCTTTACCGTTCTTGGTGCGGGCGGTCAATTCATAATCAGAGATTATCTTCTCACTTAACACCCTTTTTATGCCAGCCGCAGCAAACTCAGGATCGGTGAAGTAGTCTTTGAATGGAGTGCCTATAAGGGAGTCACGGTTGTTACCTGTAAGTTCTTCCATTTGTTTATTCACATCGGTAATGATACCGGAAGGATCTGTGGTCGTCAGAGCATCAATGTTGGATTCAATCAGATTACGGGTATAGAAATGTTGATCTTGCAAACGCCGACCGAGTTCTTTTTGCTCCTCCTCGATACGTTTACGCGCGGTGTTATCGGTACCGATTAACAAATAACCAATGATAGCCTTGTGCTCATCACGCAAAGCAGTGACTGACACTACTGCCGGGAAGCGGCTGCCATCTTTGCGTATGTAAGTTAGCTCGTAGATATCCTCAATGCCGCGCCGGGCCTTGAATACTAACGCATCAAAACCAGGTGTGATTGCAGTATCCAGTTCAATACTGAGCTCTTTAGCTCGCTCGATGACTTCTTTGGGGTCGGAGATATCTGCGGGTGTGATCTTGTTCATCACCTCGTCAGCTGTATAACCCAGCATTCGCTCGGCACCCACATTAAATATCTGGATAACGCCATGAGCGTCGGTAGCAATACTGGAAAAGTTAGCACTGTTGAAAATGGCTTTCTGCAGTGCACCTGCTTTGAGCAAAGCTTCTTCCGCCTGCTTGCCAACACTGTTATCTGTGCCGATCAAAAGATAACCTATGATAATACCTTGATCGTCGCGTAGTGCGGTAACCGACACAACAGCAGGAAAGCGACTACCGTCTTTACGGATATAAGTTAATTCGTAAATGTCTTCAATACCGCGTGTGGCTTTAAACACCAGCGCGTCGAAACCAGGTTCTATTGGCGTACTGAGTTCTACAGAAAGCGCCTCGGCACGGGCGATGATCTCCTGAGGGTCTGATATCTCTGCAGGGGTGATGTTGTCCACTACTTCGATGGCCGAATAACCTAGCATCCGCTCGGCACCAACGTTAAAAATTTGGATGACCCCTTTAGCATCAGTGGCAATACAAGAGAAGTTAGCGCTATTAAAAATTGCTCGCTGCAACGCACCTGCATTTAACAATGCCTCTTCTGCATGTCTGCGTTCAGTGACTTCTTCAATTGCTGCTTCGAACAGATCGACATCATCCTCACTGTTGAGGCCAAGCAAAGTTTCAATGACATCAGACTTGGCTAAACTTGATGGACTTCTTTTGTTCTCACCTTTCATGACTAACCTCTATGACCATACGTTGGTTTTTGACTGGAACCGAAATGGCGACCCAGAGAAAAAACCTGCCATATCGGTGTATTTATCTGACGATAAAGATGGCAATTTCGACGTGAATTTTGTTATTTTTCAGTTAGCCAATATAACATTGCTTGGCTGAAAACCACTAAGTATATCCTCTTGCAAACCACAACATAACACTGCTTATGATAATTAAACCCTCAATATATAACAGATCTTTCATATATCGACGCATCATAAAAACAAAAACATAAACAATTAAAACAACAAAAAACAATAAACCATTGTTACTAAATGGTTAAATAATACAACCAACCAAAGAATACATCTTGGTACAATAATTGCTTTAATTAAGTTAGCTTTCTCGACATCTTATCCAGAACTGTACTCTGATTTTTTCAAAATGTGGATGCAACACAACAAAAAAATCGAACAGAATTATCAACACTCATCGCTATAAAACATGAGCCGTTTGTACAGGAGTAGGAAAGAGAAATAAATGTAATTTCACAGAGTTATGAGGAAGAATAGAATGAATCATTCCATAAAAAAGACTTATCTCGTATTCGCTATGCTATTAGGGTTTATCCTTTTAGCTGGGTGTAATGGAGACAATAATAACGACAATAGTAATAACGACAATAACGGTGTGCTACTCACATCAATTGCGGTTACTCCTGCCACCCCTAGTATGCCACTAGGCTTAAAGCAACAGTTCACAGCAATGGGCACCTATTCGGACGGCACATCATCTGATATCACCAACTCAGCAACTTGGTCATCTGATGACTCTACAGTTGCCACTATCAATGCCAGCGGTCTAGCCATGGGAGTTATCCCTGGTTCAGTTGCTATCACAGCATCCCTTATAGACTCATCATCAAACGAGCAATCCGCAACGACCACGCTAACTATCACTGATGCAACCTTAACGGCTTTGGCTATCACACCAGTCAACCCTAGCCTAGCTAAGGGTCTGACCAAACAATTTATGGCCACAGGCACTTATTCGGATGGCACTTCCCCAGATGTTACCACTTCAGTAACGTGGTCATCGGCTAATACGCTAGTTGCCACAGTGAATGCAAGTGGTCTTGCTAGTGGAGTTGCCATTGGATCTTCGGTTATTACCGCATCGTTAGGTTCTGATGAAACAACGACTGAACTCAATATCACAGATGCTATTTTGAGTTCAATAGCGTTAACGCCAGTTGAACCAAGCATTGCCAAAGGCATAACCCAGCAGTTTACTGCTATCGGTACTTATTCCGATGGTATCTCTGTTGATATTACCGCTTCGTCAAACTGGTCATCTGCGGATACACTGGTTGCCACAATGAATACCAGTGGGGCAGCTAAAGGAGTTAGCATAGGTTCATCTATTATTACGGCGGATTTTCAAGCTCAATCAGCAACTTCATTGCTGACAGTGACTGATGCCAGCTTAACGTCAATCATGTTAACACCTGCCAACCCACATATTCCTAAAGGTAATACCCTTCAGTTGACTGCTACGGGTATTTACTCGGATGGGATCTCTGTTGACATAACTAGCTCTGCAGTCTGGTCATCAGCTGATACCCTTATTGCGACAGTAAATGCCGATGGTGTAGTCAGTGGTATTACTTCAGGTTCAGCTATTATTACCGCAACATCAGCTGCGCTGTCGGCCACAACTACTGTAACAGTTACTGATACAACGTTGACTTCAATTGCGGTAACACCAGGAAATCAAACCATAGTTAAAGGTTCGAATAAACAGTTAACCGCTACAGGAACTTATTCAGATGGTTCGCTAGCTAATATTACTGCCTCTGTAACTTGGTCATCAGCAGATACCTTAGTTGCCACAGTAAATAATTCTGGACTAGCTAGTGGTATCGAAACCGGCTCATCGCTAATTAGTGCAAGCTCAGGTGCTTTATCCGGTAGTACCAATTTAACAATTACCGGCGCAGCTTTGAACTCAATAGTGGTATCGCCAACCAATTTAAGCCTTGTTAAAGGTATGAACAAGCAGTTTGCTGCAACCGCTACTTATTCTGATGGATCTGTAGCAGATATTTCGACCTCGGTTACCTGGTCATCTGCTGATACCTTGGTTGCTACAATTGATGTCAATGGTCTTGCGAATGGCAAGGCGGCTGGCTCATCACTTATTACCGCAACTTCAGGTGCACAATCAAACAGTACTAACTTAACCGTTACCGATGCCACCTTGAATTCGATTGATGTAACACCAATTAATCCAAGCATTATTAAAAACTCAAGCCAAAACTTTGTGGCTACTGGGCATTATTCAGACGGTAGTACAACAAATATTACCTCGACAGTGATGTGGTCTTCAGCTGACACTCTAGTTGCCACATTGAATCCCAATGAACAGCTAAATAGCGGGCGTGCCACAGCTATTGAAGTAGGCTCATCGGTGATTCAAGCATCACTAAGTGGAGTATTTGCGGATACAACACTTAATGTTACTGCTGCCCTACCAAACAATCCACTGGCACCAGAATTAGGTGAAGTGGCGCGTTTTGCCATTCTTGCCTCACAAGCCATTACTACCACGAGTGGTTCTGCCATTGTTGATGGTGATTTAGGTATTCTTGACCAGGCACGTTCTTATTACGCAGGATTTACTCCAGGAGTTAATGCTGGCGAATTTACTGAATTAACCAATGGTTTGTCTTATGCTGGCGACGATAGTACTCCCCCCTATGTTGTTCCTGTGCCTTATGCATCTATGGTCGCATTTATTAACCAGTCCAGAACGGATCTTGGTATTGCATATAACTTCCTAGCTGCAGATCCTAACCCAAACGCAGCGACTCAGGTTTGTCCTATTGAATTGGGGAATCTGACTCTGACTCGTGGTGTCTATAAAACTGCAGCTGATGTGACCCTCCAAACAGGCACTCTCACCCTTGATGGCGAAGGAGATCCTGATTCGGTGTTTATTTTCACCATAGGCGGAAACCTGACATCTGGTGCTCCAGGTGGCGACATTGTGCTAATCAATGGCGCACAAGCAAAGAATATCTATTGGAGAACAGCCGGAAAAACAGTTATCGGAACGAACACAAACTTCTCAGGCAATGTTTTTGCTTGGTCAGAAGTGAATGTGCTGACTGGTGCTAACGTCACAGGCCGATTATTTGCCGTTACCGATCAGGTCACTCTGGATGCTAACGCAGTAACCAAAGCTAACTAGTTTTAAGCTCGGCTTACCCAAGTTGACAAAAATAGATAGAAAGAATGAGGGAACAGATAGTCTGTCTCCTCATTAACCACTACTGTGCAATGAGGCCCATTTAGGTGCTGATATAAGCAGTAACCGTTCTGTTTATGGTCAAGGTTATCAATCTAACATTTGTCTATATACGTGACTTCAGCTATCAAAAACTATCCACAGTGCAAAGAAACATCTATTCATCGGTTAATTTCTGATGGGGGGCGTGAGCATTCTTTGAATTGCGATGTTAATTTTTTAAAGGATAAAAATAATGCACACAACACATAAATATTATAACCAAACTATATTGGCTAGCTCGATATTGATGGCGAGCTTAATCTCAGGTTGTAACAATGACGATAACGATAACGCGGCAACTGTGCCAGTCATTAACGCCAGTAACCCTATTAATCTTTCTATTGATGTAGCGATAAACCAACAAATCACTGCAACCTTCAGTGAAGCGATGAATGAGCAAACGATTAACGATGCCAGCTTTACCTTAACGGCTCCGAGCCAAACAGCCGTGTTAGGCACCGTTTCTTATGATGAAACAAGTCATACCGCCGTATTTGCTCCAAGCAGTGATTTTACTCATAACACCCTATATCAGGCATCAATCACCACTGAAGTAACAAATACAGCAGGCATAGCGCTTGCTAGTGGTTTTAGTTGGTCATTTACTACCTCAGCATTACCAGATGTTATTGCCCCACAGGTAGTATCAAATTACCCCGTAGACCTCGCACAGGATTTTGCCTTAAATAGAAATATGACTGCTGAGTTTAGTGAAGCACTTTCTCCTAATACGGTAAACGGCTCTAGCTTTACGCTAAGTGATGGAACAAATCTTGTCACTGGTGTGGTTAGTGTTCAAGGAACAGTTGCAACTTTTAATCCAGACGATAATTTAGCAGCCAATACGCTTTATACCGCAACCTTGACAACTGCTATCAGCGATTTAGCGATCCCAGCGAATCTATTAGCAGCGAGTTTCAGCTGGAGTTTTACCACCAGTGATGTTGCCGCTATTGGACCTGAACCTGTGAAGTTAAGAACTTCGGGTGATTTTGCTATTTTAACTAAGACCGGTATTACCAATATCCCTGCTTCTGCTATAACAGGTAATATAGGTTCAAGTCCTATTACGGCCGCAGCGATGGATAACGTGTTTTGTAATGAAATCAGCGGAACTATTTATGGTGCTGATGCGGCTTATACAGGCAGCGGTGCGATTACTTGTTTTGCAGGCGCCGCAGAAGATAACACCCTCGTCGCCAACGCGGTACTTGATATGGGCACTGCCTATAACGATGCAGCAGGCAGAACCTTACCTGACTATACCGAGCTAGGCGCTGGTGATATCAGTGGCATGACACTGGAGCCAGGTTTATATAAGTGGAGCTCAGGTGTGTTGATCTCTACTGACGTAACTCTTTCAGGCAGTGCCAACGACGTGTGGATTTTCCAGATAGCCGGTGACCTTACTCAAGCAGCTGCCAGTCGTATTAATTTACAAAGCGGCGCTCAGGCAAAAAATATCTTCTGGCAGGTTGGCGGAAGTGCGGGAGTAGCACTTGATACCACAGCGCATTTTGAAGGTGTGATCTTAGCTGAAAAAGGCATAAGCATAAACACAGATGCGACGGTTAACGGCAGATTAATGTCACAAACCGCTGTCACATTAGATCACAATATAGTAACTCAGCCTACAGAGTAGTTCTGATAGTAGCCGAGCATTAGCAATCGTCTAATGCTCGCAATCCTTGATGCTACTCATCAGAAAATCAACATCCACTAAAACCTGTTTGGCGGATGTTTTTATGTCATTGATCATTAGCAATATCGCAATTGATTGTGATATTTTCAACCCTAACGCCATGGATTAAGTGGTATATAAAGTCGACCCTGCATTGTGCACCGAATGTGTTGGTCATTACGACAAGCCGACTTGCGCGTCTGTTTGCCCTATCGATTGTATCGACCCCGACCCTAAACATGTCGAGTCACATGATGCGCTATTACTAAAATACGCTGCACTCACGGGCAATGTGTAACCTCAGGATTGAACAACTAAGAGCTTATATTTAGTACCTAGCATCTAACATCTAGCATCTGCAAAAACGGCGCTTAATGCGCCGATTTTTAGAGTCAAATAACACCATAACTATTCACTGGCTGTTAATGTTTGTAATACTTTTGCCAGTTGCTCAATGCCGATCCGAGCGGGTTTGGGTAAGTTATCTAACTCTATAGACAACAATAAATTTTTAACCTCTAACCCCAACTCTGTATCCCCTTCTATACGTAATTTACGCTGAAAAAATAGCGTGTCGGGATCTTCTTTGCCTGCTGCAACCAAAATTAACTCAGGCACATTGGCACTTAATGTCACATCAGGCTGAGTAAAAGCACGCACCCGTAGTTGTTGTTCGACACCCACCTCAAAACGCAAACCAATATCATCAACACAAATGCCTACCCACTTTTGTTTGAGAAAATGGAGTTCATTTGCCTTCAATTGTTCCGCTAACACTAAATTAAGCAGTTTATTGATGACGATTATTTTTAACGCTTCCGGCATCAAGTTTAGCGAGCGACGGCTTACTTGGGGCGCAAAATGTAACAAGTGCGCCGATAATTGTTGTGTAAATGCTTGTGCCATCGAGAGTACCTACTTGCAAATAGAACCAATAATCAAGTGAGTTTACTGGCAATTTATCTAACGAAACCTGTTTTAAATCAAATCATGTTAACTCAATCACATTTACACTCCTGTTCTTTGAAAAAAATGAGAACACCAACATGGAACTCTTATGCCCTGCAGGTAATTTAGCGTCACTCAAAGCCGCTCTTAACGCTGGCGCTGACGCGGTTTACCTCGGACTAAAAGATGACACTAATGCGCGCTCGTTTGCAGGACTAAACTTTTCTGCAGTACAACTAGCACAAGCGACAAAACTGGCCCAAAGCCAAGGGCGAAAGGTATTTTTAACCTTAAACACTTTTCCTAAACCCGGTGAAGAACACCGCTGGTATCAGGCCGTTGATTTAGCTGCACAATTAGAAATGGATGCCCTCATCGTAGCGGATTTATCATTACTCGATTATGCCCACCAGCATTATCCACACCTTCCGCTACATTTATCGGTACAAGCCAGCGCCACAAACTTAGGGGCTCTGTCATTTTATCAACAAGCTTTTAATATCGAACGAGCAGTATTGCCACGAGTGTTGTCGATTAAACAGGTTCGAGACTTAGCTAAAGTGAGCCCTGTTGAACTTGAAGTATTTGCTTTTGGTAGTTTATGCATCATGGCTGAAGGACGCTGCCATTTATCATCATATGTAACAGGACAATCACCTAATACAGGCGGTTCGTGCTCACCCGCTAACCATGTGCGCTGGCAAGATTCTGGCAGCGATAAATTGACCCGACTCAATAATGTATTAATTGATAAATCTGAAGCTAACCAACAACTGGGTTATCCGGTGGTCTGTAAAGGCCGTTATGTTGCCGAATACGATCATGATGCAAAGTATTTATTGGAGTCACCTACCAGTTTAAACACCTTAAGCTTGTTACCCGAGCTCGCCCAAGCGGGAATTAAATCACTTAAAATAGAAGGACGTCAGCGAAGCCCTGCTTACGTCAGCCAAGTCACCCACGTTTGGCGTAGCGCTATCGACACTTATTTAGCCAGCCCCGAGTCTTTTTGCGAGCAACCACAATGGTCGCAAGCGTTAGCAAAAGTATCCGAAGGACAAATCACTACATTGGGCGCTTATGAGCGTCAATGGCAATAAGGTTTTACAATGAAAATATCTCTCGCTCCAATTAGTTACTGCTGGTCAAAATCTGACGTTGAACACTTTTATCAGCAAGTAGCATTGAGTAACATCGATACCGTTTATTTAGGTGAAACCGTATGCAGCCGCCGCCGCGAACTGAAGTTTAACGACTACCTTGAACTCGCCAAGATGCTTAAGTCTCATGGCAAACACGTGGTGTTATCAACCATGGCTTTGATAGAGGCGCAATCTGAACTTAATGAACTGAAACGAGCTATTGATAATGGTGATTTCAGTATTGAAGCTAATGACATGGCTGCGGTACATTATGCGCACCAAGCGAAAGTCCCCTTTGTGTGTGGGCCAACAATCAATAATTATAATCGGACCAGCCTTAATTTATTGCACCAAAAAGGAATGTATCGTTTTGTGATGCCTTGTGAATTATCACAACAGTGGTTAAACACTGTCATCAACCAGGGTGATAAACCCGCTTTTGAAATAGAGGTGCTCGGTCACGGCTATTTGCCGTTAGCACATTCTGCACGCTGTTTTACCGCCAAACATTACCAATTGCCAAAAGATAAGTGTCAAACTATTTGCCAACGCCATAGCAAAGGCTTACTGGCTCAAACTCAAGAGTCACAACCCTTACTCCGCTTAAATGGTATTCAAACTCAATCTGCGGCGCAGGTAAACCTGATTAACCAAATTCCACAAATGATAGACATGGGAATTGATTATTGGCGTATATCACCCAATAAATTAACCGATGTCGCCATGGGTTCAGAACTTGCTCATGTATTAGCGCAAATAACAGAGGATCCAATTAATAGTAAGGCGCTAATCACAAAACAGTTTAACGACAATAAACAGGCATCGATTATCAATCATCATTGCAATGGCTATTGGTTAGGGTTACCGGGCATGGACTATTCCCTTGAGCCCAATTCTCCAGCGAGATAACGTTACAAACGCTACTTGATAGCCATTAATAAAAGTGGTCATGAACCGTAATCATATCCATGTTTATTAATGGCATACAAACCATAAAAAAGCCCCCACCTCAAAGAGAACACACTTCCGCAACAAAATATTAACCAACTGATTAAATTAGATTTTAACGATATACTCCGACACTTTCTTAAAGTAAATATCTACTCACATTTAACTAATATCTATTCGGTTAAGTTATCATTTTACATACTGCAAATAAGGGGGTAACCTTGCCTACCAAAAAAAAACTACTGAATGGACATTCAATTTCGGTCCATAATAAACAGTTGGGTAGCACAGCTGGCCAACTTAGAACACATAAGTAAGGTGTATTTAACGTGACACATAAAAAACATAACATTAAAACAATTCTCACCTTTATTATTCCGTCACTGATTGGCTTGTTACTGTTTATGACGCCTATCAATGTCGATGGTTCGATTACCATTCCGATTGCAATCATCTCAAAAGCATTGCAAAGCCAAATGGGCAGTTCGATTCAGCTTATTATGACCTGCATAGTGGTACTAATGGCATTGGCCTCATTACTCACTCAACTCATTAATCCTAAATTCGTTCGTAAAAGTATTTTTTTACGCACACTGCTAAAAGTAAATTTATTTTGGTTAGCGGTGCGAATTCTAGGCGCAATCTTTATCGTCATGGTTTATTGGCAAGTGGGACCCGAAGCGATTATTTCATCTGCAACCGGTGGCTTGGTTCTGAATGATTTAGTACCAGTACTATTTTCAGTATTTATTTTTGCTGGCATGTTATTACCGCTATTGCTCAATTTTGGTTTATTAGAATTTTTTGGCACATTATTAACCAAAGTGATGCGTCCAATATTCAATTTACCTGGTCGCAGTGCTATTGACTGTATGGCATCTTGGTTAGGTGATGGTAGTGTGGGCATTTTAATGACCACCAAACAATACGAAACTCGTTTCTATACTGCACGTGAAGCTGCTGTTATTGGCACAACCTTTTCTGCCGTGTCAATAACCTTTAGCTTAGTGGTGATATCACAAGTCAAACTTGAGCACTTATTTGTGCCATTTTATCTGACGGTGTGTTTAGCAGGGTTTATTGCCGCAATAATAGTACCTAAACTACCGCCATTATCATGGAAGAAAGATCTGTATATCGATGATACTCCTCGCCATGAAGATGACGAAACAATCCCAGCCAGTCATGGCGTATTTTCGTGGGGATTTGAACAAGCAATGCAACGGGCATCTTCTGCTGGTGGCATTAAGCATGTGCTAACTGAAGGAATTAAAAACGTTGTCGATATGATATTCGGGGTGATCCCTGTTGTTATGGCTATTGGTACCGTCGCATTAGTGTTGGCTGAACATACACCTATTTTTAATTACTTAGGTATGCCATTTATTCCGCTATTAGAACTGCTGCATATTCCAGAAGCTACCGAAGCCTCGAAAACGATTGTGGTGGGATTTGCCGATATGTTTATTCCATCGATTTTGGCCAGCTCTATAGAATCAGATTTGACCCGCTTTGTTATTGCGGCATTATCGGTTACTCAGCTTATTTATATGAGTGAAGTAGGTGCTCTTTTAATTGGTAGTAAAATCCCGGTTAACTTTTTTGAGCTATTCGTTATCTTCATTCTACGAACCTTAGTGACACTGCCAGTAATTGCCTTAATGGGTCATTTACTCATTTAGTTGAAGTCAGAAAGTAAACAACTCAATATCACTAAGGAGCGCAATGCGCTCCTTTTTTAGACTAAATATTCTCAGCGTAATCGAAATAAATCGAGTATGCTTAAACAATAAACACTGACTTTGTGTCATTGCGATATTGATTATTAAGGGTAAACCATGGATGACAGACGTAAGTTTTCTCGTATTTTTTTTGCAGCCAGTGCTCATCTTGCGCAAACAGAACAAACTTGGCGCACTAAAATTTTAGATTTAAGTCTTAATGGTGCACTAGTAGAATTGCCATCTGGGTATACAGGTCAGCTCAATAGCATTTTAACCTTAGAGTTTGTGTTACCCGACTCTGACATTGAGCTGAAAATGGAAGCGGCAATTGTCCATAAAACCCCAGAACACCTTGGCTTAAAGTGTACTCACATTGATGTTGACAGCATTACCCATCTTCGCCGAATTATTGAATTGAATATGGGTGATCCAGAGCTATTAAATCGTGAGTTGACCTCTTTAATCACTTCAGCGCCTTAAACAGCCGATCTAACAAGTTAAGATGCAAAAAAGGTAAGTCAATGACTTACCTTTTTTATGTTCAAATTTTGCTTTTTATCACCCGAGGCTTAATTAATTAGTTCAAGCAGCTCATGGATAGTTTTCACTGGGATAATTTTTGCCCCTAGCCCTTCCATGGTTTTGTGATAATTACGGAATGGGATAAAAATCTCTGTAAAACCATGCTGCGCAGCTTCTTTGACTCTCGGTACACCGCTATCAATTGGGCGCACATCGCCATTCAAACTCAACTCCCCCATAATACAAGTGGTTCTAGGCACGATAAAATCATTTAAACTGCTCAGTAATGCCGTAACAAGCGCTAGATCGATGCAGGTTTCCGACTCATCAATTTTTAAACCGCCCACTATATTAAAAAACGTATCATGAAAAATTTTGGTTTTAGTATGCTTACGTAAAATACCGGTTAGCATTTTAATCCGATTCATGTTTAATCCCACACACACACGTTGTGGAAACTCAGATTCAGTCTCGGTGGTTAAACATTGTATTTCCAACAGTAAATTACGGTTACCTTTACGAATACAAGTGATAGTCGAGCCTGGCGATTCAGTGGTTGAGCCCGACAAAAATATTTCACTAGGGTTATCAACACTGATCATACCGCGTTCACTCATGCGGAATATCCCCACGGTATCAACATCACCAAAACGGTTTTTATTAGCGCGTAAGGTACGAATTTGTCCATCGTTGGTGTCGATATGTAGCAATGAATCTACGATATGAACCAAGGTTTGCGGCCCGGCTATTTCGTTATTTTTATTCACATGAGCAATAATGAACATGGTGACATTATTTTTCTTACAATATTGAGTAAACGCTTGCGCCGCTGTTTTAACTTGTGAAGGCGACCCTGGACTGCCATTGGCTGCATCGGTGACAACCGCTTGAATAGAGTCGATGACAGCAAACTTGATCTGCTTGGCTTCTAATTCCTCAATAATGGCTTCTACACTGGTTTCAGACAGCAAAAATAAGTTATCTTCGTTGTAATTAAGCTTTAAACGATTAACACGGTTTTTGAACTGAGATAATGACTCTTCTGCAGTACAGTACAGTGAAGCCATAGATTGTGACATCCGAGCGACCAAATCGGATAGTAATGTTGTTTTACCAGCACCTGGGTCGCCAGAAATAATATTCACCGATCCTGTCGTCAAACCGCCACTTAGTACCCTATCTAACTCACCGATTTCAGTGAGTCTTTTCTCGGCATCTTCTGACTCAACTTCACTGAGTTTTTTAGAGCCACCACCCACTGCACCAGCGTATCCCAATACAGATGATCGTGAAGTTGAACTCTTTGAGGCTGACAATTTCATTTCTACCAAAGAATTCCACGCACCACAACGACACTGTCCCTGCCAACGCGGATAATCAAGGCCACAATCGTCACAAACAAATGCCATTTTTGGAGCTTTTGCCATGTTAGTTCCTATGTTGTAAATCAATTAGTACTTTATGCTTGATGTTATTCGGCTTAAGAATCAATAAACCATCATTATTAACACATTTTCTATATCACCTAAACCTAACATCGGTCGAATCAAAATGACGATTTAGGCAACACATAAGTATAATAATAACAACGATCTTTAGTCAGAGTCTTGCCAACGATTAAAATATTGTCCACACTCATGTAAACAAACTGTAAAAAAGCAATAAACTAACGTTACATCAATACAGCATTGCTATTAATACGCTATGTTAATCTTCGTTTCGAGGGTATTAACAACGATATCATTTGTGCATTCCTATCGAACAACATTGAAATGTATATTACTATAAAGATCAGCGCTTTCTTGCCGATAAAATTATCAGCCAGACTCACAATAAGCATTTAAAACGATAAAATAATGAGTTTAGATAACCACAGGGCATTAATAGAACAACTGAAACCGTTGATCATGGAACCTGATTTTCAGGACGTATTTGAACAGTTAACAGTTGATGAATCGAATTCAACCCGTTTTCTATTGAAAATGGAGCTAAATCGCATCTCATCTTTGTGCACGCGAATTATCGATTTACGAGATAAAACAGAACTGCCATGTGAAGAAGTTGTCGTCGCCAATCAAAGATATTTCCTAGACGAGCCCGCTAAAGAAGCCTTGCTACAAGCGCTACCATTATACCGTAACAAATATACCTTAGGTGTGTACGAGCACGTTATAAAAGCGCATAAACTTCGACGTCTTAAACTCAGAGAGAATGTTTCAGTTGAGGTCATTGACGAAGAAAATCCCTTTTTGGTGCCTGGTGTTGTGCTTGGCAGTTATTTTAATCGCTGTGAAGAACGAATGAATTATAGCATTCGAATTATGGTTTCTCAGCAAGGAATAACCGAAGTCAGTGGTGCAACGCTAGATTTATCTGTCGGCGGAGCTCGCATTAAGTTACCGTTAAAGCATCATTTAGACCAAGACAAACCTTTACTGGTAAAACTACTTGAACTCAGTGATGAATTTTATCTCGATGATCTAAAGCAGGGTGTTGAATATCAAATAGTGGATATTCAAAACAAAGATGATAGTGCTGTTTTTAGATTGAAAAGACTGGGTGGCGGAGAAGCATTAGACAGCTTGTTATCACAGCTTATCCGCGGCTATAAGTTTCGTTATAAAGTAGATGTCAACGACGTCATTGTTACCGCTACCGGGTTAGGTTATGAGCGACATTACTTACCTCTGTTAACACATTTACCTCTGTTCGTTTCCATCATTGAAGGTAAACCACTCATAAACTACGAATTATTGGGTAGAGGTAACAAACCAATCCAACATTATTTTCAAGATGAAAATGAAATTAGTCAGTTACCGAGTTTTATTAATACCAGACGTTTAACCCAAATGCTCAAAAACATTGATAATAGTGAGCATTGTTATTTATTCAGTTTTATTCATAACTCTAACGGTAAATTACATTTTTATTCTGCAACCTTAGCGGAGCTAAAAGCGACCAAAAATATTCATCTGTTTTTGGGTTTTGCGTCTACCAAAACAAGTTGGCGCGTATTTAAAATTGTAATGCAACCTATTGATCATAGCAAAAACTACAAAACGTCCACTTTACCGGGGGATGATGCACGTTATGCTGCCCTCACTGAGCAACAATTAGCTCAATTTAGTCATACTGTACAACTTATTGATTTAACCAACGAGGAAGCTCGTAAAGACTATCAATGCTGGTTTGATCAATCTGATGTGAATGGCTTAAAGATATTCTCCCAAGCAAAAATAAAACAACACAGCATCAAAAAAGTATCAATGCCATTTAGTGAGCGGCGCCATGAGGCTCGATTCATTTTTAAAACCTTAATCACAATTCAACAAGGTGACAAACAGGCCACTGGTATTACCCATGATATTTCGAGTCGAGGTTTACAACTGACGTTAGAGAAATCGGCTAACTTCAACGAACCTGGAGCAGTCACATTGTCATTTCCACGCCTGCAAGCCGCTGCGGGTAAAACTAATTTATCAAATTTACCTTACCAGTTAATTCGCAGCAGGATGAATGGTGTGACTTTACATTTGAGCGCCATCATAGGTCACTCCCCGCATGAAGGTGTAGAGTTTTTAAGTAAATTGATTGCTCACAATAAACAAAAACTCGAGCAGTTATCAGATAATGAAGGCCAAAAAAAAGAACTGGCTGATGGCATGAAAAACCTTGTGATGCGCCAATTACCAGGAGTGCCATATTTTATTGAAAAAACAGTAAAAGCGGCTCAAATGGCTTACATAGGTATTGGCACAACAACGGATGAAATAAGCCATTTATTTGCTCAAGACAGCGATAAAGTACTGCAATACAATTTAAAACCACTACTGGACAACAATGTATTAAAACAACACATCATAGATCCTATCAAGTTAATGAAACCGACTCATGGTATGGCCTTTTTTGAAGTGTTTATGCAACTCACCCGTCACCCTAGAGGTGCAGTACAGATCCAATGTAAACTTAAATCTGAACTGGGTAATAGAGAACAACAAATTCAATTTATTACTCAAAGTAAAAAAGTGGGTCGCTTCATGGCGTTAAGGGTGTATATAGGAGCAACTGACAAGCCCGATATGAGCTATATTCGACGCGAGCTAGAATATATCCACATACATGCTAATCACCGTGCAAAGCAATTAGAAGAGCAATTGTGGAGAGTTATCGGTTCAGGTGAGCTATTAGATATTACTACTGAAGTTGAAATCCGTTTTCCAAGCTTAATGACACTAGCCTAAGTAATCTTTCAGAAACCGCTAATCATAATTAAAAATAGCATAAATCGATGATCTGAATTTATTTAAAAACTGCATTTTTACTAACCAAAGATTGGCTAACCAAAGAATAGGTTAATAACCACGTACTATTTCTCTACAGCTAACTTGGCTCACATTGATAAATACCATTGTTTAATTTGTACAAAGTGATCTTGCTCGGCTTGTCGAGCAGTCAACATACCGGCATGATTGTAATCCAATAAATTGCCCTTTTCTTTGGCGAGCAAAGTGTACTTAACCTGGCTAAAACCACATTCATTAATCATATCGCGTACATCTGACGGATTGCCTAATACATGATCATTTTTACCTGCGATAAACCATGCTGGTGGCCATACCGCTTTGGTTGCGGCTTCTGCATAATGAAAATTATCATCATGATCTACCCAATCACCTCGCACCCAATCAATCGTTTGTAATAATGATGCACTGCTTTCATTATCCATACCAACGCGCAGTCGACTGGCATCAAAGTAGCCTTGTCTGCCAATATAAAAAGGCGCAAAACGATTCCAGAAAAAATCGACCATAAGCCATTTTTTAAATGACTTCACTTTGATAGTACGTTTGGAACCAAAGGTTAATAACGATGCCACACTAGACTGTAGATGGCTATAACGAGCCAAACTGCTGGCCATTAACACCCCGCCCCATGAATGGGCACACCAATGTACTTTATTAACCAATGGATGACGCTGTAGAATAAACTGCTGCACTAATGGCAATTGCTCACGAATGACTTCTCCTTGGCCCAAAGTGAAGTCACGATGAATTTTAGGCTCGCTTAAGCCTCGTCCTGCGGTATCCATCACATAAACATCAAAACCAGCGTTAGCTAAAAAACAGCCTAAACCACGACCAGAGCTGCTATAAAACACTCTTCCATTGGACATAGCACCATGCAACATCAAAATAGGAATACCGAGTGCTATAGGCGAAGTAGGACGAATATGCCGCAGATGCAATTGGCCATCTCTGTATGGTATAAACAGTGAGTTTTGGAGGATATCTATAGTCAAAATAGGCAGTTATGTTAGTGATTATAAATATAAAACTAACATTACTACCGTGAAATACAACTAGAATAGAGTAATAATTCTATATTTATTCTTGTTCATAAATGTAAACACTAACTAATTACAGTTGTAGGCAAAAGACTAATGCACGTAAATCAACATTTTGGATTGATGCATCTGCAGCAGCAACTAATTTAGGCTTAGCATGAAATGCTAATCCTAAATCGGCGGCTTGGATCATCGGAATATCATTGGCGCCGTCACCAATGGCAACTCGCTGACCAGATGGAATAGCCCACTGTTCCGCACACAGACTAATCACGTTAGCCTTATATTGAGCATCGACCACTTCACCTGTTACTTCACCACTCAGCTTGCCATCAACAATAACTAACTCATTGGCAAATGCCGCATCAAGATTAAGCAATGTTTTTAAATGACCGACAAATGGCGTAAACCCACCAGAAGCGACAACCAGTTTCCATTGATGTGTTTTTAACTCGGCTAACATTACTTCAAGACCAGACATTAACGGCAAGTTGTCGCACAACTGCTGAATAATAGAGGCATCAGCACCGGTAAGCTTACTGACTCGTTGTCTTAAAGACTGTTCAAAATCTAATTCGCCACGCATAGCACTTGCCGTAACTGCGGCAACTTCCTCACCCACACCAGCCATAGCAGCGAGTTCGTCAATACATTCAATTTGAATAGCAGTAGAATCCATATCCATCACCAATAACCCCGGTTGATTGAGGCGAGCTAATGGTTGTTGAATAAGCACTATTTCAGCAGCTATATTTGTTGGGAATGACGCAATTAAAACATCATTAGCGGTTTGAGCCGACAGCTCAAAACCTAATAAATCGTTTTGCCTGTCAAGCTTTGCGATATGAGTATCGATAGATATGGAAGATAACCAGGCTTCTATCTCTGCTGAGCATTGCGCACTAAAAATAACTCGACAACGATACGGTAGGTGAGATTGTAAGTTAAGTAAGTAATCTGACTCTTGATAACGATATAACACACAGCCTAAATGTTGATATGTCTCACAAGTATCTGAAAATAAAAAATTTAGTAAAACATTATCACGTTGTTCAAGCATCAATACGGCCTCTTAGTATGTTACGACTATCTACTGACAAATTTTTCGATTAGTATAGCTTTTTGATAATTCTCTGTAATTGGGTTAGCACAGAATGGTTGCTCGATAAAAGAACTCCCCAAAACAGCTTCCAATTAAATAGAAAAAACACTGAGGATTAAAGTGATTTTTGTTAAAGGTCTTAAGAAAAGGCAAAAAATCAGCCGGATTGTGCAAATCATTGTCGCAATAACCCTGATCATCGGTCTAATGTACTTGTGGCAATCAAGTTTACGTAATGGTCAAAAATTACTAAATTCACAAACAAAAGTGATGGCAAGACTATTAGCACAACAAGCCGCTAATGGTGCAGCTCCGGCAATGTTTTTACAAAATGATGAGCAACTGCAATGGTTAGCATCAGCACTTGCTGCTGATCCTAAAGTGATGTCGGTGAATATCTATAATTCGCAGGGTGTAAGGTTAGCATTTGCTCAAAGTGTTTCTTATGAAAACTTAGAAGCCGACTCTGAAATATTAAAAGGCTTATTAAAACCATATCCACCTTTGATTGAAAATGTTATTCAAGACGACAATAATTTAGGTTACGTTGAAGTACGTTTAAATCTTGATATATTTTTCGATGAAATAAAAATATTGCACGAACAGAACATGCAATTACAGCAGATGATGTTAATTGTAGCTGGCTTTATTGGTTTACTATTATCACGGGCACTTTCATTTAAACGTGCTGATTTTGACCGCCGAAAAGCCCAAGCTAAATTACGTAAAAAGCCTAAAAAATCGGCCTTGCTCGCTTCAAACGAAACGCAAGCAGACGAGTCAGAAGATATACAACAAGACCCTCCAGCCTAGACAGATTGCTGACATAAATCACAAACATAAAAAATGGGCACTCAATGAGTGCCCATTTTATGACTAACGTTTAAATTACAGTGTTAACGCTGCATCTAAAGTCATGATAATCATGTCGCTGAATGTTGTTTGACGCTCATCAGAGGTCGTCTTCTCACCGGTACGAATGTGGTCTGATACCGTTACAACACATAACGCTTTAGCACCTAATTCATGTGCAACACCGTATAAACCAGCAGCTTCCATCTCGACGCCTAAAATACCCATTTTTTCCATAACATCAAACATTTGAGGATCTGGAGTATAAAATAAGTCGGCAGAGAAAACGTTACCAACACGGATTTTAGTGCCGTGTGCTTTAGCCGAATCAACAACAGCACTTAGTAAGCTGTAGTCTGCGATTGCAGCAAAATCGTTATCTTTAAAACGTAAACGGTTAACTCTAGAGTCAGTACATGCACCCATACCGATAATCACATCACGTACTTTTACGTCTGCGCTGATTGCGCCACAAGTACCAACACGGATTAAATTCTTAACACCGTAGTCTTTGATAAGTTCGTGTGCATAGATTGAACAAGATGGGATACCCATACCTGAACCCATAACAGAAATACGCTTACCTTTATATGTACCGGTAAAACCTAGCATGTTACGTACATCAGTCACTTGCTCAACATTTTCTAAAAATGTCTCAGCAATGTATTTTGCACGTAATGGATCGCCTGGGAAAAGTACCGTTTCAGCAAAAGCACCTTCAACAGCGTTAATATGTGGTGTAGCCATGTTATAACCCCTATGTTTCTATTTTATTTGTATTGCTTAGTCATGTTTACAGTTTAGCAAAGCCATTAAACTTTATATAGAACCGTCGTTTGAAAATGTGACTAATTAATAAAAGATTCACCATAATTCATCGGTTCTAACTTAAAATAACTCGCAATAGACTGACCAATATCAGCAAAAGACTTACGACGGCCTAGTGAGCCTGCAGATAAACCTGCACCATAGGCGAGAACCGGCACACGTTCACGAGTATGTTCAGTGCCAACCCAAGTAGGATCACAACCATGATCAGCTGTGAAAACAACTAAATCTTCAGGTTGTAAAATCGCTAATAATTCCGGTAAACGAGAATCAAAGTACTCAAGTGCTTTAGCATAACCGGCGGTGTCACGACGATGACCATAATGAGAGTCAAAATCAACGAAATTAGTAAACACAATGGTGTTATCACCAGCACGTTTAATTTGCGCTAAAGTTTCGTCAAATAACTCTTCAAGACCAGTCGCTTTAAATTGTTGAGTAATACCACTGTGAGCATATATATCAGAAATTTTACCGATACTAACCACTTCACCGCCAGCATCTTTAAGCTTATCTAATACTGTAGGTGCTGGTGGTAATACCGCATAGTCATGACGGTTACCAGTACGAGCGAAATCAGCAGCGCCAGTACCAACAAATGGTCGAGCAATTACACGACCAATGTTATAAGGCTCTAACTCTTCACGCGCAATTTTGCACAAGTTATATAAATTTTCTACACCAAAACTTTCTTCATGACATGCTATTTGGAATACAGAGTCAGCAGAGGTATAGAAAATAGGCTTGCCTGTTTTCATGTGCTCTTCGCCTAACTCTTCAAGAATTTGAGTACCTGAAGCATGGCAGTTACCTAAAAACCCATCTAAACCAGCACGTTCAAGGATTTTATCTGTGAGTTCTTTAGGAAATGAATTGGTTAAGTCACTAAAATAACCCCACTCATAAAGGACAGGAACACCCGCCATTTCCCAGTGACCACTAGGAGTGTCTTTGCCTGAGCTTAATTCGTCAGCATGACCATAAGCACCGATGACTTCGACATTATCAGCAAATCCAGCTGCAAACTTACCAGTACTTTCAAAACCAGCATGGCCTAAACCAAAGCGAGCAAGATTAGGTAATTTCAATAGACCTTGACGGCCGATATCCGCTTTGCCGTCAGCACAGGCTTGTGCGATATGGCCAAAAGTATCAGAGCCAACGTCACCAAATTTATCGGCGTCGGTAGCAGCACCAACACCAAAAGAGTCGAGCATTAAGATAAAAGTACGTTTCATTATTTGTTTCCTTTATAAATCTGAAGCGCGAATATAACGATATATTTCAGGCGTTTTCTCAGGCGCGCTATCACCAATAATAATGGCTTGCTGAATAGCAGCGGCAGCTTCGGCGAAAGCATCTTCAGATTGAGCATGGATCATCGCTAACGGAACATCTTTGTTAACTTCCTGACCCAATGCGCATACTTGAGTTAATCCAACACTGTAATCCAGTGCATCACCTGGTTTGCGACGTCCACCACCTAAGGTCACTACGGCTAAACCAAGTTCTCGTGTATCCATTTTGTAAGCAAAGCCAGATGTGTTGGCATATACAGGTCGTACAATTTTCGCATGAGGTAAATACTTATCGTATGCCTCAACAAAGTCTGTTGGGCCACCTAAGCCAGATACCATTTTAGCAAATGCCTCAGCTGCTTTACCATTATCTAATACAGTATTTAGTTTATGACGAGCTTCTGCTTCATTCTGTGCAATACCACCCAAAATTAGCATTTCTGCACATAATCCCATGGTGACAGCATATAAACGAGGATTACGATATTGACCAGTCAAAAAGTTTATCGCCTCACGAACCTCAACCGCATTACCTGCACACGAAGCCAATACTTGGTTCATGTCAGTTAACAATGCCGTTGTTTTAGTTCCTGCGCCATTAGCAACAGCAGTAATACTGCGAGCTAATTCTTCAGATGCTTCGTAAGTTGGCATAAATGCACCGCTGCCGACTTTGACATCCATTGCAAGAGCATCAAGTCCCGCGGCTAACTTTTTAGATAAAATAGATGCGGTGATTAACGAAATAGATTCAACGGTGGCGGTATTATCACGAATCGAATAGAAACGTTTATCAGCAGGGACTAAGTCACCGGTTTGACCAATAATGGCAACACCAGCGTCTTTAACCACTTTGCGGAATAATTCACTTGAAGGCTCAGTTTGATAACCAGGAATGGCATCAAATTTATCTAACGTACCACCGGTGTGACCTAAGCCACGACCTGAAATCATTGGCACATAACCGCCACAAGCTGCAGCCATAGGGCCAAGCATTAGGCTGATTACATCGCCAACACCACCAGTGCTATGCTTATCGATAATCGGGCCATTGAGGCCGAGAGAATCCCAATTTAATACGGTTCCGGAATCACGCATCGCAATCGTTAATGCAATCCGTTCATCCATATTCATATCTTTGAAATACACCGCCATGCCGAACGCAGCAATTTGGCCTTCTGAAACCGTGTTATGAGTGATGCCATCAACAAAGAATTGAATTTCTGCAGTGCTTAATACATCGCCATTACGTTTTTTACGAATAATTTCTTGAGCTAAAAACATGTTACGTCTCCCTTTAGGCAACCCATCACCTTTAGGGTCGCCTTTAATAATAGGATGCTATCAAGTGATAGCGCCTCAGTACGGCAATGATCCAGGGCCATACTGAGATTTTGGACTATCTATGCGATTAGTAACCTGAAGTAGGTTTAGGAGCATCTACTAATTCTAATGTATGCAACAAGCTGTTTAACAAGCTAGAAGCACCAAAACGGAAAGTTTGTGGGGTAACCCAATCATCACCTAATATGCGCGCAGCCAAGTCTAAAAATTCAGCTGTTTGAGCTGCATCACGAACACCGCCGGCAGGCTTAAAGCCTACATTGCGATTTTTCTCGCTGATCACAGTTAACATAATTTCAGCCGCTTCAAGCGTAGCGTTTACCGGTACTTTACCCGTTGATGTTTTAATAAAATCAGCACCTGCATCAATAGCTAACTCTGATGCTTTGCGGATCAAAGCAGGATCTTTTAACACACCAGATTCGATGATAACTTTTAAAATCGCATCATCGCCGCACTCTTCCTTACACGCTTTAACCATTTCAAAACCGACAGTTTCGTTACCATCCATTAATGCACGGTATGGAAACACAACATCGACTTCATCAGCACCATAAGCAACTGCTGCACGAGTTTCTAATACTGCGATGGCAATATCATCATTACCGTGTGGAAAATTCGTCACTGTTGCAATTTTAATGTCTTCACAATCAAGTTCATTTAATGTTTTACGTGCAATAGGAATAAAACGAGGGTAAATACAAATTGCGGCAGTATTACCTGCTGGAGACTTGGCTTTATGGCACAAATCGATGACCTTTTGATCAGTATCATCGTCATTTAAAGTGGTTAAATCCATTAACTCAATACCACGTTGTGCCGCTTTTTTTAAATCAGTCATAATTGCTCTCCGAAACGATAAATCAAAGTTGATAAATTTTTTTCAGGCAACACTATGTAGCTGGCATATGATTATAATTATGGCCGGGCCTTCAGTATTGCCAGTAAATCTTGCTGCTATTTACTAACCTAAGTATTCAATCTGATAACGAGTACCACGACTTGAATCCTTGAAGACCGGAAAAGATAAAACAAAGATATTTGTTTCAACTGTTCCGCGAAAAATCCTTTTTAGCGCGTAAAAATAAAACTTTGTAGAGTACAAACTTTTATATAAAAACACTCTTGTTAGGCAATGATTTTAAATGAAAGTTCGATATTACTTTTATTATAAAATATGGAGCCGCAAATGCGGCTCCAACTGATTCACTATACCAATCTTAGAACTTGTAAGTTGCAGATAGGTAATGTGACCAACCAGTAGATTCTAGGCCAACCAATCCGCCTTCATCTTCAAGTAGGTATACGTCTTTGAAGCCTTTTAAGCCATAACCAAGCGCGTAACGATCTGAATGCCAGTATAGACCAAAGAAGATGTTACCACCGCTTGAAGTCTTAGGAACGAACATGTTGTCGTCTTCATCAGCACCAAATTGGTAATCGATATAACCTTGGAATGATAAGAAGCTCTTGTTGTCGAAGAAGTAGAAAGGCTTGAACCAGTTAGCTGAGAACTGATATCCGTTCCACTCTTTAGCGTTCATGTCGTAGTAACCATAAAGGTTCATACCAGTTTTGCCTAACCAAGGTACGTTTACATCAGCACCAACACCCCAGAATGTAGAGTTAACGCCTTCGCCGTTAAGACCATCCCAGTTGAACAAGGTTGAGAAATATACTTCTTGGATTGGACCAAAAGATAAATCTTTACCAGTAATCGCATCGATAGAGAAACGTGGAGCAAATTTCATGAACAATTTACTAGTGCCTGAACCAGGATTTTTGTCACCATTGTCAGTAGATTCATTTGCTAAGTTGAACACATCAACATAACCATAAAGATCAACAACACCAGAACGACCACCAAACTCCATTTCTAAGTAGTTATGTTGATCACCAGAAGCTGGGTTATCTGGCTTTTCGCCGATAGAGTACATAGCATTAAACTGCAACCATTTGTAATCAGTAGCGTGAAGATCTGTACGATCTGCAGCGAAAGCATTACCAGAAATAGCAGCGACTGTTGCACCCGCTAAAGCTAACATTTTTACATTTTTCATCATCAACCCCATGTATATTATTTAACTATCTTCTTGGATAGCACTTCTTTTTAATCATTCGTATTTTACCGTTACTGATATAAATCTCAATATTTAATCGATAAAAAACGAATACAAAATTCTTTTTTGTGAACAATGTCGCGACTTTTTGTCCACACATCATTAACAATTTGACATTTCAATCTTGACTAGAGAATTTAATGCATCCTCTTTTGCAATCAATAAAACAGCATAACTTCGTATTGGGAAACGGTGGATTAACACAAAAATCAATAACAACTTTATTACAAAACTGGGTCTCTAATTATTATTAACGTAAAGACCCAGCTGTAGGAGGTATTCCCCCTGGAGTTACTCTTAACTTAGATAGCTAAGAATAAACCGGCTAATGTCGCGCTCATTAAGTTAGCTAATGAACCAGCGATAACAGCACGGATACCTAATTTTGCAAGGTCATGGCGACGTGCAGGAGCCATAGCACCTAAACCACCAAGTAAGATTGCAATAGAAGATAAGTTAGCGAATCCACACAAAGCAAAAGAGATAATTGCTTTAGTACGGTCAGACATCATTGCGCCTGTTTCAGCTACTACTTTGAAGCCTTCAGCAGATGCATCAAGTAGATACGGAGCGAAGTTTAAGTAAGCAACAAATTCGTTAACAACAATCTTTTGACCGATGAAAGAACCAGCAACAAGTGCTTCGTTCCAAGGTACACCGATTAAGAAAGCAAGAGGCATAAAGATATAACCAAGGATAAGTTCTAGAGTAATACCTTCTAAACCAAACCAACCTGTTACACCACCGATGATACCGTTGATCATTGCAATTAAACCAACGAATGCGATCAACATAGCACCAACGTTCAATGCAAGATGCATACCTGATGCAGCACCTGAAGCAGCAGCATCTAACACGTTTGCTGGCTTATCTGGGTCATCTGGTAAATCTTCCATTTCGTTGATAGAAGCTTCTGTTTCAGGGTGCATCAGTTTAGCCATTAATAGACCACCTGGTGCTGCCATGAATGACGCTGCTACTAAGTATTGAATTGGAACACCCATTTGAGCGTAACCAGCTAATACAGAACCAGCGATTGATGCTAAGCCACCAACCATGATTGCGAATAACTCAGACTGAGTCATTGTCGCAATAAACGGACGCACAACTAATGGTGCTTCTGTTTGTCCAACGAAAATATTCGCTGTAGCTGACATAGATTCTGTACGACTAGTGCCTAATGCTTTTTGTAGTCCACCACCGATAATACGGATGATCCACTGCATAATGCCTAAATAGTAAAGCACTGCAATTAGAGAAGAGAAGAAAATAATGACAGGTAATACGTTAATGGCAAAAATAAAACCAACTTTAAAGTTAGCTAAATCACCAAATAAGAAGCTGGTACCTGCTTGTGCATAACTAATAACACTTGATACCGCATCAGAAACACCTTTCAGTATATCTTTACCGACTGGAACATATAAAACAAAACCAGCGAAGAATGCTTGAATTAATAAAGCACCACCGACAGTACGTACGTTAATTGCTTTTCTATTGTTTGATAGTGCAAAACCTATCAATAGTAAGGTGACCACCCCTACTAAACTCATTACTATATCCATTAATCATCACCCTTTTGTTAACAGTTTTTTTGAATGTTGTTAACTCACCTAATTTCCGTTGATGATTATAACTGAGCGTGAAACGAAAAGCGTCGTTTTGATCAAGTTTTTAAAGTTTAATTTCAAACCCTTACGACATTAAAAACAATTTAAGTCTCTATGTTCATTAAAAAACAATTAAAGCTCAAACAGTTGCAACGCATTTTTATTCAACTGTTCTAATATACAAACAGTTGGCTTTTTCTTCAAAAATGCGATTTCGGACACAATTCGAGGCAGAATAAGAGGAGTGTTTCGTGATTTAGGATGGTCAAAAGGTGGCATGCTTGGCGAATCCGTTTCCAATAAAAAATGCTCTAAAGGTAAATTAACCACTGTTTCTCGAAGCTTTTTTGCACTTGGATTGAGTATTAAAGCACCAATGCCTAATTTAAAACCCAGCGAAATATAACGTTTCGCAATATCACTGTTGCCATAAAATCCATGTACAACACCGCCTTTAGATAGCTTAATACGATCCAACAATGACAATAATTCTTGATGAGCTTTAACGGCATGTAAAATGACGGGCAATTGATAAATTTGAGCAAGTGATAACTGTTTCTCAAGTAACAACAATTGTTTATCTGACCAATGATGTAATTTATCCAGCCCACACTCCCCAACAGCAACCAAACGCCTATTCTTGCTATATTGTTGTATCGTTGCTTCAAGTGTAATAATAGCCGCATCAATATCATCCGGCACATACCAAGGATGAATACCGAGTGAGAAATAACAATTAAACTGCTGCGCTATTAGGATTTGCTTTTGCCATTGATCGACTGACACTCCTGGTAAAATAGCAGAGCTAATACCATGGCGATGCATGGCATCGAATAATTGTGTTCTATCATTATCGAACTCTGACATGTCGAGATGGGCATGAGTATCAATCATAATGTCGCTCTTTTTTATTACCAATAACATTCTGTTTTATGACGGGCTCAGATATCGATGCTTCATTTGTAGGTTCACTCAATCGTGGTACACAGCTACGTTTATTTTCTAGGGTTAATCCCATCTCATCGCACCATAAAATGTACCTTTGCCAGGGTTTCACAATAAATAGTCTAAAAATAGCCTTAATCATCTTAATTCCCTCTTAAAAATAATAATAAAAAAGGCGGCAAAGCCACCTTTTTTTAACATATCTGTAAAACACTTCTTAACATTTAATGTTCGCGTGTTTTGGCAAACTCAACATCTGGGTAGCGTTCCATAGATAAATTTAGATTAACCATTGTTGGAGCAATATAGGTCAAGTTATTTCCGCCATCGAGGGCTAAATTTTGACTACATTTACGACGAAACTCTTCTAATTTACGCTCATCTTTGCAATACACCCAACGTGCGGTACTCACACTAATACCTTCGTAAATAGCTTCTACGTTATATTCACTTTTTAATCGTCCAACAACCACTTCAAACTGTAGCACACCAACCGCGCCTACGATTAAATCGTTAGAATCAATTGGTCTGAAGACCTGTACAGCTCCCTCTTCAGATAATTGTACTAAGCCTTTAAGCAACTGCTTTTGTTTTAGTGGATCTTTTAAACGAATACGACGGAACATTTCAGGTGCAAAGTTTGGCACCCCAGTAAAGCGTAGTTTTTCGCCTTGAGTAAATGTATCACCAATTCGCATGGTGCCATGATTATGTAATCCAATGATATCGCCTGGATAGGCCGCTTCAGCACGGCTTCGATCTCCAGCCATAAAGGTCAAAGCATCGCTGACATTAACATCTTTACCGATACGCACATGGTGCATTTTCATACCTTGCTCATATCGACCTGAGCAAACACGCATAAAGGCAACACGGTCTCGATGTTTTGGATCCATATTGGCTTGAATTTTAAAAATAAAGCCAGAGAACTTTTCTTCATCCGGCGTGACATTTCGTACATCACTTTCACGAGGAAGCGGCTTTGGAGCCCACTCAACGATGCCATCCAAAATATGATCCACACCGAAGTTACCCAAGGCTGTACCAAAATATACTGGCGTAAGCTCGCCTTTTAGAAAAGCTTCTTGATTGAATTCATTTGAAGCGCCGGCAACAAGTTCCATTTCATCGCGTATTTCATTGGCGTACGATCCAAGCACTTTATCTAATTCCGGATTATGTAATCCTTTAATAATGCGTTCTTCTTGGATGGTATGGCCCATACCGCTCTGGTATAAAATGATTTCATCACGCAAGATGTGATACACACCTTTAAATTCCTTACCTGAACCTATTGGCCAAGTAATAGGTGCACAAGCTATTTTTAAGATGTCTTCTACTTCATCCATCAATTCAATGGGGTCGCGAATATCACGATCACATTTGTTCATGAATGTCACAATCGGTGTGTCACGCAAACGCGTCACTTCCATAAGCTTAATGGTACGATCTTCAACACCTTTCGCAGAGTCAATAACCATTAAACAAGAATCTACTGCGGTTAGTGTACGGTAAGTGTCTTCCGAAAAGTCTTCGTGACCAGGCGTATCAAGTAAATTGATGAGCGCGCCACCGTAAGGAAATTGCATCACAGAAGTGGTAATCGAAATACCACGATCTTTTTCCATTTCCATCCAATCAGATTTAGCATGTTGACCAGACTTTTTGCCTTTTACCGTGCCAGCCTTTTGTAAGGCGTTTCCGAATAAAAGTACTTTTTCGGTGATGGTGGTTTTACCCGCATCGGGGTGCGAAATGATGGCGAAGGTACGACGCTTGTCGACCTCAACTTTATTGCCTGACATGTTAACCTTGCACTAGCCGCTAAAAAAGGCGCAAATTATAGCGCCTATCGATAGAATTGGCTAGGCAAAGTGTTTTTTAGCTCTTCGATGACAATTCGCTAGACTGTTGAATCATATTTTTCATTCTAGCCAATTCAATTCTCGCATAACGATGCTCAACAAAATCATAGATATTGGTGGCTAATGTTAAACGATAAAAATTAGCGGCTTGCTGATATTGACCATTTTCAGCAGCATGTTTCGCTAAGTAAAAATACGCTTCACATAAACGTTCTGCATATTCTTTGGGCTGAGATAAACCTTCTTTCGCAGCTGCAAATACTTGTTCTTGATTGATCTTACCTAAATAAAAATCGACTAACACACTGGCCCAATCTTGATCCTTTAACTGCTGACGCTGTATCCCAAGATCAGCCAAGGCCAGCTTGCTATCAATAGATGAAGACATCAAATACAGCCACAAAGCTCGATAACCGTCACTAGGATCACGATCATAGAAAGCTTTCATATCATTAACGGCTAATTCGTAACGTTCGCCATAATATAATGCAATACCACGATTTAAAAAGGCATAGTCATAGTTTGGTGACAATTCAAGGACACCATCAAATGCTTCATAAGCACTGTCGAACTCACCTTCTTGAGTGTAATAAATACCAAGAAAGTTATACGCATCGGCTAGATCGGGTTGTAATTTTAATGCTTGATGAAAATCGATTCGGCCAAGTAAACGCAATCCGACACTGTCATAAATGACCCCACGATCGTAATGAAAACGTGCACGTTGTTCGTCAGTTAACTCCATAGTAGCCAAAATTTCATTTAGCTTTGCGAGTGTCACTTCCAATTTATAATCAGGCATGACAGGCGCAACAATCATCTGCCCTGCAATATTATCCTTTGAACCTAACGTTGCAGCACACCCTGACAACAACATACTTGCACCGACAACAACGGCAACGATTGTGGTGCGTAGTTTACATTCCATCCGCTTTACCTTATCAGGTTCTATTAATATTCAATATCATAGCAATCTGGCAATCTAAGAGCCATGCACATTACAGATTATTTTTTGTAGATAAAAAAAAGGAGATCAAATGATCTCCTTTTTTGTCGTTAAGCCTTTAAATTACATTACTCAGCAGTTTCTTTCGCTTGAGCTTCTTTAATTGATAGTCTTACACGACCTTGACGATCCACTTCCATAACTTTAACAGCTACTTCTTGGTTCATTTCTAAATGATCTGACACGTTAGCAACACGTTCATCACTGATTTGTGAAATGTGTACTAAACCGTCTTTACCAGGAAGAATGTTAACGAATGCGCCGAAATCAACGATACGAATAACTTTACCGTTGTAGATACGACCCACTTCAACTTCAGCAGTAATTTCTTCAATACGACGGATAGCTTCTTTAGTTGCTTCACCGTTTGAAGAGGCAATCTTCACAGTACCATTGTCATCAAGCTCAATCGTAGTACCCGTTTCTTCGGTTAGCGCACGAATTACCGCACCGCCTTTACCAATAACATCACGGATCTTCTCAGGGTTAATCTTGATGGTAGTGATACGTGGAGCATGAGCAGAGATATCGCCACGATGTGTGCCAATAGCTTGGTCCATCACGTTTAGGATATGAACTCGTGCACCATAAGCCTGTTGCAGTGCAATATCCATGATCTCTTTAGTGATACCTTCAATCTTGATATCCATCTGCAGAGCAGTAATACCATCACGAGTACCAGCTACTTTAAAGTCCATATCGCCTAAGTGATCTTCATCACCTAAGATGTCAGAAAGTACAACGAAATCGTCGCCTTCTTTAACTAGACCCATTGCAATACCAGCAACTGAAGTTTTAATCGGTACACCGGCATCCATTAATGCTAATGAAGTACCACATACTGAAGCCATAGAGCTTGAACCGTTAGATTCAGTAATCTCAGATACAACACGAATGCTGTATGGGAATTCTTCAGCAGAAGGCATAACGGCATTCATACCGCGCCATGCTAACTTACCATGACCAATTTCACGACGCTTAGGTGAACCAACCATACCTGTTTCACCAACAGAATACGGAGGGAAGTTATAATGAAGCATAAAGCGATTAGTACGTTCGCCCATAATGCTATCAATTTTCTGAGCATCACGTTCAGTACCTAATGTACAGGTAACTAATGCTTGAGTTTCACCACGAGTAAATAATGAACTACCGTGAGTACGTGGAAGTACACCCGCTAAAACACTTAACGCGCGGATCATATCTGGTTCACGACCATCGATACGTGGCTTACCACTGATAATACGGCCACGTACAACGCTTTTCTCTAAACTACCAAGTAAGTTGTCTACTTCACGAGTATCAACATCTGGATTCTCTGCAACTAATGCAGCTTTCGCGGCAGCTTTAACAATACCGACTTGTACATAACGGTCTTGCTTAACTTCAATTTGGTAAGCTTCTGTCATGCCAGCTTCTGCAAGCTCTTTGATTTTAGCTACTAATGCCTGATCTTGAACTGGTGCAGTCCAATCCCATGTTGGTTTGCCAGCTTCTGCTTTGAACTCAGCAATAGCATCAACAACAACTTGTTGTTGATCATGGCCGTAAGTTACAGCACCTAACATGATTTCTTCTGCAAGCGCTTTAGCTTCAGATTCAACCATAAGTACAGCAGCCTTAGTACCAGCAACAACTAAGTTTAGTGAACTTGTTGCAAGCTGATCAACCGTTGGGTTAAGTACATATTCATCGTTGATATAACCAACACGCGCCGCACCTAGTGGGCCACTGAAAGGAATACCAGAAATAGCTAACGCTGCTGAGGTACCAATCATCGAAACAATATCTGGCTCGATTTGTGGATCAACAGAAACCACAGTGATGATAACTTGAACTTCGTTTTTAAAACCGTTAGGGAATAAAGGACGAATAGGACGGTCAATAAGACGCGCAATCAGAGTTTCATCTTCTGATGGACGACCTTCACGCTTGAAGAAACCACCAGGTATTTTACCTGCAGCATAGGTTTTTTCTTGATAGTTAACAGTTAGCGGGAAGAAGTCACGGCTTAAATCCGCTACTTTTTTACCAACTACAGTAACTAATACTGTGGTATCGCCCATGCTTGCTAAAACTGCAGCATCAGCTTGACGTGCAATAACACCTGTTTCTAAGGTGACTGTATGTTGACCATACTCAAAACTCTTTACAATTGGATTCACGTGACCCATTCCTTAATTTAATGACCTTTAATTACGCGCACAAGTATACTTCAATTCAGCTGAATAGTTAAATAGACGCGAGTTACAGAATGTGAAAATCTTTAAAATAATCATTTTCCTACGTGAGATCATCGTATTAACAAATGATTTAGACGTTTTTGAACATAGATTTTTTCGATTAAGTGACCTGAGGTTTACTATTTGATTTGATTATTGATGACAAGACAGATGAATTTGACTAAAGTTGTAGCTAATAGTGTCAATTTTTGTAGGGTTAACTAATTACCTAACCACGTTAAGATTGATTTTATATCGCCTATAAATCATGAGTACTTTTAGCAATCAAATTGCGAAAGTTAACGTAAAATTAGTCACTTATATGACATGGAATAATACATGACTGCCCGTTTTAAGTCTCTTACATGGAAACAAACAAACTTAGTGGTATTTACTGCTTTGTTTTTTGCAATTGCCATCTTTATAGTAGAAATTGCGTTTATGGTCATTACGACTAATCAACAGCTCACTGCAGCACAGCAAGAACTGCTAAATTCCGTAGAACAAACCACCACCAATGCAGTATGGTCGTTAGATGACAAACTTGCTAGTCAAACACTCGAAGGTATTATCAAAGTCGATAATGTCGGTTCAGCGGTCATTGAGCTTGATGATGGTTCATTATTTGTGTCTGAGGCCAATGAATCAGATGAATTCTCTAATAATTACATATCCTTAAGTAATCGCCTTTTTGGTGAAAGAAAAGAAATTTCCCGTTCGCTGTATCGTCCGTTCTATTTTGAAGGCAATAAACAACAGCAACTCATTGGCACACTAACCATTTTTTACGACACTCAAAAACTCACCACAAAACTTTTTAGCCAGCTACAACTTGGGCTAATAGCCACATTAGCTCGTGCATTATTACTCACACTTGTTCTAACAGTGGTGTTTCATCGTTTTCTAACACAACCTATCGCACGTATTAGTGAAGCTATCGATAAAATTGACCCAGATTATCCAGATGAAAACTTGTTGCCTATGTCTCAAGCCCATAAAGATGATGAATTAGGGCTCGTTACCAGTAAATTTAATCAAATTTTATTACAATTTAGTCAGACTCAAAATAAACTGCGCAAGATGGCGACGCGAGACCCATTAACTGGTTTACCAAACCGAACCTTATTATTAGAAACACTCAATGTGACGATTCAACGATCACGAGTTCATAAACGAAATTTTGCTCTACTCTTTATCGATTTAGATCGGTTTAAAAACGTCAATGACTCTTTAGGCCATGCATTAGGGGATCAATTCCTCGCACGAATCGCACGTATTTTAGAAAGAGTGGTCGGTGATCGAGGCAGCGTGGCGCGTTTAGGTGGCGATGAATTTGTGATTTTAGCCGATGAAATACAAACCCCGGCACAAGCAGCTGATTTTGTGGATAAGTTACTGATCCAATTAAATACTCCGATTCAACTAAATGAGCATGCTATCCATCCAGCGGCTTCTATCGGGATATCAATATATCCAGAAGATGGTAACACCGCAGAGGATTTAATTCGTCATGCAGATATTGCTATGTACAGCGCTAAAGCCGCTGGTTCTAATCAATGGTCGTTCTTTAAACAACAAATGACAGAACGTGCAGCTGTGAGATTACGTACAGAAGCCTCATTACACGATGCGTTGAAAAACAACGAATTTTTACTATATTTCCAACCTAAGTTTGACTTAAACACCAATCAAGTCGTCGGATGTGAAGCACTTATTCGCTGGCAAAAAGACGGTCGATTAATCAGCCCAATGTCATTTATCCCTGTTGCTGAAGAAACCGGTATTATCATCCCTATCGGCCGTTGGGTTATCGAACAAAGCTGTAAAGTCATTAGGGAATGGCAACGAAAATACAATTATGCTATTCCTATTGCTGTTAATGTGGCCTCGCAACAATTTGCCGATGCCAGTTTAGTACCTGATATAAAGCAACTGGCAATTCGTTATCAAATACGTCCAGAATTGCTTGAAATAGAAATAACAGAAACGTCACTGATGAATGATGTTGAACAAGCAATTACCAAATTGGAACAACTCAAGTCAGCTGGTTTTGGTATTGCGGTCGATGACTTTGGTACTGGGTATTCTTCATTATCATATTTACGACACTTGCCGATTACCACGATGAAAATTGATCGTGCATTTGTTAGCGATCTTCCAGAAGATAGCGCAATTGCGTCAACTATTTTAATGCTCGGACGCCAGCTTGATTTGACCATTGTTGCTGAAGGTATTGAAAATATTCAACAGCTGGAATGGCTCAAAGAAAATCAATGTGAAATCGGCCAAGGTTTTTACTTCAGCCAGCCATTACCAATAGAAGAGTTTGAAGAGAAATATATTGCCTGTAATACTGCGAAAATAATGCACGTTTAACCACTACAAGCTCAATGTCTGGTATCAGATGCCGAAACACATTCATTAGCGACTGCCTTGAACATAAGAGTTAGTCAGTGGTTCATCAATTTAAAACGACATTATTTTGAGGTGGCAGTGGCCGTATTAACCTTCCGCAGGTAACATATTACCTCATCTAAAGGGCTTAATTCATTTGGCAAAATGGTAAGCTGCCCCTTATTCTCTATTCTCTATTCTCTATTCTCTATTCTCTATTCTCTAAAAAATCCTAGCAGAACTCTTTTGCAATATGGTCATCAAAATTAATGTTTCAGCCGTAATTGTTTAAGGCAAATGTAAGGTTCAAATTGTTATTTTATTCACTCACTAGAAGATAGTGATGGCAGGATATTAAGTTGTCACCGCCCATCTATAGCTACAAGGAAGTACTGGTTAGGCATAGAAATACCAAATACTACCATATCAAATTCATTGCCCATTAGGTCTCTCAGCAAGAGTTAAACATTCTCTAAGGAGAATGCGTAACAGTTAGCGTAATTGCAGTCGGTAACTGCTCCTGTGTTCCCTAGCGCCTTTAATCCTGCAATTACACGTATCAACTCAATGCGACTTAAGTATTCAATTTACTGTGTTGGCTATGATGTTAAAAGATATT
Source organism: Shewanella frigidimarina (assembly GCF_003797125.1). Taxonomy (GTDB): domain Bacteria; phylum Pseudomonadota; class Gammaproteobacteria; order Enterobacterales; family Shewanellaceae; genus Shewanella; species Shewanella frigidimarina. The sequence continues at coordinate 695,596 of NZ_RKKE01000002.1, forward strand.
GCAGATGAAAAATAACCTGAAGATTACGCCGAAACGTAAATGCTTAGACAAATAAATAGGTTATATTTTTATTGAAATGACCATATAGTTTCTGATCAATATCTTCCAAAATAATGAAATAAAACTTAGCGTAACGTTGATGACGATGAAAGAACGATCTAAAAATTAGCCATAACCAATTAAAAGGTTAATATCGATGGAATTAACTAGCAGAAAAAGTTTTTAGCGAGTGTCGGCAATGCAAGGGGAAAACAGCGATTTTCGTCCAGAAGACGATTCTAAAACAACTTACATAGAATATTTGACCATTAAAATAGCCCGTAGATATAATACCAAGATGCTATTGCTGTAGATTGGGTAGATAACGCCAAGACAACTAGTGGGTACTTGTTTTGCACAATTCTGAGGCGATTTGATTATTTTAGGCAATAAAAAAAGGAGGCTTATGGCCTCCCTCTTTACGGTTAAACTACTTACAAAAGTAAGCAGAATGTCGAATTAACGACGTAAACCTAACTTCTGGATCATAGCAGTATAACGAGCTACGTCTGTACGCTTTAAGTAAGCAGAAAGCTTACGGCGTGCACTAACCATACGTAATAAACCACGACGAGAGTGGTGATCATGGATGTGCTCTTTAAAGTGACCTTGAAGGTGGTTGATTTGAGCAGTTAACAAAGCTACTTGAACTTCAGTTGAACCTGTATCGTTTTCGCAGCGACCAAAATCAGCCAAAATTTTTGCTTTTGTTTCAGCACTTAGTGACATGTGTATCTCCAAAAAAAGTAAATGTATCTCAAGCCGATCACTAACTCAGCCAGAGTGAGCGCGACATTCTAACCAGATTGCTGGCTAACCGCAATAAAATTCGATTATTTATCTGAAAAAGTGAATGACTAAGTAAACAGACTACTCAGCGGCATCATTATCGTGGATCACAATTAAACGTTTGGGTGCTAATAAACCATCATCATTCATGATACCCATACCAACAAATCGGCGTTCATCGCCAATAGTGATCCGCACTAATTCATCAGGCTTAAGTCCCGCTGCTTGAATTGCTTGCCCTTGCATGACGTAATATAGCATCGCCTCAGGCAAGTTAATTTCAGCAAATTTAGCCACTGCAGTATCCATTGGTAACAATAACGGATCCATTAGGGTCTGAGGAGCAACATCTTGTCTATGAGCTTGTTCAAGTAGCGCTTCTAATTGGGCAAGCGTTACCATTTTTTCATAAGGATATTCGGCGACTTGAGTACGACGCAACATAACCACATGTGCTCCACAACCAAGCATTTCACCTAAATCATCAATAATGGTGCGAATGTAAGTCCCTTTAGAACAATGAATGTCTAAGGTTAATTCATCACCTTCAAGCTTAATAAAATTTAGCTCAAACACGGTAATAGGTCGCGACTCACGTGGAACTTCAATCCCCTCACGAGCATATTTATACAAAGGCTGACCTTGGTATTTTAATGCCGAATACATTGACGGTATTTGCTGAGTGGTTCCTCGAAAAAATGCGAGCTTTTCATCAAGTAATGCTTGAGTAACGTTAACAGGGCGCGTTTGCACGACTTCCCCATCTGAATCACTTGTGTCAGTACGTTGACCCAATTTAGCTGTCACCAGGTAGCGCTTATCCGAATCTAATAAATGCTGAGAGAACTTAGTCGCTTCTCCCAGGCAAATAGGCAACATACCTGTTGCTAACGGGTCTAAAGCACCTGTATGGCCAGCTTTATTGGCATTAAAAAAACGCTTTACTCTTTGCAGGGCAAAATTAGAGCTCATGCCAGTATCTTTATCGAGTAATACGATTCCGTCGATGAAGCGACCTTTAGGGCGACGAGCCATTAATCTTGCTCCTTTTCACCGTCAACAGACTCGCTGTTATCAGGTGTATCAGGCGTAAATTGCTGCTGTTTGGCTTTATCTTTATTAATGACTTGTGTCACTAGGTTAGACATACGCATGCCTTCTACTAGCGAACTATCATAAATAAAACGTAATTCAGGCATGACGCGTAATTTCATGCGGCCAGCGACTAAAGTACGGACATAAGGTGCAGCTACAGTAAGCGCATCAATTTTTTGTTGAACAAGTTCAGTATCTTCTTCAAAAAAGGTCACATAAACTTTTGCATAACTTAAATCACGAGAGACGTCGACGTCATTTACTGTGACAAAACCAATGCGAGGATCTTTCATATCGCGTTGCAACACCATTGCAAGTTCTTGCTGGAGTTGTTGTGCAATACGGCGTGTACGACTAAATTCTTTTGCCATGATGATATGCCATATCGTTAGGTCTACAATCAAAAAGGGCGGCTAAAGCCGCCCTTCCATTGGTACTTATAAGGTGCGAGCTATTTCGACTGTTTCGAAGACCTCAATTTGGTCTCCTACACGAACGTCATTATAGTTCTTCACACCGATACCACATTCCATCCCATTACGGACTTCTGGTGCATCGTCTTTAAAGCGGCGTAATGATTCAAGTTCACCTTCGAAGATAACCACGTTATCACGTAGAACACGAATTGGTGCGCTACGTTTAACGATACCTTCGGTAACCATACAACCAGCGATAGCGCCAATTTTAGGAGACTTAAATACGTCACGAACTTCTGCAAGACCGATAATTTCTTGTCTAAATTCAGGCGCTAGCATACCTGTCATTGCGGCACGAACTTCATCAATTAAGTTGTAGATGATGCTGTAATAACGTAAATCAACACTTTCTGAATCAATGGTCTTACGAGCCTGTGCATCAGCACGGACATTGAAACCAACAAGAATCGCATTTGAAGCAGCGGCTAATGTTGCGTCGGTTTCGGTTAATGCACCTACACCGCGAGCAATAATATTCACTTTAACTTCATCTGTAGACAGTTTAGCTAAAGATTCACAAATCGCTTCAAGAGAACCTTGAACATCCGCTTTAAGTACGATGTTCAACTCTTGTACTTCGCCTTCTTCCATGTTCGCAAACATGTTTTCTAGCTTAGACTTTTGCTGACGCGCTAACTTAACATCACGGAACTTGCCTTGACGATACAATGCAACTTCACGAGCTTTACGTTCATCACGTACCACTGTCGCTTCATCACCTGCAGACGGCACACCAGAAAGACCTAAAATCTCTACTGGAATAGATGGACCCGCTTCAGTAATAGCATGACCGTTTTCGTCTTTCATCGCACGAATCTTACCGTACTCAAGACCACATAAAACGATATCACCTTGGCGTAACGTACCTTCTTGAACCAGGATAGTTGCCACAGGGCCACGACCTTTATCAAGTTGCGATTCGATAACAACACCAGCAGCCATACCATCACGTACTGCTTTAAGTTCTAAAACTTCAGATTGAAGCAAGATGCCTTCTAACAATTCGTCAACGCCCATACCAGTTTTGGCTGATACGTGAACGAACATGTTATCTCCGCCCCAATCATCTGACATGATGCCATGTTGAGACAGTTCGCTCTTAACACGCTCTGGATCAGCATCTGGCTTATCCATTTTGTTAACAGCTACGATTAACGGTACGTTACCCGCTTTAGCATGTTGAATCGCTTCAATCGTTTGTGGCATTACACCATCATCGGCAGCAACAACCAAAATAACAATATCAGTCGCCTTAGCACCACGAGCACGCATTGACGTAAACGCCGCGTGACCAGGAGTATCAAGGAAGGTGATCATGCCGTTTTCAGTTTCAACGTGATATGCACCAATATGCTGAGTAATACCACCGGCTTCGCCAGCAGCAACTTTCGCACGACGGATATAATCAAGTAATGACGTTTTACCATGGTCAACGTGACCCATGATAGTCACAACCGGAGCACGAGACTCTAGTTGGATATTATCATCACGATCTTTTAATACTTGATGCTCAAGTTCGTTTTCACGAATAAGTACAACTTTATGACCTAATTCTTCAGCAACCATTTGGGCTGTTTCTTGGTCAAGTACTTGGTTAATCGTTACCATGGTGCCCATTTTCATCATTTGCTTGATGATAACAGTGGCTTTGATTGCCATTAAATGCGCTAGTTCAGATACGGTTACAGTTTCACCGATACGCACATCACGACTAACAGCTGCAGCAGGTTTATTAAAACCGTGCGCCATAGATTCAGGTGCTGTACTGCGGTTACGCATGTGTTTTTCACGACCGTCACGAGCATCTTTACCGCCACGTTTTTTGTTAGCGTTTTTGTTGCGCGCACGACGGCCACGTTTTTCATCATCAGCATCTGAACTGTCTTCTGCTGCACGAGCAACTTTAGACGTTGTTATGTGGTGATCGCCATTCTTTTCTGCATCTAAACGTTGGCGCTCTTCTTCAGCCCAACGCTTTGAGTTTACTTCAGCAAGTTGACGCGCAGTTTCTGCGGCTTTAGCAGCTTCATCTTTTTGCTTTTGAGTAAGCACGGCTTCTTGAGTCGCTTTTAAACGATCTGCTTCAACTTTTGCTGCTGCAGTTTCTGGGTCAGCAACTTTAGTTACTTTAGGTTCAGACTTTACTTTTTCTGATTTCAATTTGGCTTCTGCTTCCGCTTTTTTCTTCGCATCTGCAGTAGCTTTCGCTTCTGCAGCTGCTTTTGCTTCAGCTTCCACTTTTGCTTGGGCTTCAGCTTCTGCTTTGGCTTTAGCTTGAGTTTCTAATTCAGCTTGTTTTGCTAATTCTGCATCATCGCGCTTAACAAAAGTACGTTTTTTACGAACTTCTACCTTCACGTCTTTCGACTGACCGCCAGTGCTTGCAACACTTAACGTAGACACCGTTTTACGCTGCAATGTCATTTTAGTCGGAACTGAATCTGCACCATGCTGTTTTTTTAGATAATCAAGAAGCTGTTGCTTCTCTTTTTCTGAAACAGTATCGAGTTGTTTTTTGTTCATACCAGCTTGTGAGAATTGCTCGATTAATCGATCAACCGATTTTCCCACTTCCGCTGCTAATTTTTCTACGCTTGTATCTGCCATCAATTAGATCCCCCTGTTGATCGACTTATGCTTCTTCGCCAAACCAACAGATATTGCGGGCAGCCATGATGAGCTCGCCTGCTTTTTCTTCTGTTAATTCTTCAATATCAATTAAATCGTCAATACCTTGCTCGGCCAAGTCTTCTAAAGTCACTACGCCTTTGCTCGCAAGAACATAAGCTAAATGTCTTTCTAATCCTTCCAATGCTAGTAAATCATCACTTGGCTCTGCACCATCTAACGCTTCTTCCGACGCTAATGCTCTTGTAGAGATTGCCGCCTTTGCACGTTCACGTAATGCTTCAACGATTCCTTCGTCGAAACCTTCTACTGCCAATAGTTCAGATTCTGGGACATAAGCAATCTCTTCTAGCGAAGTGAATCCCTCATCAGCCAATACGGCTGCAAAATCTTTATCTACATCTAGATAAGCCACAAACAAATCAATCACTTTTGCACTTTCGGCTTGGTGTTTTTTGTTCATGTCTTCAACTGTCATTACGTTTAGTTCCCAACCAGTAAGTTGAGTCGCTAAACGTACGTTTTGGCCATTACGACCAATAGCCTGTGCCAAACTGTCAGCTTCTACAGCAATATCCATCGAGTGGTTGTCTTCATCCACAATGATAGATGCAACATCAGCTGGCGCCATGGCATTAATCACATATTGTGCAGGATTATCATCCCACAACACGATATCTACGCGCTCGCCACCTAATTCGTTTGATACGGCTTGTACACGTGCGCCACGCATACCAACACATGCACCAATAGGGTCAATGCGACGATCATTTGATTTCACGGCAATTTTAGCGCGAGCACCTGGATCACGAGCTGCACCCATTACTTCAATCAATTCGTCGTAAATTTCTGGCACTTCAACCCGAAACAGTTCAATCAACATTTCAGCTTTACTGCGAGTTAAAAATAACTGCGCGCCACGCGCCTCTGGACGTACTGAGTACAATAATGCACGCACACGGTCACCAGGACGGAAAGATTCACGGCTGATTAAGTCTTCTTTAAATAACACGCCATCAGCATTGTTACCTAAATCAACAACTACGCTTTCACGGGTGCTTTTCTTAACAACACCAGTAACAATCTCACCTTCACGTTCAATAAATTGTTCAACAATTTGTGCACGTTCAGCTTCACGTACTTTCTGTACGATAACTTGTTTCGCGGTTTGCGTGGTGATACGGTCAAATGCAACGGAGTCGATTTGATCTTCAATAAACTCACCCACTTGAATCTCTGGTTCTTCATAACGAGCGGCTTCAAACGTAATTTCGCTGTATGGGTTTTCCAGAGCTTCACCTTGATCGTCAACCACCATCCAACGACGGAAAGTGTCGTAATGGCCTGTTTTACGATCAATAGCTACGCGAACTTCAATATCGCCTTCATATTTTTTCTTTGTTGCGGTAGCCAGTGCAATTTCTAGCGCTTCGAAAATTTTCTCGCGCGGAAGGCCTTTCTCATTGGAAACCGCTTCTGCGACTAGCAGGATCTCTTTATTCATTTGGTCTTGCCTCGTTCTTCACCTGAAACTATCAAAACTTAGCTATAACGTTGCCTTTACGGATATTATCCAAAGCAACAATCAAGTCTTTACCATCAACGGTGATAGTGAGCATTTGCCCATCAACACTACTGATGACGCCTTTTAAATTACGACTACCGGCAACAGGCATAGTCAATTGTACTTTTGTTTCTTCACCTATATAAGCTCTATATTGCTCGGCAGTAAATAACGGTCTATCTACGCCAGGTGAAGATACTTCTAATGTGTATTCTGTAGAAATAGGGTCTTCAACATCCATAACTGCGCTAACTTGACGACTGGCTTCTGCACAATCTTCAATATTGATGCCATTCTCGTGATCAATAAACACACGAAGAATTGAGTGACGACCAGCTTGAATATACTCAATGCCCCATAGTTTAAAGCCTAGAGCTTCAACAGGTACTGTTAACATTTCAACTAGCTTGGATTCTATTGTTGCCAAAAATGACCCCCAAAAAAACAAAAAAAGGGCTAATAGCCCCATTGCAACCCGCATCTGACACGGATATTTAAAAGTTCATATAACAAAAAACCCCGTAATCACGAGGTTATTTTATTATAAAACCTGTAAATTGTGATTTATTTTCTTACGAAACTAAATCACAAGGAGCTGGTTGCGGGGGCCGGATTTGAACCGACGACCTTCGGGTTATGAGCCCGACGAGCTACCAACTGCTCCACCCCGCGTCAACTGATGCAAGTATATTGATTTACACTATATCTTGCAATAACTAATCAAACTCAATCCATGATTTGTTAGTTTAAATCTGGTGCCGAGAGCGGGACTTGAACCCGCACGTCCGTTAAGACACAGCCACCTCAAGGCTGCGCGTCTACCAATTCCACCACCTCGGCGACACCTGGTATACTAGTCAGGAATTTTCGTTTCTGACTGTTCGGTCTGAACAGGCGCATCATCAATGATTTGCTCTGCTGCTGGACCTAAATCTTTCCACTGATCATTTTGCTCAGTGTGATTAGCGCTTAAATTACCAATCACTAAACTTAATGCAAAAAAGCCAATGGCTAATACTGCAGTACTGCGAGTCAGGAAGTTACCTGAACCACTTGAGCCAAATAGAGTGCCTGAGGCACCGGCTCCGAAAGATGCGCCCATATCGGCACCCTTTCCTTGTTGAATTAAAATTAAGCCTATAAGGCCTAACGCTACCACCAAGTATACAACTATCAGAACTTCGTACATATAATTACGCGCTCATTGCTATGGTACATAAACTTAAAAACTCACTTGAGTTCAAACTTGCACCGCCAATCAGACCACCATCAACATCAGGCTGGGCAAAGATATCTGCCGCATTGCTTGGGGTGACGCTACCACCGTATAGAATTCTGATATTCTCACCAATAAAGGGAGACACTTCAGAGAGGCGACTGCGAATAAACGCATGTACTTCTTGTGCCTGCTCTGGTGTTGCGCTTTTACCTGTCCCTACAGCCCATAAAGGTTCGTAGGCGATAATTGCGTTATCAAAAGCCATGGTACCGTTTTTTTCAATTACTATATCAAGCTCTTCCGCAATCACCTCAAAGGTACGTCTTGCTTCACGAGCTGGTCCTGATTCACCTACGCATAAAATCGGTGTCAGACCATATTTTTGTGCTGCGGCAAACTTCTCTGCCACGATATTACTCGTCTCTCCGTACATACGGCGACGTTCGGAATGGCCGATAATAACATATCGACATCCAGAATCTTTTAGCATCTGCCCGGATATTTCGCCGGTATATGCACCAAAATCATGTTGACTAAGATTTTGTGCACCCATTCTAACAAGCGCACCGTCTAAGGTTTGCTTATTGGCTTCAAGCAGCTGCCTAACACTTTCAAGATAAATTGAAGGCGGGCATAAAACCACTTCAGCGGAATCATTTTGGAGCTTTGTAGCAAACTTCTTAAATAGTTCTTCTGCTAGTGCTGAATTACCATTCATTTTCCAGTTGCCAGCGACCATAGGACGTCTGAGTGCCATTCACTGTCTCCTCTGAAAGCGGCGTGAATAATAGCGAACCACTTATCAAGTTACAAGAGCTAAAAGGGGAATATTTCACATAAAGTGTCGAAGCGTCTACTTTTTAAGCGAGCAACAACATATCTGAATATTCAAATGATTAACATGCTGCCTTTACCGCGTCAGCAATACGATTTGCATGTGCAAGCACTTGCGGATGATCATCACCTTCAACCATCACTCTGATTAACGGTTCGGTACCCGATTTTCTTAATAAAACGCGTCCGCGAGCACCTAATTGCAACTCAACATCAGCTTGCGCAGATTTCACCGCATCGGTATCTAACGGATTAGAGTCCCCTTCAAAGCGGACATTAACCAATACTTGAGGCAACATCTTCATTGGCTCGGTTAATTGTTCAAGAGATGCATTTTGACGACGCATCGCTGCTAACACTAAAATACCTGCAACAATACCATCACCGGTAGTACCATGATCTAGGTTGAGAATATGACCAGAGTTTTCACCACCTATACGCCATTCATTCTCCCTCAGCATCTCCATGACATACCTGTCACCAACTTTAGAGCGAACAAAAGGAATATCAAGTGCTTGCAGTGCTAAGTCTAAGCCTAAATTAGACATTAACGTGCCGACTACTCCGCCTTTTAAAATACCACGCTTTTGAGCATCTACCGCTAAAATATACAGGATCTGATCACCATCGACTACTTCACCATGGCGATTAACCATCATAATACGATCGCCGTCACCATCGAGTGCAATCCCTAAATCAGCTTTTTCAGCCAATACAGTCTCACAAATCTTAGCCATTGATGTTGCGCCGACTTTATCATTGATATTGAGCCCGTCGGGTTTATCTCCAATCGCAATCACGTCAGCACCCAATTCACGGAACACATTAGGAGCTATATGATACGTTGCGCCATGAGCACAATCGACAACAATTTTTAAACCTTCGAGAGTTTGGTCGGCAGGAAAATTCCCTTTGCAATATTCGATGTAACGTCCTGCAGCATCTTCAATTCGACGAGCCTTGCCTAATAAGTGCGACTCAACACACACTAACGGCTTTTCAAGTTCAGCCTCAATTTCTAATTCAATAGCATCATCAAGCTTACTGCCATCGGTAGAGAAGAATTTGATACCGTTGTCATAGTAAGGATTATGCGAAGCACTAATTACCACACCAGCTTCTGCACGAAATGTACGAGTTAAATAAGCAACAGCAGGGGTCGGCATTGGGCCAAGTAATAAAACGTTTAATCCAGCAGCTGATAATCCCGCTTCTAATGCCGATTCAAATAGGTAACCTGAAATACGGGTATCCTTACCAATAATCACTTTTTGAGTGCCATTTCGAGACAATACTCGTCCTGCCGCCCAACCGAGCTTCAATGCTAGTTCAGGGGTCATTTTACCCGCCCCTACTCTGCCGCGAATACCATCGGTTCCAAAAAATTTTCTTTGTTTCACAGGTCCCTTCTTAAGTGATTTCACTGTACTTATAACGTTATGGTGCCGCTGTCACTACAAGTAGGCCATTGTTTCTGACATCACTTTGAGTACATCGACAGTTTCGGGTACATCATGGACTCGAATAATATGTGCACCTTGCTGAGCAGCAATCAATGCCCCAGCGAGACTCCCCGCAAGACGCTGATCTGTTTCGCGTACTAACAGGTCACCAATCATGCTTTTACGTGATAAACCGACCAATAAAGGTAAGTGAAATTCATGTAATTTGGGTAACGCCGCTAATAGGCGGTAATTATGCGCTAAAGTTTTGCCAAAGCCAAAACCTGGATCAAGAATTAAGCGTTCGCGCTCAACTCCGGCGGCTTCGCAGTATGCAATACGCAATTCAAAGAAAGCAGCCACCTCATCAATCACATCTTGATACTCAGGTTCATCTTGCATAGTTTTGGGCTCGCCTTGCATGTGCATCAAGCAAATCGGCACATCTAACGTCGCAGCCATCGCTAAAGCTCCTGGCATTTGTAGGGCACGCACATCATTAATCAAATTAGCTCCAGCATTGACAGCTTGTTCCATCACTTCAGGTTTGCTGGTATCGATTGAAATCCATACGTCGTGTGTTTTAGCGGTATATTCGATAATAGGAATAACCCGAGCAAGCTCCTGCTCAACAGAGACTTCTGCAGCCCCTGGGCGAGTTGACTCACCACCGACATCAATAATTAATGCACCTTGTTCGACCATATAATCAACATGTTGGCAAGCTTGTTCGAAATCGATGTATTCGCCACCATCAGAAAAAGAATCAGGTGTCACGTTTACAATTCCCATCACAACAGGGGCTGATAAGTCGAGCGTTTTATTGGCATGAGTTAATTGAAACAATGGTATTTTCCTACAGTAGATTAAAAACAAGAAAACCCCTTTCGGGGTCTTCTTTATTCACTAAATTATTTATTTAGCTGGAGATTCATCCGCATCATTAGTATCGGCTTTATTATCGACTTTAGTGTCGGTTTTAGCTTCATCAACTGGCGTTTCAACTTCAGATTTAGGCGTGCTATTGCCATTATCTTTATCGTCAGATGATTCATCTTTTTGCCATTCAGCAGGCATACGCACTTCACGGCGGTGCATTAAATCATCAATTTGTAACGAATCAATCGTTTCATACTTCATCAGTGCATCTTTCATCGCATGTAAAATATCCATATTTTCTGTCAACATGGTTTGTGCACGTTGATAGTTTTTATCGATAAACATTTTGATTTCTGAATCAATTAACGACGCAGTATCACCTGACATAGCCTTTGATTTACCCATACTGCGACCTAAGAAAACTTCGTTTTCTTCTTCGGCATAGAGTAAAGGACCCAATTTGTCAGAGAAGCCCCATTGCGTAACCATGTTACGTGCAATCGATGTCGCGTATTTAATGTCTTGTGAAGCCCCTGTAGAGACTCGTTCACTTCCGTAAATAAGCTCTTCGGCTAAACGTCCACCGTAAGCAACTGAAATCTGTGATTCCAATTTGCGACGGCTTTGACTCACGGCATCAGCTTCTGGTAAGAAGAACGTCACACCTAAAGCACGACCGCGCGGAATAATTGTCACTTTATGTACAGGGTCATGCTCTGGCACTAAGCAACCAACAATAGCATGTCCGGCTTCATGATAAGCCGTCATCTCTTTGTCTTCTTCAGACATCACCATAGAACGGCGCTCAGCACCCATCATGATTTTGTCTTTAGCACGTTCAAACTCTTCCATACCGACTACACGACGATTACCACGAGCAGCAAACAACGCAGCTTCGTTAACAAGGTTTGCTAAGTCTGCACCAGAAAACCCTGGGGTACCACGAGCAATAACACTTGCTTTAACATCGTCTGATAAAGGCACTTTACGCATGTGTACTTTAAGGATTTGTTCACGACCACGCACATCTGGTAAACCGACAACGACTTGGCGGTCAAATCGACCTGGGCGAAGTAGTGCAGAATCGAGTACGTCTGGACGGTTAGTTGCCGCAATGACAATAACGCCTTCATTACCTTCGAAACCATCCATCTCAACCAATAACTGGTTTAATGTTTGCTCACGTTCATCGTGACCACCACCGACACCTGCGCCACGTTGGCGACCTACAGCATCAATTTCATCGATAAAGATGATACAAGGAGAAGATTTTTTAGCTTGTTCAAACATGTCACGCACACGAGATGCACCAACACCGACAAACATTTCCACAAAATCAGAACCTGAAATGGTAAAGAATGGCACCTTAGATTCACCAGCAATAGCCTTCGCTAGCAAGGTTTTACCTGTACCTGGCTGTCCAACCATCAACACACCCGTAGGAATACGACCGCCTAATTTTTGGAATTTAGTCGGGTCACGCAAATAATCAACCAGTTCTTTTACTTCTTCTTTTGCTTCATCACAACCAGCGACATCTGCAAAAGTGGTCTTAATTTGGTCTTCGCTCATCAATTTGGCTTTACTCTTACCAAATGACATTGCGCCCTTACCGCCACCACCTTGCATTTGACGCATGAAGAATATCCATACTCCAATCAGCAGTAACATTGGGAACCATGAAATAAAGATTTGAGTTAAAAAACCAGATTCTTCAGCTTCTTGGCCTTTATAGTCAATACCTTTAGTTTGAAGATCATTGATTAAGTCTTGATCATACATAGGCATGATGGTGGTGAACTTCTCGCCGGTACGTTTAGTTCCTTCAATAGTTCGTTGGTCGCTTTTTATTTCGACCTTGTTAACTTGACCATTTCGAACATTGTCCAAAAAGGCGGAATAATCCATCTTCTGCGAATTCGAAGAAGAGGGGGAATAACCCTGGAACACTGACATCAGCACAACAGCGATGACAACCCAGAGTATTAAATTTTTAGCCATGTCACTCAAATTACTCGACCTCTTAAACAGTCCTGCGATTATTAACTTTAGACTACTACAACTTGTAACCAGTCGCCACTAGATAGACTTCTCGAGAGCGCGCTCTAGAGGAGTCTGGTTTACGGGTTTTTACTACTTTGAATGCCTGTTTGACTGTTTTTATGTAGTCGTCAAAGCCCTCCCCCTGAAAGACTTTAACAGCAAAACAGCCGTTAGGCGTCAACACTTGGTGACACATATCTAGCGCTAATTCAACTAAATACATAGCCCTTGGCTGATCAACAGCACCCGAACCACTCATGTTCGGAGCCATATCTGATAGTACCACATCCACTTTATCTTGACCTACTCGCTCAAGCAATGCCTGCAGCACTTTATCCTCTCTAAAATCACCTTGAAGAAAATCAACGCCAACAATTGGATCCATCGGTAAAATGTCACAAGCAATCACTTTACCTTTGTCGCCAGTAAGTTTAGCAGCCACTTGTGACCAACCACCCGGTGCTGCCCCCAAGTCAACTACTGTCATTCCCTGTTTTATTAAGTGATCTTTTTCTTGGATCTCTTCTAACTTGAATGCTGCTCGTGAACGTAAGCCACGTTTCTGGGCTAATTTCACATAGTGATCATCAAAGTGTTCTTGCATCCAGCGAGTTGAACTCGCCGTACGTTTTTTTGTTGTCATTTAAATTCCGCAACGATTCAGAGTTACATAAGCTCTATATAAGGGTAGAATACCCGTTTTTCAACAGTAACTCAGCAAAAGTTGGTACAAATGAACTTAACAACCAAACAAAAACAGCATTTAAAAGGTCTGGCGCACAGTCTAAAACCAGTGGTGCTGCTTGGTGGCAACGGACTAACTGAAGGTGTTCTGGCTGAAATTGATAGCGCTCTTACACATCATGAATTGATTAAAGTGAAAGTAGCCTCTGCAGACAGAGAGCTAAAAAATGCCATCGTTGACGCCATTGTACGTGAAACCCAGTCTACGAAAGTGCAACTTATCGGTCATGTGTTAGTTATTTTCCGTCATTCGGCTGAAATGAAAATTGCTTTGCCTAAAGCCAAATAATTTCGCACCCTTTTATAAAAAGCCGCTGATTTCAGCGGCTTTTTTATTAGAGATGAATTATCGTTAATCAGGGATGATCAGGTATTGGGATAACTTGATAATGCTCAGCCTTTAAGCCTAGAAACTCTGGCAAGGTAGCTCCAATTGAAATCGATGACCAAGTACCGGTTAAAATACCAATAAACATCGCAATAGAAAAACCTTCAAGCGGTGCCCCACCCAAAATCCATAAAGCCACAACTGTTATTAACGTAGTGCCTGATGTGACCATGGTTCTGGAAAAAGTTGATTTAATCGCTAAATTGTTAATGTTAGTTATATTCCACTGTGGTTTAGCCACTAACTGCTCCCGGATCCTGTCAGCAATAATAATTGAGTCATTGAGCGAATACCCTAAAATTGCCATTATCGCGGCTAATACAGTTAAATTAAATTCCATTTGGCTTAACGCGAAAAAAGCTAACACAAACACTACATCATGTACCAAAGCAAACAGAGCGCCTGAAGCTAAACGCCATTCAAAGCGAAAGCTTAGATACCCCATAATGCATAGCATAGCGACGAGTAAGGCTAAACCACCTTGCTCAACCAACTCTTGCCCCACTTGTGGCCCAACGATACTGCTGTTTAACACGTTGATATCCGTATTTAATGGCGCTAATACTTCAGCCAGTTCTGGGCGTTGATTCTCATCTGGTATATTGGCATATCGTAATACCCAACGGCCTGGTTCACTGGCTGAAATAACACTAACATCTTGTTTGTAAGCGGCGGTCATCAATGGCTGTATCTCACTGGCAGTGATGCTATGGTCCACTTGAATTTCAGTAACCACACCGCCTGTAAAATCTAAGCCCCAATTAAACCCTTTTACTCCTATAACGGTTAATGATAACAGCATTAATGCAATCGAGATTAGACTCGATGCGTAACGCCACTTAGTTAAGTATTGCAGCTTGTCTGTTGAATAATTTGTTTGAGTTGAGTTCATAGAGTTACACCTTAATGGCGCGACGAGTGTCACGGCCATAAACTAAGTTGATTAATGCACGCGAAGCAAAAATACCAGTAAACATACTGGTTAATAATCCTAAACCTAAGGTCAAGGCGAAGCCTTGAATAGGACCATTACCAATTGAAAATAACACCACGGCAGTAATCATAGTGGTGAAGTTAGCATCAAAAATAGTTGAAAATGCACTATCAAATCCCACATCAATCGCACTGGCAAAGCTACGACCTTCTGCAAGCTTTTCTTTTATCCGTTCAAATATAAGTACGTTAGTATCGACTGCCATACCGACAGTAAGCACTAACCCCGCAATACCAGGCAAGGTCAATACAGCACCAGGAATGAGTGCTAACAATCCAAATAACATGACCAAATTGGCGATTAATGCCACATTAGCGACCCAGCCTAAACGGCGATACCAACAAGCCATAAACAGTAATGTTGCCGACAAACC
Source organism: Shewanella frigidimarina (assembly GCF_003797125.1). Lineage (GTDB taxonomy): Bacteria > Pseudomonadota > Gammaproteobacteria > Enterobacterales > Shewanellaceae > Shewanella > Shewanella frigidimarina. The sequence continues at coordinate 711,103 of NZ_RKKE01000002.1, forward strand.
TAAAGCGAGCGCAGCAAAACCATTAACAATATTCTCGGCCCCTAAACTAGGTCCAATAGTGCGTTCTTCAACAATAGTCACTGGTGCAGTCATAGAGCCAGCTCTTAATAACAAAGCTAATTGCTGCGCTTCTTGATGGCTGCCAGCTCCAGTGATTTCAAAGCGGTTACCGAGTTGACTCTGAATGGTTGCAACGCTAATAATTTTAGTGGTTTGCTTGGCTTTACCTTGCTGATCTCTGCTGTATTCGCTATAAGCAGTCGCCATAGGTTTACCGATATTATCGCGTGAAAAATCTGACATTAACTTGCCACCTGCCGCATCAAGACTGATATTGACTTTCGCCATACCAAAATCGCCAGTAGTGGCTCGAGCATCAATAATGTGATCGCCACCAAGTACTGGTTTTTTTGACACATAAACAGGCTTATTCTGCTCATCATTCATCACAACAGCATAAAGAGAGTCAGCTTGCACCACTGGATAAAATGCCAAACTAGCGGTTGCACCGATAACATTTTTAGCGGTGGCAGGATCTTGCACTCCTGGTAACTCAATCCTAATCCGGTTCTCTCCTTGACGCTGAACTAGCGCTTCGGTAATACCAAGTTCTTCAATACGGCTGCGCATAATTTGCAAGTTTTGCTGTACAGTTAAGTTGGTTAATTTGAGCTGTTCACTTTGGGAAAGATTGATACTCAATGTTTGTTGATGGCCTGTGACTTGCCATTGAGGGTACTGCTGACCAATAAATTGTCTTATTTGACCACGAGCATCATCACTGGCGCTGTTAACCGTCAGTTCCGCTCCAGTGCTAAAACGCACCATTACACCGCTGATATGCTGCTCTCTGACAAATTGCTTTACAGCATCACTCACTAATACTGCTTGGTTTTGAAACACTAAATCAAGATCCACATCCAGTAGAAACTGCACTCCACCGCGTAAATCTAAACCAAGTTTAATCGGTTTAACGCCTAAATTTAATAACCAATCTGGGGCCGCTGGAGCTAACGCTAAGGTCACTTGAGCCTGATGTTCAAACTGTTGTGCTAAGGTCTTTTTAGCTTGGGTTTGCATATCGGGATCATCTAACACCACAAGTAAATTATCTTGTTGCTGCTCGATACGCTTACTGTTTATGCCCGCTTGTTGTAACACATGGTGGATTTGTTCCACTGTTAATGATTGGGTCGGTTTAACGGCAAGTTGTACGGCAGGATCTTCACCATACCAAGATGGCAATGCACTCATAAATAAGATGATTAGTGTGCAAATTAATAGCCAGTATTTCCACTGAGCATATTGATTTAACGGTTTGGTATTCGATTTTGATTTCATAACACTTGATCTCACTACATCGGGGTAAAACCTCGATAAAAATGTATGTGAGTGATGATAGGTATTGACCCAATTCATCTACCCACAGCAAAACTCATTAGCAAGGCTAATGACATTTTTAATCAATATAATGTAGTTAACAGGTGTGAGCGTGAACGAAAAGTAAATTAGACTCTTTCCAAGCGGAAAGTCTTGAAGGGGCTGAAGCTGTTGATAATACCCAGTCCAATTGCGGACTAAAGTTAATTTGATAACCTATGGTTAAACTCGGTACTGGCGGAGAAACAAATTCATAAGCTAACAAATAATTAGGTTTTAATTCATCTGATTGATATTGAACAATACTGAGGTAACGCGCTGAATAAGTAGGAACAAAATGGATATCGTTTGAACTAGAGTGTTCAGAAACAGAACGTTGGGAGACAGGGTTTGTTGATGAAGGTTCGCCAACGTAGCCCAACAATGTGCTATTAACATCAATAAGCGTATCGGTTAACGCAGTTAGTTGATTTGAATCTACTCGACTGTTAACTAGTGTGTCTATTGAGCTGTCTACTGATTTTACTGACGCCAAGGTGATATCAAGAGGGGCTGAACTTATTGGTTGTTCACAAATCCGATCATCTGTCAGCAGATCCACATTATATGAACAAGAAGTAGACGTAGCAAAAGGCATCGATGCTAAAACTAACATACGGCTATTGAGGAGGAAGATTGAACACAACCCCACAATTACCAGCATTAGTAGTATACGAGCCCATGGAAACGTCATAATGACCTTAATTAACTAAGCAACACAATGTTTAAAATTCAACTTAACATGTCAAAAAATAGCCTACTAAAATAATCAAAAATACTATCTAATAATAGTCATCTAACAAACTAGTTTTAAAGCGATTTCTTAACGAATGCATTAAATAATATTGTTACTCATACGGTAAAATGTAACAAAAATGTAAACTACGTCGATAGTATCTATTGCACCTTTAATCTGCAAATGAATTTTTTTACATCTTTTATCATAGATAGCACATGCACTAGGTCTGTAATGGATATAAAAAAGCACTAAACAGTATTCTATTTAGTGCTATGTCAGGCTAGTGATCATTTATATCGGTATTTGGTGAAGATAAAAGTATGATTAATGCCTAAGCAGTTAGTTTAATATAATAACTAAAACAGACTGTTAAAAAATTATCACACTTCTTTCTCAACAAACCTAAAGGTATTGGACCTTTACGATTTCATAATCAGTTAATCCACCAGGAGTGGTGATTGATACTTCATCGCCTTCACTTTTGCCAATTAATCCACGTGCAATCGGTGAATTAACAGAAATTAAATTTTGCTTAATATCAGCTTCGTCATCACCGACTATGCGATACGTCACTTCAGCATCAGTATCTATGTTCAAAATAGTCACTGTTGTGCCGAAAATGACTCGGCCGGTATTTTCTAACTTTGTGACGTCAATAATTTGAGCGTTAGACAACTTGCCTTCGATGTCACGAATACGCGCTTCACAAATTCCTTGATCTTCACGGGCTGCATGATATTCAGCATTTTCTTTTAAATCGCCTAATTCGCGTGCTGAAGCAATTGCTTCAGTAATTTTTGGACGACGATCGAACTTTAACAATTCAAGTTCTTTACGTAATTGATCAGCGCCAACTACAGTCATTGGGACCTTACTCATAATGTCTTTGTCTCCTTTAAAAACAAAAGCATCCCGTGCTGACGATAAGTCAACACAGTAAAAATTCAGTTGGAAGTACGCAATCGACTTAGCGTGCGTATCTAGGATGCATCTTTTCGATGATGGCTGACAGCTTACCTAAGCTTTTACAGACTTGCTAGTCATCCATCATCAAAATGTCATAAAAAAGGTCGCCAAAAGGCGACCTTAATCATTAATGCACCAAAAAATTAGCTTTTGATGCGTTTGTGTAACTCTTGTAAAGACGTCACCTTAATACGATCATCTGCAGAATGCGCTAAACACGTCGCAAAAGCAGCATTTAATGTCGTAGTGTAATTCACTTTATATCGCAAAGCTCCACGACGGATCTGACGTGAGTCTTCAATTGCTTGACGACCTTCAGTTGTGTTAACAATGTAGGTATATTCACCATTTTTAATACGATCAAGAATGTGTGGACGACCTTCATGCACTTTGTTAACTAAGCGAGGGTTAATCCCTGCTTCACCTAAAATAATGGCGGTACCATGAGTGGCATCAATTTCATAACCTAGCTCAATCAGCTTAGAGGCTAAATCAGCAACGCGTTTTTTATCACTGTTACGTACAGATAATAACGCACGACCCGACTTAGGCACTTCAGATGTCGCACCTAGCTGTGCTTTTGCATAAGCTTCAGCAAAAGTATCACCCACGCCCATGACTTCACCGGTTGAGCGCATTTCTGGGCCTAATAACGGGTCAACACCTGGGAACTTATTAAACGGTAAGACTACTTCTTTTACTGAAAAATAAGGTGGAATAACTTCTTTAGTAAAGTTTTGCGAAATTAAGCTTTGGCCAGCCATCACTCGTGCTGCAATTTTAGCTAGCGGAACGCCAGTCGCTTTAGACACAAATGGTACTGTACGTGCGGCACGCGGGTTAACTTCAATCATATAGATTTCGTTATCTTTTACCGCAAACTGCACGTTCATTAAGCCAATTACGCCTAATTCAAAAGCCAGTTTAGACACTTGGTCACGCATTCTAGCCTGAATATCAGCACTCAAGGTGTAAGGTGGCAATGAACAGCCTGAGTCACCAGAGTGAACACCTGCTTGTTCGATGTGTTCCATAATGGCGCCAACCACCACAGTTTCACCGTCACACACAGCATCGATATCCACTTCAATCGCATCATCTAAGAAGTGATCAAGTAATACTGGTGATGCATTAGAGACTTTAACCGCTTCATTGAAGTAGCGTAGTAAATCTTGTTTGTCGTATACGATTTCCATCGCACGACCGCCTAATACATAAGATGGGCGTACAACCAACGGATAACCTATTTTTTCAGCTTCAATCACAGCACTTTCAACAGTTGTCACTGTCGCATTTTCTGGCTGCTTCATGTTCAAACGTTGAATCGCTTGCTGGAAACGTTCGCGGTCTTCTGCACGGTCAATCGCATCCGGGCTAGTACCAATAATCGGTACGCCTGCGGCTTCTAATTCTCGTGCGAGTTTAAGCGGAGTTTGACCACCGTATTGAACGATAACGCCTTTTGGCTTTTCGATACGCACGATTTCGAGTACGTCTTCTAGCGTTACAGGTTCGAAGTATAAGCGGTCAGATGTATCGTAGTCGGTTGATACCGTTTCAGGGTTACAGTTAACCATGATGGTTTCATAACCGTCTTCACGTAATGCTAATGCAGCGTGGACACAGCAATAATCGAACTCAATACCTTGGCCAATGCGGTTAGGGCCGCCACCCAGAATCATGATTTTGTCACGGTTCGATGGGTTAGCTTCACACTCTTCTTCATACGTTGAGTACATGTAAGCTGTATCAGTTGAGAATTCAGCAGCACAAGTATCGACACGCTTATAAACCGGGTGAATTTCATGGCGTTGACGTAATTTACGAATTTCGCTTTCATTAACACCTAACACATCAGCTAAACGTGCATCAGAGAAACCTTTACGCTTTAATTGGCGTAAGTAGTTTTTCTCTAGGCCTGACATACCAAGTTCAGCGACTTTTGCTTCTTGTGTAATCAAATCTTCGATTTGAACCAAGAACCAATGGTCAATATTGGTTAATGTGAAGATATCATCACGGCTTAAACCAGCGCGGAATGCATCTGCAATGTACCAAATACGGTCACAACCAGGCTCTTTTAGTTCATGGCGAATACGTTGAATAGCTTCAGGAGATTGTAAATCGACAACTGAGTCAAAACCGTTACGTCCCACTTCAAGGCCGCGTAACGCTTTTTGCAATGACTCTTGGAAAGTTCGCCCAATGGCCATAACTTCACCGACAGACTTCATTTGAGTCGTTAGGCGGTCATTTGCTCCAGCAAACTTTTCAAAGTTAAAACGTGGGATTTTAGTCACAACGTAATCGATTGCAGGCTCGAACGATGCTGGTGTTTTACCGCCAGTAATGTCGTTACTTAGCTCATCTAAGGTATAACCTACAGCCAATTTAGCCGCAATTTTAGCAATCGGGAAACCGGTCGCTTTAGACGCTAAAGCAGATGAACGCGATACTCGTGGATTCATCTCAATAATAACCATACGGCCAGTATCAGGACAAATACCAAACTGTACGTTTGAACCACCTGTTTCAACACCAATTTCACGTAATACAGCTAAAGAAGCGTTACGCATTAATTGGTATTCTTTGTCAGTTAGCGTTTGCGCTGGCGCAACGGTAATTGAGTCACCGGTGTGAACACCCATTGGGTCAAAGTTTTCGATAGCACATACGATAATACAGTTATCGTTGCGGTCACGAACCACTTCCATTTCATATTCTTTCCAACCAATTAATGATTCATCAATCAATAATTCGTTAGTTGGCGACAAGTCTAAGCCTTGAGAACAAATCTCTTCAAACTCTTCTTTGTTGTAGGCAATACCACCGCCGCTGCCACCCATAGTGAAAGACGGACGAATGATACAGGGGAAGCCCACCATATCTAATACGCCATAAGCTTCATCCATGTTATGAGCAATACCCGCACGTGGGCAGTCTAAACCAATGGATTTCATCGCTTTGTCGAAACGACTACGGTCTTCAGCTTTATCAATCGCATCCGCTGTCGCACCAATCATTTCAACATTAAACTCTTTTAGTACGCCTTGTGCTTCAAGCTGAAGCGCGCAGTTCAGTGCAGTTTGCCCACCCATCGTCGGTAGAATTGCATCTGGACGCTCTTTGGCAATGATGTTGCGTACCACTTCCCAATGAATAGGCTCGATATAAGTTGCATCGGCCATTTCAGGGTCGGTCATAATTGTTGCTGGATTAGAGTTAACCAGAATAACGCGATAGCCTTCTTCACGAAGTGCTTTACAAGCTTGCGCACCTGAATAATCAAACTCACACGCCTGACCAATAACAATTGGACCGGCACCTAGGATAAGAATACTTTTTATATCTGTACGTTTTGGCATTGCTTCTGTCTTCTCCCAGATAACTACTTGGCGTGCTGACGGTATTGTTCAATTAGCTCGATGAAATGATCGAACAGCGGTGCGGCATCGGTTGGCCCAGGGCTCGCTTCAGGGTGACCTTGGAAGCTAAATGCTGGCTTATCAGTTAGGTGAATACCTTGTAATGAACCATCAAATAACGACTTATGCGTGACCTTAATATTAGCTGGCAATGTGGTTTCATCTGCAGCAAAACCGTGGTTTTGACTGGTGATCATCACGTTGCCTTTTTCAATATTGCTCACTGGATGGTTTGCACCATGATGACCAAACTTCATTTTTAAGGTTTTCGCACCAGAGGCTAATGCAAGTAACTGGTGACCTAAACAGATACCAAATACTGGAATATCAGTCTTTAATATTTGTTGGATTGCAGTAATAGCATAATCACATGGTTCAGGGTCGCCAGGACCATTTGACAGAAAGACCCCATCAGGCTTCATGGCAAGTACGTCTGCTGCAGATGTTTGTGCTGGTACTACCGTCACATCACAACCACGGTCAACCAACATACGTAAAATATTACGTTTTACACCGTAATCGTACGCGACAACTTTATATTTAAGTTCCGCTGCTGGTGTTTCAGACGGTAAACCACCGACTAATTTCCAGCTACCGTTACGCCATGTATAAGCTTTATCGGTGGTCACTTCTTTGGCTAAATCCATGCCTTTTAGACCTGGAAACGCTTTCGCCGCTGCCAGAGCCTTCGCTTCATCTAGGTCACCAACCATAATACAACCGGCTTGGGCGCCTTTTTCACGCAAAATTCGAGTTAGTTTGCGGGTATCAATATCAGCAATGCCAACCACATTATTCGCTTTTAAATAATCGCTTAATGATTGTTGGTTGCGGAAATTACTCGCCATAAGCGGTAAGTCACGAATAATTAAGCCACATGCATGAACCGAATCCGATTCTGTGTCTTCATCATTAGTACCTGTGTTACCGATGTGAGGATAGGTTAATGTTACTATTTGGCGTGAATATGAAGGATCTGTAAGGATCTCTTGATAACCTGTCATTGAAGTATTAAATACCACTTCACCAACAGAGATACCGGTAGCACCAATTGCGGTGCCAGAGAATACTGATCCATCTTCGAGTACGAGTAAGGCAGACTGTGTCAACGCGACCTCCAGAAAAGAGCCAAGCCACTTAAAATTATGTGTTTTTATTTTGCACTAAAATACCAATTTTCGATAAATTACGAAATTTTGACAAATTCTAGCGATTGTATAAGAAATTCGTTTTTACGTCTATATTTTGTAGGATTGTTTTCAAAAAAAAACACCAACGAATGGTGTTTTTATTATCTAGTTCAATCCTAATACTTGTTGCATGTCATACAGACCTGCATTTTGATCGGAGAGCCAAAAAGCCGCCCTCATTGCCCCATTAGCAAAGGTCATTCTACTCGATGCTTTATGGGTTATTTCCAGCCGTTCGCCTATGTCAGCGAACATTGCGGTGTGTTCACCGACAATGTCACCAGCACGAACCGTTGCAAAACCTATGGTATTAGGATCACGTTCACCGGTAATACCTTCACGCCCAAATACCGCACATTGGTCTAAATCACGACCTAATGTTTGGGCTATAATTTCACCCATTTTAAGTGCAGTACCTGACGGTGCATCCTTTTTATGCCGATGATGCGCTTCGATTATTTCGATATCGGTATAATCACCCATCACCTCTGTAGCCAGTGCGAGCAACTTCCACATCACGTTAACACCGACAGACATATTAGGCGCTAATACCACTGGCACTTGTTCTGAATAGGCACCAATTTGCTCTTTTTGAGCATGATTAAAACCTGTGGTACCAATGACAATAGCTTTGTGATTTTTTGCGCACCAATCGAGATGAATAATGGAAGATTCAGGTGACGTAAAATCAATTAATACGTCAAAGTCGTCAACCACTTTATCCAGTGAATCGGTAATGGCAACATTCATCGCGCCAACACCAGCAAGTACACCAGCATCAATACCGATTAAACTTGAACCTGTACGTTCAATAGCTGCGCCAAGTATTATGACTTGTTGCTGTTTAGCAGATTCAATCAGTGTACGGCCCATACGGCCACTGGCACCAACTACAGCAATTCTCACTTTTGCAGTCATTTCATTCTCCCAGTGTTAACTAAAGGTAAACACACAAACAGCATATACAAAAACGCCTAAGTTAACTTAGGCGTTTTTAACAACTAGATAATTTCTAACAATTCAACTTCGAAGACCAAAGCTGAATAAGGCGGGATTGAAGCACCCGCGCCACGCTCACCGTAAGCCAAGTGATGCGGGACATATAATTTTAGCTTAGTGCCAACTGGCATTAACTGTAATGCTTCAGTCCAACCGGCGATAACACCAGATACTGGGAATTCAGCAGGTTGGCCACGAGCAACAGAGCTGTCGAACACATCACCACTGATGAAAGTACCATGGTAATGAGTACGTACAGTTGAATCATACGTTGGTGTTTCACCGTCGCCTTGTACAAGCACTTCGTATTGAAGACCAGACTCAGTTATCGTAATACCGTCACGCTTAGCGTTTTCAGCTAGGAATGTATCACCTTCAGCGGCAGCAGCTTCTGCAGCAGCTTCTTGTGCTTCTTGTAAACGACGACTAATTTCAGTAAATGCAACTTGAAGCTCTTCCATTGATACTGCGCTTTCTTTACCGGCAAATGCATCAGCAAGACCAGCTTGAACAGCAGGGATATCAATACCTTCAAAAGAGTTTGCTGCTAGTTGCTCGCCCATTTGACGACCTACACCGTAGCTAGCATGCTGTTCCATAGTGCTGAACAAATCTGACATAATAATTTTCTCTCAATAAACATAAAAAATTCGCACAAGAGTTTATCACAATAAACCCCGTAAATGTTGGCAAAAAACGCTATTTAACTTGAGCAATTTTACACTCAGCCAAAGACTGTTTTCTTGCCTGTGTATAAAGCGGCATCACTTGATTCTGTGCCGCTTGCAAGTCTTCAATTCGGTGACTGTGTGACGGGTGAGTCGATAACAGTTCAGGGCCTTGGGCTCCGCCCGCTTTAGCCATGTTTTGCCACAAATTAACACTTTGAGCTGGATTAAAACCTGCTTTGGCCATTAGCTCAAGACCAACAATATCAGCTTCAGATTCCTGACTGCGGCCAAAAGGTAAAATAATGCCCACATTCGCCCCTAGCCCCAGTCCGGCCATGTACAAATCTTTATTGGCAATACCCGATGCTCCTAATGCGGCATCCGCAGCTTGCATGCCAAGACCCGTTATCTGCGCTCGAGATACTTGCTCGTTTCCATGTTGTGCTAAAACGTGCGCCACTTCATGTCCCATAACCGTAGCCAACTGATCTTGATTCGTCGCCACATTTAGTAAACCGGTATAGACACCAATATGGCCACCAGGTAGCGCAAACGCATTGACTTGATCTGATTCAAACAACACGACATCCCATTGCTGCAATTGGTCGGGCAACACCGCAGTGATACGTTTGGCAACACAGTTCACATATTGAGTTTGCGCTTGGTTTTGACTTATTTTTTCACTTTGCTTCATGGTCTCAAACGACTGAGCACCCATTTGCTGCATCTGGGTATCAGAAAATAACAAGGTTTGCCCTCGCCCTGTTGGCGATTGACTATTAACACAGCCAACTAATAAAGCAGAAACGAGTAGGGTTAGCGCGAGAGGTTTCATGTTGTCATCCCTTAAAATTCATTTAGCCAAAAAGCTAATCGATCATTCATTTATTTTATACCAATCAACTGGACCAATGCACCATTTGCGATATTAAACATCAGCCAGCATTCATGTGTTGATTAACGTGTTGATTTACGTTTAGCGAAATCACTAATACTGCGTTTATTGGCGGTACGACGATTGGCTTGCTTATCGCGCGGCGCTCGCTTACTGTTTTCGCTAATCGGTTTGTCTGTTACCGCAAAACCAGCTAATTCAACTAATGGTAATGCCTGTCCGGTTAATTCTCGAATAGCCTCTAAACTGAGTAATTCAGAATGACAGACTAATGATAATGCCACGCCGCTTAATCCCGCCCGTGCAGTACGTCCAATACGATGAACATATACTGCTGCTTGGGCAGGTAAATCAACATTAATGACTACTGGCAATGCGTCGACATGAATACCGCGCGCTAATACATCGGTTGCGACTAATACAGTCAGTTGTGCCGTTTTGAATTGCTCTAAGGTCTTACTTCGCAGCGCTTGTTCTTTATCGCCATGAAGCGCCGCAGCGTTAATACCCGCTTTAATTAACTTTTTACACAATGCATCAGCATCATCTTTAGCATTCACAAACACCAATACTTGCGACCATTGATGTAAAGCAATTAAATGAATCAGCGCTTTGGCTTTGCTGCCTTTATTGACGTGATAGAGAGTTTGATCAATATCAGCCACGGTACTATTTAAAGCATGCGCTTCAATTCGTACGCAAGATGCAGACTGTACTTTTTGAGCTAATGCGACCAAAGATTCGGGTAACGTCGCCGAAAATAATAACCGTTGGCCACTTGGCATTAATGTAATCAGCGCATTAATATCGGCGATAAATCCCATGTCCAGTAATCGGTCTGCTTCATCAAGAACCAAACTCTGCAGATGTTCAAAATCAATAACACCTTGTTGTGCTAATGCGAGTAAACGGCCCGGTGTAGCAACGACGATGTTAACCGGTTGAGCTAAGCGATCAATTTGAAGCTCTATTGCTTCACCGCCACACAGTACCTCTACGCGCAAATTAAGCGATTGTGCCAGCGGCACTAAGTTTTGCGATACTTGTGATGCTAACTCTCTGGTCGGTACGATGATCACGGCAGACAAATGAGCCGTTGGAAGCAGACTAATGCGTTGCAATACAGGCAAACCATAAGCATAGGTTTTACCGCTGCCGGTTTGGGCTAATGCCAACACATCTTGCCCCGCCAATATAGTTGGAATAGCCAGTTGCTGAATACGACTCGGCTGATTCACTGTCGGTGGTAATGCGGCTAATAAACTTGAATCGAGTGATAACGCTGAAAATGACATGTTAACGCCTAATGTTAATAGGATAAATTGACGATATTCGCCAATAAAAAAGGCTGCTTACCCAAAGTAAACAGCCTTTAACGAGGTCGCTAGATCATCGCGATTAACTGTTTAAATCCTGAAAGAACTTTTTAACGCCATCAAAGAAGCCTTCAGCTTTAGGGCTGTGCTTTTTTGATTCGCCAGTTAACGTTGCTTCAAACTCACGCAATAACTCTTTTTGTTTTTCATTCAAGTTAACCGGTGTTTCCATTACCACTTTACACAGTAAGTCACCTACTGCATGGCTACGGACCGACTTAACCCCTTTGCCGCGTAGGCGGAACATGCGCCCTGTTTGGGTTTCTGTTGGGATTTTAAGGCTAACTTTACCGTCTAATGTCGGTACTTCAATCTCGCCGCCTAATGCTGCTTTACTGAATGAAATAGGTACTTCACAGTAAAGGTTATTGGCGTCACGGGTAAAGATAGCGTGTTCTCGCACACTAACTTGAACGTATAAATCACCTGGTGGAGCACCAAACTCGCCCGCTTCACCTTCGCCAGTAAGACGAATACGATCGCCTGTATCTACACCAGCAGGAATTTTAACTGATAAGGTTTTGCTTTTCTCAACACGACCTTCGCCATGACACTTGCCGCAAGGATCTTTAATGATTTTACCGCGACCATGACAAGTAGGACACGCTTGCTGAACAGCAAAGAAACCTTGACGCATTTGCACTTGGCCTTGGCCATGACACGTACCACATGTGGTTGCAGATGTGCCTTTTTTAGCACCGCTACCATCACACAAATCACACGCTGCTAAAGTAGGAATTCGCAGTTCTTTGGTTAACCCGCGTACGGCTTCTTCTAAAGACAGTTCAAGGTTGTATCGTAAATCACTACCGCGCGCAGCTTGGCGTTGACCACCACCACGGCGACCACCACCAAAAATATCACCGAATACATCACCAAAGATATCGCCAAAATCACCTTGGCCACCACCGTGTCCACCACGATTAGGGTCAACGCCAGCATGACCAAATTGATCATAAGCCGCTTTTTTGTCGCTGTCGGTTAAAATTTCGTACGCTTCTTTAATTTCTTTAAAGCTAGCTTCTGCGGCTTTGTCACCCGGATTACGGTCTGGGTGAAACTTCATCGCTAAGCGTTTGTACGCTTTTTTAATTTCGCGTTCACTGGTGTCACGTCCAACACCGAGAACTTCGTAATAATCACGCTTTGACATAGTGTTCTGTTTCTCGAAGGTGTGAGTAAATTGTTAAACTTAAATTATACAAACGGGCGTTTGAGGATACCCCCAACGCCCGCTTTAACGGTAACTAGCTGAAATTTCTAATTACTTTTTGTCGTCTTTAACTTCTTCGAACTCAGCATCAACAACATCATCAGCAGGCTTTTCTTGGCCAGCATCGTGTGCTTGACCTTCTGCTTCACCTTGAGCTTTAGCTTGAGCAATTTCCATTAACTTAGCAGACGCTTCGATTAACGCTTGAGTAGCTGTATCAATAGCTTCTTTATCTTTGCCTTTTATGGCAGTTTCTAAAGTTGCGATTGCTGCTTCAATCTTTTCTTTTTCGTCACTAGCTAGTGCATCGCCAGCTTCTTCAACTTGTTTTTTAGTTGAATGAGCTAAACCATCTGCTTGATTACGCGCTTTAACTAACTCTTCAAATTTAGCATCTTCATCAGCATGAGCTTCAGCATCACGTACCATTTGTTCAACTTCTTCATCAGACAAACCAGAAGAAGCTTTGATAGTAATGTTTTGTTTCTTACCTGTTTTCTTGTCTGTTGCAGACACATGTAAGATACCATCAGCATCAATGTCGAACATCACTTCAACCTGTGGTTGGCCACGTGGTGCTGGCTCAATACCTTCAAGGTTAAATTGACCTAATGACTTGTTGGCACTAGCTTGCTTACGCTCACCTTGAAGTACGTGAATTGTGACTGCACTTTGGTTGTCGTCAGCTGTTGAGAATACTTGCTGAGCTTTAGTCGGGATAGTGGTGTTCTTCTCGATAAGCTTGGTCATCACACTGCCCATGGTTTCAATACCAAGAGATAGTGGTGTAACGTCAAGTAGAAGTACGTCTTTCACTTCGCCAGAAAGTACGCCAGCCTGAATCGCCGCGCCAACTGCAACCGCTTCATCAGGGTTAACATCTTTACGAGGCTCTTTGCCGAAGAAGTTAGTTACTGCTTCTTGTACTTTAGGCATACGAGTCTGGCCACCAACAAGAATCACTTCATTGATATCAGATATTGATAAATCAGCATCAGCTAGTGCAACTTTAAGCGGCTCTAGAGTACGTTGAATTAAATCTTCAACTAATGACTCTAACTTAGCACGAGTAATTTTAACCACTAAATGCTTAGGACCTGATGCATCAGCAGTGATGTAAGGCAAGTTAACTTCAGTGTGGTTAGTGCTTGAAAGCTCGATTTTTGCTTTTTCAGCCGCTTCTTTCAAACGTTGCATTGCTAAAGGATCTCTACGAAGATCTAAGCCCTGGTCTTTTTTGAATTCATCAGCTAAATAGTTAATCATACGGTTATCAAAGTCTTCACCACCTAAGTGAGTATCACCATTGGTTGCTAGTACTTCAAATGTTTGGTCGCCATCGTTACTGTCGATTTCGATGATAGAGATATCGAATGTACCACCACCTAAATCGTATACTGCAACAATGTTGTCGCCTTGCTTCTTATCGATACCGTATGCAAGTGCAGCAGCAGTAGGTTCGTTGATAATACGCTTAACATCAAGACCTGCGATACGACCAGCATCTTTCGTTGCTTGACGTTGTGAATCGTTAAAGTAAGCAGGAACGGTAATAACCGCTTCAGTCACTTCTTCACCTAAAAAGTCTTCAGCAGTCTTTTTCATCTTTTTCAAGATTTCAGCTGAAACTTGTGGTGGTGCCATTTTATTACCACGAGATTCAACCCATGCATCACCATTATCAGCTCCGATAATTTTGAATGGCATGATGTTCACGTCACGTTGTACTTCGTCATCTTTAAAACGACGGCCGATTAAACGCTTAATGGCAAAGAATGTGTTTGTTGGGTTAGTTACAGCTTGACGCTTTGCTGGTTGGCCTACAATAATTTCATCATCGGTATAAGCGATAATTGATGGGGTTGTACGATCACCCTCTGCGTTTTCAATTACGCGTGCTTTGCCGCCATCAAGGACTGCTACACACGAGTTTGTTGTGCCTAAATCGATACCAATAATTTTGCCCATGGGGTCCTCCGAAATTGACGTTAGTCGTCACAAATATGTTATTTGATGTTGATATGGGGATGAACAACAAGTATTTCAAGCATTTTATTGCTTAACTTGAGATTCAAAATTGACCACTCATATCAGCCTTGATACCTATATTGGGACAACAAAGTCAATTACAAGGGTATAAGTAAATATTTATCATGTTTTATGGATTTTTTATACGAGGCATATTAGTAAGCTAAGGAGCTTCCGCTACACATAACAGCGATGGCTTAAGTAAGCTTAATGATGGGAGTCATTACAGTAAAACCAGCCGGAATCACGCAGCAACAAGTCATAGACCTGTGTTTTTTTACTAAATGGCACCCATATTGCCGATGAATTAGATGGTATTAGCGCCATATAATCGTCGCTAATACCAATATTCAGCGTATTGTTCATTATTGTGTGAGTTTCGGCTATTAGATAGTGAACTGCATCAGCAGCCATTATGGCAATTTAACAACGGTACTATCGATTGAATTTGCACTATTGATTGCCGCTGAGTTTTGCGCTTGGCATTATCATTTGGGGAGTGGATTAAATCATCACAATTTAAATCGACATTTGTTTGTGAGCCACACTAACCAACTTGGCATTTCAGCAGTATTGCTCGAGTTTTGAATGTAACACTGCAACAGAAAAGTATTAAATAACCCTAATCATTTGATAAAAAATCGAACTAGAGCTATAAAAGTACAAAGGATATTCAAAAAAGTACTAAAAATTCAAATGATTGTGGAGGAACCAAGGCAATGGGACTGCCAAGATGGAATTTCAGTGATAACACCGAACGTAAGATACGCATTGTTACCTTAACGATTGTTATGGTGATTCTAGTTTATGAAAAGCTTTATGGCGTAAGCACCACACAATATCCAGCAATGTATTTGTGCGTATTTTCACTTATCGCTACTTTTATGACCAATGCCGTACAACGTCGATATTTCACTTATGTAATGGAATACGCGCAAGTATTTAGAATTGTAGCGATATTAATGACCTGTGCCTTTTTTGCGATTTGGTTATTAACCACCTTTGAGCGTTTTACTGAGCCAGTAACGCCAAGTCACCTTATTTATAATTTATAACGCTCTGTTATTACCGAGCCGCCATACAAAAAGCAAAGGGCGCTAATGTGCGCCCTTCTTGTCATAAATAGAACAAAATGCATTATTGTCTGCAGGTGTAATCACCCCAAGCTAACCACTTATAAGTGGTCAGGGCATCTAACGCCATTGGACCACGAGCATGCAATTTCTGAGTACTCACCGCCACTTCCGCGCCAAGACCAAACTGCGAACCATCAGTAAAACGAGTACTGGCATTCACATACACTGCAGCGGAATCAACTTGATTCATAAAGTCACTCGCGGTGTGAATGTTATCCGTTAAAATGGCTTCAGAATGCCCTGTAGAATAATGACGGATATGTTCCACGGCTTCGTCAATATCGTTAACCACTTTGATCCCTAACGTGAGCGATAACCACTCTGTTGAAAACGATTCATCATGTGCCGCTGTTACATCAAAACCTAAACCATCAAGATAAGGCAAAGTGGTTGCACAAGCATGGAAACGAACCCCAAGCGAGTGTAAATGTGATGCTATTTTGGGAATAAACTCAGCGGCTACCTGTTGATGTATTAATAAGGTATCTAAAGCATTACACACAGTCGGACGTTGAACTTTAGCGTTAGCAATGACATCAATTGCCCGCACTAAATCAGCTTGTTTATCGACAAATAAATGACAGATGCCAATACCGCCTAAAATGACAGGAATGCTTGATTGCTCAGCACACAATCGCTGTAGGTTTTGTCCACCACGAGGAATAATCATATCGACATATTTGTCGAGTCTTAGTAAACCGCTGACAAGGCTACGCTCTGGTGAATCAATGAGCTGCACGGCATCTTTAGGTAAATCTAGACTCACCAGTGCATCACGGATAATGTCGCTTAGCATTTTATTGGAGGTTAGGGTTTCTTTACCGCCACGCAAAATCACTGCATTACCGGTCTTTAACGCTAACACGGCAATATCAACAGTGACATTTGGCCGAGCTTCATAAATAACCCCCACCACACCTAATGGGACACTGCGACGAGTTAAGCGTAAGCCGTTATCTAATACTCGACTATCAGCTTCCTTGCCGACAGGGTCTGCTAGTGCGATGACATTATCAATGTCAGCTATAATCCCGCCTAGCCTCCCTTCGTCCAGCATCAACCTATCTATCATGGCTTCGGTTAAACCGCTTTGCTTCGCTGCAATGATATCTTGTGCATTCGCTTGTAAAATATCATTTTTCCGCTGCGCTAAGTGATCGGCAATCGTAGCTAACAACACGTTTTTTTGTTTCGCAGTTAAACTCGCTAAAATAAAACTTGCAGCCTTAGCACGTTGCCCTAATTGAGTTAAATATTCTGTTTCTGTGGCTGACATATGCTTATCCTTAATTATCAAGTACGACCATATCATTGCGATGAACCACGGCATCGCCGTAGTTATAGCCCAGTAGACTTTCTATATCATCAGAATGTTTACCGCTAATTTTGGTTAAATCATTGGCGCAATATCGGCTAATGCCTTTAGCCAAAATCTTACCCGTTTGATTCACAATTAGTAAGGTCGCACCGCGTTCAAAATTGCCTTCAACATCGACAATGCCTTTAGATAATAGGCTACGACCATTAGCAACAACGGCAACAGATGCTCCAGCATCTACAACTAATTTACCTTGTGAAGCAGGACCCGCAAGGATCCACTGCTTGCGACTTTCTAATGGATTTTCGATTGCGCTAAAATGAGTACCGACAGACTCCCTCGCCGCCACTTTGGCAATAACATCGGGGTGATGACCGGAAGCAATAACAACTTCTATGCCCGCACGTCTAGCCACATCCGCGGCTTCGAGTTTGGTGGCCATTCCGCCCGTTCCAAGTCCAGACACTGAACCGCCGGCCAATAAACGCAAACTGTCGTCAATATTGACAACTTGTTTAATCAACTGTGCGTCGGGATGGGTACGTGGATCGGCATCAAATAAGCCTTTTTGGTCGGTCAGTAAGATAAGTAAATCAGCATCGCAAAGTAAGGCTGCGCGGGCAGATAAATTATCATTATCTCCCACTTTAATTTCATTGGTTGCCACTGCATCATTTTCGTTAATGATAGGGATAATATTGTGAGCTAATAATGCATTTAAGGTGTCGCGCGCATTAAGATAACGTTCACGATCTTGTAAATCAGCACGAGTTAACAATAACTGGCCAACATGTAATCCGTAAATACTGAACAATTGTGACCATGCCAAAATTAACTGACTTTGGCCTACCGCTGCAAGTAACTGTTTATTCGCCATAGTGTCGGGCAACACCGGATAATGTAAATGCTCCCGCCCAGCAGCTATCGCACCTGATGTACACAACACAACTTCTACACCAGAACGCATAAGCGAGGCCATTTGCCTGGCTAATTCAACCATATGTGCTTTATCAAGCTTTTTACTGCCCGATGTCAGCACGCTGGTGCCTAACTTAACTACTACGCGGCGATAACCCATTTGTCTTACTCAGCTTACAAAAAAATATTCAGTTCATTTTTATACCCAATTCACTCGATAATTCATAGTGAAAGCCGCTAATACTGGAATATTTGTCTAGATTAACTATTTTCAGGTTAATAAATGGTTATCAAACAGTCTCTAATCCTGCTAACTCAGTTTCATTAAGCTGAAATAGCTTGGCTATTGGCGCCTTATTTAGAAAAACAAAAAAAGGGCTAATAGCCCTTTTTTGTATTAGCCTTAGCCAATTTATTAATTCACTGTACGCATGGGCAGCTAATTAACCGTAAATAAACTTGGCAATAAACAATGCCGCCACCACTAAAATACCTGGATTTAAATCTTTAAAACGTCCTGTCATCAATTTGATCGCAGCATAAGAAATAAACCCAAGACCAATTGCATTGGCTATAGAGAAGGTTAACGGCATTAATAAACACGTCACAACAACGGGAGCTGCTTCAGTAATATCTTCCCAATCAACATTGACTAGACCAGACATCATTAGGATTGCGACATAAAACAAGGTACCTGTTGTGGCATATGCTGGCACCATACCGGCTAATGGCGACACAAATAACGCCGCTAAAAACAGTAATCCAACTACAACGGCAGTTAAACCTGTGCGACCACCTGCACTCACCCCTGCAATACTTTCGATGTAGCTCGTGGTAGTTGATGTACCTAATGCAGCACCAGTAATAGTGGCGACACTGTCTGCGGTTAAGGCACGTTTTACTCGAGATAAACGGCCTTTTTCATCAAGCAGTCCGCCACGTTGAGCAACAGCAACTAAGGTACCTGATGTGTCAAATAAATCGACAAATAAGAAAGCAAAAACCACCGATAACATGCTCACCTCTAATACACTAGACAAGTCCATCTTCATAAATGTCGGCGCGATAGACGGCGGCATAGAAATTAAACCTTGGTATTGCACATCACCAAAAATCATTCCTAAAACTGTCACTATTAGAATGCTAAAAATAACGGCAGCCTTTAGACCACGATGAACCATGGCAATAATTAAGAAAAAACCTAATGCGGCCATCAAGGCTGGAAATGAGGTGATATCGCCCATAGTCACCAATGTAGCAGGGCTTGCCACTACAATACCGGCATTTTTTAAGCCTATTAAGGCTAAAAATAATCCAATACCAGCAGCAATACCAAAACGTAACGACATTGGAATACTATTAACTATCCACTCACGTATTTTGACTAAGGATAAAATTAAGAAGCACACACCTGACATAAAGACCGCGCCAAGTGCCGTTTCCCAGCTATACCCCATTTCGCCAACTACGGTGTAAGTAAAAAAGGCATTCAGCCCCATACCCGGAGCCAATGCTATCGGGTAATTAGCTAATAATCCCATAACTAAACAACCTATGGCAGCCGCTAAACATGTGGCAACAAATACCGCACCATGATCCATCCCAGCATCAGCAAGCATCATAGGGTTAACAAAAATGATGTAAGCCATCGTTAAAAAAGTAGTCAGACCGGCCATAGCCTCTTGCTTAAGACTCGTGTTGTTCTGTTTAAGTTTAAATAGTTTTTCTAACATGGAACGGGGTTCCTTGGGCAAAGGTTAACGTTGGATTAATAGTCAAATTACGACAAATGAGGATACGGTAAGCCTTGTGCTATTGACCATACTCACAGAGTCGACATCTTTACAGAGGGCTTACTTTAATTGCGGGGAATTATAAATACTTACGACCTTGATAGCTATCAATAGCCTTTTTGTTGAAAGATTTCAGTTTTTTATATAGCGCACTAACCAATTAGCTTGAGTCTAACTAAAGCGAGCTAAATTCAAGACAAAAAAAAGCCTACTCAATAGAGTAGGCAGACATGTTACAAGCATCCCATATGGGGAAAGGAAAGCTAGCATCACTTAACGTGATGTGGCGATAAATTAATTAATTTACCACCTTGTCTAAAACCGTCAAACGAGACGAACAAAAGGTTGATGGATATTAAAACTACGTAAAGAGGGTCAATTCTTAACGTTTCATGGCGAATATACCGCCACGTAAAACTGTTACGTCGGCAAACCAAGTGTTCTGCCAATAAAATTTGCTGTTACCTGTATAAGACATAGTCGTGCTCCTGATTAAAGTAAAGTTGTATAAACCTAGTAAAGCTTGGCTCGGTTCCCTGGAACGTACATTTCTCAAATCCATTGAGACAACTTGTCACTCAGATCCTTGGAGGTTATATCCATCCTGGATTAACTAGAGTCGACAAACACATTGCTTGCCGACGAAATGAATTATACAAAACTGTAATTTAATTACAAGTATTATTTGCTTTAATTCACAAAAACTTCATTAAAAGTGATTTAATTACAATATTTTCGTATTAAAACTATGTATAACTATTGTTATCAACATGTAACCTAAAAATCAAGCCCTTCAAAAACAACTACTTAACAACGAAAAAACCTCTAATTTGAAAACTGTAATAAAGCTACCAAAGGGCTTGCGGTTGGCTTTCCATACAGAGGATCGCCCTCAACAGCACTGCCTGCAATATCGATATGAGTAAATGCCAGTTCTGTTTCTGTTAATCCAGAGGCTTTTATCAAGAAAGCGGCAGGATATTGATGCCCACGAGCCGTAATGGAAGACGGACCATTATTCGATG
The DNA here is from genome assembly GCF_003797125.1 of Shewanella frigidimarina. Lineage (GTDB taxonomy): Bacteria > Pseudomonadota > Gammaproteobacteria > Enterobacterales > Shewanellaceae > Shewanella > Shewanella frigidimarina. The sequence goes on from NZ_RKKE01000002.1 coordinate 732,214, forward strand.
ACACCACATCTGCAGCGCCGTTTTTATCGGCAATTTTATCAAAGTCTTCCGGACGTAATCGTGAAACCTCGAATGGCTCCCCCCATAACTGACCCACTTCAGCAAGTGTTGCTGCAACCCCTTGCTTTTTAGCTGCGCTATTCTCAACTAATGCAGGATAACCACCATAGGCTCGTACAACATGGCCGGTTAACGTCGCCACCGAAAATAACTGTGGATTCACCGCTGTTTGAGCCTGTAAACGCAAATGTGATAATAAGTCAGCCAACACTAAGCGACCTTCTGCATCAGTATTACCAATGCGAACTCGCACACCTGCGTGGCTAGTAATGATTTCATCAGTGACAAATGCATCACTGCCAATACTGTTTCTTACTAATCCGAGTTCAGCAATGACTTTAATACCTTTAGGTTTCAGTATTGATAGTGCTTTCATTAGACCGGCAACTGCTGCCGCGCCACCTTTATCACGGCTCATTCCAGCCATAGATCCTGCAACTTTAATATCAGCGCCACCTGTGTCGTAAACCACACCTTTGCCAGCAAAGAATAAGGTTTTTGTAATAGGGCCTTCACCAACATATTCAAGCTTTACCACTCGTGGATGATGACGTGCAACATCAAAAGAGCTTCTACCCACTGCGCTGAGTAATGGGTATTGCGCTTTTAACTGCTCGACTTGATCAACCACAGATACAGCCAAACCGCTATCAGCAAAAGCATCAACACAATATTGTGCAAAACCAATAGCGGACATACGCTCAGGTTCTGTACCACAAAGATCGCGCGCCAATACTCGTCCAGATTCTGCCGCATTAAGTAATAAACTATGGGTGGCAGTATTCAATAATCCAATCGCGGTTAAACTCGGTTGTAAAGACTTTGCTTCTCGCGCCTCTAACGGTTGCCAAAGCTCTTGTCCACAAGCCAGTGCGGCAACTTGTTCTGCATTAGCAAAGCGATTGTCAGTTACACTTGGAACAACTAGTAAAGGTTTAGTGGCACCTGCGGCTTTAGCAATGGCAATACCTTCTCGAGCGGCTTTGGCAAAAATCCTGACATCGCTATACTCATTGTCGCTATCTGTCACTGGGGAGAGAATCAAACGACAACCGGCTAACCCTGGCGCAAAAAGCAACGTGGCACTTTTACCGACACGGAAATCTATTTGACTAGCGTGTGCAGCAAGCAAACTCACTTCATCTTGTTTGATGTCAGCTAAACTCGTCGCTATCACGACAACAGCGTCCCAACCTTCGCCTTCAAAAATAGCCTCATCAGTTGTGACATCAATAATTGGCACTTGGAACGCAGTAAGCGCTTTATTCACTTGGGTCATATAAGATCCTTACTCTTTAGGGATATAGATAAATTAGTGGGTTCATAATTATTTACAGATTTGTGGACTAAACCTTGGCAAATCGGTATCGCAATATCAAGTAACTGCGCAGAATATGTTAAAATAGTCGCAGTTATATTTTGTGTCGTATATCGACTTGATTTCATCTTAGAGGGCGTTTCGTGACTGCATTAACTCAATTATATCCTCAGCCTCTATGGCAATGGTTTGAACAAATTTGCGCTATTCCACATCCATCAAAGCATGAACATGCGTTATCACAACATATTCAACAATGGGCAAAAGCTCAAGGCCTTGCGGTTGTTGAAGACAAAGTGGGTAATTTAATCATCCGTAAGCCTGCTACTGCAGGAATGGAAAACTGCAAAATAGTGGTGTTACAAGCGCACATTGATATGGTGCCGCAAAAAAATGCCGACAAAGTACATAATTTTGAAACCGATCCGATTGAAGCCTATGTTGACGGTGATTGGGTTAAAGCTAGAGGAACAACCTTAGGTTCTGATAACGGTATTGGTATGTCTTCGGCGTTGGCCGTTTTAGGCAGTAAAGACATTAAGCACGGGCCACTCGAAGTGCTGCTCACCATTGATGAAGAAGCCGGCATGACTGGCGCTTTTGGTTTAGAAGCCGGTTACCTTGATGCTGAAATTTTAATTAATACTGATTCAGAGCAAGAAGGTGAAATCTACATGGGTTGCGCCGGCGGTGTTGATGCACAAATAAGTGTACCAATGTCTTGGCAAGCACCAGAACAAAGCAACGCCAGCTTTTCACTGACTATGTCGGGTTTAAAAGGCGGCCATTCTGGTGTCAATATTCATCTTGGTCGTGGTAACGCTAACAAGTTATTAGCGCGATTTTTATTTAAATACAGTGACGAATTAGCCTTAGAGCTAGTCAGCTTTAGTGGTGGTTCGCTGCGTAATGCGATTCCGCGTGAAGCTAACGTTCAATTGATGTTGCCAGCTGAAAATGTTGAAGCATTAAAACAAGCTATTGAGTCATTTCAAGCGTTAGTGCGTGAAGAGTTAGCCGTAGCTGATCCTGCCATGTTACTCACGTTAGCCGCAATTGATGCACCAACAAAAGTGATGGACGAAGAAGCGCAAAATACCTTAATCGACTTATTACATGCTAGCCCTAACGGTGTTATCCGCATGAGCGATGAAGTAGAAGGCGTCACTGAAACATCATTAAATATCGGCGTGATCAGCACTGAAGATGAAAGCGTAGAAATATTATGCCTTATTCGTTCATTAATCGATTCGGGGCGTGAAGAAGTCACTGGTATGCTAACCGCACTATCAAATCTATCGGGTGCTAGCATTGATTTAAGCGGTGCTTATCCAGGTTGGAAACCAGACACTAGCTCACCTGTTATGGCAATTGTGCGTGACACCTATAACGATATTTATAAAAAAGATCCTAGCGTGATGGTTATTCATGCGGGTCTTGAATGTGGTTTATTTAAAGAACCTTATCCGCACATGGACATGGTATCGATTGGTCCGACGATTCGTTATCCGCACAGCCCAGATGAAATGGTCAACATCACCACGGTTGGTCAATATTGGGAATTACTGCTTGCTGTATTAGAGCGTATCCCAGCTAAAGAGGCGTAATCAGTCAAGTGATTGTGGCTATGGTTATAATTGGCTGATAAGCCATATAAGAAAGGCGACAGCAATGTCGCCTTTTTGCTCTCTATGGTTTCCGTTATAAAATGGGCGCCTAAAATTGTAAATCGAGTTGAGTAATTTGATCGACACTACTCTCGGAAGAAGCCAACGTCACATCCGCTAGGCCAACGCTCACACCGACTAATCGAATCCCTCGCCCATGGCTTCGTTGTAATGCTTGCAGCAATAACTCATGAAACAGGTTAATCGAAATCTCATCACTGCGATGCTCGATGGTGGTCTGCTTAAAATCATTAAATTTCAGTTTCACAACCTGCTTATGGATCTGTCGGTCTTTTGCACTGCGACGAACCCGAGTACTCAGCTCTTGAATCAGTTGCGGTAATACCTGATGACATTGCTCTAACGTAAAAATGTCTTTGGCTAATGTCGTTTCAACCCCGACAGACTTACGCACTCGATGCGGGCTGATTTGTCTTGAATCGATCCCTTGAGCACGCTCAGCCAACACATGGCCAAACTTACCAAAGGCCTCAATTAATTGCACTTTAGGGTATTGCTGCACATCATAACAAGTGGTTAAGCCAATATCGGCTAACTTTTTTGAAGTGACTTTACCAACTCCAGGAATTTTACTCAGCGGTAGGTCTTTTACAAAATCAGCAATTTGATTTGGAGTGATAACATATTGTCCATTCGGCTTATTTAAATCGGATGCAATTTTGGCTAAAAACTTAATGGGTGCTATACCAGCTGAAGCAGTTAATCCGGTAACCTCAAAAATCTCATCTCGTATCGCCTTGGCAATTAATGTCGCACTGCCTTGGTGAGCATCGCAATCAGTCACATCAAGATACGCTTCGTCCAAAGACAAAGGCTCAACAAGATCAGTGTATCGATGAAAAATCTCACGTATTTGCAGTGACACCGATTTATACACTTCCATCCGCCCTGGTACTAAAATCAATTGCGGACACAACTGCAACGCATGATAACTGGACATAGCGCTACGCACCCCAAATTTGCGGGCCTCATAGCTGCAGGTACTTATCACACCTCGGCGGTCACTTCTGCCGCCAACAGCAATGGGTTTTCCTCTCAACTCAGGAAAATCGCGCATTTCTACCGCGGCAAAATAACAATCCATATCGATGTGAATGATTTTACGCATTCTATAACCATCATCATTATCTTAATTGAAACAATGATACTGTATATAAAAACAGTATTCAATCATTCTCTTACAGACACAAAAAAGCCCAAACTCAGTTGGACTTATTTAACATGTAACGTATCAATTAAGACATTACATTTTGGTCTGTAAATAGTTTTGTAAACCAATACGTTCAATAAGACCGAGTTGCTTCTCTAACCAGTACATGTGGTCAGATTCAGTGTCATCTAATAACACTTCTAAAATTTCACGGCTTTGGTAATCCGCTTTTTCTTCACATAGCGCGATAACTTTACGCAAATGATCTGCTACATGATATTCGTATGCAAGGTCATTTCTAAGCATTTCTTGCACATCTTTACCAATATTCAACGCTTCACGGCTGCCAACATCTGGAGTGCCTTCTAAAAACAAAATGCGTTGAACTAATTTAGCTGCATGCAACTTCTCGTCGTCTGACTCATGCAGAATACGGGTATACAGTTCATTGAATCCCCAGTCTTCATACATATGAGCATGGACAAAATATTGATCCATGGCTGACAATTCGCCAGTTAATAAACTATTTAAAGCGTCGATGACTTCTGGATGGCCTTTCATGATAATTTCCTATTAGTCGTTAATTTGTGATTGAAGATAATTTTGAATACCCGTTTGATTGATAAGCTCTTGCTGCGACTCAATCCAATCTAGATGCTCTTCTTCGTCTTCGAGTAAATCTTCAAATAAATCGCGGCTAACATAATCTTGCTGAGTTTCACATACCTTAATGGCTTCACGCAAAATGGCAATTTGTTCAGTAATCGCAGCTAGATCACAGCTAAGCATTTCTTCAGCATGCTCACCAATACGCAATTTATCTAACTGTTGTAGGTTAGGTAAACCTTCAAGAAACAATACACGTTCAATCAGCTTGTCAGCATGCTTCATGTCTTCAATCGATTTTTTATACTCTTTCTCATTAAGCTTTTCCAATCCCCAATGCTTAAACATACGAGCATGTAAAAAATATTGGTTAATGGCGGTCAGCTCACAGGTGAGTACTCGATTGAGTTGGCTGATGACTTTAGGATGACCTTTCATAGTAATGTCCCTCGATAAATAATGTGATCTCGATCAATTACAAATAGGATAAAACACTATAGGAGAAAAAGCAAATTTCCTTTACTTTCACACACTTACAATTGATAACCATTATCATTATAACTAAGCTTTGTAACTCGTTAACAATACACGAACATAAAAAAAGCCTTCTAAATGAAGGCTCTTTACAAAGCACTGGTCTATTAACCTTCGCTTTAGGCAATTAACGATGCTAAATAATTCGATTTTGATTGAGCAACTCATTGCGAGCTTGCTCTTTTTCCATACGGCGTTTACGTTTATCACATGGATCGTCACAGTCACATGCTTTCTCAATACCTAAAACACCTAAACCACCACAACTACCTTCTACCGCTTTCTTTTTTACGATATAGCCGATAGACATTAACAAAAAGAACAATAATAACACTACAAACGCTGCTATAAATGTGCTCATCACAAACTCCAATTACTCATTCAGATTAGGGTACTACTAGTTGAATTAATCAGTCGTTTCATCAACTAGTTAAAAAATAAAGAAGCTACTTAACATACGATTTAAACGCATCGCTGTAATAGACCTGATAACCCTGTTCTTGCTTCTCAATTAACATTATTGCTAAATTTTTCTCTTTAGCAAGTGCCAATGAAGCCTCAGTTCCTAACACCATCATCGCGGTGGCATATCCATCTGCGGTCATACAACTAGAGTGTAACACGGTTGCAGAGGCAAGTTGATGCTTAATAGGATAACCGTTACGAGGATCAATTAAATGTGAAAAACGTTCGCCATTCTCTTGATAAAAGTTACGGTAATCACCTGATGTTGCTAATGACATTGTCCCAGGCTCAATCACTTGCTGAACGGCTTGGCCTTCTGTAGTTGGTTGCTCTACAGCCACTCGCCATGGGGTATTGTCATCCTTAGTACCTTTAACATTAAGCTCACCACCTATTTCAACTAAGTATCCAGATACATGATATTTGTCTAATATCGCGGCAATCTTATCAACGCCAAAACCTTTTGCTATAGAAGATAAGTCAACATACAGGTCTGCATTATGCTTAGTTAATGTTAAGCCTTTTATCGACAACTCTTTGATGCCCATCTTAGCTTTAGCGTTATCGATTTGAGCTTGAGTCGGGATGGTTGTAGGTCGTTTATCGGGACCAAAGCCCCACAAATTAACCACTGGTCCTAATGTGATATCTAATGCCCCATCAGTCTCCTGATAAAGACGCATACCTTCTTCGATAACCTTAATGGTATCAGCGGATACTTTAACGCTTTGTTGAACTTGTAATTGATTGAACTTAGACAGTTCCGAGTCTGAACGGTAAGTCGACATTTGATCGTTTACGACTTCTAATGCCATGTCAATTTCAGCTTGTAGTAGCTGCGCTTCAGGTAAGCGGTCACTGTTGACCACTTTAATATGATAAGTGGTACCCATGGTACTACCAGATAATGAAATAATAGGCTCTGGTGAACTGCAGGCGCTCACCAATAACAACAACGCTGGCAATAGCAATAACTTGATTGAATTTACAGTCATGTCAAATTTACACTTGTATTAAATAAACAAAAAAATTGCAGCGTGCAAGACTAGTGTTTAACCACCCTGTCTGCACTGCTGCAATTTCATGACTTACATGTCAATGTGATGAGTTAACTCATTAACCACCGAAATCATCTAATAAGATATTTTCGTCTTCAACACCTAAATCTTTTAGCATACCAATAACGGCGGCGTTCATCATTGGAGGTCCACACATGTAGAACTCACAATCTTCTGGCGCATCATGGTCACGTAAGTAATTTTCATACAATACGTTATGAATGAAACCAGTATAACCAGTCCAGTTATCTTCAGCTTGTGGGTCCGATAACGCGACATGCCATTTGAAGTTTTCATTTTCAGCCGCTAAGCCGTCAAAATCTTCAACATAGAACATTTCACGTTGTGAACGCGCACCGTACCAGAAGCTCATCTTACGCTTAGATTTAAGACGCTTTAATTGGTCAAAAATGTGTGAGCGCATTGGGGCCATACCAGCACCACCACCAATGAATACCATTTCTGCATCGGTGTCTTTAGCAAAAAACTCACCAAATGGACCAGAAATAGTCACTTTATCACCGGCTTTTAAGCTCCAAATGTACGAAGACATTTTACCGCAAGGTAGGGTTAAATTACGTGGCGGTGGCGTAGCAATACGCACGTTCAACATAATAATCCCGAACTCTTCTGGGTAGTTAGCCATTGAGTAGGCACGAATGGTTTCTTCGTCTACTTTTGACTCTAACTTGAAGAAGCCGAAGTGTTCCCAGTCGCCACGGTATTTATCAGGCACTTCAAACTCAGCATATTTAACATGATGAGCAGGAGCTTCAATCTGAATATAACCACCGGCACGGAAAGGCACAGATTCGCCATCAGGAATTTGTAGCTTAAGTTCTTTAATGAACGTCGCTTTGTTATCGTTAGAGATAACTTCACATTCCCATTTCTTGATGCCGAAAATCTCTTCATCAAGTTCGATTTCCATGTCAGTTTTCACATTTACCTGACAAGATAAACGACAACCCTGACGTGCTTCACCTTTACTAATGTGGTCAAGTTCAGTAGGCAGAATATCACCACCACCAGACTTAATCTGTACACGACACTGACCACATGAGCCACCGCCACCACACGCACTTGATACGAAGATGCCGTTGTCTGCTAAAACGCCAAGTAACTTGCCGCCAGCACCTGTTTTAATTGCTTTATCTGCGTCGCCGTTAATACCAATAATGATATCACCGCTTGCCACCAATTTTGATTTAGCGAATAAAATCACTAATACCAAAACCAAGACAATCACAGTAAACATACTCACACCTAGATAGACATCTATTGGAGTAGATTCAAGAATACCCATTCACTTATCCTTAAAGGTTCAAATTAATGCGTCTTCTCAATGTCTCTTAAAGAGAAACACCTGAGAATGACATGAAACCTAGAGCCATAAGACCTGCTGAAACGAAGGTAATACCTAAGCCACGTAAGCCATTTGGCACGTCAGAATATTTCATCTTTTCGCGGATACCGGCTAGCAATACAATTGCTAACGCCCAACCAATGCCAGAGCCAATACCAAATACTACGCTCTCGCCTAAGTTGTAATCACGCTCAACCATGAAAGATACTGCACCGAAAATTGCACAGTTCACGGTAATCAAAGGTAAGAAAATACCTAACGCGTTGTACAAAGGCGGAAAATACTTGTCTAAAGCCATTTCCAAAATTTGTACAAGTGCTGCAATCACACCGATAAAGGTGATGAACTTCAAGAAGCTCAAATCAGCATCAGGGAAACCAGCCCAAGCTAATGCGCCTGGAGCCAATAAACCTTGATAAATAATTTGGTTAGCAGGAACCGAAATAGCCAGTACCACGATAACTGCAACACCAAGGCCCATCGCAGTAGTCACTTTCTTTGAAACCGCTAAGAAAGTACACATACCTAAGAAGAACGCGAGTGCCATGTTTTCAATGAAAACTGAACGAATTAATAAACTAATATAATGTTCCATTGCGTCTACCCTTTTGCTTCAACTTGCTCTGGCTTGTAAGTACGGATCAACCAGATCAAACCACCGATCAAGAAGAATGCACTCGGTGGCAGTAGTAATAAACCGTTAGGCTGATACCAACCACCGTCAGAGATTTTGCTGAGGATTTCTACGCCGAATAATGAACCATTACCAAATAGTTCACGCACCACGCCAACAGACAATAGAATAGCACCGTAACCTAAACCGTTACCGATACCGTCCATAAAGCTCATCATTGGAGGGGTTTTCATTGCGTAAGCTTCAGCACGACCCATTACAATACAGTTAGTAATAATCAAACCTACGAATACCGATAATTGCTTAGAAATGGCATAGGCATAAGCTTGTAATACTTGGTCAACCACAATTACTAAAGACGCAATAATGGTCATCTGTACAATAATACGCACACTGCTTGGAATGTGATTACGAATAAGAGAGATAAACAGGTTAGAAAACGCTGTTACCGCAGTTAATGCAATCGTCATTACTAATGCTGTTTCTAATTTACTGGTAACAGCAAGTGCACTACACACACCCAAAATTTGCAATGCAATTGGGTTGTTATTGATAATCGGTCCGGTCAGAACCTGTTTAAGTTCTTTAGCGTCAGCCATTAGCTTAACCCTCCGTTGCGTGCTTTAGCGATAAAGCTTGCAAAGCCTTCTTTACCTAACCAAAACTCCAATGAGTGTTGTACACCGTTACTGGTCAATGTTGCACCTGAAAGCGCATCAACACCATGAACAGAGCTAGCCACTGTAGGGTTTTTAGTTACACTAATAGCCAAGTCGCCTTGTGCATCAAATAACTGCTTACCTTTCCACAATGCTTTCCATTTTGGATTTTCAACTTCGCCACCTAAACCAGGAGTTTCACCTTGGTCGTAGTAAACAAGTCCTTGCACAGTGTTTAGATCAGCTTCTAGAGCCAAAAATGCGTACATCGTTGACCACAAACCATAACCGTGAACAGGCAAAATCACGCTAGTCAGTTTACCTTCGTCATTACGAACAAGGTAGACAACAGCTTTATCTGCAACACGTTTAATTGAGGCAACATCATTTTCAGGGATAGATGACGTTTCTGTATCACGAGATGCTTTACGTTGATCATAAAGGTTAGCATCACCCTCAACAAATTCACCGGTTTTAAGGTCAACTAAGCGAGCGTCTACATATTGCTCATACTTGCTTAGAATATCTTTCTTGGTGATTTTGCCTTCTTTAGGGTTGATAAGGCTCGCTGCTTCAAGAATATACTTTTGCTTATCCAACAACTTATTTTCTTGCTGAATAGGTTTTAACACCACGGCAGCTGTTGAAACAAGCACGGAGCAAATAAGACATAAGCCGACAACAACAAATAGCGTTCTACCGAACGAATCTTTATTACTAGCCACGAGCAATCCTCCGCTTAATATTTGCCTGTACTACAAAGTGGTCAAATAATGGAGCAAATAAGTTAGCAAACAAGATAGCTAACATCATACCTTCTGGGAATGCAGGGTTAACCACACGGATAAACACCACCATTGCACCAATGAGGAAACCGTATGCCCATTTAGCACTATTTGTGAACGACGCAGAAACAGGATCTGTCGCCATAAACATCATACCAAATGCAAAACCACCTAACACTAAGTGCCAATGCCACGGCATTGCAAACATCGGGTTGCTGTCGCTACCAATAAGATTAAGTAGAGTTGAAATTGCCACCATACCTAACATTACACCACCCACAATACGCCACGAGGCAATACGGGTGTAGATAATGACTAAACCACCGAGCAAAATAGCAAAGGTCGATACTTCACCAACAGAACCCGGAATAAAGCCCATGAAAGCATCAATCCAGTTAGCGTTTGAAGTGTAGTCAAAAGTACCTTGCGCAGCTTGACTCAATGCTGTTGCACCAGAGAAGCCGTCCGCAACAACCCATGAGGTATCACCAGACATGCTTAATGGGTAAGCAAAGAACAAGAAAGCACGGCCAGCTAATGCAGGGTTTAAGAAGTTACGCCCTGTGCCACCGAAGATTTCTTTTGCTACAACCACACCAAAGGTAATACCTAAAGCGACCATCCATAAAGGAATTGTTGGCGGTAGAGTTAATGCAAATAGCACTGAAGTAACGAAAAAACCTTCGTTAATTTCATGGCCACGCACTGACGCAAAGAGCACTTCCCAAAAACCACCGACAATGAATGTCACTGCATAGATAGGTAGGAAGAAGCACGCACCATAGAACATCAAGGACGTAATGCCAGAGTCTGCGGTGAGTTGAGCGCCAAATAATTCAAATAAGCCTACTTGCCAAATATCAGGTGTACCGAAGCCGGCCACCATCGCTATTTGAGCTTGTAAACCTACGTTGTACATCCCGACAAACATTGCCGGAAATGTACATGCCCAAACCGTAATCATCATACGTTTTAGGTCAAGGTTATCGCGAACGTGGGTTGCCCCTTTGTTCACTTTACCTGGAGTGTAAAATACTGTCGCAGCCGCTTCGTAAAGGGCATACCACTTTTCGTACTTACCGCCTTTTTCAAATTGCGGCTCAATACGTTCGATAAAATCTTTCAAGCTCATTAGCCTTCCCTCTCGATCGTATCTAAACAGTCACGCAAATATGAACCGTAGTCATACTTACCTGGACATACGAACGTACACAATGCCAAATCTTCTTCATCTAACTCTAGTGCGCCTAAACGAACTGCGCCATCAAAGTCGCCAGAGAGTAAATCACGAAGTAGCATAGTAGGTAGAATGTCTAAAGGCATCACGCGTTCATAGTTACCAATAGGTACCATTGCACGGTCGGAACCGCCGGTGCTAGTGGTCATATTAAATAGACGTGACGGGCTTAAGTGACCTAAGAACGAACGAGTGATAGAGAACTTATCTACGCCAGGCATAGCCCAACCAAACAATTCTTTCTCGTCACCTTCTTCTAGTACACTCACCTGCTGATGATAACGCCCCAAATAAGCTTGAGGGCCTACCGCAGTACGGCCGCTTAACACTGAACCTGAAATCACACGAACACCATCACCGACCGTTTCATCAGCAGTCAGTTCAGCCATGCTAGCACCTAAAACGGTACGAACAAGGCGAGGTTTTTTCGCTTTAGGACCGCCAATCGCAACCACACGCTCAGTGTTTAATACACCTTGGGTGAATAGTTGACCAAAAGCAATCACATCCTGATAGCCAATATGCCAAACAGTACGTGTTGCTGAAGCTGGAAGAACGTGATGAATATGCGTACCCGCAAGACCTGCTGGGTGTTTACCCGCAAACTCTTGAACTTGGGCATTAGCTGCAGGGATATCGGCACCTTGAGCTTTACATAGGTAAACTTTACCTTCAGTTAATCGTGCTAGGACTTTTAGGCCATTAGCAAAATCTTCTTTATGTTGAGCGATGACTACCACAGGATCGGCAGCAAGAGGTTGAGTATCAATTGCAGTAATGAAAATACCCGCAGCAGTAGCATCTACAGCTGGCACTTTACTGAATGGGCGTGTACGCAAAGCAGTCCACAAACCTGAATCAATCAGATTATCACGAACAACTTGTGCGTCTAACGTGTCTAACTTATCAGCATCGTATTGAGCAAAAGCAACGCTATCGTCACCTTCCACAGCAATAACAACTGACTGAAGTACACGTCTTGCACCTCGGTTGATTTCTAAAATAGTACCACTGGCTAAAGCCGTATATTTAACGCCTAAATTCTTTTTATCTTCAAAAAGAACTTGGCCTTTTTGTACTTTGTCGCCCACTTTGATTTTCATCGTTGGACGTAAGCCAATATACTCTTCACCCAAAGTCGCTACGTGTCTAATGGCTGGGCCATTATGGATAACTTGCTCTGGTCCGCCTGCTATAGGCAGTTCCAATCCTTTCTTAATTGTAATCATATCCACAAGCACTACGTTTGAAGGAAAGACAATGCGCCACGTTCCGCTACAAAAACAAAGTGTTAACAAACACTTGCCATTTGAGCTAGCGCAGATTTAACTCGAAAATGCGATCATAATCACGCTGGTCGCGCGCATTTTACCGCAAATATGAGACTATCGCCACGAAAATTATAGGTGTTTTCAAACCAATACCTAACACAATCGGTGGCTTTTAGATCAGACTAATTAAATTAGAACCTAAGAGTGAATGTTATCTACTCCATTCTGATTTAAAAAACTATAGCATTAATTTTTAAAGAAATAATTTTAGTTGTTTGTTTACAAGAACAGTTACGCCTCAAATAACACTGCCCAAGTGAGTCATCACTTGGGCAGTGTTGGTATTTGGAAATAAAAGGCACAGCAAGCAGCGTTTAAATATTATTCAACATTGCTTATGCCTAGAAAAGACCACCTAGAAATGGCCTTGATAACCAAAGTATGTGGTCATTTCAGACTGTCCTTGGAATCCCATTGCAGTGCGATTTGCCACTAACTCTTCGTCTAACAAATTCTCAACACGAACATACAACTCGTGCTGCTCGGTCAAACGGTAAGTAGCGGCGATATCAACCTTCCATTGACTATCGATAGCGCGCTCATTGGTAAACCCACCTTGATAACCTAACTCCGATTGATACAAAGCTTGCGCCATAATGGACATATTGCCGTAAACAACCCCAGAACTTAACGTCAATTGTTGTTCTGGTACCCAAGGTAATTGGCTATCAGCGGCAAAACATGCCATCAATTCATTGCAATTAGCATTGTCTGTTTCAGCTTGGGTATATTGGTATTTGGCTTTGAAGGGAATTGAAAAGTGATCAAATGTTAGTCCATACGCTATGCTCAAATCTGCGCCGACAACAGAAACATCCTTAATATTCTCTTGTAATGATATTTGTTCATAATCACATATCATGCCCTGCATACAGCTCACATGTTGGCTATCGTAATCATGCATATAAGCCGTCATGGCAATCGATAAAGCATCTTGTTGGTAGCTTAATGCTAATTGATATTGCAACGCTTCTTGCGCTGTTTGTTCAATATTACCGGCTGAAGCGGCTGTCCAAGCTTGTTTAGCTTGTAACGCGGCTAACCACGGCCCACTCTGGTAAGCCACTTCAATAGAAGGCGACCAGCCATCATCAGAAAAGTCTGCAGCATTAAGGCTCGTATTTACATCACCAAGCTCACGAGAAACACTGACATGCTCATAACCTAAACCGAGGTTGATAGACCACTGACCATAATTTAATTTAGTATCTACCGCTGATGAAAATGCCGAGGCATCGTCAGTATACGTCAGTGCATATTCATCATCAGTTGTCGGCGTCAATGATAAATCATTGTTCCACGACCACTCACGTTGACCTAAACGCATTTCAGCTTTATCTGTATGGTAGCGCGCACTATAAGTCACCTGATGCTGACCATACATGCTGACACCTTTTGTTTGCATACCAAACCCAGAGAAATCGTTATTTTGTGTTAACGCTCCTAAGTTCATCCCATCGGTGGTGGGTGTTGTTTCAAACATAGCAATACGAGACAGCAACGCATTATTAATTTGCTCACCATCAACAAACTGCATCTCTTGAGATTGTTGTGAATAGGTTTGATAATAAAAGTCGGTAGCCATCGTTGAAGTAGATGACATGATTAGCTGATGTGCTAACACGTAACGTTGACGTTCGCCTTCAGTATTGTCGGTGCTAGCTGCTGAATATAATTGAGTCGGATTTACTGAAAAATCAACACTGGTTAACCCCAACGCTCCGCGATCAGCTTCTTGTGATGAGTACTGATAACTAAATTCTGTCGTTTGTTGGTTACGTGCTCCGGGTAAACTATCGGCAGCAATTTTGAACAGAATATCTTTCTGTGTACTATCTGCATCTCGGGCGACGCGATAACCCACATCGTCAGATGCAGATTGATAATCTACTGCCAGTAACATGCCATTTTGCTTCGAAGTACCACTCAGCACAGCCCCACCATTGATGGCATTATTGTCACTGCCTTCAACGTTGACATCGGTTGCATATTTTTGCGGACTAATTTGTACCGACTGATAGTCAAGCTTACCAAAAGCCGCTTGTGAACTTTCAGTCACACTGGTCATGCTCGAAAAAGACACTTTTTGCTGGTGCATTAAATTGGGTTGCAACACTAAATGTTGTCCAGAATAAGGCGCAGGAGAAAAGAAAATACCATCCTGTAAAATGGCTACACCGTCAGTGGCGCCAGCATGTGTGATAGTAATATCTTGATTTGGTCCGGTAGGTAACACTGTCGCGCCGGTCAATCCTAATGCTATATCACTTTGGCGATAATGAAATTGGCTTATCGATGACTGTTGCAAATCGAGTTGATTATTAAGGTTATCAATAGACTCGGTCACCGTTTCTGCAACGGCATTGGTAGAATGGCAAACATAAAGCACTGCGGCTGCTATCACTGACAGGCTAAATGGGTGGTTAGACATATTAATCTCCGTATATGTGTCTGTTCACGCAAAAAATCGCTTAAAATGACGAATCAGTTAGTAAAATTCGTCCATTACAATAACGGTTTCAGTTACATAAAAATAGCGTACCTTTAACGTTTACTCGACATATTAATATTTGCTTCGCAAAAAAAAGCGGCTAAAGCCGCTTTTTCATTGAGATATCAATTAATCGATTCGATTAAAGGTTACCTAAAATTTCGTCACTCAGTTTCAAGTCATCATTTTGGTTGACGCTCACGCCTGCAGCAATGATCATCCGAGCAATATCTTGCGCTTGTTCTAATGAATGCATTTCATAAGTACCACATTGATATTCATTTAACTCAGGAATATCTTTTTGATCAATTACATTGGTTACGTCAACCATTGCCGCTAACCATGAATCTGCAACTTTACTTTCTGTCGGTTGACCAATCAAACTCATGTAAAAACCGGTTCGGCATCCCATCGGCGAAATATCAATAATCTCTATACCATCACCGTTTAAATGTTCACGCATAAAACCTGCAAACAAATGTTCAAGTGTATGGATGCCACGTTCGCTGAGGATATCTTTATTGGGTGCACAAAAACGTAAATCGAATACAGTAATGGCATCGCCACTAGGTGTGCTCATGTGCTTGGCAACGCGAACCGCTGGAGCATTCATACGTGTATGATCTACGGTAAAACTGTCTAATAAAGGCATTGCTTTCTCCAAAGTAAATAATAATTTGACAATATAAAGCCTAATAACACGATAATATCACTATTTAAGCATGGTCACAGTGAGAGTTTACGGTTGATTTTTGTCGTCTAACTCAAAGCGACTCAAGGCATCTTCTGTGTAACTAAAATAGCGCTTTACAGACTTCTCGTTAGCCATGTAAGACTCAAGTACTTTATTGAATAACGGGTCTTTAGCCGCTTCGCTGTTAAGCACATCATCTCTTGCATATTTTAATGCGCGGATCACTGTGTTGGGAAAAAGTTTAACTTGCACATTATGCTCGTTAAGCAATACATCCATCGCGGCAATATGACCTTGAGTATAATCATCTAACATATCCTGATTGATGGCTCTTGCAGCGACTTTAACAATCATTTTCAAATCATTGGGCAGAGTCGAAAAGGCCTGTTGGTTAATCAAAAACTCCATCGTTGAACCCGGTTCGTGCCAGCCAGGATAATAGTAGTATTTAGCCACCTGATGCAGCCCTAACGATAAATCATTATAAGGCCCAACCCATTCAGCAGCGTCAATTGCGCCAGTTTGCAGTGCGCCGTATAATTCTCTGCCAGCAAGTGCATCAACGGGAACGCCACCGAGCTTCTTGAGCACTTCACCGCCTAAGCCCGGTAAGCGCATTTTGAGCCCTTTAAAGTCTTCTGGGGATGCTATGATTTTATTAAACCAGCCACCCATTTGCATGCCGGTATTTCCCCCTGCAAGCGGTAATACACCAAAAGGTTGATAAACTTCCTCCCATAATTCCATGCCACCGCCGTAGTGAAGCCATGCATTCATCTGTTGTGCATTTAAACCAAATGGTATTGATGAGAAAAACTGGGCGGCAGGCGCTTTACCTTTCCAATAATATGATGCGCTATGGGCCATTTCTATCGTGCCATTACTTACGCCGTCAAACACCGACAATGCAGGCATTAATTCGCCAGCACCATAAACAGTAATCACTAAACGACCGTTAGACATTTGCTCGACTAATTGGGCAAATCGTTCCGGAGCCATACCCAAACCGGGCAAGTTTTTTGGCCATGACGTGGCTAAACGCCATTCAATAACTTGGTGAGAAATAAAATCTTTTTGCGGAACAGAACTTAGCTTTGAAGGCGTTTCTTGTTGACAGCCTAACAATAACGTTAAGCCTAGTATCCAGCAGGTTTGTATCACCTTGCTCATGTAAATATCCTATGTCAATCGCACGCTTCTTTTCATAACTGTAACATAATCATAACTAGTGACAAACATCACCTCACTACGAATACAAAATAAAAAGCCTCGCATGTTCTGCGAGGCTTTTTGTATAATTCAGTCAGCACGTTAATAACAATTAACGATTACCATTACCCCTTACAATTAGGGGTCCGAGGTACTTCATCCAAAGCTTGCCATTCTGGTTGGCTATAAGCATTTATGGATAGCGCATGTACGCCATTGGCTAATTCATCTGCTAGTGCTTGGTTTACCAAACGGTGACGGGCAAGTAAACGCTGCTCGCTAAATTGATCACTAACTACAACCACTTTAAAATGGGTTTCTGAGTTAGGCGGCACATGATGACGATTACTCTCATTAATCACTTCAAGATGCAAAGGCGCAAAGGCGTGATTCAATTTATCGGTAATGATTTGTTCGACAGACATAGTGATACTCTTATTAATCCATATCGATGAAATCAAAGAGTACTGGTTTGCCCAATAAAGGTCAAACAAGCGGGCTAAAACTTAAAGTTTGTGCACACATTTTCTCAAGTTGATATCTAAGCATATTAACATCATTGACCTATTTAAGATCCCCCTAGGTCCAGATGTTGTCGCTCCTCACGTGCTGGCCACACTCGAATAATCAGCCTATGTGTTCGTCAGTTTGTTGCTGTTAAGCCTGAATATTTTGTACAATAAAAATTCACCATTAATTAACGGTAGTAATTAGCAATAATGTGCCGAAAAGTGAAGTTAATACGCGCTTCAGTCACCTTAAGACGCTTAGGTAAAGCATGTTGCCAGTGTTGCTGCATACCAGGATGCATAATGAGTAAGTCACCTGATGCCAAAGGGAAAGTAACTTTGGTTTGCGTCGGTTTATGGCGCACAACAAAATCTCTACAGGCGCCTAACGTGACAGAAGCAATTGCCGAACCGGTGATAATTTCAGGTTCATCATCACTGTGCCAGCCCATACAGTCACGGCCATCGGCATAGCGATTAACTAACACTGAGTTACTGTCTATTTGATGCTCACTAAGCAGTTTTGCCCGTAATCGGCTTAACACTTTTGGCCAAGCCAGCGCGGTGATGTGTAATTTTGAATAGTGATAATCACAACCCTGGTCGCCAAACCAAGCTTGGGTGCGAGGAATAAAATGCTGCTTGCCATAGACTTCAATCGCCACGCGATCTAATGGGTATTGCTCTACTTCCATCATTAATAACTGTTGCTGCTTGGGGGACAAAAAACCTTTAATCCAAGTAACCGGCGGACTGATTTGGTTAGTCGTCGTTGGCACAACGACGGTATCTTGAGTTAAGCCATTTTGTAGCTCACCAAAATCTAATCCATGTTGAAATCCTGCCACTCAATCACCCTCTTATCTCGCTTGCCTTAATTAATACCAACGCTTGATTCTCGCAATCCATAAACCTGAAACCACAATGACTGCCATTAGGATTAATACCGAAAAATAACCAAAATGCCATTTTAATTCAGGCATATTGTCAAAGTTCATTCCGTAAATGCCGGCGACTAATGTTAACGGTAAAAAAATCGCAGTGACCATTGTTAACGTCATCATCACCCGGTTAGTTTTATGGGCACTCACCGAAATATAACCATTGATTAAACTGTCCACTAAACCTTGATAAAGACTGGCACGACTGGATAGGCGTTCAAACTGATTATATAAATAGCTCAATTGTTCATAGTCCATCTTAATATGCAGATGGGTGTCATCGCCAAGTAATTGTTGCAAGATTTCTTCGTGGTAACTAAACGAACGTTTGGCTTTTTGTAACTTACTGCTATAAGCGATTAGCTCTGCTAATAAATCATCAGTAGACACATCAAAAATTTCATCTTCTATTTCCCCTAAACGCTCTTCTAATGCCAACATCACCGCCAGATAATCAATCACAATTTGGCGCATCAATTCAAAACTGACTCGGCTCATTTCTGTACTTTCGAGGCAACCTTGTGCACTAATTCGTTGGATCACTTTGTTAACACTGATAGAAGGTTTCAGGTGTTGGGTAACCAAGAAGCGGTCATTGACATGCAGCAATAACTGGCTGCGTTCGAGCAGAAGATACTCATCTCTAGCCATAAGCTCGTGGGTTAACAAATATGAATGTGAATCATATTCTTCAAACTGGGGTGGGTGACGTTCTCGCTGTGCTTCTTCAAAATCGAGATGATCAATGCCAAACAAAGGGTATTGCTTGAAAAACGCTTGGCTATGCTGGCCTGAAATATCGACCCATATTAGCTGCAGTTGTGGATCATACTGGCTCATGAGAGTCTCATCACCTTGTGATAACAGCTGACCTTGCGCATTAAATAATAGTATTTGTATCGTCATGAATAACCCTTTCAGCAACCCATTATTACAATATAGACGACCTAAAGGATCATTTCTGACTCGCCAGCCGTTTCAATGTGTTGTTTAATCTGCTCAAAATGACTATTAACCCAGGCGCTACTGATTGGGCCCCAAGTTGAAATGCGATAATAACCTTCATTATGTCGCTGGCCTTGTTGCACAAAATCCACTTCAATACCAATATCAGCAAATGCCGCTATCGCATCTTGCAATGTCCTTCTTGGCATAAGAGTCAATTTATGTAAGCTTAATAAGTTGTGTTGCTCTTCATCCAGCAGGTGCGCTAAATACAATTTTCGTAGAAATGCTTTTTGCGATTTATTGATCACGTAATTATTCGAAAACATCCTTCACACACCCTATTACCTCTACATCACTCAGTAGAAATTACTGCATCTGTAGTCAATCACGCAAGCACTATTGCCAGAGCCAGCCCAATGCGGCTGAAATAATCGCGGCATTGTGACTGAATTAATCATGGATATAAGGATAATTGATTGATTTATCAATAACCCACTATGATTAACACTACCTATGTAGAGACAATCTGGTTATAGTTTTTAACAATAGCTAGCTATCAAATATGGAAAATCAATAGACATGGATACACCGCCGCAACCAAAGAGTCCTATAGCACAACCGCCATTAAATGATCTGTTAGCGGTAAGTGATACCTCAGCAATGTCCTCAGCAGGAAGCACAATAGCGCACGATTATGACCACGGTCCGCTTTTATCCCAAGATGAGTACATTCAACTTACCGAGTTGCCACTGAGCAATATTGATCCTAATTACCCTAAACTATTATTGATCATTAGCAGTGTCGTGGCGGTGATAATCATAACGGTTTTAAGCGCATTTCTATTAATAACTAAACCACTGCCATTGATAATCGCATCAGTAGGCTTGGTTTCAGCCATGATATTGGCCGTTGTGGTGATAAAGCTTATCCACCTTAAAGCACACAAAATTACTTACGGATTGTTTAAACATGAAATGGTGTTTCGTGAAGGTTTATTTTGGGTATCAACAACGGCACTACCTTATACTCGGCTGCAACATGTTAATTTGTCTCAAGGGCCGCTCGAGCGAAAATACAATTTAGTCACTTTAAAATGTTTCAGTGCCGGTAGCGGTTTAGCTGAGATAGATCTGCCAGGTCTTAATGCCGATTTAGCTGAACATTTACGTCAACATTTATTGAGCCAAGCAGCAGCAAGTCATCAATTACTCATAACCGAAGCTGAAATTATTGATCCAACGTCATCTGACGCTGAAACGGATCCGTTATCCATTCAACCTCCTCAACAGGATAATCACAATGGATAAGTCATCAACATCATCAGATGATGCCCAGCCTGTTGATATTGATGAAATGGAAACTAATCGGTCATT
The DNA here is from genome assembly GCF_003797125.1 of Shewanella frigidimarina. Lineage (GTDB taxonomy): Bacteria > Pseudomonadota > Gammaproteobacteria > Enterobacterales > Shewanellaceae > Shewanella > Shewanella frigidimarina. Next base: position 753,271 of record NZ_RKKE01000002.1, read on the forward strand.
CGCCGTAAATGTTGCCGACGCGGTCAAAACCGTTGATGGGGAGACAGAAAAAAATAGCGTTGATACAAAGCTCAACGACAATCCGACAAATGATTTTCAACAATGGCAAGCATTGTCAGCTTGGTCCATTGTCAGTAATATTTTCAGTACGTTGAAAAATATCCTCAGTAACGGTTTCGCTATCGTGCCAATCGTGTATACAGGGTGGCAACAAGGTTTTGATATGCAGTGGGGCATATTGGCCTCGAGTGTATTATTAATACTGGTGACAATTTTTGCGATAATAGAATGGCGTAAATTTCGTTTTCGTCTTCATAACCATCAACTTGAAGTCAAACGCGGTTTAATATTTACCAAAAAGGATGAAATACCGCTAAGCCGAATACAAAACATTCGTTATGAACAGCCGTTTTACTTTAAGCCGTTGTCTCTCGGCACTTTGGTGATTGAAACCGCTGGTTCTAAAAAAGATGAAGCTCATTTAGCCGCCTTAGATACATTACAGGCGCAAACGTTAAAACGTTTACTGTTAAATTTAAGCCATACAAAAGTAACCTCGACAGATGAACTTCCAAACGTAAACAGCCAACAAAACATCGATAACACCCAACCTATTGTGCGTAAAAGTTTAGCTGATTTAGTCTTATTTGGTTTTTATCAAAACAATTTTATTTGGTTTGCTGTTATCGCTGGCCCTATAGCAGGCCAAATAGATTGGGATAAAATATTCGACTCACCGCTCGCGCAGCAGTTTTGGTTATGGGTGCAGCAGCAAACCCATCAAAACATTGGTTTGCAAACCATCATGGTCATCGTGGGGTTATTTGCGATTTACAGCTTGTTTTCGTTAATTTCAATTGTGGCAGCTATTTTAAAATATCATCCATATCAGCTCGATAAACATGATGAAACCATACAGCGAAGTGGCGGTGTCATTTCACATCAACAAGATGCACTGGCCATAAAACGAATTCAATTAGTCCAGGTTCAACAACCCGCTATTGCACGTTTATTTAACCGCTGGACCTTATATTTTAAACAAGTCAAAGGCCATGAGGTTGAACAAAAAACCAAACAGCACATGCTCGTTCCTAGTGTAAAGTCCACTGAAATTGAATCACTCCTAGCTAGTATTCCCCAACTCAGTGGCGGCGCAAGTGCATTACCCAATAGTTATAAGCCTATCCATATAAATTGGCTGACAAAGCGAATCGTTTTACCGATCTTTCCAGCTATCGTACTCACTATTGTGGGTTACTATGGTCATCATAGCCTTGAGTTTTTTGAGTTCACTTGGTTTGCTGCAACCATGATCATGTTAGCGATTTACATTCGTTATAAACAATGGGGATATGTAGTGGCAGATAAGGTTATTTGGCAGCATAGCGGCTTTTTCGGTCAACAATGGAAACGGGTCGCATTTGAAAAAGTTCAACACGTTAAAATTACCCAAACTAAAAGCCAAAAGCATGCTCAGCTAGCCTATGTTGAAATCGGTTTGGCCAGTGGCAACGTGGTATTTCCGTATATTCCCACATCGGTTGCACAACAGATTGTGGCTCAGTCTCTCAATGCCACAGTCAATAATAACCAAAATTGGATTTAATATAATGAATGAAATACAAACAACAAATGTCAGCGTAGACGATATTATCGATTTTTGGTTTGTTCAAATATCCCCAAAACAATGGTGGGTAAAAAATACCGAGTTAGATTTGCAGATAAAAAAAACATATGGCGCCACATTACAGGCGGCTATCAAGGGTGAATTACAACATTGGCGTAAAGATGCCCAAGGTCGATTGGCCGAAATAATCGTATTAGATCAATTTTCGCGAAACATTTATCGCGATACTCCAGCCGCATTTTCCGCTGACAATATCGCGTTGGAGCTTGCACAACAGGCTGTTACACTCGGTTGTTTAGCAGAGTTACCCGTGCACCAGGCTGCATTTTTAATCATGCCATACATGCATAGCGAATCGATGGAGATCCACCAGCAAGCTTTGCCATTGTTTGAACAATATGCACCCAACAATTTACCAAGCCAGCATCAGCATCAAGCGATTATTGCGCAATTTAATCGCTATCCACATCGTAATGCCATTTTAGGTCGTGAATCTACGGCTGCCGAACTCGCATTTTTAACACAACCGGGTTCTCGCTTTTAACCTAGTGAAAATCACCATAAGTAAACGATAGCGTCGATTTTATTTGACCACTAACACCGGACACTCAGCTTTATTGGCAATCGCTTCAGCCACGTTATCATGTAAAAAATGAGACAGGCCAGTTCTACCATGACTGGCAATAACCACCATACCAATATCACCACTGTTAGCTTCGGCCAAAATTTCATCAATGGCATCACCACGTCGAATAACCGTTTCAATCTCTAATTTAGTATTCAACTGACCTAATAACTCATGCATTTTGCTCGCCGCTGCATCTTCCATACTTTTAGCCAACTCTTCGGGCGTTATCGCAAGAACCATGTAATTCTCATCACCAAAAGGTTGATCTACAACGTGTAGAATACGAATGCCCACTTGATATAAATTTGCCATTTCAATGGCATAGCGTAAAGCATGTGACGCGGTATCAGAAAAATCGGTAGGCCATAAAATATTACGTGTTCGCATATTATTCTCCTCCACAATGCAAAGTGTGCTTTTGCAATGACATTACAAGCCTCATGAGAACACACTCGGCTCCATCCTAATAAATTAAGTATAGTCAGTATTAAAAGCTTACTTAGTGATCAAAATCAAATCAAAGGCGAAAACTTGCTTTAGATCATAAACAGGCATAACATCAGACCGACTAATCAGTCGGTTTATTAGCTCGAGTAATGTCGGGCTTATAAAATCAATATTGTTATTTTTGCAGGAGATCGAAAATGAATATGGCCGTTGATAATAATCAAACTCAATTACGACAGTTACTTACTGATCAACGAGCACGTTTTCAGTCCAATCCAGCACCTAGTTACCAATCTCGGGTAGATAAATTAACCCAGCTAAAGCAAGCTTTACTTGATTACCAACAGCCTATCATCGATGCATTAATTAATGATTACGGTCACCGCTCGCCAAACGACACCATCATTTCGGATATTATGCCTTGTGTGAATAACATCAATTACACTATCAAGCATCTTAAGTCATGGATGAAACCCAGTCGCCGTCATGCTGGTTTATTACTGTCCCCGTCTAAAGTGTCGGTGCAATATCAGCCCTTAGGCGTAATCGGTATTATTGTGCCGTGGAACTTCCCGGTAATGTTATCTATGGGTCCGCTGACCACCGCCATTGCTGCTGGTAATGGAGCCATGCTGAAAATGTCGGAATTCACTCCGGCAACGAATGCGGTATTGCGCAAGATGCTAGCAACAATTTTTGACTCAAATGAAGTCGAGTTAGTGGAAGGTGAAGCTGATGTAGCCGCAGCATTCTCAGCATTACCATTTGATCATATTCTGTTTACCGGCTCAACCGTTGTTGGCCGCCATGTTATGCGCGCAGCAGCTGATAACCTGACCCCTGTAACATTAGAATTAGGCGGTAAATCTCCAGCCATCATCGCTCCAGACATGCCAATCGACACCGCTGTAGAAAGACTTATTTTTGGCAAATGTTTAAATGCAGGCCAAATTTGTGTCGCACCTGACTATGTATTGTGCCCTGCGGAAAAAGTTGACGCCTTTATTGCTGCTTATCAACGTCGCTTTAATAAAATGTACCCTAATTTCGACACAAACCAAGATTACGGCAATATCATTAATGACCGTCAATACCAGCGTTTGCTGGCGGTGCTAGAAGATGCCAAGGCTAAAGGTGCAACAATCACCTCAGCAATTGATGGTCCAATATCAACAACTCAGCGAAAAATAGCCACCCAGCTAGTCACACATACCACAGACGACATGCTCATTATGCAGGATGAAATATTTGGGCCAATATTGCCTATTATTAGCTATCAGTCGGTGGATGAAGTAATAGGTTATATCAACCGAAATGACCGACCATTAGCCTTGTATCTCATGAGTTTTGAGCAACAAACGCAGCAACAAGTATTGCAGCAAACCCATTCTGGTGGCGTTTGTATTAATGACACTGTATTCCATGTGGCCGCCGATGATGCGCCCTTTGGCGGTATTGGTCCGTCTGGTATGGGACACTATCATGGCAAGGAAGGTTTCTTAACCTTTAGTCACGCTAAAACCATATTAAACAGTGGCAAAATTAATACAGGCATTTTTGTTCATCCTCCTTATGGCGGGGTGATCCAAAAATTATTGATGAAGTTTTTCTTACGTTAACTCTTCTCATCATCGCGACTGCAAGTATTGCTGTTATTAGCGATACTTGCTTAGCAAAGTTTGTCATCAAAAAGACAAGAGAAATGATCCATAGCTAGATGGATTCATAGCTAAAAATACCAAAGATGAATTGACCATAGATTAAAAAGGCATGTTGACTCAATGAGCAGTAAATCGATTGTGACCACCGATAAAAAACAAGCCATTTTACATTCGGCTTTACAGTTGTTTGTTAACAAAGGCTTCAATGCGACGTCGACTGCATCGATAGCCAAAGCGGCTGGCGTGGCAACGGGCACGTTGTTTCATCATTTTCCGACAAAAAAAGACATCATGAATCAGCTTTTTTTATCAATTAAACAAGAGTTTGCTACCAACATGGTGAGCAGCACAGATTTTAGTGGCGATATCGAACGAGATGCCAATACGTTATGGCAAAAAGCCATCGACTGGGCCATTGCACAACCCTTAAAGCAACTTTTTTTTCTACAATACTCGATGTCAGCAGACATTGATGTTGACGTCAGGAAGCAAGCAATGAATAGCATTCTTGGATTTGTTGTCGAATTGATTACTCAAGGTAAACAGCAACAAATTATCGCTGATATCCCCAATGCCTTATTGCTCGAAAATTGCCATGGTCAGTATTTAGCTGCGATTCGTTTTTTTACCGACAACCCGCATTTAGGTGATGACGAGATACACAGAAAAGCCAGTTTCAGACTATTTTGGCAGGCAATGAAAGCGTAATAAAAAGTATTAATCTAAACTAAAGTCGGTTAAATCAACATCATCAGCAGGCGTTGACGCACTATCAAAATCTAATTGAGGCGTGTGTGACGTTTGCTGGGTTTGCAACACCAGCTGCTTAGCTTTATGTAAGGCATATTGACGGCGACGTTTGCGCTGTGTGCACAAACGGATCACATCTTGTTTTTGCAATTCGCTGTAACTCATCCAGTTAAAACGTTCATCACGGCTTCGAAGGCAGCCCATACAATATCCACGACTGTCAGACTGACAAACGCCGATACATGGGCTGGGCACCGCAAAAAAACTTAACTGTTCCATCATTAGAATGCTTAACCTCAGCTAATATTGAATTTGGTACTTAACATCTAAATATACGATATAGTCACTTGTAGCTGAGATTGAAAGCCATCGCTTGCCATATCAACCAAAGCCAGCATTAAACATTGTTATATTAAGGTTATACTAATTGAGCTAATTTTGTACATTATTGCAAGTTAATAAGGAGGGTCTCATGATAAATTTAAGACGTTCAGGCCAAGATTCAACACGTAAATCAGTGTGGACCACGCCTATTTTATTGCTGAGTGGCTTAGTACTACTTGCATCTTGTGCAACAAAACCAAAGCAAGATTATGATGTTAATTATGATTTTTCAGCACTCAAAACATTCAACCAACTCACTGTAAAGCAAACGGATGATCCGTTAACGGCAGATCGAATTAATTATGATATTAAACAAACGTTACTTAACCAAGGTTATGTATTTAAAGCCGATAATGCCGACTTTGTAGTGAACTATGCTTTCGTCACTGAAAACAAAGAAAAAGATTCTGGGCTTTCTATTGGTTTAGGCTCGGGTACATGGGGGTCTGGTGGCGGTATTAGTCTTGGCACCAGTATTGGTATTCCGCTAGGCAGTGACACAGCAAAAACTCAAACCATTCAAATTGATATTATCGATCCCACAGATAAACGCCTCATTTGGCGTGGCAATGGTCAATACCACTTTGATCAAGGTGGTGAAGATAAAGCCAAAGGTATTAATCAAACAGTTGTAGCAATTTTGGCGCAATTTCCACCTAAAAAATAATCGACCATCGTTTAGCCGCAGCTTACTGTTAAGTGAATTGCGGCTTATTCAAATAGAGACTACAGCTCGGTTAAGAGACTAAACACAAATATCTATTTAGCAATTTGCTACTACACGGTAAACTAGCCATCACACTACTTTATTGACCCAGTTGACATGACGACAGAAACATATAACCAAGCTTTATTAACACTTGCGCTAGCTGGAATAGAAGCCATAAACACCTCGGCTTCACAACACAAAGCGGTAAGAACGCCAGCACAAGAAAGCCATTTTTTATGTAACTGGATGGTTGAGTCATTAAAAACAAAACGTTTTTCAAAACTAATGGCCGACGACTTAACGGCTTGGATCCGTCAAGCGCGTAGTCAAGGAGCTGGGGCTCAACTAAAACGACTATTAATCTGTATTGCCGATCAATACCAACAAGCTAACAACAGTGAAATAGCCACAGGTACAGGGCTAAAGAACATGTTGGCAGGGCTCACCGCACAAGAATGGGTAGTGATCACCGATACCGATATTGATGCAAAACTAAAACTCGACAGTGATGGTAAATCTAGTTTAATTATTTCAGCAAAAGATTTTAATCAACACATCGTTGATGAAAAAATTGTAAAACCCATCTCAATGTATATTCGTGGTGATGAAAAGCTGGTGGCTCGTTTAGCGCTAGAACAAGGAATATTACTCAGTCCAGGCAATAAAAAAACCTCATTGATCAAACATCATAAAACTTACGTATTAATGCCAAGCAATTTACACCAGAGTTTATGCTTACTGTGCCTTGATCAATATTAAGTCTTAAAGGTTGATGTAGTATTGAAACAATAGTAAGAATAAGGAAATACCATGAAGAAATGCTTTATTGCAATTACCTGCTTTGCGATGTTTTTTTGTGGTCCTACCGTTCAGGCTAATACCGTCCTCAAGTACAACGTCAACGCTTCAAGCAGTTGGGTACCCTATTACATTACAGAATCTCCAAAAGAGCCTGGAATATTAGGAGAGTTGGTTCCGTTACTGCTTGCCAAAGCTGATATTGAAATTGAAAAGCATAACTTCCCGCCGAAAAGAACAAACTATGCACTCGATAATGGCTTATTAGACTTTGACTTTGTAAGCCCTAGTTGGTTTCCTAATGAGGAATTAGGCACACTTTTTGTCCAATCAAACCCAATTATCGCTATCCAAGAAAACATTATTACCTTAGAAAAAAAAGCCAACGATTGGCAAAATATTGATAACATTAAAGGTAAAGAAATAGGCACAGTACGTGGTTATTTGTACCATGATGACGCTGATTTTATTCGAATCGACTTTACTTCCGAACGCGACTTAATAAGAGCACTTTATAAAAATCGCGTTGATGCGGCTATCTCTGGTGATTTACCGGCGTTGTATTGGGCCAAAAAACTCAACAACCCAATTACTCTTGCGGCTATTCATTCAAAAGGCCACTTAGTGATGCGCCTTCGTAAAGAGCATGCTGCCTTACTACCACAAATTAATGCCGCTATAGCTGAGCTTGAACAAAATGGTACAACTCAAAGCATTATCGACAAATACACTAAGCAAGATATATTTAATCGATAATTCAACAAGATGATTAACTAAAACGGGTTTACGCTGTAGCCTTCATGCGCTAATACTGCATGTGCAGTTAACGCCGATAACGCCATGTTAACGCCGGGCAATAAGTCTTGTGGTGTAATGCCATAATATGCGGCAGTTTGACCACACACATAAAACCTAACTCGATGATTAATCAGCTGTGCAATTAAGTCTTTGTTAACATTCTTTTGTCCTGCATTGAGCTGCTGATAGAAACGATCCTTAGTCATATCATTCGCGGCTTTACCGTGCACAACCATCGCAACAGAAATGTCTTCAAGCTTAACGCCTGCTGCAACGTGCATATTAATAAAGCGCGCCAAGGTATCGATACTACGGTTTAATTCTCCAGGTTTAGATGCATTCCCCAAATCAAAAGCAACTTTAAACTTCATATCAGCGGGTATCACTAAGCTGCTATTTACTTCAGTGATTTTTCCATAACCTTTAATCACAGGGCCGAGTTTAAATGCTTCAACACCAGCCATTGCAGCAAATGATGAGCCCGCAATTAACATCGCCACTGTCGATGTAACCAATGTTGATGTAACAACGCCTTTACTCATTGAATGTAAACTGGCTTTCATTAAATTGATATTCCTTATATCTATTTTTTTATGCTTACTCTAGCACAGATAAACGCTTAGGTTTTAGGCTGTTTCTGAGTATAATTATGACTTCAGTAAGTATGAAGACTAAATGATATGTCAATCCGCTCAATTACCACTACAGACTGGCCTGCTATTATGGCAATACAAGCGCAATGCTATGTCGAACTCACGCCTGAATCACTAGGTGTCATGCAAAGTAAATGGCAAGCATCACCGACTAGCTGCGTGGTGTTTGAACAACAAGGTAATGTGTTGGCCTACGCGCTTGTTCATCCTTGGTTGCAAGGCGATGCTCCGTCACTGGATACCGAGATAAGTGGCCAGATTAATGCCGATAGCTGGTATTTACATGACATGGCCATCTCACCCAGTGCTCAAGGTATGGGCATTGGTAAAAAGTTGTTTAATCATATCGTCAATCAGGCAAAAAACTTGGCGGTTAATGGCATTGGGCTGGTGGCAGTGCAAGGTGCACATACTTACTGGCTGCAACAAGGCTTCAAGCCAAACACCACCTCAGTAAAACTAACAAAGTCACTAGATAGTTATCCTGCTGGTGCATGTTACCTGTATTTATCCTTATCATAAGGTCTTCATCATGCACCCATCAGTCATCACCATCGGTTTATTGTGTTATACCAATCTAATTAAATATGTGCACTTTCAGCGGGAGTTCAAAGTGCTGTAGGCAAGGCAGATGATTGAAGCGAATAGTGATTCTCGGTAACAAGCTCCTGCGTTACTCTACCTCCAGCATCCATGCCGTCGTATTTTGAAAACATCTAACGCAGCATAAAGTACTTTGAAACCCGCCAGAATGGAGTCTCTCAGGTATTCCACTTCTGTGTTGCATCGATTTAAAAGGGAACAACCATTTCTACATCAATGCGCCTTGAATTGAAAAACCTGAGAGACTCTGAACTGACCAGATATTTAATGAGATTGGTATTAGTAATATCTTCATGACTTTTGCTTGGTATGGTCATTTAAAAACCTTAAATAGCAAACCCTGGATTATCGCGGCTTTAGTGAGCTGGGGGATCGCCTTATTCGAATATTTATTGCAAGTTCCTGCGAATCGTCTTGGTTATACCGTGATGAACGTGGGACAATTAAAGATTCTGCAAGAGGTCATTACCTTATGTGTATTTGTCCCTTTTGCCGTTTGGTATCTCAAAGAGCCCTGAAACTTGATTATTTGTGGGCAGGCTTATGCCTTTTAGGTGCCGTTTTCTTTATTTTTAAAAGTGAATTACATTAATTTCAGGAGTTCTCCATGGCACGCCAAGTGATTTATACCTTTAAAGGCCAAACCAAAACTATCGCCTTTAGCTATGACGTACATCATGATCTTTATGAAGCAGCTGCTGAAGCAGAAGGGATTGATTTGAAAAAGTTTCTAATCTTAGAAAAACAAATTGCGTTAACGTCCAAAAAAGGCGCTAAAGCAGAGAAAGAATTTCGTAAAACCGAGTTTGCACGTTTTGGTTTTACGAGCATCAAATTTGTTCGTGAAGATGATGAGATTTAATCATTTAGTTTTACGTAAGGGCTCTCTATGTTGAATTCAGATCATGCTAATTTCCCACGAGCGAGTTTTGTTCGACGTTTAGGTGCAATGGCGTATGACTCAATGCTTGCTATTGCCGTTTATATGTTTGCTGGTGCACTAGGTTTTGGTTTTTTCTTTGGTCTGCAGAGCACCGGGCTTATCGCGATGGGTGAGTACGAGCATGTGTCAGACTTACTCAATAACACTCCGCTTTATCATGGTTTGTATCAATTCTGGATAGCCATTTGTGTTGGTGGCTTTTACGCCATTTTTTGGAGCAGAGGTGGACAAACTTTAGGTATGCGAGCTTGGCGACTTAAGGTTCAACACCCTAATGGTCAAAATTTAAGTTTTATTACTGCCTGCGCTCGAGTCATTTGGTCTTTACTGGGTATTGGTAACCTGTGGATTATCATCAATGCCGACAAGTTAGCATTACAAGACATGATGACTCGTTCAGAGGTTGTCGTATTGTCAGTAGAAGCTAATCAAATGCGTAACTGGCATGGTGCATAATAAATCTACATACCAAACGAATCTGCATACCAAACTAGCTTGCCTGCAAAACGAATAAAAAATCATCAAATAAGTAATAAAAATAGCAACCCTTGGGTTGCCATTTTTATATACACTTTCAATATCGACTAAACAAACAATTGATTATTTCCGAATGTAATACAAAGCTAAGCCAGTAAATAACATGCTGGGAGCAATTGCCCCCACCACCGCGGGCAATTCATATACAATGCTCATTGGGCCAAATATCTCATTACTGATATAAAAGCTAAATCCTGCCACTACGCCAAGCAGAACGCGAGCTCCCATGGTCACAGTACGTAACGGTCCAAATACAAACGATAATGCCACTAGCATCATCACAGCTACTGTTACTGGTTGCATAACCTTGCGCCATAAAGCCAGTTCATAACGACTAGGATCTTGTTGGTTAACCTTTAAGTAATCTAGGTAGTCAATTAAGCCACTAATGGATAATGCCTCTGGCTTAACCGATACCACACTCAACTTATCTGGCGTTAATGAAGATTTCCACACATCAGTATCAAGGTGATCACGAATAACGCGGTCATCTTTAACCGTGGTATTCTCAACCACAGATAACTGCCAAACATCATCAACAAATACCGCGGTATTCGCATGTGTCACTCGGGTTAATTCTTGTTGATCGTTAAACTCATATAAACTGATATTACTGAGCGTATTAACGTCTTGAACCTCACCAATATTAACGAATAAGTCACCATCTTTTGCCCAAATACCACGATGAGACTTAATCAAACTGCCACCCGATATTTTAGTCGCTTGGAGCTCTTTTGCACTTTTCTCCGCAATGGGTGCGCCCCACTCTCCCAGCGCCATAACCATAATCATTAGCGGAATAGCCGTTTTCATCGCAGATTGAGTGATTTGTAAACGCGACATACCAGAAACTTGCATCACAACTAATTCAGAGTTTGATGCCAGCATGCCCATCCCAATTAACGCACCTAGCAGTACTGCCATTGGGAAAAACATTTCAATATCACGTGGTACTAAAAATAGCACGTAAATGCCGGCGTCCAGCATGGTATAAGCCCCACGCCCGACCAAACGTAATTGATCTACCCACTTAATGATGCCTGATAATCCAGTCAAAATAAGTAAACACAAGCTTGATGTGCTGACGATCATACGAGCAATATAAAGGTCTAATATTCTCATGCCATCACCTGCTTACGTTTAAATAAGCCTAAGAACTTCATCCCTGTAGGGCGCTCTTTAATAAGTAATAACAACCCTAATATCAACGCAAAACCATGGATCCACCACATGCCTAAATACTGCGGCACCACCTCATCTTGCAGGGCTTTTCGGCCTGCAATCATTAATCCAAAGTAACCTAAATAAAGCAAAATAGCGGGACCCATTTTAGCAAACTTACCCTGGCGCACATTAACCCGCGCTAACGGCACCGCAATTAAAGTCAATAATGGAATCGCAATAGGGATAGCTAGTCGCCACTGAAATTCAGCTGCAGCTTCTGGTCCTGGAGTATCCAACAATTGTTCAACTGGCATTGCAGATAATTTACGTCGCCTCTCGTCAACTTCTTGTTCTTTAATCTCCATTTTATAACCACCAAACTCAATCACTTGCAGTTCGAGTGATTTAGGACTGCCCTGATAACGGAAGCCTTTTTCAAGTTGTAACTGCTGACTGCCAATATTATCTTCAATCACACGACCTTTATTGGCGACTACAATATTTGTCAGGCCATTTTCGTCTTCAGGATCAGGGAGCTGCGCTACAAAGACTTTATCTAAGGTATTGTCTTTATTTATTTTTTCAACAAACAACACCGCTCGACCGTTTGGACTAGCTTGAAAACGACCTTGCGTTAAGGCTGCTAATCCAGCTTCGGATTGCGCTTTTTCTAATACCTGATTCTGACGTTCTTCAGCCCAAGGTCCGACATAAACCGACAAATAAGCCGTAAATAATAAATTGGCAAAAGCAAGCAACAACGTTACACGAGTGACATACCATTCACTTACACCGACGCCATGCAATACCACCATTTCATTTTCAGCATACATTCGCCCATGAGCCAACAATATTGCTAAAAAGAAACTCAGCGGTAACACTAACACCGTCAATTGAGGCAGGTTTAACCCTAATAATGTCATCACTAAAGACGCGGGGAATTCGCCATCAGATGCATCGGCTAACACGCGTACGAATTGTTGACTAATAAAAATAGTTAGCAGCACCAAAAGTACCGCAAATTGTGCTTTTAAAACTTCACTAATAAGATATCTAAATACAATCACAAGTAGGATCCGGTGGCTAAACTTATCTTTTTACTGGTATCAGAGCAACTTTCATGTAAACTGTCTACTTTCAGCAGTTTTGCTAGTTTTCTGACCAGCGCGGAAGGTGCTTTGGGGTCATGGTTAACATCTATTTTGGCTGTCAATTTACGCCTCTTTTTCGTTAATAATCCCAAACAGTTATCACCTTTTCGTTGATTATATGCCAGATGGCCTAATGCAAACATTATCTAATAAATATAAAAATTTGTCTTTAAGAATCTAGGAGTGCTCATGGAGTTTAGCGTAAAGAGCGGCAGCCCCGAAAAGCAACGTTCAGCCTGTATCGTTGTCGGCGTGTACGAACCTCGCCGTCTGTCTGGTATCGCAGAGCAATTGGATAAAATCAGTGAAGGTTACATTAGTAACCTACTTCGTCGTGGTGACCTAGAAGGTAAACCAGGACAAATGTTGCTATTGCATCATGTACCAAACGTACTAAGCGAACGTGTTTTACTGGTTGGTTGTGGCAAAGAGCGTGAGTTAGACGAGCGCCAATACAAACAAATTATCACAAAAACCATCAGTACCCTAAATGAAACCGGTTCAATGGAAGCAGTGTGCTTCTTAACTGAACTGCATGTCAAAGGCCGCGACACCTATTGGAAAGTTCGCCAAGCCATTGAGAGCACTCAAAATAGCCTGTATTCATTTGATGCATTAAAAACCCGTAAAGGCGAAACTCGTCGTCCATTACGTAAAATGGTATTCAACGTGCCTACGCGCCGTGAACTCACCATTGGTGAACGTGCCATTGAACACGGAACAGCCGTATCTGCAGGTATGCATTTATGTCGTGACGTGGCCAACATGCCGCCTAACATTTGTAACCCTGCGTATTTGGCATCTCAAGCGCGTCAAATGGCTGAAGTGTACGAAAACCTTAACGTTACAACTATTGGCGAAGAGCAAATGGCCAAATTGGGCATGAACTCTTATCTTGCTGTAGGTCGTGCTAGTGCCAATGAATCAATCATGACTGTGATGGAATATCAGGGCGCCGTTGACAGTACAGAAAAGCCAATTGTCCTTGTCGGTAAAGGGTTAACCTTTGACTCTGGCGGGATTTCATTAAAACCTGGCGAAGCCATGGATGAAATGAAATATGACATGGGTGGCGCTGCTGGTGTTATTGGTACCATGAAAGCATTGTGTGAAATGAAATTACCTATCAACGTTATTGGTATATTAGCTGGCTGTGAAAACATGCCTGCTGGTAACGCATATCGTCCAGGCGACATTTTAACCACTATGTCAGGCCAAACGGTTGAAGTGCTAAATACTGATGCCGAAGGTCGTTTAGTGTTATGTGATGTATTAACCTACGTTGAACGCTTTGACCCTGAATTAGTGATTGATACCGCTACCTTAACTGGTGCTTGTGTTATTGCATTAGGTAAGCATGCTTCTGGTTTATTCAGTTCGCATAACCCGCTTGCACACGAAATGCTAAATGCTGGTGAGCAAAGTGGTGACCGCGCATGGCGCATGCCGTTATGGGATGAATACCAAGACATGCTAGACAGCCCATTTGCCGACATGACTAACTTAGGTGGTCGTCCGGCTGGTTCGATTACTGCTGCGTGTTTCTTGTCTCGCTTTACTAAGAAGTATAACTGGGCACATTTAGATGTCGCAGGTACGGCTTGGAATAGTGGTGCAAACAAAGGCTCTACCGGTCGTCCGGTACCGATTTTAAGCCAGTTCTTAATTAATCGTGCTGGTGTTGAAATTAGCGAATAAGTATTATCTTTAACGCATATTAAAGGGTAAAGCCTAAGGCTTTACCCTTTTTTTATTGTCGAAGACGTCAATACGTTAGCCTGTAAAGTACCCTCTCAAAACCATCAGAACTAGGCTAACCATTGACGATGTAATTGCTCTTCATCACCTAAATAGTCCAATACCCAAGCCAATGCGGGTGACATTTGATCATCATTCCACGCCAAACAACATGGGCTAGGTTGTTTCACTCTGTTGAGCGTTTTACAGACTAACTTTCCAGATTCAATCAACGGTCGAGCCAGATGTTCAGGCATATATCCAACCCCTAAGCCTTCGACAAAACAGTTAATAGCACTGTGCCAATCGGGCACAACTAATCGTCGTTGACTGTTTAGCATCCACGTAATCCGCTTTGGAATATCACGAGAGGTATCTTCAAGACAAATAGACGGAAAAACACGTAACTCATCATCGCTCAGTGGACGCATAATATTTGCCAGTGGATGATCAGAGCTAACCACAAACAGCCAATCAATATTGCCCATATTAGTGAATTTAAATGCCCCACCAACTGGATTTGCGGTTGTCGCACCAATGGCAATATCACTTCTTCCGGTAGCAAGAGCCTCCCATACACCATTAAACACTTCAATCCTGATAATCAGCTCAACATCTTGAAACTGTCGATAAAAATCAGCAATCAACGCATGAACGCTATCCGTTCTCGAAATATTATCCAATGCAATGGAGAGTATAGGCTTCCAACCATTGGCCACTCGTTGAGTGTCGCGTTTCATTAACTCCATATCGTTAAGAAACTGGCGCGCTTTTACGGCGAAATGCTTTCCTGCTGGGGTTAGGCTGACACTGCGATGATGGCGAATAAATAACTCGACTCCCAGTTCAGTTTCAATTTGTTTGACTGAATAACTTATAGCAGACGGTACCTTATGCAATTTTTTCGCGGCTGCAGTAAAGCTACCTGTTTGGGCGACAACGTCTATTAGCTCAAAAACTTGCTGTGAAAGCATATCAATTTAACTCGCTAGAAAATGTACATTAACAGCACAAGATGAATAACACATCCAAGGTTTTATATTGAACTGAAACCTTCCATTCCTGTAATTACATCATGGTATCAATATTTTTGATAGCAGCCGTCAAAAATAAACGTTTCCAGCTAATTTAGTAAACCATTAAGCTAGCGGCCTTTATTGAACTGACGAAAATAGATATGCCTAATTTGAACAATAACAATATATTAATCAACACAAAACAAACAAATATAACATTCTATTTGTTTCTGTTTTATTTAGCCTTACTGAGTATGTTAGGTTTTGTAGCTACCGACATGTACCTCCCATCATTCAAATCTATTGAAAGGACTTTTAATGCAAGCACTTCAGAAGTGGCCATATCGTTAACCAGCTTTTTAGCTGGCCTCGCTATCGGACAGTTATTGTATGGGCCATTAGTACATAAAATAGGTAAGCGAAACTCACTGTTTGTTGGTTTAAGCCTGTTTATGCTGGCAAGTGCATTGATTGCGAACAGTGACAGTATTCTGATGATGAATATTGCTCGTTTCTTCCAAGCGATTGGTGCTTGCAGTGCAGCCGTTATTTGGCAAGCGATTGTGATTGAGCAATACCCAGCCGATAAAGCTCAAAATATTTTCTCTAATATTATGCCTTTAGTGGCATTGTCTCCGGCATTAGCGCCCATTGCTGGCGCAATGATACTGAATAGTTTTGGCTGGCGCGCGGTGTTTATTAGCTTATGTATCATTGCAGTATTACTCATTGCCATGACGTATTTTTTTGTGCCTAAAGAACAAGTGAGCGTTCACAAAAGCAAAACTCATATCCGCTATAAACAACTGCTTTCCAATACGCGATATTTAGGCAATGTGGTTATTTTTGGTGCGTGTTCAGGCGCTTTTTTTGCTTACTTAACGTTGTGGCCTGCTGTCATGGAACAGTATGGTTACGCCGCGACAGAAATTGGCTTAAGTTTTATTCCCCAAACCATCATGTTTATTGTTGGTGGCTACTCAAGTAAATTACTGATCCGCAAATTTGGCACCAAAATCAGCCTAAACTGTTTACTGATATTGTTTGGTTTATGTGTTGCTGCCATTTTCACCTCCAGTGTGATCCTCAATACTGAAACAATATTGCCACTGCTCATTGCATTCTCTTTGCTAGCAGGAAGCAATGGCGCGATTTATCCTATTGTGGTCAATAATGCTCTGCAAGAGTTCAGCAATAACGCGGCCAAAGCTGCAGGACTACAAAACTTTTTGCAGATTACTATCTCTTTTGGGGCATCAAGTCTGGTGGCAATTTGGGCAAGTGCGGGTGATAACGCCATTGGTTGGGGAATACTGGCCTGTTCAGTATTGGTTGCCGTTGGCCACGTGATAAAAAGTCATGATTCTTGGGCACAAATAAATCAGTATTTTACTTTTCCTGATCCAGCAAGGTTATCTAAAGCCTTCACTAAACATGATCAATAATGGTGATGTGGCGATAAAATAATCATCATATGATGGAGTTATAATTTGTCTATAACTTCATCATATGCTAGGTTATTTATTGAACAGCTTAACGTTAACTCTCACATTCAAATTAACAATCACAAGGAATTGATTGAATGACGCAACACAACCGCTTGATAATGTCATTAGCAGTGGCACACCCATAAATGAAACGCTTGCCTTTAACGCTTTATATCATCTTCCTCAGCGTTTGCTTTGCACTCACGCCAACGGGCGATCTATTTGCAAAAGACCAATCGCAAGTTCGATTTATCACCCATCCATTACCCCCATTTAGTTACATTGATAATGATCTTTTAAGCGGTTTTTCTATCGATATTGTTCAAGCGATGATGCTACATACCCAGCAAACAGCCAACATTGAAATGTACCCCTTTAATAGAGCTTTTCAGTTATTAAAGTCGCAACCCAATACTGCGTTATTTGTCATTGCTAAAAGGCCGGAAAGAGAAGTAAACATGAAATGGGTAGGCCCCATTATTAGTAGCGGAGTGTATTTTTACCAAAAGCGTAATTCCGGACTATCACTAGCAGATTTAGAAGACTTAAAACGAGTCCGAAATGTCGGCGTAGTGCTTGGTAATGCTGACCATACCTATTTGGACTCCCAAGGATTCACTAACCTCAGTACAGACAAATCCCAATTACAATCGCTCAAAATGCTCAGTTACGGCAGAGTTGATGTTGCGCCGATGAGCGAGCTAGTGATGCCTTTTTTGGCAAAAGCAGCCGATATCGATATCAACTCAATAGAACGTACTCCTATTAAGTTGTACGACTCTACCTTATATATTGCGTTTTCAAACGACACCACTGATGAGGCGGTTGCACTATGGCAACAAGCATTTGATGAGTTAAAATCATCAGGGATGTACCAGACCATTTATCAAGATTATTTTCCAACTGATACCAATATTGCCAAGCGATAATGGGCTTACTGCTGATTATCATCACTTCGCCATCAATTACAAATGAATTCCTCCAGACACTTCAATTCTCTGACCATTTAACCACTGCGCTTCGTCGCTTAATAACATCAACATCGCCTTACCAATATCATCCGGCAAACCAACACGCCCAAGTGCCGTTTTTGATGCGATAGACTCATTTAGCGCAGTATTATCACGCACAACGCCACCACCAAAATCGGTTTCTATTGCCCCTGGCGCTAAGGTATTGACGCTTATCTGACGAGGCCCAAGCTCTAAAGCTAAATAACGGGTCATCACTTCAACACCCGCTTTCATCATGGCATAAGCACAGAACCCCGTTTCACTAAAACGTGTTAACCCAGAACTCACATTAATCACTTTTCCACCATTATTGACCAAAGGAAGTAACGATTGAGTTAGAAAAAAAGCTCCCTTTAAATGCACATTCATTAACCCATCAAACTGAGCTTCAGTTGTGTCTGCAAATGCAGCGAACTCACCCATTCCCGCGTTGTTAATCAATGCATCAATATTCTCGCGTTCAAAATATTGGCTTAGTAACTCAGAGAGCTCATCTGTAAATGACCCAAACATGGAAACATCGCCAACATTCAGCGGTAATGCTGCGGCTTTTTGCCCTAACCAACGTATGCTGGCGACAACCTCATCTGCAGCCTCCTTGTTATGTAAATATGTAATCACCACATCCATGCCTTTAGCCGCCAACATTAATGCGGCATTCTTGCCTAAACCACGACTACCGCCAGTAACTAACACCAATTTATTCATATATGCCTCTTATTCATTTCACAGAAGTGCAATGATAATAAAACACTCACCTACTATGATAAACAGCATAAAAGTGACATTATTGTTTGTTTTACACGAACAATAATAAGGTAATAATGAATAAATTTGAAGCCATGAGACGGTTTGTTCATGTCGCGCAAACCGGTAGCTTTACTCAGGCTGCAGCGGCATTGCACTTACCTAAATCGAGTATTTCAACTGCCGTCGAGTCATTAGAGCAACTATTAGGCACTCGGCTTTTTCAGCGCAGTACCCGGCGGGTGACGCTAACCCATGACGGGGCTATCTATTTGGCTCAATGTCGACAAATATTGCACGATATAGATGCTTTAGAAAGCCAGTTTCAGCATGAAAATGACAGCGTTAGAGGCGTCATAAAAGTCGATATGCCGAGTCGTTTTGCCAATAAAACTGTACTGCCTCGACTAAGCGAATGGTGTGAGCGTTATCCCCACGTCAATGTTGTCATCAGCAGTACGGATTATCATATCGATCCAATAAAGTCTGGGGTTGATTGCCTGATCAGAGTGGGCAATCAAGGTAACAGCTTACTAATTGCCAGACCCTTAACTCAATATCGTATTATCAACTGCATTAGCCCAACCTATATCCAACGCTATGGTACGCCAAGCACCTTAGCAGACTTACAATACCACCGAATGATCGGTTACGTCCCGACAGTGAATCATAGTGCCTCCATTGATTATAATTCGGCCGAGTTTGACTATGTAGAACAAGGGCAGAATTGCCAGCACACGGTTCCAAGTGTGATATCGGTGACTAATTCCGACGCTTATACTTCGGCATGTTTAGCTGGGCTGGGTATTGCTCAAATTCCACAGATGGGGGTAACAGACTACTTAAATACTGGTCGTTTAATCCGGATTTTGCCTCAATATGAAGCAGCTCCCATGCCAGTGAGTATCTTGTACCCTTCACGCAGCCAACTACCGAAGCGCCTAAGTTTGTTTATGGATTGGCTCGACAGTATTGTTAAAACCGCAGTAATGAATCAATAAACGGGGCAAATTAATGGCCATGACTCGTCAGCAACACAAAGCACATTTAATTGATAATCAAAAAATAGATATCTATTACGACAGTTTCACCACCCGTTTCAGCTTAGCTGTAAATGAGCAACGGGTTTATAGTCGGCTACTGCTGTTAAGCCCATGGCGTAAACAGCAAATAATGATTAATAACATCTCCTACAATTTAACCATTAGGTGGTTTGTACTATGGCGTTCAAGCTTAACGCCAGCTCAACCATCGCCTCAACGTCTATCCATCACAGAGCTATTACCGCAGCGGCGTAGAAAATCCATTATGATAGCGATATATGCCGGATTAATAAGCGCTATTAAACTGACCTTAGGGATATTGAGCTATTCCAGCGTCATATGAATATCGCATCACGAGGCCATTAACCCGCAGACGATTTTAGTGTAAACTCGAGCCCAACTTATTAACCTGTTAAAAGCATCACCACATGACTCAAGCCTTGTTTTACCTTATGCCTGATAATCATAATCAAATGAGTGCATTAGATGCGCTCTATTTAGCGGCTTGCAGGTTAGCTGAACAACAATATCGCCAACAAAAAACCGTCTACATTCACTGTAAAGACAAACAGCAAGCTTATGCAATTGACGAATTACTGTGGCAATTTGAGCCAAACGCCTTTGTACCACACAACTTAAAAGGTGAAGGCCCAGTGACAGGTGCACCGGTCGAAATTGGTTTTGATACTTTAGGACCAAATAAAAGTCGCCAAGTTCTGATTAATCTTGCAGACCAAATGCCCAGTTTTGCGGTAAACTTGCCCCATATTATCGATTTTGTCGCTAATGATGACGAACTCAAGCGCATTGCTCGCAATCGCTACCGTCAATATCAGAATGTAGGCATTACGCCCAGCACTCAAGCATTAGCTGAATAAACACTTAATTTAGATAGAGAACATAACGCTCCTATGGAAAAAACATACAACCCAAAGTCTATCGAACAAGCCCTTTACCAAAACTGGGAAGAGCAAGGTTACTTCAAGCCGCATGGTGATGAATCAAAAGGCAATTACTGCATCATGATCCCGCCACCGAATGTAACCGGTAGCTTGCATATGGGCCATGCCTTCCAAGACACCATCATGGATACCCTTACCCGCTTTGAGCGCATGAAAGGTAAAAATACCTTGTGGCAAGTTGGCACCGACCACGCGGGTATTGCAACTCAAATGTTGGTTGAGCGTAAGCTTGAAGCCGAAGAAGGTAAAACTCGCCATGATTTAGGCCGTGATGCCTTTATTGATAAAGTGTGGGACTGGAAAGAACAGTCTGGTGGCACGATTACCAAACAGCTTCGCCGTATGGGCGCATCGGTTGATTGGGATCGCGAACGTTTCACTATGGATGAAGGCTTATCAAAAGCGGTTCAAGAAGTGTTTGTTCGCCTATACGATGATGAGCTCATTTATCGTGGTAAGCGCCTAGTTAACTGGGATCCAAAGCTGCACACCGCCATTTCAGATTTAGAAGTTGAAAACAAAGAGAAACAAGGCCACATGTGGCACTTCCGCTATCCTTTGGCCCAAGGTGCATTAACAGCCGACGGTAAAGATTACCTAGAAGTGGCCACTACGCGCCCAGAAACCATGTTAGGTGACAGCGCAGTAGCCGTACATCCAGATGATGAACGTTACCAGTCATTAATTGGCAAATTCATTCTATTGCCTATCGTTAACCGTTTAGTGCCGATTGTTGCCGACGATTATGTCGACATGGAATTTGGAACCGGTTGTGTAAAAATCACTCCAGCCCATGACTTTAACGACTATGAAGTCGGTAAACGTCATCAACTGCCTATGTACAACATCTTCACCTTAGATGCCGCCGTACGTAGTTTTGTTGAAGTGATTAACACTGATGGCACCCCAAACAAAGGTGTCGAGATTGCCTTGCCAGAGCGTTATGTTGGCCTAGATCGCTTTAAAGCCCGTGATGCTATCGTGGCTGAATTTGACAGCTTAGGTCTACTTGAAAAAGTCGCTCCGCACGGCTTAAAAGTACCTTATGGCGATCGCTCTGGTGTGGTGATTGAACCATTACTAACCGACCAGTGGTATGTGGCTGTTCAGTCAATGGCTAAAACAGCCATTGAAGCGGTAGAAACCGGTGAAATTAAGTTTGTACCGCAGCAATACGAAAACATGTACTTCTCATGGATGCGCGATATTAAAGACTGGTGTATTTCACGCCAGTTATGGTGGGGACACCGTATTCCAGCTTGGTACGACGAAAACGGCAAAGTCTACGTTGGTCGTAACGAAGCAGAAGTCCGCGCTAAACATCAATTTGCTGACTCTGTGGTATTACGTCAAGACGACGACGTATTAGACACCTGGTTCAGCTCAGCATTATGGACATTCTCAACCTTAGGTTGGCCAGACAATTTAGAAGATTTAAAAACCTTCCACCCAACCGACGTGTTGGTTACCGGTTTTGACATCATCTTCTTCTGGGTTGCCCGCATGATCATGATGACCATGCACTTTATTAAAGATGAAGATGGCAAGCCACAAGTGCCTTTTAAAACCGTTTACGTTACCGGTCTTATCCGTGACGAAGTCGGCAATAAAATGTCAAAGTCTAAAGGTAACGTACTTGATCCATTAGACATGATTGACGGTATCGAGCTTGAAACCTTAGTTGAAAAGCGTACTGGCAACATGATGCAGCCACAACTGGCTGCAAAAATTGAGAAAAGTACCCGTAAAGAATTTGCCGATGGCATTGAAGCTCATGGTACTGATGCACTGCGCTTTACCTTAGCAGCAATGGCTTCAACCGGTCGCGACATCAACTGGGACATGAAACGTCTTGATGGTTACCGCAGTTTTTGTAACAAGTTATGGAATGCGTCACGTTACGTGTTAATGAACACTGAAGTGCAGACGGATCCTGATAGCGATGAAGCTGGCGAACCTTTAGATTGCGGTCAATTGCTAGTTGATGGCAAACCGGGTGCGATGGAATTGTCGTTAGCCGATCGTTGGATCATTGGTTTGTTTAACCAAACCGTGAAAACCGTAGAAGATCACATGGCCGCTTTCCGTTTCGACTTAGCCGCTAACACTTTATACGAGTTCACTTGGAATCAATTCTGTGACTGGTATTTGGAATTAACCAAGCCTGTTATGCAAAATGGCACTGAAGCGCAAATGCGCGGCACTCGCCACACTTTGGTCAATGTGCTTGAAAAAATGCAACGTCTAATGCATCCATTTATGCCATACATTACCGAAACGATTTGGCAACGCGTCAAACCGTTAGCGGGCGTAACTGGCGATACTATCATGCTAGCATCGTTCCCAACTTATCAAGCAGATCAAGTTGATGCGACCGCGATGGCCGATCTTGAATGGGTTAAGCAAGTGATTGTAGCAGTACGTAATATTCGTGCAGAGCTTAACATTGCCCCATCAAAGCCGCTTAATGCGTTACTGCGTGGTGTGAGCTACGAAGATCGTATTCGTCTTGAAGCAAACCAAACATTCTTTGCAAGTTTGGCTAAACTCGAAACGATGACCATTTTAGCAGAGGGTGAAACAGCGCCAATGTCGAGCACTCAGTTAGTCGGCAATATGGAGCTATTAATCCCAATGGCAGGTTTGATCGATGTAGGCGCAGAAATGGCCCGTATCGATAAACAGTTAGAAAAGCTTGCTCAAGAGATTGCTCGTATTGAAGGTAAATTATCTAATCAAGGTTTTGTGGCTAAAGCCCCTGCTGCGGTAATTGATAAAGAACGCGCTAAGATGACCGATTTAACTCGTGACATTGAAAAATTAAACGAACAAAAAGTCGAATTAGCTAAGATTTAACTGCACTAAGTTGTTGTCTTAAGGTTTACTTTGTTTAACAAAGCACTATTAAAAAAACCAGCGAATAACTCGCTGGTTTTTTATCTTTGTTGATGTGACCCATGGCGATAATATTAGGTTTATTTGGTTCAAAATTGAAACTTTGATATCTCAACTTACATTTTTGGTGTATAAGCTTCGGCCAATATCATCATTCTATCTAATGGGTCAAAACCATGTCTGATAAATACTTTTTTAAAGGTCGTAGAACCCCTAAGCCAGCTTATGGTGAAAGTGGTTATAACACCAAACGTGCAGCCAAACTGGGCACGGAAGCGTTACCGTTAATATTGTCAGTTCAAACCGAAGCTCGCCAACATGAAGTGGCTGCTATGGTCGCTGAACAGCAACTCTTTGCTAATATCACTATTGATGCTGATAAGCCTGAAAACATTGTTGATTTAACTGGTTTGCTGAATAAACCCAAAGCGGTTACTTCTGAAGCTAAGCCTAACCGCAATGATGCTTGCCCTTGTGGCAGTGGTAAAAAGTACAAAAAGTGTTGCGGTGCTTAAACCGTAACACCAACGTTAGGCCTGTTGAGAACTAACGGGCCTATGATTAAATATTGAAGCGGATCTTACGATCCGCTTTTTTATTGCCTTTAGATTGCTAGCGTTAACGTTGTATACACTTAACAAACTAGACTTGCCTATGTAACCACATCACAAATTCACAAATAAGCGGCACTCTGAGCGGGCCACTTATGGATAGGGTTTGGTATTAGTCACGAACTTAGGTAAAGTGTCAGCCTTTGTTATAAAAATGAAACAGACCATAAAATAAAAGGGTGACTTATGAGCACTAATTCACACTCAGGCAATGACTTGAGTGAAGTAAAACAGTTAGGCATGTGGGCCGCGATCACCAGTTTAGGCTATATATTTTGGCTTGTCGGTGGCATGGAGCTAATAGAACGTATTGCCTATTATGGTGTAAAAGCCAGTGCCGGATTGTACGCTAAAGCGCCTGTTTCAGAAGGCGGACTGGGCATTAATTTAAGTGATTACGGTATTATCATATCTGTTTGGGCGTTACTACAAACCTTTGTACCTGTGTTAACTGGCGGAATTTCTGACCGTGTCGGTTACAAAGAAACCATTTTTGTTTCTACCATCATCAAAATATGTGGTTATTTAACCATGGCATTCTTTCCCAGTTTCTGGGGTTTTCTTGCCGGTGCCATGTTGTTAGCCATGGGCACAGGGGTATTCAAACCAGGTATTCAAGGCACCTTAGTACTGTCAACTAACCGAAATAATACTTCAATGGCTTGGGGCATTTTTTACCAAGTGGTTAACATCGGTGGATTTTTAGGTCCATTGGTTGCGGTACACATGCGTCAATTATCTTGGGATAATGTATTTTACGCCTGTGCAGCGATTATCTCGTTTAACTTTTTATTCTTATTAGCTTATAAAGAGCCTGGCAAAGCTGAGCGCTTAGAGCGTGCACGCCAAGTAAAAACAGGAGAGATAACACAACAAGCATTGTGGAAGGATGCCTTAGGAGAACTAAAAAAGCCTGTGGTGATTTACTACATGCTGGTGTTTGCTGGTTTTTGGTTTTTATATAACTCATTATTTGATGTATTGCCTATTCACATTGCGGAATGGGTTGATACCAGCGTCATTGTCACCTCTTTATTTGGCCCAGAAGGCACCAGCAGCGGCATATTGCAGTTCTGGTTAGGCTTGAATAATGACGGCACCAAAGTGATGCCAGAGGGTATGCTCAACCTCAATGCAGGGATGATCATGACCACTTGCTTCATTGTTGCAGCGCTTACGGCTAAATATCGTATTACCACAGCCATGTTTGTTGGCTGTTTATTGAGTATTTTAGCCATTGCCTTGGTCGGTGCATTTAATGCGGCTTGGATGATTGTACTGGCAATTGCCATGTTCTCTGTCGGCGAAATGATGATCAGCCCCAAGAAAAACGAATTTATGGGCAACATCGCACCTGAAGGTAAAAAAGCCATGTATTTAGGCTTTGTCATGCTTCCTCAAGGCATAGGTTGGACGTTGGAAGGTTATTTCGGCCCTAAACTGTATGACATGTACGCGTCAAAAGAACGCATCGCTCGTGAAGCTCTGTCTGAACATGGTATGAACTTAACCGATATTGCTAACATCCCTCAAGGTGAAGCATTTAGTCGCTTAGTCAGCGTAACAGGTCAAGACCCACAGGCATTAACCCAAGCTTTATATCAAGCCAACAATATCGGCATGGCTTGGTATATTATCGCCGCCATTGGGATTATTTCTGCTGTAGGTATTTTCATCTACGGCAAATGGCTATTAAGGATGCAGCGCCAACAAGTGGCTTAGTTGAGCGAACTGTAGAGTACTTACCATAAAGTACCGATTTGATAAAAGGGAAGCAGCAATGCTTCCTTTTTGTTTTTCATCCCAAATAGATCGATAGATTTTAATCGAGTCATAATAGAACAGCCGCAATCATTAACTTCCCTCCCAATAACTTCTTGTTCATTAACTCAGTACTCCTCACTTACCCTGCTTACTACTTACTCGGTTCAATATCGATTGATAGATCATACTCCTCAAATCGCACGCGCCACACTACAGCCGAATACATCAGCATCAATTAGTTACACGTCGATGTGTCGGACTCATTAAGCCATCGTCTGTTGTAGATAAAATGCCACCACATTAGATGATTCAGTTGACGTTGAGATGTTATTAACCTCAATTCAGTCGTCAATTAAACAGCAATAACTCAAGTTATTTGCATTGGCTGGATTGAGCAGATTTGATTAGGTTGAGTTGGTTTAAATCGGATGAGATTAAGACGTTAATGATGCTAAATGTTATCAAGTTCGAGGGCCAGTACAAATAACGGATGACCATAAAGTGTTTATATACTGATGGATAAAATCAATAAAAAAAAGGGAGGCATTGCTGCCTCCCTCTTACTTACTTTCTTAAGTGATGATTAAGAAGTTATCAAAATATTTAGTGCGCTGCACCAGAGTGAACTTTATCAACACCGTAAGCTTTACCTTCGGCATGACATGTTGCACATGATTCAACTGGTAGATTAGCAATTGATGCTGGACTACCTTCGACATAAGCACCATTGTTCTCAAAGTGAGTCAGAGCAGATGCTTTTGTATGACAAGAGCGGCAAGACTCAGCAACTGGAGACACAAATTTAGTTCCTGCTGCATCCACTGCAATTGAACGTTTACCTGACGTTAAACCACCATCAGCAGCAAAGATACCGACATCTTCTTTGTGACATGCTGAACATTGAGTTGCAACTGCAGGGTAACCTTCAGTTTCCATATCTGAATTCAAATGAATTGCAGGGAAACCACGGTTGTCGTCCCATAAGCCGCTGTGGAAGCGATGCGAAACAGTCATTAAGTCACGGTTGCTGAAAGTTAGACCTTCAACAATAGCAAAGACTGGTGCGCCATCAGCATCAACTGCATCAGTTTTGTACTCAACAGTGCCATGGTATGAACCACCCCATGTATTGTTGTGACAACCCATACATTGGTCAAAACGCTCGTTACCGTAGTGCTTTGCAATACCTAACGATGTATGACAAGTACTACATTTTGCTTCGTCTGCGCTAACCATAGATGGTACGCTTTGACGAGCAATATTGGCACCTGAACCGTCTGCATTAACTAGGTTCCAATATGCAGTGTCCATAGTTACTGCAATATACTCAACCGCGTATTGATCTACGCCACTCGCATTTTGACAAGCAATTAGCTTAGCATCTGCATCAGCACAAACTGAGAAGCGAGGAGTAATGGCAAGACTCTGACCAACGACGTTAAAGTTAGCTACTTTAGTAACAACAAGCTTACCACCAGCAGAAACAGCACCTGTTAGATTTAAAGATGTACCCACAAAGTAAGTGCCATCTGCGTCAACAGTACCTGTTTTGATTTCGTCATAATTGGCATAAGGACCAAAATCGAAGCCATCAGCAATAGGTTGACCATCAATGCTTACATCAAAAGTAACGCTCATTTGATCTTGTACTTCATCATACGCAGGAGTTGTTACGCCATTCTTAGTAACTTCAGGAATAGTAACGGTTACAGCATCTTCTGCATAAGTGACATTGCTAACTGCAAACACAATAGAGTCAGTCGCCATTGCACGCACGCCAACATTATGTGCTTCACTTGGGCTTAAGCTACCTGAACCGTGACAACCAGAACATACAGCGTCACTAGCAGGCACAATACCTCTATGGTTTACACCGGTTGCTAAATCAACATCAACGTGACAAGACACACACGCTTCAGCATAAATGTTTTCATTCCACTGCTGGCCATTATCATGACAAGCGGTACATTCATTTAGCTCAGATGGGAAACCAATTTCACCAAACATCTCTTTGGCTTCACCAGTTAGAGAGTCAGCAATATGATGACCCGCGTGGATAGTGTGGATCATGGCATTGAAGTTTGCATTAAAGCCTTTTTCAGGATCGTCCTGTCCACCGGCATAAGCTGGATTATGACAAGCTACGCAATTTTCAACTTTTTGGTAATTATGATGAGCACCAATATTGGCAATACGCATATCAGTATCAGCGTAACCTTCCATTGGGCTATGACATTTAATACATGCAGCATTAGACACGGAGTCTTTTGCAGAAACAGCAAGCTCGCCAGTAGCAGGAATAAAATCAACCGGAGTTGATAAAATCTTATCGCTCACTGAAGTGCCATCAGCCATCACAACGTCATAAGCACGAATAAACACACGAGCTAAATCGTTTGCATCACCACTAGCCAATACTACAGGCGCGTTACCGTCGTGTGCCCAAGTACCAGTATAAGTGCCAGGATTAGCTTCATCTTCAACTAATGTACAAGCATCGACTACAGCGCCTCCTCGTGCTGCGGCAGTTCCGGTTAAGGTACAATACATGCTGCTACCAAAATCATTGGCAAGGGCATGGTTGGTCCATAACATTGGCGCGCCAGTGTCAGTAGTATTAGCTGATTGACTCATCACATATAACGCGACTTTATCAAGTCCCGAGTATGGAACGTCCGCTCCGCCACTACCTTTACCTGTTACGGTAAATTTAACGTTAAATGGATCAGCACCTACTACGACGATATCTGTAGGAGCCAGTGTTAAATTAAAGTCATAGGCAGTTTCAACCGTAGTAACGACCGAACCACCTGATGTGCCTGGTGTGCCTGGTGTGCCTGGTGTGCCCGGAGTACCTGCAGCTCCGTCAGCACCATCACTGCCGTCAGAGCCACAACCTGTTACACCCAACGCTGCAATAAACGCTGCAGCAAGTAATGTTCTATTATAATTTTTCATTTTAAATCCCCCGATTTAAATTTGTAGGTTTTACGCATCTAAAATATAAGTAAATGAGACAAAACACCCGCTTGCTGTGATAAACCTGTGAGGTTTGGTTACAAATTCGTTAACAGAAATTGATGATTTTAGTTTTAGGTATCCGCAAAAATGAAACCGTCAGTTTCAGATAAGGTAACCCTAAAGAGGTACTTTATAAGTTGGGGTAATATAAAAGTGCAGAGGATGATAAATAAAAAACTATAAAATCAACGCTATATATAAAATAATGGTTATAAAAAAGATTCAGGTCACAAAATTAAGTGCTCTGAACCTCATTAAAAATATTAATAACCTTCACACCAGCAATGACTTAACGATATTGATTATCATTTCCTTAACATTTGACGAATAACGGCGGTAGTGTTCTGCTCGCTCAATTAAACAATAACTTGGCATCGCCATCACGCTATTGAGCTTGTTAAATTCATGATGTGGAAGTTTTTCTACTCGTAATTGAGGGATTTGTTGTGCGAACGAACCTTCATTACAAATCGTAATGGCTAAACTGTCCATGGTCAGTATGTGCCAATACCAATCTTCGAGCTTTCTTGCGCACTCAATATCTTCTAGTAGCAAACCATGGGTTTGACAATATAACTCTAAAGGATCGATACGATTGTTAAAGCCTTTACAGCGTAAATACACCACAGGGTGTTGAATAATATCTTCTAACTTGATGTTCTCAGCACTGCCCCAAAATGGATGGTTGATATTGCCTACAACGCATAAAGACGTCACATTGGCAATAGGATAAGCCTCTAAACCATGAGAATCTTGAGTTTCAAAGCCAATACCAAAATCGAGTTCGCCATTGTAAATCAACTCTTCAGTGTCGGCTTGCCAACTGTGAAGTTTAACTTTGCCGATAACATCACGCGGAAGCTTACTTAACGCAATGGCTACACTGGTAATAATGCTCGGCGATACTGCAATATGTAAAATCGGTGTTTGATGATGATTTAAACGATCATCTGCCACTCGTTCAATTTGGCTCATCATGTCACACAATTGGCATACAGGCTGATACAAACGTTCTGCTAATGGCGTTGGTTTTAGCCCTTGTTGACGACGAAAAAATAATTCGTCATTAAAAATAGCCCTTAATGATGTTAAACATCGACTAATTTTTGGCGCGGATACAGCAAGCTCTTTGGCTGCAAAATTAGCAAAGCCGGTTTCGTAAATGAGCTTAAACACCAACAAACTAAATACATCTAATTCGCTGACTTTTTTCAGTGCTTGAATATCCACATATCACCTAATCTGCTGTAATGAGGCGATTAAATTAACATGTATCCAAAATAAAAAAATTGATCTAGTGCTGAAAAATGCTATCAACTTCAGCTTTTGTTAATGAACGAAATTCACCCGCATCTAAATGGCTATCAAGCACAATTTTACCAATAGATTCACGATGCAGCGCCACCACCGGATTTCTAAAACGACCAAACATCCGCTTAATTTGATGGTACTTTCCTTCGCGCAACACCACCCGAGCTTGATGACTCGATAATACCGCGAGTTGAGCCGGTAATGTGGTGATGCCCTCAAATTCAAAATACATCCCTTTGGCGAAGGCCTCGACATATTCTTGATCTAATGGATTACCTAACGTCACCAGATATTGTTTGTCGACTTTATGCTGCGGCGACATTAATGCTTCGGACCATTTAGCGTCGTTGGTTAGCAATAATAATCCGGTAGAATGTAAATCTAACCGACCGGCAATATGTAACATATCAGTGTTGACACCAGTTATTAATCCTAATGCCGTAGCGTGTTTATCATCAATGGTCGCACTCACCACCCCATCAGGTTTATTGAGCATATAGTACTGTTTTTGGTATTGACGCAGCACCACACCATTACATTCAATATGAGTAAATTCATCAACCTGTAAATCTGGTGACTTAGCAAACTGGCCATCGACAAGCACTTTGTTGGTAACTAACAATAATCGAACCGCTTTTTTCGGGATCTGTAACGTACCTGCAATAAATTGGTCAAGTCGACCTCGTTTAGACACCATAAAACTTCACCAATATAGAATGATACCAATTTGTTTAAGAATACCTTATTCTGTTAAAAGGCAAAAACA
Organism: Shewanella frigidimarina; assembly: GCF_003797125.1. Lineage (GTDB taxonomy): Bacteria > Pseudomonadota > Gammaproteobacteria > Enterobacterales > Shewanellaceae > Shewanella > Shewanella frigidimarina. The sequence goes on from NZ_RKKE01000002.1 coordinate 784,497, forward strand.
TTAAGGAGTAACATGCTTTCGCAACCTGCTAGTACAGATTTGCGCCCAGATATGACCAGCGCTGAATTAAAACAGGCGATAAAGTCACTGGATCAATATTTACAAGATAACATTTTTCAAAGTGCAATTAATGACACCTTGAATAAGCGATCACATTTTTTCGATGCGCTATTATGCCAACTTTGGCAACCCTTCGAATTAGATCCCGCACGTATATCGCTCAATGCAGTTGGGGGTTACGGCCGGCAAACTTTACATCCTTTCTCTGATATTGACATCTGTGTTATTCACGATGGTCCATTAACCCCTACGGAAGCTGCTTCTGTAAGCCAATTTCTGACTCAACTTTGGGATCTTAATCTCGATTTAGGCCATGCTGTACGCAGTTTAACTGACACATTCCAAGCTTGTAAGGATGATGTAACCATTGCAACCAGCTTACTGGAGATTCGTCATTTATTCGGTAATAGTCAGCATCAACAGCAAGTGTTGAATGCACTGTACGGCCAAGATTTATGGCAAAGCCAAGCGTTTTTTAATGCCAAACTCAGCGAACAGCAAGAGCGTCACGCCAAAGCACAAGGCACCTCATACAGCATTGAACCCAATCTTAAAACTAGTCCTGGTGGAATGCGCGATATTCAAACCCTTACCTGGGTTGCTCGCAAACATTTCAGCGTTGCCAATATGCAATCACTTCGGAGCTTTGGTTTTTTAACCAACGACGAATACGCTGAGTTAATGGAGTGCCAACACTTTTTATTCAGAGTGCGCTTTGCCTTGCATCAAGCAGCCCAACGTTCTGAAAATCGTTTATTACTACAATACCAAGCTGAAGTGGCTAAATTAATGGGTTTTGGTGATGGTATGGCCATCGGCGAAAGCGGCAATATTGCAATTGAAAAAATGATGCGCCAATTATTTCGTGCAATGAAGCGCATAGGCGAATTAAACAAAATCTTAATGGCGTATTTTCAACGAGAAATTATTCCAGAGCTTAATCCGCAAATAATCGCGATTAACGATAACTTTGAAATTGTTGATAAGTACATTCACGTTCGAGACGAAACCGTATTTATCGATCGCACTCAAATTATGGCGTTATTTGAGTTTATCGCGATTCATCACGACAAAATAATTGGTATTACTGCAGAAACCTTACGTTCTTTGCGCCAAGTAAGACGTCGCTTAATGGGTGACTTACAAGATTTTCAGCGTTGTAGAGAGCAATTTAAAGCGATATTTGTTCATCCTCAAGGCATGGGACTTGCCATTACCTTGATGCATCAACACGGTATTTTAGCGTCTTATTTACCACAATGGCGTGAAGTTGTTGGCCAGATGCAGTTTGATTTATTCCATGCCTATACGGTCGATGAGCACACCCACAAGGTGCTTAAAAATATATACATCTACGGAAACGACATCAAAACGTTGGATAAAGATCTGGCATTAGCCGCTGATATTTACCAAAAAATGTCTAACAAATCGACACTGTTATTTGCAGCATTGTTCCATGACTTAGCTAAAGGCCGTGGTGGTGACCATAGTAAACTTGGTGCTGTTGATGCCAATTTATTTGCTAAGTTTCATGGCTTAAAAGTCTCACAAGAAAAACTGATTTGCTGGTTAGTAGAAAATCATTTGTTGATGTCTATTACCTCACAACGCATGGATATTTACGATCCTGAAGTCGTGAATGCTTTTGCCAAAAAAGTAGGCACCTTAACCCGTTTAGACGCCCTGTACTGTCTGACCATTGCCGATATTCAGGCAACCAATGATGATCTGTGGAATGACTGGAAAGCATCATTATTAAAAGATTTGTATTTTGTTACTCGTAAAGCACTGCGCAATGGCTTTGAAAATATTTTGCAACTGCGTACTTTGGTGCGAGAACACAAACAAGAAGCACTGAATTTATTAGCCGCCGATGACGATAGCAGTGACGAGATCAAAAAATTATGGCGTCGCTTACCTATCGCCTTTTTCAGTAACGCCGAAGCGGATGATATCGCCAGATATACCCAAGCAATGATTAACCACGATCTTACACCAGTAGCCGAAAATCAATACAACACCTTGATTTTACTCGACGATGTAGTGGTGAAAGGTTGCAGTGACGTGTTTGTTTACACCAAAGACAGACACGGATTGTTTGTTAAATTATTCAATACGTTAGCGACGTTACGTATTTCGGTAAAACAAGCACAAATAGCCCGAACTAAAGATGGTTATGTGGTTGAGTCATTTAAAGTACTCGATTTTGATGAAAAGCCCATTACCAGCGCTCAGCGCCGTGAACAGGTCATCGAAAAATTACACCAAGTGTTAGATAAAGGCGTTAATTTACCGAAAAAACGCCAGTCTAGACGGCATCAGAGTTTCGATAATCAGCCCAATATCGAATTTCTACATTCACGAAAATCGACCCGTAGCTTAGTCAATGTGTCAGCATTAGACACCAGTGAATTTATGGAACAAATTGCCAGTGCATTTAGAGAATTGGATTTGAATATTCATTCGGCCACCATCAGTACAGTCGGCGAACGCGCAGACAATGTGTTTTTATTATCCAATAAAGACGATCAACAATTAACCCCAGAACAACAGCAGCAATTGTCAGCAACACTAATGCAAGCCATTACCACAGACGAATAACAACCTTAATCAGTCAGTGTTATTGATATAAATGGGCCATGTGTGAATTAATCACCGTGGCGCTTTTATTTCACCACTAAGCAGACTTTGAGCAAACTGATGACTATGCGATAATCACCCCCATCAACTGCCGTTAATTAGGTCATCATGTCACAAGCCTTTAGTTATACTGCTGAATATGTACTAGACAAATCGTACTTTGAAGAATGTTATCAGCAATCAATTAACCCCAACACCTCACCAAAACGTTTCATTAAAACCACAATCTTTGCGCTTGTAGGTTTGGCTATTCTAATGCTCGACACAGTAAGCCCAACATCGATGAGCACTAAAGAAACCTACTATTTAGGCTACTTTTTTATTGGTTTGGCCGTGGTAGAGTTTTTGAGTATTCGTTTTAATAAAACCTGGTGGTTATGGCGTCAAATGATGAGTAAAGCGGCTGGTGAGCATGTCAATCTCACAATAGATGATAATGGTATCAATAGTCAGTCACTCCATGTTAATCAACAGATTTTGTGGACTGATATTTATCGAATTACTGAAACCGATGCAGGCTTGTTAATTAAACTGCAAAAAACCACGACTTATTTGTCTAAACGCTGCTTAGATAAAAGCGCTATCGACTTTATTAATCAGAAACAATAGCTTGAAATATAACTTAACCTAATAGCTCACAAACAATAACGCCTAGGCTAATGCATTCGCAACACGAAGACGAATGTCGCTAAGTAACTCATCTTCAAACCATGGGTTACGACTAAGCCAAATATTATTGCGCGGACTGGGATGCGGCAGAGGAATATAACGTGGCCCAAACCTGCGCCATTGCTGCACAGTTTCGGTTAATGTTTTCGGCTTATCGGCTAAATAATACTGTTGTGCATATTGCCCTACCAATAATATCAACTTGACGTTAACTAACTGCTGCAGCAATAAATCATGCCATTTAGGCGCACATTCTGGCCGTGGAGGTAAGTCGCCTGACTTTCCTTTACCAGAACCGGCATAACTGCCCGGATAACAAAAACCCATCGGCATAATAGCAATCTGTTTAGCATCGTAAAAAACATCTTTAGTTACCCCTAACCACAACCGCAATCGGTCGCCACTGGCGTCATCGAATGGAATACCCGACAAATGTACTTTACGTCCAGGGGCCTGACCGATGATCAACACTTTTGCTTGCGGATCAATTTGTACTACTGGGCGTACACCATCAACTAGACATGATGCACAAAGCTGACAATTTTTTACTTGAGTGAGTAACGAAACCATATCCAATGCCTTACTTTTTGTATATAAAATCATAAAAAGCGTGTAAATCACTATATCCAACGGAACTAAGCTGCAGTAGTATTTGTCAAAATAACAAAGTTCTCCCAAGAAGGAACAACCATGCAACATTCACGTTTAGCCCGTACAACTTTAGCTGCTATGTTAATTAGCGGTATAGCGATAAGTTTTAGCGCTGCAGCACTTCCCCAAGCACCCGTTAACGATGTGGTTTCATTAAAAGAAGCCTGCCAACAAATTGCACTAGAAGACCAACTGCCAGAAAGTGAAGTCGACGCATTTTTGCTTGATTGCGTTAACGACCAATTAACCGAAATGGGCTACGAACGTGTTGCTAGCCTAGATTAAGCCAGTACTAAGCCTAGACTACCCTCATAATGACTAGTATCAACTGACTCCCATAAAAAAAACGCCATTAAGGCGTTTTTTTATAGGAGTAAATGTTGTTTGAGTAAAATAAGCTTAAAACGCTTGGCAAAATATCCCTATCGATGCACCTATGGCCACAAACCAAGATAATGAACGTAATGTTCCAAAATTCAATAAATACAGCGCATGGTAAACCAGCCGTGCGACCACATGTACTATGGCTAAAAGCGCAACGACATCGGTAACATTATTGGTGATCAATGCGGTTAATACTGCAATCCCAAATACGATTAGCGATTCAAATGCATTTTGATGTCCTGCTAATGCCCGCGCGCCAAAACCGGTTAATTGAGCTTGCTGCGCTCTTGGATGGTCATTGTCATATCGGCCCAATTTAGCCATTGCCATCGCTAATGGAACTTTTGCCGCATACGGCAACAGCATGGCAATCAATAAACATATCAGTATCGTCTGCATAATCTATCCTTAGTTATTAATATTCTTATTATGTGTTAGCTGTGCATTAGTTGTATTAGTCGCGATTGAACCAGTTGTGTTAACCATTAGTGTAATGAGAACAAAATAACATAATCAACAGACTTTAATAACAACCTAATTCATATAATGCTTAAGCACTCATCTGAAAAATTATAATTTATTGTTTCACCATATAAATCAATCACAAGTTAACACATCAACAACATTTTAGTGACTAGTCTACATGTTAACTTGAAAGATATTGAGTCACTTCACGGTCAATACTAATAACTCCTAACAAGTGTGATAGCTGCAGCAAATCAATCTTGTGACGAGTAACAAGAATAAGCAGTAAAAATAATAATCAACATTGTAAGGAATACATCATGAATACCAAAGCACAAACTAGCTTAACCGGCGCAGCATTAGCACTCGCAATGGCAAGCTTATCAGGTCAGGCTATGGCCGCTGAAACAAGCACAGCACCTTTAGCTGCTGGCGAAACAGATTTAGTCCATTGTTACGATGTAAACGTTTGTAAAGGTCACAATGACTGCAAAACAGCTGACAATGCTTGTAACGGTCAAGCAAGCTGTAAAGGCACTGGTTTTGTTGGCATGCCTTCAAAAGCCTGTGCTGATGTTGGTGGCACGCAAAAAGATGATTGGGTTGGTAAAGTCACTAAAGCCGATTTAGTGCATTGTTACGGTGTTAACGTCTGTAAAGGCCATAACGATTGTAAAGGTGCCGATAACGCTTGTGGCGGTATGGCAAGCTGTAAAGGTACTGGTTTTGTTAGCACTACAGCAAAATCTTGTGCTGATATTGGCGGTAAAGCAAGCTAGTCCTCACTAGACTAATAAGGTTGATGACTTTTACCTTACCTCTTTTCAAAGTCATCAGCCTTTTTATTCATTACCCATGTGTTCGCAATGACAGGATATCCCATGCCAAATACACGTATTACAGAAGACTTTCTTGGATTTGGTTTAGGCTTACGGACTGACCATTTTGAACATATTTTACAACACCAACCCGATATAGACTGGTTTGAAGTATTGTCTGAAAACTACTTAGTCGCTGGCGGTAAGCCCCGATATTATTTAGAAGCCATTGCCGAACAATATCCTGTTGTAATGCACGGTGTATCAATGTCGATAGGCAGTAGCGATCCTTTAGATATGGATTACTTAAAAGCCCTTAAAAAACTCAGTAACGACATTCAACCGAAATGGATATCAGATCATATTTGCTGGACTTCAATTCACGGCGTTAATAGCCATGACTTACTGCCACTGCCTTATACCGAAGAAACCGTGAAGCATGTAGCTGAGCGAGTGCGTATTGTGCAGGATTTTTTAGGCAGACGAATTCTGCTAGAAAACGTATCAAGTTATTTGTCATACCAAGACTCGACCATGGATGAATGGGATTTTTTAAGCCAGGTGGCAGAAGCGGCTGATTGCCTAGTATTACTCGACATTAATAATATTTATGTCAGCGCCCGTAATCATCATTTTAATCCGCTCGACTACCTTAAAAAAATCGACCCACGCCGGGTACAACAGTTTCATTTAGCCGGCCACAGCGACTTTGGTGATTATGTCATTGATACTCACGACCATGACGTGCCAGCGTCCGTATGGACACTTTACCAAGCAGCACTAGAACGCTTTGGCGCTGTTAGCACCATGATTGAACGCGACGCGAATATTCCCCAGCTCCCCGCGTTATATAATGAATTACTTGAGGCTAAACACATAGCCCAGATAACCTTGCCCGACGATCCTGCCCTAGCACGTTCGCAATTTGGCACACGTTCACTTGATGATTTAGGCAAGTTTATCAGCGCTAATCACGCTTCACCGCAAAAAGTCAGGGCATAAACATGAGTCGTTTAGCTGAGATTCAACAGCAATTTATGCAGTATTTACTGTCTGATGGTTCGGATACACAACACGGACACATTCAGTCGGTGATGAAAGCCAATGTGTCTGAACAAGCAGGGATCAGCGCCAATGATCGCCTACAAATTTATGCCAACGCTTACCGGATCCGCTTAAAAGAAACCATTGAAACCGACCACCAGCTACTTGGGTTGTATTTGGGTGACGATTTATTCGATAAAATGGCAGCCGACTATACTCGTCAATATCCATCAAGCAATAAGTCTCTGCGCCAATTTTGTGATGGTTTACCGAAGTTTTTACAACAAGATGCGTTTTTTAAACAGCATCCGATTATTGCCGATTTAGCCCGATTCGAGCGCCGGTTACTCAATGCATTTGATGCTGCAGACTGTGCCCGTGCAAGCTTTAGTGACTTACAGGCCATTTCACCAGAATTGTGGCCCAATTGCTGTTTACGTTTTCATCCCAGCGTACAAATATTCACTTGTAACAGTAATGCCGTCGAAGCTTGGCAAGCATTGAAAATAGACACAGCACCACCGACGCCAGACTATCAATCATCTAGAGCATGGTTGTTATGGCGGGGAGAGTTGCGGTTAACAGAATTTGTATCATTAACGACAGAGCAACATGCGTTGTTACTCGGATTTATTCAGGGCAACAACTTTGCCGACCAGTGCGAACAAATGCTGCAATGGCACGACGAGCAATCTGCGCCAATGATGGTACTGCAAACCATGCAAACCTGGTTTCAACGCGGCTTAATTCGAGCTGTAGTGAGTAAGTAGCTAATTTACGTTAACTCATTTCTGGACATGCTTGATAACGACCTTCTCGTCGTCCCGGCAGTGCTTTTGAGCCGGGATCCAGGTATTTGTACTTTTGTACTTTTGTACTTTTGTACTTATTTACTTATTTACTTATTTACTTATTTACTTATTTACTTATTTACTTATTTACTTATTTACTTATGGTCTGCGGCCATAGCCTAACCAACTTTGGGGCAAAAAGTTTTACGGCTTCAACTCTCTTTTGGAAAATATAACTCGTAACAATCAGACTTTATTCATCATTAGTCAGTGTTAACCCTGCTGAGCAGGCAACCATACTTTTACGCTTAAACCGCCTTCTACGCGGTTTTGCATGCTAATTCGGCCACCGTGGGCTTCAATAATTTCACGACACAAGGGCAAACCTATCCCAGTACCAGATTGTTTAGTTGAGTAAAACGGTAACAAGGCTTGCGACAATACCTCGCTAGACATCCCGCAACCTTGGTCATCTACTTTGATTAATAACCCGTTAATTGGATGAGTCACTTCCTCAAACGTTATCGACACAGTGTCTGCCTCCGCGCCAGACTCGTGAGCGTTTTTAAGCAGATTAATAAAGACTTGTTCTAATTGCACTGCATCGAGTTTTATCGGCTTAACCGGTAAAGGTGATAACAGATTAAATGGGTATTGCTGCGCTAATTGCTGGGTCATCTTAGCCCAATCAATTGAGGCTTTTTGTGGCAGCGGTAACTTAGCAAACTGGGCATAATGAGAGATAAATTGGCTCAGGTGTGTGGTGCGATTCTCGATGGTATCAAAAATTAATTGCAACTTGCTGTCGTCTAAGTGCTGGGTTAAAAACTTACCTGAGTTGACCATAGAAGCAATGGGTGCGACCGAATTGTTCAGCTCGTGGCTAATAATTCGAATCACCTTTTTCCACACAGCTACTTCTTGGCGGTTAAGTTCTTTGGTGAGTTGTTTAAGTAAAATTAAATGGTGCTGCTGATTGTTTTGAGTAAAGCGGCCACGAGAGATATGCCAGGTTTCAACGTCGCTACTGTCAGCATCAGTATTAGAATGACTATCAACACCATCGGCCCCGCTACCGCCCATCGAAAACAGTCCTTCTTGCTCACTGCTTAACGCCGCTTTAAGCGTGTCGGGTAACATCACCACAAGATCAGGTAACAACATGCCTTCTACTTTGACACCCTGATTAAACAAATGCCTTGCGGCGCCATTGGCGTAAATGACTCGCTGGGAATCATCGATTAATAGCATGACATTAGGTGAGTTCTGAATCACTTTATCGAGCATTAACTCGCGCTGATAAATAAACTGTCGCTCACTACGCAATTTTGCCGATGCTTGGTTATATAAGCTCACTAGCGCATCTAATTGTGGTTCGCCGTAGGGATGCAGCGACACACTAAAATCATTATCTTTAAAGTTAAGTAGACCGATTTCCAATGCTTGCAGACTTTCACTTAATCGTCTTGTTAGCCACATACTGCAAAAATAACACACAGCCAGCATCACAATAATAGCCAACCATAAGGTGTCATCACCCAATGTAAGCCACACTAAAGCGCCTGACATCGCTCCCAAAAGGCAGCTCAACATGTTACTGATCAGCAATTTAGTGCGCAGTGATAACATCATTATCTAGTCACCCTAAGGCCATATTTCTCCATACGGCGATAAAGGGCTTGTCGGCTTAAGCCAAAGGATTTAGCCACTCTGGCAATGACGCCATTATATTGCACTAAGGCGTCTTCTAGCTGTTGCTTATCGGGTTCGCAAATCGACTGAGTATCATCAATGCCCTGATCTTGTTGGCCAAGATGATGCTCAACAACAAGCGCATGCTGGGTAGCCGCGCCGCCATTAGCTATCGCCATCAAGCCAAAGTCATCAATCGTTAATTGTGGTGACTTAGCTAACAGCGCCGCCCTTTTACAGGCATTTTCTAATTCGCGCACATTGCCCGACCAACTATGATTAATTAAGGCCTGCTGGGTCGACTTATCAAGGCTAAAATGAGCACCAATAAAGTGTTTCACTAACGGTAAAATATCGTCCTGGCGTTGATTCAATGGTGATATGGCTAGCTCAATGACATTTAAACGATAAAATAAATCTTCACGAAAACGCCCATGAGCAATGTCGTCGGCTAAATCCGCGTTGGTAGCACTAATTACCCGCACATTCACTTTGCGGGTTTGATGACTGCCTAAACGTTCAAACTCACCGGTTTGTAATACCCGTAATAACTTTACTTGGCCAGATAATGGCAAATTACCAATTTCATCTAAAAATAACGTGCCACCATCGGCAGCTTCAAAACGGCCCATACGGGTTTTATTGGCGCCCGTAAAAGCGCCCGCTTCAGCGCCAAACAATTCGGCCTCTAATAAATCCATTGGTAAAGCACCAATGTTGACCTTAATAAAGGGTTTGTCTTTTAATGGCGAGTTGGCCTGTAAAATATCGGCTATTTTGTCTTTGCCCGCACCATTTGGGCCAGTGATCATCACAGACACATCGGAGCGCGCAACTTGCAACGCTAAATCAACACAGCGCTGCATGGCACCACTACCAAAAATTAGGCCACATAAATCGGCGCCATTAATGACCGACATCCGTTCACTGTCTATCCGGGTTAATTGGCTATTTTGCTGAGACAGTCGATAAATTGATAATAGATTGCTAATACTATTAAGCAGCTTAGCGTCATCCCACGGTTTACCCATGTAATCAGCTGCCCCCGCTTTAACCAACTCGACAGCGGTTTCTAATTGGGTCCACGCGGTCATTAAAATAATCGGTAAATTGGGCTGTAACTGACGCAATGCGTAAAACAGTTGCTTACCCTCTTCACCCGAGGTGGTATCACGGCTAAAGTTCATATCCTGAATGACTAAGCTGATCTCTTTATTAGTCACAATCTCAATAGCCGCATCTGGTGAGTGACAAAAAATAGCTTGATAGCCATGCAGCTCAATCATTAGCGCAAGCGCTTGGCAAATGGCATGATTGTCATCAACAATTAAAATATTATCCATTACGATGATGTTGTTCTCATTGAGTTATATCCAAATATCTGTATTTATTAGTCACGTATACAAGCCTAGCACGCTAGGGCAAGATTCAATACATTAGCAATGACTGTCTCGCATAGAGTCTCAAGCTGAATATCAAGCTGAGCCTCTAATGGTATGCGGTCTACACGCTGCGCGTTGCCATGGCGGGTGAAATATTAGCCGCCTTAGCTGCTGGCACTATTACCGCTAGCGTAGTCACTACCAGCAAGCCAATAACAGAGATAATAGGATAAATCACCGGTACCATAGGTAAGCTATACAGTGACATTAATTGCTGCCCAAGTACCAACGATAGCATGCCACCGATGACCCCACCGACAATACAAATTAGGTAATTTTCCACCATAAAGTATTCAATAATGTCACGTTTACGTGCACCCAGCGCGCGGCGAGTACCTATTTGTTTGGTGCGGCGTTGAATATTAAACATCACCATACCGGTTAATCCCAACGCTGTAATTAACAACAATAAAACCACCATAATACTTAACACTGTCGCCATTAAACGGTGGTTACTGTAAGTTAAATTTTTAATCGTGGTGAGTGTTTGGAAGTTCTCCACTACACGGTTTGGGTTTTCTGCATACAAGGCTTTACTAATGGCTTCTTCTAACGCTGGAATATGTTCAGGTAATGCCCGCACCATGTATGATTTATTACTACTACTGCCACCAAAATCGATATTCTGGATCACGCTGTATTCAAAGTTTTCGTGGTCAACCCAAGCACCTTGCAGCTTATCCACTACGCCTATAATGGTCACGGCTTGCTCACCTTGATACATGGTTTTACCTAAAGGCGACTCATCGCCCCAAAAGGCTTTGGCTAACGGTTGCGACACTAACGCCATCATGCCGCTGTCATCTAAGCTGGTATTAATTTCATCGGCGGTAAAATTTCGCCCGGCAATTAACTTCGCTCCCATCACATTGAGTAAGTGCTCATTACCCAAATAAAAGGCAAACCCAGGGGTGCTTTTAGCGGTATCGGCATCTGGGCCGTCAACATAGCGATCCATCCATCCGCTGCCGCTTAACGGCAACATATTGCTGTAACTGGCATCAATTACATTGGGCAGCGAACGCAAAATTTGTTGGTCAACTTGGTTTTGTTTCATGTTGTCGATAGCAGGATCGAAATTATACAGGTTAAAGGTCAGGATCTGATCTTCGGCATAGCCAGATTCTCGCTGCATTAGCGACAAACGTTCGTTAATAATAAAGCTCGCATTGGCGACTATCGCAACTGACAAAATAATCTGCAATAGCAATAAAACCGGCGCACTTTTACTGCGCATTAAACTGGATAAAATCGGTTTGATATGTAACATGGTGATGTCCTTTCTTAAGCTTAACTGGAGTTATTGGGCTTTTAAATACACACTGGGTTTAGTGCGGCACACCACCCAAGCAGGGTAAACCCCAGCCAATACCGCGGTAGAGATAGCAATTAATGGCGTGATAATCCACATACTGGCATCAAGCCCAGTAACACTTTGGTCCATTGAAAAATAGCTATGCAGCGCCGTTAACGACCCCCAAGCCCATAACAAACCCACTACGCCACCGATAAAACCAATCATACCCACTTCGACCATATACTGACTAAAAATCTGTCCACGACTGGCACCAATAGCACGACGAACACCCACCTCTGGCGCACGCTTTAAAAACTTGGTTAGCAACAGCCCGAGAATATTCACCAAGCACACGCTTAAAAACAGCAAGCTTAAACCGACTAGTATTTTGTTATCTTTGGGCACCACATCGTTATCTTCAAGCCATTTCGCGATGTCGCTAATTTGCACTGACTCGCTAGGGATTTTAGCGGTATCAGTAAAGCGGCCGAGCGCTCTTTGCTGCTCAACATAACGCGTTAACCAGCCTAAAAAGCTTTGTTTCTGCTCATCGGTGTTCAGTTCAGTCCAAAATTGAATCCATACTTTTTCTGACGCTAAGCGGTCGCTGTATGTGATCATGGGTTCGAACTTCCAACCGCTGGTGTTACCCCATACATCAAATTCTTCTTGGCCTGTTAACGAGAACGGAATGAATATCTCTTCAGCATCATTAAAGGCACCATTAAGTGGATCGTAGTATTTAGGTTGCGGATTCCAGTCATCAATCACCCCAACAATTTGATAAGGTTTACGGTCTAAAAAGAGTGTTTTGCCTACGCTATTTTTACCTTCAAAAAAGCGTAAATTTAATTTTTGACTAATCACCACTTGGTAAGCTGGGCGTAAATCAACACTGGCATCCCAGTAACTGCCATAAATAAAGGGTACCGAAAAAATCCTAAAAAAGTCTCTGTCGGTTAACCGAACGCTGTTCAACACGGGTTCAATTTTAGGATTGTCAGATTGCAATGCTAAGCCAGTTCGATAAGTCGCTGCTTTGAGGCTTAATTCTTTGTTATTGCGTAAGTTCATCGCATCCATATAGGTGATGCTTGGAATAAACTCATCCCAGGTATCCAAGCCTTGGCTCCACAACTGCACTGAATTAATCACCTCACTGCGATCGCCCGCCGGATTATAAGACATAGTTTTATAGACATTGAGCGTAGTGATAGTAATGCCGATACCAATCGAAATCGCTAATACCATCAACATCGATAACATCGGCGTTTTACGGATACTTCGCCACGCTAAATCACAATAGTAAAAAAACATAGTGTTCCCCTTAGCGAGTGCCAGTAGCAGCTGGTTGGTACATCGAAAAATCACATACTTGACCATCAACAATTTGAATATTGCGCTGGGCACGACGCGCAAGCTCTGAGTCATGGGTCACCATAATAATGGTGGTGCCTTGTTGATTGATATTTTCAAGTAATTCCATCACCTGGCGCGCCATTAAACTGTCTAAATTACCGGTTGGTTCATCGGCTAATAAAAACCGTGGTTCGCCTGCTAATGCGCGCGCAATGGCGACACGTTGCTGTTGTCCGCCAGACAATTGTGTCGGTAAGTGTTTCATCCGCGCACCTAAGCCGACTTGTTCTAATGCTGATTCAACTCGGCGCTTACGCTCGCTGGCATTCATACCGCGATAACGCAGCGGCACTTCAACATTTTCGGCTAAATTAAGGTCTGGAATAAGGTTGAAACCCTGAAAGATAAAGCCAATTTTTTCATTACGGACTTTTGCACTTTTATTGTCACTTAAATTCGACACATTGACGCCATCAAGGCTGAACTCGCCAGAGGTAAAGCCTTCGAGCAACCCCGCAATATTCAAAAAGGTGGTTTTACCTGAACCAGACGGCCCTGTAACCGCGACAAACTCGCCTTCATTCACTTCAAGGTTAAAGTCACGCAGTGCATGGGTTTCAACTAAGTCAGTTTTGAATACTTTACTGATATTTTTCATGGATAACATAATGGCTTCCTTGGTTTATTCGGTTGTCGCATCCCAGCGCTTAGGGCTGATAATGTGAATCTTGCTAATCTGAATACAGTTGTTCTAAATACTTTTGTTTTTAATGCTATTGGCGTCAGTGTCGTTAGTATTAGTCATCGCTAAAACAACAGCTTAATGTTGACCATGTCGCTAATATCAATATGCAAGCGAACAGCCGGATTAACATCACTTAACCGAGTCGATACTTGGCTGCTCATGTCAATTAACTGCAAACTGACCGATAACCAATCTGTATGATTATCAATGCGATAACTCACCGCTATTGCGAGAATAAATAACGCGGCTAGCGCGATAAGCTGTCTACGTTGAATAAAAGTCATAGAATGTCCTTACTCAGTTAAATGTTTGGTTATTTGCTTCGTTATTGATTTAGCTATCGACTTAATTATCAACTTAGCTATCGGATTTGAATCGTGGGGTCATTTTTAAAGGTCTCGGTACCGGATATCACCCATACGTCACCTGCTTCACCGCCTTCAAGCACTTCAACCTGGCTCATACTGCGTGCGCCCAATTTAACGGGTTTCTTTTGGGCGACAGCCTCGTTAACTTGATACGCTACTTCGCCGCCCATATTGAGAAAATCACCACGTTTCACTATCAATACATTGGGTCTATTTTCCAGTAAGACTCGGGCAGACAAACGCTGATTTTGACGTAACGATAAAGTGTTACTGTCAGCAAAACGCACCCGGGCGGTCACTTCACGATTACGTACTTCGGGTGAAATTGACGATAATTGGCCTACCACATTAACGTTGCCAAAACTCAGCTCGACATCCATCCCTAAACCCAGTTCATCGGCATAAGACTCTGGCACAGCCAACTCAGCTTCAAAGGCAGTTAAATCGACCACAGTTAATATTGGTTGGCTGGCGGCAATACGGGCTTTTTGCTCCACCAGCCAGTTACCAATAATGCCGCTAACCGGAGCAATAATACTCAAGGCGTTGGCTTGACGAGTTAACTCCCTCACCACTAGCGCTTGACGTTGTACTTCAAGGGTACGGTTTTTAATTTCAAAACTGAGGGTATCGCGCATAAGCTCGACTTCTTGCTGGGCATGCTTATGTAATAATTTGGCTTTGTGTAAATCATCTTTGCTTTTTTCAAAATCGATTTTGCTGATCAAACTCGACTCAATCAATTGATCACCACGACGACTTTCACGATCAGCGGCTTCTAAATCCACTTTCGCCATGTCTAAAATCTGGCTAACACGCAATTGCTCACGGCGGGCATCTAACTTGGCGCGCTCTAAACTGCCCTGCATGCCTTCAAGCATCGACTGCTGTTGTTGCAATTCACTTTGTAAACGCGGGCTTTCAATCTTGGCCACCACTTGCCCCAGCTCAACTTCATCACCAGGTTGACTTAATAGCGTCACCACACCTTCTTCCGTGCTATATAAAATGGGCGCATTGGCCGCGACAATTTTACCGGTAGTGGCAATATCACGCACCAACGTGCCAAGGGTTAAGGTTGCCAAACGTAAATCTGCACCATCAACCGAGCGTTGATTACTGTCATGACTTAAACTCGCCCACACCAACGCGCTCATCAATATGGCGCCGCAACCTATCATCAAGGGTAAGCGCAATTTACGACCTAACTTAGGCGCAATAACAGTATCTTGGCTACTTGTGTCTTTAATCATCTCAGGTCCTTAGGTAACGCGCTGACGCACCCACCTCTTCACATTTATATCAAGATAAAGCACAAGCCATGCCAATAGTTATTTATTGTTATTTTTCATAATGATAAGGATTTATAAAGATAACCGAACACCCTAAAAGTGTCCGCGGACAGCGTTAAAAACTGTCCGGTTAGTGAGAAAGTGTCCGAGCGGACACTTATGGTTTGCTTTGTACTTATGACCTACGGCCACTAACGTCGTGGCGCTTCGCCCACACCAGACCGAGAGGAAACCAACGGCTGTTCCCTCTTGGAACTCCCAGCCGCCACATCAAAATTATCTGAAAAGCGATAATTTCGCGACGTGGTACGATCCAGCTTTTGACTTCATCTGTAACCGTCTTCGGCCTTATTCGAAAATGCTAACGCTTCCGATGGTACATCCTGTACCGCGAAAGCTAGCGGGCCATCCATGGCCAGCTCACGCTATTTTCTTCAACGGCCTCAAGTTCAGAATTGAATTTGCACATTTTTAAGTAAGGCTAACTCGTTGTTGGATAGAAATGAGTTATCACTGGTAATGATCAGGGAGAGCAAGAATGGTCTCATTATTCTGATATGCATGAGAAAATCGCTTATTTGCCTCTATTTATCCAAGGATTCATGATTAAATAGATGTAATTTTTGTTAAAGGATTCATTAATGACCAGTTATAGAGATAGATGTCACGCAAAGTCTATAGAATCAATAAACTCTAAAAAGGTTTATCTTGATACGAAATACTGGTTAATTCTTAGGGATGTTCATCGAGGAATAACTAGCGATACTGCAAAGCTTCGTCTATATAACTTAGTCATGAATCTAGCTGAAAGTGGAAAAATGATCTTCCCTTTTTCAGAGTCACATTTTGAAGAGTTTTTAAAACAAACCAGTCCTGAGTCACTAGAATCTACGCTGTCTTTAGTATACTTATTGTCTAGAAACACTGCCATTCGACCTTATCGCGAACGTGTCGTTGTTGAATTTGAGTTCATGTTAAGATTCCTCCTAGATCCAGAAGGAATGAAAGGCCATAATTTGGAATTATGCTCTCAGCATATTTGGACTTGTGTAGCCTATGGATGGGGAAAGTTTACTGTAGTTGACACAGGTGAACAAAATAGAACATATGACAATAAAGTTCAGGATGTTTACTTTGATAATTCAATAGGCCTGGCAACTTATCTTGAACATTTACAGCATAATTCTGAGTTTGTTAATAGCTTTCCTGACCCCACACAAAAAATCCTAAATAGAAGAAAATCTAGAAGTGGAAGGATTAATGAAATATTAGTCCATGAACTCAAATCGGAAATTATTGAACATAAATGTGATATTTTAAATGCCATCTCAAACACTGTCGAAAATTACACTGTTGATCAAGCTAATTCTATTATGAATATTTTGTTTGAAAGAAAATGCGCAAATACTCTAGATGACCTTATTCCATCAATGAACACATTCTCTACTATTTGTGCCACTTGGATTATCTCACAAAATAAAAATATTAATATAAACGACTTTTTCGATATGCATCATGCTGCATCAGCCCTTCCATACTTTGATTTGTTTTTAACAGAAAAAAGCTTGTCAGATGCAATAAATCGGGTACTCCCTAAATATTTGCCATTTCAACATGTAAAGGTATATGCAAACATCGATAGTGCTATTGAAGCGTTAATAATACTGAGTGAAACTTCAGATAATTAAAATTTAAGTATACATTCTGTATTAAGGTGTAATATCCGAAAAACAGCCCTTTATTATAATAGTTGTAACGCACTTTGGGGCAAAAACGACTTGGATTTGATTTAAAAATGTACAAACTCAACTCAGAACTTGAGGACGTTGAAGAAAATAGCGTGAGCCTGACAGGACGTCAGGCTAGCTTTCGTTGGCCAGGGATGGCCTATCGGAAGCGTTAGCATTTTCGAATAAGGCCGAAGAAGATTTCAAACGAAGTCAAAAGTTAAAATTAACCCCATGGCGACCTTTTCGCTGTTTGAAAATGTTGCGGGGCGGCTGGGAGTTCCAAGAGGGAACAGCCGTTGGTTTCCTCTTGGTCTGGTGTGGGTGAAGCGCCACGACGTTAGTGGCCACAGGCCATAAAAGCAACAAGAAAACACCTGGATTCCGGCTCAAAAGCATTACCGGAATGACAAAGTATTTGGCCCGTGCAGGGTGGAACCTTGCGATGTTAATTCAAACGCAGTTTGAAAAGTCTGGTGTGGGCGAAGCGCCACGACGTTAGTGGCCGCAGGCCATAAAAGCAACAAACAAACACCTGGATCCCGGCTCACAATCATTACCGGGATGACGGAATAAGAAATCGAATATACCGCCACGACGAAATAAGAAATCGATTATGCTGCACGACTGAATAAAGTCTTACTTTCTTACCTTATCCAACGCCCCGCAAACCGCATTAACGCCTTGAATTGCCCTTGGGGTTGCCCGATGAAGTAAATCGGCATCAAACTGATATATATGCTGGTTTTTTACCGCGGGTAGCTCAGGCCAGTCAGACCAATTAATACCTAAAATATTGCCTTCATCTTGGCTTTGTAAAATCACTTGTGCGCCAGTTAGTAACACATTTTCGATGCTAATTTGTGGATACTCACTTGCTGCATCATAAAACACATTTTCACCATGGCACACTTCAATAAGGTTTTGGATCCAACTGCCCTTAGCAACTGTCATCAACGGTGTTGACCATAATTGATAAAACACTTTTACCGCAGGCTTCGTTTGGTTTTGCAACGTAATATCAGCCAATTGCTGACGATAGTCATCGGCCACTTGCTTGGCTTTAACCGAATGTCCGGTGAGTTTACCCAGCAGTTCAATATCCGTAGCAACATCAGCTAAGCTTTTAGGATCACTATTCACAACGGTAAAACCTAAATCACGTAGCTGATTAATGTCTTCCATTTTATTACCGCTTTGCCACACCAGCACCAAATCGGGATTCAGTTCAATCACTCGCTCGATTTGAATACCGTAATAACCACCGATACTCGGAATACTCTTAGCTGCTGCAGGGAAATCGGCATAATCGGTGGTGGCTACAATTGAGTCGCCAGCACCAATAGCAAACAGCATTTCAACCCCATGTGGCGATAAAGCAATAATCCGTTTCGCTGGCGGCTTATCTTGTAAATCATCAGAAGCCGTCGGTTCAGCCGCGGGTAAAACGAGTGATACAGACGAGAGCCCAATCACTGTGATGAGCGTTAAAAATACACGTAGCAAAATACTGTCCTTAATCGAAATGTTTTTAATAATGAATAGTAATAGTGGTTAGTAATAGTGGTGACTAATAGTGGTTGCTATTAGTGGTTGCTATTAGTGGTTGCTAACACTCGTTATTTAATGATGGTGTTAACACAGATTATTGCACCAGTTTATCGGGCCAACCATGGTTATCAATGTAATTTACTAAATTTTTCGGTCGATAATTACTGTCATTCAGCCAACGAGTTTTAACCGACTGATGTAATAATATCGGTGCTTGCTCTGGATCTAGCTTGCGCATAAAACGTTTTTTAACCCGATAAAAACTGCGATATGAATCTTGAATATCCGCCATGGGATTAGGTAATAATGCATCGGCTAAATGTAACTCGACCGTTAAGTTAACCGCTCGCGCTTGGCTTAACATCCACTGCAACGCTATATCAGACAAGGTGCTACCGTCATTATTGGGGGCAACGCTACCACCAATATTACTATGGGCGCCAATAAACCATACTTGCTGTATGTCTATGCTGGTTCGAGGTGCCCAAATGGTCGGTTCAAAATCGCTGCGATGTTCGTCTAACGCGAGTGCATGACGAGCCACTTTGACATTTCGGCCTAACTTGGCGTCATAAAACTCATCTTTGTCTTCAAACATGCCTAAAAAAGACAGTGGGATCCCCATTGCCCCAACGGTGTCCCACACACCAACAAAGGCCACTTCACGTGAAGGATGCGAATGTTGCTGACGAAATGCCACCGAGCGTTCACCATCTGGTGCAAAAGGTTTAGTTTTCATTTTATAGTGGTCAAACGCTTGCTGAATAAGCTTGGCATCTGGTCGAGTGACAATGCCGCAATTATTGATGAGGCCACACAAACAGCGCACTGTGTATGCACCACGGCTAAAACCAAACAGGTATATCTCATCGCCAGGAGAGTAGTTTTGCACTATGTAGCGATAAGCATCCATAATGTTTTTATGTAAGCCGCGCCCAGTTGCCCCACCAATCATGGAGTCATAGTACGAACCAATTCCCCAATCGTAAAACACCTGTTGCGGTACACCATCATCAGCAATGGGTTTGATGGCTCTGGCGAGTTTAAGTACATTAGTGGCGTGATCTTTTTCAAGATCTTTTTCTGGCCGATTCCAGGTTCCGTCGGCACAAATGACAATACGTTTATTCATATCAATCCCTGACATTCTTTGAGTGAACATTCATAACAATTATCATTGCCATAATAGACTAAATGCTTATTTGCACCACGGTAAAAATAACCAATACTCGACAGCTCACTTAATCATTCGAGTAACGGACCATGATAACAGCAGAACAAAGTGTATTAATGATTGTAGACGTACAAGGCAAGCTAGCCCAGGTTATGCAGCAATCAGCTCAACTACACCAAAAGCTTGCAGTATTAATTCAAGGTGCACAACTATTTGATATTCCGATTATTTGGTTAGAACAATTACCCAACAAATTAGGCCATACCAGCGACGAACTCGCACAACTCTTATCGCAAACATCCAAACCCATCGCTAAAGAGCACTTTAGTGGCTGGCATTGTGAAGAAGCAAAACAACAACTTAAAGCATTAAACCGTAATAATGTTATTCTTGCGGGTATCGAAACCCATGTTTGCGTTTACCAAACGTGCAAAGATTTACTGGCCAACGACTATCAAGTACATCTTGTTGCCGATGCCGTTGCATCACGAGGTACAGACAATAAAGTACTTGGGGTGCAAATGATGCTTAATGATGGTGCCAATCTCACCAATGTTGAATCACTACTGTTTGAGCTACAACATGTTGCCCAAGGTGATCGCTTTAAGGCTCTACTGAAATTGATAAAGTAGCCATATGATAACGGTGTGGGTATGATGTTAAAAAATATAACAAAAACATCATACCGCTATGCATCAATTTGATCGGCCCATTATTATTTTATCCGCGCCTCGTTCAGGCAGCACTTTGTTGTTCGAAGTTCTATCAAAAAGCCAGTCCATATGGACCATTGGCGGCGAAAGTCATGCGCTCATTGAAACCATACCCAAGCTGAATATCGCCTATCGTCAATTTAGTTCTAATGCGTTAACGGAACAAGATATTGATGACGAACTACGTCAGCAATTACTGCTACGTTTTAGCGATGCGCTGCAAGATAATCATGGTAATAAACCCGGTAGTATTGATACGACTAATATCCGCTTTTTAGAAAAAACCCCAAAAAATAGTTTGCGGGTCGACTTTTTTAATTCGCTGTTTCCCGACGCTTTATTTATCTATTTAGTGAGGGAGCCTAAAGAAAACATCAGCAGTATTATGCAAGCGTGGCGGTCGAATAAGTTTGTCACTTACCCAAATCTACCGGGATGGGATAAACGTAATTGGTCGCTACTGCTACCAGAAAAATGGCAACAACTTAATCGCCAGCCGTTACAGTCTATTGCCGCATTTCAATGGCAAGCCGCTAATGAAGCGATTATGGATTCATTGCAAAAGATTGACAGTAATCGCTGGTGCATGGTGTCTTATGATCAATTAATTGCAGATCCTGCGAAAACCGTTAAGCAACTATGCCAATTTACTGATACGGATTTTGACCCTGCTTTAGCGCAATTATGCAGTAAGCCATTAGCGCATTCTCGCTACACCATCTCGACACCCAAACCCAATAAGTGGCTCGAAAATTACCATGACATCGCCAAAATTTGGCCGAGTGCTTCTACAACACTGAACAAAATCAATCATCTTTTAGGCGAACGCGGTCATCCAATCTATGACACTCAATGGCAGCAACACGACATTGCTGAGCCTATAGCACTAACACCCGAACCAACTGAAAAACTCGCTACGCCAAGCGAGCAAAATGTATCTCGCAACAGTCCCTGCCCTTGTGGATCAGGCAAACGATTTAAACAATGCCATGGCCAGTTACGTTAGCCGTTTGAGTTAGCCATTTATAAATAGCCAGCAGAACGGGTAAAAATACCTTGTAAAGAAAATCATAACGTTAAGTGCCGTATTACAGAGAGCCCAATTATGAAGTTACCCCATGAGTTTTATCAGTTACCTTTTTGCTTTGATGTTGGTCAATTAGCCAAAGAGATCGAGCAATTTACCGAATCAGATTGGGTGACTCATCATGAAGGTTTTCAGGGTAATTCGGCTATTCCGTTAATCTCGGTCAATGGCGAGTTTAATAATGACTTTAAAGGGCCAATGTTGCCCACTGCGGCGTTAGCAAAAAGCCCTTACATCAAGCAAATACTCGCCTCATTTGGTGAGGTACTCAGCCGATCAAGATTAATGCGCTTAGCGCCAGGTGCACAAGTGCCACTGCATTCAGACATTAATTACCATTGGTATAAACGTGTTCGAGTGCATATTCCCATTACCACCACTGAGCAAGTGCAGTTTTTTTGTCATGACAAACAAGTGCATATGGGCGCAGGAGAATGTTGGATTTTCGACTCGTGGAAGCTTCACAAAGTGGAGAACAACAGCGACCAATACCGTGTTCATTTAGTGGTTGATTTAGCCGGTTCTAGTCAATTTTGGCGAACGGTATTTCAACACTCACGTTCAATCGCAGATGATCAATCAACAACATTAAACAGTCAATTCGTCGGTTTTAACCCAGACTCACCGGCAACATTCATCACAGAGCAATTTAATGCCCCGGTGATTATGCCTGTCGCTGAGGTTGAATACTTAACCAATGAGCTGTCAGCAGAGGTCAAACACAACCCCGAAAATCAGGTTGCTGAGGTGAATGCATTTTCGTTATTAATAGCAGACTTTGTTGCCGATTGGAGGATGTTATGGCTGCAATATGAGTGCACTAAAGCAGGTTGGCCGCATTATCATGCGCTACGTGAACAAACCATGATAAAAGCACTACAGTGCGCTAAATCACTGCAATTGACCCATGCTGGTTCGGCGGTAAAAGCGTTCGAACAATTGGTTATCGTGGCGAGTATGAATGTTGAACTTAGTGAGCAATTAGCAACACGTAAACAGGCTATGACTTTACCAAAAAACTCACCCAAAAGTGCAAATTTAGCATCCGTAAAATCTGCATCAGCAACATCAACATCAATAACACCAAAAACAGCAAAAACAGCAAAAACAGCAGCTGCAAATAATGCTCGCACTATTGCTGCACCGCCATCTCGCAATAGTCCTTGCCCTTGCGGCAGTGGCGAGCGCTATAAAGCATGTCACGGTAAAGTGAATTAGTGAGAAGAATACCTGCATAGGTTTATCTGAGAATATATACAAAAATGGCGCCATTAGGCGCCATTTCTATAAAGTCAGCCAAACTAGGTTGTTTTGGCTTATAAGAAATTCTTATTCCAAGTTCTGCTTAACCAAAGAATTGCAGTGCTGCTTTTTTTGCAATGGCATCCAACTCGGCTATTTGCTCAGGTATAAAAGCTTGATACTTGTCTGCCTGACCAATTGCCTTAAGGTTCATAGGCTGCCTAACTTGGCTAGCGCTAGGCGTTAATACGGCTCGTTCAGACTCATAAAAGGTAAAACATTGCGCTTGAGTCGTTAACTCACAGTAATCTAATATGCGCTGAATTTGTGACTCTGGTTCACGCACTAATTGTTCAAAACAAACATGTAAAATCTCATTAGGGTACAATCTATTCCAATGTTGCATGATGTCTAAATAGTGTTGCCAATAACTTGAAATACTGGCAAACGAGTACGAATAGTCATGCCCAAAACTGAAATACTGCTTAAATACGCTCAAGCCATTGTCGACGGTATTACGTACCACATTAATGATTTTTGCTTGAGGGAATAAGGTTTTAATTAAGCCAATGTGCAAAAAGTTATTTGGATTTTTATCGATTACATACGTTGGCGCATCGCTAAAGTAATGATTCACCTCGGCTAAATACCGTTGACGAAACTGATCGATATGACTGGCAGAAAGCTGACTTAGTCTTGCATTATAACCACCCGACATGTCCATTTGCAGCGCAAAGCGTTCCATAAACGGTAATTCATCGGTCGCGCCAACATCTGTGTGACACGCCAAAATCTGCTCTACTAATGTGGTACCAGAACGAGGCATCCCGACAATAAAAATAGGTGTTTGGCTCGCGCTCGGCAAGCTATCAATATGTGGCGATGGCGTATGCCCAAGCAGTGACAACACAATATTGGCAAACTGGGCTTGTTTAAACGGCCTGTGAAGCGCCATTATTTGATTGGCTAATAACATAGACTCAGACGCTTTATCAATTTGCTGTGTTTGCTCGTAAGCTTTACATAAAGCAAAATACACCAGTGCCTGATTTTGTTTGCTTAACGACTCATCAGTTGCAAAACCTTGCAATAAGGTTAAATCATCAGTGCTGAATCGGTACTGCTTTAAATCTGCCAAACTCCAATAGCCTACACCTACTTGCTTTGGGCTTAATTGATTATATTGATGATAAAAATTTGCCGCTTTTTCTGTGTCGCCTTTGGCCTTATAGATATGACCCAAATTAAGCTGCACTGCTGGCTCAGAAAAATCATTTGCCACACACCATTCAAAACATTGTTCAGCCAAAGCCATATCACCAACTTTAGTGGCGACTAATCCGAGTTTGTATTGATATGTTTCGACGTTACCTTGGGTATTAATTAATTGTAATAAATACGTTTTCGCCAAAAAAAAGTCTTGTTTTACTTCAGCAATAGCCAATAAACCGGTCAATACAGGCACTGCATTAGGGTCTACGGCAGCGGCTGTAGCAAAATAGTTTTCGGCCTCATTATATTGTTGTTGCTGTAAATGAATCTGACCTAATAAGCTCAATGCCTCAAGGTGTTTATCATCACGCTTAATCACTTTACGTGCGTACATTCTGGCCGATGAATAGTTTTTAGACTGAAACAGCGCTTCAGCTTGGCTTAAATATTGTTCAATAATACTCAAACTAGGGTCCTTATTATTGTTTTGCTCACCCAAAGAATGGCTTAAATGCCTCTAAAATCAGAGTAACATAGAAAATAGTAAATTTTGACCACGCTATTGGCTCATATTGAACGAAACAATCAACTTCAGCGTACAATTATTTATATTCGCTATGAGTTCATGCGACACAAGTGAGATCTAATGAAAAATAATGAAGCTAAAGTGCCAACCAGTCGATTGTCCCGATTATCAAAAATGGGCGGACTCGCTTCTCGCCTAGCGGGTAACGTGCTACTAGAAGGGGCAAAACAGCTTAGCCAAGGTAAATCGCCATCAATGCAACAACTGATGATGACTCCTAAAAATATTGGTCATGTTGCAGATAAGCTGTCGCAACTGCGCGGCGCTGCGATGAAAGTGGGCCAAATGTTGTCAATGGATGCCGGTGACTTAGTGCCTCCTGAATTGGCTGAAATATTGGCAAAGCTGCGCTCAGACGCTAAAGCCATGCCACACAAGCAGTTAACTCAATTATTAGTTCAGCACTGGGGCCGTGACTGGCTAGCACCTTTTGCCCAATTTGAGCTGCGCCCGTTTGCCGCCGCATCTATCGGCCAAGTGCATTTAGCGTATTTAGATACGGGCGAAAAGCTGGCGATAAAAATTCAATATCCAGGGATCCGCGACAGCATCGACAGCGACATTGATAACGTTGCCAGCTTATTAAAAGTCTCACGATTAATTCCAGCAAACGTAAAACTCGATACCTTATTGGCCGAAGCTAAAGCGCAGTTACATAACGAAGCCGACTATCAGTTTGAAGCACAGCAAATCGCACTCTACCAACAACAGTTGGGCGATAACCCTCACTTCATTGTGCCTAAGGTCTATCCGCAATTGAGCAACAACAGCATTTTGTGTATGCAATATGTTGAAGGCTCCGCAATTGAATCGGTCGCACAGTATCCGCAAGACATTCGTGACAAGGTTGCCAGCGCGTTGATGGAACTGTGTTTTAAAGAGCTATTTTGTTTTCAACTGGTGCAAAGCGATCCTAATTTTGCCAACTTTCAGTATCAAGCCGACAGCCAGAAAATAGTGTTACTGGACTTTGGCGCTACCCGCACCATTAGCGACACATTATCGCAAGGCTATATGCAATTGATGCAAGGTGCGATAGCCGATGATAAACAGCAAATGAGCAATGCAGCACAGCAAATCGGCTTTTTTCAAAACGCCATCGACCCACAACAGAAACAACTGATAATTGATATTTTTTATCAAGCTTGTGAGCCATTACGCTCCCGAGCAGCGTATGATTTTGGCGCAAGTGATTTGGCAAAAAGGATCACTCAAGCAGGTAAAGCCATGAGTACTCAACAAAATGAATGGCACACACCGCCAACCGATGCTATTTTCATACATCGCAAGTTGGCAGGTATGTATTTATTAGCCGCTAAACTTAACGCCAACATTAATGTACATGCCCTGTTTAATCAGGTAGTTAATAGTAAAAAAGAATAAGTAATCAAATAAGTAAAACAGATATATAAAATTGGTGTTTATTCACCCCCACAAGGAGAGTCACAATGTTCAGCCACATCATGCTTGGTGCCAATGATATCGAAAAATCAAAAGCCTTTTACGACGCAACACTAGGCGAACTCGGCATTAAACCAGGGGTAATTGATCCTAAAGGTCGTTGTTTTTATATGACTAGTACTGGTATTTTTGCGTTATCAAAACCATTAAACGGTGAATCAGCTTGCAACGGTAATGGCAGCACCATAGGTTTTCATGCTGATAATGCAGAACAGGCTAACGCTTGGCATGCTGCTGGTGTAGCGAGTGGTGGCGAAGCTTGCGAAGATGCTCCTGGTGTTCGCGACAGCCCAAATGGTCCATTATATCTAGCTTATTTACGCGATCCTTCTGGTAACAAAGTCTGCGTATTACACAGACCAAAGGCATAATCGTCGTTATTGATAATACCTTCTGTCATCAATAATGATGTCCAAATATAGATGAGACCTGTACGGTTTCATCTATATTGATAGCTTAAGAATTAATAGCTTAAGACTATTGCCCATCTATTCGTTCAATACTATCCGCTTCACCCAACCAATGTCATCAGCCATGAGTTTGCCTATGTTATCCATTATCCACAAATTCAGTGATACACTTTAACGCCTGTTCTCTTCGACTGAACGTTAATTGAGTACCATTATGTTTTCACGAATATTGATATTACTAATTGGTTTTATTTGCTGTGTGCCACTTGCGATAAGCGCTGAGTCATCAGGCCAACTGGCTATCACACCGCTCAGTAGCAATGCTTTGGTTAAGGCGAATCAAGCTCAAGCGACACAAATCCAACTATTTGAATATCAGTCATATTTCAAAACTGACGATTTTGGTTTGGTCGATGCTAATGGCCTAGTGGTTGTTGAAGGTAAAGATGCGTATTTAATCGATACCCCATGGAGCGAGAAAGACACTATTGCGTTAGTCGAGTGGATAAAGCAGCAAAATTTTATACTCAAAGCCAGTATTTCAACCCATTCACATGCCGACCGCACGGCTGGAATAAGTTACCTAAACAGTATTGGTGTTAGCACTCACGTATCTGCAATGACTCAAAAAATATTGACCACACAACATAAAGCACTCGCAAGTCAGCCGTTTGATGGTGACTCGTTTACCCTAGCTAATGGTTTACTCGAGGCTCGCTATTTAGGCGCTGGCCATACAATTGATAACATTGTGGTGTGGCTCCCTAAAGCACAATTACTCTTTGGCGGCTGTTTGGTAAAAAGTGCTCATAGTAAGAGTATGGGCTATATTGCTGAGGCATCGTTAACCGATTGGCCAGTAACGATTAGCAAGGTTAAAGCGACATTTTCTGATGCTGAGGTTGTTGTGCCAGGGCATGGAGCCATTGGCAATGCGGAGCTGCTTAACCATACACAAGAGTTAGTTAACGTTTATCTTTCCAAACATCAATTGGATTAAGATCGAACGCTTCCACCCTGCACAGGCCAAAAGGGGATCTACAGCAATCCCCTCTTGGATTATCCCTATCGTTTCTGCAACGTTGTTTG
This sequence comes from Shewanella frigidimarina, assembly GCF_003797125.1. Lineage (GTDB taxonomy): Bacteria > Pseudomonadota > Gammaproteobacteria > Enterobacterales > Shewanellaceae > Shewanella > Shewanella frigidimarina. The sequence goes on from NZ_RKKE01000002.1 coordinate 812,466, forward strand.
AATTAACATCCTAAAAAATCCACTCTCACTAATTAATGCATCTGTTAGTTTGAAAGGGTAAAATAGCCGCCCTTTGGTGTAGTGAGTGTGTTTTTGATGTCTGTTAACGACCCGTGTTTTATTCCTTTTAGTGATGCGATGGCTTTCAATAACACGCTTGCCGAACAAGGGTTGCCTGAATCTTTTACCTTTCCGTTTTATTATCAACCTCATCCATTAACCATACTGGCAGCACAGCAGTTACAGCAGGTGTTACTTGAGGCGAATCCTTGGGAACATAATTTTGGCTTAGACAGCGAACGTGATCGTGGCATGGTGATTGGCAAGATGTTTGGTGTGTTGGTGGTTAAAGACACGCTCGGGCAACTTGGCTTTTTAGCCGCATTTTCAGGTAAGTTAGCCGACCAAAATATCTTGCCACCGTTTGTGCCACCAGTGTTTGACATGCTGACCCAAGACAGTTTTTTTAGTCATGAAAATAAACAGATTAACCAAATTAATCTGTCGATAAGCCAGCATGAAGCGAATCCGTTATTAGCAACATTAACCGCGACGTTAGCTGCGCAACAGCACCAAGCAGAAAATGAGCTTGAGCAGCAACGTAACGTAATAGTTGAAGGCCGCAAACAGCGTAAGCTGCAACGTGAGCAAGCTGATGATGCATTAGCACAAGCAAGCATTAACGACGATAGCCATAAAACATTGTCTATCGAGTTAAGCCGTCAAAGTGTGCAGCAAAAACATCAGCTAAACGCGTTAAAGCAACAGTGGCAGACTCAAATTGAAGTCACTAAAGTGGCCTTAGACGCACTTGCGCAACAAATCAAACAACTTAAACGTCAGCGAAAACAACTTTCAAATGGATTACAAAAAAAGCTCTTCGCCCAATATCAGTTTTTAAATACCTTGGGTGAAGCGCGTGATTTAAACGATATTTTTAATGATGCACCGAATCATTTACCGCCTGCTGGTGCAGGTGAATGTGCTGCACCTAAGTTATTACAGTACGCATTTACTCATCAATTTACTCCAATTGCCATGGCAGAGTTTTGGTGGGGATCATCACCTAAATCTGAAATAAAACAGCACAAAAATTTCTATCCCGCTTGTCACGGAAAATGCCGACCTATTTTAACCCACATGCTAAAAGGCATGCTGGTTGATGACGATCCACTATTGATTAATCCGGGTAAAGATCAGCATATTGATATTATTTATCAAGATGATGCGATGGTGATTATTAATAAACCGGCGGAGTTATTATCGGTACCAGGAAAAAATATCACCGACTCGGTGTTTAGCCGTATGCAGCAACAATTCCCCAATGCAACGGGGCCGCTGATTGTTCATCGCCTAGACATGTCTACATCAGGGTTAATGGTGATAGCACTCACCAAAGAAGCCAACAAAGCCCTACAACAACAGTTTATTCAGCGTAGCGTCACTAAACGTTATATCGCGTTAATTGAAGGTGTGCCGAGCCAAGATGAGGGCGACATTAGTTTGCCATTACGGGTAGATTTGGACGACCGCCCTAAGCAGCTAGTGTGTTATGAACATGGCAAGCATGCCGAAACGCATTGGCAAGTGTATCAACGTCAAGGGCAACGTACTTTAGTATATTTGTACCCTAAAACGGGGCGAACCCATCAATTACGGATGCATTGCGCCCATCACGATGGCCTGCATATGCCAATTGTCGGTGATGATTTATACGGTGTCGCGACCAACAGATTGCATTTACACGCGCAGTATTTAAGCTTAAATCATCCGGTAAGCGGAAAAGAAATGGTATTTGAAATCAAAGCGGATTTTGAATAGAGCATTAGGACTCTGTAACAGATTCTGTGTAAGTACCTAATAATTTAGTTAAAACTGAACCCTAGAAACTATAAAACCGATATTGAATTAGCAATATCGGTTTGGGTTTGGTTTGGTTTTAGTTTTGGTTTCGTAACTTAACTAAAATAGCCCAAATTAGATGAACTCAAGCTAGATTAGCTCGGACTAATTAAATTCACTAGCTTGTTCTTCTAAATGCATTTGCTCAACTAAACCTTTACCAGTACGTTGTTGGTAGGTAGATTCCGCTTGTTGCATTCTACTACGGCCGCTAGTCACCATGTTTTGGCCTTGTTCAATTGAACTTTCACCTTTAGCAAGGTTGGTATTACCGTCTTCAATAAGTTCTTTACCATCAGCATACTTATCATCGGCATCTTCCCAGAGATCGGCTACATCATCCAATCTATCAACTAACACTACTGCACGGGCACCATTTTGAGCGCTGTTTAACGTGTTAGCCATCGATTGAAATAGTTGACGTTGTTGCTGCGCGGCTTGTTTGGCTTGTGCTATTAACGCTTCACCTTCACGGATTTGGTTTTTACCTTTTCCGATTAACTCACGCCCATCGATTAATAAACTGTTACCTTTCTTGAGGTCTTTTTGTCCTTGTTCCCACTGCTGAGATAAGTCTAAGTGTTGCTCACCTTCCGCTTTCACTTTTGACGCAAAATTATTCTGCGGTGCAGCGCATCCTGATAAGCTAATAACACTGACAACAAACAAACTACACAGTACTGATCTCATGTAAACATCTCTATATATGTGGTTGGGAAAGCGGCGCAATTAGATAGTTTAGTCAGTCAAATAGCAAGTACTGCGGCACATTAAATCGCGTTAATGAATTCCAGTGTTCTCAGGGGGGTAAAGCGCCGATTGATAAACTCAATAATAAAAAATTAACCGACTTTTTATCTGTTTTATTGATCGATTTGTTACACCGCTTCACCACTAACAATCAATATGCTTTAGTCACTGCTACTGAATGATAATCCTAGCCATGCCATATGCGATTGACGCTGATAATTTTATTTGACGAGTATTCGCCATTACAATAGCCCTCTCGAAGAGTAAGCTTATTTGATCAGCTTTATATAAGTTCATTGCTGAAAATGATATGCGAGTAAGTTTGATAAAAGCGTGTTTATATTGAGCAGAAAAAACATGGCTGATTGCGAATCATCTGCTTAATTCAGCGAGGATTAAGCAAGGAGAAAAAATACAACAACGGCTCAAACTGAGCGAACCTTGTGCTTTACCCCACTAAAAGTAGAACAACTCACAAACGGGCTGGCTTGTCGTCAAGCCAACCTGTTGTGAAAATAAAGGTTAAAAGATTGCCAGTGCTATAACTCAAACAACACATCGGTGCGGATAATGTATTTAACCCCAGAGAAAATCGGCTCAGAGCTGTGTATACAGTGCAGCGGGTGCATGCCATGAGGAAAACACAACACGCTTCCCGCAGGTGTTCGCACATCAACTTGGCGCATATTATCGCCGTGTTTTGCTGGTAAATTGGGCTTGTCGGCATTGACTAAAAAGCGTGTCGCACCGCCTTCAAAGTCTTCGGTCAGTAATATCAAAAATGTGAGTTGGCTGTATCGATCGCCAAAAGCATCACGCACAAGCTCGCCATCAATAACTTGGCTGCCCGGCCACGAACCATCTGAATGTGGCTTAAAATAATCACCTTCGTTATAACGATAAAAACGGAAACGATTATTTAGTCCCAGCGCGGCTTTACCTTCAAAAATGCCTAAATCGTCGGTCATTACCCCAGCAATACGGTCCCAAATAAGCCGTTCGGTGGTGTTATCGACCACCCAGGTTAAGCTGTCGTTATGACGCACATTGCGCGGTAAAGACACCGCAGCGTCTGGTAAAAAACCCATGGTTTCGCTAACATTAATGAGTCGCTGACATTCATCAGCGCTCAGTACATTTAATAATTGAAATGCCCCAGGCACATCCGTTAACGGCTTTTTACTCACGGTATTAGGTGCTGACAATCCGAGCTCTGCACCATTGTCGTTACGACTTGCCCATGTTGGCAATGCTGGATGCTCTGCGCCTGGCTCAAAAGCAGCGACAAAGTACTGGCCATTTACTGTTGTATTATTCATTACATTCACCTTAACGACTGATCACACGTACTTGAGCAAATTGTCTATGCCCAGCAGCCGTGCCATGAAAACCAAAACCACTTTGCTTTGCACCAACCCAAGGGGCATTTCCGCCGCCCACTCCTTGGTTAACCCCTACCATGCCAGCTTCAAGCTGATCGGCAACGGCATTCGCACTAGGGCCACCAAATACCACTGCACCTAAACCATAATGACTGTTATTGGCGCGGCTAATGGCTTCATCAATGTTACTAAAGCGACTAATGGCGACAACAGGCCCGAAGGTTTCTTCTGTTTCAAGTTGCATCTGTGGGGTGATGTTACTGACTATCGTGGGTTGAATAAACGGTAATACATAATCATCGCTGCCCAATAAAAAGCTCGCGCCTTTGGCTTTGGCATCTTTTAACTGCTCAAGTACTTTTTGATGTTGGATTGGATTAACTATTGGGCCAATATTCACATTTGCGGCATCCCATGCACCAACACGATACCGACTGGCAAGCGCTACCACTTTTTGCTCAAACTCATCGGCAATACGCTCATCCACATAAACACGTTCAGTTGAGGTACACATTTGCCCTGCATTTTCAAACGAACTGGCTACAGCAAAGCGCACCGCGGCATCCATATTGGCACCCGCCATCACAATCATAGGATCGTTGCCGCCAAGCTCCATCACTAGGCGTTTTAAGCCAGACGCCGCATTGGCCATAATGTGTTTACCTGCGGCCATAGACCCAGTAAACGCCACCATGTTAATGTCTGCCGCCACTAATGCTTGACCAAGGGCTTTGCCACCTTGAACCACCTGCAGCACGTGTTGTGGTAACACCTGGTTAAGTGTATTAATAAATAACTCAGCTACCAGCGGGGTTTCTTCAGACGGCTTTAACACCACACTATTACCTGCAATTAACGCAGGCATTAATAAGTTATTGGCCATCGCAAGTGGATAATTCCATGGCGAAATCACGGCTACCACACCCAAAGGACGATATTGTAATTCAGTGCGATTCCCCACATCTTCGGTGGCTAATGCATCACCGATTTCACTGGCAAAATAGCCTGCATTTTGTAATGTACCGCCGACTTCATAAGTGGCCCGACGATAATCTTTACCCATTTCTTGGCCAATAAGTGTCGCCAGCTCATCTTGCACTGCGTGCAATTGTTGATACGCTTTTACCACATACTGCTGACGCTCTATTAAAGGCAAGCTTGCCCATGCCTTTTGAGCAACCTTCGCATTGTTTATTACGGTAGGTAATTGCTCAATAGCGGTTGTTTCGACACTACCGACCGCAGTGGCTTCAATGTGTTCACCAACATAGTGATAGCTCGCGGGATCGTAAGAGGTTAATACTGCCATGGAGAAACATTCCTTAATGGTACTAAAGTGACGCTAGTCTAATTACTGCCTATTTTGATACAATGGAATACAAAAGCAACCAGTATACTTTTAGTAACCTAGAATAATTTAAGTTAAATTTATGAAAACTAAAATTGAAACAATGACTAATGGTCAAAAAAAAGTTATCAACGCTTGTGCTGAACCCTGCTCGGTCGAGCGCGGTATGCGTGTATTAGGCGGTAAATGGAAAGCATCCATTTTATGGCACCTGCAAGATGGTCCAGTTCGATTTAATGATTTATCGCGCATGCTAGGCGGGGCAAGTAAAAAAATGGTCGACCAACGCCTTAAAGAATTAGAATCTCAAGGACTCGTGACTCGCCATGTGATTAGTGATCGACCTATTGCTGTGTCTTATAGCATTACCGAACTTGGTCGCACTGCATTGGATATTTTAGAACGCTTAAAAGACTGGGCTGATGAATACATTGTTTAGTAAAAACAACTATGGCCTGTAGTTCACCACAAAAATTAATTATCTGACAATAAAAAGCTTAATGATCACAATATTATTACAATATGTTAAACTTGCCCCAATTACGGATATGAAATGCATGGAAGCCTTAATTTAAGGTGTTGTTATTTATGTTGCGTTACTTATCTGTGGTGATTTTGGTCATTACATTTTTCAGTTCGCCGGTTTCAAATGCTAGACCCGCCGTCACTTTTTACACTGAAAGCTATCCTCCATTTCAGTCGCTAAATCCCCAAGGAGAGTTGGTTGGATTTTCGATTGATGTGTTACATGCTACCCAGCAATACCTCGATTTTGATATCAATATTCAAATCATGCCTTGGAATCGGGCATATAAAAATGCAGCAAAAAATCCTGATACCTTTATTTTTTCAATCGGTAAATCCGAAAAACGTTTACAGCAGTTTAAGTGGGTAAGCGATTTTTATACGGTGCAAAATGCTATTTACAAAAAAGCTTCTCGATCTGACATCAATATTGATAGCAAAGAAGATATTAATCGTTACACGCTAGCATTGCCTAGAGGTGACATTTCACTCGACAGCCTAAATATTCAACATAAACACCCAAATGTATATTTAGTTTCAAATCAAACAAAAGCACTGAAAATGCTTTATTTTGAACGCGTGGATTTAATTAATAATAATAATATCGGTCTATCCGGTTCGGTAAAAGCACTTGGGCTTAAACAGTCTGATTTCACAGTGGCGTATGTTTATAATAATGTCGAACTAGGTCTAGCAACCCATAAAGAGACTCGGATTGAGTTACTGGAAATGATGCAACATGCATTTGATACAATTAAACAAAATGGTCAGTTCGAGCTTCTGGTAAAAAAATGGTTTCCTGAGCCCGTATCGCAACAAACAGCAACTCAGGAAGTGAGCCCAATAACAACTAAGCCTGATAAATCATCGTAAAACCACGATGGAACCACTGTCTATTTAACTGGCTCTTGTTGCTGAAACCAATTCATGCTTTCAGCGACAACATCAATTGTTAATAATCAAACCCTAACTGCGCTTTAATACCTTCGTTAAACGCATGCTTAATCGGTTGTACTTCGCTGACCGTATCGGCTAATTCAATGATGTCACGATGACAAGCACGGCCTGTAATAATTACGTGTTGCATTGGTGGGCGATTTCTTAATGCCGCTAATACTCGCTCAAGTTCGATATAGTGGTAACTGACCATGTAAGTCAGCTCATCAAGCAGCACCATATTAATCGATTCGTCTTTAAGCAACTTTTCTGCTTCAAGCCAGGCTTCCATTGCGGCTTGGGTATCTTTTTCTTTATCTTGAGTTTCCCAGGTAAAGCCGGTACCCATTACATGAAACGGCACTCCAGCACCTTCGAGTAAATTACGCTCACCACAAGCCCAAGTGCCTTTAATAAATTGCACCACTGCCGCTTTATGGCCATGGCCTACAGCGCGGGTAATTGAACCAAAACCTGAAGTAGATTTGCCTTTACCGTTACCGGTTAATACTAACAAAATGCCTTTTTCGTCTTGTGCGGCAGCAATTTTAGCATCTACGCCCACTTTTACTTTCTGCTGGCGGGCTTTATGACGTTCAGCTTTGCTTGCATCAATAGTGTTAGCTTGTTCATTTTCGTGGTTATCAGTTGTCATGAGATTATTCCTTTCAATGTATTCATGTCCAAATGTGCCTCTAATACGTCTGCAAGACGATTTAGTTGCTGCTCGCGGATTTGGTTAATATCGATAGCATGGCGACTGTCTAAGCCAGCCCATTGCAAAATAAGTTGGCATGCAGCGGGATGATCAAATAATCCATGCACATAGGTCGCTAAAATTTGTTGGTCATTACTCACCATGCCATCAAGCTTGGTGATGGCCATTGGCTGCTGGGCATAGTGTTCAATCGACAGCGGCTGGATAACGTCCCTTTGAGTGAGTGAAGACTCACCACAATGGATCTCGTAACCACTAAACTCGGCCTGCTGGTCTTGTAAGCGTAAGTGACCCCTTACTTGAGTTAAGGTTTTGCTGGCAGTTAATACGGTCGTAATCGGTAATAAGCCCAATCCGTCACTGCAACCGGCACTGTCTTCAATGCCTAAAGGATCATCAATTAATTCACCGAGCATTTGGTAACCGCCGCAAATGCCGACGACTTTGCCGCCATAACGTAAATGTTTTTTTAAGGCAATATCCCAACCTTGCTCGCGCACAAAAGCTAAATCTGCACGGACATTTTTACTGCCAGGCAATATGACTAAATCTGCTGTGGGCCAATGGGATGATTGAGCCATGGTCTGCATACTCACATAATGAAAATCAATATGCGGGTGTAAACGAAGTGGGTCAAAGTCGGTATGATTACTGATCCTTGGGTACACTAACACCAATACAGACAAACGCTGGCTGGCAGATAATGCTGTTGATAATGAGTTTTTAGGGGTATCAATTAACGCATCTTCCGCGTCTAGATGTAGGTCGTGCAAATAAGGTAATACGCCTAATACGGGTTTATTGGTATAGGCTTCAAGCCAATCAATACCTGGCTGCAACAAGCTGATGTCGCCGCGAAAACGATTTATCACAAAGCCTCTTACTCGCGCTTGCTCAGAAGGGCTTAATAACGCCAACGTACCAACTAAATGGGCAAACACGCCGCCTTTATCAATATCGGCAATAATGATCACCGGGCAATCGGCCACTTCGGCAAAGCCCATATTGGCAATATCGCCTTCACGTAAATTGATTTCTGCCGGACTACCCGCCCCTTCAATCACCACTAACGAATATTGTTGCTGTAAACGCCTGTAAGATTGCATCACTGCCGCTAACGCTAAGGTTTTATAACCATGACTCTCGGGTCCGAAAAAGGCCTTGGCTTCTAATGTTGTCAGCGCCTTACCGTGAATAATCACCTGGGCACCGGTATCAGAACTTGGCTTTAACAACACCGGATTAAAATCTGTATGGGGCGCTAAACCACAAGCAATAGCTTGCAATGCTTGGGCTCGGCCAATTTCACCACCATCGACAGTTACAGCACTGTTTAGCGCCATGTTTTGTGGTTTAAAAGGCGCGACATTAATGTTTTGACGGGAAAATAAACGACATAAACCTGCTACAAGCGTGCTTTTACCTGCATCAGAGGTGGTGCCTTGCACCATTAATGCGCCACGTAATGTTGGGGCTTTTGGAGATTGATCGTCAACCAATGACATTATGCTTTTAAGGCCAACGGTAGGCCTGCGACCACCAAAGTGACTTGATCAGATATTGCGGCTATTTCTTGGTTGAGCCAGCCCGCTTCATCAACAAAACGACGATTTAACTCACCCATAGGAACAATGCCCGAGCCCACTTCATTACTGACTAACACCACATCGCTTTGCAAAGCAGACAAACTGTCGATGAGTAATGACTTTTGCGTGGCCCACGAGGCGCCGTCATTTAACAATAAGTGATTGGTTAATAATAACGTCAGGCAGTCGAGCAATATGACTTGTTGTGGTTTATCTATCGCCACCAATGTTTGGCCAACGTCATAAGCTTGCTCGTGCAATGTCCAGCTATGGGCGCTGGACATACGGTCTTGTTGGTGTTGATTAATGCGCGCAGACATTTCATGGTCTAATGCTGTTGCTGTGGCTAAGTAAACACAGGAATAACCAATAGCAGCGTATTCCGCTACACATTGCTCTGCATATCGACTTTTACCACTACGAGCACCGCCCAACACCAAATGAATCATTAGCTTAATCCAACCGCTAAAATAACTAAGTAACAACACACTTCGCTGATTTGCTGCGCGGCACCTAAGGTGTCGCCTGTGTAACCGCCAATTTGTTTGCGGAAAAAACCACCTAACAAAATACGCACTAACCACAGGGTAATAAACAGCACGAACGCCGCCACGCCATTGAGCCATAACAGCACAAAAATGCCACTGGCGATCAAAATAAACAAATCGTTTAATTGCTGATCTTGGGCGACAGGTTTTGATTTACTGCTAGCATCATCCCGAACATATTGCTCACTAAAAATTAAGCTCGATGCTACCACTCGACTTAGAGTGTGCCCGGCAACGAGCGCACTAACCGCAGCCATTGGGCTGTAAAGCGCAAGCTCAACCAATAATTGCCATTTAAGTAATAACACCAACCCTAAAGATAAGGCGCCATAGCTGCCTAGGCGCGAATCTTTCATGATGCGCAGCTTGTCTTCTATCGTCCAACCACCACCAAAACCATCTGCGGTATCGGCTAAGCCGTCTTCATGGAAGGCGCCGGTCACTAATACACCCGCCACCATGGCTAATAAAATGGCAATGCTTGCCGGTAAAATCAGCTGTGCAAGCCAAAATACCAACGCACAAATTAAGCCAATGAGTAAGCCCACTAAACCAAAATAACGGCTAGCTTTGTTGAGCTTATCGCTATCAATCACCACCCACGATGGAACGGGGATCCGAGTAAAAAAACTCATCGCCACAAAAAATAAATTTAACTGCCGCAACCATTTTATCTCGCCAGACATGTTGTTCCCTTAAACCACATTATTAACGCCAGCATCATCGAAACTGGCCATTTGATTGTAAAAATTCACCGCTGCTTGAATTAACGGTAACGCTAACGCAGCGCCAGTGCCTTCTCCAAGTCTTAATCCCAGCGACAACAATGGTGTTGCTTGTAGCTGTTGTAACAGAAGCTTATGTGCTTGCTCTTGCGACTCATGAGCAAAAACTAAATAGTCTCTTGATTGTGGAGATAATTTTACCGCAACTAATGCTGCAGCAGTAGCGATAAAACCATCAATCACCACTAATATTTTTTGTTCCGTAGCCGCCAGTATCGCCCCGGTCATTTGCACTATTTCAAAACCGCCAACGTGAGCCAAAATTGCTTCAGGAGAAACTAACTCATGTTGATGTAAATCAAGTGCTTGGTTAATGAGTTTTGTTTTGATCACCAAGGTAACATCATCTATTCCCGTGCCTCGACCAACACATTGCTCAACATCAATATTGAGCATAGCTGACATTACCGCAGTCGCAGCAGAAGTATTGCCGATACCCATTTCACCTAAAGCAATTAAATTACACCCAGCATCAACATGGCGAGCAATCAACTGTCGAGCAAATTCAAAACCTTGGGCGACTTTTTCAAGTGGCATAGCCGCCGCTAAATGCATTGCTTTAGTCCCTGCGCCTAAGCGTTGGTCGATAACATTTGCTTGGCCTGTAAGCGGTTGTAATATTCCGCAATCGATAATTTCAAGCTCAAACCCAACTTGGCGACAAAACACATTAATTGCCGCGCCGCCTTGGACAAAATTATGCACCATTTGAGTGGTCACTTCGCTTGGCGCAATCGACACGCCGTAAGCGGCAATACCATGGTCAGCAGCAAACACTAACATCGTTGGCTTAGTGATTTGCAGCGGTGTGCTTAACGACTGTTTATCGCCGCGGTACTGCACCCGAGCAATTTGTAATGCCAAAGATTCTAGTTGCCCTAACGCCCCTAATGGTTTGGTTTTTTGATTAATCTTATGTTGAATATTGGCATCAACATCTGACTTAACAGCTTCTATAACAAACATGAAAACTCCAGCAATTTGGGCAGATAAATTCAATATGATGTATTGCAGCACTCATCCAATTCTTATAAAAGTACCTCTCTAAACGCTTATTAAAGTGATTAGAGAAGCACTTATCAAAAGGCTTAGCGTTTAACGGCGTTGACGCAAAATAAACAAGAAAAATACGCTGCCCAATGCAGCAGTAATAATGCCGACAGGCAATTCTTGGTTAAATAAAATGCATCGTGCTATCACGTCAATCCACACCATAAATAAGCCACCCAACATCGCGGTTAAGATCATCGGCTGACGTCCGGAAAATAATAGCCTAACCGTATGCGGGATCATCAAACCAACAAAACCAATGCCACCACAAGTTGCCACCAACATTGCCGTAATAAGCGAACACAGTAACAACATACTTAAGCGCAATTTTGCGACATTAATGCCTAATGTATGAGCCGTTTCATCACCAGCTTGCAGCGCCATAATTTGCCGCCTGAACGCCAACATAACCAATAAACTAACCCCTACCGTCACACTGGGTAAGAGTAAATTAGACCAACTGGCTTTAGCAAAACTGCCTAAGCTCCAAAACAATACTGACGCCGCAGCCTGTGGAGTCGAAAAATACAACAGCAAGCTGGTCAATGCCCCAAATAGAAACGACGTTGCCACACCAGACAGCAACATACGTTCAACCTGGCTACTTCGACCAGGTCCCGATAACATAAATACCACCAGCACCGATAAACTGGCGCCGATGAATGCTCCTATCGGTATGCTTAAGGTCGACCAAGACCACCAAGGTTGTGCGGTAAAGCTTGGCGCTATGGTCAATACTCCAGAAAACATCTCGGCAAATAAACCGGTTTGGCTGAATAACGACACCACCAACACCGCACCAAATGACGCCCCGGAGCTAATGCCAAATAAATACGGGTCGGCTAACGGATTGCGGGTCACTGTTTGTAAAACACTGCCGGCTATAGATAACCCTGCGCCAGCCACAAAGGCCAACAAAATTCGCGGTAAGCGTAATTCAAGCACAATACGTTGGGTTATCGTAACCGCATGTTCACTGCCATCAATCGCACTCGGCATGTCGCCGCCTAATAAGGTATTAAATATCATTAATACGTCATTAAGATGAATGTTGGCCGCCCCAAAACTGGCGGCAAATATCGGGGTAAGCAGCGTAGCCAATACCAACAGACTGAAACAAACATAGTAGCGACGTTGCGATGCATCAATCATGATCGGGGCATCCTTTCGGACTCGGTTGGTAACCATAAAAATAACTAATCAGCGGCTTACCGTGTTGTGGGTGAAGATTAATGTCGCAGCACACACCAAACACCTCACTAATTTGCCGTTCGGTTAGCACTTCTGTTGGAGTACCTTTAGCAATTAATCGCCCTTGGTCGAGTAGCAGTAATTTATCGCACATTGCACTGGCTAAATTCAGATCGTGTATAGAAGCAATAACACTAATGCCTAATGATTTAACCAGTTCAAGGATTTGAATTTGATAACGAATATCTAAGTGGTTAGTCGGTTCATCTAAAATTAGAATATGCGGCTGTTGCACAATGGCGCGGGCAATAAGGGCGCGTTGTTTTTCACCACCAGATAACAGTTCATACTGTTGTTGGGCTTTTTGCTGCAATCCAACTTTGGTTAAGGCACTCACCACACGTTCACGGTCTTGGGCAGTGTTTGAGTCAAATAAGCCTTTATGCGGAGTAAGCCCCATCGCCACTAACTGCTCGGTAGTCATGTCAAAATAGTGCGGGGTATCTTGTTGCACCACAGCAATATTCTGCGCTAACAACTTAGAGGAATACTCACTGATGGGTTTAGAAAATATCTCAATATCGCCACTGGTTGGCACAATATAACGATACAAGCAGCGCAACAGGCTCGACTTTCCTGCACCATTTGGGCCTATTAACCCTAGCATTTGACCTTTAGGCAAACTGAAATGAATGTCCGCCAGAATCGTTTTATTATCGACTTGCCAAAAAAGATGATTTACATCTAATACAGATTCAGACATGAAAGTTAGCCCGCCATGTCCAATTATTTAACACAAACATTTATTTAATAACTCCCCTAAGTCACCCGCTTAGGCATGGATATTGAGGCTATTCAAAGCTGGTATCTGACTTATGTCCCCATACTCGATGGGTACATCTACAGTTGCGGGTACAGTTTGGGCTTATCCCAATTCCCAATACCTTGAAAGGCACTATGGTTACGACGCAGATTATTACGACAATTATGACGCACGCTATTATGCAAATTATAGCGAAAAATGGTGACACTAGGGTTGTAACGTTAAGCTCATGAAATGTTACGGCCAATGTAATGTAAAGCTCACTTTAGCGGTATTGTTATTCATTGCAGTCACTTGAAAAGCGTCAACCTTATCAACATCATCAGGCCAATATACATCGAGCACCATAATAGCAGCATAGGGGATCGCTAGGTTAGCGAATAATCCGCTAGATTGGCCAACCTTAAGCACATAGCCCATTAAGCAGCGCATAACGCCGCCGTGAGTAATCACTAACGCATGGGGGCAATCGACAGCTTGAGCGGTTTGCGGCACGTTTTGCCCTTGTTGTTCGTCGATTGACAGTAAACAAGAGTGCTGCTGTTGACATGAGCGCCACAGTTCATCGACCACGCTCATAAGCCCGGTCTCCACTCGCGCAGCAAAATCAATCACCGACTCGGCTTTATCTGGCGTGCTTTCAGCCGACCATGGGTTATCCCAATAGGCATCAAATTTAGCGGGGTTTTGCTGGTAAATTGCATCAAACGATTGCCCATCCCACACACCAAAATCAATTTCTTGCAGTGCTGGTATCGTCATTAACGGTAATGTTAATCGCTGCGTTAAAGGCTGGCTGAATTGCTGGCACCGTTGCAATGGTGAACTAAACACATGGCTAATGGGGAATTGCAGCTCTGCAAATGCTTGCTGCATTTGGGCCATCCCTGTGTCGGTAAGTTTTACATCGGTTTGGCCGCGAAATATAGACCCACCTTCGCATTCTCCATGGCGCATTAAAATTATCTTGGCTTGTTTCATTTAATTCAGCCTTGCTCTGGCAGTAAAAATTCGCGTACTATGGACGTCTATACGTTTATATGTCTAAAATACTATCTTAACAGGTAATCATTTAGAAGATAATCATTGTACGCAACAATTGTCCACGGCAGTTGTCTGCAACGGTTAACGCAACCATTGCAAATGACCGTTGAACATAACAATGATGTTATCGCCCTACTATTGTAAAAATAAGGGTATGCTTATCTCAATCAAGGTATCAAGCAACATAGTGATAAAAAGGTAACTGTTATGGCGAAATCGACTTCTTACAGTCAAACACTTGAACAACTTAATGCATTGTTAGCGCAGCGTATTGTGATTTTAGATGGCGCCATGGGCACCATGATCCAAGACTATAAGTTGGAAGAAGAAGATTATCGTGGCGAGCGTTTTAAAGATTGGCATTGCGATGTTAAAGGCAACAATGACTTATTAGTACTCAGCCAACCGCAAATCATTAAAGATATTCATACTCAGTACCTGCTAAACGGTGCCGACATTATTGAAACCAACACCTTTAATGCCACCACCATTGCCATGGCCGACTACGACATGCAGTCACTGGCTGCTGAAATTAACCTTGCTGGCGCCCGAGTCGCCCGCCAAGCAGCAGATGAAGTAGCAGCACAAACTGGTTCACCACGTTATGTTGCCGGTGTATTAGGCCCAACCAACCGTACCTGTTCTATCAGCCCAGACGTTAACGACCCAGGATTTCGTAATGTCAGTTTCGATCAATTAGTTGAAGCTTATGTCGAATCAACCAGCGCCTTAATTGAAGGCGGCGCCGATATCATTATGGTTGAAACCATTTTTGATACCTTAAACGCCAAAGCCGCCCTGTTCGCGATTGAAAAAGTATTCGATCAGCTTGGCGATCGCTTACCCGTTATGATCTCGGGCACTATTACCGACGCCTCAGGCCGCACACTAACCGGCCAAACAACCGAAGCCTTTTATAACTCTTTACGCCACATCAAGCCGTTATCGATTGGCCTTAACTGCGCCCTTGGGCCTAAAGAGTTACGCCCGTACGTTGAAGAATTGTCACGTATTGCCGAATGTTATGTTTCCGCCCACCCAAATGCTGGCTTACCCAACGAATTTGGTGGCTATGATGAAACCCCAGAAGAAATGGCCGAAGTCATTAATCAATGGGCGCAAGAAGGCATGCTCAATATTGTCGGTGGTTGTTGTGGCAGCACACCGGCTCACATTAATGCCATTCGTGAAGCAGTACTCCGACACGAACCAAGACAGATCCCAGATCTTCCAGTCGCGTGTCGTTTATCTGGCCTAGAACCACTCACTATCGATAAAAACTCGCTATTTGTTAACGTCGGCGAGCGCGCAAACGTGACTGGTTCGGCTAAGTTTTTGCGCTTAATTAAAGAAGAAAAGTTTGAAGAAGCATTAGATGTCGTGCGCGAGCAAGTTGAAAATGGCGCGCAAATTATCGACGTCAACATGGACGAAGGTATGCTCGATGGCGTAGCGTCTATGGCGAAGTTTTTAAACTTAATCGCCTCTGAGCCCGACATCTCGCGTGTGCCAATCATGATTGACTCATCAAAATGGGAAGTGATAGAAGCGGGCCTTAAATGTGTTCAAGGCAAGTCGATTGTTAACTCTATTTCGATGAAAGAAGGCGAAGCCAAGTTTATTGAGCAAGCTACCTTAGTGAAGCGCTATGGCGCTGCCGCCATTGTCATGGCCTTTGACGAAGACGGCCAAGCTGATACACGTGAGCGTAAAACCCAAATTTGTACCCGTGCTTATCGCATTTTGGTCGATGTGGTTGGCTTTCCACCAGAAGACATTATTTTTGATCCCAATATCTTCGCCATTGCCACCGGTATCGATGAACACGACAACTATGCCGTCGACTTTATCGAATCGATAAAAGACATCAAAGCCACCTTGCCACACGCGATGATCTCCGGTGGCGTGTCTAACGTGTCATTCTCGTTCCGTGGTAACAACCCAGTACGCGAAGCCATTCACGCGGTATTTTTATACCATGCCATTCAAGCAGGCATGGACATGGGTATTGTTAACGCAGGTCAGTTAGCCATATACGATGATATTGACCCAGAGCTCAAAAAACGGGTTGAAAACGTAGTCCAAAACTTACCTTGCCCGGTTGCCGACTCAAGTAACACCGAACAACTACTCGACATCGCTGAAAGCTTTAGAGGCGACGGCTCACAAGTGGCCAAAAAAGAAGATTTAGCTTGGCGTAGTTGGCCGGTATCCAAACGTTTGTCGCACGCATTGGTTAAAGGCATTACCGAATTTATTGATGAAGACACCGAAGCCGCTCGCCTAGAAGCCGTGCGCCCGCTCGATGTTATCGAAGGCTCGTTAATGGACGGCATGAACGTGGTCGGCGACTTATTTGGCGCGGGCAAAATGTTCTTACCGCAAGTGGTTAAATCGGCTCGGGTAATGAAAAAAGCCGTCGCTTACCTTAATCCTTATATCGAACTCGAAAAAGTGGCAGGCCAGTCAAACGGGCGAATTTTAATGGTCACCGTAAAAGGTGATGTGCATGACATCGGTAAAAATATCGTCGGTGTGGTACTGGCCTGTAACGGCTACGAAGTGGTCGACCTTGGAGTGATGGTATCGGTCGATAAAATTCTCGATGCAGTAAAAGAGCATAATATCGACATCATCGGCATGTCAGGTTTAATCACCCCAAGCTTGGATGAAATGGTTCACAACGTGAAAACCTTCCACCGTGAAGGCTTAACCATCCCAGCTATTATCGGTGGCGCAACCTGCTCTAAAATTCATACTGCAGTAAAAATAGCCCCGCATTATCCACACGGTGCCATTTACATTGCCGATGCATCTCGCGCTGTACCTATGGTGTCTAAGCTGATTAATAACGCCACTCGTCAAGCCACCATCGACGAAGCCTACGCAGAATACGACATGATGCGTGAAAAACGTTTGTCGCAAACCAAGCGTAAAACCATTGTATCGATTGAAGCGGCGCGCGAAAATCGTTGCAAACACGACTGGGACAGCTACACCCCATTCACACCTAATGTATTAGGCCGCCAAGTGTTTGAAGACTACCCACTAGAAGACTTAGTTGAACGTATCGATTGGACACCGTTCTTTAGAAGCTGGGAGTTGCACGGCCATTACCCAGAAATTTTAAAAGACAAAGTCGTCGGCGAAGAAGCGGTTAAATTGTTTGCTGATGGCCAAGCCATGCTGAAACAAATCATTGCTGAAAAGTGGCTTACCGCCAAAGCAGTAATCGGTTTATTCCCAGCCAATACCGTCAACCATGACGACATTGAACTGTATACCGATGAAAGCCGCACCACATTGGAAATGACCACTCATCATCTACGTATGCAGCTTGAACGCGTGGGTAACGACAACTTCTGTTTATCAGACTTTGTTGCCCCAAAAGATTCAGGCGTTGCTGATTACATGGGCGGTTTTGCGGTAACGACGGGGCACGGTATTGATGAACATGTTGCCCGCTTTGAAGCCAATCACGATGACTACAACGCTATTATGCTCAAATGCTTAGCAGACCGTTTAGCCGAAGCTTTTGCCGAGCGTATGCACGAACGTGTTCGTAAAGAGTTTTGGGGTTATGCCGCGGATGAAGTACTCGACAATGAAGCGTTAATTCGCGAGCGTTATAAAGGCATTCGCCCTGCACCAGGTTACCCAGCATGCCCTGACCACACTGAAAAAGGTTTGTTATGGGATTTACTCAAACCCGATGAAACTATCGATTTGAACATCACCGAAAGCTTTGCCATGTACCCAACCGCAGCGGTATCTGGCTGGTACTTTGCACATCCGAAATCACGCTATTTTGGCGTGACCAATATTGGTAAAGATCAGGTTGAAGACTACGCTAAGCGTAAAGGCATGACGTTGGCAGAAGCAGAGAAGTGGTTGTCACCGATATTGGACTATGATCCAGAATAGATTTATTTCGAATAGAATGAGGTCAAGAGTAGAAAGAGATCCTGAATAGAGAGCAGCCCTGAGTAGATAGTGCTCCTGAATAAAAAGTACTCGCAATTAGAGAGTAATTAAAAATAAAGAGTAACCTTGAGCCATCACGGTTACTCTTTTTTTATGTCCAAACTTGGTTTGGATTTTGGTCAAAAGGCTCCATACAGCACGGGTCAAATCAAGCGTCATTCCGGCAATGCATTTTAGCCGGGATCCAGCTTCGTCGTTTTTACAATAAATAACTCAAAACGTCATTGATCTTCTCAATTTAATCTACTGCTGGATAAAGTAAAAAGATCTCAGCCGGACATACCCTTTTCATTATTACACTATAAAAAATAGTCATTTATAATAATAGATACCCTTAAAGAATCACTCTACAATAACTTCGTTTAAATAATAATCATCTGAATTACAAAGCAGGGAGTTGCTTCATCTATGGCCTATAGAGCATATATTGGGATTTTTGCATTCCTGTGTCTGATTGTCGCCGTTAGTTGCTACTCGGAGGAGTCAATGTTTAGCATGTTTAAAAAAGTCGATGTCGAAGTGTTTCCTGAAGTGATAGGTAGCTTAACCCATGAGGGAAAACCTCTAGCCGGTATTAAGCTAAAAAGGGGTTATCAATACTCTGGTGTCATGGAAGAAAAAGAATGGGACTACACCACTACAGACGCTGATGGAAAATTTAGCTTTCCTGAAATCATTTACAGCACAGCACATCCAAATAAGCCTTTTGCAGAAACACGTGTATCTCAAACTATTAAAATCGCTGAAGGAAGTCATTCAGATCTAAGACTTTGGCTATCGGTATCTACAGGCGAAAAACATATTTCATATTTAGCTGAAAGGTTGACGCAATTAAACTGCGACGTATCAAATGAAGAAGTTAAAAATGAAATCATTGATGAAGCGTTCCCTAGTGGTGTTGTGCGCTATCAGGTATTGAGTATTTGTCGCTGGCCAGAATTAGAACGATTGGAAGTACAGAAAAGAGAAAAATACGGATGATATTTAGTCTGGCCAATCAAGATCAATCTTTGCGGATAGAATATCCATCCAATAAGAATATAGAATGAGCATTTACTCACTCAATAGAAAATACCCTTACATAATCACTCTTCTGTAACTAAAGGTGAAAAGCATATTCCTCTATTAGCCGAAAGATTAGTGCAGTTAAATTGTGACTTATCCAATGAAGCTATTAACCAAGAGATCATAGAAGAAATTAGTAATGGAGTTCCACGACTACAGGTATTGAGTATTTGTCGCTGGCCAGAATTAGAACAACTTGAAGTTGAGAAACGCAAACAATACGATAATTAAAATATTAAACTCTAAAACTCTAAAACTCTAAAACTCTAAAACTCTAAAACTCTAAAACTCTAAAAATATGAACACCTCTTCCATTAAAATGTCTTAGTTATATTATTTTCTTCCATAAAAGTATCAGCATTAACTGTAGCCATTATCCCCCCAAAAGAAATAGTGAACATAACTATAAATGGTATGGGTTTAAAAAAATCATTACTTAAAAATCCACTTCCATACCAGTGTATTAGTATCGCCGCTAAAAAGCACATAAATGCAAACTTATTTGCAAAATACATAAGTGGTATCTCAAATGCGCCAAGTGTTTTTTTCTTCTTAAGAAATTCAAGTGGGAGTACGAAATAAAAATTAACCGAAAGCAATGTCACAAAACCTATTACAATCCCACCTGGGAAAAAGGAATAATAGCTAAAAACATCATACCCAATGGTTAATGAATATATTCCAACTAAAATCCAAAATAATATCAATGGCCCTACAATTAATCCCATACCCTCCCCCCCAGCTAAATACAACTATTCAGATTAATTGTTGATATGTGCTAAAACCATTAAAGGCATATTACACATTTTTCATTGCATTTCTTGCTTGGTTATTAAGACGACCAAGAGTAATGTTAAAAACCCATTTTATGAATGAAAAAGTATACTTAATCACGGTAATAGCAGGTTTTCCGGCAAAAACAATCATATGCCCTAACAAGCCTTTTAACTGTTCTTCAAAGCCAACTGTATTGGCAAGATCACAAACAAATCTTGCCATAAGATCATAAGCAGTGGCAATTGTTGTCCCACCAGCTTGTATTGCCGCAATCAAACCGGTACCACCACCATCAATGATAAGTGTCATTAAAGCAGCTGCAATTTTATCAGCCCAATGTGAAGAATATGTCGTTTGTAATCTATTTTCGTAATTAAGAACGACTCGCTGATACATAGAACCAGCAACTTGGCTGTACATATCATCCCATTGTTCATAGTTAGTAGTATGAACATAACCGGGTGCTGTTTCCATACTATGCGCTTTAGGGCTTAAGCCCTGCTCTCTCACAGGCACATACTCACTGCCATTAATATGCACATGGCAGAAAGGCCAAACAGGAACTTTAGGGACAGGGTCAGAGCCATGAACACAGCGATATACTTTGTCAATGCGAGCGCTACTTTTAATCGCAAAGTCTTTATACCCAACTCGAGGACAGCCAAAAGTGTATAAGTAAACGGTTTTGTTGTATGTAGTTTTTACCCAATTCGCGACTAAAGTTGCTAATGCACCGCCTAAACTATGACCAACACAATGGATAATACCTGTACTGTTTAACACTTCAGGTTTATCTAAGTATGTAGCTAATCCATCCCTAAAAGATTCAAATGTTGTTTGAAAACCGGTATGAACTAAGCTACCTGAATCATTGCTTTTTGAGTGGGCGGTTATATCGGTTACCGCATCAGCTAAAGTATTTGTTCCTCGTATTGCGATTACGTGGTCGCCCTTATGTTGCTGACTATGTCCTTGGCCAATAAGTAAAAACCCTGTCGTTTCACGCCAAAAGAAACCACCTGACGATGCTTGCTGAACATCATCTGTACTAAATTTGAAATGCTTCTTGACTCTTCTATCGGGAAGTATTTTTCCAGAGGGATTTTTAATATCATAAGCTAGCAACGCTAGCAAAGAAGCTATATTTGGGGCTATAACACTCATATTTCATCCTTAAAATAAGTAGGCGAGACTAAATTAATAAATCTAGTCTTTTAAATTATCAAAACTCGTAATCTCTTCTAAATCTTCACCATAATAAACAGAAAACAATTCACCTTCCCAATAACAAATAGAGGCTATTGGTTGGCTTGACCTCAAACCAAACTGAGTTAAATCGACTTCATATTGTAATTCTTTGTTTTGTAAGTCTGCATTTAATTGCATTAAATACTGATTTAAATAAGGTACTGAAGTCCAATTTTTACTTATAAACCAAAGCCAGTAATACTTATCTTCCCCATCTTTTATCTCGTCAAGATCTTTCTTAATGTAAATTTCTTGCCTAAGACGAGCATCTTGTCCAAAAATATTACCTGGGGCATTTGACTTAACTTTAACCTCGTTAAATGAAAACTCACCATTTGTATCGGTTAATGCATAGTCAATAATCGGTTCGCCTTTATCATATCCACCATAGGAGAGCTCTCTAACAACCTCCATACCCAAAACTGGAATGCCATTACGGGTAATACGCCCTTTGACAGGAGCCGATAACTCAACTTCATATCGTTTCAAAAATCCGAACACAGTTTCATCTCCTTCAGGATAAGCATATGAAAAAAAAACGATTACAGATAAACATAACGAAACCGTAAATAATAGAAAATAACGATATTTATCAATAATACTTTTTAACATCCTCCCAACCTCTTGCTCATGTAATAAAAATAAAAAATCACTCGTAATATAGAGATAGAATAGAACATCCCTGCCTATTGGGAAGCTAACTTTAACCAAAAAATCTTTTGTAATCTATAGCCCTATTGGATGTAAAAAACACACTATAAACATTAAATTTAGTAATTCCATTCTTGTATATAAATTAACAATATAGAATCCATGCACTAATAAAAATTGACTGAATCGACTCTAACAATTGGTAAACTGATGATATTGGCATGCTCCGGACTGTTGCCTGAGGACTTTGCTTTGTTTGGACATCAATAAAGCTACGGTTTATTGATAAACGCTGCCATTGTGTTTTAGCCAGCCGCCTGGGTGTTGGCCGCGTGGGTCGTGGTGAGTCCAATGGATGACACCACCTTTGTTATTAAATTCATAAACACCGTAAAATTCGACGGTATCACCGACATTTAAGTTTTCTATCCGTGGGGCTAAATCAATATTATGGGCAACTAATAGCGTGTTTCCGCTGGCTATTTTTAGAATAAATCGTTGATGGCGGCTGCCTTTAAGATCATCGAAAAGTATTTTTACCACATACCCTGAACCACCGATTTGAAGGTTACTCTGCTTATTATCAATGGCATTTTGTAACGCACTATCACTGCCAGCGGTATAGCCAGCATAAACGTTTTGTACAATTTGAGTGGTTTCAACGTTTTTGCCTAAATAGCCAAATATCGCGAGGCCAAGTAAGCAGATAACTAAGATTTTTTTCATGTTTATTAATTCCTTTTAAACAACAATCAAAATAAAGCTGAACAAAAACGCGATAGTTTATCGCGTTTTTAATAAGTAATCTAACGTCCAAAATCTATTTAATCGACTCTAGCCATTGGTTAAATGACGATGCGGGCATAGCGCCGGATTGTTGTGCAAGCACTTTGCCTTGTTTAAATACCATCAGGGTTGGGATCGAGCGAATATTGAATTGGGCAGCAAGGGCTTGTTGCTCTTCGGTGTTGAGCTTGCCGAAACGAAACTTAGGTTCCCATTTCTTGGCTGCTTGAGTAAATACCGGCGCAAAGTTTTTACACGGACCGCACCAGCTAGCCCAAAAGTCGACCACCAGTGGTAACTCTGATTTATTAGCATGCTGGCTAAAATTGGCAGCAGTAAGCTCTATCGGTTCACCAACGAATAGGCTTTGTTTACACTTCCCACAGGTTGGTTGTTGTTCAAGACGTTCTTCCGGTACGCGATTTAAGGTATCGCAATGGGGGCAAGCTATTATCATGATTAGACCTCATCAACTTCATTATCGAGACTCTTCAATCATAAACCTTGTTGGTGTGTTAAACGAATAATCGTTTTAATGTATTATATTATGGCCTGCTGCCATCAACGCTTAACATCGCAAGGTTCCACCCTGCCGGATTAATTCGCTTTATGGCCTGCGCCCACCAACGTCGTGGCGCTTCACCCACACCAGAGCAAAGGGGTAAAACGCTTGTACCCCTTTGCAAACCCTCAGCGTTCCGGCAACTTTTTCGCTTTTTAACCAAACAATAGCAGCGAAAAATTGCGACTAAAATTAATCCAGCTTTGAACCTCGTTTGTAATCGGCCTCGGCCTTACTCGAAAATGCTAACGCTTTCGATGGTACATCCTGTACCGCGAAAGCTAGCAGGCATCTGATTGACAGGATGTCGGAATGCCTTGAAGCACATGGATGTGCGGGAAAGGCCATGGCCAGCTCACGCTATTTTCTTCAACGGCCTCAAGTTCAGAGTTGAATTTAGGCATTTCAAGCTGAGGCATCTAACTCATTTATGGACAGAAGTGGATTAGAACTTATCTTTTTATAAAAGTTTACCCTGATTCCACTAAATGCGGCTCTATTTTAGCTTATGGTTTATAACTTATGGCCTGCGGCCACTAACGTCGTGGCGCTTCGCCCACACCAGACCAAGAGGAAACCAACGGCTGTTCCCTCTTGGAACTCCCAGCCGCCCCGCAACATTTTCAAACAGCGAAAAGGTCGCCATGGGGATTGATCCAGCTTTTGACTTAGTTTGTAGTCTGCTTCAGCCTTATTCGAAAATGCTAACGCTTCCGATGGTACATCCTGTACCGCGAAAGCTAGCGGGCCATATATGGCCAGCTCACGCTATTTTCTTCAACGGCCTCAAGTTCAAAGCTGAATTTAGGCTTTTTCAATCAAGGAATCTAAATCATTTATGGACATTTCCGAGTTAGAACGATTAATCAATTTATATTTTTTCAGATAAGGTTTTGTACTGAAAACTGCTGAGTAAGTGGTAAAATTCACAGCTCAACTTCACAATTGCACAGACTACTGTTCACAACTGATACCTTCTACTGGTGAGCACGGCACACTCTGCTGGTTAAATTGTCTTCTTCAGCGCAACAAAAAGCCCCAATGATTGGGGCTAATTTAGGAGTGAATAAGTTAACAACATTAAACGCGACCTAAATTCGATTGGTCATACCTGTCCTGATAAATATTCTCTATTGGTTTTTTACACATTCACTAACAATAACTCCATAATTAGATATGTCTTTTCGCACCCTTAAGAAAATATTCCAAGTCCCCTTTATTACTTTTGCTATTCCTTTTACAACCTCACCACAAGAAATATCCAACCCACCACTCTCCTTCAGGGCTACATAGCTTCCAAGCCTAATTGATTTCTGATAGAGCTCTTTTGCTTTAGTTAAATTAGGTTGAACACCATGCCCGTAACGATAAATACGAGCTAACATCAATGTGGCTACTAGTCCATCCATATTCGCAGCTATCAAATACAACTGTTTTGATTTTATGTAGTCTTGATCCACACCGACCCCGAAAAAGTAAAGCCTTCCAAGAGCTGTATAAGCATACATGTCATCACTTAAATCAATCGCTTTTTTATAATATGTAGCCGCTTTTGAAAAGTCTTGTTCAATAGTCGCTGTTGATGGCATTTCATACAGCCGCCCTATTTCAACCAACGCCTCATCAATTCCATTTTTAGCCATACTTTTATATAGATAAATAGCTTGGTCGTATTTATTTTCACTCACCAGACGTATTGCATCATCCCATAAAGACAGTTCATCATACTCTGGATGCATTATAGAGCCCTCTTCAGTTTATTCTTCCCCCAACACCAGATATTGAAACACATTAATGGTATGAGGAAAAGTAAGCCAAATGAAGTTCTACTGAACTGAGTGGGTAATCGGCCCTAACATTGAAAGGGGCAAAGACGTGTTTCAAGGTGGCCTAGTGAATGACCGTAAATGCACAGAATTACTAAATCTCTACTATGTTCTGCCCCTGATAATGTTAAAATCTCCGTATCAGAATTACCGAGAAACTCAATGTTTATCCATCATGTTAACGGCATCGACTGGCTAGTGATCACAGCTTTTGAAGAACTGAAAACTATGTTTATCGAAGAAGCCGGTACGATACCCTCTTGCTTCTCTACCGCCAGCGAATTGAACCTGGTTGATCAAGCAAAGCGAACTTATAGATATTTGCCTACTCTCAGCGGCGTAATCACCGATATCGGCACATATCAAAGACAGGGTAACGAAGAAGATTTGAACCCACAGCTTGCCTGCTTAGTTGAGGGGCATGGTCGGGTATTTATCTATCACGGCGGCTTTGTAGCTTTTGTGGATGACGAGCAAACCTTTATTACCCGAATAGACTGAAAATTATTCAATAAGTTGAAATCGGCGAATTGGCATCCCTAGCAAGGAATGGGGTAAAAACGACTTAGTTCTATTGACTTGGAAATGGACCGGTTCAACATTTAAATTGAGGTCGTTGAAGACTCTTTATAAAAGAATGCGTGAGCCTGACAGGACGTCAGGCTAGCTTCGAGGTACAGGTCGTTCCTTGGCATCCTGCCATCACGACATTCGTGAATCCATTCACATCAGATGTACCATCGGAAGCGTGAGTATTTTCGAATAAGGCCGAGGCTAACTAAAAATAAAGTTAAAAGCTGGATCTACCCCATGGCGACCTTTTCGCTGTTTGAAAATGTTGCGGGGCGGCTGGGAGTTCCAAGAGGGAACAGCCGTTGGTTTCCTCTTGGTCTGGTGTGGGCGAAGCGCCACGACGTTAGTGGCCGCAGGCCATATTCCAAACTCATTTTGGGGCATAAATGATTTGCATACCTTGCTTGCAGTTGGCGTGATTCAACTCTGAACTTGAGGACGTTGAAGAAAATAGCGTGAAGCTCACATGGCCTTTCTCGCACATCCATGTGCTACAAGGCATTCAGGCATCCTGCCTATCAGATGTGAGCTTAGCTTTCGCGGTACAGGATGTACCATCGGAAGCGTTAGCATTTTCGAATAAGTCCGAAGCTGATTACAGATGAAGCCAAAAGCTGGATTACTTTCCGTCGCAATTTTTTCGCAGCTGTTGTTTTATAAAAAGCGAAAATGTTGCCGGAACGGCTGGGGTGATCCAAGAGGGAATAGCTGTTGATCCCCTTTTGGCCCGTGCAGGGTGGAACCTTGCGATCTTAAGTGGTTGTGGCCGCAGGCCATAAAGAAAAAATTGACTCAAACTGTTCAACAACAGTATTTAAACCTTAAGTCGCCACATCTCAAAAGCTTCTTGGCAAAGCTGCTCTCTAAATTTGGGGTGGGCAATGTCGATAAGCGCACGCGCTCGTTCTCGTAACGACTTACCGCGTAGATAAGCGGTTCCATACTCTGTGACGATATAGTGTACATGCGCACGGGTGGTTACCACGCCAGCGCCAGGGGATAATACTGTGGCAATCCGAGACACCGTGCCATTAGCCGCAGTACTGGGCAATGCGATGACAGAACGGCCGCCTTCAGAAAGGCCTGCGCCGCGTATAAAGTCCATCTGACCACCTACACCTGAGTATATTTGAGTGCCCAGTGAATCAGCACACACCTGCCCTGAAATATCGACCTGTAACGCGGAGTTTATTGACATTACATTCGGATTTTTACGAATAATCGCAGTGTCATTAACCTGCTCAATATCCATGAATATCACCGAAGGATTGTCATCAACAAAGTCATAAAGTCGTTGGCTACCCAATGCAAAGCCTGTCACCGTCTTGCCGGGATGGACTTTCTTACGACTATTATTGATCACACCAAGCTCGACCAAATTAAGCACACCATCAGAAAATAGCTCAGTATGAACGCCCAAATCTTTATGCTCGGTTAAGCACGCCAATACAGCATCTGGAATGGCGCCAATGCCCATTTGTAAGCAAGCGCCATCAAGTACCAATTTGGCCACATTCTGGCCGATGGCCAAGCTTATCGCATCGCTTGGGGCGAATAGATGTTGTGGTAAAGGCATGCTCTGCTCATACACGGCTGCGAACTTATTGTAATGAATAAAACCGTCACCATGGGTGCGAGGCATCATGGGATTAATATGAGCAATAATTTTACCCGCCATTTGGCAGGCCGCTAACGTTGCCTCAACCGATATACCTAACGAACAGATACCATGTTTATCTGGTGGGGAAACTTGAACGATAGCAGTGTCGATATGCTGTTCGCCGGAACGAAACAACTTGGGCACCTCAGAGAGGAAAATTGGCACATAATCGGCATCACCTTGTTGCAACAGCGAGCGCGTGGGTGTGCCAGCAAAGAAACAACGATGGCGTAGATGATCCTTTAAACGGGGATCACTTAACGACTCTGCACCCTCGGTATGCAACTGCAATAATGTTAAACCATGCTTTGTTAACGCATGTTGGGCTAACGCGTCTAACAATAATGTTGGGGTTGCCCCCATGGAATGAGTCCACAAGGTTTCACCACTTTCAATTAAGGACACGGCCTCTAATGCACTGCTACAAATAATTGGTTTCATTAATATTACTCAAGGTAATTAAGCTATTTGTAGTGTAAGCGGTTAATTCACCCTTTAATAGTGTTGGTAGTGGTAACGTTGAGCTAGCACAAAATAGTTGAGTAATTGAGACATGCAGTACGTTAATGGATAATAAATGATGCTTAATTGGTATCAGCTTCAGTTAATCAAACTGACTTTTTAATGCCAATCACAATATCGTTTCGGTTATGCTCAAAAGGATGAAAAGCCAACATAAACCTCTCCAGCTTTTAAGCCATGCAGGGTTATGCGAATAAGTTAACTGAGAGATTGCGAGGAAGGGCTGAAGTTTTTCAGCCCTCATCAATGAAAATGTTAGGCTATTTTAAATGTCGCCACTTGAAGTTGCATTGAGCTAGCCAGTGATTGTAAATCGTTAACAGAATGGGTAAGTTTTTCGGTCGCCGCGGATGAGGCTTGAGTAATATCATTTATGGTGATGATACTTTTATTGATACTCTCAGCTACATAGGATTGCTCTTCTGCTGCCGTAGCTATTTGAGTGTTAAGCTCATTGATACTGTCGACCGAAGTGACAATTTCATTGAGAACTGTACCAGCACTGTTGGTTTTATCATTGGCACTATGCACTAAGGCTAAGCCTTCATCCATTGAAGAAACCGCAAGTACGACACTTTTTTGTAATCCGTCAATCATGGTTTCAATCTGCAGTGTTGAGTCTTGAGTACGTTTAGCTAAAGTACGTACTTCGTCTGCAACAACAGCAAATCCTCGCCCTTGTTCACCCGCTCTTGCGGCTTCAATGGCGGCGTTCAAGGCTAAAAGGTTAGTCTGCTCGGCAACGCCTTTAATGACACTTAACACTTGGCCAATGTTTTGGCTCTCTTTAGCAAGATGAGATATCACCTCCGCCGTGGTGCCAATTTGGTTAGATAATTGCGACATACTGTCTATTGAATTTTGAACAATAACATTACCATTTTCAGCATGATTATTAGCTTGCTTCGCCTGTTCAGCGGCAAAGTTGGTACTTTGAACAACCTCTGCCACTGTCGCTGTCATTTCATTCATAGCCGTTGCGGTTTGTTCTGACTCATCTTGCTGCTGTATCATTCTATGGTTGGTTTCTTCAGTGAAACGCTGCAACTCTTCTGATGAAATATTGATAGTATTTGCGGCATCTGAAATTGATTCAATAATGCCTCTTAGATGAGTTATAACGCCTGTAAGGCTCGTTGAAATCATGCCTAATTCATCATCATTATAAGGAGTAAACACTTGGGTTAAATCTGAGTTTTGCTTAATGAGCTTTAGTTTCATCAAAATATCTGTCACTGGCCTCATCACACTACGCAGTACCCAAATGGTTAACGCTACACTGATAACCACGGCACAAAACGTAAAGAAAATAAATAACTGAACTGATGATTGATATATCTCTTGAGTTAATCGCCATTCATCGCCTGCTACTTTTATTTGCAATGACACTAATTCGGCAATTTTACCGCTAATAGGATCGATTACCCCGTATAAAGGCATAATGTCATCGGTCAATTGACCTGGGATTTTTCCAGACATGTTTTGCAGTTTACTGATGAGAAAATCAATTTGCTCATCTGCGGGGCCAAACATATCATTGGCTTCAATACTAAGTTGGCTTTCTTTTGGGGTTAACTTAGTGGCTAAATATTTTTTCCACAGTGTATCAATATTACTTTTTGCACTCATTAATGTCTCAGCAGCATCTTGAGCGGTTGAGCCACCAGCATTGGCTTTGTTTATTGCATCAATGACTAAGACAGCATAGTCATCACCAATGATTTTTAAATCTTCTAACGGTACAACGCGATCAGAATAGATCCTCATCACTCCATCTTCGATTTTCCCCATCATATTCACCGCAATTGCGCTAATCACGATGAGAATGGCTAATGGAATTAACGAGCTAATGAGCATTTTTTGTTTTATTTGAAAATTCAGCATATAGACCACCAAGTAAAAATAATTTAACTATAAAAGCCCGATCAATCCTTGGAGGAACTTTACGACGAAATACAATAACCAATGCAAGTGTTACAAAATTGTTATCATAATAATGTAATATAAAATATAACGCCAATCAAATATATGAGTCACATATTTATACATATACTCATATATAGGCATAATATTTTCAACGTTATAAAAATCAATAAATTAAATTATTTCAAATAAGGAAAAAATGATTCAAAACGAAGAAGAAATCTGGATAACTTAGAATGTCGATATTATAAAAAAAGATTTAGCAGTTATGAGTAGCTCAAACCAACAACAAGAAGTTTACGTTAAGGGTAACTAAAAAACCAAGGCAACGACAAAACCCAAACGACAATATAACTTTTTAATTACAAATCAATAGATTAATCAATAATAAACAAAAATATAATTATTGTTCTAAATAATTTCCTTCAACTGAGTCATATTAATTAACCAATTTCGCTAGCTGGTCCATGACGTACAGTTAACGTGGTCAAGAAAGTATTTCTATATAATTGATTAAATAGTAAAAACAAAACACTCACGATTAATATATACACCATTAAGCATGATGACTTTTTAATAATCA
Source organism: Shewanella frigidimarina (assembly GCF_003797125.1). GTDB lineage: Bacteria > Pseudomonadota > Gammaproteobacteria > Enterobacterales > Shewanellaceae > Shewanella > Shewanella frigidimarina. The sequence goes on from NZ_RKKE01000002.1 coordinate 843,214, forward strand.
AAACATAAACAAAACGGTTTTGATAAGACTATCGAACACTAAATAGCTTTATTCGCAGATTAAATCATCAAAATGCTGAATTATTAAACCTCCACGATAGCCACTCAAGAAACGCTATAACAATCTTGAATATGCATCCTTATATCAATATGTTACCGTACAGGGTGCTAATTTAGATTCAGCGCAATCAAAAGTTATGCAATTACAATCAAGTGAATAAGCCTAAATCGGGCGACGATGAATAGGCCGTCTGATTTTTCCCTTAAGAATAACTGAGGTGAGATATGGATGTATCTAACGCGTCGAGACGGACCTTTATAAAACAATGTGTTATTGGCGGGGTCGCGGTATATTCCGCGCCTTTACTGTGGGAAATGAGTCGGGCCAATGCGTCCATCATTTCGCCTGAACTTGCTGCACAGTGGCAAACTCAGGTTAGCGGCCAATCTAAACCCAAATTTCGCAACGACGGTATCGCTAAAGTCACCGGTCAAAAAGTATATGGTCGTGACTACCGTGCAATGGACATGGCAGGCTGGCCAAAACAACAAGGCTACGCGTTTATCTTACGCGCTGTAGATGCATCTCATGTTTATCAAGGTTTCTCCCTCGACCACCTCCCAGCTTCAGCTAAGCCGTATAAAGTCATTACTGCGGCAGATCTAGCACGCGACAAGGTTAAGTTACCTGAGTTTTACGGTGACAATATGTTATTGCCCGAGGGACAAACAGCAGATTATCTTGGTCATGCGGTGGCCATTTTATTATTTGACAGTTTCCCAGCCTTTAAACAGACTAAATCTTTGTTGCAGTTCGACAATACTTTATTGCGATTTGGTGAGAAAACGGCCTTTGTTTCAGACACTAAAGACCCTTATGCCAGCTGGCGTCTTATTCGGGTTGAAGGCGAAAATGGTGCCCGTGAAGATACTTATAGCCCACTACACGATGGACTGTTTTTCCCCAGCGTTAAGCACCACAAACCGGTATGGTCAGGTGATGCTAATGCTCAAGGCTCGGTTTCTGAGCGCGGGCTGTATTATGCTGGCGAGATAGAAAAACAGATTGCGAGTGCCAAAGCAGATCAACAGTGGCAAGTATTAGAGCGCGAATATCGCACTCAAATTATCGATCCTATGATGATGGAGCCTGAGGCCTTTAATGGCTGGTTTGATGCCAGCAGCCAAACCTTTCATACTGTTATTACCTCTCAGTCACCGCAAGACTTTCAAGAGATGGCCGTACACATGCTGTCATCTGGGCCATTGGCTGACAAAGTCAAAAATCTAGTAGTGCATTCTCCTTATATTGGTGGCGGTTTTGGCGCTAAAGATCACTCAATATTCCCGTATTATGGCGTGTTGGCAACCATTTACGCTAACGGTCCGGTTCGGTTAGCTAACGACCGCTTCGAGCAATTTCAATCCGGTCTTAAGCGTCATCCTTTCATCATGAAAAGTCGTTTAGCCGTTGATAAAGCAACCTTGAAAATTCAAGCGTTAACCTCACAGATGACAGTTGATGGTGGCGGTCGAGTTAATTTCAGCCCGTCGGTCACCTCTGTTGGGGCGACGGCAATGCAAAGCATTTATTACACCCCACGTAACGATATTATCGCCACATCTTATGCGTCACGTAACCCTGATGCAGGCTCGATGCGCGGTTACGGTACATTGCAATCGATGACAGCAATGGAAGGCATGATCCACGAGATGGCCGCTGAGTTAAATGTTGATCCCTTTAAGTTACGCGCGGCTAACGTGATGGAGTCAGGACAGCGTAATACTCAAGGTGCTATCCCTAACGGCACGCTTAGATACCGTGAAATGCTCGACATGGCCGAACTAGACCCTGTATGGCAAAACCGTGCAGATAATAAAGCGCGTTATGAGGCTAAAAACCCAGGCATGCGTTACGGCGTTGGTTTTGGTATTGCAACGAAAGATTATGGTACCGGTGCTGCAGCACCAAGTGCGGCGGTTAGATTATCTAAAGACGGTAAAATAATCTTAGAAATTGGTTTTATCGAAATGGGTACTGGTACTCAAACGTCACAAGCCGTGGTGGTCAGTGAGTCATTAGGTAGTTTTGCTCATGAAGTGAAACTTGCTGAGATAGATATTTGGGATGCAATGCAATTAGTGCAAACCGACAATCCATACATTATTTCGCAGCAGCGCCAAGATGAAATGACGGCAAATCCACGTTGGACACCGGTTAAAGCCATGGCATCGTCGGCATCTATGTCGGCATATTATCAAAGCCATGTCACTCGTATTGCCGCCGATATTATTTATCGTCACGGACTCTGGCCTGCTGCGGTGTCTATTTGGAACGAGTTGTATTTCAACACCCCAATGGGTAAAACTAATCTCAATCACTCTCGCGACGGCCGCTGGACTGATGGCAAGCTTACCGCTATGGGATTCCCGCCGCTTTCAATCGACATTCTCGCTAAACGAGCCCACGATTTGGGCTTAGTGGTTGGCGTAATGGGCCATGCCTTTAACCGTTGGGCTTGGGCCGAAGCTGATTTTGAGATTTTCGGTACCAAAGAGCGCATTGCACTGGATGCATTGGCACTGCAATACGGCGAGGGTGACAAGTATCATGGCAGCGCGGATCGCAAAGCCCGCATGAATTCAAACGGCTATCACTTAATCGATCGTCAAGCGATGAGCTATCCTAAAGCCGAGCTGAATAACGCCATGGTGACTTACTACGCTCCATGCGCCACTTTAGTAGAAGTAGCCGTTAATGAAGGTAATGGCGAAGTCAGTTTATTGAGCTCTCATACCTGGTTAGAAGCCGGTAAAGTGATTGTGAATGAGTTAGTTGAAGGCCAAATACAAGGCGGTCTTGCTATGGGAATTGGCCATGCATTGCATGAAGAATTACCCCCATTTGAAGCCGGCGCTGGTAATGGTACCTGGAATATCAACCGTTATAAGGTGCCGTTAGCGCGACATGTTGGTGTTTGGAGCCAGCGACATACTATTTTACCGCAGTTGTCCGAAACAGATCCGAGCCGAGGCATCGCCGAAGTGGTCATGATACCTGTTGTTTCTGCGCTGGTTGAAGCCGTTTATCAAGCTACCGCAGTACGTTTTTACGAATTACCTATGACAGCGAAAAAAATCAAGGAGGCCATGGCATGAGCCAGTCAATTAAGTTAACTATCAACAACCAAGCTATTGGCCCGATTGACGTCGGCGATGGCACCATGATGATTGAATTTTTGCATGAGTATTTAAACCTCACTGGTACTAAGTTTGGTTGCGGTGCTGGGGTGTGTCATGCCTGTACGGTAATCGTCGATGACGAGCAAGGTATGAGCGAAGTAGTCCGCACTTGCATCAATGGCGTCGAGCGTTTCAACGGTAAACGTATTCGCACGGTTGAAGGCCATGCTAAGCAAAATGCTCAAGGTGAAATCACTGCTCTGAGCCCTGTACAACAAACATTTTTAGAACATTTTTCGTTTCAATGTGGTTGGTGCACCTCAGGTTTTGTCAATGAGTCTACCGCGTTAATTGAGCGACTAGAGCGAAAACCAATTGCCAAAGATAACGTTGAGCAAGTCATCGAAGATGCCTTAGGCGAACATGTCTGCCGTTGTACTGGTTATGTAAAATACTATGCGGCGATGAAAGATTTAATTCTCAAGACAGAGGGGTTAACCCTGTCATGAAGCCATTATATCAATATCACTTAAGCCGTTTAGTAAAGGCGCGAATAAAGCTCAGCCAAAATCTATTACTGACTTTGGGTTTAAGTTTAGGCTTGGGTTTATTCGCCTGTTCCAGCAACGCGGCTGATGAGGTTAGTACTAACAGTAGCGACATCGAACGCGGTGCTTATCTGATGAAGATTGGCGACTGTGTGGCCTGCCATACTGCAGTAGGCGGACGAGAGTTAACCGGTGGACTGCCATTTGAAACCCCGTTTGGGGCGGTATATTCAACCAATATCACCTCAGATAAAGATACCGGAATTGGCAAATACAGTTATAACGAGTTTTTTGATGCTATGCATCATGGCGTCGGCGTTAACGGTAATTTGTATCCAGCTATGCCTTACACCTCTTACAGTTTGTTATCGGATGAAGATACCAAAGCGATATATGCTTATTTGATGAGCACTAAACCCATCAAGCAAGCTAATCTCGACAATGATGTCTCTTTTCCTTTTAACGTTCGATTTGGTCTCAAGGCGTGGAACTTAATCGCTCATGATGCTGAAAAATTTGCCCCCAAGAAAGACAAAAGTGAGCCTTGGAACCGAGGTAATTACTTAGTCAATGCGCTGGGACATTGTGGTGAATGCCATACTCCTCGAGACAGCTTATTTGCCATGGAGCAAGATAAGCATTTTCAAGGCGCTGTTATCGAAGGTTTAGAGGCATCAGATATTACTCCTGCTGAACTTAACCGACAAAACTGGACTCATGACGATTTAAAGTCTTTGTTTACTGAAGGTTATTCTCGCAAAGGTACGGTATTTGGTGGCATGTATCCTGTGGTTTACCACAGTTTTAGCCACTTAACTGATGCCGACATGCATGCCGTAAGCAGTTATCTGCTTGATACTGACGAGACTATAGAAGCCAAACCACTGACCTTTAACGGCCACCAGCGTGAATTGCCAGGATATAACCTATACATGGGTTATTGCGCTGGTTGTCATAGTCAAAATGGTGAAGGTCGACCTAATGTTGCTCCGGCAATGGCCGGTAACGCCACATTAGATAAAGCCAGCCCGCACAATATCGTTGCGGTAATGCTTAAAGGTATAAAGAGCCAACATTACAATACCACCACCAGCTTTTATGCCATGCCTGGTTATGCCGATCAGTTAAGTGATGAACAGCTTAAAGACTTAAGCAATTATCTGCGCGTCACATGGAGTAATCAGCCTGGCGATGTAGATGTGGATACAATTCATGATTTAAAAGAAGTGATATTCGAACACGATTAACCATTTTAATCAGTTGTAGAATATCCGTTTAAGCAAAAGCCGACCCTTGGTCGGCTTTTTCGTTTCACTAACGATTAATGGCAAAACTAACGCCATAACAAGGTTTACCCAACGAGGTTACAACACATCGTTAAGGTCTTGTATTGCATCAATCACCATACCCGTACCAATGCTAATCAATAGCAAATCAGTACCAACACGGACAATTTTTTGTCCTTCTGGCGTACGACCTAGTTGAACAGTAAGCGCAGATGGTACATCGTAGTAAACAACATCAGCTGGCAGTGAGTAACCTTTGCGCCATTGCTTAGCACTACCCGGAGGTTGGCAACGATTATGTTTTTTGGCTAACCCAGGTGGACAATGCTTAGCATCACGGTTGGTATAATAGTAATTATTAACGATGACTTGGCGATCGTTACTAAAATAGGTCTGATAAGTTTCTTCATGTTCGTGATCATGCTTTTTTTGATGTTTGTCAGATTTATGCTTTCCGCTATTACCATGCGAGTCGTTGTCTTTAGCGAAGCTGTAACCTGATGAACACATCATTAAGGTACTGATAATGATCAATGGGATGATGTGACGATTCATAAAATGGATTCCTTTGCGATTAAATAGGCGCTTGTCATAATAGTTAACCAGCGATATGCCTGACCGTTAAAAAAAACCAAATACTATTAATGATACGGTTGATATGGGTGTAAAGGTAGTCGTATTGCACACTATTGTCGACACTAATCTAGATTATTGTTAATTAATGTTCGCGTATAATCGTTACTTTTGTTTCAATGCCATTTGTGAAAACAACACCTTATTCGTTCCGCATAAACCCAGAAATATTTGATGTTTTAATCCTTATGACGTTACTCGTTAAGACTTTTTTATCGTTGATAAAGGGACACAGAAAAGCAGAGAATATACAAAAAATTGATAAACAAGAGTGCGTTTGCCCCTTTAGGTTTTAATAATACCGTTAACACCCAACGATTACCGTTGTGATGACAGGCTCTCCAGTACTCTGCCAGTGATACTGAAAATAACAACTGGTTGCAATAACTTCGGCTGCAGTCGGCTCTGCAAGGGCAAGTGCACTTTTTGGGGCTGCAACAACAGCATAGCTGCTATTAGACGTAAAAATGCGATATGACCAATCATTCATTTCTAACCCAGCCGCTTTAAAGATTTCTGACGATGTTGTATAACCGGCATTAAAACCGCTACCGCTAGTATTGGCCGCTGCGGCCCAAGGTTGGTAATTACTGCCTTTAACACCCGAGAATTCAACCGTATCTGTAAGCGCATTGCCAGAGGTTAATGTTTTTGTTTTAAATAACATCACTGCTGTTTTAATTGAACCTGTGGCACCTTTGATTGCTGCAATATGTGCATCTGTTTTTAAATTAATAAACTTAGGCGCTGCGACAACTGCCAATACACCAAGAATAATAATGACAAAGACAAGCTCTATAAGGGTGAAACCGGATTGACGAGAGGAAACGATACTGCGGTTAAGTTTGATCATATGATGAATGCCTCCCGATACAGTAAATAAACTGTTCAGCTAGAAAGAGTTTACTTAAAACAATTACATGAGACATTATTTTAACCTAAACACGAGCTTAAGTTATAGAGGCTTTCATCATAGTTTTGCGTATTGTGTTATGCCTTGTTGTATTGAGCCTTGTTGTATTGAGCCTTGTTGTATTGAGCCTTGTTGAGCACCTAGGTTATTTAGCCTTTAATGCCTGTTGCGAAAACAAAATACCATCCCAGCCATGTTGCATAAACTGACGAATATTTTGATGATCCGTCCCTTGAGGCGTTGCCACTACATCTCGGTAATGTTGGCCAAACATAGCCAAGGTTTGTTGCACCGTTAACTGATGAGTTTGCCCAAACGCAAACACCTTACAAGAACCTGAATTTTGCCCTGCTTCATTAAGCTGATCACCATTTTTAAATGCACTTGAGGTGAAGTCATAATGACCATCAATAACAGCCATAGTATCTTCAAAACGAATGGTATCTGCTTGTGATGTTAGCGATGAAATAAACGGGTTAATATCCGTTGATGCCATAAGTTATGCCCTGCCCTAATTTAAAGTTAAAACAAAAATCGAATTAAAAGAAAAATAAACACTACAAATCACGATGACTGTAGATCAAAACCTTATCAAAATGATCACATTTACTATAGTGAAAAAGACTCAAGCGAACGATTAAAAACTCGAAAGCAAAACGAGGCCCAGACCCTCTGTAACTGCCTACTACAATGTTAAATTCAATAGCGTTTACAAGCATAAACCATCGACAATTAATCCAACTTTAGTGCAGCAAAATCTGGCCGTGGTAGCTTTTCCAATATACTGTATAAATAAATCACCACTAACGACAATAATGCGCCGATGATAAACAACCAATACCCACCAAGATGATCCAGTATGATCCCGCCGCCCAGTGGTGCAAATGCAAACCCCAAATCATAAAATGAAGCTGCGCCAAAGTACGCGCCACGTAAATGCTTAGGAGCTAGCCTGTCAATGTGCACGTTCATCGTTGGGAATAAAATGGTTTCAGCTAGGCTCATTACAACAACGGCGCCAATCCAGCCCCAAAATAAATCAATGGGGTTATACGCTAGCCAAACTTGCGAACAAACCAGCAGCATCAATCCAAACTGAATTCGGTGTACCAAACTGTAACCAGCCATTAATCTTAATAATAAAAATTGGGTAGAGATAATGACTAAGGCATTGGTAAAAATCATTGCCGAAATCAGTGTCAATAAATCGGGGGCATTTGAACGAGTAAGATATTGGATCAACGAACTGTCCATTTGCGCATAAATAAACATACACAAAATATTCGCAAAAATAAGACCTTGCAGTAATTTATCTTGCCATAAAATCGACATTATTTGCCGCCGATTCATTGCGGCAGGTTTACGCTTAACAGCAGCTGTTGCATCACCCATAACAGGAATGAGTCCATCTGCAACCAGCTCTGGAGCCGATGAATGAGTCTGGCGAGCTTGATGCCTAAAACCCCAGAATAATAATCCCAACAAGGCAGCAAAAGCCGCCGCAGTAATATAAAAACTCGACTGTTTTCCGGTTAAGCCTAACCATACACCTAACATTGGCCCGACAGCGCAACCTACGTTAACGATAAAATACAGAGATTGCATCGCCAGTTCACGGGTTTTGGGATCGTCAATAATGTCGCCAATGGTGGCAGACGTTAGCGGTCGCCATATAGCTGTAGCAATAGAACACAGAGTCATGACGACCACATAGCCTTTGACTGAATCGACTTGTGCCAACAATGAAAACGAGATGATATAAAGCACACCAGTAAAGTACATTAACTTGTGGCGGCCGATTCGGTCGGACAGTGCACTACCAATAAAACTGGTAAAAACCGATATAATCGCCGCACTCGACAGCACTAAACCAACTTCGGTCGCGCTTAAGGCAAATTTTTCATACAAAATGACAGCCAAAAATGGCCACACCATGTAATAACTGCCGCGGGTAATAAACGAGCCAAATAACAGTATCCACATTAATCGTGGAAATTGCTTAAAGCGTGCTACAGAAATATCGCTATGCACTTTTTATCCTTAAAGAGTGATGCTGAAATAGATTATGACAGACTGAATTGATTACATGATTATTAAGGTTAATCTTAACGTGGCGAATTCGATTGAACCACTATTTATTACCTAATCCTATGTTATTCTTCATCATATAAGCTAATAGCTGTTTTTCATCAACCCTATTTGACAGTGATAATCCTTGCGCCACACCTTGTTGATCACTTTGGTTACGGTGCTGCCCTAACTTTTGCTTTCCTTGTAATTCATCAATGACAATCTTAAAGCCAACAATACCCTTGGCTAATTTTTGTTGATAACCATCGGGAATAAAGCCATTACCTTCTAGCAATGAAGGTTCGTATTGTTGGATGGTAGATTCAAGTACTCGGGCGGTGGTCGCATCATCAATTAATTCAATAATGCCTTTTACATGTACTACGCTGTAATTCCAGGTCGGAACAGCTGGATGGGAGTCATACCAGGTGGGTGAGATATAAGAGTGTGGGCCATTGAAAATACACAGCACTTTTGTGTTTTCTATGTATTTCCAATGGGAATTACTACGAGCAAAATGGCCATACAAGGTACCATTTTCGCCCTCTGAGGCAATGAGTAATAAAGGTAAGTGCGAGCCCTCTAAATCGTTAGACACAACAGTCGCAAAACCATATTGGTTAATAAACTGATGGATTAACTCCCTAGACCCCATATCCCACTTATCAGGCACTTGCATAATTCACTTTTCACTAAAATAATCAATAACCTCTTATAATGAATGTGATGACTAAATGCCATCGTTTTATGGGTTTGTAGCGATTATTACAAATGGCCTACTTTGACCAAAATCACCGTGTCTTGCTCCACATACGGATTATGCTGACTTAAATGCGGACTGCGGATCCACGTACCTGCAGGATAACGACCAAGTTCATCGATAAACTCTCCGCTAATGACATAGATTTCTTCACCGCCAAAATGACAGTGCGGTTGAAAGTGTGTCCCCGCAGGCCACTTCACTAATGCAGTCGACTCAGTACCATGTTGGTGTAGCGGCATAACCTGCAACTGACCATGACCCGGCAACCATTCTGTCTCATTGAAATTAATGGCCACTTGTTGTGAGTCTGTAGGTTGAAACTGGTGCAGCTTAACCAACAACGTACAACCTTCTACGCTAAATGGCGCATGGACAAAACCTTCAGGATTACGCAAATACGTGCCTGCAGGATAGTCACCGGTTTCATCAGAAAACACCCCGTCGAGCACTAAAATCTCTTCGCCTAACGGATGAGGGTGTGAGTTAAATTTAGCACCAGCTTGATAGTTTACAATGCTGGTCGCATGGCCTCGTTCGGCTTCTTCACGCGCTAAGCGTTTACGTAATACGCCCGCAGCGGGGCTATTTTGCCATTCAAGATCGGCAGTGTTAATCACCACTCGTTGGCTAAAATCCATGTTTAACATATTGCTACCTTACAACCGTTTAATTGCCATTAGTGTAAGGCTTTAACAATCGATAAAACAGCAGGTACTTTATGGTACCTATAGATATTAATAAGCCAATATTAAAAGTGTATTGATAAAAAAAGCCCATTCAACAAAGTGAATGGGCGTTAATTGTGGTCATTCAGTAGTTAAATACTGTTATTCAGAATCGCTTGGCGTTGTTTTTTATAGGCTTTAGCCGATGCAGGGATCGGTGTTGTACGCCCAGTCTCTAGCCAGTTCTTTAATCGGTTGGCATCTGCCATGTGGGTGTATTTACCAAATGAGTCCAGTACCACAAATGCCACTTTACGCTTGTTCATTTCAGTTAACATCACTAAACAATGGCCCGCTTTATTGGTAAAGCCCGTTTTGGTTAATGCAATATTCCAATTGTTTTTAAATACCAGTTTATTAGTGTTTTGAAAATCTAAGGCATAACGTGGTGATTCAAAGTTAACGTGCTTTTTAGTGGTCGAGCTCAGCTTGCCTAATAACGGATATGTTTGACTGGCTTTAAGCAATAATATGAGATCGTTAGCGCTAGATACATTGTCAGGTGACAAGCCTGTTGGTTCAACATAACGAGTTTGGCTCATGCCCAGAGCGGTCGCCTTGTCGTTCATTGCACGCACAAAAGCCTTAAATCCACCAGGGTAATTATGTGCAAGTGAGGTGGCTGCACGATTTTCTGACGACATTAATGTTAATAACAACATGGTTTCACGAGTCACCACGCTGCCTAAACGCACACGTGAATAAATATTGCGCATCACAGGTGAGTCAGTAATTTTTACGGAGATTTTTTCATCTAATGCAAGCTTGGCATCCAATGTCACCATGGCCGCCATTAACTTGGTCACTGACGCTATAGGCACAGGTTGATTTGGATTACTTGAATATAAAACTTCATTGGTGGTTAAGTCGACCAACATAGCACTACCGGAGGCTAACTCTTGCTGAGGTTTGTTTTGCACGGCTTGTGCTGCAAAAGACATTGGGCTGCTCAACGAAGTTGAACATAATAAGGCACAGGCAAACAAGAAACGAAATTTCATCACTCTCACTTGAAAAGATAGACCGGATAATTCACTGAGTATACGATAAAGGATTAGAGCGACAATAGATAAATAGTCATAATTAGTAAGTTTTTAGTAACTTTTTATCATAGATCAAACCAAAAACATTAGTTATGACTAATATTTACTCGTTTTGATTACCACTGTCATCACCTTGCATTGAATCTATCATTATCCATCGTATTCGTTAATGTATGCGTCTGGCACCAATACCGCTTTTTGTTTACTTCATGTTAAGATTAAATAAATCGTTTAAAAAGAGAGTATAGATGGACATTAACTTGCGTTTTTTTAGTCGATTAAATCCATGGCTCAATAGCTTATTTACCTCTAAAGCTACCCTAAAAACAGAGATAGATGAAGCACAACAAGGGCAGATGTCGCTCAAGACCATAGCCAACCAATATCCGCTTCAAGCCCGTCGTGGCCCAATTACTCAGGTGATGCTATATCAGTCACTTTATGCGAGTGATGATTTTGTTGGCCGAGAAAAACAACTCAACCAAATTACCGATGTGATAAACCAATGGCGTAATCATCATGGAGAAATCAGTGCAATTGTCTCGCCAGCGGGATCTGGAGGATCATCTTTTTTAGGCCAACTGCCACCTTTACTGCAAACCATTATTGCAGATGACGTTAAAAAAGCACCGATGCCTAACGTAAAACCGCTGCCGTCCAAGTGGCTTCTGATGAGCTTTTTCCAAGCGCCATTAGGCGCAAATGGCGCCATAGCCCATGTTTGTTATTGTTTTGGCATTACGCCACCAAACACCATCACAGAGACAATTGCCGCCATTAACCAACAACCACCACAGCTAATTATGATAGATGATATGCACAAGCTAATGTTGAGAATGATGGGTAATAATCAAGCCTTGGTGACCTTTGCGACTATCGTGATGGAAACGCGTAAACATCATTGTTGGATCATGGGCTGTGAAATATTTGCATGGCAACGATTAAGCGCACAGTATCAAATTCATCACTTTATTAAGCATGTTTTTCAGCTCGATTATTTCAGTGAAACCGAATTAGCCACCATACAAACAAAGCATCTGCTTGATTTAGGGTTAATCAGTAACGACGTGATGAACAAAGAAACGACTACCACACCCCCTAACAACACCAATAAAAGTACTAAAGAGCAAACAGAGCAAGCAAACATTGAGCAAGTGGATATTGTAAATCCTTATAAAGACCAACTAAAACAGCTGTACACTATCAGCCAAGGGCACCCCAAATTAGCATCATTGTTGCTACAGTATTCTCTCGCGCACCAAGTCGATATCGGTTCGGATAATAGTTCAAATAGTCGTTCAAATAATGGCATTGATATTTGCCGCATTAACTCATCTGTATTGCAACAATGCCAAGACAATGACCTATTTTCAGTAGCTGAAATTTATGTTCATGGTGGCTTACGTGTGAGTCAGCATGCGCATATTTTTGCCATTACGATTGAACAAAGCAGCTTGCAGTTAGAATATTTAGCTCGCCAAGGACTTATTATTGCACAATATTCGCAACAAGATTTTGCCGAGCATTTCTACTTTATTACTCCAACATTAAGCAAAATTATCGCCAACCATTTGGTGAATAACAATAAGTTGTTTAATTAAACGAGGCGACTATGGAAGATTCACGTAAAGCATTACAAGCATTTTTAGATATTATTTCGTTTGATCGAATAATCAGTATTTTACTGCTGTGTCTAATGGCGTGGCTGTTATTGGTATTGATCCAATTTTGCTTAAATCAACTGAATAAAGCGTTGCCTAAATACCGCTTAATTTGGAATCGGTCATACCCTTTTGTGCGTTTATTTGTATGGCTTAGTGTGATTGTTTATTCGATCGTTGGCATTATCGACCCGCATGAAAATCTCATTCTAGCCGTGGTCGGGTCTATCAGTATTGTGGTGGGGTTAGCGACACAGGAACCGGCTAAAAATATGATTGCAGGGTTTATTATCATGATTAACCCGCCATATCGCGTTGGCGACATGGTCACATTGTCAGGCCATTACGGCGAAGTCATTAAGCTAGAATGGAGCGTTACCTGGTTGCGTACTTTTGATGACAATACTGTCATGATCCCCAATGCTGAAGCCTTAAAAACGGCAGTGTCTAATGCCAACAGTGGCGCTTTAGACGAAATGGTTGTGGTAAAATTTACTTTGCCTATGCTTGTTGACCACAAAAAAGCCATTGCCCTTGCCCGCGAAGCCACACAGTGCTCACCTTATACTTTTCTAAATAAGCCCATTATTGTCAATTTAGGTAACGAATATGACTTAGGCGAGTTTTTACAAACCATTACCGTTAAGGCCTACGTAATGGATGTACGTCTAGAGAAAAAGTTCATGAGCGACATTAATATCAGAGTATTGAGTGCGTTTAAAAAAGCACGTTTTTATGATGGACAGCAAACGCCGACACACTAATTTGCGCTATAATCGAGCCAATTAGAGAAGAAATAACAGATTTTTTAGCATTGGGAACACTATTATGACACAAGATGAAATGAAAAAAGCAGCAGGTTGGGCAGCACTGCAGTATGTCAAAAAAGACACCATCGTCGGTGTAGGTACAGGCTCTACAGTTAATCACTTTATTGATGCACTTGCCACCATGAAAGATGATATTGAAGGTGCGGTATCAAGCTCTGAAGCATCAACTAAAAAACTCATTGAACTTGGCATTGAAGTATTTGATTTAAACAGTGTTGATTTGATAGATGTCTATGTTGATGGCGCGGACGAGATTAACGACCGCATGGACATGATTAAAGGCGGCGGAGCTGCATTAACTCGCGAAAAAATTGTCGCGGCGGTAGCAAAACGGTTTATTTGTATTGTAGATAATACCAAACAAGTGCCAATTTTAGGTGAGTTTCCATTGCCTGTTGAAGTCATCCCGATGGCACGATCTTATGTGGCACGTGAGTTGGTAAAATTAGGTGGAGATCCAGTTTACCGTCAAGGCGTAATAACCGATAACGGCAACGTTATTTTAGATGTCTACAATATGAAAATTCTAGACCCTAAAGTGATGGAAACTAAAATCAACGCCATCGTCGGTGTTGTGACAAATGGTTTATTTGCGAACCGCGGCGCCGATGTACTACTCGTAGGCACCCCTGATGGCGTTAACACCATCACACTGTAAAAGCTAAAATATTCGCTTAGCCTATCTGATTGTTGAGCAAACACATTTAGCGTAAAAAGTTAACATACAGAGTTAGCTTAATTAGCTAAAAAAAATGGCCAAGCAGCAATGCTAGGCCATTTTATTATCTGTTTTGTCACTGTGACAAAACCTTACACTCTAAACTGGCTAACCGCTTCATGCAGTGCTTTGGCTCGTATTCTTACATCTTCAGAAGCCGCGGCATTTTCTTCAGCCGCTTGTGATGATTCATCGGCAATATCACGGATAACTACCACGTTTTTACCCACCTCTGCAGCTACCATACTTTGCTCTTCAATTGCCGCAGCAATTTGAGTACTCATGTCCATAATATTGGTCACGTCATTGGTAATTGTGCGTAATACTTCACCCGCGATGGCAGCTTGTTCAGCACTTTCTCGCCCTTGTTGCTGACTTTCTTGCATAAGCTCAACAATAGAATGAGTTCGGGATTGTAAGGTTGAAATGATGCTGGAAATTTCTTGAGTCGACGTTTGTGTTCTTAAGGCTAGCGTACGAACCTCATCGGCAACAACCGCAAAACCACGACCTTGCTCCCCCGCTCTTGCTGCTTCAATCGCCGCGTTTAATGCTAATAAGTTTGTTTGATCTGCAATGCCCCTAATCACATCAAGCACGCTACCAATCGTGACACTGTCTCGCTCAAGTTCGGTAACCACTGAGGCTGAATCGGCTAATTGCTTAGCTAGCAGGGTGATTTTTTGAACGGTAAGTTCTACACCCTGTTGACCAGATTGAGCGTTCTCATGAGTTTGACTGGCTTTACCGGCCGCCAGTTCTGTATTTTTGGCAATTTCGTCAATGGTAGCCCCCATTTCGGTAACGGCTGTGGCCACCATGTCGGTTTCATTAAGCTGACGTAACACACCTTCCGAAGCTGTCATTGCATTTCGAGACAGCTCTTGGCACGACTCATTCATTGCAGTAACCGACTCGTCCACTTGCTGGATCAATTCTTGGAACGTTATTACCATTTGGTTGAAATGATAGGCGATTTTCGATAATTCATCATTACCTGACTCATCGCAACGCATTGATAAGTCCTTACTTTTTTCAATTGACGAAATTACATCGGTTATATCTTGTACCGGTTTAATAATGCTACGAATAATTAAATAGGTGAAAATACACAGCACTGCAGCGATTAACAAAAATATACTTAAACCAATAATAAAAGCCTGCTTTTTACCATGCTCTATTTCGGCTAACGTTTCCTCACGTAGGGTAACGGTATCATTATCTGTTTGATGGATTTTCTCACGTAACTCGGCCATTTTACCGTCTTCGTCCGTTAAACCAAATAGCACTTCTTTATCAACTAATTTTTTAAAGTTAACTTGGTAATCTTTAACATCTGCAGTCAATAGCTCTTTTTGAGAAAACATTATATTAGACTGTTGTATTTGAGTTAAAAAACGGGCGATTCCGTCATCAAAAGCTTGTATATATTTAGGGTCACGGCGGAGCATAAAGTCTTTCTCACTTCGACGTAGCTGTAGCATCGCCACCAGCAAAGCATCCTCTGCATTATCACTCAGCACAATTTCGACTTTTTTAACTGCCGAACGCAAATCACCATATAAACCTGACTCTGGAGTTAGCCCTATCTCTACTTTTAAGGCAATAATCTCGTTGAATATCGTTTTATAATCGTTGAGGTTCTTTTTAAAATGATCTAAAGCATCGACATTCATGCCTTGATGCTCTAGCGCGACACGCACTTCGGCCATATAAACCACAATATCATCCATGCTATGTTTAAATTTTTCAATATAAACAGTGTCTGCACGATGGAGAAAATCCTTTTCTTCAGTACGTAACTCAAGCACTTTCTTTTCAATTTCAACAATGCTGTTTGATGCTGTTGATAATTCCAACAGGACTGATTCAGAATAATTTTGTAACCCGAACATAGCCAGCACTGAGGATATTGAAATGAGCGAACTTAAAATAAGTTTCGATCGAATAAGCATATTTTCTACCACCTAAAAGTAAGATTTAACGTTACTGTTATTATTGTATGATCTGATAAGGATTTTTAGATCATTATTGCAACATAAGTATAGCAACTAGTTATCGGCTAATATAAAAAAATCTTAAACATATTCCAGAAAAGTGATTATTTATAACCACTCATATAAACCTTTTGCCGACTTGAGGCTGTCAAATAACTACACCATCATATTGGACATGTTGTGACATTAAGGATGCCGCTATTAATCAGTCAACAAACGAGCAATTAAGCCACTTAGCGGCACTTGACGATAATCAGTTGGTCGCAATAGCGGTTACTGGATGCAAGCAGGCATTCCAGCAACTCTATAGCCGCCATCATAAGCGGGTTTACGCCATTTGCTTTAGATTGAGTGGCCAAGCTCATCTTGCTGACGATATGACTCAAGTCTGTTTTATACGCTTATGGCATAAATTGGACCAATTCAGAGGCGACAGCCAATTTACCACTTGGTTGCATCGCTTGTGCATCCGCCAAGCGATTAACGAGCTAAAGGTACAGCAATCGTGGTGGCGACGCTTTATACCGACAGAGCAACTTGAGCCGCTGGACATACCCACGGTTGCATTTGATGAGTATCACCAATTGGATAAATGTATTGCAAAGTTACCTCAACGGACTCGTATCGTATTTGTACTGTGTGCGATTGAAGGTTATCAACATAAAGAAATTGCCGCCCTACTCAACATTGCCGAGGGCACCAGTAAAGCGCAGTACCATAATGCTAAACAATTTTTACAGGAGATGCTTGCATGAACCAGTCACCGCAAGACCTCGATAGTCTAATCAAGTCATTGCCGCTAGAGATGCAACCGACAACCGATTTGTGGCCAGAGATTACAGCTCAGTTGTCGCCTCAATCTCAGCAAAAAACACATCTGACTCGACCTTGGCTTATTGCCGCTAGCGTTGCGGTTTTGTCTTTGCTAGCGATGCTGCTTTGGCAACGCCCTGATGGTAATTCATTGCTGCCGCAAACAGCCACAATAACGACAACAGTCCCAGGGGCCACATTGAATACAGAGGCAACATTAGCTGAGTCAACGTTAGTCGAGTTGGTCGATCAAATCGCTTTGACTCATCAGACTCAACTGGATGTTTTTAATCAAAACCAATACACCGTGAGTTGGCAATTATCATCAACTGATGCTCCACAACAGATACAGAGCGATATTAGCCAAGCACTAGCCGAGCTGGATACCGCCTCAAAACAAGTACAAGCCGCATTGAAGCAACAACCAACTAATCAACAAATGTGGCAATTATGGCGCTGGATCATGCAACGTCAAATAACCCTATTACAGCAAGGCCAAAAGCTCCCATTTACGTCTAAACGGACATCACAAGGAAATACAATATGAGCATTCTTAAATACGTGTTAATCGTGCCGTTAATCGGTATCAGTTTTATTTCAATGGGCAAAGAAGCCGTTGACCAGCAATTAAGTGTTTCTGATAACCCTTCTGTCAGCATGAAAATACAACGCGGTAATGTTGAGCTAGTCAGTTGGGATAAAAATAGCATTCAAGTAAAAGGTGAACTTGATGAGTTAAGCCAAGGCTTAATATTTGAAGTTAAAGGCAATAGCGTTATTGTTGAAGATAAATTACCACGCAGTTATCAAGGCAGTAATAAACAAGGATCACAACTGACCATTTACCTGCCTAAAAAACTTGGTTTAGATGCCGAGGGAGTATCAGCCAGTTATCAATTATCACAGCTAAATGGCCAAATATCGTTAGCGTTAGTTAGCGGCAACATTAACGCCCAACAACTTAGTGGCAATACTAAACTCACCACGGTGTCAGGCAATATTAATACCTCTGAGTTAGCGGGGAAAATTAACCTAGAAACGGTATCGGGCGATATCACTGACAACAATAGCCACGGCGAAGCTGAGTTGCGCTTAGTGAGTGGCGAACTGAAAAGTCAAAGTGCCTTTACACAATTGTCTGTCGACCAAGTGTCTGGTGATATCACCGCAACAGTTAGCCAAGTCACTGAGTTAAACATTGTTACCATCAGTGGTGATGCACAAATAACCTTAGGGGCCGATTTAAACAAAGCTCAACTCGAAACCATAAGTGGAGATATGGCACTAACATTTACTGCTATGCCTAACATCAGTTTTATGATTGATGGCGGCCCTGGTGGAAAAATTGACAATCAATTAACCGATGATAAACCGCTAAAACAAAAGTACTCACCAGCCAAAACGTTGCAGTTCAAAACTCAAGCTGGCACAGGTCAAGTCAACATCAATACCATTAGTGGCAAAATTAGCCTAACTCAATAAGTGTAAATAACATTAGCTCGAGGTAAGCGATGCTTATAAAAGAGCAATGTCCTCGCAATTGATTCTGTATTCAGAAAGTGATTTGCAATGAGCAGATAAAAAAGACCCGGTAATCATTATATGGTGACAACCGGGCCTTTTTATATATTCAAATGATAACTACACAGACTTGACTTCAGCATCGGTTAAAAAGCGCCATTCACCTGCGGCTAAGTCAGCATTTAACTCGATAGCACCAACCGCTTCACGATGTAAATTAACCACTCTATTACCCACAGCGGCAAACATACGCTTAACTTGATGGTACTTACCTTCACTAATCGTCAATCGCACATGAGTTGAGTCAATAATATCGAGCAAAGCAGGCTTAGTCAGTCCGTCTTCATTGCGCAGCTCAACGCCATCGGCAAATACCTGGATTAAACTGTCATCAATAGGTTCGGCTAATTCCACCCAATAGCGTTTGCCACAATCTTTCTTTGGCGAAGTGATTTTATGCGACCACTGACCATCACTAGTAATTAACACTAAGCCTGTGGTGTCGACATCTAATCGGCCAGCAATGTGCAAAGTATCCATTTTCTCAATATCAATCAAACTCAATACTGATGGGTATTCTTCATCAATGGTTGAACAGATGGTGTCTACCGGTTTATTTAACATGATGTAACGTTCGCCAATCACGCTAATTAACGTACCGTCTAAATGCACTGCCATTTGTGGTAGTACTTTAAAACCTGAATTTTTTACCACAACACCATCACAGGTAACATCACCACGGTGCAAGGCTCTCTTGGCCAATGACCGAGTTAGTTCGGTACTTTCACAGATAAATTTGTCTAAACGCACAATGATTACTCAATCTAAAAATATTGGCGCTATTATGCTGCTTACACGCTCAAATAGAAATCAATCACCAACATTTTTCACTGCTAAGGTAATTTTTGGTTACACATCCTCACAAAAAACACGCTAAAAATGCCCCTTTGCGGCTTGTTTTATAGACGGATAAGGCTTTAACATACAATTCACAATAAAAGTAATAGCTTTTCCCTTTGGATAAAGGGGTTATTACTGAATTAAGCGACACTGATCGCAATGCCCCATTGAAGGGCTCTTTACATCAAGCAAAGGAAACAACATGAGAAAATTGGTTATTGGCGGTCTATGCGCCTCATTAATTGCAGGCTTGAGTGCTTGTAGTGATGACAAGGCAGTCGTTACGCCTGCTGCAGATGTCGCAAAAACAGCTACTGCTGCTGCAGTAGAAAAAGCACTTACATCTGGCATCACGTTTGACAACATCGACAAGTCAGTGCGCCCACAAGACGATTTTTACATGTATGTTAACGGCGCATGGATGAAAAATGCAGAAATCCCTGGCGACCGTACCAACATTGGTGCATTTTACGACCTACGTGAAAATGCACGTGATGACGTTAAAGCCATCATTGAAGACTTAAGCGCGACGCCAAACCTAGCCGATGGCACTGATGAACAGAAAGTAGCTGATTTATATCGTTCATTTATGGACGTTGAAACGCTAAATAAATTAGGTATTGCGCCAATTCAAGCTGATTTAGATAAAATTGCCGCACTAAAAGATAAAAAAGAATTAACCGCGTTTTTTGGTGAAAACCAAGCAAACGGTGGTGGTACACCTTTAGCATTCTATGTTGAAATTGATGCTAAAGATTCAAGCCGTTACGCCACACACATTTGGCAATATGGTTTAAGCCTGCCAGAAAAAGATTACTACTTTAATCAAGAAGAACGCTTCGTCAACATCCGTAAAGCTTACGTTGAACACATTGAAAAAATGTACAACCTTGCTGGTTTACCTAATGCAAAAGCAAACGCTGAAGCCATTCTTGCACTTGAAACTCAAATTGCAGAAAAGCATTGGGACGTTGTTGAAACGCGCGACAGTACTAAAACATACAACCTATACCAAGTTAAGAATTTGCCAGAATTAGCATCAGAAATTAACTGGGATGGTTATTTAGCAGCGCTTGGCGGCGACAAGCAAACTGATATTATTATCAACCAACCAAGTTATATCCAAGGTTTAAACGAGGTGCTTAAAAATAACGACCTTGATACTTGGAAAAACTACATGACTTGGATGGCATTGACACATAATGCCAGCAATTTATCTGAAGCATTAGATAATGAAAACTTTGAGTTTTTCTCTAAGACACTTAATGGTCAAGAAGAGCAAGAAACTCGCTGGAAGCGTGGCGTGAGCACGGTAAGTGACACGCTAGGCGAAGTTGTGGGTAAAGTGTATGTGAAACGTCACTTTGCACCAGAAGCTAAAACCCGTATGGAACAGTTAGTTGAAAACTTACGTGGCGCTTATAGTTCAAGCATTGACTCACTAGATTGGATGAGTGCTGATACTAAAGTTGCTGCAAAAGACAAACTGGCTAAATTTAATCCTAAAATTGGTTACCCGAACAAGTGGGATGACTACAGCAAACTGACCATTAAAGCAGATGACTTAGTGGGTAATGCTAAACGTGCGGCGATTGTTGAGCATAACAAAGGCTTAGCTAAGTTAGGCCAACCAATCGATAAAGACGAGTGGCACATGACGCCACAAACCGTTAACGCTTACTACAACCCAACCATGAACGAAATCGTGTTCCCTGCTGCGATTTTACAACCACCATTCTTCAACTTAGAAGCTGATGATGCGGTTAACTATGGTGGTATTGGTGCGGTTATTGGCCACGAAATGGGCCATGGTTTTGATGACCAAGGTGCTAAATTTGATGGCGAAGGTAACATGCGTGACTGGTGGACCGAAGCTGACTTAAAAGCATTCGAGTCAAAAGGCAATGCATTAATCGCTCAGTACAATGGTTATCAAGTATTTGACGACCTACACGTAAACGGCAGCCTAACATTAGGTGAGAACATTGGTGACTTATCAGGTGTGACTATCGCCTATAAAGCTTACAAAATGTCACTTGATGGTAAAGAAGCACCGGTTATTGATGGCTTAACAGGCGATCAACGTTTCTTCATGGGCTTCACTCAAATTTGGCGTGTGAAGATGAAAGAAGAAGCAATGCGTAACCGCGTAGCAACTGATCCGCATTCACCAGGTCATTTCCGTGCATTAGGTGCGTTATCTAACATGCCTGAGTTCTACAGCACTTATGACGTGAAAGAAGGCGACAAGATGTACATTGAGCCAGCTAGTCGCGTAAAAATTTGGTAATCACCAAGGCGAATGACTGACTTAGGTCACATTTACACAAAAAAAAAGGGCATCGAAAGATGCCCTTTTTTATGATAAAAAAAATAACCACTTGATAATAAAAACGAATACAAAACATAGCCAAGTTAATATATATCATTAAACCTTGTTCATTCAGCCCCTATTCAGCCAAAAAGCGGTACATTGGATTAACAGACATTATGCTGGAGCTATTCAATGAATAAGTTGTTTCGTACCTTCTTTATATTCTTAATTTTACTGTCTACACGTGGTGCTATTGCCCAGCCTAACGAGCTTAAATACACCAAGCTAGCTCAGCCATCTGACTTCAGCCAAAAATCATCTAATGATATTGAGCAGCTAATGGCGCTTTATGATCACAACACCGACTTGGTGACACAAGATAGTGATAACTTGCATGCTCTGATGTCACGGGCACCGGCGGCGCAGCAAGAACTGATTGACCTACTTCACTTCATTGACCAATCAAGTAATACCAAAACCATTCTTCCTGCTACCAAAAGTTATCAGCGTGCGGCTCAAAAAGTGCAAACTAAATTTAATGGAGATGCCAGCCAACTAACCGATATAGCACGGGCAAGTGTGGTGGCCTATGACGTAAAAAGCTTGCTATCAAGTTACCAACAGTTGAGCCAATACACCGAAATTGTGCAATTGAAAAATCGTTTTGCTCACCCTAAAGTGTCAGGTTATCGTGATTTAAATGTATTAGTGAAATTACCCGTAAGCCAAATGGTGGTTGAAGTACAATTTCATTTAAATGATATTGCCGACATTAAAAGTGGCCCTGAACATCATGTTTATGAGCAAATCCAACAGATTGAGTCTCAGGCTAAAGCCACATCAAGACGCTTAAATGACATAGAACAAGCCACTATCGCTAAACTGCGTCAAGACTCTCACAAGCAGTATCACAAAGCGTGGTTAAGCTACAAACGTCAAAGTTTATACAGTTCACAACGCCAAGTTGCATAGTATCCACACCACCCTTTAGCGCTCATATGAGCGCTTTTTTTTTGCCAAACAAGATCCGCAACAATCACATCTGCTATACTCGCGCCCATTACGAAACGATCTGCTGGACAATGCAATGAATGACATTATTGAACAACTACAAGAATTAAGCGAAACCGTACCGGTGCCGTTAGAATTGCCAACTTTTGAGCAACTTGTAGAAGTTGAAGAACAGATCTTAATTGGTTTACCCAATGATTTAAAAGAATTCTTACTGTATGGCAGCGATGTTATTTATGGCACGCTTGAACCTGTTACCGCAGCCGATCCATCTTCACATACCTACTTACCTGAAGTAGCTTGTTATGCTTGGTCTATTGGATTACCTCGAGAACAAATTGCCATTTGCCAAATCGGTGATAGCTTTTATTGTATTGATGAAGAAAGCCAAGTGTTGTTTTGGAAAAAAGGCCGATTTAGCGACAAAGTATGGGAATCATTTTGGCATTGGGCCGAAGACGTGTGGCTTAATCGATAGTCTTATCTATTAGCCTAGGTTGGAGTTAACTAACCCAACGCGAGATCATAAGCGCTTATTAAACAAATTATCACTAACAATGAGAACTATCATGTCGAAAAACACCGGTTTAAATGCAATTGAAATTCAATGTTTACGTCAGTCTTTAGGCCTAACAACTGAACAGGTTGCTAGCATCACTAAAGCCAGTAATGAAGACGTGATGGCATGGGAATCTGGCGAGCAAGAAGCGCCGATTCCGGCTCAAAAAAAGTTACTAGAAATCGATGATATTATCGAGATGCAAGTACTAAATACCTCTGACGGTATTGAAGAGCTATTTAAAAAAGAGCCTAAGCGTCGGTTAGCGTTTGTGGTGTATCCGACTCAAGCGCTATATACCCAATACAATCCAGAATTTTTAAGCACTTTGCCATTAACTGAATTATACAATGTTGCAGCTTGGCGTATTAAAAAAGAATGCAAACTTGTACTTGAAGTGGATGTGAGTTTGGTGGCACTAGATGCTGAAGCATACAAAGCTTATCGCGCTGATAACGGCATGAGCGAAAGCCGTGAAAGCCGTGCGAAATGGGCTGCTACTCAATTATAAATAGTCTGTATATTGCCAGTAAATAACCAAAAGGAAGCCTTGTGCTTCCTTTTTAATGACTGTTATTTCGTTGCATTAACAAGTGGTGCTGTTTTGGCGAGTGCTGCGGCCAAAGCAGGACGTTGCTTTAATCGATCGCGATAAGCGGACAGCTTAGGCGGCAGATGTTGTTCGAATCCCAAAGCCCAACCTAAGGTTTGTGCGAGTAAAATATCGGCAACCATAGGCGAGCTACCACACAAAAAGCCAGACTCTGGTATCCAAGTTTCTGCAATAGCAGCAGCTTGATCAAACTCCCATTTAGCCACAGCAAACATGGCGTCTACGCGCAATTCTTTTGGCAACGCAAAACGATGCTTCCCCATGCTCCACAGTGGTTGTTCAAGTTCGCTAATCACAAAGCTCATCCAGCGCTCATGAATACCCGACGCTTGAGTACCCGGTTTTGGTAACCATTTACCTTGGCCGTACTTTTCAGCTAAATAACGCATAATGGCCGCGGATTCAGTTAACACAAAGTCACCATCGGCGAGTACTGGCATTTTGCCACTAGGGTTGAGGGCTAAAAATGCGTCACCTTTATTTTCACCTTTGGCAAAATCAATAAAATGAAATTGCCATTCAACGCCTAATTCTTCTAAAAGCCAAGATACTCGGAGTGCTCGACTTTTTTGAGTTCCGTATAACGTAATCATGTTGAATCCTTTTGGGGTAATCCAATCAATTCGTACAATAAAAAAAGCCACATTGCACCTTAAGTGAATGTGACTATCGATATCTTATGACGTTGCCATTAGAACTTCATTGTGACTTTAGTATAAATATAACGGCCTAGTGGGTTATGTACGCCCATTGCGTAACCATAAAGGTCAGCATCGCCATCACCAATCGCAAATGATGGCTCTTCATCAAACACGTTATTTACACCTACAGATAACTTAACAGTATCGTTGAAACGATATGAACCAGACATATCAACTAACAACTGTGCATCAACAGTACGAGTTTTGTTGTAGTCTTCAAACTCACCGATATAGCTTAAGTTAACGTTAGCCGTAAAGTCGTCCATGTTCCAGTTGGTTGTTGCCAACCAACGGTGTTGTGGATACTCGTACTCACCGGTGTAGTCAATCGTTGTTCCATCAACTTCTTTTTCAAAGCTGATTAAGTAGCTGTACTCTAAACCAAACTTAATATCACCATAGCTGTTTAACTCAAGACCGTAATGGCTAGATAAATCGATACCTTGTACTTCTTGTGAGCCAATATTGACAAATGCTGACTTGATTACGTCAATTGAGCCAAATGTTTCGCCCGCTTGCGGTGCATTACGTAAACAAATAGTGCTATTTTGATCATTACAGTTTTCGTCGTAAAGATCTTGGTTTTGCAATGAGTCAATTTTGTGATCTTGGAGAATATTGTATAAATCAAAACCAATATCAAACTGCTGACTTGGTGCCCAAATCATACCGACGTTCCAAGTCTCAGACTCTTCCGCTTTAAGATTCGGGTTACCGGCAAATATAAAGTTGTAGTCAAGCAATTCACAGTCGACGTTATCAGCTGCACAACGATAGCTATCGGTTAAAAAGTCACTTTTTTCAGAAGGGCCTAAACCAATTTGCGCTAATGATGGTGCACGGAAACCTGTGGACCAAGAACCACGTGCAGTTATCTCGTCACTAATACCCCACTGGAAAGCAATTTTAGGGTTAGTGGTTGAACCAAAGTCACTGTAGCTGTCATAACGACCGGCAAGTTGTAATTCAAAGTTATCTGCAATAGGAATTGATAATTCTACATAGGCAGCATGTTGATCACGCGAACCAAATGCAGACACCGCTTCAGTACCAAAAATAAGACCGCGTTGGAACTGCTCATCAGGAATGTCACTAACGCTTTCTTCGCGGTATTCTGCACCTGCAGCCATCATGATATCGCGATCTGCGATGGTAAATGCATGTCCCGAAATACTCGCATCATAAGCTGTGATGCTCGACTTACCTTGTCTTACTAGACTTGTGGTGATGCGATCAATCACATCTTGCGAGTTCATAGTGCCGCCAAACGGGTTGTAGTTACCGGCATCAATTTCGGCTTGTAAGTAATCGGTTCTTACCCAACCTTGTGAGCGGTCACCAGTTTGAGTAGATTCACTGCGGCCACGTTGCGCTGATACTTCCCAGTCCCAATCATTGATAACGCCACGAAGACCGGCAACAATACGCATGGTATCTGATTCGATATCCCAACGACGTGCGCCAGCATCAACTGTACGGTAACGACCGATATCAATGTCTTGTCCAAATGGATTGTTAGGATGAGAACCTGGCACGGTTAAACCAGCATCTTCATCTAATGGCGTTGGTGCACCACCCGCTTCAGAGGTGTTATGTTGTACAGATAACTCTAAAAATGCAGTTAAATCTTCTCCGAGCATGTAATCAAATTGGCCAATAGCACCAACACGCTCAGACGTTGGAATGGTTAAATTGTATGGACCGTAATCAAACAAACAACTGCCACTTGCTGTGGCATTCTCAGCGGGGCAATCAGGATCGATGGTTTTCACACCATTAACATAAAAATACCCTGGAAAGCCTCGTGATGAACGGTAATCTTCACCACCGTAAGGTGATTGGTTTGCAGTGCCAAAACGGCCCATATCGCTTGCTGACAAAGTGCCATTAGTAAAGTAATCAAGAATAACTGACGCACTGCCTTTGTCGGCTTTTACGCCCCACACTAAGCTGGCTGTGGTTTCGTCATAACCCGTACCGCTGTCGTCGCCATAACCTAGGTTAATTTCAAGCCCTTCGATGTCTTTTCTTAATATGATGTTAACCACACCAGCAATAGCATCAGAACCATAAATAGCTGAAGCACCGTCTTTAAGAATATCAATGCGCTCAATTGCTGATACAGGGATGTTGTTGATATCAACAAATGAATTCGAAATCCCTTCAGCAAAGGCACTCGATCCCACTCGGCGACCATTGATAAGTACCAAAGTGGCATCTGGCCCTAAGCCACGTAAACTGATTGATGCGCCACCGTTAGCGGTAGAATCTTGGCTGTTACCACGAGTAGAAAATGCGCCAGAACCGTTTGCAGGCATACGTTCAAGCAATTGTTGTAGGTTATCAAAACCCATGTTGGCAATATCGTCTTTATTCAACGATTGAACTGGCGATGGTCCTTCAATATCAGTCCGTTTGATACGAGAACCGGTCACTTCAATTCGTTCAACTTTTGATTGTGCACCTGCTTCGGCAGCTTGAGAAACGAGTGCGATAGGGGCAAGGGACAGTGAAACGGCGATGGCGCAAGCACTACGCAATAGGTTAGTTTTTTTCATGATCATCCTTAACGTTAATTTATTGTTTTACATCCTTGACTGCTGCACACTGCCGTTTAAAACTATAACGACGTGCAACTCGTACGGATTTATTTTTACGTAACCAAGTTAAGTTATTTCTTAACAAAGTCAACACAAGCCAGTAATGTAAATGTAACTAGTTACTTACACAAGAATAAATACTTAAAAAAAGTGAATTTAAAAGCTTTTGATATGGAGATCAAATGAGTGACAAAACCCTAGTTAGTGCCCACTTTCATGCAAACCTAGGTCTGTACTGGTTATTGTCTGGCAGCGTATTCATTTTCCTAAGTGTCGTTGGTATTCCATTGTTATTATTATGGTTTCCCCTAGGATTACTGGCGACAAAGCGTTACATCAATAACATGGGTGCTGAATTAACCGAGCAAAAACTCATCGTCCGCAAAGGGTTGTTTACTCGAACAGAAAATACTGTTCCATTGGATAAAATCACCGATATGGCACTTATCCAAGGTCCCATTATGCGCATATTTGGCATTCATAAACTTACCGTAGAAACCGCCGGGCAATCTGGCGCAGGGGCGTTAATTAGCTTAATTGGCGTCATAAATGTAGTCGATTTTAGAGCACAAGTACTGGCACAAAAAACACAACTCAGTGAACGGCAAAACAGCGCATCAGCTCGTCCAAATACCGATGTATTAATCCTCGACAATCTACAACAAATGAACGCCACCTTATTGCGAATAGAACGATCATTAACCGCTAAACAATCAAACTAGGTCTTTTTTAACATGCTTAATCAACAAACTGCATCAGCCTTACCGTGGGTCTCTCGTGTTAGCACACTGTTTAAAGCCACAGGACCAGGAATCTTAATGGCCGCCGCCGCAATTGGCGCTTCTCACCTAGTGGCCTCAACTCGAGCAGGTGCCGAATTTGGTTGGCAACTGGCGTGGCTCATTTTATTAGTCAATATCGTTAAGTATCCTTTCTTCGCCGCTGGCGCTCGCTACACCGCAGCAACTGATGAGAGTTTATTGCACGGTTATCAAAAGCAAGGGCGCGGGTATTTGATGCTGTTTACTGGGCTTAATGTTATTGCCGCCATTGCCAGTACGGCTGGGGTATGTATGTTAACGGCGGCAATGTTAACCCAGTTTATTCCGCTATCAATTGACGTATTAGCGCTGATTGTATTGGCCAGCTCATTAGCATTATTAATTTTCGGCCACTACAAACTGCTTGATAAAATGACTAAAATTATCATGCTGGCTCTTACGCTAACCACCTTAGTCGCCGTGGCATTAGCCTTTAATCGTTATAGCGGATTCGGCACTCCAGTGGTCAGTGAATCTCCTTGGCAATGGGCATACGTCGGTTTTTTAGTAGCGATGATGGGTTGGATGCCAGCTCCGATAGAGGTAAGTACTTGGAACTCGTTATGGTTAATAGAAAAACGTAAAACCCAAACGGTAACTGCCAAGCAGGCTATTTTTGATTTTAATCTAGGCTATGTCACCACGGCATTACTGGCGATTGTATTTTTAGCGTTAGGCGCATTAGTGATGCACGGCAGTGGCGAGCGTTTTTCAGACTCAGGTGCGGTATTTGCCTCACAATTGATCACCCTTTATAGCCAAGTCATGGGCAATGAAAGCCGCTATCTAATTGGGATTGTTGCATTTTTATGTATATTTAGTACCACGGTTACCGTGATAGATGGCTACAGTCGCACACTTGATATGGGCTGGCGATTACTGTCTCACAACACGTCACCACGCAGTTATTTAACCCAGGTGATGCTCGGGATCAGCGCGCTTGGTTTATTACTCATTTTATTCTTTAAAGGCGCCTTATTACCGCTGCTTGAATTTGTGATGATCCTTGCCTTTATGACTACCGTTATTTTTGCATGGCTTAACTTCCGTTTAATGACAAGTAACACCTTGGCTAAAAAACATCGTTATGGCCGTGTGATGGTTGGGTTGTCTTGGATTGGTTTATTGTATTTAGTTAGCTTCGCTATCTTGTTTATTTATTGGTATTTCACAAAATAATCTCACTAAAAGCCTAGAGGCTAGGACGCTACGCGGCTAGATCCTATAAAATCAACAGCCTAACAGCGAAGCGACACTAGCTGCGTTAGAAATCGATTGCAGCTCAAGCAGGATTAATCTGACTAATCAGTGATTACCCGCTATAATAGTGTTTCGTCAACTGACCTAAACCATTTATGCGCAGCCGCGCCAGAGAACCTTATGATTAACAATGATATTCTTCGCCGTATTCGCTTTGTGTTTGACTATTCAAATGCCAAAATGATTAACATTTTCAGCCAAGCCAAAGTAGACATGTCTTCAGAGCAAATTATTGCGCTGTTGAAAAAAGAGGAAGAAGAAGGTTATCAAGCGTGTAATGACACATTAATGTGCCAATTCTTAGATGGTTTGATCATTCAAAATCGTGGTTTAAAGCCTGGAGCTGAAGTACCAGTGCCTTTAAAGCAACTGACTAATAATCTTATATTCAAAAAATTACGCGTAGCGCTAGAAATGCGTGAAGAAGATATTATTGCCGCATTAGCTTTAGCAGATTTTTCAATGACTAAATCTGAACTAGGTGCGCTATTCCGTAACCCTGACCATAAAAACTATAAACCTTGTGGCGACCAGGTGTTAAGAAACTTCGTTAAAGGTTTATCAATCAAACATCGCGGTAAGTAATATTCGTTAGGATGTTGAGATAATACTTTATTAATGCGTAGCTTAGGCTGCGCATTTTTGTTTGTGGCGTTTACATTTAAACAATAATAATTTTGCATTTACACCATGCGATTGTTCACATAGTAATGACACAATAGTAAGTGATGAGTAGAAGTACCTAACAATAATGTGATTTTACTCACTTAACAGACCACAAAAAAGATCAGACGTGATAATCTACAAGCACAAAAAACCAGCCCAATTCTAATAACGATCTAACTGGATCTCACACATTAAGGTTCCCCATGGACGATAACAAACGCCCCCTCTATCTTCCTTTTGCCGGCCCAGCGATTCTTGAATCACCCCTGCTTAATAAAGGCAGTGCATTTAGTGAAGAAGAACGAATTTATTTCAACCTCGAAGGCCTCATTCCTTGGGTCATTGAAACCATTGATGAGCAAGCCGCTCGTGCTTACGCACAGTTTAAAAACTTCACCAATGATCTCGATAAGCACATTTATTTGCGCAACATTCAAGATACTAACGAAACCTTATTTTATCGTTTAGTGCGTAATAACATCAGTGAAATGATGCCAATTATCTACACGCCTACGGTTGGTTTAGCCTGTGAACGTTTCTCAAAAAACTATCGTCGTAACCGTGGTTTATTTATTTCGTATCCTAACAAAGATCGCATTGATGATATTTTAAATAACTCAACCCGCCATAAAGTCAAAGTCATCGTGGTGACGGACGGAGAACGTATTCTCGGTTTAGGCGACCAAGGCATAGGCGGTATGGGGATCCCAATTGGTAAATTATCGCTATACACCAGTTGTGGCGGCATAAGCCCGGCGTATTGTCTTGCGGTGACCTTAGATGTTGGTACTGATAACCCACAACTTCTTGAAGACCCTATGTATATGGGCTGGCGTCATCAGCGTATTGGCGGTGATGAATATGCTGAATTTGTTGAAGAGTTTATGCAAGCAGTCAGCCGTCGCTGGCCAGATGCCTTAATTCAGTTCGAAGATTTTGCACAAAAAAATGCCATGCCATTACTTGAGCGTTATAAAGATCAATATTGCAGTTTCAATGATGATATCCAGGGCACGGCAGCTGTTACGGTTGGCTCACTATTGGCTGCTTGTAAAGCCGCTAACAGTAAACTCAGCGAGCAACGCATCACCTTCTTAGGTGCGGGTAGCGCAGGTTGTGGTATTGCCGAAGCGATTGTGGCAACAATGGTGTCTGAGGGCATTAGCGATCAGCAAGCTCGCTCACAAGTGTTTATGGTCGATCGTTGGGGCTTATTACTCGATAATATGCCTAACCTACTCCCTTTCCAACAGAAGCTAGCTCAACCTTGTGCCACGATAGAAGCATGGGACAATTACAGTGACAATATCTCGTTACTTGATGTAGTTAACAATGCTAAACCAACGGTACTTATTGGAGTATCAGGCTCTCCAGGGTTATTTACTGAAGAAATCATTAAGGCAATGCACAGCCATTGTAAACGTCCGATAGTATTCCCATTATCGAATCCGACAAGCCGTGTAGAAGCGACTCCTAAGGACATCCTTAATTGGACATCGGGCCAAGCACTCGTGGCAACGGGCAGCCCATTTGAACCAGTAATAGTCAATGGCGAAACTTTTGAGATAGCGCAGTGTAATAATAGCTTTATCTTCCCAGGTATTGGCTTAGGTGTATTATCTTGTGGTGCAAGACGTGTATCTGATGAAATGTTAATGGCTTCAAGTCGTGCTTTAGCGGAATGTTCACCATTAGGTAAAGACGGTGTTGGCTCGCTATTACCTCGCCTTGAAGATATTCAAACTGTTAGTAAATATATTGCTTTTGCTGTTGCTAAAGCAGCTATTGATCAAGGTTTAGCATTACCTTGTACCGATGAGTTACTGCAACAATCGATTGAGGCTAACTTCTGGGAACCTGAATATCGTCGTTACAAACGTACCTCATTCTAACAATGATTAAGTACGACTCAGCGCTTTAGAATGATAAAGCGCTGATCATCATTACTGTGATAGCAAAACTCATTAATTGAAACGGTTATGCGCTTTTTAACCATAAAAAAATCCCAACCTAAGTTGGGATTTTTTGTATCCGCTATAACAGTAAATTTATGCCGACATCACTAGCTTAAAACTATTTAACAATGGACGGTCGGTGCGCGATTTTTTAAGCTTACGTAAACACTCTTTCAACGACTGCTCCGCTAAGCGACCGAATACACCATCATATTCGTTATTATTCATCTCTTCTTCAGAGTCCGCACTGTCAGCAATTTCTTGCGCAACACGGCTTAACTGCATCCACGCATTGGCAATATAAAAGCCATGAAACTCTGCTTTAGTCATTAACTTTTGCGCACTCGCTGGCAATGCATCCCAAGCATGAGTAAACGTATTGGCTTTATCTTCAATAAGTTCGGTAAACAAGCCTTCATAGGCCTCAAGTAATGTTTCAGGTAACTTATCCATCGGCAGCACTTTGTTTGCTACGTTATACGAAATTTGTTTTGCTACTTCTTGATACTGCGGGTCAACTTTTGTCATGGTTATCTCTCAATTAAAATTCTCCACATAGATCCGCATCAGAATGTTTGATGGCACAATAATCAAACTATTTAGTGAAATTAGGCCAGATCAAACGCATTCTTATGTCATATCAATGCAGTGATATGTCTTTTTCTCATGTAAATTAAAACAAGCTGGTTCAATTATGACATGATTTTTTACTGTTTGTATTATCAGTTTTTAAAGTAATACTCCGCCGATATATCAACCTGATGGGCAGATACTCCTTTAAAATTGGACTTTAATCTGCAGGTCACATTAATTTATCCTTGATAAAAGGCCTGTTGTGCACAATAATTGCTCATCGATAGTAAAGATACATACAAAAGTATTACAACAACGCTCACACAATAATTATTGTTGCCAACAAAAAAACTATAAATAAGCAGCTTATTAACTTGAAAACATCACTTCAGATTCACTTTTTTATTGCCATTTTTATAGCAATATTTTTTTTACCCACATCAGTCTTTGCCGCTTATTACGACAACGTCAAAGCTGATGCTATCTATAAAAAAATAGATTTAGCTGATTATGTTGATCAGGTTTCAGGTGAAGA
Source organism: Shewanella frigidimarina (assembly GCF_003797125.1). Taxonomy (GTDB): domain Bacteria; phylum Pseudomonadota; class Gammaproteobacteria; order Enterobacterales; family Shewanellaceae; genus Shewanella; species Shewanella frigidimarina. Next base: position 876,425 of record NZ_RKKE01000002.1, read on the forward strand.
GTTACTCAACGAATATAAGCGGCTCATTGCCTCTGACGATGAGATCCGTCAAAAACTCTATGTCCGTTTATACTGCTGGAACCAGCCTTCTACTACAGATAGTGAACTTGCCAGCGCCATTAAGTATGCAGAGCAACAACTGCTGATATATTCAGTACCCTATCCATCAGCAATTCATACTGATTTATTATTATGTTTAGGTTATTACAAACAGTTTTCAGGTCAATTAGACGAAGCTCTTGACGATCTTTCTAATGCAATAAATAACGCATACGAACTTGAAGATCCTCGACTTATCGCTGACGGCCGAAGCATTCGAGGGGCAATGCTGTCATATCAAGGCAACTATTCATCTGCATTAGAAGATTTAATTACATCGCAACAATTGTATGAAAATCTTAATTTAACTTATTGGGCAAATGATAACTTAAGTGAACTTGCTGCAAGTTATCGGCGTTTTGGTGATGCTGAAACCGCTCTGAAATACCAAATAAAACTTGAACAAGCTTACCTTAAGGCCAATCAACAAATAGAAGCTGATAATATCAATAATCAGATCGCGTTTTCACTTCTAGAGCTTGGGCGTATTGACGAGTCTACGGCACGATTTAAACAGTCGCTTACCTTCTGGAAAACCCAAAAAGATAACATTGCTATTGCAGATGCCAAAACCAATATTGCAGGAAACCTGATTAAACTAGATAAAATAGATGAAGCACTAGTGCTGTTAAAGGAAGCAGAAAAAGAAATCCCAGTCAGTAATGATGGGCCGCATAGTTCATTAATGTTATACCTAGCACAAGTATATTTAGCTAAAAATGAATTAGATAAAGCCCTTGAATACAGTCAGCTTGCATCAATTGATTTTAACCGTGGTGGCAATCAACGCGGTGAAAATGAAAACATCTATCTCAAAAGCGATATCTACCAAGCTAAAGGTGATATTGAAAATGCATTAAAAACATTACAAAAATTTATTAAAATGCACATGGCACTTGATAAGCAAAATATGTCTGATCGCAACTCAGAAATGCAAGCGCGCTTTAATACCAACAAAATTCAAACCGAAAACGAATGGTTAATACAACGCGACAAAGATAAAGAGCAGCAGTTACAGATTTTACAGCGTAACGAAAGCATGCAAATTATCATTATTATCTTAGTTGCGATTATTTTAATTATCGTATCAATGTTTGCTTACAAGCAAGTTATACGAAAACAACTCTTTAGGCGTTTAGCCCTAACCGATGAGCTGACTAAATTGGCCAATAGACGTGATACCTATTCTCAGGGGCATTACTTCTTAAAATCATCCAAACTATCAGGTAATCCGTTTTCCATTATCTCTTTTGATGCTGATCATTTTAAAATGGTCAACGATACATTAGGCCATGATATGGGCGATAAAGTGCTAGTAAAGCTAGCGTCAATTAGCGCAAGCATGATGCGCGATACCGATGTTGTTGGACGTGTTGGCGGTGAAGAATTTTTGATTTTACTGCCTAATATCGACAAAACTAAAGCCATTGAAATCGCTAATCGTTTAATTGAAACCATTGCTGATTACGATTGGACTCAGATTGCGCCGAACTTACATCAAACCGTCAGTGCCGGGGTTGCCAGCTATAGTAATGAAGAAGACTTGTCACCATTGTTACTAAAAGCCGACAAAGCGCTCTATTCTGCCAAAGCTGCAGGTCGAAATTGTGTCAAAGCTGAGTAAAACGCGTATAATTTTAGCGTGTTTACTCAATGATAGTGTTATGACAACAACGACCGTAGCATTAACTCCAAATCCTATTCCTGATCTAGGAACCGATCTAACAACTGAGCCCTGTCCATTGACCGCGGCTCAACTTGATGTGCTCAATAGACAAATCAAGCTTTGGGGTAAAGAACTTGGCTTTGCTCATATTGGTGTTGCTGATGTCGACTTAAGCCAACATGAAGCAGCATTACAAGATTGGTTAGATAAGGGGTATCACGGTGAGATGGGTTATATGGCTAATCATGGAATGATGCGCGCTAGACCTGCAGAGTTACATCCAGGAGCCATTAGAGTGATTTGTGCTCGGATGGACTATTTACCACCTGACGCCGGCTTTGCCAGTAATTTAACTGACCCAAATCTTGGTTATATCTCTCGTTATGCGGGTGGACGTGACTATCATAAACTCATCCGACAACGGCTTAAAAAGCTCGGCGATAAAATCAACCAGTATTGCCAACAACTAGACTTTGATGCGACTGATTTTAGACCATTTGTGGATTCTGCACCTATTTTGGAACGTCCATTAGCCGACAAAGCCGGACTAGGCTGGACTGGCAAACACTCGTTAATTTTACACCCTGATGCAGGCAGTTGGTTTTTCCTCGGCGAGTTACTCATTAACTTACCATTGCCGTTAGATATCCCGATTGAAGAAGGCTGCAACACTTGCGTAGCCTGCATAAAATCATGCCCAACTGATGCGATTGTCGAACCCTATGTTGTCGATGCAAGACGTTGTATTTCTTACTTGACCATTGAATTACAGGGTGCTATTCCAGAAGAGTTTCGCCCGCTTATAGGCAATCGTATTTATGGTTGTGATGACTGTCAGCTAGTGTGTCCGGTAAACGCTAAAGCACCACTGACTAAAGAGACTGATTTCCATACTCGCACTGCGCTTATTCAACCCGATTTACTGACTTTATTTGCTTGGTCTGAAACTTATTTTCTCAACCAAACAGAAGGCAGTGCGATTCGTCGAATAGGTCACAAACGTTGGTTACGTAATATCGCGATTGCATTAGGTAATGCTCCCGCTAATCCGGCCATTATTGAGGCATTGGAGCAACGTAAACACAGTGAAGAAGTGGATGATATGGTACTTGAACATATTGAATGGGCATTAGTGCAACAAATACAAAAAGCGCCACAGTCGGCGCTTTCACGGAAAACTCAACGAGTGATTAGATCAATACAAAAGGGTTTACCAAGAGACGCATAAACGAAAAGCGACAACTAGGTCCTAAGCATTAGAGTCTAAGGTAAAACCCACTTTAATAGTTACTTGCCAGTGGGCAATAAGACCTTCTTCTAAGTGGCCACGAGTTTCGATAACTTGAAACCAGCGCAAATGTAGTAAACTTTTATTGGCTTCTGCAATCGCATTTTTAACAGCCTCATCTGAACTGATTGGTGATGAACCAACAAGTTCAATGACTTTATAAGTGTGACTCATAATAGCTCCTATTGTTAACTGCACATCTTTAGTTTTAGTGTAGTAAACAATAGTACAGTTCACCGCAAAATCACTGCGTAATAACCAGTAAAATGGAGTAGCAGAACCAATCTAACTCAATTGATTTCTGCAAGTTAATCAATTTGAATAATGCCAATAGCTGCTTTTTCTAAATTGACCACTTCGTCACGTACTGCTAACGTAAGTTGGTTAAGCTTTGCGCATCGTTAGCCCAGTCGACCGCCATAGATTTTGGACGAGAACATCGCCATAAGTCAACGGAGGCTTAATGCAGCGAGAACAATAACGTTCACCCAACCAAATTAAGTAAACCTAACCCACTCTAATTATTCACAAAAATACTCCACCATGTCATTTCGCTCAGCTTCGCCGTGAACTAGCACGTCGATACCCAATTTAAGCTGACGTGAAATAGTGTCTTGAGTGACTTGCTCAAGCTGTAATCACGGCATTGATTCATCTTTCGCTAGCGACTGCGTAACGCCCGCATGACAGTAGTTCAACACCTGCATCTGCTTGCCACTGCCAATGAGTGGTTTTAATTCACTGGCACGTTTTTCAACTCCGTTAATGTTGCTTCACCGCGCCAATAACGCTCTAAAATAAACTTCAATTCACGCTGACGGCCTATGCGAGGAAACCCTAAACTTGAAATTTTCATACTGCTTTACTTTTCGTTGAGCAAAAAATATGGCTATTTATGCAGAAAAACCGCATAGGCGTCTGGACGTCTAGAAGTTTATTGTGTTACTCTGCTGTCAAGCAATCGAATTGATTTCATCAGCTAGTTGAGCAAGATTCATGTGGAGAGAAAATGATAGAGCTTAGACACCTTCGCACCTTGATGGCGTTAAAGGAAAGTGGCAGTTTAGCGGGTGCAGCTAAAAAAAGGTTTGTAACCCAGTCGGCGCTTTCTCATCAAATAAAAGAGTTAGAAACACGGATAAACTCAACTATTTTTGTGCGTAAGAGCAAACCATTGACGTTTACTCACGAAGGTTCACGTCTGCTGAATTTAGCGGAAGAAATCTTACCAAAAGTGATTGCAACCGAGTCGGATCTTAAACGCGGTTTAGAGAGTGAAAGCCAACAACTTAAGCTTGGCATTGAATGCCACAGTTGTTTTCGTTGGTTAATGCCTGTTATTGAGCAATTTAAACAACATGCACCAGCAGCTCAAATTGACATTTCGAGTCGTCATTTATTTGATTCACTCAATGCATTGGAAACAGGCAGTTTAGACATAGTGCTAACATCAGACCCTGTGCCAGGACATAGCGTCGCTTATCAGCATTTATTTGATTTTGAAGTAAAATTAATTGTTGCCAGTGATAACGAATTAGCGGCACAAGCGTTTGTCACGCCAGCGCAATTGGCAAAGCAAACCTTAATTAGTTACCCCGTGCCTTTAGCGCGTTTAGACATATACAAACACTTTTTAGAGCCTGCTGGTATTGAACCTGGCGAGCAAAAACAGTGTGATTTAACCTCAATGTTATTGCAACGAGTTGCCTGTAATGACGGCGTAGCAACCCTACCAACTTGGTCTATCCGAGAGAGTCAGGGGCTAAGCCTTACTGCGGTTAAATTAGGATCGGAAGGCCTGAAACGTCCATTATTTGGGGCTTATCGTCGCGACGCCACTAATGCAAATTTAATCCAAAAGTGGCTCGAACTGGTAGCGAGTGAAGGCATAAATCTACAACGGGTTGATTAATAAGCCTCGTTTAGATAGCACGCGTCGAAGCACAAGTCCTGGAGAATCAGGGTTTTGTGTTTGACGTAAATTATGTGCAATCAAAAATTCTTCGCGTAAATCTTCATCTAGTCCTAGTGACGCAAATGCTTCAAGCGATAACTGCTGCTGTTGTTTATCAATAAGTGACTTCAATACTTTTAACGATACTGGCCGAGATAACTCTGCATTTAAATAAGCAAAAGCCGTTAACGCAATCACCTGCCCAAACACACTAAACAACGCTAACGTTTGCATTTCATCCGCATCGATTTTAGTACCAACACCAATGTCATTGTCTTCGCGCAACAGTTCTATGCAATCCATCGCGATGATTTCATTTAATGCCCAATAACCTTGAACGAGTTTTTTGTAAGGCTCTGAAAGTTCATCAAGTCTTTCTTTAAGGTAAAACGAAAACGCGTAGCGATAAATGTTCACTTGGCCCAATCGGATTAAGGCATCTTTTACACTACGGCTTTTTGTTGATATGACACCTGCTGTTTGCGCGGTATTACTGCGTAACAATAAATGGGCTGCCAAAGCAGGATCCGCTGAAATGATATCGATAACGACTCGAATATCAGCTTCGTTAATCAGAGATTTTTTTAATGGAATTAATATGCCACGACGACCAATGACTTGCTCTTCATTGCCAATAATAGCTTGAACTTGAGTAAGGACTTGTTGCTCAAGATTAGTCATATTCATCAATTACCTTTTCTTAGAATAAATCACTTTATTCATTAATTTAACGATATATTAAAACGAAAGCCAGTAATAGTTTACTGGCTTTCGAAAGGTTATTCGCTAAAAAAGATAATCTAGAAACGATAACCCGCGGTAAGTCTAATTGAGCGACCAGTACCAGAATAATAACCACTGCCATAAGCCGAGTAATAACCGGTGCCAACATAATCTTCATCAAGCAAGTTATCTACACGTAAGCTACCATTCCAACCTGAATAGGTATAGTTAAGCGCAAGGTTTGTTAGCACGTAACTGTCTAACTTATCACCGGTATTGCTGTTGTCGCCTTCCATGTAACGCTCACCAGTGTAAACACCTTCAACAAAAGCTTGCCAATTATCAGCAAAATCATAGCTTACGAATGCTTTACCTGAATGTTTTGCTACCCATGATAACGCTTTACCGTCATTCTCACCTTGAGTGAACTCAGCATCAATATAGTCGTACGAAGCTCCTAGCAGCCAGTCATTAGATAACTGTACATCATAAGCAGTGCTCACACCAAAACGGCGAGATTCATCGGCGTTTACGTTAGCACCACCACCATAAGGCCCATCAGTACGACCGCCTTCGTAAACAATCTCATCTTCTAACTCAAGTTGATAAGCATTGATTTTTAATGTCTGAGTCGTAGTGGTAAAGTCCCAGCCCGCTTCGTAAGAACGACCTGTTTGTGGATTCAAACCTTTTACATCAAGCGGGGTGTAAGCTTGCTCATCGACTTTAGCAAAACGGAAGTTATCATTTGCACGGACATAAAAACGATTTTCACTGCTTGGGCGATAATTTAACCCCAACTCCAACGCATGGGCGTCATTATCGATTTCAATGCGATTCGGATAAAGTAATTGGTCATATAAATCGTCTGTCACTTCAGAATAACGACCACCGACGACATAAGATAAAGTCGGCGTGATCGGTACCGATGCTTGCACATAGGCGCTCTTTTGTGTCTGTTCATTATTTCGTTGCGTATAGAGCGTATCGAAATCTGCTTCACCTTTACTCACATCAATACCGGCAACAAAATTTAAATCGCCATGTTCTAAATGATAGTTAGCAGTAGCTTTAGGCGAGAAACTCAATAGATCGCGCTCAATACGCCCTGCTCCACCAAATAACAAGCTCGAGGTTGATGTATCTGAGTAGGTTAAATCAGCACCTAAGGCCCAGATTTTATTCAGCTGATATTGATAACCACTGCGCAATGCTGTGGTTATTTCATGAGAGAACTCACCTTCAGAAAATGATGCTACTTGGCGAGGATCGGCTTCATATTGCGCCAGCGTTAGCGCACCCGGTGCTTGGCGATCGTTATCAAAATGATTCACTTCAACAAAGAAGTCTTCGATATCTGTTTGATATTGCAAGCGACCTAGAATAGAGCTGGTTTCATTGTCATTATTATCGCGGTAATTATCGCTTTCGTTATAGCTCGCCGCTAAAAAGTAACGCCATGCATCGTTGATAGCCCCTGAAATATCACCTTTAGCTTCATAGGTATCAAAACTGCCACCAATAACCTGTAAGCCACCACCAGTTTCTGTTGGTGCTTTGGTAATGATATTGATAACGCCGCCAACGGCTTGGTCACCATATAATACCCCTGCGCTACCCGATAAAATCTCAATACGCTCAACTAAGTTAATCGGGATCGATTCAATACTCGGCGCTGAAATATCGATATTATTCAGTCTGCGTCCATCGACCAAAATTAAGGTGTTATTAGCGGCTTGTGATGCAGAAAAACCACGCATAGAAAATACAGTGCCCGAGTTATTATCCGACACCTGAATACCAGATTGTCCACGTAATAAATCGGTTAAATTGGTGGCGCCGCTCATTTGAATATCAGCAGCATCAATGACATTAACATTGGCTGCAATATTTAATGGCTTGGCAGCATTACGGCCAATAACCACAATGGTTTCATCCATGCTGATAGCCGAAGACGAGGGGGATGTAACAACTGATTCAATCGCAACAGCATTAACACTTGCGACACTGAAGACAGCACTTAATAACAGTGCGATTTTTGTTGGTTTAGTACCCATTTACCTTTAACTCCTGAAAGGAAAAATGGGGCAGTAGCGCCGCAATATAGAGCACCACTTTCGTCCTATTATATAGAAAAGTTCTATAAAATAAGTCACTAGCGGTATCACATTACATTTCGAGATCTGCCCACCGAAATCATCGAAATCACCTTTAAGGCCGGTCTCCGGACTGAGGTTGTGGCGTTACACTAAAGGTAAACGCACGCGAGCCGAGATGATTAACGCAACACTGTTGCGCACCTGACTCTCACCAATCACCGTTGCGGGGGCAGTACCAGATTTACACTGGTTTCCCGATTATCCTGCTTTGGTCTATCGATCCAAAGCAAGCACCGTAAAGATTGACTATTAAATTATCATGATTTGATATTCAGCTCATGATTGAAAAATATGTGTTGTTATGCCGGCATTAGCATTGAGTACCTTGGTACTGTCTGACGAATGAGTGGCATCATAAAATATTCACGCGGCGATTATAACGGATTCAAAGGTAAACTTGATACTAACAAAAGCTTAACTCACAGATTATTCAACTTGTCTGGCATTCAACATGTTGGGAAGTGACACAAGAAATGGCCAACAACGCTATCAACACGGCACTAATTATATTAACACGGCGCTAATATATGAACATGTCGTCAATGTTAGCGATAAATGTCGACGTTAGGGTTGGCTCATGAAGGCACGATAATTATCGATTGTGATTGGAACGGTCTCGATGGTAAAAATAGCTGTACGAATAGATTTATGGATTAGGTAGACATTCTCGTCATCACTTATCACCGTAAAATAGCCCATCTCACCTTGTGGACGAGAGATATAAGACGCTTCAACCACTGCGGAAGAATGATGAATATTAGGCATACTGGTGCAGCCTAATAAACCATGTACAGCCTCGAGCCCGCCTACTTTAGAGCTGCCCAGCTGTTGATAAACAATTTTGCCTTCACAATTTTCTTGATATGTCGCTGCCATCGAATCTAAAAACTGGTCCGGTTCCACATCATTTGCTAAGCCTTTAAACCCCTGCATGCAGACTAAACGAGACCAATCATTTAATGATTCATTGGATGGAATAAACTCAGCCATTGTCATATCGCCACGTTTATCGCTGAATGCAAGCTTCCAATCTAATGGCGGTAAAAAACCAAATTTTGCAGATAAGGCCGTGAGCTTTTGGACATCCTCAGACATCACCATAGCACCTGATGAGTTATCAACGTCGTCAAATGTCATCAGTGCAGGAGATATAGCCGATGCACCGCTCGGGAACAGGAACATAATCCCCAGACAGCCCGAGCAGCCGATAATTGCAGCAATCTTGTTCATCCAAATGAATCCTTATTTGGTCAAGAAAGAGATAAGTTGACTAAAAATCATTCTAATTATGTATATCCTATCCTGAACATACAACAATTGACACTTATCGATAACCTTTACATTGTCGGTAAATGTTAGTTTAGTTCTTCGTCGTCTTCGTCTTCATCTTCTGCATCGAATAACTCTTCTTCATCAACGGCAGATTCTGCAGCAATAGCGGCAGCTAAGCTTTTAGCCTTAAGATGCTTTTCAGTTTTACGCTTGTTACGATCAGCTTGCTTAGATAAAAAACCTTGTAGAGCTTGTTCGCCCCATGCTGTTGCTTCTGCTTCTGAAGCAAAACCATCTTGGCTTTTTGATACTATGGTTTTTGTCGCTGTCATACGACGAGTGATTTCGGTTTTCCAAGTGTTTTCGATTTGAATAACACGTAAACCATATTTTTTGCTATCGCTCATAATCTATTCTTTCCTACTTAAGGTATCACAGGCTAAAACCCATGAAATTTCAGCCGCGCAGTGTACTCGAAACGCACGAGTTTGGGCAGCTATTTAATGGTTATTTTTGCAGCTTATTTGAAAAACTAACTCAGTGGCAAGCGTAATGCTGCCACTGAGAAAAATATGATGAATAAAATCTCGCTGCGCTGAGGTTATTGTTTCACTAATTGGTTAGAACCAACAATCATCATTTCACATTTATGGCAGTCAAACACCAACTTCAATTTATCTTTACCAACATCTAAAAACATTGGGTCGGCTTTAATCCCTTCAACTTCTTTCGGGCATAAGTTAAAGCTGTAACGTAAACAATGTTTGGTCACCATTAACGGTGCATCATGCAACACGTTATTTTTCTCATAGGTATCTTCAATTTGAATCACCCCATGCTGATGATAAAACGATTTCGCTTTTTCGTTCGCCACGTTAGATAAAAAGCTCAATGCTTTTTGTGGGAAACGCGCCGTTTTATCATGTACCCAACGCTCTGGTCGTTGGTAACTCGTCACCCTTGTGGCCATTAATGCACTAACCGCATCGCGGCGCAGCTCGTTAACCACCGATGCAGGTAAAAACCACATTTGCTCAGTCAGTAAATTAATCTTGTTCAATACAAAATCACTACTGCCAAGTTTGCTGAGTTGCTTTTTGAGGTTTTCTGCCGTTTTAGCTTGATCATTTGCAGGAGCTTTATCGCAAGCTAAGGTAACGGTTGCACTTATACCGTGTATATCTGTAATGGTTAATCCAACGCCGTCATCGCTATCAAAAAATTGCATATCAACAGCAATTTTACGCGTGGCAGAATCTTTATTCAGGATAGCTTCAAACTTATGATCAAAGTTACGGAACATCATCACGCCAATTTTAAGATCTTTAGGTACCTCAGTTAAATACAAGGTATTACCGTCGGCGCGGTTAATGCGCACGCCGGAGAGCTTATCGTCAGACAACCGCTGGGTTTCATAATGTTCAACAAAGAAACATAAGCCATCACCATTGTTAAAATGAATGTCTTTGCCACTTTCACTGGTATCGATTTTAATGAAGTCTTTACCTACTTGGGTGATACGGCCCACTTTCTCACCAATAAACTTAGGCGAACTAAAATGCTCAATGGCCTCAGTACGTTCATTGACAAAATAATCTGTTTTACCGCGGTTAAAACTTTTATCAGGATCGGGCGTAAAATTAAACTCGCAACGACCATGAGAAATAGATTCCAAATCATTGCGTTTAGCAATAATGGCATCCAGTTGTTGGCGGTAATGTGCGGTAACATTCTTAAGGTAAGTAATGTCTTTTAAGCGGCCCTCAATTTTAAATGAACTAATGCCCGCATCAATTAAGGCTTCTAAATTATCTGTTTGGTTATTGTCTTTTAGTGATAATAAATGCTTATTTTCAGCTAATACTTCACCTTCACGCGTAGTTAAATTACACGGCAATCGACACATCTGTGAACATTCACCGCGATTAGCACTGCGATTAGAATACGCATGGCTTAAATTACATAAACCGCTATAACTGACACATAACGCACCATGAATAAAGAACTCTAACTTCATCTTTGTGCTAGCAGCAATGTCGCGAATTTGTGGAATATTCAACTCACGAGCTAACACGACTTGTGAAAAACCGACTTGTTCGAAAAAGACTGTTTTTTCTGGGCTGCGGTTATCAGTTTGAGTACTCGCATGTAACGCTATAGGTGGAAGATCTAATTGTAAAACCCCCATGTCTTGAACAATCAAGGCATCGACACCGGCTTCATAAAGTTGCCAAATAAGCTTTTGCGCTTTATCAATCTCGTCATCCATTAAAATGGTATTAAGCGCCACAAACACTTGGGCATGATAACGATGAGCAAATTCAGCTAAGCGAGCGATGTCTTCAACGCTGTTGCCAGCATTATGACGCGCGCCAAATGCTGGACCGCCAATATAAACGGCATCAGCGCCATGACGAATAGCCTCAATGCCATAATCAGCATTTTTAGCCGGTGCTAACAGTTCAAGTTGGCGCTTTACAGGCGCCTCAGGGGTGAACAATTCTACAGAAACCATAATGTTAACTAAATTTCGCATTAATTCGGATAAAAAAGTGCGCCAACATTAGTATGTTGACGCACTCGCATAGCTGCATACTTTAGCAAACTTTGAACAAAGTTCTAAGTAAATTCGTTGCTAATGACCGCCTAAAAAACGGTCGAATAGAGCTTATAAAAATAATTCTTGGATGTTTTTAAAGTCAGCTTTGCCTTCAGCAATTTCTTGCGGATTAAGCCCAGACACTTCATGGGGAAACACTAACCAATCTTCAGATGAATGAATAAAATAATCTGGTTTTAGCTCTACTTTAGTGTTTTTTGGCTTGTAATAAGGACATGCGATCCGGATATCTGTAGGCATGTTTAAACGCATGAACTTTCTTAATTTACCAATCAGCGCATCAATACTGCGGCCAGAGTCAAAAACGTCATCAACAATCAACAAACCATCGCTAGCATTGGCGTTTTCAATAATGTAATGCAAACCGTGTACTTTGATATTTTTATCTTGTTTGTCAGTGCCGATACCATAATAAGAAGACGTTCTAACGGCTATATGATCGGTTTCAACTTTTTTAAAATCAAAATACTCTTGGACTGCAATACCGATTGGAGCACCACCGCGCCAAATACCCACGATAAACTGTGGTCGAAAGCCACTGTCATATACTTGCGCAGCGAGTCTAAATGAATCTTCCAGCAGTTGTTGCGCACTAATATAATGTTTATCTGTCATTGGTTAAGCCCCCGATTATTTTATTGCGGAGAATTTTATACCAAATAAAGCTTTCTTGCCTGTAAGAATAGGAATTAATTGATCAATACCCATAAAAAATAAGACATGTTGGTCAAATAATATATGACTCAATATTGATTCCTACTTATTTGATGCATGTTCACATCAAGCATTTGCGTACGTTAAATCACTTCAGCATCAATAGAAGTCCTATCAACAAATCTCTAGTTCACTGCACGAGTCAAGTGACCGAGCGAGCTTATCAATGGAGATAAATCTACTTGTCATTAAAAACGACTATGGCATAGTGGGTTTAATGACAAGTAGATTAATCGCCAATTCAGGATGAATACGCCACTATGCTGCTCAATAAAACCTTACACAATAATTACGGTACTGGACTGGCAAACACCACGGACAGCAACGAACTCAATGTGCCCAAAGGTGACAACCCGCTCATATGGCCTGTGCTGAGTTTATTACAATCGTCAAATCAAAGTTGGAAAGTGCATCATTTAGCCAGTGAATTACAAACTAAAGGTTTAATGCATAACCTAGACCCATTACCCGAAAAAGACCTATTCAAACGCAACTTTCTACTAATGAACGCCTTGTATGAATTACAAGACATACTCATGCCTAAACAGTGGTTGCAAGTGAAGGCGATGGAAATTCAAATATTTCGGATCATTCCAGCCAGTGCTGATATACAACATATTCGCGATGGTGCATTACGTGACTATTACCTCGATTGGAACAATTATGACTCCAGCGTTAACGTTGTACGTGAAATGCTTGAGTCATTTTGGTCGAGCTTTCAAGAGTATATTGGTGTTAATACACAGTTGATGCACAAAGGTCATGCGTTAAAAGTGTTTGAACTTGATGAAACCGCAAGCGATAGAGACATTCGTAAACAGTGGCGTAAATTAGCGCTAAAATGGCATCCCGATCGTGAACAAGGTAATGCTGAACGCTTTCGAGAAGTGTGCGAAGCATGGCAGACACTCAGAGATTAGCGTTGGTCGGTAAACTACTGTGGTTGAACACTCTTTATCTACAGCCGTGATCGTAGTCAGCATGAAGATGATTAAGATGACTGCTCTACATTAATACTTCAATATTTGCCCTGCTTATTCACCATGCCATATCGGCCTTTCCACATAACCCATCAATAATGAACAACCCATTATCACTTAATGGTGACATTGGAAGAGATCATTAAACTCACATCAATATTTGGCCTTTATTAAGGAGTTATCTTCATAAAACACGCACCGATCACGAAATTAGCGTCTTTTTGATTGATGATTTAAGCCATAATTCAGCTAACAAACTTACCCTATTTAGCTAAAGTAGATTAATCGAATCCTAGTGACTATTTACTACTAATATTGATTTACTACTACCATTAATTCGTTATTAACACTGATTTACTACTAACAGTGATTTGCTATTAACATAGATTTGAGGTTTACATGATTAAATATTTCGCCATTGTACTAACGCTCATCACGGCCTCGTTTAGCACATTTGCTACGCCATTTGTTGCAGGCAAACATTACACCCAAATATCTAACAACATGGTTCCGAGTGAACCTAAAGTCACTGAATTTTTCTCGTTCTATTGCCATAACTGTTTCAATATGGAAAGCCAGTACTTACCTGAAATCAAGGCGGGTTTAGACAAAAAAATCACCTTCGACAGTAAACATGTCGACTTTATGAATAGCGACTTAGGTACAGAAGTCATGCGCGCATTAGCGGTTATTCATGAATTAGATAATAAAGAAGCGCTAAAAATAGCCATGTTTGGCGCAATCCAGGGCAAAGATAATACTGGCGGGCACGACCACGCTGCCGCAGGACATGAACACAAATCACAAATTAATAACCGTGATGATATTAAAAATGTTTTTGCTCAGTTTGGTGTTGATGCAAAGCAATATGACACGGTAGCAGACAGTGCAGACACCAATAAAAAGTTAACCATGTGGCGTCAACAGCAAGTAACGTATGCAGTGCAAAGTGTACCGGCATTTATTGTTAACGATAAATACGCCATCAATTTAAATGAAATGCGCAGTTTGGACGATATCATTGGGGTCATTAACTACTTAGCATTAAAACAGTAGTGTTGCCAACCGATACAAAAATGGCTATCCACTGGATAGCCATTTTTTTATCTCTATTGCTTAACTTGCAGTGGTATAAATTGCATAACTTAATCGCGGTAAGGTCACCGTTAACTCTGCTGATGCGGCCTGTGTGGCATCTTCAATTGATGGCACGACAACATCTGGCCATGTGGTCATTAAGCGATAACGCTTACCCTCTTGAGTGACATTAATCGTCTGCGCTTGCTCACCGCTATTAAACACCATCAAAAATTCTGCCCCTGTTTCAGGGTCTACCCTAGCGAATGCAAACATGTCTTTGTCTGCTTGGTAAAAGCGGTCTTGATATTGACCACGACGCAAAATAGGATATTGCTTACGCAGTTCACTCAGTTGCGCTATTGCTTGATACAAAGGGTGTTTAGGGTCAAAATTATCATCTGCGGTCGTCGCTTTTGTGCCCAGTAAAATGTTGTCATTGTAGCTAGCAACGTGAGATACAAACATATCCTCTCGTGCGTCAATGTCATTACCATCACCCGTAAACCCTTGCTCATCACCATAATAAATCACAGGAATACCACGAGATAAAAACATAAACGCATGAGACAAAATACTGCGTTGCAATTTATCGGCTGAGCTCACATCAGGATAGGCTTGATTGATAAAATAACCAGTGCGTCCCATGTCATGATTACCTAAAAAAGTCATCAATAAATCAGCCTGGCTGTCGTCATCTTGATATAACGAATCTTGGGCAAATAATTGCTGGGCTAATACAGGACTCTTGCCGCGATAAAAAATATCTGCCGCAGTTTGTTGAAACGCAAAGTCCAATACCGAAGGTAACTTGCCTTGGGTGGTAAAAACACTGAGGTTGTTAGGGTTGGTATCGTACACTTCACCAAACACATGAAACTGAGGAATGCCTTGCGCCTTGGCAAAGTTAACGATTTCAGGGCTAAACGTTTGCCAAAATGACAAGTCCACATGTTTAACTGTGTCGATCCTAAATCCATCTGGCTTAAATTCTTTAATCAGATTTTGGTAAATATCAACCATGCCAGATACCACTTCAGGATCTGCGGTATTAAGATCATCTAAGCCACTAAAGTCGCCATTTAACGAGCTTTCACCTTTAAATGTGCTATCACCTTGATTGTGATAAAAACGTGGGTCATTTAACCAATCAGGCACTTTTACTCTCGCTTGATCTTGAGGCACAAACGGCGTGTAACTGTCGCCCTTTTCCACTTGAGCTAACGACTTGTATTCGCAATGGGTTTGCGGCGCAATAAACTCACCCGACGCTTGATGACACTCTTGATACTTGATGACATCGGCAGTGTGGTTAGTAATAATATCAAAAAAGACTTTTATACCGCGTTGATGTGCAGAGTCTATAAGCTGCTTTAAGTCTGCGTTAGAGCCAAAATGCGGGTCTATTTCGGTAAAGTCGACAATCCAATAACCATGATGCGCAATGCCATCTGATTGAATGGCTTTATTTCGCAATAATGGCGTCATCCAAATCGCGGTAATACCAAGGTTTTGTAGATAATCTAACTTTTGTTCAATACCTAAAATATCACCACCATGAAAACCGCGACTGCTGCTAGTATCAAAACCACCAGCTGAAATGGGCTTGGTTGCTGAGCCGTTGTCATTACTGCTATCGCCGTTATAAAAACGGTCTGGCAATACAAAATAGAAAATATCGTCCCGAACATCACGATGTAAGTAATCTTGGTATATATCAGCTTGTACGCTTGGTTGTGGCAAAGGCTGAACGGCCGACGCTACCACTTCTGTTTCTGCCTGCTGACATCCACTTAACACCAATGCTGCACTCAATAGTGCCCATGTTGTCTTGTTCATATTGTCTTAGAATCCTTTAATTGAATGGCATCGATAAATGCTCGGGTATTGATCAAACATGTTGTCGTAATGTTTAAGGTAACTCATGTCCTTTAGCGCTGACATACAATGCATACCAGTGCTCACGGCTTAACGAGACGTTAGTGGCTTTTGCACAAGCCTTAATACGCTCTAGGTTGGTAGTGCCAATAACAGGTTGAATTTGGCTAGGATGCTGCATTAACCAACTTAATAACACGGCTTCTGGGCTAGTGTGATATTCAGCGGCTAACGTAGCAACAAGCTGGCTGGTTTGCTGCACGGCTGTAGACTGTTCCGTTGTTGCGATGCCACTGTAAATCCCTTGGCATAAGCTGCCCCACGCCTGAATTTGTATATTATGTTGATTGCAGTACTCGAGCGTACCAGGGGTAAAGTTAATGTCTTTACCGTCTTGATTACCCGCATAAACGGTTTCGTCTACCCATGCGTGTTTTTGCAGACTCATTTCAATTTGGTTTACCACTAATGGCTCTCCAAGCATACGCTGCAGCGCGCTAATTTGATGTTGCTGCATATTCGAAACACCCAGAAAACGTACCTTACCAGCAGATTGCAGCTGTTGAAATGTTTCGGCAATTTCTGCTGGTCGCATTAACGGATCGGGGCGATGAAGCACTAATACATCAAGGTATTCGGCATTGAGTTGCTTAAGGCTGTTATCAACAGAATACTTAATCCACTCTGCTGATAAGTCGTAACGCTTAGGGCCCTTGCAGTCTTCAAATCGAATACCGCACTTGGTTTGCAGGTACATTTTTTCACGCAACTCAGGGCGCTGAGCCAATACTTTGCCAAAAACTGATTCAGCTTTACCAAAAGTATAAATATCTGCGTGATCAAAATAGTTTATTTGGTTATCCAGCGCAGTATCAATGACCTCATGGGCTTGCTGAATATCCGCTTGAGTAATGGCATTGTTATTCCAACCGCCACCCAGCCCCATACAGCCATAAACGATAGGGCTAACGTTTGGTAAAAATTCTGTTAAGGGTAAACCCGTCATATTGATGCTCTTTTTATAATGGTAATGAATATGAGTGTATTGGATCCTGCATAAAAATGAACCGTAAAAACCAAAATCATTATTTGGTATATCTACCAATAACAGATTACAGTTCTCTATAAAATATTATTGATGGTTATAATCATGAGCCGTGAACACAAAAAATTTGAGCGATTATTCTTATTCAGCGAAGTCGCCAAACAACTTAGCTTTACCGAAGCGGCTGCCTCATTAGGGATATCGAGAGGATATTTATCTGAACAGATTAGGCAACTCGAAAAAGAAGTAGGCCGGCCATTACTCATACGCACAACACGCAGTGTAAGGTTAACGCCACAAGGTGAGATGATTTTATCGAGCATGGGACAAGTAAAAGCCGACTTACTCATGCTAGACAAAAGAATTCGTCACGACAACGACGATATCTCAGGGCGGATAAGCATTACAGCGCCTAGCCAACTAACTCAACGACATTTGCTTAATATTTGCCATGAGTTTACTCAATTACATCCGCAGGTACATTTTAGTATTGATTGCAGCTATACCCTGCACGACTTAACCCGTAACGATTTTGATCTCGCATTTAGGGCTACCGCAACACCACCGCAAAACATGGTCGCTAAAAAGCTATTTGATTATCAGCAAATCTGTTGTGCGGCCCCAGCTTATCTTCAACAACACGGCACACCTGATTCGATTGAGGATTTGCACCATCACCAATGCTTAACCGCAACAGAACAAACACACTGGACCTTCAATGCTCAGCCGATATTAATCAATAGCTGCTTGAGTGTTAACGATAATCATATGCTTAAACAGTTGGCATTATTGGGTCGAGGGATTATTGTCGGGCCAGAGTATTTAGTCGATAAAGAAATACAAGCAGGCACATTACAAGCCATCTTAACCACAGAAACCATGAACGCATCGACCGCCTATTTAATTCACCCTCAGTTGGTACAGCAATCAGCAAGGCTAAGCAGTTTTATTCAGTTTACGTTAAATTGGTTTCAGCAATTGAATGCCCAATAACGAGTCGATTTGAACTAAGCCACTCTACTGATGACAATGCCGATTTGCGAGTAAACCGTTAAGGTTATAGTTAATTAAAAAAATCCCGAAGATGTAAAAGAGCCAATAAACAATGAACCACAATAAAGCCAATAAACCCCTGAGCAAACACAATATGATAACTGCGCCATGCTAAAGCATTACTAGGGCCTGCTATGTACCAACCAGCTCCGCTAACCACTACTAGCAGCAACAAAATAACCCCAACGCCTTCAATGACACTGATTAAGCCTTTACCCCCAGAGTGTGGCAATTGACCGTGCACTAACCCTCGCACATCTGCAAGCAATGGCGTTAATTCAAAGGTAAGCCAAGGAAAAAACTGACGCCACTGCCCGGCCGCACACACTTTATAAGCAAACATCAATGCTAACAGTGCAGTAAACAAGCCACCATAAACATGAAATACATCCCAAACACTGGCGCGATGACTTAATTGACGTCCAATGAATATCCATGGGCTGGTGCAAATTAATAACAACGACATAAATATCATCAATGGATGCAATACTGCCTCAATACGCTGCCATAACAGCTTTAATGCCATTAATTAAGCCTCTATTATTTGCTGAGCAAACTCATCAACTTTCTGCCAATCGGTAAACTCTACTTTGGTATTAGGGTCTGTCGGCCCTTTGGTTAGCCACATAATAAACCGAATAATATTCCGGTCCATAGCACCATAACCTTGGTAATCTAAATTACCGCCAAACACCTGTAATAACTTGGGCTGCCAAGGGCTTTGACTTAAAAACTGTTGCATATAGCTGTTAGTTTGCGGCGTATTCTTATTGGGTTTGCGCGCCACTAAACTCACCGAGAAAAAACCACTGGGTTTATTGTCCAATTCCGCACGATGATCTTCAATAAATTGATACAGGGCTGGGCGATGTTTGCCATGACGAATGCTGGCCCCAATGTACACTTTATCAAATAGGGCCAAATCGGGAGCTTCCGCTAAGGGTGCTACCGTGACCAGTTGATCTTGCTCAATCAGTTGACGCTGTAAATATTCACATATTTTTTGAGTGTAACCATGGACACTTGAATGGATCAGTAAAATTTGGCTCATGCTGACCTCGAATAAAATCATTTAAAAGTAATACAGTATCTTAGACCACTGGCGCGAAAATTTACATGAAACAGATCACGTCATCATCATCCATAATTACCGCAGTATGAACTACCGTAATGCAATGTGAACTACCGCGCAAAAAAAGACCCTAGCCATAAATGGCTAGGGTCTATTGAGCTTTACAGCAATTTACAACGACTGTAAAAAGGCGATAACTTGATCACGCTCTGTTTGAGTTAAGGCCATAAAGTCTTGCTTAGACGTTTTAGATTCTCCGTCATGCCACAAAATGGCTTCTTCCAAGGTTGCTGCGCGGCCGTCATGTAAAAATCCGGCTTGTGGATTAACCGTTTGGGTTAAGCCTATGCCCCACAATGGTCGAGTACGCCATTCGTTACCGTCGGCTAAAAAGTCTGGACGACCATCTGCCAGTCCTTCACCCATATCGTGCAACAACAGGTCACTAAATGGATAAATAGTTTGGCCTTTTAAGCTTTCGCTCATCGGTAATCCGCCAATATCACCTGAAGTTTTGGTCACAAACGACGGCGTATGACAACTGCTGCAATTGAGTTGCTCAAATAACCGAGCGCCTTCACGCACTGCAGTTTTATCAACATTACGTCTGGCTGGCACCGCTAATGTTTCGGCATAAAATACCACTGAGTCACTGAACTCTGCGCTCGCCTCAGGCGCGCCATTAACATCTTCACCAGTATCAACAAACCCAGTTCGTGTTAAATATGAATCATGTAAACTGGTGCCAACAATACTTTCATCAGGAAATAACGAGTTAGTAATACCAATATCACCACGTAATGCACCTAACGATTGTACCCGCACACTTGGAGTGTTGGCTTTCCAACCAAAGCGACCTAAAGACACGGGTGTACTGTCACCATTTTGTGCTTTTATGGCATCAAATACCCAATTAGCCCGTCCAGAAACATCATCTTTATTGCTGTCATCAGCATCAACATTGGCGAGAATACTTGCCTCAGGTATTGCTTCTAGCAACCCTAAACCAAACACAGGCATGCCGTTACGCCAACCCATTAACACATCATCTTGTAATAGATTTGAAGTTATATTGGCACTTTGTTTGGTTTCGCCTGGTGCATCATATGGATTTTCGACCGCAAAAATCGGCTTCTTCAAACTAATGGTACGTCCATCTGCATACACTTCATCATGGCGCTCATAAGACAAATACACATCGGCTTGACCAACAAATGCATTGTCTTGCCAATCAGGGCGCGCTTTTAACACTCCGCGATGAAATAGCTGGTCACCAAAATCTGGCACTTTAATCGGCGCACAGTAATTATTATCTGCAGTTCCTACAGTACAAGGTTCAGCAGGAGCTTTGCTGATACGTAAGAAAATACCCGCTGCCGAACCCAGTTTTACCCGAGTTTCATCTGCGGCCAAAAAGGGAGTGGAATTTCGACCATCGCGTTGATGGCAAGAATTACAGTCAGCGTTATTAAATACAGGGCCTAAACCATCAAGCTCAGGGTGTTGATCATTCGGCGCTGTAGTAAACGAGACTTCAAAGTTGGTATCACCTCGTAAATGTAACGCGAGTTCATCTGCCGTTAAATTTAACGATGGCGTTGAAAAGCCATGGCCAGAGTTACTGGCATCGAATGTCGTGGTGTCACCACCTAAAGCAACAATTGAGGTATAGCTAGGATAAGTCACTACCGGATCAATGGGATCTGGCGAGGTTTCATAATCGCCGCTGCCACCACAAGCACTAAGGCTAAGCCCCAGTAATGCTACAAACCAATAAGGTTGTCGTAATAATTTGTTCATCTTTGTCTCACACATTCACACTGAAATTGAGTTTATGTAGCAGTAATGCGACCTTGTTATGAGTTGAGTCTCTATTTTTTTGGTCACACTTACCCTCTCAATAAGGTCGTTCCATGGCCTTATTGAGACGGTAACAGCTAAATTACGAGTTCCAATCAGATAATAAAGGCAGCACATCTGACTGCAGCGTCGTTTGTAACTTTGTTAATGCATCCACGGCGACTTGGGTTCTAGCACGGCCATCAGCATCGAGAATCGCTTGGCGGAACGGCATGCTAGTACTACCCGAAATGGCTTGGATTTTTAAAATGGCATCATCAATTTCGCTGGCGACACGCGTAGCTAAAGTCGCATCAGCTGCTGTTACAAAATCAATTAAGCCTTGCTTATCGGCACCACCCGTAAACTCACCTTGATAAACGTTACGCACACCAATGATGTTATTTGAAAAGTCGGTTAGTGAGTTCCACGAATACTGCGACTCCACCTTAGAGGTGTCTGCCGTAGTTAATGACTCTCCGAATGGATCGGCAATTTTACCGTTACCCACTTCATCGACAATACCAATCATGCCGTTGATCAATTCTTCAATAACCGCCAACTGAGAAGAGTAAATAGTGTTAGTTGCATCGCCAGGAGTTTTAAGCAACTCGGCATAAGGTTTGGCGTTAGCATCTTGTGGGTTATGGCTCACTTGCCAAGCATCGTCTAATTGAGTGGTGTAATCGCGGAACACTTCCGCTAAGGCGATTAAATACTCACGTTCTTTGGTGCTAAGATCTGCAATCAACTTTGTGTTGCTGTTAACACCATCGCCAAACAACAGATATTCCATTGTATGAAAACCTTGAACGTCATCATTCCAACCTTTAATGGTGTCGGCATCAAAACCATTACTGTTGGCTAACTGGGTTTGTAAATCTGTGGTGTTTAACGGCCAGCTGTCTAAATGCGGGTCGATACTCAATGAGTCGACTGGGCCAAAGATATGCGACTCCCCTTGTTCCCAAGGTTGACGAGCCGACTTCCACGCATTTTGTGCAGCCACTAAATCGGCTTGTACCGTTGAAGTAAGTAAGGTTTGGGTTGCCAATAATAAGGCATCACCTTTTGCCGCTAAATCAGCATAACCAGCCACAATCACATCATCGGTTAAGTTAGTGATCATTTCTGTCGCGACAAAACTAAAACCGGTTGTAGGTGTAGTTGGGGTTGTCGGGGTGCTAGTGTCATCCGAGCCTGAACCGCCACACGCGGATAATGTTGCCACTAGTGCTAGTGAGATTGCAGTGTAGTTAAAACGCATAATAAAACTCCATGTAAAAAATAAGTCAAAAAAGAGGTCAAAAAATTAAATTCGCTTATAGCGAGAACTGATATCCCACACCTAAAGCAAAGAAATTGGTGTCAGGAATACTGGCAACAGCCACTTGATGAAGACCACCTTCGGCTTTAATCACAATCTCAGGTATCGGGAAATAGTTAATACCTACACTGCTCCAAGTATTTTCATAACGCTTGGTTGCGGTGCCCGTTTCAACGGCCATAAGTGGATTGGAATAATCGATATTGGCAAACACGGTCATCGGAATATCAAACCATTCATCAAGTTTGACGCCCGCCTCGACAAAGAACGACTGCGACTCTGAACCCAGTTGGGCAAAATTACCTGGACGTAAACCTGGGGTGGTTTTGTTAGCCTGGGTAATAGCGTCAGCATTGTCTAACGAGCCATATAAATATTGACCGCGGAGGATCCATGGACCTTCAACAAAGGCTCCGGCAACAGACACAATGCTAAGAGCACCATCAACATCGAGTTTGTTACTCTTATGGCGATTACCACTGGTATTACCGTAGTAATAAGCCACGCCGACTGCACTGCCGGTTTTGAAATTGCCATAATCAATACGACCAGCAAATGCTAGGTCGTCAGCATTCACTTCTTCAAAGCGTTTTTGATGGCCTGATGCCACCCAATCATAAGTGCGGAAATACTCAGAGTTTAACCCACTGACAACTTGTGCCTGATAATGAAAATCGGCAATTTCCCCGTAAACACCAATACCGTTTTCGTTCCAAACAGTCGGCATCATCGCAGCTTCACTCTTGTGACGTTGCACTGTTAGATATTGATTAGGTTTGTGTAACATGCTCGATAAGCCAATAGGCAAGTGAATGTTACCGAATTTCACCCCAAAGGCTTTTGATGGACGGTAACGAATTTCTGCTTTTTCAACCACCACTTCGCCACCCGCTTCAACTTCGGATTCAAACTCACCAAATTCATCAAAGCCGTCATATTCTAGTGAGGTGCCAGTGCCACCGTGCTCATACTCAATTTCAACTTCCATACTCCAATCATCAGTGAACTGATAACCAAACTCGGTCACAATCCGCTCTAAATCAGTACGACTACGTCGCTCTGCGGATGTATCTTGTACGTTATCGAAATATTCATCACTGGTGTAAACAGCGCTGCCATATGAGTTAAAGCTAAAACGGCTTAAACGGTCTTGCGCTTTAGTGGTTTGTTGCACCACAGTGTCAACTTGAGTCGCCACTTGTTTGTTTTGCTGCTGTTGTTGTTTTTGCTCGGCGGCCAATGTGGCAAGCTGCTGTTTTAATATCGTAATTTCAGCTTCTTGCTTGGCAATGGCTTTGGCTAATGTTTCAGTATTCGTTGCAGCTTGAGCATTAGGTATTACGCTCAAACCCAATACACTTGCCACAGATACTGCCAACAAGGTTAACTTTCTATTCATCTGTTTCTCCGACACGTCACGTTAATGCTCCCTCTAAAAACGCAACAACCATATAATAATTGATAACGATTCGCATTATAATTTACATTAAGATTAGCAATTTAATTTACACTAAATTACATTTCACTTAACAAACCGTTTTATGTCACTATGGAAAACAACAATCTAAAAACTTCCTATAAACCGAGTATTTTCAATGCCAAACAGCAGTGATACGGCCTTATTCAGTGGTAAATCCGCCTTTATTGAACGCACTAACCCACAACATCTGCTGCTATGGATGACTTTTGTAATGTCCATGGTGTTTGCGGTTTGGCAGGCTTTGTTAAATAACTTTGTTATTGAACGCGCCGCATTCACGGGCGCTGAAATTGGAATGCTGCAGAGTTTAAGAGAGGTACCTGGTTTTTTAGCTTTTACCGCGGTATTTGTATTGCTGCTGATCAAAGAGCAAACCTTTGCCTTAACATCCTTGGCACTATTGTGCATTGGAGTGGGGATAACCGGCTGGTTTCCTGATGTCATCGGGTTGTATTTAACAACGATACTCATGTCGATTGGGTTTCATTATTTTGAAACAATAAATCAATCGCTTACGTTACAGTGGGTAGATAAAGCCGATGCACCTGGCTTTATGGGCAAAGCGTTAGCGTGGCGCTCCGCTGCGGCACTTGTCGGTTATGGCTCAATTTGGTTAATTATGAGTTGGCTGAGTCTGGACTACATCTGGATGTATAGCATTATTGGCGGATGTGGATTAGTTATGGTGTTCATTATGGCAGTGTATTATCCTCGTTTTGCCATAGGCTCTATTCAACACAAACACTTAATACTGAGAAAACGCTACTGGCTTTATTACTTGCTAACCTTTTTCTCTGGAGCGCGCAGGCAAATTTTTATGGTGTTTGCTGGCTTCATGATGGTTGAAAAATTTGGCTATTCGGTGTCTGAAATCACCGCTTTATTCTTAATTAACTATGTCGTTAACTTACTCTTTGCCCCTACCATTGGTCGCTTTATTGGAAAAATGGGTGAACGTAACGCATTAATTATCGAATACGTTGGCTTAGTGATTATTTTTAGTAGTTACGCTTATGTCAGCGACGCCAATATTGCGGCTGGACTGTATGTGATTGATCACCTGCTTTTTGCTATGGCGATTGCGATGAAAACCTATTTTCAAAAAATTGCTGATAAACAAGATATTGCATCAACCATGTCGGTCAGCTTTACCATTAACCATATTGCTGCGGTAATTATCCCTGTTTTATTAGGCATTTTATGGCTCAGTTCGCCTAAAGCAGTATTCTTCATAGGCACTGGATTTGCCATATGTTCACTCGCACTAGCGTTCAATGTGCCGCGTCATCCAGAGCCTGGTAAAGAAGCTCTATGGTCACCGTTAATGACAAAACGCTAAACGATTTAGCACAGATGTCATACCATACAAACATGGTGCAAGTGTAATGCAAAAAGGGGGTACTGATGACTGATATTGATGTGACGACAACGCAAGATGACAATACTCAAGTGTCCGCGCGCAAAAAAACCTTATTACTTGGGCGCATTATCGGTTTAGCCAGCGAAGAGGATTATCGTCCTTCAACAGCATCCGTTGCAGAGCGTGCAGAATACCGTCAACGCAAGCAACTCAGCCAGTATCAGACCAACCTTGAAAGCATTTTTGCATTAGCCATTAATTACACGCCATCTGATGTAACAGGTGTCGAATTAGACCCTGATTGGCGTTACCAATTTTTTCAAATGGCTGAGCAAATTCATAACCGTAAGATGCAAGATTTGTGGGCCAGAATTTTAGCCAGTGAAATTGTCAATCCAGGTAACTTTAGCCTGCGGACTTTAGCGGTATTACTGCAACTGACGTTTCGAGAAGCACTGATATTTGAAAAAGCCTTAGGTATGTCGGTTAAAATCAATACCGAGCCCAGATTTAAATTACTCAGTAGTTATCGTATTAACGGCGGGATGAAACAATATTTTCGTAAGCATACTCAAACAAACTTCGGCCTGTCTCAATTCGGCTTACCTTATTCGAGCATTTTAACCTTAGTTGATGCGGGGATTTTACATAAAAGCGAGTTTGAAACCGGACTCTTAAACAGTAATGAACATATTCAGTTAACCATGTGTAATGCCACTTTGTTGCTAAAACCTAAACATCAGCACTTATTATTTACTTATTATCGATTTACCACTGTAGGCGATGAGTTGTGCCAACTAATACAGGCAAAAAGTGATGATGAATTTATCAATGCCGTTAAAACCATGTTGGCCAAAGACTTTATGGTTAACAGTTAATCTTTTTGTAAAGGTGTGCATACTTTGCTTTGTGTTCGCTAAACAAAAATTGACGCAATATTTCACGAGACTCACCTTCTGCACTAATTTTTGCTGCCATGACCCCGTTTTCAGTTCGTACCGGTTCAAACACCATATCGAGATGCACACCATTAGGTAAAATAAGCTGTGTTAAGCGTGGCACTTTGGCGTTAAGTTCTTGCGGTACTTTAATAGTCATGCCTGAACTCGATAAAGAGAGTACCTCAACAAATTTAGCCGTATCGTTATCAATGACTTTTATGTTTTTGACATTATTGAGCCGCCAGCTACGTTCACCGCCGCGCATATCAATGACTTCAGGAATGCCCAACTCTGGCAAAAATTGCCCAAGCTCATCTTGCTTTAAGGTTAATGGAAACCATAAACGGTAATAACTAATTTCAGCTAATAGGGTTAATTTGGCATTCCCCAAAATATGAGCAAGCACTTGGGGTATTTCGGTCGCAACACTTAATGAATGTCTCGATAAAGTATTATCGGTACTGTCATCTTCCGGCGAGAATACACCGCTAAAATAAGCGAGCTCTTCATCAGATAAAGTAGACATAATCTAGCCTTTTTTTACACACTAACACGATCTCCATACTAACACCTTAGTATGATGGCGAACAAACTTTAACCAAATGCAGCCATTCATTATGATATAAAAGTCTTATTAATTAACAAAAAATACATCACAAAGAATAGGCTTGAGATGATTATCTATACTCACACCTAAATGAAAAAAGACGAACTCAGTTCGTCTTTTTAAGGCTAATACAATCTAATCATTATCGATCGTGTTCAGCTTCTATCTGCATGGCTTTTTTAAATGATGCATGGCTCATTAGCTGTTGATAGTACTTCGCAATATTAGGATACTTGTCAAACTCACCATTTTGGCCAACAAGCTCTGCAATAAACGACATCATAATATCTGCACCGCTAAGACGGTTACCGACTAAATATGACTTACCGTCTAAACGGTCATTAACATAGCTGATGACTTTTGCCGTTTCTGCATCGGCATATCCACCGATAAAGCGAGTTTCTGCACCATCCATTTTAACAAAGATTTTCAGTAATAATGGCAAAGCAGCCGAGCTTTCAGCAAAATGCATCCATTGTAAGTAATCGATATAATCTGCTGTGCCTATTGCTGGCATCAGTTTATCAGCGCCATAGGTTTGAATTAAATACTCGGTAATCGCGCCCGACTCAGCAATGGTATAACCGCTCGCTTCTAATACTGGTGATTTACCTAATGGATGAACCGCTTTTAACGATTCTGGCGCTAAAAATGTGGTTGCATCACGCTGATACGCAACCAGCTCATAGTCCACTCCCAATTCTTCTAATAACCAAATTATGCGTTTTGAACGTGATTTATTTAAATGATGTAGTTTAATCATTAAGCCATCCTGGTACTGTTAGTGAGTAAAAAAACAAACCCAATCAACAACTCACTGGGTTTGCTTTTATCAATCAACTTATTCTGTTATTTCGAGTTAACGTTAAGTGCAACCACTTAACCAAGCAGCTTATTAGCTTAATAAAGCTAACATTTTCTCAGCCACTAGCTCAGACGATGCAGGGTTTTGACCGGTAACGAGTTTACCGTCAACTACCGCATACGGATGCCAGTCGTCACCCTTAGAGTAGGTTGCACCATTTTGCTGTAGCATATCTTCAACCAAAAACGGTACAACGTTAGTTAACTGTACTGCTTCTTCTTCACCATTAGTAAAACCAGTGACATTTTTACCCGCAACAAGTGGGGTTCCGTCTGGCTTTTTAGGGTACTTAAGTGCAGCTGGTGCATGACATACTAAACCTAAAAGTTTATCTGTTTTGTAGCACTGCTCAATTAACGCAATAGAGTCTTTATCATTAGTTAAATCCCATAATGGACCATGACCGCCTGGATAAAATACCGCATCATAATCTGCTACATTAACTGATGCCAAAGTATGAGTATTGGCTAGTAACGCCTGCGCTGTAGCATCGGTGGCAAAACGGCGTGTTGAGTCAGTTTGAAAATCAGCTTCATCACTTTTCGGATCTAATGGTGGTAAACCACCTTTCGGTGAAGCCAAAACAACCTCAACACCTTTATCAGTAAATGTGTAGTATGGCGCCGCTAATTCTTCCAACCAAAAACCGGTTTTCTCGCCTGTGTCGCCTAATTTATCGTGTGACGTTAATACCATTAATACTTTCATGATGATTCCTTAAATACTGTTTGTTTAACTGTAATCAATTAGATTACAGAGGATTGTTTACTTTAATCACAACCTTGCCGAAATTTTCGCCCTTTAGTAGCCCAATAAAGGCTGCGGCCATATTTTCAAGACCATCGACAATTTGTTCACGATATTGAATCTTACCTTCACCAAGCCATTGGCCCATATCTTTGGCAAACTCTGGATAGCGGTCACCATAATCGTCAAAAATAATAAAGCCTTGCATCTTAATGCGCTTAACCAGCAAAGTGCCCATCAGTAATGACAAACGATCAGGACCATCAGGTAACGAAGTCGCGTTATACTGCGAAATTAATCCACACACTGGCACTCGAGCACCGGTATTTAATAACGGTAAAACCGCATCAAACACTTTGCCGCCAACGTTTTCAAAATACACATCAATGCCGTTATCACAATGGGCTGTCAGTTGCTGCGCAAAATCAGCCGCTTTATGGTCAATACATTCATCAAAGCCTAATACTTCTTTTGCGTAGCGACATTTATCTTCACCACCAGCAATACCAACAACTCGACAACCTTTCAACTTAGCAATTTGGCCAACCGTTGCGCCAACAGGCCCAGTAGCCGCGGCAACCACAATGGTTTCGCCCGCTTTAGGCACGCCAATATCTAATAATCCCATATAGGCAGTAAAACCTGGCATGCCCATAATACCCAACGCATAAGAAGGATGGCTTGGGTTATCGCCCAATTTCATCAGCCCTTCACCATTGGATACTACGTAATCTTGCCAGCCACCAAATGATAATACCCACTCACCCACTTTGTAGTCAGGATGATTAGACACTTCCACTTGAGATACCGATGCGCCCACCATCACATCATCAATAGCAACAGGATCAGCATATGATTTAGCGTCATTCATACGGCCACGCATGTAAGGATCAAGTGATAAATACACTGCGCGCAATAACACCTCACCTTCAGCTGGTACAGGTTTGTTGACGGTTTCTAAGCGAAAATTATTAGCAACTGGCTCACCTTGAGGGCGGCTAGCGAGTACTATACGACGGTTTTGAGTGTTCATCTTGTGTCCTTTAAATAACATAGGCACCATACAATGGTGCTGGAGAAGACAATATGACCTCGGTTGTTAAAAGCTATTGATAGCTGTAATACTGATATGAGCCAAACACTGTTACCATAACCAACCAAGGCCAAATAATACGTTCTTTTTACTTAAGTTGATCAATTCAAATATGATCAACAACTTTGCGAGCTAAGCGACTGATATGAATAAAAACAAACATCTATTACTCGAAAATCAGTTCTGTTTTGCTGTTTATTCAACGTCATTGGCGATTACCCAACTGTACAAACCATTACTCGACTCTATCGGGCTAACTTACACCCAGTATTTGGTGATGTTAGTCCTCTGGGAGCAAGATGGGTTAAGTTTAAAAACCTTAGCCAGCAAGCTTGGGCAGCAATCTGGTGCATTAACACCGGTCATAAAACGGCTCGAAACCGATGGCCTGCTAAAGCGCATTCGCGAGCCCTTAGATGAACGGACCTTGTCCATGCAATTAACCGAAAAAGGTCATCAACTTCAGCCCCAGGCAGAAAAAATCCATCTATGTATTCTTGAACAATGCGGTATTGAAATGTCTGAACTCGACGATCTAAAACAACAACTGGATCAATTTAGGCGAAAACTGCCTAACCATATTGAGTTCTAACGCACAAAATGTTGCAAAAATTTAGATTCAATTTGTTTTGCTTAACCACATGATAATCACGATAACTAATTGCGCGCAACTTAAATTAACAATTTTTAAGGTCAATAACCGATTACGTGATGCCGCCGCATTGTTTGAAAAAAATAAAACGCTATTAAATCCCGCTTTGCCAGCTGACTGAAATGGTCATCAAGAACTTGCCATTACGCGACATTGACACTATTGCGACCGACATTTTTTGATGAATACAACGCTTTATCTGCCCGCTTAAATATCTCTAAGAATGCTTTATCCTGAGAACGTAAGGTTGCAACGCCAATACTAATGGTTATCGAAGGAGTTTTTTGTTCTTCGTACTGTTGCTGAGCCTCTCTTAACCGTTCAGCCAGGACATAAGCAGAGTCAATATCAGTATCGGGTAATAAAATAGCAAACTCTTCACCACCAATTCGAGCCAATACATCTGCCTCCCTAACATGTTCATTGCATATATTGGCAACGCGCTTAATCACCTCATCCCCCACTAAATGGCCATAGGTATCATTCACTTTTTTGAATAAATCAATATCAATAATCATTAATGAGAATGGTTGAAAATAGCGAGTAGCACGAAAAAACTCATGTTCGCAAAAAGACGTAAATGAACGACGATTAAACAAACCCGTTAACGGATCGGTATTAGCAAGCCGCTCTAATTTTGAACGTAAATGATAAGCAGCAGTAATATCGGTAGAAATACCAATAAGGCCAATTAATGTGCCTTTGTGGTTATATAAGGGTTGTTTAACTTCGTGATATACAATTAGCGAGGCAGGGGTATCAACAATAATATCGTCAGATAGTTTGCTTTGAGAATTAAGCACTTTAGTGTCATTCACGTGCAATATATCTACAACATTCGCGGGAAAGTAATCGCTATCTGAAGTGCCCTTTAGCTTTTCAAGCGTCACGCCAAAGTAATCTAGCGTCAGTTGATTCGCATAAACATATTTGCATTGAGTGTCTTTTAAATAAATATAAGCATCAACTTGATCAAGGATAAGCTCATAGGTATCTAACATCATCTTTTTAGTTTGCTGCTGACGGTATCGGTTTAAGTTCACAAACAGCAACAAAACGATGGCTAACAATAAAATGAAAATTAATAATCCAACGATTTCAAGCGACATGAGCATTCCTTAGCTACCATCTATATCCATATACGCCATTGATGTTGATGACGCCGACCGAACAATATACTCTTATTACATACAGTTAACCATACCGTATGCGAATATGGGCAAGTATAAAAAGATCTATTGTGACAATCAAATAATGAATGCAAGATTCAATTTTGAAGTACGCTGTATATTATTGAAATATCACAATATAGATTCTAATTATCGGGCTGAAATCGACAATATAGGAGCTCAAGTCCATTTAACCTTAGTTCCGGATAATAAACAGCCATCAAACGGCCATCCATTTTGCTAACTAACCTCAACTCAAAACAAGCGTTAAGGTTAGATATTGTCGATACCACTGACTTAAAGTAATAAATAACATTAACGCTTATAAATAACTCCGTTCTTCATCACAAATGACACATCTAACAGCGCTTTAATTTGCTCAAGAGGACTTTTCTGCATCGCAATAATGTCGGCATATTTTCCAACCTGCAGCGTGCCAATCTTATCTGTCATATCAATCAGTTTTGCCGAATTAATCGTTGCACTGATTAAAATATCCTCATTGCTCATACCGGCTTCGCTCATCAATACTGCTTCTTTAGCATTGTCACCATGATGTGACACTCCACTGTCGGTGCCATAAGCAATGTTAACCCCAGCTTTATAAGCCGCACTGAAGTTGTTCATCATGTCACCACCAACACGTATTGCTTTAGCTTTAATGGCTGGAGACATAAAGTCAGCCCCTGCGGTATTAGCCATTTTCACTACCGTGTCGCCCGCCAACAATGTTGGCACTAAAAACGCGCCACTTTTCTTCATTAATTTAATACTTTCTTTATCGGCGTAACTGCCATGTTCAATACTGTCGACGCCGGCGCGCAACGCTGCATTAATGCCTTGGGCAGCATGGGCATGGCTGGCCACTTTACGGCCTAAAGCATGCGCAGTATCAATAACTTCCTTAAGTTCGTCATCGTCCATTTGCTGACCAGTACCCGTATTGGTGTCAGATAACACTCCTCCGGTAGAGGTGATTTTAATCACATCAGCGCCAAACTTAATCGCCCGACGAGTCGCGCGGCGGCAATCATAAGGTCCGTCACAAATAGTCTTAGAGGTAAATTTATCAAGTAAATCAGGGCTCATGCCATCCACATCACCATGACCTCCCGTTACCGACACGCCACCAGATGCAATAATTCTCGGGCCATCAACCCAGCCTTTATTAATGCCGTCGCGTAATGCATAAATCTGTTCCGGTTTCGCGCCTAAGTCTCGTACCGTTGTGAAACCTGCTAACAAGGTTTTCTTGGCAAAATAAGCACTGTGCATCGCCACGTCAGCATCCGACATTCGCAAAACCTCGCTATCATTATTTGGCCCTAACTCACCCTGTAAATGAACATGCATATCCATCAGCCCTGGCATAACAAAGCTGTTTTTTAAATCAATAATCTCAATATTGTCATTCTCGTCCACCACCGGTGCAGACTGATAGCCTGAAGTGATAGAAGTGATAACCCCATCTTTTATCACTACAGTTTGCTGAGTTAAAGGAGACTCACCTGGCGTAGTTAATAATGTACCAGCATAAATAACGTTAATATCGGCAGCCTCTACCGCCGTAGATGCCATCGTTAATCCGAATACCGCTAAGGCGATAGTGGTAATAGTATTATTATTCATGGAAACTCTTTTTTTAATTTTAATTGGTTAAGTTTTCTACACTGCCAAAAATGCTGTTATGTTACAAGAGAGTAAAATATCGTGTTACATAACGATTAAAAAATCGTTTCGTCATTAACAAACAGTGAATGAATATAGAATGAATATTGCAATTTTTGGCGCGGGTTCAACAGGCTGTTATTTAGCGGGTCAGTTATGTATATCAGAGTTACAAGTCAGCTTAATTTGTCGCCAAGCAATTAAGCAAAAAATCATCGCCAATAACGGCATTACCTTGACCGATTATAACGGCTTTAAACAAACTATTATGCCGCAAGCGTTGATCACCGATATCAACCAAGAATCGTCAATCAATGGCAAATTTGATGTAGTATTCGTCACCTTAAAATGTCATCAAGTTAGCAGTATTGCCAATCAATTAATGGCGATTACTCACGACAACAGCAGCATTATATTTATGCAAAATGGCTTAGGCAGTTTTGACAGCATTAAAGACTCGCTCGATCATTACAGCTTACTCCAAGGGATCACGCCATTTAATGTGCTGCAACTGCCCAATGCTGTGTTTCACAAAGGCACAGAGGGTGTGTTTACCTTGCAAGCAAACCCTCATACCATAGCAATTCAATCCGCACTGGTTAACCACGAATTTGGTTGCGACATTGAAGCAGACTTTACCCCGATGATTTACGGAAAATTACTGTTAAATCTCAATAATGCGTTAAATGCGGTCACCGACTTGCCAATTAAACAGCAATTAAGTCATTACAAAAATCGCCGAATATTGGCTAAAGCAATGAAAGAGTGGTTAGCGGTGTGCGAGGCGGCAGATATCCAATTACATCAATACACCAAGGTTAAACCCTCCTGGTTACCCACCATTTTATCGTTGCCAAATGTACTCTTTACTGTTTTAGCTAAACAGATGCTCGACATCGATCCCAAAGCACGCTCATCAATGTGGGAAGACATTCAAGCAAAACGAAAAACGGAAGTTGATTACATCAATGGCGCGGTGGTCAGTATGGGCAAAAAATACGGTATAAAAACACCAGTCAATCAAGCGATAGTAGAACAAATAAAACTGCTAGAACAACGACATTAACCAAATGCCGTACGCGATATCGTTGTCGAGAAAAATGTAAATTTATTGTAAGATTTTACAACAACAATATAATTGACGTAATCGCACGATACAATAAAACATGCAGAAGTAGTACGCCCAAAGATGGCTCTCAATAAAAGTCATCGTGACGTAATCTTTATTGCTTATAACTTAACGCGATTAACCAATCGGAAATTAATTACAGATGAATGACAGCACTTTCTTTTTTGGCGATTGGCAAATTAATCCACAAAGTAATAGCGTTCAGTCTGGCGATGTTATTCGCAGTCTTGAACCCAAAGCCATGGATGTGTTGCGTTTACTGTGCCAACACCAAGGGGAAGTGCTAGCAGCAGACGATATTATTAACCACTGCTGGAACAGCATCGCCATTGGTGATAATCCGCTGCATAAAGTCATTACCCAGCTGCGTAAAGCATTAGGCGATCAAGCATCTAATCCGCAGTACATAGAAACCATTCGCAAACGCGGTTATCGCACCATTGCCAGTATTGAATTCCCTGTAGGTCACCATGCCAAAGCCGTAACCCAGCAGTGGCAAGGCGCCTCGCCTTTTCCGGGTTTACGCGCATTTGACACCAACGACTCCAACGTATTTTTTGGCCGAAGCGAGCAAGTTGACACCTTATTAAATCGTATCACTAAACAAGTTGAATTTGGCCGAGCCTTCTGTTTAATCCTCGGCCCCAGCGGTACAGGTAAATCATCGCTCATTAACGCCGGCATCATGCCTAATTTGATGTCCAAAAATGGCTTTAACGGTGTTGGCGTAATTGATAATGCCAACCTAGATTTAGCCGATGTCACTAAAGGCAGGTTAATTATCGATATCGCCAGTGCGATGCTCGACTGGGAAATCAATGACCAAGCGGTGTTTACCGACTGTAGTGCCGATATGCTGGCAAACAAACTGCAAAACGACATCAACGCCGTTATTGAATATTGTCAGCTAGCTTTAGCCAAATACTCATCAATCAATGATGACCATGCCCCCAAATACAGTCGCCCCCATTTTTCATTGTTTATCGACCGTTTAGAAATCTTATTAGCGTCGCCATTATTTACCGAATCCGAACGTAACAATGTATTAGATATCCTCGAAACGCTTGCGGTTTCAGGGGTAGTATTAATGATTAGTGCTTGCCGCAATGACTTTTACCCCCAAGTCGTTAGCCACCCAAGCCTAATGGCAGGCAAAGCTAATGGCTCACATTTCGATTTATCGGCCCCAACCCGATCAGAGCTGATGCAAATGATCCGCTTGCCGGCCAATGCAGCTAACCTCACATGGACACTCGATCCCGATACGGCAATGCCGTTGGACGAAATACTTTGCAGTGAAGCCGCCTCAAACCCCGATGCTCTGCCCATGTTGCAATACACCTTGCAATCACTGTATTTAAACAAAGATGACAACAATCAATTATTGGTGTCGGTATACCATTCGCTTGGGGGGATTGAAGGCGCCATCGGTAAAAATGCCGAAGAAGTGCTCAACCAATTAAACAACAGCGAACGCGCCGCACTGCCTAAAATACTGTCGATGTTAGTCACCCTAACCGAAGATGAAAAATCAATCACCAGCAGCACCGCCCGCTGGAGCGATCTCAGTAGTGATGCCGAAATAAACCTCGTCAAAGCTATGGTTGATAACCGTTTATTTGTTTCCCATCTGCAACAAGATCAACCCTGCTTTAGTATTGCCCACGAAGCACTATTAAGGCGCTGGCCCCGCGCTACCCAATGGATAACCGAGCACAAGGACAGTTTAGCGATTAAAAGCCGTTTACAGCATCAATCCAACCGCTGGCTGGCGGAGTCAAAAAGTAATGCTTATTTACTGGCAGAAGGTAAACCATTGGCAGAAGCAAGCACATTGCTCAATAACCAATTGTTTAACCTGGAGCCTCAAGAACTCGCCCTCATCCAAGCGTCTAGCAAACAAGCCAACATCGGACGCTGGCGCCGCCGTGCAGTCATGCTAGCCCTTGTGGCACTGACATTGATTTCTGTCGCCATGAGTGTTCGCAGCATTGAGGCCGAAACCCAGGCACAACAAAAACGCCTAGCGGCAGAAAACTTACTCGGTTTTATGGTGGGTGAATTCGCCGACAAAATGCGCGGTATTGGCCGCATGGACTTGCTCGATGGTATCAGCAATAAAGCATTGGAATATTTCAGCGATTTTTCTGCCGACGATGCCAGCTATTTAAGCTTTGAAGCCCAGTTTCAACACAGCCAAACCTTAGAGGCCATGGGCGAAGTGGCCTATTCTCGCGGCAATACCGACGAAGCCCGCAGCGCCTTAATCGCCGCCCGTGAGCGCATGCAGCCGTTACTCGAAATACAACCTCAAAACCTTAGTTTACTTAAAACCTTAGGCGCTAATGCCTATTGGATCGGTCTGCTTGAGTACGATAAAAGTGATTGGCTTGCCACTCAACCTTGGTTTGAACAATATTTAACATACAGCCAAGCCATGTATCAATACGCGCCAGACGATGACGATGCGTTAATGGAGTTGTCGTACGCGCAAAACTCTCTTGGCTCGATACATATGAAGCAGCAAAACTTTGCTGCTGCACGAGAGGCATTTGAGCAATCATTACAGTTAAAACAAAAAGCACTAGTTCAAGACCCAAGTAATAGCAAAATGATTGCTGATGTGGCCAATGCACAATCATGGATTGCCAGTGCAGCCACCGCCCAAGGCGACATTACCGCGGCGATACAAATACACCAACAAATTCAACAGCAGCTGTCCAATCAAGCATTAGAAAAACAACCTTATTTACTTGACAGGTTATCGAGCAGCTATCAAATACTGGCTAATTTATTAAATTACCAAGGCCACCAACAACAGGCTTTTGAAAAAGCACAGCTTAGTTTAGTCGCAATTACCGATGCCCTAAAACAAGATCCTGATAATGATATTTGGAAGATCCAACAATATTACGCCTACTTGAATATGCTGGCATTCAGTACTAAACCCATTGAACACACCATGGGTCACAGTATTGACTCATTAGCTACCATGCTTGATGAAGACATCACCTTAAAAACATCTGCTAAAAAAATGGATGTGTGGGCAACCTATCAACTGGCTACAGCAAATTATTTAGCATCACAAGGATTATTGTCAGATAGCCTAAACTATGCCCAACAGGCAACAACCTCTTTTAATCAATTAATCAATGAGTTTAAACAAAATTCTTATTACTTGGCTCGTTTAGCCCAAAGCAATATGTTAACAGCAACATTGCTGACTCAATTAGGCCAGCCACAACAAGCCAACTCTCTGTGTCTGCAAACTAAAAAACAATTGGCACTGATTGCCGACAAAAATAATGAGCCCAAATTTACCGTGCCCTTCGCTAAGGCCCTCGATTGCCTCGGTGAGCTAACACAACACCCCAATTTAGTTCAACTGCTAGAAAGCTCAGCCATAACCGATTTTAGGTTTAATCCTAAAACTAAAAAACCTAACCTCTAACCCAACAAAATGGAAAATATAATGTCAAATACCCAAAACACAACAACATTTTTTAACCTCACCGTTACCTTAGAAAACGGCGAGCCGTTTTTCAGTTATACCAATCACGATGGCACCCCTAAAAGCGGTGATGTTATCATTACCAAAAACTGTACTATCACGTACCAACTTATTGATCAAACGGGCAAAGGCCTTAAATTTGTCGGCGCGGCGTTTATGACCCCATTTGACGGCATTATTGATGCAGTCAGTACTGATGGCAGCTTAATACACTTAACCGACTTAGATGAAGTATCGGGCAACACCCAATTTCAATTTGTGTTGTCGAACACCAGCAATACCTTATTGGTACTCAGCCCAGACCCTGAAGTGATCAACCGCGAACATAATTAAATAAGTAGAAAAATGATAAAA
The DNA here is from genome assembly GCF_003797125.1 of Shewanella frigidimarina. GTDB lineage: Bacteria > Pseudomonadota > Gammaproteobacteria > Enterobacterales > Shewanellaceae > Shewanella > Shewanella frigidimarina. Next base: position 914,767 of record NZ_RKKE01000002.1, read on the forward strand.
GCTCAGACTTGCCCTGAGCTTTTATCTTGTTCAGCATAATTAAAACAACCAATAATTAAACCTTGATAAAACTGCTGGTGTTATCTATTAACATAACCCGAGGTTGGACTTACCTTTTACCCGTTAACCGAACTCAAAAACCAATCATTTCTCAACAGACCGATGAGCAAACGCCTGTAAAATAACGGTCTCGCTACCTCCTAATAACGGCTCAACATCTGTCAACGATGCAACCAAATACAGCTGCACAAAAAGCTATTTAAGCTAAGAACACTATCGATTTTAGTGAGACAAATCCTAAAAACCAGCAACAAAATCAGCTTGTATCCAAGGTACATGCAATAGAGTCAACTCAATCACAACAAATTCACACAATAAATAGCAACTTTAAACAGTTTAAAATCAACAATTTAAAAGCAGAAGGTTACCGAAAGGTAAATAAGCCTTATTCCTAATAAAGTGTTTGACATCAACAAGGGGTTACCAATACCAAACGCTTAAGGGAATGCACCATGTTTACCAATGATAAATTAACAGAACTCAATGCCACGATTTCTCGTGTGACTAAATTAACAGACTCATTTGCTAAATTTCCCCGTTCAATAAAAATACCATTGCGTCTTGATGATGAAATCCTATCCGACTCATCATTTACGGATGTCGCTTTTGATGCCACTTCAGCAAGTCATAATGGCAAAATGGCAGTAGCAGATAACCTACAAATTAGCACCTTGCTCAATGTGATCACGGCGATTTCAGAAGCGATTTTTGTGATTAACTCTGCCGGTGTGATTGAGATGATCAATCCGTTAGGCGCTAAATTATTCGGTGCCCCAGCCGAAATGTTAATAGGTCAAACTTGGACCGATTATCTACAAAGCCCTTTTAAAGATGAGTATCAATCTTTATTTTCCTTGTGGAATAGCGCCAGCGATGAAGCCAATAAAGTGACTCAGTTTAATCATGGTCCTAAAGAAATTATTATTAATCGCGCCGACAGCACGTTACTCGAAGCAGACTTATCATTGTCATGTTTACCGTCGATGCAGATAGGATCTGAGCCGTTATTTATAGGCATCATGCATAATCTCACTACGCATAAAGCCGAGTACAACAAACTGCGCCACTTAGCCCATACAGACAAATTAACCGGCCTTGCCAACCGTCACGCTTTTGATGATGCCCTGCAAACCAACTGGAACGACAGTATTAACCACGACCAACCGCTGTGTTTAATCATTATCGATGTCGATTATTTTAAAATGTTTAATGACCAGTATGGTCATGTTAACGGTGATAAATGTTTGCAAAAAATTGCTCAAGTACTGGCAGAGGTGCTCCCGTCTAACAATGCGATGGCTGCCCGTTATGGTGGTGAAGAGTTTGTGGTCATTTTGCCCAACAGTAATCCGTTAACAGCAGAATACATTGCTAAAAATATTCAACGTCGTATTAACCAGTTAAGCTTTACCGATATAGGGTTACCTGCACAAACCAAAATCAGTGTCAGCCAGGGCATTGCCTGTGAACGCAGTGGCCAATACCGCACGCCAACCGCACTGGTTTGCGCAGCAGACACAGCACTTTACCGTGCCAAATCAACTGGCCGTAACCGCATCAATATGAGTAGCTAATAACGAATGTGAGAAAACCGCTTAATAACAGGTTTAATGAGTGGCTATAACGCGGTTTAGATTGGTAAGTTAAATAAAGTGATACTCGGTTACAGTGTTAAAGTTCACTGAGTATTTAGGTACTGGCAAGGCCAACACCGAAGTGAAGACCAGCAGCAATAATCGTTAATGTAGATGTTAGTGTTAAGTTAGTACTAGCACGAGGCTAATGTGAGTCAGTAGGTTGAATGACAGGATTACGATTGGAATTGCTGTAACTGGCATAAAGGACCAATAACCCAGCCCCTAAATACATCGTTAAACTATACACTCCAGCTACCACAGCATAACTGGGCATATGCAGTAAACTGATGCAAATAAGCATTGCCATAGTGGAGTTTTGTAAACCTATTTCAATGGCCAACGTTAGACTATCTTTATGGCTTAATTTGAATAGTTTGGCAGTAATTACGCCCACCATCATGGCAAGCAAATTTAACAACATGCACGCAATAAACACCTCGTTAAAAGCGTCGCTGATAATGTCACGTTCTTGAATCACCCCCCCTGTAATCATCAACAATAAAAACACTAATGCAAAGCGCCTAAAATACACCTCCACCTTAACAGCCCAATCGCGATAATAACGCCGCACAATCATGCCAAACATAATCGGTAGCAAGGTAATCACCAATAAACCTAATGAAATACTGCTTAATGACACTTCAATATCATGGCTATCACTAAAATAGCTAACCGCAAATTGGATGATAAACGGTGCGGTAAAAACACATACAATACTACTCAGTGCAGTCAAACTCACCGACAAAGCCAAATTAGCCTTAGCAAGATGACTTACAACATTTGAGGTTGTGCCACCGGGGCAGGCAGCCAAAATCATTAACCCTATCGACATCGCTGGCGATAAGTCCATCAACAAACAAAGCGTAAAAGCCAACAAGGGCAACACGATAATTTGGCCAATAAAGCCGCCAATAATCGGCATTGGAGTTTGCCATAAACGTAAAAATTCAAATTGAGTTAAACTTAAGCCCATGCCAAACATAATGAAGGCGAGCGACAATGGCAGCAGTATTTCGGTAATAATCGAACCTGTCATAGGGAATTGCATCCTTGCTCGCTAAGCAGACTTAGCGAGTATCATAAGCATCAGTACAGAATACGTTCTTGCGAAATATAGCTGCATGAATACGGTTTTATCAAAATCAAACCGCCCTTTGGCGTCGTTAACAGGCTTAATCTAAAAAGCTGTTATCTTGCGCCAACATGACCTGATACAAAGGTTGAAAATTACCCCATGTCACTAAATCTGAGCCATTAATTTGGCGAGTTTTAGTCGCAATTTCATGGCCAATCAATTTAAGTTCACCCGCCGCCTGTGCCAATAACTGGCTATGGCAGCAACTGTCTAACATGACAAAATTAGCCGTTGCCGCATCAACAGACTTGCCTACGGTAAGCAAACCATGATTTTGCAATATCACCGCAGCATGACCTTGTAGCGCCACTGCGATCATGTCGCCTTCAGATAAATCGGCGACCACGCCGGTAAAAGTGTCAAACACACTGTGGTTTTCATAAAACATGCATGCGTCTTGAGAAATAGGTTTAAGTAACTCACCTAGTGATGAAAATGCACGCCCATAAGTAGTATGGGCGTGAGCCACTGCGTTGACATCGGGGCGCGCATGGTGAATACGCGAATGAATCGCAAATGCGGCATTATTGATTGGGTGCTTACCCTCCAAAATATTGCCTTTATGGTCAACTCGCACTAAATCAGAAGCCCTAATTTTAGAAAAATGCACCGCTAATGGATTAACCCAAAACGACTCAGGATCAATACAATCACGCAAGGTGATATGCCCTGCTAATCCTTCGTCGAATCGGTAATGGGCAAATACTCTAAATGCCGCCGCTAGACGCTGTTTTTCATATTGTTGTTGCTGCTGTTTATTATCAAATTTTGGCGGTAACGGCATTGGATATTTATCTGTGCCAATGGTCATCTTTTGAATTTGCTGTGCTTGAGTGTCATTTATAGCGGTCATGTTGAGTCTGCTTTTATTGGTTTAGTTTGACTTTAATTTAACCAAGCCTAAAATAAATTCAAATGATACTAAATCATAGATAACTATTAATATGCTGCATAGTAAGATTGATTTAAACTTATTCCTCATTATGAGCACGGTATATCAGCACGGCAGCATTACTGCTGCGGCCAGTAAGCTACACCTTACACAACCGGCTGTGAGCCATGCTATTGCTCGGTTGCGCGACAAATTTAACGATCCGTTATTTGTCCGTCATGGTCGTAAAATGGTACCGACAGCACTGTGCCAAAAAATGATTCCCGACGTGCAACAAGCGCTGCTGTTACTCAATAATACTGTAAGCCAGCCCGCTACATTTGACATACAACAGCACAAACGCGAGATAAAACTGGGCTTAAGAGACATATTAGAGTCAATGTTCTTTCCTATTCTTATGCCTGATTTACTCAATAACACTCCCAACATCACCTTAAACAGTCGTCAAATTAAACGCACTGAACTTGAGCCGTCACTGGCGCAGCAAAGTTTAGATATTGTTATCGATGTACTGATGCCAACCCATAAAGATATTTGCAATACTCTAATATGCAGCGAACGATTTTCATTAGTGTGTCGCCAAAACCATCCGATTTTACAGCAGCTCACCCTCGCTAATTATGCCGCCGCATCTCATGCATTAGTGAGCTTAAAAGACTTCAGCATCGACACCGTCGACATGGCGCTTGCCCATCAAGGCGTTAGCCGCAATATTGCATTACGTTGCGAGCATTACTTTGCCGCCATCAGCGTGATCTGCAAATCAGATTTGATCATGACCATGCCAAACACCTACGCCATGTTGTTACAACAAACCATGCCAATTGTAGTATCACCATTACCCTTTGATGTGCCAGAACTGGCGGTACACATGTATTGGCATCAACAAGCCCAAGACGATCCGGTAAATCAATGGTTCAGAAACAAACTGCTTAATATCTCAGCACAGTTGTTTTAGCACTATTGAAAATAGGTAATAAACAACGAGAAATAAATAAACCGTAAACATAAGCAAAAATAAAAACCCTTTTTTATATTTGCACCGTTTACACTCATAACAGACCCACTTTACCTGTGTGAAAACAGTATTTAGCTAACCATTAGCGGAGTTATCAATGAACAAAATATTACTCACAAGCATCATTTCTGCTTCATTATTTACCTTAACCGCCACCAGCAGTTTATCGACAGTGCAAGCGGCCGAGCTCAGTTTTGCTCATATTGAAACAGTGGGAACAAGCACCATTGAAGCTGCAGCAGACATGGCTATTATCAATGTTCAAGTATCTATAGAAGCCGATAGCGCTAAAGCAGCTAAAGACAAAGCCGACGAAGCCATCAGCCAATTTATGCAACGATTACTCAAGGCTGGAGTCGACAAAAAACACATTCAAAGTGCTAACTTACAACTTAATCCGCAATATATGTATGTGCAAAATGAACCGCGTAAACTCACGGGTTATAACGCTAGTCGTCAAATGACCATTACCGTAATTGACCTTAACAGCTTAAATGAATTACTCGACAGCGCTTTGGTTGAAGGGATTAATAACGTTAATAATATCGAACTAAAGTCGAGCCAAGAAACCAAAATCATTGCTCAAGCTCGCCAAGCCGCGATTGATGATGCCAAGCAAAAAGCTCAATCTTTAGCAAAAGGCTTTGGTGAACAAATTGCAGGGGTTTGGCAAGTAAGATACTTTCCGCAACAAGCCAATCAGCCAGAAATGTACCGCGCCAGCATGAAAATGAATGCCGATGTAGCGCAAACCTATCAACAAGGCCAAGTCGCGATTAGCGACAGAGTTGAAGTGGTTTTTAGATTGAAGTAACAATAAACAAGCGGGTTGAATATCATTTATTCAGCCTGCTTTTTTGTAACAGCAATGGTTGTAACAGCAATGGTTGTAACAGCAATGGTTGCAACAGTAATGAATCCTCTCACCACAACCAACTGTCCGCAATCGTGAACAATGACAACAAATCATCACTCTCCTAGCAATAATTACGAGATAAAACCACAAGTAGTTAATTGTTTATTATAACATTAATATAAAATACACATTTAATCGCAATAAAAATGATCTAAGTCACATCTGAAAATCACTCCTCAAATTAAACTTGATACATAGACTGTGGATGCCAGAGCAAGGTTATCAGCTTAATCTGCCATTGCTTACATTAACCCCATTTTAGGTTTAGTTGTTTATCCCTATTGACGCCCTACTCGTCCCATCCTCAAAGGCATTAGACTTTGCCCGTAACTCAAAAAATGAAAAGGCTTTGCAATGATTGATATCACTATCGACGGAACAACACTTTCGCTTCCTAAAGCTGACAGCTTGTTACAGGCAGCAAAAAACGCCGGTATTAACATCCCTAGCTTATGTGATTATTCTCATCGCCAAGAGAGACAACACTGCAATTTGTGCCAAGTACAAATCAAAAACCATGATGGTAGTTTACGATGTGTTCGCGCCTGTGAAACACCGCTAGAAACTGGTTTAGAGGTCATTACTCAGTCGAGCCACTTAAGCCATCTTCGTCAACAAGCACTCAAAGATATTCTGAGTGATCACTTTGCGGATTGTGAAGCACCTTGCCAAACTGCCTGTCCTGCCGGCGTTGACGTGCAATCGTATCTGTATCATATCGGCAGAGGCGATCATAAAGAAGCCGTCAAAGTCATCAAGCAAACCTTACCTTTACCCTTGTCTATTGGCCGTGTTTGCCCCGCTTTTTGTGAAGCCCAGTGTCGCCGCGGGCTCGTTGATGAACCTGTGGCGATTCGTCAATTAAAACGTCATGCAGCAGACTTAGATTTACAAGATGCAGAGTCTTATGTTCCTCCAAAAGCACCCGCTACCAACAAGCGCATTGCCATTATCGGCAGTGGCCCTGCAGGACTCACCGCGGGCTATTATTTGTCTAATAATGGCCACGATGTGACGATTATGGAGTCGGCTCCTAAAGCAGGAGGCTGGTTACGTTACGGCATCCCAGAGTACCGCTTACCTAAAGATATACTGGATAAAGAGATTGAACTGCTCACCCGTAATGGACTTAAGATTGAAACGGGAGTTGAACTGGGTCGTGATACCAACTTAACCGAATTAGTGGCCAATTATGATGCGGTTTGCCTCGCGATTGGGGCGCAAAAAGCCGTGCCAATGAATTACCCTGGCAGTGATTTAATCGGCTGTTATTTAGGTGTGGACTATTTACGCGATTATTGCACGGAAAAAAAATTCATTACAGGCAAAAAAGTGGCCGTCATTGGTGGCGGTAACACTGCGATTGATTGCGCCCGTACCGCTGTGCGCGATGGCGCTGATGTGACCTTAATCTATCGCCGTAGCCGTGATGAAATGCCAGCTGAACCCTATGAAATACATGAAGCAGAAGTCGAAGGGGTTAAGTTTCATTTTCTCACTAATCCTCTGGAAAACCACAGTGATGACCAAGGCCGGGTTAAATCCGTCACCTTTGCTAAAATGGCGCTCGGCGAACCCGATGAATCTGGTCGCCGCTCTCCCAAAGCGACTGGAGAAACCTTTGAAGAAGCATTCGACACCGTAATACCTGCGGTATCTCAACAAGTGGATTTAGCCTTTTTAGACCAGCCAGAAAATCAAATAGACACTGGTCATATTGCCCTCACCCGCTGGCATACCTTCCTTGGCTGCGAGCAAACCATGTCTGCAGGGGTAGAAAAACTATTTGTTATCGGTGATTCCCGCACTGGCCCTGGTACTGCTGTTGGTGCGGTGGCAGATGGCCGCAAAGCCGCTGAAGCCATTGAAGGATTGTTAACTGAAGGCTTAACTTGTCATTTAGAACCTGGACTATTTAACTCACGAAAGGCCAACAAAACAGCCTCGTTATCTGCTGAGATATACCCAGAGACAGCCAAGCGTCGCCGCTTAAAAATGCCAGAGCTAAACCAGCTCAATCGAGCGCTTAACTTTGCCGAGGTAGAACTAGGATTCATTCCCGATGAGGCAATGAAAGAAGCGATGCGCTGTTTGGAGTGCGCTTGCCAAGCCAATACCGATTGTAAATTACGCGATTATGCCACCGAATATAAAGTCGACGGCAAAACACTGGATCAAACTCAGGCGCGTAAATTTAAAGTCGATAACAGTGCGCCTTTTATTACTTTCGATGCTAATCGCTGTATCAGTTGCGCCGCTTGTATTGATGCTTGCCATCAACAAAGTGGTCATAACGTTATCAGCTTTGAAGCCAATAGTTATCAAGCACTACCCGATGCTGCAACAACAGGCATTAGCCGCAACGCCCCTCGTGTTGGCTTTACTGCGTCGATGAATGACAGCGATTGTGTGCAATGCGGTAACTGTGTTCAAGTTTGCCCTACTGGCGCTTTGGTTGATGCCCGCGATAAAACCCAAGGTAGCGACAGAGCGTTAACCAAAACCTCAACCGTGTGCACATATTGTGGCGTTGGTTGCCGGGTTGAACTGCATGTCGACCAGGACAAAAATCATGTAATGCGAGTATCTGGCGATACTCAATCAGTGGTCAATGAAGGCATGTTATGTGTTAAAGGGCGCTCTGGTTTTGATTTTTTAAACAGTCCTAAACGCCTTACAACGCCATTAATTCGCAAAAATGGTCAGCTGCAACCCGCCACTTGGTCTGAAGCCATTAGTTATATAGCACAGCAACTTCAACCGATTAAATATGCCGCTGGGCCAAGCAAGTTTGCTGCATTGTCTTCAGCTAAATGCACCAATGAAGAAAACTATTTAATGCAAAAGTTCACCCGTAGCATTATGGGCACCAACAGCATTGATCACTGCGCACGATTATGTCATTCATCGTCTGTCGCAGGGCTATCCGATACCATTGGCGGCGGGGCCATGACCAATGATATTCCCAGCATTAAAGACTCAGATGTGATTTTTATCATCGGCTCCGATACCACCAGCGCCCATCCTATTATTGCCTCGCATATTAAACGAGCCGTTAGCCAACACGGCGCGCGCTTAATTGTCGCGGACCCAAAGAGAACGGCTATTGCAGACAGTGCCCATTTATATGTATCACATAAGCCGGGCACAGATGTGATGCTACTGAATGCCATCATGCAGCAAATTATCATCAATAACTGGCAAGACATGCACTACATCAATAGCCGTATTGAAGACTATGAATTGCTCAAGCAAGAAGTGATGAAACCCGATTACAGCTTAGCCAATGCAGCCCTAATAACTGGCGTGAGTGCCGAAGATATTGCCACTATGGCAAAAATGATTGGTACGGCGAATAAAACCGCATTGTATTACGCCATGGGGATTACTCAACATACTTCGGGTTATGACAATGTGGTGTCCACCTCCAACTTACAGTTACTGTGTGGCAACATTGGCGTAACGGGCGCCGGACTAAACCCACTGCGCGGCCAAAGTAATGTTCAAGGCGCTTGTGATATGGGCGCGTTACCCAATTATTATCCCGGTTACCAAAAAATCAATCCGACTAATAACGCTAAATTTGCCAAAGCTTGGGGCAACACATCGCTAAATTCAGAGATAGGATTAGCAGCAACTGAAATCATGCAGGCGATTGTGAAAGGTAAACTCGATGCTCTGTATGTTTTGGGAGAAAACCCAGTGCTAAGCGATCCGGACCAAGCTCACGTAATCGCTGCACTATCCAAAATTAAATTTATGCTGGTGCAAGATATCTTTTTAACCGAAACCGCGCAGATGGCTCATGTGGTATTACCCGCAACCGCCTTTGCCGAAAAAGATGGCCATTTCACCAATACAGAACGTCGGGTACAACAATTACGTGTCGCGTTAACCCCTCCGGGGGATGCGATTGTAGACTGGAAAATTATCCAAATGATTGCCAACAGCCTTGATGCTAATTGGCATTACCACAGCACCAAAGATATTTGGCAAGAAATTAACCACGTCACCCCGCAATATCAAGGCCTTACCTGGCAACGACTTGAACACAAGGTAGATGGTATACAGTGGCCATGCTTTGATGAAAACCATCCTGGCACACCGATTTTGCATACCGAAACATTTTTACGCGGTAAAGGCAGAATGATGCCAGTGAGTTATCGACTACCTGCCGAAATGCCCGATAGCGAATATCCATTAACCCTTTCAACAGGCCGTTTACTGGAACAATTCCATACTGGCACTATGACGCGCAAAACCCCGGAACTGGATATTAAAGGCTCGCCCAGAGTAATGATTTCGATTTTTGATGCCGAGCAATTGGGAGTCAATAACGGTGATATGTTGAAACTGAGTACTCGCCGCGGAGAAATAGATATAGCCGCCTTTGTGACTAAGCGGGCTCAGGTAGGAGTATTATTTTTACCATTCCACTTTGCCGAAGCCGCAGCCAATAAGCTGACCATTAATGCATTGGATCCCATTGCAAAAATTCCAGAATATAAGGTGTGTGCTGTTAAAGCAGAAAAGTCACTGCTGCCAAGTGTTGGATGACAAGCGGTAACGAGCGATATCAAGCGATGACAAACGTCTAGGTGCTAGATCCTTCTATCCGTGAGCGCAGCGTTCGCGTGTTATCGCTTGTTATCATTTCTTAAACTATCCCTGTCCCAGAGATAATGAGCGGTATCAAGCCAAGCGCCTAGGTGCTAGATCCTTCTATCCGTAAGCGCAGCGTTCGCTTGTTATCGCTTGTTATCATTTCTTAAACTATCCCTATCCCAGAGATAATGAGCGGTATCAAGCGATAACAAGCCAATCGCCTAGGTGCTAGATCCTTCTATCCGTAAGCGCAGCGTTCGCTTGTCACCGCTTGTTATCATTTTTTAAGCTATCCCTATCCCAGAGATAATGAGCGGTATCAAGCGATAACAAGCCAAGCGCCTAGGTGCTAGATCCTTCTATCCGTAAGCGCAGCGTTCGCTTGTCACCGCTTGTTATCATTTTTTAAGCTATCCCTAGTAGGTTTAGCGCAACAATAACAATGGGATGTGGCTTTTACTGATCATCCGTGTCGTGTTACTACCAACAAAAAACTCACGAATACGTGAATGACCATAAGCACCCATTACCATTAAATCAATTTGGTGTGCTAGCTGGTAAGCCTCTAGAGCAGTTTGCACTTCGCCCTGACAAACCGCAGTTGTTACCTCAAAACCAGCTTCAGTAAGAGAGTCTGCAACCGAGGTCAATTCGGTTAGCGCTTGAGACTGATTGTCAGACACCATCACTAAATGACATCCGAGCCCTTTAAGTAGTGGGCTGCTAATCACTCGTTCAAGCACTGTTTTCGAGGTGGCGCTGCCATCATAAGCGATCATAAAACGGCTTGGCATTGCAAACTCAGGCATCACCACTAAAATCGGCTGCTTAAGCGTGCGAATAACACTTTCTAAATGACTGCCAATCGCTTGCGCTTGATCTTGATGCTGCTCACCTTGACGACCAATAACCACCAGTCTGGCATCGGCTTCTTGCTCAAGCAGCGTTTCCACTAAATCCCCATGGCGCTGCAGTGTTTGCACCGTCACAGAAGGTTGCGCCGCTACAATGCTCGTTTGAGCATCTTGTAGCATATATTTACCTTGTTCGAGCGCGAGTTTACTCATGCGCCCTTCAAGTTCAACCATCTCAGCAAGTAAATGCTCTCGGCTACCAAGGCCAATATTTCCCGACAGATTTAACTCTGTAGGATAGGCAGACTTATCCAATACATGTAATAACGTCACAGGGGCGTTCAACTGCATAGCCGCCCACCCACTAGCATCAGATACCGCGCGTGTTGCTTTTGAACCGTCGATACAGGCAATCACATTTGTCATCATTATTATCCTTTTATGGTGTTACTAAGGGCTTAGTGACCTGACATCATTTTTTCAACGTCTTCGGGTTTATCATGCACACCAAATTTATCCACAATGGTAGCGCTGGCTTCGTTAAGACCAATTAACTCAACTTCAGTACCCTCGCGGCGGAATTTAATCACCACTTTATCGAGCGCCGATACCGCAGTAATATCCCAAAAATGCGCCAAAGATAAATCAATAGTGACTTTTTCAACCACTTCTCTGAAATCAAATGAGTTGCTGAACTTATCTGCTGAGGCAAAAAAGACTTGGCCAACAATTTGATAATGACGGCCGGCTTCTGCGGTGGTGTCGGTGCTTTTAACCACCATAAAACGACCCACTTTATTAGCAAAGAATAACGAGGCAAGTAACACACCTACAAATACCCCAATCGCTAAATTATGGGTAGCAACAACCACAACAACTGTGGCGACCATCACAAGATTGGTCGATAAAGGATGATGTTTAAGATTACGAATAGAATCCCAAGAGAAGGTTCCAATAGACACCATGATCATCACGGCAACAAGTGCAGCCATAGGGATCATTTTTAACCAATCACCTAAAAACACGATCAAGATAAGCAAAAACAAACCGGCAGAGAAGGTCGACAAACGCCCACGCCCGCCTGATTTAACGTTGATAATAGATTGACCAATCATGGCACAACCTGCCATGCCGCCCATTAAACCAGCACCGATATTAGCAATACCTTGGCCTTTACATTCGCGGTTTTTATCACTTGGCGTATCGGTTAAATCATCAACAATGGTCGCTGTCATCATTGATTCCAATAAACCAACAACAGCAAGACCCGCTGAATAAGGGAAGATGATCATTAACGTTTCAAGGGTTAATGGCACTTCTGGCCAAAGGAAGATTGGTAACGTATCAGGAAGTTGTCCCATGTCGCCTACGGTACGGATGTCTAATCCCATGTAAACCGCAAAAATGGTTAAGCCGACAATACAAATTAAAGGTGACGGCAACGATTTACCAATAACAGGGATTAATGGGAATAAATAAATAATACCCAGTCCTGCTGCGGTCATGGCATATACATGCCATGTCACATTAGTAAGCTCTGGCAACTGTGCCATAAAAATTAAAATGGCGAGTGCGTTCACAAAGCCAGTCACCACTGAACGCGAGACAAAACGCATCAAACTGCCAAGCTTTAAGTAACCTGCTGCAATTTGAAATATGCCGGTCAATAACGTTGCTGCTAATAAATACTCAAGACCATGCTCTTTAACTAAGGTCACCATCAATAGCGCCATAGCACCAGTGGCCGCAGAGATCATTCCAGGACGTCCACCCGTAAACGCGATGACCACAGCGATACAGAATGAAGCGTACAAACCCACTTTTGGATCAACCCCAGCAATAATAGAAAAGGCAATAGCCTCAGGAATTAACGCTAGCGCGACGACTATACCTGCTAACAGATCTCCACGGATGTTGGAAAACCATTCTTTTTTCATGTTTTGTATCATGTATTTTACTCTGTTTTAATGTTAGCCAATATGCCAATAACATATGTTAACGCCTGATATATCAGCGTGCGTCAGCGGTGAAATTAACTCATTAATGCGACAAAATGATATTGGATAGTGATATACAACAAAAACTACCAACATGGCAGCAATTACGGACGGATCTTAACGATCCAAATAGGGAGGGAAAACTAATGCGGCTTAATATTCATTATGGAAAAACGACCTCGGCAATATGTGTAAATTAGGCTTAAAATTTATTAAACGCGCAGTGCATAAAAATGCAGCGGCAAGTATAAAGGGTTGCATAAGTAAAATCAAAGCGTTTAAACAGTAACACCGCGGACACGTTTGCTGGTTTAGAGCCTTGTCAGAGCAGTTAAAGTGGATATAAAACTCAGCTATCACCTTTTAATGCTCACAGTCTAATCCCTATACCCCCCCCCAGTAAACTTGCCATTTTGCACAATTATCGGTAGTTTTACTGTATTGAAAGACGTAAAAATAATAACAAAGGATTACGGATGGGAAACATACTTTGGGTGGCCTCTTACCCAAAATCGGGTAACACTTGGGTACGCGCATTTTTAGAAAACTATATTCAAAATCAAGATCAACCGATTGATATTAATACCATGCACACCATTTCGACGGCAGAGTCGGCCGCGCATCGTTACCAGCATTATTTACCAAAAGACAAAACGGCCACCACCGAACTGACTTTAGAAGAAGTCAGTGTACTAAGACCACAGGTTCAGGCTGATATTGCGCATCAAGCTAATGGCACCACATTTGTAAAAACCCACAACTACCTAGGCGAATACAACGGTCATCCACTGCATAACTCCTCTGTCACATCAGGAGCAATTTATGTGGTTCGTAACCCATTAGATGTGGCAATCTCAATGGCCAATTACTTTGGTTACAGCATCGATGAAGCCATAGCTTATATGGGTGAAGAAATGACAGGCACGCCAAATGAAGCACCGCATGTGCCGCAAATTATTACCTCTTGGTCTATGCATGTGTCTAGCTGGACTGCCGATGACGCATCAAAGCTGATTTTACGCTATGAGGATATGCTAGATGATCCTAAAAAGGTCTTCCGTAAAGTAGAATCCTTTTTAGGTTTGAAAAAAGATCCTGTCCGCCTGAAAAATGCCATTAAGCACTCTTCTTTTGCTCAATTGAAAGCCCAAGAAACTAAACTCGGCTTTGTTGAAAAACATGAAAATGCTAATGCCTTCTTTAGGAATGGTGGCAAGCATCAGTGGAAAACCAAACTGACACCAGAGCAAGTACAAAAAATTGTTGCTACCCATTACGAGCAAATGAAGCGCTTTAAGTATTTACCTGCTGGAATGTAATGCCAAATAAAAAGCATTAAAGCCTGGCTTAGATTGTTCATAAAAAAACGTCCTATTGCAGTAGCAATAGGACGTTTTTATTGGATATCACTTTCAGTTTTTCAGCATACTAAGTGCGTTTACGGTAAGCCATAACAAGCAACACAATGCCAGTAAATAGAAACGGTAAACTTAACCACTGGCCGGCACTGAGCATTGACTCATGATATGCAGCTTGACTAACTTTCACACTTTCAATCGCGATACGCGCGCTGAAGACCAGCACCAAAAACAGGCCAAATATAGCCCCGTGTTTTTGCTTCATATTGGTGTATTTATAAATGGCGTATAGGCCGATAAATATTAATAAATAGGCAAACGATTCATACAACTGCGCAGGATGGCGCGGCAACATATCGATGCGCTTAAAGATAATGCCCCATGGCTCAGTTGTTGGTTCGCCCAAAATTTCTGAATTAGCAAAGTTCGCCATACGCACAAAAAAGCCAAATATAGCCGTCGCGATAGCTAAACGATCAAGTAAAAATAAAAACGGTAACTTCACTTTTCGTTGGTAAAAATACAGACCTAATATCGCTCCTAACCCGCCGCCATGGCTGGCAAGCCCACCTTCCCAGATCGCAAATATCTTCAGCGGATGAGCAAAGTAGTATCCAGGGTCATAAAAAATACAATGAGCTAAACGCGCCCCAACAATAATGCCAATAACGCAATACACTAATAGATTATCAAGAGACTCAACATCTAAGCCTTCCTTTTTATAAAAGTGCTTCATCACCTGAAAACCAGTGGCTATAGCCAACGCAAAAAGCGCGCCGTACCAATGTACGGTTAATCCCATAAACGAGACTAATATAGGATCAAAATCCCAAACGATGTGTTCCAAGTTACCTACTCCAAATTGATATGGTGTTTTGTCGCGTTATGCTAAAACAACTTTACGACAGATGATACATAGATACTTAAGCGAAGAGAAAGTTTCATTAACTAATCAACATTGAAGCGCTAAATAAGGTAACATTTAGCGTTATTTACTGCTGATAAACTGCATTGTTAGAGTTAACCAAATGATGGCCGATAAAACCGAATACCATATTGATATTACCGAGCACAGAACTGACGCCATTGAGCTATTGGCGCAAGTCAGTAGCCTGAGTAAGCAAGTATTGAAAGATGCTATGCAAAAAGGCGCTATTTGGCACAGCCATGGTAAACAAACTAATCGTATTCGCCGTGCAAAAAAACCTTTGCAACCGGGTGACAAGCTGCATCTTTATTACAATCAATACATTCTAGATGAACAAGTCACACCCGCTGAGTTATTGTTTGATGAAGCTGAATACAGCATTTGGTACAAGCCCTATGGTATGCGTTGCCAGGGCTCAAAATGGAGCGATCACACCACCATTAATCGCTATGCTGAATTAAATATGCAGCCGCAGCGCAATGCCTTTATTATTCATCGCCTAGACCGTGCCGCCACCGGTTTATTAGTACTGGGACACAGCAAAAAAGCCACTGCCGCTATTGCTAAGCTGTTTGAAACTCGCGAATTGGAAAAGTACTATCAAGTGATTGTTGAAGGTGAGTTTCCGAGCAAACCCGTTACCATTAATACTCCAGTCGATAATAAACCGGCGTTATCACACGCCACCTTACTGACCTACAACTCAGAGTTGAATCAATCCAAAGTACAGGTAAAAATAGACACGGGTCGTAAGCATCAAATTCGTATTCATATGGCAAGCTTAGGCCACCCCGTTGTAGGCGACCGTTTGCATGGCAATGGCGACGAGCACTCGCCCGACCTTGCACTGACATCGTGTTTTTTCCGTTTTGTTTGCCCATTAAGCAACACGCTAAAAACCTTTGAACTGCCAGAGCATTACCGACCAGCATTTATTACCCATTAAGCAATGAAGTAAATAAGCAATTATTGTGCTTACACATAACAAACAATATTGTTCATCAACATCAATGGAACCACACACTATGCGTCATATCATCGCGTTACTTTGTCTTACTCTTAGCCCTATGGGCATCGCCGCTAGTTTACAACTGCCAGACAGAGCCGAAACGGTATTAGTTAATGGTAAAGCCTCACAACAGCAATCGAGTGTAAAACTGGACTTAAGCATGCCCGATAATATGCAACAAATCGCTTTTCGCTATCAAGCCCGTTATCGAGATAATGGCAGCCAAAATAATTTTATTTCTGATGTTGTTATTTTGCGTTTTCAGGCCAGCGAGCAAAACTATCAACTCACTTTGCCGACCATTAACTCTGCCTCACGCGCCAATCAATTTAATGATCAACCCACTATAACGTTAACCGACAATACGGGTAAAAGCATTGTATTTACTCAAGATAAACTGATGAAATCAGGCTTACAAATTGGCCGTGATTTTGCTCAAGAAATCGCGCAATATAATGGATCTGGTGCCATAGCTGCAATTGCATCAGCTAAACGTATCAACAAAAAAACAGCTACTGCAGCGCCCGTAGTACCAATAGCACCAGTAGTACCAGTAGTAATAGTACCAGTCGCAAAAACGACTGAGGTTACCGCAAGTAACAATACCGCCGACACTCAGGTTAATAAAACTGAAGATATCACCCAAGCAGAAGTCAGTAGAATGCTCGATTATTGGTATCAAAAAGCCAATCCTAATACCCAAGCAGAGTTTAAAGCCAAAATAAATTGATCATGATGGGTATTATCGAACGAAAGTAAAACCTAGAGTTTAAACTTGAATAGCTCGACACTCATTCTTTTGAGACTAATGATTTTGAGACTAATGATTTCGAGGCTCACTCTTTTGAGACGAACTCGTTCAAGAGCAAATGTTTTACGATTAAATGTTTGAGATGAATTGTTTGAGATGAATTATTTGAGATGAATTGTTTGCGGCAAAATGTATACGGCGAACTCTTTGTAGCAGATTGTTTGCTGTGAAATGCTTATTGCAAAATGTTGGCTGCGAAATGCTTGCTGCATATTGCTTGCTGCCAATGGTCATTAAGCTAACAATCTCATCGACTATTTTACGGCAAATATACGTTAGCGTTGGGCACAAATATCAGCAAACGTAGCTTTCAATAACCGTTGTAAATCAGCAGGACTTAGCGAGATATCTACGCCTCTTTTGCCGGCGCTAATGTAGATACGTTGATGCTGCTGTGCAGAAATATCGATAACTGTCGGCAAAGGCTTTTTTTGCCCTAATGGGCTCACACCACCCAGTACATAACCGCTAGAACGCTCAACGACTAACGCCTCTGCCATGTGGGCTTTTTTTGCGCCTGCGGCTTTGGCGATTAACTTCATACTCAGCATCGACGACACAGGCACAACCCCAACCACCAGCGCTTGGTTATCTAAGCTCACCACCAAGGTTTTAAACACTTGTTCCGTTGGCACGCCCAATTTTTGCGCTGCTTCTAAACCATAAGATTCACTATTAGTATCATGATGGTACTCATGCACTTCAAAATCTATTTTATGCTTTTTGGCTATCTCAATTGCTGGGGTCATGATAATGCGCTCATTTATGGATTCACCGCCAATACTTTGCTTGGCTGATAAAAATGCAGATATCGCAGACAAACATAACTGACAACCACGGTAGCGACAAGCAATTCAAATTCAGCTAATGCATTAATTTGCTGTACATATTCCGCTGCCATGCCAACACTTTGCATCCAAACAGACATTTTAAATAATGCCGTTGCCCCAATCACCATCGGAAACGTAAATGCGGCATAGCCGGGGCTAAAGGGTAAACGCATCAGTTTGAAAAAACACAAATAGATAATTGAGGTCATTAACACCCCAATACCAAATAATAGCCCAACAATTACCGGCGATGGTTGTTCAATTACCGTTAAATAGCCCGCCAAAGATAAACTTGCTGGCGCCGCTAAAATCGCTAAAGTAGGTTTGGCTGCATCTGGGATTTGTTCTGTAAATATAAGACGATAAATCATCATCGGTAACATTATGGCATAACTCAACATGCCAAAGATTAGCGCAGCATGAGCAACCCACGCTAGATGAATATTGCCTGAAAACGACACATCGGCCACCACAATACCAATGGGCGGAATAAACCAACTAGGCACCATATGATGCAGTGAAAATTGTTTACTGCGATGATAAATAAACCCGACCAAAAAGCTGATGTGCAGCAATACTGCAAATGACCATAATAAATCACCTGCGAGTGCAGAGGCATAACTCAGCGAATTCGACACCACCATTAACGCCATTGCAAAAGTAGGTACCACGCTGCCGACCACTGGATGAGCAAGATCCTGGCGTAATAAATCTGAATGTAATAAAAATTTAGCACTTAAAATCAGTAATAATACACTTGCGATGGCAGCCCCAACCCACTGACTATAATGATGTAAATCAACGAGGGTTTCCCAACTCCAACCTAAACTTGCAATTCCCAACGCTAATCCAGCCATAGGGGTTGGAACTGCCGTTAGTGTTTGTTTTACCGCTCGAATCATTACAACCTCAAAACAACCCATCAGAGAATAAGCTTATATTACGCTTGCACTTTGTTTATATATATCCAATTATATGAAACATACGTTCATAAAAATTGAACGAAATATTTATCATACCAATAACGATGAAAATAAAAATGAAACCGTTCACATTAACTTTATAACCATCAAACTCACTCTATATAAAACTAAGCGGCGCTATGCACATTTCATTAAAGCAGCTCAACGTGTTTACCAGTGTTACCCAACATAAAACCTTAACCGCTGCAGCTGAGGCACTGTATTTGTCTAAAGCCGCGGTGAGCATGGCACTGGCAGAACTCGAAAAACAATTGGGTCACCCGCTATTTGATCGGGTCAATAATCGCTTGGTGCTTAATCAAGAAGGACACAAGTTATTACCACTGGCCGATGAGCTGCTTAGTAGAGCAAATAATATCAGTCAATTGTTTGATGCAGACCACGCTTTTACGGGTCAATTGAAAATAGGTGCCAGTGACACCTTAGGTAATCATGTTGTACCTGGGTTATTGAGCCAATTTAGACAGCAACATCAACATTTCTCACAAAGCGTGGTGATTTCAAATTCACGCTTAATCTGCCAAAAGCTGCTGGATTACGAGTTAGACATTGGCTTGATTGAGGGTAAAAGTCATCACCCAGAGCTCATCGCCACTCAGTTTAGCCATGATGAAATGTGTATTATCGCTGCGCCTCATTTACCCATAAGTCAGCAAGCACAATGGACGTTTAACGATTTAGAACAAAGTGAATGGATATTACGTGAAGCAGGTTCTGGCTCGAGAGAGTTTTTTTTACGTACTATTGCACCGCAAATAGAGTCATGGCATGAAGTGTTTGAACTGAATACCACTGAAGCATTAATTAACAGTGTCGCCGCCGGACTTGGTTTAGGGTGTTTATCTGCTTTGGCGGCACAATATGCGATTAACGATGGCCGTGTGGCTCAGCTTGATTCTCCAATTAAGGGGAATCATATTAATATGCAACGACCGTTTTGGTTGGTGGTTCACAAAGATAAGTATCACAGCCCGCTGTTGAAAAGCTTTATTGAGTTTTGTCATCAATGGGATAATACATAAAACGATTCTTTTATGGGTTCTAGTTCTGCTATTTATGGCCTGCGGCCACTAACGTCGTGGCGCTTCACCCACACCAGACCTAGAGGAAACCAACGGCTGTTCCCTCTTGGAACTCCCAGCCGCCCCGCAACATTTTCGCTATTTACAAAACAAGAGCTGCGAAAAGTCGCCATGGGGATTGATCCAGCTTTTAACTTCATCTGTAACCGTCTTCGGCCTTATTCAAAAATGCTATCGCTTCCGATGGTACATCCTGTACCGCGAAAGCTAGCCTGACGTCCTGTCAGGCTCACGCTATTTTCTTCAACGGCCTCAAGTTCAGAGTTAAATTTAGACTTTTGCAAGCGTTACTAACTCGTTTGTGGACAGAAATCGTTTAGTGGTATTGCTCTAAACGACTTGTGCTAAATTAGAAAAAGTATCTTGGAACATCAAACCTATGTTATATGTATTCAAATAGCTTCGCTCTCAAATCAGTAGACTCTACACTAGAACCCATAAACGAGATTATTTGCTCGATATAATCTTTGTTAGTACCTACTAAATACTGATGGCACTGCTTGTATGTAGCCATTGCCAAGTAAGTTGTAAAGAGTGGTTCAAGATCCATTGTCTGATTAATAGTTGGTGAAAAGGTTATTAACTGATTATTTGACAAAGGCATAATAAACTTAGACTTAAAAGCAAACATTTCACTCGTTTCTTCAAAGATTAACGGGTTATCTCCCGTTAAAAAGTTATTCCACCCCCCATGCTCTGGCGAAACATGATGAACTTTCCATGACTCATAATCGCTATCGTGAACTCTGAGATCAAACGTCAGGAGTGGTAGCATAAAACTACGAAAGTAATGTCTGAAACCTGAATCTGTTTGAATTGCTGACTTTATTTCTTCAACTTCGCCAAGATTAACCCCATTGAATGTAATTCGATTTTCAAATTTAGTTAGGTCCAAATTCTTGATATAGCTTTCAGCTATAGGATCTAAAACAGGCATTCTCCAGAATTGAAATGCAATGAAGACCTTAAGTAAATATATTCCCTCTTCTGAGATCAACTCATCAGCCGATATTCCTCTGCGGACTAAGTTAAAAAATTGTCCGAGTGGAGCTTCTATTGTGCCATATGCTTTTTCCAAAGCATCAGTACGCACACCGTTTAGGTTGATCGTATTTCTATGCTTTTCAAATAATACTGTGCGAGGTGTTTGTTTATCTTTTTTGAACGAATTTAGTTTTTTATCAAATACTTGGATGCGTCCTGATTCTGTAGCAAAGCCTCGCAAATACAACTGTGGGACATAATGATGATTGATTGAACTCACAACTTACCTCATTCATATAAAGCTTTGTTATAGATCATCGCTACATCGGTATTTTTCAACTCGATGTTGCTCTGTAGTGGCAGAGTAGAGGATTAGCGTATTTTCCCACATCGTTAGATGTTATATGTATGAGGAAAAGTAAGTCAAATTAGCGAGTTCAAAAACAGGCTTAAACTCTAGCTGATACACTTTGGTACAAAAACGAGTTGGTTTTTGACTTAAAAATGTACAAATTTAACTCTGAACTTGAGGACGTTGAAGAAAATAGCGTGAAGCTCACATGGATGTGAGCTTAGCTTTCGCGGTACAGGATGTACCATCGGAAGCGTTAGCATTTTTGAATAAGACCGAAGAAGGATTCAAACGAGGCCAAAAGCTAGATTAATTTCCGTCGCGACCTTTTCGCTGTTCAGAAAATGTTGCCGGAACGCTGAGGGTTTGCAAAGGGGTACAAGCGCTTTACCCATTTGCTCTGGTGTGGGCGAAGCGCCACGACGTTAGTGGCCACAGGCCATACCTTAAATTCACTTTTAGCCAAAAACGTTTTAAAACAGACTCAAATCACATAGCCTGTAACTGATAACCCTGTATGTTTTTTAAATAAAATGCGCTCAAATCTTACCGAGTAACGGCTATGGCCTAATACAAATTCAACCATTGTTTGCCTAATCAATATAACCACCTATGCACCGGATAAAGCATAAAAAAAACAGGCCGTTTAGGCCTGTTTCGATTAATCACCCACCAAATATCACTTAGTAAGCAACGCTAATACGTTGATTAACATGCTTAGCATTTTCGGCTTCATCAAGCATTGCATTGGCATAATCCATTACTGATACTCGGCTTTGGCCTAGTGCATCGGTAAAAAATTCGTTGCCGCCTAAACGGTACGGGCCTTCTGACTCACCGGGGAAAATAATCGCTGCTGGGCTCACGTAAGTCCACTCGATAGCAGAATCTGTATCACGGAACACGGCTAGTGCTTCACCTTGGGCGATGGCTTCGGCTTTATAATCTTCAGGAAACTCTGGTGTTGACACTAACGTCACGCCTGGTGCGACTTCTAAACTACCTGCACCGCCAACCCATAACAAACGCGGTGTGCCAGCTTTAGGCAAGTGTTGCAATAATTGCTTAGCGGTTTGAGCCACTACGTTATGGTTTTGTGCGGCGCGACCACCGATTGACGCTATAACAACATCAACGTCGGCAAATGCGCTAGCGATGGCATCGCTTGTCATCGTGGTTAAATCAAGCGTACGTACGGCCACATCTTGAGTGACTTTACTGGCGTCGCGCACTACGGCAACCACTTCATGGCCTCGGCTTATCGCTTGTTGCATGATAGTGCTACCAATCCAACCTGTTGCGCCTAATACTGCTAATTTCATTTTGTGTCTCGCTCTATTAATTATCAATGGAGCTAGTTTAGTGGGTAATCTTTTAGAGATAAATATCGATTATTGCGCTTAATTGTATCATTTAAAGATACAAATT
Organism: Shewanella frigidimarina; assembly: GCF_003797125.1. Classification (GTDB taxonomy): domain Bacteria; phylum Pseudomonadota; class Gammaproteobacteria; order Enterobacterales; family Shewanellaceae; genus Shewanella; species Shewanella frigidimarina. The sequence continues at coordinate 937,646 of NZ_RKKE01000002.1, forward strand.
AAGGTGTAAAATCATTACGTAATAGTGTCCTTAAAAGCAATCTAAACGGCAGGCTAGTGCGTATCTAATGGCTCATTCATCATGAGATTTTGGCGCCATGCCCGACACAATCAAACAAGCTATTAATATTGTCTGGTTTAAACGCGACTTGCGCTTGTCTGATCATCAACCGCTCGTCGATGCGTTTAACCACAATTTACCCTGCTTGCTCATTTACACCTTTGAGCCATTTATGCTGGCTGACTCGCATTATAATGAACGCCATTGGCGCTTTGTGTGGCAGTCGCTGCAAGATATGAATCAACAACTGCTCCGATTTCACGGACAGGTGTATATGTTCAGTATGCCGATGATTGACTTACTAGATGAGATATCCCAAACATTTGAAATTAAAAATATTTATAGTCATCAAGAGATAGGTTTACACAACAGCTTTGAACGCGATAAAACGGTTGCTCGCTGGTGTAATCAACAGCAAGTTAATTGGCAGCAGTCGCCTACTGGAGCTGTAGTTCGTGGCCGAAAAAATCGTCAGTCATGGGATCTGCACTGGCAACAAGTAATGAACAGCCCTATTGCCATCCCCAACTGGCAACAATGTCAGTTGCAAAAACTCGATAATCATCAAGACCCGACTCTTGATCATGCCATCATGGCACACAATGATCAGTTTCAAATAGGTGGCCCCAAAGCAGCCAGAACAATACTGAGCAGTTTTTTAACCCTTCGGGGTAAAGACTATCAACGCAGTATTTCTAGCCCGAGCTTAAGTCGGACCCATTGTTCACGCTTATCGCCTTATTTAGCGTGGGGAAACATCAGTCTAAAGCAGGTATATCAAGCAACATTAACACGTTATAACGAGGTGCAAACCAGCAATAAAGCGTGGAAAAAACCGTTATTGGCGATGATGTCTCGTTTACATTGGCATTGCCATTTTATGCAAAAATTTGAAAGCCAATGCAGCATGGAATTTACCCCGGTTAACCCTGGGTATGTTGATTATCCCTACCGTACCGACGACAAAGTGCAGCAAGATATTCAACGCTGGGCTGACGGCCAAACGGGGATCCCTATTATCGATGCCTGTATGCGTTGTTTAAAAAAAACCGGCTATATCAACTTTAGAATGCGCGCCATGCTAGTCAGCTTTGTGACTCACCATCTCAATATTGCCTGGCAGCATGCCAGCTTACCGCTAGCCAATTATTTTCTCGATTTCGAACCCGGGATCCATTATCCGCAACTGCAAATGCAAGCCTCGGTCACAGGTATTAACACCATAAGGTTATATAACCCCGTAAAGCAGTCACAGGACCAAGACCCACGCGGTGAGTTTATTCGATTGTGGTGCCCAGAGCTCACCAATTTACCCAATGAGTATATTCATCAACCTTGGCAACAACCGCCTATGGAAGCGATTTTTAACGACATTATCTTAGGTCGTGACTATCCAGAGCCAATGATTGATTTAACTCAAGCATCACAAACTGCCCGCGATCGTTTATGGTCGTATCGCGAACAACCTCAAGTTAAACAGCACATTGTTGCGGTATTAGCCCGTCATGTACGCCCAAAGCCCAAACAGAAGAAGGCTCGCCATGACACATAAAAAACCACATTTAGCCCATAAAATCTGTTTGGTATGCCAACGCCCTTTTGCATGGCGTAAAAAATGGGCCAAAGATTGGGACAACGTTAAATATTGTTCTGAACGCTGTCGCCGACATAAATCTGAATAAAGGTAATCACCATGACGACGCTTTACACCCATGCTTCACCAACATTATTGCCGGAAACCAGCACATTGAGACTCATCTTGGGCGATCAACTCAATGCGTCACACTCCTGGTTTAAACAAGTCGATCCTAATGTGGTGTATTTGATTGCCGAGTTGGGACAAGAAGCAAGCTACGTCACTCATCATGTGCAAAAGGTCTGCGCCTTTTTTGCCTCTATGGCGCAATTTGCACAGGCCTTAGCCAAGAGTGGTCATCAAGTGATGTACCTAACATTAGATGACACACAGCACTATGCAGATCTCCCTGCATTACTTGAACACATAACCACAACCCAGCAACTGACGATATTTGAATATCAACAGCCTGATGAATATCGCTTAGCGCAACAATTGAGTGAACTCGCACTGCCAAAGGTGAGTAAAAACAGCTACGACACAGAACATTTCTTACTGCCATTTGCCGATATTCAGCTCGAATTTACACCGAATAAACACGTGAAAATGGAGTTTTTTTATCGACGCATGCGCAAACGCTTTAATCTATTAATGCAAGAGGGTGAACCATTAGGTGGCCAATGGAATTTTGACCAGCAAAACCGTGCGAGCTTTAAAAAGAATGACCTTGCTGATGTTCCTGCGCCCTTGGTATTTGCTAACGATGTCAGTGATATTTTAGCCCGCCTTAAGCGCCATAACATCAACACCATAGGTAAGGCAGAAAGCCAATTATTATGGCCAGTAAATCGACGCCAATCGCGTGAGTTACTCGACTTTTTTTGCCAGCATTTATTGATCCGCTTTGGTCATTTCCAAGATGCGATGACCGAAAATAGCCGTGCGGATTGGAGCTTATATCATTCAAGGCTATCGTTTGCGCTTAACGCTAAAATTATTTCCCCCAGTGAAGTGATTAATAAAGTCATCGCGCATTGGCAAGCGCATCAACATGATATTTCACTGGCTCAAGTTGAAGGTTTTGTTAGGCAAATACTTGGCTGGCGTGAATATGTCCGCGGTATTTATTGGTGCAATATGCCCAACTACGCCACTAAAAATACCTTACAAGCACAGCGGCCGCTGCCAGGGTATTTTTGGACCGCCAACACCAAGATGAATTGCATGCACCACGCCATAAAACAGTCGCTCGATTATGCCTATGCCCACCATATTCAAAGATTGATGGTGACTGGCTGCTTTAGTTTACTCGCGGGTATCAATCCAGATGAAGTCGACCACTGGTATTTAGGCATTTACATTGATGCCATCGAATGGGTCGAAATGCCCAATACGCGCGGAATGACCCAATTTGCCGATGGCGGAATTGTGGCTACAAAACCTTATGCCGCCAGCGGTAACTATTTGAACAAGATGAGCGACTATTGCAAAACTTGCCATTACAATGTCAAACTCAAGACAGAACATAACGCCTGCCCATTCAACAGTTTATATTGGCATTTTATTCAACGCCATCAAGACCAATTTAAACGCAACCCTCGCATGGCAATGGTATATAAAAACTGGCAAAAAATGGATGTGCACATGCAACAGGCCATTATTGACAAAGCCGATAATTTATTGGAAAAGATAGAAAGCTTATAACCTTTAACTGTCGCGATAGGATAATCTTATGGACAAAATATCTGCTATGCGCAGCTTTGTAGAAGTCGCCAGTTGTGGCAGCTTTACCCAAGCCGCTGAGCAACTCGGTTTAAGCCGTTTACAAGTATCACGGCACATTAAAGAAGTTGAACAGTGGTTAGCGTTACGATTATTACACCGCACCACTCGCCGAGTAAGCCTAACCTTACAGGGCGAAGAAGCGCTTAATTACTGCCAGCGTATTTTAAGTGAAGTCACCGCCATGGAAAGCCGTGCAATTAGTCATAATAACGAACTAGTGGGCACTATCCGTATCGCTTCGCCCATTGGCCTTGGGCAACAAAAACTGTATGACGTGGTTGAGGCTTTTTGCCAACAAAATCCGCAAGTGAATATTCAATTGTTACTGTCGGATAATGTCTCGCAATTGGTGAACGACAGAGTCGATATCGCCCTGCGTTACACCCACCAGCCTGATGAAAGCTTAATCGCCAGACGCTTAATGCATATCGACAGTGTCATTTGCGCCTCCCCCGACTACCTAGCCAAACATTCGACCATATTGTCAGCCAGTGACTTATTACAACACAACTGTTTACGCCACTCGAGCCAACCACGTTGGGAGATAATCGATGAGTCTCGAACCTGTTTACTTGATGTGAGCGGTAATTTACAAGCCAATGACATGGGCGTATTGATCAATGCGGCATTACGTGGCAACGGCATTTTGTGCTTGCCGACTGATTTAGCTAACCACTATCTTGAACAAGGTGAATTGCTTGAAGTGCTGCCCAACATCACTGCGCCGGGTAAAACGTTGTGGGCGGTTTATTTGTCGCGTAGTTATCAGCAAACCGTCGTCAGAGCCTTTATCGACTTTACCGCTAATGCTTGGCAGCAAGACATTAAAAAATGGCAAGCAAGCTAGAATGACTGATTGAATGATTGAATGACTAATCGCTACTAAGTAATTTCTATTTTGCACACTCAATTTAGCATTCTCAATTTAGTACTCTCGACTCAGTACTTTCTATTCAAGAAGCAATATTCTATGAGCCTTGATGGAACCGTCTTAATGAATAAGCCCTAATGAATAGGCCCTAACGAATAAGCCCTAATGAATAATATCCAGCAATAGTTGTTGTAATTGTTGTGGTTGATCAAGGCTGGCATCGTGGCCGCAATCATCTATTTTATGTAATTGTGTTTGATAAAATACCGCTAACTGTTCGCTACATTTGGGATGAGCTAACTTATCTTGATTGGCGACAATCACGCTAACCGGTATGTCATTCAATATAGGACTGTGAAAACGGGCCGAGGCGTACAATTGGCGTAATCCATTAATAAATGATGTATGGCATTGCAACCTTAGTAAGCTCCAAGCATTAATCACTTCAATACTTTGACCCAAATGCCTGCTGGTAAAATCTAATACCGTTGCCTCTAGCCAATGGCTTTTGTCATTATCCACTTGATTCGACAAGCTGGCACGTAAAGCCCTCGCGAGCACAGCCACCGATGACCTCATTAACCCCAAACATTGGAATCGTTTATACCAAGGTGACAAGTTAGCCGCACTGCTGTTAATTAACACCACATGCTGAACTCGCGAGCGACACTGCGCCGCCATCGTTAGCGCCAGCATACCTCCCATAGACAACCCAACCAATACCACCTTAACTTTGCTTGGTAGCATGCCCTGTTTTAGTAATGCGTCATCGATTTGTTGCCACACCGCATCACAATAATCTTGCATTTCACCTGGGCTAGACTGATTAACTAACAGGCCATTACCCGGTAAATCGACGCTAATAACATTGACCGAGTGTTGAGCTAAACGCTGATCAAAACCATACCAATGGCGGCTGTCGCGCATTAATCCTCTAAGCAAAACTAAGGTGGTCATTGCTTATCCTCACATATCCTCATTTAGCTTTTTTAGACCAAAAGCGATTGGCTTGTTGAGTTAATTGTGTCAGCTGTTTAGGTTTGATTTGTTCAATAATTTGCGCATAAGCCGCATCGATAATGAACTGCATTAATACCACGTGACGTCGTAAAATGCGTTGATGTCGGTGTGTTTTCTGGGGATTAAAATAACCGGGAAAATTAAATAGCTGACGCGGATTTTTACGCACCCAAGCCCACGAGCCCATTTCTAACGTTAATGGAATAAACGGTTTTCCACTGAAATTAGTCGCGACTAAGTAATCCCAAATATCACCATGAGTGCGATAAAAATGACTTTGCGGCGCTAACCGATAATGGCTGTGGTGAGGGTAACCCTTTTCGAATAACTGCATTAAATGATAAATATAACCTATGTCAGCAAACGGTTGCCTGGTATGTGCATGAGGAAACCACACATGGTCTAGCAAACCAAAACCAGAATGAGCATCTAAGGCAATAACACTGCTACTCTGTTGCTGTAATTGTTGCACATAGTTTACCAATGCTTGGGTTTCTAGCTCCATGCCGTTTTGACCACGATACCAAGGCAAGCGTGGCGAAAGTCGCTGACCGCCAACAAGAAAGGTCACATCTTCATCTGAATCAATGGGTGCATTACGCATTAAATCAACATTGTTGCCATTGCCTCGGCTGCCTCGCAAAAAGCCAACCGGATTCACTACAGGTACAAAGGCTAAACGCACATGTTTGAGTAATTGCTGTAAATGAGTATCCCAAGGTAGCCGATTGAGTAGGCTGTCTAAAAAAGCCAACACAACTTGTGCACCAATGCGCTCAACACCATGTACCCCACCAACAAATAATACTGTTGGGCACGGTTGCTGTTGTTGCCCAATTTCAATGGCGGTTACCGATAATTTTTCGCCTCGATAATACAAATCAGCTAACGACTTATGCCTAAATTGGTGCTGATGTTGTGCAATTAAACGCTTTAACGTGTCTATCTCGAAAGAATGCTCAAATGAAAACTTAGCCATTAGCCACTTTTTACTGTCACCAAATGATCTTAATAAGTTAACCAATAATTAAGACAAGTTAATGACAATCGAGTGAAAAACCAAGTTCACACATTGCTTAACAATGTTTACATAAAGTAAACAAATCAATATAGATCATATATTTAGAAATCTATTATCCGCTTTGGCGACTCAACTCACATTCGCCACAATGCAGAGGTTTTATCATCATCTCAAGAAAGTAAAACAGCGCAGGCACTGGATAATGAGCACAATTGAATCAATCACCTTAATGTTAGCTTTGGTGTATAGCACCAGCTTACTGTATTGGAGTGGCAAAAAATGGGGGGCGCTCGTTAGCGCAGCATTATTACTTGGTGCGACCCTAGCAAGTTTTTTCTGGCCATTACTACTGATATTATTGGTAGCAGTATTAGTCGTCACCGCATTAGGACAATATCAACCTGGGTTTGCCAATGCAGAAGGCCGGCCCAATGCAGTACGTGAGATTTGCCAACATTTCTTTGCCCTTTCGATGTTATTGGTTGGAGTGCAATATGCCATCAATGCTGGATTATTGTATGCCGGAGAAACACCCTGGTTAATGAGGCCTGATGTCGGTGATGCATTTTTACCTATTGCGGGCGGCATAGAACTCAAAGCTATTTTAACCCTCAGATTGTGGGATCAAAACCATCCTGCTGCGGTAGTGATGCTGTGTGTAGTATTGCTCACCGGTGTAGTATGTAAGCGAGCATTTTGTGGTTGGGCTTGTCCGTTAGGATTAGCAGGTGAGTACCTTTATAAACTGAGAAAACGTGTTATTCATGCCGAGTTATTACCGCCGGCGTGGGTAGACTGGCCACTCAGAATGGTTAAATATTTATTATTAGCGGCACTGCTTTATTTGGTTATTTCGATGCCATCAGCAAGCATTCCAAACTACTTAGCGGGTAATTACCACAAAGTGGCTGACTTAAAAATGGCAGTGTTTTTTATGATGCCATCAATGGTGGCCTTAATCGGTTTTGGAATGATCTTTGCCTTAGCCGCATGGCGTCGCCAAGGTTTTTGCCGTTACATTTGCCCTTATGGCGCTCTGTTGGGTATTGTAAGTTTTTTAAGCCCGTTTAAAATTCGTCGTGATACTCAACATTGTTTAATTGAAACCAAAGGCATGAATTGTGATAAGTGCACTCGTGCCTGCCCTGCCAATATATCGGTGCATACTCAAAAAAATATCCGCTCAGACGAATGCCAAGCTTGCATGCGTTGTGTGTCTGCTTGCCCTAAAAAACAAGCGCTGCAATTTAGTACTCGTAATGGTATCCCGCTTTCGGCCAGAGGATTACTGATTGTGTTACTGACTATTATGTTTATGTTACCGCTGTTTGCTTACGTGAGTGGCTACTGGCACAGTCAAACACCTAGCGATATAAAAATGGAACTGATTCAGAAACTGGACCGTATTGGTCATTAATTTACGTTTTCAAATGGGCAACAAAAAGGGCTGCACAATGCAGCCCTTCAATTAACTAACAATTACCACAACCATTAACTTACTTAGTAGTAATCACTTTGCGTTTATTGTGCGCAATAATCAGCGCAATAAGACATATTACACCTACAACAATACCCACTGGCTGACTCAGAGCTTGCGGCAATCCAAAACCTATACCTGCGGTCATGATGTACGACACTGTCACACAAGTACCAATAATCGCTGGAATGCTGACAATCCAATGGAAGGTACCGCGATCAAACAGGTACTTAGTCGCAAGCCACAATACGCTAGTTGATAACAACATATTTGAGAATGCGAAATAACGCCAGATTAGAGTGAAATCAATCTTAGTCATAAAATAAGCAATAATCAGAATAGGAATGGCAACCAGTAAACGGTTTCTGACGCTTTGCGGAATTTTAAACGCATCAATAATGGTTAATCGCAATGCTCTAAACGCAGTGTCACCTGAGGTAATTGGGAAAACCGCAACCGCGATAATTGCCATAATACCACCCGCGACACCTAAGTAAGTGGTCGCCACTTGGTTAACAACCATACCAGGGCCACCAATATCGAGAACACTCTTAAGTTCGATATAACCACCAGGGAAAGCTGCGATACCTGCAGTAGCCCACACACATGCCACAACACCTTCCGCAACCATTGCACCATAGTACACAGGACGAACGTATTTTTCGTTAGTTAAACAACGCGCCATAATCGGTGCTTGAGTTGAATGGAATCCGCTGATTGCGCCACAAGTAATAGTGACAAACAACAATGGCCATACTGGTAATCCACTAGGATTAGGCTCCAATAAATCATTGTTATAGTGACTGTGATCGAAGTAAGCAAAGATACCGTCAACAGTAGGTAGCTGCGGTGCATGGATTAGCAATGCAACAGCAATTGATGTTGTCATTACAATCATTAGTAAACCAAATAATGGATACAGTTTTGTAATAATTTTATCTATCGGTAACAAAGTCGCGAGGAAGTAGTAACCTAAAATAAGTAATACCCAAAAGGTATTGTTACTCAAAAAGGTGTCTTTAAAATAATCTAAGTTACTTAGCAGCCCTGCTGGGCTCATGATAAATACAACACCAACGAAGAAGAGCAACATCGCGGTAAATATCAACATGGCACCTTTAAAGTACACATTGAAATAATGGCCGGCAATTTCAGGTAAGCTTTTACCGTCTTCTTTTATACTCATTACACCAGAGAAGTAATCGTGAACGGCGCCACCAAGTACGTTACCAATCACAATCCAAACCAGTGCTATAGGGCCATATAATGCACCTAAAATTGGCCCGAATATCGGTCCGACACCGGCGATATTAAGAAATTGAATTAAGAAAGCTTTAACTGGATGAACAGGAACATAGTCAACGCCATCAGTAAATCGTTCTTGAGGGGTTTTAGCAGTAGGGTCGATACCAGCTTGTCGCTCAACGAACGGACTGTAAAATTTGAATCCGAGCACGAGCAGCCCGATACAAATGAGGAAAATCAGCATATTATTATCATCCAATTATTTATAGGAATATATTCAATGTCGAGTTTGTTTCAGTTAGCTTTATAGGTCAAGCAACGGGGTGTTATACCAAAGTAGGGATTGCTACTAATCACTTTTCATGCATATATACTCGCTTTTACGATAAACTATAAGCCTGTTAATGGCTTACCCTTACTCCTTTATAATTAGCCATTTTATTAGCCATATTCATTCATCAAAAAAATTCAAGCATAATCACTTGTTCACATCGCTACTTCGGGTAGTGCTTCGTATTCCCACAAAAAAGTAGGGGCTAGCTAACCATTTAAACACCCAATATAATTAAGCCGCTGTAAATGCACTACCTAAAAAACATCCTTATAGGTGGCAAGCGGAGTAATACGTCTTACATTATTGCTAAATCAAGTGTTCCCCAATGCCTATTCATTCTGATGTGGGCAACCCAAACATTCTCCGTCGTAGCTGTTATTTATTCATTCGCTTATTAAAATGATAAAACCTCACCGACAAATATCAGTGAGGTTTTCGTTTTATGAACTAAAACAAAGTAAACCGATAGTCTATTTTTGTAGGGTGAGCTCGATGCTAGATTCAACTGATGCTTGGATTTCTGCCTCAGTAAATAGCAATGGACGTAATTGTTTTGTCGAAGAATACAATTCACTTTGATCGGAAAAACTTGGACTCAACACATTGCTAGACTCTGAATAGGTCAAAATGCCCTTTGCCTTAGGACCATCATCAGTAAAGCTCACTGTCATCATCCAACTTGAACCATAACGCACTTGGTAACCTTCAGCCGTTAATCCTGATGCTGTAGCATTACCAGAAACAACATCCATAACAGGGCTATATTTATGCTGAGGAATTAAGGTGTCATCGCCCGATAAACTGGTCGAGAATACGTTAAAGCCACCTTCCGCATTATGGCTACCAGGCCAAGGTAACTTAACCCCAGATGCAGTACCATCAGGAAGTGACTTTTCAACAAATTGCACATCTCCTAACGCAACATCAACCGCAAAACCTGCCGCTTCAAGATTCAAAGCTGCATGAGCTAAGGCCACTAATGCACTACCATCTGTGTTGAGCTTATTGGGCGTGGTTGCTGCACTCATATAATCAAAAGCTTCTGTTAACATGGTGCTTTGATTGAACTGATGGGCAAACTCACGAAGTAACGCCCCGCCTTTACTGTCGTTATCTTGTTTACCGTTCCACGCCTTTAGCGCGGCACATGATGCCGAGACATCTTTAGACAATGTTGCGCTGACCATCACCGGCGTAGCCCCTTGTTGCTCACACTGGCTAATTAAGTCGGGTAACACCAATTCAGCAAGATAAGCCCGATTGGATAATAAAGCCGCCTCTAATTCCTCAATATTAAATTTACCGTCATCACCCGCGGCATCTTCCATTAAGGTTAAGCCCATACGAGTACGTAACGATAATTGACCTCGTTCTGGACCGTATAAAGGAGAGTAGTTTTCGAGCGGTGCCGCTAAGTTAGTAGACCAAAAGGAGTTATTTGAGTTTTGCACAAAGTCTGTACGTTCAAGCTTAGGCGCACGTTCATAAGGCATTGGCGAATCATAACTAAATACCGAGGTATTACCGGGTAGAATAGTAAACCCTGCTTGGGCTCTCGCCGCTTGTATCGCTGGAGTCGTCTTAATAATATCGACCACTAAGTCAGAAAACCCCGGTACGGTTGAATCGTCAATATAAAACGCATTGCCTTCTTTATCCGCATACATGGTGTTATTAAAAATCACCCCATCATAGTTTTTAAACGCTTGTTGAAACTCATCTTTATTGGATGCAAGGTTCATGGCTAACCAATGATCGAGCGGGTCTTTATTGGCCATGTTGGCATCTTGAATAAAGAAAGCCTGGCCATCGTCCCATCCAAATGGCGCTAATGTTGGTGGTGCTTCAACCATTGGACCTTTGGCTGTGGTGTAAATATCCTTCTGTGCTACCAACATGCCAGCGGGGCCTGCATTAACTAATACCGAAACCGTTTCTTTGTTGATTGGCATCGGTGAATTATCGTACATATATTGCAATCTATCACCAGCAACTAACTCAAGGTTATACATTACAAAATGTTCTGCGGTTGAAAAGGTATGGGTCCAGGCTACATCTTTATTAAAACCAATGTTAACCAAGCCAGGCATACCGGCTAATGAGCCACCCATCACATCCATTTGCCCTGGTATAGTCAAATGCGACTGCCAAAAACGTAAATTACCAGTATGCGGAAAATGCGGGTTGCCCAACACCATGCCTTTACCATTTTCGGTTTTATCCTTTCCTAAACCCCAACCATTAGAGCCCAAATTTCGCGGATTAGTTTCCGGTGTGGTAATGGTTGTAGACCGTGCGATTAATTTGTTGTTCATATCCTGCACAAACGCAGTTTGCGCAGTGGACGGGGCAGGTCCAATAATTCGCGGTAAATATTCTTGAGCATCACCAGGGTTGGCGTAAAAAATTAAATCTAAAAAGTTTGCCGCCCCAGGTAATAGCGCGATGGAAAATAGATAGCTTGCTACATCGACACCGCTAATAGGTTTAACCCACGGTTGACCAGCACAAAATGGCTCACCGGTTTGAGTGCCGGCTTCTACATCAGCTAGATACTGATTATAACCCGCACTAAAACCTTCCATTAATGCACGCGAATTATAACTAAATTGTGGGTATTGGTTTTCTGCAAGCTGCCTGATTTTCAATGCTTTGTAGGCAAAGTCAGAAATTAAGTTACCGTTATCTTCACTGGTTGGAAGTCCGGTTGTAAAGTCAATCGATGCATGGGGGCCAAAGTACATCGACCGTTCAGAATTGGCTTTAATAAAGCCATCCGCTATTACACATAAATTATCTTGTGCTTGGGCATAACCATTACCGAAACCAAGACTCTCTAAATTGTCGGCAGTAATGTGTGGTACACCATATTGAGTTCGGCGAATTTGAACTTTTAAGCTGCCATTAGGAGCAAAAGCTTGTAAAGGAGGAGTAACGACTTCGGGTTGTGGATCTGGTTGAGGGGTTTTGCCGTATTGAGTGTCATCACCGCAACCCACCATCGCAACGCTAGAAGCCATACCGATAGCGAGTAGAATTTTATTCAGTTTCATTATTATTATCCTTGTTGTATCCCAATGCTAATCAGCAAAATGGATGAGGTTCTTAGTCCTTTATGCCTCAATTTAAGCTAACAGCACCGCCAAAGTAATCCCAATCACCTTGAAACGAATGCGCTGTTGTTAAATACAACAAAGACATGCATTGCTATTTAAGCAATCATTCTCTCGTGTGTCTACATCTTGATAGAAATTGCCTCAATAAACTTGAGTACACTATTAACTCTATGTAGTTAAACAATAAACTCTAAGTAGTTAAAAATAATAATTATAGTTTTTTAGCCATAAAAAAACGCAACCCAACAATAATATAATTATCGTTGGGTTGCGCCGACGTTGGCATGAGATCAGTCTAGTGGTTATTTATTCCACGGATTGTTTGGATCAAATGTAGGCTGCGGCTTATTTTGATTACTACGCTGTGTCGCTGCATCGCTGTCATTTGAACGACTCGATGAGGAATATGAAGGTGATGACGAAGAAGCATATGAACGACTTTGATTATGTTTCATTTGTTCATAATCAGCAGTTGCTTTGGCTTTCATTTCTGCAACTAACTCAACCGTTAAAGGCTGCGGCTTACGCGGTAAAATACCGTCAGCAAAACCACGTTCACGAGGTTTTAATTCAAATTGTGCAGAGTTACCTTTTGGCATACGCTTGAAACGGTACAAATAAAAATTTTCAACACGCTCTCTCGCCCATTCCGTCTTTTTTAGGAACTTAACACAAGCGTCCATATTAGGGTTGGTATTGAAGCACTCTAAACGCAAAGCTGCGTAGAGAATTTTCCAATCATAAAATGCCACTAACTCAGATATCATCGTTTCTGATTTTAAACCGTGAAGTGGATTATTTTGCTGCAGTTCTACCATGCTATCTCATGACCTCAAAAAGCTGTCTCTATAATATGTATAGTTTACCGTTAAAATGCCCCATCGTCTTTATGCATATTTCACACTAGAGGTAATGAGTTAACTAAAACTCATTACCTCTAGTGTGGCGGTTAACATCGTTTTCTGATTTATTTATGACGATACTCACAGATGTGAACTAAAAAATAACGACTTAGTCGTTAACAGAAGGTAAATTAATCCGTATATTGAAAGAGATAGACTGACATTTAGTTAACAGCGTGTGTTAAAATAATACAAATAAAAAATATCATCATTATCAAAGATTTTTGGGGACATTGGCGTGAAGTTATCACCTGCATTATTGTACTTATTTATGTTGATTTCGCCTTGGGTTGTAGCTGAAGAATCTCTTAGCGACCTTGATTTGGATTTAGATTCACTGATGGCGATGGATGTACAAGTAACTTCGGCGATGAAAAGAACCCAATCAGCCTTTGAAACCGCCTCATCTATATACGTATTAACCAAAGAACAAATTACTCGTTCAGGCGTAACTTCTGTGCCAGAAGCGCTGAAAATGGTCCCCGGATTAGCCGTTAGGCAACTTGATAATAATCAATGGGCGATTTCATCACGTGGTGTTGCTTCGCGATTTTCAAGCAAATTATTGGTTATGATCGACGGTCAAAGTTTATATACACCTGAGTTTGCCGCTGTGTATTGGGAAACCCTGAATGTGCCGTTATACGATATTGAACGTATCGAAATTATCCGCGGGCAAGGTGGGTTACTGTGGGGCAGCAATGCCACTAATGGCGTTATTAATATCATTACTAAAAACAGCATTGATACTCGGGGCCTATATGCTGATGTCAGCAGTGGTAGCCAGCTTAATGTTGATACCAACCTTCGTTATGGTGGCGATATCGGTAATAACGGCAGCTTTAGAGTCTATGGTCATGTGAAAGATGGCCAGACATCGGACAAAGGCATTAAGATGGCGCCGGCTGACTTTACTGAGCAACAATCAGCTGGAGTACGGTTTGATTTCACACCTAACGATCAATGGTCTGGTCTTATTCAAGGTGATATCACTCAGTCAACATTAGGCCAAAATTTTAATGGTGTCGTTGACAGCAGTAACCGCAATATCTCATTTACCGGTAGCTTAGATCGTACCGATGCTCGCATCATGGCAAGATTGGAAAATCGCATTTCACCTTCCGCCAACCAAATGCTACAAACATCTTGGTTAAAGCAAAGTGGTGAGCAAACTTATATTCAAGAAGAGTTCGAATCATTTGATCTTGATTACCAAATTAATTTTTTGTACCAAGACTTGCAGTTTGATTGGGGACTAAATTATCGTTACAACGCTATTTCATTTGCACAAAGTACTTTTATACAAAGTGGCGGTGGTTTTGATAATCTTCAGCAGTATGGAACATTAGCACAAGCTCAATATAACGTGATTGCAGATAAATTAGACTTTATTGTGGGTGTCAAAGTTGACCATAACGATTTGACTGGCTGGGAAAGCCAACCGTTAGCAAGGTTAGTATGGAAACCACAGAATAACCAAGTCGTATGGTTATCTGTATCAAAAAGTGTTCTCGTGCCGTCGTTACTGATGTTTAACGACAACTACATTATTGATGGTCAAAGAGTCGAAGAAGTATCACCTATCACTACAGGCATACCCGAAATTGATCGTTATTACATCCGAACTTATCTAAATGGTAATAACAAGGTGAAGTCAGAAAAGTCGGTATCCTATGAAATGGGCTATCGTTTATCTGATACTACATGGGCGCTGGATTTATCAGTTTATCATACCGACACGGATAATGTTGCCGTGATCGAAATCGATCCTAATATCGATCAATTTATCCCCGTTTTTACAATGTTACAAGCTGGACAAATTGATGCTGCAGTACAAGCATTAACGACAACATCAATTAACTTTAACTTAGTATCTAATGCCGGGCTTACCACTGAAGGTGGTGATGTGGTTTTATCATGGCAACCGGTAGACAACTTTACTGCCGAAGTAGGTTATAGCTATAACACCTTTAATTACGATTTAGTGGACAATACTTTTCCCGCAATTGGCTATGACTCAACCAGTCGCCAACTCTTTACTAAAGCTGATATACATTTTTTTGAACAACATAATATCTTTGCTTCACTCAGAGTTGAAAATAGTGATGCCTATCGAACAGATAATTATACCGCTCTCGATATAACCTGGAATTGGGCTTTTCAGCCTAATTGGGCCTTCGCCATTATGGGCAAAAACCTGTTCGCAGGCACGCATCTTGAGTATGGCAATCATGGTGAAACGTACACGCAATCAACCTTTATAGATGAAAGTGTCACTTTTAAAATTACGGCGAAATTCTAACTGACTTGATGTTAACCATTAAACGTATTCTGTTTGGATCATTAATAACGCTTTTGCTTTCCATAAGCCAAGGCGCGATTGCTGTTGAAAAAGAATATGCACTAAAAGCTGGTTTTTTATTTAACTTTGCCCGTTACGGCGAATGGAATAACCACGCTAATACGGCCAGTTCTTTTACACTGTGCAGCCCTGATAATAGCTTTATCAGTGTCTCGCGCTCAATTCTCAAGGGTCGTAAAGTCAATAATTTACCGATAGAGAATGTCGAAGTGAGCCTCACAGAAACGAATTTAGCCCAGTGCAATATCTTGTTTATCACAACCGACACCCTTGAATCTTGGCAACAATTGAATAATAAATATCTTGCAGATGTCATGATCGTCGGTGAAACTGACAACTTTATAGAGCAAGGTGGCCATATTCGTTTCTTTTTATCCGGTGGTAAAATTCGTTTTGAAGTCTCACCCGACAAGTTAAAATTGTCTGGTATCACGATGAGTTCAAAAGTATTGCGCCTAGGTCGAGTAGTGAACAATTAATGCTATGAAACAATTTTTCGCACTCAATACTATCAGTAAAAAATTGCAGTTCATTTTAATGAGCGTTGCCCTAATTTCTACACTGACAGTGACATCAATATTTAGCGCCTTCGAGCTGTCTTCCGCTAAAAGAGAACAAGTTGAAAGCCTACACAGCTTGTCGCAAATGCTGTCACCTAATATCACTGCGGCCTTATTATTTGATGATCAAGACGCTATTCAAGAACTGATTAATCCTATTTTGTTAAGATCAGATGTATTGTCAGTCTGTGTCACTAATGTTGAAGGCGCAGTTTTAGCTCAAGCATTATCAAAGCGCCCTTCTATGACTCTGACTGATGACGACCTCAATGACATCACCCAAGTAATAACACCATTAACACTCGACAACCAAAACTATGGTGATTTACACATATCGGTAGATGACAGCATTATTACTGATAGGATTTCGTTTTACGGCCAATTTATTGTGCTATTACTCTTATCATCCCTTTGTGCCAGCTTTTTTCTATCATTATTTTTACGTCGTAAATTTTTAAGTCCGATGTTATACCTCGCTAAAATTTCGCAAAAAATAACCGAATCACAAGATTACAGTTTACGTGCTCAAATTCAGTCTGAAGATGAAATTGGCCAATTAACCACATGTTTTAATAGCATGTTAGATAATATTGAACAGCGTGAGAGTTCCCTTGAAACTGAAGTAAAACTGCGTACTGGAGAACTTGAAAATGCCAATAGCCAGTTACACGAATATGCCTATCAAGATGGATTAACTCTGTTACCTAATCGACGTTATTTCTATGAAAAACTTCAATCGCTCATTGATACTGACCACATGGTTTTTGCGTTAATTTTTATCGATCTTGATGGTTTCAAAGAGATCAACGATTCCTTAGGCCATGAATATGGGGATAGGTTGCTGCATCAAGTTGCTAAACGTTTACGCGGGTGCGTTCGAGATCATGATACGGTTGCGCGTCTAGGCGGAGACGAATTCACTTTAATTATTGAAGATGTGAGTGACTTAGAACACGCTGCCTCAATTGCTGAAAAAGTGAAAAGTAGCCTGATGCAATGCATTAGCATTGAAGAGGTACAAGTTAACGTGACGGGTAGCATCGGACTCACGTTTTATCCTGCTGATGGCCAAAATGTTGAAGCGTTAGTTAAACATGCCGACCAAGCCATGTACTTATCTAAAAGCAAAGGCCGCAATCGATATGAGTTTTTCTCTCATGCTATTGAAGAACAAGCCATTGAAAAACGTCGCCTTATCGAAGAAATCCGCATCGCACTCAAACTCGGTCAATTTGTGTTGTTTTATCAACCTATTTTTGATCAATGCGGCGTTACAGTTACTAAGGCAGAAGCGCTCATCCGTTGGGATCATCCACAACGCGGCCTTATTGGACCCAATGAATTTATTCCGGTGGCCGAACAAAATGGTTTAATAGAAGAAATTGGTAACTGGGTAAGAAATCAAGCGATTGAAGATGCCGCTCATTTTTATCAGTTGTCGGGCAACAAAATGCAAGTGAGCGTTAATACCTCACCGCTACAAATTGATCATGAGGGTTTGTGGGTCGATGAATGGATATTAGCGTGCAATAAATTCAATTTACCTCGCGATACCATGATTATTGAAGTGACAGAAAATACCTTGATGGACCCAGACTCACCCATTCAACAACAAATGCTGCGACTCAACAATTACGGTATTGATATCGCCATTGATGATTTTGGGGTCGGATATTCATCATTAGCCTATTTGCAGCGGCTCGATATTGATATTTTAAAAATTGACCGATCATTTATTAAGCATATGGAAAGCAATGAAAATAGTATTGCGTTGGTGCGAGCCATTATCACCATGGCACATCATTTAAAGGTTAAAGTGGTCGCTGAGGGCGTTGAAACCATAGGGCAGCATCAGTTACTTCAACAACTTTCATGCGATTACTTACAAGGCTATTTATTTGCCAAACCTATGCCGACACAAAATTTTATTGACCGTTATGTCAGATCATCAACACTTGCCGCAGAGTAATAACACAACTGAAAATAGTGATGTAAAAATAGTATTCTGAATATCTTACTTCTGCATTAAATCTTCGAATAAAGGCATTCATAAACCTTGCTGTGGCAGGAGATTATCGAGACGGCTTACTGTTATAAAGTACTAGATGGTACAGCCAATAGTGCTAGAAATTAATCGGCCTGCTATGCACAGACCGACAAAGTATTTAGATAAATACCTTCTATTAAAATCATTCGATTAACGATTTACATCAACAACCACACGGCCACGAACCTTACCTGCTAACAAATCACTTGCCACATCAATCGCTTCAGTCAAGCTGATCTCGTGAACAATGTCATCGAAAACACCAACATCCAGGATATCACCTAAACGTTGCCATGCCTCAATACGGTCAGATAAAGGTCGCATTACACTGTCAACACCCGCTAGGGTCACACAACGTAAAATAAATGGCGCTACGCTGGCAGGAAAATCCATTCCCTGTGCCAAACCACAAGCGGCAACCGTTCCACCATACTTGGTACTGGCACACACATTGGCTAAAGTATGGCTGCCGACAGAGTCAACAGCACCAGCCCAACGCTCTTTTGCCAATGGACGACCCGCTTCTGACAAAGTTGTGCGATCGATAATGTCTTTAGCACCTAATTTTCTTAGGTAGTCACTTTCATCCATTCGGCCAGTCGAAGCGACGACGTGATAGCCCAACTTAGCTAAAATAGCGATAGCAAAACTGCCTACTCCGCCATTAGCACCAGTGACAAGCACCTCACCTTTATCTGGCGTTACGCCATTTTTCTCAAGAGCTATCACACATAACATTGCGGTATAGCCTGCTGTGCCTATCGCCATTGCTTGTTGCGGTAAAAATGCCTTTGGCAGTGGGATAAGCCATTCACTTTTTAAACGGGCTTTAGTGGCCAAGCCACCACAATGGGTTTCGCCTACCCCAAAACCATTTAATAATACCGTATCACCCGTAACGAATTTGTCGCTATCGCTATGTTCGACAATGCCTACTAGATCAATGCCTGGCACCATAGGGAATGATCTCACTACCGGCGCTTTACCGGTAATCGCGAGCGCATCTTTATAATTGAGGGTGCTATAAAGCACATTTACCGTCACATCACCTTCAGGTAGCACGCTTTCATCAATGCTTTTCACTGTGGTGCGGTAACCTTGGTCATCTTTCTCGATCAACATGCCATTAAACATTCTGCACTCCTAATTTAGACTGATCGTCTATTAATGATTAAAAAATTTTACTTTGGTAACGCTGCCATAAAATGATCATAGTAGTTATCAAGCGGTCGTTCATCTTGAACTAACTTTGCGCGGCTTACCGCCCCTTCCCAGCCAACCCAAAAACTTTCCGCTAGGGCATCACAATCTGCTGTTTCAGCGATTTGTCCAAGTAATTGTGCGGCCTTGAGGCAGCGAGCTAAACAAGCTTGCCAACTCAAAAAAATCTCGATAATAAGCGGTCTAAAGCTCTCTGGTAAAACGCCCACTTCTTGCCCCAAATTACCCACTAAACAACCACGTTTAAATTGGTATCGAATCATTCCTGCTTTAGCATCTTCAACAAAGTGTCTAATTCGCGTTAACGGCAAATAAGCTTCATCGAGCAAATGGATCTCAAGTTTATGTAAAAAGTATTCAGCATAGTTCTGCAATACCGCTTGGCCAAAGGCTTCTTTACTCGCAAAATAATGATAAAAAGAGCCTTTCGGTACGCCAACCTTTTTCAAAATAGGTTCTATACCCGATGAGGCAAAACCTTGCTCTGTCAATTGTTCAAGACCACTACGAATAAGCTCAGCCCGAGTATCAGGATTATCTCGCGATACTTTAGGTGGTCTACCTCTGCGCGGTTTAGGGTTTGAACTAGTATGTGGACTCGTCATTATATCTAAGCTTAAATTGTTCATAGGCCAATATTAGACCGAACGTCTATTTAAATGCAATAACATTGTATTAAATCGCGGTTTGAAGCCCAGTTTCCCACTAATATCAGGGGGAAGACAACATTAACATAAGCCAGTAAGGTCCAATCTCACAGAAATGTTATCACTAAACTAGCACACTAACTTAACCCACTATTGCTACTGAAGTCGCCAATAGATATTCCACCATATCCATGGCGTGAAGTATGAGTATTTTGAAACAGTCGCCTTACTAATGTTTGAAAATGAAGCGGTCATTCATCACATGTCACCCGGTAAGATCAAATATTTCCGGCATAGTTACTTGAGCTAAAACCATTTGAATTCAAATCATTTGAACTGTAATCACTTGCGTAAAAACACCTTATTAATAGCAAAATAATGTGTCATGTCCTCTTACGAATAACACCATATTGGTAACGTTTACACTGCACCATACGCACTCTATAGCATCTATATCAAGCTAATATCCTGCTAAATCGATGAAGCACACACTACACAATAAATATATAAAACATTTAATACAGCAACTTAACTTAGCCCCATCAAAATTTAAAAGATGAGCTACACATAAGGAAATTATTATCACAACCCAACTAGCCAGCGTGGCATCGACATAATTATTGTCGCTGGCTATATATCGATATGACGTTAAATAGTTGTTAAAAAAACATTTATTACTGACTTAACTGAGATTGGATTGGAAATTTTACCTAAAATGATGTTAATATAGTTAGACCACTAACTAGTTTGGTGGTTTTTTATTGTTGAATGAAAAATAAATTAACAATAAGCCGATTAGCCCGCACCCAGGAGGACATTATGTCAACGGACACGTCAAACGAAGAAAATCTCATTACCACTATGTTGAATACCGCTACACTAAAGCTGAAAGAGGCTTCACAATTATTTTGTTTATGTGCCCTTCTAAGCACCTATCTCTTTGTTATGTTGAAACCTAGCGGGATTCAAAATCACAAAGCGTTAGGAGGAAAATAATTCATGCATTACTTAACCTATGTCTCATTAGCAATATATTTCCTGGTAATGCTAGGCATTGGATTGTTCGCGTATAAACAATCAACAAGCGATGTATCGGGTTACATTTTGGGTGGCCGTAAAGTCAGCCCACAAGTTACCGCGCTGTCAGCAGGTGCCTCCGATATGAGTGGCTGGATGCTAATGGGCTTACCTGGGGCTATGTTCTTAGTTGGCTTTGAAACCATCTACATTGCGATCGGCCTATTAGCTGGGGCATTGATTAATTATCTGATCGTGGCACCTAAATTACGGGTTTATACTGAAGTCGCGGGTGACTCCCTAACGATCCCTGAGTTTTTTGCTAAACGCTTCCACGCACCTAACAGTAATGTGCGGATTATCGCGGCAGTGATCATTGTGATCTTCTTTACCTTATATACCTCGGCAGGATTAGTCGCTGGCGGGAAATTATTTGTCTCTGCATTTGATTTAAGTTATGAACTAGGGTTAATCGTCACCCTTGCTGTAGTAGTGTCTTATACCCTACTCGGTGGCTTTTTAGCCGTCAGTATGACTGACTTTGTGCAAGGCTGTATCATGTTTGTTGCCTTGATTCTGGTACCCGTTGTGGCATATCAAGAGTTTAGCAGTGCTGATAAAATGATGGGCTTTGCTTATGAGTCGATCCCACATTTTTCTGATGCGATGCAAAATGTCACTATGCTCGGGTTAATTTCCAGTCTTTCTTGGGGATTAGGTTATTTTGGCCAACCACATATTATTGTACGTTTTATGGCTATCCGCTCAGTTTCTGATATCAAAACTGCACGAAGAATTGGCATGAGTTGGATGACGGTCACCATTACTGGTGCGCTGGCAACAGGTCTAGTGGGTATTGCCTACGCTAATAAATTCGATATGACAATAAGCGATCCTGAAACCATCTTTATTGTATTTTCTGAATTGTTGTTCCATCCACTGATCAGTGGTTTCCTCTTAGCAGCCATTTTAGCCGCTATTATGAGCACGATTTCTTCACAGTTATTAGTGTCGTCAAGTTCATTGACCGAAGACATTTATCGAGTCATTTCGAAAAAAGAGTCAACTGAGAAAGAAATGGTCAGAATGGGACGTTATGGTGTAGCCGGTGTCGGTATTGTCGCCAGCTTACTGGCGCTAGATCGCTCAAATAGCATCTTATCGATAGTTAGCAATGCATGGGCTGGATTTGGTGCGGCCTTTGGTCCACTGGTACTGTGTTGCCTATATAAAAAGAACCTGACCCATAAAGCCGCTGTAGCCGGTATTGTTTCAGGTGCTGCTACCGTCCTCTTTTGGATATATGCTCCTGTGCTTGCCGACGGAAAAGCATTAACCAGCGTGGTTTATGAAATGATCCCAGGCTTTATTGTTAGTAGTGTAGTGATTTGGATTGCCAGTGCTCTTGACTCGGATCCTTGTAATAAAACAGTTGATACCTTCCATGAAGCGAATCGTGTTTTAACCGAGCAACAGTAATGGAGAACAATACTATGTCAACTTCACATTGGAAACGGATTGTCGTTAAAGTGGGAAGCGCATTAATTGCGCCTCATCAACAAGGTTGTAGCAGCCACTATTTATTAGGTATTGCACAGTTTATTGCTACCTGTCGCGCTCAAGGATGCCAAGTTGTATTGGTATCTTCAGGTTCAGTTGCCGCTGGTAGACATCGATTCCCTGATACGGCAGAACCAAGCATTTCGCTTAAAAAAGCCATGGCAGCAGCAGGCCAGGCCGATATGATGGCCACTTGGGATAAGTTATTTGATTTCCCTTCGGCGCAGTTACTACTTACCCATGGTGATTTACGCGATCGCGACCGTTATATCAGTATTAAAAATACTATTTTTACGCTGTTAGACAATGGCTTACTTCCCATTATCAACGAAAACGATGCTGTTACCGCAGCTAAGTTACGTGTGGGTGATAATGACAATTTATCAGCTATGGTTGCCGCCGCAGCGGATGCAGATGCGTTAATTATCTGCTCTGACGTAAAAGGGCTTTATACTAAAAACCCTAATTTACATGAAGATGCCACGCTAATTAAGCAAGTCAGTGAAATCAATGCTGAGATTTATGCTATGGCTGGCGGTGCTACGAGCAGCGTAGGTACTGGTGGCATGTTAACCAAGATTGAAGCCGCTGAGAAAGCGATTTCACACGGAATTGAAACCATGATTGTAGATGGTTTTGACGCGGACACATTCAATCAACTTTTAAAGGGCCAAAATCCAGGCACTTTATTCACCCCGTATGATGTACCGATGCAAGAACACTTGCATTGGATGATGCATACCTCACAAATTCAAGGTGAGTTAATTGTCGAAAATGACTTTAGCGCTGACCTTGAAGAACATGATACTCAACTAACCACAGACGATGTAGTGGCCGTAAGAGGCAACTTTTCCGTCGGTGATACTGTTTTAGTGCGCAAAGGCGATGGTACTAAATTGGCTAAAGCCAAATCAAACTACAGTAGTTGTTTATTACATTTTATTGCAGACCAGGAAGATCGTGAATTTGCCAACAATGCCCAGCAAAAAACGGGCCCACTGATCTCTGACAAAAACATCGCCATTTTGGAGCAACTATGAGTTTAATTAAAGATTTATCGCAAGCAGCAGCCACAGCGGCACAAACTCTAGCCCTATTAGATGAAAAAGTTAAAAATACTATTTTAGTTGATATGGCCCGTGCACTTAGAGCACACAGCGACGATATTATTAAAGCGAATTTATTGGATCTTGACCATGCCGAAAAAGCTGAATTAAGCGCGGCAATGATAGACCGACTAACACTGACACCTGAA
Organism: Shewanella frigidimarina; assembly: GCF_003797125.1. GTDB lineage: Bacteria > Pseudomonadota > Gammaproteobacteria > Enterobacterales > Shewanellaceae > Shewanella > Shewanella frigidimarina. The sequence goes on from NZ_RKKE01000002.1 coordinate 961,722, forward strand.
CGTATTGAATCTATGGCTGCGGGCATTGAAACCGTCGCATCATTACCCGATCCGGTCGGCATGGTACGTGAAATATGTGAGCGACCAAATGGTCTAAACATTCAAAAAATGCGCGTACCTTTAGGTGTTGTTTGTATGATTTATGAAGCACGCCCTAATGTTACCGCTGATGCGGGTGCATTGTGCTTTAAATCAGGTAATGCTGTAATATTGCGTGGCGGTAAAGAAGCACTACATTCAAGTAAAATCATTGCTTCTATTTTACAAAATGTATTGCAAGCATATCAGTTACCACCAGCACTGATCACTGTGATACCCGATCCAGATCGCGCCTTACTACTAGAGCTTATGCAGCAACGTGACTTTATTGATGTCATTATTCCACGTGGTGGCGAAGGCTTAATCAATTTTGTTACGGATAATAGTAAAATCCCTGTTATTCAACACTTTAAAGGTGTTTGTCATTTGTATGTTGATAAAGATGCCGATCTCGATATTGCGATGTCTTTATTGCTCAATGGTAAAACCCAACGCACTGGAGTATGTAATGCTCTAGAGGGATTACTGGTACATCAAGATGTAGCAGCAGAATTTTTACCTAAAGTGGCAGCCCAACTTGCTGCACATAAAGTGCGTATTAATGTCAGCAAAAATGCCCAGCAATACTTTGAGCATGCTAACGTTATTAGCGATGATGATTTCGGCCAAGAATATTTGGATTTAGAAATAGCCATTCGCCAAGTCACTGATTTTGACCATGCGATCAATCATATTCGCCGCTTTGGTAGCCATCATACTGAAGTGATTTGTACCCAAAATGAATTAACGGCTACGCGTTTTCAACGTACCGTGGATGCCTCGGTAGTAATGGTGAATGCATCGTCTCGTTTTTCTGATGGTAGCGAGCTCGGTTTAGGTGCTGAAATTGGTATTGCCACGAGCAAATTGCATGCCTACGGACCTATGGGCCTTGAGTCACTTACCACTGAGAAATACTTAGTCAGCGGTGTAGGTCAAGTTCGCGCATAATTAAATAGGTACCACAATTCAAAGGCCAAGCGAAAGCGTGGCCTTTTCTTTTTTAGCGACATTTTCGGAGGTTGTCATCTCTCAACATGAATCATTAGATCCCAATACCTGTATCGCCTTTATCGGTGGTGGCAACATGGCAAGAGCCATAATCAGCGGCCTACTTAAACAAGGTCATAACAGTGCCAATATTCTAGTGTGCGCCCCCAGCCAAACCACCCGACACGACTTGATCGATAAATTCAATGTTAAAGTACATCAAGACAACACCGCTGCCGTTGCGTTTGCTGATGTCATCATTGTTGCCGTTAAGCCTTTTGTAGTACCTGTAGTGTGTGAGCAGTTGAGTGAAGTAATGCAGTACGATAACCGTAAACTCGTTATCTCGATTGCCGCGGGTGTCAAACATGCAACACTCCGCCAAAAACTGCATTTTTCACCTAAAGTCATTTGCGCTATGCCAAACTTACCAACCGCCATTGGTGAAGGATTAACAGGTTTATATGCAGGCCCAGACACTCACGCTAATGACATTGCGCTAGCAGAAAGACTCATGCGCGCTGTAGGTGAAACCGTATGGTTAAAAGAAGAAAGCCAAATGTCGACCATCGTGGCGGCTGCGGGTAGCTCACCGGCGTATTTATTCTTATTTTTAGAAGCCATGGAAAAAGCCGCAATTGAACAAGGATTGCCGCCAGAAATAGCCGCTAAAGCTGTGCTGCAGAGTGCCATGGGAGCTATATCAATGGCGATGAACAGCCAGCATAATTTGGCAAGTTTACGTCACCAGGTGACCTCACCTAAAGGCACGACGGAACAGGCAATATTGGCATTTCAGGATGGTGATCTTGATGAGCTAGTTGCCAGCGCAATGGCGTGCGCAACGACAAGAGCCAAAGAATTATCTATAGGCTAACGGAGCTGTGAGGGGGCTGCAGACCTTAGTTGATGTTAATACCATCCACTTGGCTATGTGATAAGCCATATAGCGCTTTGCTAAGCCACAATGGCTTAAGGCTAGCTCAGTAACTCTTGTTTAATCAATTTCAGCAAAAAGGTTTCTCGTTCAATCGATAAGCCTTTTTTGCTGCTGTTGGCGATAGTGTCAAGGTTATGCCCAATAGCCTCATCGATATCAATCCATACTGGTATCATGCCGTTATTAATTTCGTGAGCTTCAAATTGGGTTTCCCCCAGCTGGCTGTCAATATCACAAGTGAAACAATAAGACAGCATATTAACCGATGTATAACCATCTCGTTGCCAAGGGCGATATTCTTCATATAAGCCGAATGGATTAATATTGCGAATTTGTTGAGCGCCAGTTTCTTCTTGTAACTCACGGATCAGCCCTTGCTCTATCTCCTCACCTACATCAACGCCACCACCAGGCAATGAATAGTCATGATAACGCTGGGTGTAAAGCATTAATATTTGATTATTACGCATCACAATGGCACGAGCAGCAAGCCGCGTTAGCATCGTTTGGTGATTCGCGGCAACAAAATCTGCTGGGGTGTCGGAATGATAACGAGTGGTTAAGTGGCGCATTATAGAAGGGCTCATCGCAATAAAAAGCGCATGATACGTTGCCAAACTATATGCTTCAAGTTTGGCGTATAAGTTAAAATCACTTGTAGGGCGGCATATCAGTGCTTGTAATGACAACTTGAGTGCAAATAATAACAATCAATTATGAAGCTGATTATTCACAACAAGCGACTTTGGTACTCTTAGCTCAATACTTATAGCGCAAAACGTCTAATTCAATTCTGCTAGCTCAATGCTTCCAGTCAAATACTCTTCGCTAGGTACTTTCAGTTAAATAACCAAAGTTTGAAAACCACAGTTTAAAAGCCACTGTTAAATACCCATTTGACAAAATTTGGCATTGCACGTAGCAACACTTGGTAGCTCATCGATACGGTGCTGGGTTTAGCATGTTAACTCAAGACAACCAAAAGATAGATAACCTAAAAAGCCCATTCGGCAACACTGATTATCATACCATGGGCGCCTGTTTTGACATTCTTAAGCTAATTGAAACAAAACTATAAATTATAATCGTCCTGTCATACCTATACCTTAAAATAACCGTCTAAATAGACGGTTATTTTTTAATATTTTACCTATGCTGAAGTATCACTTTTCAAGGATTGAATGATACGGTGATCAAGTTACAAAGATTAACGTTCACTTAATGTCACTTCGGAAATTGCTTATGATTAAATATTGGTACAAACAATTCTCTCAGTATCCGCCTGATCACCCTGATTATTGGCGTATCCGTTTAATCGAGCATTCGTTACTCATTACCACGAGTTACTTTCTCATTCTGACTCTGATCAACTTGTTCTATTTTGAAGGTTATCAATATGCCTTACTCGACGGTTCAGGCTTAGTTATTTCATTGGGCATTTACTATCGATTTCGCAGTACGGGACATGTAAAGATAACCGCATGGGCTGTTACTCTCATGGTAGCCAGTTTGATTATGTTATTTGTGATATCGACCAAGGGATATTCTCATTCACTGTTTTGGGCGACTCTTATTCCGCCTTTTTCATTTTTTCTTATCGGACGAACCTGGGGCACATTTATTTCATGTATCTGCTTTAGTGTGTGTGCTTTTCTCGTTTACCTGCAAACGCAGAATCCTCAACCTGTGACGTTTAGCAAAGGTTCATTATTCAACGTTATTGAAGTGTGTATTGCGCAAATTTTACTGTTTAGGTTTTACGAAAAAACCCGCTTTTCCGCTTATAAAAAACTGGCATTACGTAATTTAGAAATTCAAAAAATGGCTGAAACCGATAAACTCACCGGACTATATAACCGTGAAAAACTCGATTTCGCGCTTGATACACTGCTGACCACACCAGCAGCTAATACCTCTATGACAACAGAGACTACTAACGCGATAAAACAAACAGACGAAGCACCGATTATTTACCAGCCTTATGCCGATGACCATCCACTGACAAACCATCAAACCACTCAAGATTTACTCAGTAAACAAGCCGTCACTCAATACCCTATTTCTGTGGCGATTATCGACATCGATCATTTTAAGCAAATTAATGATAATCACGGCCATTTAATCGGAGACAAAGTGCTATGCCAACTCGCGCAGTTATTGCAAAACCAAATGCGCAACGACGACTTATTAGCACGCTGGGGCGGCGAAGAATTTGTGGTGGTGTTACCCAACACGACATTAGCTGATGCGATTGAGTTAACCGAAAGGTTAAGGCTATATATTGCCATGCAAAATATTAAAGGAATGGAGCTAACAATCAGCTTAGGTGTAGCTCAGTACAGGCTAGAAGATTCAGCCCACAGCTTACTTGACCGCGCAGACAAAGCCTTATATTCGGCAAAGTCTGGCGGGCGAAACTGTGTAGCAGCAGCTTGATCGGATAAACATTAATTAACAGAATATTGAAGCTTACTCTTGTAAGCGACTCGTTGGCGTAGCCACAATATAATTTTTACCATTAATGCGTTCAATGATTTGCGTTGCTGTTAAATCATGTACCACATTAACCACCGTTGAAGCTGCATCGGTAATGGCCCCAATGACGACTAAAATAGGGATCACTTCCATCGGTAAACCTAATGTAGTCACAATAAAGATTTCACCTAAAAATGCTCCGCCCGGTACTCCGCCAATCACAAACGCAGATAATACCGAAATCAAAATCGTCAGCATAAATACATCGGTCGTAAAATCTAGCCCTAATAACGAATAAATAAACACGATTTTTAGCGCGGTAATAGCGGCTGCACCACCTTTATTGAGATTGACTAGCAACGGCAAGCTAATCTCTGCAATTTGCTCATTTAGGCCCATTTTAGCAGCACTACGAATAGTCACAGGCAATGTCGCTAACGACGAGCTAGTGCCTAATGCCGTCACAGCGGGTTCGAGCATATGCTGCCAAAAACGTTTCACACCTTGTGCACCACCGCCAATCCACGCATATAAGGTCGAACCTAATGTTAGGTAAATAGCCATCGCCACAAAAAACAGCCCTACAGCTCGCGCAAACGTCCCCATTAATTCAGTATCTTGACTTGCCATAGTCGCGGCAAAATAAGCACCAAGTCCAATTGGAGCCACATACATTAATATCGAAATCACTTTCATGATCACAGTATTTAAACTGTCTAGCATGCGCCCCACTCTCTGGCCATCTTCACCAGATTGACCAATGGCCACACCGCCGATCACCGACATAATAATCAACGCTAATATGTTTGATTTAGAGAGTAGCCCGACAAAATCGTTAGTTGTGAGTAAGCTGACAAAGTCCATGCTGCCAGAGGCTGCATCTACGGTATTGGCTAAGTCTAATGTCACCCCTTGCGCGGGATCATATGCTAACGCCAACAACACGACGCCCACTGACGGAATAATCGCCATGACAATCGACACAGCCATAATAGACACAAGTATCGCGCCTAATTTCTTTAAATCGGTCATGTGAGCAATAGATGACATCACACTCACAGCAACCAAAGGCACGATGATCATAAATAATAGATTGAGGAAAATTTGCCCAATAGGTTTAAGCTTGATAGCCCACTCAGGAAATAACCCGCCAAACAATCCGCCCAGCAGTAAGGCACTCAGTAAAATAATGGACGAACGATAAGCACGTAAGCTACTTAGCATATTGGATCCTAGGAGCAATTAAACAAAAGGTGGAATAGGCAGCAGACTCGGCCCAAAGAACGATTAGCGCGTTAACAACTAACAGAAAAGCAGATGTAAAATAAACTCCATCAATTAGTTAGCCAATATCATTATCAACAATTACTGTCGACCATCACTCTCTCAACGACGTAAAAACGACTTAACTTAATGGTAAAATATGACACAAAACCAATACCATACACAACTACAAACCATATTAGTCATTCGGCAACGCTTGGATCTCAATAATGAGGCCTTCAGGGCCGCGAACAAAAATTTGTTTAATCAATGATCCTGGCACTTCATTAATAGAATAGCGCAGGCCCAGTTTGGCAATTCTTGCCATTACATCTTGATAGTCATCACTGAAAAAACTCACATGATGAACAATATTTTGCGGCTGCTCATTTTGCGACAGTTGATTGCTCACATCTGGCTGCTGATTAGCAAAAATATGTATCACATCTTTGTCACCGGCAAATAAAAAATAACCAGAAAACTCAAGATTAGGTCGAGTACCAACGGTTAAATCTAATAACGCCACGAGAAAATCGCTCATTTTTTGCGGATTTCTAGCACTTAATGACAAGTGATCAAAGCGAATATTCATACAACACCCTTTTAGAATATAGCCGACTTTAACGATCTTTATCAGCAAAGCCTTATATTACTGGGATTATGACTGCCAATGAACCACCACAAAAGCTAAACATTATCAAAAATTATTTGATAATCAATTAGCGAGAGAATTCTTCAGTGAACATTAATACCATTGACACCACACTATCCACACCTCTGTATCGCTCGGATAGTAGAAGATACAACCTACATATATTGTGCTATATGAATAAGTTAACCATTAAGTCAGTGTTGAATAGGGAAGCAACAGTATTTGCAATAAGTGCAATTTGAAAGAAAAGCGTTGCAACAAGAAACCTCTAAGTAAGCTTTTTAAAACAGTGACTTAGAATAATTTATTGATAAGATTAAAACGTTGTTAACTCAATGCTGAGTATAAATGATGTACAACATAACGGTAATGAGAGGTTTTATAGTGATGCGTAATCCGGAAGTAAATAATGGCAGACATAATCAGTGAATGTAGGAAGCTTGCTCACTTGCAAGCTTCCTAAAGCTAAACTACAAGTCGATATAAATTGGCCAACCAAGTAGACCAATTAAGCCTTCTTTGTATTCCAGGCGCTCCAATCGTTCAGGAGAGGCATTTTGAATGGCCAACTCTTGATAGCTACGAGAGAAATGCAGCGTCCGCAACAATGCAGCATTAAAATGCTTACCTAAATCTAAACGAATTGCATCAGCAAGCTCATTAGGTAACTCAGCTAAAGCAGCCTTAGTTTGTTGCTCGATAAACTCGAGGTTAAACCATTCATCTTTAAGTTCTATACGAGCCATGCGTCGTTTAAGATCTTGACGGACTTTTTTACCGTCAAAAAATATCCGATATAACACGGCTTCTGCCAGAGTACTTTCTAGATTAATATAATCCATTGGATCAAAAGTGCCGACAATGTAGAACTGTGCCAGTAAGGCATTAATTGATTGCTGGCGATTATGCTCAGCTAATGCTTCTTGGTAGTAAGCCCAGCCTTGCCATTCGTCACAATCAGGTGGACTCGAGACTTGATCAAGCAATACTTTATCCACGCCACCATAAACAGATTTGCCATGAAGTCTGTGTTGACTAACTTTAGTTAGCATCCCCCAGCCCTTCTGGAACGACTTAACTACGCCGTCATCAGTCAGCAGCAACCGTATAGCATTAGCCTGACTTTGGTCAGATAATGCCATTAAGCCGATGCTAACAATGCCAATGACATCTTGCGCGGCTTCTTCAAGCAAATGCATTTTATACTTGTTATAAAACTTATCAGCGAACTTAAGGCTCATCAAAATGGCTTTCGCTTTGATCTGTCCCAATTGCTCATTACTGAGCAATTCTTCGGTTCGGCCATAAGCCAACACCCGACTCAGATAGGGACCCTGATTTTCGTCACGTAATACCAATTGCATTTGCAGAACCCTTAATCAAGAAAGCTAAACATATCATCAACTTCAGCATACTCGTCGGTGACCTGGTTCTTTTCTTTCGCCTGTATCACTAACTCGCTGGCAAACTGGCTGATAATTAGCTGCCAGTCAGAGCCGGTGTTACGCAGCATGTTCTTAATCGCCTTTTCAACATTAGGCGCTCGATCGCGGATCAATGCTAATAAACTGCGCGGGTCATCAATGCTAAGACTGTGTGCCTCTTCATCGGCTTGCCAATCTGAGTAACCCACGGTTTCTTCATCCGCTTCATCATCAAAAGTGTCGTTTATCTCATCGTCATCACCGCTGCTACCGCCTAAAATAAGCTCGATAAACGGAATCGATAGATAAAACAGCGCAGCAGGATCTTCAGCCAAACACTCTAAAATTGCGGTTTGTTTCTCTTCACTGTCTTGGATTCGAATAAGATAAGTCATAAAATCAAAAGTATGCTGCATTAACTCTTCGGCATTACTTTTGATTTTTTCTTCCCAATAAAGCGGCTGCTGGCAGACAATGTCGCGGATCTGTTCTGGAGTCATTAACTCAGACATAATAGATGGGCACGAAATATCATGCTGACTATTAATTTGTGTCAGCGTGACGATATCCATTTTCTCGATCACTTCAACCAACTGATCATCTGACATTGATGTCGCAATCAATTCAAATCTCTTGCTGGCCTGTTTAGGCTCAACATTAGCCAGCTCTTGTATTTCAGCGGCTGTTATTTCAATGAGACTGTTCATTCGATATCCTCATCATATTGGTCATAATAACCTTCTTCATCGCTATCATAGTCCGTGTCGTCATCATCGTTTTCGTCGCGTTCATGCTCATGAAGACCATCAGAATCATCTTCCTCAGGCTTAGGCGCTGTATCTCCCTGAGTTTCTAACAAATACACCACGGCACAACTTTCGATAAGCAAATCTTCGTTATATTTACGTACCGCAAGCGCCAGAGGAAGATCGGCATTGTTAAACGCAATCGTCGTTTTAAATTCATCCCAGCTTGGGTGAATATTCAAGCTAATCCAATGCGCCCATTGGCGCTTTGACTCAGGCGAGAACTTAACTCTTTCATAAAGCGCGACAGGTAAATATTCAGGGACTGAATCTAGCATCCCAGGATCGGCCAACAATATCTCTCTGATTTTGCTAGTAAACTTTGCCAGTGCATTTGGCGTATCAGGGTCGTTGTAAGATTCTATATTGTCATTGGCATTATTTTTTAGCTCATTAATGCGTGAGATATTAAGATGTTTAGCCATGGGATACTCAGGAATAATATTCGTCCCACAACCCGCGCATAGCGGCTGTAGGATCGGCAACAATTACGTTGTTAAAATCATTGATAAAAGCATTTCTCTGCTTTTTATCTGACAACACTTCGTAAGCTTTTTTGACTCGTTGGAGCTGAACAGATGCTTGTTGTTTTTCATCGTCAGACGCCCCAAGTAATTTGTCAGGGTGATACTTATTCGATAAACGTTTATAGGCTTTTTTTATGTCATCTTCTTTGGCATTGGCTCTGACGCCCAGTACGCTAAAGTGGTTAATCATAGTTATTCCTGCAGGCGATGTGGCAGTGATTGCGAGATAAAAAAGTCTGTAAATAGATAAATTTTTTAGCCCGCTATTATATCAACAATCACAGGCTTGCAGCAAACATAAACCCAAGTTAAGTTGCAATCATTTAAGACATCAATTTTAGGACATCAATTTCAGGACAGTAATTTTAGGACAGCTATGACACCCAAAAAGCAGCGTTGTCATTAACAGGTGTTATCTTTGCTGCCGTTAAGATGCCACCAGCCAATTTGAATGATGCGATATTAACAATATCCACGCCTATCTGAGTTTCTATCTGAGTTTCTATCTGAGTTTCTATCTGAGTTTGTTAGCATGATGCTTTAACGGCAAAACACCTGCAAAAATTACCCCATTTCAATCAGACTCACAAATTCGCGCATCGCTGGTGAGACACTGTATTTACGGGTAATAAACACCGTATTACCCGATTCAACACCTTGCAGTTGTCGGTAATGCAGATTGAATAACTGCTGAGCTGATTTTGCAATACCGCTGCTGACAATCGCGTAGCCAATATTGTGTTTTACCGCGCTGACTAGATGAAATAACGAATCGGTTTCTAACACCACATTAAAGCGTAAATCCGTTTCTGCCATCGCATTATCAATGTATTGCCTAAACTGCATATTTTGGCTCAACAACACCAATGGTAAACGTTGCAAATTATTAAGGGTTAATCGGTTATCACTTAGCGCAGTAGTGTCGAGTTGATTAACAAGTGCTTGGGTTGATAATACTGCCATATCATTATCAATCTGCGGATAAAAATGAAACGTGCGACGATTCGCCTCAGTAAGGTTTTCATCAAACCCTAAACCGATATCAATTTGATGCAAAGTCAGTTGCTCAATCAGCTTTTCATTGGTGGTCACCAAGAGCGTTACGGCAATATTAGAATGCAGCTCGTTGAATGCTTTAATTATCGGCATAATATCGACACTCGACTGCGGCACAATGCCAATCCGCAAAGAGCCGATTAATGGCCCGCTAAACACACTCAATTCTTGTTTTAACGCCGCTTGATCTAACAGCATTTTTTCTGCATAGCGCAATACAATCTGTCCAGCATCGGTTAACGCAACAAACTGACTGCCGCGCACCACTAGCTCGGTACCAAAGCTTTTTTCCAACGCAGTAATACTGGCTGACAAAGTCGGCTGGGTAATATGGCAAGCTTTGGCTGCTTTAGCAAAATGCTTAAACTGCGCTAATTCATAAAAATAATGTAACTGCCTCAGGTTCATACGCCCTTCAAAGTCTGCCTATCAATTCCATCATATTAATAGATAAAAACTATCACCGCATAAATTTGTTTGATTGGCTTTGTGTATTAGCGCCCCCTAAACTGTGATCCACGTCCGGTTTTGAGTCTATGCACATGAATGCTTCATACAAATGGTTGCCACCCATTGAACATCTGGTAGAGGAAGTAGCTGCCGCCATAAATATTAACGGGATTAACTATGCTGTGATGATGGTCACTCCTGATGATATTGAAGACTTTGCGATTGGTTTTTTATTTTCCGAAGCCATTATCCAATACGATCATGACATACATGACATTCAAATAACGCCATCAGATAGCGGCTTTATGGTTGAAGTGACTATCGCCAATCGTTGTCTGTCGGCCTTAAACAGTAAAAAACGTCGGCTCGTGGGTGCTACAGGTTGCGGCATCTGCGGTGTTGAAGCAATAGAGCATGCACTGCCTCAATTAGCTATTCTTCCGGTCACTCGCCCCATTGACATTAATAACCTTGAGACCTTAAAACAACGCATTGCAGACAGCCAAATAAAAGCTCAACAAAGTGGTGCGATACATGCGGCTTTAGCGTTAACAGCCCAAGGCGACATTATCGCCTGTCGTGAAGACATTGGCCGTCATAATGCACTCGATAAACTTATCGGCATGTTAATAAGGCAAACAACCGCGACGCAAAAAACATCATGTAATACCTTATTAATCACCAGTCGTTGTAGCAGTGAATTGATCCATAAAGCGGTGCGGTTTGGCGCTAACAATCTTATTAGTCTAGCTTCGCCAAGCCAACTGGCAGTCAAGCTAGCACTAAAATACAACCTCAATATTATTCACATACCCAAGTTTTCAGCGCCTATTTATTATTCCAGTTACGACTCTCACTTCAATGTTAATCGTCTATCGCTGAGCCCTATCGGAGAAATTCATGTCTAGTCATCACCAAAAACCAACCAAAGCCGGCGGATTCCCTTCACTGCAAGCCACATTTACTCATGTACTTCGCAGCCAACACACTAAGCAAAACCTTAAAAACTTACTCCGTGTTAATCAAACTGATGGCTTCGATTGCCCGGGTTGCGCATGGGGTGATAACAAGCAAGGTGCATTTCAGTTTTGCGAAAATGGCGCCAAAGCTGTGGCATGGGAATCAACAGGCAAAGGCGTTGGCCGCGATTTTTTTGCTCAACATTCGGTACGCCAACTAACAAAACAGACTGACTACTGGTTAGAGTATCAGGGGCGTTTAACCGAACCAATGCGCTTTAATGCGATAACCGATCACTATGAACCAGTAACCTGGCCTGAGGCATTTTCGATTATCGCCACCAAGCTCAACAGTTTAAGTAGCCCTGACCAAGTTGAATTTTACACTTCTGGACGCGCCAGTAACGAAGCATCCTACCTCTACCAACTGTTTGGCCGGCTTTATGGCACCAATAACTTTCCCGATTGCTCTAACATGTGCCACGAAGCTAGTGGTGTCGCATTAATTAGCGCCATTGGAATAGGTAAAGGCACGGTAGTATTAGAAGATTTTGATGCGGCCGAAGCCATTTTTGTGTTTGGCCAAAACCCTGGCACCAACCACCCAAGAATGATGAATACTCTGCGCAAGGCAGCCAAACAAGGGGGTAAAATTGTCACTTTCAATAATCTTAAAGAAGTTGCCTTAGAAAAGTTCGCCAGTCCACAAAGCCCTATAGAATTGCTCACTCCAGCAGCCACTACCATCAGCCATTTGTATTTAACCCCTAAATTAGGCGGCGATATGGCCGCTGCGCGAGGCATGGCTAAATTTATTATTGAACAACGTCCAGATAAAATAGACCATGAGTTTATACAGCAGCACAGTGCATTTTTTGAAGATTATCAACACAGTGTTACACACACTAGCTGGGATAAAATAGAACAACAATCTGGACTGACAAAAGCAGAGATTATTCAAGCCGCGACCGTGTTCAGTGACAGCAAAACCGTGATCAGTTGCTGGGCAATGGGCTTAACTCAACATAAGCATTCGGTCGACATTATTCGTGAAGTCGTTAATCTGCATCTGCTATGTGGTCAAATAGGTAAAAAAGGCGCCGGATTATGCCCTGTTCGCGGCCACAGTAATGTGCAAGGCAACCGCACTATGGGCATTAATGAAAAGCCGTCTGCCGCTTTTATTACCCGCTTAGAACAGCATTTATCTACCAGCTTACCGCGGCAAGCGGGCCACAATGTGGTCGAAGCCCTTAAAGCCCTGCACAGTAAACAGAGTAAGGTGCTAATTTGTTTAGGTGGAAACCTTGCTGCTGCGGCGCCCGATACTGATTTTACATACCAAGCAATGCGCAATGCTGAACTCAATGTTCAAATCAGCACTAAGCTTAATCGCAGCCACTTACAAGTAACACACGACGCCTTAATTTTACCTTGTTTAGGCCGCACTGAATTAGACAAGCAGCAAAGCGGCATTCAAAAAATCACCGTTGAAGATACCTTTAGCATGGTTCATGCTTCAACAGGCATGACCGAACCCGCCTCAGAACAATGTTTATCTGAAATTGATATTGTCGCTCAAATGGCTCATGCAACATTTAACCATTCCGGCTCGACTCAGCTCAACTCAACAAACCATGCCACAAATAAACTAGATTGGCTGGCATTACGTGATGACTATGCACTAATCCGTCAGCTTATCGAAAATACCATCGACGGCTTTAGTGACTTTAATCAACGTATCGAACAACCAGCCGGGTTTTATCTGGGGAATAGCGCTGCTGAGCTTATTTGGAATACCACTAACCAGTTAGCTCAATTTAATCCTAGTCAGTTGCCAAATTCAGTTATTGCAGATTGTTCAAGCAACGCACAAACAACTGCGTCATCCGCCGAACAACACCCTATTTTTTTACTGCAAAGTTTGCGATCTCACGACCAATACAACACCACTATTTATGGAATGGACGACCGATATCGCGGTATTAAAGGTAAGCGGAATGTATTGTTTATGAACCAACAAGATGCTGTTCAGCTTAATCTGCTTGAAGACCAACTTATTGATATACAGTCTATTGCCAACGACAATATCGTCCGCAAAGTCTGTGGCTTTAGCGTGGTTTATTACGACATTCCACGCGGTAACATTGCGGCTTATTATCCTGAGACGAATCCACTGGTGTCAATCAACAGCGTCGGAATTGGCTCTTACACCCCAACCTCAAAATCAATCCCGGTGGTTATTACTCCATCAACCAAACAGGTGATTAGCGTGGCTCAGGTGTAAGTAACCTAAACTCGGGATAACAATACTCAAACAATGTAGCCCTAGCGCATTAGCGCTGGGCAACTAAATCGGCCAAAACTTGTTTATATGCTTCAACTGGATGCGCGCCAGTTAATGCACTCGATTGGTTAAAAATGACCGTGGGTACACCCGAAATACCAAGTTGCTGCCAATGAGCCTCTTTGGCGCGAACCTGTTCAGCCACTGCAGCGTTATCAAGTAAACTCATGGCTTCTGCGGCATTAATACCCACTGCGGTGAGCTCAGCGGTCAACACCTCACGGTTTGAAATATCTTTATGTTCGCTAAAAAAGGCGCTGAATAAACGCAATTTAAGCTCCGTTTGCTTACCGACCTCTTTCGCGTATTCCAACAACACATGAGCGTCTAAAGTGTTAACCATTTTCATCTGTTCAAAATAGTCAAAAATAAAGCCATGTTCAGCCCCCTGTTGAGCAATATTGGCCCGTGCACGAACGCTACCTTCTGGGGTTGTGCCGTATTTTCTGGCTGAATGCTCACGCAGATTTTCACCTTCAGCAGGCATGTTAGGGTTAAGTTCAAATGGTTGCCACTCAATCTCAACTTGATCTTGCAGCCCAAGTTCATTTATCGCTGCTTCTAAGTGTTTATAACCGACGATGCACCAAGGGCACACTACATCTGAAATAATATCGAGCTTAATCTTTGCTGTCATTTGGCTGTCCTCATCTGTTCAAGTACGCTTTTTCACTGTAACGTGATAAAAAAATACCAATGCCATTTGCGATAACGCGGCATTGGTATTATGAAGTCATACATGAATCGACTTATCGTGAATGATAATCTTTGATAAAAATGTCGGTAAAAATGTTAGTAAAGAATTACCAAGTAAACTTTTTGAATGCATCATCAACCGGTGTTTTTGCTACATGGTTGGTGTAATTACTGATCACTTTTTGTGACAGACCTAAAATGATTTCTAATACCTGCTGTTGGCCATAACCTGCGGCATAAAATGCTGCTAGTTCTGCTTCAGAAATGTTACCGCGGTTACGTACAATACTTAGTGTCGCATCTTGTAACGCTTGTAATTTTGCAGTTGGCATCGCCGCTTTATTACGTAGTGCTTCAGTTAACGCTGGGTCTACTTTCATTGAATGTGCAATACCTGTATGGGCTGGTACACAATAGCCACATTCGTGTTCAACGTTAATGGTTTGCCATACAACCGTTAGCTCTTCAGGGTTAAATGATGTGTCTAAAAAGGCCTGATGTAACTGTTGGTAAGCTTGCAGCGTGCTTGGAGATTCTGCTAAAACGCCAAATAAATTGGGAACCATACCCATTTGTTTTTTAGCACCCTCTAACATAGCTTTGCTGCCTTCTGGTGCGGTGTCTACTGTATGAATAGTAAATGCAGTCATAATATTCTCTCTTCTAGATAAATAAATTTAGGAGCGTTTCGTTTCGAATTGAGTCCACTATAAACCAATTTGAACAATCGCTCAAGTTTATTTTGAGTGATTGTTCAAATTGATTGTTGTTATTCACATTTATACTAGAGAATATTGCTTATTATCAAAATAGTATGAGTTTTAAAAAATATAAAATAATCACTAAACTCAGCCGTTAATGCTAATTCTACTAGCCACTTGAACATTTAAATTGTCAATTATTGAGGCATCTAGAAATGCGTAGCGACAGCTCTAATAGGGTGAAGTACGATCTAATTAATAACAATCCCAGAATAAAGCACTTACGCCAAAACGATATTTAGACGATAAATGGGTTTATCCCCCACATCTTTACACTTCTTTAATTGAACAAATAATTGAGATTAATTATCATTACCGCAAGTTTGTGGGTTTGTATTAACATTTATAAAAAATAATAAAATCAGCAGGTTTAACACTCTATTGCAATACTGCATGGCATAATTTGAGCAAACAAAAATGAACATGGTTTCGACATTAAAATGGTTTCACAACTGGGTAGGTTTTTTTATTAGCATCACCATGTTAATAGTACTTACGACTGGGGTATATCTCGGTAGCGTTGATTTGCTCAAACGCCTAGACAGTAAAGATCAAACATACTCTCCAATCACACTTGAACAAAAAGCCGATACTGTTGCGAGTGTATTTGAGCGCTATCCCGACATGAGTACTGTTCGCTTTCCAACAGAACATACGCCATATATTCAAGCTAGCACTCGTGGTAAATCAATTGCATTGGACAAAGAGTTAAATGAACTGTCGAGTAGCTCCTCTTTCGATTTACCTGGATATAGCACGGTATTTTGGTTGCATCGAAATTTTCTCATCGACAATGGTGGTAAATACATTAATGCATGGGCATCGCTTGCGGGGAGCATCGTAACCTTAATTGGCATTTACCTGTGGTGGCGAGTGCGTAATGGATTTAGATTAAAACAAAGTATTCCTAAAAATACCCGCTCAAGCAGTTTACTTAAAAGCCACATTCAACTGGGATTATTTATTTCAGTACCATTGTTTATATTGTGTATCAGCGGATTTTTAATCACTTACAACAGCTTATGGACAGGTGTTCTTAAGCAAGATTCCACCAACGAACAGACACTAACTTATTCTGTCAGCCAACCAAGTCATTGGTTGAGCCAGCTAAGCAATGCACAACAAATTTGGCCAGACGCAGAGCTTGTATCAGTAAGTAAACCACGCTCTAAGCCCAATAAAGACCAGCAAGCAGAAACAGATAAACCACAAGACCTTGTGTACAGTATTCAATTCGATGAACATCAGGGCGTGTGGTTAAGAGAAGCTGATCGCATCAACATGAATTATCAACAAGGAACGATTGAGTCAGTAATCAAACACAGTGGCCGACCTTTATCAGCTAAAATTGCCAGTTTTGTTCGGCCTCTACACGATGGACTGTACATGCCAGCAAGCTATGTAATGTTGATTACCTTGGTGTCACTCATTGGCACATTGATTTTATCATTCAGTGTGGTGACCTTTTACCGACGTACTTTTAGTCGCAAAAAAGCCAGTTAACGAACAGCCCACCTTGTTGCGCTACATTGCCTTCATACATCGACGATACTGTAGCGCAGCATGAAATCAAACCGTTAGCTAAACGCCATATAACGTCACCACCACCGCGCCACCTAAACCTACATTGTGCTGCAACGCTAACCTGGCATTGTCGACCTGCCGGTTGCCAGCTTGACCACGTAAGTGCCATGTCAGCTCGGTACATTGTGCCAGCCCAGTAGCACCAATTGGATGTCCTTTCGACATTAATCCCCCCGATGGCCCAATAACAAATTTGCCACCATAAGTGTTGTCACCATTGGCAATCAATTCAGCTGCGCCGCCTTCAGGACATAAGCCTAATGCTTCATAAGTGATCACCTCATTTGGGGTAAAGCAATCATGCAGTTCTATTACATCGATATCGTTGGGGTCGATACCAGCATCATCATAAACCTGCTGCGCCGCTTGTTGGCTCATTCCCTTACCGACGGCATAAATTGGGTCTTGCCACGACAGCTCTGTATCAGTTGCCATTGCCTGCGCAATAATCTTTACCTTGGATGTAATGCCGTTTTGACGGGCAAACTGTTCGCTGCAAACGATGGTTGCAGCTGCACCACAGGTGGGAGGGCAAGCCATAAGCCGTGTTAAGTAGTTATCGTAAATTAACTTATCATCAAGTACTTGCTGATACGTTAATGGCGTTGAAAACATCGAGTATGGATTTTGTAACGCATGACGACGTGACTTTTCGGCCACCTTGGCAAAAATATCGGCACCGACATGATACTTATCCATATAATGTCGGCCAGCTGCACCAAAAGCGCGTAATGCAATTGGGCCTTGCGGGGCATTAAACTGCTTTAACACTGGCTCAATCCGCTCAAAAGGGCTTTCTCTGTCAGTCCAATGCGATCCCAATGCACCTGGTTGCATTTCTTCAAATCCAAACGCTAACGCACAATCCACTTGTCCAGACAACACCGCTTGGCGTGCAAGAAATAACGCTGTCGAGCCACTAGAACAATTATTGTTAACATTGATAATTGGAATACCGCTTTGGATTACATCGTAGAATGCATGCTGCGCGCAGGTGCTGTCGCCATAAATATAGGCTCCATATGCTTGGCCAATTGACTTGGCGTCAAGACCAGCATCGGTTAATGCTAACTTAATCGCTTTAGCCGCCATCGCACGGTAGGGCTCATGTTTACCTGGTTTGCAAAAAGGGATCATTCCAACCCCTGCCACTCTTACTGTTGTCATATTGCTCCCGTAATGCTGTTTCTAGTGAGATGTTATTGGGGATCAGTTATTAATAATCTGGAATCGGGATTTTTACACCGAGTGTATTTTTCATCCTTGTTATTGGACAATATTATCTTAATGACGACTGTTAACATAAAGTTAATTTACTTGCAGCGCAACGCACCAAAGACAAGCATTAACGCACCAATATGGGACATTCCGAGCCCAAGCATCAATCATTACGGACACTATTGAGTACTGAGTTGACATCAAAATGCACCGAAGTAGTACATTTAATGGATCATTTCAGCAACATTTTCAGACATTTGCACCATATAGGTTCAGAAAAATGCCAGCCATGTATCGGTTTAGGAATGACTTTTGCTTTATAAAAGTATGAATTTCAACAGAGAATCGTTTTGTGGGAACTGAAATGAATAATATTAGTGATGCTATTGGCGTCATTGCACAAAGTGCAGACACCTTGTTCATCTTACTTGGTGCAATTATGGTGTTAGCCATGCACGCAGGCTTTGCATTTTTAGAAATGGGCACCGTGAGGCATAAAAACCAAGTTAACGCCTTGGTTAAAATTCTAACTGACTTTGCCTTTTCCGCTATCGCCTACTTTGTCATTGGTTATCAGATAGCTTATGGCAATCACTTTTTTGTCAGCGCAGAAAGCTTAACCACTGATAATGGCTACCAACTGGTTAAGTTTTTCTTCTTACTCACATTTGCAGCAGCCATTCCAGCAATTGTATCTGGCGGTATTGCTGAACGCGGCAGCTTCAGACCTTTCTTGTTGGCATCAGCTTTAATTGTTGCCTTCGTATATCCGCTATTTGAAGGGATTATGTGGAACGGTAATTATGGATTTCAAGCTTGGTTAGAAAGCCAATTCGGCGCCCAATTTCATGACTTTGCCGGTTCCGTTGTAGTGCATGCCATGGGCGGTTGGTTAGCCTTAGTCGCCATTTACTTATTAGGAGCTCGCCGTGGTCGTAAACCGGGAATCGCATTTGCGCCATCAAATATTCCCTTTCTAGCGCTAGGCTCTTGGGTGTTAATTGTCGGTTGGTTTGGCTTTAACGTTATGTCAGCGCAAACCCTCGACGGTATTAGTGGTTTAGTGGCGGTAAACAGTTTAATGGCTATGGTTGGCGGTACGATTGTGGCACTTGTGGTGGGTAAGAATGACCCAGGCTTTATTCATAACGGACCACTAGCAGGCTTAGTTGCCGTATGTGCGGGTTCAGATTTAATGCATCCTGTCGGCGCATTTGTCGTCGGTGGTGTGGCAGGCGGTTTATTTGTTTGGGTTTACACTAAATTACAACGCAGCAACAAGATAGATGACGTACTAGGAGTATGGCCTCTTCACGGTTTATGTGGAGTATGGGGCGGTATTGCTGCCGGTATTTTTGGACAGCAAGCTTTCGGAGGATTAGGTGGTGTGAGTTTTATGTCGCAACTCATTGGCAGTATTGCTGGCGTTGTGGTGGCAATTGTTGGCGGTATGATTGTGTATGGCGCAGTTAATAAAGTATCGAGTTTACGCTTAAGCCAAGAAGATGAATTTATTGGGGCGGATTTAGCGATACATAAGATTGGCTCAACCAATTCAGATAAGTGATGATGCTAAGTCACTTATAGTATAGTAAAAAGGGGCGGAAATGAATTTCTGCCCCTTTTTACACGAAACAGAGTCTACAATCAGTGCTTCGATTTAACCCCATTCTTAACCATCTCTTGACCGTTTTCGAAGATTTCTGCGGTAATCCAGCGGCCAAGTAATAGCTTGTGGTTATCACCAAATACCGCAACAAAATGACGACCGTCGGCATTACTAGTTGCCATACCCACACCAGCAACGCCTTCCAAACCTAAACCGCCCTTCTCCACCGACAGTAAAAAGCGTTCTAATTCGGCTAAATTATCAATCACATCATTTTCAATATTCATTTGTATTCCCAACAACTTTAGATCAAAACTTGGGTGCTACTTTACCCCATTGAACCTCAATAAGGTATATTGTATGCCATCTGTGCCTATAGCGCTGGTTACTGTACCACTCACTCAGGTCTAGCCGCTAAGATGATTAAAAACGTAACGTAAAATCAATCAGCTGCGCATCGTCATCGTATGAATCAAAATTAATCGACAACATCACCGTCCCTTTTGTCAGCATAATGTTATCAAAATTATCTTCTGCGTTTGGGTATCGCTCCAACAATTGCGATTTGAGAGTAGGCAACTGATAATTAGCAAGCACTGCATTAAATTCACTCATCGTTTGCGTGCCAAACATCGACTCGGTAATTTTAATTGAATTAACGACTCCTTGGCGATCAAAACCCAATAATACATTGCTATTCACCAGCACTTTTGGACCGTTGTCTGTCAATTGGATTTGGTTGATGAGCTGTTGTGGTTGCAAGGTATAAGCTTGCTTAAATGCTAATGTCAACAATGTTGCGATGTCGATATTATCAAAGTTACCGAACTTAACGTGATGATCATCAGTGACTGTTAATGGCATAATGGCAAAGCTGTTAAGTCGAGAAACAGCAGCATTATCTAGACTTTCATTATAGTCTTCAAAGGTTAATATCAATCGGCTATTTTTACCTGCCACACTGTAAACATCACCTTGCTTTTTAAGCGCTAAATGGGCTTTCACGCTAGCAAGCCCATCACCTTGACGCACTTGGTTAGCAATCACCCAATTATCGCCATCATAGTTTTCACTTAAGGCAATTTGGTTTTGACCATGGCCATTTAACAATCCTAAATCCTGGGTAATCATCTCGATACGATTGTCTTTAACAACAAACCATAGACTGCGCCCATAACCATAAACGGTTGCACCATTGTCGAGTTGCAACTGAATACTGTGAGGACCTAATGCTTGTTGTAAAACATCAACCGAGTCACCAATGTGTATGCCATAGGCGCTGTCGGTTGTAATAAGCGCATCAGGTGCTTGGTGTTTTTGCGCTTGCTTTAATACATTCCCCTCGTTTGGCATCGTCAATTGAACTGTGATTTGGGTATACGAAACCGATTTACCTTCGCTGTTATAAGGTGTTGGATCTTTGCTCAGTTGTGTATCGTCACAAAAGGTAACGTATTGCGCAGTGGTAATCACATGGATTTGCTTGGTGTTCGATTTAACTCGGCTACTGTCATCTTGCAAGTCAATACTTCGCTCAATTCCACCAACACTTAATCTATCAATAATAATCGCATCCGCTCCTGCTGCTGCAGCTTTTCGCTGTATTTCCACAAAGGCTTGTTGTATATAAGCATCACGATGGGACAAAACGCCATCACTAGACGATTCCAGCAAGTCTGGGTCAATATCGTAGACGATTTTATCATTGGCTGTATCGATAGTGTGTGGACTACAAAGTGGGTAAAAATCTAAAATTGGCGGTAATTCATTGGCGTTTATAGCAGGGCTTAACATTGCACAGCTGAGCAAAAAAAGTGAAGGTTTCATTTATCGTCCTTGAGTCTATAACATCGTATTTTTACATAGTATTAACACTTAATCGTGTTCACTACCCTAATCTGAAATGCAATCACTGTAAACCCACTGCTTACTAAGCTCTAAAACAGTGTAAACGATTGACACTCATGGTCACGCTATTGCAATAAATGAACATTGACCCGGTTAACCAAGTGCACCTGATACATGAGTAATGACCTACGCCTCACTTTTATTGACTTGCTGTAGATATCCACTCTATCTGCACAATTTTTGCACCTTTGTTCTCTAACATACTGTTAACGATATTATGTCAATTAATCGTATAACTCAGCATAAGCAAATGTTAGGAGAATCTGATGGTTACCAGTAATCATTTATACCCAATCAATAGGCTGTTTAACCAGCCTATTACGTTCATATTTGCACTCACACTCAGTAGCTTACTGTTACTGACTGCTTGTGGCGGAAGCGATAGCGACAGCACAACAGATGTAGTAGAAACAGCAACAAGTACCGATACCACGGATACGAGTACAACAACAGAAGTCACCGATGCTGATTTTGAAGCAACCGATTGGACTGACGAAACTCACAGTAAAAATGTCGACCCTAACTTTGATGAAGTGTTTAGTGATACCGAAGTTAAACGACTCGATATCGTTGTAACAGAAGATCGCTGGCAGAGCATGTTAGATGACATGACAGCACTCTATGGCGAATTTGGTAGAAGCTCATCAAATAGCTTAAGTGATACCGATGAAGATCCTATTTTTGTTCCAGCTGAAGTATTTTATAACGGCACGCAATGGTATCGCGTCGGCATCCGCTTTAAAGGTAATTCATCACTGCAAACTAGCTGGCAACAAGGCATTCTGAAACTGGCGCTTAAACTTGATTTCGACGAGTATGAAGACGATTACCCGCAAATTAAAAACCAACGCTTTTATGGCTTTAAAAAGTTTAGTTTAAAAAACAACTTTGATGACGAGTCAATGTTACGTGAAAAAGTAGCTGCGGATGTGTTTAAAGATGCAGGGCTTGCGGTATCTCACACTGGGTTTTATACCTTATACGTTGACCATGGCGACGGCCCTGAATATTTTGGTTTATATACTCTTGTAGAAGAAATTGATGACACGGTAATCGACACGCAATTTTCTAGCGACAAAGGTAACTTGTACAAACCCGAAGATAATGGCGCAATGTTTGTTGATGGGTCATTTAATCAAGAAGATTCTGAGAAAAAAACTAACGAAGACGACGAAGATTGGTCAGATATACAAGCCCTATTTACCGCCTTACACGACGACACTCGCACCACAGCCCCTGAAACATGGCGAGCCAATTTAGAAACGGTATTTGATGTTGATATATTTTTAAAATACTTAGCCGTTAATGGCATCATTCAAAACTGGGACACTTACGGCTTAATGCCACACAACTACTATTTATATAGCAATCCAGACAATTCAAAACTGACCTGGATACCTTGGGACAACAACGAAGCATTGCAAGACGGGAAACAAGGTGGCGCATTGTCATTAGACTTCTCTGACCTCAACTCAAACAGCTGGCCACTCATATCAAAACTGTACGCAGATGATGTATACCGTGACCGCTACAACCAGTTTTTACTTGAGGTTATCAGCGATGCATTCGAAACCAATAAAATGCAAGCAAGCTACAATGCTTACTCTGCACTGATTGCTCCTTATGCGACCACTGAAGTATCTGGGTATAGCTTTTTAGAAAGCAGTAGCGATTTTTATCGTGCTATCGATGAGCTAATAGAGCATGCCGAAGATAGAGCCACTGCTGTAGAAAGTTATTTAGACAAACAGTAAGCACGTCACTCCTTCATAATATAGTGCGACAAAAAAGCCCGCCACATAAGTGACGGGCTTTTTACTATGCAAAACAGAACCAATAAATTAGATACTAAGGTTTGCTTTACGCGCTTGATGCAGTTTTTTGTAGCTTTCGATCAAACGTAAATGTGGCTCAATACCTTCGAGATTCATGCTGGTTTTGCTCAGGCCATAAAAGCGTACTGTGCCATTAACCGAACCGACAACATTGTCCATAACTTCTTTACCGAACATGCGGTTAAAGTTGCCAATAAAGTGTTCAAGCTCTAAGTCTTCATCTAAAGTCACTTCCAATACCGCATTCACAGCTTGATAAAACAGACCTCGTTGAACGGTATTGTCGTTAAACTGTAAGAACTCACCAACCAATTCAATAGCGTCTTCGTGCGAGCCTAATGCAAGATAAATCAAAATCTTCAGTTCGATAATGGTTAACTGGCCCCAAACCGTGTTCTCATCAAACACAATGCCAATTAACGTACGGATATCGGTGTGGTTATCTAATTGACTTTCTTCTAAGCGATTAACTAACTTACCTAACGCTTTAGTGCTTAATGAATGCAGATTTAAGATATCTTCACGGTAGTTTAAAGACTTATTGGTATTGTCCCAAATCAAGTCATCTACAGGATACACTTCTGAATATTCAGGCACTAAAATACGACACGCAGAAGCACCTAAATCAGTAAATTCGGCAATGTACACTTCTTTGCCCATGGCCTCTAAAATACCAAATAAACCGCTGGCTTCTTCTTCATTGGTACCGCTAAAGTCCCATTCACAGAATTCATAATCAAACTTACTGCTAAAGAAGCGCCAAGAGATAACCCCAGTTGAATCAATAAAGTGTTCAACAAAGTTTTCTGGTTCAGTCACTGCCATGCTGTTAAACGTTGGCTTTGGCACATCGTTTAAGCCTTCAAAGCTGCGGCCTTGTAACAACTCGGTTAAGCTGCGCTCTAATGCCACTTCAAAGCTAGGGTGTGCACCAAACGAGGCAAAAACACCACCAGTACGTGGGTTCATTAAGGTCACGCACATAACAGGAAATTGACCGCCTAAAGAAGCGTCTTTCACTACAATAGGAAAGCCTTGCTCTTCAAGCCCTTTAATGCCCGCTAAAATACTTGGGAATTTCTCTAGAACTGCCATTGGCACATCGGGTAGTACAATTTCTTGTTCGATAATTTGACGTTTAACTGCGCGTTCAAAAATTTCAGATAAACACTGCACATGGGCTTCTTGCAGGTTATTACCTGCACTCATGCCATTACTTAAAAATAAGTTTTCAATAAGGTTAGACGGGAAATAGACCGTTTCGCCATCTGATTGGCGAGTATATGGAATCGCACAAATGCCACGATCTTTATTGCCTGAGTTAGTATCAATTAAATGCGAGCCACATAACTCTTCATCTGGATTATAAATATCTAAACAATATTCATCTAAAATACCAGTAGGCAGAGCATCATCTTCTTCTAGCGCGAACCATTTCTCATTCGGGTAATGCACAAATTCGCTATTGGCGATTTCAGTACCAAAGAATTGATCGTTATAAAAAAAGTTATTATTAAGACGCTCAATAAACTCGCCTAAAGCAGAACATAACGCGCTCTCTTTAGTAGCACCTTTACCGTTAGTAAAGCACATCGGAGAAGCCGCATCACGAATATGCAAAGACCACACGTTTGGCACAATGTTACGCCATGACGAAATCTCAATCTTCATACCAAGGTCGGCTAACAAGCCTGTCATGTTTTTAATGGTTTGCTCAAGCGGTAAATCTTTACCTAAGATAAAAGTACTCGCATCGGCTTCAGTTTGACCCATCAACATCGCATTGGCGTCGGCGTCTAAGTTTTCAACGGTTTCGATTTTAAACTCAGGCCCAGTCTGAACCACTTTTTTAACGGTACAACGATCAATTGAACGTAAAATACCTTGGCGATCTTTATCCGAAATATCATCCGGTAACTCAACTTGAATTTGGAAGATTTGGTTATAACGATCTTCCGGGTCAACGATATTGTTTTGCGATAATTTGATATTTTCAGTCGAAATATCACGAGCTTTACAATACACCTTAATGAAGTAAGCGGCACAAAGTGCTGAAGATGCTAAGAAATAATCAAAAGGACTAGGAGCAGAACCATCACCTTTGTAGCGGATCGGCTGATCGGCGGTGACGGTAAAGTCGTCAAACTTAGCTTCGAGTCTCAAATTATCGAGAAAATTTACTTTGATTTCCATTGAATATATCCACAGTCTTGCGCAACCAAACGGCCAGCTTGTCTAAATTAGGGTGAATTATCGGTGTTTTTGAGCCAATAGTCTTGGGTTAATTGCCAAAATGTTAGCTTTAAGCTGATTTTGCAGGATTAACACTATTGATTCGCTAGCAGCAGAACAGTGCTAGTGTTTATAAAAATGACTAAATTGATGAACATGCTCATTTCAATGTAAATAAACAGTTATCACTGTAGATCCAATCGTCACAGATCGTATTATGAATGTATTAACGGCAAAGGTTGAAGCCAGTCTTGCTGAAGCTAAACCCGGTGTATAAATGATGAAGGGTTTTCACCCCTCATTCATCTGCCACTAAGTCCGGTAAGACCTAGAAACACTAGGTCTTACTGATCTTTTAAGGTTGTTTTTACAGAGAATTGTTGGCCATTACTTACACATGAGCGACAAGGTAGAGACTTTGTGGTGTAGTTATTCTACATAAAAAGTCGATAACGCAGTAAAAATGACCTACAAACGCTGCCCGAAAGGTTCGGCTAAAAACGTTTTACTCTTTGTTGAATGCATTTTGCTTAGATGACTAGGCAGCAATCCATTCGCCTCGTTTAAAACGTTTTTAACTCGAACAAAATTCAACCAACAAAGATCAACAGACCCTAGTCATCTGCAAAAATATAAACAGCAGGTTCAATGTTAAATAGATCGACTAGCGAATAGTTACGTTTCGGCCAAAGTACTCTTCAGACTCATATTTAGCGATTACTTTTTCAAGTGTTTCGCCATTATTATCCATAACCAATTTATGTGAAATAGCACTAAGTGAAATCAGAATATCTTTACACTCGATTCGTGCTTTCATCACCGAGCCTGAAGCAGTTCTCAGTACTTGAGAAATTAGCTCATGGTTCTTACCAATTAAGGCTAAAATAAAATGAACCATCACTTCAGAGCAAAGCTCTTTATCTTCAATTTTACTTGGTCTAACAACCTTTTCTAAATAATCTTCTTCTCTTCCTGCAGGAACAAAACGTTGTACCCAATAGAAATAATCTTCATCATAAATGATAGATTGTATTGGTTTCATAAAGGTTTCATCTGTCGATATCTTTTGAAAAAGCTCTTTTTTGACTTCATCAGATACGTCAACAAGCTCATCACCAAACTGTTTGTTGAGCATTGAAATAACTGCTTCCAGCTCTTTTAACAGAGATACATTTCCTGATGTCACTTGGTTATAAGCATCACCGACCTCGTCGATGTTTTGTTGGAATACACCAATATACTTATCACCTTCTTCAATAGCATCAAGTAAAGGTATCAAGCTATAACGTCTAACCTGAATCAATTCATAAAACTGACCTAATTCTTCGCGAATAGCTTGGAGACGATCAATCGCTTTAATCAGAAATTGATCGTCTCGTTTTATCGCTAAATTCAATCGAGAAAAATCGAGTTGATCATTTACTTTGCGAACACGATTATCGATCATATTTTCATAGGTCTGTGTTTCATTGATCAGCACAGAAAATTTATCTTCCATCTCAAAAAGCACATCTTGTACTTTTTTAAGACTCGTAGAGCGAACCTGTTGATTAATGCCACGCACTTTTTCGGCTTCAGCTTGCTTCTTCTCACGAATAACCCAAGTAACTGCAGCACCAACGATTGTTAAGCTTGTCGCCATATCAAAACCAAGCTGAACATTAGTAAACCATGAAGGCATTATTTTTCCTTAAATGTTATTTCCTGTTTGTATAAACAGTAATAACTGATCCAAAAACGAATGTCATCCAAAAAACCATTAAAAACTAACAAAAGTCACATATATTCAACCAAAAAAGTGATATTTTCACCATAAAGCAGTTAGTTTCTTATAAATTTAATATTCATAAAATCAATGCTATAGGTTTTTATAACTACAAATTTCCCCATCATTATGTCGAAACAGACCAGTATCACTATTTATGTAACAAATTAAACGCCTCACAGTAATGAACGTCACAGAAAACCGATTAAAATCAACCACAAAAAAACTTTCATTCTTAAGTATTAAATTGCAACTAAGCCACTCAATAAGACTTTTACGTTTACTAACTTAGGCTTTTTGCAAAAATAAATTGGTCAAGATAAAAGGTGGTAGAAGAAATTATCATCATTAAAAATTATTTCGAGCAGGTAAAATCAGGGAGATAAAAATTGATATTTGAAATGAAAATGTAGGCAGTGTAAACATTTACAGTCAACTCATAACGAACCGACTAAAAAGAAGTCATGTGGTTTTTTCTACTTCACGCTTAACCAGTATAAAAGTCAGGTACATTTTTGTTGGTAGCGACAACGCCATGCCAAAAGCCACACACATAGCACTAATAATGATTCCATTAACCCCCATAGTTGCAATCGTTTCGCTGAAATTATGACAATAAATGCCTAATAAAATTAAGCTAATCCCTATCGAGATACAGATTTTTAAAATCAAGATGAGTTTGTTATCTGACATTATGGCCCCGTAATCATCAGTATGATGTACAGCTAATATAATGAATCGATTTACGATTAATAGCGTTGATTCAGATCAAAGTAGAAAGAGGGTTTTTGAGAAATCAGTAAATTATTAAGTGAGTGCTGGGTTCTGCTCGTGTTAAGGATGCTAATTAACAAGCAGTAGATAAATATTAAACCAAATTTGAAGTTATCATACGCCCAAAATGAAGTACCTATACACGCTAACAATATAAATTGTTAAATTGCAGGCATAAAAAAACGCAAACAGTCGTTAAACCGTTTGCGTTATTCTTATAACGTCGAGTTACACAGCTACTACGTTAGCAGCTTGTGGGCCTTTTTGGCCTTGCTCAACATCAAAAGAAACTTTCTGGCCTTCAGCAAGAGTCTTGAAACCCTCTGAAGTGATTGAACGGAAATGAACGAACACGTCAGCGCCGCCGTTATCAGGAGTGATAAAACCAAAACCTTTATCTTCGTTAAACCATTTTACTAAACCAGTTGTTTTGTTAGACATGATGTGTCCCTTATATATTAAAATTAATCAATCTGTCGCGAAAATGCGATGCGCTCAAGCTTGAATTATTGAATGTCACGATGAAGCTAAGGGAAACACAGAGGATAACAACGATAACGAAGAGATTCTAAGGCTTTTCTTTTACTTGATGTTCATTAATAACTCTGAATGTCAGAGCAAGACGTATAATACACGAATATCTAAGCTTGTAAATATTTTTATTGAATAAATATAAATAATATCTAAAACCACTTGGTTAGCAGCATTGTCACCAGCAACCTTAATGTACAATATTAGCCACTAGATTAGCTACTAGATTAGCTACTAAGCCTGTCATAGTCGTTAACCAAAAACCGATATGAAATTAGGTTCACGATCCTACCGTGTTGATAATCCGGTTACTCGACTTGTTACTGTATAGTTATTATTCTTACTTAATGGTTGTACTTTAACGCTATCGGACAAACCTACACTTTAAAAAGCTAAATCAACATAGCAAGTTTATGACCAAGATTTTATCTTTCCTAGAAAGTAGACAATAAAAAATAAACAGTAACATATTGATAACAATATATTTTCAATATGAAAAAATTACAATTTAATCAGAAAAAAATACCGTTTTACATTATTACTGTCTCATTAAGCGGGTGCAAAAATAAGCCATTTCACTTGAGATCTAATCACAGGCCACCTTCCCCCGCCAAAACGCAAAACGTAAACCATTGATATTAAGTATTAAATTTAAATACCGATAATTAATTCTCTGTTACTTTTATAACGTTGGCATCCGTTTTGTAAGTAGTTAGATGTATTTACGTAATTAACTAGGAGTACCTTATGAAAAATACAATTCTTACTTTAGCTGGACTTATTTCGTTAGCCTCTTTTAGTACTTATTCTCACGCTGATGACCTCAAGAAAGACGTAGCTGAAAATGGCGTTTATGTCGGCGCTAATTATGGTTACCTAAAAGTTGATGGCGAAGATGACTTTGATGACGACAATGATGTTCTCCAGGGCCTAGTCGGTTATCGCTTCAACAAATACTTAGCTCTAGAAGGTAGCTATATTGATTTTGGTAGTTACGGCAACAACTTATCTAGTGCTGAAACAGATGGTTATACCGCAGGTCTAAAAGTGACATTGCCCATTGCTGAGCGAATAGAGTTATATGCCAAAGGTGGTCAGTTATGGTATTCAACAGATTATGACGTAGTCGGGTTTTCTGGCAATAAAGATGATGAAGGTGTGTTTGCCGGTGCAGGTGTAGCGTTTAAGGTAACAGATCGTTTTCTAATTAATGCAGAGTACACTTGGTATGATGCAGAAATTAACTTAGATAATGTATCTAACGGTTCCGACACAGAAACAGACTTTAAACAGGCTAGTATCGGTGTTGAATATCGTTTCTAGTGATTAAGTAGAGTGCTTAAATTAACTAGTTAAAAAATAAAATCCAGAAGGGTGTAATGCAATTTGTGTTACACCCTTATTTCATACCTATAATTCTCAGATCCGCATTAAACCGATTAACCTTCACCCAAGAGCAAGTGATATGAACATCGCTCTTGTGTCTGCGATTTGTGTCAATAAAACAATTGATGACTTAGGTTGCTTATCTTTAACTCTGTTTATTCACTGCGATGTAAATTTACATACTGAGCTTGTGGCTCAAAACAACAAGCGTTGTATTTTGTATCACCCCGGAGTATTGCGATCCTGTAGCATAAAAAAATAAAAAGCACACTTTGAAATAATCAAAAATCGACGTTAAAACGAGCCACTCGCGCCTCAGTTAACGTACATTGGGTAAGTTGGATTAATTCCCCCAAGGTGATACCTGGTGTTTGTTTAATTAAGCGGACAAGTTTTTCGTCTAGTGGCTCTAACTTATCTGCATGGCCAAGAAGCGCAGTCTCAATCTTTTGAATAAGATAACGAAAATTATCATCACTTTGTGCTTTTAACTGTTCAGTAAACGACTGAATATTAACCGCCTCACCGATAATGCCCCAATTCCGAGATCGACGCACACGCTTTAGCTCGCAGTCATATTGCAGCGCAATGATTTTTGCCTGCTTGGCTTTCTCCCCACCGATTCGATGAATAAGCGATGGGAGTGGAATGGTAATATCTTCAGTCATAATAGTATTTTAAACAGGATCGCACTGTGCCCTACCCACTAAATAACGTCTGTAAACAGTTAGATAAATTAACTATGACAGAAAATATATAGCAATAAAAGCAAGTCTATTCGAAACAAAAGTAACAACAGACCAATGCCATAAATGTGAAACTACTTATATCAAACCACTATAAAATAACAAACAATATCAATACACTAAGCATTGCATGGCAATTTGTACTTTTAATTAAAAATGCCAACAATAGGCTTTCGATATTCATTAGTATGATATGTATTACTAGTTTAATTAAGTCAAAGCGTAGGTAATGATGTTGAACATAAGTTTAAGACAAAGCTTGCTACTTATTCACTGTTTATGACAAAACTCAAAACAATGTTATCTGATCTAAAATCTGACAAGCAGGATAAATTTAAAAAACCGATATCGATTAATGCATATCGGCTTCTCTTTATTGCTTCAGGATTAGTCTCTGAAGTTGTCGAACTGGAATGGCTGTCCGAGTTCTGATTCTTTGGCTAGACGCATGACAGCTTGTAGGTCATCGCGCTTTTTACCGGTGATGCGTACTGAGTCGCCTTGAATAGCAGCTTGCACTTTAAGCTTGCTGTCTTTAATGGCTTTAACCAGCTTTTTAGCCACGAGTGAATCGATACCTTGTTTAAAATTAACTTTTAAACTGAAGGTTTTGCCACTGTGAACCGCTTTATCATCGACTTCCATTGACGACGGATCGACGTTACGTTTACTAAGTTGAATACGCAGAATATCAACTAACTGCTTACAAATGAAATCGTCTTCTGATTTTAAGGTAACAACATTGTCTTTCAAATCAATCTCGATTTCTTTACCACGTAAATCAAATCGACCAGCCACTTCACGGCGAGAATTTTCTACCGCGTTACGTAATTCTTCTTCGTCAACTTCCGACACAATATCCATAGATGGCATGTTGCTTTCCTCTTTGATTCATCACATTTATATATGGCTATTTTACACTAGGAGTCATTAACAGGATAGTGAAGTACAACTTAGGCTTTATTGAGCCGATTATCTTTCGCTAATATCCTATTGATTAACAAAATATCATTAACCAGCTATTTTAATTGATAATGAGACTGAAACGCCCAGTGGCATTGAGTTTGACTACTATGGTTTTGTCATTATCAATAGTAAAAAATGTCCTTATTAAACAATTATTACTTTCTATAGAGGTTAAGTAGTGACAATTTTAAACAGGTTTCTTATTATTAGCGATATTCTCGTTTCACAAGGCTGATGTTACGCTCGTGATCACTTATAAAAATATTTTTAAACTTGCGTTAGTTGTTGCTGTGATAGTGACTAGCTATCTTGTTTTTTCAAAACCAAGTTACCCGCAGACTTTCGCCCATATGGATAAAGTGGGCCATTTAGGCAGTTTTTTTGCCCTTTCATATCTAGCACATTACGCTTTTAAACCGCGTTGGTATTTTTTGTGTATCTCTCTAGCTACCTATGCAGTGTTAATTGAATTGATTCAATCTCGCTTACCTTATCGCAGCGCTTCAGCTGCCGATGTTATTGCCGACTTTTTTGGGATTGCATTATTTTACTTACTGCACTTTTCTATCAATAAATACCGTAAATTAAAAGCGAATCGTTAAAATCCTATGGCCAATACACCAACGTTGCCACCATCATCCACACACGACAATAATGCTCTTATTGCCGTTTTGGGTGCAGGTGCAATTGGACAGTTGATGTATCACAAACTGAGTGTTAATACCCAAACGAACGATGTGATGTTTATTGGCCGAGATAAGCTAACTCGTCAACAGCCGTTGAATTTCATTGACCACATCCAACACACCCATGAAGCCTTAGCGACTATATTGGGAACAGATGATGACCGCTTAGTACAAGTTGAATTACTGTTTGTGTGTGTTAAAGCCTATCAAGTCGAGCAAGCACTTTTACCTTTATTACCGAAATTGTCGCCCCAATGCCATATTGTATTACTCCATAATGGTTTAGGTCCGCACTTACTGGTTGCTGCAGCCCTTTCGCAGTATCAGGATATAGGCTTAACGTTAGGCACCACTTCACAAGCGGCGTTGAAGTTAAGTCAGTGGCAGGTAAAGCACAGTGGGTTTGGCGTAACTCAGCTAGGACATTATTGTGGTTCAGCTATGTCGACAGCGTTAAAGATGCGCATATCTCATCTGCAAAGTGACAATCAGCCGATTGAATGGTATCAGCCTGTATTACCAGTCTTGTGGCAAAAGCTAGCCATTAATGCAGTAATAAATCCGTTAACCGCATTAAATCAGTGTGCTAATGGTCAATTGGCAGCAACAGAATATCAATCACAGATCAGTGCCATTATCGATGAGCTAGTCGAAGTGGCTAAATATGATGACATCACATTAGATAAGGCAGCTGTTAGAGCGCGGGTTTATCAAGTGATTGAGTTAACCTCGGCAAACTTCTCATCTATGTATCAAGATATCGCCCACAATAGACCGACTGAAATTAATGAGATAAATGGCTATATTTGCCAGCAAGCCAAGGCGCATCATCTTAAAGTGCCCAAGAATCAATATCTCGTCGACAAGGTTTTACAACTGAGTCAATCTTGAATGCGATGCTACCACTCGCATCAACTCAATTTAAATGATGGGGTACATCAGTCCAAATAAGAATATGTAGACTGATAATTATTCGCTACTGGATTTAGCTCCACATGACCAAAACAGCTGCTATTGCGATTAAAATCAAACCCGCTACATCGTTAATTTTAACTCTATCTTTAAGCCAAAAAACAGCGATCATCAAGGTAAAAAACACCTCAATCTGGCCTAGTGTTTTGACATAAGGCACAGCCTGCAACGACATTGCGCTAAACCAACCAATTGAACCGATACAACTAGTAATACTAATTGATAAGGTTAATGTTGGTCGTTGCCACAACGCCGCTAAAGTCGATTTATCTTTTGCCAGCAAATAGCCTATTAGCACGATTGTTTGTAAGCCAATAACCCACAGTAATACCCATGCAGCACGATGCGTAAATGGCCCTTGTAGGGTTAAACTTGCTTCGCGTACCCATAGGGAAGTCAACGCAAAAGCACTGCCACACGCAAGCCCTAACAAGACTGTTTTAACTGAGAGCTGTTTAAAACCTTGTTTGCTGCTTAACAACATTATTGCTAAGCCGCCAATAACAACGCCTATCCAGCCTAATAAGGATAATTGTGTGCCGAAAAATAGCACCCCAAGTATTGCTGCGACTAATGCTTCACTTTTAGCCAGCCCGGCACCAATCGCAAAGTTTTGCATTTTAAACAGTTTAACCATCAAGCCTGTTGCTAGAATTTGCATCGATGATGCACCAATAACAAAACCCCAAAATGTCCCTGTAAACTCAGGTAATGCACTAGGTTGATATTGATGTAAACCATACAGATAACACGCAGCAATGGGGCCTGCCCAAATGAATCGAGCTAAGGTAACACCTGCAACACTGACTTCTTTACTGAGTTTACTTTGAAACGCATTGCGCCACGCCTGCATAAACGCAGCGAGGAAGGTAAACATGATCCACATAATTAACTATTGCTCATTACATAAAAAAGCCCTGAAACTTGGTAAAAAGTCAGGGCTTATACAAGGGCAATTAGATTACTGTTTACGGCCATTAAAAGACACTGATTAAGTGTCTAATTGATTAAAAATCAATTTGCCGATGTTTCAGTTATTCAAAGCCATTGATGGTTTACTTGCTAGTATCAATAAACTCAAAGGATTTAACCAATTCATCAACCGCTTTCATCTGCGTTAGGTATTTCTCTAATAAATGCAGTGGTAGCGCACATGGGCCATCGCATTTTGCATTATCAGGATCGGGATGAGCTTCAATAAATAGACCTGCTAGACCTAATGCCATACCACTACGAGCAAGTTCGGTGGCTTGTGCACGACGGCCACCAGCAGAATCAGCACGTCCACCAGGGCGTTGTAGTGCATGGGTGGCATCAAAAATCACCGGATAACCTGTTTGCTTCATTTCGTCCATGCCTAACATGTCGACCACGAGGTTGTTATAACCAAAACTACTGCCACGCTCACATAAGATAATGTTGTCATTACCCGCTTCGTTGAACTTGGTAATGATGTGGCGCATTTCATGCGGCGCTAGAAACTGTGGTTTTTTCACATTGATCACCGCACCGGTTTTCGCCATTGCAACAACAAGATCGGTTTGACGCGCTAAGAATGCAGGTAATTGAATAATATCGACAACTTCAGCGACTGGCGCACACTGATGAATTTCATGCACATCGGTGATCATCGGTACGTTAAAGGTTGATTTTATTTCTTCAAAAATACGCAGACCTTCTTCCATACCCGGTCCACGGTATGAGTTAACCGATGAACGGTTCGCTTTATCAAAAGACGCTTTGAACACATATGGAATCCCAAGCTTTTGGGTAACTTCCACATAATGCTCCGCAATCGACATAGCTAAATCGCGCGATTCAAGCACATTCATACCGCCAAATAATACGAACGGCTTATCGTTAGCGACTTGAACGTTATTAGATAACTGAATAATTTTTTGATCCATTTGATCCTCTTAGCGCATTACACTGCGACAATTTGTAATAACTGACCACATAGCCATGCCATGTAAGTACCTAATGCATAACCGAATACTGCCAACAACACCCCTACAGGTGCTAATGCAGGATGGAATGCAGCAGCCACCACTGGCGCCGATGCAGCTCCGCCCACGTTTGCCTGGCTGCCCACTGCCATATAAAACAATGGCGCTTTAATGAGTTTAGCAACCAATAACATTAATCCTGCATGCACTAACATCCACACAATACCGATTAAGAAATAAATCGGCGTATCCATAACTTTAGACACATCCATATGTAAACCAATAGTCGCGACTAAAATATATAAAAATGCAGAAGCGATTTTAGAGGCGCCTGACGCTTCTAGATGACGTACAGGACTAAACGAAAGCCCTAAACCGATAGTGGTCACAATTACCACTAACCAGAAGAATTTAGAGGTTAAACTGTAATCTTCGGTCCATGGATAGTTGGCTTCGAAGAAAGGCCCTAAGAAATCTGCCGCAAAATGGGCAAAACCTGTCACTCCAAACCCAACAGCCACAATTAGCATGATGTCACGAAGCGACGGAATACGTGAATTCTCGGCGTGGTACTTTTCTACTTTTTCTTTTAGTGCTTCAATCGCGGTGGTGTCTGCACCCGTTCTGGCATCAATCTCTTTGGCTTTTGATGCCATAAACAGCAGTACTGCCATCCAGATATTGGCCACAATGACATCGACAGTCACCATCACTGAGAAAATCTCACCGCCGACTTCATAAATCTCTTTCATTGCGGCTTGGTTGGCACCGCCACCGATCCAACTTCCCGCTAAGGTTGTCATACCGCGCCATACGGCATCTGGGCCATTGCCACCTAGTAATGATGGATCAATCATTGATACGCTTAATAGTGCAATCGGTCCACCAATAACAATACCCAGCGTGCCGGTTAAAAACATAATTACCGCTTTAGGGCCTAAACTCAGGATGGCTTTTAAATCGACACTTAAAATCAATAACACTAAACACGCAGGCAATAAATACCGCGAAGCAACAAAATACAGTTGTGACGCATGACCATCAATCACGCCAAACGTATTTAATAATGAAGGTAAGAAATAGCACAGTAATAATGCTGGAATGTATTTATAGAATTTTTGCCAAAACGGATGGGTAGATGAACTAGTGTAAAAAACAAAACCTAAAATAACGGCGAGTATACCCAGTGCGGTGGCATCATTGCTCACCATTGCTGACGTTGTCATGCAGTGTTCTCCCTTACAAATACATTATATTTTTTGTTGTTATTGTGATTGTTATTGCGAAAATCAGTGGTGATTCAAATCGCATGATTTCGCAGCAGAGCTTTTAAAACTAAGCTTGCTGGCGCCCGACTTGCGAACTTAAGCCACTTTGAGTTAACCCAAAGCGGCCTGTTCGGCAGGTAATATCACATAATTAATGATAAACCTGCATATGTTGACTGAGTTCCTTTAATTGAATCTTAACCAGTTCAATTACCGGATCATGCGGACTCAAATCAATGAAGTGCTGTAAATCAGACATGGCCACTTTAATGCAACCTAATTGCTGCGCAATAAACGCTCGTTCGCGATTAAGATGAACATCATCTGGGTGCCATTGTAATAATAAATTACAGCATTCCATTGCCGGTTCAAACTTATGGCTGACAATGCAACCCGCTTTTAGCTCGTGCAACATGCGGCTAATTAAACGTTTTAGCGTGGCAGTTTTTAGATGACTCGGCTTTAATTTAGCCGCATTACCCAATTCACCGCGCACAAATGCATGCAACTGATGACGGCTAAGCTCTTTACCCGTAAGCGGGTCATGGTATCTAATAACATCATTCACTTGGCTTTTTAATACCGTATTACCGGGTAATAAAACCGCCTCGAGTGTTAAGTCGAGCTGCTTAGCCAATAAAATTAATAATATTGATAACGTAGTGCTGTTACCTTGACGCTTTAACACGCAATAGCTTAAATCTGCTGCTTCGACACTAAAATAGTCATCGCGAGCACAAAAGCCTAAATCATTGTAAAACCACTTAAACAGACCTTCAAGCCGTGCTTGTTGGTCAACAACATAGTGACTCAATACCGAACCAGCCATTTCATACCATGCCCACATAGCAGGTTTTGAGGTTGAAAAGCCGAGATGTTCAGAGAGTTCAAATGCAGTTTCAGGTATAGAAACTGCATCATCAAGATGATATTTTGCCATTAAAAACCAATTAACCCATGAATACGACTTGTTTAAAATGAGCCAGTTTGGCCGCTAACACTACCCAACCAATTGCACCGATAAAAGCAAAAAACTTAAACAGCTTATTACGGTTAGATTTAAGTGCCATGATGCCTAAAGCAATGTATGCCGCAACACAGATGATTTTTTCTGTCATCCATGGATCAACAAAAGGATATTGTTTGATCATAAAGCAAAGAGTGAAGCCTGATAGTAATAAAAAGGTATCAATGACATGTGGCGCCACTTTAACAAACTTTTTTTCCATAATAGGAGACTGGCGTAAATGCAAAACAAAACGCACGATAAAAAAGATCACACTCATGGCAACTAGCATCATGTGAGTATGCTTTACCGCTGGATATAAACTGTAAAATGTTTCCATTAATTAAGTCTCATTAAAAAGGTCAAAATAAAAGGTGGCTAGTTTACTCTATCAACCAGCCACATACCAATATCGCGATGAGTGTTATTTACTTAGAAGGGAAATGCCGAGTAAGGCAGGATTATCAATCAGCCCATTGTCCTAGCGTACATCGATCATTGCTGCCAAAGTCTCGTACTGTGGCGACATTTTGATAACCCAGTTCAATCAGTTTTTCACGTACTTTGATTGCTTGCTCATAGCCATGTTCAAGCAATAAGTAACCACCGGGCAGTAAATGAGCCCTTGCTTGCTCTGCAATGTAATACAAGTCAGCATACCCTTCATTGCCTGCGGTGAGTGCACTTTGCGGTTCAAAGCGAACATCGCCTAAATGAAGATGCTCATCGGCTTCATCAATGTAAGGAGGATTCGACACAATTAAATCAAAATCGCGCTGTTCTACCGCAGAAAACCAATCCGACTGGATAATTTCCACTTCGGTTAAATTAAGATTGCCGCGATTAGCTTTAGCAAGCTCCACAGCCTCTGGCACTTTATCAATGGCTGTAATTCGCCATTTTGGGCGCTCAGACGCTAAAGCTAATGCTATTGCTCCTGTTCCAGTGCCTAAATCCAATACTTTGGCATTGTGACGCACAGATAAGTTCAATGCAGTCTCTACTAAAATTTCAGTATCAGGCCGTGGAATAAGGGTGGAGTCGTTAACAATGAAGGGTAATGACCAAAACTCTCGCTCACCAATAATATGCGCAACCGGAGTGCCACTTTGACGTTTGGCGATCATCTGACTATAAGCTTTAAATTGCTCGCTGGTCAGCTGCCGCTCTGGCCAAGTGTATAAAAAACTGCGATTTTTATTCATACAATGCAATAACAATGCCTCTGCATCCACATGTGCAGATTCAGAGGTTGCTGCTAATTGTGAATAAGCCCATTGCAGGGCTTCAGCAATTGTTGAATACGAAGACTGAGTCAAGAGCACTCCTTAATCGTCAGCTAACGCTGCAAGCATGTCTGCTTGATGTTCTAGCATGATAGGATCAAGCAAGACATTTAAATCGCCTTCCATGACTTCATTCAAGCGGTATAGCGTTAAGTTGATGCGATGATCACTTACACGACCTTGAGGGTAATTGTAGGTTCTAATACGTTCAGAACGATCACCACTGGCCACTAAACTACGTCGGGTTGTTTCTTCAGCACTACGTCTTTTTTCATCTTCAACAGCTTGAATACGCGCGGCCAATACACTCATCGCTTGGGCACGGTTTTTATGCTGCGAACGTTGATCCTGACACTCGACAATAATACCTGATGGAATATGGGTAATACGAATAGCAGAATCGGTTTTGTTAACGTGCTGACCACCCGCACCAGACGCACGGAAAGTATCAACTTTTAAGTCTGCTGCATTAATCGAAATTGCTTCAGCCTCTGGTACTTCATGCAATACCACAACAGTACAAGCCGAAGTATGTACACGGCCTTGAGATTCAGTTTCAGGCACACGTTGAACACGATGTCCGCCAGACTCAAACTTTAATTTACCGTAAGCACCGTCACCACTTATTTTAACAATTATTTCTTTAAAGCCACCATGTTCACCTTCGTTAACATTCATGACTTCCATTTGCCAACGGTTGGCTTCACAGTAACGTGAATACATACGGTATAAGTCACCAGCAAAAATAGCGGCTTCATCACCACCTGCACCGGCGCGAATTTCAAGAAACGCGTTGGTGTCATCGTTAGGATCTGTTGGCAATAGTAAAACTTGTAATTCATCTTCAAGCTTTTCTAGCACTTGCTTTGACTGCTTATACTCATCTTGCGCCATTTCGCGCATTTCAAGATCGTCTTCTTCAAGCATCTCTTTGGCGTAGTCGAAATCTTTTTGAGCTTGTTGAAATGCCTTAAAGCTACTGACAACATCTTCAAGTTGAGAATATTCTTTTGATAATCCACGAAAACGGTCTTGATCCGAAATCACGGTAGCATCACTGAGTAACGCTAATACTTCTTCATTACGCTCGAGCAAGCCTTCAAGCTTGCGGATAACGGATTCTTTCATTTAGCTCGCTAACCTTAGTTTTTATCTAAACCAAGCGCAGATCTTAATTGGCCTAACGTATTCAAATCGCCTTGACGGCTTGCTGAAGTGAGCGCTTGTGTAGGTGAATGTATCAAACGATTGGTCAGCCTATTGGCTAGCTCAAGTATCACTTGTTCACTATCACTGCCTTGAGATAATTTATTCAAGGCACGTTCAACTAATTCATCTTTAATAGCCAAGCTCTGGCTGCGATATTCGCGAATACTGTCGACTGACTCTAAAGACCTAATCCACTCCATAAATATGTGTGATTGATCTTCAGTAATTAATTCTGCTTGCTCGGCGGCTTCTTTACGTGAAGCCATGTTCTGTTCAATTATGCTATGCAGATCGTCTACAGTATAAAGGAATGCGTCGTCTAACTCACCGACTTCTGCTTCAATATCTCTTGGAACTGCAATATCCACCAACAACATAGGTTGGTGACGACGCTGTTTTAGCGCTTTTTCGACCATTCCTTTACCTAAAATAGGCAAAGGGCTGGCGGTAGAGGATATCACGATATCGGCTTTAGGGAGAAAGTCTGGTATTTGTTCTAGGGTAATTGCGGTCGCATTAAACTCTTCACACATGGCTTGAGCGCGTTCAATAGTTCGATTTGCCACCACCATAGAAGCAACACCATTATCTTTAAGGTGCTTGGCAACTAATTCAATGGTTTCTCCGGCACCAATGAGTAACACTTTAGTGGTGCTCAATGATGAGAAAATATGTTTCGCCATGCTAACAGCGGCAAAGGCAACAGAAACTGCTGCGGCACCGATCTCAGTGTCTGTACGTACTTTTTTAGCCACAGAAAAAGTATTTTGAAATAAACGATCAATCGTTAATGCGATAGTGCCAGCTTCTTTGGCTTTCACAAACGCTTGTTTGACCTGCCCTAAAATTTGCGGCTCGCCAAGCACCAGAGAATCTAAACCCGATGCTACCCGCATTAAATGTTTGACGGCTACTTGTTCTTCATAAGCATAGATACACGGCATTAAATCGCTATGATCTAAACCATGATAATCCTCTAACCATTCAATAATGTCTTCCTTTTCAGCATTATTGCAATATAGCTCAGTACGGTTACAGGTAGACACAATAACAGCCTCACCCGTGCGGGTGCGACTGGCCAAGCTTTTCATGGCATCATGAATGCGGTCTGGAGAGAAAGCGAC
This sequence comes from Shewanella frigidimarina, assembly GCF_003797125.1. GTDB lineage: Bacteria > Pseudomonadota > Gammaproteobacteria > Enterobacterales > Shewanellaceae > Shewanella > Shewanella frigidimarina. Next base: position 1,003,197 of record NZ_RKKE01000002.1, read on the forward strand.
TTTTTCACGCAAATCTACCGTGGCGGTTTTATGGTTTATCCCGATTATTACTAGGCTCATTAGACGGTATCAAGTTCTTTTCGGTGACGTTAATTAGGCTATTCTACTGAATTGAACCAACTAAAAACACAATTGGCTTAACAAAACGGAATAAATGTCTAAATTTTTATTTATTGATCACATATCTATTATGTAAACCAATACATTAATATCACATTAATTTTGGCAAAAGGATTTTTACATAATGGCTTAAGCCCAGTATCATAAGAACATCTTAAGCAACTGCTAGGCAATCCATTGCGTTTATCTGCATCTTTATTTCATATCGCCCTCGTTACCGTGTTGCTTGTCTTAGCCGGTTGTAGTGTCACACCATCTGAAGATTTTAGCCCTATCAATGTGACCAATGCGGCTCAAGCCAAAGCATGGGAACTTCAAGGGAAAATTGCCGTCAAGACATCTGAAGACAAATTCAGTACCAATTTGTATTGGCTGCACCAACCGAAAGCTAATGATTTACGCTTAACAACGGTATTAGGCACAACAGTATTAACCCTTAAGACAAATCAAGGTATGGCGACACTTGACGTTGACGGCAAAACCTATCGCGACAGTAATGCTCAAGATTTACTGACCGGTATTAGCGGATGGTCAATCCCACTTGATAGCCTTCCTTTATGGATCACAGGTCAAATTGGCAGCAATGATAAAATTGTCAGCTATAATCCTGATGGCACAATTAAACAATTAATCAGTCACGACCCTGAAGCCAATTGGGTGGTCAGTTTTCTCGGTTGGCAACAACAAAGCGGCGCGCAGGTGCCTAGGTTGTTGAAGATTGAGCGTGAAGATGTGCAAATAAAAATTCAAACTAATCAATGGACAGCGGTAGCAGCCAAAACAAAATAGGGTTTAATATTCAGTGCTGGCTAATAACAAGGTAGTTAACAAAATATGACATCGACGAACTCTCGCAAATCAGCGATATCCAAAAGTTGGCCAGCTCCTGCAAAACTGAATTTATTTTTGCATGTAACTGGCCAGCGAGCCGATGGCTATCATGAACTACAAACGCTATTTCAATTTATTGACCATTGTGATTACCTTGATTTTCATATCACAGACACACCAGATTTAATTCTCCATTCTACGATGTCCGATTCTGTCGCTGACAGCGATAACTTAATTCTTAAGGCCGCAAAATCACTCAAGCGTTACACCCAATATGAAGGCGGCGCGCATATTTGGTTAGAAAAATTGTTGCCTATGGGGGGTGGTTTAGGTGGCGGATCATCTGATGCAGCTACCACATTAGTGGCGCTAAATGCCTTATGGAAAACCAATATATCACCCAATAAACTAGCTGAAATTGGCTTAACGCTTGGTGCGGATGTCCCTGTTTTTATTAATGGTTTATCTGCGTTCGCCGAAGGTGTCGGTGAGAAGTTGATCACAGTACAACCACCCGAGTCATGGTATTTAGTTATTGTCCCTGACGTACATGTATCAACCCAGGCCGTTTTTCAACATCCTGATTTGCCACGTAACACACCAAAATTGGATATGAGCAGTTTAATGACTCAACAATGGAGCAATGATTGTCAGAAACTGGTCACAACTAAGCACCCTCAAGTTGCCAATGCCTTAAGCTGGCTGGTAGAATATGCGCCGTCGAGAATGACCGGAACAGGCGCATGCGTGTTCGGGGAATTTACACATTCGCAACAAGCCCTTGACGCTTTAGCCAAATTACCGGCTGATATGCAAGGTTTTGTCGCAAAGGGGATGAACAAGTCGCCATTACAAATACGGCTTGAGCAGCTCTAACAACATTATTTCTTCTGGGTCAGTTTTGAGTGACAACACGTAAAATTGATCTAGCCTTTAATCGTAAAGCAAACACCTGAGGTTCATAAAGTGCCCGACATCAAGCTCTTTGCTGGTAACGCTACCCCAAATCTAGCCGCCAAGATAGCCGACCGTTTATTTTGCAAACTTGGCGACGCAGTTGTAGGCCGTTTCAGCGACGGTGAAATCAGTGTTCAAATAAACGAGAATGTACGTGGTGCGGATGTGTTCATCATCCAATCTACTTGCGCACCAACTAACGATAACCTCATGGAGCTTATTGTAATGGTTGACGCGCTACGTCGTGCATCAGCGGGTCGTATTACTGCCGTTATTCCGTACTTTGGTTATGCTCGTCAAGACCGCCGTGTACGCAGTGCACGTGTACCTATTACCGCAAAAGTTGTTGCAGATTTCTTGTCAAGCGTGGGTGTTGACCGCGTATTGACTTGTGACTTACATGCTGAGCAAATTCAAGGTTTCTTTGATGTCCCTGTTGATAACGTGTTCGGTAGCCCTGTGTTACTTGAAGACATGTTGGCAAAGAAATTAGAAAATCCTGTTGTTGTGTCTCCTGATATTGGCGGTGTAGTTCGTGCTCGTGCCGTTGCCAAGCTATTAGATGACTCTGACCTTGCGATTATCGATAAGCGTCGTCCACAAGCTAACGTTGCTCAAGTAATGCATATTATTGGTGATGTTCAAGGCCGTGATTGCATCATCGTTGATGACATGATCGATACTGGTGGCACTTTATGTAAAGCTGCTGAAGCATTAAAAGAACATGGCGCTAACCGCGTGTTCGCTTATGCTACTCATCCGGTATTCTCAGGCAATGCTGCTGAAAATATTGCTAACTCTGTTATCGATGAAGTTATCGTGACAGACACTGTGCCATTAAGCCCTGAAATGTTAAAAGTGGCGAAAGTGACCCAGCTAACAATGTCCGCAGTACTAGCTGAAGCGATACGTCGCGTTAGTAACGAAGAGTCAATCTCTGCGATGTTCCGCCACTAATCATCTTTAGTGAGTGAAACAACTAAACGCACTCTTACGAGTGCGTTTTTGTTTGGGTAAATATCGCAAAAATATTTTATCTACCTTATTTGAGAAAGACTCCTAACCTCTATTACCAAATGTTAGTCAGTGTTGAACAACTGATGTTTAACATTAACCGTCAGATCGTTCTGCAACATTAAAAAATTCAACCCAAAGTGAATTATTGAGTCAATATAATCACCTCAGCGTTGGCTGCAAAACCAAAACCAGATTCATTTAAGCTGTCATGGTTTGCATGATCGTAAGCGACTCTAGCGGCGGCTGAGCATGCAAAGAATGTGTTGAATAGAATGCCTTTTGAGTGTGTAAAAAAGCATTACCTGCTGTAATACCCGTTTGATAATCATGGCGTAAGTCCATATCTGTGCTGCCCAACAATTTGCTTTGAAGATTATCATCAGCAAAAATTTGAATGATCTCGACATCATCAGGTGGATTGGCGATAAACGCGAGCTCTTGTTCGTAAGCTTGTTCATGCTGAGCCAAGTAATCTATGGTTTTGGGACAATAACCTGACACACAAATCCATGATTTTAATTTATGTACCCAAGCAGATTGAGCATGAAAATCTGCATTAACAGTACGAATAACCACAATTTTTCGCGCTCCACGACGATATGCTTCACGAACTGGTAACGGCGCAGCCAGTCCACCATCAAGGTAAAAGTCAGCTTGAGGGTAATCATAGTTGGTATGAACTTGATTAGCAGCACTGGCGGTTAACCAGGGCGCAAGTTTAACCCCCTGCTTATATAGAAAAGGTAATGCACTTGAGGCTTTAAGTAATTCGCGCCAGTGGTCATTATCACCATTTGGGCGTAAGAAATAAGCTTGTCGATCGCGTGAGTTAGTTGCGGTGATCAATAACTCGCGTTGTCCCAATGATTTTGCGGCGGCGGAAAAGTCTAAGGCAAAGCTACCTTGAGTAGTTTTATCAAAGTACCAATCCAAATCGACAACATTTCCGCCAACTAATCCTCGGCCCAGTTGGTAAAATCGCTTATGCCGTGATAATCCACGAATTAACCGCTTGGCATAGCCTTTCTGGCGAGATAAAAAGCTCGTGAGATTTTGTGAACCTGCAGATGTGCCTATGAATAAATCGAAGGGATCAAAATCATTATCTAACCACGCATCTAACACACCAGCGGTAAATATCCCTCGCTGACCACCACCTTCAGCAATCAGTGCCATCTTGGGTTGTGATGCTTCATAAGGGTTCGTAAATGGTGTTGGTGTTAGGACGTTCATGATGAGCCTTTCTAAGAATATTCACTGCATAAGACAAGTCTAAACAACAGTAAGTAAAATAGATAACCGATAGAATCAATCGCGTTGATAGAAAAATACTATTGATAAACAATACCGATTGTATTAATTATCTGCTCATTCAGAGTAAGTTGATAGCAGATGAGCTAAGGCTAAGGGGTGATTTTTTTGAGAGGTATTCACATCAACAGGCTTCAATATGATCAAAAAATTTTGCTGAAAACATTTTGCTGAAAAATCACAGCAAAAAGCCCGTCTATAAGACGGGCTTTTTAGAATTTGGCTGGGATACAAGGATTCGAACCTTGGAATGCTGAGATCAAAACCCAGTGCCTTACCGCTTGGCGATATCCCAATAGTATTTTTTAAACAGACATGAAAAACAATTTTGACTAAAATTTGATGGTACGGGAAGAGAGACTTGAACTCTCACACCTCGCGGCACCAGAACCTAAATCTGGCGTGTCTACCAATTTCACCATTCCCGCATCAAATTTTAACTTAGAGTATACTCTTTTTATTTCAGAGTAAACTTTGCTTTACCAGCTAACGTAAGTACAACTCACTCTACCCAGTAAATATGGTAGCAATGGCGGGACTTGAACCTGCGACCCCAGCATTATGAGTGCTGTGCTCTAACCAGCTGAGCTACATTGCCAAAGATGGCTGGGATACAAGGATTCGAACCTTGGAATGCTGAGATCAAAACCCAGTGCCTTACCGCTTGGCGATATCCCAATAATCTTGTCTAACTTTATAAATGGCTGGGATACAAGGATTCGAACCTTGGAATGCTGAGATCAAAACCCAGTGCCTTACCGCTTGGCGATATCCCAATCAAACTTTTTGAAACATTCGCCTAAGCCAATATCTCGAATAAATGGTACGGAAGGAGAGACTTGAACTCTCACACCTTGCGGCACCAGAACCTAAATCTGGCGTGTCTACCAATTCCACCACTCCCGCACAACACTCTAGTTTAACATCTTGAGCAGATGGGTAAGAAATAGATGGTAGCAATAGCGGGACTTGAACCTGCGACCCCAGCATTATGAGTGCTGTGCTCTAACCAGCTGAGCTATATTGCCACTATTTCTTGCTATCCCTCTTGGTGAGGAACGGGGCGTATTATGCTTATTCAGGTTATCTAGGTCAACTGGTTTTTTTCGCTATTTTCATCAATTCGACTTGTTCGGCTATAACTTCACCAAACTGAATGCCGAATCGACAAAATAAACCCAATTAACATCGATTAAATTCCCTTACGCCCCTTTATCGTTTCTTGATAACGTTAATAAAACTTAAACGTTAAATAAGAAATGCATTACATCGCCATCTTTAACGACATAAGTTTTACCTTCAACACGTAATTTACCCGCATCTTTGGCGCCAGCTTCACCCTTATAAGTAATAAAGTCTTCGTATGCCATTACTTGCGCACGAATAAAGCCACGTTCGAAGTCAGTGTGGATAACACCAGCAGCTTGTGGGGCAGAAGCACCAACGGGTACTGTCCATGCGCGAACTTCTTTTACACCTGCAGTAAAGTAAGTTTGCAGATTCAGTAATTCGTAACCTGCACGAATTACGCGATCTAAACCAGACTCTTCTAAACCAAGGTCAGCCATAAACTCTGCGCGGTCATCAGCTTCCATTTCAGCTAATTCAGACTCAATAGCAGCACATACAGGCACAACGATAGCATTTTCTGTTGCGGCAATAGCACGAACAACATCTAAATGAGGGTTGTTTTCAAAACCATCGTCAGCAACGTTAGCAATGTACATTGTTGGTTTAATGGTCAAGAAGTTAAGGTATGCAACGGCTGCTAACTCTTCTTTAGTTAATTCCAACGAACGCAACATTTGGCCTTCGTTTAACACTGGACGCATTTTTTCAAGTACTGCGACTTCAAATTTCGCATCACCGTCGCCGCCTTTAGCACGCTTAGCTTGACGAAAAATAGCGCGTTCGCATGCGTCTAAGTCTGCTAGAGCTAACTCAGTATTAATGACTTCAATATCGCCAGCGGGGTCAATTTTGTTGGCTACGTGAACAATGTTTGGATCTTCAAAACAACGTACTACGTGACCAATTGCATCAGTTTCACGAATGTTAGCTAAAAACTTGTTACCTAAGCCTTCACCTTTCGATGCACCAGCCACTAGACCAGCGATATCAACGAACTCCATAGAAGTAGGTAAAATACGTTGAGGTTTAACAATAGCAGCTAACGCATCAAGACGTGCATCTGGTACCGGTACCACACCCGTGTTTGGCTCAATAGTGCAAAACGGAAAGTTTGCCGCTTCAATACCCGCTTGTGTTAACGCATTAAACAACGTTGACTTACCTACGTTTGGCAGACCAACAATGCCGCATTTAAAACCCATATGCTTACCTTTATATATGTAGAATTATCCCATTGGATAATGATGTCGAAAGGGTGTTAAAACAAAACTCGCTTGGCTTATTCTGCTTTGAACGAATGTAATCTATGCATAGCTTTCGCCATGTCTTGGTTAAATAAAATCTCGGTTGAACGCACCGCTTCATCAATCGCGGCATTTATTCGCTCTTGCTCTACCGCTGGTGCCCTGCCCAGTACGTAGCCGCTGACTTTGTTTTTATCGCCTGGATGGCCAATGCCAATGCGCAAACGATGAAAGTTTTTGTCGTTACCTAAACTGGCAATAATGTCTTTTAAGCCATTATGACCACCATGGCCACCGCCTAACTTGAATTTAGCCACACCAGGATCCATATCCAGCTCATCATGGGCGACTAAGATTTCTTCAGGTAAAATACGGAAAAAATTGGCTAATGCTGCAACCGACTTACCGCTTAAGTTCATATACGTTGTCGGGATCAATAAACGAACATCCCTGCCATGCAAAGTTGCACGAGCTGTGACACCAAAATATTTACTCTCTGCAACCAAGGGGATATTACAGATGCGCGCTAGTTCTTGCACGTACCATGCACCAGCGTTATGGCGAGTTTGTGCGTATTCAGCACCCGGATTTGCCAATCCGACAATCAATTTAATGTTACTCATCACAACCTAGTCAGTTTATTAGCAAGCAATGCTGCTAAATGCCTTCATGGGGTACATCAAAATACACATGATGCAAAACGCGACATTTTATACCAATTTCACTCATAATGTAATCATTCAAAGCCGCTCATGCTTTACTGTTGGCGACTCTTTATAAAAGCCATGTTTATTGCGTAAGAAGCCTAGCGACCAAATTGCTCATGTAGCCAACCAATAGTTTAATTCAGCCCAAGCGCGTACTTCAATACTTTACGTTTTAGCGGTGAGTCGATGTTGGCCAGTTTTAACGCGCCATTACGCAGTAATTTTAATGGCAATAAATTGTTACTAAAACCGGCATAAAAAGCATCCATTGCGGTCATCATCAATTGATTATCATAATATCGCGCTTGCTGATAACGCTTTAATACCTTGCTATCCCACCATGTGCCACCCGATCCAATAGCATTAGCAATTTGAGCCACCAGCACATCGACATCTTTAAAACCTATATTAACGCCTTGGCCAGCTAATGGATTAATCGTGTGAGCCGCATCGCCAATAATAACCAGATTATCTTGATAATATTGTTGTGCATGGCGCCGAGTTAATGGAAAGCTACCACGATTTTCAACAGTAAAATTAGTGTCTAATCTCGATGGGAAATGCAGTCTAATTTGTTCGGCAAGTTGTAGATCGCTCAGTTGAGATAACTGTTTAATACGATTAGCATCGTCATACCACACTAATGAGGCATGATTTCCAGGCAGCGGCAATAAACTTCTCGGTCCAGCTGGAGTAAATTGCTGCCAGGTAATTGATTGCTGCGGCGTTTGAGTATTAATATTGATTAACATCGCCGATTGGGCGTAATCCCAACCAGTCAAACCAATACCTGCCCATTGGCGCACTTGCGAGTTAGCCCCATCAGCACCAATAAGTAATGTTGTAGTAAGCGTATCGCCATTATCGAGCAAAATACCGACTTGATGACTGTCCCTTAAACGAGAAAACTGCATCACTTTTGCTGGACACAATAAGGTGATGTTGTCCATTTTATAGATTTGTTGCCATAGGCTTAATTGAATTACACGGTTTTCAAAAAAGTAACCTAAGTGCGACTGATCAACTTGTTCGGCGCTAAATGCAGTAAGGCAGCCATCGAGCTCCCACGTTTCTAAACCTGTATAAGGTGCATGGCGCATGGTTAGCAGCTCATCCATAACACCAAAACGCGTTAACAATTGCTCAGATGCCACACTAATTGCCGATACTCGCACATCTAAAGGCTGTAAAGGATCATAAGGTTGTGGTTGGCGAGATTCAATCACTGCGACACTGAGCCCTAACTGACCTAATCCAATCGCAGCAGCCGCACCGACCATTCCGCCGCCAACAACGACAACATCATAATGATTAGCGTTACCAGAGGTGTTCGTTGATGTGAATGAAGCATCTTGCATTGTCTTGGCATCCATAAATAGTGAGATGATTTCTGTTTAATATGACTGTGAATTGCGGTCAATATATGTATAAATATGTCTATAAGAGCTAAAGCATGACCAAATGTTGCTATAACGGCTTTTACCTACACCTGCTTACAATGAACAAAAATCAATCAATAAACGATTCTATATACTGTGACTGTCTCATTAATTGATCCACTTTACGTAATCAAGAGAGGACATCATGAACAGTCACCATCAATTTGTACGCCATGACATTCGCTATGGCTTGATTGCCACAGTTTTGATCACCACAATCATAGGTTGCTCATTAGTACTGTCGACGAATGCCGCTGCTAATAATCCCAAAAATAACTTAATCACTCAATCTGCAACAAACATAGGTTCCATTGAAACCATTACAGTGACATATCGTAATGCATTCGATTATGCCCTATATCAACAAACCACGGAAATGTTGCTCAGCTTTAATCGTGATTGAAGCCAAAGTAATCTCATTCAAGTCCAGCAACAAAGTCGCCAAATGGCCGCGGAATTTGGTTTTTACTCCGAGCAATCAATCACGTTTAACGCCAACGATAAATCATTACTATTTTCAAGGCTATTACAAAGTTTAGATTCAAATGAGTGAAACTTGCACTAGTGCTAGCCAGACCGTCTGACAACAGGTAAAATGTCGCGCTATTTTTACTGTGATTTACTGGCGAGCACTGATGAGTAAAAAACTTCATATTAAAACCTGGGGCTGTCAAATGAATGAGTATGACTCATCAAAGATGGCCGATTTATTAGACGACTATCAAGGATATACCTTGACCGAGGATGCAAGCGAAGCAGATGTTCTGCTGCTTAATACTTGCTCTATTCGTGAAAAAGCACAGGAGAAGGTATTCCATCAGCTAGGGCGTTGGAAATCTTTAAAAGATAAAAATCCTAATTTAATTATTGGGGTCGGCGGTTGTGTTGCCTCGCAAGAAGGTAAAGCAATTAAAGATCGCGCTCAATGCGTTGATATTATCTTTGGTCCACAAACCTTACACCGTTTACCTGAGATGATTGAACAAATTCAACGTGGCGAAAAAGCTGTGATTGATATCAGTTTCCCAGAAATTGAGAAGTTCGATCGTCTTCCTGAGCCTCGCGCTGATGGTCCAACCGCGTTCGTATCAATTATGGAAGGTTGCAGTAAGTACTGTTCTTTCTGCGTGGTACCTTATACCCGCGGTGAAGAAGTCAGCCGTCCGTTAGATGACGTTATTCTTGAAGTGGCTCAATTAGCCGCCCAAGGCGTACGTGAAGTGAATTTATTGGGTCAAAACGTTAACGCGTATCGCGGTGCAACTCATGATGATGAGATATGTACCTTTGCGGAATTATTGCGCCTAGTGGCCTCAATTGATGGTATCGACCGTCTGCGTTTTACTACTAGCCACCCAATTGAATTCACCCAAGACATTATCGATGTGTATGAAGACACCCCTGAATTGGTGAGCTTCCTGCATTTACCGGTGCAATCGGGTTCGGATCGTATTTTGACCCAAATGAAACGCGGTCACATGGCGATTGAGTATAAGTCGATTATTCGTCGCTTGCGTAAAGCTCGTCCTGATATTCAAATTAGCTCAGATTTTATTATTGGTTTCCCTGGTGAATCTAAAGACGATTTCGCTGATACCATGAAACTGATTGAAGATGTTGCGTTTGACCACAGCTTTAGCTTTATCTACAGCGCTCGTCCAGGCACGCCTGCGGCAGATTTGCCTGATGATGTTAGCGACGAAGAAAAGAAGCAACGTTTAGCCATTTTACAAGACCGTATTACCCAACAAGCAATGCGTTATAGCCGTCAAATGCTGGGCACTGTTCAACGTATTTTAGTTGAAGGTCCTTCAGTGAAGAATCCAATGGAACTTCGCGGTCGAACTGAAAACAGTCGTGTGGTTAACTTTGAAGCCGCTCACACTCATATCGGTAGTTTCGTTGATGTGAAAATTGTTGATGTTTATACCAACTCATTACGCGGTGAATTTGTCCGTGGTGAAAATGAAATGGATTTACGTCGCAGTTTACGTCCGGCTGAAATTCTTGCTAAACACAAGCAAGATGACGCATTAGGTGTGACCCACTTTAAGCCGTAATTCATGTTTGTTGCTTAAGATGATACTAAAGGCGGCTTGTCCGCCTTTAATTTTGCCTAAAATTGGTCATATTATGGTAATTCGATACAGAGACTCGTAAACTGTCATTATTACTAAATGGCATTTTAACGCTATTATTTTGTTGTCCAAGACCGAAACCTGGAGCCTTATTTGACCACTAAAGTCACCACCATGAATTTGTATCTAGAACCTTCAGATACTCGTCGCCTCGTCTCATTATGTGGCCCATTTGATGACAACATCAAACAACTCGAACGCCGATTAGGTGTTGAGATTATTCATAAAGATAACCACTTCACTATTGTTGGACTGCCACGTAATGCGCTCAATGCCAATAACTTGTTGCGTCAGTTATACATAGAAACCCAAACAATCAAAGGCAGTACGCCAGACTTAGAACCTGAAGTGGTGCATTTAGCCATTCAAGAAGCCATTAACCTTGAAGCACTGCAAGACTCTGACGACAGTAGCATCCATATTAAAACTAAGCGTGGCGTGATTAAACCTCGTACACCGAATCAAAGTGTGTACATGCATAATATTACGGGGCACGACATCAGTTTTGGTATTGGCCCTGCAGGTACAGGTAAAACTTACCTTGCTGTTGCGGCGGCGGTTGATGCCTATGAGCGTCAAGAAGTGCGTCGTATTCTACTAACTCGTCCTGCGGTTGAAGCTGGCGAGAAACTCGGTTTTTTACCGGGCGATTTAAGCCAAAAAGTCGACCCATATTTACGCCCACTTTATGATGCCTTATTTGAGATGATGGGTTTTGAGAAAGTTGAAAAACTGATTGAACGCGGCGTAATTGAAGTCGCCCCGCTCGCTTACATGCGCGGCCGGACTCTCAATGATGCTTTCATTATTTTAGATGAAGCCCAAAACACCACAGTTGAACAAATGAAAATGTTCTTAACCCGTATTGGGTTTAATTCTCGTGCGGTGATCACTGGCGACATTACTCAAATTGATTTACCTCGTAGCCAAAAATCAGGCCTACGTCACGCCATTGAGGTGCTCAGCGAGGTACCTGAGATCAGCTTTAATTTCTTTATTGCCCAAGATGTGGTCCGTCACCCCGTTGTTGCTCGTATCGTTGAAGCGTATGAAGCATTCGAGCAACAAGAGCAAATTCAAAAAGCCATCAAAGAACAAGCTTATCGCGAACGTGAACAGAAACGTCAGCTAATAGATAAAGAGGAAAGTGCTCAATGAGCCAGCAAGGGATATCATTAGATCTCGACCTACAAATTGCAGTCGATAATCCACGCTTACCAACTCAAGCTGAGTTTGAAACTTGGGTTCGAGCCGCTATTGGCCAAACAATGCCAGTAGTAGAGTTAACTATTCGTATTGTTGATATTGCCGAGAGTCAGCAGCTCAATTCAACTTATCGCGGTAAAGACAAGCCAACTAACGTATTGTCGTTTCCGTTTGAAGCGCCGCCAGAAGTTGAATTGCCATTATTGGGTGACCTCGTTATCTGCGCACCAGTGGTGGAACAAGAAGCAATTGAGCAAAATAAACCGCTAATCGCTCACTGGGCACACATGGTCATACACGGTAGCTTGCATTTGCTGGGCTATGACCATATTATCGACGAAGAAGCCGATGAGATGGAGTCATTAGAGACCCAACTTATTGAAGGCTTAGGTTTTGACAATCCCTATAAGGAAGCATAAATAAACAAGGTATATCTTATAGATACCCTTGTTTAGGTAAATATTATGAGTGACGATATCCCCCCGAGTACAAACGCCCACAAGAAGAGCTGGTTCGATAAAATTAACCAATTATTTCAGGGCGAACCTCAAAATCGCGAAGATTTAGTTGATGTCATAGCAGGTGCAGAAATGCGTGACCTCATCACCGAAGATACTCGCGAAATGATTAAAGGTGTATTAGAGGTTTCCGACCTTCGTGTGCGCGACATCATGATCCCAAGATCGCAAATTGTTACCATTCAAATAGACTCGACCGTCGATGAGTTTTTAGAAATCGTCATGGATTCCGGTCACTCTCGCTTCCCTGTTGTTAATGAAGACAAAGATCATATTGAAGGCATTTTACTGGCTAAAGATTTGATCAAATACGGATTTAAACAATCTGATGAATCTTTCACTCTTGCCCAAGTGATTCGACCTGCCGTGGTCGTTCCTGAAAGTAAAAGAGTCGATGTACTGCTCAAAGAATTCCGCTCACAGCGCTACCATATGGCCATTGTTGTCGATGAATATGGTGGAGTGTCAGGTCTAGTCACTATTGAAGATATTCTCGAAGAAATCGTTGGTGAAATTGAAGATGAATTTGACCACAATTCAGTTGAAGACACCGAAATTAAAAAACTCAGTAACACTGTGTTTATGGTAAAAGCGCTGACGGAAATTGAAGATTTCAACGAAGCCTGTGGTACCAATTTCAGTGATGAAGAATTCGATACTGTCGGTGGTATGGTGTCGCATGCATTTGGTCATTTACCAGAACGTAATGAAAGCATTGTCATCAACAATATCGAGTTCAAAGTCATTAACGCAGATAACCGCCGCTTGGTGCAACTTCGTGTTAAACTTCCTGACCCTAATATTAGTGAAGAATTCGACGACTAAATCGTGCTAAAAACTCAACCTTTACACTCTTCTTTGAGTATTGTTCGTCTGGTGACGGCATTTATTGCTGGCGCCAGTACGGCACTTTCGTTTGCGCCTTATGAAATTTGGGCCATATTTCCTTTAGCATTGAGTTTTACCCTATGGCAGAGTCATACATTAACCGCCAAGCAAAGTTTATATTACTGGCTTAGTTTCGGTTTTGGCTGCTTTGCCATTGGCATTAGTTGGGTGCATGTCAGTATTGACACCTTTGGTGGGATGCCCATTTTTGTGTCGATAACCTTAATGGCTTTACTGGCACTGTATCTGGCAATTTATCCCGCAATAACAGGATACTTGCTCAACAAGTTATCACGTACAGCTAAGCACACCTTAAATCCTTATTTAACCTATCTAGGATTATTCCCCGCCTTATGGGTACTAACTGAATGGTTAAGAGGATGGGTACTGACAGGCTTCCCTTGGATTTGGGCTGGCTACAGCCAAACATTAGGACCGCTTAGTGAATTTGCCAGCTTTATTGGTGCGTTAGGACTGAGCTTTGTGGTGGCTCTGGTTGCAGGCTCACTGATGCTGTTAACACAAAAGCGCGTGTTCCCAGTGTTAATCATATTACCCATTCTGGCATTAAGCGCTTGGGCTGCACCACAACTAAACCCAATATCAGCCAGTGGTAAAACAGTTAAAGTGGCATTAGTGCAAGGGAATATCCCTCAAAGCATGAAGTGGGAGCCAGATGCGTTGTGGCCTACCATGCTTAAATACATGGATCTGACCCGTGAGCAATTTGATGATGCCTCTAGTGTCGATATCGTTATTTGGCCAGAAGCTGCCATTCCTGCACCAGAAGCCATGGTGGAAGACTTTTTATTGAATGCCAATCAAGTCGCCAATATGAATAACACGGCGATTATTACTGGCATTATTAGCCACCAGCAAAAAGATTTTTATAACTCATTAATCGTATTAGGTAATCATCATCAGAAGCAGCAGCAAAGTGCTGACTATATTGTCGGTGGCACAAATGAGTTTAAAAAACATCACTTACTGCCAATTGGTGAATTCGTACCATTAGGGGATTTATTACGCCCTATTGCACCGTTTTTTAATTTACCGATGTCATCATTTCAACGTGGTGACTACACTCAACCTAATTTAATTGCACTGGGTTACCATGTAGCACCGGCTATTTGTTACGAAATTGCCTTCCCAGAGCAAGTAAGAGCAAGCGTTACAAACGAAACAGATATGCTGCTCACCGTATCAAACGATGCCTGGTTTGGCACATCTAACGGGCCATTACAGCACATGGAAATAGCCCAAATGCGTGCCATTGAAATGGGTAAACCATTACTGCGTGGTACCAATAATGGAATTACTGCAGTCGTTGATCCGCATGGACGAATTACCGATGCTATCCCGCAGTTTGAAACTGGGGTATTAGTAACCAATGTTGCGCTTTATCAAGGTGAAACTTGGTTTAGAAAAATAGGTCAACTCCCCTTGCTGATACTGTGTGGTTTATTAATGCTATTTGGTGTCAGAAACGTCTTACGGAAATAACGAGATAATTTGATGTCACAATCGATTCAACTCAAAACACAGGTTATCTCAAAAGGATTTACCTTAATAGAGTTAGTTGTGGTCATCATTATCCTTGGTATTTTAGCGATGGTTGCAGCGCCTAAATTTATTGGCTTGAGTACCGAAGCGAGACAGAGCACTCTATCAGGCCTCATGGGCAGCATTAAAACAGCCAACACCCTAGTTTATGCCCGTTCAAAAATGACGAGTTTACGAGTGCAGGCTGTCACAAACCGCGATGACTTAATCGATATTGATATCGACAGCGACGGTGTATTTGAAACTCGGTTAAAATGGGGCTATTTAGACAACACGGACATTGAAAAATGGATCATTGTGGATGACGCTTTTACTCTACAATATCAAGGGATTGCTGTTACTTATATCGGATACGATAAAGATGATAATGGCCAAGTCATCAATGACAATTGTTACTTCTCTTACACTCAAGCCGCAGATGTAAATACAGCACCTGAATATCGAACGGTAGTAAGTGGTTGCTAATCTACAACCATCTTTAAATACTTGTAGATGTTCAAAATAAGCTTTCGATATAAAACTAAACTCAAGCTTGCTTCGTAATGTCCTCGATAAACGACTATTGATGGAAGTTACTATGCAATTATCTGAAATAAAATTAGCCATATCTCAACAAACTAAGCATCCCACGATTATTAGTTATGCCGACTCAAATCATTATTTGCTCGGTGTTGAAGACCTTCGGGGAAATTTTTACAGTGTTCGCAATAAAGCTGGGAAGCAGCTGAGTCTTCACTCAATCAAACAAGCTGAAATATTACTGAAACAACAAGGCATTCATTATGCCATGATAGAAATTCAGACTGCTTATGATGAAATGATCGGTAACAGCAGTGCAAGTCACTACCATTACCGAGTAGAGTTTTAAGCATTCACCTAACGGATTATGGTGTTAGCGGCTCCCGTGAAAACTCATTGTAATCACATTTTGGGCAATCGGGGATCACCCCAGGAAAATCGATTTGCATTTGGTGACCACACTTATTACAGGTCAGTTTACCTTGGTTAATAATTTCTCCAGACTTATACACACCATGATGTTTAAAATCTTGTAAAAGTTCATGCCACTCCACTTGGCTACGATCAGTTATTTCGCTCAACCACTGCCATAATGTATTCTCAATCCCAATTACCATTGGACTAAAACTCAAATTATCGGCATTTTCCTCACTTAAGAAGGCTGCAATGTCACGCTTTAAAAATTCTTCTACTAAAGCGAGCTCTTCTTCATCTGCATGAGATTTAAGTTTTAGATAGTCTTTACCCTGGGTCACTGACTTAAACAAACTTTTAGCTGTCAATGAGTTATCTTGCTCAAACGTGGTTTTCACCTGTTCGAATAGTGACTGATATAAGGCTAATAGTGCTGAACTTTTTCCACTCATAAGTAATACTCCTTAATACGCACCTTTTTAATAGATCACTTCTGGTTTATTCTATGCAGTTATAAATCGCGCTGCTGAGCGTTAGATCAAACAATGGGCGGCATGGCCGGAAATAGATTGATGCAAGAGCTATATAATCCCTCAGAAATTGAAGCCTTAGTGCAAAAGCACTGGCACGAACATAAAACCTTTGAAGTTACTGAAGATGAAAGCAAAGAGAAATTCTATTGTCTTTCAATGTTTCCGTATCCATCAGGTCGTCTTCACATGGGCCACGTCCGTAACTACACAATAGGCGATGTAGTGGCACGATATCAACGTTTGCAAGGTAAAAATGTTTTGCAACCGATTGGTTGGGACTCATTTGGTCTGCCTGCAGAAAATGCCGCGATCAATAATAAGACGTCGCCGGCACCGTGGACATACGAAAATATCGACTACATGAAGAACCAACTCAAGCTATTGGGCTTTGGTTATGACTGGAGTCGTGAAATTGCTACCTGTACCCCTGAGTACTATCGTTGGGAACAATGGTTCTTCACTCAGTTGTATGCCAAAGGTTTAGTGTATAAAAAAACCTCATCAGTAAACTGGTGTCCAAACGATGAAACCGTACTCGCAAACGAGCAAGTACAAGATGGTTGTTGCTGGCGCTGTGATACTGAAGTGATCCAGAAAGAAATTCCTCAGTGGTTTATTAAAATCACTGATTACGCTGAAGAATTGCTTAACGACATCGACACGTTAGATGGCTGGCCTGAACAGGTTAAAGCCATGCAGCGTAACTGGATAGGTCGCAGTGAAGGGATTGAAATGACCTTTGCCGTTGCTGACAGTGATGCATCGTTTGATATCTACACCACTCGTCCTGATACGTTAATGGGCGTGACTTATGTTGCTATTGCAGCTGGTCACCCATTAGCTGAACAGTCTGCGCAAAATAACCCTGAATTAGCCGCATTTTTAGAAGAATGTAAAAATGCTGATACCACTGAAGCTGCGATGGCTTCGATGGAGAAAAAAGGCGTCGCGACAGGTTTACAAGCTATTCATCCTATTAGTGGCAAGTTAGTACCTATTTGGGTCGCTAACTTTGTATTGATGAATTACGGCACCGGCGCGGTAATGTCAGTTCCAGCTCATGATCAACGCGATTATGAATTTGCGACTAAATACCAGCTTGCGATTGAAGCGGTCATTAAGCCAGTAGATGGCGAAGTAGACGTTAGCAAAGAAGCTTACACCGAAAAAGGTGTGGTGTTTAATTCGGGCGATGCATTCCCTGAGCTAGACGGTTTAGACTTCCAAGCAGCTTTTGAAGCTATTGATGCTAGATTAACCGCAGAAGGTAAAGGCAAACGCCAAGTCAATTATCGTTTACGCGACTGGGGTGTTTCTCGTCAGCGTTACTGGGGTGCTCCTATCCCGATGGTGACCCTCGCCGATGGTACTGTTGTGCCAACGCCTGAAGATCAACTGCCTGTTATTTTGCCAGAAGATGTGGTGATGGACGGTATTCAAAGTCCAATTAAAGCCGATAAGGCTTGGGCCGAAACCACAGTCAACGGTCAGCCAGCAACACGCGAAACAGATACCTTTGATACCTTTATGGAATCATCTTGGTACTACGCACGTTACTGTAGCCCTCACGCAGACGAAATGTTAGATCCTGCTAAAGCTAACTACTGGTTACCAGTAGATCAGTACATTGGCGGTATCGAACATGCTTGTATGCATTTGTTGTATTTCCGCTTTTTCCATAAGTTGCTGCGTGACGCAGGCTTAGTCAACAGTGATGAGCCCGCAAAGCAGTTACTGACTCAAGGCATGGTATTAGCAGATGCTTATTACTACACCAACGAAAAAGGCGCCCGAGTTTGGGTATCACCTTTAGAAGTGACTGTGGTAGAAAAAGACGACAAAGGCCGCATCATTAAAGCGATAGACAATCAAGGTCATGAACTGGTTTACACCGGCATGAGTAAGATGTCTAAATCGAAAAATAACGGTATCGATCCACAAGTCATGGTTGAAAAATACGGTGCTGATACCGTACGTTTATTCATGATGTTTGCCTCGCCACCAGAATTAACCCTGGAATGGCAAGAGTCAGGCGTTGAAGGAGCACATCGCTTCATTAAACGTTTCTGGAAATTGGCTAGCGATCATGTTGCTGCAGGTAAAACTGAAGCATTAGATACCAGCAAATTAAATGCCGATCAAAAAGCATTGCGCCGTGAATTACATAAGACCATTGCCAAAGTCAGCGATGACATTGCACGTCGTCAAATGTTTAACACCGCAGTAGCCTCAGTAATGGAACTAATGAACCATTTACTGAAAGCCTCACAAGAAACGGCGCAAGACCGAGCGTTACTTGCTGAAGCTTTGTCTGCTGTAACGCGTTTGCTTTACCCTATTGTTCCGCATATGACGTTTACGTTATGGAATGAGTTAGGTAACGAAGGCGACATTGAAGATAGCCGTTGGCCTGAAGTCGATGAGTCTGCGTTAGTCGAAGACAGCAAGCTCATTGTGGTACAAGTAAACGGAAAGGTTCGCGCAAAAATTACTGTTGCTGCTGATGCATCAAAAGAAGATGTAGAAGCATTAGGCATGAGTGATGAGCACGTACAAAAACACACTGAAGGGTTAACGGTTCGTAAAGTCATTTACGTGCCCGGCAAACTATTAAGTATTGTTGCTAACTAAGTTGTCTTAATGAGGAGGCAAGTTAGCCTCCGAAATTAGGGTGATAACGTTAACGCTTCAGTGTTATAACTTACCGCAGGTTACACCGCGGTAAGTTATTTATTTAACCATGCAAATAAACAAGGATGCCTCCCCTCGCTATGCTAGCCAAAAAAATCTGTTTAGCCATAATGACATTGGTGCTACTGACCACTGCAGGATGCGGCTTCAAACTCCAACGCAGTTACTCCATCCCTGCCGAATTGGCCGAATTGCATTTAAGCAGCAGCGATGAATACAGTGAGTTAACTCGCTTAGTTCGTGACAGATTACGGATCAACCGTATTAGCCTTGTCGATGCAGCAGAAAAAACACCTACGTTACGGTTAATTAACGACTCACTGGAACGTGCCACACTGTCACTTTATCCCACAGGAAATGTCGCAGAATATGAGCTGATCTACTTAGTGCATTATTCGGTTACTTTACCAGGACAAGAGCCACAAGATTTTGATACTGAAATCCGCCGAGATTATCAAGACGATCCTCGTACTGCATTAGCAAAAAGCCGTGAAATGGAGTTGTTGGTTAAAGAAATGCGCGTACAGGCAGCCGATTATATTATCCAAACTCTGGCGTCAATCGGGGCAGAGTAATGCGGGTTTATCCTGATCAACTCAAGCAACATCTCAAACCACTACCGCAATGCTTTTTACTGTTCGGTGATGACCCATGGTTAATCGAAAACAGTAAACAATTGATCCTCAACGCCGCTAAAAAACAAGGCTTTGAAGAGCGTGTACAGTTAAGCCAAGAAACTGGTTTTAACTGGGGAGATTTAGTCCAAGAATGGCAAGCAATGAGCTTATTTGCCAGCCGACGGATTATTGAGTTAACCCTGCCGCAAGGTAAACCTGGCATGGAAGGAGCCGCAGCATTTCAAACGCTGTTGCAACACCCTAATCCAGATATGTTATTGATTATCCAAGGCCCCAAAGCCAGTGCAGAGCAAACCAATAGCAAATGGTTTAAATCACTCGATGCCAAAGGTATATACCTACCCTGCACCACGCCTGAAGGTAAACAGTTTGAACGCTGGTTAGACAGTCGTATTACTCATTATGAACTCACGGTTCACCATGATGCAAAAGCCATGTTATTTACGCTATTTGAAGGTAACTTATTGGCGGCTGAACAAGCGATGCAATTGCTACAACTGCTCAGTCCTAAGCAAAATATTACCCCAGAACAACTCAGTGAATATTTCGAAGACCAATCTCGTTTCAGTGTGTTTCAACTCTGTGATGCCATTCTAGGTAACCATCAAAAACATGCACAGCACATGCTGGCTCAATTGCAGGCCGAAGGCACTGCAATGCCCATTTTAATGTGGGCTTTATTCAAAGAGATAAATTTGCTGCTCACCTTAAAACTGGCCGTCCATAATGGCGAACAACTCAGCAAACTGTGGAGCCAACACCGAATTTGGGATAAGCGTAAACCGCTTTATCAAGCTGCAATAACGCGATTAGATTTAGATCATATCGAACATATACTCGCGTTTGCGTCTAAATTAGAATTAAATCTCAAACAAAAAGGGCTTGAAGATTGGATTGGTCTCAGCCATTTATGCATTTTATTTGATCCACGAGCACATAACCGTTTAGCTCATATTGAATTAACTGACTGAGACAAAAAGTAAGGACAGCGAATGCGTATCGGTATTTTGGGTGGCACCTTCGACCCTATCCATCTAGGACATATCAATCCTGCACTAGACGTAAAACAGCAACTTCATTTAGACCAGATTTGGCTAATGCCCAATCATATACCTCCGCATAAAAATACTACCGTAGTGAGTACTCATCACCGGCTTGAAATGGTGAAGTTAGTTTGCCAGCAGTTCCCAGAATTTAAGCTATGTGATATCGAAATCAATCGCGACACCCCGTCTTACAGCGTCACTACGCTCACATTACTCACCCAACAATATCCTGATGATGAATTCTTTTTCATTATGGGCATGGATTCATTTGTTCAATTACCATTGTGGTATCAATGGCAATCATTGTTTAATCTGTGCCATATTGCATTGTGTCAACGCCCTGGTTGGGCAATGGACACCAACAGCGAAATGACCAAAGAATTATTATTCAGACAAGCAACCGCAGACTATCTTGACTCGCCTTCCCATGCTAAAAATGGCAGAATATTCACTATCAACAGCCAGTTAGTCGATATTTCTTCAACTGAAATACGTCAGCAGTTAGCTCAAAATATTGATATCAGCACGGTTTTATCTCAAACAACAACCGAATATATTCGCCAACATCAGCTCTATCGCTAACACAATAAACCGCACAGTTATTAACTCAACTTTTATGATTATGGGTAAACTCAGCATCGGACACAAAATTAAATCTATCGTTGTTTAGCCATGCTTAATTGCGCATCAACAGTGAATTTGAGTATAATACTCCGTTAATTTTTACTTATGAGGTACTTCGAGTGCAAGGCACCGAACTAAAAGATTTCGTTATCGACAAAGTCGATGATTTAAAAGCAAAAAATATTACTGTTATAGATGTATCTAAACGGTCAACCATTACCGACACTATGATCATTTGTACTGGTACATCAAAAACACACGTTCGATCTATTGGTGAGCACGTAATCGTGTCAGCAAAAAATGCTGGCGTGCAACCTCTTGGGGTCGAAGGTCGTGACAGCAGTGAATGGGTATTAGTTGATTTAGGCTCAGTGATTTTGCATGTGATGCAAGAACAAACTCGTGATTACTACGAGCTTGAAAAACTTTGGTCTGAACACAGCGTCTAATGAAGTTACAGCTTATTGCCGTTGGCACCAAAATGCCCGATTGGGTAACCCGAGGCTTCGAAGAATACCAACGCCGTTTCCCTAGAGATATGGCTTTGGAGCTCATCGAAATCCCAGCAGGGAAACGCGGGAAAAATGCTGATATCGCCCGAATTTTACATAAGGAAGGCGAATTAATGCTAGCGGCAGTAGCAAAAGGTAACCACATTGTCAGTTTAGATTTACCCGGTAAAAACTGGACAACACCAGAACTTGCCGAGCAAATGACAAAGTGGCAACTCGATGGTAGAGATGTCAGCTTACTTATTGGTGGCCCAGAAGGACTTTCACCTGCTTGCAAAGAGGCGGCCAACCAAAGCTGGTGTTTATCAGCCCTCACTTTACCCCATCCTTTGGTTAGGGTTATTGTGGCAGAAAGCCTATATCGAGCTTGGAGCGTCAATACCAATCATCCGTATCACAGAGAATAAACTCAGTCGCATGTATAACTAAGCTTATCGATAATGATTATCATGCAACTCTTTTTTTCATGTTCATCAGCTGATACTGTGACCTTCTATAATTCAACCTTTCATTTGGTTACGACGGGGATAGCATAAGTGTCGCCAAACAAGCGCATTACCATGCATGATCACGCCGCAGAGGCCGCGCTATTTAAACGCCGTGCATTGTTCACTTTTATTTGCGTATTCTTACTACTCTGCATCCTATTTTCGAATCTTTATCATCTTCAAATTGTCTCTTACAAAGACTATGAAACTCGTTCAAATGATAACCGTATCCGCGTGGTTCCTACTCCGCCTAGCAGAGGGTTAATTTATGACCGTCATGGCGTGCTGTTAGCCGAAAACCAACCTTATTATTCTTTAGAACTTGTTCCAGAAAAAGTTGATGATATCACTGCGACTTTAGACGAACTTAATACCTTCATTGAACTCACTGAAGATGAGCGCGAAAGCATCACTGAAACCTTAAAGTTTCATCGCCGATTTAAGCCGTTAACCATTAAAAGTAAATTAACCGACGAACAAGTCGCCATTTTTAGTGTTAATCAATATAAATTTCCTGGTATTTATGTTGAAGCAGGCCTTAAGCGTCATTATCCCTTTAATGCGCTAATGACTCATGTATTAGGGTATGTCGGTAAAATTAATAGCCGAGATAAAGCCTTGCTTGAAAAAAGTAGCCAATGGAAAAACTATGCTGCAACCAAAGATATTGGTAAGCAAGGCATTGAAAAATTCTATGAAAGTTTACTTCATGGTACCCCTGGTCACCTCGAAGAAGAGGTTAATAATCGTGGCAGAGTGATCCGCACGCTTAAAGTTACCCCGCCAACACCAGGACAAGACATCTATCTCACGTTAGATCTCAAACTACAGCAGAAGGCCATGGAGCTATTAGATGGTCGAAAAGGCTCTGTCGTTGCTATAGATCCTAGAGATGGTGGTGTTTTAGCCATGATTTCAAGCCCATCATATGACCCTAATCCCTTTGTTCACGGCATTAGTTCTAAAGCTTATAATGACTTATTAAATGATAAATCGCGGCCATTAATTAATCGTTCAACCCAAGGGCAATACTCCCCAGCGTCAACCATCAAACCGCATGTAGCGTTACTCGGGTTAGAAGAAAAAATCATTAACGAACGCACGCGTATTTGGGATCCGGGCTATTGGCAAATGCCAGGCGTCGATCGCAAATGGGGCGACTGGAAAAAATGGGGCCATGGCTGGGTAGATATCTATCATGCCATTGTCGACTCTTGTGATATTTTCTTTTATGACCTCGTCTATAAGGTTGGCATCGATAGAATGGCCATATTTATGGATCGTTTTGGATTTGGTAAAAGTACCGGTATCGATATTTTTGAAGAGTCAGATGGCGTAATGCCATCTAGAGACTGGAAAAGAATGCGTTACAACCAACCTTGGTATAATGGCGATACCATTTCGGTCGGTATTGGCCAAGGATATTGGACTACTACGCCGCTGCAGCTTGCCAATGCGGTGACTATCATGGCAAATAAAGGCAAGCGTTTTACGCCGCATTTATTAAAATCATTTAAAAATAGTACGGTTAAAATTGATTCGCCGATTGATGAGCAAGTACCAATAGAGCTTAAAGACCCTCGCAATTGGAACATCATCAATGAAGCGATGCGTCAAACGGCTGATAAATCTCGCTTTACCGATGCCACCTATACCGCAGCAATGAAAACGGGTACAGCGCAGGTATTTAGTGTAGCCAAAGATCAAAAATATAATGCCAACACTATTGCAGAACACTTGCGCGATAATGCATTAGTTGTTGCTTACGCACCTTATGAAAACCCTCGTATCGTTTTAGCGGTGGTATTAGAAAACGCCGGCTGGGGTGGCGCCAATGCAGGCCCACTAGCACGAGCATTGCTCGATGAGTATATTTTACGAGACGAATGGGCGGTAAAACCGTGAATAATCATGCATATCAAAAATCGTTTTGGCAAAAAATACACTTAGATGTGCCATTACTCATCGGCATCGTTATTTTAATGAGCTTTGGTCTTTTTGTGATTTATTCTGCCAGTGGCGAAGACCCTGCGATGATGGAGCGCCAACTTGTACGTATGGCGTTGTCGTTGGGCGTGATGTTTTGCTTTGCACAAATCAATCCTGAAATCCTCAGGCGTTGGGCTTTACCTATTTATCTTGCAGGGGTAGCGTTACTCATCGGCGTTGAACTATTTGGCACCATTAATAAAGGTGCTCAGCGCTGGCTAAATTTAGGGTTTATGGAATTCCAGCCATCGGAGCTTATCAAACTTGCCTTCCCCATAACCATGGCGTGGTATATCAGTAAGTTCCCGTTGCCCCCCAAAAAGCGCTATCTGGCCGGTGGCGTTATTATCCTACTAATCCCAACATTACTCATCGCTAAACAACCGGATTTAGGCACCTCCATTTTGGTCGCTGCTTCTGGGGTATTCGTGTTGTTTTTATCTGGTATGAGTTGGTTAATTGTCGGCGGCTTTGTTACCGCCATTCTGATCTTTTTACCTGTTTTATGGTTTTTCTTGATGCACGATTATCAGCGTACTCGAGTATTAACCTTGTTTAATCCTGAACAAGATCCTCTCGGCGCGGGTTATCATATTATCCAATCGAAAATTGCCATTGGTTCAGGTGGACTTTGGGGCAAAGGTTGGCTTGACGGGACTCAATCACAATTAGAGTTTTTACCTGAGCGACACACCGACTTTATCTTTGCTGTGATCGGTGAGGAATTCGGATTAATTGGCAGTTTAGTATTACTGGCAATGTATTTATTTGTCATTGGCAGGGGTCTGGTTATCGCTTCACGAGCACAGACAAGTTTTGCACGCTTATTGGCCGGAAGTATCACCCTAACGTTTTTTGTCTATGTTTTTGTTAACATAGGTATGGTATCAGGCATCTTACCAGTGGTTGGTGTACCTTTGCCGCTAATCAGTTATGGTGGAACCTCGATGCTGACCTTAATGACAGGTTTTGGTATTTTAATGAGCATTCACACCCACAGACGATTTGTCGATAGATAGGATTAACGTTAACCATGACAAAGATAACCGTTCAAATCGCCAGCTTAGCATTACTTATTGGTACTGTTTTTAACGCAAATGCAGTGACCGAAACAGACACTCAAGCATTACAGAAAACCTTTATTGCTGAACAAGTAAAACAAGGATTCAAGCAACAAGAAGTCGAGCAGTTTTTAGCGTCTTCAAGCTTCGATCAAACCATTATTGACGCGATATCAAAACCTTGGGAAGCGAAACCTTGGCACCAATATTATCCTATTTTTTTGACCGACAAACGGTTGCAAAAAGGGCTAGAGTTTTGGCAAGAAAACCAGCAGACCATCGATAAAGCAGCTAAGCAATTTAATGTCGATCCACAAATTATAGTGGCCATTATTGGCATTGAAACATTCTATGGTGGTTACTTAGGCAATTATCGTGTGCAAGATGCTCTGTACACGTTGGGCTTTCATTACCCACCACGCGCCACGTTCTTTCGCAGTGAATATGCCAATTTAATGTCGTTGATTAAAGAAGAAAAGCTCGATAATGACACCTTAAAAGGCTCATATGCTGGAGCAATGGGTTATGGTCAATTCATTCCATCTAGCTACCGTCATTACGCTGTTGACTTTGATGGCGACGGTCGACGAGATTTATTAACCAGTAAAGCAGATGCTATTGGCAGTGTGGCTAACTATTTTCATCAACACGGTTGGCAAAAAGGTCAGCCTGTGGCGCTATTACTAAATCACACATCAAGCACAGCCCCAAAAGCGAATGTTTGGACCAAAGAAAAGCTTCACTACAAGGTATCAGACATTCTTAGCCCAACATTAAGCTTGGCAGATAATCAAGATATTGATGCATCACAAGCTGCATTGTTAATTAAACTAGATCAAGCTGAAAGCGCTGAATACTGGCTCGGGCTTAAAAACTTTTATGTGATCACTCGCTATAATCGCAGCCCGTTATATGCAATGGCAGTTTATCAGTTTAGCCAACAACTTAACGCCCACCACAAATCGGTAAATCAACATGGCAATTAATTACCGTTTAATCTTATTAATCATGTTGAGCAGTATCTTTCTCATTAGCTGCTCGTCAAATGATGCTAAAAAGACCTCTTCAGGGAAAAAAAGCCGCTATCAAATGGCTAACGATCGTTATCCTGATGATGCACCAGATGTGAGCTTGGTTAAAAACGCCCAACCTAAATACGAACCTTATAGCAGACAAGGTAATCGTAACTACACCGTATTAGGCAAAAGCTATCAAGTACTCGACAGCGGAAAGGGATTTAAAGAGCAAGGTCATGCATCATGGTATGGTTCAAAGTTTCATGGTCATTTAACCTCTAATGGCGAAACTTATGATATGTACACTATGTCTGCCGCGCATAAAAACCTGCCCTTACCCAGTTATGTCAAAGTGACCAATTTAGACAACAATAAACAAATTATTGTTAGGGTAAATGACCGCGGACCGTTTCATCATGGTCGAGTGATTGATCTATCTTATGCTGCTGCTTACCACTTAGGCATGCTGGCCAGAGGAACCGCAAAAGTCGCCATTGAAACCGTTTACATTCCCTCACCAGAAGAGCGAGTAATAAGCGATTTAAAAGATGATGACAATCACTTTATTCAAGTTGCAGCGTCTCAAGATAAACTGCGTATAAATATGTTGGCTAAGCAGTTAGAAACCAAATATGCCGTGAATTCTCGCGTGACCTCGATAAATGGCATGCACAGATTGCAGTTAGGCCCGATCAGACAAATTCATCTAACTAATAAGTTGCTCGATCGTGTGCAAATTGATGGTTATCCGCAAAGCTTTATCGTACCGTAAGCCATAATACTGGTGATAAAGAGTAACATTAAGGTTCATTTACATTGGATGAATGAACCTTAATGCGAAATGACTGCCTACTAATGTATAATCGAAAAATTATACCAATCGATCTTTGTCTTTTCTTCGACTAACTAGAGACGTGCTAACTTCATGATGACTTCCAAAACCGCTCAATTAACAACGATGCTCTTTGCATCAGTTGTCTGTTTTTCTTCACTCGCAGCAACGCCACAACCAGATATACGTCCTACACCCAATCGCGCACCTATGGTGACACCTGATGCGCCGAGTGTTGCCGCTAAAGCTTACGTGCTAATGGATTATAATTCTGGCAGAGTCATTGCTGAAGAAAATGCCTACGAAAGTTTAAACCCAGCAAGTCTGACAAAAATGATGACCAGTTATGTTATTGGCCATGAAATCCGTGTCGGTAATATTTCATTAGATGATGATGTAGCCATTACCAAGAACGCGTGGGCAAAGAATTTCCCTGACTCATCTAAAATGTTCATTGAAGTGGGTAAAACCGTCAAAGTACACGACTTAAACCGCGGTATTATTATCCAATCGGGTAATGATGCTTGTGTTGCTATGGCTGAGCACATTGCTGGTACAGAAGGTGCATTCGTTGATTTAATGAATTCATGGGCCAAGCAATTAGGCATGAAGGATAGCTACTTTGAAAACTCTCATGGTTTAGACTCAGAAAATCATAAAACGACAGCTTATGATATGGCCATTTTAGGTGCAGCGCTGATCCGTGATGTACCTGAAGAATATAAAGTGTATTCAGAGAAGTCTTTTACCTATAACGGCATTAAGCAATATAACCGTAATGGCTTGTTATGGGATAAAAGCTTAAACGTTGATGGTATTAAAACTGGCCATACATCAGGTGCAGGCTACAACCTAGTATCTTCAGGCACGAGCGAAGGCATGCGTCTTATTAGCGTTGTGATGGGCACATCGAGTGAATCTGCACGTAAAGCTGAGAGTAAGAAACTACTCAACTATGGTTTCCGTTTTTTCGAAACAATCACACCATACAAAGCTGGCGATACCTTCGTAACTCAACAAATTTGGTATGGCGATAGAGAAACAGTTGATCTTGGTGTTATGACCGACACCCCTATTACTATTAGCCGTGGTAAAGCAAAAGATTTACAGGCTAACTTTGAATTAACTAAGCCACTAACAGCCCCACTTGCTAAAGGCGAAACCGTGGGTCGCGTCTTTTTCCAGCTTGATGGAAAAGACATTGCTCAGTTCCCGCTAGTGACATTGAATGAAGTTCAAGAAGGCGGTATGTTCAGTAAGTTAATGGATTACTTTAAGCAAATGTTTGCCAGTTGGTTTGAGTAATTAAACAGATTTACATGATCTATTCATGAATCCATTAGTGAATCAACTAATTAAAGCCGCCTAATCAGCGGCTTTAATTTTTTAAGATCTACTGGGCTTGAATCGGGTATAATTGCCACCATATTAGTAACACCAAAACAGAATCGAGTAAGTTAATGTTAAATACAACGTTTGACCAAGTGATGGAATTTCCTAATTCGTGCCCTTTCAAAGTGATTGGTGATGCTGACGATACCCTAGCCGATCGTGTTGTTGCTGTAGCGCAACAACTTGCTCCCGGTGATTATGTTCCAAGCGTGAAGGCATCAAGTAAAGGCAGTTACTATTCAGTGACCATCCGTATTACAGTTACCAGCAAAGAACATATTGAAAAAGCGTATATTGATCTTGCCGCAATTGAAGGTGTAAAACGCGTACTGTAAGAGCCCAAAGAGTCTTCTTTACTCATAAACTTGAGTATAATACTCAAGAATTAAACCATTGACTCGATGGACACACACCATTTATCTGGGGGAGACGTTGCCCTTGCAAGCACAAACACTGCACATCCGCCATCTTGGCATGCAAGACTATGAATCGACATGGCATGCAATGCAGGAATATACTGACACTCGTGATAGCGACAGCCAAGATGAACTTTGGATTGTTGAGCATCCACCAGTATTTACCCAAGGCCAAGCAGGTAAAAGCGAGCACATACTCAACCCTGGTGATATTCCAGTTATTCAAGTCGATCGCGGTGGCCAAGTTACTTACCACGGTCCAGGACAATTAGTGGTTTATCCACTTATTGACATCAAACGTAATAAACTAGGCGTTAGACAGTTAGTGAACAATATTGAGCAAAGTATTGTTGATATGCTCGCTTATTACTCTATTAATGCTTACGCAAAAGCCGACGCTCCTGGTGTTTATGTCACAGAACAAAAAATTGCCTCTTTAGGATTACGCATCCGTAAAGGCTGCTCTTTTCACGGCTTAGCATTAAATGTCGATATGGACTTAGCCCCGTTTCAGCGTATCAATCCTTGCGGATATGCCGGTTTAGAAATGGTGCAATGTAAAGCATTAGGTGGTCCACAAACTGTGCTTGAAGCTGGCGATAAATTAATCCAAACCTTTAGCCAAATTATGGGCTATCAACAACTTGTACATCATCAAGGATTAGCAGAATAATGAATAGGCCTGAAAGATTACAACCAGGTGTCAAATTACGTGATGCCGATAAAGTCGCACGAATTCCTGTAAAAGTCGTGCCATCAGAGCGCGAAACTATGCTGCGTAAACCGGATTGGTTACGAGTAAAATTACCCTCTTCAAATCAACGTATTCTCGAGATAAAAGCGGCATTACGTAAAAACGGATTACACTCAGTTTGTGAAGAAGCATCTTGCCCTAACTTAGCAGAATGCTTTAACCACGGCACAGCAACCTTTATGATCTTAGGTGCAATCTGTACCCGTCGTTGCCCTTTTTGTGATGTGGCCCATGGTCGTCCGCTAAAAGCTGATGCTGACGAGCCTAAAAAACTAGCCCAAACGATTAAAGACATGAAGTTAAAATATGTGGTGATAACTTCTGTTGACCGTGATGATTTACGGGATGGTGGTGCACAGCACTTTGCGGACTGTATTCGCGAAATTCGTTTATTAAACCCTGAAATCAAGATTGAAACTCTTGTTCCTGATTTCCGTGGTCGTATCGATGCAGCATTAGATATTTTAGCGACCGAGCCTCCTGATGTATTTAATCATAATCTTGAAACGGCTCCTGCTCATTACCGCAAAGCACGTCCAGGTGCTAACTATCAGTGGTCATTAGACCTACTTAAACGCTTTAAAGAGCGTCATCCAACTATTCCGACTAAGTCTGGTTTAATGATGGGTTTAGGTGAAACCAACGAAGAGATAGCCGAAGTATTACGAGATTTACGCGCTCACAACGTAGAAATGCTCACGCTTGGCCAATACTTACAACCGTCTAAATTTCATCTACCCGTTGAACGCTATGTTCCACCAGCAGAATTTGATGAGTTGAAAGCGTTAGCTGATGAACTTGGTTTCACACATGCAGCCTGTGGCCCACTTGTTCGCTCAAGCTACCACGCAGACTTACAAGCTCAAGGTAAAGAAGTTAAGTAATCTTACTTCTCCCAAATAAAAAACAGTGCTCAATTAGCGCTGTTTTTTTGTATTCAATTGAATCACGCAAAAAATTAACTCAATGCTAAATCCATTAAAATGGCATCTTCATAACCATCATCTGTAGGGTAATAATTTTTACGCCTGCCTGACTCAATAAAACCAACTTTCTCATATAAATATTTTGCCGCCTCATTTGACTGACGAACTTCTAACATCAGCACAACTGCACCCGCATCTTTCGCATCATCAATCAATTGCTGCATTAATAGCGAGCCAAACCCTGAGCCTTGTTTATCTGGTGCCACACAAATATCGAGTAACGTCGCCTCATCTATAATTTGCTGTACTATCGCAAAACCCAACAAACCATCTTGCAGCTTAATGCCCAATACTCGATATAAAGGCCCGAAACACTCTTTTAAGCCTGTTTCGGACCAAGGATGAGTGTGAGCTTGGTTTTCAATCTTAGCCATTACAGTTACATGCTCAACGCCAAGGGGCACAATGAAGTGACTATCAATGTTGCTCATTGGTCTCGCCCTTACTTAATTGCTGGATTTTATCTAAATGTTGAGATATTTGCTGCCATAAATGGCGTTTTTCATCAGCCAAAGCATGAAGGTCTGTTAGCGGCGCACTTACAACCCAAGCAACGCGAGGACGAACTTTTGTCTTACGCATATCCCATATCACCTGCGGCCCTTTGATCATTTCACAATCAAACTCGCACTGATCAATATCAACGTTTAATAAACGCAGTACATCATGAATAAACATTTGATCAGATAAGTCGGCATCGAGATCATGCAACACTAAGTAAGGCTTTAACGGTTTATCGGCACTGAGCCAGCGAGTAATATTCATCGCATCTAAAAAAGCAGATTTATCCATCGGACTCTCAAAAACAAGGATACTTTTGCAAGCATAACAGTTAACTAAATAAGGTTTAAGGTAATTTAGCCCAAACAGGTGAGATTACACACACCTTAAACAACAACTTACTCCCAATAACGGCACTTGATTGTTGTTCCTCTAAAGAGATGTAGATTCACAATAAATCTGATCAAAATTTCTCCGCTCAATAAAATCGATAGAAATAGCCTTCCAGGGTTTGCTTGATCACTTTCGTCTGTCTTAGGCTCGGTATTGGTCAAGATCAAATCTGTTAAATTTTTTTAACTTTATATCACCGTATTCTTTCGAGTTAATATTTTTATGTACACGAAGCCAAAGTTAACTAGATGTAACCAAAACAAGCATTGCACACATAAAAATAGCAATACACCTCACAAAAATTAACTATATGTAACTATCTTATTGACTCAATCTGACCATTATTGTCTTATACGTCTTATCAGCTCGAACGATTAATTGCATTAAAAGTATATAAATGGTCAATTAAGACCAATTTTAGTTAACTTTAGTGGTATTTACATGACTATGAACGCATACAAATCATTCAATATTGTGTTTACAGATAAAGACAAAGAATTTATGAAATCCAATTTCCGCTTGGCAGAAACCGTAGCGGAATTTATAGGGCCTCATTGTGAAGTGGTGGTCCATTCATTCGAAAGCTTCGAGCATTCCGTCGTTAAAATTGTCAACGGACATCATACCGGCCGAACCGTGGGTTCACCGATTACCGATATGGGTCTGAAAATGCTTCGCGCTTTTGAGAAAACAGGAGATGCGACACCCAAAAGCTATTTCACTAGAATCAAAGACGGATCTTTACTGAAATCTACAACATGTGTACTCGCTGGGGAGAATGAAAAACCAATAGGATTATTTTGTGTTAATGCCAACTTATCCTACCCATTTACCGAAATCATTAAAACATTAATGCCCGAGACGGCAAGCGCTTCAATCGGTGTTAATGAGAACTTTAGTTCATCTCCAAGTGAATTAATTGAAAAGGCGCTTGAAAACGCAATTATTCAAGTTGAAAACGACGAAAAAATCAACTTGAAAGGGAAAAATAAAGCCATAACCAAACTGCTGTTTGAAAACGGAATTTTCGAACTTAAAGAGGCAACAAACACGGTTGCAGAACGGCTAGGAATAACGCGTCATGCTATTTATAAGTATATTCGCGAGTTTAGAACGTAACAAAAAGTGGTAATGAAATTAGAAGTTACACATTGGACTGGCATGCAAAGATAGTTGATTCAGAGCACATTATTCTGAACTGAACGGGATTCCGTAATATTTGCAAAACAAGAGCCATATGATTCAGTTCCTATGGGTAAATCTGAGACAGAACCGTTGTCGAATCAATTATTATCAATATAGTGAGTGTATTAATATGAGCTCAAGAACATTAACAAATGACTCCTTCTTACCTGTAGATCAGAGTCGATTTAACTATCAAGATTTTACTTGGTGCCTTTCTCTTTTTGGCACGGCGGTGGGTGCAGGAGTTCTTTTTCTTCCTATTAAAGCTGGAGCAGGTGGTTTTTGGCCTCTCGTTATTTTAGCTTTAATTGCAGCTCCTATGACATGGTTCGCCCATAAGTCTCTGGCTCGGTTTGTGCTATCGTCAACGAAACCAGAATCGAATATTACCGACACAGTTGAGGAGCACTTTGGTAAAACAGGTGCCAACCTGATTTCCTTTGCCTATTTTTTTGCTATCTTTCCTATCGTTCTAATTTACGGGGTGGGGATCACTAATACCGTAGATTCCTTTATGGTAAACCAGATGGGTATAGCTTCAATTCCACGCTGGATATTATCTGGAGGATTGATTCTGGCAATGACGGGCGGTGTCGTTTTTGGTAGAGAACTTATGCTGAAAGTCACTTCTATTCTAGTTTATCCATTAGTGTTTCTGTTGCTGGCACTATCGATTTATTTAATCCCAGACTGGAATACTTCGATGATGGAAGTATCGCCTGAATGGTCATCTATGCCATCGATTATTTGGCTATCGATTCCTCTTATTGTCTTTTCGTTCAATCATAGCCCTATCATCAGTCAGTTCACGAAAGAGCAACGTCGAAAGTATGGCCAAAATGCAGTAGAAAAAACTGACGCTATTACAGGTGGTGCTGCGTTGATGTTGATGGGATTTGTTATGTTCTTTGTATTTTCAGTGGTGCTATCTTTGTCACCGGAACAGCTACTATTAGCTAAAGAACAAAATATTTCTATCCTGTCTTACCTGGCCAATGAACATGAATCTCCAATGATTTCTCTTATGGGTCCTATTGTGGCGTTTACAGCAATTACCTCCAGTTATTTTGGCCACTTCCTTGGTGCGCACGAAGGTCTGGTTGGGGTTATTAAGTGCCGGACCACTGCTTCAGTAAATATCATTGAAAAAGTATCACTTGCTTTCATTGTGCTGTCTACATGGGTGGTTGCTATCGTTAACCCAAGTATTTTAGGAATGATTGAGGCAGTAGGCGCTCCAATGATTGCTGCGATTCTATTTTTAATGCCCGTTTTTGCGATGCATAAAGTTCCTGCAATGGCTAAATATAAAACATCACTTCCTGTTCAAATTTTTACGGTTATATGCGGCTTAGCTGCTATCAGCTCTGTTCTTTACGACATATTTTAACAGCTCTATCCATTCATAAACTATGACAAAAGCTTCTAGGTATAGAAGCTTTTGCAAAGGAATCAATATGATTAGTGTTTTCGATATTTATAAAGTGGGTATTGGACCTTCAAGCTCTCATACCGGCGGACCAATGAAAGCAGGAAAAGAGTTTATCGATGAGTTACGTTCGAAAGGCAAGCTTCGAGAAATCACGAGAATTACTGTTGATTTATATGGCGCACTGTCACTCACAGGAAAGGGTCACAACACAGATATAGCCATTATTATGGGTCTAGCGGGTAATCTACCGGAAGATGTCGATATCGAAAGTATCCCCGGTTTTATTGCACGGCTGGAGAAAAGTGAAAGGCTTCCTGTAGGCATGCACTGTCATACGGTGTCCTTCCCTTATAATAAAAGCATCCACTTCCATAATACAAATTTGGAACTGCATGAAAATGGCATGCAAATCCACGCATGGATAGAAAACGAGAAAGTGCTCTCCAAGACTTACTATTCTATCGGAGGCGGATTCATTGTTGATGAAGAGAATTTCGGCAAACAAGAGGAACAGTTAGTAAAAGTTCCTTATGAATATTCTACAGCTGAAGAATTGATTAGACATTGTAAAACTGAAGGATTATCGATTAGCTCTTTAGTGTTAGAGAATGAAAAATCGCTGCGCCCAGACGGTAATATTCAAGCTCAGTTTACCCATATCTGGAAAACGATGCGTGAATCTATGGATCGCGGTATGAATACCCAAGGGGTACTACCAGGACCAATGCGGATCCCTCGTCGTGCTGCTGCGCTTTGCCAACAACTTGTGGCTTCTGAATCTACATCTAATGACCCTATGGCTGTTATTGATTGGGTCAATATGTTTGCTTTTGCAGTGAGCGAAGAAAATGCATCTGGAGGCCGAGTTGTCACAGCACCTACTAATGGGGCTTGCGGTATTGTCCCAGCAGTAATTGCTTATTACGACAAGTTTATCCATAGAGTTACCGAGAAAGACTATATGCGTTTTCTGGCGGCATCTGGGGCTATTGGTGGATTATTTAAACAGAATGCTTCCATTTCAGGAGCGGAAGTTGGCTGCCAAGGAGAGGTTGGAGTTGCCTGTTCAATGGCTGCTGCTGGGCTTGTTGAGTTATTGGGTGGTAGTCCTGAACAAGTATGTATCGCTGCAGAAATTGGTATGGAACACAACCTGGGACTGACTTGCGATCCTGTATCTGGAAGGGTGCAAATACCTTGCATTGAACGTAATGGAATTAACGCAGTAAAAGCGATTAACTCTGCACGTATGGCACTACGTCGTTCTTCAGATCCTCTCGTGTCTCTTGATAAAGTCATCGAAACAATGATGGAAACAGGTAAGGATATGAACTCTAAATATAGAGAAACCTCTTTGGGTGGATTAGCTATCAAAGTTCTTTGCTGATGTTAAAAATATTAGATGCAATCTTTATTGCTGGTAACTTTATATGATTTTATTTTAATTAAAAAATAAAAAATAAAAACCAAAAACAAAACCAGATCTATATTTAATTTGATATTATTTCAGAGTTTAAAAATACGAATGAGCTCATATAAAAAACTTTCGCTTTCACAACTCGTTCAGATTGAAACGGAACAATATTAATTTAAAATCATCTAAATCATCATAGCTACTGAAATTGTTGTGGCTGTTTATTTCATGCATTTGTAAGATGAGAAGTAATTAGCTCATCTTACAAATTAGCGATGCCTGATTGACACTCTTAATCTTTAGCATTTAAACTTAATTCTCGTAATGAATGTTTAAAGTCAAAAACAACTTTAACCATCTATTCAATTCATACATAAGTTGTAGTTAACGCTTAGTTAAATACAATCGTAATATTTATCTACTAATAAATATTACGATTAACACTGCCAATAACACTCTCGTCTTTTTTACCCATTTAGACAATGAGTATAAGCATACTCAGATAATCGTTGACCACCTGTATTCCCTCGAGCACTTTAATAGATTACTCTGTTAAGATTAATCTATTAATTGTTACTTAGGCTTGTTCCGTAAAGTTTTTTGGGGGGGATCCCTAATAAAATACTTTATAAATAGCGTTAACCAAGGTGTACTAACTAGGTTACTGACTATTAAGACTGCTGCACTACAGGCATAGCATATTGTAGGGAGTGTTATGTTATTTTTATTAGAAAGATTGACGCTATAACAAGAATAAAGTACATAAAAAAAGCCAGTAGGGGTGACTACTGGCTTCATAAAAATGTAGATTTAATCTAGTGTTTAGTGCCTCAGCTAGTACCTAAAACTGCTGAAACCAACGCTGGATCTGTTGAGGATCTTTACTTTGAGTTAACGATAACATCAACAAAATACGGGCTTTTTGTGGATTAAGATTACCAGCAGCAACAAAGCCGTATTTGGCATCATCTATTTCAGCATCTAGAGTAGTGGCACCGGTCGGTACACGGCTAGAGCGAACAACCAATATGCCTTTTTTGCTCGCCTTAATGAGTGTATCGAATACAGAGTGATAAATGTTGCCGTTACCTACACCCGCACTAATAATGCCGTCAAACTCCGCTTCAACCATAGCTTTAGCAGGTAAATCACTAGCATTAGCGTAGTTATAAACAATACCTACCTTTGGTAAAATATCGAGCTTGCTGATATCAAAAGGGGTTTGAGTCGTATGTTGACGTTCCGTTCTGCCCATATACTCAACCTTACTGTTATGAATAATACCAAGCGGGCCAAAATTAGGCGCGGCAAAGGTGTGTACTCCAGTAGTATTAGTCTTCGTTACATCGCGGGCGTTAAGTACTGTATCGTTCATCACGACTAAAACACCTCTGCCTTTAGACTCTAGATTAGCGGCAATGGCGACTGCATTATACAGATTCATAGGTCCATCGGCACTCATAGCAGTGGATGGACGCATTGCACCAACCAGCACTACAGGCTTATCGCTCTTGACAGTTAGATTCAAAAAGTAAGCAGTTTCTTCTAAAGTATCAGTGCCATGGGTAATCACAATTCCATCGACATTTTTATCAGCCAGTAAAATATTAATCCGTTTGGCTAAGTCTAACCAAACTTTATCGTTCATATCTTGCGAACCAATTTTAACGAGTTGTTCACCTTGAATTTCGGCAAGCAACTTTATCTCCGGCACAGCTGCTATTAAGCTATTAACCCCGACCTCTCCAGACTGATAATTTGACTCAGTAGCCGATTGGCCCACTCCAGCAATGGTTCCACCTGTGGCAATAATTCGAACCTGTGGAAGCGCTTGCACCGCAGAGGATAGAAATAACCCTAAGGTAACCGATAGCAAGAGCTTACGTATAGAAAATTTCATACTAACTTCCTTTTATTAATAATAAACACTTCACAAGTGTGCACTATTATTAAATTCTCACCGTGATAGTTATCACTAATTTTAACAACTAAGAACAAATAACAATCTAATCAAAAAATAAAATAAAATAAAATAATAAAACATTTTAAATAAATACACTTTTAACTAACACAATACTTTTACAAAAAAACATTTCTACTTTTAAATCATAAGTTGACAAAAAAATAACAATTAAACATACAACTTAGATCAAACAGTAATAGATCACACAAATCAATTCAGTTGAGATATTTATCTAACAACTAAACAAAATATTTAACCAGATACAAATAAGTGATCTCCATCTATATTTAAATACTCCTTAAGGGGTAACCTCTCAGCCAATAGTTAAGGGGAAAGTTCCCCTTCATATTTTCGAAGAGTTATTTTTGATATGCAATTTAAGCTTATATACACATACCATAGCTCAAGGTCGAAAATATATCTTACTATTAACAGGATTTAATAGGATAGAAATGAAAAACACTAATAGCACACGTATCGAAGAAGATTTATTGGGTACTAAAGAAGTTTCTAATGAATTTTATTATGGCATTCACACATTACGTGCAATGGAAAACTTTAAATTAAGTAATCAAAAAATCTCAGACGCACCTGAATTAGTACGAGGCATGATGCTAACAAAAAAAGCGGCTGCCATGGCTAATAGCGAATTAGGGGCTGTAAGTCCCGAGATTGCGAATAAAATTATTGAAGCCTGCGATCTGATCCTCACTACAGGTCAATTTGTCGACCAATTCCCAGTAGATGTTTATCAGGGTGGTGCTGGTACCTCGGTCAACATGAACACCAATGAAGTATTAGCCAATGTTGCATTGGAACTCATGGGGCTAGAAAAAGGCCGCTATGATGTCATCAACCCTAATGACCATGTTAATAAGTGTCAATCCACTAATGATGCTTATCCAACAGGTTTTAGAATTGCATTGGTCAACAGCACAGATACTTTGTTAGAGGCATTAACCGACCTCATCAGTGCCTTCGACACTAAAGCTACAGAATTCAAGACCGTATTAAAAATGGGCCGCACTCAGTTACAAGACGCTGTGCCTATGACATTAGGCCAGGAGTTTCACGCTTTTGCTGTAACACTGCGCGAAGAAATTAAATCAATTAAACGTTGCCAAGAATTATTACTTGAGGTGAATTTAGGCGCAACGGCTATTGGTACTGGTCTAAACACTCCAATAGGGTACTCCTCATTGGCCATTAAACATTTGGCTGAAATTACTGGACGTGAATATGTGCCAGCAGAAGATTTAATTGAAGCGACATCGGATTGTGGCGCCTACGTTATGCTGCACAGTGCAATTAAGCGTATGGCCATTAAAATGTCCAAAATCTGTAACGATTTACGCTTGCTTTCATCGGGTCCACGCACAGGATTCAATGATATCAATTTGCCTCAGCTACAAGCCGGTTCGTCAATCATGCCTGCCAAGGTCAACCCTGTGATCCCAGAGGTGGTTAACCAAGTGGCTTTTAAAATTGTCGGTAACGATATTACGATCACTATGGCCGCAGAAGCCGGCCAGTTACAACTTAACGTAATGGAACCTGTCATTGGCCAGGCGATGTTTGAGTCGCTAAGTCTTATGGGGAATGCCTGTATCGCACTGCGTGAGAAGTGTGTTGAAGGGATCACAGCCAATCCTGATGTCTGTATGAATCATGTATTAAATTCTATTGGCATCGTGACCTATCTTAATCCGTTCATCGGTCATCATGAAGGCGACATTATCGGCAAAATTTGTGCCCAAACGGGTAAAAATGTCCGTGAAGTGGTGCTAGAACGAGGCTTATTAACAGCTGAAGAACTCGATGAAATCCTCTCTGTAGAAAACCTAATGCATCCTAAGTATCAGGCTAAACGAAATACTAGCAAAACCAAAGTGTAACTCTGTTGGGTTGGAGATTCTCTCCAACCCAAACTCGATTATTAAACAATAAGCTTCTGCATAATTAACCTTAAGCAGAATATGACAATCAAAATAACAAAGAGTTAATACCATGATTATATTAGAGATAATTATCGTACTTGGGGCTATTTACCTAGGTGCAAGAATGGGGAGCATGGGGATCGGCTTTGCTGGCGGTGTCGGAGTGCTGATACTGACAGCTGGACTTGGGCTAACACCAGGGACTATCCCGATTGATGTAATCCTAATCATTATGTCGGTGATCACCGCCATTGCAGCCATGCAAGTATCGGGAGGGATGGACTACCTCGTCTCACTAGCAGAGAAATTACTACGTAAACATCCAAAGCAAATTACCTTTCTAGCACCCGTCGTCACTTATTTCATGACACTCTTTGCTGGAACGGGCCACACAGCATTCTCAACTTTACCTGTTATAGCAGAAGTAGCCAAAGAACAAGGTATACGTCCATCTCGACCTCTATCTATCGCAGTTGTAGCATCTCAAGTCGCCATTACTGCCTCACCTATTTCAGCGGCAGTAGTGTTCTTCTCTGGCATCCTAGAGCCACTTGGAGTGGACTATTTAGTGCTATTAGCAGTATGTATCCCCTCCACTTTTCTCGCTTGTATGGTCGGGGCCGTAGTAGCCAATTTAATGGGTAAACCGCTAGCAGAAGATCCGATTTACCAAGACCGTTTGGCTAAAGGATTAATCAAAAAACGTGGTGCTACCCAAATAAACATTAAAGACGGTGCTAAACGTTCAGTGGTGATTTTTTTAATGGCTATTGCGGCTGTGATGATTTATGCCACTGCGATTTCCGACAAAGTGGGATTAATTGTTAATCCGGTATTGCCTCGCGATTCAGCCATCATGGTGATTATGCTAACTGCTGCTGCAGCTATTACGATTTTTTGTAAATTAGACGCTAGCGAAATTTCTAATGCTGCCACTTTTAAGTCAGGTATGTCTGCCTGTGTCTGTGTGCTAGGCGTTGCATGGTTAGGGGATACTTTTGTTGCAAACCATATTGATGAAATCAAAGACCTTGCAGGAACCTTACTGCAGAGCCAGCCATGGTTATTGTCGGTAACACTATTCTTCGCTTCTATGTTGCTCTACTCACAAGGGGCCACAACTAAAGCGCTAATGCCTGCGGCATTAGCCATTGGTGTGAGCCCTTTAACTGCCGTTGCCTCTTTTGCTGCTGTGAGTGCGTTGTTTGTACTACCTACTTATCCAACGCTACTGGCAGCTGTCGAAATGGATGACACTGGCTCAACTCGAATTGGTAAGGCGGTATTTAACCACCCATTCCTCATCCCTGGTGTAGTGACAATTGCTACCAGTGTCGCGTTAGCGTTCTTATTTGGCGGCATGATTATATAGCTCAATGTTAAGCAATGTTATCGAAGGGCTAATCCAGAAAATGGATTAACCCTGTTCTTTTAATCTTTATATAGAGACTTTGTTTTGGGGTAATGCTTACGCATTTACATCATAACAAATCTTATAAGAGGTGAATTAATGTCAGAAAAAACGCGCGTTCCAACCGCCATCAATGGTGGACCATTTGGACAAGCCTGGTCAGCTAGAGCCGACTGCTTACAAAGTTTGACAGGGGCTTTACTGGGCGCTTTCTTATTAGTGCATATGCATTTTGAGGCAAGCATTTTATTAGGCAAAGAAACCTTCTACCGCTTCGTACAAGTACTTGAAGGTGGCATGTTTAGCGCTACTGGGCACGGTTGGCCACTAGTGACACAAATTTTTTCAGTATTTATTTTAGTTATCGTCGTCGTTCACGCGGCGCTGGCATTACGTCGCTTTCCGGTACAACTCGGCCAGTGGCGTGCACTTCGTGGGTTTATGTCCAACATAAAGCACAAAGACACTCGCGCTTGGTATTGGCAAATGATCACTGGATTCATCTTATTTTTCTTAGTCTCAGCACATCTTGCAACCATGATTTTAGATCCTGAAATTGGTCCACACCTCTCAGCCGACCGCGTCTATAACGGACATGCCTGGATCTTGTATGTGGTATTCCTTCCGGTTGTATTAGTACATGGCTTAATTGGCTTATACCGAGTGATATTAAAATGGGGAGTGAGCAATAACCGTTCTCTCATACGCACCATTGCCCAGGTGTTAATGATCTATTTACTTTGTTTAGGTTCATTAAGCCTCATTACCTACATCTCTATTGGCAGTGAACTGACACTACCCGTTCAGCCTTTTATTCCGAAGTAGTAGGCATGCTAAGGGGACGCTAAGTGTGATTGCCTGGCAACAAACAGCCAGAGTCAATAACAAAATGAGTCCCCTGAATCGCAAAGCTAAGCCTCAACACACAGACCCTCCACTGACGAATAGGTGCATTACATCTATCGCAGGGGCGCAATGGAAATTCATACATATTATCTAGATTATTAGATAAGGAGCTGATTTTGAAACTTATTTATACTGACTCATTAATCATTGGTGCCGGGCTAGCAGGCCTTAGAGTCGCTATTGCCACCAAAGAACGCGGCCTAGACACTCTGGTATTATCGCTTATTCCGGCAAAACGTTCACATTCCGCGGCTGCTCAAGGCGGTATGCAAGCAAGCCTTGGCAATACAGTTAAAGGCATGGGTGACAACGAAGACATACATTTTCAGGATACGGTCAAAGGGTCTGACTGGGGTTGTGACCAAGATGTGGCACGTATGTTTGCCCATTGCGCCCCCAAAGCCATACGTGAACTGACAAACTGGGGAGTGCCTTGGTCTAGAATTTCTGCTGGTCCGCGCGATGTGATAATGAATGCAAAAAAAGTGACTTTACATGAAGCAGAAGAAGCTCATGGCCTCATCAATGCTCGAGATTTTGGCGGCACCAAGAAATGGCGAACATGCTATACCGCCGATGGTACTGGCCACTCATTATTGTATGCGGTAGATAACCAAGCAATATCGATGGGTATTCCAGTACACGAAAGGATTGAAGCCTTATCACTGATCCATGATGGTAAGCGTTGCCACGGAGTCATTGCACGCTGTTTAGTGACCGGAGAACTGCGCGCCTATGTGGCTAAATCAACTACGATTGCGACTGGAGGTTACGGCAAAATTTATGAA
This sequence comes from Shewanella frigidimarina, assembly GCF_003797125.1. GTDB lineage: Bacteria > Pseudomonadota > Gammaproteobacteria > Enterobacterales > Shewanellaceae > Shewanella > Shewanella frigidimarina. The sequence continues at coordinate 1,046,108 of NZ_RKKE01000002.1, forward strand.
ATATCGACTAATGCTACTATCTGCGAAGGTATAGGCCAAGCGTTAGCACTCGAAACTGGCGTCGCGACATTAGGCAATATGGAAGCGGTACAGTTTCATCCGACAGCCATCGTCCCAGCAGGAATTCTCACCACTGAAGGTTGTCGCGGTGACGGCGGCATACTACGCGATAAAGACGGTCATCGCTTTATGCCAGACTACGAGCCAGAGAAAAAGGAACTCGCTTCCCGTGATGTGGTATCTCGCCGCATGACCGAACACATTCGCAAAGGTAAAGGAGATGACAGTCCTTATGGGCCACATCTCTGGTTAGATATAACCATTTTAGGTCGTGAGCATATTGAAACCAATCTGCGCGAAGTGAAAGAAATTTGTGAATATTTTCTTGGAATCGATCCCTGCAAAGAGTGGATCCCTGTAAGACCTACCCAGCATTATTCTATGGGCGGCGTTCGTACTAATGCCACCGGTGAAAGCCCACAACTTAAAGGACTATTTAGTGTTGGAGAAGCTGCGTGCTGGGATATGCATGGTTTTAATCGTTTAGGTGGTAATTCTGTGGCAGAAACCGTAGTAGGCGGCATGATCATCGGTAAATATGTAGCCGATTTCTGTGAACAAAATGCCTTAGAAATTGATACTGCCCTCACCCAAAAATTTCTCGATAAGTTACAAAATGAAATCGATAACTTAGTCGACGGTAAAGGTACAGAGAACCCCTTCGAAATAAAAAAAGAAATGCAACGTATCATGATGAATTACGTCGGCATCTTTCGAAATGGTCCTGAACTAGACAAGGCTATAGCCGAGCTTAAAGCATTACTTCTACGCGCAAAAAATCTAGGACTTAAGTGTAAAAAACGTCATTCAAATCCTGAATTAGTTGAAGCTCTGCGCGTCACCAGAATGTTGAAAGTAGCCTTAACTGTCGCCTGTGGGGCTGCTGCACGCACCGAAAGCCGTGGAGCCCACTCTAGAGAAGATTATCCACAACGCAATGATAAAGATTGGCTAAATCGTACATTGGCTACCTGGCCAAATGACGAGTCATTAGAACCCGTTTTACATTATGAGAAGCTCGATGTAATGAAAATGGAGTTACCTCCTGGATACCGTGGTTACGGCAACGATAACAACATAGCCCATCCCGATACTGAAAAACGGACTCAAGAAATAAACAAAATAACGGCAGAACTTGGCAACGCCCCAGATAGGTATGCACTGCAGCAAGCATTGATGCCATATACGCTACCTAGCCATCTACAACCAGCTAATGAACGTCTTAGCGATACATTAGCAGTCATACCATCTCAACCGGTAGGAAATAAATCATTATGAGCCGAAAAATCACCTTTAATATCTTCCGCTACGATCCACAAGATAGCCAAGATAAGCCAAAAATGGAACGTTACGAATTAACCGAAACAGATGGTATGACAGTGTTTATCGCATTAAATCAACTGCGTGAACAACAAGATACTTCGTTACAGTTCGACTTTGTGTGCCGAGCAGGTATTTGTGGCAGTTGCGCCATGGTGATTAATGGCTTCCCAACTCTTGCCTGTCGTACCTTAACGGCAAATTACCCTGATGGTGAAATCACCTTAATGCCTCTACCTGGCTTTGAACTGATTGGTGACCTGTCGGTAAACACCGGGAAATTTATGCGTGAATTAGCCGAGCGATTAAAGCTCTGGTTACATCCTAAACCGGACGATCAAGACATGCATCGCCTAGAAAATCCAATGGCACCAGAAGAAGCCGCGCGGATATATGAATTGGAACGCTGTGTCGAATGTGGTGTCTGCGTCTCTGCATGTGCCACCAAACAAATGCGAGACACCTTTGTGGGCGCAGTAGGCATGATGAAAATTGCCCGTTTCGAAATGGATAGTAGAGACAACCGCAGCGCAGACGACTTCTACCATGTTATCGGCAATCAAGATGGAGTCTTTGGCTGCATGACGCTGTTAGGTTGCCAAGATAACTGCCCTAAAGACTTGCCCCACATGCAGCAAATTGCTTACTTACGCCGAAAAATGGCCTCGACAATTCTCTAGTCAAAAAAAGTCCTTTAATCAAAGAGCTTGCTGCTTTGGCGAGATTGATGAGGGCAATACAGCATTAAAACTTTGCAAACAGGCGTCCCTGTTTGCAGTAAATATGTGGGAGCTTTTGCATTGTCGCTAGGCACCTGCTCACGCACTGTCACAAGTGCACATCCTTACTACTAGCCAGTGCTTAATCGGTAACCAAACCAGTAGCAGAACACTAGTAGTTGTTATGTAAGGAAACATAAATGAAACCGTCCCAACTAAAATCTGCAATTATTATGCTGAGCTTTGCGGCTCCCATATTCACAACTCAAGCTAATAACAACACCGATACTAATGAGGAGTTACGAGCTGAACTACAACAAATTCAGCAAAGGCTCGCCACGCTTGAAACCCAAGACAGTGAGTCATCTTTGCTCTCTGATACTCAATTTAATTTTTATGGTTCTCTACGTCCGACATTCGGTCTTACCCATACCAATTCAGACGATGTGTGGGATGTTGGAGATGCTAACTCACGGATTGGTTTTGCGACGGAATACCAATTAGGAGATGGCCTAATGGCCTTTGCTAAAGGCGAGTTTAAAGTTGATATAAGAAATGATGGTGACTTTGGCGATGCACGAAAAGCCTATGTTGGAATCGAAGGTTTTTTAGGTCGGTTTGCTATTGGTAAGCAAGCAGTAACACAAGAAATTATTTACGATCCTGTCGATATCTTCAATCGTTCAGGAACCCCAATAGCCTATGATAGTGCAAGTCCATTTAGACTTAACAATCTAGTGACCTATAGAAAGCAATTCGGCGATATTTTGTTTTCTGCTGATGCGCAATTCGATGGTAACAAAGGAAGTGATGGGAGTGATTTCTTTAACACCGGTTTACGTTACAAAACAGACCTAATCTACATAGCCGCAGCGTTTTACACAAAAGAATTGGAAGACGGTACAGATGAAAATACCGTAGGTGTCACCTTAGCTAAAAACTTTGAGTCACTGTACCTAGCAGCTGCTTATCAAAACATAGACAAAGACATCGCCGATGGTTCAACTCTTGATATAGTCGCAAGCTACTTCATCAATGAAACCTATAAAATTAAACTGGGGGTATCCAAATACGATGATGGTGGCAACAATATCACCTCAGGCAATTATAATGCCTATAACACCACCTTTGAATGGCATAAAACATCGAAATTCAGTACCTTCATCGAATATCAGAAAAAAGACTTTGAATACCAAGAGACTGATGATCAAATTATGATCGGTATGCGCTATAACTTCGATTATAAGTTTTAAGCCGTAAATGAACTTCATGATTCAGTAAAAGTAATGGCGCCCTAAGAAGCTTATATTTATTAGAGTGCCATTATATACTGTAAGCATGAGCAAACTAACCATGGTTAACATGGTTAACATGGTTAACATGGTTAACTACTACTTTTAAATACACTAACAGTATAAATCTACCCCCCCCCCTGATATTCCGTTAAGAACAAGCTACGGAGGATTAACGCATAATGTTAATTCTCCGTAGTCAATTATCCATAAAACATCGGAATATTCACTGCATAAATCGAAAATACTACTGACAGTAGTTCAAGAAATTGTCAAAAATGATCCAGGAAAATACAAACCTAAGCTTTGCTGAGTTCTACTGACTAATCGTTTTCCAAGGACAATGGATAAGAAACAAATAAAGGACTAATGAGGATGACATGAAGTAGTCAACTAAATAAAAATGCACATAAGAGCGACAAGCATTTCCATCACCAATGAAAAAACAGCAGGTTAACTCAGAAACGTCAGGTTTCTCTTAGCTACAATGAAAGTGAAACAGGAACAAGAAAGCCCATATAAAGAGAGAAACAAAAATTTTATACTCATAAGTCTAAGAATATAAATAACAAAGGGACAAGGGGACAAGGGTAATAACAGCAATGCAGATGTTAAACTTTCTTTTTCTAAGCTATATTTTACACAATTAAAAACGGCTCGCATATTTCTATGCAAGCCGTTGTTTTATTTGGCAGGGGTGGCAAGACTCGAACTCGCAACCATCGGTTTTGGAGACCGCTGTTCTACCAATTGGAACTACACCCCTGTTGACGAGGGGCATTATGCTAAAACCACCACCAAAGGTAAAGTACTTTTTATAATAAAGTGCTCAATTGCAGTTTTTTCAGGCAAGTTAGCCAATCTAGTCAATTTATGTATAGATCATACAGCTAAGTAGAGCCATTTGGCTCCAGATCAAACGTACGTCACATCCGCACGCCAAACCAAACCCGGTTTATAGTGTCAACGTTAAACAGCCGCTTTAACAAGTTAGACGCAATTGTAGACTCATAATTCGCTATCTTGTAACGATGCTTTTTGGATTGACTGCTGATGAGTCCTGCATCACTCATTAATCTAGCAACCATATAACGGCCAACATTTTCACCAAACTGATTAAGCTAGCCAGCTACTGTTCTAGCTCCTGCTAAGCCACGACTATCACGGTGGATTGCAATTGCTTGCTGGCGTAACTTCTCACACTCAGGCTTTACTAATCCACGATGTTTGAGATGATAATGTTAGCTACCACGCGATATTCCAAACAAATGACAAAGCTGTTTGTCGATGTTCTACTCTCTCGATAACGATTCAATTGACGCTATCGTTTGATGTTGTCTTGCATTAAGAGAGCGGTAGCCTTTTTAGGATATCTTTCTCCCATTCAATATTCCTAATTTGGGCTTCGAGCTCTTGAATTCGTTTTTGTTCAGGAGTGATGGCATTAGCTGATGAGGTAACACCTTTAAATTCTTGTCTTAGCGGGGTTACTTAACGTCTAATCGCCGTTAGGCCTACACCGGTTGCATCACAAGCTTCTCGGATAGTGTCGCCTGTTTAATCACAAGGTTAGCGGTAGCTATTTTAAATTCTGTTGAGTAAGTTGGTTGAGTCTTCATTACTTTTTACATCGTTTAATCTTCAGGCAAGTTTACCTCATATCGGTGTACAGTTTCATTAAGCTACAATACAGTAAACTCGCAGCCTTATAACGAGCAATTAAACTGGCCAACTATCGCTCTCGCACCTGCTGAGCCACGACTATCCTATCGTTTGATGTTGTCTTGCATTAAGAGAGCGATAGCCTTTTTGATGCCATCTATACAACAATGTGATGCAATCAACAATCAACCCCTCAAAATACAGACGTAAAAAAGCCCGCTATATGATAGCGGGCTGTTTCACGACTCTATCAAGTCAATTAGGCGCCTAGAAATGACCTATTTCGCATGGGCATATCGTCCACACAAGCATTATGCTCATATTAACCAAACCGTAATTTCAACAAATGACAGACGTAAAAAAGCCCGCTATTATGTAGCGGGCTGTTTCACGACTCTTTCAAGTCAATTAGGCGCCTGAAAATGACCTATTTAGCATGGGCATATCGTCCACACAAGCATTATGCTCATATTAACCAAACCGTAATTTCAACAAATGACAGACGTAAAAAAGCCCGCTACATAATAGCGGGCTGTTTCACGACTCTTTCAAGTCAATTAGGCGCCTGGAAATGACCTACTCTCGCATGGGGAGACCCCACACTACCATCGGCGATACTGTGTTTCACTTCTGAGTTCGGAATGGGATCAGGTGGTGCCACAGCTCTATGGTTTCCAGACAAATTTGTTTATCTAACGCACTATTCTTGATGCATTAAATAATAATTCGGAAAGCTGATTGCTTTTACTCTTATTAAGAATCTTGAGTTCGACAAGTACACGGATGTACTTGATGTCATAAACGCATGGAGCATTTTATGACCACTGTTTAAGCGCCTCATTCTAACACTAAGGTCAGTAAAACCCATCTGGGTTGTATGGTTAAGCCTCACGGGTCATTAGTACAAGTTAGCTCAACGCCTCACAACGCTTACACACCTTGCCTATCAACGTAGTAGTCTCCTAC